>JAQTUV010000014.1 GCA_028707175.1 Sideroxydans sp.
TTGGGCTTGGAAGCCGGCTTGACCTGCGTCTGTGTCGGTAATTGTGAGTGTGCCGCTGGTGCTCAGTACGGTGTCTTCGGTCACGGCGCCTGCGTCTACGCCAATGGTGTTGGCGCTTGAGATCACGGGGGCGTCGTTGGTGCCGTTGACGGTGATCTTCACTGTCGATTGCGTGCCGTCTACTGCGGTGACGGTATAGTTTTCTGTGAGGGTCTGACCTGCTCCCAACGCTTGCACAACTGGCAGGCTGTTGTTCAGTGCGAAGGTCCAGTTGCCGGCTGCATCCAACGTGAAGCTGCCATACGCACCTACGGTGCCAGCTTGGGCTTGGAATGCAGCTTGGCCTGCGTCCACGTCTGTGATTGTGAGGGTGCCGCTGGTGTTCAAGACGGTGTCTTCAGTCACAGCACCTACGTCTACACCAATTTGGTTGGCGTTGCTGATGACGGCGGCGTCGTTGGTGCCTGCAACCGTAACGACGATGCTGGTGGTCGAGCCGTCAGACAGGGTGACGCTGAAGTTTTCTTGTACGCTCTGGTTAGCCGCCAGCGCTTGCACGGCTGGGTCGGTGTTGTTCAGGGTGTAGGTCCAGGTGCCGTCCGCTGCAACCACTAAGCTGCCATATCCGCCCGCTGTGGTCGCAGGTACGAAGGTAGCGCCGCCAGTAACGGTCAGGATGCCTCCACTGCTGAGGGTGGTGTCTTCTTGCACTGCACCTACGCCTGTCGTTGCCGTTTCGTTAATGCCGTTGACGGTGATCTTGACGGTCGATTGCGTGCCGTCCAATGCGGTGACCGTGTAGGTCTCGCTCAGGGTCTGACCAATCGCTAGGGTTTGAACTGCAGGTAATGCGTTGTTCAAGGCGAAGGTCCAGTTACCCGCTGCATCCAACGTGAAGGTGCCGTATGCACCAACTGTCCCAACTTGGGCTTGGAAGGCGGCTTGGCCTGCGTCTGTGTCGCTGATGGTGAGGGTGCCAGATGCGCTCAAGACGGTGTCTTCGGTCACAGCGCCTGCATCTACGCCAATGGTGTTGGCGCTGCTGATCACAGCTGCGTCGTTCGTGCCGTTGACGGTGATCTTCACTGTCGATGTGGTGCCGTCGACCGAGGTGACGGTGTAGGTCTCGCTCAGGGTCTGACCTGCGCCCAACGCTTGCACTGCTGGCAGGCTGTTGTTCAGTGCGAAGGTCCAGTTACCTGCTGCATCCAACGTGAAGCTGCCGTAGTTACCTACCGTTCCAGTTTGGGCTTGGAATAGGGCTTGGCCTGCGTCTGTGTCGGTAATTGTGAGCGTGCCGCTGGTGCTCAGTACGGTGTCTTCAGTCACGGCGCCTGCATCTACGCCTACTACGCTAGCACTTGAGATGACCGCTGCGTCATTCGTTCCGTTGACGGTGATCTTAACGGTCGATGTCGTGCCGTCTACTGCGGTGACGGTGTAGTTTTCTGTCAGGGTCTGACCTACGCCCAACGCTTGCACTGCTGCGTTGCTGTTGTTGAGTACGAAGGTCCATGCGCCAGCTGCGTTGAGGCTGAAGCTGCCGTATGTTCCAACTGTGCTTGTCTGTGGCTGGAAGGCGGCTTGGCCTGCGTCTGTGTCGGTAATTGTGAGTGTGCCGCTGGTGCTCAGTACGGTGTCTTCAGTCACGGCGCCTGCGTCTACGCCAATGGTGTTGGCGCTGCTGATCACAGCTGCGTCGTTGGTGCCGTTAACAGTGATCTTGACGGTCGATTGCGTGCCATCCAATGAGGTGACGGTGTAGGTCTCGCTCAGGGTCTGGCCTACGCCCAATGCTTGAACAGCAGGTAATGCATTGTTCAAGGCGAAGGTCCAGTTCCCCGCTGCATCCAACGTGAAGGTGCCATAAGCGCCAATTGTCGCGCTTTGTGGTTGGAACGCAGCTTGGCCTACATCTGCATCGCTAATGGTCAACGTGCCGCTGGTATTCAGCGCGGTGTCTTCAGTCACAGAACCTGCATCTACGCCAATGGTGTTGGCGCTGCTAATCACGGCTGCGTCGTTGGTGCCAGTCACGGTGATGATGACGCTGGTGGTGGAGCCGTCCGCTAGGTTAACGACGAAATTCTCTTGGGCCGTTTGGTTCGCTGCCAAGCCTTGTACAGCTGGGCTGGCGTTGTCCAGGGTGTAGGTCCATGCGCCGTCTGCTCCCATGACTAAGGTGCCGTAGCCGCCTGTCGTAGTCGCTGGTACGAAGAAGGAGCCGCCGCCTGTAGTCGTAAGCGTGCCGCCTGTGCTCAGGGTGAAGTCTTCTTGCACAGCACTTACGCCACCTGAGGTGGTTTCGTTCAGGCCGTTAACGGTGATTTTGACGGTCGAGGTGGTGCCGTCCAATGCAGTGACGGTGTAGGTCTCGCTCAGGGTCTCGCCTGTCTTCAGGGCTTGTACCGCTGGTAGGGTGTTGTTCAGACTGAAGGTCCAAGCACCCGCTGCGTTGAGGCTGAAGCTGCCGTATGTTCCAACTGTGTTGGTCTGTGGCTGGAAGGCGGCTTGGCCTGCGTCCGCATCGCTGATGGTGAGCATGCCGCTGGCTGTCAGGGTGGTATCTTCAGTCACGGCGCCTGCGTCTACGCCAATGGTGTTGGCGCTTGAGATCACAGCTGCGTCGTTGGTGCCCAAGATGTTCACGGTGATGGTGCTTGTCGTGCCATCTGCGCTGGTCACGGTGAAGACGTCGCTATAGGTGGTACCTGCTACAAATTCGTCATGTGCGCTGCTTGCGGTGTACACCCAGTTGCCTGCTGCATCAATCGCAACAGATCCATAGGTGCCTGCAATCGTGCCTGCTACGAAGGTCGCTGGGCTGTCTACGTCGCTGATCGTCAGTGCGCCGCTCGTTGTGAGGACGGCATTGGTCTCGGTCAGGTTCGCTGTCGCTGTGCTGAGCACAGCAGCATCATTGGTGCCCAAGATGTTCACGGTGATGGTGCTTGTCGTGCCGTCTGCGCTGCTCACGGTGAAGACGTCGCTGTAGGTGGTACCTGCTGCAAATTCGTCATGTGCGCTGCTTGCGGTGTACACCCAGTTGCCTGCTGCGTCGATGACAACAGATCCATAGGTGCCTGCAATCGTGCCTGCTACGAAGGTCGCTGGGCTGTCTACGTCGCTGATCGTCAGGGCGCCGCTCGTTGTGAGGACGGCGTTGGTCTCGGTCAGGTTCGCTGTCGCTGTGCTGATCACAGCTGCGTCGTTGGTGCCGTTGACGGTGATTTTGACGGTCGATGTGGTGCCGTCAATTGCGGTGACGGTGTACGTTTCGTTCAGGGTGCTACCTGCTCCCAACGCTTGGACGGTGGGGTTG
>JAQTUV010000015.1 GCA_028707175.1 Sideroxydans sp.
TGTCTGTAACGCCTTGAGCATCCGAACTCGTGACCTGCGTAATTGCGATGGTGGGTGAAATAGCAACGGACTGTGGTTGCGCATACGTCGGCAACTGAATGCTGGCGACCAACTGTATTGCCGCTGTTTGAGCGTTACTCACCTCTGTAGAGGGCCGCGCTGAAGTGATATCCGCCATCGTGCTTGTTTGATCCGTGATGGCATAGTCACCCACGTTCGAGCCTGTATAGCTGCTCGATAGTGTCACGACTTTGTTCGTACCAACATTCTGATCTCCGAACACTCCGGTTGCCGCTACCGTGACGTTATCACCGCTGAACAGCCCGCCATACACCGCACCCGCTGTGCTTACAGTGGCTGCTGTGTCGGCGTTATAAACCTTGTCGCTTGCTGTGATGCCACTGATCGTTAGCGGTGCTTGTGTGATCTCACCATTGTTACCAGTCAAACTCGTGCTGCTCAGGGAATAGTTAGCTGCGTCGGCACCGGATAGAGCCACGCCAGTGATTGAATATCCCAATCCGCTACCCACATGGTGTGTCGCAAAAGATCCCGTGCCTGCTGCGGTCACCCCATCGTTCACCACCAAGCCGTTCAAACCTAACACGACTCCCGGCATAGCAGTTGTACTGTCGTACACCTTGGTAAGGTTGCTAGGCGTAGCGGTGATCGCCAACATGCCAACGATGTAATTCGCTGCCGAGGTGAAGCCGGCGAAGTCGTAGTTGGCTGCGTCTGCGCCGCTGAGGGCGGATGCAGTTTGGGTGTAGCTGCCTGCTTTTAGGTTGTTGCTGGTGCTGTAGGCTGCGCTGTCGATGCTGGCTGTCGAGACGACCGTGTCTCCGCTGATGATGTTGCTAAACGAGACACTGCCCGTAGAAGCTGCTGTTCCATAGGTGGTGCTTACGCTGTTAATCGCCGCGCCTGTCAAAGCGAGTTTGGCAACGGTGTAGTTCGCAGTTGAGGTGAAGCCGGCGAAGTCGTAGTTGGCTGCGTCTGCGCCGCTGAGGGCGGATGCAGTTTGCGTGTAGCTGCCTGCTTTTAGGTTGTTGCTGGTGCTGTAGGCTGCGCTGTCGATGCTGGCGGTCGAGACGACTGTATCACCACTAACGATGTTGTCGAAGCTCACGCTTCCCGCAGAAGCTGCGGTGCCATAAGTGGTGGTTACGCCGCTAATCGAAGCGCCGGTCAAGCTACGTTGGAGGATGGTGCCGTTGCTGCCCGAGAAGCTTGAACCTCCCGTCAGGTAGTAATTCCCTCCATCGTTTCCGCCCAACGTGATGCCGCTGATGGTATAGCCCACATTGCCGTTCCCGGCGTTCTTGCTGCCAAATGCCCCGCTGCCAGAAACGGTAACGGTGTCATTGATTTCAAGGTTGGCCAAATCGATGCTGACGCCTGTCATTGAGGTCGTACCATCATAAACTTTACTGACCCCGCTCGCTGAGGCGCTGACCGCTTTGGCCGTCACCGTTTCGGTTCCAACCACGGTGACGGTATTGCCAAAGTTGGTCGCATTAAGTGTGCTGACACCGCTCGCACCCAACTGGTAAGCCCCCACCGCCGTCTTGCCCGCGCCAGAAAGGTTGGCGTTAATTGGCGTCAACGTGAAGGTCGCCGATCCGCCTACGCCGTCGTTGATGGTGAAGTTGCCGTTACCGTTATCGACAATCGCGGATAGCATCACGACCGACGAGCCGTTGTAATACTCGGCGCCAGTAACACTGTAGTTCGACGCCGAGCCGTAGGTGCTGCTGGTGTTATTCACCCGCACCAGCATCTGGCCTGATCCAACCACGGTGTAATTACCGTTTTGCGTCTGGAAATTGTAGTTGTTCGCCGTCAGCCCAGAAGTGTCAGGCACCAACACGCCGTTGTAGTTACCTGCACTGTGGATGCTAGCGTTACTGCGGGATAGTCCCACGACCCCAGTCAGCACCGTGCTGCTCTCACCATGAACGAAGCCGCTGTAACTCACTCCGTTGTAGGCTGGATTATCAATTGCCAGCACGAACTTGGCATCGTCGTTGGCAGTGACCGTTAACATCGCCTTTGCAATATCTGCGGTTGTTGTAGCCGAAGTGGCAGACAGTGTGTAGTTGCCAGCTTGCCCACCATTGCTGCCATTTGCCAAGGTATATCCACTGGCAGTAACAGTCTTGCCGGTGTTGGCATTAGCATCTGCAAAAGCAGCGCCGCCGTGATCGAGCACCAATGTTTCCGAGCCTATGCCCGCACTGACGCTACCCCAGTTGGTGACATTGACATCAGTCGTGCCGTCGTAGGTTTTGTTAGCTGCGGCTAGGCCGCTCACGGTTAGGCTCTTAGCCGTGATAGTGGCAGCAACATCCACACTGGTGGCGGCCAATACGTAGTCAGAGATCGCTGAGTTTTGGTTACCAGAGATGCCGGTCAGACTGACGCCAGAGACCGTGACTTTGTTCGCTGTGGCTACGTCTTTGCTGTTATAGGCTGCACCCGTGCTCGTCACACTTGCTGCGGTGTCTCCCGTTACCAATCCCGAGAAACCCCAGCTTGGGGTAAAGCCGACTGGGGCATCTAGTGTGCCGTCGTAAGTCTTGCTCACGCCGGTGTTGGTTAGGCTCAGGGTGAGTGTTGCCTCTGTGATGCTGGCCGTAGCATCGGCAATCGTTGGAGCGCTGAAGCTGTAGTCGCTGCTCAGGCTGCCGACCGTGCTGCTGATAATGTAGCCAGCATTCCCGCTTGCTGAAATGCTGTTAGCCCCCACCACGTGCGCTGAGTTATACGCCAACGTCACGCCGCTGGTATCGAGCGAGAGGGTGTCGCCACTGACTGCACCCGATACCGAGCCACTCACGCTCGCGGCTGTTGCGGATGTTGTGCCGTCATACACTTTGCTTAGCGTGCCGCCGATGCTCGCAGTTGATGTCAGCGCTTTGGTGCTGATCGTCACGGCAGCATTCGCCGCGTTAAGTGTGGGTAGTTGGTAGTTGCTGGCGAGGCCACCGGATAGGTCGGTGGCATCAGCTAGGGTGAGTGCGTTGATGTATTTGTTTACCGTCGCTACGTGTGCATCGTTCGCCGTTGCGCCGCTGTACGTCAGCGTTTCGCCTGCGATACCTGTGCCCAGTGTCACCGCACCCGTTAGGCTGGTGGTGCCGTCGTAGGTCTTGCTGGCTGACAGCGTCACGGACTTAGCCGTGATAGTGGCAGCCACATCCACACTGGTGGCGGCCAATACGTAGTCAGAGATCGCTGAGTTTTGACTGCCAGTGATGCCGGTCAGACTGACGCCAGAGACCGTGACTTTGTTCGCCGTG
>JAQTUV010000016.1 GCA_028707175.1 Sideroxydans sp.
CTTAGGTGATTTCCAAACCTCGACATTCTTAACCCGTGTCGCTGAGCCTTCGCCTTGCCGAAGACGCAAACACTTAGCCGTCCTTGAATCTGGAAGCAAACGCCGGGCGGCAGACTGAAGCGCAAAACGCTCAAGACGGGCGGTAACCGGATCGTATTCGGTGGAAGAAAAAACCATTTCTCCAGTGGACAAATCGACCGAACCGGCGAGAGATTTTCCGTCGGTTACAGAATCAATCAAGAACGGCTGGAGGCCTTGATTTTGCTGGAGGGGCGAAGATTTCGCATACCTACCAAGGGGCGGCTTTTTTTGGCCTGAAAGAAGGGCAAAAGCGGGTGGTGTTGGGGGTGAATTTTTACGCACGTTTGACCTGGAAATATTCCAGACCAAACATGATTTTTGATATAATCATATTATCGGCCTCCTGAGGCACATGCAACGTTTTCTACAGGTCGATCACGCCCCCGAACAACTGGTAATTGTTGCGGGGGTTTCCTTTTCTGCGCTCTGACGAACTGGGATACCAAACCAGAATTAGACGTAAGCCGACGTTCAAGGACGTTGAGGTTCTCTAACCATCGTGACGATCCTAACGATCAAAGCTGTTGGCAGTGTTTAATGTCATACGAAACCGACAAAAAATAATAACACAAAACACCAGAATATTAAGAACTGGAAATGTTTCCAATCCCCCCCTGCCTAGCCTCCTCCTTATTCCCCATTTCTCGAAAATGAGTCCAGCCGCTAACGCGGACGTGCAACGAACAAACCGAAAGCATTAAAACGCTTGAGGCGTTTTAATCGGTTTGCCCGTCACACTCTGGAGAAAGAAATTAATTTAGAACGCTACCGCTATCTTGTACAGCTTGTGTGACGCGCTTCCGCGCTGACTAAACAAGCGGTGATTAGGGTCAAGGTTGGCAGACTGTCGGGGTTACAATCGCAACGAAACAATCAAAAAAACGGTACTGGCCAACCTTTCCGGCGGAGAGAAAAGCTAACTTCGTTACGCTTTTACTATTTAAAAGTACCGCTTCGCTACTATGAAGACGCAGGGGCGCTTCATGGCAAGTGCGCTTCGCGGGTTTGTTTTAGAAATTGTGTGATTGTGAGAAAAGCGAACTACGCTTGCTGGGATTGTTGCGTGTAAAAATACCAATCGGCGGGTTAAAAAAGCTGGCCGGAAGGCGGTGCCGGACGAGTCTGGGCGGCACCAAACAGGAAAAATGGGAAAAAGCAGTGAAACTGTCAACCATAAGTTAATTATCGTCACAGTGACGAAAAATACGCCAACGCTTATCAACGAGGAAAAATTTTTGCTTTTTAATCATTGAAAAACTTGGGTTGCGACGTCATATCATTTAGCGCAGCTATTTGGCTGTATTTTTGAGACTAAAGACATGACAAAACATTCACTTGGTACAACAGCAAAAACTGGGGAAAAATGCCCTGAAAGCGGCGTATGGCAGTCAATTGATACTCCATCAACAACAGCGCCTATTGCTCAGCATAATGTTATGCCTCCGCATAACGGAAAGGCTGTCACATGGAAACTTGTAAGATACGCATAGCTACTTGAAGAAACCGCCGAAAAGACGGGAAACGCAACGCGTTTTGCGCGCGCGATGCGTCCTGCCGTCCTTTCGCACGCGCAAAGCCGGTTGCGTGACGTTAACGCACGTTGGTTACTTCAAGGTCGGAAAAGTAGTAATAGTCTATGTCGTCATCAAGGCCAAGGCCGATTTCAAAAAATCCGCCGTGGTCGATGGATATGGAGGCGACAAAATACCAACCGGATGGCCGGGAAAAGCCTGGGACAAGAGCGGGAAAGCGGGAAACGAACACCCAACGCCCACAAAGACCCAGCGACAAGAACTGAGAAAAGCGGACGGACGACGAATGATAAAGCCAAAAAAGCAGGGCTTTGTTAACGGAAAGACGAAAAAAGGCGCACAAACGCGTAAAATGGGCGATAGCCATTGCTGAAACTCCAAGATAGTTTAGGTGGTGGTCAGTCCGGCAGGCCGTCTCGTAAACGACAGGCCGGACGTTCAATATACAAAAAAAGAAGGCAAAGGGCCAGAACTATTCGAGCCTATGAAAATCAGGGGAAGCCTTGAACTCTTTGCGCAAATCACAAAGGAACCGTTCCGCCGCATCCCAGCCATGCCGGGCGATCTCCAAGAACTCCCCACGCACATTCGCCCTGCGGATCAATATCCAATCCTCGGGCTGTATCGTCCCCAGAAAATAAGCGTCGTCCTCGATCTTAGCCGCCGTTTCCTCATCGGTCAGATCATCTACAGCAAAAAAAGCCTTCAAACCTTTAGACCAAACCAACTGACGTTTGCCCTTAAAAGCCTTGGCGTACTCAATAAACAAAGCCCCGGCCTGCTTGTCGCGGTCATAAAGGTAAGAACGGAGCAGATCAAAAGGGGAACGACCGCCATTAGAAGCCTTTTTGATGTGACCCTTGGTCATTTCCCTATCCAACCCCCATAAGCCCTTACTGACATAGTTTGCGGCCTTGGTGCCGTCATCCAACCGGACACCATGAAGCAGAGAAGGAATGGACAATTTAGCCAGGCGGCAACAATTAGCCCACACAGCATAAAAACTAGACTGTAATTCGTCCAAATCTAAACCGGAAGAGACAAACAGCAACAAATGGAAATGGGGATGCCATCCGTTATTGCCGTGGGTGACTTCCCAAGCCCTAACGGTACCGATACAACCGATGGAGTCCCAAAGCTTCTTAGCCGACTTAGTGCTATTAAAGCGGCTCATTGCCAAAGCCTGAGCTTTTAGCATGGCTGGCAAGTTATCGGTGCGTGTGTGGGGGTTGGTGAGGGTCAACAAAAGCACCTGCCCACCATCGGCCTGATGTTTCTCCATCGCATGGAGCAACTCCAGGCGACGGCGTTCGCTGATCTTGGCGGCACACACAGGACAAGACCAAGGAGAAGCGCAAGTCTGCAAGCCGACATAATGGGCGGTCTGATGCTTAGGTGATTTCCAAACCTCGACATTCTTAACCCGTGTCGCTGAGCCTTCGCCTTGCCGAAGACGCAAACACTTAGCCGTCCTTGAATCTGGAAGCAAACGCCGGGCGGCAGACTGAAGCGCAAAA
>JAQTUV010000017.1 GCA_028707175.1 Sideroxydans sp.
ATTATGAATAGCACCCTAATTTTTCACACGCTTGCTGCCCCATGAGGCAAAGCAAGCATGTTTTTTTGCTCTTCATAATTACAGCGTTTTTAGAAACTCCAGCAGTGCGTCAGTCGCGTGGTAGCGAGGGGTATTGTTTCCCGGTTCCTGCAATCTGGCAAGTGCGCGTTCTTTCATGGCAAGGTCAGCTTCCACATAATGATGCGTAGTCGTCGGGCTTTCGTGTCCCAACCACAGTGCAATCACACTGATATCCACCCCCGACTGCAACAGATGCATAGCCGTTGTGTGCCGTATCGTATGAGGCGAGATTGAGCGTTTGTCCAGCCCGGCATTGGTATTGGTTGCCGCTCGAACCGCCAATACCATTCGTTTCGTCACATTATCTCGTGTCATCGCGTCGCCATTCCGGTTGGGTAACAGAGCAGAAGAAGCGTTAAGCTGCGGATTCAGTTTCAGCCAGGCTCGTATATCTTTGACTGTAGATCGCCACAGAGGAACAGAACGCAGCTTACGTCCCTTGCCGTGCAGATGCACACACGCCGCGCCATCGAGAACCACCTCGCTCAATTTCAAACCAATGATCTCGGAAACCCGCGCACCGGTGTTGTAAAGCAGTACCATTAACAAGTGATCACGCTGACTGATCCAGCTATTGTTCGGTATGCCGATCACGGCCAACATCTCTTCGCGTGACAGAAAACCGAGCATTGGTCGTTCAAAGCGCTTCATCGGCACACCGAGGGCGCGCTCAATGACCTGCATAGACGCCACGTCCCGATGCGATGCGAACTTCAAGAAAGATCGTAAAGCAGCCAAGCGCGCATTGCGACTGCGCACCGTATTGTGGCGATCTTGCTCCAAATGATCGAGAAAGGCCAAAATCACCTCAGGCGTGATTTCTGACAGCGTCATTTCTGTCGGTGACTTTGCGCAGTGCGTTTGAGTAAAGTCAAGAAACAGCAGGAAGGCATCCCGATACGTTGCTATCGTGCGCGGGCTCAATGCCCGTTGTTGGGTAAGGTGTTCGGCAAAATACGCCTGTACGAGTGCGGAAAAGGTCGGCACAACCAATGATTTTAGGCTACTCATCATCGGCCTCCGGTACATGTGCAAAGCGCTCAAACTTATTTCCCGCCAGCGCCATCAATTCTGGAACGCCGGTGAGATACCAGTAGGTATAGGATATCTTCGCATGACCCAAGTAAGTTGAAAGTGCCAGCATTGCCTGATTGATGTCAATGCCTTGCGCGTGCCAGATCATCATTCGGCGCACGACGAAACTGTGGCGAAGATCATGGATTCGCGGGCTGTCATGGGCGCCGCGATTGATCCAACCCAACTGATCACGCAAGTTGGAAAAGACTTTATGCACTTGGCGATCACTCAGATGATGCCCCAGTCGCTGACCGCGCGTGCCGATAAAGAATGGTGTGTCGGCGGTGGTTCGAATATATCTGCTGCGTAACTGCCGATAGCGAGCCAGAGCCGCTACCGTGCTCGGGTGTAGTGGTAATAGACGGGACTTCGCAAACTTGGTTTTACGCACGGTCAACAATCCGCCTATCAAATCCACATCAGCATCCATCAAAGACAATGCTTCTGAGACTCGCAGACCAGCAGATGCTATCAGGCCGAAGAGGGTTTCAAAGGTGGCCGGTCGTAACCCGCCTTGTGGATTCATGCCGCGCGCGGCAACCATCAACGCGATGATTTCCCCCTCACAATAGATGTGAGGTGCCACACGCCCTGGGATTGGGCCAAATACTGTCTCGTCGGGCACCTCTGTCTGCGGTTCAAACTGCCGCAACCAACGGGTGAATGGCACAAGGAGACTAAGTCGCCGTGCATGTGTAGCAGGTTCTTGGCTCTGTGCTTTGTCCTGGCGAGCCCAGTCTGCCATGAGGTCAATGGTCAGCGGCCCTTGGTGATGGACACTCGCCACATAACGAGCAAAGTTTGCCAAAGCCAGTCCCATGGAGCGCAGCTTGAAACCGAGATGGTGACGTTCTGCGATATATTCGTCGACCCTGGTATGCAGATTGATGAGTTCGCTCATGTCGCACTCCCAGGCCAAGGCAGCGCCACGGCACCCAGTCGAGAGGTGTCGAGTTTGGCATAAATGAGTGTCGTGTTCAGCGAGCGATGACGCAAAACATCGGCCACCTCCTTGAGAGAACTACCGCGCTCAAGCAGTTGACATGCCAAAGTATGACGTAATGCATGGGTACGTCCGTGTTTTAGACCTATTCGTCGATAGGCATTGCGGATGATACGCCGGACCGCATCAACGCCGATGGGTGCATCACGGGGAGCCAAAAGACGGACGAAGACTGCTAAGTTCGTGGTCTTCGGACGTTCGTTGTGAACATACTCAGCAAGCGCCTGACCGGTCAATTCTGGCAGTGGCAGAATATCCTGGCGTCGTGACTTGGTGCGGTTGAGCGTTACAGTTCCGGCACGCCAGTCAATATCAGCTAGTTGTAGATTGGCAACTTCGCTGCTGCGCAAGCCCATATCCAACGCACACCGTACGATGGCATAGCCTCGCTTGGGTGAAGGCAACGATGAGGTAAATGAAGCGAGCAGGCGTTCAACCTCTGCCGGTTTAAGAGCGCGTGGCAGTGGTGCAAGACTCCAGTGAGCAGGAGTTGCTATTACAGCCAGCAGGCCATTTACCTGATCACCGTAAGTTGCCCGGTAACGCAGGTAGGCACGCAACGCAGAGGCCAGTGTGGCAGCATTTGATGTAGTGTTTCGTAGCTGGAGCTGTGAAGAAATAAAATGACGCACGTCATCCGGGGATAGCTCAGCCATTGCCAGAGAATGGTTCGCGAACTTATATAGCAACAGTCGCTCGATAATACGCAGTCGACCCCTCCGCGTTCCAAGGCTCAAACCTCTGGCTTTGAGCATGTGTTCGTCGTAGAGACGCAATTCATCAGCGATGGGGCCGGTGGGCAACGACTGTTTATCTATCACCCCCTGTGTACGCAGCACAGCTAAAAGGTGGTGTAGTGCAGCTCGAAGATTGCGGATGTCTCGATATGCAGGAGACGGGCAATCACAATGCGCTAGGTGATCGTTCAGAAATCGGTCAACCCCTCGTTCGTCTAG
>JAQTUV010000018.1 GCA_028707175.1 Sideroxydans sp.
GTACCTCATGGGATTGGCGACGATGTTAAAGCCATCAAAGAGCAAATGCTTAAGGCGTGGCGCAAGATGATTGATAGTCGGGCAGGCAAGAACATGAAAAAGCTCCTAGGCGTTGAGGGCACAATCAGGGCTTTTGAGGTCACATACGGTCAAAACGGGTTCCATCCTCACTTTCACGTCATTATCTTTGCTCAACCGGATTTCACGGTTCAAATCTTTCAAACTGGTTTTTACCCTCTTTGGCTCGATGCTTGCCGCAAGGTTGGATTACCGGCCCCATCGGAAAAACACGGGTTACGGGTTGATGATGGTTCACACGCTGCGAAGTATGCGACCAAATGGGGTCTTGAAGACGAGATGACCAAAGGCCACATGAAGACCGCCAGAGGCGAAAAAGGCATGACTCCATGGGATATGCTGCGAGAAGCCCTTAAAAACGGCTGTGAGCGATCAGAGCGGCTTTTCCAGGTGTACGCCCACGCCTTCAAAGGGTCAAGGCAACTCTATTGGTCAAACGGCCTTAAGGCCAAGCTAGGCATTACCGAAGTCACCGATGAAGAACTGGTCGCAATTGAAGAGGAGCATTCCAGCGTTTTAGCCGAGCTTACCGTCGAACAATGGCGGGCTGTCCTGTCTTCTCGTTGTGAAGCGGCATTGCTCGATCTGGCCGAACGGCAGCCGGAAATGATTAACCCTTTTCTTTCAGCTTTGATGGAGCCAGCGATATGACTTTGCATGTAGGATTTTTCGATTTATCAAAACAGGTTCTTGTTGAGGTTGAAGAGGCTGATTTTCCAGCCGATCAAGTCACCATGACTTCATGCGTGCTTACCGATCTTTACCGAACAGGTAAACACAAGTTGCCTAGTGCAATCTGGGTGGTATTCGATGAAGCGGACACGCTCCGCATCTTCTTTCTTGACCTTGAAAACCCTCAGGGTACAGACGAACCAACCCTTGAAAAAATTAAGGCGAGGGTGGATTGGTATCGCCGAATGATGGCAAGGGGGATGGCATGAAAAAGGGCTTTATCATCGCTAACCAAAACGAAGAGTTTGTCGCCGATGTGAAGTTTGGCGTTGGGTTCCATTCCGTCGCCTGGTCAATTAAGCCAGGTCTGGCCATGGTGTTTCCGAGTCACAGTAAATGCCGGAAAGTCATGAAGCGGATTGCAAGCCCAAAATACAAGCTATGGGAGATGACCATATTGGAAACCGAAACCCAGTACATTGTCGGCTGCTCGTGTTCCGTAAATCCCCCATGGTTTCAGCAAACCTGTTAATAAGACAATCTTTGCAGGCGTTAATAAGACTGAATTTTCGGTCTTATTAACGTAAGGAGATGCATGGTTTGCCTTTATCGTAACGGTTACGGAAAACCGAAAATTTGACAAGATTCTAATGTATTGCTAATGTATGTACAAAAGACATACAGGAGCAATACGTCATGACCACCAAAAAAGAAATCGCTTTTACCATCCGAGTCGAGCCAGACCTCAAAGACGCCTTTGTAGCTGCGGCCAAGACTCAAGACCGTACAGCCTCGCAACTCGTGAGGGACTTCATGCGGGATTACGTTAAAAAACACGGTCAACGAGACCTTTTCGGTAAATGACGGACTTTCCCTGTCAATGGCGAATGGTTAAAAATCGCCTCAACTAAAAAATCAAAATGGTTGGCTATTTTTCACCATTCGAGCGTAGCGGCCATTGATCAGCCAGGGATAAATAAGCTCATGCAGGCCCCGCCCCTCATGGGGGCGGGGGTTGCCCTTCGGCGAGAAACCGCCGGTAGGCCCGTCGGAGACAATCAAAAACAATTCGCCCTAAGCGAATTGAGGGCACGCAGTGCAAACATTTAGTATTTACGTCAAAACCAGTAACAGGAGATCGAAGCCATGATGACCGATGAAGAATTTTACGCCCTTATCAACGAACGCATCGAAGCCTACAAAGGCGATACAACCCTGATGAATGAAGCCGTTGGCCTTTTGGTTGTAGGTCGGGTTATGGGTTGGGAGCATCAGCGGATTGCTTCAACCCGCTCAAGCTGGACATTTGCAACGAAGCATTTCATCGACCCCAAGTTGGTCATGGAGAAGCGGACGGCGATTGGTCAGCGTAAATCAGTTGCGCTTCATGTCGTTGATAAGCTCGATGCAGCCGGCGAATTAATGAAAGGCTATTTGGATGTTGTAACGCGGAAGGTTTCGATTCCGAAATCGGAATTACGTGTTCTTGATGGTTGATTGCATAAAATTTGCAACCCTGCTATAAAGCAAAAGCCCTAGGGTGTTTTCTCCGTAAGTTTGGCGACGACCGGAGACCCTGGGGCTTTTTTCAACCAGGCTAATCAGGAGCCCAATCGATGTCAGATATTCAAGCACAGGCGGAGTCTGTCCGCAAGATTTCCATTTCGCCCAATAGGGCAGACGCAGCCGGAGACGGCGAACGAATGCGCGCCGAGCGCATCGTCGACGGCACCGGCGAGGCGTCCCATCTTGGTATATATGGAAGAACTCCGGCCAACCTACAGCCGCGCGGCTTCCAGCCCATCAACCAAACCAATCAGCCGACATTTGAACCCGTTGAACGGATCGATAAAGAAACCGGCGAAATAACCCAGCATCAGCTTTTTGTCGTTAATGGCGAGGCACAATTCAAGCCCTTCAAGACCCCACAACAGGCAAGAGCCGAGAGGTACGCTCTAAAATCCGTTGTAAACCGGCTCTTTCCTACTTCGGAAACCTCAAAATGCAGTCGTTGGACAGTTCCAACCCCAAAGGGTGAAAAGCGTAAAGGCGTTCAAATCCTGAAAAACCCAGAATTCCAAAAAGCCCACTATTCAGGACTTATTCGCTGTGGTTCCGTCTGGTGGTGTCCGCTTTGTGCGGCCAAGATTGCCGAGCGAAGACGCGCCGAACTAGTCGCCGCTATCGCTGCGGCTCAAATGATGGGGTGGCAAGTCCTGATGATGACCTGCACTGTACCTCATGGGATTGGCGACGATGTTAAAGCCATCAAAGAGCAAATGCTTAAGGCGTGGCGCAAGATGATTGATAGTCGGGCAGGCAAGAACATGAAAAAGCTCCTAGGCGTTGAGGGCACAATCA
>JAQTUV010000013.1:0-3959 GCA_028707175.1 Sideroxydans sp.
TATTCGCGCCTCAAAGCAGCAAGCGGATTGGTTGGCAAATTGGTTATTCTGTAAGTAGCTGATTACATTATAGCCAAATCGGATTGCAAATCCGGTTAGCCCAGTTCGACTCTGGGACGCACCTCCAAACAATAGCCAGTAAATCAATAGATTAGCTGGCTTTTTTATCGCCTATAGATCAACAATAGATTGACGCTGACCCTCGTTAAGCCTCATTATCCCTCACTAGACCGTCTATCAAGTCGGCAAAACCGACCGGCTACCGCACAATAATCCGGTGAGCCGAGTTATAAACTTCGGGGGAAGTGTCATGGCATCATCACGCATTAGAGCTAATGGCTCATGGGAATTCACCGTCAAAAGAAAAGGGCTGCTGGATAAGCCGATCTTCCTGACCTTTGCAACGAAAGAGGAAGGCGTGACATATTGTCGCGCGTTGGAGAAGCTGCTGGATCGCGGCATCATCCCGGCAGAGTTCCAATCTCACAAGCCGATTACTGCAACTATTGCGGATGCTGTCCGTGAGTATTGTATGGCGGTCCACATCACCGATGACGATGCGGTGATCCTCAATAGGCTGTCTGCTGACATCGGCACAGTAGAGCTTGTCGCAATCAAGTACGCATGGGCAGAGATATGGGTAAGTAGCTTGAGGGCGCAGGGCGGCGCACCTGGCACGATCAGAAAGAAGGTCGGCGCACTGGCTAGGTGCCTAGACTGGGTACTACGCAGAGAAGATACTTTGCTGGCGAGTAACCCACTGCGAGTCCTACCCAAGCGCTACTCAACAACTGCAACAGGCACTAAGGACGTAGAGCGCGATAGGAGATTGCAGGAAGGTGAGGAAGCGCGCATCTTGGCGGTGATTGATGGTTATGTGCCTGAAGGCCGGCAACGTGCTGTAGTGGCTGAGAATCGTGAGGCATGGAGATTGTTATTTATCCTGGCGATTGAGACAGCTATGAGACTCAGGGAAACGTACACGCTGACTCGTGGCCAGATCGATCTCGATGCTCGGACGGTGTTCTTGGATAAAACGAAGAATGGAGATTCTAGGCAAGTGCCTCTTTCATCGGTGGCGGTTTCAGTTATTAAGGATTACTTAACAACTCACCCAGCAGATAACCTATTTCCGTTTTGGGATGGGAGCTTCGAGGCTAAAGCATTACGGGCAACGTCAAACAGATTAAGTCACCAGTGGGCGGCGATTGCTGAATTGGCAGGGTGTGATGACTTGCGGTTTCATGATCTGAGACGAGAGGCTACTAGCAGAATCTTTGAGCGTACCGACCTAGACTATCTTGAGGTGGCAAAAGTAACGGGGCATCGCAATCCCCGTGTGCTTATGAGATACGCTCGATTGAAGGGAACGGATTTAGCGAAGAGGCTTTGGTAACATCATTTCTCCTTCTTAGCTGCACGTAGAGAATTAAAGTCTCTTGCTATTTCAGTTCCTATTTCTGGCAGGGTGATTGACACTATGTACCAAACTATAGAGAACGGGTAAATGATTAAGGCAATGAGATATACCAGCACTTTAAGATTGTGGTTTACTAGGTACTGCGCCCAGGGTGCTAACATCATTCCTCCTTACTCTTCAGTGTGCGGATTTCCTCTGCAACAGTATCGCCAAACGCTTCATAGCTTGGTTTTTTATTAAAGTGATATGCAGCATCTTCCAGCGCATCATTCCTTACCTTTGCATCGTGATCGGTAAGCCAGCTTGTGTACTTTGTATCTTCCAATGCTGTTTTCGCATCCAAGCCAAGCACAAATAACCTAGACATTGCATCTTGACTCCCTGTGTATTGGAATTGAATAAGTGAATCAGCGCATTCTACAACCTCACGAAGTATTGCAATCTCACCTCTAAGGCGTTCGATTTCAGCGGATAGATTAATTACTTCGTTACATTTCCCATACCATTCATCATGCGTTATCATGCTTTGCTTCAGCACCTCGATCTCAGCTAGCGCATTCTTGAGTGTATCGGTGTTGTCTGTGTGTATCATTTAGGCACTCTCCCTCTCCCGTTGCAGACTGGGCATTGTTTAAGATAAGTCAAACTACTGGTATTGCGCCCATCGCAGTCCTCACACTCCACAGTCTGCGCATCAATAGCGCGCTGTGTGGCTTCTAGTAGGGCGTAGTCGGATTCTAGTGAGCACCCCAACGCTCTTGCATTATGCTGCGCCTTCCTTGCTTCTTCTAGTTCTTCGTTCATAGTGTTCCCCTTTTAGTTGCTTTACGTTCACGCTTACGCTGTGCTTTAGCAAGTGCGGATTCATCCTCCTGCTTGCGGCGTGATAGTTCTTCAGTCATGATGATAGGAACTAACTGCCAGCCTTCTGGTACATCTGGCTCGGCAAGGGCTGCTTTCAATGGCTCTGCAATTTCCTCGTCTAAACTGTACATTGGCTTGAGCATTCCAAGTGCTTTGTTTATTAAATCTCTCTGTGTCTTAGTCATTTCA
Organism: Sideroxydans sp.; assembly: GCA_028707175.1. Lineage (GTDB taxonomy): Bacteria > Pseudomonadota > Gammaproteobacteria > Burkholderiales > Gallionellaceae > Sideroxyarcus. The sequence continues at coordinate 2,474 of JAQTUV010000013.1, forward strand.
CGCCTCGCGCTTTAGCTAGGATTGTCTTAGTAAACGCTATAGCTATATCCCGCACTTCATTGGGCATTGTACCGTCTGACTCTTCATAGGCAGGTGATGCTTTTACAGTAGCTTCAAAGGTACTAGCTATCTCTTCATCTGATAGCTCTCGGAGTGGGTGAGCATAAAGCTTAGTTCCCCGTTCAATCTCTTCGTCTAAATCAATCAGGTGATAACCATATTCTTTCTCACGCCCCCAATAACTGCCAACAGGCTCTTGCTTCTCAATAGCTTCTAGCTTTGCCTCAAGCTCTGCAATGCGCTTATCTTTCTGCTCACATTCAGTGCGATAGCGGTTTACATTCTCGATTGCCCCTTGCAAGCGTTGGCGTGTCTGTATTAACTCTTCGCGCTCACTCATTCCTTTTCTCCGTTAAAGTATTGTAATAGTTCTGAAGTAGGCATCTAAATTACGTTATACGTTTGCATCTCCGTCTGCTCTCATGGTGATGTAAGATGCAAGGTCTTTTGCCTCGCAAACACTGAGACAATCGAAGTCAATTTGAATGTCATTCCCTTCATGCTTACCAAGAACAGTGACACTTATAGAGCCATCTTTCTGTTTGTCGAAATACATCCTCAAAACTGACTTTGAGTTTGTAGATTTAAGTGCAAAACTAATTCCGCTCATTACTTCTCTCCCTTACGTTTCCACATGACAATAGTTGATACCACTACCCACACTAACCAACTCACCATAAAGCCGATGAGTACCCAAAAGCCATAGTCGTGATGTACTGGTAGCCAATGGTTCATGCTGCTACACCATAACCACTCAAGTCAGGGTAAGCCTTCGGTGTGCGCTTACGGCCTTGCTGAAGAGTACGCTTGTAAATCAACTCGTCGCGGTAAACCAAAACATCTTGCTGGCGAATAATCCATTTGCGACCAAGCTTCCCTGCTGGGATAAATCCACCAGCGATCAGTTCTCTCAACTTTGTCTCTCCGATATTCAGGAATTCGCATACCTCTGCAAAGGTAAGGTTCATATCAATTCCCCATGCCCTGCGAGAAAGTATGGCGCGCAAGGATCACATAACCAGGCAGGAAGGGCGGCAACGGTGCTGGCGTTGGCGCGGTATACACGGATTGCGGCATAGGCTCATAGCGCAGCTTGCCTAGCACATATACCTTCCCATTCCGCCACTCGCCTTGAGCTACGGTTATCTCTGGATATACGAGCATTGTTTTTAGAATCACATGGATGCCTTTGATTTCTGGCAGTTCTTCAAGGATGTCTCTGATGGTAAACTTCGTTCCAGTTTCAAACTTGCTTAGGTACTTGCGCACCTTGCCGATGTTGGTGTCTTTGCTTTGGATGCTCATGCTGTCACCTTCATATTTTCTGCGCATTCCATAATCCAATTGCAAGCAGTTCCATGTGAGCAATTAAAGCGGTGCATCACGGCCTCGATGATGCGACCATCTGCGGGCTTAACAAGTGCCG
>JAQTUV010000013.1:4059-12505 GCA_028707175.1 Sideroxydans sp.
GCTCATGCTGTCACCTTCATATTTTCTGCGCATTCCATAATCCAATTGCAAGCAGTTCCATGTGAGCAATTAAAGCGGTGCATCACGGCCTCGATGATGCGACCATCTGCGGGCTTAACAAGTGCCGGCGCTGTCTTTGCTGTGGCTGATTCTGCAAGCTGGGCGGCTTTGCGGCGTTCTTCGAGATCGTCCGGTGTGAGTCTTACTTCTGCAGCAGGGATATGTTTCACGCCTTCGCTTGATACAGAGACGAAGCTGGTGCCGGCAACAACTTGCTCTTGTTGTGCTTTGGTAAGTTCTTCTTGAGCCTTTGCGCGCTCGGCCTCGACTGCCTTGGCGATGATCGCTTCCTGCTCGGCCTTGGCTTTTGCTTGTGCCTTAGCCTCTTCTTCCTGCTGAATGCGTATACGTGTGGCTTCTTCCTTGGCTGCTTCGTCTGCCTTGTGCTTCTCGATGCGCGCAGTCACGATTGCTTGGAAGGCTTCCATGCCGTTGTTGGCGATCAGTGCAGACAGGTCAGAGAACAGGAAACCAAAGCCGGCGGATGATTCTTTGCACCATGCCAGCTTTGCATTGATGTCACGGGCTATCGCATCAGCCTCGATCTTGGTATTAGCCAGCAATGCGTCTACCTTATCCTGCATAGATGATAGCGACTTCAAGCCTTTGACTGCTGCGCCGAAGTCTACCCGTGGCATCAGTGGCATATAGGCAACTGGGATCTTCAACTCGGTCAGGTGATCGGCATATCGTGTACCGCCACTCATTACGATAGCCAGCCTGCGAGAGTCTTTTTCACTCTTCACGAGTTTATCCAGCATCAGGCGCTTGTCGCGCAACTGCGCAGCGATATGATCCAGCGTGCGCGTGACTTCATCCACAGTAGACATTTGCGCAAGTACGCTGGCCTTGGTCGCTTCCAGGTTAAGTTCGGCTTCTTTGCAGAATTTGACAGTTGATTCAGCGTCCGCAAAATCTTGATCGGTCACCAATTCTGTATTGATGTTCGCGATAAAGGTAGTTGCCGCTTCCTTGAACTCGGACAGGTTAGATGCGGTCACCATGCCGGTGGCTTGAACGAACACGGCTGGCAGGGCTTTGATTGCTTCTGCCTTGGCGACTTCTTTCACTTCTTGTGGAACGTAGGCAGCTACATCAGTGGCAAACTGCTTCCATGTATTTACGATAGCTTCATAGTCAGCTTGCGCGCCGTCATACCACATCCAAGCCATATTCTCTTTAGTGCCGTCCGATGTCATAAACAGGCACTTGGACGCGCCGGAGACAAGCAACTGCTGATCCATCTGTAGGCAATAATGCGGCTCAAGAGCTTTATTGCGCACTTGCTCGGCCAACTTCTCAGAGTAGAGCTTGTGTTCAAAAATGATTTCATTCCCAAAAGTGCAGCCGTCCAGCGATGCCGACAATGGAATGTCGTCTATCTCAAGCGACATCACCATGGGTGAAAGTTCTTCACCGATGATTTCTTCCGCGATACCGCGTGCCGATTCCTCGGCAGCATGGCCTTTGTCGAACAGCGCCTGAGTGCGCGTATCGATCTCTTTAGATATGCCGGTTGCCTTTTCTTTCACAAGGTCGGCGCGGGTCGTGTATTTGCTTGCACCAGCGGCGGCAGGTAACTCGCTTGCGCCGTAGTGTTTGGCGCGGAAGTCGTGCCAGGATTGGCTACCTTGCTGAAGGTTGTGTGTTTGGCGATTCATTATTTTGCCTCCCAAGAGTTAATCAATTCGATGATCTCAGCGCTCAAAGAGTATTTTGGCGAGAGGAATGCGATCAGGTTTGTGGCAGTCTCTTCGCCGCGCTCTATCTGTGACTTGGCGCTGAACTTGGTAATCACGCCCTCAGCATCAGCCTTATCCTTCCCGAACTTAGCCAACAATTCTTCTTCTGTTAGAGGGGGGAGTTCTTTCTTTGCTACAGCCTCTTCTACAATCGATTCCCCTGTCTCGATGATGATGCCGTTCTCGATGGTTACGCCACGACCTTCTTCCGCTGCATGGCTTGCCACAATCGCATTAGCAAGCTCAATGCTGGAAGGCATGTATTTCAATACCTGAAGCAAGGCGATCTTGCGTGCATACATTTCAAAGTTATGTTCATCAGCTAATGCGTAGTGGCGACCACCTACCTTGTTGTACTTCTTCAGGTGCTTCATAACCTTTGCGCGACTCCACACCTCGATCACCGGCATTTCAGAATCACGTACTCGGCCAATGGCATAGACATGCGTGAATACAGCGTCATCATCTTCATCGCCAGGCTTGTGTTTGCAGAATGGCGTATCACCAAGCTGATATTCGAACTCGTCACCTTGGCGGACTACACCAGTCCATACCGTTGCGCGACCACTTCTTGCTACCAAATCAACTAATCCCTTCCAGCCGGGGACGAAAGTGCATGTTGTTTTGTATGGGATCAGGTAACCTTGGCCGTTGATACCTGGCTCAAGTCCAAGTTGCGCAGCAGTCATAATTGAACCGGCAATGCTGTTCATGGTGCATGCTTGCAGTGCTGGAGTGGTACTGAAAGAAGTCACTGCAAGACGCGCCATGCGGTCAGCGTTCATGTGCGTTGGCAGGGCCAGGGCCAGTTGCGGCTTAAGCTTGTCCATAAACCCGCTGAATTGAGCTACGGGGCTTTGATTCTTTCCTGTTGTTGCGGCTGCTGTGCTCATTTAATCTCTCCTTGTGTTGTTCTTGCTGCTTCGTATCTGCGGATCTGGCCTAGACTTCTGGTGTGCCAGCTTGCGGTTAATCTGATTTTGCACAATGCGCGGAAGTGCATTTGCTTTGCTTCGATCTGCGCTTGCTTTGCCATTGCATCAACGGTCTGATGTATGCGCTCGATGGCCCAGATCATTTCGAGGTTCACAGTACGATCCCTTTCTTGGCCATGTTCCATGCGTTAGCGGCGTTGAGCTTCATCTTGCGGTGATAGCGGTAATCGCTTACCAGTTGGACGATGCGCTTGCAGTGCTTTGCGAGGATGCGTAGGTTTGTTTTCATAGCGCATTACCTATCAGTGCTGCTGCGTTAACGATTGCCAGCCTAACCACATCACACCCAACAAGTCCTCTATCTTTTCCATCTAAAGCAAGCGTTCCAACAAGCATCGGGAAGTCACTTAATCCAAGCTTCACGGCCAATCGAAATGCATCGCCATCGTCTATTAGTGGATTCCATACATACTCAACATCATGTCCGTTATGATCTTGATTCTCTGGATCAAGGAATATGATTGCATCCTCTTCAGCGCACCATCTATAACTAACATCACTCTCAAGCCAGTTAGCCTTTGCTGCAAGCTCTAAAAGTTCTTTGTCGTTCATGCGTAGCTCCCAATAACGTATACAGCTATCAAAATGAACAGCAGCATGGCTGGCTTCCAGTTGCGCTCCATTGCATCGATGCGCTCGTTCTCGGCCTCTACTTCTGCCCGATGGTTGATGATGTATGCGCGGTGCTGGTGGTCGGTCATGCTGCTCTCCCTTCTTCACGTTGTTGTCGATGATGTTCGGCGGCTTCTTCCTTGCGCTCTGCTTCTTCCTCAAGGCGCCGTGCGCGCTCCCAAGGTGTTTCGTGTGCTAGGTCAAAGTCATCCATTTCAATCTCCTGTTAGGTGGGGAGTTACCGTTCCCCTGCGCCCTTGAGTCCATGACACCTAGCGGCTGTAAGTTTTTCTCAAGGCTTCCTGTTTGCTTTCGCTGGTAGGCAGTCCACACCATCATTCCCGTCCGTGCGCTTCGCAAACTTTCAACTCTGCCGAGGTCTGCGCGCTGCCGTTCGTAGGAATTCTTAAAAGTGACTCTCTTCGACTGGATAAAATCTTGCCGCACTAAGCCGCACAATCTCTGCATTTGTTTTCTTTGCAACTTCATAAATTGCAGGGAATGAGTCAATCATCGTTACGGCAAAATCAATCCATTCTTTGCTGCCAACCTTGGCGATTCTTGCCATGTCATGCATTCGTTTTAGGTCGTCAAAGTTAGTTACTACAGCCATTACAATCTCCTTAATCTGGTGGCCGTCTTTCCGACCTGTCATCTGACCTTTACCTTTAAGCGGAACTATCGTCAGAATTCCCCGCTATTCAGGCTTGGCGGCATACTTCTTTGGCCTCTGTTCCCAAGCTCCCGAATTAGGTTGCTGGTGTTAATCATTGGATTTATCGATCCGTTGAGTGGTTGCCCTATCGCACCAGCAAATTTGTTTACGTCTCAATCTGTAACACTTCTTCGCGCACCCTTACGATTCATCGAAGTCCTTGCATTCACTCTTCACGCTTCCGACAACATTGGCTAAAGAGAGGGGTTTGTTCTGTCGATCTACTTGGCGTTGCGGCGTTTCGTTCGACAGGTGTATTCAACACCACGTGTAAAATAAAGTCAAACAAAACGAGTAAAAGATTTCACGCGATGAAATTGAGGACGAAAAAAAACCGCCGAAGCGGTTTGGGGGTGAAAAGAATGGCTAGATCAGCGGAACTTACGAACTGCCTCCCGCACTACGCCGATAATATGTGACTCACCTAATGGCTTAGTTGGGTACTGTGGATTGATCGGCTTTAAGTACCAGTCGCCACCATCACGCACAAGCTGCTTAAAGGTTGCCTCGCCACCATTCTTGGCGATCACATAGTCGCCAGATTGAAACTCCATATCTGGCTCGATGATCAGGCGCATACCTGCCGGAAAGTCTGGGTACATCGAATCTCCTACTACTTCTAGGGCAAATGTATGTCTGCCTTTTGGAACTGTTATCGGCACAAACTCATCTGCATATCCCGCTTGGTACATATCAATGGCCTCATTGAAGTTGCCAGCTTTAACCCAACTGACCAGCGGGACATAGCCACTAATATCTGGGGCGCTGGTGATATTGGTAATCCTCCTATCAACTCCATCAGCTATCCAACCGGCATCTACATTGAAAGCATCTTGGGCTTTTAGCATTCCTGACTTTGAAACGCCACGGTACTCCCAATTCTTTACAGTTTGAGGGGATTCGCCCAGCGCGTGCGCCACATCCGTTGACCCCGAAAGATTTAGCGTGAGTGCTGCTTTATATAGTCTTTTCATTGTGTCGTGCATGGCGCTGACTATCTCACATGACATTTCGCCTTGGTTGCACATGCCGTTTGACATGATATTAAACCATGGTGTGTAATGGCGACATGGATACTAAAACATTTATCGAAGAACACGGTGGCGCTACCAAGCTGGCTAAGTTGCTGAAGTTTGGCAAAGGTGGTGCTCAACGAGTGCATAACTGGATAGCCCGTGGCCGGATACCTGCGCAAGTAAGGCTGGATCACCCAAAGATTTTTTCGGCAAAAGGCAAGAAGCGTGAGCCTTCCTAGTATGCCTACCCACTTCCCCCACCGGCCAGCGTTGTTCTCTCCTCCGAGTGCTGGCCGCTTTGACTGCAAAGCATCGCAGTCCTTTTTATTGAGTACCCGCGCATGAGCATCGAACTGACTGATCTGCGCGCCAAGATCGATGAGCTTACCGACGAGTGGCTGCATGCCAAAGAGCAGGAGCTTGGTAAGGATCGTTCTGAGATTGTCCGTATGGTTTTGCATGAACTTGCTTCCCGTGATGTCCGTAATGCCACTTTGCTCTGCAATCGGCTAATCGCAAAAGGACTTATCAAGGATGACAAGGGATTGGTAGGAAAGGTTTAGTAACAGAGTTTAGAGCGTCGCTAGTTTGATCGACGAAAGATATGACCACACATATCCCGCGATGCTCTTCTTATTTTAATTGTGGTGCAGGCGATGGGCTTGCTGTGGAAAGGAATAATGATGAAACAAGGACTGAGTTATACCGACCAACTAAAACACCCAAGCTGGCAGCGTAGAAGGCATTGAAATGCTTAATGCTGCAGGCTTTAAGTGTGCTGCATGTGGTGACACCGAGGAAACATTGCATGTGCATCACAAGCACTACAAGAAAGGCTGTCAGGCATGGGAATACAGCGATTCAGAACTAGTTGTGCTTTGCGATTGCTGTCATCAAAACGAGCATGAATCAATCGATCTTATTAAAAACTTAGCTGGATCCATCCCCGCACAACATAGAAGTGACCTTATATCAATCCTTGCTGGAATCGCATTCGCCACAACAGGTGATAACCGTCTTACAGATAACCCAAGCATATGCCCATTGATGCTTATGTCTGGGATGGTTGCGATTAAGTGCAATGAACTTGATTTAACTGGGATCGGAAATCTTACGAACTTCCTAAAGGTAGAGATTGAAAAATCTATTACGAGGAAGTCAATCAATAACCCAGGCGTTAGAAGTTAATCATGGCACGCATACGCACAATAAAACCCGAATTTTTCACTAGCGCGGACATCGTGACAATGACACCTCTTTCACGCCTCTTTTACGCGTCATTATGGTGTGAGGCAGATCGTGATGGCCGTCTAAAGTGGGACGTTAGAACGCTGAAAATTCGTTACTTCCCTGCTGATAATTGCGACATAAATGCAATGGCAGAAGAGTTAATTAACGCCGGATTGGTAATGCTTTATGAGGTCAATGGAAAGCAGTATGCAGTCATTCCATCGTTCCTATCTCACCAGGCAATAAACAATCGTGAGGCTGAAAGTGTAATTCCACCTCCACCAATTGACGCGCCTTTCACGCGTGAAAGTGGCGTTCAAGGGGAAGGGAAGGAAGGAAAGGAAGGGAATGGAAAGGAAGGGAAAGGAATACGCGTCACCGCGCCTGAGATTACTTTCCCTGAGTTCATAAAATCATGTGAAGAGAAAAGCGTACTTCCAATTCCTGAAGATGATCCTGTTTTCAATTGGGCGGCAACAGTACGCATACCAACTGAATTTATTTTTGTTGGATGGCAGGTTTTTAAATTGCGTGATTGGGTGGACGCAAAAGGCAAGCCGAAAAAATACAAGGATTGGCCTGCTGTATTTTTGAATTACTGCAAGAACCCTGATTGGCTTGATGTGTGGAGCATCAATCGTGATGGTGAGTATTACCTGACGGCCAAAGGGAAGCAGGCGCAGCGTGAATTTTGCGGGGTGACAGCATGAACGCACCAGTAGAATTTACTATTCCCCACAGCGTAGAAGCAGAGCAAAGCGTTCTTGGCGGATTGCTTATCGACAATGGTGCGATTGATCGCATGGGTGAGCTACTAGAGCCAGCGTTCTATACACAAGCAAACCGCCTGATCTATCGCGCAATCATCAAGCAGGCATCTGCCGGTAAGGCATGGGACGTTATCACCATCGCTGAAATGCTTAAGAACTTTGGCAAGCTAGAGCAGGTTGGAGGATTGCCTTACATCGGGAGTCTGGCGCACAACGTACCTAGTTCAGCAAACATCAAGCGTTATGCCGAGATCGTGCGCGAACATGCAATGCGCCGTGAAATTATCTCAGCAGCGGCAGAGCTTACCGAACTGGTGCAGCACAAGGGCGATGTCGCGGTAGCGATGGATAAAGCGCAATCGCGCCTAATGGCAATCACACAGACTGCCAAAACAGACGAGCCTAAAAGCATCACTGAAATCATCAGCGAACACTTGAATGTTGTTGAACGTCGATTGGAAGGCGAAGCAACTAAGGCAATTACTACCGGCCTTGATGGTCTTGATGAAATCCTAAATGGTGGATGGCACAGGGGGCAGGTAATCGTCCTAGCAGCGCGCCCTAGTATGGGAAAGACTGCTCTCTCTATGCACCATGCGCTACAAGGTGCCGTTGAGGGGTTTGGAGTTCTATACCTGAGCATGGAAATGGTCGCTAGTGAATTGGCGGACAGGGCCATCGCCTCAATGGGCCGCGTCAATCTTGGGAATCTACTCACTGCGAAAATGAGTAGTGATGAATGGGGTGGTGTCACTAACGCCACTGTGAAAATGCAGGACATACCACTGCATGTGTTAGATCGTTCTGGCCTTAACTTCTTTCAGGTTGCTACTTATGCGCGCCGGCACAAGCGTAAGCATGGCATGGACTTACTGGTAGTAGATTACTTGCAGCTTATGGCCGGCGCTGATGGCGAAAAGCGCCATGCGCAGATCGAGGAAATCACGCGAAACCTCAAGTCGTTGGCCAAAGAACTTGATGTGGCAATCATTCTTCTTTCGCAGCTATCCCGCAAAACAGAAGAATCACGCCGTCCAAAACTCTCGCATCTACGCGACTCAGGATCAATCGAACAGGATGCAGACGTAGTGCTGTTTATCCATCGTGAAGAGGTTGATAACCCTGAAACAGAGTGGAAGAACTACGCGGATATTCATGTGGCTAAGAATCGCCAGGGTGCATTGGGGCGCGTAGGCGTGAGTTATATCGGCCATCAAGTCCGCTTCGATAACTTCTCCGGCGCACTGCCTGACTGGGACGCAAAGCAAACATCACAGCATAGGGGGTTCAAATGATCCTCGACCTA
>JAQTUV010000019.1 GCA_028707175.1 Sideroxydans sp.
TGTCTGTAACGCCTTGAGCATCCGAACTCGTGACCTGCGTAATTGCGATGGTGGGTGAAATAGCAACGGACTGTGGTTGCGCATACGTCGGCAACTGAATGCTGGCGACCAACTGTATTGCCGCTGTCTGTGCATTCGTTAAGTATGCCGGCAACGAAGTATTGCCCTGCGTGATGTCCGCAGCCAATCCGGCTGGCTGAATCAATGTGTAATTGCTAGCAGATGTACCGCTCAGAACATCCGCCGCTGTCACCGCGATCCCTACCCCCACAGCCGATGATACAAATGCGCCGGCTTGTGTTCCTAGCGTTACATCGTCTCCCGTATACACGGTACCACTCAACGTGCCGCCCGTTAGCGTCGCTGCTGTCGCGCCGTCATACACCTTGTTGGCGACAGTCGTTCCGATCACCGTCAAAGACGCTGGTGTGATATCCGCCGTCGTGCTTGTTTGATCCGTGATGGCATAGTCACCCACGTTCGAGCCTGTATAGCTGCTCGATAGTGTCACGACTTTGTTCGTGCCGACATTCTGATCTCCGAACACACCGGTTGCCGCTACCGTGACGTTATCACCGCTGAACAGCCCGCCATACACCGCACCTGCTGTGCTTACAGTGGCTGCTGTGTCGGCGTTATAAACCTTGTCGCTTGCTGTGATGCCACTGATCGTTAGCGGTGCTTGTGTGATCTCACCATTGTTACCATTCAAACTCGTGCTGCTCAGGGAATAGTTAGCTGCGTCGGCACCGGATAGAGCCACGCCAGTGATTGAATATCCCAGTCCGCTACCCACATGGTGTGTCGCAAAAGATCCCGTGCCTGCTGCAGTCACCCCATCGTTCACCACCAAGCCATTCAAACCTAACACGACTCCCGGCATAGCAGTTGTACTGTCGTACACCTTGGTAATGTTGCTAGGCGTAGCGGTGATCGCCAACATGCCAACGTTATAGTTCGCTGCCGATGTGAAGCCGGCGAAGTCGTAGTTGGCTGCGTCAGCGCCGCTGAGGGCTGAGGCGGTTTGCGTGTAGCTGCCTGCTTTTAGATTGTTGCTGGTGCTGTAGGCTGCGCTGTCGATGCTGGATGTCGAGACGACTGTGTCTCCGCTGATGATGTTGCCGAAACTTACGGCACCAACTGCGGCGGGTGTGCCATACGTGGTGGTTACACCGCTAATCGCCGCTCCTGTCAAAGCGAGTTTGGCAACGGTGTAGTTCGCAGTTGAGGTGAAGCCGGCGAAGTCGTAGTTGGCTGCGTCTGCGCCGCTGAGGGCCGATGCAGTTTGCGTGTAGCTGCCTGCTTTTAGATTATTGCTAGCACTGTAGGCTGCGCTGTCGATGCTGGCGGTCGAGACGACTGTGTCTCCACTGACGATGTTGTCGAAGCTCACGCTTCCCGCAGAAGCTGCGGTGCCATAAGTGGTGCTTACGCCGCTAATCGCCGCGCCTGTCAAAGCGAGTTTGGCAACGGTGTAGTTCGCAGTTGAGGTGAAGCCGGCGAAGTCGTAGTTGGCTGCGTCTGCGCCGCTGAGGGCGGATGCGGTTTGCGTGTAGCTGCCTGCTTTTAGGTTGTTGCTGGTGCTGTAGGCTGCGCTGTCGATGCTGGCGGTCGAGACGACTGCGTCTCCACTGACGATGTTGTCGAAGCTCACGCTTCCCGCAGAAGCTGCGGTGCCATAAGTGGTGCTTACGCCGCTAATCGAAGCGCCGGTCAAGCTACGTTGGAGGATGGTGCCGTTGCTGCCCGAGAAGCTTGAACCGCCCGTCAGGTAGTAATTCCCTCTATCGTTTCCGCTCAACGTGATGCCGCTGATGGTATAGCCCACATTGCCGTTCCCCGCATTCTTACTGCCAAATGCCCCGCTGCCAGAAACGGTAACGGCGTCATTGATTTCGAGGGTGGCCAAATCGATACTGACGCCTGTCATCGAGGTGGTGCCGTCATAAACTTTACTGACCCCGCTCGCCGAGGCGGTGACTGCCTTGGCCGTCACCGTTTCGGTTCCAACCACGGTGACGGTATTGCCAAAGTTGGTCGCATTAAGTGTGCTGACACCGCTCGCACCCAACTGGTAAGCCCCCACCGCCGTCTTGCCCGCGCCAGAAAGGTTGGCGTTAATTGGCGTCAACGTGAAGGTCGCCGATCCGCCTACGCCGTCGTTGATCGTCGCCAGATTGCCGACACCCACACTCACGCTACTGCCTGACACCGAGCCGTTATCCAAACGAACTTCGGCTCCAGCTCCCGCGTTGGCATTGGGATCCCAATAGGAAACTTGGTTGATCGTGTAACTGGATGCAGAACCGTAAGTGGTGGTGGCGCTTGCGTTGCTCACCCGCACCAACATTTGGTTGGAACCGACGATGGTGTAGTCACCGTTTTGTGTCTGGAAACTGTAGTTTGTCGCCGTCAAACCCGAAGCATCAGGAATCAGAACGCCCACATGACTACCGGCAGTGTTGGAGCTAGCGACATCACGCGAAACAGTCACCGCACCGCCCAATACCGTGTTGGTTTCGCCATTCACAAAACCGCTGTAGCTGACACCGCTGTATCCGGTGGCGAGGCCCAAGACATTGCCCGTGTTATCGGTTTGGGTCACGAACTTGGCATCGTTGTTAGCAACAACAGTCAGCAAAGCTTTGTTGATGGTTGCTGTCGTGGTGGCGCTAGTGCTGCTGAGTTGATAGTTGCTGGTGACCCCGCCGCCGCTACCATCGGCTAGGCTGTAGCTGCTGGCTGTCACTGTCTGGCTGCCCGCATTGGCGCTACCAAATGCGGCTGTGCCGTGATTGAGTGTCAGTGTTTCCGTGCCCACGCCGGTACTGATGCTTCCCCAGTTGGTGACATTGACATCAGTCGTGCCGTCGTAGGTTTTGTTAGCTGCGGCTAGGCCGCTCACGGTTAGGCTCTTAGCCGTGATAGTGGCAGCCACATCCACACTGGTGGCGGCCAATACGTAGTCAGAGATCGCTGAGTTTTGACTGCCAGTGATGCCGGTCAGACTGACGCCAGAGACCGTGACTTTGTTCGCCGTG
>JAQTUV010000001.1 GCA_028707175.1 Sideroxydans sp.
TTGCGAAATGGACGTTTAACTACACACGATTGCAGCTGCTCACACAGAACAATTCACTTTACTTCACAGGGAATGGGCAATGGGGGCTGTCGAATCTTGATTCAGCCGAAAAGATGAGCGTGGGAGGTGCGTACAGCGTGCGCGCATACGACACGAGTGTGTTGTCTGGAGACAGTGGTTATTCTGGAACGGTCGAGTTGCGCCATGACCTAGGCAGTTATGCACAAGGTCAGTGGCAGGCTATTGCATTTGTTGATGGGGCTCATCTGATCATTAACAGCACGCCATGGGCGGCCGGGAAAAACACGGCCTCCTTGATGGGCAAAGGGGTTGGGCTGAATTGGTCGGGACCGAATCAATTGAGCGCCAAGGCTTACATTGCGAATCGTCTCGGTGTGAAGCCGGAGTTGGTGACAGACAATGGCTCAACGCGGGTTTGGTTTGTAATGGCGAAGGCTTTTTAGGTGCGAACCGCAGCGCTACTGCCCTTGGGTTTATTGGGGGCAATGATTATTGATTCGGAACGTTTTAATATTGAATGTCGGTCGGGTTTTAACCCGACATGTCGGTCTGAAGCCCGACATGCCAATCACGGATAAATCAGGCCGGATCAATAGGTGAGACTAGCTAGGTCGATAAAAAAACAGCCAAACCCGTGAAGGTTTGGCTGTTTTTCGCTTCAGCAGTGCTGAAGTGCTTGTTTGGTGCCGGGGGGGGGAATCGAACCCCCACGCCCTTTCAGGCACTGGATTTTGAGTCCAGCACGTCTACCAGTTCCATCACCCCGGCGAGTGAAGGCGCGCATTATCCACGAATGTGCATTGCACATCAAGCTACAATGCGCGACTTTATTTTTAGCCCCATTTTGTAGTGATGCGTACCGACGATTTTGATTTTGAACTCCCTGAGCATTTAATCGCACAACACCCGCCTGTACAGCGCGGGGCGAGCCGTTTATTGCGTGTTGGTGAGGCGGGGGTGGTGGACGGCTTGTTCCTTGAATTACCCCAGTTGTTGCGCGAGAACGACGTCTTGGTATTAAACGACACCCGTGTATTGAAGGCGCGCTTGTTTGGGCAAAAGGCGACAGGCGGGCAAATCGAGGTGATGGTTGAGCGTATTTTGGGCGCACATGAAGTGTTGGCTAAGGTGCGTGCCAGCAAATCCCCCAAGGTGGGCAGCCAGTTTGAGATTGACGGTGGCGTCTCGGTTGAAATGCTGGGGCGTGAGGGAGAGTTCTTTCATTTGCGCTTCCTGTGCGCAGCGCCCGTGGAAGCGGTGTTGGAGCAATTCGGAAAGTTGCCTTTGCCGCCTTACATTACGCATGCTGCAGAAGCGGAAGATGATGAGCGTTATCAAACCGTTTTCGCGCGTGAGCAAGGTGCAGTAGCTGCACCCACTGCGGGCTTGCATTTCGATCAAGCGATGCTGGATACCTTGCAGGCCAAAGGGGTGAATATCGCCTATGTCACTTTGCATGTAGGGGCGGGCACATTCCAGCCTGTACGTGCCGATAACGTGGCAGATCACGTCATGCACAGTGAGCGCTACAGCGTGCCGCAAGCTACGATTGATGCAATCCGGCAAGCCAAGGCCAAAGGTGGGCGCGTGGTTTCAGTGGGCACGACCAGTTTGCGCGCTTTGGAAAGTGCCGCTTTTGATGGCGAACTCAAGGCTGGAGCGGGTGAGACAAAAATCTTCATCACGCCGGGTTACCACTTCAACGTGGTGGATGTGTTGCTGACCAATTTCCATTTGCCACGCTCCACGTTATTGATGTTGGTGTGCGCTTTTGGCGGGATGGATCGGTTGATCGCCGCTTACGGTTATGCAGTAGAAAAAGAATATCGCTTCTTTAGTTATGGCGATGCGATGTTGATTGAGAGAGACGAATGAAATTCACTTTACACAAAACCTCCGGTGCGGCGCGTCGCGGCACGGTTGAATTAGCACACGGCAAGGTTGAAACGCCTGCATTCATGCCTGTTGGTACTTACGGAACCGTGAAGGCGATGTCGCCGCAGGAGTTGAAAGACATCGATGCGCACATCGTGCTGGGCAACACTTTTCACCTGTGGCTGCGTCCAGGCTTGGAAGTTATCGAAGCGCATGGTGGACTGCATAAATTCATGAATTGGGAGGGGCCTATCCTTACCGATTCAGGAGGCTTTCAGGTATTCAGCTTGGGCGAGTTGCGCAAGATCACGGGCGGAGGCGTGGAATTCCGTTCTCCCGTGAATGGCGACAAATGCTTCCTTTCGCCTGAAGAATCCATGCGCATCCAGCGCGTGTTGAATTCCGACATCGTGATGATCTTCGACGAATGCACCCCATATCCTGCCGATGAGCAGGTGGCAGGCGTATCGATGCGGCTGTCCTTGAGTTGGGCGGAGCGCAGCAAGAAAGCACACGAAGGAAATCCCAACGCCTTATTCGGTATCGTGCAAGGCGGTATGCACGAACATCTGCGTGATGAATCCTTGGCTGGACTCACCAATATCGGTTTCGATGGTTACGCCATCGGCGGCCTTTCTGTTGGTGAGCCCAAAGAAGACATGTTGCGCATCTTGAAACATACAGGGCCGCAACTGCCAGCGGATAAGCCGCGTTACCTGATGGGCGTGGGTACGCCAGAAGATTTGGTGGCGGCGGTGGCAGAGGGGATCGACATGTTCGATTGCGTGATGCCGACTCGTAATGCACGTAATGGCCATTTGTTCACCCGCTTCGGTGATGTGCGCATCAAGAATGCGACACACCGCTTGGATACGCGCCCGCTCGACCCAGATTGCAAGTGCTACACCTGTCAGAACTTTAGCCGTGCCTATCTGCATCACCTGCACCGCTTGGGCGAGATATTGGGCGCGCGCCTCAATACCATCCATAACCTGCATTACTACCAAGAACTCATGCAGCAGATCCGCGCTTCGATCGAGGCTGGACGGTTTGCTGAGTTTCAAGCGGAGTTCCACCAAGCCCGCGCAGGCCGTTGAACCCCGCTGGGCGTAGCAAATCGGTCACATCATCCGTGCTAGAATGCGCGCCCTAAAATGTAGAGTCGCGAAGCGATTCGTTTGCTTCCTCGCCCGCTTGCGGGAGAGGATTGAGGTGAGGGTAAGGGCGGGGCAAAATTTATTTTTGATTTACGGGCGCCCTTCATTTTTTGCCATTCGTTTTGTTTTTTAATATTTATTTCGGAGAGTACCCACATGATTTCTTTAACTGAATTGTTCATCAGCAATGCACACGCAGAAGGTGCGGCTGCCGCTCCCGCAGGTGGTGGCTTTTTGGAATTCCTGCCATTGGTTGCACTGTTGGCCGTGTTTTATTTCCTCATCCTGCGCCCACAACAAAAGCGTACTAAAGAACATAAATCCATGATGGATGCGCTGCAAAAAGGTGATGAAGTCGTGACTGCTGGCGGTGCATTAGGCCGTGTTGAAAAAGTTGGCGATGAGTATGTTTCCGTGGCTGTTGCTGAAGGTATGGTCGTTCAATATCAAAAGTTTGCGATTCAGACCGTATTGCCTAAAGGCACGATCAAGTCTATCTAAGTCATTATTGATTCGGAACGTTTTAACATTGAATGTAGGTCGGGTTTTAACCCGACATGTCGGGCTAAAGCCCGCCCTACCAATCACAGATAAATCCGGCCGGATCAATAGTTGTCGAGTCCCCATAACGCTGGAAGCAAGGTGCTGCAATGAATCACTATCCGATTTGGAAATACCTGTTGATCCTGTTCGCCCTCATCACTGGCTTGGTCTATGCCTTGCCGAATTTGTATGGCGAATCCCCTGCGGTTCAGGTATTGCCGCTGCGTACCCATATCAAAGCGGATACAGCCTTGTTGCAGCGTGTTGAGGATGCGCTGAAAAATGCGCAACTGACTCCAGAAGTGCTGTCGCTTGATGCGAGCAGCGTGAAAGCGCGATTTGCGGACACGGATAGTCAGATCAAAGCTAAAGATGCTTTGCATGCCGCTTTGGGTGATGACTATGTCGTTGCGCTGAATCTCCTGTCTCGCTCTCCAGAGTGGCTGACCAGTCTGAATGCTTTGCCAATGTATCTGGGTTTGGACTTGCGAGGTGGTGTGCACTTTCTGATGCAAGTGGACATGAAGGCTGCGTTGGATAAAGCCTCTGAATCGACTGCGGCTGATATTCGTAGCACCTTGCGTGAAGCAAACATTGCCTATTCCGGTGTGACTCGTGATCAAAATGCCATCGCGACCAAGTTCCGTGATGCGGATGCGCGTAAAAAAGGTGAGGCAGAACTCAAGCAGCGTTTTTCTGGATTGGAATTCACATCCAGCGACATCGCAGGCGATTTCTTGTTGGTTGCCACATTGAAAGCACCTGAGAAATTGCGTATTCAGGAATCGGCTGTTCAGCAAAACTTAGTTACACTGCGTAATCGTGTGAACGAGTTGGGGGTCGCAGAACCGGTCATTCAACAACAAGGCGTAGACCGCGTCGTCGTGCAATTGCCAGGTGTGCAGGACACGGCACGAGCGAAAGACATCTTGGGACGTACCGCCACGTTGGAAGTGCGCTTGGTCGATGATGAACACCAAGTTGGGTTTGGCGGAGTGGCGCCATTCGGCACTGAGATTTTCAAAGAACGCGACGGCACAGAGTTGCTTGTTAAAAAGACCGTCATCCTGACTGGCGAACGTATCAACGACGCACAGCCTGGTTTTGACAGTCGCAACAACGAAGCTGCCGTGCACATCAATCTGGATGCTGTAGGCGCGCGCAAATTCAAAGAAGCCACGCGTGAGAACGTAGGCAAACGCATGGCCATCATCTTGTTTGAAAAAGGTCACGGTGAAGTGGTCACTGCACCGGTGATTCGCGAAGAGATCGGTGGCGGACGTGTGCAGATCAGCGGCCAGATGGACACTACTGAATCGCAAAACACAGCGTTGTTGTTGCGTGCGGGTGCCTTGGCAGCGCCGATGGAAATCATCGAAGAACGCACTGTCGGTCCTAGCTTAGGTGCAGACAACATCGAGCGTGGCTTCAATTCCACCAAGATCGGCTTCATCGCGATCAGCGTGTTCATGATTGTTTATTACCTCATGTTCGGCACCATCTCCGTGTTGGCATTGACCGCCAACTTATTGTTGCTGGTGGCCTTGCTCTCCATGTTGCAAGCCACGCTGACCTTGCCCGGTATGGCCGGTATCGCACTGACATTGGGTATGGCGATCGACTCCAACGTGCTGATCAACGAACGTATCCGTGAAGAGTTGCGCAACGGCGTGCCGCCGCAGATGGCGATTCACACCGGTTACGACAACGCGTTCGCAACCATCCTTGACTCCAACATCACCACGCTCATCGCAGGTATCGCGTTGTTCATGTTTGGCTCCGGCCCTATCAAGGGCTTCGCCGTTGTGTTGTGTTTGGGCATCCTGACTTCGATGTTCAGTGCCGTGTTGGTATCGCGTGCGATGGTTAATCTGTTTTATGGCCGCAAGGCGCGACTGAACAAAGTCGCTATCGGCTAAGGAGTAAGACATGGAATTCTTCAAGATCAAAAAAGACATCCCGTTTATGAGTTACGGGAAAGTGACTACCAGCATCTCTTTGGTGACGTTCCTGTTGGCCGTGTTCTTTCTGGCGACTAAAGGTTTGAACTTCGGCGTCGACTTCACTGGCGGTACAGTGCTGGAAGTGCACTATGCACAATCGGCTGATCTGGATGCAGTGCGTAACAAATTGGGGGAGATCGGGTTACACGACTCCGTCGTGCAAAATTTCGGTTCCAGCAAAGACGTATTGATCCAAGTGCCACTGAAGCAAAATACGGTGGGTGCAAAGCTGTCTGATAACGTGTTGGGTGCATTGCGCACACAAGATGCGAGCGTCGAACTGCGCCGTGTTGAATTCGTTGGTCCACAAGTGGGTAAGGACCTCGTTGAGAACGGTGCGATGGCCTTGTTACTGGTGTCGCTCGGTATCGTAGGCTATCTGTGGGTGCGCTTCGAATGGAAGTTCGGTCTGGCCGCCATCATCGCTAACTTGCATGACGTGGTCATCATCTTGGGCTTCTTCGCCTTCTTCCAGTGGGAGTTCTCTCTCTCTGTTTTGGCGGCGGTGTTGGCCGTGTTGGGTTACTCGGTGAACGAATCTGTTGTTGTGTTCGACCGGATTCGTGAGAACTTCAAGAAGATGCGCAAGACCGAAGTCGCCGAGATCATCGACAACGCCATCACGCGCACCATGTCGCGCACCATCATCACTCACGGCTGTACACAGATGATGGTTACCTCCATGTTGTTCTTGGGAGGCGCTACCTTGCATTACTTCGCATTGGCGCTGACCATCGGTATCTTGTTCAGTATCTACTCCTCTGTGCTGGTTGCTAGCCCATTGCTGATGATGTTCGGCGTATCACGCGAAGACTTCATCAAGCCAGAGAAGACCGAAGCTGAAGAAGTCCTGCCTTAACCCATGCTCGATCTAATATTGCATCTCGACACGCACCTATTGGCCTTGGTGCAAAACTATGGCGTGTGGGTGTATGCCATCCTGTTCTTGATCATCTTTGCAGAGACGGGATTGGTTGTTGCGCCTTTCCTGCCGGGTGACTCTCTGCTGTTTGTCACGGGTGCTCTGTGCGGAATGGGTTCGCTGGAATTGCAAATATTGATGCCGCTGTTGATGTTCGCCGCTTTTGCAGGTGATAACACCAACTACTGGATAGGCCGATTTTTTGGCATCAAACTATTCAAGCACGACTCGCGATTCTTCAAACACGAACATCTGGAAAAGACCCAACTGTTCTACGCAAAACATGGTGGCAAGACCATCATCTTCGCGCGTTTTCTACCCATCATTCGTACCTTCGCGCCCTTTGTGGCGGGGATAGGCTCCATGAACTATCGCGTATTCATGGGTTTTAGCGCGGTGGGAAGTATTGCGTGGATCGGTAGCCTGACCATTTTGGGATATTTCTTCGGCAACATCCCTGTCATCAAGAACAACCTCACCTTCATGATCCTCGGCATCATCTTCATCTCGTTCGTGCCTGCAATATTGGAATTTTTACGTCACCGCCGAGATAAACCCCAAGCCAACGGGTAAGGGGCGGCAGGTTTGGTAGGTCGGGTTGTAACCCGACTAGCGTGCTGCCGGACTGAAGTCCGACCTACGGTGTGCGGGGTTGTGTAGGTGGGTGATAACCTGCATCGGATTAGAGCCTACCCTGCAAGGCGCTGCGGTCGAATGTAGGTCGGACTTCAGTCCGATGTTTCCGCCCAAATATGCCTCTTTGCCGGATTTATTTTTTAATACTTCACGTAGCTTTTAGACCATCCTCACAGCCTCCTTCCACCATGCTGAACATTCAAAATCTGACCTATCTGCAAAGTGGTGTTCCGCTGTTTCAGTCGGCCAATTTACAAGCCTTTGCCAACCAACGCATTGGCCTAGTCGGCACCAATGGCTGCGGCAAATCCACCTTGTTCCGATTGATACGCGGCGAGATCAAATCGGACGGCGGCGAAGTCTCCTTACAAAGCGGCAAGACGCTGGCTTATGTCGAACAAGAAATCACCAATTCTGCCCAAGCCGCACTGGAATTCGTCTTGGATGGGGATCGGCAATTGCGCGAATTGGAAAAGATATTGGCGCAAGAACAGCACGACGCAGCGTGGTTTGCTGCGCAACAACACTTCGAATCCATCGACGGTTATGGTGCTCCTGCACGTGCGGCGCAGTTGTTGAGTGGGCTGGGCTTTGATGCAGACACCTTGGTGCGCCCGGTCAGCAGTTTTTCCGGTGGTTGGCGCATGCGCCTCAACTTGGCGCGGGCCTTGATGCACCGCGCAGATTTGTTGCTCCTGGATGAGCCCACCAACCACTTGGATCTAGAAGCTATCATCTGGCTCGAACAATATCTGGCGCGCTATCCCGGCAGCATCTTGTTGGTGTCCCATGATCGCGAGTTCTTGAATGCCACGGTCAACCGCATCGCTCACGTGCATGATTGCGTGATTGACAGCTATGCAGGTGATTACGACGACTTCGAACGTGCGCGCGCCGAACGCATCACACTACAGAACCAAGCCTTCCAAACCCAGCAAGCCAAGATCGCGCACCTTGAAGATTTCGTGCGCCGCTTCCGCGCACAAGCCACCAAGGCCAAACAAGCACAAAGCCGCATCAAAGCCTTGGAGCGACTCACGCGCATTGCCCCTGCGCACGTCACCGATGGCCATTTCCAGTTAGAGATCGAAGCGCCAGAACGCAGTCCTGACTTGTTGATGCGCGCGGCCAGCATGGGATTCGGCTATGGCGAAAAGAAACTGTTCGAAGGCGTGCAGATCAACCTGCGTGCAGGTGCGCGCATTGCCTTGCTAGGGCCAAACGGCGCAGGCAAATCCACACTCATCAAGCTGCTGGTCGGCGAATTGAAACCGACCTCAGGAGAACTCACCCTCACACCTGACGTGCGCATCGGATACTTCGCACAACATCAACTTGAAAACCTAGATGGCGCGGCGACGCCTTTGCAACACATGGAACGCATCGCACCCAAAGAAACCACCTTGGTTTTGCGCACCTTCTTGGGACGTTTCGGTTTGGCGGGCAACAGCGAAGAGCGTCCCGTCGAAAGTTTTTCAGGGGGCGAAAAAAGCCGCCTTGCACTGGCTATCCTTGCTTGGCAAAAGCCGCATCTGTTGTTGCTCGACGAACCAACCAATCACCTCGATTTGGACATGCGCGATGCGCTGACCTTAGCGCTGGAGGAGTACACCGGCGCTGTAGTATTGGTCTCACATGATCGTAGTTTGATTCGCGCGGTCGCAGACGAATTGTGGCTAGTCGCAGACAACAAAGCCGAGTTGTTCGATGGCGATCTAGAAGATTACAAAGACTGGATCGAAAATCGCCGCCGCCGCGAAGCTGCTCCCGCCAAGGTTGAAAAAAAGCCTATCCAAGCCGCGCTCCCTAAAGTGAATCGCAAAGCCCTGCAAAGCAAACGCAGCAAGCTAGAAGCAGAGCTGGGCAAAGCACAGACCGAACTAGCCGAGATCAACCAGCAACTAGGTGATCCCGTCACGTATGCTGATGCGGATGCCGGCAAAGTAGCGAAACTTAACGCGCGCCGAGAAGCGCTAGAAGGACAGATCGCACAAGCTGAAGAAGCCTGGCTAGAGATTGAGATGAGTTTGGAGGAGTGATCGATAGGGTGCGTGCAAGGATCAAACGCTTGCATGAAACTATACGCCCAGCCGCTAAGCCGCTTTCCGGATAGTGTCGAAGCTGGTGATGCATTCGCCTAAAAGTGATTTGCGCAATGTGGTAAGCTTAAAATGTAAACTTTGCTTTACATAAAAATTTTCAAAAACTATACTCAAGCCATGAATATTTCAACGATTGGCGCAATTGTTAGGAGGGAGAGGGAGGCTTGCGGACTAACCCAAGCCGCTCTGGCTGAGATGTCGCATGTCTCAAGAGTGACGATTGTGAACCTTGAGAACGGGAAGGTTGGCGACATTGGTGCAGTCAAACTTTCTGAGATTGTCGAGAATGTCGGAATTTCATTATTTTCAGTGGAGCAGAAAGTGGACTTCATTAAGATGGCACTCGGTAATGTCAATACGAGTTATAAGAACGTCATGACTCAATCGAATCTGGAACACCTTATGCTCAGCGGCAGCGTTCAGCCAGGACTGGAAGGGCAAGTGTTGCACCTGATAGATGAGACGCCTGTATCACTGGTTTCTAGCGCCGTGAAGCAAATTGCTGAGAAGAAGAACATCAAGGCTAAATTGATCTGGAAAAATCTGGCAAAGGTTGCTGCCGAGATCAAGTCCCCCAATAAGCTCTGGAGCTATGTTGGTTAAGGCTAAGCTTAACTTTCCAGATGGCCCTTGGAAAATTCTGCTTGAGAAAACTTTCTCACTTTTGGATTCCATCGAATCTGATGGGATTACCCTCCCACGTTGGAGCTTTGGGGGCGGGACTGTGCTCATGTTTTACTACGCACATCGTAAAAGTAAGGACATCGATATCTTCGTCCCTGATCCACAGTTTCTCGGATACGTGAATCCCCGCTTGGGGGGCAGAGGTGAAGAACTCACTACCAGTTACAGCGAGGGCACGGAATTCGTGAAACTTTTCCTGCCCGAGGGCGAAATAGATTTTGTGGCATCAGCGACGCTGACAGAAAATCCATTTGAAGAGTTTGAGGTGCTAGGTAGGAATGTGCTTCTCGAAACACCCATCGAAATTCTGGCTAAAAAATTATGGTATCGCGGAGATCGGGCAACGCCTCGTGATCTACTCGATCTGGCTGTGGTGATCGAGCATCACCACAGTGAAATAATTAAACACAGGAAAGTGTTTTCCAAGAACATCGATGTGTTCACAGAGCAATGCCATTCACGTAGAGCGATCATGCTCCCAGCTTTTGAGGCCATCGAAAAGCTTGAATTCAAACTTAGCTTCGATGAATGTCTGGAACGCGCCAATAGTCTGAAGGTGATTTTGCAGCAAGGCAATTGAGTGGGCTGGATTGATTCTATGAATCGCTGGAGTGAATCGCGCTAATCCCCTGCAATTTTGCAACATCCCAATGTTCAGTAGCGTGGCGGAGTAGTGCATCCACATCGTTGGTTTGCGTCGCAGGTAAATCCTGCTGCAAAAATTTCAGTACCTGCATCAAAGTGGCAACAGGTTGAGACACATCCACCGGCGCGGCCAATGTTTGCTTACTCAACTTTTCCCCTGCCGCATTCACCGCTACCGGCAGATGCAGGTAGTGCGGCGTAGCGAACTCGAGCAAATGTTGCAGATGGATTTGGCGTGGCGTGGAGGCCAGCAGATCAGCGCCGCGCACCACGTGCGTGATACCTTGCGCCGCATCATCTACTACCACTGCTAGTTGATAAGCAAACAACCCGTCCGCCCGTTTCACCACAAAATCGCCGACCTCATCTTCCAAGTGTTGCGTCACTACACCTTGCAGCGCATCGGTGAAAACCGTAGGGGAAGGGCAGATATCTGTACGCACGCGCCAAGCTCTACCGTCGCGTCCCGCAGCAAGTCCCGCTCGGCAAGTGCCGGGATACACCAAGCCCTCGATACCCATCAACGCGGAATCAGAAATCTCTTTACGCGTGCATGCGCACGGATAGGTCGCACCACTTTCATGCAATTGAACTAAGGCGGATTCATAGGCGGCGGTGCGCTGGCTTTGCATCATCACAGGTTCGTCGCTACGCAAACCAAAACAAGCCAACGTGTCCAAGATATTTTCAGCGGCGCCGTCAATGCAGCGGGGAAGGTCGAGGTCTTCCATGCGCACCAACCAAACGCCTTGCTGATGTTTCGCATCCAGATAACTTCCCACTGCCGCCACCAAAGAGCCGAAGTGCAAAGGGCCGGTGGGGGAAGGGGCAAAGCGACCACGATAGAGTGAGGCGCGCACGGCTGAAAGAGGGCAGTTGAGATGCGCTGGATTTTAACGCCAAAACAAAAACCTTATTTTCTTTGGGGGGCTGTGCGCGTTGAAATAGATGGGCAATACAGCATCAAAAAATAGTGAAAGTGAGTAAGTGCTGAAAAGTATATAGGCCGTCGTGGAGGTGGTATCGGGGGGGTAAATTCGTTACATTCACACACACCATCGAATAGGAAGAGCCATATCTTTCGATATAGTCCCTCGATGCGTTGCAATTGGCGATGTTTCGCCGATCACTACAGAGAATAATCCGTGAAACCAATCATCCAGTCAGCGACGGCGATTTCAACAGGAGCGCTTGAGAACTATCGTATTTTGGTCGAAAGCATTCGCGACCAAGCGGTGCTTTTGCTCGACCAGCTTGGTCATGTGCTGAACTGGAATATGGGGTTGCAGAATCTAAACGGTTACACGGCCAACGAAGTGATTGGCATGCATTTTTCAACCTTCTACACGCCAGAAGACAACGAATCCGGCAAGCCTGCCGACAACTTAAAACAAGCCCTCGATCGAGGTGGATTTACAGAGCAGGGTTGGCGCGTGCGTAAAGATGGATCGCGGTATTTTGCGCACGTCTCAATTACACCCCTCAGGGATGCAGGCAACCAACTCTTTGGATACGCCAAGGTGTTTAGGAATGCGCACGAAGGCGCATCAAGATCGTCGCTCAGTCAAAGAGAATCGCTGGCTGATGCCATCCTGATCACGGACAGCCAAGCCAACATCATTCGCGCGAACCAAGCGTTTCAATCCCTGTTTGGATACAACGCAGAAGAGTTGCAAGGCAAGAACGCGCGCATGTTCGCATCGGGGCGAAATGACAAAGCTTTCTACGCGGCA
The DNA here is from genome assembly GCA_028707175.1 of Sideroxydans sp. GTDB lineage: Bacteria > Pseudomonadota > Gammaproteobacteria > Burkholderiales > Gallionellaceae > Sideroxyarcus. Next base: position 12,322 of record JAQTUV010000001.1, read on the forward strand.
ATGTGGGCGTCATTGATCGAGCAAGGTAACTGGGTAGGCGGGATGTTGGATAAGCGTAAAGACGGGAGCGTGTTTAAGGCTTTTGTGAATATCTCTGCCATCAAAAATGATTATGGCGACACCATCGAATTTGTTGCCGTTTATAAAGACTTGTCAGAACGCAGTGCCGAGTTTGAACAAGGCCAGCGCCTTGCGTATTTTGATGCCTTAACCAATTTGCCGAATCGTCGACTGTTGCTAGATCGATTGCAAATGTCCATTGCGACTACCACACGCAGCGGCGTCTTTAGCGCACTACTCTTCCTCGATATCGACCACTTCAAAGTGCTTAACGACACCTTGGGGCACGACTGCGGCGATCAATTGCTTATCCAGTTTGCGACTCGTATTCGCAGCTGTGTGCGTGAAGTTGATACGGTATCGAGATTGGGCGGCGACGAATTCGTCGTGTTATTCGAACAGGTTGATGCGCGTGAGCAAAATGCGTGGAAAAAAGTAGGACTCGTTGCTGAAAAGATCCGCAAAATTTTGTCCGAACCCTTCATGCTCAAAACGCGCGAATATCAAACTTCACCGAGCATCGGCGTCACCTTATTTAAAGGTGAGCACTGCACCATCGAAACACTGCTCAAGCAAGCTGACATCGCCATGTACCACGCCAAACAATCTGGGCGAAACACCGTCCGCTTCTTTGATCCCCACATGCAAAAATCGGTTGAAGCGCGCGCCTTGCTTGAATCGGAATTGGCACAAGCCGTGCCCGATCACCAGCTAAGGCTGTACTACCAAATTCAAGTTGATAACGAGATGCGGCCGGTCGGAGCGGAAGCCTTGGTTCGTTGGGCGCATCCAACAGGCGGCGTTATCTCTCCTGCCAAATTTATTCCCATTGCAGAAGAAAGCGCCTTGATTATTTTGGTGGGGCAATGGGTGCTGGAATCCGCTTGTGAGCAACTCTCCAAATGGCAAAAATCGCCAGCAACCCAACACCTGATCCTCGCGGTTAACCTCAGCGCGCAACAATTTCGCATGCCTGATTTTGTCGCCAGCATTGCCAGCATCATCAACGCGCACAAAATCGACCCATCACGACTGCGCTTAGAGTTTTCTGAAACCGTGGTTTTGAATGACGTACCAGAACTGATCGCCAAACTCGCGGCCCTCAAAGCCTTGGGGGTGAAGTTGGCGTTAGAAGATTTTGGCACCGGCTACTCATCGCTCACCTACTTGCGTCAACTCCCTATCGACCAACTCAAAATCGACGGCAGCTTCGTGCATGAAATCACCTTGCCCGAGCGCGACACCGTCATGGTCGAAACCATCATCAACATGGCCCGCCGATTCGGACTGGAACTGATCGCCGAAAGTGTAGAGACCGACGAACAAATAAAATTTTTGCGGCAACACGGCTGTCATGCATTTCAAGGATACTTATTAGGCCAGCCTGTGCCCATCGAAGAATTTAACGCGCAGTTGAACGCCAAACAGTAGCCGAATTTTGTAGCGTTAATAACGGGGGCAGGTGTTGTAGGTCGGGCTGAGCGTGTGGTGTTGGGGCTTCAGCCCCGTACAGCCACGGCCTACCCCTTGCGGGTATCAGCCCGACAGCACTCTCACGGGTTGCTCTTCGTTCATTAAAGAATGCGCGCCTTCTGCCGATGTAGTAGCTAGATTCGCATCGCTTGCAAAGGTGTATGCAATGAATCTTGAATGTGTGCGTTCAGGTAAAATGCCGTGCGTATAGTCGGCAGCCTGCGGACAAGGTTTTGAAAAAATAAAAAAGCAAAGGCGAAAATAAGATGAAAAAAATAAAAGGTATGATCCTCGCAGCAGGACAAGGCACTCGTGTCCGCCCCCTCACACAAGCCCTACCCAAACCGATGATTCCCATCCTAGGCAAGCCAGTGCTGGAATACATCGTAGAGCACCTTGCCGCTTATGGCGTTGAAGACATCATGGTCAATGTCGCCTACAAACATTGGAAGATTGAAAACTACTTCGGGAATGGCAGTCGTTGGGGTGTGAATATCGGCTACAGCTACGAAGGCGTTTACGAATACGGCGAGATCGTCCCAAAATCCATGGGCTCAGCAGGCGGTATGCGCAAGATCCAAGATTTTGGCGGCTTCTTTGATACCACCACCATCGTCATTTGCGGTGATGCCCTTATCGACCTCGACATTAACGCTGCCGTTTTCGAACACCGCACCAAAAAAGCCTTGGTCAGCGTCGTCACCTTGGAAGTGCCACTGAGCGAAGTTAGCAACTACGGCGTCGTAGAAACCGATAACGAAGGCCGCATCCTCGCCTTCCAAGAAAAACCCAAACCTGAAGAAGCGCGCTCACGCTTTGCCAGTACCGGTATCTATATTTTCGAACCCGAAGTGTTAGATCTCATCCCCAAAGGTCAAGTGTTCGACATCGGCAGCCAGCTATTCCCCATGTTGGCGGAAAAAGGCTTGCCCTTCTACGCACAAAAACGTTTCTTCAACTGGATCGACATCGGTCATGTGGCCGACTACTGGGCCGTATTGCAGCGCGTGCTGAAAGGCGAAGTCGCCCACATGCACATGCCCGGTAATCAGGTAAAACCTGGCATATGGGTTGGCATCAACACCAAGATCGATTGGGACAACGTCAAGATCGAAGGCCCTGTGTATATCGACTCCGGCGTGTGCGTCGAGGCAGGTGCGGAAATCATCGGCCCCACCTGGATCACCCGTGGCTCACACATTTGCGCCAATGCCAAAGTCATCCGTAGCATCCTGCTGGAATACACACGAATCAGCGCCAATCAAGTGTTCGACGAAACTATCGTCTCGCCAAGTTATTGCGTCGATCATAAATCGGGAGAGACTTTCTATCTAGGCGATGACCGCACCAACCTTCGTTGGGGAGATGCGCGCGGGCGCTAGGCAGCTTCTTTGTAGGTGTGTGGTGTTGGGGCCTCAGTCCTGTAGGTTGGGACAGCCTCCCTCCGAATCCTGTAGGTCGGGCTGAGCGTGTGGTGTTGGGGCTTTAGCCCCGTACAGCCACGGCCTACCCCTTGCGGGTATCAGCCCGACAGCAATCTGGAATTGATGTTACAAGTCTCAGCCTCAAGTAATCCCCAATTTGGCCGTATAGGTATTTAAGTTGCCTAGCGACCTGCAAGAAAATGCAGGGCCATAGAATGCTGAAAGTGCCTGCCTTTCTTAAAAAGATATAGACCATCGGTCGGTTAGGTAAAACATGGCGTTGCCGTTAAAATGCGCCCATTACGCCGCTTGTAGTTTTGTATAACTTCTAGAAATGAATTCAATATGAAAATCGCTATCGCCGGAACCGGCTACGTCGGCCTCTCCAACGCCGTATTACTTGCGCAACACAACGAAGTGGTTGCCATCGACATCATCCCTGAAAAAGTGGAGATGTTGAACCGCAAGCAATCCCCCATTGAAGACGTAGAGATCGAAGACTATCTCGCACACAAGCAACTCAACTTCAAAGCGACCCTAGACAAAGTAGAAGCCTACACAGGTGCTGAGTACGTCGTTATCGCCACACCAACTGATTACGATCCCGAGACCAACTACTTCAACACAAGCTCCATCGAATCCGTCATCAAAGACGTGATGAGTATCAATCCTAAGGCTGTGATGATCATCAAATCCACCGTGCCAGTGGGTTATACCGAAAAGCTGAAGAAAGACACAAGTTGTAACAACCTCATCTTCTCCCCCGAATTTCTACGTGAAGGCCGCGCCCTTTACGACAACCTATACCCCTCCCGCATCGTCATCGGTGAGCGCAGCCAACGTGCCGAAGGATTTGCCCAATTGCTGCAACAAGGTGCCATCAAACAAGACATCCCCGTTTGCTACACCGACAGCACCGAAGCTGAAGCCATCAAACTCTTCGCCAACACCTATCTGGCGATGCGTGTGGCTTACTTCAACGAACTCGACACCTACGCCGCCACCCACAATCTAGACACCAAGCAGATCATCGATGGCGTATGCCTTGACCCACGCATTGGCAGCCACTACAACAACCCCTCGTTTGGTTATGGCGGCTACTGCCTGCCAAAAGACACAAAGCAACTGCTGGCCAACTACAACGACGTACCGCAAAACATCATGCAAGCCATTGTGGATAGCAACACCACCCGCAAAGACTTTGTGGCGGCAAGCATCCTCAAGCGCAAACCCAAGATCGTCGGCATCCACCGCCTCATCATGAAGGCAGGTTCTGACAACTTCCGAGCCTCTAGCATCCAAGGCATCATGAAGCGCATCAAAGCCAAAGGCATCGAAGTCATCGTGTACGAACCCGTATTGAAAGAAGACAACTTCTTCAACTCACGCGTGGTGAACGACCTTGCTCAGTTCAAGAAAGAGGCTGATGTCATCGTGGCGAATCGCATGACGGATGACATCAAGGATGTGGCGGAGAAGGTGTATAGCCGTGATTTGTTTGGCAAGGACTAAGCGGCAATGATTTGCTACTGTTGAAAGCTAGATATATTGAAGGAAAAATTGTGATCCAATCATCGTCAGTAAGTCGCCCAACTCTTAAGTATTCATTGATAGCTGGGTGGCCGCATTTAGCGTTGACTAGAGATGAGTTCGCTCGCCTTCTGGTTTCAGATTGTGCTTTATTTAGGGAGGCTGGCAGGGGTTTAGAGCTTCCAAAATTGGTATTTGATTTGAATGGGCAGGGGCTGTCTTTAGCAGAGACAGATAAGAACTATAGATTGGCCATGGATAGGTCGGATTACATTCATGCCGATGGGCAATCGCTGGTATTTGCATCCAGATTGTTGAGTAAGGTTGCTTTGCCGGAACGAATTGCAACGACTGATTTTTTCCACGATGCGGCGAAGTTGGCGGAAGAGCTGGGGTTGAATTTTTATTTGCTGGGTTCAACGGATGATGTTGTTGGGCGAACAGTATCTGAAGTTCAAAAGTTATATCCAAAATTAAAAATAGTTGGATATAGAAGTGGCTACTTTAGCGAGGCCGAGGAACCTGAAATCTGCAAGCAAATTGTGGAAGCAGGGACCGATGTTTTGTGGTTAGGTCTTGGTAAGCCCAAGGAGCAGGTTTTTAGTGTGCGAAATTTAGAGAGATTACGCGGTGTGGTTTGGATAAAAACATGCGGTGGGTTATTCGACTTTTTATCCGGTAAAAACACTCGTGCTCCTCAATGGATGCAGAGTGCCGGCTTAGAGTGGCTATATAGATTGGCACTTGAGCCTAAGCGACTTTTTTGGAGATACTTTGTGACAAATTTTCATTCAATCTACATCCTGCTGAAAGGAAGAAAGCGTGGGGCCTAATATTCGGCGCGCCCTAAATGCAATTGGTGGTACGGCAGGCATTGCTGTTTCAAGTTTTGTATTAGCCCTCTTATTATTGAAGGCAGTCTCTCCAGAGCAGTTTGGGATATTTAGTTTCATGCAGGTGATCGTAGGCTTGGGTGTCGGTGTATCAAATGCAATCTTTGGTTCCCCACTGTTAGTCGCAGTAAATCGAGATGAGAAACAGGTCGAGGGGGTGTTTGAAAGCTTCTTTCGGATGAATCTTGTGGTGTGCGTGCTGGCTGGTGTCGTGCAGGTTTTTGTTGTGACAGCATTTGGGGAGGCATTGCTTACGGGAGTTTTGTTCGCACTATCAGCTTTTTTTCAGTGGCTCAGGTGGTTTGGGCGCTCATACCTGAATACGATTCACAAACATAACTCGGTGGTGATTTCGGATGTCATCTTTTCTAGCACGGTGCTTGTTGGTGCTGGCGTTTTGTATTCGATAAACCAAGTTTCCATTACGTCGTTTGCGGGGCTACAAGCTATGGCTGCGGCTTTTGCATTATTGGGCCTGGGATGGGATCACTTTCAACGAGTTGTAAGTTCTATTTACTCTGCGACTTTTCAGCCATTTTTGTCAGGCTTCAAGCTGCATGGACGTCATGCGCTTGTAGGTGTCGTGACTACAGAGGCGACAACGAACGCACATGCTTATCTTGTCACCATTCTGATGGGGCCTGCTGCATTTGCACCACTTGCTGCGGCATTGCTTTTCTTTAGACCAATTCCAATCGTAATAATGTCGCTAACGCAAGTGGAACGCCCAAGACTAGCGCAGATGCTTAGAGATGGTATGGTGAATGAGATTGCAGCAAGTATGAAAACTTTTCGAATTGCTGTTTTCTCAATATGGACGTTCAATATATTTTTGGTGTTCGTGTTTGTGAAATGGTTCTTTGATATGGTGGTGGCGGTAGAGCTGCAAACCACGATGACGTTCGCGATCGTCTTTTGGGCATTGATAATGGGTTTGAGGTGCGTGCGTGCACCAGCCAGCGCCATATTGCAAGCCAATGGTGATTTCAAACCGCTCGCACAGCTTACCGTTATTGCATCGGTTGTCTCGCTACCACTAGTCTATTTAATGCTTACATACCATGGGGCGGTGTGGTCGTTGGCTGGGATAGTCGCCGGCGAGATGGTTGCGGTTATCTTAATATTACGCTTGGCTAGCAAGATGCAAGCATCATTAAAATAAAGTGGAAGGTAATTAAAGTGTTAATCCCAATCAAAATTGTTATTGGCATTCCAACATTTCGTAGACCCCAGGGCTTACGTCGCCTACTCTCATCAATTTCAGAGCAGAAAATATCCATACCACTCTGTGTTTTGGTTGCTGACAATGAGGGGGAGGGGGGGCAAGGCATTCAGCTTGTTAATCAACTTAACAGAGAAGGCTACTCTTGCGAGCTGCGTAGTATTGCAGTTGAAGAACGGGGGCTTTCTCACGTACGGAATGCACTATTGAAAACGGCATTTAATGAAATGTCGGCGGATGTTCTGCTGATGGTTGATGATGATGTACGTGTGAATGACGGATGGGCATCAGCGTTGATTGAGATGCAACAACGAGAAGGAGCAGATGTGGTCGCAGGCTCTGTATTTGCAGAGTTTGAAACGACACCGCCGAATTGGGTATATGGGCAAAGTGTATATTGGGGGCAGATATATCCGGCAGGTATTGTTGACATGGTATCTGGCACTACAAACGTACTCATCACGAAAAACATGTTCGCTAAGTTTGGTGAGCCATTATTTGACGTGGGTTTTTCGTTAACTGGTGGCGAGGATAAAGAGTACTTTCTTCGAATCAAAGAATTGGGTGCTCGTTTTGCATTTACACCTGACGGTCACGCTTACGAGTTAGTTGGTCCGAGTCGAATGACAAAACGATGGGCGTGGGATCGTGCATATCGTACTGGGAATACAGATATTCGCATATTCAAACGATACCAACATAGCGCCATGGCGTGGATGGCGGAAATCAGCAAGATCGTGCTGGCTATACTTCTGTCAATAATCAGAGTGCCTCTTTGCATATTCCACCCAGCAAGACGGATGAAACACTTGCTCACCGTGGCTAGGCAGTTCGGGAAAATAGCCGCCTTGTTTGATTATCATCCCGATACGTATAAAGTCACGCATGGTAAATAAGCCCACGTCAATACCTAAAAACCAACATGGGCGAGATAAGCTCATCGAATTTGCATTTATCGCATTCTTGGTGATTGCATTCGTTGGTCTTACACCATTCGCGGCACGTGAGGCGTTACAAGACATCGTCGATACGGCAGGTGAGGTTGATATCTTGCGACAAGTCATCACAATCTCAATTTCACTTCTAATAATTTTCAGCGGGTTAAGAGGTCAATCTCGTTCGCTCGTTGAAATCATTGGTATCCCAGTGCTGCTAATACTTGCATGGTCTGCGATAACTTTGTTTTGGTCGCCAGTGCCGTGGATTGGTTTGCGCCGTCTGGCACTTGCAGGCGTTGTGATTGCAACTATATTTGTAGCTGTCGATGCAATGGGAGTGGGCAGGGCACTTCACTTGTTTGCATTCGCGTTGTTGGGTTTTGTGATGGTGAGCCTAGCGTCTGGGATGATAGTTACCAATGCTGTACATCAAGCAGATGATTTTGAAGCTAGCGTGGCGGGGGCGTGGCGGGGAGTTTTTGCTCATAAAAATCAGGCGGGTTTCATCGCGGCAACGCAAATCATTATGGCTTACTATTTCTGGCAGATCCAAAAAAATCGAATCTGGCTGCTGGCTATTATTTCAGGCATCCTATTGGTGTTGCTCTCTCATTCAAAAACGCCCTTCGGTTTGCTGATCCCAGCGGTTCTGGCGGGCATTCTCTTGAGTCGCCTTACATTGCATCCTTCAAGGGGGTCTTTATTTGCAGTCGCCGCATTGTTGTTTGCTTTCTCCTTGATAGTAGTTGGGGCTATCGTGTCGGATGATTTGTTTGCGCTATTGCAAAATCCCGATTCATTTACGGGGAGGGCCGAAATTTGGATGGCATTGTTAAGTTTGATTCACGACCACTTATTGTTCGGGGTGGGGTACGGTTCCCTCTATAGCGTATCTATATATACGCCGTTGTTAGACTATGCACCCAGCTGGGTTTTGATGCTGACACAAGGGCACAACGGCTATCTCGATATTATCGCGACACTAGGATTGGCTGGTTTTTCTTTGTTTATATTTGTATTTTTAGCAAACCCCATGAGTAGGTTGTTGCAGATTAAGCGTGCCAATATCCATATGCTTGGCATGCTGTACTCATTGTTGATTTTTGTATTTTTGCACAATCTATTGGAAAGCTCTTTCCTAGATAAGGCGCAAATCCCTTGGGTTGTTTTATTGATTGTTTTTGCCGGAGTGCGCAATTTATCTAGGTGCACCACTAGCGTAATTAAGTGAGAATTAAATGAGTAACCAACCCGTCGTCACCGTGGTGATACCAACATACAATCGTTCGGCATCAATATTAACTTCAATAAATTCCGTGTTTGAGCAAACCTTCTCAGATTGGGAGTTGGTGGTTGTCGATGACGGATCAACTGATGATACGCAAAATAGAGTGGCCTCCATATCTGACTCAAGAATGAGATATATCAAGCAGGTCAATGGCGGGGGCTCGAAAGCACGTAATGTTGGCATTGACGCTGCACGGGGGCGGTATGTGGCCTTTTTGGATTCAGATGATGTTTTACTCCCGCATCATCTGGAGAATGCACTGATACAGCTTGCTTTAAATATTAATTTTTGTTTTTACACTCAAGTTGTTGTTGAAAGAGATGACGAAACAACATTTTTGAAGCCTCCGCGCGCTATTGGAATGAAAGAACACATTTCTGACTACCTGTTGCGCGATCGTGGTTTTATTCAGACCAGTACAATAGTTGTGCCGCGAGAATTAGCTAAATTGACCAGATTCGATGAAAATTTATCCTTTGGTCAAGATACTGATTTTGCGATACGCCTCGCAAATAATGGAGGTGAGTTCGTTATGGGCGCAACGCCGGGTGCAATCTGGAATGACCGTTATGATCCGAAGAGATTGTCTGCAAACCGTCGGCCAGAGCAGCGTTCTGCTTGGCTGCAGAGTGTTAAGTCGATAATTACAAAAAAAGCATTAATGGGAGACTATGGTTGGCATGTTGCAAAAGGGTATTTTGTAACGGGGCGCAGGCTTAAAGCTTTGGCTTTGTTTACTAGAGCAGCGGTGCTTGGTTGTTATAAGCCGAAACTGGCCGTTGTCGTATTTCTTCAAGTAGTTCTTTCAAAATCCGCATATCGGAAATTATCGGATTTACTTTTGAAGATTGGTGCACAGCCATAGTCCTACAATGAACCGCCGCAAGTTCCTTTTGTTGAGCAGCCTTGCTTGGGCAGGGCTTGCTTTCCGTGGAAACGGTATTGCAGAAGCTCAGCAAATATCCAAGCGAAGCTTGACGTTGCGCGATATAGCTCGTGGCTCTGGCTATGATATTGGTTGCGCAATGACAACATCAAGGTTTGAGGACAAGCTTTTTATGGAGGCGGTGCGGCGTGAATGTAGCTGTATCGTCGCCGAGTACCAATCTAAGCGACATGTCCTTGAGCCATCTCGTGGCATGTTTGACTTTGAGGGCATGGATCGTCTAGTCGCCTTCGCGCATAAAAATAAAATGAAATTTCGCGGCCATACTTTGGTTTGGCATGCTGCAAATCCGGCTTGGCTGGTGGCGGAACTCAACGATGTACCTAAAGAGGGGGGGCTTACCGAATACATAGCAAAAGTGGTCGGCCGATATCGTGGGCGTGTTCATTCTTGGGACGTGGTTAATGAAGCTATAAATCCAGCAGATGGTCGAAGTGATGGTTTAAGGGAATCTATTTGGCTAAAAGCATTTGGTACGAGCTATATCGATATGGCATTCCATGCAGCCCATGAGGCTGATCCTAATGCGAGCCTTGTTTACAACGATTACAACACTGAAGGGGTTTGGAAATACGGTGACGCTTGGCGTAGTTCTACCATTGAAATGTTGGCGGGTATGAAAGCGAGGGGGGTTCCAATTCATGCTTATGGTATGCAGGCGCACCTCGATCCCAATGACAGGCCGATTGATCCTAAGGTTCTTGCCAATTTTTTACAGGAGATTAAAGACTTGGGGTTGCGCATACAAGTAACCGAGCTTGATGTGCGTGATTTTAAATTAGGAAGATCGGTTGAGGAAAAGAACAGGATTGCAGCGGAGACAACCAAGTTGTTCCTTGATGTGGTGCTGAGCTTATCCGTAACGGACGAGATACTCACTTGGGGTTTATCTGACAAGTATAGTTGGTTGAATGACTCCAAAAATGCGCCATTTTATGGAGGGATACCGTCACCTTTGCCGCTTGATTGGAAGATGGTAAGAAAGCCTATGTGGTACGCAATAGCAAAATCAATTGCTGTAAAAACTAAGTAAACTTTTCGTATGGCGAATGAGAATGGAGTTAAATTATTGTGAAGAATAAGTACTATCGCTCTGATGTGGATGGGTTGAGGACGGTTGCAGTTATTCCAGTAATTCTGTTTCATGCGGGTATTACATCAATTGCAGGTGTGCCGATCGCATCCGGCGGATTTATTGGTGTCGATGTTTTTTTTGTTATTTCTGGATTTTTGATCTCAAAAATCATCTATTCGGAAATTAACAACAAATCGTATTCGGTTGTTGATTTCTATTCTCGCCGCGTAAAGCGGATTTTCCCCGCGCTGTTCGCCCTCTATTTGTCTTGTCTTGTCTTGTGCTTGTCGCATTTGTTGGCATTATGGATGATGCCGTGCAGGTTCGAAATGCTGCCATCTCGTCCATATTTTTTGTCTCGAATAATTTCTTTGCATCTCATGCTGGCTATTTCGACAGCGCTGCCCAACACAATCCTTTACTGCATACTTGGTCGTTATCGATTGAGGAACAGTTCTATATCATCTTTCCAATTTTGCTTTTAGCAATACGTAATCTTCGCCATCAGTTGCGACTTTCAGTCCTTGGGGTATTAATGTTGGGGAGTTTGGGTGCCTCAATTTATCTGTCTTTCACTGCCCCAGATACTGCGTACTACAGCATTGCTACTAGAGCTTGGGAGCTTGCCATTGGGGGGCTTCTTGCAATTGCCGCACCCCGTAAATCGCCTATTTGGATGGGTGAATTGCTGGGTATCGTGGGTTTGCTAGCGATTCTTATTGCTACTGCAACTTTTGATGCATCAACTACGTTCCCTGGCTATGCCGCCTTGTTGCCGACCCTTGGTGCTGCCGCCCTTCTATATTCCGGAACACATCACTCGACGGTAGCGTCACGCTTATTAAGTTGGCAACCGATGCGAGTTGTCGGTCTTATGTCCTATTCATTGTATTTATGGCATTGGCCAATTTTGGTATTCATGCGGCAATTGGGGTATGGCAGCCGCAAGGAAGCCTTCGTTGGCATTATGATCTGCTTTGTAATCGCTTGGTTGTCTTGGCGGTTTGTTGAGCAGCCCTTCCGCAAGCCAAAGACTGTTTGGAAGCCTAGTGCTGTGGTTACGGGTGGGGTGGTGGCAATGGTGTTGACAACATTGCTGGCAATAAGCAGCGTACCACTGAATGCTTTTCTATTGCCCATGACTGACCGTGCACGCACCATCGCGCAATTCGATACCACATCTGCGCGTACGGAGATGCGTGAAGGGATTTGTTTCCTAACCAACCAGAATGATTATTCTCTCTTCCGCACAGATGTGTGCCTAGCACTCGACTCAAAACGAGTAAATGTACTGTTAATGGGGGATAGTCACGCAGCTCAGTACTACGAGGCGCTTCGTCAGACTAATCCGGAAATTAACATTATCCAAGCTACCTCTTCTGGTTGCTTGCCGCTCTTGGGGGCTAGTGGTGAGCGTAACTGTAGGAAAATGTTCGAGTACATTGTCGAGGAGTTCCTCCCAGAAAATCATGTCGATATGATTGTGCTGGCGGGTCGATGGAGGGAGGATTCTGTCGAAAAAGCCTACAAAACAGCGGAAAAGTTACTTGCGCATACCAATAAAGTCGTCATTGTTGGCACCAATGCTGAATTTAGATCTGCACTGCCACGTGTGTTGGTCGAATCTGAAATACGAAATGAGCCAGACCTCATCAAAGCATTTGCTTCGCCTGTACCTAGGCAGGTAGATAAAGCGTTTCAAGCTTATGGTAGTCAAAGGCCTGAGATTTCCTATGTCTCGTACTTTTCAACCATGTGCCGAATTGAATGCCCAATTTTTTCGAGTACTGGAGAGCCTCTGATCTATGATACAAATCATCTAACGTTGTCGGCGGCCATGGATTTCCTGAAAGCAGCCGGACCATTGTAGGTATAGGCTGACTATTGCTCTAACAACTTTCCCCAATCTTTCGTCTTCAAATGATAATTCAACATGGCAATAACACTAGACAAGAAAAAATGATGACTTATCGGGGGGGGCGGGTGGATTGGGTGGATTACGCCAAAGCGTTGGGAATTATTTTAGTTGTATATGGGCACGTGGCGCGTGGGTTGAAGAATGCAGGTTTTAACTTTCCAATTAATATATTTACGCTCGCCGATAGCATTGTTTATAGCTTTCATATGCCCCTATTTTTCTTTTTGTCGGGGTTGTTTTTTTGTCGCTCTCTCTCTAACAGGGGGGCGAGGGGGCTGCTCCTTGATAAAGTTGATACCATTTTTTACCCATATTTACTTTGGTCTTTCTTGCAGGGGGCAGTAGAGGTTTCGTTGTCTAACTACACAAACGGAAATATATCGTTCGGGGAGGTGTTGCACTTTTGGAGTCCTCGGGCGCAATTTTGGTTTCTGTATGCTTTGTTTCTGGTTTTTACTGTCGCCACGGCAATTTATTGCGTAATTTCAGAGAGGTTGACGATGGCTATATTCATACTTGTGTCGCTGCTATACGTAATTTCCTCGGAATTTCCTAATCTCGGTGCACTTGGTTTGGTTTGTCAAAACCTAGTATTTTTTATTTTTGGGGTGGCTTTTAAAAAATACAATTTGTCGGATCGATTTTCTTCCTCAAGTTCACTTTTCATGGTGGCTATTGCTTTCATTGTGGGGCAATATATTTTTCACGGGTATTTAGCCAAAGTGTATACGGATAAGGGATTTGAATCGCTGTTCTTGGCGTGTATCTCAATAATACTTGTGGTTTCTGTATCAGTTGCAATGTCAAAGAAACCCAATCGATTTATTGCGTTCATCGGCGCATCTTCGATGGCGATTTACGTTATGCATATTTTGGCAGGAAGTGGTGCCAGAATCTTTTTAAGCAAGATATTGAGCGTTGACTCTTTGTCCATACATTTGGTGGTTGGTTGCTTTGCTGGTGTGTTGTTGCCATTACTTGCGTTAAAAATAATTAGTGCCGCAAAAATTCCCTATGTATTTTCAGCGCCAGTAAGCAAATGGATTGAGGTCTTGTATGGGAAGATTTTACGGACAACCAACCGTTGAATACACAACCAATCACCTCAAGTACGTTTATGCGAAATCAGACCATTGATATAGTTAAAGGACTTGGAATTCTTCTTGTTGTGTTTGGGCACAACTGGCTGGTTATTCATAACAAGGGGGAGCTTTTTAGGGTAATTTTTTCATTTCACATGCCATTGTTTTTTCTAATCTCAGGCATCTTTCTAAAAGCGCAGGGTAGATTTGGTGCTTTTGCGGTTTCAAAGGCAGATTCACTACTTAAGCCCTATTGGGTCGTACTGATCGCACTTGGCTTATTGAAGGTTGCAGCAGGGGGGGCGTTCTGGCCATATTTTCTGGGGGTGCTTTATGGTGCAGGGGACACAATATTGTGGATTCCTCTTTGGTTTTTACCCCATCTTTTCGTTGTATTGCTATGTGTTTGGTCAGTGCTTGTGGTGGCTTCGAAAACGGAATTCGAGCAGTACTGGCTGTGGTTGGCTGTTTTTATATTCCTAGCTGTTGGCTATGTCGTGATAGGACGGTTTTCGGAGGGCGTACTTCCGACTTACATGTCAGCAACTTTTCTCGGTGCGGAAGCCGTAAGAGGGCTTCCGTTTAGTATTGATCTGATATTTCTTAGCGCGGCGTTTGTTTTACTTGGATATCTGTTTAGAAATCAGATTGGTGCTATGAATTTTCATTTTGGGCACTTCCTGCTTGCATTGATTATATTCTCTACTCTGCATTATCTTTTCGATGAAACAATAGATTTTAACCTTAGGTTGTATGGGCAATTTTTTATTGCCACCTTGCAAGCCTTGGCAGGTATTTATCTTGTTGTTTCTGCTGCGGCCTTTTTATCTAGGTACAAGTGGATTGGGCAGGTTCTGGCTTATGTTGGATCAGGTAGCTTATTTATCTTGATATTCCATTCATTTTTTCAGGGGAAGATATTCGCTCTGATGTCTCGTTTTCTTTCAAATGATTATTTGAGTTCGCTGGTTTCGTTCGGTGTCGGAGTGATTATGCCTCTTTTCATTCTTGAGGTTGTTCGGCGGCAGAAAATTTTGGCAGCATTGCTTTTACCACTGAAGAAAAGTGTTCGGTTGAATTCGCTACATACCGTAAAAAATTAGTAACTAAAAAAAGGTTAGGTAAGTCAATCATGAGGATATTAATTGCTGGCGGTGCTGGTTACATTGGCTCACATATGGTGCGCATGCTTGATTCACTTGGTCATCAGGTGGTCACGTTCGATGATCTTTCTGCTGGTTTTCGCGATGCTGTGTTGGGCGGTGAGTTCGTTCAGGGTAGCTTGCATGACAAGGTGGCACTGAAATCACTTTTTGATGCAAATCAGTTTGATGCAGTCGTGCATTTTGCTGGATCTATTGCGGTGGGTGAGTCTGTTCGTGATCCAGCGAAGTATTATCAAAACAATCTTGCTGGCACGTTGAATCTATTCGATGCGATGCGTGAACATGGCGTGAACAAGATAGTGTTCTCTTCCACAGCGGCGATATTCGGTAATCCTCAGTATGTGCCCATTGATGAGGTTCACCCTCAGTCGCCTATCAATCCCTATGGCATGACCAAGTGGATCACTGAGCAGATGTTGCGTGATTACGATTCGGCCTATGGATTCCGTTCAGTTGCTTTGCGTTATTTCAATGCAGCAGGCGCATCGCCCGATGCGGCTTTGGGGGAGCGGCATGATCCCGAGACGCATTTGATTCCGTTGGTGCTGCGTGCTGCCAAAGGTGAGCTGCCTGCATTGACAGTGTTCGGCACAGATTACGACACGCCAGATGGAACATGCGTGCGGGACTACATTCACATTGAGGATTTGTGTGCGGCGCATGTGCTGGCGTTGCAGCATTTGATATCGGGTGGCGATAGTCGTGCCTATAACTTAGGCAATGGACAGGGCTATTCCGTTAAGCAGGTGATCGAGGTTGCTGAAAAGGTGTGCGGCAAATCTGTACCCGTGCAATATGGGCCGCGCCGCGCGGGTGATCCTCCTAGCTTGGTGGCAGATGCTTCTAAGATTCGCAAAGATTGGGGCTGGGAGCCGAAATATGGCGAGTTGGAAACAATCATCAAACATGCGTGGCAGTGGGAAGTTAGGAAGCGTTAAAAATTTTTGGTTGTGTTGGGCTGAAGCCAGACTTACAGGGTTTCAGCACCAACACCACACGCTCAATCACGACCTACAGGGCGTGGGTTGTAGGTCGGGTTTCCCCGAAGGGGCAGGATGAGGTTTAACGATTGTTGTCGGGCTGAAGCCCGACCTACAGAGGCGGTGGTTTGTAGGTCGGACTTTAGTCCGACAGCGCAGGATAAGTTTGAACAACGAATTCAAGTATCATTTTTATATTAATTAGCCAGTGAGATTCAGAACATGAAAACCATCCTCATCACCGGCGGTGCCGGTTTTATCGGCTCTGCGGTCGTGCGCCAAATGATCAACGAGACGGACTATAAAGTCGTCAACGTGGATAAGCTCACTTATGCGGGCAATCTGCAATCGCTGGTGTCTGTTTCCAATAATCCGCGTTACAAGTTCGAGCAGGTGGATATCTGCGATGCGGCGGAAGTGAGCCGTGTGTTCCGTGAGCATCAGCCTGATGCCATCATGCACTTGGCGGCCGAGTCGCATGTGGATCGTTCCATCACCGGCCCTGCGGATTTCATCCAGACCAATATCGTTGGCACCTACACTTTGTTAGAGGCCGCGCGTGCGCACTGGAACAGCCTAGAAGGTGAGCGCAAAGCCAATTTCCGTTTCCATCATATTTCTACCGATGAGGTATATGGCAGCTTGGGCGATGCAGGTTTTTTCACTGAGGACACAGCCTACGAACCTAACTCACCTTATTCGGCCAGCAAAGCATCGAGCGACCATTTGGTGCGCGCATGGCACCACACCTATGGCATGCCCGTGGTGACAACGAATTGTTCCAACAACTACGGCCCGTATCATTTCCCCGAAAAGCTCATCCCGCTGGTGATCTTGAATGCGGTGAACGGCAAGCCACTGCCCATCTACGGCAAGGGCGACAACATCCGTGATTGGTTGTATGTGGATGACCATGCACGTGCCCTGCGCACTGTGTTGGAAACAGGCAAGTTGGGCGAGACCTACAACATCGGCGGTTGGAACGAGAAAACCAACCTCGAAGTGGTGCAAGCTATCTGTGTTTTGTTGGATGAGTTACATCCACAAGGCGCGCCACACGCCAATCTCATCACCTACGTTGCCGACCGCGCAGGCCACGACAAACGTTACGCCATCGACGCCACCAAGATCGCCGACGATCTAGGCTGGAAGCCACAAGAGACCTTTGAGACCGGCCTGCGTAAGACCGTGGCTTGGTATCTTGAGAACACCGATTGGGTGAAGGGTGTGACCAGTGGTGAGTATCAGAATTGGATCAAGAAGCAGTACGCGTGAGGGGGATGTAGATAGCTGTGATGCTAGAAATATGTTTCCATAAGAGCTACAATTGAAGCTAAAAAGGAAACCAATATGCTAGCTTCATTGATCTTTAGTGAATATAGAAGGCGGGTTTTGGGCTTGCTACTGTTGCATCCTGAGCGTTCTTACCATGTCCGAGAGTTGGCCCGTTTAACGGGTTCTTCTGCGGGTACTTTGCACAAAGAGCTTTCCAAGTTGATGCAAGGTGGGGTGCTAAATAGGCAGGAGGTAGGCAATCAGGTTCACTACAGCGCAAATAGAGATTGTCCTATCTTTACAGAGTTGGCCAGCATCCTACGCAAGACTTCTGGTTTGGCAGATGTGTTGTCTGAAGCGCTGAGCAGTGTGGTGGGGCAGATCGATGTCGCATTCGTGTTTGGTTCGGTGGCGCGTGGCGAACAAAATTCAAACAGTGATGTGGATGTGATGGTGGTGGGTGAGGTTGGTTTTTCTGAGGTGATACAAGCGTTGTATCCTGCTCAATCCATTTTGCAGCGAGAGATCAATCCGGTTGTGTATTCACGTGCGGAGTTTAAACGCAGGGTGAATGCCCAAGAGTCATTCATTGTGGAAGTGTTAAGCAAGCCTATGTTGATCGTGGTGGGTGTCGAGAATGACATTAGAAAACTTACTCAAGATTGATCGTTTACAACAGCACGTTGCTTCGCGTGAGGCGGTGCAGCGTTTGTTGCAAGCGGCTGAGCGCAATCTGGCAGATGCGCGTGTCGCAGGGGTGAGTGGTGAGACGAGATTTGATGCAGCTTATAAATGCATCATGCAGTGTGCGATGGTGGCGCTGTGGGCGAATGGTTTTAGGACTTCGACTAGTCAGCCGGGGCATCACCAAACGGCGATCCAGTCATTGCCGCATAGCATCGGGCTAGAGCAAGGTGTAGTGATCGTATTAGATGCGTTGCGCAAGCAACGCAATGTGAATGATTACGAGGGCGATCCCATCAGTGATCAGGCAGTTGCAGAGAGCATCAAGCAAGCCGAGTCTTTGTATCAGGTGGTGCGCACATGGCTGATGGCTAACCGTGCGGATCTTGGATAAGTGAATTTAAACTAGGAGCTTCAATATGAAAGGCATCATTCTCGCGGGTGGCTCCGGCACGCGTTTGTACCCAGTGACTTTGCCAGTGTCCAAGCAACTGTTGCCCATCTACGACAAGCCGATGATCTATTACCCGCTGTCCACGCTGATGCTGGCGGGGATTCGCGACATCCTCATCATCTCTACCCCGCAAGACACGCCTCGTTTTGAGCAGTTGTTGGGGGATGGTAAGCAGTGGGGTATCAATCTCACTTACGCGATTCAACCTTCGCCAGATGGCTTGGCGCAGGCGTTCATCATCGGTGAGCAATTCATTGGTGGCGATAGTTGCGCGCTGGTGTTGGGTGACAATATTTTCTACGGTGCGGACTTGCAGGCTAAGTTACTTGCGGCAGCGGCTAAGCCCGAAGGCGGGACGGTGTTCGCATATCGTGTGACCGATCCAGAGCGTTACGGCGTGGTGGATTTTGATGACAAGGGCCATGCCTTGAGCATCGAAGAAAAGCCCAAACAGCCGAAGTCGAATTACGCGGTGACTGGCTTGTATTTCTACGACAACAGCGTGGTTGAGATTGCTAAGACGATCAAGCCATCGCATCGCGGTGAGCTTGAGATCACCACCGTCAATCAAATGTACCTAGAGCAAGGCAAGCTGGATGTTCAGGTGATGGGGCGCGGCAGTGCGTGGTTGGATACGGGCACGCATGATTCCTTGTTGGAAGCGTCGATGTTCATTCAAACTTTGGAAAAGCGCCAAGGGCTGAAGATCGCTTGCCCAGAGGAAATCTCTTATCGCAAGGGGTACATCACGGCTGAGCAAGTGGAGCAATTAGCGCAACCATTGGCGAAGAATTCCTATGGGCAATATCTGCTCGCTATCCTAAAAGAGAAGTTCTGATATGCAAGCGATTCCAACGGCAATACCTGATGTGTTAATCATCGAGCCGAAAGTGTTTGGTGATGCGCGCGGGTTTTTTTACGAGAGCTTTAATGCTAAGCGTTTTGCAGAAGCAACGGGGGTGACCTTGCCCTTTGTGCAAGATAATCATTCTCGTTCGGCGCGAAATGTATTGCGTGGGCTGCATTATCAAATTCAACACCCGCAAGGTAAGTTGGTGCGCGCTACGGTGGGTGAAGTGTTGGATGTGGTGGTGGACATCCGCAAGAACTCTCCTACCTTTGGGCAACATGTGTCGGTGTTGTTGAGCGCGGACAACAAACGTATGTTGTGGATTCCGCCCGGCTTTGCGCATGGCTTTGTGGTGCTGAGCGAAGTGGCCGAGTTTCTTTACAAAACCACAGACTATTGGGCGCCAGAATTTGAGCGCTCTTTGTTGTGGAACGATCCGGCATTGGGTATCGATTGGCAGTTGAATGGCGCAACGCCGTTGCTTGCGGCTAAAGATCAAGCGGGTAAGCCGCTGGCCGAAGCTGAGGTGTTCGCATGAAGCGCATTCTCGTCACCGGTAAGAACGGGCAAGTGGGGTGGGAGTTGCAGCGTGCGCTGGCACCGATGGGGCAAATCTTTGCGCTGGATGTTGAGGAGATGGACTTGTCCAATCCAGATTCTATTCGCAATAAAGTGCGTGAAATCGCACCGCACATCATTGTTAACCCAGCCGCGCACACCGCAGTGGATAAGGCCGAATCTGAACCAGAGTTGGCAATGGCCATCAACGGCATCGCGCCGGGCGTGTTTGCTGAAGAGGCGAAGAAGTTGGATGCGCTGCTAATCCATTATTCGACTGACTACGTGTTTGACGGCACTAAGGCTGCGGCGTATGTGGAAACCGACACACCCAATCCGCAAAGTGTGTACGGCAAGTCCAAGCTGGCTGGCGAGCAAGCGATTGTTGCCTCAGGATGCAAACACGTCATTCTGCGTACAAGCTGGGTGTATGGCGTGCATGGCGCGAACTTCATCAAGACTATTTTGAGGTTGGCGAAAGAGCGTGATGAGTTGCGCATTGTTGCCGATCAATTTGGTGCGCCAACATGGGCAAGATTGTTGGCCACTTCTACGGCGCAAGTTATTGCGGGTTTTTCAGCCGAAAAATCGGGCGTGTATCACCTGACACCACATGGCCGCACGAGTTGGCACGGCTTCGCGCAAGAGATCGTGCGTTTGGCAAAGCAATATGATGAGGTGCTAAAAGATAAGCCACTCGTCATTCATCCCATCGCCACACACGAATACCCCGTGCCCGCGAAACGTCCCGCTAACTCATCGTTGGATACGGCGAAATTCGAAACCGCTTTTAACGTGACCTTGCCAAATTGGGATAGCGAAGTGGCCGAGTGCATGCGCTTGTTAATGGAAGCGCCGCGTTAATTTTGTAGATTGCTGTCGGGCTGAAGTCCGACCTACGGGGATGATGTAGGTCGGACTTTAGTCCGACAATCTCTTGGCCGAATTGCCCCCAGATGGCAGGAACAGGTTTTGTAGGTCGGACTTCAGTCCGACTTGTTGTTGGAAGCGAGATTAATTTCGTAGATTGCAGTCGGGATGAATCCCGACCTTCGGGCTGATGTGGGTCGAACTTTAGTCTGACAATCTCTTGGCCGAATTGCCCCCAGATGGCAGGAACAGGTTTTGTAGGTCGGACTTCAGTCCGACTTGTTGATGGAAGCGAGATTAACTTCGTAGATTGCTGTCGGGATGAATCCCGACCTACAGGGGAGTGTGGCCGCCCATCCTGGGGGGTAATATAATTAACGGCTTATATGACGAATGTGGCTGTATTGCGCTTTTGTATATAGGCCGTTTTAACGCTTATCAAATGCGGGGAGGCTCGGTACAATCCGACCCCAAGTATCATTTATTTAGGTGGCTCCGTTGATCCGTAATTCGTCCGGCTTACTCAAGCAGAATTCTTCAAGCTTGGAATTGATTCAACGTATGTTGGATGTGGGCGTCATTTTTATCGCCATGATTATGGCGGTTGCGTTTCGCCATATCGAGTTGTCCGCCGATTATATGTTGGTGGCGATTTTGTCGGTGTTTGTGTTTGAGGTGTTATCTGCCATTAGGGGGGTGTACCGTTCTTGGCGGATGGAAACGCTACTTGCTGAAATTTCCAGTGTGGTGGGAGTTTGGGCGATCACTGTGCTTATTTTGCTGATGGTGGGGTTCGCTTCTAAAACGTCAGCTGAGTTTTCTCGCGTGACGATTTCAACATGGGCGTTGTTGGTGCTTGTGGGGTTGGCTGGATTGCGGGTTTTGTATCGTGCATTGCTGCGCGGATTGCGTTCGGAAGGATTGAATACACGTAACGTGGCGTTTGCCGGTTATGGGAAAGCAGCGAAGAAGATGTCGCATCACATCACTACTCAGCCTTGGATGGGGTTGAAGGTGTTGGGAGTATTTGATGATCGATCATTAGCTCGCTTAGGAACGCAAGAGTTGCCGCTGATGGGTGACCTGAAGGAGATGGTAGCCAAGGCGCGTGCCGGCGAGATTGACTTGGTCTATATCGCGCTACCGATGCATGCTGAAAAGCGCATCGTGCAGTTGATTGATGAGTTGGCGGATACAACCGCTTCTGTATTTGTGGTGCCGGATATCTTTGTGTTTGAGCTATTCCACGCTAAGTGGTCTACGGTGGGTGAGATGCCGGTGGTGAGTGTGTTCGATAGCCCCTTTTATGGCATCAATGGAGGGGTCAAGCGCATCGAGGATATTGTTTTTGGTAGTTTGATTTTGTTGATGATTTTGCCGGTGATGCTAGTGATCGCCTTGGGAATCAAATTTACCTCGCCGGGTTCGGTGTTGTTTAAGCAACGCCGCTATGGCTTGAAGGGGGAGATCGTCGAAGTGTGGAAATTCCGCAGCATGACGGTGAGTGATAACGGCGATAAGGTGGTGCAAGCCACCAAGGGGGATGCGCGCATCACGCCGTTTGGTGCGTTCTTGCGACGCACTTCTTTGGACGAATTGCCGCAGTTCTTTAACGTGCTGCAGGGGCGTATGTCGATTGTTGGGCCACGCCCTCATGCGGTTGCGCACAACGAGGAGTACCGTAAGTTGCTGCATGGTTATATGTTGCGCCATCAAGTTAAGCCCGGCATCACGGGGTGGGCGCAGGTGAATGGGTGGCGCGGCGAGACGGATACTTTGGACAAAATGAAGGGGCGTTTAGATTGTGATCTGTTCTATGTACGCAACTGGTCGCTCTGGCTAGACGTCAAAATTATTTTTATGACCGTGTTCAAAGGTTTTGTTGGTAAAAACGTATATTAAGCGCGTGAGTTACGGAACTTTTATTAAAAAGCCTGTCGAATAAAGGGCTTGAGTAAAACTGGGGAGTTTAAAAGGGCGGGGGTCTGGTATAATTCGTTCAGAAGTTTTTATTTTGTAATTTTTTATTGATATTTTTTGGAGGTTTAAAATGGTTAAGACAAGTAAAGTAAGTGCCTTGGTTTTGGCGTTAGTGTTGGCTTCGGCTTCTGGTTTGGCAAGTGCTGCATTTAAGCCAAACATGACTGCAGCCCAAGTTAAAGCAGAAGTTGCTGAGCAAGTTAAGAACAAAAAGAGTCTGGCAGATATCGCTGCTGAAGCTAAAGAAGCGGGCGTTCCTGCTGCTGATTTGACAACTGCGTTGATCGAAGCTGGCCAACCAGCCACTTCTGTTGCAGCAGCTGTTGCTGCGGCAAATCCGAAAGAAGCGGCTGCTGTGAAAAGTGCTGCAATTGCTGCCGCACCTGCTGGCGAAAGAGATGCAATTCAACAAGCTTTGATTACTACGCCTGGTGTTAACCCGGGTGATGTGGCCGGTGCTACTGCTGCTCAAGCTCCTGTTGCTCCACAACTCTCTATTCCAAATACACCTGCTGTTTCTGGCGGCGGCGTGAGCAAGTCGTAATCGCACTTTGAATAAGCGCGGCGCCGGTGGTTTCGGTTCCGCGCTTTTTCACTTTAAGTGTTTGCGTTTTAATGAGGTTGATTGGGCAGAGGGGGTCATTCTCTCGGTCGGCTGGAAATAATTTATTGGAGTAGCTCTGAAAATGAAAAAAACATTATTAGTTTTATCGGGTTTGGCCGTTTGTGGCGCAGCCAATGCGGCTGAAGAGTCATCTGTGCCGTCTTTCCGTTTGGGTGGTATTTCCGTTTTCCCAGGTTTGGGCGCTGAGTTGAAGAGCGATAGCAATATCACTCGTTCCGCTACCGCAACCTCTTCCATGATCTCGGTTGTTAGTCCTTCTGTTGTGCTGAAAGCGGACAAAGAAGCGCTGACAACTTCAGTTGCTTACTTGGCGGATGTGGCTAGTTACACAAAGGACATCGCAGACAACTATCTCGATCAAAAATTATTGGGTCAGATCGATTACGAATTGTCTTCGCGTTCTGCTTTGAAGATCACACCAAACTTCATGAAGGGTCACGATCCTCGCGGCTCTACTTTCGGCGCAGCAACAGCCGTGCCTAATACGTGGTCTAACTCTGGTTTGGGTGGTTCTTGGACATACGGTGCTGAAGAGGCGCGTGTCCGTACAATCTTGGACCTGGGCTACAACTCACGTACCTATGACAACAATCGTTCTATCACTACAGCATATGACAGCACATTGACATCAGTTGGCGGTACAGTGTACTTCCGCGTGATGCCAGCGACTTCTTTGTTGTTGAATGCTAAGCGTACTGGCATCAATTACAAAGACAGTGCTTCATTGTTGGATGGTAGCGAACAACGTTTCATGACCGGTTTGAAGTGGGATGCGACTGCACAAACCACTGGCGAAATCAAAGTGGGTCAGTTGCAAAAGAAATATGACTCGTCAACTTTGACTTCATACACGGGCGCAATTTGGGAAGGTGTTGTGCGTTGGTCTCCTGTCTCTTATGTGAATGTTGATGTGTTCGCAACACGTAGCCCGGTTGAAACGACTTTGGCAGGTTCTAAGGCGATCAATATCGGCAATACTGGCATGAATGTGGCGTATGACTTGAATGATCGCGTTAAGCTGAGCTTGAGTGGTTCACAAGTTAAGGAAGACTTCATCGGCCTGTCCCGTGTTGACACGACGAACAACTATGGTTTGACAGCGGATTACAAAATCCGTAATTGGTTGATCGGTTCTGCTGGCTACACGAATGCTGCGAAGACTTCTCCAAACGGCATCGCTGACTACAAGCGTGGTATCTTTGCTGTAGGCGTTCGCTCTGCTCTGTAATTAAGTATTTCGTTGTAATGGGAGAGGTGATCGGTCGCAAGCTGGTCGCCTCTTTTTGCAAGTTGCTTCATATTTTTAATTTCGAGTCGGATCTTATGCCACTTCGTTCCCTGTTTTTGCTAGCTTGTTTGTTATGCGCTCCTTTTGCTTTTGCAGAAAGTGAAATGTCGAACTATCGGCTGGGTGCGGGCGATACGATTGGGGTGGGGGTGTATGACGAGAAAGAGTTGAGTGTTGAGAAAGTGCGCTTAACAGATGCGGGAACGGTGTCCGTTCCGATGTTGGGTGAAGTGAGAGCGGCGGGGTTGACCCTCTCTGAGTTGGAAGCGCAATTGACCAATGATTTTAAAAAATACCTCGTCAGCCCTCGGGTGACGGTGTTTATGCAGCAGTATCGCGATTTCTTTGTGAATGGGCAGGTTTATAAGCCCGGTAATTTCCCCTTCCAGCCTGGATTGACTGTGCGTAAAGCCGTGGCGATAGCGGGCGGGTTCAAAGACCGTGCTTCACAAGGCCATGTGGCTATCATTCGTGAGCGCGACGAAACACACACACCGCTGAAGGCGGATCTTGGTATGCCAGTTATGCCTGGCGACATCATCACTGTTGAAGAAAGCTTTTTCTAATGAGCCGCGAAACGATGTACGCAACTGAAAACGATGCTGCTGAAGAGCTGAACTTGCTCGACTATTGGCTGTTGATTCGCAAGCACCTGAAGCAGATCTTTGGCTTGGCTTTTGTGGTTACGCTGCTGGCTATATTGGTAGCGTTCCAGATGACGCCGATCTATCGTTCTACGGCGATGTTGCTCATCGAGAATTCGAAGAGTAAAGCGTTGACCTTGTCCGATCTGTACGATATCCAAGGTAGTGCAGGGCAAGAGGCATTCAATTCTCAAGTGCAGATTTTGAAGTCACGCCCGATCGCGGAGATCGTGATCAAGAAACTGGACATGCTGAAGAATGAAGCCTTCACCCAAGTTAAAAAGCCAGGATTCTTCTCTTCAGAGCCAGAAGGTACGCCAGCAGAATTGGCGGCCTTAGAGATGGATGCGGCGCTTGAGCGATTCTCAGAGTCTTTGACCATTGAGCCGATATTGAAGAGTCAAATCGTCAAGGTCAGCTTTGATTCGTCAGATAAAGAGTTGGCTGCCAAGGTGGCGAATGCGGTTGCAGAGGCTTATATCGAGAACGATTTGGAATCTCGTTCACAAATGACGCAACGTGCCAATGCGTGGTTGACTGAGCGTATGGATGGCTTGCGCAAGCAGTTGGAAGAGTCTGAGAAAGTGCTGCAAGCCTATCGCGAGCGCGAGAACATCATCGACAGTAAGGGCGTGGCGATGAGTGGGACGGCGAAGCAGTTGGAAGAAATATCCACAAACCTGATCGTGATGCGCCAGCGCTTGGCTGAGGCGGAAGGTGTTTATGTTCAAGTGAAAGACCAACGTGGACAACCGATTGAGGTGTTGGAGTCTATCCCCGCTGTGTTGAAGAGCCCATCTGTTCAACAGATGAAAGAAGCGGAATCAACTGCGCAACGCAAATTGAATGAGTTGCAAAGCCGCTATACCGCTGCGCACCCTAAAGTGATCGCAGCGGAGTCTGAGTTGAAATCCGCACGTGATACGTTGAAGCGTGAGATCGATGCGGTGATCAGCGGTATCACCAAGGAATACGATCTAGCTAAAACCAATGTGATCGCGACATCGCGAGCTTTGGATCAGATCAAATCTGATATTCAAAATCTGACTCGTAAAGAGTTCCAATTGAGTGTGTTGCAACGCGAGGCGGAAAGTAACAAGCAGTTGTATGACTTGTTCGTGAACCGCGCTAAAGAAACTGATGTTGCGTCTAACTTGCAGTCGACTGCGGGGCGCATCGTTGATCCTGCTGTGGTGGAAAGTATTCCACTCAAGCCTAAGAAAAAGATGATCATCGGCATCGCCTTTATCTTGGGATTGTTGGCGGGTATCGCGATTGTGTTCGTGCTGGATTACCTAGATAACACCATGCATAGCGTGCCGGATGTGGAGCGCCGTTTAGGGGTTGATGTGTTGGGTACGGTGCAGGTCTTGGATAAGGCGCAGCTTGGAGAAAAACCTGCT
Source organism: Sideroxydans sp. (assembly GCA_028707175.1). Taxonomy (GTDB): domain Bacteria; phylum Pseudomonadota; class Gammaproteobacteria; order Burkholderiales; family Gallionellaceae; genus Sideroxyarcus. Next base: position 38,948 of record JAQTUV010000001.1, read on the forward strand.
GCGAGGGCATTCTTGTCAGATCCAAACTCGCTTTTCTCAGAGTCGATACGAACAGTTCGTACCGCTGTGTTGCTGTCAGCAATTGATGAGCCGCACCGTGTGGTGATGGTGACATCGACAGTGCCAAGCGAAGGCAAGACGACGATCTCTATCAATTTGGCGTTTGCTTTGGGCCAGATGAAGAAGGTGTTGTTGGTGGATGGTGATATGCGTCGCCCAAGTTTGGCAAAATCGTTGGGTGGTTTGGATGATGTGCATGGTTTGGTCGATTATTTGGCCGATGACGCGACGTTGGAAGAGTGTATCCAGCCAACCGATAGCCCGAATGTGTTCGTCCTGACTGCTGGTAAGCATTTGAGTTCACCGCTTGAATTGCTGTCGTCGCATCGCTTTGGCGAGACAATTGCCAAGGTGAAGGATATGTTCGATATGGTGATCATCGATTGCCCACCATTGAAGCCGGTCAGTGATTCCTTGGTGATCTCGCGTTATGCCAATGCATTGTTGTATGTGGTGAAAGCGGATTCGACACCGCATCAATTGGTGAGTGCGGCGATGCGTCGCTTGCATGATATTCAAGCACCAGTGTTGGGCGTGGTGCTGAACCAGTTGGATAACAATCGCACTGATCGCTACGGTCATTATTCCTATCAGTATGAGTACGTGTATGGTCAGGATATGCCAACACCGAGCAAGAAGAGCTTCTTGGGAATCAAAATTTGAGCTTGGCTACTGGTAAAGACGTGTCCGTGAAAAAAAGCGTTTTCTGGATTGGCGTCCTATTTTTAGTGTTCGTATTCATTTCGGCGACCCGATTCGGTGTCGCCGAATTGCTTTCTATTAGCGCACGCTCTGAAATGGATAGTTGGGGCAAGAAAGGTCTTGCGCCAACCACAGCCGATGTCGAATCGGTTGGTGATCGTATCCAATGGGCTATTCGTTTTGCTGATGTGAACCCCTCACATCATGAAGATGCCGCTCGCTTGAGCTTGATGCGTGCGTTGTTGCCTAACGTCTCGCCTGCTGAAAAATCACTTTTTCTGAAGCAAGGGGTCGCTGAGATTCAGACGTCTTTGCATCTACGCCCTATCTCTGCCTACAGTTGGGTGATCTTCCTATCGCTCAAACGTGAATTGAATGAATATGATGATGAGTTTCGTCATGCGTTGCATCGTGCGGTGGAATTGGGGCCTTGGGAATCTGAGTTGATCGTAGCGCTGGCGGATATTGGTTTGAGTGCGTGGGACAAGATGCCTGCTGCTGAGCAGGCAATAATCCAACAGGTGTTTGTGCGGGGTATGCGTCGAAATCAGAATCAGCTCAACCAAGTGTCGCGTGCTCATCGTGAAGCTGCATGTGCTCAGAAGGCCGGGGCGTGTCAGTGATGAGTACATCTTCGAATTTCGAACAACGATTGTTCTATGGCTTGCTGGCACTGTTGGTTTGGTTGCCTTTGCCTTATGCGACCAATCGCCCTTGGGCTGAAGCGATCTTTGAAGTGGCCGTGGTTATCTTGGCCGCTTTTTATCTCTATGGTTGGCGACAAAACAGAGTGGTGCCTGGGGCAGGATTTATGTCTGCGAAGCCAGTGTTGTGGCTGTTGGGTGTGTGGTCTGCTTATCTGTTGTTGCTACTTCTGCCATTGCCTATTTCGATCCGTGAGTTATTGTCACCAGATAGCGTTATTCAGTATCGCGCAGCGGGTGTTGAAGGGGCAGCGCCCTTGTCGCTGGTGCCGTATGCCGGTTTTATGTATTGGCTGAAAAGTGTCTCTTACACCTTGGTTTTTGCATTGGTGCTGTTGTTGGTGAATAGCAAGCAGCGCTTGGTGATACTGGCTTACGTTTTGGTGTTGAGCGGTGTGTTTCAAGCTTTTTTCGGTAGCTTGATGACGTTGTCGGGTGTGGAGTATCTGCTTTTTGGGAAGAAAGAAGCCTATATCGGTTTTGCGACGGGTACGTTCGTGTGTCGTAACCATTTGGCAGGTTATTTGGAGATGGTGTCGGCAATCGGTATTGGTTTGTTGTTGGCGTCGTGGGCGCCAGATGAAACCATTCGTACTTGGAAACAACGTGTGCGTAGTTGGATGCGCCTGCTGTTGAGCGCAAAACTGCTGTTGCGTTTGATGTTGGCGATCATGGTGATCGGCTTGGTGCTGACGCGATCGCGGATGGGGAATACCGCTTTCTTCTCAAGCATGATTGTGGCTGGATTCATCGCATTGCTGGTATTCCGTTTGCAAGCAGGTTCGGTTAAGCAGATGTTTGCGAAGCGTGAGACGCGTAGCATGGTGATCTTGCTGTCGAGTTTGTTCGTCATCGATCTGATCTTGGTGGGAGCGTGGTTCGGTGTGGAGAAGTTGGCCGCACGGATGGAACAAACTTCTGTCGAGCATGATCTGGGGCGTATCGAGGTGAGTAAAAATACACTAAATTTATTGAGTGACTACCCCTTGGTAGGGGCTGGCGGGGGAAGTTTCTATACGGTGTATCCACGATATAGACCTCCTACCTATGATGCCTATTACGACCATGCCCATGAGGATTATCTGGAGATTGCAGCGGACACCGGTGGGATTGGTTTGGCTTTATTGGGTTCGATGGTGGTGTTGAGTTTTATAGCTGCATTATTGGCTTTGATGCGACGTAAGGATGCCTTGATGCGCGGGATGGCCTTCGCTTCGATGATGGGTATCATTGCGTTGCTCATTCATAGTACGGTGGACTTCAATCTTCAGATACCGGCGAATTCGGCTACGTTTATGGTGGTGCTGGCCTTGGGGTGGATCGCGTTGGGACTGGACTCGCAAGGAAGCATCAAACAGCGGATTAAAACGAGGAGTCAGCGTGACAGCTAACGTTGAAAAAAAACTGGGCGTATTGTTTGTGTGTACAGCGAATATTTGCCGTTCCCCTACGGCTGAGGCGATGTTCAGAGCGAAAGCGGCGAAGACAGGCATAGTTGATCAGCTGCATATTGATTCGGCCGCTACACACGATTACAAGATCGGTCTGGCACCTGATGCGCGCTCTCAATCTTTCGCAAGTAAACGCGGCTACGATCTATCCGATCTGCGTGCGCGCCAAGTGGGCCGTGCAGATCTAGAACAATTTGATTTCATCTGTGTGATGGACATGAAGAACATGACTGTCATGCATCGTTTGGGTGAGCCCGATCTTTGGCAAAAGCCGAAGCTGATGATGTCTTACAGTCGTACCCATAAGGCAAAGGAAGTGCCTGACCCTTATGGGGGCGGTGATGCAGGTTTTGAGTTGGCTTTGGATATGCTTGAAAGTGCAACTGATGGTTTGTTGCTAGAGGTTCAGAAAAAGCTCCAAAGTAGTTGATGCGGTGTGAGCCTATTCGGCTTGATGAAATAAACCTATTCTCTCCTTTTAATCCACCGTTTCCGTGAATGCGCACCTGCTAAGGTGCACTTTGTCTTACTAGGATAGGCGTTCGTGTTGTCACAGGGAATCTATGCCAAGGTGCTTCAATCAGCAGTCAACTATTGGTCGCGTGCAATGCGCGAGGATGGTGTGCGTTGAAGGTTAATCTACGGCACCGTTACTTACTGGCGTTCTTTTTACTGTCCTTTGCCGGGATAGTGATGGCCAGCGTCGTTGAATTTTCTCCAGGATTATTGCAGTACGTCGCCGGTAAGTGGGGGAGTGGCGCGGTTGAGCGCGTTGGGGACTGGCGTTCGAGTGAGATGTCATGGTTGGCGAAAGCACCCAAGAAGGGCGTCGAACTTGGAGAAGACGATCTAAGGCCATTTAATCGCTTCTGGAATAAATTGCCCTATCAACGCGACATTCATCACTGGGGGATGGATGATTATTGGGCTACACCCGTTGAGATGCTGGCCTCCAATGCGGGTGATTGCGAAGATTATTCCATTGCAAAATATTTCAGTCTAAAAGAGTTGGGGCTTCCACCCGGTAGTTTGCGCATTACCTATGTGCGTGCGCTACGTCTCAATGAGGCACATATGGTGTTGGCTTACTACCCCACTCCAGATGCTGATCCTTACATCCTAGATAACATGACCAAGAGTGTTTTGCTGGCATCGGAGCGTATGGATTTGGAGCCAGTTTATAGTTTTAATGATGATGATATGTGGGCGGTCGGTCCGACGACGATCAAAACAAAATCCAGTCAGATTCGCTTGTGGAGTGAGCTGCTGGAAAAGATGGAAAAAGAGCGAAAGATGTAGCTCAAGGGAGAACACAGATGACTTTATTTAGACAATTATTCATTGGTACATCGATCGCATTTCTGCTGATCTTGGCGGCGACAGAGACGATCTATATTCGTAATGCGCATAAATATCTACAGGAGCAATTGACTTCACACGCGCAAGATTCGGCGACGTCATTAGGGATGGTCTTGCCAACGCCCTTAGCTGAGGGCGATATGGTGAGAGTCGAATTGACTGTGAATGCTTTGTTCGACCGTGGGTTCTATCAGTCCATTCGTGTGTTGAATGTGCAAGGTGAGACGCTAGTGCTCAAGACACTTTCGCCAACGCCGGCAGAAGTCCCGCAATGGTTCGTTGATTGGCAAGCATTGGAGGCGCCTTCTGCGGAATCGTTGTTGACGAAGGGCTGGCGACAATTAGGCCGAGTGGTGGTGTCGAGCCATCCCAACTTTGCCTACAAACAATTGTGGCGCACGCTGTGGGAATCGATCCTGTGGCTGTCCTTGCTGTATGTCTTAGCACTCGCAGCCTTACACAGTTTCTTGACACGTATCCTTAAGCCTTTACATGCGATCGAAGAAGTTGCTCACTCGATCAGTCAGCGTGACTTCAAGCTCATCAATACGATCCCTCGGACGCGTGAATTGCGTAGTGTGGTGGCCGCCATCAACTCAATGTCCAACAAGTTGCGCGGCATCATCGAGCACGAAGTCCAACAGGCGGTGCGTTTCCGTCATGAGTCGAATGTCGATGCGTTGACAGGATTGGAGAATCGGCGTGGTTTTGAGTCGCAAATGGAAGTCTTGCTGGAAGGCGGATTGAACCTAGATTCAGGCGTCATGTATATGCTGCAACTGGCTGACTTTCAGGGGTTCAATTCACGTAATGGATTCCAAGAAGGCGATACTTTGCTCAAAGAGATCGCGACCGTATTAATGGCGGTTGAGGGGCCTAAGGAAATCATGAAGTCGCGGGTGAACGGGTCTACGTTCGCGATCGTTATTCATAATATTGATCGTGCGGATGCGGATCAGTATGGTGCGCGGGTTTGTGTGGCGGTGAGCTCTGTATTGGATGCCTTGAAGGGCGATCACCCGCTTACCTTTGGTTTTGGCGGCGTGTACTTCTCGGGTCAAACGGTCTCTTTACCTTCGTTGATGTCGCAGGCTGATATGGCGGCATTGCAATCTTTGTCCCAAGGTAAAGGGCAGTGTGTGATGCACACTTTGACTGAGGATGATCACAGCAAGGGGTCGCAATATTGGAAGCAGTTGATCACTAGCGCGATTGCCGAAGATCGAATCGCGTTGTTCAAACAGCCTGTGATGGGCATCCACCAAGAAGGCCAGATGCAGGCTGAGCTATTTGTACGTTTGAAGCATGAGAATGGTGAGGTCGTGCCTGCGGATCAGGTCATCCCGATGGCGAACCGCCATCGACTGAATGCGGAATTCGATCTGGCTATTTTGAAGCGGCTGTTCGGGCGTATGTTGAGCGGGATGATTATGGATGATGAGGTTGCGATCAATCTGTCTGTTCAATCATTACATGATCAAACTTTGATGCATTGGCTATTGCATGCCATGCAGGAGAATCGTCCTTTGTCAGCGCGTTTGGTGTTTGAATTCACAGAATTTGGATTGGTGCATGATCGTGCCACGGTGCATCAATTTGTAAGTGAGATTCGGAAACTAGGGGCTAACTTTGCAGTGGATAATTTTGGCTTGCACCACAGCGCTTTTGAGTATTTGCAAGAGATGAAGCCGCGCTACTTGAAATTGAGTTTGGCTTATATTCGAGACTTGGCCAACAATCCTAAGCATCAGTTTTTCATTTCTTCTGTGGTGAAGATTACGCGCCCACTCGAGGTGCGGGTGATCGCCTTAGGCGTGGAAGATGACGCGATGTTGAGCTTGTTGCGTGATCTGGGTGTGGATGGTTACCAAGGATATGTCACAGGCCCAATGATCGAAGTGGATTGAGAGTTGTGAGGTGAAGTAGGGGTGATCGTGCTCAACACGATCACCCCTATTCTTTTAAGCGATAACCGCTTCTTCTTCGAACTCGAGAACGACCTTGCCCGCTTTAACGTCAACGGTGACTTTACCGCCACTAGCAAGTCGGCCAAACAGGAGTTCATCTGCCAAGGCAGAACGGATCGTGTCTTGGATCAACCTCGCCATCGGACGTGCACCCATCAACGGATCGAAGCCATGTTCGGCCAGATGATCTTTAAGCGCGTCGGTGAACAGAGCATCTACTTTCTTCTCATGGAGCTGCTCTTCTAGCTGCATCAAGAATTTATCCACTACGCGCAAGATAACTTCCTTGGTCAGCGCGGCAAAAGACACGATTGAGTCCAAACGATTTCGGAACTCAGGGGTGAACATCTTCTTGATGTCCGTCATCTCATCTCCTGCTGCAGATGTCTTTGTGAAGCCCATGCTGCTCTTGTTTAGTGCCTCAGCTCCTGCATTGGTGGTCATGATGATGACAACATTGCGGAAGTCCGCCTTGCGGCCATTGTTGTCGGTGAGTGTGCCGTGATCCATAACTTGCAACAGGATGTTGAAGATATCTGGATGTGCTTTTTCGATCTCGTCGAGTAGCAGTACGCAGTGCGGTTGCTTGCTGATGGCTTCCGTGAGCAGACCGCCTTGGTCAAAGCCTACATAGCCAGGCGGTGCGCCGATCAAACGTGATACTGCATGGCGTTCCATATATTCGGACATATCAAAACGATGAATAGGCATGCCCATGCTGTAAGCGAGTTGGCGAGCCACTTCGGTTTTGCCGACTCCGGTGGGGCCGGAGAACAAGAAACTGCCAATGGGTTTTTGTGGATTGCCCAGGCCGCTTCGTGACATCTTGATGGCGCGCGCGAGAACATCGATAGCTTTGTCTTGACCGAACACAGTAGCCTTGAGGTCGCGATCCAAGTTTTTCAGTGCATTGATGTCGTCATGCGATACGGTGCGTGTCGGGATGCGTGCGATCTTGGCGATGATCTCTTCGATCTCGTGTTTGCCGACGACCTTCTTCTGTTTGGATTTTGGCAAGATGCGTTGTGCAGCACCTGCTTCATCAAGCACGTCGATGGCCTTGTCAGGCAGGTGGCGATCATTGATGAAACGTGAAGAGAGTTCTGCTGCGCTGGTGAGTGCCGCTGCACTGTATTTGATGCTGTGGTGTTCTTCGAAACGCGATTTCAATCCCTTCAATATCTCGATGGTTTGTTCAACTGATGGTTCTGGCACGTCGACTTTTTGGAAGCGACGCGAAAGGGCGGAATCTTTTTCAAAGATACCGCGATACTCTTGGTAGGTCGTGGCGCCAATACATTTCAATTGCCCACTGGATAAGGCGGGCTTGAGCAGATTGGAGGCATCCATCGTTCCGCCCGAGGCTGCGCCCGCGCCGATGAGTGTGTGGATTTCGTCAATAAACAACACAGCATTCGGCGCATCTTTCAATTCTTTCAAAACGGCTTTTAGACGCTGTTCGAAATCACCTCGATATTTTGTGCCGGCTAAGAGAGAGCCCATATCGAGTGAATAGACCTGAGCATCTTTTAGGATGTCAGGCACATCTCCTTCCGTGATGCGACGTGCCAAGCCTTCGGCAATCGCGGTCTTACCGACCCCGGCTTCACCTACAAGGAGTGGATTGTTCTTGCGGCGGCGGCATAACGTTTGGATGACGCGCTCCAATTCAAGCGCGCGGCCAATGAGCGGATCGATCTTGCCTTCAAGTGCGTGCTGATTCAAATCGAGTGTGTAGTTCTTGAGTGCGCTATCGCCAGCTTGTTCGTGCTCGCCCTCTGTTTCGTTGCTTGTCTTTTGAGTGGTAGGTTGAGCGTCCGCTGTTTTATTGATGCCGTGTGAAATGTAATTCACAACATCGAGACGAGTGATAGCACGTTGATTGAGGAAATAAACGGCATGCGATTCTTTTTCACCAAACATGGCGACTAAGATGTTGGCTCCATTTACTTCCTTCTTGTTTGAAGATTGAACGTGCAGGATCGCGCGTTGAATGATCCGTTGGAAGCCGACCGTCGGTTGGGTATCGACCTCCGCTGTGCCTGGCACGATTGGGGTGTGAGTCTCGATGTGCTGTGCCAGCACGGCGCGAAGCTCGTCTAGATCTGCACCGCAGGCGCGCAACACATGCGCCGCAGAAGGATTGTCCAACATCGCCATGAGCAGGTGTTCAACGGTGATGAATTCGTGACGACGATGTCTGGCTTCGACAAAGGCGAGGTGTAGGCTGACTTCAAGTTCTTGGGCGATCATTTAGTTTTCCTCCATGTGGCAACGTAAGGGGTGCCCATGCTGTGTTGCATATCCGATGACTTGATTTACCTTGGTTTCAGCGATGTCCTTTGGATATAAGCCGCATACCGCAGATCCATCGTTGTGCACTTTGAGCATGACTTGAGTTGCCTGTTCCATGCTCATTTTAAAAAATACAGTTAAGACTTCAATCACGAATTCCATCGTTGTGTAATCGTCATTTAGCAGTATCACTTTGTATAACTTAGGCGGCTTTACTTTGCTGCGTTCAAGTAAAGGTACGTTTGCGTGTTTGGTTGCCATTGAGTTCATTGTTGCATTCTGAGTGCCCGTATATTTGACGATTAACGTGGGTTTTTCAAGTCTGATTCGCAAATAAACACAATTAACGCTTGACGGTGAGAGTTGGGGTGGGTTAAAAAGCGTCTGGGTGTTTGAATCAAAGTAGATGCAGTGCTGGTTTTGCCATGTGCGGTCTTGGGTTTCAAACAATTTAGCGGGGGCCCACCCGTATTTTTGTAAGGAAGTAATAGCATGGCAAACGGTACAGTTAAATGGTTCAACGACGCAAAAGGTTTCGGTTTCATCACTCCAGATGATGGCAGCGAAGATCTGTTTGCGCATTTTTCAGCAATCAACATGAGCGGCTTCAAGTCACTCAAAGAAGGCCAAAAAGTGACTTTTGACATCGTTCAAGGTCCTAAGGGCAAACAAGCTTCTAACATCCAAGCGGGTTAATCCAGCTTCGATGTAGCGCAAAAAGCCCGCCACGAAAGTGGCGGGCTTTTTGTTTGGTGCTGCCTGCTTAGATCGCTTTTATCGCCGCATTCAAAGTCAAACTTGGGCGCATCGCATTCGATGTTTTGTTGAAGTCTGGTAGGTAGTAGCCGCCCATCTCCACTGGTTTGCCCTGAGCTGCAATCAGTTCTGCATTGATCTTCGCTTCGTTTTCGGTCAGCGCCTTTGCCAGTGGCGCGAAACGAGTCTGCACTTCCTTGTCCTTGTTCTGCGCGGCGAGTGCTTGTGCCCAGTACAAAGCGAGGTAGAAGTGACTGCCACGATTGTCGATCTCACCGACTTTGCGAGCTGGGGAGCGGTTGTTCTCCAATATCTTTGCATTCGCTTGGTCTAGTGTATCTGCCAACACCTGCGCTTTGGCGTTGTTGAACTTCTGCGCTAGATGTTCCAGTGACACGCCCAATGCCAAGAACTCACCCAGAGAATCCCAGCGTAGGTAATTCTCTTGCTGGAACTGTTGCACGTGTTTAGGCGCAGAGCCGCCGGCACCGGTCTCGAACATGCCGCCGCCATTCATCAATGGAACGATGGAGAGCATCTTGGCGCTCGTGTTGAGTTCCAAGATAGGGAACAGGTCGGTGAGGTAATCACGTAACACGTTGCCAGTGACAGAGATGGTGTCTTTACCTTGGCGGATACGTGCCAAGGAAGCTCGGCATGCTGCGGAGGGTTCCATGATCTGGATGTCCAGTCCCTTGGTGTCGTGATCCTTCAAGTATCTTTCTACCTTGGCAATGATCTGTGCGTCGTGACCACGATCCTTATCCAGCCAGAAGATGGCAGGTGTGCCACTCAAGCGTGCGCGAGTGACGGCGAGTTTGACCCAATCTTGGATAGGCGCATCTTTGGTTTGGCAGGCGCGGAAGATGTCGCCTTGTTCGACCGGTTGTTCCAAGATGACATTGCCATTGGTATCGATGATACGTACCACGCCATCGGCAGTTGCTTCGAAGGTCTTGTCGTGAGAGCCATACTCCTCTGCCTTTTGTGCCATCAGGCCGACGTTAGGGACAGAGCCCATGGTCGCAGGATCAAGTGCGCCGTTCTTTTTGCAGTCTTCCACGGCCGCGACATAGATGGTGGCGTAGCAACGGTCTGGGATCATCGCCAGTGTGTCGTAGGCTTTGCCATCAGCGCCCCACATCTTGCCGCCGTCACGGATCATCGGGGGCATAGAGGCGTCGATGATGACGTCGCTTGGTACGTGCAGATTGGTGATGCCCTTGTCGGAGTTCACCATCGCCAATGGCGGTTGTTTGCGGAAGCAGTCCGCGATATCCGCGACGATGGCGGCGCGCTTGGCTTCGGGTAAGGCGAAGATCTTGGCTTCCACGTCACCGAAACCGTTATTCAAGTTGACGTTCAACTCTTTGAGCAGGGCGCTGTGTTTGTCGAAGGCTTCTTGGAAGAATACTGATACGGCATGACCGAACATGATGGGATCGGAGATCTTCATCATGGTGGCTTTCAGATGCAGCGACAGTAGCACGTCTTCTTTTTTAGCAGCAGCGATCTGCTCGGCGTAGAACTTGCGCAGTGCTTTACGGCTCATCACGGCGGCATCGATGATCTCGCCAGCTTTGAGTGCCATCTTTTCTTTGAGTACAGTGACTTTGCCATCACGTGCGACGAACTCGATGCGGGTATTGACTGCATCAGGCACGCAGACAGCTTTTTCGCTACCGTAGAAATCGCCATTGGTCATGTGCGCCACGCGTGTCTTGGAGGTCTTCTCCCACTTGCCCATGCGGTGTGGGTGTTTGCGTGCGAATTGTTTGACGGAGGCGGCAGCGCGACGATCCGAGTTACCTTCGCGTAGCACTGGGTTCACGGCACTTCCAAGCACTTTGCTATAACGCGCTTTGATGTCTTTTTCTGCGTCGGTCTTTGCTTCGTCGGGATAGTCAGGGACTTTGTAGCCCTTGGATTGCAATTCCTTGATAGCGGCTTTCAATTGCGGGAGTGATGCGCTCACATTTGGCAATTTGATGATGTTCGCTTCAGGTTTCAGCGTTAGATCACCTAGCTCCGTCAATTGGTCGGATATCTTCTGCTTCGCGGTCAGACCTTCTGGAAAGTTCGCGAGGATGCGTCCCGCGAGTGAGATGTCTCGTGTCTCAACGACCACGCCAGCCGCCTTGGTAAAGGCTTGTACGATGGGGAGTAAAGAGTAGGTTGCAAGAGCGGGTGCTTCATCAGTCAGGGTGTAGATGATCTTTTGGTTCGTCATGGTTTTCTCATTTAGTTGATATTCAGCACGATTAAATTCGTATACTTCCGGCCATCTTGAAGTTCAAAGTACGAGAGCGGTAAATGAAATGAGTCGCGTCCTGCTGTTCAACAAACCTTACGGAGTAGTTTGCCAATTCAGTCGTGACGGATTGCATCCGACGCTCGCGGATTATATTCCTGTTGCTGACGTTTATGCTGCGGGTCGCTTGGATACCGACAGCGAGGGGCTGCTGTTGCTCACGGACGATGGCAAGCTGCAACATCGCATCACCGATCCACAGCACAAGCTGCCTAAGACCTACTGGGTGCAAGTCGAGGGAGTACCGGACGACAACGCGCTGGAGCAATTGAGGAAAGGAGTGATGCTGAAGGATGGCATGACACGTCCAGCTGAAGCTCAGTTGATGGAAGAACCCTCTGAACTGTGGTTACGCGACCCACCGGTGCGTTTTCGTAAAAATATTCCCACAAGTTGGTTGCAACTCACTATTCGTGAAGGTCGAAATAGGCAAGTGCGTCGAATGACGGCTGCTGTTGGTTTCCCGACGTTGCGATTGATTCGATATTCCATTGGAAGTTGGAATTTGACGGGTATCGCTAATGGGAAATATCAAATTGTCGGCGTTTGATAGGGATCAACGGTTGTTTTTTAACACGCCTTCGAGTACCTTCAATCAATCGAAAGTGAAGTGATCAATAGGATGCGTGCAGATCGATATGGCTGAGAAGCAAGGGGCATCTGAAATGGGCGCATGTTTCAAACAATCAATGCAACTAGGCGGTCAACACACCCAATGTTTCAGCACTACAAATCTGTTTTAATTTTTATTTTGTGCACAGCTTTGCTGGCGTGTGGTAGAGGGGGGAATGGCAACCCAGCCAACGTACCCACTCCGGGAACGGAGCCTCCGCCTATCACGCCTCCCGATGTTCCTCTTTCCACTGCGCGTCAAAAGGTAAGGGTGGCTGATAGTTATGCGATTTATTACGGTGCACTTGATGCTGCGAGTATTCAAGCATTGAAACAGCACTCATTGGTTATTGTGCATCCACACAATGGCAATATTTATCAGTCGCAGATACGTGATATTCAGCAGGGTTTAGATCCGGCTACCAGTAGCGATAATGTGGTGGTGCTTTGTTACATTTCGATTGGTGAAGATTCGCGTACTTTCAATCTAACCGACGCGCAACTACGGGCGGATTCACGCTTTATTGGGGATGGCACGGGGCCATCAATTGATCCCCGTGGCGCGGGATTAGGATCACGTTCGTTAGTCGGCTTGAACCCGCTTGGTACGCCAACAAATGGCGGGTTCGCTTCTTACTATCTAAATGACAATGCGAGTTATAACGCGTCAGCGCCACGCAATGTGCCAGATCAAAACCCCAATTTTTTGACACGTTATGTCAATGCGGGCGATCCTGCTTGGTACGACATTTTGAGCAACGAATTAGCTGACAATCCCGTCCCTGTTGGATACCCCAAAAACCCGCATGGTTTAAAGGAAATGTTAACAACGACGTATGGTCGCGGCCTGGGTTGTGATGGGGTGTTCCTTGACACTATCGATACGGCCGCCCCTAACTTTTACGCACCCACTATTTCGAATTCGGAATGGACTGCGAATGGGTATTCAGACTTTATTCGACGCTTGCGTTCCGATTATCCAGATAAAGTAATTTTGCAGAATCGCGGCATTTTCTATTTCGATCCGCGATTGCCACATTATGAAGTCTCTGCGCGAGGGGCGATTGATCTGTTCTTTTTTGAAAGCTACCGTTTGAATTCCAATTCAAACCAAACTTTTGATCCCTATTTCTTCCCTGACAATAAGCATAACTTTGCGCCCAAGTTGATGGCAGAGGCTAATCGGGGTGATGGGTTTAAGGTGATTTCTTTGGGATATGTAGATGGCTGGGGCGGCGCAAAACCAGGTATCGACAAGCTGGCGCTGACAGGAGGCTCAACAACAGGGGTAAGCGAATTGCAAAGTGATATTGACGAAGCTTTGGCGGTGGGGTTTCGACATTACTTGACGGATGCGAGCATTACCTTAATTAATCCCTTCGTTAAGTTGCACGCCAATCTGATTGATGTCATGCCACCGCAATGGTCTAGCACTTATAACGTGAATGCCCCCAGTTGGCCAACACCAGCGGGAGCGCCTGTGCCAAGGATCGGTATACAGGCGGTTTCAGTCGCAAATAGCAATTTGACCATTGCATGGGATGTCGCTATGGATATGAATCGTGTGAGCTATGCACTGTATTACCAAAAAACGCCGTTTGATTTTATTGCCGATCCTAATTTAACGGCCGCTACCCGAGTTGTACTCACGCCAACTGCGGGAACAGGATACGCACAAGCATGGAAGTCATCCAATCCGAATGCTGTTTTACAGAGCACGTATCCCAATCAACAAGTTATTACGGGGTTGGCGGGCGGGGGGACTTATTATTTTCTTATACGAGCTTCCGATAGCGTTGGAAATGAGGAGAAAAATCAAGTGGTGTTAAGCGCAAGGCTGTGAGGGTGTTGAACGACAGCAAATATTGTCTGCGGTAATTTAAGGCGGCTCACCTTGCTTGTTTGAGCAGAGTTGTTATCAAGTATTAGAGCGAAGCTGGTAAATGATTAAATAAATTCCTTTTCTAGGTATAGGTATGACTAGCGAAGCGATCATAAAAATGAAGAGGTAAAAATGCATATTTTAGTGACGGGGGGAGCCGGATTTATTGGCTCACATAGCGTTGAGGCAGCACTGTCTGAGGGGGCTCAAGTAACAGTGTTAGATAATCTCTCATCTGGCAAATTGAATAATTTGCCACGATCAGATCGTTTGAAATTTATTCGCGGGGATATTCGGGACGCTGTCGAAGTGGCGCGAGCGATGGAAGGGGTGACCCATGTATTGCACCTCGCGGCGCAAGTTTCAGTAAAGTCCTCTATTGAAGAACCCGTTGCGTCATGCGGTCATAATGTGCAGGGTTTTTTGAATGTGCTGGATTGCGCTCGTCGGCATCAAGTTCAGCGTGTTGTGTATGCCTCCAGTGCTGCTGTTTATGGTACGCCAAGCACACTTCCCATTGATGAGCAGGCTTTAACAGCCCCTCTTTCTCCGTATGGTTTGGAGAAGAAGATTAATGATCAATACGCAGATTTGTATCATAAGTTGTATGGCACCAAGTCGATGGGGATGAGATATTTCAATGTGTATGGGCCGCGCCAAGACCCTGCATCTGCTTATGCGGGAGTGATTAGCCGTTTTGTTTCATGTGTAATGAATCATCAGCCCTTGAATGTTTTTGGCGATGGCGGTCAGACACGTGATTTCATTTTTGTTAAAGATATAGCCAGAGCCAATATGCGGGCGTTGCAGAGTGATGCGGTTGGTGTTTGCAATATTGCGACGAGTAACAGCGTAACGCTTCTTGAATTAATTGAGGTGCTGGGGAGACTGGCGGGATGTACGCCTCAAGTCACTCATTTGCCTGAGGCTGCAGGGGATATCCGTCATTCAGCGGCGGATACGAGTCGGATGAAAGCGTTGTTAGATAATCTTGAAATAACATCACTTGATGATGGGCTCCGACAGTTGATGGAATATCGTGATTAGCCGTTGGTTTTTATTGTTATGGCTTTTTGTTGGGTACGCATCTGCAAATCCGCTCTCCGTTGCTGTGTTCTATGGCGCTAATCCCCCGATAGACGAGTTGCAAGCATTCGATGTTGCTGTGGTGGAGCCGGAGCATGTGTCGGATAGCCAATTGAATGCGCAAAGACAAACCCAACTGTTTGCTTACGTGTCAGTTGGTGAGGTCGCCCCCCACCGCAGCTACTTTCAAAAGATCCCTACCAGTTGGCGTTTGGGGAGCAATGCCAACTGGGGAAGTGTTGTTATTGATCAGTCTCAATCTGAATGGCCAGCCTTCTATGCGGAACAAGTAATCAAGCCGTTATGGGATAAGGGTTACAGAGGTTTCTTTTTAGACACCTTGGATTCGTATCAATTGTTTGCAAAAAGTGACGAGCAGCGAGCCAGTCAAGAAGCCGGCATGATTGCTGTTGTTCGCGAATTGCGTCAGCGTTTTCCAAACATAAAATTAATTTTCAATCGCGGCTTTGAAATTCTTCCCAAAGTGCACGGGGAGGTTTTTGCTGTTGCGATTGAGTCACTCTTTCAAAGTTGGAATGCAGCGCGGCAGTCATATCAAGAGGTGAATGAATCTGACAGGAGCTGGCTATTAGATCGCATTAAAACGATTCAGACGGATTACCAACTGCCCGTTCTTATCATTGATTATGTGGCTCCTCATGATCGGGAGTTGGCGCGTCAAACGGCCAATAAAATTCGTCAGCTAAATTTGACACCTTGGGTAACAGATGGTGCGCTTAGTATGTTGGGCATTGGCGAGGTCGAGGTGTTGCCACGCAAAGTGTTGATGATCTACAACGGAGCTAATAACGAATTTGAATTATTTGAAACCTATGCGGCTCGCTTCGGTACATTGCCATTAAATTACTTAGGCTATAGCGTTGAGTATCTGGATGCGCGTAAGGCTCTACCTAGCGAATTGTTGACAGGGCGCTATGCGGGTGTCGTGGTGTGGTTGGACAAAAGCCCAGAAAAAGAAGGCGCTGCATTGGTGTCTTGGTTGCAACAGCAAACAGTTACGGGCGTACCTGTTCTAGTGCTGGGTGAAATGAATTTTTTATTATCTGAAAATCCGGCGAATTTTTTTGGTTTAACGCCCCTTTCTGATAATAAGCGCACTCAAAAGCTGAGTATCAAATATCGCAGCGATCTCGCTACTTTTGAAGCGTCCCCTCTTTTAGACCGAACTGCGTTTTATCCGCTGCATGCAAAAAACTCGCAGGTGTTGTTGTCGATTGAGAATGAGCGTCAAGAGTTACAAGAGGCGGTTGCGATTACTCCGTGGGGGGGGTATGCGGCGAGTCCACAGCCCATGATGTTTTTGCCGCAAATACAATCGGGCGGAAATTTGGAGGCTCAATCACGCTGGGTTGTGAACCCCATTGAATTATTTCGGCAAGCACTCAGGTTGCCGGATATGCCTGTGCCAGATTTGAGCACGGAAAGTGGCCGGCGTATGTTGATGGCACATGTGGATGGCGATGGCTTCTCTAGTCGAGCTGAATTGCCTGGTCAGCCATACGCCTCCCAAGTGATGCTTGACCGTATCCTAAAAAAATATCCACTTCCTATCACGGTGTCGATTGTCCAGGCGGAGATATCAAAAGAAGGGTTGAGTCCGCTTGATTCACATAGTTTGGAGCACATTGCGAAAGCAATGTTTGCTTTGCCTCATGTTGAAATTGCTAGCCACTCCTATTCACACCCGTTTTTTTGGCAACAAAACGCTCCGCGTAAAAAATCGTTCGATCATAGCAATGTCAAAATCGATGATAGCGAAGGCTGGTATCGCTTGATGATTCCCGGTTATGACTTCGATATCAATAATGAAATTGTCGGCTCATTGACGTATATACGAAACGAACTGGCACCAAAAAATAAACAAGTGAATACCTTTCTGTGGACGGGGAACTGCAATCCAGGAATAGATGCGTTGGAAATTGTGTCCAAGAATGGCATTCTTGCGATGAATGGCGGAGATACGCTCATTACGAAAAGTGCTCCCAGTATTTCGTTGGTAGCCCCCATTGGTGTGCAAAAGGGAGCGCTATTTCAGGTGTATGCCCCCAATCAAAATGAAAATGTTTATACCAATGATTGGGCTGGCCCCTATAACGGTTATGAGCGTGTCATAGAGACTTTTACCTTGACGGATACGCCGTATCGATTAAAACCGATGGATATATATTTTCACATTTACTCTGCTTCTAAAGTGGCGTCGCTGAATGCCTTAGAAAAAGTTATAGGCTGGTCATTGCAGCAAGAAGTGACCCCTGTTCTTGTGACGGAATATATCGAGAAGGTGCGTGACTTTAATCACATGGTAGTGGCACGTAGTGCCGAAGGATGGCAAATAAAAGGTGCGAATAAATTAAGGCAACTACGCATGCCGCTTAGCTTGGGTATGCCGGAGCTGAGTCAGGGAATTGCGGGGTTTAATCAATATAACAACAGTCGTTATGTGCATCTGGCTCAGGCAGATGCAACGATTCGGCTGGCGCGGGCTGCATCAGCTGTTCCCTATCTGGTCTCGGCGAATGCAAAAATCACTTCGATAACTCGCACGGATAAACGAATGCAGTTGGGATTGCAGGGGCATGTGCCTATTCAGTTTGAGTTGTCTATGCCGTCGGGATGTGAAGTGAGTGCGGAGGGCGTGCCACTGCGCTCAAGTAGCTATCAGGGTAAGGTCGGCCGATTTGCGGTGAGTGCGGATGTCATCAAAAAACTACGTGTCGACTGCAAATAATTCGCGCTTATCCAATGAGCGAGAGCCGCTATTTTCGGTTTTCGCCTTATTGGGGGTCGTGATACTTGTGGCTGTGCCATTGCTGCTTATTTTTCCTGAGAAAGAACTTGCCGAGAAGGTTACCCATGCCAAATTGGGCGATCCCGTAACGGTGAGTTATCTATTGAATTTGCTGAGAACAGATCCGCACAATTTTGAATTGCGAATTTTGCTTGCAAGGCATCAAATTTATTTGGGGGAGCTAAACGATATTCCTGATTTGTTGGCCCCTGTGTTGCAAGATAAACAGTCCGCATCAAATCTGCAGGCGCAGATTGTTGAATTAAATTATTTGGCGCAATGGGTAACTATTCACCAGGATGATTTCGCAGGGTGTGCTCATAAAACAGCGTTATGGAAGTCCAAGGTGCATGAGCTTAATACTTCCGGACTCTCATCTGATGTCATTGAGTCTCTGGCAGAGCAAGCTGCTAGATTCAAAGAATATAAACTGGTTGAAGAGTTGTTTCGTGAGGCTTCTAAAATTAAGCCGGACAAAGATGCGCGTTGGTATGAAGCGGTTGCCAAGCGCATGTTGTCACTGGGGGAGTATGAAAGTGCGGCCGACTTCTACTTCATGGCGCGCCATAAAACACGTTCCGTTGAGAAACAGAGAGAGTACTTTAAGCGTGGTATAGAGACTCTGATGTCTGGCCGATTTTTTGTAAAGAGCATGCAGGAGGCAGAGGTTCATTTAGGGAACTTGAGTGCGGATTCTGAGACGCTTTATTTCCTCGCTAAAACTGCATTGGCGGCGGGTGATATTGCACGAGCGCAATATTATGCGAAAAACTTATTACATCTTTCCGCTAATGTATTTTCGAGTAGTTGGTGGGCTGCGCTGCAATTTAATTTCATTAGTGAAGCTTATGCGGATGAGCTTTTCCCGGAGTCTTCGGCAGGGCGCAGCATCGCGAACTTCAATGCAGAACACTACGATTTAGCCTACCGCGTATTCTTGGCGAATAAGAATTTGCTTGATGCATACCGAGTTGCAGAAGTCGCTGTGCAGAAAAATCCAGAGAGTTTGTTATGGCGTAATCGTTTTGCTCAAATTGCTGAATGGTCGGGCAAGCCTGAAGTGGCGATTCTTCACTGGGTTTGGTTAATGAATCATGGGCAATCAGATGAGGCGTTGATGGCGGTACTTCGACTTGCTCCTGGTTTGCAAGATAGTGATGCGCTTTTGCAAGCTTGGAAGTTATTGGTGGAGCGCCAGCATGTTGATGCTGAGCAGGCACAAATTTTGGCAGATGCGTTTGAACGATCAGGACGAACTTCGGAGGGCGTCGTTTTTTTTGAGCAACAGTATCTAAAAACACATCAAAACTTTTGGCTGGAAAGAGAGGCGTATCTAGCGGAACGTTCGGGGGATGATGGCGCCGCATTTAGAAGTTATCAAAGATTACTTGGTGAAGGCACTTTTAGTCCGATCATCTTATTTCGATTGGTTGCTTATCAATTGCGGCAGGGAATGACTAAAGAGGCGCTTACATTACTCAATCAATATCAATCGAGCATTGCAGCGGACAACCAAAAGTATTGGAAATTGCTGGCTGACTTAGCTTGGCATCTTCAGTCTGATGCGGATGCAAGTGTGGCCTATCGGAATCTGGAGACTAACCAACAACTGGCATTGGAAGATATTAGTCGTTATATCTATTTGCAAGGGGAGGGGGATAAGTCGCATGTGGCGACATTGGCGGAGCTTGGATATTCAAAATTCGATGATGTGAGCATGTTGCTTTATGCCTTGGAACTCTATAGCTCACTGCACGATTTTAAGTCGCAGCAGCGGTTGTTTGATAGTGCAATTGCAAATCGCAAAATTGATTTGCAATTCAGTGGGCGATTTTATTTGCTGCGGGCGCAGTTTATGTCGGAACGTGGCAATCGCATTGCCGCAAAACAAGATTTAGAGCGTGCGGTGCAAATTGCACCCAATGACAAGACGAGTTTAAATGCCCTATTTTGGTTTTCGATTGATACGCGAGATAAAGCAGGAATTCGTAACATCATAAAAACATTTAAGACGCGCCATATTCAAGGCGATCCATTATTTTTTTCTGCCTTCGCTTCCGCTTATCAAGTGCTTGAACAGCCGCAGCTAGCCTTAAAGTACCTGACTGTGCAGTATAGAAATAATCCCACTCAGGATTATTTGTGGTTACTCAACTACGCCGATGTGTTGGAGCAAACAGAACATAATCAATTGGCACTCAGGATTCGTCGCCATGCTGCTCAGAAGATAAAAACGCAAAAGTTGGCCCTGGGCCAGCCATTGACTCGTGATATGCAGGCTGCCGTGCAGATGGTTATTTATGCGAGCCCTGCGGATACAACGCAAAGGCTGATGCGATCATTGCTACGTCAGGATAGGGTTGCTCAGAAATTAGAGGCTGATGATGCGGTGACACAGGCGATACTGGCATGGTCATTATCGAAAGAGCAGCAGTCGAATGCAAAAGCGTGGTTGTGGACACGTTACGCAAAGCGTTTATTCGCCGACATGGCAGGGAAGGTTGAAGCGACGCAGGACGAACATGGCATACCGCTGACTTTGTTAAGTGATCTCCCTGAGTTAGGTAAAGCGGATATGCCTGACGCATTCGATATGAAGTTGATACAAGACGAAGCGGTACCGCTGCAGATGGCAACGGAATTGCAGAGCCAATTGCTTGCTGTAACAGAACCGCAAAGCCCCCCTGCTTGGGCACAAATCATGATTGCTTTGGATGAGGGGGATACAGAAAACATTGGGAAATTACTTCAGCGAGAAGGTGATGCGATGTCTATCAAAAATCGCAGTGATGCCGCATTTGCGCTCGGTTCGGTGGCGAGCGCACAGACGCAGGTTTTTGATGGATTAATCGATAACCCAGAAGATGTTGGTTTGCAGTCGCGGCTGTTAGATTGGAGTATGCCCGCTGCGAGTTATATAGAAACCACTGTGGGTAGATTTAAAATAGGTTCTTGGCAAGGTGCTGCTTCTCAGATGCGGATTGAGATGCCCTTAGCTCAACGTGTTAGAGCAGGATTGCTGCTTTCAAATGTGGGGCAATCAAATAGTGATGGCGTGGTAATTCCGCCTACTCAAGACCAAATAAGAGGGGGGCAGTTAAAGGTACAAAGTCATTTTGGTGCAAGCGAGTTCCAATGGTTAAGACGACGCGAGTACGTACAGACAGATGCCTGGTCATTTAGCCATATTTGGCCTGTGCAAAATAGAGTTGAATTTCAAGCGCGAGGACAGTATCACGCTGAGTCTAATGACACCTTGGCATTGCGTGCGTTCGGTATGCAGAATGAAGCGCTGTTAGGGCTTAATTACCGTTTGGGGTTGCGTGAATATTTATCGATTCAAGAGAGTCGGCGAGATTATTTCACTCAACGGGCTCAGTATCTTGGAAGTGCCAATCGTTTGGATTGGGAATTGGGACACCGCATCAGAATAGGGGCGCCGGATTGGAGCGTTAGTTTGCATGGCTCGCATCAGAACACTTGGGTGATGAACCCGAATCCGCTTTGGCTGCCTATCAATAGTCAACTATATTCTGCTTGCAGTAGCTGGGGGCAATCTGCGATCACGCAATATTCACAGTCATGGTCGATGAGTCTGCGTACCTGCCTGACAGAGAATCCAGCAATCGGTGTAGGCTACAATATGGATGCGGGGCTTTCGGGGCCGCTGATTGGTCGTGATCAGTTAGCTATTCTTTTAGCTCAGGGAACAAGTGGCACTTTGCGTAGTCAAGGTTTGCTGCGTGAAATGACGGTGCGATACCGATATTTCTATGATTAACAAGAGGGATTTTATAGTGAGATCGAATCTATTTGTGAGCGTGGTTTTGCTTTTCTCGCTTGCAGCTTGCAGCACGGTGCAGCATGGAGTCAATACGGAGTTAGAGAGAAATGCCAAGTGGGCTTTGTTGCCGATTGTCAATTTGACTGATGTTCCCCAAGCGGGAATGCGTGCGGAAGCCATTGTGGAAACTGAGTTGGGCGGACGCAGTTTGAATGCGTTGTTGCATTACCCTCCCGCAGTTAACGGCGACACGCTGTTTGAACCAGCAGAGCGTAAAGTTGTATTAGATGCTCTTGTGTGGGCGAAACAGCAAGGTGTACGTTATGCCGTCACAGGCGCAGTTGATGAGTGGCGATATAAAGTAGGAATCGACGGGGAGCCCGCTGTGGGGGTGACCTTGCAGGTGATGGACTTGGCAAATAATAACGTGGTTGTGATGAGCGTAAGCGGTGCAAAAAGTGGCTGGAGTCGCGAGTCGTTAAGCGCAGTTGGTCGTGATTTGATTCGGGAACTCTTGGGCGATTTGAAGTTGCGATGAGCACGCCTTTGGAGCAACAAGGCCGACAGTACATTGCGGCTGTTTTGAAGGGCAGTTGGATGTGGCTAGAGGTTTTTGTAATTAGCCTGTTTGCAGCTGCCTTTGGATATTTTTTTCAGCCACAAGATCCTCTATGGGTGAATAGCGAGTTCCCTTGGGTTTGGCTGGCTGCCATTTTGATTGCACTTAGATATGGCGTCGTTCCGGGAATTGCATCATCTCTGATTATTCTGCTGATCTGGTTTGTCTTTGAGCGTGCGGGGGCGGATCACTTTCCCAAAGAGTATTTTCTTGGCGGTGTATTGTTGGTTATGTTGAGTGGCCAATTCAACATTATTTGGGAAACACGCTTGATGCGTGCTCGACAAATTAATTCATATATTGATGAGAGGCTCTCACAGTTGACTCATCAACATCACCTACTAATCTTGGCGCATCAAAATTTGGAGCAAGAGTTCTTTTCAAAACCTTCAACCTTGAGGGATGCACTCATCCGACTGAATGGAATGATGAACGCCGATCAGCAGGGGGAAATAGCCGAGCCTGCGTTGCTGAAATTGTTGGCGCAATTTTGTCAGTTGGAGGTGGCGGCTTTTTTTGTACCAGAAGGTAATGTTTTTAAAAAAACCTGTGAAATTGGCGAGACATCTCCGTTGGACAAAAACGATCCCTTGTTGCGATTTGCAGTAAACCACAAAACGTTGGCGCATTTGAATCTCCAAGAGATGGATGAGGGAGATTTGTATTTGTCGCCATTTTTGATTGTCTCGCCGATATTCGGTGGAAAAGGTGAATTGACCGGCGTGTTGGCCGTAGAGAAATTACCGTTCTTCGCGCTGACAAATGAAACCCTGCAAATGGTTGCTGTGATACTGGAGTATTACGCTGACTCTTTGAAAAACTTGGAACATACTCGCCCCTTAACGGCAAGGTTCCCTGACATTTCACTCGCATTTGCACAACAGCTTTCCAAGATGAGTAATCTGCAAGGGCGGTTTAATATTGAGAGCCATTTAGAGATCATCACGCTCCCTCGCAACGATACAAGTTTGTTAGCGGCAGAGCGGATGAATAGCATACGACGAGCTTTGGATGTTGGTTGGACTGTAGTGCGCAAAGACGATGTGCTCATCATTAATTTAACGCCATTGTCGAACAAACAGACGGTGGCAGGTTATTTGGCGCGCATGGAGAGTTGGTTCAAAGAATACTTCCCCACATTGAGTCTTAACTTTCGAGTAATTGGTCTGGCTGAGAAAGCCCCATTGGATGAGCTGGAAAAAATACTTTTAGAGCGTCCTTATGTTTGACAGTCTTGCTGAGGGATTCATTGGCGTTTGGGGGATGTTTGATGCGCTATCTCACTGGCTTACTTCATCGCAGTATCCGGCTGCTTGGGCTTATTTTGTCGGGGTGCAATTACTGTTGAGTGGCGTATTGGCAGGCGTGGCGATGATATTTCTCCCACTTAAATTTCGTGAGCCACGTTTTCCGATTTTTGTTTTGCTTTGGGGCTTTGCCTTTTTTATACCAATTTTAGGCGTGTTGCTGTTGGTGCTAACAGTGCATGTGGCGCAACATTTTCAGCGAATTAAAAGTCACTTTCCTTTTATTGCAGTTGAGCTGCCGGAGTTTGATTTGGTGCTTCGTGAGCCAGGAGTGAAATTTGGCACGGGAGGGATTAAAGCCTGTCTGGATAATAGCGCGATGCCGGATAGACGCAGATTACAGGCGTTATTGACAATGCAATCGGTGACGGCACGGACCTCTAATCCGGTTTTGCAAAACTTGTTAAATGATAGAGGGGAAGATATTCGGTTGGTGGCTTATGGGCTGTTGGATGGGCGGGAGAAACGTTTGAATCAGGCGATTCAAGATGAAACCGCACGCCTGAATTCAGTGCAAGAGCCGGCCTTGAAATTGATTTGCTTGAGGCATTTGGCTGAACTTGAATGGGAATCTGTCTATACGGGCTTGTCGCAGGGGGATTTGCGTAAGCGTGCACTGAATCAAGTTTTAGCGTATCTCAATCGCGCTCTGGAGATAGATGAAGTACAAGCGGGATTGTGGTTTCTAAAAGCGAGAGTGTTGTTGGAGATGCAACACTGGGAGGAGGCCCAGCACTCATTGGAACAGGCGCATAAATTTGGGTTATCTGAAAATCGCTTGTCTCCCTATTATGCTGAAATCGCGTTTGCGAGCGGCAACTTTAAGGTTGTTCGTATTTTGTTATCACGTATGGCGGGCGGGCAAGTTTCTGCACGGATGGAGCCTTTGATGCAATATTGGTTGCCGAAGAATGATTGCGCAAAGGTGGTCGTGTGAATGTCGTATTGCCACAGTCGGCCGATGCGGATATTGCACTTCTTTTAGAAGGTACATTTCCGTTTGTGGCGGGTGGGGTGTCAAGTTGGGTCAATCAGATTATTCGGGGTTTTCCTGAATATCGTTTCGCAATAATTTTTCTAGGAAGTCGCCAAGAGGATTATGGCGATATGAAGTATGCCTTGCCTCCCAACGTGGTTCATATGCAAGTTCATTACTTGTATCAGACATTAGACGTTCCGAAAATTGAGTCTTTAGAGGGGGATGCGCACACATTTGAGCAAATAGCTAATATGCATGAATACTTCATGGATCCCCGCGCTCAGTGTAAACATGCTCAAATTTTTAAGGAGTTGGTACCCGAAATGGGGGGCGAGGGCAAAGCAAGTTTGAAACAATTTTTGTATAGCAGAGAGTCTTGGGAATATATCAAGAGCAAGTATCAACAGCATTGCACCGACCCTTCATTTGTAGATTATTTCTGGTCGGTACGCTCTATGCATGCGCCAATTTGGATGTTGTCGGATATCGCAGATAAATTTATTCCTGTGAAGGGGTATCACTCCATTTCGACTGGTTATGCCGGTTTGTTGGGCGCATTATTGAAAGCCAAAACTGGAAAACCGCTCATGCTTTCTGAGCACGGGATTTATACGAAGGAAAGAAAGATCGATCTCTTTTCTGCGCAGTGGGTTAAGGATAATCGCAATTTGTTTCAGCAGAGCCCAACGGAAGTAAGCTATTTCAGGCAGCTATGGATTCGTTTCTTTCAGTCAATTGGTAAACAGTGTTACGACCAAGCTGACCACATCGTTGCATTGTTTGAGACCAACCGCTTGCGCCAAGTAGAGGATGGCGCGCCATCTGAATTGACTAGCAATATACCGAATGGCATTGATGTTGCACGTTTTGCCCCCTTACGGAATGAGCGCCCTGACAAGACGCCCCCCGTGATGTGCTTGATTGGCCGAGTGGTGCCTATCAAAGATATCAAGACATTTATCCGTGCGATGCGTACGGTTGCCAATCGCTTGCCTCAAGCAGAAGGATGGATTGCTGGGCCCGAAGATGAAGATCCAGAATACGTAGAAGAGTGTCGTCAATTAGTTGAGACGCTAGGTTTGCAAAGTAATGTGAAATTTCTGGGCTTTCAAAAGCTTACTGAGTTACTACCCAAGGTAGGGCTGGGGGTGCTGAGCTCGGTCAGCGAAGGATTGCCACTTGTGATTTTGGAGGGGTTTGCAGCAGGCGTACCAACAGTATCTACTGATGTGGGGGCCTGTAAACAATTGATATATGGATTGAGCGCTGAGGATCAAGCTTTGGGTGTGGCAGGTGCGGTAGTGGGTATTGCTGACCCTCAAGCGCTCGCAGAGGCATGTATCACTTTGCTGACCGATCAGCTCGCTTGGGATAAAGCGAGTGTTGCGGCAATCAAGCGAGTAGAGCTTTATTACACGCAAGCACAAATGTTTGAGAGGTATCGCAACCTTTATAGGCAGACCATCTAATGGCGGGTATCGGATTCGGGTTGCGCAAGCTCTTGGAGAAGCCGGGATATTTCGGGCTTTTTAGAGCGTACCTGTATGCGGGAATTATTGGTTCAGGGCCATGGGTGTTATCCATCATTGGTATTCTGATCGTTGGATTTGTGAGCTTGGGGGTGGTTTCTCCACAAGTTTTAATCACGCAATTCCAAGTGTCGGTGACTTATCTAATCATGGGGTCTCTGATATTCACGGGATTATTTCAACTCGCCTTCACTCGTTTTATTTCCGATTGGTTATATAAGCAGCTCGCTATAGAAGTGTTGCCTAACTTTAATGGCATTTTATTGATCACCACCCTTTCTGGCGGAATCTTGGGCTTGCTCTTGCTGGCGGTCTTTTTTGAAGAGACGAGTTTGCTGTACCGCATGTTCATGCTTACTGGGTTTGTCGTCCTGTGTGACATTTGGTTATCAACTGTTTTGTTGTCGGGCCTGAAAAAATATCACGCAATCTTGTGGAATTTTTTTATTGGTTATAGTGTCGCCATCTCCTGTGCATATTTATTACGTCCTTATGGCTTGGAGGGGTTGCTATTTGGTTTTGTAATAGGGCACGTGGTATTGCTATTTGGCATGATGTTTATCATTGTTCAGCAGTTCCCAGCCAATCGATTTATTGCATTTCAGTTTTTTACGCAGGGGGCTTTGCATACGCGCCTGATTTGGATTGGTTTTTTGTATAACTTGGCGGTGTGGATAGACAAAATATTGTTTTGGTATTACCCGGATACAGGGGAAGTCGTGATAGGCCCCTTGCGAGCCTCTTTGATATATGACTTACCCATTTTTTTGGCTTACCTTGCCATTATTCCTGGCATGGCTGTTTTTATCGTACGTATAGAAACTGACTTTGTTGAATATTACGAAAAGTTCTTCGACAGTGTCCGAAATGGCGGTGCACTAAATCGTATTCAAGAGTTGGGAAACGGCATGCAGCATGCTGTGCGCCAAGGCATCTCTGAAATTGTCATGGTTCAGTCAATTGCAGTCCTATTTGTTTTTCTCTTAGGTGAAAAGTTACTGAACGCGCTCAGTATTTCGTTGCTCTATCTGCCTTTGTTGTATGTGGATTTGGTTGCGGCAGGTTTGCAGGTGGTATTTTTGGGAATTCTGAACGTACTATTTTATTTAGATAAGTTAAAAATTGTTCTGTGGCTGTGTATCTTGTTTGTGACGACCAACGTGGTCTTTACATTGATCAGCTTATATTTGGGCGCCGCTTTCTACGGTTATGGTTTTGCACTATCTTTATTGGTTACGGTCATTGTGGGTATGCGCGTCTTGTCCAATAAGCTTATTTTATTAGAGTACGAAACGTTTATGTTGCAGTAAGCCTTGGATCCACTGTTGTTTTATAAGTGTTTGAGTTTAGACAAGCAGCTTCATCCAATTGGAGGGCGCAGGTATAATGCGCCCCTTTCCAAATCCTGTAGAGAAGCATGCCTATTTACGAATACCGATGCAGCAGCTGCGGCTCACAGAAAGATGTGATGCAGAAGTACAGTGATGCGCCGCTCACAGTGTGCCCTGAGTGTGGCAAAGAGACCTTTGCCAAGCAGTTGAGCGCCCCCGGCTTTCAAGTTAAGAGCTCATCGAATAGTTGCGATACGGGTGCATGTAATCGTTGCCCGATGGCAGGAATGCACTAATGAAAAAATATCTACTGACTGGCCTATTGGTTCTCGT
This sequence comes from Sideroxydans sp., assembly GCA_028707175.1. GTDB lineage: Bacteria > Pseudomonadota > Gammaproteobacteria > Burkholderiales > Gallionellaceae > Sideroxyarcus. Next base: position 66,824 of record JAQTUV010000001.1, read on the forward strand.
TCCGCTGGTCATCACCCTGTGGGTGTTGAGTTTCATCATCGGGATATTGGATCAATCGTTGTTATTGCTTCCTCAAGCATGGCATCCAGATAATCTATTGGGCATCCATATCCCCGGTCTGGGCGTTATCCTCACTGTGGTGGTGGTTTTGGTCACGGGATTGTTAGTGCGCAACGTGTTTGGCCAACGTTTGTTGTCTTGGTGGGAGCATGTGTTGCGTCGCATCCCCTTCGTCAATGCCATCTACAACAGCGTCAAGCAAGTTAGCGATACGCTTCTTTCCGAGAGTGGCAATGCTTTTGGTAAAGTCTTGTTGGTGCGTTATCCCCATGCGGAATCTTGGTCTCTGGCTTTTCAAACCAGCGTGCCGGCTGAGGTGACACGCAGGCTGGCCGGCGATGAATATGTTGGTGTGTTCGTGCCAACTACACCGAGTCCTGTAAACGGCTTTTATTTCTACGTGAAGAAGTCCGAAACTATCGAACTTGATATCAGTGTGGATGCGGCCTTCAAGGCAATCGTCTCGATGGGGGTGGTCACAACCCCCGAAGCGGTCGCCAAGATCAAGTAAGTCGTTCTTTAATCTTTTTTCTTTGTAATTCTTATCTGTATTTCAAATTATGCGAACTCACTACTGCGGACAACTCAACGTTAACAATCTCGGCCAGACCGTCACCCTATGCGGATGGGCACATCGCCGTCGCGACCATGGCGGCGTGATCTTCATCGACCTGCGTGATCGTGAAGGCTTGGCTCAAGTCGTGTGCGATCCTGATCGTGCCGAGATGTTTGCCATTGCTGAATCAGTGCGTAGCGAATATGTGTTGAAGATCACGGGGCGTATCCGTCGTCGCCCAGAAGGTACTGAAAATAAAGGTATCAATAGCGGCGAGATCGAGTTGCTCTGCCATGAGATCGAAGTATTGAACGTGGCCGTCACCCCGCCATTCCAGTTGGATGATGACAATCTTTCTGAGAACGTCCGTCTGACACACCGTGTCATCGACCTGCGTCGCCCTCAGATGCAGAACAATATGATGTTGCGCTACAAGACCGCGCGCGCATTCCGCCGCTTCTTGGACGATAAAGGCTTCATCGACATCGAAACGCCGATGCTGACTAAGTCCACGCCAGAAGGTGCGCGTGACTATCTGGTGCCTTCTCGCGTACACGCAGGTGACTTCTTTGCCTTGCCGCAATCGCCCCAGTTGTTTAAACAGATGTTGATGGTCGCGGGTTTTGATCGCTACTACCAGATCACCAAATGCTTCCGCGACGAAGACTTGCGTGCAGATCGCCAACCCGAATTCACGCAAGTGGATATCGAGACATCCTTCCTGACTGAAGATCAGATCATGGAGATGATGGAAGAGATGATTCGTGTGGTGTTCAAAGAAGCGATGAATGTCTTTTTGCCAAATCCGTTCCCACGTATGACCTATGCGGAAGCGATGAGCCGTTTCGGTTCTGATAAGCCAGACTTGCGCGTGACGCTCGAAATCATCGATGTGACGGATGCGGTCAAAGATGTTGCGTTCAAGGTGTTCTCTGGCGTTGCGAATTCTGAGAACGGCCGTGTGGCGGCCTTACGCGTGCCGAATGGCAGCACCATCTCCCGTAGCGAGATTGATGAGTACACCAAGTTTGTCGGCATCTATGGTGCTAAGGGTTTGGCCTACATCAAGGTCAACGACATCACGCAATTGAACGACACAGGCTTGCAATCACCTATTGTTAAAAACCTGAACGAAGGCGCGTTGAAAACCATCATCGAACGCACGGGCGCACAGAACGGCGACATCATCTTCTTCGGCGCAGACAAGACTAAGATCGTGAACGACGCGCTGGGTGCATTGCGTACTAAGATCGGTCACGCCAAGGGGCATGTGAATGGCAAGGCATGGGAGCCATTGTGGGTCGTGGACTTCCCGATGTTCGAATACGACGATGAAGGCAAGCGCTGGAACGCCTGTCACCATCCGTTCACCTCGCCAAAAGACGAACACCTGCAATTCCTGGAAACCGATCCCGGCAAGTGCTTGGCTAAAGCCTATGACTTGGCGCTCAATGGCTGGGAGATCGGTGGCGGCTCAGTGCGTATCCACAAAGAAGAAGTGCAGAGCAAAGTATTCCGCGCGCTCAACATTGGTGCAGAAGAAGCGCAACTCAAGTTCGGCTTCCTGTTGGATGCCTTGCAATACGGCGCGCCCCCTCACGGCGGTTTGGCCTTCGGTTTGGATCGCATCGTTACCATGATGACGGGTGCGGAATCTATCCGTGACGTGATCGCCTTCCCTAAAACTCAGCGCGCGCAGTGTCTGTTGACACAAGCACCGTCTGCGGTGGATGAGAAGCAGTTGCGTGAGTTGCACATCCGTTTGCGCACACCTGCTCCTGTAGAAGTGCCGAAGGAATAAACATGCTGCGCGGGAGGAAAGCGTGGTGGTGGATTTTGGTAGGGCTGATCCTAGTTCTGTCACTTGCGCAAGCACGTAACCACCATCATCCACACGCGCAATTTGAAACGCCTCCTGTTCAGTCTTCATCGTCGTCCGTTCTGACGGATGCAGCTAATGTCATTACGGTGGCGCAATTGCCCCCGGAGGGGCGTGAGACTTTGCAGCTGATCAAACGTGGCGGGCCCTTTCCTTATCCACGTGATGGCGTAGTGTTCAGCAACTTTGAACGCGTCCTTCCTAAACAAGCTCGCGGCTATTACCACGAGTACACGGTCAAGACGCCGGGCATCAGTCATCGCGGAGCGCGCCGCATCGTATGTGGTGAAGTACCCGCTGGGGATAGGCCGATGGGTGCCCAGCTGCTGCGCAGCGACCCTATCGCACTGCCGGAGTGTTATTACACTGCGGATCACTACCAATCGTTCAAGCGTATCTCGGACGATCAATGATGCAGAATCTTTCTGAACTCTTGCTTGATGTGAATGGGGCGGGCGTCTTCAACCTAAACTGCTCCTTAGATGAGTTGCGTGACGCTGTGCAACGTGCCAACTTTACTTTGTTTGAAGTTGATCTGGCGATTGCACATGGCAAGGGTGAGGTGTTGGCCGAGTTGGCACGTGCAATCAAAGCCCCCGATTGGTTTGGTCATAACTGGGATGCACTAGCTGATGCGATGGGTGACCTCTCGTGGAGTCCCGCCCCAGGCTATGTTTTTCTTATGCATGGTGAAGCAGTGGCTGATGAAAGGCTGGATGACATTCTGCATGCGACAGTTGATTTTTGGCGCTTGCAAGGCACGCCATTCTGGGTGTTCATTGCCTGACATTGAGGGGCGAGGTTGAGATGATGAAAAGTCAGAAGCAACCCGTCTCTGTTTTGGTCGTTATCTATTCCGATGCGCTTGAGGTCTTGCTGTTAGAGCGTGCTGATGTCCCAGGATACTGGCAGTCAGTCACGGGAAGTCGTGATGGTGCCGAACTGATGCGTGATACGGCCGTTCGTGAAGTGGCAGAAGAGACTGGGTTGCAGTGTAGCCAATATCAATTGGAAGATTGGCAACAGCAGAACAGCTATGAGATCTACCCGCAGTGGCGTCACCGTTATCCTCCCGATACGACACACAACACGGAGCATGTGTTTGGTTTGAGATTGCCTGAGGCGATCCCCGTCAAACTTTCTGCCCGTGAACATTTAAATCAACGCTGGTTACCTTGGCGCGAAGCGGCAGACTGTGTCTTTTCGCCAAGCAATCGCGAGGCAATCCTGCAATTACCGGAACGATTTCATCATGGCTGAACACAAGATATCCATCGCCTACGATCATCCTGATACGGCGCAAACGAGTTGCAGTACCGCTCATGCATGGGCGAAGAAGCCGCGCGAGCCGGATGCGCACGAAAAGGCAGGACTGATCGCCGATATCAAGCGGATGCTCATAGAGCAAGATGCGGTGTTGGTATCACATTATTACGTCCATCCAGATCTGCAAGATTTGGCAGAGGCCACAGGCGGGATCGTCTCGGACTCATTGGATATGGCTAATTTTGGATATCGCCATCCCGCCAAAACCATCGTCGTAGCAGGTGTGCGCTTCATGGGGGAGTCGGCAAAGATACTCAGTCCTGAGAAACGAGTATTGATGCCCGATCTGGAAGCTGAGTGCTCGCTTGATTTAGGCTGCCCTGTGGATGAGTTTTCCGCTTTTTGTGATGCCCACCCAGATCGCACCGTTGTTGTTTACGCCAATACCAGTGCGGCAGTCAAAGCACGCGCTGATTGGATGGTGACGAGCTCCATCGCCCTGCCTATCGTGACGCACCTTAAAGAGCAGGGGCAAAAGATTCTATGGGCACCAGATCGCCATTTGGGTGGCTATATTCAAGAGCAGACTGGGGCGGATATGCTGCTCTGGCAGGGCTCGTGTATCGTGCATGATGAATATAAGGCGCAAGAACTCATCGAATTGAAATCGCAGTATCCGCAGGCGAAAGTGTTGGTACACCCTGAGTCGCCTCGTTCGGTGGTGCAATTGGCTGACGTTGTAGGTTCGACGTCTCAGTTGATCAAAGCAGCCCAATCATTCGATACGCGCGAGTTCATTGTGGCGACTGATAACGGCATCTTGCACAAGATGCGCACCTTGTGCCCTGATAAAGTCTTCCTTGAAGCGCCGACTGCGGGTAAAGGCGCGAACTGTAAGAGTTGTAGTCATTGCCCGTGGATGGCGATGAATGGTCTGGTCAATCTGCATGATGTATTGAAGCGAGGGCATAATGAGATTCATATCGATCCGCTCATCATTCCCCGAGCAGTCAGGCCGATTCAGAGAATGCTAGATTTTGCAAAAACAATAAAGTTGCCGACCAGAGGGATTGGCAACGCATAAATAAGTTTGGGGGAGAAATGACGCAGCCGACCGATATAAATAGCACTACGCCGCTACCCGACTTTGAAGTGCTTGATCCTCAAGGCGAGCTCCTCGTTCCTGTTTCGGAACGCGGGGATGATCATGCAAACGTTATTCGTCGTGCGCAAATCGATGAGGTCAAATCACGTGCAGCTAGTTTCGCCCAGTCCAGAAAAGATGCCGAACAAAAGTTGCGTGAACTTGAAGCGGTCATGCGAGAGGATGCGCGTGTAACCGAAGGCTTGCGAAAAAAGATCAGCCAAGCTCAAGCTACGATCGCAGCATCTTCAGCGAATTCTGCGGCCCATGTTCAAGATCGCCTAGTTGAGGAAGAGACTGCCGCCAGCTTGGATGCGGCGCAGTTGGCGGCGTTCGCCACTCAACAACGTATCGAGGTAGCACGCAGTGCGCGTGCTGAAGCTAAGCGTCGTGCGCTTTTAGAAGCTGAGTTGCAAGAAAAAGAAAAGGCCATCACACAGCGTGAGATTGAGTTACAGGCACAGATTAATGAGCGATTAGAGATCGCAAAAAAGACCGAAGCGGCGGCTCAAGCACGTGTGGACGTTGAAGCTGCTGCTCGGGTAGCGGAGCAGAATGCGTTGCAAACGCAATTGGATGCAGTTGCTCAGGCTAAAGAGGATTTGCTGCGCAGAGCACAAGCTGTTCGTGCATCTGCAGATCAAGCGGTATTGCAATCAAAAGAACAAGCGTTGCTGAAGCAGGCGGAAGAAGAAGTTTCCGCAAGCTTGGAAAGTGCTCGCTTGTCAGAATTGGCGACCCAACAACGCATCGAAGCTTCGCGTGTGGCACGTGCAGAAGCCAAACGTCGGGCTGCTTTGGAAGATCAGTTAAAGGCCAAAGAAGTGCAAATCGCGCAGCGTGAACGAGAGCTGCAGGCACAGGCTGAGAAACGTTTGTTGATGGCGGGCGAGGCGGAAGCTGCGCTGCAAGAGCGCCTTCAGTTGGAGCAAGCGACGACACAAGCTGCACAAAGAACATTACAAGATGAACGTGCTGCTATTGAGCGTGCAACCGAAGAGTTGCGTCGCAAGACGGAAGAAATATTGTCCACAGCATCACGTGATGTGAGGGAAAAACAAGCTGAAGCGGAAGCGTTGTTGAAGCGCGCAGAAGAAGAGGCGACTGCGAATGCTGAAAATGAGAAGCTCGCTATTTACGCCGCACAGCAGCGCGTCGATGCTGAAATAGCCGCGCGCGCTGAAATCAAGCGAAGGACATTGCTTGAGGCATCGTTGCAAGAAAAAGAGCTCGCAGTCGCAGAGCGTGAACGTGAGCTGCAAGCTCAGTTCGCAGAAAAGATCAGATTGGCAGAGCAGGTCGCTGCGGCGACACAGGCGCGAATCGATGCTGAGGCTGAAGCGAACAATGCACAGCTCAATACATATGATTTGCAGCGCACCGCTATCGCCAATGCCAAAGGGGTGTTGCGTAAGAAATTAGAGGATGTGAAGGCTTCCATAGATCAAACATTGCTTGAGCAGCAAAGTGCAGAGCAAGAGATGTTGAGTCGTGTTGAAGCTGAAGCGACTGCGTGTGTGGAAAAGGGCAAGGCTAACGCCTTGGCCATCGAGCAAAGGTTGGCTGTGGCTACGGCGGCGCGCATCGAAGCTGAGCGCCGGACGACGTTGGAAGGCGAATTGCTCGCCAAAGAAAATGAATCGTTAGAAAAAGAAAAATCTCAGCAAGCTGCATTGCTCGAAAAAATCGCATCTGCTCAGCAGGTGCTAGCGGAGATGCAAGTCCGCCATGAAGAAGCATTGCGGGTGCAGGAACTCGATTTGGCTAAACGTATCCACGAGATGGAGGTGCAACATGAAGATAAGCTGCGTCTCACTCAGCAAAAAGAGTTCGAAATACAAGCGCAACTAGATGCGAAGTGGTTGCAGCTCGAAAGCGAGAGTGCGCAACGCATTCGTGACCTCGAAGCGAAACTTTCGGAGAAATCCAATTCTGCGCAACAGACAGAGATATCGTTGCAAGCCAGCTTGAATGCGGAGCTGCAAACTCAAGAGGGAATTAGTGCTGAGCGTGCGCGCGTTTTGAATGCACGTGCGGCTGAGCAGAGTAAGGCCATGCAGCAAGCTGAGTTGGCGTTGCGTGAGCGTCTGGATGCAGAACTCGCGGCGCAGGAAGCAGCGACTGCCGAGCGTATGCGTGAACTGGAAGCGCAGATTGAAGAGCAGAAACGAATCGCCAAGCTGGCAGAAGATGCGACTAAGGAACGTTTGCAGATCGCTTCGCTGGCGACAGAAGCAGAGCAGCGTGTGTTAGACGAACAGCAAGCGGCAATCGCGCATACTCAAGCCTTGATGCGATCCTTGGATGATTTATCTGTTGATGCACAACAGCGCATGAATACGGTGCAGGAGGAAGCTCCCGTTGTGGTGTTGCCTTCCAATAGCGCGCTTTCAGTGAGAGAGTGGGTTGCGCCAATCCCGCGGCGTCGTGTGTCTTGGTTAGCTGTGTCGGGATGGGCGATCGCTTTGATGTTGGCGCTGTGGGTCTTGCTTCGCAATATGGAAGTTGCTGACAAGGCACCTGCACCCGTTGTTGCTACTTCGCCAGTGCCCACGCCAATCTCACAAGTGGTGTTACCGCCTAATCCACTTTCTGTGTACGAGGGGGCTGAGATGGGGGATGGACTGAAAATGACCAATGAAATGATCTTCCCTAAGGCACGTTGAATATCTGTCGATCAGTGGTGTGATATGCCTAGCCTGAAGATAGCGAGTTACAACATCCACAAAGGTTTTTCGCCATTCAATCGGCGCGTGGTGCTGCACGAGTTGCGAGAATTCTTACGCGCGCTGGATGCGGATATCGTCTTTTTGCAAGAAGTGCAGGGATCGCATCTGCATCATGCGAAGCGCCATCCAAACTATCCCGAAGTGCCGCAGTATGAGTTTTTGGCAGATGATTTTTGGGCGCATCATGCTTATGGTATGAATGCAGTCTATGAGGCAGGCCATCACGGTAATGCCATTTTGAGTCGTTTTCCTATCGTGCAAACGCGGAATAAAGATGTGTCAGCGCATCGTTTTGAACAGCGTGGTTTATTGCATTGCGAGGTCGAGTGGCAAGGGACGTCGGTACATTGTTTCTGCGCACACTTTGGTTTATTCGCGAAAGGGCGCCGTGCACAAGCGAATGCATTAGTCGCACATGTCAAAACAGAAGTTGCAGCGCATGAGTCGTTGATTATCGCTGGCGATTTTAATGATTGGGGTGATAGATTGAGCAACACCTTTGCCGATGAGTTGGGTGTTCATGATGCATTCCATTTGTCGACGGGGGCGGTCGCACGTAGTTTTCCTGCAAAATTCCCATTGTTAAAATTAGACCGTATCTATGCGCGAGGGTTCGATGCCAGTGAGTGTGATGTGCATGGCGGCACACGTATGTCAGATCATGCCGCTTTAACTGCGCGCTTGAGGCGGCAATGAATCGTACATTCAAGCTGCGCAATAACGAACTCACGTTGTTGCGTAACGGTACACGTTATTTCCCACAGTTGTGTGAAGACATCGATCGAGCAAAAGAATTCATTTTTTTAGAAACCTATATTTTTGCAGCTGATGAAACAGGTCGTTTGGTGGCGCAAGCTTTGCAACGTGCGGCGCTGCGTCATGTGACGGTGCGTTTGATGTTGGATGGCTTCGGCTCGGCAGAATTGCCAGAACATTGGATTGATTCGCTACGTGAGGCTGGAGTCGAAGTTCAGTGGTTTAGGCGCGAAAGAGGTTTCTTCAATCTAGGGCGATCACGCTTGAGGCGCTTGCATCGCAAATTGGCGGTGATCGATGGCCAGCTGGCATTCATTGGTGGCATCAACATTCTGAACGATATTCCTGAAGGGCAGGATTTTGACGCGCCACGTTTAGATTACACCGTTCGTATCAAGGGGGCGATGGCGCAGCAGATAGAGGTTGAGATGCGCCATTTATGGGCTACCGTACAGTGGGCCACGCTGCGCAAGCGTATCCGTCAGATCAAGTCAGTATTGCAGCCCGTTCCTGTGCAAGAAACTCGTAAGGCGATTGAATTGAAGGTTCGTGACAATCTGCATCATCGGCGCGACATAGAGCGCGCCTATTTACAAGCCATCGCGGAGGCGCAGCACGAAATCATTATTGCCAATGCCTATTTTTTGCCGGGACGCCTCTTGCGGCGTGCGCTTAATGCTGCCGTCAAACGTGGCGTTCGAGTTGTGTTGTTATTGCAAGGTCGTGTGGAATATCGTTTGCAGCATTACGCAACGTTGGCGCTTTATGAGCGTTTGATGCATGTAGGTATCGAGATATATGAGTACCGCGATAGTTATCTGCATGCAAAAGTGGGGGTGATTGATGGTGAATGGGCGACGGTTGGCTCATCCAATCTTGATCCATTCAGTTTGTTGCTGGCACGAGAGGCTAATCTGATCGTTCGTGATGACGAATTCGCAAAATCGTTGCGTAGCAATTTGATGCGGACCATCAAAACGGCTGGAGAACGAGTCGAGGCGCGTCATTTACGCACTGTGCCTTTGTTTTTGGCACGGATGAGTTACGGAGTCATCCGACTCATCGTGGGGTTTCTGGGCTTATCTAAGCGGCACTAATTTTACGGGCCGCTATAATGCGCGCCTGTTTCATTCGTTAGACTTCATCATGCGTTCGCACTCATCTCACTCTTCCTCAACTCCTACACGCACTGATTGGCGTGTTATTCGCAGCCTCGTTCCCTACCTGTTGGAGTTCAAGACTCGTGTCGCGTTTGTGATCGTGTTATTGGTCTTGGCGAAACTGGCTAACGTGGTTGTCCCACTCGCTTTAAAAGAGATCGTGGATGCGGTGAGCCAGCCGAAAGCGATGTTGGTATTGCCAGTGTTTTTAATCATCGGATACGGCTTGTTGCGTTTGTTCAGTACGTTGTTCGGGGAGCTACGCGATGCATTGTTCGCCAAGGTTACTCAACGAGCCATTCGTCGCGTGGCGGCGCAAGTCTTTGAACATCTGCATAGCTTGAGTCTGCGCTTTCATTTGGAGCGCCAAACGGGCGGTGTCTCGCGCGACATCGAACGCGGTACGCGCGGTATCAGCTTCTTGTTGACCTTTCTGCTGTTCAACATCTTGCCGACGTTGCTGGAGATCGGCTTGGTCGCTGCAATCTTGTTTGTGAAATACAACCCGTGGTTTGCCATCATCACCTTTGTCACCTTGGTGCTCTATATCGGCTTTACTTTGTGGATCACGGAATGGCGCATGGTGTTCCGCCGCACGATGAATGACAAAGATTCGAAAGCCAACACGCGCGCCATCGACAGCTTGCTCAATTATGAGACGGTCAAATATTTCGGCAATGAACGTTATGAAGTGGCTCGCTACGACGAGCAGATGAAAGACTGGGAAGTGTCAGCAGTCAAGAACCAAACTTCGTTAGCCGCATTAAACGCAGGACAGAGCATCATCATTGCTATTGGCGTCACGCTGCTCATGTTGCTGGCAGCAGATGAGGTGGTAAAGGGCACGATGACGATTGGTGATTTAGTCCTAGTGAACGTGTTCATGCTGCAGCTTTATATGCCATTGCACTTCTTGGGGTTCGTCTACCGAGAGATCAAAAATGCGTTGGCGGATATGGAAAAGATGTTCCGCTTGCTGGACGAAAATCGTGAAGTCCAAGACGCGCCCGATGCACCCGCACTGAAGCTAGAACACGCGATGATTCGTTTTGAAAACGTTAATTTTTCATACGATCCGGCACGACAAATTTTGCATGATGTGAGCTTTGAAGTGCCGAGTGGACACACCGTGGCAGTGGTAGGCGCGAGTGGCGCAGGTAAATCGACGTTATCCCGTTTGTTGTTCCGTTTTTATGATGTGGACTCCGGTGGATTGTCGATCGATGGGCAAGACATACGGGGGGTGACACAAACCAGTTTGCGTGCGGCGATTGGTATCGTGCCGCAAGATACGGTGCTGTTTAACGACACCATCTATTACAACATTGCTTACGGTCGCCCTACAGCAACGCGCGAAGAGATATTGAGTGCAGCGCAATCAGCGCACATCCATCACTTTATTGAGTCCCTGCCGCAAGGGTATGACACCATCGTCGGTGAGCGTGGGCTTAAATTGTCGGGCGGTGAGAAGCAGCGAGTCGCCATTGCGCGCGCAATTTTAAAGAATCCTGCCATCCTTATTTTTGACGAGGCGACTTCTGCGCTGGATTCAAAGTCAGAAAAGGCCATTCAAGATGAGTTGCGTAGCATCGCGCAAAACCGCACGACGTTGGTTATCGCGCATCGACTTTCAACCGTCATTGATGCACATCAAATATTGGTGATGGATAAGGGGCGGATCATTGAGCGCGGCACACACCGTGAACTGTTATCACAGCAGGGTGTTTATGCTCAGATGTGGGCGTTGCAGCAACAGGAAGAGCATTGATGGAGGGGGTGGGGCGCGCCATGATGGAAAACTTCTTTAAAGAAATTGCCGTTCGCATTGATTTCCATCGTTTTTTTAAGGTATCCTCCGCGCCATTCTGTTGTTGAGGTTATACGCCATGCGATTTTTATTGAGTTTCTTGTTGCTGAGTGCTTCTTTTACTGCCCAGGCAGAAGGGTTGCGTTACGAAACAAGCCTGCATATTCCACCTCAGTCGGGAACATATTCTCGCGCAGGCTCGCCACAGTTAAGTTCTTCGATTGCGCTGATCTACGATGTAGACTCTCAGCGTCCGATCTATACCAAGAATATCGATAACATCGTGCCAATCGCTTCGATCACTAAGCTGATGACAGCAATGGTGGTTTTAGATGCTCGTCTACCGTTGGATGAAAAAATCACACTCAGTTCGTTAGATCAAGATCACTACAAAGGAACACACTCTAGGATGCGCAGTGGCATGTCCTTGGAGCGCGGCGACCTATTGCAACTGGCCTTGATGGCGTCTGAAAATACGGCGGCAGCGGCGTTAGCGAGAACTTATCCTGGAGGCACTCAGGTCTTCTTGTCGAAAATGAATGAGAAGGCGCGTGAATTAGGGATGAACTCATCTCGTTTTGATGATCCGACCGGTTTGCATAGTAGCAATGTTTCTACCGCACAAGATCTGGTCAAGATGGTGATGGCCGCACAAAAGTACAAAACGATCCGTCGTTACACCACCTCATCCTCACACGTCGTACAAGTCTCTTCGCGTCGTACTTTGCGTTTCAACAACACCAACCCATTGGTAAAGAATGCTTCTTGGGATATCGGCTTGAGTAAGACCGGCTATATCACCGAAGCAGGACGATGCTTGGTGATGCAGGCGAACATCAACAGCCGTCCCGTGGTGATTGTTTTGCTGGACTCTTGGGGGAAGCGTACTCGAGTGGGCGATGCAAATCGCATCAAACGCTGGATGGAAAGTGCAAACTCGAAAGCCAATCGGAACACTCAGCGCGGTTGATCCAGTTTAATTTTTTAGGGGGCTCTCAGCCCCCTTTTTTATTTGCGTGGCGGCTTCAGCGCCAATACCACGACGGCAACCACCACAATCAAAATAATCAATTCAATAAACATGAAATGTACTCCTTAGAAGGCGTGCATTTTACCTTTCCGTTGCTGCTAATTGGGGATGCCTGCTCAGGTACAATGTGGGCGTTTCTCTGTGATGAGCGCCATCGTTGTGACTGTCCCCGTTTCTAGCTTTTTTCGGCTTGTCTTTGTTCTGCTACTTATTTATGTGGCGGCTGTTCCGTGTGCTGTGAATGCCAAGTCTGGCAGCATCCCCGCTGTGATGTTTATTGCGCCAGAAGAAGTTCGGGCAGTGATTGCGCAACATTTTCCTTTGCCGGATACCTTGTTTAAGAGTGAGTTGGAACGCAGCGTTTTCATGCGTCGTGCTGGGCGTGAGATTCCTGCCTTACTTGAGACGGAAGGGTATTTTTCAAGCAAGGTCATTTTGCGTTCGGTGATGCATTCTGGAACGATGGAAGTGCAGATTGTCCCCGGCCCCAGAACGACGGTGGAACAGGTCGAGATCGAATTTCAAGGTGCCATCACATTGAACAAGGATGCTGGGGCGGAACGAATGCAAAAGTTACGGGCCGGCTGGCTCTTGCCAGTGGGAATGGCATTTACTGCAGAGGCTTGGGAGCGCGCTAAGACTGAACTGTTAACTAAGCTGTTGCGCAAACAATATGCATCAGCACGTATCGTTGATAGCGTGGCGAAGGTGGATTCTGCAACCTCGCGTGCAAAGCTACGCATCGTTTTGGATTCTGGGCACCCGTTCAAACTCGGCGAGCTACATATCAGTGGCTTAGCGCGTTATTCCGAATCCATGGTGATGCGTTATGCCTCCTTTAAATCGGGGGACGAATACGACCGTGATCAATTGTTGATCTTGCAGACCCGCTTACAGAATTTGGCGCAGTTCAATTCGGTAGTTGTTGCGCTGGAGCTGAACAATATTCCGGATAAAGAATCAGTGCCCGGGGAGTCGATCACGGTGCCGGTGAATATCCATGTCGAAGAGGCGCAATCACGCAAACTATCGGTTGGTTTAGGTTACAGCACCAACAATGGTGCACGCAGTGAGTTGAACTATGTCAGCAACAACTTTATGGATCGTGCTTGGGGATTCAATAGCGGATTGGTTATGGAACGCAATCGCCAAACTATCGCCGCCAGCGTAGACACTTTGCCTAACCCGCAGGGGTTTAGAGTGCAATGGAATGCGAGTGGTGAGCGAACGGATATCCAAGGTTTGGAGACTTTTCGAGATAAGTTTGGTGTGACGCGTAGTCAAACTGTGTTCGGAAATGAAAGCAGCGTTGGCCTGAGTTGGCAGCATGAGTTACGTATTCCTTTGGGCGGTGTGAGAGAGACTAACCAAGCCTTGGTATTGGAATGGAGTTGGACGCGGCGTACGGTAGATGATCCTTTGATGCCCATGAATGGTTCTCTGACTCAATTCAAAATGGGCGGTGCAGGGAAGACCTTCCTGTCGGATGAAGATTTTGTGCGTAGCTATCTACGGCATCAGTCTTGGTTCTCATTCGGCGAAGATGATGTTGTCTCATTACGCGGGGAAGCCGGCTATACCCAGACCCCATCTCGCTTAGGCATTCCACAAGAATATTTGTTTCGTGTCGGGGGGACACAAACAGTGCGCGGATTTGCTTATCAAAGTTTAGGTGTCACAGAGGGAAATGCGGTGGTTGGTGGTCGTGCCATGACGACAACGAGTGTCGAGTACACACATTGGTTCAACATCTTGGGCATGGCTGCATTTGTGGATGCAGGAGATGCGGCAGATACGATTCAAGCTTTGCAGCCAGCCGTGGGTTATGGCATTGGCGCGCGCTGGCGGAGCCCTGTGGGGCCGCTGGCACTTGATGTGGCGCGCAGCAGGCATGTGTCGGATCTGAACTATCACTTCTCCATTGCGGTGGCATTTTGATGGTCGTGAAAAAAACCAAGCTATCCCCCCGCAAAAAATGGATGCTGATCCTGCTCACGCCTTGCGTCGCTGCGGCGGGAGTTGGTTACTATTTATTGGGCACGACTTCGGGGATGCGCTGGATGGCGGGGGTGGCAGATCGCCATACGCGCGGTGCGCTCAAACTGGATGGGTTAAGTGGCTCGGTATTGGGTGGGTTTAAGTTTGAACAACTGACATACGATGCAGCAGGCCAAAAGGTCGATGTGCATTCAGGTGAGTTTGATTGGAAGCCGAGCGCCCTGTTAAGTAATGAATTGCATCTATTGCGGCTGTCGGTTCAGCGGATCGATGTGCATGCGACTAAGTCTGATGCGCCGGCGGTAATGCCGACATCTTTAGCGCTTCCCTTAGACGTCACAGTCGATCAACTTCAGATAGGGCAGTTGAGATATTTCACCAATAAATCCACTCAGCCTGACTTTGAGTTGAGCCAGTTAGAGGCTGCGCTGCACAGCGATCAACAGCAACATCAGTTGAAATTACAACACGCTCATTTGCCTGCAGGAAACGTCATGGGGGATGCGCTATTGGCAACAGCGCATCCATTTGCATTTACGGCGCATCTTGCATTGGATACCGCGACACCTCGTGAAGAACCGCTCCGTGTCTTAGTTGATGCACAGGGTGATTTGCAACGTTTTGGTTTGTTGTTGAACACCGATGGCGCGGGTCTGAATGTGCAAGGGAATGTAGAGGTCGCCCCACTGGCTGAGGTGGCTGTTCCTCATATGGAAATACAGTTCAAAGGTTTGGAGATTGAGCGTCTATTAGCTGATATGCCACGTGCTCGATTGACTGGCAAAATCGAATTGTTTGGCAAGCCTAAAGGTTGGATGGAAGGTGATATTCGCATGCATAACGATATCGCGCGTTCTATCGATCACTCAGGCATTCCCCTGCAAAACATCACTGCGCAACTGCGTGTTTCTGCAGACCATTGGCAGATTCGTGGCCTCGATGCGCAGACGATACTGCAAGGCCATTTGGCGGGGACGATGGACTGGAATGCAAAGCAGAACGGAATGCGTGCGCAGTTGAACCTGCGTGCTGTGGATGTGCAAGCTTTTGATAGTCGACTTGAATCAAGGCGCATGAATGGTAGCGTCACCTTAGATGGTGCAGGTGAATCACAGCATGCTGTTTTGGCATTGGCTGATGGCACTGCAAAATTGACGGGTGATCTGACGCGTCAGGGAAAACGCGTGAAGCTCAATAGTATGCGGCTTGTGCGCGGGGAGACAAGTTTGGAGGGACAGGGCGAATTCATAATGGATCGACGTCGCTCATTCAGATTCGTCAGCCGATTGCAAAAACTTAATCTCGCTGAATTCGCAGCAACGCCGCCGACAGAATTAAATGCACAAGTAAGTGTTGCTGGGGAGCTATTGCCGAAGGTGCATGGGGAACTGCGATTTGATTTGGCCAATAGCCACTTTGCGCAACATGAGATTGCCGGGAATGGTCGCATTGTTTTGGCGGGTGAGCAGCGCGGAGAAGGCGAGTTTGCGTTGCATCTGGGCGACAATCAACTGAGTGTCTCGGGTAACTATGGCAATGGCAGCGATCATTTGCGTATGGTGTTAACCGCCAATGATTTGTCCCAATTCGACACCTTGATGGCGGGGGAATTGAAGGGCGAGGCGTCGCTGACTGGGACAGCGGGCGCGCCTCAATTTAGCTTCAGTTTGGGAGGGGAGGCGTTGCAATTGCCCTCCTCACAACGTATTAAATCATTTGCTGCAAAAGGCGAGGTGTCGTCGCAGTCGTTGAATATCAATCTGCTTGCGCAGGATATCAACACTGCCAATGGATTGAATATTCCTGTGCTCGAGTTCGATGTAAACGGGGCGCCTGAACAGCACACAGTGCGTGCGCATGCACAATTGAAGCAAGATGATGTGGCACAAGAAGATGTGCGATTGTCAGCACAAGGTGGGGTAGGTGATCTGGAACAAAGCTGGCGTGCTTGGCAATGGCAAGGGATGTTGAATGAGTTAGTTGGTACAGGGAGTCTGCCATTGCAACTCAATGCACCAACGACCCTGCTTGTTGCATCGCAAATTGCGCAACTGGGTGCATCTGAATATTCAGCCGGAGGCGGGCAAGCAAAGCTGACCATTTCGCAATGGACGCCCGCATATTGGCGCAGTGCGGGATCGTTTAGCGGGTTGGGTGTTCGTGCGATCAATGTGGCGGACAGCGAAGGTAATTTAGATCGATTTGATACCTTGCGTTTCGGCGGCAACTGGGATGTTCAGGCTGACGATCATTGGGATGCGCTATTCAATTTGCAGCGCGAGAGTGGTGATTGGGTCGTTGATGCAAAAACGGGAACCCGATTCGGCTTGGATTCTCTCAATGTGAATGTGCGTGCAGTGAAGGATCAATTGGAAGCACAGCTCTCCGCAACGGGGGCCAAGCTGGGTGTGTTGAATGTGAGCGCCAAGGTGCCTTTGACACCTGAGAATAAGGGATGGACAGTGGCACCGGATGCACCGCTTACGGGACGTCTATTTTTAAACTCCAGCGACTTATCGTGGTTCGGCCCGGTTTGGGATGGCAACTTTCAGACAGGTGGCAAGTTGATGCTGGACGCGGAACTGATCGGCAATCTGTATACACCACGTTTGAAAGGTTCAGTGCAAGGTGAGGGCTTGAGTTTTGCCATGCTGGATCAAGGGGTGCGCTTGGAGCAGGGGCAGTTGCGCGCACAATTGCGTCAGGATGAAGTGCAGTTGGATCTCTTTGATTTTGATTCGCCCTATCTGCCTCAGCCTAAAGATAAATTGTTGGGTGATTTCAAACTCAGTCGTCGTGCTGGCAAATTAACGGCCAGTGGCACACTTGACCTTAAAGGTGATAAAGGCGGTGTGCAAATCACTGCCCAGCAGTTTCCCTTGTTGCAACGTTCGGATCGTTGGGTCATCGCATCTGGTACAGGCCATGCACATTTTTCAGGCAAGACACTCGTATTGGATGGGGATATCCGTGCTGACGCAGGGTTGATCGATCAGCCGGTGAGTAATCGGCCGCAATTGGCAGAGGATGTGCAGATCGTTGGGCAAGAAGTTGACGATCATACGCAACAGCAAAACAAAGTCGCCGCTTCACTTGCGCTGGGCGATCATTTCTACATACGGGCATCGGGCTTGGAGGCTAGGCTGGCTGGAAAATTGGATGTGCGTGGCGAGCCTGGTGAGCCCCTGAGTGTGACGGGAATCATTGAGGCACAAGATGCGGTATTCGATGCCTATGGACAGCGTCTGCAAGTTGATCGCGGAATGGTCAATTTTCAGGGGCGCATGGATGATCCTGGTTTGAATATTCTTGCGACACGCAAAGGATTGAGCGTCGAAGCGGGTGTGGAGGTGACAGGAACAGCACGCAAACCCGTCATTCACCTGGTTTCCACTCCCAGTGTGCCTGATGCTGAGAAACTGTCTTGGATCGTGTTAGGGCGCGTTCCTGATAGCAGTGGCATCGACTCATCCTTGCTTCTTTCTGCCGCGACCAATATTTTGGGCGGGCAGTCCGCCTTACATTTGGGGCGTGCCATTGGTGTCGATGAGTTGTCGCTCAACCAAAAAGCAGGTGGGGATATCACCAGCCAAGTCGTCACGGTGGGTAAGCGTCTTAACGCGCGCGCTTACATCAGTTACGAACAAGGCTTGACCTCGACCGCCGGTATCACAAAGTTCACCTATACGTTGTCGCCGCGCGTGACGCTTGTGACCCGCACCGGTGTGGATGACGCCCTCGATTTATTCTATTCATTCCGTTACTACTGATTGACGACACATTGTTCAGCAGAGTCTATTGTCTGCAGCCCTTCAAGATTGCGTTGCGTCTTTTAATTTCTGCTATCAGCTCCCCCGCAATATGTGGGAGGCGGTGCTAATTGCTAGCAATTAGTACCGTACAGTTTCACTAATGATGAACGCTGATTGGGTTTCATATTGATCACTGGGCGGATACTTTTTGCCATCAGTTCAGCCTCATCTATAGTCTTGCAAAGGCCAAGTTCCAGTAACACACCGACAGCGACAGTACCCGTCCTGCCTTTACCGCCACCACAATGGAATGCTACTTTTTTCTTTTGCTCATACGCTGAAACGACTGCTTGGATCGCCTGTGCAAAGAGTAGGTGCTCAGACTCAGTCGCATTGTCACCCAGAGGGATTTTGACCCAAGTCACCGAGGCGGCGGACGATTCACAGCCTTGAGATTCCTCGCGCAAGTCCACCACGATCTGAACTCCTTCATTCTCGACCATTGCAGGGACATCCTTTGCGCCGCCAAAGTAGATTCGGTCGGTGATCAGTGCTTGGTATGTTTTATCTAGTGTCATGTTATTCATTCTTAGTTGTTGAGCCAGTGCCATAGAGTTGCTCTTTCCACGGCAGTTTATAAGGTTGACCTTGTCGTGTATTCGCACAAACCAGTTTGGTGTTGAACATGTGCAACCCTTGTGGTTTAATAAATTAACATTTTAATAATCGTTTAACAATTGAAATATAAGATGATGAAACCCGATCAGGTAGTCAAAGCATTAGCGGCACTGGCGCAACCGACTCGGTTGGCAATCTACCGACTGTTGGTAGCAAGCGGGCCAGAAGGAATGGCGGCTGGGCAGATCGCGGAGAAGTTGAAGGTGTCACCTGCCAACATGTCATTCCATTTTAAGACGCTCAGTCATGCTGGGCTGGTGGAAAGTAAGCAGGATGGTCGTTTCGTTTACTACGCTGCAAATTTTACGGTGATGAACGGCATGGTGGATTACCTCACCGAGAACTGTTGTGGTGGTAACGATGCGGTATGCAAGACACCCATTAAGAAATGTTGATAACTTCAAAGGAAGAATGGAATGAGTGATAAACAATACAACGTACTGATTCTATGCACAGGTAACTCCGCCCGCAGCGTGTTGGGCGAAGTGCTGTTCAATGTGTTGGGCAAAGGTCAATTCAAGGCGTACAGCGCTGGGAGCAAACCTGCAGGCAAGGTCAATCCTGGTGCTATCGAGTGGTTGGAGGCACATGGCCATAGCACCGAAGGTCTGCGCAGTAAAAGTTGGGACGAGTTCTCCGCTCCGGGAGCGCCTGAATTCGATTTCGTATTCACCGTTTGCGATAACGCAGCGGGTGAGGTTTGCCCTGTGTGGTACGGCGCTCCGATGACTGCGCATTGGGGCATCCCAGACCCCGCACATATCGAAGGCGACGAGGCGCGTCGTGCGGCATTCAATAAAGCTGCAGAGCAGTTGGCGCGTCGTATCGGTTTGTTCATGGCATTGCCTATCGACAAACTTGACAAACTGGCTCTGAAGCATGAGTTGAGCGAAATCGGTCGCACTAAAGATTGATAGAGGCTGCCATGAAGAAGCTACAAATTTTCGATCCAGCACTGTGTTGTAGTACCGGTGTGTGTGGAACTGAAGTTGATCAAGCATTGGTGGATTTCAGCGCTGATGTGGATTGGCTCAAGCAGGCGGGTGGACACATCGAGCGCTTCAACCTCGCGCAGCAACCGATGTCCTTTGCCGACAGCGCAGTGGTCAAAGGATTCTTGGAGCGTTCTGGGGCGGAAGGACTGCCGTTGATTCTGCTTGATGGCGAGATCGCTATGGCAGGACGTTATCCCTCTCGCAAAGAGTTGGCACGCTTCGCTGGATTGTCTGAAGCCTTAGCTGCGATCGCAGTGTCGGAAGTGAAGTCCGATGCATGTTGTTCGGGTAGCAAGTGCTGTTAAGTCACTCCACAAGGTAAGTCACATGAAGCTGCTAAAAGATGTTCCTCAATTCTTGTTCTTTACCGGCAAAGGTGGAGTGGGCAAGACCTCTCTCGCTTGCGCCACCGCAGTGCGATTGGCTGATGAAGGGAAGCGTGTCCTTCTGGTGAGCACCGATCCTGCTTCGAACGTGGGGCAGGTGTTCGGTGTCACGATTGGCAATAGAATCACTCATATCCCTCTGGTTGTTAATCTATCTGCATTGGAGATCGACCCGCAGGCAGCCGCGCAAGCCTACCGTGACCGCATTGTGGGGCCGGTGCGTGGCGTGCTGTCGGAATCCGTTGTGCGGGGTATCGAGGAGCAACTTTCGGGTGCATGCACCACCGAGATTGCCGCATTCGATGAGTTCACCGAGTTGCTGACCGATCCGGCCATGATCGATCCTTTCGATCACATCATCTTTGATACGGCTCCTACGGGACACACGATCCGTTTGCTGCAACTGCCAGGTGCTTGGAGTGGATTCCTAGACGACAACCCTGAAGGTGCTTCTTGTCTCGGCCCATTGTCTGGCTTGGAGAAACAACGCCAACGTTACAGCGATGCGGTCGCCGTCCTCGCCGATTCGCGCCGAACACGCTTGGTGCTAGTGGCGCGTGCGCAGCGTTCTACTTTGATAGAAGCAGCACGCACCAGTGAAGAATTGGCTCATATCGGTTTTTCTCACCAACATCTGGTGGTGAATGGATGCATGCCCGAGAGCGAAGCGAGTGACCCTGTGGCCTCGGCCATCTTGAAGCGCGAACAGGGGGCGCTAGCAGCAATGCCAGAAGTGTTACGCAAATTACCTACGGATAAGCGAGAACTGTTGCCATTCAATCTGGTGGGCGTGGAGGCACTGCGTGCGCTGCTCAATGATGCGACTATCAAATTGGCTGATGCGATTCAGCATCCCACAGAGAGTCTGCCACGGCTATCTAGCTTGATTGATGAGATGGAGAAAGCGGGACATGGCTTGATCATGTTGATGGGCAAAGGCGGCGTAGGTAAAACCACGATGGCCGCAGCGATCGCTGTCGAATTGGCCGCACGTGGCCATGCCGTGCAACTCACCACTTCCGATCCTGCCGCGCATCTAGCAGACACCTTGCGGGGTGATACGGCGAATCTCACCTTGAGTCGCATCGATCCTGTTGCTGAGACCGAGCGTTATCGTCAGCACGTTCTCGAAACCAAAGGTAAGAATCTGGACGCACAAGGTCGCGCCTTGTTGGAAGAAGATCTGCGCTCTCCGTGTACTGAAGAGATCGCCGTATTCCAAGCCTTCTCGCGTGCCATACGAGAAGCGAATCACGCGTTTGTAGTGATGGACACCGCCCCCACTGGACATACGTTATTGCTGTTGGATGCGACCGGTGCCTACCATCGTGAGGTCGCACGCAACATGAAAGACAGCACGCGTTTCACCACACCGATGATGCAACTCCAAAATCAGGAACACACACGGATCCTCATCGTGACGCTGGCTGAAACCACGCCCGTATTGGAGGCCGCGAATCTGCAAGAGGATCTGCGCCGTGCGGGTATCGAGCCGTGGGCATGGATCGTTAACCAAAGTCTTGCAGCAGCACATCCAGCTTCTCGACTGTTGGCGTTGAGGGCAGAACAGGAATGGAAACAACTCGAATCAGTCCAGCAGGAATATGCGAGCCGCATCGCTGTCGTACCCGTGCAAGCTAATGAGCCTGTTGGCATCGAAGCTTTGCGTGTACTAGCTGAAACAGACTGAACAAACTTAGGAATAATCATGAGCATCTTTGAACGTTATCTCACCCTCTGGGTATTTCTCTGCATCATCGTCGGCGTGGTGTTAGGGCAGGCCATCCCCGCACCGTTCCATTGGCTCGGCACCTTGGAAGTCGCCAAGGTCAACCTCCCCGTAGGCCTGCTGATCTGGGTGATGATCATCCCCATGTTGTTGCGCATCGACTTTGGCTCGTTGCATGAGGTGAAGAAGCATTGGCGTGGCATCGGTGTGACGCTCTTCATCAACTGGGCGGTTAAACCGTTCTCGATGGCGTTGCTGGGGTGGTTGTTCATTCGCCATCTGTTCGCACCGTATCTGCCTGCAGAGCAACTCGACAGCTACATCGCCGGATTGATTTTGCTCGCGGCAGCTCCGTGTACTGCGATGGTCTTCGTGTGGAGCAGGTTGGTGAATGGAGAGCCGTTGTTCACCTTGAGCCAAGTCGCGCTCAACGACGCCATCATGGTGTTCGCCTTCGCGCCATTGGTGGCCTTGTTGCTCGGCATGTCTGCCATCATCGTGCCGTGGGACACCTTGCTGGTGTCCGTGCTGCTCTACATCGTTTTGCCCGTATTCATCGCTCAAGCATGGCGTAAGTGGTTGTTGTCGCGCGGCGAACAGACGCTGCAATCCACACTGGAGAAATTGGGCCCTATCTCCATCTCTGCGCTGTTGTTGACCTTGGTGTTGTTGTTCGCATTTCAAGGTAAAGCTATCGTTGAGCAGCCACTCATCATCCTGATGCTGGCTGTGCCCATTACCATTCAGGTCTATTTCACCTCTGGCTTGGCCTATTGGCTGAATCGTCGGGTAGGTGAGGCGCATTGCGTGGCAGGCCCTTCAGCTTTGATCGGCGCCTCTAACTTCTTCGAGTTGGCGGTTGCGGCGGCGATAAGCCTATTTGGATTCGAGTCAGGAGCAGCGCTAGCTACCGTGGTGGGTGTGCTGATCGAAGTGCCGGTGATGTTGAGCGTGGTGTATCTGGTGAAACGGAGTCAGGGGTGGTACGAGGTGGGGAAGTAAATCCAGATTAGGTGATGAGGAAAATCTATTAATCCTCGCTCGCCACTGTTGCCACGTCCTCGTAGAATTGGTTTCAATCCTCGCTCGCACCGAGGTGCGAGCGCTACCCAGGGTGCGCAGTGGTGGCCAACGAAAGAGCAACAGTTTCAATCCTCGCTCGCACCGAGGTGCGAGCGCTACGCCGCAGCCGAAAAGGGTGTGACGGTGGACGCGGTGTTTCAATCCTCGCTCGCACCGAGGTGCGAGCGCTACTAAAACGTCGAGGGCTTTGGGTAGCCGACAAATGGTTTCAATCCTCGCTCGCACCGAGGTGCGAGCGCTACCGCCAAGGCTTCAGCGGTAACTACCAGCAAGATTGGTTTCAATCCTCGCTCGCACCGAGGTGCGAGCGCTACGATCGCGTCAGAAATCTTTGCCAAGGGAAGGTAAAGTTTCAATCCTCGCTCGCACCGAGGTGCGAGCGCTACATTCAAAAGAATTGAAACTTAAAGGAGAAGAACATGGTTTCAATCCTCGCTCGCACCGAGGTGCGAGCGCTACCCAACAATAACAGCGGCAGCATACGCATTCCCTTATGTTTCAATCCTCGCTCGCACCGAGGTGCGAGCGCTACGAGCGAACTTACGTGACAGTGCGCGCTGTATGGGGTTTCAATCCTCGCTCGCACCGAGGTGCGAGCGCTACCTAGGAGGACGGTGCGGGATGCCGAAGAACTTGAGTTTCAATCCTCGCTCGCACCGAGGTGCGAGCGCTACGTAAGTTCGGACAGCGCACTAAACTGCTGCATACGGTTTCAATCCTCGCTCGCACCGAGGTGCGAGCGCTACCAACCCGAAAGTGACGCACCACGCGAATTGTCCAGTTTCAATCCTCGCTCGCACCGAGGTGCGAGCGCTACACGGTTCGCGTCAAAACCAGCGACACCGTGAAATGGTTTCAATCCTCGCTCGCACCGAGGTGCGAGCGCTACCACATCGACAAGATCAAAGGCTGCGCTACAAGCGAGTTTCAATCCTCGCTCGCACCGAGGTGCGAGCGCTACAAGACAGGCGATGACCGTTTACAGCGCGATTTGGAGTTTCAATCCTCGCTCGCACCGAGGTGCGAGCGCTACTGGGTTGCTTTTATCTCTATATCTCTCCCGAGACGATGTTTCAATCCTCGCTCGCACCGAGGTGCGAGCGCTACAAGCACATCTTATCGGTGGAAAAGCGCCTGACAAGTTTCAATCCTCGCTCGCACCGAGGTGCGAGCGCTACCTCTCCCTTTTCTTATGTTTGACAAGTTCCCGTTTGGTTTCAATCCTCGCTCGCACCGAGGTGCGAGCGCTACCACCAGGCATTTTTGGATGAGCAGTTTGGATATCAGTTTCAATCCTCGCTCGCACCGAGGTGCGAGCGCTACAAACGTGCTTCGGGAGCTTGTAGCGTCTCTTTGTCTGTTTCAATCCTCGCTCGCACCGAGGTGCGAGCGCTACGTCATGACCTACACTTGCAACGTCCTAAATTGCGGTTTCAATCCTCGCTCGCACCGAGGTGCGAGCGCTACATCCGACTTCCTGCAAGGAAATATTGGTTACCTAGTTTCAATCCTCGCTCGCACCGAGGTGCGAGCGCTACCAATAGGCGTTCGTCAATGGTGGAGAGGGGTTGCGTTTCAATCCTCGCTCGCACCGAGGTGCGAGCGCTACTTTGGCTGGCGTTGGGATGGTGAAGTCAGTAGGTAAGTTTCAATCCTCGCTCGCACCGAGGTGCGAGCGCTACCTTGCAAGTCAGGCACATTCGGGGACGCTCTGAGGTTTCAATCCTCGCTCGCACCGAGGTGCGAGCGCTACCCAGGGACATACAGCGGACGCGGCTCAGCAAACTGTTTCAATCCTCGCTCGCACCGAGGTGCGAGCGCTACCCGGCCAATAGCGCCGGTTGCCGGATGAATCCTTGTTTCAATCCTCGCTCGCACCGAGGTGCGAGCGCTACTTACATCATAGGTCGCAAGCTGTTCATACCTTACGTTTCAATCCTCGCTCGCACCGAGGTGCGAGCGCTACTTGATGAGTCCAAAAATGGCGCGCTAATTCTTGATGTTTCAATCCTCGCTCGCACCGAGGTGCGAGCGCTACGCGTGCTGTCAATGACAGACTACAGGGGGTGGAAAGTTTCAATCCTCGCTCGCACCGAGGTGCGAGCGCTACATACAAATTAGTCGAAGGAACAACAGACGTCAGAGTTTCAATCCTCGCTCGCACCGAGGTGCGAGCGCTACCTCAAGTCTTGCGGCGCTCGCTTCTGGCACGTAGGTTTCAATCCTCGCTCGCACCGAGGTGCGAGCGCTACCTACGACACAATCCGACAGGTAAAGACCTTCCCGTTTCAATCCTCGCTCGCACCGAGGTGCGAGCGCTACGCCTTGTCCACCGACGCGGGACGCTGTGATAGGCCGTTTCAATCCTCGCTCGCACCGAGGTGCGAGCGCTACGGTTACTAGTTGCCATCTCCGCCTCCTTCATTGGTGTTTCAATCCTCGCTCGCACCGAGGTGCGAGCGCTACCCGAGTCGTATGCATAAGTTCGGCGTAGTGTCAGGTTTCAATCCTCGCTCGCACCGAGGTGCGAGCGCTACCAAAGCGGCATCAACCATGCGGCGGGAGTGTTGCAGTTTCAATCCTCGCTCGCACCGAGATGCGAGCGCTACCTGATGCGTCAATTCGCCTATCCATTGAGTGCAGCGTTTCAATCCTCGCTCGCACCGAGGTGCGAGCGCTACAAGGCATGGAGCGCGTTGGGGGGGAACCAAGCAATGTTTCAATCCTCGCTCGCACCGAGGTGCGAGCGCTACGGCGGCACATAGATTATGCGGAATTTGATGGCGATGTTTCAATCCTCGCTCGCACCGAGGTGCGAGCGCTACCCCATGTGGTATTAGTACCACAAAAAAGGCTAATCGTTTCAATCCTCGCTCGCACCGAGGTGCGAGCGCTACGGGATAAAGCGAGTCGCACAACCGCCCACAAGAGTGTTTCAATCCTCGCTCGCACCGAGGTGCGAGCGCTACCTCAAGCAGCTGTGAGTTGTTGGCTTTATTTAGTGTTTCAATCCTCGCTCGCACCGAGGTGCGAGCGCTACCCTGCCGTATCAGTGGGTATCTATCTCGGGCTATGTTTCAATCCTCGCTCGCACCGAGGTGCGAGCGCTACTTGGGATCAAGTGCCGCGTTAGCAGACTCAGAAAGTTTCAATCCTCGCTCGCACCGAGGTGCGAGCGCTACTCCAGCAGCGCCACCAACACTAGGCGCACCAAGTGTTTCAATCCTCGCTCGCACCGAGGTGCGAGCGCTACCTACCGCGAGAATATGACAGACAGGGCGCGCCTTGTTTCAATCCTCGCTCGCACCGAGGTGCGAGCGCTACCAACCCGAAAGCGACGCGCCACGCGAATTGTCCAGTTTCAATCCTCGCTCGCACCGAGGTGCGAGCGCTACGTGTAAGCCTCGGTCGATGATGTAGTTCTCGGGGTTTCAATCCTCGCTCGCACCGAGGTGCGAGCGCTACGACAAGAACTTCAGGAATCCAGCTCGAAAAAGACGGTTTCAATCCTCGCTCGCACCGAGGTGCGAGCGCTACAGCGCGATGTGTGATGCCGCTGTGGTGGGAAGCGGGTTTCAATCCTCGCTCGCACCGAGGTGCGAGCGCTACGAAACTGATGTTGCAGACCCGTATCGCTTCATCAGTTTCAATCCTCGCTCGCACCGAGGTGCGAGCGCTACGCTGCGCGTGGTGAATGGATAAGGAGGAATGTATGTTTCAATCCTCGCTCGCACCGAGGTGCGAGCGCTACAATCGTGCCGCGTACTGTACGTAACGCGCATTGATGTTTCAATCCTCGCTCGCACCGAGGTGCGAGCGCTACTGTCCATTGGTTGATGGGTGCGGTTGCTTCCATCATGTTTCAATCCTCGCTCGCACCGAGGTGCGAGCGCTACCCACTGATCGCGAACTCACCCGCCAGCTCGATCAGATTGTTTCAATCCTCGCTCGCACCGAGGTGCGAGCGCTACCCCAATGGTCGAAGTCGTTAAGTAAGATATTGGCGTTTCAATCCTCGCTCGCACCGAGGTGCGAGCGCTACAGGTAGGCCTCGAATGGCTCAAGTTCGTTCACGGGTTTCAATCCTCGCTCGCACCGAGGTGCGAGCGCTACGTCGCACGCGCAAGTGGGATCCGCTGACCATCGGCGTTTCAATCCTCGCTCGCACCGAGGTGCGAGCGCTACGGACGGCACCTGGCACCGCCCATTCACCACGCTGGTTTCAATCCTCGCTCGCACCGAGGTGCGAGCGCTACAAACAGGTGGTTGATCGGTATCGTGGGGAGAACAAGTTTCAATCCTCGCTCGCACCGAGGTGCGAGCGCTACATATCGCACTGCGACCTGTTTCAACCACTCTATCGTTTCAATCCTCGCTCGCACCGAGGTGCGAGCGCTACGCTTCTGGTCTTGAGTTGCGTACCAACTCTGGCGAGTTTCAATCCTCGCTCGCACCGAGGTGCGAGCGCTACCCAATGTTTGAAGGCTTGATGTTGTCCGGTACGATGTTTCAATCCTCGCTCGCACCGAGGTGCGAGCGCTACCCAAGGATCACGAGTTGTACGAGCTGCTCTATCTGTTTCAATCCTCGCTCGCACCGAGGTGCGAGCGCTACGGCGGACACGACCACGCGCGCTAGGCGACATGCCGTTTCAATCCTCGCTCGCACCGAGGTGCGAGCGCTACGTTGGACGGTTAGACAGTTCGATGATTATTAAAGGTTTCAATCCTCGCTCGCACCGAGGTGCGAGCGCTACGCCGGCAAACAACATCATCGACCTGCTGCATTCGCTGTTTCAATCCTCGCTCGCACCGAGGTGCGAGCGCTACTAAATGACAAAGAAAACAGGAGGAAAGGTATCAAGTTTCAATCCTCGCTCGCACCGAGGTGCGAGCGCTACCGCGCATGGGCTGTAAAAGTGGCAAGCTGGAACAGTTTCAATCCTCGCTCGCACCGAGGTGCGAGCGCTACTGCGCGGTTGCGCTTGGGATTGCTTACGCAATAAAGTTTCAATCCTCGCTCGCACCGAGGTGCGAGCGCTACCGTGGCGGCAGAAAAAGTGCCGCAGGAATCGGGAGTTTCAATCCTCGCTCGCACCGAGGTGCGAGCGCTACGCGCAATGTGGCGGCGTACATCTCAAAGCGTTCGGGTTTCAATCCTCGCTCGCACCGAGGTGCGAGCGCTACAAGGCTACGCCATCACGGCTGGCATTCGTGGCGCAGTTTCAATCCTCGCTCGCACCGAGGTGCGAGCGCTACCAGTGGAGCAATGAAACGCCATGCAGTTATAGCCGTTTCAATCCTCGCTCGCACCGAGGTGCGAGCGCTACCGAGGATATGCAACAGACACCCATGCGGGTGGGATGTTTCAATCCTCGCTCGCACCGAGGTGCGAGCGCTACGGTTAATATCGTAACCAACACGGATACAAACATTCAGTTTCAATCCTCGCTCGCACCGAGGTGCGAGCGCTACGGCGCGACAGTTGGCGCGAATTATGCGATATACATGTTTCAATCCTCGCTCGCACCGAGGTGCGAGCGCTACGCTGTTTGATTGCCCGCCGCCGTTATGGTTGCGGGGTTTCAATCCTCGCTCGCACCGAGGTGCGAGCGCTACTTCCAACTCTCCCGACACCCTGAAATGCAACTCCTGTTTCAATCCTCGCTCGCACCGAGGTGCGAGCGCTACGGTGGGTACAGGCCGAGTTGAATGACTATGCTCGGATAGTTTCAATCCTCGCTCGCACCGAGGTGCGAGCGCTACAGAAGGTAAGGTGCTAGTGCCTATTGAGCCGACTGTTTCAATCCTCGCTCGCACCGAGGTGCGAGCGCTACGTGCGCGAGGCTGTATCACTGTTGGCAGACTTGGGTTTCAATCCTCGCTCGCACCGAGGTGCGAGCGCTACTTGCGGCCCGGCGCGGCGTGCTCTTTGCTTAGTTTGTTTCAATCCTCGCTCGCACCGAGGTGCGAGCGCTACGTCGGTGGTGGTGTACCGTGATGCTGTTTAATTAGTGCGTTTCAATCCTCGCTCGCACCGAGGTGCGAGCGCTACATACTGATACGGTAAAGACGTTGCGCTCTAGCAGTTGTTTCAATCCTCGCTCGCACCGAGGTGCGAGCGCTACGCACGTGATGACGAGTGGATGCGTTTGTCCCACGGGTTTCAATCCTCGCTCGCACCGAGGTGCGAGCGCTACGTCCACAAGGAACCGCAGCACCACGCCCATCGCATTGTTTCAATCCTCGCTCGCACCGAGGTGCGAGCGCTACGCAGCTACTATTGGCCGACGCATGACTGAGGAACAGTTTCAATCCTCGCTCGCACCGAGGTGCGAGCGCTACCTGGAAGGTTGGACGTGACGCTGACAAGGCGATGGCAGTTTCAATCCTCGCTCGCACCGAGGTGCGAGCGCTACAGTCCGCGTTCAACGCCTTGTCTTGCAACGTTAAACAACGAACTTTGCGCGAACCCCAACAAAATTGCTTTGTTGCGGCCCGCACATTTCTTGTGGCGAGTTAATAAAAGCTTCTCGCACAATATGTTACGGGAAGCGCGAACCCGCTGGGTTTGTGTCGTTGCTTGGGGTTCGCGCATGGTCATATTACGAGAGGTCCTTCAAAATCGACGGCACGGAAATGGCCGTGTTCTTTGATGTGTAATTCTACAGGTTCGGTGAGTCTATATAAACGCAGGCAGTCTTCCTTTTCGTTTATTTCGGCAAGCAGGTTGCGTTCGAGTTCTTCGTATTGCATCTGGTTGACGCGGCATTCGAAGACGGAGTTTTGTACGCGCTGGCCGATGCTTTCGCACACTTTTGCTACGCGGCGCAGACGGCGACGGCCTTCTTTTGTTTCGGTGGAGACATCATAGGCGACGATGATGAGCATGTTAGCGTGCCAAGAATGGAAGGTAGGTTTCGGTTTCGCCGCGTATGTGTCTTGCCAGCAAGCGCGCTTGGATTTGTGGCAGTAGGCCGATGGGCATTTTGGTTTCCAGTAAGGGATGGGTGATTTCTTCCTGTTTGCGTTCTTGGTAGGCGACCACGACGGCGCGTCTGGCATCGCCTTCGAGCAAGACCGCGCCGCCCTCGCGTTCAACAAAATCATTCGCGCTGATTTGTCCGCGATTGATCAGGGTGAGCACGAGGCGGTCGGCCATGATGGCGCGGAATTCTTCCATCAAGTCCAGCGCCAGCGCGGCGCGACCGGGGCGCACGGCATGGAGGAAGCCGAGTTGCGGATCAAGCCCAACGGCTTCCAACGCGGAGCGGCAGTCGTTCATCAGCATGGAATACAGAAAAGAGAGCAGGGCGTTGATGCGGTCGCGCGGAGGTCGGCGAGTGCGTCCATCCATGGTGAAAGTGGCGCGCGCATCACGGCGGACGATGCCGTTCATGGCAGAGAAATAGACTTTTGCCGCATCGCCTTCGATGCCACGCACGCTGTCGAGATTGTCGGTCAGCGGCAGGTTGCGTACGGAAGCGCGTAGCGCGGTTGCGCCTGCGGTGAGCATTTTTGCATCGGCTTCGTCCGCCGCTTCGCGCGCGCCGCGAAGTAAAACTTGGCGTGCATTGCGCAGTTTTCCAGCGATCATGGCGCGCGATACTTTCAGTGCGAAAGCGGCATCGCCCGCCAGCCGATGCTGCGCTTGTCGCAACAAAATGTTGCCGGAAACTGCACCTTCCAGCCTTGCCTTGAAACGCCCGTGACTATCCAGCAATACGAGGCTGATGCCATCGTCCGCGCAGCGATGCATCAGGGCGGGCGAGACCATGATGTTGCCCAAACAGACTACGCTGCCGAGATGGTGCAACGGCACTTGCAGTTTCTTCACGCGCTCTACATCCACGCGCAAGGTGTCGTTCTCCAGATGGAGGTAACTGAGCGGAGTCATCACGTACAGGGTGTTGAGTATCTGGCGTGCCACTTAGTCCTCCGGTTCGTACAGTGTTTTTGCAAGTGCAGTGTGTGTGGTGCTGTGTGCCATGGCTTGCGGTTGGCAAATATCATTTAGTGAACATTCTTTGCAGCGCGCATCGTTGGCGGGCGGCGGCAGCTTGCCGGAAGCCAACATTGCGCGGATGGCGGTAACGGTTTCTTCAACATGTTTGCGCAACTCAGGGGTGATGGCGACTTCGCGGCGACGGCGCGAAGTGTGGTGATAAATCGCGCCGCTCGTGATGGTGATGTCGAACATTTCTTCCAAGCACATCGCTTGTGCGGCAAGCTGCAAATCATCGTGAACTTGCAACTTTTTCCTGCCGTGTTTGTATTCCACCGGATAGATTATTCCATCGGGATGAAACTCTACTACATCGCATTTCCCCACCAGCCCGAGACGATCAGACCATACTGGTAATGCGCGCTCACTTCGTACACCTTCAAATGATTCAAACCCCGGCTCATCCACCCGCTCATGCGCCGCATTGCCACGCATGGTGTGGACGTTCTCATCGAAGGCTTGTTCTAGGTGAATAAGCGCGCATTGGCGTGGGCAATAGCTCCAGTGCTGGAGCGCGGAAAGCATGATGGGGTCGGCTGTTTCGGTCATGGTGGCAGTGCTATCATAAAGCCCGAATTTTTGTGTTTATGGAGGTCATCATGGCCGCAGCATTGAAAGACATTGAAGATCAGGCATTAAGTTTGTCGCCCAAAGAGCGGGGCGAGTTAATACATCGTCTTATCGTTAGCTTGGAAGGCGAGCCCGAAGATTCACCTGAAGCAATTGCAAAAGCATGGGACGAAGAAATCGCCCGCCGCGTGGCGGATATGGACGCAGGTCGGACGAAATGGATTCCTGCTGATGAAGTCATGTCTCGGCTTCGCGCAAAAGTGCTTGCCGCAAAGAATGCTTCGAATCAGTCTTAACGAAGAAGCACAGGCCGATGCCGATTCCGCCATTGACTGGTATATCAGCGAAGGTGCGTTCATAGCAGCCGATGACTTCATCAATGAAATTGAGCGCGCCCTTGATTTGCTGAAACAATTTCCCGCACTGGGCGGAGGTGGCACACACAAGGTGCGCTCGTTCCCTCTCCATGGTTTTCCCTACTCCCTGATTTATCGCGTGCAAGGCGATATCGTTCGCGTCATTGCGGTTGCTCACCACAGTCGTCGCCCCGCATATTGGGCAGAGCGGCACTAGATGACTTACCGTTATTTGTAAGCAATGCTCAACACCTCTGAGCTATTGAGTTGCAGCCGGTTATCGTTTGGTAGCTTGAGCGTGGTGAATCCAGCCCACCGACTATCCGACACGGCCTGCAAGTGGCAGCCACTCTCAACGCTCGTAATTGTTGCTCCAGCTGACTGAGCCGCAGCGCAGCCTGCCGGACGTAACCAAACCTCACCTGATTTGTCCGGCCAGATCATGTCGGTAGCGAGAAATACGATCAGCACCAACGTGGCTGGGCCGCCAATCGGGATTAACCAGTTGCGAATCCAGTTCATCCAATAATCCTTTGTAGAAGATCCGTCATCAGAATCCATCAATTGGCTCGCATTTAAGCCCCGCCAGCTCTGCAATCTCAAATGTGCCATCCGGCTTTACCGTAAGCGATCCATGTACTTTTGCGGAAGAGTGCTGCCCAGACTTACAGTTGTGTTTCCACCAAAGAACTTTGAGCACTTCCATGCTGCCAGCAGGGCGGGCGCTGGATTCATCATTTTCAAACAGCTTGGGCAAAATTTCTTTGATAGCTTGCGCATCCTCGTCGCTGAATTTTGTTTTCTCGGCAAGTTGAGGATTCATGCTGCCATAGAAAACATAGATACCTTGATCCACACGATGTTTCATGCCCATTGTGTCGGAACTTCTCTTGCCGTCTTTTGTGTCTTCACCGTTCACGCTTTTGGTAATCTGCGTACTGCTGATGTCGATAGGGGTCAGGCTGAATGCAGACTGAACAGTCACTGGCCCACGGATACCGATGGAAATGCCGGTATCGCCTTCTTCATCACTCCCCCCTTCGGCCTTCTTACCCTTCTTTTTGGATAATGCGAATAGCTGGCCGAAAGCGCGTACATCAATCCATTGCGCGCAAGCGAGATTAACCGTCTCATCCGCGCCAAGCGTTTTTCCAATGGACTTGAAGAACTTTTCAGCCCTGTCGCGCAGGCTGGTGGCATCGTCAACTTTTCGATCATCCGACTGAACGAACACGGCTTGCCCTTTTGCTTCGGCCTTACCCTCTTTGCCACCGAGGTTTGTAAACCGCTCAACCAGCCGATCCCGAAGTTTTCGTTTGATGCAAACGTCAGTGATTTCACCGAAGTTTTCATTGTTGGTGCGGGGACGGTTGCTGTTGAGCGGGTCACCGTTCGGGTTGGCATTTTTTATGCGAAGAA
This sequence comes from Sideroxydans sp., assembly GCA_028707175.1. GTDB lineage: Bacteria > Pseudomonadota > Gammaproteobacteria > Burkholderiales > Gallionellaceae > Sideroxyarcus. Next base: position 100,181 of record JAQTUV010000001.1, read on the forward strand.
TTACGGCGAAGTCGATCTTGTTTTGCAATGTGCTCATGTTGTTGTCTCCTGGTCGATTAGTTGTCTGTGTTTGTGGAATTGTCGTCTGAGGCCGGCCCCTCTGTTTTGTCGGACTTTGGCGGATGCAGCGCTTGGCGCTGGCAGTGGTAGCCCAGCAAAAATTCGCCGGATAAGGTTCGGTCATTGATAAAGTCATCGTGCTGAAATGCACATAGAACCTCATCCAGTAGCTTTCCTCTTTTGACAAGGAAGCCAGCGCCCATCTCAGATGAACGTAATCGCGATTTATAGGGAGTTAAGGCCAACTCGATATTTCGCCATGTGGAATATGGCCTATCTGAAAATCGCTGCATCAGTCTTGCAGCCGTTGTTTCCCTGTTTTTCTCGGCTTTGGTCAGCGCGAAATTTTCAATATTTTCTGCAATGGCTAGCAAGCGACCATAAAGGTAGTCCCGTGATGTCCGGTCAATTTCCAATGTCATTTGATATTCCCTTTCTGTGTAATAACCTCTAAACAAGGCACAGGCAATGCCTAAACGCTTCTCCCATTCCCAGTATTTCAGCCCAATGCGGTTACAAGTTTTACGGGAAACTGAATCGACGAGGTCGCGTGGCAGATCGCGACCATCGACTATGCATGGCAGTATCCGTTCGATCGTCGTCTTGAGAAGTTTTTCGTCAATGCGCAATTCACCGCTGTCCCCCATTCGCGTTGCAAATGCAGCCTCGGCGATGTCTCGCGGGGCCGGAGCGCCAACAAACTTTGAGTCATTGCCAAAGTTTTGTTGCCATGCATATTGCTCATGCCAACGCTGCACGCGATTCAAGAAGTCGGAACCTTTAAGTTCGCGATAGAAGGTGATAGCCATGCGGCCTGGAGTTGCAGAGTCCAAGCCCATGATGACGATGTCTTCGGTAGGGGATAGCTTCGCACCGTAACCCGCAATTGCTTTGCGCAATCTGATTGCAAAAGCTTGTCCTGCATCGCCAACATCAAATTGCCCGGTTTGGGAGGTTTCGGCGGATGGTTCTCCGCTCCCCAGAATTAGGGAGCGAGAGTCCTTGAATGGATCGGGTACTGGCTTGCCAGAAACAGACCAAGTGACGACAACGAAATCCCCGCTGCGATACGCTTGCCGACCGATTAGCCAGCGTAAGGCGTTGTGGGCTTTCAGGCTAACTTCATAACCGACACTGCAAGTTTGCTTTTCATAATCGTTTTTTGTGTCGGTAAACCTTCCTTTAAAGGTGTAGCCACTAAAATCGTTAGCCGAAATTAGTTTTGCTCCATCGTCTGATCCTCGAAGAAACCTTGAATGGTTCTGGCATATGCGTGCGGGTTCACCGGTAACCATACAAAAGCCTGTTTTGCTATTTTGCGACCGATCAAAAGCTATCCATGCCCTGATCAAATCGCCATCTTCCCATGTGCCGGAAACGGGGTTTCCTGCACTTTCCACACGCCAACGCACAAAAACTTTTGAATCGCTGACTTTTGTTTTCTTGCCTTTTGCATCCTCGGTTGTTACAGGGAAAATTTGTTCACTGGTAAGGTCAGACCAAAGCCGATTACTTCTCACATATGCCAGAATGGCAGATACTTTTTGATGAGTATTTTCTGATTCACTCCATTGCACTAATTGCTGTTCGTACTCATTAAATCTTTCCGTATTTATTTCTGGATAGTCAGAGGCGCAGTAACTTATTTCCTCGCAAAGTGGATGTGGTGCGGCACCAGCAGTTCTGCCAGCAGATGATTCGGTAACAGGGATAAGGGTTGGTGCCTCCGTCCTACCAAGGAGCCTTGCGCGGCGGAAATGCCCTTGGTCATCAATGATTACCTCAACATGGGCTCTTTTTACTAAATGGGATATTGGCCAAAGCTTCTCAATTGGTGCACCCATTGTGTTTTCGCATTGCTCATATGTCTCATAAAGTTTCTGAATCCAGCTCATGTCAAACCTCCAGCCGTGCTTCTTCGGTTTCAACGTCGAGAAGATTGCGATCCTTGGAGAACGTTTTTTTGCCCATGTCGCGGACGAACTTGCGCACTGTGCAATCCTGGGGACGTTCAAACTGGATTTTTCCGTCAATCATTGTCGGACGTGTAAAGCGTGCGTAGAGTTTGTCTTCGCCAATTTCGTCGGGATAGTCGAAGCCATGGAACATCAAACCGAAAGCCAACTCGCCCTCACCATCGTATGGGCTGACCCCTGAACCGAACACGCACGGCTCTACATAACCTTGGCAATCCCGTGTCCCAAGAAAAATGTCTTGGCGTCCGCCACGTTCAAGCATTCGTTTGGCTACGATGTGATGTTTGGCTTCATTCCGGTCATCCGCCAATTCGGGTCGGTGTTCATTCCACTCGAAATGAGCGCGTACTTGGTATTCCACATCAGACAAAAAGGTATAAATGGACAAGTCATTCGATCCCCCTCCAAATTTCGGAACCTTAATTCCTTTGGTCTGCGTGCGAATACGCTTCATCACTCTTACTTCATCAATGACCCAGATGAAAGTCGGTTTCCAGTAAATCGACTTGGCAATGCCTTTAAGTGCCTCGTAGGTGGGGATGTGATAAGAACATTTTTCACCACCGATGCGAGTCAGTGGATCGGTAAACAGGGCATGTCGCGCCCATACCTTAAATTCGATGCTGTTTCGTTTAAGCATTCCATGCCTCCATATTCCTTACGGGTGTTTCGCTCAGTCCAAACTCGTCGCTGTAGTAACGGTAATCAAGATATAGGATGCCTGTACCCTCTTGTACTTCACGCACTGCACCGGCTTTGGCCAGTCGTTCCAAAACATTGGGGAACACGTTAACGGTAAATTGCTGCGCACGGCGCAGCATATCGAATTCTTTATCGGGCAGGTAAGCTGCGCAAAGCTCGGCGACGATTGCTTGCCCCTCTTTGCTATATTGCACGATGACACCTTGAGTCGGCGCGTCAATGGCCTTGAATGCCTTGGCTGCTGACATAAAGGATTGGCGCAGGTAGATGTTGGGGCCTTGGCCTGTCCGTTGTTCATGTTCATGTACTGCTAATGTATTGCCTGATAGCAAGTTGAGTAGGGTGTCTTCATGCCCGATAGTTTTGGTAGATAACGGGTAATCCATCTCACTTTGGCGAGCAAAGAAATAGTACGTGTAGTAACGTTTCATTGCTTCGAGGCCAATTCGGTCGTTCCCAAACTGGAGAGGGTTATCTTCGTATTCATCCAGCACGCGTTCGGCTTTGTCTCGCCCGATACAAATATCCCGCAACATTTCAATGCGCTCATTCTGTGGATTGACCACATGCACAATCCCAGTTTCGCGCAGGCCGTTACGGTTGCAGCGGCCAGCCGCTTGGGCGATTGAATCCAATCCTGCGGTGTAGCGAATGACCGCGCCAAAATCGACATCTACTCCTGCTTCAATAAGTTGAGTGCTGAAGCAAAGCACGGGGAGTCGTTTTCCTAAACGCTCCCGAATTTTGGCCAAGATTACACGGCGATGTGTCGGGCACATGCTGGTGCTCAAGTGGTAGAGCGGGATGCCGTCCGGCTGCTTGCATAAATCGTATAGGGTTTGTGCCGCATTCTTGGTATTGACGATCACTAAACAACTACCGGCGCGATGCGTCTCTTCCATCGCCAGCGCGGCAATCTCGTCATTTGTCCAGCCGCCGCGCTTGCGTTGGTATTTCACCTCGACCCGCTTCAGTTCATCGAATAGCTTTTTCACGTCAGGCATCAATTCGTTGCCCGCCGGTATTCTGAGCGCACCTTTCTCGGCGCTAACCTGATCGAGTAAAGGTTGGGTGGCGGTACACAGGACAACGGTACTGCCGCACTGATCGACTAGAAAATTGATGGCGTTGTTAAACAGATGAATACAGTTAACTGGCAGCGTCTGGATTTCATCGAAGATGAGCACGGTATTGGCTAACTGGTGCATCCGTCGTGCGCCGCGCGTTCCAGCACCAAAGAGGGTTTCCAGCAATTGCACGCTCGTGGTGTAGATGACGGGTGCATCCCAGTTCTCCGCCAATATTTTCCCGCGCCAACTTTGTTCTTCTGGTGTTAGGTTGGAATGGTGTTCGAGAACAACGCTGCTTGGTTCTGTACCTTGGGGCTCCAGAATGTTTCGTACCACCTCGGCGTTCTGGTCGATGATGGATGTGAAGGGAATGACGTAAATCACTCGATCCATCTTATGTTTTTTTGCGTGGTGTAGCGCGAAACGCAGGCTGGCGAGGGTTTTGCCTCCGCCCGTGGGTACGGTCAGGGTATAGATGCCTTTGTCGCGCGAAGCGGCATTGTGGCAATGGTTGGAAATATCACACCGAAGTGGATCAATCTTCTTGCTTGGTTTAAACCCTGCAAGGTGTTTCTCCAAGCGTTCGCACAAGACATCCCATTCAGTGTATCGACCATGCGCTCTTAATTTCGCCGCCTTGGGACTTTCAAAATCCGCTGAATCAACGCGGTCTGCATCAATCAGGCAACTGAACAAAAACCGCACCAGCAAGCCAAGTTGCTGTTGAACCACTATGTTTTTGTCATCTCTGTTTGGCGCGAATCGCATGATCTTTGCAAGCGCAGCCTGCATCGCAGGAATTAGATTTGGCTGGCTAGTGAGTTCCTTTGCACGTGAAAGTATCGAAGCATCTGCCTTGGCAAGTGATTCTTGTAAATGGGAGCGCTCGGTAATCTTATTCATGCGCCTGCTGAATACATCTTCGCCAAGACTGTTTGTATCGGACGACAGGCAATCAATCAAACCTGAGTGGTGGGATGCAATGCATAGGGAAAGGATTTGACCAACAATTTGACCAAGCTGCCCTTGCTTTGAAAGTTCTTGCCAGATCAATTGTGCGCCTGCCGTGGAATGGTCAATCTTGCCCTTCAAACCCGCAGCATCTACGAATTCTTCGTCTTCATCTTGATTGAGCAAGCCAACAGCAGACTTGATGTAGGTCTGAAACGCCTGACTGTATTTTCCTAAGTCATGGAGAAGGCCAATTAGCTCACCTTGGTCTTCCAGATTTAATTTTTTAGCATATAGACATGACAAATTCGCAACCCCACGCAGATGTTGTTCAAGGGTTTGAATTGCATCATCGCTTTTTCGATGATGCGCAATCGGTAGGTCTTGGGATGTCGTATATTTTTCCATATGCCGAAGAGTACGTTATGCAAAGGCTCAATCCGCGAGCCTGCCACCATTATTTTCATATTGCTGTGCTGCCTGCCGCAGTTGCTGGTTAATCATTTCGCGCAATGAGGTAGGTTCGACCACTTCCACTTCCGCCCCGTGTTTGAGCACATCCATCACCAGTTCGCGCGGGTCTGAGTAGGGGATGCGCAATTCGTAGCGGCCATCGGCGAGGGTGTTGCTTTGTTGTTGCGGGTGCCATTGTTCTTCGGCTACCCAGCGGGCACGTTCTGCGCTAAAGCGTAGAACGGCGGTGTGTTTCGGTGCGCCTGCAAAGATACCGTAGCTGCTGGCGAAGTGGGCATCCAGTTGTTCTTCTGGGATGTCTTGTGCGGCTTGTGACAATAGCTTTGCTTCACGCAGCCGATCCATGGCAAAGCTGCGCAAGCCGTTCTTCTGGTGACACCATGCGTCCAAATACCAGTTGTCGCGGTAGTGGGTAAGCCGCTGCGGTGAGATTTCGCGTTGGCTTTCGGTGTCGTGGCTACGACCGTGGTATCGGATGAATAGCCGTTGTCTTTGTAGTAATGCGCTCGCTACTTTCTGAAAGTATTCGCTGGGGGTGCTGCGCCCAGCCATGCGTAATATGCGTACGCGTTTGCTGATTTCGCCGTCTCCTTGGTGTGCGGTGGAGAGGATTTTTTCAATACGTGTTTTTAGCGGCTTAAGGTGGTTATCTAACAAGCCGGGTTGGGTTTGTTCGAGTAGTTGTTGGGTGGTGAGTAGGGCATATAGCTCGGTCGCGTTAAACCATACACCAGGTAACTCAAATACTTCGCCATGCGCGAGATCGTAAAAATAGCCATTGCGTTCTCTATCGTATTGGATTGGCGCGTTGAAATGCAGGCGCATTTCTTCAATGACGCGGGTGACGGTGGCGCGGGAGCATTCTAATTTGTCCTGCAAAATGGCATGCGAGACAGGTCTGCGATGGGATGAAATTACCTGATGCAGCTTGTAGATACGTTGTAGGCGATCCATTTATAAGGTGCGTACGTGTTGAGTTCGAGCTTTTGCCCGTACGTTACGAATCAGATGGATGGAGGCTTGCAATTGTTATCCCCTAATAACAAATCCGCTGTATGCGGAATGTTTTTCTTCACCCAAGCCCGCTATCAGTGCGCGCGGGGATGCAAGCGAAGAAACTTTGCGTCAGCCTCCTATGCTGATTTCCACCGTGACCATGCCGTGCGTTGCGGGATGTGTTTCGCGGTGGATGCGCGAGGGGCGAACTCTATTGGATGGGGTGCTGGAGTGTCAACAAAGAGGTGGGATTGGTAGGATATATTCATGCTTCGACAGGCTCAGCACGAACGGAGAAATTAATTGGTGCAGTTGATCTACAGCAGAAACAAATTGTGGCTTCGGCCACTGCTTCGCGGTTTAACTTGCTATGCAAGTTAGCCTACGCCGCAACTTGGTACTGCTGTTTTACAGCAATACCAAGTTGTCTCGATGGATCAGCTCAGACTCATCGACGTAGCCGAGGATGGATTCGATCTCGCCGCTAGGTTTGCCGGCGATGCGGCGCGCTTCGGCGGCGCTGTAGTTGATGAGGCCGCGTGCGATGTCGTGACCTTCTGTGTCGAGCACGCCTACCACTGCTCCACGTTGGAATTCACCCGTGATCTGAGTGACACCAATCGGCAACAAGCTCTTTCCTTCATTCTTGAGTGCTCGTAATGCACCTGCATCCAAGGTCACTTTACCGCTCACTTGTAGGTGGTCAGCAATCCATTGTTTGCGCGCATCCAGTGATAGATCAGGGGCGACCAGTAAGGTGCCGATGGATTCACCTTGTAGGAGGCGAGGTAGGACATCCTTCTCGTGGCCAGATGCGATGACGGTATGTGCGCCACTGCGCGCGGCACGTTTCGCCGCTAGCACCTTGGTGATCATGCCGCCGCGTCCGATGCTGCTGCCTGCTCCACCTGCCATTAGTTCCAACTTGGCATCGCCTGCTTGCGCTTCGCTGATGAGCGTTGCACTTGCATCTTTACGCGGGTCTGCGGTGAAGAGGCCGATTTGGTCGGTGAGGATGACGAGCGCATCTGCTTCGATCAGGTTGGCAACCAACGCGCCTAGTGTGTCGTTGTCGCCGAATTTGATTTCGTCGGTTACGACGGTGTCGTTCTCGTTGATGATGGGAATGACACCTAGGGTGAGCAAGGTGCGCAGGGTAGAGCGGGCGTTGAGATAACGTTCGCGGTCGGCGAGGTCGGCATGGGTCAATAAGACTTGTGCGGAGAGCAGGCCGAATTCACGGAATATTCTTTCGTATGCTTGTACCAATCCCATTTGGCCTACGGCGGCAGCGGCTTGCAATTCATGCACAGCGCTAGGGCGTTGCTTCCAGCCTAGACGTTGCATACCTTCAGCAATCGCCCCTGAGGAGACCAGCACAACCTCGTACCCAGATTTGCGTAATACGCCAATCTGATCAGCCCAGTTGTTTAATGCCGAGACATCTAAGCCTTCACCTGAGTTGGTGACGAGGCTGCTACCGACTTTGACGACGATGCGTTTGGCTTGGGTGAGGACGGTTTTCATACGTTTGCAAAATTCCCTGTTAACCCGTTCGCGATGAGCTTATCGAAGGAGGCTCACCAGGAACGGGGAACGCTCATTATCTCAAGCGAGCGGGTCGTGGATGACGATTTCGGTTTCTTGTGCGCTTTCAGCGATGGCATCTTGCTCTGCGTCTGCCGCAGCCTGAAGGTGGTCCATGATTGCGTAGGTGAGCTCTTTGCAACCTTCGCCACTGATCGCGGAAATGGTGAAGTAGCGCGTGTCACCACCAAACTCTTTGAGGAAGGCGGCGACTTTTTCGTCGCGGTCTTGCAATAGGTCGAGTTTGTTCAGAATGAGCCAGCGTGGTTTGTTGTACAGCTCTTCGTCGTATTTTTTTAGCTCATTCAGAATCGCGTGTGCTTCATGGACAGGATCGACACCCTCATGCATTGGCGCGATATCTACGATGTGTAGCAATAGGCGAGTCCGCGCTAAGTGGCGCAAAAATTGATGTCCTAGACCAGCCCCTTCAGCGGCTCCTTCAATCAAGCCGGGAATGTCGGCGATAACGAAGCTTTTTTCATGCGAGACACGAACTACGCCGAGATTCGGGTGAAGTGTCGTGAAAGGATAGTCTGCGACTTTGGGGCGTGCGGCTGATACGGAGCGGATAAAGGTGGATTTCCCAGCATTGGGCATTCCAAGCAAGCCTACGTCAGCCAGCACTTTGAGTTCTAGTTGCAGTTCACGGCGTTCACCTTCCTCACCGGGGGTGCATTGGCGAGGTGTGCGGTTGGTACTGGATTTGAAATGGAGGTTGCCTAAACCACCTGCGCCGCCCTTGGCTAGCAATATTTGTTCGCCCTCATGAGCGAGGTCGGCGATGACTTGTCCGGTATTGATGTCTGTGATGACCGTGCCAACTGGCATCCGCAGAATGACATCGTCTGCGCCCTTGCCATAGCAGTCAGCACTACCACCGCGTTCCCCGTTCTTTGCGCGATGCATCCGAGCAAAACGGTAGTCAACTAGGGTGTTGATATTGCGATCAGCAATGGCCATCACACTGCCGCCACGTCCGCCATCTCCACCATCTGGGCCACCTTTTTCAATATATTTTTCACGCCGAAAGCTCGCTGCGCCGTTCCCTCCGTCGCCTGCGATAACTTCAATTTTTGATTCGTCGATGAATTTCATATTGCGAATGACCCAGAAATGAAAAAAGCCCTACCTTGCGATAGGGCTGATTTTAACTGCTCAATTACTTAAGCAGCGACGATGCTAACTGTCTTGTGTTTTGCAGCGCCCTTGATCGCGAATACCACTTTGCCAGTGATCTTTGCGAACAGAGTGTGATCTTTGCCCATGCCAACGTTGTCGCCAGCGTGTACTTGTGTACCGCGTTGACGCACGATGATGCTGCCTGCGCTGATCAATTCACCGCCGTAACTCTTAACACCCAATCGTTTCGAGTGCGAGTCGCGGCCGTTACTGGTACTACCTCCGCCTTTTTTCGATGCCATTTTCTAGCTCCTTAACAATTAAGCAGAGATGCCGTCGATGCGGATCTCTGTGTAGTTTTGACGATGACCTTGATGCTTTTGATAGTGCTTACGACGACGCATCTTGAAGATGGTCACTTTGTCGTGACGACCGTTAGCGACGATGGTCGCTTTTACAGTCGCGCCAGCCAGCAGAGGCTGACCAACGGAAATCTTGTCACCATTGCCGACCATCAACACTTTGTCTAATACCAAGGATGTGCCGACTTCGCCAACGATAGATTCGACCTTGAGTGTTTCGCCCAAGATTACGCGGTGTTGCTTACCGCCTGTTTTGATTACTGCGTACATAACGACCTCGCTAAATGCGGTTTTTAGTTACAGCATAACCTAATGGTTAGCTTCCACTGAAAGGTGGATTTTCAGAGCCGCGCATTATACATAAACACGACCCATCGTCAAAAATCTTTTTTTGATCTTAACGGCGCATGGAGTCAAAGAACTCGGCATTGTTTTTGGTCGCTTTGACTTTGTCCAACAAGAATTCCATTGCCTCCAGTTCATCCATTGGATACAGCAGCTTACGTAAAACCCAGATGCGCTGCAGCAAATCTTGTTTGATGAGCAGTTCTTCCTTGCGGGTGCCTGAGCGGTTGACGTTGATGGCTGGATAGATGCGTTTCTCGGCCATGCGGCGATCCAAATGGATCTCCATGTTGCCAGTTCCCTTGAATTCTTCGTAAATCACGTCGTCCATACGGCTGCCGGTGTCGACCAGAGCAGTCGCGATGATGGTGAGCGAGCCGCCTTCTTCGATGTTACGTGCTGCACCAAAGAAGCGTTTTGGGCGCTGCAAGGCGTTCGCATCCACACCACCGGTCAATACCTTGCCTGAAGAAGGTATGACAGTGTTGTAGGCACGTGCTAAGCGGGTGATGGAGTCGAGCAGAATAACGACATCCTTCTTGTGTTCGACCAGGCGTTTAGCTTTTTCCAACACCATTTCGGCGACTTGAACGTGGCGGGTAGCTGGTTCGTCGAATGTGGAAGCAACGACTTCGCCGCGTACGGTGCGGCTCATCTCGGTTACTTCTTCCGGACGCTCATCGATCAACAATACGATGAGGATCGCATCGGGATGGTTGGCTGAGATGGAGTGGGCGATGTGTTGCAACATCACAGTCTTGCCGGATTTCGGAGAAGCGACCAGCAGACCGCGTTGGCCTTTACCGATAGGGGCGACGATGTCGATGATGCGGCCTGTGATGTTCTCTTCCGCGCGGATATCGCGCTCAAGTGTCAGTTGTTGTGTCGGGAACAGTGGCGTCAAGTTCTCGAACAGGATCTTGTTCTTGGCATTCTCTGGCGGTTCACCGTTAACCTTGTCCACCTTCACCAGTGCAACGTAGCGCTCGCCCTCTTTCGGGGTGCGTATCTCGCCCTCGATGGAGTCACCTGTGTGCAGATTGAAGCGACGTACTTGGCTGGGGCTGACGTAGATGTCGTCAGGGCCGGCTAGGTATGACGTGTCCGGTGATCGCAAAAATCCAAAACCATCCGGTAACACTTCCAACGTGCCTTCACCGAAAATGCTCTCGCCTTTTTTGGCTTGGTTCTTTAGTAGCGCGAAGATCAGATCTTGCTTGCGCATGCGGTTGGCATTGTCGATCTGATTGGTGGTTGCCATTTCCACTAATTCGGTGATGTGTTTGGTCTTGAGGTCGGATAGATGCATAGTTAGGATGGGGCGCGGAGGCGCTGAGTTATGGAGGGTTACGAGAGAAGGAATACAGAATTATTTTGGAAATTGTTGCGGATAATCCCGCGCCGATGTGCCGAAATCGTGTGTTTGATTTTTATAGTTTCAGGAGGAAACAGGCAGGTACGGGCGGGAGACTAAAGAGTTTAGATATGGCTGTCAATGAACGCAGTTAATTGCGATTTGGACAACGCCCCGACTTTGGTCGCTTCAATGTTTCCATTTTTGAAAAGCATCAAAGTTGGAATGCCGCGTACACCATATTTTTGTGGGGTGTCTTGGTTTTCATCGACGTTGATTTTTGCGATATGTAAACGCCCTGCATATTCTTTGGATACTTCATCCAAAATTGGAGCAATCATTCTGCATGGGCCGCACCATTCAGCCCAGTAATCCACCAGTACAGGAACAGGAGATTGCAATACTTCTGCCGTGAATGTTGCATCGGTAACGTAACGGATGTGTTCGCTCATGTTTGTTTCTCGCTTAAGTGGATTTTTCGGTAGAAGCGGCTAAACCGCTTTGATGTAAAACTGAATTAGGACGGCATCCTAACTAAAAAAATACAGGTTGGGAAGAGTTTCGGCGGTTTTGTATTAACGCACTGATATCGTTGGTGAAAAATATCTACATCCGCCAAATAAATAAGGTGGATTGGTGCAAATCATCTACGCTAATTGACATGTGAGGTGGGTGATCAGGGACAACGAAGGTGTTGCTGATAAATAAACTGCCTGGTCGCATCTCGGAATACGCCTTGTGCCACAGGCGTTCCATGGGGACGGGTGAGAGATAAGCGAACACCACATCGTATTGAGATAAATCGCAATCCCACATGCTCCCCCATTGTGCGGTGCAATTTTTGTAGCCCCCCAATTTGATGCGGAGCCAACTCCATGCGTGTGGCAACGGTGCGTATTCAACGCCATGGTAGTGCCCCATTGGATGGGTCTTCGCTAAGTGGGTTAATACGCCACCAATGCCAGACCCCAGGTCGATAAAGGTGAATGAATGGTTCGTAGGCAATTGTGTTTCGAGTGCTTGCCATACTTTGTTGCTGGATAAGTAGAGTGGCACTTGAGTGCGGAACGCGCTCCAGTACACAGTTAGCATAATGAGAAATGCTATGAGGAATAAGGTGGGCGGTATATCGAGGGAATAGGCCAGCAAGATGGCCGGTAGAAAAAAGAGCTGGATGTAAATCCACCAACGAGCTTGCTTGGCGGAATGGCTCAATATTGATGCAAGCAATCCGCAAAGCAGTGCGAATACGATGGGCGCGAGTTGGAGTTGGAGTGAACGCACGGTGAGCATGACCACTACAAAAGCGGTCGCCTGTAACAACAGCGCGATAATTGAAGGGGGGAGTCTTTTGAGTGCGGTGCGCACTTAACGTACCAAGCTTGCTTCTACTTCGTTGCGCCTAGATTTGCCTGCCAACCGCTCGACTAAAATCAGTGCAAAATCCATTGCCGTGCCAGGCCCGCGTGATGTGATGATTTTTCCATCTTCGACGACAGCTTCTGTTTGGATGTTCACTTGAGGGAAGTTATCTAGGGATGTTGGAAAGCTAGTGGCTCGTTTTCCATCTAGTAGTCCTGCTGTCGCGAGAATTGAAGGGGCAGCACAGATTGCGCAAACATATCTGTCCTTTCGATGCATCTCTTGTACGAGGTGAATGATGCGAGCGTCTGCTTTTAAGTTTTTGGTGCCCGGCTGACCTCCGGGCAATACCACCATGTCGAAATCACGTTTGAGCGCTTCATCCAGAGAGAGGTCGGGCACGATGATTGTGCCGCGACTTCCTCGAATAGATTGCCCATCTAGGCTTGCACTGACAGCTTCTATATCGGCGCGTCTTAGGATGTTGAGGATGGTGATTGCTTCTAGGTCTTCACTACCATTCGCGAGTGGTAGGAGGACGCTAGGCATTAGAACTTTCCTGCGATTTGAATGCCGACCATGCCTTGAGAGACTGCTGGCGTAACGGACAATTTGTTGCCGCGAAGGTCTTTGTTGTGTGCAACTACGCTTTTACCTACAAGTGTGCCGACAATGGCGCCAGTCAGCACGTCGGAAGCGAAGTGTTTGTCATGGTAGGTGCGAGCAACTGAGGCCAATGAGGCAAGGCTGTAGGCGGTTACATCTATCCACGTTTCGTCGTAGGAGTCGGAAATTACCGCAGCTAATGTGAACGCTTGTGTTGCATGACCGGAGAAGAAGGAGCTGTTCATGTCTTTGAATGGGGCAAAATCAGTCGTGCCTTTATTCTGGAGAGGACGGCTGCGTCCTACTACGGTTTTGGTGGCTACGCCGATGATGCCGCTGGAAATCAAACTGGCCGCTACTACATCTTGAGCAACATGCATCGATGTTTCATCCCCGACCAAACCGGCTACAAAAAATGCCCCCGTGATACCCACTGCATACTCACGACCAAATTTTTCGACCTGTAACCAAGCCGTGTTGTTTTGATCTTGTTTCACCATGTAATCGCGTACTGGCTTATCGATAAGCGCGACTGTACCGAGCACAGCAAGGCTTTCCCATCCTACTTGTTGCCAATCACTCTTCTCCCAGCGTGAGGGGGCTGAGAGCGTGTGCGTAACGTCATCCCAGACCATCGCTGGATATGAGATCGAATCATCTGCGAATGAGCTACTAGAGGCTGATACGAGCAGTGCGACAAAAATAGATTTAATGGTTTGTTTCATGGTTAGTCGCGGAAGTTTTGGTATTGCAATGGAAAGTCGGTGATGGTTTTTTTGACGAAGGCTATTGCATCTTGCAGGTCATCGCGATTTTTGCCGGTGACGCGCACGGTGTCGCCTTGGATGCTGGCTTGTACCTTCAGTTTGCTGTCTTTGATGTGTTTGACGATTTTTTTGGCTAACTCGATCTCAATGCCTGTCTTCACTTCACAGCCACGCTTAACCTTGTTGCCGCTGACTTTTTCGACTTTGTCACTGATTTCAAGGCACTTGATGTCAACGCCGCGCTTGGTTAGCTTACCGTTGAGAATGTCCTGCACTTGGTCTAATTGGAATTCGTTATCAGCCCAAACAGTGAGTTTTAATTCAGCTTGCTCAACGCGTGCATCAGAGCCTTTGAAGTCAAAGCGTGTGCTGACTTCTTTGTTAGTTTGCTCGATGGCATTCTTGACTTCGGGTTTATCTACTTCTGAAACGATGTCGAATGATGGCATGTTGTCTCCTGATGGATATTTCTATGACTTAACCAAACGAGCAAACGTAATCGACCGCTTCAGAGCCAGTGTGGATATCGAAGCTGCTGTTCTCTGCCACGTTGAAGCTGCTGCCTGCGGCATAAGTCTTAAAACCAGATTCGCCAGCGATCTTCACTTGGCAGGTGCCTGCACTGATCTCCATCAATTCAGGTACGCCGACGTTGAAGGTGAGTTGGCTGTTAGGCAATACGACTCCGACGGTTTTGCGCGAACCATCTGGGAAGAATACGGAATGCGAAACGCATTTTCCGTCGAAGAATACATTGGATTTTTTACCGACGCTGACGTTATCGATCTTGTCTGACATGCTGAGATTTCCTTTTGATTATTTCGAGGGTTCGTTTGCTTTGATGCCTTTTTGATAATTGGCATAAACGTAAATAGGGATGCCAAGGTCGCCGAGATGTTTTTCGATGAGCGGCTTCACATCATTCCAGTCCAATCCGTTTACGCCGCAAGCAAGGCGCGGCAGGGCGAGGCTGGTCAGATGCTCTTTCTGTGCGAAGGTGCGCAGTGCATGTAGCGTGTGATTCACATGGCTGACGGTCGCGTGTCCAGGTTTACTGCCGTGGTCGTATGCGCCGTCCTGGGTGAATAGATTGACGATGTAATGCCCATCGCTACTCATCCATGTCCACAACTCACCAGACTTAGGATGCTTGGTCTGGCAGTAGTGGCGAAAGTCCTTGTACATCGCTGGCATGCGTTCGCGCAGTTGCAACGCGAGGCCATGATGGAAGTCGTCATTGGGGGCAACGCCTTGGGCAATGGCTTTGGCGCTGCTCAACAGGATGTCACCACTTAGTTCGTGAATCATCACAGCCTCCTTTGAAACAAAAAACTTATTTGCGACTCTTCAAGTTCGCCGCGATGCGCATACGCAAAGCATTCAATTTGATGAAGCCCGCTGCATCCTTCTGGTCGTATGCACCCTTGTCATCCTCGAAGGTGGCGATGCTGGAATCGAACAGCGAATCTGTCTTGGAATCGCGGCCAACGACGATGACGTTGCCCTTGTACAGCTTGACGCGTACCCAACCATTCACACTGGCTTGAGTATGGTCGATTAATGTTTGAATGGCGATGCGCTCTGGGCTCCACCAGTAACCGTTGTAGATCATGGATGCGTAGCGTGGCATCAGGTCGTCCTTCAAGTGGGCGACTTCACGGTCCAGTGTGATGGATTCGATGGCACGGTGTGCCTTCAACATGATAGTTCCACCAGGCGTCTCGTAGCAGCCGCGTGACTTCATGCCGACGTAGCGGTTCTCGACCAAGTCCAGACGTCCGATGCCATGTTTGCCACCCAGCTCATTCAATTTGGCCAAGATTTGTGCTGGGGAGAGTTTCGTTCCGTTCAATGCCACGATGTCGCCGTTGACGTATTCGATGTCGAGATACTCGGCTGCATCGGGTGCCTTCTCGGGCGAGACTGTCCAGCGCCACATGCTCTCTTCGGCCTCTGCCGCAGGATCTTCTAGATGGCGACCTTCGTAGGAGATGTGTAGCAGGTTCGCGTCCATGGAGTAGGGCGATCCACCTTGTTTGTGTTTCATGTCGACGGGGATGCCGTGCTTTTCGGCATACGCCATCAGTTTTTCACGCGACAACAGATCCCATTCGCGCCATGGTGCGATGATCTTGATGCCGGGTTTTAATGCGTATGCGCCTAACTCGAAACGCACTTGGTCGTTGCCTTTGCCTGTCGCGCCGTGTGAGATGGCTTGTGCGCCAGTCTTGTTCACGATCTCGACGAGGCGTTTGGCGATCAGCGGACGTGCGATGGAAGTGCCCAGCAGGTATTCACCTTCGTACACAGTATTGGCGCGGAACATGGGGAACACGAAATCACGCACGAACTCTTCGCGCAGGTCATCAATGAAGATGTTCTCTGGTTTGATGCCGAATTGCAGCGCCTTCTGACGTGCGGGCTCCAATTCTTCACCTTGGCCCAAGTCGGCGGTGAAGGTCACCACTTCGCATTGATAAGTGTCTTGCAACCATTTCAGGATGACGGAGGTGTCGAGGCCGCCAGAGTAGGCGAGAACAGCTTTCTTGATGTCAGACATGGTGATTTCCTATTAGCTAATTATTGAGCAGTGAGTTTGCCGATCATCAGGCGGACGCGATTGGCAAACAATACGATGCACGCCATGGCGAGGGGCCATGCGTAGATGAATGAATGCATCCAACGGCCGGTATAACCATCGGCTGAGCCTGTGTTGATCCAAGTAATGAAGGCGGTCATGATGAACGCCATGATCAGTGACATGAAGAAGGGGAACAAAAACGGTACGAGGCGAGGGGAAATCTTCATTTCAAGCAATCTTTCCGAGTAATAGGTATTTCATCAAAAATTCTTGTTTATGGTACGTTTTGGCTACCGCCGCCGCTTTGCGGCTTAACGTTCGCTACGCTCACGTTAGTGAACGCCAAAACCGCCTGCGCATGACGTGTTACTTCGGCTAACTATTAATTTTCCCCAACAGTAAGTATTCCATAAGGGCTTTTTGTACATGCAGGCGGTTTTCAGCCTCATCCCACACAACGGATTGGGTGCCATCGATGACTTCGGCTGAGACTTCTTCGCCGCGATGTGCCGGCAGACAGTGCATGAACAGCGCATCTTTGGCGGCAACGCCCATCATTTCGGCATCCACTTGCCAATCGGCAAAGTCTTTCAGGCGTTCTTCGTTCTCAGCTTCCCAGCCCATCGAAGTCCACACATCGGTGGTTACCAGATCCGCGCCACGAGCGGCTTCCATCGGATCTTTGAATTCTTCGTAATGTTCGTGACCGTACAAGCCTGCACGTTCCGGTTCGACTTCGTAACCGGGCGGTGTGGAAACGTGAACATTGAAGTCCAATATCTCTGCGGCTTGCAACCACGTGTTGCACATGTTGTTGGAGTCGCCGATCCATGCGACTGTTTTGCCTTGGATGCTGCCGCGATGTTCGATAAAAGTGTAGATGTCTGCCAGTATCTGGCAGGGGTGGTATTCGTTAGTCAGGCCGTTGATGACGGGCACACGCGAATTGCGTGCGAAGCGCTCGATGATGTCCTGCTCGAAAGTGCGGATCATCACGATGTCACTCATGCGCGAGATCACCTGTCCTGCATCTTCTACTGGCTCGCCGCGCCCGAGTTGCGAGTCGCGCGTGTTCAGATAGATGGCTGAACCGCCGAGTTGATGCATGCCAGCCTCGAACGATAGGCGCGTGCGAGTACTGGCCTTTTCAAAAATCATCACCAATGTACGGTCTGTCAAAGGCCAGTATTGCTGGTAAGACTTGTATTTCTTTTTGATGCGTCGTGTGCGCTCGAACAGATATTCTAGTTCTTCACGATTTAGATCTTTGAATTGCAGAAAGTGTTTGATGGGCGCGGACATAGTGCGTTTCCAAATTTAGGCTTGCAAAAAATCTTTAATCAGCGGGGTCAAGCCATTCACAAGTTGTAGCGCCTCTTCTTCAGTCATGATGAGTGATGGGAGTAAGCGTACTACTGTGTCCGCTGTGACATTGATGAGCATTCCCTTTGCCAGAGCTTGTTTGACCAAGTCGCCACATGGCTTATTAAGCTCAATGCCAATCATTAGCCCTTGACCACGGATGTCCACGACGCCTGACACTCCCGCTAATTGGTCGGCCAATTTTTCGCGTATGAAAAGACCTGTTGATTCAGCTTGAGCCATCAAGCCGTCTTCGGCAATGATGTTCAGCGTGGTTAGTCCGGCAGTGCAAGCCAGCGGATTGCCGCCGAAGGTTGAGCCATGATTGCCTGGGCCGAAAACACCTGCTGCTTTTCCCGATGCGAGGCACGCGCCAATTGGCACACCCGAGCCCAATCCTTTTGCGAGTGTCATTACATCGGGCAAGATGTCGGAATGTTGGAAGGCAAACCACTTCCCCGTTCGACCGATACCGCTTTGTACTTCATCAAGCATCAGCAGCCAATTTTGTTCGTCACAAATCGCTCGTAATTGGTGCAAATAGTCTGTGTCCAGCGTGCGTATCCCGCCTTCGCCTTGAAGAGGTTCGATCAATACTGCGACAACGTTGTGATTATGTTCGGCTACTTGGCGAATCGCTTGCAGGTCATTGTATGGGACGCGCACAAAGCCGCTCACCAAAGGTTCAAAGCCAACTTGAACTTTGCGATTGCCCGTGGCAGAAAGTGTTGCCAACGTACGGCCATGAAAGGATTTTTCCATCACAATAATGCAAGGATTTTCAATTTCATGTTTGTGGCCGAACATGCGAGCTAACTTGATCGCAGCCTCATTGGCTTCACAGCCAGAGTTGCTGAAGAACACTTCTTGCATGGAAGATAACTCGCACAATTTGTCTGCGAGCGCTTCTTGTGAACTGATTTGATAGATATTCGAGCAATGAATCAGCGTGTCGATTTGCTTTTTCAGTGCTGCCGTAAAGCGTGGGTGTGCGTGTCCTAGCGTATTGACTGCCACCCCAGACAATCCATCTAAATAGCGATTGCCAGCATTATCAAATAGCCAAACACCTTCACCGTGAGTGAAAGAAACAGGCTGTCTAGCATACGTATTCATCAAATGTGACATAGCAAGCTTTCTGGTCTAGTTGTTACTCTGGGGCTGAAACTATAAACAAAAAAGGCCGACTACATCGTCGGCCTTTATTATTTCGCAGTTTTATCGTCTGCGATAAATCAGGCCATCGCCTTGATAGCGGCGGACAAACGGCTCTTATGGCGAGCAGCTTTGTTCTTGTGGATAATTTTCTTATCTGCAATTGAGTCAACCACGCTGGTAGACGCGCTGAACACAGCTTGAGCGGCCGCTTTATCGCCAGCTTCAATCGCCTTGATTACCTTTTTGATCGCAGTGCGTAGCTGTGAGCGCAGGGTAGTGTTGTGCGCATGTTGCTTGCTTGCTTGCTTTGCGCGTTTTTTAGCTTGTACGGTATTTGCCATGGTGACCTCTAGAAATTCGGCTTTTCAGAAAGGCGCGCATTATAGAGAGCCATCCTGATTTTTGCAACCCACAGTTTGCACGTAGTCAAACCCTTGTATTTTAATGCCCTGCCTGATTGATACATAAGCCAAATGATATGATGTCAGAATTATTAGGTCATCAGGGGAGGTGCTCATGTTGTCTGGCGTGTCTGAGTTTGTTATTCAGGGAATCACCGAAAATGGTGGTTTGTTCCAGCAAGAAGGTTGGGCAATCAGCCTGTGCAATATGCTGGGTACGGTGGGGCCTGATGGGCGTATGCTTTATTCCGCCTATGCCCGCCCCGTAATGATCAATGGCGTATCATCTGTCGTTATTAGGAATTCTCTTCAGCGCGTTGATCCCAAGGCGTTTGAAATGGTGAAGCAATTTGTTGCCGAAAATCAGCTTAAAGTGCGCTCTGGTCGCGGGAGTCGTGATGCTGAAGTGACAGGTGTGCATCCAGTCATTGGACAGGAGCGTCGAAGCTTGGAATCAAAAGGCTGGTAATTTTTGTTAACTCCTTAGCAGTATTTAATGCCCTTCATTCGAATTTAAGTTAAGAAAGATAAATAAATTGCTCGATAAAAATGACCTTTCACCGGATACGGCAGAGTTTGTGATTCAAGGTAAAACCAAGTCCGGAGAGCTATTTCGTCCCTCTAATTGGGGGGAGCGTTTGTGTGACATGTTATCGACTACCGGTAAAGATGGTCGCGTTGTCTACTCTTCGTATGTTCAACCCTTTACCATTCAGGGCGTGCCATCGGTAGTCGTGCGGCTTTCATTGGAACAAGCGGATCCTCATGCTTTTGAGATGATTCGCCAATTTGTGATCTCCAATCACCTCCTTGTTCGCGTTGGTCGCAATCGTCCAGATGCAGGCGCGACGGGGATATTCCCAACCATCAGCATGGAGCGTCGCACACCCAAGCAAAGCGGCTGGGAGTGATTCGCAGGCCCATCCTTTTTACTCTATGAATCTCCTTAAAGCGCTTGCTACTGTCAGCGGATTGACACTGGTATCGCGCATCTTGGCATTCGCGCGCGATGTGATCATTGCGGGCATGTTTGGTGCCGGGATTGTTAACGATGCCTATGTGTTAGCCACTCGTTTGCCTAATCTCTTGCGGCGCATGTTTGCTGAGGGCGCATTTTCGCAAGCTTTCGTGCCGATTTTTGGCGAATACAAGCAACGGCGCGGACACGAAGAAACAAAATTGCTGGCCGATCATGTCACCACCATGCTGGCTTTGATTTTGTTCGTGGTGACCTTGATCGGCATCATTGCCGCGCCAGTCATCATTTACCTCACTGCGCCGGGTTTTATCAAAGACCCTGTCAAATTCGATTTGACGGTACAGATGCTGCGCATCACTTCGCCCTATATTTTCTTTATTTCATTGGTCGCTGTCGCGGCGGGCATCCTGAATACCTACAACAAATTCTGGGTATCCGCCTTTGCGCCGATTTTGTTGAATATCTGTTTGATCGGTGGCGCACTATGGCTGACACCGTATTTTGAGCAGCCAATCATCGGTTTGGCCTGGGCATGGTTCATCGCGGGTTTTGTGCAACTGGCTTTTCAATTGCCGTTCCTGAAAAAGATAGGCATGTTGCCTACGTTACGCTTCAACCTCAAAGACGAAGGGATGTGGCGCGTCATCAAACAAATGGGCCCAGCTTTGTTCGGTGTTTCAATCAGTCAAATCAGCCTCATCATCAATACCATCATCGCCTCATTCTTCGTGGTGGGAAGTGTGTCTTGGCTGTACTACGCCGACCGTTTGATGGAGTTCCCCTCGGGGCTGCTAGGTGCGGCACTGGCGACGATATTGCTCCCCTCGCTGTCGAAATGTTTCGCCAGCGGAGATCATGCGGAATATTCCAAGTTGTTGGATTGGGGCTTGCGGCTTACTGTCATGTTGGCGCTACCTGCGGCACTGGCATTGGGCTTGCTGTCCGTTCCTTTGTTATCCACCTTTTTTCAACGCGGCGCTTTTACTGCGCATGATGTGGTGATGACGAGTTATGCGTTAATTGGTTACAGCGTTGGTTTGGCAGGTATTCTTTTGGTGAAGATCCTTGCGCCGGCGTTTTATGCCAAGCAAGACATCAAGACACCTGTGAAGATTGGCATCATTACGCTCATCCTCACCCAGTTGATGAATTTGATTTTCGTTAAAGGGTTAGATTGGGATCATGCAGGACTTGCCTTATCGATTGGCTTGGGAGCGTGTTTCAACTCCGCGATCCTGTTTTACCTGTTGCGTAAAAAAGGTATTTATCACGCTGAGCCAGGCTGGTTGAAGTTCTTCCTTAAAATCACCTTGGCAACGGCGACCATGGGCGCTGTTTTGTGGTTTGGCATGGGCACTGCGCAACACTGGTTTGATTCCTCTGGTTGGGCGCGCATCATCAATCTATCGTGGTTAGTGATGCTTGGCGTGTCTGTGTATTTTGCGGTGTTGTTTGTCCTCGGATTTCGCGCCAAGGATTTTTCCAAGCGTGGCAGGCATTGATTGATGCACACATTAGCGGAATTAAGATCCGGCAGCTTGGCGGGTATCAAGCGACTTGATTTACTGGATGGACTAACAGAATTTCCAAGTGAGATATTTAATCTTGCGGATTCGTTAGAGATTCTTAACTTGTCGGGTAACCGTTTATCCAATTTGCCCGACACCCTGCCGCGTCTATACAAGCTACGCATCATCTTTTGTTCAGACAATCTATTCACACACGTACCTGAAGTATTGGGGCGATGCACCAATCTTGAGATGATTGGATTCAAGGCGAATCAAATCACCCATATCTCAGCCAAAGCATTGCCCTCAAAATTACGCTGGCTGATCTTGACGGACAACCGCTTGCAGCAGTTGCCTGCCGAGATAGGCGCATGTACTCAATTGCAAAAACTCATGCTATCGGGGAACCAATTGCGGGAATTGCCAGAAGAGATGGCCGGATGTTCTCGCCTAGAATTGTTGCGTATCGCGGCGAATAATTTTGAACGACTACCGGATTGCTTGACGCGATTACCGCGTCTCGCTTGGCTGGCTTTTGCGGGCAATCCATTTAGCGACGCCATCGAGAAAGAAGTGATGGCGGGTCTTAGCGTGAACCCTATCGATTGGAGTTCGCTAGATGTCCAACATACCTTAGGCGAAGGGGCATCAGGCATCATCTATCGAGCACATCGCACGACGGAGCAGGGAGCCCAACCCGTGGCCGTCAAGCTATTCAAAGGGGCGGTGACGAGTGATGGTTTGCCGCGTAGCGAGAAATCGGCATGTATGGTGGCGGGGGAGCATCCCAACCTCATCCCAGTTCACGGACGCTTACACGGACATCCTGATGATGCACTCGGCATGGTGATGCCACTCGTCGATCCGAGTTTTATCAACCTCGCGGGACCGCCGAGTCTTGAATCTTGCACACGAGATATCTATGCACCTGATGCGAGATTCTCCCTCGCACAACTATTGGGGATCGCGCAGGGCATCGCCTCGGCTGCCGCGCATCTGCATGCGAAAGGTGTGATACATGGTGATCTGTATGCGCACAACATCTTGTGGAACGAAAAGGGGGAATGCCTGCTGGGTGATTTTGGCGCAGCCTCATTTTTGCCGACGCACGATGAAGCGCTAAAACAAGGATTGCAACGTATCGAGGTGCGCGCTTTCGGTTGTTTGCTCGAAGAGTTATTGGCTCGCTGCGATGCCTCGTCGTATGTTTTGCGTGATTTACAAGTCAGATGCACTCAAGCTGAAGTGAGCGCCCGACCATCGTTCGATGAGATCAGGCGCGAGTTGAAATCACTTATCGTTCAGTAGTCCTTGCATCGCCGCCACGGGCTTCACCTGTGGGAAATAGACATGCTTCAGATTGTTGCCTAGGTTCTGCGACCACGTGAGTCCATCAGTTCGCCCTAATTGATTCCAATATTCCATGATGGTTGTGTCGTAGCTGTCGATGGCTGCTTGATAGTGCGAAGCATCGTAGTGTTCGTCATGACGGAAGGTGCTCACCTCCATGCGCGGTTTAAGTGGTGCATCTTTTTCGACGTGACCAATACACAAGCCGACGAGAGGGAAGGTGAGGGGAGGCAGTCCGAGTAGATCGACCAAGGCTTGCGGGTTGCGACGGATGCCGCCGATAGGCACGATGCCCAAGCCTAAGGAGCGCGCCGCCACCATCATGTTGGCCAACACCAATCCTGCATCTATCCCCGCAACGATCAATCCTTCCATGCTCTCGTGGATGACTTGCATCTGCTCGGCCTTGCGTACGCCCATGTCGGTCTTGTTGAAGTCGGCCACGAGCGTGATGAACACAGGCGCTTGAGCGATCCAAGCTTGCCCGCCCGCCAACTCGGCGATCTTGGCTTTGCGTTCTACGTCACGCACTACGATGGCCGAGATCTCTTGCGCGTTCATCGAGCTAGGGGCACGATGGCCCGCTTCGATGATTGCCTGCAACATCTCGTCGCTGACAGGCTGGGCCTTGTAGCTACGGATGCTGCGGTGGCTGTGTTGGAGTTTGATTGTTTCGTTCATAGTGCATCCTGTGGGTTTTGATGAAGTGCCTTGCTAACGATCTCGCGCGTAAGGTGGGGGGCGAACAGTTCGATGAAATGATAGCCGAACCCGCGCAGGTATTGATTCTTGCGAATGGCGATGCGAGTCGTGCTGGCTTCGAATAGATGTCCTGCATCGATCATCTTCAAGTGTTTGTCACGATCGGGTACGAAAGCCATCTGCGCTACGATTCCGACGCCCATCCCTAACTCCACATAAGTCTTGATGACATCGGCATCGATAGCCGTCAGCGCGATGTTAGGCGTGATCCCGGCTTCACTGAAAGCTTGGTTGATCTTGTTGCGTCCGGTGAAGGCGAAGTCGTAAGTGATGATCGGGTATTGAGCGAGCTTCTTCAGCGTCAATCGTTTTTCTTGCAGCAACGGATGTTTGGGCGGCACCACTACGCAGTGATGCCATTCATAGCAAGGTAAGGTCACCAACTCATCGTATAGAGCCAAACTCTCGGTGGCGATGCCAATGTCCACCTCGCCACTCAGCACCTGCTCCGCGATCTGTGTCGGGCTACCTTGGTGCAGTCCTAGCTTCACATCGGGATAGTGCTGTGTGAACTGTTTGACGACGGAGGGGAGCGCGTAGCGTGCTTGGGTATGGGTCGTAGCGATGGTGAGTGCGCCGCCTTGCTGGTTCTTGAAATCAGATCCCAGCTGCTTCAAATTGTTTGCATCGAGCAGCATGCGCGTAGCGACTTCGACGATCAGCTTTCCCGGGTCGGTCAGCGCGGCCAGGCGCTTGCCATTGCGCACGAATATATCGACCCCTAGTTCCTCTTCCAATAGTTTGATTTGTTTGCTGATGCCAGGTTGTGAGGTGAAGAGTGCGGCAGCGGCAGCAGAGATGCTCAAGTTGTTCTTCACGATCTCATTCAAGTAGCGTAATTGCTGCAAATTCATGGCGCGACTCCTCATAACGTATGGTTATATCATCTTAACATATCACCATTTAATAAAGATAAGCCGCTCCGTTACTATGCGCACCTCTTTAAGGAGTATCGCGTGGATTGGCTCTATACCCTGTCGGGTTTTCTGGTTGGTTTGATCGTGGGTGTGACTGGCGTGGGCGGTGGCTCATTGATGACACCGTTGCTGGTCTTGTTCTTCGGTGTGTCGCCTGCGACGGCGGTAGGTACCGATCTGTTGTATGCCTCGATCACCAAAAGTATGGGCGGCTGGGTACATGCCGTCAAAGGCTCGGTGGATTGGAAAGTGGTCAAGCTGTTGGCGCTGGGCAGTATCCCTGCCGCCATTATCACCATCGCCTCTCTCAAGATGTTGGCTCTCGAAGAAAAGACGCTACGCAGCTTGGTCACCAGTGTGCTGAGTGTGGCGCTTTTGGCAACGGCGGCGGTACTGCTGTTGAAAGATTGGATTAAGAAAATAGCGCTACGTGATGACGGTACGGTTTATGAACTGCATCATCGTTATTTACCCGCCGCCACTATCGCGACTGGTGTTGTGGTCGGTGCACTTGTGACAGTCTCATCCATCGGTGCCGGCGTGTTGGGCACGGTGGCGATCTTGTTCTTGTATCCACGCCTACCTGCTGTGAAGGTGGTCGGTACAGACATCGTACATGCGGTTCCTTTGACTGCGGTGGCGGGCATGGGGCACATGGCGCTGGGTACGGTCGACTTTGTGTTGCTCGGAAGTTTGTTGCTGGGTTCGTTGCCGGGCATCTATATCGGCAGTCACTTGAGCGCCAAGGTTCCAGAGAAAGTATTGCGTCCTTTGTTGGCAATCATGTTGCTCATCATCGGATTGAAGATGGTGTTTTATTAAGTGAGGTGAAGTATGAGTACGAACAACCCAAATAAGCCAAAACAAGTGAGCTGGTTCAACGGCTGTGGTGGACGTATCGGCGTCGTGGTCGGTCAGACTGGTGAGTACGCCTACATCGGGGCTGCCTTGCGCCACGATGAAGATTCGGATGTTGCGCACATCTTGGCGTATGGCGCCAAGTTCCCGCTGGAGGCGGCTTTGCTGTTGCCTGTCTCCAAAAGCTACCCAGTAGAGGCATAACGATGTATCGCTACGACCGATTCGATCATCAACTTGTCGCCGAACGTGTCGCGCAATTCCGCGACCAAGTGCGCCGCCGTTTGTCGGGTGAGCTCAAGGAAGACGAGTTCCGTGTGCTGCGTTTGCAGAATGGTGTGTACATGCAGGTGCATGCCTACATGATGCGTCTCGCTGCGCCTTACGGCATGGTCAGCTCAGACCAGATGCGTATGTTCGCGCACATCGCGCGCAAGTATGACCGTGGGTATGGTCACTTCACGACGCGCCAGAACATCCAGTTCAACTGGCTCAAGCTGCAAGACACGCCAGATATCTTGGCTGATCTGGCGACAGTGGAAGCGCATGCTATTCAGACATCGGGTAACTGCATACGCAACATCACGACGGATGAGTTTGCTGGTGTGGCACAGGATGAGCTGATCGACCCACGCCCTTATGCGGAGTTGTTGCGTCAGTGGAGCACACTCCATCCCGAGTTTGCTTACTTGCCGCGCAAGTTCAAACTCTCCATCACGGGCGCTGCGCAAGACCGTGCCGCTATCGAGATCAATGACGTCGGTTTGCAAGTGGTGAAGAACGCGCAGGGCGAAGTCGGTTTCCGCGTGTTGGTCGGTGGTGGTCTAGGGCGCACACCCGTCATCGGTACAGAGATCAACGCGTTCGTGCCGTGGCAACACATCATCACCTTTGCTGAGTCCATCGTGCGTGTCTATAACGAGTTCGGTCGTCGCGACAATCTGTACAAGGCACGCATCAAGATATTGGTGAAAGCCATCGGCATCGACGAGTTCCGCCGCCAAGTGGAAGAAGAATGGAAGCTCAACAAGGACGGCCCCAGCACGCTGACACAAGCGGAGCTGGATCGCGTCGCTGCTTGCTTCACTGCACCGGGCTACGTCACCTTGCCCGCAGAAGATGTCGCTGTAGCAGCATTGCAGCGTGATAACAAAGCATTTTCCAGCTGGCTGAAACGCAACGTCAAATCACACAAGATTGCTGGATATGCGGCGGTGGAGTTGTCGCTCAAACGCACGGGCATCGCACCCGGCGATGCGACTGCCGAGCAAATGGAAGCGGCGGCCGCGTTGGCTGATAAATACAGCTTCGGAGAATTGCGCATCACGCACATGCAGAACCTGGTGTTGGCCGATGTGAAGCGATCAGACCTCATCGCCTTGTGGGAAGCCGCTAAGGTGCAGGGCTTTGCAACGCCGAACATCGGTCTGTTGACCGACATCATCTGCTGCCCCGGCGGCGATTTCTGCACACTGGCCAATGCACGATCCATCACGCTAGCCAAAGCAGTGGACGAGCGTTTCGACGACATCGACTACCTGCAAGACATCGGTGAGGTCGATCTGAATATCTCTGGCTGTGTGAATGCCTGTGCGCATCACCATGTCGGTCACATCGGCATCCTTGGTGTGGATAAGTCAGGTGACGAGTGGTATCAAGTATCCATCGGTGGCGCCAAGGGTAGCCCTGCAGCAATCGGCAAGATCATCGGGCGTTCGTTCTCTTTCGCGCAGATACCCGAAGTCGTTTCACGCTTGTTGCAGGTGTATGTGAAAGCGCGATTCGCTGACGAGAGATTCATCGACACCGTGCGTCGTGTTGGGTTAGATCCCTTTGTGGAATACGTGTACGCCACACCCGTACCGGAAGAGGCCAAGTTGTTGCTGCCCGATTACGAATTGATCCAACAGGGTACGCCTTACGACGCACCCTATTATTCGCCGAGGTTCTGATGCTGATTAAGAATAACGAAATCGTTACGGATGAATGGACTGTGCTGCGTTTGCAGGAGGGTGAGGCTGCCAACAGCGTTGTTGTCCCCGAAGGAAAAGTGATCGTTCCATTGCCTGTGTGGAACTGCCAGCATGATGCATTGCAGGGACGTACTGAACTGGGATTGTGGCTGGCTGGTTTTGAACGCGCCGAAGATATTCCCGATGCAGTACATCGCTTTCCCGTGATTGCGATCGATTTCCACAAATACACCGATGGTCGAGGCTACACATTGGCATATCGCCTGCGCAAACAAATGGGCTATCGCGGTGAACTTCGTGCGATGGGTGATGTCTTGCACGACCAATTGTTCTACTTGAAGCGAGTGGGCTTCGATGCGTTTGCACTGCCTAAAGACAAAGATGCGCAGGCTGCATTGGCAGGGTTCACAGATTTCTCTCTGAGCTATCAAGCATCAGTAGATTTAGATGCGCCACTACATCGGCGCGTAACACGAGGAAGTGCTGCATGAGTGATTTGAAACAAAAGATCGAACAGACCGTCGCCATATTGGAACAGGCGGTGCGTGAGTTTTCTCCAGTGACCTTTGCCAATAGCTTAGGTGCAGAAGATATGGTGTTGACTGACCTCATCGCCAAACACCAGCCCAACATCGATATGTTCAGTTTGGATACGGGGCGCTTGCCGCAAGAGACCTACGAGCTGATGCAAAAGGTACGCAACAACTATAACGTCCCCTTGGTTGTCTATTACCCCGAAGCGACGGCTGTGGAGCTTTATGTCGCACAGCATGGTGTGAATGGGTTTTATGAAAGCGTGGATGCGCGCAAGGCTTGCTGCCATGTACGTAAGGTTGAGCCGCTACGCCGTGCCTTGGTTGGCACACGCGCTTGGATCACCGGTATGCGCCGTGAACAAGCCGTGACGCGTGGCAGCCTGGAAACTTCTGCATTTGATGCGGATAACGGCATACAGAAATTCAACCCCTTGTTGGAATGGACGGATGCCGAAGTATGGGAATACATCAAGACGAATGATGTGCCCTACAACGCGTTGCACGATCAGTTCTACCCCAGCATCGGTTGTGCGCCTTGTACGCGCGCCATCACCCCCGGCGAGGATGTACGTGCGGGGCGGTGGTGGTGGGAAAACCCAGAGAACAAGGAATGTGGCTTGCATGTATCAAGCCGCATTCCGAAACGGGCGTAACCCGAAGTAGGTCGGGTTTTAACCCGACATGTCCAGTCAGGCTGAAGCATGACCTACACGTAATCGTACGATGGGTTGAGCGTAGTGATACCCATCAAAAATAGAGAAGAGAAAATGAGCAAACACAGCCTATCCCATTTGGATGTACTCGAGAGTGAATCCATCCACATCATGCGCGAGGTCGCGGCGGAGTGCAAAAATCCTGCTTTGCTGTTCTCGGGCGGTAAAGACTCCATCGTCATGCTGCGTTTAGCAGAGAAGGCATTTCGCCCAGCGAAATTCCCGTTCCCGCTGGTACACATCGACACCGAGCATAACTTTCCCGAAGTCATCGCCTGCCGCGACAAGTTGGCAGCCGACTTGGGAGAGCGCCTCATCGTGCGTTCGTTGGAAGACTCCATCAAGCGCGGCACCATCGTCATCAAAGACGAGAGCAAACCGCGCAACCCCTTCCAATCGGTGACCTTGCTAGAGACCATCGCCGAGTTTGGATTCGATGCCTGCATGGGCGGTGCCCGACGCGATGAAGAAAAGGCGCGTGCCAAAGAGCGCATCTTCTCCTTCCGCGACGAGTTCGGTCAGTGGGACCCAAAGAACCAACGTCCTGAGTTGTGGGACACCTACAACACACGCGTGCATGCCGGCGAGAACATCCGTGTGTTCCCCATCAGCAACTGGACCGAGATGGATATCTGGCAATACATCGGGCGCGAAAAACTCTACATCCCGAACATCTACTACGCGCACGAACGTGAAGTCATCCGTCGCGGCGGCAATGTCATTCCCGTCTCGCATCTGGTGCAACCTAAGCCGGGCGAAAAGGTGGAAGTCGCGACCGTGCGTTTCCGTACCGTGGGCGATATGACCTGTACCGCACCGGTGGAATCGACAGCGCGTAATGTTGACGAGATCATCGAAGAGACCGCAAGCACACGTATCACCGAACGCGGCGCGACTCGTATGGACGATCAAACATCGGATGCGTCGATGGAACTAAGGAAAAAAGAAGGTTACTTCTGATCGCCCACTAAACCTGTTCCTTCCCCCATGCAGGGGGAAGGTTAGGATGGGGGTAGAACAGTAGAGCTACGAAAAATAGAAGTTTCTACCCCCTCCCTAGCCCTCCCCCTGCATGGGGGAGGGAATGAGTTAGAGAGCGACGAGGCTGAATGATTTAAGGGAATAAATAATGAACACCACCACACAACTACTTCGTTTCATCACCGCAGGCTCTGTCGATGACGGCAAGAGCACGCTCATCGGTCGCCTGCTGCACGACTCGAAATCCATCTTCGAAGACCAGTTCTCTGCCATCTCCAAGACCAGCGAGAAGCGCGGCATGGCGGCAGTCGATCTGTCTTTGTTGACGGATGGTCTGCAAGCCGAGCGTGAGCAGGGCATCACCATCGACGTAGCCTATCGCTACTTCGCCACGCCCAAGCGCAAGTTCATCATCGGCGACACACCCGGTCATGAGCAATACACGCGCAACATGGTGACGGCCGCATCCACTGCCAATCTCGTGGTCATCCTTATCGATGCGCGCAGAGGGGTGCTGACGCAGACGCGTCGCCATACCTATCTCGCTAGCTTGGTCGGCGTGCCACACATCGTGTTGGCCGTGAACAAGATGGACATGGTCGATTATTCGCAAGCGCGTTTCGACGAAATCGTTGCTGAGTACAAAACATTTGCCGCACAACTGGAATTGCATGACGTGACTTGCATCCCGATGTCCGCACTGGTCGGCGATATGGTCGTTGATCGCGGAGCGAATCTTGATTGGTATAAAGGCCCAGCATTGCTCGAACTGTTAGAGAAGGTAGAGATCGACAATGACGTGAACACCAGCGATTTCCGCTTCCCCGTGCAATGGGTCTGCCGTCCACAGACTGACGAATTCCACGACTTCCGTGGTTTCGCCGGACGTATCGAAGCGGGCGAAGTTTCGGTAGGGGACGAGGTAACGGTGTTGCCGTCAGGGCGCAGCTCCAAGGTCAAAGAGATCGTCACTTACGATGGCAATCTGCAAACTGCTTTCGCTCCGCAATCCGTCACCATCACCTTGGCAGACGAGATCGACATCTCGCGCGGAGACATGTTGGTGAAGAGCAGTCTGAACGCGCCCAAGGTCGAAAAAGAGTTCGAGGCCATGTTGTGCTGGTTATCGGAATCGCCACTCGATAAGAACCGTAAATATTTGGTCAAACACACCACGCGCACAGCAAAGTGCTTGTTCTCTCGTATCTTCTATCGTGTCGATGTGAATACGCTTGAGCCGCATGAGGTGGAAAAGTTGAATATGAACGACATCGCCCGAGTGTCGCTCAAGATCCAACAGCCACTGGTGTTTGATAGCTATGAGATCGACCGCGCTACGGGCAGCTTCATCGTCATTGATGAGGCGACGAATAACACCGTCGCAGCAGGGATGATCGCTTAGTGTTGGGGTAAAAGCCGATACGCCAACAAATATTGACGTATCGGCCTTAACTACTCCTCATGTCATTGGCCTGTGGTATCTTTCCATTCATCTTAGTCTGATGCCACCTTGAAGCCATGAGTCTACTTTCATTGATCACCGCGTTCCTGTTGGAACAAGTCCATCCGCTCTCGTCGCGCAAGTATCTCCATACGTGGCTTTCGGCTTATATCGATTTTTTTCAGCGCAACTTCAATGCGGGTGAACACAAGCACGGTCGAATCGCATGGATACTTGCCATCGCTGTTCCACTTATCTTAGTTGCAGCTATCCATTGGCTGTTGATTGGCGTGCATCCCCTTTTTGCTTGGGCATTCAGCGTATTAGTGCTGTACTTCACCATGGGGTTTCGGCAATTTAGCCATTTCTTTACCGACATCAATCAAGCATTGAGCAACGATCAGCTCGATCAAGCGCGTGGTGTATTGAGTGAGTGGAGCGGCAAGTCTTGCAGAGATTTGAGTAAGGAAGAGGTGGCACGTGTTGCGATCGAACAAGCGATCCTTGCTTCGCATCGTCATGTGTTCGGTGTTGTGTTCTGGTTTGTTGTATTCATGATGCTTGGCTTGGGCCCGATTGGTGCAATTTTGTATCGGCTTGCCTTGACCGTGAGCACCAAGTGGGGTGAACAGCCAAGCACTGAATTTGGGGATTTTGGCATTTTCTCCAAACAAGTGGCCTATCTACTTGAATGGCTACCCATACGTTTGACCGCCAGCACCTTTGCTATTGTGGGCAACTTTGAAGACACGGCGTATTGCTGGCGCAACCAAGCAGCTACTTGGCCGAACTCAGAAGAAGGCATTCTGTTGGCGAGTGGTGCAGGTGCGCTCGGTGTGAAATTAGGGCAGACCATCATCCTCGACCATGAACCCGTGTTTAGACCAGAGCTGGGCAGCGGAGATGATGCGGATACCGATTTTATGCAAAGTGTCATCGGGTTGGTATGGCGTGCGATGGTCTTTCAGTTGATCGTACTGCTGATGCTGACCGTGGCGAATTTGCTTGGCTAAAAACGCGACACTTGAAACAGTACGATCCAATTAAGGTAATGACAAAATGGTAAAGATGTTTTTTAAAGCACTGCGTTTGATATTGATGCCTTTTATGCTGCTATGGGCGACACTTGCTATGCCCAAAGGGATGCAACGTTCGCCAGAAGGACAAAAAAAAGTGGAGGCGGAATCGGCCCAGTTGGCGCTCTACCATTTCAAGACATGTCCATTTTGTATCAAGGTAAGGCATGAGATGGGGCGCTTGTCTTTGCCCATCGAACTGCGTGACGCGCAACATGATTTGCAACATCGTGATGCCTTGTTGCAAGGTGGCGGCAAGGTTCAAACACCTTGTCTACGTATCAGCGATGCACAAGGAAACGTGCAATGGATGTATGAATCCCAAGCGATTATGCAGTATCTACAACAGCGTTTTGCACAAGTCGTTTAACGTCATACACCTTCAGTGATGGCTTTCTGCGCCGCACTTTGAAAAATCTTCAGATGGAATAGTTTCTCCATTGAACCTCATTAGTTCGCAGGAACGATGATCACGCTCTCACTCTGAATGTATGGTTTCCCAGCGCGGTCCTGAAGGTTTTTGCCAACCACAATGACCGTGCTTCCAATTCCACGTGCTGGTGGTATTGCGCTCAATTCTTGAGGTAGGCGTCCATTGACGTATATGCAGCTTGTATCGCTTTCCAACATCCAGTCCGATCTCGATACAGGAGGCATGCCTTTGCACTTACCTTGCCACCCAGAGAAGAGACCTGTTACTTTGACCTTTTCACCGATCCACTGTTGTGGATGCTCAATAATCGAGTTAACAGTGGGTTGCATACTATTCTGTTGCGGCGCTGCCGCCGGTGTAGGAGCGGACGATTTCTCAGAAGCTGCACAAGAAACGAGAGAACTGCACACCGTGATTAATATCGCCAACAAACGAGAGTTCATATTGTTATTTTCCAGATAAAGTTTTATTCGTGCCCGTTTTTATTTGCGCCTGAGAGTGCACACGTAAATTAAGCGCTTTGCCAGATAAGAGTGTTGACGCCTTGTGTGGTGAAAGCAGGCGTGTAATGGTTTGATCAAAAATTGCTTGATGGCTGTGAACGTAACGCCAATCAGCATAGGGGTTATTTAACATTGCAACGAAGTCTGTATCCGGATAGGAGGAGAGGGGGGCAATAGGTTTTGTATTATCCATCAGTACAAAACTAGCTATTGATACCCAACCTGCACCGCTTCCATCATCGTACTGTAGGGTCGCTGTAGTTGTACCTGTGCCGCTGTAGTAATTAACGAATAGATCATACCAACCAGCCTCTACAGTGGGTGCCGCCACATAGTATTCAGTCTGTACGCCAGTAACTGAAGAGTCGCCCGACATATAGCCGTTTGTGCTGGTCGAGCCCATCCACGGGGCGGTTAGGTTCGCAGGTTCATACATATACAAGTCCAAGTCCACTGAAGGATTGTCCCAAGTGAGGATATACGCAAAATTGCCCTGCGCTTTGGTGATGTAGGTGTTTACTGTATCCCCAGAGACCAACAGATTTACAAAACCTGCCCACGCATTTTGCGTACTGGCCCCATTTAAGCTGGCATCAAGTAAACCATAGTCAGCAAGCTCGCCTGTATTCGTTTCGCTCTTTGTGGGCAACCATATAGCCATCCCTTTGGAACGAGTAATGGCTTGTGTTGTATCCGGTGTGTAGAGCTGATTGCTGGTTACAGCACCAGTGACTGCAGACTGCACAGCGGTGGCGGCGTTTATTAAGGAGGGATCGGTGGAGTGGAGTTTTAATTGAGTAGCAAAATCGCTCAAATCACGGTTGTAAGGGTATTCATAATTAGTAGTGGCAATTTGAGCAGCTTGAATACTCGTCCGAAGGATTCCCATGCCATTTGTCATGACGGTTGCTAAATTATCGATGGCCGTTCTGAGTGCTGCCATTTTGGAAAGATCGACTGCTGATTTAGTAACTGAGCTTCGCCCTTGAGCGGCATAAAAGTTGCGATAAGTGCTGGTAATCGTGGCTGATAAAGAACTCGCAGTTTGGCTGGGTGTATTGGTTAGTGATGTCAATATGGCCGTGTAATCATCACCATCACCTGGCTCAACTTCCTCTGAAGCAACTAGGAAATCCGAAACATCCCGCAGACCATAGGCAACCTCATACATCCCCATTAAACAAGCATCAAAATTAATCAAGCCAAAATGAACGCCCGAGTTTTTAATTGCGGTAACGATGTCGTTAAGCGACATCATGGGTGCATTGACTCCTGCGGATGTCACGTCTTGCAATGCACCACGTTTTAGTTTCAGCGATTTCCATCCACCGCCGTGTGACCACAAAACGAGCGCATAATTTTCTGCAGGGTAGGTGCTTTTAGCCCACGAGATGAATTCAGTCAGTGTTTGAGGGTTGGCCATGTTGACTCCACCCCCCGTGCTCGACCCCACGGCCTGCCAATCGGCATCGGGCATATTTTTGACAATTCGGCCTCGCCAAGTGCCAGGTCGTGTTGTTGGATCTAGTTCTGCTTGAACGACAATATTGACGGCAGATGTGGAGCCCACAGCGGTCATTTCTTGGAGGTCTGTAATGGCGGCATCGGAGAGTGTGTTATCTCCAGCGATGTAAACCATGTAAGTCCATTTTGGCGCAGATGTACTCGGAGGCGCAGATGATGAGCCGCCGCCACATGAAGTTAAAAGGCCAATTATCGTCACGGATAGAAGAAATTGGAGGAATCGATGAGTCGTTGAGAATCCCATTTGAACCCGCGAGATAATTTGATTGAGTCCTCAATAAATTTTGAGGGGCAGGGCGAACCATATTCGCGCTCGCCTAACACTGTCAACAGACTTGAGGGCCTATATATTTTTAGTGCTTGCGTAACTGACAGACAGCCGTTAACTGGGGCAGTTTGAAGTGGTGCAGCCGTTTTGGATTGTGAATCGCTCTCCAACTGGGCTCACTTTAATACCCCCAGAACATAGCCGTTATTGCCACTCTCTAATGCTCTAGAATTTCCACCTACCTTACCGTCCATATTCTAGAGCGAGACATTTTTGAAATCTCTCCATTTCGATAACCGATTCATCCGTGATTTACCGGGGGATGCGGGTACGAGCAGCACATCGCACGGCATCTGCTGGTCGGCAGTTGCGCCGACGGCCGTCAGTCGTCCGTTCTTGTTGGCCTACTCGCCAGAGGTGTTGAGCTTGCTCAATCTGAGTGAGGCGGATGCACGTTCGCCCGAGTTCTTGCAGGCGTTCGCAGGAAACCGATTGCTTGAGGGGATGGCGAGCTACGCCACGCGATATGGTGGCCATCAGTTTGGTCAGTGGGCCGGCCAGTTGGGTGATGGTCGTGCGATTGGTTTAGGTGAAGTGATCAATCAAGCCGGAGAGCGCTGGGAGTTGCAGTTAAAAGGCGCGGGGATAACGCCTTATTCGCGGCGTGCAGATGGGCGCGCTGTGCTGCGCTCATCTTTGCGTGAATTCTTGTGCAGCGAAGCCATGCACCACTTGGGTATTCCCACTACGCGTGCATTGAGTCTGATCGCGACGGGGGATGGGGTGGTGCGCGACATGTTGTATGACGGCAATCCCGCAGTCGAACCCGGCGCCATCGTGTGTCGAGTATCACCATCCTTCACGCGCTTCGGGCATTTCGAGATATTGGCCGCGCGAGGCGAGTATGAGTTGTTGCAACGCTTGGTCAATTTCACCTTGTCGCGGGACTTTCCGTTCATTGTGGGAACAGATGCCGAGCGTTTCGCTCAGTGGTTCCACTTGGTGTGTGAGCGCACCGCCTTGCTGATGGTGGAGTGGCTGCGCGTCGGCTTTGTGCATGGGGTGATGAACACGGACAACATGTCCATCCTCGGGCTCACCATCGACTACGGTCCGTACGGTTGGGTGGATAACTTCGATCCGGGATGGACGCCGAACACGACGGATGAACAGTTCCACCGATACTGCTTTGGGCAGCAATCCGTCGTGGCGCGTTGGAATCTGGAACGCTTGGCGGAAGCGCTGATGCCCGTCGCCCCTTCGCGCAAGATGTTGGACGCAGGTCTGGCGCATTTCGATGACACATTCCAATCCTCACTTTCTAAGATGTTGGCGGCGAAATTTGGCTTGCTGGAATGGCAAGACGACGATGCAGATCTTGTTGAGACAGTATTCGAGCTTCTGCACAATGCCGAAGTGGATATGACGGAGTTCTTTCGCTTGCTCTCGGAAGTGACGTGTCATGCCCCCACGGTACAACACCTCAAACCCGCTTTTTACCAACCCTCTTTATTTGATTCACATGCGGAGGCATTCACCGCTTGGCTGTCGCGATATGTCGCCCGTTTGCAGGGGCAATCAGATAGTGATTGGGCGCGGCGTACACGTATGAATCAAGTGAATCCTCGTTTTGTGTTGCGAAACTATCTCGCACAACAGGCTATTGATGCCGCAACTCAAGGCGATATGAGCATGCTGAATCGATTGCTCGATGCGGCGCGTCAACCCTATGCTGATTCACACCCCATCGACTTGATTGCCAAGCGCCCTGACTGGGCACTGAATAAGGCTGGGTGTTCAAAGCTGTCCTGTAGTTCCTGAAGAATCATTCAATCTAGTAAAAATAAGTTAATGAAAATATAGAGATATATTTTCCAATTCCCCTCTCAAGTTTTGATGCGGACTGTCGATAGCTGACCAGAGTTGCATAATCGGAGGGGACGTTCGTGTTATGTCGAAGAATATGATCAATGCTTCAACGGGCGAAAAGAGTAGGGGGTTGAGCGAAGCTAAGGTGGCTCCGTGCGCCCACGAATGTATTCCGTTGACTCAGGAAACTCAATGCAAGATTGCTGGGCAGGTAAATAGTCAGAAAGCTTACGCTGGGGTATTAGGCGCCGTCAGCGAGCATCAATCGACGGAAGAAAAACTACGTGCTAGCGAAGAAAAATTTCGACTGATAGCAGAGCACTCTACGGATGGCATTGCGTACATTCGTGCTGACGGGGTATTCGAATATGTGTCTCCCTCGTATGTAAAACAGTTGGGCTATGGTGAAGACGTAGAACTATTGCGTACACCCGAATCGTTATACGAGATTATTCATCCAGATGATCGTGATGCGCTATACGCCAAGATCTATGCCGCAATTAACGATAAAAAAAGTGAGCTGCAATACGAATATCGTGTGAAACATCGCGATGGACGTTTCATCTGGCGAGAAGATGGCGCGAAATTTATCTATGGTGACGCTGGGCAGCACACCGGAACTTATGTTGTTAGCCGAGACATCTCCGAGCGCAAATTAGCTCAGCAGGAATTACGTATCGCCTCTACCGCCTTTGAGTCGGTGGAATCAATCGTGATTACGGATGCGGATGGACACATTGTGCGCGTCAATCAGGCATTTTGTGACACAACGGGTTATGCCGCGCAGGATGTGGTCGGTAAACATGTGCGTCTATTGAGATCGGGGCGTCATGACGATGCGTTCTACGTCACGATGTGGAATACCGTCGCACAACACGGGCATTGGGAAGGTGAAGTTTGGGAAAGGAAGAAGAGCGGGGATGTGTACCCCAAATGGTTGAGCGTCAAAGGCATTAGCAATGCAGATGGCATCGTAGAAAACTTTGTAATTACAGGCGCCGATCTCTCGGCCAAAAAATCTGCAGAAGAAACGGCAAGGCATCTTGCTCTATATGATCCGCTGACAGAACTACCCAATCGTCTCTTTCTGGTTTCACGCTTGCAGCAGGCATTACATACGAGCGCGAGAAGCCAAAAAAGGGGGGCGCTACTTTTTGTCGATTTAGATAACTTTAAATCGCTCAATGACACCCTTGGACATGATGTGGGTGATCTATTGCTGCGCCAAGCCGCTTCTCGATTGCTCAAATGTGTTCGTGAAGCGGATACCGTCGCTCGATTAAGTGGTGATGAGTTCGTTCTTCTTCTGGAAGGCTTGAGTGAGCTTGCTGTGCAAGCCGTCAGTCAGGTAGAGGTGATCGGCAATAAAATATTGCAGGCATTGAATCAGCCGTACGATCTCAATGGTCAGGCGTGCCGTAGTTCTGCCAGTATCGGCGTAGCCCTTTTTGACGAGTATCCGCAAGCGGTTGAAGATATCTTGCGATATGCAGATATCGCGATGTATCAGGCCAAAAAAGCAGGGCGTGGCACGCTGCGTTTCTTTGATCCAAAGATGCAAATCGCTATCAATGAGCGCGTCTCTCTCGAACATGAGTTGCATCAAGCATTATTAGAGCAGCAATTTGAATTGCATTATCAGATACAGGTCGATAGTGCATATCGACCTATTGGTGCGGAGTCGCTGATTCGCTGGAGGCATCCTGTGCGTGGGCTATTGGGCCCCAATCAGTTTATCGGCTTGGCTGAAGATTCCGGACTCATCATTTCAATCGGCACATGGGTATTGGAGGCGGCGTGCCAGCAACTTAAAGTGTGGCAGCAGAGTTCGGCCACTAGCGAATTGGTTTTGGCGGTCAACGTAAGTCCTAAACAATTCCATCAGGCTGATTTTTCTAGTCAAGTCATGGGGCTTGTTAATCGACATGGCATTGATCCGAATCGACTCAAACTAGAACTGACTGAAAGCATGTTGGTGGACGATATCGATCGTGTTATTGCCACCATGACTGCTTTGAGAAGTGTCGGCATTCAATTCTCATTAGATGATTTCGGCACGGGTTATTCCTCCTTGCAATATCTCAAGCGCTTACCCATAGATCAACTCAAGATCGACTTGTCGTTCGTCAAAAATATTCAGCATGACCACAACGATCGTTCCATCGTGCAAACGATTGTGAGCATGGCTCAAAGTCTGAATCTTGAAGTGATTGCTGAAGGGGTTGAGAACGAAGAGCAGAGACAGATTTTGTTAAGTAAGGGCTGTCCTAACTTTCAAGGTTATCAATTTAGCAAGCCCATACCCATCGAACAGTTCGATGCACTATTAATCAGTATGGCCGAGAAATTCACTTCGACTTTAGCGGAAGAGGTTCATTCGCCCACACTGGATGAAAGTCTGTTGCGTCAGCGAGATCATCACCTATTGTCGGTGCTCGACAACATGCCGGCAATGATTGGTTACTGGGATAAAAACCTGCGCAACCGTTTTGGCAATGAAGCGTATGCATCTTGGTTTGGTATCTCACCTACGCAGATGTTGGGGCGGCATATTGCCGAAGTGTTAGGGGAGCGACTGACGCGGCTCAACATGCCCTACATTACGGGTGCTTTGCGAGGTGATCGACAAGTTTTTGAACGTTCCATCCTCTCTCCAGAGGGGAATGTGCGTCACTCATTAGCTGAATACCTGCCAGATATCGTCGAGGGAGAGGTGCAGGGCTTCTTCGTGCAAGTGACAGATATTAGCGCTGTGAAAAAAGCAGAGGAAGATAAAAGGCGTTCTGAAGAAAAGTTCAAAGCTTTGTTTGAATCCAACCAAGATGCCTTGATATTAATCAATGAAACCGGCGTTGTGGACTGCAATCAAGCAGCACTACTGATGTTCGGATGTGATGCGAGATCTGATTTCTCGCGACTACTTATCACACAGCTTGTTATTGAAGATGTGAATTCCGATTCTCATTCGGAATTATTAGCAGAGCAGCGTATCGCTTCTGTCCACGCGCTGGGCAAGGTCGATTTTGAGGCGTATGCAAAGCGCATGGATTCTGGCTTGGTATTTCCGATTCGGGTGCGTCTGAGCCTTGTTGAATTAGAAAGTGGGCAAGTCATTCAGTTCGTTCTGCGCGACCTCAGTGAGCATGAGCAGTTGATACGCTCCTTGGAAATCAGTAAGCAAGTCTTGGATGTAACGACGGAAGGCTACTGGTTGACCGATGCGCAAGGGTATTTGTTAGATGCCAATCAAGCTTACGCTGACATGAGTGGCTATTCTCTTAATGAGTTATCAGGCATGCATATCAGTGAGTTGGAAGCACAAGAGGTTTCTCGGGAAGAGGTGCATGCTCATATTGAGCAGATCATTGCGCAAGGCTCGGCTCAATTCGAGACATTACATCGCCATCGTGATGGGCACACCATTCCTATAGAGATCACCACTAGCTATTTAAGAGGGTCGCAGCAGTTTGCTGTATTTGCGCGTGACATCACGCAACGCAAACTGGCTGAAGCGACCCTGCGCGATAGTGAAGAAATGTTGCGCGGACTCTTCGAGTTGTCATCGTTAGGGATCGCCATGGCTGATATGAATGGACGTTTCATCGAGTTTAACGAGGCATTTCGGGCGATCTGTGGCTATTCAACAGACGAGTTAAAAGGTTTGGATTTCTGGAAGCTGACGCCTGAGAAATATGCCGATGAAGAAAAGCGTCAAATGGAAAATCTGATGCGAACGGGCCGATTGGGCCCTTATGAAAAGGAATACATTCGCAAAGATGGAAGTTTGATCCCATTGCGCTTAAACGGAATGTTACTCACCAAAAAAGACACGCAACAGTTCATTTGGTGCATTGCCGAGGATATTGCTCAGGAGAAGGCGAGTCAGGCTGAATTATTGACCGCCAAAGAGGTGGCCGAGCAGGCAAATC
Source organism: Sideroxydans sp. (assembly GCA_028707175.1). Classification (GTDB taxonomy): domain Bacteria; phylum Pseudomonadota; class Gammaproteobacteria; order Burkholderiales; family Gallionellaceae; genus Sideroxyarcus. The sequence continues at coordinate 141,037 of JAQTUV010000001.1, forward strand.
AGGCTAAGTCGCGCTTCTTGGCAGCCATCTCCAACGAATTGCGTACGCCAATGAATGGAATATTGGGCATGACGCAGATGCTTAAGATGACAGAGTTGACTCCAGAGCAGCGCCAATACGCAGACCTCATCCTTGATTCAGGTCATACGATGATGACGCTCATTAACAACATCGTTGAATACGCTCAGATCGAATCCGAAGTAGTCGAACTGGTGGAGGACGAGTTCGACCCGCTGCTCATCATGAAAGAAAGCGCCGCTGTGCTCATGCATGTCGTTAGGGCAAAGGGGCTGCAATTGACCATGCGTTGGCAAGGTTCTGATGAGCGAATCTTCTGGTCTGACCCGGTTCGCCTGCGTCAGATGCTCATTAAGCTGATCGAGAATGCGGTGAAATTCACGTCGTATGGCGAAATTTGGGTGGTGGCCAGTGAGTTCATGGACGAGCAGAATAAGTCTTGGTTGGAGTTCGCCGTTGTGGATGGTGCGCAAGGTATCCCGCTTGAGCAACAACGGAACTTATATCTCTCGTTCTCCCAAATGGAGGCATCTGATGCGCATATTTTTGAACACGAAGGCATCGGCCTAGCTGCCGTCGCTCGTATCACGAAAATGATGGGGGGCGAAATAGGGGTTGATAGTGAGCCTGACATGGGGTCGCGCTTCTGGTTTCGAATTCCCGCGTTGCGCCCTCCTGTAATTGCTAACTAAACAGCTTACTTTGGGGCATGGGCTGAGCGTGTCATTTATGTATCTTTGTTTCCCTGAAGTGAAATTAACAATCTTTGGCTAAAGAGATGCGGGGATCTGCCGATAGTCTCAACTGAATAGTGGGTGTTTTCTCTCGCTAATCGAAGGAATGCCTCCGAACTTCCCTTGATACATATGTAGTGAGAAATATTCAGTGACGTTCACTCTAAATCGAGAATTCAAAATATGAGCAAGCAAAAGATAGCGTTAGTGCTTCTCGTGGTGATGTTGGGCCATTGGCTGGCATTCTGGTCGGGGGTAGGTTGGCTTGGGTGGATCGTCAATGTGGCTGTCTCGCTCTCAGCGATTACGCTCGCCATCCGCAGGTCCGAAAGAAATAAGATATTTAATCTGGAAAATGCACAGAAGCCACATCACGAGAGTGCTGTGGAGTCACTTGTATTGCAGACCCATGGCAGATTTGCCGAGCAATTCGCCAATGCCAACGGTGATCTAGGGCAAGCTAAGAGCTTGTTGTCTAATGCGATTGAAAAGCTGATGGATAGCTTCACAGGCATGCATCGGCTCATCGAAAGTCAGCGGCACTCGTCGGATCTCATTTTAGCTCAGCAGGGTGATACCACTGAAAATGCAGATTCCTTGCTTCAGCAATTCATGACTGAGACATCGGTCACCTTACAAGCGCTTGTGCAAAGCATTGTCAACAACAGCAAGGCCGGCATGGAGTTGGTCGAGAAGATGGAGACGGTCGGTGTGCAAGTGCGCAAAGTCCTCGAAGGATTAGGGGAGATTGATGCCATCGCTAAGCAGACCAATTTGCTCGCACTGAATGCGGCGATTGAGGCGGCGCGTGCGGGAGAAGCGGGTCGAGGCTTCGCCGTGGTTGCTGATGAAGTCCGAAAACTATCTGGACGTTCCGCTCATTTCAGTCATGAGATTCGCAGCAACATCGCCCTAATGCATAGCTCAATTACCGATGCAGAAGGTTCCATCAATCAAATGGCTTCGCTGGATATGGAATTTGCTCTGAAATCGGAAGATCGCTTAGCAGAGACTATGGAGCATGCCAAAAAGATCAATAGTGACATGGCGGCTTCTTTGGCCGAACAAGCGCACATCACTGAAGAGGTTGATGGCGTGATTAGCCGCGCGGTCACCTCTTTGCAGTTCCAAGACATGATGACGCAACTGCTGCAACACTCATCAACGCGTTTGGAAAGCATACATTCAGCATGGGAAAAAATTGGTGAAATGTCTCAACATGCACGTGATGGCGTGGTGTTGAGTGCCGAACAGCAGCAGCAAATATTTGCGGAAATAGAGGAATTGCTAGCGCATGCGAATGCGGCAAGCAGTAAAAATCCGGTGCGGCAAGACAGTATGGATTCAGGCGATATCGAATTGTTTTAAGGGTGAGTTTGTTCTCAAGGAAGCGGTTTTTCATGAAGGAGATGTAAATGGCAAAAACGATACTCACGGTGGATGACTCTGGCTCGATCCGGCAGATGGTGACATTCACACTTAAAGGGGCTGGGTACGATGTAATTGAAGCGGTAGATGGGCAAGATGGTTTGGATAAGGCTAAGGCGAAGAACGTCGACCTCGTGTTGACTGACCAAAATATGCCACGTATGGATGGCATCACGCTCATCAAGACCTTACGCAGTCTGCCGAGTTATCGATCAACGCCCATTTTGATGCTCACCACCGAATCGGGTGACGCGATGAAGGCACAAGGCAAGGCGGCAGGTGCGACAGGCTGGTTGGTCAAGCCATTCGACCCAGCCAAACTGCTGGAGGTTGTTAAGAAGTGTATCGGCTGATGTAGTGAAAGCCAATCGTGAGCATTGATCTTTCACAGTTCTATCAAGTCTTCTTTGAAGAGGCGGCAGAACATCTCGCATCAATGGAGTCCTTGTTGCTTGGGGTGGATATGTCCGACCCCAGTGACGACGACCTGAATGCGGTGTTTCGAGCAGCCCACTCCATCAAAGGTGGTGCGGGAACATTCGGCTTCAACGACATGGTGGATGTGACTCATGTGTTGGAGAACCTGCTAGATAAAATTCGCAAACACGAGATCCGTTTGACCGAAGAGATGGTCAATGTTTTTCTAGAGGCCGGTGATGTGTTGCATATGCAGCTCACCGCACATCGTGGTGAAGGAAAAGTTGAACCTACCGAAGTCGCTGCGGTATGTGAAAAACTCGCTGAACTCAACACGCGAAAACAAAGTGCGCCCGAGTGTGTGCTTGCAGCGGTGCCTGTTGAGACCGAAAGTGCCTATGGATTTTTCGACGACGAACCCGCTGCTTCTCAAGCGCCAACAGAAGAGGCTTTCGGGTTCTTTGATGACGAGCCTACGCCAGCAGCTCGCGCGACAGCAGATGATGACGCGTATGGTTTTTTTGGTGATGAGCCTGTCGTGCAGGATGCTCACACCACCGAGGTGGTCGTCGAGACACCCAAGGGTTATGGATTCTTAGTTGAAGAATCGACCCTTCCCGCACAACAAGAGATTGCCAAACAAGAGCGTCGCCAAGGATATGGATTCTTGGTGGACACAGCCACACTCCCCGCTCAGCAAACGGCACATGCCGATGACGCCCATCATGATGATGAGCATCATCATCCCACGCGTCGTGCGACTGATGTTGCCGATGAGCCTGTGCGTGTCGGCCGTCGAGCAAGTGATCGTGCACCTACACCTGCTGCAGCTGATACGTCTATTCGAGTCAACGTAGAAAAAGTCGACCAACTGATTAACTTGGTAGGCGAGTTGGTCATCACGCAAGCGATGTTGGCGCAGTCCGCCTCCGAGATGGATGGTGATTTAGTTGAAAAACTGATGAGTGGCTTGCATCAACTGGAACGCAATACACGTGACTTACAAGAAGTGGTGATGTCGGTACGTATGTTGCCGATCTCATTTGTGTTTAGTCGTTTCCCCCGTGTGGTGCGTGATCTGGCGGCCAAGCTGAATAAACAAGTCGATCTAAAAACCATTGGCGAAAACACTGAGCTGGACAAAGGGTTGATCGAGAAGATTGCCGATCCACTCACTCACCTCGTACGCAACAGTTTGGATCATGGGGTGGAAAGCCCTGAAAAACGTGTCGCGGCAGGAAAGAATGCGAAGGGCACCATTACGTTGGCGGCATCCCATCAAGGTGGCAATGTGGTCATCGAGGTATCTGATGATGGTGCTGGTCTAAATCGTAGCCGCATCTTGAGTAAAGCGATGGAGCGAGGTTTACCTGTGCGCGAAGACATCAGCGATCAAGAAGTGTGGATGCTCATCTTCGAACCTGGCTTCTCGACTGCAGAAGTAGTTACCGATGTGTCTGGGCGTGGCGTGGGGATGGATGTCGTGAAGCGGAACATCGCAGCACTAGGTGGGCGTATCGAACTCAACTCAGTAGAAGGATTGGGAACGCGCACCACGATCCGTTTGCCACTCACCTTGGCTATCTTGGATGGCTTGTCTGTCGATGTGGGCGGTGAGACTTACATCATCCCGTTGACTAACATTATCGAATCTTTGTTGATTGGCGATGCAGATCTACGAACCGTGAGCGGACAAGGTCAAATGATCCACGTGCGCGGTGAATATCTCCCACTGGTGTCGATGCGCGGCTTATTCAACTTGCCAGAAAAAGCCTATGCGGCGAGCGGACGTATCGTGGTCATCGTAGAGGCTGAAGGACGCAAAGTCGCTTTGTCTGTCGATGATCTGCTTGGTCAACATCAAGTGGTGATCAAGAGTTTGGAATCCAACTTCAGGAAACTACCCGGCATCTCTGGGGCGACGATCATGGGAAATGGCAAGGTCGCATTGATCTTAGATGTGTCGGTGTTGAGCTTGACACCTTCCCAGCAAAATCGTTTGGCAGCATGAGTTAAACAGCACTTTTCTTCTTGTTCTTATCGCTGCATGGCGAGAGAGGCGTGAGGGGGGTGAATAAGGAGAGAGTAATGACGACAGCAGAAAATCATTCGACGGGTGGAGCGGGATTAACCAATAACGAGTTCCTCACCTTCACCTTGGGTAAAGAAGAGTACGGTATCGACATTCTTAAAGTGCAGGAAATTCGTGGCTACGACTCCGTCACAACCATTGCCAACACCCCGAGCTTCATCAAGGGGGTGATCAATCTACGCGGCACCATCGTGCCCATCGTTGATCTGCGTATCAAGTTCAACATGTCTACCATCGAATATGACCAGTTCACCGTCGTCATCATCTTGAATCTGGGCAAACGCATCGTCGGCATCGTGGTGGATAGCGTGTCGGATGTGCTCACACTCAATGCAGATCAAATTCATCCGGCGCCCAACCTGTCGTCAGCTTTGGATACGCGTTACATCATCGGCTTGGGAACAGTGGCGGATCACATGCTGATTTTGGTCGATATTGAAAAGTTGATGTCGAGTGCAGAGATGGCGCTGACAGATGAAGTCGTTGCAGGATAAGGAGCGGCGGTTATGAATAATATGCGCATCACAACTCGATTTATCTGGCTACTGGGCGCGTTCGGCGTGAGTTTTGTCGTGGCGGGCTGGATCGCGCTGAACACCTTGGGAATGGCTAAGGTGAATGGCCCTATCTATCAAAAAGTCGTACTTCAAAAAGATCTGGTTGCGGACATATTGCCGCCTCCCGAGTACCTATTGGAAGCCTACTTCGTTGTGCTGCAATTGGCTCAAGCTGAGCAACAAGAGGTACCTGCGTTGATTGTTAAGAGTCAACAGTTGCGTAAGGACTATGAAGATCGCCACCAATTCTGGAAAGAAAACCTCTCCGAAGGCAAGATCAAAGATCTGATCGTGGTGGATGCCTACACACCAGGTAAGGCATTTTTGGATGCGCGTGATACTCAATTCATCCCCGCGATTCAAAAAGGAGACCGAGCCGCGATCAATGATGCCTTGCTTGTGTTGGATCAGAAGTATCGTGAACATCGTCAAGTGATCGATGATCTTGTCGTGAAAGTGAATGAGAAGACGAAACTCGATGAAACGGAAACAGCTGAAGTCATTCAGTCACGCACCTGGATGATGGTGTTGTTGATGGCCGCAGGCGGTGTTGCGGTCATATTCTTTGGCATGTGGATCGTGCGTGCATTGATTCGTCAGTTAGGTGGTGAGCCAAGTGATGCAGCTAATGTGGTGCGCCGTATTGCAGCGGATGATTTTTCTTGTGACATTCCTGTCAAGGCGGGTGATCACACCAGCATGATGGCTTTATTAAAGCTCATGCAGGCCAAGCTGGTAGAGCGTCTCTCGACTGACAAAAAAGCAGCGCAAGACATGGCTCGTTTGACGGCGGCATTGGATTCCATTTCAGCGCCGGTAACGGTTTCCGATGCGGAGAACCAAGTGATCTACTTCAACGCAGCGATGGGCAAGCAGATCCGTGTGATGCAAAGCGAGATGCAAAAGAAATTCCCGACCTTTTCAGAAGACAAACTCATCGGACAAAAGGTAGGCAGCTTCTTCGAAGAAGAGTCCGTACGCACCGCATACGGTGCACCCTTGGATGGACCTAAGACATTTGATATTCCCATGGCAGGCCGCGCGATGCGCCTGCAACCGAGCCCCATCCACGACGAAAACCGCACCTACCTAGGCCGCGTCACCCAATGGACAGACCGCACCACCGAAGTTGCGGTAGAGAAAGAAGTATCCTCGATTGTTGAATCCGCCTCCAACGGCGACTTCACCCGCCGTATCGAAGTGAATGGCAAAGAAGGCTTCTTCCTCAAGCTAACGGAAGACATGAACCGCCTGCTTGAGACCAGCGAAGAAGGACTGAGCGAAGTGGTTCGCGTACTAGGTGCCCTCTCCCAAGGCGACCTCACCCAAACCATCAGCAACCACTACAACGGCACCTTCGGTCAACTCAAAGACGACGCCAATGCCACCGTCGCCCAACTCACCGACACCATAGGCCGCATCAAAGAAGCCGCCGACACCATCAACACCGCCTCCAAAGAAATCTCATCAGGCAACACCGACCTATCGCAACGCACCGAAGAACAAGCGTCCAGCCTAGAAGAAACAGCGGCCAGCATGGAAGAACTCACCTCCACGGTAAAACAAAACGCCGAGAACGCCCGTCAAGCCAACCAACTCGCCCTAGGCGCATCCGACGTTGCCATCAAAGGAGGCGACGTTGTTGGTCAAGTCGTACACACCATGGCTTCGATTAGCGATAGCTCCAAAAAGATCGTCGACATCATCAGCGTCATCGACGGCATCGCCTTCCAGACCAACATCCTCGCCCTCAACGCAGCGGTAGAAGCCGCCCGTGCAGGCGAACAAGGTCGCGGCTTTGCGGTAGTCGCCTCCGAAGTGCGCAACCTCGCACAACGCAGCGCAGCGGCGGCCAAAGAGATCAAAACCCTCATAGGCGACTCGGTCGACAAAGTCACGGAAGGCACGGCCCTCGTCGACAAAGCAGGCAAGACCATGGAAGAGATCGTGAATGCGGTGAAACGCGTGACCGACATCATGGGCGAGATCAGTGCGGCCTCGAACGAACAAAGCCAAGGCATCGAACAAGTGAACACTGCGATCACGCAGATGGATGATGTGACGCAACAGAACGCTGCGCTCGTCGAGCAAGCGGCGGCAGCGGCAGAGTCGATGGAAGAGCAGGCGCGTGAATTGGCGACGCAGATGAGTACCTTTAAGTTGGCGGGGGAGGGGCGGGCGATTGCAGCCTCTAAGCCAGTGGTGAATGCTCGATTATCTGCAGTGAAAGATGTGCATAGAACTGAGTCTGTATCACGTGGTGGGCGTGTATTGCCAGCACCAGTGCAGGATGATGAAGCGGCTGACTGGAAAGAATTTTGATTTAAGAAAACGTAAGTGAACTGAGAAGGAAATACATCATGAACGTCAGCAAAAAATTGTGGTCGATTATCGGCTTGGCCATCATCGCGGTATTGGTCTTATTAATCGTGGCCTTAATGCATCAACGTGCTTCGTTGATGCAAGACCGACAGAACGCTACACGATATGTTGTCGAGTCGGCTTGGGGGGTGGTGGCATCCTTGGATAAGCGTGCACAAGCGGGGGAGATCACGCAAGAGGAAGCGCAACGCTTGGCCATGTTGCAGTTGAAGAACATGCGCTACGACGAGAAGGAGTATTTCTGGATCAACGATATGCAGCCTCGTATGGTGATGCATCCCACTAAGCCAGAGTTAGATGGTAAAGATCTGAGTGAGAGCAAAGACCCCTCAGGTAAATTACTTTTCATGGATATGGTGGGGGTCGTGAAGGCATCGGGCGCGGGTTTCGTGCAATACATGTGGCCACGTCCCGGTAGTGACCATCCGATCCCTAAAGTCTCTTATGTGAAAGGCTATCAACCTTGGGGTTGGGTGATCGGTTCGGGTGTCTATGTCGATGATGTCGATGAAGAGATCAAGAGCGAGGTCGTCAGATTAGGACTCTTGGCATTACTCGTGATTACCTTGATGGCAATCGTGGCGAATATGTTGGCCCGTAATATCGCTCGACGTATCGGTGCGGCAGCTGGGGTGGCGAATGCGGTATCGCATGGCCGCTACGACAATCACATCGAGCAAGATGGTCATGACGAGATTGCAGGGTTGATGACTTCACTTAGTACGATGCAATCCAAGCTATTGGAGCGACAAGAGCAAGACCGCATCGCAGCGAATGAGATGTCCAGACTGAAATGTGCCTTGGATAACGTCACCATGTGTGTGCGTGTGGCTGATAACGATGGCAAGCTGATCTATGTCAACAATGCGCTTAATGAAACCTTGCACAAGTACGAAAGTGCTTTCCAAAAAGAGATCAGTGGCTTCGTCGCCGATAAGATCGTAGGTGGCAGCATCGGTATCTTCTATGCCGATCCACAAGCTGCGATACAGCGTTTGCGTAACTTGAATTCGACAACACGTACGCGTTTGGTGTTGGGTGGGCGTAACTATGACGTCATCACGACGCCTATCCTGTCTGCGGCGGGCGAGAAATTAGGAACGGTTGGTCAGTGGATCGACTTGACCGAGCAACTGGGCGCAGAAGCAGAGGTGTCTAGCATCGTTGAGGCTGCGGCCAATGGTGATTTCACTAAACGTATCGATGTTGAAGACAAGGATGGTTTCTTCCTGAAGCTCGCTCAAGATATGAACAAGTTATTGGACACCAGCGAGGTTGGTTTGAATGAGGTCGTGCGTGTTCTCGGCGCACTCTCTAAAGCCGATCTGACTGAAACAATCACCAATCATTACAGCGGCACGTTTGGTCGTTTGAAAGATGATGCCAATGCGACGGTGGAACAATTGACCGACACGATCAGTCGCATCAAAGAAGCGGCTGACACCATCAATGTTGCCGCGCAGGAGATCGCATCAGGTAATACCAATCTTTCTCAACGTACCGAAGAGCAGGCGTCTAGTTTGGAAGAGACGGCATCGAGCATGGAAGAACTTACCTCAACCGTTAAGTTGAACGCTGAGAATGCACGTCAGGCCAATCAGTTCGCGCAAGGTGCTTCGGCTGTCGCGCAAAAGGGCGGAGCAGCGGTTAATAGCGTGGTGCACACCATGGCTTCGATCAGCGAAAGTTCACGCAAGATATCCGACATCATCAGTGTGATCGACGGCATCGCTTTCCAAACCAATATCTTGGCACTCAATGCCGCTGTCGAAGCGGCGCGTGCTGGTGAGCAAGGGCGAGGCTTTGCTGTTGTGGCAACTGAAGTGCGTAATCTTGCACAGCGTAGTGCAGCCGCTGCAAAAGAGATCACCGCATTGATCGGTGATTCTGTCGATAAGGTTAAACAAGGCTCTGTACAAGTACACGACGCGGGCAAAACGATGGAAGAGATCGTGACTGCTGTGAAACGTGTGACGGACATTATGGGTGAGATCACCGCTGCGTCGAATGAGCAAAGCCAAGGTATCGAGCAAGTCAGCCAAGCGATCACGCAGATGGATGATGTAACGCAACAGAATGCAGCGCTAGTCGAGCAAGCAGCGGCTGCAGCTGAGTCAATGGAAGAGCAAGCGCGTGAGATGGCACGACTGATGAGCACGTTTAGATTGGCGGGTGCATATCAAGCGCAAGTGATTGCCCCCAAGGCGGTTGCTTCACGTCCACGTAGCTTGGAGAAGCCCATAGCAGCAAGATCTAGCCCTCCAAAATCTAGCGCACGTCCTTTGCCATCCCCAAAACAAGATGATGACGACGGTGATTGGAAAGAGTTCTGATTAGGTGATGTACTTGTTGAGTATGAGCTTGAGTGAATGCGGTTAGGGAGAATGAAGATGCGTACAAATATGCCAGTCACGAATACTGAATACATCATGAAAGATGATGAGGTACTTGTTTCCAGTACCGATCTAAAAGGTGTGATCACATTTTGTGAGAGTCACTTCATTGCAGCTAGCGGCTACAGCGAATCTGAATTAATTGGCCAACCGCATAATTTGATCCGCCATCCCGATATGCCAGTCGAAGCATTCGACGATATGTGGGCGCATATTAAATCGGGAAAGACTTGGTCTGGCGTGGTGAAAAATCGTCGCCAGAATGGCGATTTTTATTGGGTGTTGGCTAATGTCACGCCATTGCACAAAGAGGGCAAGGTTGTCGGGTATATGTCGGTACGTACCAAGCCTGAACGCGAAGTCGTTGCTGCGTGTGAAGCGGCTTACCGCAATTTCCGTGAGGGGCGCGCGAACGGATTGCGTATTTATGGCGGCAAAGTCGTGAGTGATAATTTGCTGCACAAAATCAATGTCTATTTGAGCCGCGTGACGGTTGGACAGCGAATGTCTGCGGGCTTTGGCGCGGTGTTGTTCCTGCTGGCGATGGTTGGTTTGATGGCGTTTAACAACATGCAGGAATTTGGTGAGCAATGGCATGAATATCGTGCGACCGTCTCCAAGAAGCGCGTGTTGTTGGATCATGCACGGACTCAGTTGGGGGATGGTATCCACCACTTTAAAAATTATTTGATACGCGGGGCCGATTACAAAGAAAAGTTCTATGCGGATATGGCGGGCTTGGAAAAGACTGTTGCTGAATTCAAACAGATCCCCGGCCTGACTGCGGATGAAACAGCACAGTTCAACAAGTTAGAAGAAAGCCGACTCGCTTATTTGAAGGCCATTGATTCGATGGCGGCCATGAAGGCGGAGAAGAAGGGAATCGCGGAGATTGACGGTGCAATCAAGGGAGCAGATAAGCCAATCGCTGCTGCTTTAGATGAGGTGGACAAGCGTATCAGTGCGGATGCAAAGGTCAGAAGTGAAGCCGTCGATGCGATGATTGGCGCGGACAATCGCAATATGTTGTTGTTGATCGTAGCGGCCTTCCTGCTTTCTGCGCTGACCGCCTATTTGATCATTCGCAGTTTGCTGGTTCCTGTTAGAAGAGCGACCAGTGCTGCGGTCGCAGTGGCGAGTGGTAACTTCAATCATCAGATTGACGTGGGCGGGCGTGCAGATGAGTTAGGCCAACTGTTAGATGGTTTCCGAGCCATGCAGATTCAAACAGGGTTTGCGATGCGCCAAACTGAACAAAAAGCGGAAGAATCATTACGCATCAAGATTGCATTGGATTCCATTTCAGCGCCGGTAACGGTTTCCGATGCGGAGAACCAAGTGATCTACTTCAACGCAGCGATGGGCAAGCAGATCCGCGTGATGCAAAGCGAGATGCAAAAGAAATTCCCGACCTTTTCAGAAGACAAACTCATCGGACAAAAGGTAGGCAGCTTCTTCGAAGAAGAGTCCGTGCGCACCGCATATGGTGCCCCTTTGGATGGACCCAAGACGTTCGACATTCCCATGGCAGGTCGCGCGATGCGCCTGCAACCGAGCCCCATCCACGACGAGAACCGCACCTATCTAGGCCGCGTCACCCAATGGACAGACCGCACCACCGAAGTCGCGGTAGAGAAAGAAGTATCCTCGATTGTTGAATCCGCCTCCAACGGCGACTTCACCCGCCGCATCGAAGTCAGTGGCAAAGAAGGCTTCTTCCTCAAACTCACAGAAGACATGAACCGCCTGCTTGAGACCAGCGAAGAAGGACTGAGCGAAGTGGTTCGCGTACTGGGTGCCCTCTCCCAAGGCGACCTCACCCAAACCATCAGCAACCACTACAACGGCACCTTCGGTCAACTCAAAGACGACGCCAATGCCACCGTCGCCCAACTCACCGACACCATAGGCCGCATCAAAGAAGCCGCCGACACCATCAACACCGCCTCCAAAGAAATCTCATCAGGCAACACCGACCTATCGCAACGCACCGAAGAACAAGCGTCCAGCCTAGAAGAAACAGCGGCCAGCATGGAAGAACTCACCTCCACGGTAAAACAAAACGCCGAGAACGCCCGTCAAGCCAACCAACTCGCCCTAGGCGCATCCGACGTTGCCATCAAAGGAGGCGACGTTGTTGGTCAAGTCGTACACACCATGGCTTCGATTAGCGATAGCTCCAAAAAGATCGTCGACATCATCAGCGTCATCGACGGCATCGCCTTCCAGACCAACATCCTCGCCCTCAACGCAGCGGTAGAAGCCGCCCGTGCAGGCGAACAAGGTCGCGGCTTTGCGGTAGTCGCCTCCGAAGTGCGCAACCTCGCACAACGCAGCGCAGCGGCGGCCAAAGAGATCAAAACCCTCATAGGCGACTCGGTCGACAAAGTCACGGAAGGCACGGCCCTCGTCGACAAAGCAGGCAAGACCATGGAAGAGATCGTGAATGCGGTGAAACGCGTGACCGACATCATGGGCGAGATCAGTGCGGCCTCGAACGAACAAAGCCAAGGCATCGAACAAGTGAACACTGCGATCACGCAGATGGATGATGTGACGCAACAGAACGCTGCGCTCGTCGAGCAAGCGGCGGCAGCGGCAGAGTCGATGGAAGAGCAGGCGCGTGAATTGGCGACGCAGATGAGTACCTTTAAGTTGGCGGGGGAGGGGCGGGTGCTGGCTGTTCCGAGGGGGAGGCATGTACCACGTTTGCCGCAGTCGACAAGTTCTATGGCTCGACTGTCCGCAGTGACTGTTGTGGATGCGGATTTCTCATTCGACGACGCCATCGCCGCACACACAAAATGGAAGGCTCGCCTAGTCAGTTATGTGAAGGGGACGAGTAATGAAGAGCTAGAAGTGGGGAAGGTCTCACGCGATGATTTGTGTCCCTTAGGCTGCTGGCTGCATGGGCCCGCAACGAGTTATGACGGGATGAGTGAGTATGCTGATTTGAAACGTCATCATGCGGCGTTTCATCGGAGCGTGGGCGAAATTGTTCAATGTGTTCACGACGACAAACAAGATGAGGCAGCACGCAAATTGGGTGGAGAGTTCTTTCAGAATTCTAACCACACGATGAAAGCCATCAAATCTTTGCAGGCCAAAGTGCAGGGATAGTGAGTGAGTCAAATTGAGTTATTGATTCGGAACGTTTTAATATTGAACGTAGGTCGGGTTTTAACCCGACATGTCGGGCTAAAGCCCGATCTACCAATCACGGATAAATCAGGCCGGATCAATAGAAACCTAGGTGCGTATCATGGCTGAGATGAAAGACCCCGACAGCAGAGAGTTTCACTTCACCGCTCAAGATTTTCAGCGTGTAAGTAAGATGATTCATGAGCATGCTGGCATTACGTTGAGTGATAGCAAGCAGGAGTTGGTATATAGCCGTTTATCCCGACGTTTACGTGCTACAGGTACGCGAACATTCGGCGAGTACCTTGCGCTACTCAACAAAGGGAACGAGAAAGAGTGGGAGGCATTCGTCAACTCACTGACGACCAACCTCACGGCATTTTTTCGTGAACCGCATCATTTCCCTCTATTGGCAGAGCATTTGCAGAAGCTGGGGGGCAGCAAACCTATCGTATTGTGGTGTTCGGCAAGTTCGACTGGCGAAGAGCCGTACTCGATGGCCATGACGGCGATCGAAACCTTTGGTGCGACGTCGCCGCCTGTGACCATCATCGCAACAGATCTAGATACCAATGTGATCGAAACGGCACGCAATGGGGTTTATCCCATGGAGCGTGTGGAGAAGCTTGAGCCGGAAAGATTGAAGCGGTTTTTCTTTCGAGGTGAAGGCAGCCAGCAAGGATTTGTCAAAGTGCGCCCTGAGTTGCAACGCATGATCACGTTTAGGAAATTAAATCTGCTAGATGCGAATTGGTCGTTGCATGGCGGATTGGATGCGATCTTCTGCCGTAATGTGATGATCTATTTTGACAAAGATACACAACTCGCCATCTTGAAGCGTTTCGCACCGTTATTGAATGAGAACGGATTGATGTTCGCAGGACATTCAGAGAATTTCTATCATGCCGATGCCTATTTCAAACTGCGCGGTAAGACGGTGTATGAGTTATCTCCTAAATACAAGTTAGCGCATCCTCAAACGAGTGGGCGCTAGGGGCAATACATGGCAGACCGAGATTACGAGGAAGTTGTTTCACCCAACCAGTATTTTGACCGCAACTTCAATACGGAGGCGGTCAAGATATTGCCTGGTGAGTATTACGTGACAGGGCGGGATATGGTGTTAGTCACGGTATTGGGCTCATGTGTTGCTGCCTGTATTCGAGATCGCGTGAGTGGCGTGGGGGGCATGAATCATTTTATGTTGCCAGGGAATGATACCGATCCAACGGTGGTGGGAACATCCGCGCGTTACGGTACCTATGCGATGGAGTTGATGATCAATCAGTTGCTCAAATCGGGTGCCAAGCGAAGTAACTTGGAAGCGAAAGTTTTTGGCGGTGGCAATGTGTTGCGCGGTTTTACGGTGGCCAATGTGGGGCAACGCAACGCAGAGTTCGTAATCGACTATCTTCAGACCGAAAGGATCAATGTGTTGGCGGAGGATCTGTTGGGTTTGTATCCGCGCAAACTTTATTACTTCCCCGCGACGGGACGCGCTTTAGTCAAACAATTGCGCGAAGCCCATAACGATACGATCTTACAGCGTGAGATGCAGTATGGTCAGCGCATCAAGAGCTCTACTGTACAAGGGGATGTGGAGATATTTTCATGATCAACAATAGAAAAATTAAAGTTCTCATCATCGATGACTCAGCATTGATTCGCAGTATCTTGAAAGAGATTATCAATGATCAGTCTGACATGGAGGTGGTCGGTGTGGCGACCAATCCTTTAATGGCACGAGATATGATTAAGACGCTCAATCCTGATGTATTGACGCTGGATGTGGAGATGCCTCAGATGGATGGGCTGACATTTTTGGAAAAGCTCATGCGTTTGCGCCCGATGCCTGTGCTCATGATTTCAAGTCTGACTCAGGCAGGTTCGGAGGTCGCGCTTCATGCGCTTGAATTGGGGGCGGTGGATTTCTTAACGAAACCGAAGCTAGGTGTGGCGGATGGGATGATTGCGTATACGGAAGAGATCGCAGGAAAAATTCGCGCGGCGAGTCGGGTGCGTCTAAAACCGAGGGAAGTATCTCCGGTACCTGCGCAACATTTGCCCGCTGTTGGGAATCGTTTGTCGACGACTGAAAAAATTATTGCTGTCGGTGCGTCAACAGGTGGAACAGAGGCGCTTAAAGAGTTTTTGATGCCGATGCCTGCGGATTCCCCTGCCATCGTGATTACACAACATATGCCTGAGGCATTTACCAAATCCTTTGCGGCTAGATTGGATGGCTTGTGTAAGGTGACGGTGTGCGAGGCCGAGCATAATCAGCGCATCTTGCCGGGGCATGTGTATATCGCGCCTGGGCACTCTCATTTATTGCTGAAACGTAATGGCACCAACTATGTAACGGAATTGAGCCAAGCTGCCCCAGTCAATCATCATCGCCCTTCAGTGGAGGTGTTGTTTCGCTCTGTCGCACAGTACGCAGGTGCTAATGCTATCGGGGTGATGTTGACAGGGATGGGTAAGGACGGTGCGACGGGGATGTTGGCGATGCGTGAGGCAGGTTCATACAACTTGGCTCAGGATGAGGCGAGTTGTGTCGTGTATGGTATGCCGCGCGAAGCGGTTGCGGTGGGTGCAGTGCATGAGGTGGTGAGTGTTCGAGATATGGCGCAGAGAGTGCTCTATCGTTTGTCACATCTTCAATGATCAAATAAAAATAGAAGTTTAGGAGGCAGCATGAGTTCTCAAATCATTGTTACGACTGCAGGTGGTTCGGCAAAGATCCATATCGATGGGCGCTTCGATTTTCATATGCAGCGAGAGTTTCGTACGGCCTACACACCTATTTTGCAGGATGAAAGCATTCGCACCATCGAAATAGAGCTGTCCAAAGTGAATTATTTGGACAGCTCTGCACTAGGCATGTTGATGTTGCTACGCGAGCGTTCGCAGGAGTTAGGGAAAGTGGTAGCGCTTGTCTCACCTACGGATACGGTGCGCAAGATTTTCGTGATTGCTAAATTCGATAAACTGTTCAAGCTGGACTAATTCAATGCTCCGCGAGGCTGAAATGCCAGTTCGTAAGCCACTACGCATCCTTGTAGTGGATGATGAACGCACGAATATCATGGTGATGCAGGCCATGTTGGGAAAGATGGGGCATGAGGTGCTGACTGCTCGTAGTGGGCAAGATGCAGTTGCCCTACTCAGCCAAGAAAAACCCAATGTCGTGTTGATGGACGTGATGATGCCGGTGATGAGTGGCTACGATACCGTGCGACTGATGCGCAAGATGCCTGAAGGTAATATCCCGATCATCTTTGTGACGGCGCTGAATCGAACTGAGGACATCATCGAAGGGGTGGAAGCGGGTGGAGATGATTACTTACACAAGCCGGTTCATTACGAATTACTTCGAGCAAAGATCAATGCACTGCACGAGCGACAAGGTCTGCTTTACGAGCTTGCTCAACAAAATACTCAACTCCTTGAACATCGATCATTCATCGAAGAAGAACGTAAGTCAGCAGTCAGTTTCTCTGAACGTCTAGCCGCGTTGGATCGCGCCAATGATCCCGCAGTGAAACATTATTTGCGCCACGCCGAAGATTTTGGTGGCGATTTGATTGCGGTTGCACGCACGCCTGATAATTCATTACATGTCATGTTGGCGGACAGTGCGGGGCACGGCTTGATCGCTGCCTTGTCGATATTTCCTGTTGTTGAGCCTTTCTACAAGATGACTGCGAAGGGCTTTGATATTGCCTCGATCGTGGTCGAATTGAATAAGCGCGTTAGAAAATATACGGGCCTACCTAACTATGTTGCAGTCAATCTGGTCTCTATCGATCTATCGGACGGCTCTGCGCGTGTGTGGAATGGCGGCTGCCCAGATGCTTTGTTGATATCAGAGCAAGGTGCCATTTTGCACCGTTTTGTTTCCGCACATTTCCCGCTGGGGGTGATGCCTGAAAAAGATTTCGACAATACTTTCGAGCGCTATGATTTTGGAAGTACGAAATGCAAACTGTTTTTGACCTCTGATGGTTTGACTGAGTTGTCAGAGCGCGATGCGGTGGACTTTGATTTTGAACAACTCCTGTGTCATCAGTGTCGTGACTTGCGATACTTTGACGATGCGATGAGCACGCTTGCCAATAAGCTTGATGCGCATCAGATCAGTGATGACATCGCACTGATCGCTGTTTCCTGCGAGATGCAAGAAGGGGATGCTCACGTAACTTCTCATCCCGTCTCCGCCATTGCGTCAGAGGTCGATCTTGAGCACTCGCCGGAGCATGTTTCATGGCGTATGAATATGTCTCTCACCTGCGAGCAATTAAAGGGATTGGACGTGGTCCCCATGTTGATGAACGTCACGAACACCATCGAACCCAGTAATGATGGTGGCACTGTATTCATGGTGCTATCGGAATTGTTCAACAATGCGCTTGATCACGGGATTTTAAAATTGGAATCCGAGTTAAAGCATCATGATGATGGCTTGGGGCAGTTCTTTGAAGAGCGTGCTAGTCGTTTGGAAAAACTGACGCATGGTCAGATTGACATCGCGCTGGAGCGAATTGATATGGGGGGGCTTCATTTGCTGCGAATCTCTGTACGAGATAGTGGGGATGGATTTGACTACCAGCGTATTTTCGCGCAACAAGAGACGGAACATCAGCGCCATGGCAGGGGCTTGCGTCTCGTTCAAGGGATGTCAGACAAGCTGGAATTTTTTGAGAATGGTGCGCAGGTGGTGGCTTGGGTAAGCAACTTTTGAATGGGATAAGCAGGGCTGTCGTTCAGTGCCCTGCAATCTGCTGAAAAAGCTGTAATCTGCGTCTATCAATCTTTCCCTCTTCTGTTGCTTGCAGTATTGCGCAGTTCGGTTCGTGCGAGTGGCTGCAATTAGCAAAACGGCATTCGCCTAGGTACGGCAAAAATTCTGGGAAGCTTCTTTCTATCGCAGCAAAATCCAAATGGTGTAATCCAAATAATTGCACACCAGGGCAATCAATGATGTGGCTGTCCGCATTCAAGTGATACAGCTTGGCGTGGGTGGTGGTGTGTTTTCCTGAATCAAGTACGGTCGATATTTCGCGCGTGTGCGCATGTGCTTCAGGAATGAGCGCATTGAGGAGTGTTGATTTACCCATGCCTGATTGGCCTACGAAGACGCTACTTTGTCCTTGGATATAGGGCAGCAAAGGGGTGACATCTTGTTTGGCAGAGAGCTCCAATACGCGGTAACCGATCCGGGTGTAAGGAGCGATCTGCGCACGGGCCGCAGCCACATTCGGTAGATCACATTTGTTGAGGACGATCAAAGTAGCGAGCTTCTGATCATGAGCGGCAAGCAGGCAGCGGGCGAGTAATTCATCATTGAAGGAAGGTTCAGTCGCCACCACGATGATGATTTGTGTGACGTTCGCTGCGATGAGTTTTTGCTTGAACGCATCTGAGCGGTAGAGCAGCGTGGTGCGCGGCAAAATGCGATCGATGACGCCTTGATCAGTGCCGGTGCGTGCGATTTCCACTTGGTCGCCACAAGCCACTTCGCTTTTTTTGCCGCGTGGTACACATTCCAATATTTCACTACTGGGTAGCTCGACCAGATAGTGGCGTCCGAATGCAGCAATGACTTGCCCGTGTAGTTTTTCGCTCACTTGAATTTGTAATAGGTCTGATTCAGATGGGCGGCTAAATCTTGTTTCTCTTGTGTGGAGAGATTGGCACCAATCGCGCCAGAACATTGCTCGATTTGGCTGACAAGATTCTTGCTGCTTGTCACGCGTCGATTACTGCGGGTAAAGATGGCGCTGCCATCTCCTCCTACCTTACCTTCGTGGCAACTGCTGCATTCATACTGAGCGAACAGTTTTTTGCCATTCTCCGCATGGCCTCCCGCAAAAGGGGCGGCTTGTGCGGCGCTGCTGGACAATAAAAGAATGAGTACAGCTTGGCCGATATTGATGGGTAGGTCGGACTTCAGTCCGACATGTCGGGTTAAAACCCGACCTACAGAAAGGGCGACGTTTTTCATTTGGCAGCTCCTAGTTGTTGAAGGTGGGCGATGCGAATTGGTGCTGGGGGATGTGATTCGTAAAATGTGGCGTAGAGAGGATCCGGCGTCAGTGTCTTGGCGTTGTCTTGATAAAGTTTCACCAGCGCGTTCACCAATTCATTCGCATTGGTTTGTTGTGCGGCATAAGCATCCGCTTCGAATTCATGTTTGCGAGAGTATGCCGAAGATAGCGGATGCAGCAAAAAGGTAAATACGGGCATCGCCATGAAAAACAGCAACAGTGCGAGTGCTGTGGTTTGTGTGGTGACCCCCAAACCTTGGAAGAACCATTCTGCATTCAATAGCTGGGCCAACACCCAGAGGAAGCCTAAGCTGATGGCGAAGGTGAAGCCGATGCGCTTGATGACGTGACGATGTTTGAAGTGTCCCAGCTCATGTGCTAACACGGCATCGATTTCACTGGGAGAAAGTCTTTGCAGGAGTGTGTCAAAGAATACGATGCGCTTTGTTTTACCAAAGCCCGTGAAGTAGGCGTTGCCGTGGGTGCTGCGTTTGCTACCGTCCATCACGAACAAGCCGCTAGATTCAAAACCACAACGGGCGAGCAGTGCTTCAATACGTGATTTTTGCGCCTCGTCTTGCATCGGTTCAAACTTGTTGAACATCGGCGCGATGAAAGTGGGGTAGATGAACAGCAGCAATAGATTGAACGTGACCCACACGCCCCAGACATATAACCACCACAGATCGCCCATACTTTGCATCAACCACAGTACACCGAACAATAATGGCAATCCTAATACCGCGCCCAGCAACATACCTTTTAGGGCATCAAGTAGGTAGAGCTTGAGTGTCAGCTTATTAAAACCGAAGCGAGCTTCGATGTTAAACGCACGGTATAGATCGAAGGGCATCTCCAACACAGATTGCAACAGCATCACCAATACGATGATGGCTGCGCCTTGCAGGAGTGGACTGGCGATCATGGATGTCAGTGCTGTGTCTAAGCACTGGATGCCGCCGCCTACTGTGAATGCAAGAACGAGAATCGTGTCGAACATCACGCTTAATGCGCTGAACTTCACCAAAGTGCTGGTGTAATCGGCTGCTTTTTGATGTGAGGCGAGATCGATCTGTGTTTGGAATGCGCTGGGTACTTGATCACGATGCGCTGCAACGTGGCTCAATTGCCTAAAAGCCAGCCACCATTTGATGATGGCGTTGCTCAGGAGTGCGGCTACGAAAAGTGCCGAGAATTGTGATGCGGTCATAGTCTTTTTGTTCGTGGATTTTAGGGGGGCGGCTGTGCCACAATGCGCGCCTTATAAATTCATTTAAAGCGCGGCGAATTATGGCACAAAACCAAAACTACCTCGTCTGGGTCGATATGGAAATGACCGGACTGATCCCTGAAACTGACCGCATCATCGAAGTGGCGATGGTGATCACCGATAGTGATTTGAACACGGTTGCTGAGGCGCCGACATTGGTGGTGCATCAGCCTGATAGCGTGATGGATGCGATGGATAACTGGAATAAGTCCACTCACGGTAAATCCGGTCTGATTGATCGTGTTAAAGCGTCTACATTGGACGAAGCCGCTGTTGAGGCGCAGATGATCGAGTTTATGAAACTTCATGTTCCTATCCGCACTTCGCCTATCTGTGGCAATTCTATCTGCCAAGATCGCCGCTTCATGGCGCGTTGGATGCCTAAATTGGAAGACTATTTCCATTATCGAAATCTGGATGTCAGCACGCTCAAAGAATTGGCTAAACGCTGGAAGCCTGAAGTGGCGAGTGCTTTGAAGAAACATGGTAAGCACGAAGCGTTAGCGGATATCTATGAATCCATCGCTGAGATGAAGCATTACCGAGATAACTTCTTGAAACTCTGATGCCGCATCTGCTGGTCGATATCTCTGCCCATGGTTTTGGGCATATTGCGCAAACCGCACCAGTGGTGAATGAGTTGGTGCGGCGCATACCTGATTTGCGCGTCACGGTGCGCTCGGCCGCCTCCACGGCTTATCTGCAACAGCGCTTCACCATTCCGTTTCAACATATCCCCACTGCGATAGATTTTGGTATGACGATGTTTAATGCGGTGGAGGTGGATGTGCCGCGCAGTTTGGCGAACTATCGTGAATATCACGCCAATTGGGAGGTCAAAGTGGCGCAGGCTGCGGATGAGATGCGCGTGTTGCAACCCGATCTGCTGTTTGCCAATGTTCCTTATCTCTCTCTTGCGGCGGCACATTTGCTTAAGTTACCCGCTGTTGCGATGTGTTGTTTGAATTGGGCAGATATCTATCGTCACTACGCGCCGGCGGATGAAGAGAGTGCCGCAATCCATGCGCAGATGCTCGCTGCCTATCGGAGCGCAGAGGTTTTTCTAAAGGTTAGTCCGACAATGCCGATGGATAGCCTAGTAAGAACGAACACGCTGTCACCGATCGCACAAGTCGGGAAAGAGCAAAAAAAATTAGCACTTTCCCGATGTGGGGCACACGAGGGGGACAAGTTGGTTCTTGTGGCGATGGGAGGGATTGCTTACCGTTTGCCGATGGAGGATTGGCCATGTATCCCGGGTGTGCGTTGGCTGGTGCCTCAGGAATGGGGTGTTCGGCGAGATGATACGAGTGCAACGGAAACGATGGGGATGAGTTTCAGCGATCTATTGGCATCGTGTGATGTGGTGTTAACCAAGCCAGGGTATGGAACTTTTGCTGAAGCTGCCTATGCCCGCATACCTGTGGTGTATGTGGCTCGGGGAGATTGGCCAGAAGCGCCCTATTTGGTCGAATGGCTGAATCAGAATGGAATAGCTGTTGAAGTGCAGCAGGATGCCTTGGCGCAAGGTGATATCTTTGCGGTGTTGGAACGGGCTTGGTCGAAAAAATTCCAAGCCACTTTGCTTGATTCAGGAGTGGGGGAGGCAGCAAAAATCCTGCAATTAATAATGAAGAGAACCGAGTAATGACACATTCAATAGAAAATTCACCATTTGCTATCCGTGGTCATAATGAGATCGTTTTCATTCTTGAAGACCTGGCGAAGCATCAGGCGCTCATCACACTTGAGACGCATGAAGGCGTAGTGCTGGTAACCACAATTTTTTATGTCAGTGCTGATGGTAAGTATGTGTGTATCGATGTGGCGGCGGACGATCATATCAATGAGCGCATCGTTGATAGTCATCACGTCACCTTTGTCACTCAAACTAACATCAAGGTGCGTTGGTTTTCTTCTCACTTACAACTTGTGGTGATGAAGAATGGGGGATACGCCTTCTCGATGCACGTTCCGTCGGTGATCGAGCGCATTCAGCGTCGTGAGTACTTTCGATTGGATACGCCTCGCGGTAAGGAGGCATTGATCTGCAAGATACCTACTGAAGCAGGCATTATTGAGTTGCCATTGATGGATATGGGGGCTGGCGGTATCGGTGTGAACGTGAAGGGAGAAATACCGCCCGTACTGCTACACAGTGAGGTGTTGGAGGGGTGCAGTATCGAGCTCCCTGATGTTGGGAGGGTTCCGATAAATCTACGAGTGCGCGGAGAGTGGTCCTGCGTTAAGACCCCTATGGGTGATGAATTTCATCGAATTGGACTTCAATTCGAGGGGCTCAGCAGAGGGGCGAGTAACGTTATCCAGCGCTACATGACGCAACTTGAGGCCACTCGATTGAGCCTTGCCTGAGATTAGTTTTTGGCCCCTAGCATCAGCGCAAGCTGACGGCTCTGAATGAGTTCATCTGAATGGGACTCGATCAACCAACCTTGCAGGTTATTCATCACTAGATCGGTCAATGCGTGAACCCAATCGTTGCGGTCGTTGAGGCAAGGGATGTAGTTGTATTCGCCGCCCCCCGCGTGTTGGAAATCTTCCTTACCTTCCATCGCGATCTCTTCTAGCGTCTCCAAACAGTCCGCAACAAAACCGGGGCAGACCACATCTACACGCTTGGTCTTTTGTTTGCCTAGTTCCAGCAATGTCGCCGTGGTGTAAGGCTTCACCCATTCCGCTTTACCGAAGCGAGACTGGAAGCTCACCACGTATTGTTCTTTGCTCAGTCCGAGTTCTTCTGCGAGCAAGCGGCCTGTCTTCAGGCATTCACAATGGTAGGGGTCGCCTTTCTCCAAGGTGTATTGCGGTACGCCGTGGAAACTCATCACCAGTTTTTCAGGGCGACCATTCTTCATCCAGTATTCATTCACGTTCGCAGCCAAGGCTTTGATGTAACCCGCGTCATCGTGGAAGTGTTTGATGGTGCGGATAGCGGGTGTGTTGCGCATAGACTGCACCGCAGAGAACACGCGATCGAACACGGTGGCAGTCGAACTGGCGGCGTATTGCGGATACAACGGCACCACCAAGATGCGTGTGCAGTTTTGTGCTTTGAGCTTTTGCATCACGCTGGCGATGGAGGGATTGCCGTAGCTCATCGCATAGTCCACCACGAAAGGCGCTTTGGTGCGCTCACTCAGATAACCTTCAAGCAAAGTCGCTTGTTTCGCCGTATAGACACGCAGAGGTGAGCCTTCGGGCATCCACACGCTGGCGTATTTTGCTGCAGACTTCTTCGGGCGCACATTGAGGATGATGCCGTTGAGAATCAGCCACCAAATAGGTTTGGGAATCTCCACTACGCGCGGGTCGCTCAAGAATTCTTTGAGATAGGGGCGCACAGCTTGGGCGGTAGGCTCATCAGGCGTGCCGAGATTGACCAGCAAGATGCCGGTCTTTTCTGGGGTGCCGTGGGTGAAGCTGGGTTCGATGTGATAGGCCATTTGTTTTTATCTCGGACAGTCAATTAGACCGTTCGTGGTGAGTAGGCCGTAGGCCATATCGAACCATCCGGCATGGTTCGTGCCGGAATCCCTCGATACACACGCACTGCGTGCGGCACTCAGGACGAACGGTTTGGTTATGAAGCATCTAGTGTTGTGAAAGCGCATTGCTCAATAGTTTTGCGGTGATGTCCACGATGGGCACCACGCGCTCGTAGTTCATACGTTTAGGGCCCACCACGGCGAGTGTGCCGATGATCTGCCCGTCGGCGGTGTATGGGGCGCTCACCACGCTGCATTCATCTAGTCCGAGTAATCCCGACTCGTTACCGACGAAGATGTGTACGCCTTCAGCATGGCGGCTGGCATCCAATAGTTGCAACAACTCTGTCTTCTGTTCGAACACGTTGAACAGGTTACGCAACTGGTTCATGTTGGCGGAGAGGTCGTTGATGTGCAGCAGGTTGCGTTCGCCGCTAATGACGTAATCCTCGTTCTTGCGCGCGATGGCCTCATCGCTCGCCGCCATTGCTGCGGACATCAGCGCAGTCATGTCGTGTTGCAACTGGCGCAGTTCATTTTGCATTCGCTGGTGGATGTCGCCGAAGCCGATGCCGGCGTAATGCTGGCTCAAGAAATTGCCCGCCTCGGTGAGTTGCGATTGGGTGTAATCCTTGTGCGTCACCAACACGCGGTTCTCCACCTCACCGTCCGGCATCACGATGATGAGTAACACGCGTCGCTCGGACAATCGTAAAAACTCAATTTGGCGCACGGTGATGGCGGCACGTTTGGGCGTGGCGACCACCCCGGCGAACTGAGTCAATTCAGAAAGTACGTTAGAGGCTTGGGTCAGCAAGCGCGAAGTGTTGTCAGGCTGCAACTGCGTTTCCATCTGTGACACGCGCGCATCGGAAAGTGGCTGCACAACCATCAAGGTGTCGATGAACAAGCGATAACCAAGCGCGGTGGGGATGCGTCCCGCAGAAGTGTGTGGGCTGGCCACCAGCCCCATCGCTTCCAGATCGGCCATCACGTTGCGGATGGTGGCAGGGCTGACTTCCAAGCCTGAGAACTGCTGTAACGCACGCGAACCGACGGGTTGGCCGTCGCTGATGTAGCGTTCTACTAGGGTCTTTAATAGGACTTGCGCGCGATCGTTGAGCATAGCGGCGAATTCTACACCAAGGGCTGGGAACGCTTGGGCTGGAGCGGCTTCTGGTTGACGCAGATAGGCCCTAGCGATTACATTACTGACCAGTCGGTCAGTAACTTTAATTATGAACACATCCGCCATCGAACCTCGTCAGCGCCGCAAAGAGGCGCGCCCAGCAGAATTGCTCTCGGCCGCACTCGATTTATTCGTCGAGCGCGGTTATGCCGCCACTAAATTGGACGACATCGCGATCAAAGCCAGGGTATCAAAGGGCACGCTGTATCTGTATTTCGACAGCAAAGAAGCGTTATTCAAAGCTGTGATTGAGCAGGGAATCCTGCCTATGTTGGCGGAAGGTGAGCTGCTCTTACAGCAACATCAAGGGGATGCGAGATCCTTGATGCAAGAATTGATGTTGCGCTGGTGGCAGTTGATGGGAGAGACGCATCTAGGGGGCATCCCTAAGTTGATGATCTCTGAGGCGGGAAACTTTCCTGAGGTTGCGACCTATTACTACGAGAACGTCATTTTGCGTGGTCGAGAGCTGATTCGGCAGGCGCTTAATCGAGGTGTCGCATCTGGGGAGTTTCGTGCGCTGAATGTGGAGTCGGCCATTGATGTGATTTTAGCGCCAGTATTGATGTTGGTGGTGTGGCGATACTCGCTGACCCCCTGCGGATGCGGTACTCAGGACACGCAAGCTTATATGTCCACCTATCTAGATATTTTGATGAACGGATTGACGCAAAAAGGAAGCGAATAAATGAACTCCAAGCAGAAAAAAATCAGTATCACTCTTGTTTTACTTGCTTCCTTGAGTGCTTGTGGCAAAGCGCCGACTCAGCAAGCTGAAAAAGCAGAACTCCCTGCCATGACGATAGTGGTGGGCGATCAGGGCGGTGGACAAAGCAATGTGTATAGCGGAGAGATTAGAGCGCGCCATGAAGCCGTGCTGGCGTTCCGCACGAGCGGAAAACTGATCGCACGCGCTGCCGATGTGGGAGAGAAAGTCAAAGCTGGGCAGGTATTGGCAAAACTTGATGGGGCTGATGCAGGATTGCAAGAAGGTGCTGCGAGTGCGCAATTGAAATTGGCCGAAGACGAGTTGAAGAGATTCCGCGAGCTGCGTGACAAAGGGTTTGTCAGTCAGTCCGCTTTGGATGCGAAAGAAGCATCGTTCAAAGCTGCATCAGCACAGGCAGGTTTGGCACACAATCAAGCTGCCTACACCAGCCTAACGTCAGACCATGCTGGGGTGGTTGCCGCGACGATGGTGGAAGTGGGGCAGGTGGTAAGTGCGGGCCAACCGGTGTTGCGTGTGGCGCAGGATGGCGAACGTGAAGTGGCTATCGCGATCCCAGAATCGAGATTCTCATCCGTTAAAGTAGGCACGACAGCGCAGATCGAAATCAGTGATGCTGAAGGCGAATTGCAAACCATAGAGGGGCGGGTGCGTGAAGTGTCACCTGCGGCCGATCCTGCTAGCAGAACCTATGCGGCCCGCATTTCTTTCAAAGCGAGCGCTGACCAAGCTGCATTAGGCATGACTGCTCGTGTGCGTATCAGCAACAGTAAGGGCAGCGCGAAGCGTGCAGGCACTTACCGCATTCCCTTAACCGCCTTGTTTCAAGAAGCGAATAAAGCGGCCGTGTGGGTCGTCGCGGAAGATCATAGTGTTTCATTACGTCAGGTTGAGATCTTGAGTTATCGCGATGATGGCGTATTGATTTCTGGTGGGGTTGTGGCGGGTGATCGCATCGTCAGTGCAGGAGTACACAAGTTAGCCGCCGGTGACAAAGTGAAAAGCATCGACATGGTGAAAGCACCATGAGAATGCCTAACCTATCTGAGTGGTCGCTCAAACACCAGCCGTTCGTGGTGTTCCTCATTATTGTGCTGACCGTGGGCGGTATTCTTTCGTATCTCAATTTAGGGCGAGCAGAAGATCCGAATTTCACCTTCAAGGTGATGGTGGTGCGTACCTTGTGGCCGGGTGCGACAGCGCAAGAAGTCGAGCGCGAACTGACCGAGCGGATCGAAAAGAAATTGCAAGAAACACCGTGGGTGGATGTGCTGCGTTCAGCATCTAAGCCAGGAGAGTCTTTGGTGTTCGTGATGCTCAAGGACTACACGCCTAAGGCGGAGGTGCCAGAGTCT
Organism: Sideroxydans sp.; assembly: GCA_028707175.1. Classification (GTDB taxonomy): domain Bacteria; phylum Pseudomonadota; class Gammaproteobacteria; order Burkholderiales; family Gallionellaceae; genus Sideroxyarcus. The sequence continues at coordinate 168,296 of JAQTUV010000001.1, forward strand.
TGGAGGCAAGTCCGTAAGAAGTTGGACGATATTCACCATACCCTGCCAGCTGGGGTGCAAGGCCCCTTTCCAAATGATGAGTTCGGTGATGTGCAGATCAATATCTTTGCACTCACGGGGGATGGTTTTGATCTGGCTTCTTTGCATCGTTATGCAGACCGTATCGCTTTAGATTTACGTCGTGTTAAAGATGTTAAGCGTGTCGAATTAATCGGCGTGCAGGATGAGAAGGTCTTTATTGATATTGCCCCTGCGCGTATGGCAACCTTGGGTATCACCCCTGCGCAAGTGGCGGATGCTCTGCAAAAGCAAAATACGGTTAACCCTGCGGGGTTTATCGAGACCGATAGCGACCGCATCCGTATGCGAGTGAGTGGTGGCTTCGATAGTGTGGAGCGTGTGCGTAACACTGATCTATTGGTGAACGGGCAACACTTCCGCTTGGGTGACATCGCCAAGGTGAGTCGAGGCGTGATCGACCCGCCAAGTCCGCAGATGCACTATGCAGGTGAGCCGGCGATTGGTGTGGGGGTGGTGATGGACAAGGGCGGTGACGTGATTCGCCTAGGCGAGAACCTGCGCAAAGAAATGGAAAGAATCACCGCAGAGCTTCCGGTGGGTGTGGAGGTGCACACCATCGCCGATCAACCGGAAGTCGTCCACGGTTCAATTCACTTGTTTGAAAGCTCATTGACCGAGGCGATACTCATCGTGTTGGCTGTGTCCTTCCTCAGTCTGGGGATGCGCACGGGTATGGTGGTGGCGCTTTCTATTCCCTTGGTGTTGGCCATCACATTTTTTGCGATGAAGATATTTGGTATCGACCTGCAGCGTATCTCGCTGGGGGCATTGGTCATTGCACTAGGGTTGTTAGTGGACGATGCCATCATCGCCGTGGAAATGATGGTGGTGAAGATGGAGCAGGGGTGGGATCGTTTTAAAGCGGCCACCTTTGCCTATACTTCAACTGCCTTCCCGATGTTGACCGGTACGCTCATCACAGCGGCCGCATTTACGCCCGTTGGATTTTCAAAATCAGCAGCGAGTGAATACACCATCTCTATTTTCCAAGTTGTCACCATCGCACTGATCACCTCTTGGATCGTGGCGGTCGTGTTCACGCCCTATATCGGCTATAAATTGTTGGATCCCAAGGCGCTCATTGCGAAGGCACAAAAACACGGTGAGGATATTTATGACACGCCTTTCTATCGCCGCTTCCGAGCTTTATTGACTTGGTGTTTGCGAAATCGTTGGAAGGTCATTATCACGACCGTACTCATCTTTGTGTTGTCGATGGTCGCGTTTGGGAAATTCGTGCAGAAGCAATTCTTCCCTTCTGCTAGCCGCTTAGAACTGATGGTAGATGTGTGGTTGCCAACGGGGGCCTCGATCAAGGCGACAGCGCATGAAGTGGAGCGTATCGAAAAATTGCTCAAGGGAGACGATGCCGTCGCAACGTATTCGTCCTATATCGGCAATGGTGCACCTCGCTTCTTCCTATCTTTGGATCAGCAATTGTTCGCCGATAACTTTGGCCAGTTCGTGATTGTCACGAAGGATTTGAAGGCGCGCGAAGCATTGCGAGATCGCTTACAAGCTCGTTTTGCAGAGCCTGATTTTTCAGATATCCGCGTGCGCGTCGTGCGCTTGGAAAATGGCCCGCCCATTGGCTACCCAGTGCAGTTCCGTGTGATGGGGGATGACCTGACCAAATTACGTGAAGTGGCGGGTGAAGTGGCGGGCATGATGCGCGCAGACTCACATCTGCAAAACGTCAATTTTGATTGGAACGAAAAAGTGAAGAGCGTGCGTGTTGAAGTCAATCAAGACCGAGCGCGCCAACTAGGCACCTCCAGTCAAGAGATCGCCCAATCTTTACAAGGTTGGTTGAATGGCGTCGCCCTTACGCAATATCGCGAAGGTGATCGACTCATCGACATCGTGTGGCGCGGCGGTAATGATAAAGACACACGATCCTTGAATGGCTTGCCCGATTTGGATATTCCTTTAGCAGGGGGCAAACATGTAGCTTTGGCGCAAGTGGCCAAACTTGTCCCTGTGTTGGAGGAAGGACTGATCTGGCGTCGCAATCGTTTGCCGACCATGACTGTTCGCGCAGACATGGCCGATTCGACGCAGCCCGCTACGACCTCAACCGAACTGAACGCCAAACTAGACGAAGTGCGTGCCAAATTGCCTACAGGCTTCCGCATCGAAATGGGCGGCAGTATCGAAGAGTCTGCGAAAGGATCTACCGCCATTGCGGCGGTCATGCCTTTGATGTTGGTCGGCGTCATTACTTTGTTAATGATCCAATTGCAAAGTATGAGCCGCACCGTGATCGTCTTGCTCACCGCTCCATTGGGGTTGATCGGCGTGGCGTTGGCTTTGTTGGTATTCCAAGTGCCATTCGGCTTTGTCGCCAATCTAGGCTTCATCGCCCTAGCCGGGATGATCATGCGTAACTCAGTCATTCTGGTCGATCAGATACGGCAGGATGAAGAAGCGGGCAAGCCCGGCTGGGAAGCCATCATCGGCTCAACCGTGCGCCGCTTCCGGCCCATTGTGCTCACTGCTTCCGCAGCCATCCTCGCCATGATCCCGCTCACCCGACAAGTATTCTGGGGGCCAATGGCGGTCTCTATCATGGGTGGTTTGGTCGTGGCGACCTTACTCACCTGCATTTTCTTACCTGCCCTCTATGCGGCATGGTTCAAAGTGCGAGAAGAAGGGAGTGTCTAGCGTGGCGGCTAGGCGGCCGTTATGGTTTAATCGCGGCCTATGAAATTCCCCTTCCAAACTGTCGCGATCATCGGTAAGCAGAAGACTGCGGATGTTGCTGCGCCCATGCTTTTGCTGGGTGATTATTTGGCTGAACGTGGTGTGGATGTGGTGGTCGATAACATCTCTTCGGAATACTTGAGAACGGATCGTTTCAGAGCACTGAGTTTGGACGAGATAGCAAGTTCGGTTGACCTTGCTATTGTCATTGGTGGCGACGGTACATTGCTGAATATCGCACGCGCATTGGCGCCTCATGGCACTCCGATTGCCGGAGTGAACAAGGGGCGTTTGGGCTTTCTCACTGATTTGAGTATGGGGTCGATGCTAGAAGGTATCGGCGCTATGTTGGATGGACGTTTCGTCACTGAGAAGCGTTTGCTGCTTTCGGCCACTGTGGTGCGTGACGGCGTTGAGATTTTTAATGGGCTGGCTTTTAACGAGGTGGTAGTGCATCGCAGCCACGTGAGCAGCATGGTGGAATTTGAGGTGCGTATTGATGGGGAGTATCTCTACAATCAACGTGCTGATGGGCTGATCATTTCAACTCCTACGGGTTCGACGGCGTATGCGATGTCTTCGGGTGGGCCTATTCTTCATCCGAGTTTGGATGTGTTGGAACTTGTGCCCGTCTGTCCTCACTCGTTAAGTAATCGTCCTATCGTGGTGAAGGGGACGTCAGTGATCGAATTGCTGATGCATCGTACCGGCGACAACTGCGTACGTTACGACAGCCATACTAATTGTGATTTGCAACTGCACGATAAACTTCTCGTGACGCGTTACGAAAAACCCGTCTGCTTACTTCACCCTGAAGGGCATAGCTATTACCACACGCTGCGTGAAAAGCTGCTCTGGAACCAAACGCTGTAAATGCTCAAATACCTTTCTATTCGTGACTTTGTCATTGTTGATTCGCTTGAACTCGACTTTTCATCTGGTTTCACCGCGCTGACAGGAGAAACAGGCGCAGGTAAATCTATTCTGATCGATGCGTTGTCCCTGGCTTTGGGAGAGCGTGGCGATGCGGGTATGGTGCGCAGTGGTTGTGAGCGTGCGGAGATCACGGCGGAATTCGAGACGACTGATCTGCCAGTGTTGCAGGCGTGGTTGCGTGAGCAAGAGTTGGAAGGCGATGAGGGCATTTGTTTGTTGCGCCGCACGTTAGATGCAAGTGGGCGTTCACGTGGCTTTATCAACGGGAGTAGCGCTACGCAACAGCAGATGCGTGAGGCGGGTGAGTACCTGCTCGATATTCACGGGCAACATGCGCATCAATCATTATTGCGCGCGGATGCGCAGCGAGATTTGTTGGATACCCATGCTGGATTGGGGCAGCAAGTCGATTCCGTTGCGGCTGAGTTTAAGGTTTGGCAGGCGTTGCATCGTAGGCGCGTACAGTTGGAAGAGAATGCCGAGTCGGTTGCGGCAGAACGCGAATTGTTGGTTTTTCAGCGTAGTGAATTGGAATTGTTGAATTTCTCGCTGAATGAGTGGGAGAGCTTGCAGGCAGATCATGCGCGTTTGTCGCACGCAGCAAGCTTGCTGGAGACGGCGCAGTTCGGTGTCGATATATTGAGCGAATCGGATTCGGCCTGTTTGGCGCAACTGAACGCTTTGGTTACACGTTTGCATGTGGGGTTGGCTTTCGATAGCGGATTGCAAGATACCGTGACGATGCTGGAAAGCGCGCAGAACGAGATTCAAGAGGCGGTCTACTCATTGCGCCACTATCAAGAGAAGTTGGATGCAGACCCTCAGCAATTACGTGCACAGGAGCAGCGCCTTTCTGATGTGATGGAGGCTTCCCGTAAATATCGCGCAAAACCAGAGGCGCTCCCTCAAGTGTTGGCGGACGTTGTTTCAAGACTCGACGAGTTAGGTGGGGATGCTGATTTGGCTGCGTTAGCCAAACAAGAGTCGCTTGCGCGAGAAACTTATCTGGGCTCAGCCAAAAAGCTGAGTGCGGTGCGTATCAAGGCGGCGCAGAAACTCTCGGATGACATCACCCTTGCTATGCAGACCTTAGCGATGCAGGGGGGGCAGTTTGCCGTGGCCTTGTTGCCGCTTGCAGAGGGAGGTGCGCATGGCTTGGAGAGTGTTGAGTTGCAAGTAGCCGCCAATCAAGGTTCTCCTCTGCGTAGCTTGGCCAAAGTGGCGTCAGGTGGTGAGTTGTCGCGGATCAGCCTAGCCATCCAAGTGGCGGCAAGTAGCGCAGCCAGTGTGCCTACCTTGATATTCGACGAGGTGGATAGTGGCATTGGCGGACGTGTGGCCGAGATTGTGGGTGGTTTGCTCAAACAGTTAGGTCGGCAGCATCAAGTGTTGTGCGTTACTCACTTGCCGCAAGTGGCGGCGCAGGCTGACCATCAATGGCAGGTGAGCAAGGCGGTTAAGAATGGCGTCACGCTCAGCCACATCCAAGTGCTCAAGGATCAGCAAAGGGTGGAAGAGATTGCTCGTATGTTGGGCGGCGTCACCATTACAGACACGACTCGCAAGCATGCTGCCGAGTTATTAGGTATCGCGGCTTAAGGTATGATGCCGACCTGTTTTTTGACCGCTAACTCAATTTAATCTCAAATGCGCCTGCTAATTATCCTTTCGACTGTCTTGCTCGCATCGTGCAGCAACTTTTCTAATTACCTGCCGACTTTTTCGCCCTACAAGATTGAGATCCGCCAAGGGAATCTCATCACCCAAGATATGCGCGCACGTATCAAGGTCGGTATGACACAAGCACAAGTTAAGGCTGTTTTTGGCGCACCATTGATCAACGACGTGTATCACGCGGATCGTTGGGACTATCTCTATCGATTTGAACAAAAAGGCCAAGTGTTGGATAACCAACGCCTGACTTTGTATTTTGAAAACGCTACCTTGGTGCGTATCGATGATGCCACGCCATTGAAAGCGACAGCCGCTGCGACTGGGGAGAAAAGCAATGTCAAAAATTAAGGTCGTGATCGCCGGATGCGGCGGACGCATGGGTAAAGTTTTATTGGACTGTGTCGCACAAGCAGATGATTTGGTGTTGCATGCCGCACTGGAGCATGCGGGAAGCCCCTTGTTGGGTAACGTCGTTAGCGAAGACGTAAAAATTACCGCAGATATCGAGGCGGCACTGAAAGACGCGGATGTGCTGATCGACTTCACACGCCCCGAAGGAACAATGAATCATCTTGCCATTTGCCGTAAGCACAATGTCAATATGGTGATTGGTACGACAGGCTTGGATGCGCAGCAAAAAGCTCAACTTGGTGCAGGTGCACAAGATATCGGCATCATGTTCGCGCCCAATATGAGCGTAGGCGTGAACCTCATTTTCAAATTGTTGGAAACCGCTTCACGTGTTCTCGACAAAGGCTACGACATTGAGATCATCGAAGCGCATCACCGTCATAAGGTGGATGCCCCATCGGGTACGGCGCTTGGTTTGGGCGAAGTGGTTGCAAAAACGTTGGGCCGTGATTTATCTAAGGTGGCTGTTTATGGTCGCGAAGGTGTTACAGGTGAACGCGATCCATCTACCATTGGTTTCGCTACAGTGCGCGGTGGTGACATCGTCGGCGACCATACTGTTCTGTATGCAGGCATCGGTGAACGCATTGAGATCACCCACAAAGCCAGTAGTCGCGCTACCTTTGCCTTAGGAGCTCTGCGTGCAGCTCGCTTTTTGAGCGAGAACAAAGCCGGGATGTACGACATGCAGGATGTGCTTTCCTTGAAGTGATCTTGTATGAGTGTAGGGCTGAGTTAGTCGACCTACAAGCTACTCTGGCCACTATAGGTTTGAGATAGTAATCCATGTGATTCAATAAATCTGTGGGGGTTAGAGTGGCGGCTTTTGATATGAGGCAGCGCGCTGTGATACATTCTGTGTATCGGATGCCGTTGCTCGACGTAGGGAAATTCTTAATATTGCTGGCGGCGATTCAGCTTCTGGCTTGGTTGGTTCCCTCATTGCCTGAGTTTAAGGGCATCCCTAATTACTTACCTCTTCATACATTGTTAGAAACGGTTTCAATCATCGTTTCGATGATGGTCTTTGCGGTCGGCTGGAATTCACATAGCCAGAAGCTATCAGGCAATATCGTTTTGCTCGCGAGTGTATTTTTTTCTGTAGCGGTTCTAGATTTTTCGCACACCGTGTCCTATTTGGGCATGCCTGATTTTATTTCACCGAATGATGCGCAGAAGCAACTGAATTTTTGGCTGTCTGCGCGTTTCATTGCGGCTTTTGTATTGCTTCTTGTTGCCATCAGGCCTTGGAAGCCGCTTAAGTCAAATACGACCCGCCATTTGATTTTTATAAGCTTTATTTGTTTTGCCTTGTTCATGAATTGGGCTGTTGTTTATCACCAGGCATGGATGCCAGACACCTTCATTCCTGGTAAGGGGCTGACAGCCTTCAAGAAGGCGGTTGAGTACGCAATCATTGTGATCAATATCGTCACTGCTATCGCGCTCTGGAAAAAGATGAGGGAGCCGCAGTCTTTCAATGTGGTGTTGTTGTTCGCTGCAGTGTGTACTTTGGCGATGAGTGAATTTTTCTTCACGCTATATACGACGATGACCGGCAGCTATAACGTGCTTGGTCATATCTACAAAGTCATCGCGTATCTATTTATTTATCGCGCCATTGTGGTTGAGTTGATTGAGGAACCGTATAACCAGCTGGCAGAAGCACAAAAGAAACTCTCGATCTCTTTGCAAGCATCGAATACAGGATTGTGGGATTGGGATCTGGATACGCATCAGGTTTTTTTTAGCCCAGAATGGAAAGCGCAGCTTGGGTATGCGCCCGAAGAATTGCCGAACCAGTTCGCCACTTGGGAAGGATTGCTACATCCTGAAGATAAAGAGTTTGCTTTAAGTCGAGTCAATAATTATTTGGCATCAGATAGCAGGCAATATGTCAGTGAATTTCGTTTGCGTCATCGTGATGGCAGTTATCGTTGGATCTTGGCACGAGGTGAGAAGCAATATGATGAGAAAGGCCGTGTGGAATTACTGGTCGGCTCTCATATTGATATCACTGAACGAAAAAATGCCGAGGCTGAAATCCATAATCTGGCGTTCTTTGATTCCCTGACACGATTACCGAACCGACGACTTCTGATCGATCGTATGCATTTTGCGCTAGCAAATTCGCTAAGAAGCAAGCTTTACGGAGCGGTACTTTTCCTAGATATGGATAAGTTCAAAACCATCAATGACACATTGGGGCATGACTATGGAGATCTGTTATTGATAGAAGTCTCAGAACGTATCTTATTCTGCGTGAGGGATTCTGATACGGTTGCCCGATTGGGCGGGGATGAATTCGTTGTGTTGCTTGAGGGATTGGATGCGGAGCCTGAAGAGGCATCACGTAAAGCAGCCCTGATCGCTGAAAAGATTCGTGTGGCGCTGGTTCACTCCTACGTCTTGCATGAGCATGAGCAGCATAGTTCTCCCAGTATCGGCGTTTGTATATTTCAAGGGGTTGAGGATTCGGTTGAGTCTTTGCTTAAGCATGCGGATATTGCGATGTATCAAGTTAAGGATGCAGGACGTAATGCGGTGCGTTTCTTTGATATGGAAATGCAGAGCAGAGTCGAGACGCGTGCTGCACTTGAATCCGATTTGAGATCGGCAGTGGTTGCTCAGCAATTGGAGTTGCATTATCAGATACAGGTCGATTTTGAGCGTCGTGCTATCGGTGTCGAGGCGTTGGTGAGATGGCCGCATACTCAGAGAGGTATGGTCCCTCCCTTGCAATTTATTCCTGTCGCAGAGGAAAGTTCGCTCATTGTCGATATAGGGGATTGGGTGCTTGATACTGCGTGTCGTCAGCTTCATGAATGGGCAAAGCACGACCGCACTCGACATCTGTCCATGGCGGTGAACGTGAGTGCACGACAATTCAAAGAGCATGACTTCGTTGCGAAGATCGAGTCACTATTGCGTGTTTATGAAATCGAAGCATCACTTTTGAAGTTGGAATTGACCGAGAGTGTTGTCTTGAGCAACGTTACTGATGTCATTGCTAAAATGCACGCGCTTAAAGGGCTGGGGGTGAGTTTGTCTCTCGATGATTTTGGGACTGGATATTCTTCTCTGTCATATTTGAAGCAATTGCCCCTTGATCAAATCAAGATCGATCAGAGTTTTATTCATGATCTGACAATAGATACCAACGATGCTGTGATGGTTCAAACCATCATTGGCTTAGCTGACAACTTTAGGTTGAATCTGATTGCAGAGGGCGTTGAGACAGAAGCTCAGTTTAGATTTCTAACAGAGCATGGTTGTGCGGCATATCAGGGGTATCTGTTTAGCAAGCCTTTGCCCATCGAAGAATTTGAAAAACTGCTTGAGCGCTATTGATCCTGAGTGAGGCCAAAATTCAAGGACCTCACTTTACGGATACTCAATATCTTGTTCGTTTCCGGCGTAAAAATCCTGCATTTCGGTAACGATGGTTTTAACTCTGGTTTTGCCGATTATTTTCTTGATAATGGTGGGTTGAAGTTGTGCCATACGCTCACGGAGGATCTCGTGAAACTCTACGGGTATCTTCTGGAGAAGTTTTCCCCAGCTGGCCGTTACATCAGGTTGTAACTCGCGTACTCGTTTTACTAACGATTCCACATCTTTTTGTCCTAGGCGTGCCACGATACGTGCATCCCCTGCGATGCCGAATATCACGGCGATACTGATCACCGCACTGGCATCTAGCTCACTATCTTTGATAATAGATTCGGCGTTGTGTTTGCGTAGCCATAGCGCACACTTGATGATATTTTGATTGTGTTGGCGGTCAAGTAACTCATTATTGAAAACGTTATCACCTGTCCAGTTTGCAGCAGGATCAGCACGGCATATTTCGACGAACAACGTCTTTAGGTTGCGTTGTTGAATGAAGGCGTCATTCTCAAAGTCGGTAATGAAGGTGGCGTAGGGGAGGGCTGATAGTTCTTTGATGTGACGAAAGCCTTGTTGAAATATCTGTTCTGCCCCATGCAACAAAAGGAAGTCTAATTTTGCTTCGTCACTGGGCGCGATTTTCGCCTGGCTGATACCTAAAGAAATACAGCCAACAGTCAGGAAGAACGCCTCTTGCATTCCGTCAGCAGTGCGCTCGTTGGTGAATTTTTTGGCGACCAAAAGTGTGATGCCACATAGCTCATCAAATAGCTCGGTTGCTTGTTCTACCTGATTGGTTCGCAAGGCGAGCGCACTCAGCGCCTGCATTAAGTGCGGCGCCCGTGCAGTGAAGCTGGCAATTTGTGTAGGTTGAATGATCACGTACAGGTTACGAGAAAATATCTTCGCCGAGACTTGGGCGGCTGCGTTTTTTGGCTGTCGCGCTGATCGCTTTGCTTGGTACTTGTTTACGCAGGCGAATCAACAGTTCTTTTGTGGTGCGACCCATTGCGAATTCATGTTCTCTATCTTCATCTTCGTCATCTAACTCCTCGTCATTGCTGATTTCATCAGCTTTAGCCATGAGTTGATTGGTGCCGGGTTGCCAGTCGGGGAAGATTTCAAACAGTACGCGATCCCATGCATCTTCATCAGTGTTTGCAATTTCCATTACCAACGGAATTACATCGTGATCGGATGTGGTTTGTCCGCTACGGTGTGCGCCGAGGTTGTGAATATCATTTGCGATCTCGATGATTTCCTCTACTGCCGTGGAGAAAAGTACAGCAAAAGCAGTTGTTCCCCAGTCCGTGGCTAAGGCTTCGTGCAATAGTTCGGCGCGGCGCTCCGCATCGTCGGTGGCGAAGATCACGCCATGAATATGCGCGAAGAGTGATTCGGCCAATACTTCTGGTTCATCTTCGATGCTGTCTTCATCCCACATGGCTGCGAAATACGCCAAGCTTTGTGCCCAAGCTTTCGCGGGGATAAGCATGGTGGCTAACGATAGCTTCCCCCCATCGAATGCTGAGAGGTGAAGCGAGGCGACATGGGGTTCGAGTGTGTTTAACACTTCGACGACAGCAAGATCCCCCAATTTTTCGGCCGTCTCGCTGATGGCCTCTTCTGCATGTTCAGTTGAACCCGCCAGTACCAACTCGGTTACTTGCAGGCGAATGGCTGGAAGGTTCTTGTTATCAGGCATTGTCATCTCCGCGCGAGTCAAATAGATTTTCCATTTCTTCGCTGGTCTCGAATTGATCTTCGTCCTCATCGTCGTTTTCGCTGTCTTCATCTTTTTGTAGCGAATCGAGGGAGTGGTCATCGTCTGTCCAACGTTTGCGGTTGCTGAACAAGAAAGCGGTGAGGATGGCTTTGCGTGCCAGATCGGGGTTGCTAGTCTCAACAGCGGCAAGCGCGTTGATGGCGGCAGCACTTGTTCCCGATACCATCTTAATCACACTGGCGGCATCACCTTCTTCGTAGTTTGCGCACTGTGCGAATAAGCCGGCAGGATCGTTAAATTTTAATTTCTCAACTAAGGCGAAGCTCAATAGATTCACATCGTCATATTCCGCTCCGTTTGCGTATTCGCCGAGCAATGTATTGATGACGCGCTCGTAGTTTTTGCGGTCAGGTGGCTCGCCTAAGGTATCTTCGATTTGCACGCCGAGTTCGCGTGATTGATAGGCAAATTCTGGATGGATGTTTTTCATGAGCTCTCTTTGTAAATAATTTAGTGAGTAATGTTGATGCCGCAACGGTTGAATAATGCGCCCCACAGTGTTTCCGCTTCTACTAACGGATCTAGCACGATACGGTTGTTCAGGCTGTTGTGATAGGCCGCCCGTTTAGTCGGGTCGGATAGCACTTCATACGCCTGTTGAATAGCGTGGAAGCGAACCGCTGCACTGGCACTTGGATTGCGGTCTGGATGATGACGCATCGCCAGTGCACGGAATGCCTTCTTGATGTCATCCGTCGTGGCGTTGGGTGAAACGCCAAGAATATTGTAGGGGTTGTCCAAATCAATGCCTCCTGTGAACCGCGCATTTTACCTTTTTACCTCTGTGCGGGTAGGGATTGAATTGAGTAAGGTTTCGATTGTGAGCTTCGACTTAGGTGGGAAGCCTTAAGCGAATAGCATTTTGAAACCAATTAGAATCAATACGATTCCACCAAAAATCTCTGCTTTACTTTCTAGCCACGTCCCGCTGCGCTTGCCGATCTTTACACCAGCCCAACTGAATGCAAAGGTGGTGATGCCAATGATGAGGCAAGCTAAGAGAGGATTGACGTTGAGCAAGGTCAGGCTAAATCCTGCAGCCATGGCATCTATGCTGGTGGCAATGGCAAGCATGAGCATCATTTTATGGGTAATGGCGGAAATATCTTCTTCAATACCTTCCTGCATTCCTTCATAAACCATTTTTCCGCCAATCAGAATGAGCAATCCAAAAGCGATCCAGTGAGCGTAGGCGTCGATCCAGCCGAGAACGCCCCTGCCACCCAAATAACCTATGAATGGCATGATTGCTTGAAATACGCCAAAGTAGAGCCCTGCTTGGAGGGCGAGTTTGCGGCTATCGTGTTTTGCGCCAAGACCGATAGACACGGCAAATGCGTCCATGCTCAAGGCGATGGCGAGAAAGAGAACGTCGAGCATAATTGAAAGATGTGCTGAATTAAGTGGGGCAGGATTCTAGTTGTTTTGTGCGCGCAAATTGCGCTGACTTAAACTTGGAGGTGGAACTAATTGCTACACAGTTCATCCGAGGTGGCTTGGTGTTTGAGCATCATTTATGATTGTGGCGACTATTTATTTGTCCATGGGGTGTTGTATGCAATGTAATAAGAAGAGATCTGATTATTTTCGAAAGATTCGCAGTGCTGTCGTATTGCTTATGGGTTTGCCATTGTGTGCGATAGCTGAAGAGAGCGTGGTGACCGCACCCCAGCAGGTCGTTGTTTCACTTGGCTATTCTTCCATGTCGGACACCTCTGTTCCTGGTCAAACAATCAGCCAGAAAGATGTGCCGTTGACGGTATCCATTGAGAAGAATCGATATATGTTTGCGGTTAGCATTCCCTACATTCAGCGGAGCGCCCCTTCTGGGAAGGTCGCTAAAAGTCATCACCATGAGTCAAAGAGTAGCGACACTGTTGCAATGCCAATCATTGCAACAGCAGGTTTGGGGGACATCACTTCATCATTGGCATATCGGGTTTTAAGTGAAGAAGAGGCGCCTTTTTCATTAACGACCACAGGAGAGATCAAGTTGGGGACGGCTGATGTCGCTAAGGGATTGGGAACTGGGGTGAATGATTATTTCTTTGAGTTGGCGGCAGGTAAGTCGTTGGGTGATTTTTCGGGTGAACTGAGTGTGGGGCGCGCCATTCTAGGCAGCCCTGGTAAGGTTAAAATCAATGATGTAAGTAAGACCATTTATTTCAATAACATCTACTACGGTTCCCTTGAGTTCGCATATCAACTTTCTGAAAGCCTTAGTTCTGGCGTTGGTTATTCGTTTGGTGAGGCTTCGGAGGCGGGTGGGGTGGGGCAGCGCGATTTGGCGTTGAGCGTCGAATATAAACTCTCAGATAAACAGGCACTTTCATTTGAGGTGTTGCGTAGTTTATCGCCAGGCATCACTAGTCAGACTTGGGCCGTCGGCTATTCAAGCGCCATGTAAACCATCCCCGCTGTATTAGCAGGTGCTGTATGGTGCGTTGATGAAAGCCCCCCCTTCGGCTATAATGCGCGCCATTCCAAAAGCGGGACGAGCCAAGTGCTCATCCCGCTTCTTTATGTCCAGATTCGAGGAGTAACCCGTGCCGCAAACAAGTCCTGCCATTCTAGTTTTAGCCGATGGGACAGTGTTTCGCGGAACTGCCATCGGTGCCTCAGGTAGCAGCGTCGGCGAGGTGGTGTTCAATACCTCGATGACAGGCTACCAAGAGATCCTGACCGACCCGTCCTATTGCCGCCAGATCGTCACGCTGACTTACCCGCATATCGGTAACGTCGGTTGTAACCCAGAAGATGTAGAGTCGCGCCAAGTGTTCGCCAGCGGCCTCATCATTCGTGATCTGTCGATGACGGTGAGCAATTTCCGCGCGACGCAATCCCTACCTGAATATCTCAAAGCCAACAACGTGGTTGCCATTGCTGGCATCGACACGCGCAAGCTGACGCGCATCCTGCGTAGCAAAGGCGCGCAGAGTGGTTGTATCGCTACAGGCGACAATGTTGAAGCGGCATTGGCTGCGGCGCGTGGTTTTGCTGGCTTGGCGGGGATGGATTTGGCGCAAGTCGTTACCTGCGACAAATCTTACGAGTGGAAACAGCGCGAGTGGGAGCTGGGTGTTGGCTATAGCGACATCGCCGAGCCGAAGTTCCATGTGGTGGCGTATGACTTCGGCGTGAAGCGCAACATCCTGCGCATGCTGGCTGAACGTGGTTGCCGCATCACGGTCGTTCCTGCGAAGACTGCTGCTGCCGATGTGTTGGCGCTGAAGCCGGATGGCGTGTTCCTCTCCAACGGTCCCGGCGATCCTGAGCCGTGCGACTACGCGATTGCGGCAACGCAAAAGTTCCTTGAAGTGGGCATGCCTTTGTTCGGCATCTGCTTGGGACATCAGATATTGGGTCTGGCATCAGGTGCAAAAACGGTGAAGATGAAGTTCGGTCATCGCGGTGCGAACCATCCGGTGCAAGACACGCAGACCAAGCAAGTGATGATCACTAGCCAGAACCACGGTTTTGCGGTGGATGCAGCGACGCTTCCAAAGAATGCGCGCGTGACGCACATCTCGTTGTTCGATGGCACGTTGCAAGGTTTCGAGCTGACTGACAAGCCGGCGTTCTGTTTCCAAGGTCACCCCGAGGCAAGTCCCGGGCCGCATGACGTGGATGTTTTGTTCGATCGCTTCGTTGCGATGATGGGTGGTAAGTAAATGGCTAAGCGTACTGACATCAAATCAATTCTGATCATTGGCGCAGGCCCCATCGTCATCGGGCAAGCGTGCGAGTTCGACTATTCCGGCGCACAGGCTTGCAAGGCGCTGCGTGAAGAGGGCTACCGCGTCATTCTGGTGAACTCGAATCCGGCGACCATCATGACCGACCCCAACATGGCGGATGCGACTTATATCGAGCCGATCACTTGGAAGATGGTCGAGAAGATCATCGCCAAGGAGCGTCCCGATGCGATCTTGCCGACCATGGGCGGGCAAACAGCGCTGAACTGCGCCTTGGACTTGGCGAAGCACGGTGTGTTGGAAAAATACAAGGTCGAGATGATCGGTGCGTCGCGTGATGCCATCGACATGGCGGAAGACCGCGAGAAATTCAAACAAGCGATGACCCGTATCGGGTTGGCATCGGCACGTTCCGCTATCGCGCACAGCATGGAAGAAGCCTTCCAAGTGCAGCAAGTGATGGGCTTCCCAACCGTCATTCGTCCATCCTTCACGATGGGCGGTAGCGGTGGTGGTATCGCTTATAACCGCGAAGAATTTGTTGAGATTTGCGAGCGCGGTCTGGAAGCCTCTCCCACCAAAGAGTTGTTGATTGAAGAATCGCTGCTTGGATGGAAAGAATACGAGATGGAAGTCGTGCGTGACCGCAACGACAACTGCATCATCATCTGTTCCATCGAGAACTTGGACCCGATGGGCGTGCATACCGGCGACTCCATCACCGTTGCACCTGCACAGACATTGACCGACAAGGAATACCAGATCTTGCGTGATGCCTCCTTGGCCGTGCTGCGCGAGATCGGTGTGGAGACGGGCGGTTCGAACGTGCAGTTCTCCATCAATCCAGTTGATGGACGTATGGTGGTCATCGAGATGAATCCGCGCGTGTCGCGTTCATCTGCGTTGGCATCAAAAGCAACTGGCTTCCCAATCGCCAAAGTGGCTGCGAAGTTGGCTGTGGGTTACACCTTGGATGAGTTGAAGAACGATATTACGGGCGGTGCGACACCTGCTTCGTTCGAGCCGACCATCGACTACGTGGTGACTAAGATCCCACGTTTCGCCTTCGAGAAATTCCCGCAAGCCAATGACCGCCTGACGACTCAGATGAAGTCGGTGGGTGAGGTGATGGCGATCGGCCGCACCTTCCAAGAGTCGTTCCAAAAGGCACTGCGTGGTTTGGAAGTGGGCGTGAATGGATTGGACAGTAAATACACTGACCGAGAAGCGATCTGCGCTGAGATGGGCAACCCCGGTCCTGATCGTATCTGGGCGGTAGGTGATGCATTCCGTATCGGTATGAGCGTGGAAGAAGTCTTCAACATCAGCAAGATCGATCCATGGTTCTTGGTGCAGATCGAAGACATCCTGCGTCAGGAAAAGACACTGACAGGCTGCACTTTGGAGAGTCTGACTGCTGATGATCTACGTGCGTTGAAGCGTAGCGGTTTCGCTGATGCGCGTATCGCCGCCTTGCTGGGAACGGACGATGCAGCAGTGCGTGCGTATCGCCATGCATTGTCTGTGCGTCCTGTGTTCAAGCGCGTCGATACTTGCGCGGCTGAGTTCTCTACCAACACGGCGTACATGTATTCCACTTACGAAGAAGAGTGCGAATCACAACCGACCAACAACAAGAAGATCATGGTGCTGGGCGGCGGTCCTAACCGTATCGGTCAAGGTATCGAATTCGACTATTGCTGCGTGCATGCCGCGCTGGCGATGCGCGAAGACGGCTACGAGACCATCATGGTCAACTGCAATCCTGAGACAGTCTCCACCGACTACGACACATCGGATCGTTTGTATTTCGAGCCACTGACATTGGAAGATGTGTTGGAAGTGGTCGCGGTCGAAAAACCTGTCGGCGTCATCGTGCAGTACGGTGGACAGACACCGTTGAAGTTGGCACATGGTTTGGCCAAGAGTGGCGTGCCCATCATCGGCACCTCAGTCGACATGATCGACATGGCAGAAGACCGCGCTCGTTTCCAAACGATGTTGCGCGAATTGGATTTGAAACAACCGCCGAATCGAACAGCGAGTAATGTGTTGGATGCGGTCGCAGGCGCGGCTGAGATCGGCTTCCCGCTGGTGATGCGCCCCTCCAACGTGTTGGGCGGTCGTGGTATGGAGATCATTCATGCACAGCCCGACCTTGAGCGTTACATGCGTGATGCGGAAGAGTTGGCCAAGACTTACCCAGAGCGTATGCCTATCCTGCTTGACCGTTTCTTGAATGATGCGATCGAAGTGGATGTAGATGCGGTATCCGATGGTAAGCAAGTCATCATCGGCGGCATCATGGAACACATCGAAGAAGCGGGTGTGCACTCTGGTGACTCTGCGTGTTCTTTGCCTCCTTACTCCCTGTCGGCAGCGATGCAAGACGAGTTGCGTCGCCAGACGGTAGCGATGGCGAAGTCTCTCAATGTGGTCGGACTGATGAACGTACAGTTCGCCATTCAAGGCGAAACAGTTTATGTGTTGGAAGTGAATCCACGTGCTTCACGTACCGTACCGTTTGTTTCCAAGGCAACAGGTGTGCCGTTGGCGAAAATTGCTGCGCGTTGTATGGCTGGTCAAAGCTTGGCATCTCAAGGTGTGACGAAGGAAGTCATCCCACCGTATTACTCGGTGAAAGAAGCTGTGTTCCCCTTCATCAAATTCCCTGGTGTAGATACCATTCTAGGCCCAGAGATGAAATCAACGGGTGAGGTGATGGGCGTAGGCGCGACTTTTGCCGAAGCCTTTGTTAAGTCACAACTCGGTGCCAGTGTGAAGTTGCCTAAAGCGGGCAAGGTATTCATTAGTGTGCGCGAAGCAGACAAAGTAGGTGCAGTTGAAGTGGCGCGTTCATTGAAGGAATTGGGCTTTACCATTTTGGCGACGCGTGGGACTGCTTCTGTTATTACGGCAGCAGGTGTTGACGTGACCGTGGTGAACAAGGTTCAAGAAGGTCGTCCGCACATCGTGGATATGATCAAAAATGGAGATGTCAGCCTGATTGTGAATACCGTGGATAGCAAACCTTCCGTGATGAAGGATTCTTATTCCATTCGCAATGCAGCATTGCAGGGACGTGTCACGTATTACACAACCCTCTCTGGCGCACGTGCAGCATGCCTCGGTATGCATCACTTGGCTGAGTTGCAAGTCTATGACGTGCAATCGCTGCACCGTCGTTTTAATTAAGGAAGCATCTCATGAGTAAGGTTCCATTGACGGTAGTCGGCGCAGAGATTTTGCGCAAAGAATTGCACAATCTTAAAACGGTAGAACGTCCTTCTGTTATTAATGCAATTTCAGAAGCGCGTGCGCAAGGTGACTTGTCTGAAAACGCTGAGTACGAAGCAGCTAAAGAGAAACAATCGTTTGTCGAGGGGCGCATTATTGAATTGGAATTCAAGCTCGGCAGTGCGCAGATCATCGATCCTAAAACACTGAATGCAGATGGTCGTTGCGTATTTGGTTCAACCGTGATTTTGGAAGATACCAACAGCGGTGATGTGGTGACATATCAAATTGTTGGTGAAGACGAGGCGGATATTAAAAAACGCAAGATATCAATCAAGTCGCCTATTGCGCGTGCATTGATTGGTAAGTCGAGTGGTGACATTGCTGAAGTTCAGGCACCAGGCGGCGTGCGTGAGTACGAGGTGGTGGAAGTTCAGTACGTTTGAGTTGGATGGCAGTCACAGAAAGTGGAAACTTCTGTGACTGAGTCGCGTAGGTTCTTTAGGTTCGACTGCCCAATTGCTTCTTAGTAAGTGTTTTCCCCTTGCGCCTTTTTGGTGCTTGCGCAATGGCAACTGCGAGCGGGCGGTAGATCACTAATATTTTGCCGATGCGTTGTACAGGTCCAGCATTAAGCGCTTCGCAGATTTCTGTCATCATGATGGCGCGAGCGTCGCGGTCATCATTCATTACGCGGACTTTTAGTAAATCGTGACTTTTTAAGGAGCGCTCAATTTCGTCAAGCACTGCGGGCGTAAGGCCGGCGTTGCCAATAATGACGACTGGTTTGAGGGCGTGGGCGCGACCTTTAAGT
Organism: Sideroxydans sp.; assembly: GCA_028707175.1. Classification (GTDB taxonomy): domain Bacteria; phylum Pseudomonadota; class Gammaproteobacteria; order Burkholderiales; family Gallionellaceae; genus Sideroxyarcus. The sequence continues at coordinate 187,023 of JAQTUV010000001.1, forward strand.
TCGAGGCGCTGCGATACAGATAGATTCAACATATTGACCTTATTCGATTAAGGCGCGGATTCTAAACGATGAAGGCTACTAAAACCAGCAAACAATGGATGATGGAGCACGTGAATGATCCCTATGTGCAACGTGCACAGAAAGAGGGCTATCGTTCACGTGCGGCCTATAAATTGATGGAACTGGATGAGCGCGACAATCTCATTAAGCCGGGGATGGTGGTGGTTGATTTAGGTGCAACGCCCGGTGGTTGGTGCCAAGTCGTGGCTAAGAAGATGGGGATGCAGGGTAGGATCATCGCGCTCGATTTGCTGCCCCTACAACCGCTTCCTCGCGTCGAATTTATTCAAGGTGACTTCCGTGAGGACAGCGTTTTGGTGCAGCTTGAAAAGATGCTGGATGGGCGTCAGATTGGCCTTGTAATGTCGGATATGGCCCCCAATATCAGTGGCGTTGGTTCTGCAGATCAAGCACGTTCGATGTATTTGGCTGAACTGGCTTTAGATTTTGCGGTGAAACACTTAACGCCAGGCGGTTCTTTTGTGGTGAAGATATTCCAAGGGGTCGGTTTTGAGGATTATCTAAAGTTAGCAAGAGGCCACTTTGAGAAAGTGGTGACACGAAAGCCTAAAGCATCTCGTGATCGTAGTAGCGAACAGTACCTCGTTGGTCTGGGTAAGCTTGAGAAATAAGCACGGACAGTGTCTAATGCAACTTCGTTTTTCGCTCGGTAAGGAGCTGGTGTGAATAATCTATTCAAGAGTGTCGGGATATGGATGGTCGTAGCGTTAGTGCTGATGACCGTATTCAATCAATTCAATGCGCGTCAGCAATCGACGGCGCAGGTGCAGTTGGATTATTCACAATTCTTGGAAGAAGTGAAGGCCGGTCATGTCGACAAAGTGACGATCGAGGGGCGTACGCTTAAAGCGACTTCAACCGATGGAAAACGCATCACCACTTTTGCGCCAAGTGATATTTGGTTGGTTTCTGATTTGCTGAAATACGGCGTTAAAGTCGAAGCTAAACCAGAAGAAGAGCAAAGTTTCCTCAGCCAAGTGTTTATTTCATGGTTTCCGATGCTGCTGTTGATTGGCGTTTGGATATTCTTCATGCGTCAGATGCAGGGCGGTGGCAAGGGGGGGGCGTTCTCCTTTGGTAAGAGTAAAGCTCGCATGTTGGATGAAGCTAAAGAGCGCGTTACGTTTGCCGATGTGGCTGGTTGCGACGAAGCAAAAGAAGAAGTTTCCGAGCTGGTCGATTTCCTGCGTGATCCTACAAAATTCCAAAATCTGGGTGGACGTATTCCCCGCGGTGTATTGATGGTGGGTAGCCCTGGTACGGGTAAGACACTGTTGGCTAAAGCGATTGCCGGTGAAGCCAAAGTTCCTTTCTTTTCTATCTCTGGCTCTGATTTCGTTGAGATGTTCGTGGGGGTCGGTGCTGCGCGTGTGCGCGACATGTTCGAGCAGGCCAAGAAACACGCCCCGTGCATCATTTTTATCGATGAGATCGATGCGGTTGGCCGTCAGCGTGGTGCCGGCCTGGGTGGTGGAAACGATGAGCGTGAGCAAACGTTGAATGCCTTACTTGTTGAAATGGATGGCTTCGAAGGCGCGAGTGGTGTGATCGTCATCGCTGCGACTAACCGTCCTGATGTGTTGGATGCGGCGTTGTTGCGTCCTGGACGTTTTGACCGTCAAGTGGTCGTGCCATTGCCAGATATCCGTGGTCGTGAACAGATATTGATGGTGCACATGCGCAAAGTACCTGCTGCGCCGGATGTGAATGCCAATGTATTGGCACGCGGCACGCCAGGGATGTCTGGTGCTGACTTGGCAAATCTGGTCAATGAAGCTGCGTTGTTCGCGGCGCGTCGAGGCAAACGTTTTGTTGAGATGGACGATTTTGAATCTGCCAAAGATAAGATTTTCATGGGTGCGGAACGTCGCGGTATGGTGATGCCAGAGGAAGAGCGTCGCAACACGGCCTATCACGAATCTGGCCATGCCTTGGTGGCGCGTCTGATGCCGAAGACTGACCCAGTACATAAAGTGACTATCATTCCACGTGGTCGGGCTTTAGGCTTGACGATGCAACTACCATCGGAAGATCGTTATAGCATGGACAAGATACGTATCTTGTCGACTATCGCAGTGTTGTTTGGCGGGCGTATCGCGGAGGAGGTGTTCATGGGGCAGATGACCACGGGCGCATCTAATGACTTTGAACGCGCTACTGATATGGCGCGCAAAATGGTCACACAGTGGGGGATGTCCGACGCACTGGGAACGATGGTATACGGTGAGAATGAAGGCGAAGTTTTTCTAGGGCGTTCTGTCACGACCCACAAGAACATCTCAGAAACAACCATGCAGAAAGTGGATGCTGAGATACGTCGTATTCTGGATGAGCAATATGCGCTAGCGCGCAAATTGATTGAAGAGAATCGCGACAAAATGGAGGCGATGACCAAGGCTTTGCTTGAGTGGGAAACCATTGATGCGAATCAAATTGATGACATCATGTCCGGTAAACCTCCGCGTGAGCCTAAGGTGAGTCAAGCAACTCAATCTGCGGAACCTCCGAAAGATGATGCGCCGACTGCGCCAGCTACGCCCCCTGTAGCCCCGGCACAAGAAGGTTGAAACGAGAGGGCTAAGCAATCTAGTTGCTTAGTCCTTTTTTTCCACGTTGTATGTTCTTACGCTGCGGTAATCACCTTTTATCTTTTGAGCGCACGCTCGTGATGGGTATTGTTAATGTCACCCCAGATTCTTTTTCGGATGGGGGGCATTACGCAACCACGCAAGCCGCTATCCAACACGCCTTAAATCAAATTCAAAATGGCGCCGATATACTTGATATTGGCGGAGAGTCAACGCGACCTGGTGCATCAATAGTCAGCGAACAAGAAGAATTGGATCGTGTGCTTCCTGTCATTGAAGGATTGCGCGGGATTGAGGTGCCTATTTCGATTGATACCTACAAGCCGCGTGTGATGCAGGCGGCACTGGCCGCTGGGGCATGTATCGTTAATGATGTGAATGCGCTACAGGCTGAGGGGGCGTTAGATGTCGTTGTGAAGAGCAATGCAGCCGTATGTTTGATGCATAAGCAGGGCGCTCCTCAAACAATGCAAGATTCCCCAATCTACAAGAATGTCACTGACGAAGTCCTAGCATTTTTGCGTGAGCGAATCGCCGCTATGGATAACGTCGGGATTTCTCATGACCGCATTATCGTTGATCCTGGTTTTGGATTTGGTAAGACGCTTGCACACAATCTTGAGCTTTTCAAAAACTTGCCCAGACTGAGCGGCTTGGGTATGCCTTTATTGGCGGGATTGTCACGAAAATCCATGTTGGGTATGTTGACTGGGCGTGATGTGAATGAACGAATGGTATCTAGTGTTACCGCATCTTTATTAGCTGCGCAATTGGGGGCATCTATAGTTAGGGTACATGATGTACGCGAGATGGTTGATGCGTTAAAGATTTGGAATTCTGTTAGAGAGGGATCATATGAGTAGAAAATATTTCGGGACGGATGGTGTACGTGGGCGTGTTGGTGATCATCCTATTACTCCCCAATTTGTGATGCATTTGGGATATGCCGCAGGTAAGGTACTCGCGACTGCTGAGCATAGTTGTGGAGAGCGTCCCGCTGTGCTGATCGGTAAGGACACTCGAATTTCAGGATATATGCTGGAGTCCGCTCTAGAGGCTGGCTTGATCGCAGCAGGAATTGATGTTTATTTGGCAGGTCCGATACCTACCCCCGCGGTGGCCTATTTAACACGTGCTCTGCGTTTGCAGGCTGGCGTGGTGATCTCCGCATCGCACAATCCATTCGAAGACAATGGGATCAAGTTTTTTTCAGGAAGTGGAACCAAGCTGCCTGATGCAGTCGAACTGGCCATCGAAGATGAGTTGGATAAACCGATGCAAACCAACTCTTCAGATGGTTTAGGTAAAGCTAAGCGTATTGATGATGCTGTCGGCAGATATATTGAATTCTGCAAAAGTACCTTCCCTGCTGATATGGACTTGCGAGGTTTGAAAATTGTTGTGGACTGCGCTCATGGTGCCACGTACCACATCGCTGGACACGTCTTCCACGAGCTTGGCGCAGATGTGGTGACGATTGGTGCGCAACCTAACGGAAAAAACATCAATGATGGTTATGGGGCGACAAAGCCTCAAAATCTTCAAAAAGCAGTTGTTGAGCATAAGGCTGATATCGGACTTGCGTTGGATGGGGATGGTGATCGCCTCATTATGGTGGATGCGGATGGTTATTTATATGATGGAGATCAATTGCTCTATGTCATCGCAAAGCATCGTCAATCCATAGGCAAGATGATGGGAGGGGTGGTGGGTACATTGATGACCAACTTGGCCTTTGAGCACGCTATGCGCCGTTTGGATATCCCTTTTGCACGGGCTAAGGTGGGTGATCGCTATGTAATGGAAGTCTTGCAGCAAAAAGGCTGGCAACTAGGTGGTGAGAATTCAGGTCACATCCTCTGTTTAGATAAACACAGTACGGGGGATGGAATTGTCTCCGCGTTGCAAGTATTGGAAGCTTTGCGGTCAAGCAAGCAGACACTTGCACAGGCTGCGCAAGACTTAGTGATGTATCCGCAGATTCTTATAAATGTTCGTGTCTCAGGTAAGGCGGCTGAGTTGCTGGAACATCCCGCTGTCCAAACAGCATCAGATGAAGCGGAACGGATGTTGAACGGTAAAGGCCGCGTATTGTTGCGGCCATCGGGGACCGAGCCATTGTTGCGCGTGATGGTGGAGGGGGAAGATGGTGTGTTGGTCAAACAATGTGCGGAGAAAATTGCGGCTGTCGTCAAAGGGATAGCGACTTAACTTTCCGATAGCCTAAACAAAAAAATGCCGAGCGATAACTCGGCATTTTTTTTGGGGCGATGTGCAAGCTTCAACTGCCCCGAAGATAAGACGTCACAGCGGTTAGCCGAAGCGGCCTGTGATGTAGTCTTCAGTTTCTGCTCGCTTTGGATTCGTGAATACACTGCTGGTATCACCGAATTCGATAAGGTCTCCTAGGTACATATAGGCCGTGAAGTCGGAGATGCGAGCAGCCTGTTGCATGTTGTGCGTAACGATGACGATGGTGAAGTCCTTCTTCAGTTCGTCGATCAGTTTTTCGATATGCGCGGTCGAGATAGGATCAAGCGCGGAAGTCGGTTCGTCTAGCAAAAGAACCTGTGGCTTTACCGCAATGGCGCGAGCAATGCATAGGCGCTGTTGTTGACCGCCAGAAAGGCCCGTGCCACTTTGTTTTAGTTTGTCTTTGACCTCGCCCCACAATGCGGCTTTTTTCAACGCCCATTCGACGCGTTCGTCCATCTCATTGCGATTGAGTTTTTCATAGAGCTTTACGCCGAACGCGATGTTGTCGTAGATGGACATCGGGAACGGAGTCGGCTTTTGGAACACCATACCAATCTTGGCGCGAAGGGTGTTCAAATCCTGTTTCTTATCAAGAAGATTCTGCCCATCCAGCAATACTTCACCCGTGGCGCTCTGCTTAGGGTATAGCTGATACATGCGATTGAAGGTGCGTAGCAGTGTTGACTTGCCACAACCTGAGGGGCCGATGAATGCGGTGACCATTTTTTCGGGGATGGTCAGGTTAATGTCTTTCAGGGCGCGATAGTCGCCATAAAAGAAATTCAGATCGCGTACGATCAGTTTGGGTGTGGTGATGATAGCTTCGGCGGTCATTGCTATTCGTCCTTAGTGACTGTTAGGGGTTTGGCGGAACATTACACGCGCCACGATATTTAGAATCAGTACGCTCAATGTGATGAGGAGTGCACCAGCCCATGCCAGACTTTGCCAGTCTTCGTAAGGGCTCATGGCGAACTGGAAGATGACCACAGGCAAGTTAGCCATCGGTTGGTTCATGTCTGTGCTCCAGAATTGGTTGTTCAACGCCGTGAAAAGTAAGGGCGCTGTCTCGCCACTGATGCGGGCGACTGCTAGTAACACACCCGTCAATATTCCTGCACGAGCTGCTCGCAAGGTCACGAAGTTGATGATCTTCCATTGGGGCGTTCCTAGTGCTGCTGCTGCTTCGCGCAAGCTATTGGGAATGAGGCGCAGCATATTCTCCGTAGTGCGGATAACCACAGGAATGACCAAAATAGAGAGTGCTATGGTGCCACCCCATCCTGAGAAGTGGCCGACCTTCATAACGTAAATCTCGTATACGAATAGACCGATGACAATGGAAGGGGCAGACAGCAATACATCATTGATGAAGCGCGTGACTGGAGCTAGCCAGCCGCGTTGCCCGAACTCAGCCAGATAGGTTCCTGCGAGGATGCCGATCGGAGTGCCAATAAATGTTGCAATGACGACCATCATCAAGCTGCCGAATATGGCGTTGACTAGTCCGCCACTACTACCTGGGGGCGGGGTGGTTTGCGTAAAGACATGCATGCCCAATCCAGGAAGGCCATTCACCAGCAATGTCCACAAGATCCAGCCAAGCCAGAACAAGCCAAACAACATGGCGAGTACGGAGACGCCCAAACCGACTGAATTGATGACGCGACGGCGCAAATAGAGATCAAACATATTAGGCACCATGCCCTTCTCGTTGTTGCAATTTGTGTAACATCAGGCGAGCGAGTGAGAGCACGACGAATGTGATGAAGAATAAGATCAAGCCTAACTCAATGAGGGAGGAGGTATAAAGCTCTCCGACCGCTTCAGCAAATTCATTCGCAAGTGCTGATGAGATGCTATTCCCTGGCATGAGAAGTGATTGGTTTAGTTCATGCGCATTGCCGATGACAAACGTAACCGCCATTGTTTCACCCAGAGCGCGTCCTAGGCCCAGCATGATGCCACCTACTACACCGATTTTTGTATAGGGCAGCACGACTTTCATCATCACTTCCCAAGTGGTTGCTCCCAAGCCATAGGCGGATTCTTTCAGCATGGTAGGGACAACATCAAATACATCTCGCATCACTGAAGCGATAAAAGGAATGATCATGATTGCCAAAATGATGCCGGCAGTCAGCATGCCAATCCCCATTGGGGGGCCTGAGAAGAAGGGGCCGATGAGAGGCCAAGTGCCAATATGATCGTTCAGCCAAGGCTCGACGTGGTCGGCAAACAAAGGGGCGAAGACGAAAAGTCCCCACATGCCATAGATGATGCTAGGAATGCCAGCTAGTAATTCAACCGCGATACCCAGAGGGCGACGCATCCACTGCGGAGCGAGTTGCGTCAAAAAGATAGCGATGCCTAAACTTACCGGGATTGCGATAAGAAGCGCGATTCCGGAAGTAATCAGCGTGCCAACAATGGGAATGAGTGCGCCGTATTGATCGTTGACGGGATCCCATTCTGGGCTGGTGATGAAGCCAAAGCCAAAAGCATGGATTGCAGGCATGCTGCCTACGACAAGGGACGCAATGATGGCTGCGAGCAATCCGAGTACGGAGAACGCCGCAAAGCGAGTCAGATTGCGAAACACTGAATCAAGGACCGTTTGTCGTTTGTGAAGCGATTCGCGAAGAAAGTTCGGCATGTTTGGGTCGATTATTTATAAATTAAGACGGGGGCTAAGCATTGCCCCCGCGATGGTAACTTAGTACATGCAAATTACTTCCAAAGTGCTTTGCCTGAACTGTCTTTGACTTGCTCTTTCCAAGCGTCATGGATGGTTGATTTTAGCTTTGCTGGTAGAGGGACGTAATCCAAGTCCGCCGCCATCTTGTCACCATTTGCGAAGGCCCAGTCAAAGAACTTAAGCACTTCTTTGGCATTTTCAATCTTCTCGGGAGCTTTGGGGATCAATACGAAAGTGGCTCCAGTAATCGGCCAACTCGCACTTCCCGGTTCGTTAGTTAGAATCTCGTAGAAGCCGTTGTTCTTATCCCACTTGGCATTTGCAGCAGCAGCCTTAAAGCTGTCGTCGTTAGGTTTGACGAATTGACCATCGCGGTTCTTCAGTTGTACGAAATTCATCTTGTTTTGTAACGCATAAGCGTATTCCACATAACCGATAGAATTTTTGATTGTTTGTACGAAAGATGCGACGCCTTCGTTACCCTTGCCCCCTGTGCCAACGGGCCACTTCACAGCTTTGTCTGCACCGACATCAGATTTCCATGAGGCGCTGATTTGCGCTAGATAGGTAGTGAAGATGAAGGTGGTGCCAGATCCATCGGCACGATGTACGACAGTGATTGCTTTGTCAGGCAAGGCGAGGCTGGCATTATCAGCAACGATGCGTGGGTCATTCCATTTTGTGATCTTGCCTTGATAGATGTCAGCTAACACATCGCTGCTCAACTTCAATGTTCCAGCAGAGACTCCTGCGAGGTTAACGACGGGCACGACTCCCCCGATGACCGTTGGGAATTGACTGAGACCGCTCTTAGCAAGCTCTTCAGGGCGAAGTGGGGCGTCTGAGGCGCCAAAATCTACGGTCTTGGCTTGAATTTGTTTGATGCCACCACCGGATCCGATAGATTGATAGTTCATGCCTGCGCCAGTCTGAGCTTTGTACGCCTCAGCCCATTTGGCATAGATTGGGTAGGGGAATGTTGCGCCAGCGCCTGTAATATTGGCCGCCATTGCGCTTGCAGATGCAAGCAAAGTTGCTGACAGTGTCGCGATTCGTAGAATCGAATTCATCTTATCCATAATTCTTTAAATTCCTTAATTCTGTTGATGTTGAGCGGCTAATAAGCACATACAGAAAATCTATGGGGCGCATCCTAAGTTAAGTATGTTACGTAATTATTACACAATCGCAATAACTGGTTGCCAAGCTGAATAATCGGTAGCTTCAGTCAACCATTATCTGCAAGTAGTGGAACTGTCGGATTGACCGAGATGCGTTTCATCGTTACTATCTCGAACCTCAAAACGTATAAAAAGAAACCAAATGCGTCGTAAGTTAGTGGTTGGAAACTGGAAAATGTACGGCAATCTAGCGCGCAATAAGTCGTTGCTGGAGGACGTTCTGAGTGGTGTCCGTGAGTTGCGCAATGCTGATTATGGTGTTTGCGTGCCTTATCCGTACTTGGCTCAAGCTCAATCGATGCTGCAGGGCAGCAACATTGCTTGGGGGGCTCAAAACGTTAGCCAAAACGAGCAGGGTGCATTCACTGGTGCGGTTGCGGCAGGGATGTTGGTCGATTTTGATTGTCGTTATGTAATCATCGGTCACTCGGAGCGACGAGCCCTCTTTCATGAGAGTAACGATATCGCTGCTACTAAGTTTGATACCGCGATCAAAGCTGGCTTGACCCCGATTTTTTGTGTCGGTGAGACATTGGCTGAGCGTGAGGCTGGAGTGACCGAGCAAGTAGTTGCGCGCCAGTTGGAAGTTATTCTCAATCACGTGGGCGCGCAAGCTGTGGCCAAATCGGTCATCGCTTATGAGCCTGTGTGGGCGATTGGTACAGGAAAGACTGCGACGCCCGAGCAAGCTCAGGCAGTGCATGTATTTATTCGTCAGCGTGTCGCTCAGTTGGATGAGGCGGTCGCTAAGGAGTTAAAAATTCTATATGGCGGAAGTATGAAGCCTGGTAATGCGGTTGAGTTGTTGTCTCAGCCGGATATTGATGGTGGTTTGATTGGCGGTGCCTCATTGGTTGCCGAAGAGTTCGTGGCTATCTGTCGCGCTGCGCAATAATTATTAGTGGTTGGAGTTGAGAGTGGAAACAATCGTTTGGGTAGTGCATATCATCACAGCAGTTGTCTTAATTGGTTTGGTTCTGGTTCAGCATGGTAAGGGAGCTGATATGGGCGCTGCTTTCGGCACGGGTTCTGCTGGTAGTTTGTTTGGGTCCAGTGGCTCTGCAAATTTCTTAAGTCGAAGCACTAAATATGCGGCAACGATTTTTTTCGTGACGAGTTTGTCGTTGACTTATTTGTATGCCAAGCCGCAGCAAGCAGTCGGTGTGATGGATAGGGTTGATGTGAATGCAATTCAGAAGGTGGCGCCCGTTGATGCTGTTGCACCTTCTAAATCACAAGAAATTCCTAAGTAAAAGAATAATGCGGAGTTGGCGGAATTGGTAGACGCGCAGCCTTGAGGTGGCTGTGTCCGTAAGGACGTGAGGGTTCGAGTCCCTTGCCCCGCACCAGAATAGAATATATAAGAACCAAGGCCGATAAGGCGAAGGTCGAAAACTACAACACGTTAATATTGCGAGCCTTCAAAGGGAGGGGAACTCAAAAATGTTGGAAAATTACTTTCCGGTTCTGTTGTTTATCGGTATCGCTCTCGTGATGGGTGTTGCGCCTATTGTGTTGGGGATGCTGGTTGGTCCTAATCGTCCTGACGATAAAAAACTATCTCCGTACGAATGTGGCTTCGAAGCTTTCGAAGATGCGCGTATGAAATTTGATGTGCGTTTTTATCTCGTTGCAATCCTATTTATCCTCTTCGATCTTGAGATCGCGTTCCTGTTTCCGTGGGCAATCGTTCTTAAAGAGATCGGTACTTTTGGTTTCGTTTCCATGATGGTCTTCTTGGCCATCCTTGTGGTTGGCTTTATCTACGAATGGATGAAAGGAGCCTTGGAATGGGAATAGAAGGCATTTTGGAAAAAGGCGTTGTTACTACGACTGCCGATACCATTATCAACTACGCACGCACGGGTTCTTTATGGCCAATGACTTTTGGCTTGGCTTGTTGTGCGGTGGAGATGATGCATTTGGCGCTAGCGCGTTATGACTTGGATCGTTTTGGGGCTGGAGCTTTTCGTCCTAGTCCGCGTCAATCTGACGTGATGATCGTAGCTGGGACGCTGTGCAACAAGATGGCGCCAGCCTTGAGAAAAGTTTACGACCAGATGGCAGAGCCGCGTTGGGTGATCTCGATGGGGTCATGTGCTAATGGTGGGGGCTATTATCACTATTCCTATTCTGTTGTTCGTGGTTGCGATCGCATTGTTCCTGTCGATATCTATGTTCCCGGTTGTCCTCCAACTGCTGAAGCGTTGCTTTATGGCGTAATCCAGTTGCAGAACAAGATCAAACGCACCAATACCATTGCGCGCTAAAAATATGGCTAATGATCTGAACACACTAAAGTCCAGCTTGACTGAGGCATTCGCCGAAAAGGTCGTGAATTTGGATGAGAAGTTGGGTGAGTTGACTTTGGTCATCAAAGCGGCGGATTTGCTTGCTGTTTTATCTCGTCTACATAGCGATGCAAAGTTCTGTTTTGAAGAGTTGATTGATGTTTGCGGCGTTGATTATTCTACTTATGGTAGCGAGACTACTGAAGATGGAAAATATGTAGCGGATGTCGAGCATGTCGGGCCGCGTTTTGCTGCGGTTTACCACTTACTTTCGATAACGAACAACTTCCGCCTACGTGTGCGCGTCTTCGCTGAAGATGACGCGATGCCAATGTTGGACTCTGTCATCACAATTTGGTCATCGGCTAATTGGTATGAGCGTGAGGCATTTGATCTTTACGGAATTATCTTTGTTGGACATCCGGATTTGCGGAGACTTCTCACTGATTATGGATTCGTTGGCAATCCATTCCGCAAAGACTTCCCATTATCGGGTACGGTGGAAATGCGTTACGACGCGGCACAACAGCGCGTGATCTACGAACCTGTCTCTATCGAGCCGCGCGAAGTCACTCCGCGTTCGCTGCGTGAAGAGAATTTTGCACGTCACTAATCGCGTATAGAAAGCTCGTTATGGCTGAGATAAAAAACTACACGATGAACTTTGGGCCGCAGCATCCTGCTGCGCACGGTGTATTGCGCTTGGTGTTGGAATTGGATGGCGAAGTGATTGAGCGCGCTGATCCTCACATTGGCCTCTTGCATCGTGCAACGGAAAAGCTGGCTGAGCACAAGACATATTTGCAGTCTGTTCCTTATATGGATCGCTTGGACTATGTGTCCATGATGGTCAATGAACATGCTTATGTGATGGCGATTGAGAAGATGGCCGGTATCCAAGTGCCGCTTCGCGCTCAATACATTCGCGTGATGTTTGATGAAATTACGCGCATCTTGAATCATCTGTTGTGGTTGGGCGCTTCAGGTATTGACCTGGGGGCGATGACGATGTTCTTCTACACGTTCCGTGAACGTGAAGACTTGTTCGACGTGTACGAGGCCGTTTCTGGCGCACGTATGCACGCCGCTTACTACCGTCCAGGTGGTGTTTATCGTGATTTGCCCGATACGATGCCACAGTATCAGCCAAACAAGATTCGTAGTGCGGCTGATGTAAAACGTATGAACGAGAATCGCCAAGGTTCAGTGTTGGATTTCTTGGAAGATTTCACCAATCGTTTCCCCGGCTATGTCGACGAATACGAGACCTTGTTGACGGATAACCGTATCTGGAAGCAGCGTACCGTGGGCATCGGTGTCGTATCACCTGAGCGTGCGATGGCGATGGGCTTCACTGGGCCGATGTTGCGTGGTTCTGGCGTGGTCTGGGATCTGCGTAAGAAACAACCGTATGAAGTCTATGACCGTTTGGATTTCGATATTCCCGTCGGTGTCGAGGGCGATTGCTACGATCGTTACCTAGTACGTATCGAAGAGATGCGTCAATCTAATCGCATCATCAAGCAATGTATTGATTGGCTCCGTAAGAACCCAGGATCTGTGATCGCGGATAGTGTGAAGTTCGTTCCGCCCAAACGCGAAGCGATGAAGCAAAACATGGAAGAGCTGATTCATCACTTCAAGCTGTTCACCGAAGGTTTCCAAGTGCCAGCAGGTGAGGCTTATGCCGCTGTTGAGCATCCTAAGGGAGAGTTCGGTATCTATCTGGTATCTGATGGAGCGAACAAGCCATACCGTATGAAGATTCGCGCACCAGGCTTCCCCCATCTGGCTGGGCTGGATGAGATGGCGCGAGGGCACATGATTGCTGACGTGGTTGCCATCATCGGCACACAAGACATCGTTTTCGGGGAGATTGATCGCTGATGTTATCCCAACAAGTTACAACGCTCATCGACAAAGAGCTGAAGAAGTACCCCGCTGACCAACGTCAATCTGCTGTGATGGCGGCCTTGCGTTTTGTTCAAGACGAAAAAGGTTTGATTACACCAGAAGACATGTCTGATGTTGCCGCTTATCTAGGGATGCAACAGATGGCGGTGTACGAAGTCGCTACCTTCTATCACATGTATAACCTGAAGCCGATGGGGAAGCACACCTTGACGGTGTGTACCAACCTCTCTTGCACCTTGTGCGGTTCGGGAGATACGGTTGCCTATCTCGAAAAGAAACTGGGCATCAAGATGGGCGAAGTGACAGCCGACGGTAAGTTCGGTCTGCGCGAAGGTGAGTGCATGGGGGCATGTATTGATGCCCCCTTGTTGACACTGAACAACAAGAAGATGTGCGGCAAATTGACGACTGCGAAGATCGATAAGATTTTGGCAGATCTGGAAGGGGGGAAAGCATGAGCAAATCTATCCTTCTGGTAACGGCGGCAGATGGACTGGCTAATCTGGACAATTATGTCAAGGCGGGCGGCTATCAAGCCTTGCGCAAAATCTTGACGGAAAAGATGTCTCCTGAGGCGATCATCGCAGAAGTTAAGGCTTCTGGTCTGCGTGGTCGTGGTGGTGCGGGCTTTCCGACGGGGTTGAAGTGGAGCTTCATGCCTCGCAACTACCAAGGCGATAAATACATTGTATGCAACTCGGATGAAGGTGAACCAGGTACCTGTAAGGACTGGGACATCTTGCGCTACAACCCTCATGCGCTGATTGAAGGTATGGCCATTGCGGCCTACACCATAGGTGCGAAAACAGGTTACAACTACATCCACGGTGAAATTTTCGAAGCCTACGAAGTCATGGAAGCAGCTTGTGAGGATGCACGCAAAGCAGGCTATCTAGGCAAAGATATCTTGGGCTCCGATCTGGAATTCGATTTGCACAACCACTTAGGTTATGGCGCATATGTGTGCGGCGAAGAGACTGCGCTGTTGGAGTCGATCGAAGGCAAGAAAGGTCAGCCACGCTTCAAGCCGCCTTTCCCTGCCAGCTTCGGTTTGTACGGCAAGCCAACCACCATCAACAACACTGAGACTTTGGCCAGCATCCCTTACATTATCGCTAAAGGCGGTAAGAGCTTCGCAGACATCGGCGTGCCTAACAGTGGTGGATTCAAATTGTTCTCAGTCTCTGGGCATGTGAACAATCCAGGTAACTTCGAAGTGCCTATGGGTACTCCATTCTCCAAGTTGTTGGAGATGGCGGGGGGCGTGCGTCACGGTCACAAACTCAAGGCGGTGATCCCCGGTGGGTCTTCCATGCCTGTGTTGCCAGCCGAGATCATCATGGATGTGAACATGGATTACGACTCCTTGCAAAAGGCGGGTTCGTATCTGGGCTCTGGTGCGGTCATTGTGATGGATGACACCACCTGCATGGTGCGAGCACTCGAGCGTTTGTCCTACTTCTACCATGAGGAATCTTGTGGTCAATGTACGCCTTGCCGTGAAGGTACGGGTTGGTTGTATCGCATTGTGCATCGCATTGAAAAAGGTGAGGGCAGACCCGAGGATTTAGATCTGTTGTTGGATCTGTGTGACAACATCGCAGGGCGCACCATCTGTGCATTGGGAGATGCGGCGGCATGGCCAGTACAAGGCATGCTGAAGCATTACCGCAAAGAATTCGAATATCACATCGAGCATAAACGCTGCTTGGTATAAGGCTGACGGACGGGTGAGCAATGATCAACATTGAAATTGACGGCAAGCACATCGAAACGGAAAACGGTTCAACCGTGATCGAAGCCGCGCATAAAGCCGGCATCGCGATTCCGCACTTCTGCTACCACAAAAAATTATCCATCGCTGCCAATTGCCGTATGTGTTTAGTGCAAGTGGAAAAGGCTCCCAAGCCTTTGCCCGCATGCGCAACACCTGTGACTGAGGGCATGAAGGTATTCACACATTCTGATCAAGCTGTTAAAGCTCAAAAAGGTGTGATGGAATTTCTGCTTATCAATCATCCACTGGATTGTCCTATCTGCGATCAAGGTGGCGAGTGCATGCTGCAAGACATCTCCGTCGGTTATGGTGCTGGTCATTCGCGCTATCAAGAAGAGAAGCGCATGGTGTTGAGCAAGGACATTGGCCCATTGGTTTCTGCTGAAGAGATGAGTCGCTGTATCAATTGCACCCGTTGCGTTCGCTTCGGTCAGGAAATTGGCGGCAAAATGGAGTTGGGGCAGGCATTTCGCACCGAACATGCAGAGATTGTTTCGTTCCTTTCTTCTACGGTGGACTCTGAACTGTCTGGCAACATGATTGATCTGTGCCCCGTTGGCGCACTCACCAGCAAACCGTTCCGTTACAAAGCACGCTCGTGGGAATTGTCGCGCAGGCGCTCGATCAGCGCTCATGACAGCCTAGGTTCCAATCTCGCGGTACACACCAAGAATAATCAAGTGTTGCGTGTTCTGCCTATAGAGAATGAAGCAATCAATGAGTGCTGGCTTTCTGATAAAGATCGATTTGCCTACGAAGGACTTAACACATCTGATCGCTTGACTAAGCCGATGATCAAGCAGGACGGAAAGTGGCAAGAAGTAGAATGGCAAGTTGCTTTGGAGTATGCCGCTAATGGTTTGCGTCACATTGCTAACGGAGCAGGTGCTGAGCAAGTTGGTGGATTAGCAACCGGAGGCTCTACCCTTGAAGAAATGTATCTGCTGCAGAAATTGATGCGCGGCATGGGGAGTGACAACGTTGATTTCCGTTTGCGTCAGTCTGATTTTAGTGCTGATGGTAAACAACAAGGTACTCCATGGCTGGGACTGTCGGTTGCAGACATCAGCCGTGCAGATCGTCTGTTGATTGTGGGTAGCTTCCTGCGTAAAGACCATCCTGTATTGGCAGCGCGAATTCGCCAAGCAGTGAAGAAGGGTTTGAATGTCAGCCTGATTCATTCAGCAGATGACGATCAACTGATGCACATTGCTCATAAGACAATCGTTGCACCCGATGCGCTAGTCAATACCCTATCGCAAGTAGCGCAGGCGGTGGACGCAAAACAATCAGACGGAATTGCCGGTAGCTTGCTGAGCGGTGAACGCGTTGCAGTTTTATTGGGTAATTTTGCGCAACAACATCCTCAAGCGTCTCAGCTCCAGACATTGGCGCAACAGATCGCAGTGTCGACTAAGGGCAAGTTTGGCTTTATAGGTGACGCTGCGAATAGCGTTGGCGGATACATCGCTCAAGCTACTCCAGGCGCGAAGGGAATGAATGCCGCATCAATGATGGCATCGCCTCGTAAAGCCTATGTGTTGTTGAACGTCGAGGCAGAGTTGGATTGTGCCAACCCACAACAAGCGATGGCTGCATTGCAGTCTGCGGATACCGTCATCGTGTTGTCTGCTTACAAGAACAAGGCGCTGGATTACGCTGACGTGTTGTTGCCTATCGCACCGTTCACCGAGACTTCAGGCACCTTCATCAGCACGGAAGGTAGAGTACAAAGCTTTAAGGGGGTAGTGAAACCTCTAGGTGAAGCTCGTCCTGCTTGGAAAGTGTTGCGTGTGTTAGGGAATCTTCTCAAGCTAGATGGATTTGATTTCGATACTTCTGAGTCGGTTCGTGATGAAGCGCTCGAAGGTGTGGATGTGTCTGCCAAATTAAGCAACGCGATCACGGGTGTCGAAGTGAAAGCTGAAGTGTCTGCAGCAGGTATGCAGCGCGTGAGTGATGTGCCTATCTATGCGACAGATGCTGTCGTACGCCGATCAGTACCATTGCAAGCGACAGCGGATGCTGCGATACCTAAGGTGTGGATGCATAGCGAAGAGTTGAACAACATCGGTGTTAAATCTGGCATGAACGTCAAAGTTAACCAAGGCTCAGGAAGTGTCAAATTAGCTTGTTGTGCCGATGATAAGTTACCTAAGGGTGTGGTGCGGATCGCGGCAGGTCATCCAGCGACCTCAGCGCTTGGTGCGATGTTTGGAACGATCACAGTGGAGCGCGCATGATGGAGTTGCTACAAACGTTACAACTACTCGGGCAAGATCTTCTCGGTCCGGCATGGCTCCCAGTTTGGACTGCCATCAAAATCATGGTCATCGTGCTTCCTATCATGGGTGGGGTGGCTTATCTCACACTGGCAGAACGCAAGGTGTTGGGTTTCATGCAGATTCGTCCGGGTCCGAATCGTGTGGGTTACTGGGGCTTGTTGCAACCTGTAGCCGATGGACTGAAATTGCTAACAAAAGAATTCATCATCCCAAACGGTTCCAATAAATTTCTTTTTGTTGCGGCACCTGTATTGGCGCTCACTCCTGCACTGGCTGCATGGGCGGTAGTGCCGTTCGATGATGGTTTGATTTTGGCGGATGTGAATGCGGGGCTGTTGTATCTATTGGCAATGACCTCTCTGGGGGTGTACGGAATCATCATCGCAGGTTGGGCATCCAACTCTAAGTATGCGTTCTTGGGGGCGTTGCGTTCCGCAGCGCAAATCGTCTCTTACGAACTGGCGATGGGTTTCGCACTGGTCTGCGTGTTACTCGCTGCACAGAGTATGAATCTGGGCGAGATCGTGCGTGGTCAGTCGCATGGTACGGGTATGTTGGGTTGGTACTGGATACCGTTGTTCCCGATGTTTATCGTCTATTTCATCGCAGGTGTGGCGGAGACTAACCGTGCACCATTCGACTTGGCTGAAGGTGAGTCAGAGATCGTAGCGGGTTTCCACGTTGAATATTCTGGCATGGGATTCGCAATCTTCTTCTTGGCGGAATATGCCAATATGATTCTCATTGCCGCTATGACATCAGTGATGTTTATGGGTGGGTGGCTCAATCCATTCCATGGCTGGCCGGTACTCGGTGCAATGACAGATGCAATACCAGGATTGATCTGGATGCTAGGCAAAATGTCAGTCATGTTGTTCATCTTCCTGTGGTTCCGTGCAACCTTCCCGCGTTATCGCTATGACCAATTGATGCGCCTAGGTTGGAAGGTATTCATTCCACTCACTCTGATCTGGGTCGTGGTTGTCGCGGCGTGGATGCAGACTCCCTATTGGCTGTGGTAATCGGTCAAGGACAGGATATTTAGGGACAAACCATGAATAAATTAATCAAATTTTTTAAGAGTTTCCTGCTGTTGGAATTACTCAAGGGCATGTCAGTGACGGGCAAATATTTCTTTGCGCGCCACATCACTGTTGAGTACCCAGAAGAAAAGACACCGCAGAGTTTCCGCTTTCGTGGTCAACACGCACAACGCCGTTATCCGAATGGCGAAGAACGTTGCATCGGTTGCAAATTGTGTGAAGCTGTTTGTCCCGCGATGGCGATCAAGATTGAAGTGGCTGAGCGTGCTGATGGTTCGCGTCGTACGACACAATACGACATCGATCTGACCAAATGTATTTTCTGCGGATTCTGTGAAGAGTCTTGCCCTGTCGATGCAATCGTCGAAACACGAGTGTTTGAATATCACGGAGAAAAACGTGGTGATTTGTACTTCACCAAAGAAATGTTGTTGGCCGTAGGTGACAAGCACGAAGAACAGATTGCTAAAGACCGTGCCGCCGATGCGAAGTATCGGTAAATAGAGGACGCCACATGAACTTTGAAACTATTTTGTTCTACCTGTTCGCTGCAGTGACCGTGTTTGCGGCACTTCGCGTCATCACTGCGCGCAACCCATTACACGCGGTGCTGTTCCTTGTATTGGCCTTCGTAAGTTGCGCGGGTATTTGGCTTTTATTAGAAGCTGAGTTCCTCGCAATCACCTTGGTGCTTGTATATGTGGGGGCGGTGATGGTGTTGTTCTTGTTCGTGGTGATGATGTTGGATATCAATCTTGAACAATTGCGAAAAGGTTTCTGGCAATGGCTACCTGTTGGAGCCATGTTGGCCGCACTGATAGTTGTGCAGATGGTGTATGTGTTGGGTGACGACTCCATGGGCGCGGGCATGACAGCGATTAAGCATGCAGCGGACTACGACAACACTAAGGAGCTCGGTCGTTTGATCTATACAGATTATGTATATCCATTCGAGCTTGCAGCAGTTTTACTTTTGGTTGCGATGGTTTCAGCGATTGCACTTACATTCCGTCGCCGTCGTGATACGAAGACTCAGGATATCAGTAAGCAGGTCAACGTTAAACGAGCAGATCGTATCCGTCTCGTTTCTGTTCCAGCAGTAAAAAAACATGACGCGGATGAGTCAAAGACTCAGTCTGCAGAATAAGGGGATGCCATGTTGGAATTAAGTCTGTCGCATTATCTTGTTTTAGGAGCGGTACTGTTCGCCATCAGCGTGGTCGGCATTTTTTTGAACCGCAAAAACCTCATCGTATTATTGATGGCGATTGAGTTGATGTTGTTAGCGGTGAACACCAATTTCATCGCGTTCTCTCACTACTTGAACGATGCATCAGGTCAGGTGTTTGTGTTTTTCATTTTGACTGTAGCGGCTGCTGAAGCTGCCATCGGTTTGGCAATCCTCGTGGTGTTGTTCCGCAATCTGCGTACGATTAACGTGGATGATCTAGGTACTTTGAAAGGTTGATGCACATGGATATGCATACTCTGTATCTAATCGTTCCGTTGGCTCCGCTGTTGGGGGCTATCGCGGCGGGTTTGTTTGGCAAGGTGTTGGGCCGTGCATGGTCGCACCGCATCACGATCTCGTTGGTCGCAGTGTCTTTCTTTGCTTCGCTGGCGATTTTCCAAGATGTATCCGCAGGTAATCACTTCAACGGCCCAGTCTATACTTGGCTTACGGCAGGCGATACCAGTTTTCAAGTTGGATTTTTGATTGACCAACTTACTGTAACGATGATGTTGGTCGTCACCTTCGTCTCATTGATGGTTCACATCTATACCATCGGTTACATGGAAGAAGATCCAGGTTATCAACGTTTCTTCAGCTACATCTCCTTGTTTACTTTCTCCATGCTGATGCTGGTGATGGCGAACAACTTCATGCAACTGTTCTTTGGTTGGGAAGCGGTGGGCCTGGTTTCCTATCTGCTCATTGGTTTTTGGTACACCAAGCCAACAGCGATCTATGCCAACCTCAAAGCTTTCTTGGTCAACCGCGTGGGTGACTTCGGCTTCTTGTTGGGAATTGCGCTGGTGTTGATGGTGTTCGGCACGCTGGACTATCAGACCGTGTTCGCTAATGCACACAACTATGCGAATGATCTAGCGCCTATTCCTGGCGTATCGTGGAATCTGATTACAGCAATTTGCATCTTGCTGTTCATCGGCGCGATGGGTAAGAGCGCACAGTTTCCCCTGCATGTTTGGTTGCCTGATTCGATGGAAGGTCCGACACCGATTTCCGCGCTGATCCACGCAGCGACCATGGTGACAGCCGGCATCTTCATGGTTGCGCGTATGTCGCCCTTGTTTGAAATGTCGGATGCGGCCCTTTCTTTCGTGTTGATCATTGGTGCGATCACCGCCTTGTTTATGGGGTTCTTGGGCATTATCCAGAACGACATCAAGCGTGTCGTGGCTTATTCGACTCTGTCACAACTCGGCTATATGACAGTGGCACTGGGTGCTTCGATGTACACGGGCGCGATCTTCCATTTGATGACACACGCATTCTTCAAAGCTTTGCTGTTCTTGGCAGCAGGTTCGGTCATCATCGCGATGCATCACGATCAGGACATTCGTAACATGGGCGGATTGCGCAAATACATGCCGATCACGTGGATCACTTCATTGATTGGTTCGCTGGCGCTGATTGGTACGCCGTTCTTCTCGGGTTTCTATTCGAAGGACAGCATCATCGAGGCGGTGCAACTGACTAACATTCCAGGTGCGAGCTTTGCGTATTTCGCAGTCGTCGCGGGCGTATTTGTCACTGCCTTCTATTCTTTCCGTATGTACTTCCTTGTATTCCACGGCGAAGAGCGTTTCGGTAAAGCACATCATGGTCATGACGACCACGGGCACGATGAACATCATGGTTTGGCTCCAGGACAGAAACCGCATGAGACATCATGGGTCATCACCTTGCCATTGATCTTGTTGGCGATCCCCTCTGTCGCAATCGGTTTCTTCACCATCGGCACGTTCTTACACACCGACTATTTTGGTGATGCCATCTTCATCTCAGATGAACATCCTGCGATGCATGAGATGTATGAGCACTACGAAGGCGCTGTTGGAATGGCCTTGCATGGCATGACGACCTTGCCGTTCTGGTTGGCTGTGGCCGGTGTGGCATCTGCATGGTTCCTGTATCTGAAGCGTCCAGAGATCCCTGCACTCATTCAAAAGAGATTCTCTTGGGTGTACACCTTGCTTGATCAGAAATATTACTTCGACCGTTTCAATGACTGGTTCTTTGCAGGTGGTGCTCGCGGTGCGAGCCGTTACCTGTGGAAATTCGGCGACGTGAAATTGATTGACGGTTTCTTCGTCAACGGTACAGCGAAAGTGGTGGGTATGTTTTCTGGTGTATTGCGAGGCTTCCAGACCGGCTATGTCTACCACTATGCGTTTTGGATGATCGTCGGGGTATCACTCCTGTTAACGGTACGTACTTGGTTCTAATGACGCAGCACTAGATAAGAACTGAAGGAATAAGCATGATTTTTGGATATCCCCTATTAAGCGTCGCCATCTGGCTTCCCATCATCTTTGGTCTGCTGGTACTTGCGACTGGCAATGACCGTAACGCACCCATGGCAAGAATCATTGCGCTGGTCGGCTCTGTGTTGGGATTGCTCGTGACAATACCGCTGTATACCGGTTTTGACCGTATGACGAGTGCGATGCAATTTGTTGAGATGAAGGATTGGATTCCACTATTCAATATTCATTACAACTTAGGCGTGGATGGCATCTCGATGCTGTTCGTTTTGCTCAACAGTTTCTTCACCGTTATTGTGGTGATTGCAGGTTGGCAGGTCATCGAGAAGCGCGTGGCGCAATACATGGCCGCCTTCTTGGTGATGTCGGGTCTTATCAACGGTGTGTTTGCAGCCCTAGACGCGATGCTGTTCTACGTGTTCTGGGAGGCGATGCTAATTCCGATGTTCCTCATCATCGGTGTGTGGGGCGGTCCAAACCGAGTGTATGCGGCGGTCAAGTTCTTCCTCTACACTTTGCTCGGTTCCTTGTTGATGCTGGTTGCGTTCTTGTATCTGTACCTACATTCAGGTGGAAGCTTCTCGATCTTGGACTACCACCAACTGCCTATCCCGCTAGATGCGCAGATACTCATCTTCATCGCCTTCTTCTTCGCTTTCGCGGTGAAGGTGCCGATGTTCCCTGTCCATACTTGGTTGCCTGACGCGCACGTCGAAGCACCTACCGGTGGTTCGGTGGTGCTAGCTGCGATCATGTTGAAGGTGGGTGCCTACGGCTTCATCCGCTTTGCTATGCCTATCGCACCCGATGCGAGCCATGAACTGGCAGGCGTCATGATCGCGCTGTCGCTCATCGCAGTGGTATACATCGGATTAGTCGCTTTGACGCAAGCTGATATGAAGAAGCTGATCGCTTATTCTTCCATCTCACACATGGGCTTCGTCACCCTTGGCTTTTTCATCTTCAATGCCTATGGTATGGAAGGCGCGTTGTTGCAGATGATCTCGCACGGCTTCGTGGCTGGTGCATTGTTCTTGTGTATCGGTGTGATGTACGACCGTGTGCATTCGCGTCAGATCGTAGACTATGGTGGCGTGGTCAACACCATGCCTGTATTCGCCGCATTCTTCATGCTGTTCGCTATGGCTAACAGCGGTCTGCCGGGAACCAGCGGTTTCGTGGGCGAATTCATGGTCATCATGGGCGCGGTCAAAGTGAATTTCTGGTACGCCTTCGCAGCGGCAAGCACGCTGGTGTTCGGTGCTGCTTACACTTTGTGGATGTACAAACGTGTCGTGTTCGGCGCAGTAGCGAACGATCACGTTAAACACCTGCATGACATCGGTGCGCGTGAGATCTTTGTGATGGCAGTATTGGCGATCAGCGTGTTGGTGATGGGGCTGTACCCATTGCCTTTGAGCGAGATCATGCATGCTTCGGTGAACGACCTGTTGGTCCACCTAGCACGCTCAAAAATCTAAGAGGAAGTCATGACTTATATCTCCACATTATTCCCTGCTTACGCTGAGATATTCCTGCTCATCATGTTGAGCGCGATCTTGGTTCTGGATGTACTCTTCCCGGGCAAAACCAGAACAATGACGTACCTATTGGTGCAAATGAGTTTGCTGGGTTGTTCTTTGATTACAGTTGCTACTCATCAGGTCGGCGTCGCTCACTTGTTCAACAATATGTTCGTTGATGACCTGATGTCTGATGTATTGAAGTTGCTGACCTATTTGTCTGTTTCCATGATGTTGGTCTATTCGCGTAGCTACCTCATCACGCGAGGATTGTTCTCTGGTGAGTTCCTTAGCCTAGTGTTGCTCTCCACGCTGGGTATGATGGTGATGATCTCTGCCAGCAACTTTGTCACGCTGTACATGGGACTTGAGATTTTGGCACTGAGCCTGTATGCGATGGTCGCGTTGCAACGCGATTCAGCAACAGCTACAGAATCAGCGATGAAATATTTCATCCTCGGGGCGATGGCATCTGGCTTCTTGTTGTACGGAATGTCGATGATTTACGGCGCGACGGGTTCTCTCGATATCCAAACTATCTCTAACGTCATCGCACACGGCACAGCCAATACTTCACTGTTGGTGTTCGGTCTCGCATTCTTAGTTGCGGGGCTGGCATTCAAGCTGGGCGCTGTTCCTTTCCATATGTGGGTGCCAGATGTCTATCACGGTGCACCGACAGCAATGACCATGTTCATCGGTTCTGCTCCTAAGTTAGCGGCTTTTGCATTCTTGATGCGTATCTTGGTCGAAACCCTCCAGCCGATGATGATTCATTGGGCAGGTATGCTGATGGTGCTGGCTGTGTTGTCAATGGCTGTGGGTAATATCACCGCTATCGCACAAACTAACCTGAAGCGTATGTTCGCTTATTCCACCATTGCTCACATGGGCTTCATGTTGATTGGTGTCTTGAGCGGCTCCATCGAAGGCTACGGCGCTGCGATGTTCTACGCAGTGGTTTATGTGTTGATGAGCTTGGGCGGTTTTGCGATGATTATGTTGTTGTCGCGAGAAGGTTTTGAGGCAGATTCTTTGAACGACTTTAAAGGACTCAACCAACGCAGCCCTTGGTTGGCATTCATGATGATGTTGCTGATGTTCTCAATGGCGGGCGTCCCTCCCACAGTCGGTTTCTATGCCAAGTTTTCTGTGTTGAGTGCAGCGGTTCAAGCGGGACATATACCGCTGGTCATCATGGCCGTGTTGTTCTCATTGATTGGTGCGTTCTACTATCTGCGCATCGTCAAACTGATGTATTTTGATGCACCTGAAAGCCACGAGAAAGTCTACGTGCAACCTGATAGTGCATTGCTCATCTCCATCAATGGCCTTGCCGTGCTGGCCTTGGGTATCCTACCAGGGGCGTTGATGTCGGTATGTGCGGTTGCAGTGCAACAGTCTTTGTTGTTGCATTGATAGCAACATTCAATGAACAAATACTCCCGCTACGGCGGGAGTATTGCTTTGTAGGGAGTGAAAATGGACCTCACGGAAAAACAAATCGATAGCGAAGTGATATACAACGGCGGATTCCTTGAAGTACGCAAAGACAGCGTACTCCTGCCCGATGGATCGACTAGTCATCGTGAATATCTGCTTCATCCCGGTGCTGTCGTCATTCTGGCATTGTTAGACAACGGCAATCTGGTGATGGAGCGTCAGTATCGTTATCCACCACGTCAGGAGTTTATCGAACTCCCCGCGGGTAAGATCGACAAAGGGGAAGACATCCTTGTTACTGCGCAACGAGAGCTACTGGAAGAGACTGGCTATGTGGCGAAGGAGTGGGTGCACCTTACCTGCACATATCCTTGCATCGGTTACTCTGATGAGCGTTTGGAATACTTCGTCGCTCGTGGCCTGACACACCAAGGCCGTCAGCTAGATGAAGGTGAATTCCTTGATGTGTTCGAGCTCACTTTGAACGAGGCACTTCAGTGGATACGGGTGGGTAAGATCACTGACGGCAAAACGATTGTTGGTTTGTTCTGGCTGGAAAAGCATCTTCAAAATTGGCTGTGACTGGACGCACTTGAATGGTGCAAAATGGTGGTGCATCAGTCATTAAGTGCACTGTTTCGGCACATTTTATTGCTCCGCGCCGCTGTCTAACAAATGTATCTCTATAACTTTCAATTGCTTACTTATCGGGAACACTTCTTGCAAGCTGTTTTTCGTTCGCACATTAGGAGAGCGGTATGGATGAGTTGAAATTTAGCAGTGATGTTCTATTTGTTTTGTTGGGCGCAATCATGGTGCTGGCGATGCACGCTGGTTTTGCTTTTCTCGAATTAGGGACAGTACGTAAGAAGAATCAAGTAAATGCCTTGGTAAAAATCTTAAGTGATTTGGCGATATCAACATTAGCGTATTTTTTTATTGGATACAGCATCGCTTATGGTGTCGATTTCTTTGTGGGCGCTGAGCAGCTCGCTCAGAAAAATGGCTATGACCTCGTCAAATTTTTCTTCCTAATGACTTTTGCTGCGGCCATCCCTGCAATCGTCTCAGGTGGTATCGCTGAACGTGCGAAATTTAATCCGCAGCTCGCAGCTACTTTTATGCTGGTTGGTTTTGTTTACCCTTTCTTTGAGGGTATCGCTTGGAATAATCACTACGGTATTCAAGAGTGGTTAAAGATAACTTTTGGTGCAGCCTTCCATGACTTTGCTGGTTCGGTCGTGGTACATGCGGTCGGAGGCTGGATTGGTTTGGCTGCTGTGCTATTGCTTGGCGCACGTCGTGGACGTTACAACAAAGAAGGGCGCATTTCTGCGCATCCTCCCTCAAGCATACCGTTCTTGGCGCTTGGAGCATGGATACTGACCGTAGGCTGGTTTGGTTTTAATGTCATGTCTGCACAGACTATTACGGGCATAAGCGGATTGGTTGCGGTGAATTCGTTGATGGCGATGGTCGGCGGTACGCTCACTGCGTTGTGGTTGGGTAAGAACGATCCGGGTTTTGTACATAATGGCCCATTGGCTGGCTTGGTGGCCGTCTGTGCTGGGTCGGATTTGATGCATCCTATCGGTGCGCTGGTCGTTGGTGGCATCGCGGGCGCGTTGTTCGTCGTCATGTTTACGCTTACTCAAAATCGTTGGAAGATTGATGATGTGCTTGGTGTATGGCCTTTGCATGGCTTGTGCGGTGCATGGGGTGGAATTGCCGCGGGGATATTTGGTGCAAAAGCGCTGGGTGGAATTGGTGGCGTTAGTTTTATGTCACAACTCATTGGCACGCTGATGGGGATAGGGATTGCTTTGGCTGGGGGACTTATTGTGTACGGATTGCTGAAGAAAATTGTGGGGATTCGTCTCGATGCAGAGGAAGAATTTAATGGAGCTGACCTAACCATTCACAAGATCACATCCTCACCTGAGCGTGAATCGGGCTGGTGATTGACTCTGTTGAATAAATAAAAAGGCCACCGAAGTAATCGGTGGCCTTTTTGCTTGTTGGTGGAGATGGGGGGAATTGAACCCCCGTCCGCAAGCCCTCTACAGGCAGTTCTACATACTTAGTCTAGTTATTTAATTTTATCCTGCAGACGCCAACCGACAGGCTGCTACAGGACGAGTCACCTTAGTTTTAGCTTCGTACAAAGTAACCCTGCACGACACGATTCCATGTAGATGACCTCACTCATCGCGGCATTACTGCCTTGAGCCCCTCCATGGACAGCAGGGTGTGAGGTCTAACCGATTAAGCGGCTAGAGAGTACTTTTCGTCGTTTGCGACTATTGGTTTTCCAGCTGATTTACGAGGTTGCGGGTCCTCGGTATGCCCTACACTGCTTTGTAGCCCACGTCGAAGCCATGTCATCCCCGGTTCGATATTTGCTGCCAGCTGTGTGATTGTAGCAGTTTTATTTTGATGTGCTGTGATGTTGCTGATGTCGTGCGAAGTGCCGATCCGCTTTTACGGCGTGAGATGCGAACCAATCGAGTAACAGAAGTGCGGTTCGATAAGCGAGATAGCGTGGTGAGCCAGAGTGCGATTCCATTTGCTTTTCTAGATTGGTGAAGAGTTCGACAAAACGTGCGTGTTCTCGTGCATGACTTTGTGCAAATGGATATGCGTGTGCTTCCATTAAGCGCTCTTCTAGCGGGAAAATCGTGTGAGAGTATTGCCTTAAAAAATCAAAGATGCCGCTGTATTTATTCAACTCATTTTGTTGGATGAGTTCGAGGTATTGGTTGATCTGTGTGAGCAGTGCGTGATGAGCATTGTCCAAATCTGCATTGTCGGTTTGATATTCTTTTTTCCAAACTAGGGGAGTGTCTAATTCATTTGTCCCTTGATGTTTTTGGCTGGCTTGAAATTCATAACAACGTTCAAGGTAGATGTGGGCGGATAAATCCCCTGGGCACAAACTGGTGCATCGAATGAGCAATGGGATTGCATTGGCAATTTCTTTGAGGTGATAGTAAGCGACAGCTTGTTCAAAGATGGTGAGTGTTTCGTCCTTTGCTTGTCTCAGTTCAACAGGGTCATCATCAAATACTTCATATAGTGATAGAGGTTGTGATTTTCCTTTAACACGAATTCGATCGAGGAATCTGATATGGAAGCGCGCCGGATCGTTGAGGTCGTAAAGCGTGTTTTGACTAATGATAAGAGGAGTGTTGTAGGTTTTTGTGACTTCTTCAATGCGCGCAGCGAGATTGACTGCGTCCCCAATGACTGTGCTGTCCATTCGATTCAAGCCGCCCACAGTTCCAATCATCACCATGCCTGTATTTAGCCCGATGCCAATGTGTATTGGGGTGTAGCCAGCGCGTTTGCGTCCTTCGTTGTAATAGTTCAGCCGAGAAAGCATGGCGATAGCGCCATTCAATGCATCGTCCGCGCCTTTTTCGAATAAGGCCATAATGGCATCGCCGATAAACTTGTCGATTATTCCGTGATGACGGCT
Organism: Sideroxydans sp.; assembly: GCA_028707175.1. Lineage (GTDB taxonomy): Bacteria > Pseudomonadota > Gammaproteobacteria > Burkholderiales > Gallionellaceae > Sideroxyarcus. Next base: position 215,091 of record JAQTUV010000001.1, read on the forward strand.
AATGACCGGTTCCATTTGACTCAAATAGGAATTAATGAATTCAAAGTTTTCCGCAGGCGTCATGGATTCAGACAGAGGAGTGAAATCTCGGATGTCTGAAAATAAGATGGTCATCTTGCGTTCTACTTGATCGCCCAGCTTTACATCAACAATGCTTTTTGCTTGAAGGAGGGTGAGTAGTTGATGGGGGATAAGGCGACTGTACGCAACTTCAGTTTGCTGCAAAAGCGCTAAGGATTGTTGATGCGCGATGATGACCTTATGCAGTATCTCTTGAATACTGCTTGAGTCTGGAATTACAGAGGCATTAGGAGGGTTGGATTCTTCACTCATATACAGCTTTTCTTTTTGAGCGTGAGAATCATGCTGTTCTCAGAGTGAGAGATATCGTAATAATGCAAATGGAGTTTGCACGCTACCAGCGATGTGCAAGCCGCTGAGATCTGTATCGGGATCAATATAGCCATAGCTTGCGACGATCCCGACCATGTTGGCTGCGTGCGCGGCTTGCATGTCGCGGATATCATCCCCTAGATATAGGCAGCGTTGCGGATCTACTCCTATCAAATTAGCGGCATGAATCAACGGCATCGGGTGTGGCTTTGCGTACTGACAAGTATCGCCGCTCACCAAACAAGAGGCACGCTTTGCATAACCTAATTTTTCCATCAATGGAACGGTGTACCGATGTGGCTTGTTGGTGACGATTCCCCAAGGTAACTCTCGTTCTTCCAACTCTGCAATTAACGCGGACATTCCAGAAAATAAGTGCGTTTTGTCACAGATATGTGCTTCATAGTGAGCTAAGAAAGCCTCTCTCAAGGTGTCATATTCAGGCGCATCAGGGGTGATTCCTAGGCCGAGTTTTAAGAGTCCTGGTGAGCCGTGGGATGCTTGAGGGCGAATGATAGACAGCGGGAGTGCGGGCATTCCGCGTAGGCTTAAAACATGGTTGAGTGCCGCGCCCAAGTCTGGCGCGGTATCGGCGAATGTGCCGTCAAGATCGAAAAGTACAGCTTCAATCACGTCTGCACGCCATTAGGTAATTGACGCTGGTGTCACGTCCGAGCGAATAGGTTTGATTGAACGGGTTGTAGCTCATCCCTTTTACCTCCGTGACATTCAAATGTGCATTTCGGCATGACTGCGCTAATTCGGAAGGTTTAATGAATTTGGCAAATTCATGGGTTCCGCGTGGCAGCATGTTCAATACGTATTCTGCCCCGATAATTGCGAATAGGTAAGACTTGGGGTTGCGATTGAGTGTCGAAAAAAATACATGACCGCCAGGTTTGACGAGTCGCGCGCAGGCCGCAATGATTGAATCTGGATCTGGGACATGCTCAAGCATTTCCATGCAAGTTACGATGTCGTAGTGTTCGGGTTGCTCCTCTGCGAGCGCTTCTACAGCAATTTTTCTGTATTCAACGTGTTGACCACTTTCAAGTAAGTGCAATTTTGCTACTTGTAAAGACCGATCCGCAAGATCAATTCCCGTCACGTTTGCGCCAGATGCGGCCATGCTTTCAGCCAAGATGCCGCCGCCACACCCCACATCTAATATCGTTTTGCCAGTGAGCTGAGCAGTTTGATCTATGTAATCTAGGCGGAGTGGGTTGATTTCGTGCAATGGTTTAAATTCACTTTTAGGGTCCCACCATTTGTGTGCGAGTTTGATAAATTTCTCTAATTCGAGAGGGTCTGCGTTTTGCATGATATCGGTCGAGTAGTTTCGCTGGAGTGTGAATGTAACAAAAGCGTCGAGAATTAAGAAGCGGCTGTGTTGCAAAGTGGAATGAAAGAAGGTGACGTTCTGTCGACTTGAATGACGGATTTGCTTCGTAGTTATGGGGGCAATTTTAGTGGCGAAGGGATAAAAGTTTAATCTTACACAGGAGATTGCGGACAAATGGTCTAAAATCCTCATTTTCCCCACATTGTTTATATGATTGGCTCGATATGTGCTCTAATTAACTAAATCATATAAAAACAATAAGTCATCAAGGTGTTATCGCAATTCATATGCAGGTTGGTAAAAAATACGTACGCAAGCGAATGTCTCAGATCGGATTATTTTCCGTTCTGTGTCTTTTTGCGTCTACATTGAGTGCATTAGGGTTAGGGGAAATAAAGGTTTCAAGCAGCTTGGGGGAGCGACTTAAGGCGCAGGTAGAGCTTCTCGATATGGAGCGAGAAGACCCACAAGATGTAAAAATAAGACTCGCCCCTCTTCTGGAATACAAAAAAAACGAACTGTTTTATCCTGCCGGATTGAAGTTCATATTCAAGGTTGATCACTTACCAAGCGGCAAGACGGTGCTCAATATCAATAGCAACGAGACCGTCGAAGACCCGTTTCTGAATTTGTTGATTGAAGTTTCGTCGTCGTCCACCAGCGGCAAAGTGTACAAAGAATTTACTTTATTGCTTGATCCTGCAAATCAGGTAGATGTTAGCCCTGTCGTAGTTAATGCGCCGCAGTTGCCTGCGGTTGATCTTTCGAAGAAAGCTGATGCATCCTCAGGGCTTGAATCGCTCCCTTTGTCGTCGCAAGTTAAGAAAAATATACTGCCACCTTCGCAGTCTATTGCAGAAGTTTTGCCAACGACTCAGCCTGTTCGACGCCCACCCAAAAAGCGTATTCAAGGAAATACGTCATCGCCTGATAGAGTGGTTAGGAAAAATAACTCATCAGGTCAGTTGGCGCTGACACTGTCTAATGCTCTCTCCTTAAATAGGGAGGCGGCGAATGGTGGTGCTGGATTGTCAATCTCTAGAAGTGATCCTAACGCGCCCAAAGGCTGGTCTCTAATGATGGGTGATTCTTTGCAAGAAGATATCATTGCCAAAGAAAAATCAATTAGCGATATGAAGTCGCAAATCGGTGAAATGGAAGCGCTGGTTCAAAATCTGAAGGCAAAATTAGCGCAGACGGGGATGTCGGGTGTGGGGGCTCCAGTATTGTTGTCGGCTAGTCAGGTGCCGGCTGATGCCGAGATGATTGTGGCGACCAGCGCAACTCTTTCGGCGAGTGCGGTTTCGCCCACCCCTGTGGCTTCACCGCAACCAGACGTGGCCGTGGGCACAGAGGCCGTGGCGTGGAAAAAATGGTTAGAGGTGTATTGGAAAAAATTGGTAGTGATTGTTGCGCTATTGGTAGTTGGTGTGGCGGCTCTGTTTGAATATAAGCGACGTCAGCAGTTAACCGCATGGAATCACGGGATATTCGATGATTTGGATACGCCTGTTGCGGGGGCGACGGGGCCTAGCGCTTTAGATCGTTCCATGAAAGTGCCCCTATACAAAGAAAAGAAAGTGGTGCCCGAGGCCGCTGCCGAGTATGACTTGTTAGAAGCTGCCGATATATATTTGCGTTTCGATAACGACGAATTGGCAGAAGAGTCATTGCGTGATGCACTCAAGATCAATGCAAAAAATCCTCAAACTTATCTTTCTCTGTTGGGTATCTATGAGTCGCGCGGCGATGCAAAAGCCTTTGCCGAAACAGCTGAAGCGCTGAAGATGTTGGGAGATGCAGAGGCGTGGAAAAAAGCACTTGAGTTAGGTAAAAAATTCGAATCTGCGTAGTGTATTAATTCCTTTTTTCGCTTCAAGCCATCTCGCAGTGGTTTACTTTTAACCATATCAATCTGGACATACTTTAAAGTCATCATGCCATCTAATTTCGCATCGCTGCTATGAGTTCGAGCTTTTCAACGATCCACTGGCAGGAAAATGGTGAAGAGCACTCTGCCCGTTGGCGTGCTGAGTCTGGCGCACCGGCACCTAAACGAGTTCAAATCGCTAATGATCAAATGAATGCTGACACAGCTTTTCGCTTGGCTTGCGAAGGTACAGCATTATTGTGGCGTGGAGATTTTCAGAATGCACGCCAATTACTACAAGCCATGGCTCGTCGCGCAGATGAGCCGCCGCGCAAAGCTAAGCCGAAACCAACTTCGCTCAAAGACGCATTCAATCTGCACCGCCAAGCGCAATCACAACGTGCTCGTACCTTGGGTATGTTGCTGTTGCCGTTCGAGGCCGACCACAGTGTACCGTTGCGTCGTGCGCCGGATGTCACTGCCGCATGTGAGGGGGCTTACGGTGTGGTCACAGAACCTTACATCGCCTCCTTACGCAGCTTACAAGGACTCATCGGAGCGTATGAATGGCGTAAGAACGGTGTTGAGATACCGGCTTTGGGCGAGCGTATCTGTCCGCATTACGGCGTGTTCTCCCCCATCCGAGGTGAATATGTGGGGTTAGTGAATCAAGCGTCGCTTCCTGCCGCGTTGAAAAACAAATCCGTCGCATTCGATATTGGTACAGGCACTGGTGTGTTGTCTGCCGTGCTGGCGAAGCGTGGTGTCCAGTGCATCGTAGCTACGGATCAAGACACACGTGCACTCAACTGCGCCAAAGAGAATATGAGTCGATTGGGCTACGCGGCGCAAGTGGAAGTGGTGCAAGCTGACCTATTCCCCGCAGGCCGTGCCTCGCTCATCGTGTGTAACCCGCCGTGGGTTCCTGCACGCCCTAGCTCCCCACTCGAATATGCCATCTTCGACCCCGAGAGTCGTATGTTGAAAGGCTTTCTCAACGGGCTGGCAGAGCATCTGGATGAAGGCGGCGAGGGATGGTTGATCCTCTCCGACCTGGCAGAACATCTTGGATTGCGTACGCGGGACGAATTGCTCAGTTGGATTGATATGGCCGAGTTGAAAGTATTGGGCAAGATGGATGTGAAGCCGACTCATCAGCGAGCATCAGATACTACCGACATGTTATACGTCGCCAGAGCGGCGGAGGTGACTTCGCTCTGGCGTTTGGTTGCTAAATGACGCCGCAGAGTTGAGGTGTATTCTCACGTTTTGCAGGCTGTTAGATCAACTCGTACAAAGAACGATGTGGGCTTTGTTCAGGCAATCATTTCCACGAAACGTGCTTGCCGGCTTTAGTGGCTGCGGTCAATAAGCTGATCAAAGGAAGGCTTCTATTGGCCATGCTTACAACAATTTCTTCGCCTTGTTTTTGTGAGGTAGGCGAGGTTGTCTTTTGTGCTTCGATGGCGGATTTGAGCAGGCTGAGTGCATTGGGAACGTCTTCTGCTCGGATCGCGCTGGGAACAGTGCCGCTGTGCCCCATCATTTTAAGCAAGGGGATAGCGTGTTCGCCAAACATGGTGATGTCTGCATAGGCTTCGGTTGTAAATGTGACGAGCATGGAATGATCCTTGATGGGTTATCGTTGCTGAAGTGGCGTTTAGGAATGTACGAATCGGACGCCATTATGTTACGCATGTTCGATAGTTAAAGAAGGGTGTATTTGTTGGGATTTCCTTTCGCTTTTTCTACGGGGTATTTCAGCGCATTCTTTTTAATTTTCTCCAGCACGATTTCCTTCACGTCAAAGCCGTAGCTATTTGCCAATAGGAAGGCGTAGGCGAAAACGTCCGCCAATTCTTCACGAACCTCATCTTTGTTTGCAGCGTCAGCAGATTTCCATAAGTAGGTTTCTAGTAATTCACTGGTTTCTATGTTTAGCGCCAATGCGAGGTCTTTGGGATTGTGGAACTGCGCCCAATCCCGTTCGTCGCGGAATTGGAGGAGTGCTTGGGTGGTTTCGCGGATGTCGCTCACTAAGTGTCCTAATTTGTGTGGAAGTTGGGCCATTTCTGGGGTTGGGTAAATTGTAGCTTATGGCTTGATTGCTATGGGCTTTGTATAGGCAAATGTGGGCGGTGGCGAATGAGGCTCGTGGCTAGTCGGGGAGGGATGTGGGTGTGCTAGAATGCCCCCTTCGTTTTAACACCTAAACGCCCCGCGTTAAGGGTTTATTCATAGGTCGCTCATGGAACAACAATTCGCTAAAGAAACTCTGCCAGTCAGCCTTGAAGAAGAGATGCGTAGGTCCTATCTCGATTACGCGATGAGCGTGATCGTGGGGCGTGCTTTGCCGGATGTGCGTGATGGTCTGAAACCAGTTCATCGCCGCGTGTTGTTTGCGATGCATGAACTGTCTAACGATTGGAACCGTGCGTACAAAAAATCGGCGCGTATCGTTGGTGACGTGATCGGTAAGTACCACCCGCACGGCGACACGGCGGTGTATGACACCATCGTTCGTATGGCGCAGGATTTCTCGTTGCGTTACACGCTGGTGGATGGTCAGGGTAACTTCGGTTCGGTGGATGGAGATAACGCAGCGGCGATGCGTTACACCGAGATCCGCATGGCAAAGATCGCACATCAATTGCTTGAAGACCTAGACAAAGAGACTGTGGATTTTGGCCCGAACTATGACGGTTCGGAGCATGAGCCGCTGGTGTTCCCCGCGCGTTTCCCAAATCTACTGGTGAACGGTTCGTCCGGTATTGCTGTGGGGATGGCGACTAATATCCCGCCGCACAACATGACCGAGGTGGTGGATGCGTGCCTCGCGTTGCTGCGTAATCCAGAGATGGATATCGAAGAAATCATTGACCTCGTACCCGCACCTGATTTCCCCACCGCCGGCATCATTTATGGTTTGGCGGGGGTGAAGGAAGGCTATCGCACTGGGCGTGGTCGCGTGATCATGCGTGGTCGTACGCACTTTGAAGACATCGGTAAAGGTGATCGTCAAGCCATCATCATCGACGAGTTGCCCTATCAAGTGAATAAAGCGAACCTGCTCATCAAGATTGGTGAATTGGTGCGCGAGAAGAAGATCGAAGGCATCACCGAAATTCGCGACGAGTCGGATAAATCCGGTATGCGTGCGGTCATCGAGTTGCGTCGTGGCGAGATGCCAGAAGTTGTGCTCAACCATCTGTACAAGCAGACTCAGTTGCAAGACAGTTTCGGTATCAACATGGTCGCAATTATTGATGGCCAACCTAAGCTGCTTAACCTGAAGGAAATTATCGAAGCGTTCTTGCGTCATCGCCGCGAAGTGGTGACACGCCGCACTATTTTTGAATTGCGCAAAGCGCGTGAACGCGGCCATATCTTGGAAGGTTTGGCGGTCGCGTTGTCCAACGTGGACGAGATTATTGCGCTCATCAAGGCGGCGCCCACCCCCGCTGATGCGAAGCGCGAGTTGATGGCGCGCTCGTGGCGCTCATCGCTGGTGGAAGATATGTTGAGTCGCGTGAGCGATGCTTCGCGTCCTGATGGATTGGCGCCTGAGTTTGGATTGGTGGGGGCTGGCAATGAGCGCGGGTATCACCTCTCTGAGGCGCAGACACAAGCTATTCTAGAGTTGCGTTTGCAGCGCTTGACAGGTTTGGAGCAAGACAAGATTGTGGGCGAATATCGTGAAGTGATGGACAAGATTGCAGACTTGCTCGACATTTTGGCGAAGCCTGAGCGTGTGACGCAAATCATCGGCGATGAGTTGGTGATTATTCGTTCACAGTTCGGTGATAAGCGCCGCAGCGAAATCGTGACGCACACGCAAGATATGAGCATGGAAGACTTCATCGCACCTGAAGATGTGGCTGTGACTTTGTCGCATAGCGGTTACATGAAAGCGCAGAAGTTGGATGAATATCGCGCACAAAAACGAGGTGGGCGTGGCAAACAAGCGGCCTCCACTAAGGAAGACGATTTTGTTGATAACTTGTTCATTGCTAACACGCACGATTACATTCTGTGTTTCTCCAACCGTGGTCGTGTGTATTGGATGAAGGTCTATGAAGTGCCCTTGGGGACACGTATCAGTCGCGGCAAGCCGATTGTGAATTTGCTGCCGCTAGAAACAGGCGAGCAAATCAACGCAATTTTGCCGGTCAAAGAATTCTCCGAAAATCAATTCGTATTCTTTGCGACAACTGACGGTACTGTGAAGAAGACGCCATTGTCAGATTTCGCCAACCCGCGTAAGGCTGGCATCATCGCCATCAATTTGGACGAAGGTGACTTCCTTATCGGTGTTGCACTGACCGATGGTCAGCATGACGTGATGTTGTTCTCTAACGAAGGCAAGGCGGTACGTTTCGATGAGAACGATGTACGTTCCATGGGGCGTGTGACACGCGGTGTGCGTGGTATGAATCTGTCTAAAGGCGGCAAAGTGATTGCTTTGTTGGTTGCCGAAAACGAACAACAAAGTGTGCTGACCGCGACTGAAAATGGTTATGGAAAACGAACGCCAATCGTTGAGTACACGCGCCATGGTCGTGGCACGCAAGGCATGATGGCAATCCAAACTTCCGAACGTAACGGCAAAGTGGTAGCGGCTACTCTGGTACAGCCAGAGGACGAAATCATGCTCATCGGCACCAACGGTGTATTGATTCGTACACGTGTGAGTGAGATACGTGAGATGAGTCGCGCAACGCAGGGTGTGACGCTGATAAACCTAGAAAAAGGTGAAAAACTGGCTGGCTTGAGCCGCATTGCAGAATCTGAAGAAGAGTCCGGAGAAGGTGCAGACAGGGAGGACGCAGAATGATCATCCATAATTTCAGCGCAGGTCCTGCGGTCTTGCCGAAAGAAGTATTGCAGCAAGCGCAGGCTGAATTGATCGACTGGCGCGGAAGTGGCATGTCGGTGATGGAGATGTCGCACCGAGGTAAGGAGTTCATGGGCATCGCTGCGCAGGCAGAGGCAGATCTGCGCGAGTTGTTAGATATTCCCAAAAACTACAAAGTGTTGTTTTTGCAAGGTGGTGCACATCTGCAATTTTCGATGATCCCGTTGAATTTATTGCGCGGTAAGACCTCAGCTGATTACGTAAATACGGGTGAATGGTCTAAGAAGGCTATCAACGAGGCAAAGAAGTTTTGCATCGTCAACGAGGTTGCCAGTAGTGCAGATAAAAATTTCACTTATGCACCTGATCAAACGTCTTGGCGGTTAAATAAAGATGCGGCTTATGTGCACTACACACCGAATGAAACGATTGGCGGCGTAGAGTTCAATTGGATTCCAGATGTGGGTGATGTGCCCTTGGTGGCCGATATGTCATCTAATATTTTGTCGCGCGTGATAGATGTATCGAAGTTTGGTCTGATTTATGCGGGTGCACAAAAGAACATCGGTCCAGCAGGGCTGACCTTGGTCATTGTGCGCGAAGATTTGGTGGGGCATGCCGATGCACGTTTGCCAACCATGCTTGACTACAAGACGCATGCTGATAACGATTCCATGTACAACACCCCACCAACCTACGGCATTTACATGGCGGGCTTGGTGTTCCAATGGTTGAAGAAGCATGGTGGCGTGGCGAAGATGGAGCAAGCGAATATCGCTAAAGCGAATCTGCTATATCAAGCGATTGATGCGAGCCAAGGTTTTTATCAATGCCCGGTGGCGCAAGCAGATCGTTCGAGAATGAATGTTCCGTTTAAGACACGTGATGCTGCAGTCGATGCAGAATTCCTCAAACAAGCGGAAGCGCGAGGTCTGATGCAACTTAAAGGGCATAAGTTGGCGGGGGGAATGCGTGCCTCTATCTACAACGCAATGCCGATAGCCGGTGTTCAAGCACTCGCCGATTTCATGGGCGAATTCGCACAGCGCAAAGGTTGATTCTTTAATGTCTGACGATTTAAAAAAATTCCGCGCACAGATTGATGGCATTGATGATGAATTGCTCAAGCTATTCAATCAGCGCGCAGCGTTGGCGCAACAGATCGGTCATGCCAAAGGCACGGGGGCTGTGCTGAGGCCAGAGCGAGAGGCGCAAGTGTTGCAGCGTATGCGGGATGCCAATCAAGGGCCGCTATCTGGACAAGGTGTCAGTGCGTTGTATACCGAGATCATGTCGCAATGTCGTGCGCTGGAAGCCCCCTTGAGGGTGGCTTACTTGGGGCCGCACGGAACATTTAGCGAAGCCGCGGTGTTTCAGCGTTTCGGTCAGGCCACAACGGGGGTGCCGGCAGATACCATTGACGGTGTATTCACTGCGGTGGAAAGTGGTGCGGCCAATTATGGTTTGGTGCCTGTCGAAAACTCAACCGAAGGCGCGATTGGTCGTACGCTAGATTTGTTGTTGAATAGCACGTTGAATATCTGCGGTGAAGTGTTGCTACAGGTACATCAATGCTTGCTGTCGAATGAAAACGACTTGAGCATGATTCGCAAAGTCTATTCGCATCCACAATCTTTTGGGCAATGCCAAGGCTGGTTGAATGCACATCTGCCGCATGCAGAGCGGATTACCGCAAGCAGCAATGCCGATGCCGCACGCTTGGCTGCTGAAGAATCGTTCACGGCGGCGATTGCAGGGGCGCAGGCTGCGCCACATTTCAAATTGAAAGTGCTGTCGCAGAATATTGAAGATGATGCACGCAATACCACGCGTTTCTTGCTCATTGGTAAACAAGAGGTTGCCCCCTCGGGTAAAGATAGAACTTCACTGGCCATGTCAGCGCCGAATCGGCCCGGTGCGATGCACGATTTGTTGGCTCCGCTAGCAAATAATGGAGTGTCCATGACGAAACTGGAATCTCGTCCATCCCGCACTGGATTGTGGGAGTACGTTTTTTACGTTGATATCGAAGGACATCAATCAGATGCCAAGGTTGCAGCCGCATTGGTGCAACTCAAACAGATTGCGGCATTTGTCAAAGTGCTGGGCTCATACCCAGTGGCTGTTTAAAGCTTTTTTCAAGCAAGGTCTGAAAATGAATTATTGTGATTTAGCACCATCCTATATTCGCTCGATAGCGCCTTATCAGCCGGGGAAGCCCATCGCTGAGTTGGAGCGCGAATTGGGTATTACGGGCATCGTAAAGCTGGCATCGAATGAGAATCCTCTCGGTGCGAGTCCGGCCGCAAAAGCGGCGATGCTTGAAGCCATCAAGTCGATCGCCTTGTATCCTGATGGCAATGGCTTTGATCTAAAAGATGCATTGGTTAAACGCTATGGCGTCACCCATGCCAGCATTACGCTAGGAAATGGCAGCAATGACTTGTTAGAGTTGGCTGCGCGTGCCTTTCTGGCCCCTGGCGACAAGGTGGTTTACTCCGCACATGCATTCGCTGTTTACGCACTTGCCTCACAAGCGGTAGGCGCAACAGGCATCAGTGTCCCAGCGATTAACTTTGGACACGACTTGGATGCAATGCGCCAAGCGGCACAAGATAATCAAGCCAAGATAGTATTCATCGCTAATCCCAACAATCCGACGGGCACCTTTTTGTCTGCAGATGAGTTGCAATCATTCATGCGCAAATTGCCTGCGAATATTCTGGTTGTGTTGGATGAGGCTTATAACGAATACCTGCCTGAAGATAAGCGTTATGACAGTATCAGTTGGTTGAAGGATTTTCCTAATCTCATCATCTCGCGCACTTTCTCCAAAGCCTATGGCTTGGCCGGTCTGCGCGTGGGATATGCCATGGCGCATGAGCAAGTGACAGACATGATGAATCGCGTACGTCAGCCGTTTAATGTGAATAGCGTGGCACAAGCCGCCGCTGTGGCAGCCTTGCGAGATGTGTCGTTTGTTAAACGCACGTTTGAGTTGAATCAGCGCGGGATGATGCAGATCACTGAAGGCTTGACCAAGCTGGGATTGGAATACATTCCTTCTTACGGAAATTTCGTGGCGTTCCGCATCGGCGGCGCGACGGCGATGTACCGACGCTTACTCGAACTGGGTGTGATCGTGCGCCCTATATCAAACTACGATATGCCAGATTGGTTGCGCGTGAGCATCGGTCTGGAAAGTGAGAATGCTAAATTTTTAACTGCTTTGAAGCAGGCCATTGGAGAGCAAAAATGATTATCGTAATGGGTCCAGAAGTTACCGACGAACAAGTAGGTACCGTTGTAAAAAAACTTGAAGCAGCAGGTCTAAAAGCTAACATCTCGCGCGGCATCGAGCGCACGGTGATTGGTGCAATTGGAGACGAACGCAAGTTGGCGGCAGACATGTTCACCTCGCTGCCGGGTGTTGAGTCGGCGATGCACATCGCCAAGCAATACAAGATCGTGTCGCGTGAAGCGCACAAACAGAACACCGTCATCGATGTGGCAGGTGTACCTATCGGCGGCAATCAGATCCAGATCATCGGCGGCCCTTGCTCGGTCGAGACGCAAGAGCAGATGGATCTCGCAGCAAAATTCACGCATGAAGCTGGATGTCGTTTGATGCGCGGTGGTGCCTTCAAGCCACGTACCAGCCCCTATGCGTTTCAAGGTCACGGCGTGGAAGGTCTGGACATGTTCCGCAAGGCTGCAGACAAATACAAATTGCCCATCGTCACTGAATTGATGGATGCGCGTCAGATTGATGCGTTCATGGAATATGACGTGGATGTAATCCAGATCGGTACGCGCAACATGCAGAACTTCGATCTGCTCAAAGAGATCGGTCGTACCAATAAGCCCGTCATTCTCAAGCGCGGTATGTCTGCCACCATCAGCGAATGGTTGATGTCGGCGGAATACATCGCGGCGGGTGGTAACCACAACATCATCTTCTGCGAGCGCGGCATCCGCACTTTCGAGACGGCATACCGTAACGTGCTGGACGTGACTGCGATCCCAGTGCTGAAGAAAGAGACACACTTGCCAGTCATCGTCGATCCTTCGCACGCAGGCGGTAAGGCGTGGATGGTGCCAGCATTGTCGCAAGCCGCTATCGCAGCGGGTGCAGATGGTCTGTTGGTCGAGATGCATCCAAGCCCATGCGACGCATGGTGCGATGCGGATCAAGCGCTGACACCCGATGAGTTGAAGAAACTCATGGGTACGCTGGGCGTGATTGCTGGCGCGATTGGTCGTACGCTGTAAATGATGCAACCCGCCTTTCGAAAAATCGTCATCTTCGGCGTTGGCTTGATCGGCGGGTCTTTCTCGCTAGCATTGCGCAAGGCGGGGGCGGTGACGGAAGTCGTCGGCTTCGGGCGTAGTGCGGCGACACTTAACGAAGCCAAGCAGCTCGGCATCCTTGATCGCATCGGTGACGATGTGGCGCGCGAAGTATGTGATGCCGATATCGTATTGGTCGCCACGCCCGTGGCGCAGATGGCTGATATCTTCAAGCGTATCGCTCCGCATCTTGGTTCTAATACTTTGGTCACCGATGGCGGCAGTACCAAAGGCGATGTGGTTGCGGCGGCACGAGCCAACCTGGGTAGCAAACTCCCCCAGTTCATTCCTGCGCATCCTATTGCGGGTGGAGAAAAGAGCGGCGCATCGGCTGCTCTGGCTGATCTCTATCAAGGCAAGCGGGTCGTGCTTACGCCGTTGAATGAGAATGCCAAAGATGCTGTATCGCGTATTCGCAAGGCATGGGAGATGTGTGGTGCCAATGTGAGCGAATTGACTGCCGAGCAACATGACACTGTGTTCGCTGCCGTGAGTCATCTGCCACATCTGCTGTCGTTCGCCTTGGTGCATGACTTGGCTAAGCGCGACAACAAAGACCAATTGCTCTCCTTCGCAGCGAGTGGTTTCCGTGACTTCACGCGTATCGCCGCCAGTTCGCCTGAGATGTGGCGCGACATCTGCATGGCCAATCGAGATGCCCTCATGGTCGAGCTGCAACAATACGCCGCCGAACTTTTCGTCCTCCATCAAGCCCTAGAAAGCAACGACGCCGCCAAGCTGGAAGAGATTTTCAGTCTAGCGCGTGAAGTTCGTAGTGCTTGGGTGCAAAAATAATCTAATTGGTTCTTAGCATGTCTCAACACGAATTCCTTGAACTTCCTCCATTGATGTCTGCGCACGGTACGGTGCGTCTGCCTGGCTCTAAGAGCATCTCCAATCGCGTGCTGTTGTTGGCAGCCTTGGCACAAGGTACAACAGTCGTGCGTGACCTGCTGCATTCGGACGACACTGAACGCATGTTGGATGCCTTACGCGTGCTCGGTGTCGGTGTGGAGTCTTTGGGTGATAACGCCTATCGCGTCACTGGTTGTGGTGGCGATTTTCCGAATAAAGAGGCGAAATTATTTCTGGGCAATGCAGGCACTGCCTTTCGCCCATTAACGGCTGCACTGGCTTTGTCGGGTGGAAGTTATGAGTTGTCTGGCGTGCCACGTATGCATGAGCGCCCCATTGGTGATCTGGTGGATGCTTTGCGCCAACTCGGCGCGAACATTGAATATCTGGGCAACGAAGGTTTTCCTCCGTTGCAAATCAAACCTGCCACGCTGGCAGGTGATGTGGCACAGGTGCGCGGTGATGTGTCCAGCCAATTCTTGACTGGACTGTTGATGGCGCTTCCCTTGCTGGGTCGTACCGTGAGTGTGGAGGTGGTGGGGGAGTTGATCTCTAAACCCTACATCGAGATCACCTTGGCGATGATGGCGCGCTTTGGCGTAAAGGTCGAGCGTCAGGGATGGCAGCGCTTCGTGGTGTTCGGTGGGCAACGCTATGTGTCGCCACAAGAGATCTACGTCGAGGGGGATGCCTCGTCGGCTTCCTACTTCCTTGCGGCAGGTGCCATCGGTGGTGGTCCGCTACGCGTCGAGGGAGTGGGCAAGGATTCCGTGCAGGGTGATGTGCGCTTCGCCGAAGAGTTGGCGAAGATGGGCGCGCGTATCACGATGGGGCCGAACTGGATGGAGGCGCGTGCGCCGGAGTCTGGCAAGCTCAACGCTATCGATCTCGACTGCAATCACATCCCCGATGCAGCCATGACTCTAGCGGTAGCAGCTCTATTTGCTGACGGCACGACCACGTTACGTAACATCGCTAGCTGGCGCGTCAAGGAAACTGACCGTATCTCTGCGATGGCGACTGAGTTGCGCAAGGTGGGGGCAACAGTGGAAGAGGGTGCGGACTACATTCGTATCACACCGCCCGCGCAGATCAAACATGCTGCTATCGATACCTATGACGACCACCGCATGGCGATGTGTTTCTCGCTGGCGGCTTTCGGTGCTGCGGGTGTTCGTATCAACGATCCAAAATGTGTCGCCAAGACCTTCCCCGATTATTTCGCTGAATTCGCCAAGGTGACACAAGCCGTTCCAGTCATTGCCATCGACGGCCCATCGGCCTCCGGTAAAGGTACGGTCGCACAACGTGTGGCGACTGCCTTGGGTATGCACTACCTAGATAGTGGTGCTTTGTACCGCTTGTTGGGCTTGGCAGCGCAGCGTCGAGGTGTGGCGCTTGATGCTGAGGCCAGATTGGCTGATCTGGCTGGTGAAGTCGATATCCGCTTTGAAGGGGAAGACATTTGGCTGGATGGGGTCAAGGTCGGGGATGAGTTGCGCACCGAAGAAGCGGGCTCTGCCGCCTCCAAAATAGCCGCTTTGCCGATGGTTAGGGCAGCTTTGCTAGATAAACAGCGGGCTTTCCGCCGCGCGCCAGGGTTGGTGGCCGATGGCCGCGATATGGCTTCGGTGGTATTTCCCGATGCCGAACTCAAGATATTCCTCACCGCCAGTGCTGAGGCGCGCGCGGAAAGACGATATAAGCAGTTGAAAGCTAAAGGGATGGGTGGTAGTATCGCCGCCCTTTTGCAGGACATACAGGCGCGCGACGAGCGAGATACTCAACGTAGCGTGGCTCCACTGCAACAGGCGCAAGGTGCGAGCTTGCTGGATACGACCCCTCTGAACATCGAGCAGGCGGTGCAGGAAGTGCTAGATCGTTACCAAGCGTTGGAGTCCAAATAGAAGCCTTTCTGTTTGGGTTTTATAACTAACCCCCGCTCACCCGGGATTGCCTTGAAAGTAAATCAAATGACCGAAGTTGTTGATATGGAAAGTTTTGCCTCCCTATTTGAAGAAAGCCTGACCCGCAAAGAGATGCGCGCAGGTGAATTGATCACCGCCCAAGTCGTTCGCGTTGAGCAGAGCGTGGTTGTGGTTAATGCCGGATTGAAGTCCGAAAGTTTTATTCCTGTTGAAGAATTCAAAGACGCAGCAGGTAACATCGAAGTTAAAGCCGGTGATTTCGTTACCGTCGCGATTGAGTCTCTGGAAAACGGTTACGGCGAAACGCGCTTGTCGCGTGAAAAGGCTAAACGCCTCGCTGCTTGGATCGATCTGGAACAAGCGATGGAAGAAGGCCGTATCGTTGAAGGTTATGTCAGCGGCAAGGTTAAGGGTGGTCTGACAGCTATGGTTAACGGTATCCGCGCATTCTTGCCGGGTTCGTTGGTGGATACACGTCCAGTTAAGGACACCACTCCATACGAAAACAAGACGATGGAATTGAAGGTTATCAAGCTAGATCGCAAGCGTAACAACGTGGTGGTTTCTCGCCGTGCTGTGCTGGAAGCGACTCAAGGCGCTGACCGTGAGTCCATGCTGGAAAACTTGAAAGAAGGCGCAATCGTTAAGGGTATCGTCAAGAACATCACTGACTACGGCGCATTCGTTGACTTGGGCGGTATCGACGGTCTGTTGCACATCACTGACTTGGCATGGCGTCGCGTGAAGCACCCATCCGAAGTGTTGACCGTTGGCGACGAAGTCGAAGCCAAGATCCTGAAGTTCGACCAAGAGAAGAACCGTGTTTCTCTGGGCATCAAGCAAATGGGCGACGATCCATGGAATGGTCTGGCACGTCGTTACCCACAAGGTACACGTCTGTTCGGTAAGGTCACTAACCTGACTGACTACGGCTCTTTCGTTGAGATCGAGCAAGGTATCGAAGGTTTGGTACACGTTTCCGAAATGGATTGGACCAACAAGAACGTACATCCATCCAAGGTTGTTTCCTTGGGTGATGAAGTAGAAGTCATGATCTTGGAAATCGACGAACAACGTCGTCGTATCTCCTTGGGTATGAAGCAATGCAAGTCCAACCCATGGGACGACTTCGCAGCTAACCACCAAAAGGGTGACAAGGTTAAGGGCGCGATCAAGTCCATCACTGACTTCGGCGTGTTCATCGGTTTGGATGGCGGTATCGACGGTCTGGTACATCTGTCTGACCTGTCTTGGAGCGTCGCTGGCGAAGAAGCTGTGCGCAACTACAAGAAGGGCGACGATCTGGAAGCAGTCGTATTGGCTATCGATGTTGAGCGTGAGCGTATCTCCCTCGGCGTTAAACAAATGGAAGGTGATCCTTTCGGCGGCTTCGTTTCTTCCGGCCACGACAAGGGCGCGATCGTTACTGGTACTGTGAAGTCTCTGGATGCTAAGGGTGCTGTGATTGCTTTGGACGGCGACGTTGAAGCGTATCTGAAGGCGTCTGAAGTTTCTGCTGACCGCGTAGAAGACATCCGCACACACTTGAAAGAAGGCGACACCGTTAAGGCTGTCATCATCAACGTGGATCGTAAGAACCGTGGCATTAGCTTGTCTATCAAAGCGATGGATAAGGCAGATACCGCTGCTGCGATGCAGAAGTTTGCTGCTGATAACACAAGTTCCGCTGGAACAACCAATCTGGGCGCATTGCTTAAAGCCAAGATGGATTCCAAGTCGTAATTGATGGAGTGGGTGTTATGACTCGTTCTGATTTGATTGCGAAGCTTGCGGAACGTCACACACAGTTGCTCGGCAAAGATGCCGAGCTGGCTGTGAAAGTGATTTTGGATAGCATGTCAGAAACGCTTGCACGTGGTGGTCGTATCGAGATTCGCGGATTTGGGAGTTTTGCTCTCAATTACCGTCCACCTCGCTTGGGGCGCAATCCTAAATCGGGCGATAAAGTGCAAGTGCCGGCAAAATATGTGCCTCACTTTAAAGCAGGTAAAGAATTGCGTGAGCGTGTAGATTTGCCGCAAGCTTGAAATAAATGTAACTGAAGTCAATTGGCGGTGCATCGTAAGATGTGCCGCCAATTTTTTTGCTGTTCATGCTATCTTTGCGCCCTGTTTATGGGTGGCTAAAAGCGTATGCGATATTTAATTTGGGCGTTACGAGGGGCACTGTTTTTTGTCCTACTCGGTTTTGCAGTTAAAAATGATCAGCCCGTAACATTGCACTATTTTTTCAGTTACGAATGGCATACGTCATTGGTGGTTGTGATGTTCTGTTTTTTTGCGCTTGGCGCAAGCATTGGCATCCTCGCGATGATGGGGGCTCTGTTATCTCAGCGTCGTGAGTTGGCTGGGGTGAAGCGAGAGCTACAGTTGAAACAAAAATTGGACTTGGCTGAAGAAAGTAGCCAGTTACAAAAACAACCTTCAGATTGAACTCAATGGATTTTGAACCTTGGATGTTGCTGGTTTTTCCACTCTTCTTTGGAATGGGGTGGCTGGCTGCACGTATCGATATTAAAGAGTTGCTTACTGAATCGAATACGCTGCCGCGCTCATATTTTCAAGGTCTGAACTATCTTCTCAACGAACAACAAGACCAAGCAATCGAGGCTTTTATCGAAGTCGTGAAGGTCGATCCACAAACGGTCGAACTGCATTTTGCTTTGGGAAGTTTGTTCAGACGTCGTGGCGAGGTGGATAGGGCGATTCGGATGCACCTTAATTTGGTCGAGCGTGCCGATCTGGATGAAGTAAAA
Source organism: Sideroxydans sp. (assembly GCA_028707175.1). GTDB lineage: Bacteria > Pseudomonadota > Gammaproteobacteria > Burkholderiales > Gallionellaceae > Sideroxyarcus. The sequence goes on from JAQTUV010000001.1 coordinate 233,460, forward strand.
AAGCAGCAGGCAATATTCGAACTTGCTCAAGATTATTTGAAGGCGGGGATATTAGATCGTGCCGAGGATGCTTTTTTAAGCCTGTATGGCACGCCTTACGAAAAAGAAGCGCTTGAATTTCTGCTAGAGATTTACCAGAAGGAAAAGGATTGGTTAAAGGCGATTGATATCGCACAAAAATTCACAACACTAACAGGCGAGTCGCGTGGAAATCTTGCAGCCTTCTTCTTCTGTGAATTGGCGACAGCGGAGCTTTCGCACAAACAGATTGATGCTGCCGTTGTTCACCTCGAACAAGCCTTGGGTGTGAATCCAAAGTCGGTACGAGCTAATATCATGTTGGGAGATATCGAACTGGCAGCAGGGCGATCACTACAAGCGATTGAGATTTGGAAGCAGATCGAGCATCAAGATGCGCAATATCTCCCCTTGGTCGCTGAAAGAATATTGCAAGCGTGCCGTCAAAACGGTAATGAGGGGACGGGTATCAACCTGCTTCAAACCTACCTTCAGAAATACCCTTCACTTGATTTGATGAACGTACTGTTCGGTGTCATCGTGCAGCGAGATGGCGCGGAGGCTGCTTATCAATTGGTGCGTAATGAGTTGAAACGTAACCCCACACTATTGGGGCTAGACAAATTGTTAGAAGCTCAGCTATTGGAAACGGTGGGTGAGCGACGTGCGGATATCGAGTTGGTTAAGGATTTGATCTATAAACGTACGCGCGGTTTAGCGATGTATCGTTGTGGGCACTGTGGTTTTAAAGCGCGTCAGTTCTACTGGCACTGTCCAGCTTGCCATAAGTGGGAAAGCTACTCACCTAAACGTAGTGAAGAAAATGGATTGACGATATGAGTGAACCTAAAATCATTGTGGCGCTTGATTACGCTCAAGCTGAGTCTGCATTGGCATTGGCGAATCGGTTAGACGCATCATTTTGCCGGCTAAAAGTGGGTAAAGAGTTATTCACCTCAGCGGGGCCTCAATTAGTTGAGCAATTGCAAAAACTTGGCTTTGATGTCTTTCTCGATTTGAAATTCCACGACATACCGAACACCACGGCGCAAGCATGTAAAGCTGCCGCTGGCTTGGGAGTTTGGATGGTCAATGTGCATGCGCTGGGCGGGAAACGTATGATGGAAGCTGCGCGTGAAGGTTTGGCCCATGTGCAACAACGTCCTCAGTTAATCGCCGTGACGATTTTGACAAGCATGGCGCAAGAGGATCTTTTAGGGATCGGCCTCACCGCAACCCCCGCCGAAATGGTTTCGCGTCTAGCGGGTATGGCGAAGGATAGCGGATTGGATGGGGTCGTGTGTTCTGCGCAAGAGGCTCAGTTGCTACGCCAGCAATGTGGTACAGAGTTTTGTTTGGTGACGCCTGGGATACGTCCTGCGAATGCTGCTGCAAATGACCAGTCTCGTATCATGACGCCGCGCACCGCACTAGAAAGTGGTTCGAGCTACTTGGTCATTGGACGTCCTATTACGCAAGCAGCAGACCCACTCAAAGCATTGCATGAGATATCACTCGACATAGGAGGTGTGGCATGAAGCTACCCGCATTTGATCAAGCAAGAATTTTAGTTGTCGGCGATGTCATGCTCGACCGTTATTGGTTCGGTGATGTGACACGTATCTCACCTGAAGCGCCCGTTCCCGTATTAAAAGTTAGTCGTGTTGAAGAGCGCCCCGGTGGTGCAGCAAACGTCGCACGCAATATCGCTGAGTTGGGCGCGCACTGTACGCTGCTCTCAGTGGTGGGAGCAGACGAGGCGGGCGATTGCCTGCAAAAATTACTCACTACGCAAGGTCGTGTGAATGCTTTGCTGCATCGTGATGCTAGCATCTCCACGATTGTGAAATTGCGTGCAGTTGCGAGGCAACAACAGTTGCTGCGTATCGATTTCGAAACACCTCCTAGCCATGAAGTTTTGAATGCCAAATTGGCTGATTTTCATGCGCAGCTTCCCAATGCAGATGTCGTCATCCTTTCTGATTATGGCAAAGGTGGGCTGACGCATATCGCAGAGATGATTAAGGCCGCACGCGCAGCAGGCAAGCCCGTATTGGTTGATCCGAAAGGTGATGACTATGCGCGCTATCAAGGTGCGACTTTGCTCACACCTAATCGTAGCGAATTCCGCGAAGTGGCTGGGACTTGGCGCAATGATGCAGAGTTGACGGATAAGGCACAGAAGTTGCGGGTTGAATTAGGGTTGGAGGCTTTGCTGGTGACGCGTAGCGAAGAAGGGATGACGCTATTCCGCGAGCAAGGCGTGCGTCATGAACCGACCCATGCACGTGAGGTGTACGACGTGAGTGGTGCGGGGGATACAGTTATTGCTACGTTGGCAGTCATGTTAGCGAGCGGTGCAGAGATGCCAGATGCGGTGTGTGTCGCTAATCGCGCGGCGGGCGTAGTGGTAGGTAAGCTGGGGACTGCCGTAGTGAGTCGAGACGAGATCGTTCAAGATATGAAGCAGAAAGATTAAGGAGAAGTTATGTACTACATCGTTACTGGAGCTGCTGGATTCATTGGTTCAAATATCGTGAAGGCGCTCAATGAGCGTGGCGAGACCAATATCATCGCTGTAGATAATCTCACCAAGGCAGATAAATTCAAAAATCTGACAGATTGCGACATCGCTGATTTCTTGGACAAGAATGATTTCATCGAACGTCTCAAGGCAGGACATTTCAAGGGCCTGACTACGGCAGTGCTACATGAAGGTGCGTGTTCTGACACCATGGAAACGGATGGCCGTTACATGATGGAAAACAACTATCAATATTCATTGACCTTGCTTGATCATTGCCAGCGTGAAGAAGTGCCATTTTTGTATGCCTCATCGGCATCCGTCTATGGTGGCGGAGGTGTATTCAAAGAGAGTCGCGAATATGAATCGCCGCTTAATGTCTATGCCTACTCGAAATTTTTGTTCGATCAAGTCGTGCGTCGTCGTTGGAGCAAGCGCACTTCGCAAATCGCAGGTTTTAGATATTTCAATGTGTATGGACAGCGCGAACAACACAAAGGACGTATGGCGTCCGTCGCATTCCACTTCTTCAATCAATTCCGCGCGGACGGTTATGTGAAGCTATTCGAGGGCTGTGACGGTTACGGCAATGGCGGACAGTTGAGAGACTTCGTCTCTGTTGAAGATGTGGTCAACGTAAATATGTATTTCTTGGATCATCCCGGTAAATCAGGAATCTTCAATTTGGGTACCGGCAAGTCGCAAAGCTTCAACGATGTTGCTGCCGCAACCATCAATACATTACGTGCTGAAAAAGGTGAAAGTGCATTGACCTTGGAGCAGATGCATCAACAACAATTGATTCGTTACATCCCATTCCCTGACGCATTGCGCGGAAAATATCAAAGCTATACACAAGCTGATATTACCGCTTTGCGTGATGCAGGGTATGCAGGTCAATTTTTGACCGTAGAGCAGGGCACAGCCAATTATGTGAATCATATGTTAGGCAAAACAAAATAAACCTTTGTTTGGCTTAATCAAGCTATATGTATTATTCAATCATCTAAAGGGGAAATAAGATGAAGAAAACAACCATACTATTTGTCGTATTGTTTGCTATGGCAGGCGTTGCACATGCCGCGTCAAGGGTGGAGACCATTCCGTTTGATGCATCCACCGTGATTGGCGATGATGAATCGTCTAGCGAAGAGCGCACTAGCAAAACGAATCGTAACGATAAAAAAGACAATAAAACAAAAAATAATAAAAAAGATAAAGATAGTCGTAAGGTCGAGCCTGAAGTGGATAAAGAGAGCAACCAAGATTCAGTGCAGAGCATCAAGCATGAAGAACAGTCACATCAACCTGACAAGCAGAAGCGAAGCAAAAAAGCAAAGAAGAGTAAGAAAGAACATAAGCACGATTGATTTTCTAGCTGCTAGAGGAGTAATAACAGGCGTTGTCTGTGCGTACGGAGAACGCACCACAAAGGCTATAAGGTCTGAGTTTGGGGCATGTGTCTGACTTATGTTCGTGTCATAGTTTATGAGGTGCACATGACAGGAAAATATCGATGATGATCGATTCGTACGGCAATTTTCATGCAGTACACGTGATGCTTTTATTCTGACTTGCGCAGGCGGTATTCAAGAAGAGGCGCCTCTTTAGGAAAACTGTTTTTGTATGTGGAAGTAACAGAATGCTCCGATGCTGTAGTGACAGAGAGAAAGTTGGTGCACTGTATGAAGGAGAGCGCGCTTATGGGCGTTTTAGTGGCGCTATCGGAGATAGCCATCGAAGCATACAGCCGCTAATTGAGTAACAAGTTTCATTCTAAAAATTCCTGCCCTGCATTTTGAAAGCTCCTAACGACTTGAAAAACCTCATTACAAATTGGCCTGCGGTACAGGATGCTTTGGCCGAGCAACTATTTGCCTCTCATCGAGCGTCTATTGTGTCTGGCATCGTGCTTGTTTCAATGTTGGCATACATGCAGTGGGATGTTGTTGATCACACTGTAATAACAGTATGGTTTGTGTTGATGCAGGCCATTCAGGTGGCGCGCATCATGCTGCTTTCATTCTATAGAAGCAGGCCCGTTGAGAGTGGAAGCTTTGTGAAAACGCGCTTGCGAATGTTTCGAATCGGGGTGTTGTTAGGCGGAATAGGTTGGGGCGCATCGGCATATTGGTTGTACCCATTGGAGGAGCCTCAACATCAGATGTTAATCATCATTTTGTTGATCGGCCTTTCGACAGCCAGTATTGCATCGTATGCGGCTGATCTTATCAGTGCAGGTTTGTTTCTCAATTTAACTTTGCTGCCACTGATCGTGAGGTTGTTGTTTGTTGGTGATTCCACGTCAACAGCACTGGCACTATCGGGATTGCTGATCATTATTTTTATGTCCATTAGTATATGGAAAGTGAATAAAAGTTTAGTTGAAAACATCCAGCTACGATTAGAGGCTAATTCAAGAGAGCACCTCATTAAAACTAGCGAAGAGGGCTATCGTCTTTTACTTAGGCATTCACCTGTAGGCATCTTTCATTTTGATAAAAATCTAGACATCACCTATTTCAATGATCGCTTTAAGGAATTGTTTGAAAATCGAGATCGATCACAGAGAAGTGCGACTGCTGTGTTTCGGAGTTTGCACTCTATTCAGGTATGGCTAAGTAAAGTAATCGATGGTGAGACTATTTCCATTGAGCACGCATGTGATCGTCTGTCTGGTCAAAGTAGCCAATCATGGATTCAGCTATCTTGTGCACCTTCTTATGATAAGCATGGTCATGTCGACGGCGGGGTGGCGATTGTTGAAGATATCTCCCTGCGTAAACGAACTGAAGAGGAAGCTCTTCTTTCCAAGCAAGAGTTAGAGGCTAAGCGTGTTTTATTTCAAACCCTTCTAGACAATGCTCCCATAGGTATTTGGCTTTTGGGGGCAGATGGCAAGATTAAATTTATCAATCGTGCTTTTTGCAGTTCAGTGGGAGTCACAGAGGAACAGTTTAAGTCTGTTGCGCATTACTCTGAGCTGCTTACGCCGCAGGTTTCTGAAAATTGTATTAAATCAGATGAGGCGTGTTTCCAAGTTGATGGGGTGCATACATCCCAAGAGTGGATTCCTTTTGTTGATGGAAAAGAACATTTGTTGGAAATTCATAAAGTGAAATTGATCAACAATGACGGTGAAATTGTTGGATTGATTGGGCTTGCTACGGACATTTCTCAGCGCCATCATTTAGAAACCGCTCTGCTTGACTCACATCAAACGCTTCGTGATTTATCGGAGCAGTCAGAAATTCTTCGGGAAGAAGAACGCAAGTACATCGCTAGAGAAGTGCATGACGAATTGGGGCAAATTTTGACCGCATTGCGGATGGACGTCGCGCTTATCAGTTTACGCTTTGGTGCTCAGAATTTTGAGATGCTAGAGAAAACAAGGGGAATGACAGTTTTGTTGGATAAGGCTGGGCAATGTGTGCGGAACATTGTGTCTGATTTACGTCCGAACGTACTGGATATTGGCCTTGTCTCGGCATTGAAATGGCTTGGTGATGAATATGCTGAACATACTGGGAATGCGTTTAATTTTGAGACCAATGAGGAATCCATTGACGTTGAAGAGGTGGGAGCGGCATCCATTTTTCGTATCGTGCAGGAATCGCTTACCAACGCTTCTCGGTACGCAGGTAAATGTACGCTTCATATCAAGCTGATACGGCAGGGGGATGATTTACGTATAGAAATTCGTGATACTGGAAGGGGATTTGATTATGACGACATCCCCAAACAAAAATCCTTTGGTCTATTAGGAATGCGTGAGCGAGCAATTTCGTTAGGGGGGGAATTGCAGATTACCTCCGAAAAAAACAAAGGTGTGTTTATTGAGTTGCTTGTGCCAATTTCTCGGAAAGGCGATGGACAATGATTCGCCTACTTATTGCTGATGACCATGCGATCGTGCGTGCTGGGATCAATCAGCTGGTTGCTCTAACTAACAAAATAAAAGTGATCGCTGAGGCATCAACAGGCGGAGAGGTCCTGAATTTTCTGAATGAGGTAGATGTCGATTTAATCTTGCTTGATTTAAATATGCCTTCGGGCGGAATTGAATTAATCCGACAAATAAAATCAGCTTTTCCGAAATTGCCGATACTCATTTATAGCATGCACGATGATGCACATATCGCCATAGAGGCTTTTAAGGCAGGGGTCTCAGGATACTTCACAAAAAATAGCGACCCTACGCAACTAATGTCCGCGATTTTTAAGGTATTCAACGGTGAGCGGTATATTGACCAAGCTATAGCTGAAAAAATGGCTTTTGAAAGCGCGTTCCCAGGTAAAAAGTTACCTCACACTTTACTTTCCGCCAGAGAGCTAGAAATATTTCGCTTAATGATTGTGGGAATGAGTGGGAACGAGATAGCACAGAAGTTGTTCATCAGTACCAAAACGGTCAGCACACACAAGAGCAATTTATTTCAAAAAATGGAACTCCATACTGTCGCCGATCTGGTTCTTTATGCGGTTCATCACAATTTACTCGATTAAAGCTCAATGAATCGCTGTCCCTAGGAATAATCCTAGTTTTGACAAGGCTATTCCTTAGGAAATTTCAGCCCCTTCTGATTACCTCATTTTCATCCCATTGCTATAGTCGCTTCAAGAGTTGAGGAATGGTCAACCTGTGTATTTGGTTGAGTTCTCGCATGGAGTGATTAGCGTGATGCAGAGGGAAATATGAGTGTCGATGTTTTAAACAGGCCGAGCAGAGACGTGCTTCTCATGCCAACAATTCATTTGCTCGGAATCATTCAGCGCATTATCGCTACTGGTCAAAACACCCTTGTTCTTTTGCCAGGCATCGGGGATGTCATGATATTTCCCAAACGAAATGAATATTATTCCTCGGTTAAAGACATGGCGGAATTTTGTGACGCGCCGATTATTAAATACAAATTGGTGGTTATTGGGGAATCCGATTTATCGACCGAGCAATCTGTGTGTCGCGGATTAGGTGAGCTAATGTGGCATTTTGCATTTGCTTCCCCAAGCGCACAATTGCTGGATGAATATTCCATTTATGACGTTGTGAAATTCAAGCAATGGCCCAATTTGACGCGCCTTCCCTCAACACCTAACACTTCACGAATCATATCGCTACTTACCCGTCATCCAACCACGCTTGCGCATGTGCAGCAAAAACTAAAAATTGAATCTTCTGAAATTCATCAGGTGTTCAATGCAGCTCACTATGCGGGGATTGTTGAGGTTGTTTCTCGGGCTCGTGCCAAGGCATCGGCACCTTGTATTCAGGTCAAGCCAAGCCATGAGCAGAATTTCTTTCGCTCCTTATTTACCAAATTCGCAAAGCCCTAATCGGTGAAAAACAAAATAATAATCACGGGAGCGGTTGGGAGCGGGAAGACCACCGCCATCACTTCTGCTAGCGACACCTTGGTGGTTGATACAGAAGCTGCTGACACAGATCGGATGCGTGGGGAAAGTTCAAAAACCACAGTTGCCATGGATTATGGAACGCTGAATCTAGGGGCAGGGGCAAAGATGCATTTATTTGGCACGCCCGGTCAGGAGAGATTTAGTTACATGTGGGAAATCCTGTCTACTGGTGCAACGGGAATAGCCATTTTGATTGATGCCACCAGTGTCAATCCCCTAGGCGATTTAGATTTTTATCTGGAAGTGTTTTCAGATCTCATCTCTAAGTGCGGCGGCGTTGCTGTGATTGGAATAACACACACTGATGTCACGCGAAATTCAAGAATATTGGAGCAGTTTAATAAAAGGCTTTCTGAAGTCAGATTGTCCGTACCTGTTTTTGAGGTTGATTGCCGCCGCAGAGAGGATGTGAGGACGATGCTTTATTCGCTGCTCAGTTTGTCAGAGAGTGATGACACTCATGCTTTATCCCATTGAAAAAGTTGCAGCGCCTCTTGTCTTAGCGCTCTTCTTTTGAATAAGCGGGTGCTAAAACTGTAAATTGATTCGCGCTGTCCCCGTTTTTGAGGGGGCAGAGGGAATTTGAATAGCAGTCAAATTGGATTCCCCAAATTTTCGAGTAAACAATGAAAAATGAACTTCAGCAAAGGCTTGATGCAGCAAAAGTATCAATTATGTGCGCTGCTCTTAGAGAGCTAAACGCCGCTATGTCTGATATCGAGGCATCGGCATACATTTCTCTAGATGGCTACACGATCGCAGCTGAGCTTGCTAGTGGCGTTGATTCGAACCGATTGGGAGCGATTTGCGCATCTATGCATGCGCTTGCGCAACGCGCGTCTCAAGAAATTAAGCACGGCGCATTTAATCTGCTCTTGATAGAAAGTGAGCAGGGTTACATGTTGTTGGTGAAGAGCTCTGTAGAGGCAATGTTGGTCGTTTCGACAAAGCCAAGTAAAAGCTTGGGAATGATTGCGTCTGTCTCAAAGCAGTTTGCAGAAAAGCTCAAGCGCATTCAGGAGACCCACAAGGTCGCTGCTGCAACTTAGCAATATTCGCGGTTTCGTAAGTTAAATAAGGGGAATGCAATGGGACTGTTTGACTGGTTTTCAGCTTTATCAAAGGGGGATGAAGGCAAGGCGGCTAAGCATGTCACCCCAGTCGGAGGTATTCAAGAAAGCGCGCACATACAAGGCTTGGACTTTGTTGCAGCCATTGAGGCTCACCGTAAATGGAGAGCACGGTTGGCTGAATATGCTGAAGGCACCTCTAAAGAAGTGTTAGACCACTCGGTTATATGTCGAGACGACCAATGCGCTTTAGGCAAATGGATTTACTCCGAAGGACAAACTTTCACGGGCCATTTACCCCTCTTTCATCAAATCAAAGCGAAGCATGCACAGTTTCACGTCAGTGCAGCGCAAGTGGTTGAGCTAATCCAGGCAGATCGCAAGGAAGAAGCGATCAACGATTTGATGGAGGGTGAGTTCTCAAAAAATTCGCGTGATGTACAAACGTTACTGTCGCAGCTGTATATGCTGATGAAACAGTCGTAGCCCACTCCCTCCTGCATCGCGGCAGAGTTTTTTCGACCGTTAGACTCAAAGCTTCATAGCTTATGACAACAGGTTAGTTAGTTTGCTACTTATATTCAGCTAAACTTTGCCCATCTGTCATCCTATTCAAGAGGCCCTTATGTCGAACGTATTTGAAAACAACTCACTTTCCATTGGACGTACGCCGCTGGTCAAACTCAATCGTATTGGTGATGGTGCGAAAGCTACGATCTTGGCCAAGATCGAAGGGCGTAATCCTGCGTATTCCGTGAAATGCCGTATTGGCGTTGCCATGGTTGATGATGCTGAGAAGCGCGGTGTCCTTGGCCCCGGCAAAGAGATCGTCGAGCCTACCAGCGGTAACACAGGTATTGCTTTAGCTTTTGTGGCCGCAGCGCGCGGTATTCCACTGACCTTGACCATGCCTGAAACGATGAGCGTTGAGCGCCGCAAACTACTCGTCGCGTATGGTGCAAAATTAGTGCTGACAGAAGGTGCTAAAGGCATGAGTGGTGCTATCGCGAAGGCGAAAGAAATTGCCGCGTCGGATTCGAAATATGTCTTGTTGCAACAGTTCGAAAACCCAGCTAACCCAGCCATTCATGAAGCCACCACGGGCCCAGAGATTTGGAACGATACCGATGGCAATATCGATATCTTGGTTTCAGGCGTAGGCACAGGCGGGACCATCACGGGCGTGTCGCGTTACATCAAGAAGACGCGCGGCAAGCTAATTCAGACGGTTGCAGTCGAGCCCTCGGCGAGCCCTATTTTGACGCAACACCGCGCAGGCCAAGAGCTCAAACCTGCCCCTCACAAGATTCAAGGTATTGGCGCGGGTTTTGTTCCTGGCGTGCTCGATCTATCGTTGGTGGACACCATCGAACAAGTGACGAATGAGGATGCCGTGTTGTATGCACGTCGTTTGGCGCGTGAAGAAGGCATCCTGTCGGGCATCTCTTGCGGCGCAGCCGTTGCTGTCGCGGCACGTTTGGCAAACAAGCTTGAGAATGCAGGAAAGACCATCGTCGTTATCCTGCCGGATTCAGGCGAGCGCTATCTGAGCTCGATTCTTTTTGAAGGAATGTTCGACGCAGCCGGCATCGCGAGTTGACGCTAACTCGCAGTGCAAAATGAAACGCCAGCAATTATCATGCTGGCGTTTTCCTATTTTGGATTGGCAACGACATGTATAAGACACTCGACGACTACGTAGGTAATACGCCTTTAGTCAGGCTCAAACGTATTCCCGGCAACACATCGAACATCATCCTTGCGAAATTGGAAGGTAACAATCCTGCGGGGTCAGTTAAGGATAGGCCCGCACTTTCCATGATTCGTCGTGCGGAGGAGCGTGGCGCAATCAAACCGGGCGATACGCTCATCGAAGCGACTAGTGGCAATACTGGGATCGCCTTGGCGATGGCCGCAGCGATGCGTGGCTACAAGATGATTCTGGTGATGCCTGAGAATCAAAGTGTGGAGCGTCGTCAGACCATGCGCGCTTTTGGGGCGGAGTTGGTATTGACCCCCAAAGAAGGCAGTATGGAATTGGCGCGCGACACCGCAGAAAAATTACGCGACCAAGGCCAAGGCATTATCCTTGACCAGTTTGCCAACCCAGATAATCCGCTCGCACACTACGAAGGCACCGCCCCAGAAATTTGGCGCGATACGCAAGGGGGCATCACGCACTTTGTGAGTAGCATGGGGACGACAGGTACCATTATGGGGAATGCGCGTTTCTTCAAGGAGCAGAGTGCCGCCATTCAAGTCATTGGTGTGCAACCAGAAGAAGGGGCACAGATCCCCGGTATTCGTAAATGGCCGGCGGCTTATTTGCCGAAGATATACAGCCCACAGAATGTGGATAAACTTGAGTATGTGAGTCAGCAGGATGCCGAGGTGATGACCCGCAGGCTGGCCAGCGAAGAAGGTATCTTCTGCGGCATCTCGTCGGGGGGGGCGCTCAGCGTGGCGCTACGGATCTCACAGCAAGTTCAGAACGCCACGATTGTATTTATCGTATGTGATCGAGGTGATCGTTATCTTTCTACAGGGGTGTTCCCAGCCTAACTGTAACGCCTCGAAGGGGAGGCCATCTGCGCTATGCGAGCTTAATAGCCGTCCATTTCCCCCTCTTTTCCCGCCTTTGATTTGACGTGCGCTCTCGATAATACGCATAAGCCGTGATAGCCATTTGAGGCATCCGGTAATGCGTAACGAGGGTGACATGAACAATCTGTTGCAAACATTGAAGGAAACATTGATGCGCGGCGGTATGCGCGGACTGGCAGGCCCCATCCTGATCGTGATGATCTTGTCGATGATGGTGTTGCCACTTCCTCCATTCTTGCTCGACATTCTGTTTACCTTCAATATTGCTTTGGCAATCATGGTGTTGCTGGTGGCGATGAATACCACCAAACCGCTCGATTTCGCCGTATTCCCCACTATCCTGCTGATTTCCACCTTGTTGCGTTTGTCACTCAACGTCGCCTCCACACGTGTCGTATTGTTGGAAGGCCATACGGGGCCTGATGCGGCAGGTAAGGTCATCGAATCATTCGGCCACTTCCTTGTGGGCGGTAACTATGCCGTCGGTATCGTGGTGTTCATCATCCTTGTCGTCATCAACTTCGTCGTGATCACCAAGGGTGCTGGGCGTATCGCGGAAGTTGGTGCACGTTTCACCTTAGATGCGATGCCAGGCAAACAAATGGCAATCGACGCTGATCTGAATGCGGGTTTGATCGGTGAAGATGTGGCACGTAAACGTCGTGCAGAAGTCGCTCAAGAGGCTGAGTTCTACGGGGCGATGGACGGTGCTTCCAAGTTCGTTCGCGGTGATGCGGTTGCGGGCATCATCATCATGCTGATCAACATTGTGGCGGGCTTGGTCATCGGCATGGTGCAACATGATCTGGATTTTGCGACAGCGGCAAAGTATTACACCATGCTCACCATCGGTGATGGATTGGTGGCACAGATACCTGCGTTGATCATCTCTACCGCAGCCGGTATGGTGGTCAGCCGTGTGGCGAGTGACGAGAACATCGGTCAGCAATTGGCTAAACAATTAGTTTCTAGCCCACAAGTCATCATTCTGACAGCCGTCATCATCGGCATGCTGGGCATGATTCCTGGCATGCCTCACTTCGCATTCCTATTGTTGGCAGGCGGCATGGGTTGGTTTGCTGTGTATCTGTTACGTCAAAGCAAGCAAGAAGAAGCCAAAGAGTTGGAAGAAGAAGTGACTGCTGTGCCCAATATCGAAGCGCCTGAAGCAAGCTGGGATGATGTGGCGCAAGTTGATGTATTGGGCCTAGAAGTGGGCTATCGCATGATCTCCTTGGTGGATAAATCTCAAGATGGGGATCTGCTACGTCGCATCAAAGGAATCCGCAAAAAATTCACTCAAGAAATGGGCTTCTTGCCACCTGCAGTGCATATTCGCGATAACTTGGATCTACATCCAAACGCCTATCGCATCACCTTGAAGGGCGCAGAGATCGGCAGTGGTGAGGCGTATGCCCACCAACACCTTGCGATTAATCCGGGCAACGTGTCAGGTATCTTGCCAGGCGTACCAACCAAGGACCCTGCATTCGGATTGCCTGCAACTTGGATCGATGCGGGCATGCGCGATCAAGCACAAGCGATGGGATACACCGTGGTGGATGCGGGCACGGTGGTCGCAACTCACATGAGCCACCTGATTCATCTACATGCTGCCGAATTGTTGGGACGCCAAGAGTTGCAACAACTGCTCGATCACTTGGGCAAGCTTGCTCCCAAGCTGACCGAAGATCTGATCCCCAAATTATTGTCTTTGACCACGGTTCAAAAAGTGATGCAAAACCTGTTGGACGAAGGCATGCACATCCGCGATATGCGCACCATCTTGGAGACCTTGGCCGAACACGCCACACAGGTACAAGACCCTGCCGTGTTGACCGCTTTGGTGCGAGTCGCGCTTGGCCCAGCCATCGTTCAGCAGTTCTATCCATCGGAACAAGAGTTACAAGTCATCGGCATGGACAAAGAATTGGAATATGTATTGGGACAGGCTTTGCAAGCGGGTGGAAACGCCATCGAACCTGGACTGGCCAATACCTTGTTGCGTGAAGCACGCAATGCAGCAGAGGCTCAAGAACGTTTGGGATTGCCAACCGTGCTGTTAGTGCCCGGAGGGATTCGCGAACTGTTAGCGCGTTTCTTGAAACGTGCATTGCCACAACTCAAAGTGATTTCGCATGAAGAAGTACCCGGCTTCAAGAGCATCCGGGTGACATCTATGGTGGGAGGTAGAACATGAACGCTAGAAAATTTATCGCGGCAAATTCGCGCGACGCACTTAAATTAGTCCGTACTGAGATTGGTGAAGATGCCGTCATCTTATCCAATCGCAAAGTGCCGGAAGGCGTCGAGATCGTTGCGATGGCCGGGGCTGAATTGGCTCACTTGAGCGAGACACGTGCGGCGCTGACGCATTTCGAACAGCCTCGCAAGGCAGCGCCAGAGACATTGTCACCACAGGCATTGAACCAAGCCGCCGCACTCGGTGCAAAGATTCTTGAATCTAAGGCTGCGCGAATGACTGAATCCAAAGTCGCACAACCCACCAGCGCACCAGCATCGGTTGTAGAAACCGTTGATCAGAACCATCTGATCAACGAGTTGAAAACCATGCATGCGCAGATGCAAGAGCAAATGGCCTGTATGACTTGGAGCAACATCCAACAGCAAGATCCGAAACGTAGCGCACTGTTGCGCGATTTAATCAATGTTGGATTCAGCCCCTCACTTTCTCGTGTCTTGTTAGACAAGATGCCTGTTCAAGAAGACATCGCATGGGTACGCAAGTTATTGGTTCACAACCTGCGAGTGGCCGATGCGAGTGGCGATATCGTCACCAATGGCGGGGTATATGCATTGGTCGGGCCAACAGGGGTGGGTAAGACCACCACAACAGCGAAATTGGCTGCCCGTGCTGTCGTGCGTTATGGCGCAGATAAAGTCGCCCTAGTTACAACGGATAGTTATCGCGTTGGCGCTTACGAACAGTTACGTATCTACGGCACTATATTGGGCGTTAGCGTACATGCTGTGCGTGATCTGAATGATTTGAAACTCACCTTGGCTGGTTTGAAACACAAACATCTGGTGTTGATCGACACCATGGGCGTCGGCCAACGTGACAGCCGCGTGGCAGAACAAGCCAAGATGTTCGATGCGGCTGGCGTGCGTCGCTTGCTGTTGTTGAATGCGACCAGCGCAGGTAGTACCTTGGATGATGTGGTGAAGATGTATGGCGGCAATAACGTTATCGGCTGCATCCCAACCAAACTCGACGAGGCCGTTACACTTGGTACCGTATTGGATGTAATCGCACGCCACAAACTGTTGATGCATTACATTGCGAGTGGTCAGCGCGTACCTGAAGATCTACATGAAGTGAACGTCGAATATTTGGTGCACCGTACTTTCAAACAGATGGGCAAGCCTGCGAGTTTCACCTTAGATGAGGTCGAATTCCCAGCATATATGGCGGGCGTATCAGTACAACAGGCCGCAAGGGGGCAATATGCTTAAACATAGTGCAGTCAATCAAGCGATCATGCTGGATAGTCCATTTTCAGATGTCGACTCCATAATGGGAGGCGCCTTCGCTTCATCGTTTGCTTCCGATCAGGCCGCGGGTTTGCGCAAATTGTTGGCTCGTTCGACCACGCAGGTCATCACCGTGGTTGGCGCGCGCGATGGTCTGGGGGCAACCAGCATCGTCACCAATCTCGCGGCGGTGTTCGCTCACTCAGGTAAAGATGTGCTTGTGCTGGATGAGAATGTCTCGCACGACAACGTTGCCAATACGATGGGTATGCGGCCTCGTTACGACTTATTGCATGTGGTGCGCGGCGACAAAACGTTGAATGATGTATTGCTTCAAGGCTTGGGTGGGGCGAGTGTTTTGCCTGTCGCCAGAGCGATGCAAGCATTGCCCAAGTTAGACCACATGGAGCGTGAGCGCTTGATGGAATCGTTACTGTCTGCAGCCGGAGACAAAGATGTCGTACTCGTTGACGCCGCACGCGATGGACACTCGTTGTGTGCTAGCTTGTCGGGGGATGAGCCCTTATTGTTGGTGCTCAATGCGACCGCCAGCGGGATCACAGAAAGTTATGCATTGCTGAAACAGATGGCTACATTGAATGGTCGTCAAGCATTCGATATTGTCATCAATAAAGTCAAAGACGAGCGCGAAGCTATCGCGGTATTTGACAACATGGCACAGGTGGCGCGTCGTCACTTGCAAGTACAACTCGAATATATGGGCTTTATCCCTTTAGACGAGCAACTCAAACGCGCAACCCAAGCCTGCCGTCCTGTGGTGGATGCCTATCCCTCATCGGCAGCATCATTCGCCGTGAGAGAGATCGCACAAGGATTATTGCGGGTGTCACAGATCAATCAGCATGCGCAAGATAAACTGAGCGGGGTGATGCATAGACTGATGCATCAAGCTAGAAGTGGTGCCGTGGTGGCGCTGACATGATGCAGCTGTGTAGCGAGGGGGCGGTGGTTGAATTAGACTCCGCACAGGGAAATATAGGCGCTAACTTGAGGGCCAAAAAAATGTACACATCAAGCGGACTGAACGACAAAGATCAATGCTTGCGCGAATTTTCGCCGCTGGTGAAACGCATCGCCCATCACATGATGCTCAAATTGCCCGGCAGTGTAGAGGTAGATGATCTGATTCAAGCGGGCATGATCGGTCTGTTGGATGCAGCAGGGCGTTATGACGAATTGCGCGGCGCGCAATTTGAGACCTACGCCGCACAACGAATCAGAGGTGCGATGCTGGACGAATTGCGCGGAGCGGATTGGTTGCCGCGCAGTATGCGTCGCGATATGCGCAAGATCGAAGCAGCAATCAGTCGTTTGCAGCAGCGTTTCGGGCGTCCGCCAAACGAAACTGAGATTGCTAAAGAAATGCAGGTCCCTCTGGCTGAATATCAAGATATGTTGCAAGAGGCACGCGGCGCACAACTCGTCTATTACGAAGATTTTCATAATGAAGAGAATGAAGATTTTTTTGATCGACACGACTTTAATATGGATGGGAATCCATTGGAGTTGCTGCAAGACGAACGCTTCCGTGAGGCGTTGATTGGTGCCATCGAACATCTTCCTGAACGTGAGCAACAGCTCATGGGTATGCATTACGAACAAGATATGAACTTACGTGAGATCGGTGCCGTAATGGGGGTGTCCGAATCGCGCGTTTGCCAATTACATAGCCAAGCTGTTGCACGTCTGCGTACCACCCTGAAGGGGCACTGATGGACAAGCTTAGCCTCTTAGGTGTGCTGTTAGCCGTAACCGGTATCCTCGGAGGACAGTTACTGGAAGGTGGTTCGGTCTCTGTTTTATTGCAACTGGCGGCATTCCTGATTGTCCTTGGTGGCACCATCGGCGCCGTTATGTTGCAGCACCCGATGCATGTGTTTTTAATGGGAATGAAGATGGCACGCTGGGCCTTCATAACGCCCGCGCTCGATAATCAAAAACTAATTTATCAGCTTACCGCCTGGGGAAATTTGGCCCGTAAGGAAGGTATCTTAGTGTTGGAAGGGCAGATCAATAGTGTGAGCGATCCTTTCATTCAAAAAGGATTACATCTACTGATTGACGGCAATAGTGCAGAAAAAATCAGAGAGGTATTGGATATTGAACTCAATACGTGGGAGAACTTGCGCTGGCAAGCTGCGCGCGTGTGGGAAAGTGCGGCAGGCTATGCGCCTACCATCGGTATCTTAGGCGCGGTGTTGGGATTGGTACACGTCATGCAAAGTTTGGGTGAGCCTGCAAAGTTAGGAGCAGGCATCGCCGTCGCTTTTATTGCAACGATTTATGGTGTGGGTTTCGCCAATCTGCTTTTCTTACCGATTGCTGGAAAGTTGAAGATATTGATTGCACAGCAAGTGGCGATGCGTGAGATGGTGATCGACGGATTATCGATGATCGCCAATGCCGAAAATCCCCATTTCATCGAGAACAAACTCAAAGGTTATATTGCCTAAGGGTGAGCTGAGATGGCCAGAAGAGCAAAACGTAGGGAGCCTGACAATCACGATCGATGGATGGTGTCGTACGCAGACTTCATGACCTTGCTATTCGCCTTTTTCGTGGTGATGTATGGCATCTCTTCGGTGAATGAGGGTAAATATAAGATCTTCAGCGTTGCCGTGAATCAAGCATTTGGTACGCAAGGTGCCAATGCCGAAGGGGGCACGATTCGCTTGAGTGAAGAAGAGATGTATTTCAAATCACTGGTTGATCGACGTAATGCCCGCTTGGCAGAGAAACAACGCAAGCTGAGCGAGCGCATGAAAAAGCTCAACGACACCCTCAATATCAAGATGGCTGGATTTGTGAATAACGGGCAAATGACCGTTTCACAAAGTACACGAGGCGTTACGTTGGATATCAACGCCAGCATGTTGTTCAAACCCAGTGAAGCAGAACTGCAAAAAGAAGCTGTCGCCACACTATCGGATATCGCCCAGATATTAGCGGGAGAAGAGATGTCCATCGAAGTCGAAGGGCACACAGATAATCTTCCCATCACCACGGTTGTCTTCCCCTCAAACTGGGAGCTTTCCTCCGCACGTGCGAGCAGTGTGGTTAGGCTATTCATCGATCACGGGATCGTTGCAAATCGTTTGAAAGCGACTGGCCTAGCTGACAACGTGCCTGTTGTATCCAATGACACAGCCGAAGGTCGAGCGCGTAATCGGCGGGTGGTAGTGACTGTTTTAACGCCCGAGATGGAACAAACTGCGGGCAGCCTTAGTACGCAACCATGAGAAATATTCGCATCTAGTTATTGGTCTGAAACAGCCGTTTTTTGGGGCGGCTATTGGTTAGCATGGCCTAACTTAGAGGGCTCCTCTTACTTCAAACATGACTGAGTCTAGTTCGTTCCCCTGAGAATCTTGTAATTGCAGTCTGTGCTTGCCGCCAGCGGGTGTCCAGCCAATGTCGCTTCCTGTGCCGACATTCACTCCATCAATTAACCATGTCACCGCTGGGTTTCCCTGCGAGCTGAATTGCATACGCTGATATTGGTTCGGAATATCTGGATCCATGGCAATCAAGGTACCCTCTGGCGGATATAGAATCTTGGCACGCATCTCGTGACTCGTTTCTTTGTCGATCAAATGGATCTCCTCAACTTCGGTGCCTTCAACAAAAAATTCGGTTCGAGGAGATTCAATCGCAGGTACGAAGTGCGTCGATTGAGTGACGATGCCGCGCGGTATTTGTGGTGATGAGCTACTACTCCCCATATGTAGATAATCCATTAGGTCGCGCCATACGGGCGCTGCACCACTTACACCTGAAACGTCACGCATCGGTTCGCCGTTGAAATTTCCCACCCACACACCAACGGTGTAACGGCTAGAAAAACCGATACACCAGTTGTCACGCATATCCTTACTTGTTCCCGTTTTTGCGGCAGTCCATACGCGGGTGGCCAGTGGATTTTCCAGCCCAAAGGTCAATGCACGTGCACCTCGATCGGCAAGAATGTCGGCGATGATGAAAGCAGCTTGTTTAGAAAGCACCTTTTTTCCCGGCTGCATTGTTTCCGTCGAACGGTAACGAACCCCATGCCAGACACCTTTGTTAGCCAGTGCGCGGTACGCGTTAGTCAGATCGATCAAACGCACATCTACGCCTCCCAGCGCCAAACTGAATCCATAGTGCTCACCCTCTTCTGTCAGGCTGTCTAAACCATAGGCGCGTAAGTTACGCGTGAATTTATCTACACCAATTATGCCGAGTGCTCGCACTGCTGGGACATTGAGTGATGAGGCAAGCGCGGTACGCACGCTCACGGAACCTTTGAAATCTCGGTCATAGTTCTGTGGAATATATAAGCCCATCGGGGTGGTCAGTTGGATAGGCGTATCTTCTAGGACAGAAGCCGCTGTCAGGCGTTTCTCTTCAATGGCAGCACCGTACAAGAATGGTTTCAAGGTTGAGCCGGCCTGACGTAGCGAGGTCACACCATCAACCTTCGCCGCATCAGATAATTCAGCGCTGCTCCCTACGTATGCCAGAACATCACCATTCTGGTTGTCGATGACAACAACAGCACCATCACTTACGTTCTGCGTGTTGATCGACATTAAGTGTTCGCGCAGGGACTGAATGGCGAAGCGTTGTAGGTTCGCATCCAGCGTAGTCGAAACGCGTGAGCCTGGTTGAGTCAGTAGTTTTTGGGCAAGGTGAGGTGCGATGCTGTTTTGCGGAATCACATATCCCTGTGTGTTCAGAGCTGTTTGCGCTAAAACATGCAACGACTCACAGGAGGAAACATCGTCGCGTTGTGTTGCTTTGCGTAAGGCGCAGGCGCGGTTAGCTGCTTGTGTTGGTTTTGCCATGGGGCCTTTAAGTAAGGCCATCAGTAGTAGGGATTGCTCGCGATTGAGTGAGGAAGGGTGGATGCCGAATAGCGCGAACGAAGCGGTATGGATACCCACGATTTCGCCACGGAAAGCTGCTAGATTGAAGTACGCTTCCAGAATCTCCGACTTGCTCCAGTGCTTTTCGATCTCTTGTGCCGCACGAATCTGATGCCATTTTTGAGTTAGCGTGCGTCTCGATCTGGCAGGTGCTAATGAGGGGTCGAGAAACCCAGCCAGCTGCATCGTCAAGGTAGAAGCACCGCGAGGACGTTTGCCGTCAAAGATATGTGCCAAGCTAGAAGCACTGGATGACAGCAATGCCAACCAGTCCACACCGCCATGTTCGAAGAAGCGTTTGTCTTCAGACCAAATGAGCAACTCTTGCGAGGCAGAAGAGATGTCGCTCAATGGAACCCATTCCAAACGACGTACCGTGTTGTCTATGCGCTTGACGGCGATCACCTCACCGTTGCGATCAAGTAACCAAGCCTCAGAGGGGCGATATTCTGCTTTGATCTTGCTGAAGGTGGGGGCTTGAAAGTCGCCAGTTAGGGACAAGGCGGCTATCAGCAAAAGGCCGACTACTCCTATCACAATCAGGAGTAGGAGCAGGTATCGTGACTTCATTCTTGGATCGATTCGTGTCTCATGGCATGACAATTACACGGTTATTGGGTAACTCACCGAACATCTCAGGTGCATACATCGCTTCGACACGCGTGATAGGTAACTGGAACGTGCCATCGTTGTTCAGGCGGACTGTATATTCCAGCGCGAATTTCCCCTTGGGGACAAAACGGTAATAGGCACGGAAGCTATCAAACGTACGCTCTTCGAACGCAGGCCATACCCATCCTTGTTTCTTCTCGCCCTGCGTGAGCAGTTTGGAATCGCCTCCTAATCCTGTCCCGAGGATGGTTGCACCAGACGGAATGGGATCATTGACGACCACCCAAGCCATATCGGACTGCGCATCAACATCTAGATGGATGCGCGCCACGTCACCCTTGTGCCACTCGCCCTTAGTTTGTTGGCTGACGGGGATGACTTGGCGCGAGATACGATAACCCGTGAATAATGGTTCTTTGAGCGGCAAGGCAGCAAGGCTTTGCATGATGCTCCACGGTTTGCCGTTGCCGCTGTGTGCCAATTCCACCGGCGCGGAAGATGTGGGCCAACTCAACAATTGTTGAGCACTCTTGGAATCGCCACTCCAATCGGTGGTGAAACGCTCTTTCCCTAAGGTGGCAGTAGTCGTTCCGCTTACGGGTGTCGATTCAAACTTGGCAGAGAATTTCTTCATCGCCAACACACCCCATGCGTTCGACACCGTGGTACTCCAATGCCCATGTTGTTGACGGCCTAATGAACCGCGCACAAGACGTGCCACATCGGGTTCCCAAGCGGGGTAGTCGAGCAGAGACAACAATGCACGATTGGCATTCACATCTCCGTCGATCATCAACCACCACAATGTGTCGCTACGTTCAGTGGAGAACCCCATGGTCGTACCCTGAAAATTGAGACGACTGCGGATGATCTGCTGCGCTTCTTCGGCTAGGCGGCCAGATTGAGGTCTGATGTCGGGCTTGTGTTGAAGAATGGACAGCCAATTGAGCACCGCTGAAGTCGGCCATAGATTCGGCTCGATGGCGATACTGTCTAGCCAACTTTTTTCGATCTCGCCAGTTCGCGCCAACGCTTCAATTGCGGCTAATTTACGGATGTTCAAATCGCTGGTGGGGAGTGCGGAGTTGCGAATGACACGGCCTTGCACAAAGCCGATCAAACCGTTGCGCATCTTATTTAACGTATGCTCAGGTATCTCGTAACCTGACTCATCGGCGATAGAGAGTATGTATGAGGTTAAGGTGTCATCTCCCTCACGCATAATCAACCAGTATTTTGCTAATCCATCCTTATCAAGAAAAATTGATAGACCTTTCACTAAGGTATTCCAGCGGGCTTCATCTTCAAGGGCAACGGCCTTAGAAAGATTTTGCTCTAGGCAGGTGTAGGGATAACGCGACATATATTCTTGTACGCCGCCTAAACCATCGCTCAGTTTTTTGCGGAATGTAAGCTTGATACCACCACGTCCCGGAATAGCATCTTCCGGCAGTTTCACGCTGATGGATTGCGGTGACTCCAGTTGCATGATGGTGGCTTGCAAGGTGCGTACCGGAACGGCAGCGATGACTTTCTGAGAGATTTTGAGACGGTCGCCTTCTTCGTTCGAATCTTTTTCCTTGATGTTCACTTCCCATTTGATGGTATCGATATCAATAGGGACACTGACATCCCAGCCGATGTTTCGTGATTCGCCAGCGGCCAAGCTGATCGCTATCGGTGTCAATTCGTTGCTGCCAGAAGAGCCATTCTGTTGCCTAGCAGATACGACGGTCTCGATAGCTCGTTCACTGGCATTGCGTACAGTAAAGTTCGCATGGAATTTATCTTGTTCGCGTACGACGGGAGGCAGTCCAGAGAACAGCATCAGATCTTGCGTTGACTGAACGGAGGTTGAGCCCGTTCCGAACATATCCATGTCGCCGCTGGCGATCGCTACGATGCGGAATGAGGTCAGAGAGTCATTCAATGGAACGGTCGCTTCAGCATGCCCCTGTGCATCCAGCTTTACGCGCGCCTGCCAGAACAACAAGGTGTCGAACAATTCGCGGGCAGACCTTGTGGAGCTGCCATCACCACCCGCCGCTAGCGCTTTGCGTCCGAAGTGACGTTTGCCGATAACTTGCATTTGCGCAGTCGAAGTTGAGACTTCGATTCCGCGTCGCGTCATCATGGCTTCTAACAATTTCCAAGAATCGTTAGGTTTGAGTTCAAGCAAACCTTCGTCCACTGCAACCAGCACCACTTCGGAATTGGGTGGGGGATAAGAACCATCCGCACGCTTGATATCGACCGCAACTTTCGCTTTTTCGCGCACGCGGTAACTGGGTTTGTCTGTGGAGACTTTTACCTTGAGCTCATGCGCAGACCAACCGACATTGATTTCGGCGAGTCCCATCTTGAATGATGGCTTGCCCAGATCGATCAGCGCGGTGGGTTGCACTTGATTGCTTCTGCCGCGTATTGCCAGCGCAGAGACGAAGATGTTGGGCGAGTAATGGTCTTTGATTGGCACTTCGATTGTCGGATTGGCGCGTGTCAGATGTGTCACGAAGCTATCCATGATGCCTTCACGTTCGACTGTCACCAGCACATCCGCTTCTTTGAACGGCATGCGTAATTGGAAGCGCGCCTTATCGCCGGGCTCATATCGCTTCTTCTCAGGTAGCAGGTCGATACGGTCATTGTCTGCCGCATCGAACCACCAATCATCATTACCCGCCACCCATATCTCACGATTCGCAACACTGGCATTACCCGCTGCATCTACCGTTTCAGCTTGGATGATGATGTTGCCTTTAGCGGGCGCTTTTACGTCACAGATCAGCAGACCTTTATTGTCGGTCACTCCTTGGCACAATTCGCCCGCTGCTTTGACTTCACTATGATTGTCGAAGGCATAGAAACCGCCAAGCAGGCGTCTGCGGTGAGAGAAGTATTCTCGTTGCAGGGCTTTGACAACGATTTTCTGACCCGCCATGGGCTTGCCGTTGATATCAAGTGCGACTGCATGGAACTTGAGGTGTTCGGCTGTTGACATCCATCCATCTAGTTTGATGCCAACGATCACTTGAGCAGGCCACAAAGCGATATGCGTGGATGCGGTCAGTGTTTCTCCATTGGGGTCTTGGTATTCGAGTTCGGCTTGAATGTCCTGCGGAATGTTAGATTTTGGCAATTGTGTAAATACGCTATGACCAGCACCTGCTGCATCCAAGCGCAATTCCTGCGTAGACAACATCTGATTGCTTGGAGTAGGGGAGTGCGATCCACCTCCCTCATCGGGGTCGGCCATTTCGTAATCGCCCGAATACCAAGGTTGTGCTTTGTTCTTCTGTACACCGAGCTTAACTTCACCGTTGGCGAAATTGAAGTCTTCATAGTCAGCGAAGCTAACAAACTTAGGCGTGATCTGGCCGCGCAGTTTGACTGGCAAAGAAGAAGCGCCACCGCCGGATAGGTAATTGACTTGGATGTTCACAGCGGCTTGGTCGGTGTTAATGAGCGCCTTATTCGCCGCTTGTAGAATCGCCTTCATGGTTGGGATACGGAAGCTCGCTACTTGGAAGCTAGCAATCTCATCAGGCATTTGTACGATGTACTTTCCTTGTTTAGCATCTTGAGGAATCGTCCAGTTCAACGTTGAAATTCCTTGGCTATCCCAACTGACTGGCAGTTCGAATTTGTCGTCACTGCCCTGATGCCAGATAGTGACGCTAGATGGCAAGTTCGCACGTGGTTGGGCGAAGCCTGTGCCGATCTTGCGACGCACGATCAGCTTCATATGTGCTGTCTCACCCGCACGCAACAAGGTACGGTCTAGGATGGCGTGTGCGATCTCGTGACCATTCCAGCCGTTCTGGAATGCATTGAAGCGCCATAACGCAATCCCTTCGTTCCAATCTGAAAGCACGAATGAGAAATCTTTGCCCACTCGCGCGCTAACAAAATACTGGCGGTCGTAGTCATTTAGGCAGCCGGGCAATACATCCAGAGAGGGAAGCTCTTGCTTTATCTGGAAGACACCTTGGGAATCTGTGTTGCCCTGAGCGTGTAGATTGCCTGCACAATCACGCACTGCAACGTTGGCATTCGCGATAGGCTTTCCCTTATCGAGACTAGTGACCCACACAAGCGAGGATTCTCGACCAAGCTTGAAATGCACTGAGATATTCGTCACTAGCGCAGCTGCATGGACGTAATACGGACGCTCTTCGCCGTGTAATGCCGCACCCAAGCGCGGGCTGGCTATTTCGACGACGTGGAGACCGGGTTCGTTGAGTGGGATGCCAACGACTTCGAACGCTTTATCTCCCAGAGGTCGTTTGATATCGATGACTTGTGGATATTCACCTCTTTCGAATATCGATGCTTTGCCGGGCCCACCGTGTTGATAACCATTGATTTCCTGCAAGCGGCGTAACCAACTAATCACTGATAATTCAGAGTCATCATGCATCACCTTTCCTGCGATAGATGGCGTGATTTTCATGAGCGGGAGGAGCGTTTCGACATTGCGCAAAGTGACGGGCAGCAATGGCGGCGTATTTGTCGAGGCGTTCAACTCCAAGATTCCAAAGTCGGCAGCGAACTTGGCCAGCGGTGGATTTTCGTCGGTCGCTACTTCAAGTGGGAAGCTTGATGCGTTGCTTAGTTTGCGCCCAGCATCATCAGTGAGTTTTTCTGGAAGGACGATCTTGAACTTTGCGCGTTCCTGCAAGGGGACCGGGAAAGATATCCATTGGGTAAATCCAGCTTTCTTGTCGCTCTCCGAAATAGCCGCTCGGATAGCCTTGCCCTGGCTTGGAGCCAGATTGATGAGTTTTGCGCTCTCAACCGAGATAGGGGATGAGAAGGAAAGGCCAACAGGGAGTGCGGGGATGCAGGCCGCTTTTTCATTTACTCGATTGCATGAAAATTTGGCTTCAAACACAGGACGTGTTCGGAACGAAAGTGTTTGATCTTGCGTGGTAGAGACGCCTGAAAATGAGGTGACTCCCTTTCCCCAAACGAGGCGTACATTGCTTGCGCTAGGGAAAGTGCGTTGACATTGAACCAGTGCGATAGGAGATTCTGCACTGTCACGCAGTTTTAGGAATTTTTCTCGATCACTCCCTTTTTCATCAATTCCCAAAGAGATCGTTCTGCTTTCACCCGCTTCGTCGACAAAAGAAGCTTGTAAATATCGCGTCATGAATGATTGGCGCATGTCCAATATGGTCATACGCGCTAACCCAAGGATGATACGAACCGGAATTTTTTCAGAAATTCCATCGACCTCACAATGCATGTTCTTTTGCATAGAAGCGAAGGTTGCAGGCGCATCTAAGCCAAGAATGAATATCTGGTTTTCATCGATGTTGGAATAGTTATAGGCATAAGGCTCGCTTTGAATGATTGCAGGGCCGCCGGTGTTGAATGAGTAAGTGGCACCTTCCTTGAAAGTGTTACCGCCCAGTGAGCGCAATCCTTTTTTGATCGTGAAAGCGCAAGAGACGCCAGCAGGAAGATCCTTAGTGAAATCGTAAACCCAATTGCGTTGATCCGCCCAGCGCCCTTTGCCTGCGGCAGGGCAGTTGATATCAAAAGGATCAACTTCACGAGGATCACCGAAGGCCACCATCTGCTCGGAGAACCTCACGGCAACTTGCCTGACTTTTTTTATTTCACCGGATGGCGAGAAGACTTCAATCTCGGCAGCATGTAAATGTTGGGTAAAGAGACCTAGCGCAAGAATTGACACTAGTCGAAATAGGCGACTGCTGAAGAGCATACTCACTCCAAGAGGTGGTGATTGTTCGAGTTATTCCACAGAACGCATCTTCAGGGGGATGCATCCTATCGGCTTACCCCAGCCTCCAGCGTCTGGTGCTTAACCATCTGTCTCTCGAGTTATTTTATGAGCAGAGTACGCGAAGGCTAAGTTGCAAGTGCGCCGGATTGTGCTGGTGCTCAGACAGCATTGTCAATGTTATGGCTAAGATAAGATGAAGAGTGGGCACGTGCCGCCCGCTTTGGGCATTCGCTTGCAGTGGCCATGGCAGCCTACATCTCAACCCCAGCGATGATTCCAGAAACACTCATCAAAATGGCGGATGCTGTACTTTATCAAGCGAAGGCCGAAGGACGTAATCGCATTGTGCTGGATTGGGTGAATCAACCTAATCGATCAGACAGCGTCAGAGGTATACAAAAATAATTGAGTAACGCTCATCTCGAACCAACAATATCGTGGACAGAATGATTTTTTGGACCGTAATACCGAGGTAAATTTTTGTTAAACGTGTAAAGCTATGTAAAGCCTTGTTCAGCCGAGTTAATAGCCATGCGTTTACCTCTCATTTATAGTTTTTGCTATTCATCATGCTGCCTATATTTAGCATCACTCATCTGTTTTTCAAGAACTGAATGAGTCGTTAACTAAATTCAGGAGGCATTCATGTCTACACTTAGCGGGGTATCCAGCGTCAGCACCCTATCCAATTTGCAGTCAATATCCAGTACACGTTTCAGTAGGGGAAACGATTCCGATAGCGGGGCAAGCAGCGTTCAAAACCAAGGCTCGAATTTTCTGCAAGCCATCGAGAAAGCATTTGCTGCGTTAGGGATAAGCAGTACAGACTCATCATCATCTTCGACAACCTCAACCAATTCTACCGATGCCGCTCAAGGTGCTCAGGCAGCGCTTTCGTTCATGCAAGATCTGATGGCGGCGCTGCATCAGGCTGGTGGTGGCAGTGGTTCCAATCTACCGCCGCCCCCTCCCAATTTCGGGAACGATCATGCCAGCGGTGGGGTGGATTCAAGTAGCGGCCCAGCATTCACCAAGGATCAACTGACCAGCATGTCCAATGAAATCGCTTCCTCGGATAGCAAACGTTCAGAATTTATGTCCAAGCTGGCAGCCAATTTCGACGAGGCGGATACAAATAGCGATGGAAAAATCGATGGCAAGGAGGCGATGAAATTCGGTCAGGCGAATTCAACTAACTCAAGCAGTCCGAGCACCTCGGCGTACCAGGGCGGGCCGAACATCTCGGCTGATATTCAGAGCTTGATACAGCAACTATCTTCATCGTCTAGCGCTGACTCAAGTTCGTCCAATTCGAGCCAGTCCGATTTGCAGAATAGCTTCCAAAATTTGCTCAGTGTGCTGGGCGGGGCAAACGATTCAAGCACGGCAACGCTGGAAAATTTCCTGAAGAATCTGGCCAGCAACCTTGAGGGGGCTGGAAGTTCTGGAAACATTGTGAACACGAAAGTGTAGTTCAAGAAGCGAGCCACTGACACCGGCTTGGCCATTCAAGCCAAGCCGGTGTTTTCTATTTGAACTATCGCTTGGAATAGGGATGGGGCATCTGCAGTTACAGGCTCACGTAGCAGGCCCGAGTGGCAAGGTGATTGTTAGGCACAGCCCGCCAAACGGACGATTGCTAGCGAAAATTTTTCCCTGATGAGCGGTAATTACGCGCTGTGCAATAGCTAGTCCCAAGCCGTGCCCGTCCGAGGTTTTCGTTTGATCGCTACGGAAGAAGGGCTCGAATATAGATAACATATCCGCTTCCGGAACACCGCTTCCTTCATCTGAAACAGTGATGCCAATCGTTTGGTTGTCGTTGTTTTGCAATTTGATAGTGACTAAACCCTCGGACGGAGAGTGCTTCACGGCGTTGCGCACGACATTCTCCAACGCACGGTGAAGAAGCTCTGCATTGCCACGGACGACGGTCTGACTGCTTTTCTCGAATGCTATACGACAACCGTTGGCTTCGGTCTCAAAGCGTGCATCTTCCACCACATTTGATATCAGTTCGTTCAGATCGACAGATTCATCCAACTTGCCCGTCATGCCGGCCTCCAGACGAGAAAGTGTCAATAACTCGCTGACCAGTGCATCCATACGCACGGATTCCCGCTCGATACGCGCCATGGAATCTTCAATCCGTTCGGGTTGCTGTCGCGCCAGACCAATTGCCGCCTGAAGCCGCGCCAGCGGCGAACGCAGTTCATGCGAAACATCGTGCAACACCTTGCGCTGACCATCCATCAATTGCTGTAGCCGCTGCGCCATGCTGTCGAAATCACGCCCAAGATCGGCGAGTTCGTCGCGCCGTTTTCCCATGACAGGCACTAGCCGCGCCTCCAGATGACCATTTGCAAGCGCCTCAAATGCCGAGCGGAGTTTGCGTATTGGTGTGGAGAAATACCAAGCCAGCAAAGCCGCAAAAATAAGACTAACAACTAATCCCGATAACAACGGCATGAGCGGAGGCAACATGCCTCTGTCGAGTGGCCGCGGCATGTTGCGGCTATCTGGCGGTGGCGCAAATAACAGATAGGTATGTCCATCAGCAGCGCTGACTTTTTCCGCCATGCCGTGGCTATTTTGAGCCCCTGCAATTTGAGGGGCCTGTTCCAACATCCATGCGGGAACAGGGCGATCAAGAATGTCATGGTGACTTTCATCTAATGCATAGATCGGAGGAGTTGGTTCACGACTTTGTTCCAATAAAAAATCCTGTAATGCCGCGCGTCCGCTATGTCGTAATAGCGAAGCAGCCGCTGCAACTGAAGGTGTAGGCGGGGGAGCGCGGAATTGTTCCATCCCGGAGGAGTGCGACCACATTGCGACGCCTACACCAATGAAGGTGGTGACCTGAGCCAACCAGAAGACAATAAAAAATTTCCAGAACAGTCGCCCCACGTTTTACTCCTTGATGAACTGGTAGCCCTTGTTGAACACGGCCAGTATGCGAGTACGCCCATCTGGCAACGGCTCCAGTTTGCGACGTATGCTGCTGATGTGCACATCGATACTCCGATCAAAACGAGCCAGCGGCCGCCCCAATGCCTGCTCAGACAGTTCCGATTTGCTCACTACTTGACCGGCGTTGCGTGCCAATGTTTCTAACAGATTGAACTCGGTGCTAGTCAGTTCAAGCGGATGGCCTGCCCACTCGGCGCGTCGCTGTTCAGGCCATATGGACAAGGCGCCGACAATGATCGGCGATGCGGATGAAGTCGTTTCCGCAATGCCGCTACGTCGCAGGATTGCGCGGATACGGGCCGTCAGTTCGCGTGGGGTACAGGGCTTGGGCACATAGTCATCCGCTCCCAATTCGAGGCCGACGATGCGGTCGGCGTCATCTCCTCGGGCAGTCAACATCAACACCGGCATCGCGCCATGGGCACGTATCTGGACGAGCACATCAATGCCGGTTTTCCCCGGCATCATCACATCCAGCACGGCAATATCATGATGGCCATGTAGCGCCTCTGTAATGCCGGATTCGCCATCATGTACCACCTTTACCTCGAAACCTTCACGCTCCAGATAAACCTGAAGCATCCCAGCAAGCTCGACATCGTCGTCAACCAGTAAGACTTTTGTTTTCATCAGGTAAAAATTCATTGAATTATTGCGGATAATTGTAGTTAAGCGTGCTCTCTTAGCACAGCATCGCTCCCGTTATTTACAAACCTTTACACCAATTGCGCTGCAATATTACTTCGTTATGCCGATAACTAAATCATGCAAATCCAGTGCATAAATTTAGCTGACACGACGACTGGTCGTAAATTATGAAAGGAGCAAACCATGAGCAGCATCAGCAGCGTCAATGGGAGCGGGAGCGGATACTCGATGATGATGTCCAGCATGAAACGTCCAGATCCATCGCAGATGACGGACAAGCTATTTTCCAAGCTAGACACCACGAACAAGGGCTATTTGAGTAAAGACGATCTGCAATCGGCATTAAGTCAGTTATCAGACACTGGTAGCGCGAGCAGCACAAACACTTCAACAGCTGTAGATGAGATGTTTAAAACGCTGGACAGTAACAGCGATGACAAGATTACCAAGGACGAAATGTCCAACGGCTTGAAAAAACTTGTTGATGCGCTTAACAGTCAGATGAATGAAATGCGTATGAATGGCAACGCGAGTGCGGGAGAAGGTGGCGCCCCCCCATCCGGTGGTATGCCTCCCCCCCCCACCTCCGTCGGGCGGCGGGAAATCTAACGCCACATCTGGGACAAGTAGCGCGAGTGCAAGCCAGTCAAGTAGCACTACAAAAACATATGAATCCGCTGATACGAATCAGGATGGCAAAGTAAGCGTTGCAGAGAAGCTGGCTTACGAACTGAAAGCCCAAAACAGTGCCTCTGCGGCATCCACTTCTACGGAGAGCGATGTTAGGGTGATGAAAAAAATCATGGATATGATGCATGCATACAGCAGCTTTGACGGGAGTAGCAACAATTCTGGGCTGTCAGTTACCGCCTAGTTATTTTTGTTAGATACCCACATGTTGAAGGGGCGAAACTAAGCTCCCTTCAACTTTGGCCCGCCCTCATAAAACGATAGCAATTCTTGCCGCCATCTTTCGCCAGATACATCGCTGTATCAGCGACCTTTACCAGCTCTTCGGCATTGCCGCTGCTGTCAGGATAAAGGGCGATGCCGATGCTGACACCTACTGAGCAGGTCTGTTCGTGGAGCTGATAAGGAGCCCTAATCGCGTCCAATATTTTTTGTGCGACGATTTCTTTGCCGTTACCTGTGCCTACGTCACATAAGATGGCGGTAAATTCATCTCCGCCCATCCGTGCCACGGTGTCGGATTCGCGTATGCATTTTTTGATGCGTTTGGCAGTTTCAATCAGTAGCGCATCGCCGATGTTGTGTCCGAGTGTGTCGTTGATTTTCTTAAAACCATCAAGGTCGAGAAATAACACTGCAACGGACTCTTTGTTACGTTTTGCTCGTGCAATCGCTTGGTTGAGTCTGTCGTAAAACAAGATGCGATTGGGGAGGCCGGTCAGGCCATCATGGTGGGCAAGGTGGGTGACTTGCTCATTGGTTTGTTTTAAGCGCGTGAGGAGTGTCCATAAAAAGCGCGCTTGGAATCCGCCCACTACGTTTTCGATTCCTAACTCTTTTTCTGCGAAGTTTGAAACGGCATCATCCCCCGTCAGATTAAAAGCGAGGCATGGTCGGCAAGCTTGAATAGCCGTTGCAACTTCGCTGAAGTGTGGAACGCCAAGGTTGGTTGCAATGCGTAGTGCAGGGGCGGCGCTGTTGCTATCAACAATCCCCACGATCTGAATTGAGGGGTCTTCACTAAACAACTCCAACATGGCGGTGCCGCCACGTCCGGCACCAATCACCAATACTTTTTGTTTCGTTGCTTGATTAGACATTTATACCTCACTGAATTTGATTGTGATTATCTGTCGTACAACATGGACTCATGGGCTTGCAAGCTGCACCATCATTCTTTCCACATTCTCCAAGGTGAGATGGGTGTAGTAATCAATCAATGGGGCAAGGAAGGGCATTACTAGTGCCAGTGTGCCAAAACCCACCGCCAAGGTGATGGGGAAGCCGACCGCGAAGATGTTCAGTTGGGGGGCACTACGGGTGAGGATGCCCAATGCCAGGTTGGTGATGAGCAGCGCACCAATCAATGGGATGGAGAGCTGGAGCGCAAAAGCGAAGATCATCCCACCTTGCTCAGCGAGGAGCCGAAATGCATTGGCTGATGGCTGCGCCGCGCTGATGGGAAATGAAGAAAAACTCGCTGCCAAGGCTTCCAGCATATAAAGGTGGAGGTTGAGTGCAAGGAAAGCCAAGCCGGTGAGCACCCCCAAGAATTGGGCAATCACTGGGCTATATGAAGCATTCACCGGATCATAAAAACTGGCGAAGCCAAGACCCATCTGCATGCCTGCAATATCACCTGCCATTTCAACTGCTGCGAATATCAAACGTATCGAGAAGCCCATCATGAGCCCTGCGGCCATCTGCTGTACTAATACAAAAATCCCTTGGGCAGAGGCAGGGTCGAGGTCTGATGGAATTGTGATTGTCGGCGCGATGACGAGTGTGAGGATGAGGGAGAACCCCAGTTTGACGCGCATGGGAATCTGTTTGTTACCAAACACCGGCGCACTGGCAATCAAGGCCAATATACGAGCCAATGGATAGATGAGCATCGCCATCCATGTAGAGAATTGCGCTGAGGTGAAGCTGATCACCGATTCACCCCGCCAGATAGGGGATGCTGCTGTACAGCCGCGTCATGTAATCGAGTATCAACCCAATCATCCAATGGCCTGCCAGCAGCAGCACAACAAAGATGCCGACGAGTTTTGGAATGAACGATAAGGTCATCTCGTTGATCTGCGTGGCCGCTTGAAAAATACTGACCGCCAAGCCGATGATCAGTGCCGTCAGCAGGAGTGGGGCAGAGATCAGGAGGGTTAATTCAATCGCTTGTTGACCAATGGTCATTACGGTTTCGGGAGTCATTTAAGCACCTCACGTATAAAAGCTCTGGACTAGAGAGCCGATGAGAAGATTCCATCCGTCCGCTAATACGAACAGCATGATTTTGAAGGGGAGCGAGATGACAGAGGGAGACAGCATCATCATACCCATCGACATCAACACACTCGCCACCACCATGTCGATGATGAGGAAGGGAATAAAAATGACAAAGCCGATCTGAAAGGCAGTCTTCAATTCACTGGTGACGTAGGCTGGGACGAGGATGCGTAAAGGCACGTCGTCTGGACTTTCCAAGGCTTCGCTATTCGAGATACGCACGAACAGCGCCAGATCACTCTCACGTGTTTGTCTCAACATGAATGTTTTGAGTGGTACCACGCCTTTGTCATACGCTTGTTCAAGTGACATCTTGTTCTGGCTGTAGGGCAGATAGGCTTCGGTGTACATCTTGTCCAAGGTGGGCGACATCACGAAGAAAGTCAGGAACAAGGCAAGGCCGAGCAATACTTGATTCGGCGGGGAGGCAGGGGTGCCGATGGCTGAACGCAACATCGACAGCACAATGATGATGCGCGTGAACGCCGTCATCATCAGGATGATGGCAGGCAAGAACGTGAGCGACGAGATCAGAATCAGCGTTTGCAGACTCAAGGAGTAACTCTGTCCGCCACCGCCTGCGGGCGAACTGGTTACGGAGAGCAAGCTCGGCTCCGCAGCTTGAGCGGTTTGGACGAACAGGAAAAGTGAAATCAGAATTAGCCAAGAATAGGCTCGAATGTATTCTGAAAAAAGAGCAATAGGATGAAGAGTGTTTGGTAGGTCGGGTTTCAACCCGACGGCACTCGTCGGGTTGAAACCCGACCTACGAAGTGTTTTGTTTGTTTGCACAGCGCTAGACATTGCGCTTCTCCATCATCTGTTTGAGCCAACCTTGGAATTTGTTGTCGTCCAAGCTGTTGGATGACGAGGCGAGTGGGATCGCCCCCTTAGGCATCGTGTGTAGTGCATTCACTTGGCCGGGGGCGACCCCCACGAGCAGCCATGTATCATTTACTTCAACCAAGACGACGCGTTCACGCTGCCCCACCGCGACACCGCTGATGACTTTGAGTGCGCTGGCATTACCTTGTTGTGGCAGATTGATGCGCTTCACAATCCACGCCACCGCAACTACCGCCGCCAACACCAGCAGTAGGCTGAGAATCATTTGCAATATGCTCCCGCCCGATACGGCCGAAGAGGGGGGGGGGGTGAAGGCAGGGCGTGCAGCATCCACAGCCAAGGCGAGCGGGGAGAACGAGGCTGCGATGAGCGCAGCGAATCGGCGGATCTTCATCATGTGAACCTCGTTATTTATTAATGCGGCGTAGTCGTTCAGACGGCGTGATGATATCGGTCAGGCGAATGCCCAACTTATCATTCACGACGACCACTTCACCCTGCGCGATGAGAAAGCCGTTGATTAAGACATCCAATGGTTCACCCGCCATACCGGCCAATTCAACAACTGAACCTTGGGCTAATTGCAACAGGTTTTTGATCGGCATCTTGGTGCGTCCCAGCTCCACTGTGAGTTGCACTGGGATGTCGAGGATCATGTCGAGATCGTTATGTGCAGTGCCCCCCGAGCTTCCGCCCGCTAGCTGTTCGAACACATGAGGTTGGGCTGTGGCAGGTTCTGGTGCAGCAGCTTGTTCAGCCATCGCAGCTCCCCAATCATCCGCGCTGATTTGTTCTTCTGTGGTTTCTTCAGCCATTTTTTCCTCCATTCGATAGTTCGCTTATTTCGGCCGCTAGCATTTTTTCAACTTTGAGCGCGTAGTGCAGATTCGATACGCCGTACTTACATTCCATGACCGGGACACCATCAACGAGTACGTTGACTAATTCAGGCACGTCGAGCGGAATGATGTCGCCATTGCGCATTTTTAATACGTCATCCAGCGTCATCTTGGCGTGCCCTAACTCTGCATTG
The DNA here is from genome assembly GCA_028707175.1 of Sideroxydans sp. Classification (GTDB taxonomy): domain Bacteria; phylum Pseudomonadota; class Gammaproteobacteria; order Burkholderiales; family Gallionellaceae; genus Sideroxyarcus. Next base: position 268,354 of record JAQTUV010000001.1, read on the forward strand.
AGTTGGATATCAGCAGATTGAATCTGCTTAGACAGCATATGTAACCAGCGTTTGTCGGCGATGACGTGATCGCCCTGCATGGTGCTGTAAAGCAATTCGCGCAGGGGTTCGATCATCGCGTAGGGCATGCAGATGTGGATCGCACCGCCTACGCCACCGAACTCCACCTCAAAGGTGGTAACCATCACCACTTCATTCGGCGTGGCGATATTGGCAAATTGCGGATTCACTTCGGAGCGTTGGAATTCGAAATCCAACTTCTGCACGGATTCCCATGATTTTGAGTACGACTCAAAAACAACGCCTAGTAATTTCTGAATGATGCGATGTTCGGTCTGCGTGAACTCGCGGCCTTCCACACGTGTGTGGAAACGGCCATCGCCACCGAACAAACTATCAACCACGAGGAACACCAGATTAGGGTCGAAGATAAACAGCGATGTGCCCCGTAAGGGCCTCACCTGAACCAGATTGATATTGGCTGGCACGGGTAGGTTACGGATGAATTCAGAGAACTTCATCACCTTCACAGGGCCAACAGAGACCTCGGAGCTACGATGGATGAAGTTGTAGAGTGAGATGCGGAACAAACGTGCAAAGCGCTCATTGATGATTTCCATGGTGGGCATACGCCCACGCACGATACGTTCCTGCGTCGCCATGTTGTAGGGACGCACCCCTTCTTTTGGTGCTTCCTCTTTTGATTCCTCAGCCTCACCCGTGACGCCTCGCAGCAGCGAGTCAACTTCGTCTTGGGATAGGAAATCGCTCATGGCATCAACTCAATATTATTGGATGATGAAGTCGCTGAATAAGACATCAACGACACCGGTTTTCTTTGTGCTCACATCGATGATCGGTGCGGCGGGTGCGGCAGCAACGGCAGATCCTGCTGCTTCATCATGTGTGGCGGCCTCGCCATGTTCGGCAGCACCTCCGTGAGCAGGCTCGCCGTGTGTGGCTGGTGCGCCATGTGCGGGAGCGGCTGCGTGCGCATCCACTTCATCTGCATGTGCATCGTGCCCTGCAACGCCGGATGCAGCGTGATCGACATCTTCGTCTTCATCGTGTGCGCCATGCTCCTCACCTACGCCCAAAATCTTGTCGGTCGCGGTGATGATCTGTGAAACCAAAATACGCTTGCCTTCAATCGTGGAGAGCTCTGACGGTTTCTTGCTAGACAGGATGAATAACAGTTTGCTGCGGATCTCAGGCATGGTCGCTTTAATCTTTGCGTCCAATAGCGGATCTAACACCTTGAGGGTAATGCCAGCCTGTAAGTAAGGGTCATTGCCTTCTTCGCTGACAAGATTGACCGTGAAATGATCGCCCAAGGGAATAAACGTGGGCACTTCAACAGGTGCAACGGCGGCCTCTTCTTTGTGCTCCTCAGCGCCCTTGTTGCCCATCGTGAAATACCAGCCAGCAGCGCCTGCTAAAAGCAGCACCACGACACCGATAATGATGAACAACATTTTCTTGCTCTTTTTTGGGGGAGCATCGCCCTCTGCTGCGGGTGCGGCTGCTTTTGCGGGTTTGGCTGGTTTAGACATCGTTCTATCCTTCCTTTCGATTGACTGTGATTGTCACGCTATCGGCGACCTCGGCATCTAATGAAAAGATGGGGAATCCCCGCCTATTTAGCACTCATGCAAAAGTATCCACCATGCCCCGATTACGTAGTGGCAGGACTGACTGACTCGTGACAACGGTGTTGGACGCTAAAGCGGGGGTGTTCTCATTCGAGGATGAGCGGGATTGTGCGCCCGATTCGCCGCGTTGATCACGAGGCGTTTGGTCACTCACCGTAGTATTGCCCAACATGATTCCGTTATCGGCAAGCATCTCGCGAAGTTTAGGGATGGATTGTTCGATCGCTTCGCGCACCATCGCATGGGCGGAGGTGAACTGCACAGTAGCCTGATCCCCGGTTACTTTTAGCACCACATCCAGTGGGCCGAGTTGTGGTGGGTTGAGATGCAACTCGGCATGCTGGTCTTGTTGTCCCGCCAGCCATGTGATTTTTTGTCCAACATCTTCTGCCCAACGGTTGTGCGAGATGGGCGTGTTGACGACGAGTTGGGTTGCACTTGTTACAGCCGGATTTAGATTGGGCATGGATTGCACAAGCGTCGTTGACGATGTGTTCACGGCAGCTTGGGGAATGAGCGTGGATTTTTCCGATGTTGCCTGATCGCTGACTTTGGTGGCGGCTGCTTCGACTTGCGCACGGTTGATCAGGCTGGCGAAGGTTTCTTTCGCGGTCACAGTCGCGGCCTTAGGGTCGGTCGTGATCAGTGTTGGCGTGTCGCTTGTTTCAACAGGGGAGGATGAAGTGAGCAGCGGTTTGTCCGTACTTGTAGTGGCAGATGAAGCAGTCTTTTGTAAGGTCGAGGCCAGCCCTGCTTCTATGCCTACCAACGTTTTATTTGTTTGCATCCCTGCCGCGTCAGTGACTAAGGGCGTAGTCACTGCGGAGCTGGCTGGCTGGGGTGTTGGCAGTGCTTGAGGTGCAATTGGGGGAGTTGCTGAGGCGGCAGTTTGAGGTATGAGTGAGGCGAGTAAGTCGGTTGGCAAGGAGGTGTTGCTTGAATCGTCTTGCGCGACACTCGAATCTGTTTTTTCAGTGCTACTCGCCGCATTCGTTCCTTTGTCGTCGTTCTCTTTGTTGTTGCTGTTCACCTGACGCGCCAACACGGTTCCAAATGGAGGCGTGTCTGGACTGGTGGCTTCAGACTTGTTGCTATTGTTGTTCGCGGCGCTCGCTTTAACGTTGCTGGAGGATGCGCTAGGGATGAGGGGTAGGGTGCTCATGGTGTTCTCCGGTGGTTTTACTGTTCTTTCTTTTTCTCTGCCGAATGCATGGCGGCAAAGCGACCCGTTTGTTCATCTTGTGTGCGTTGTTCGATACGCACTTCTTGTATTTTTTCTGTCTCGACATGGCGTTGTGCCAAGGTGTCGAAAGAACGCATCTTGCGTGTCGCTCCCATCAACTCGTGGCGGCCTGTTTGCACAGAATTTTGTGCATTTGCGATGACCTTTTGCTGTTGTTGGATTGCCTGATCCAAACGATCAATGAAGTCTTGGAAGTTGCGCAAGCTGGCGGGCTCCATGCCGTTTTGTGCCGCTTCGGTGAACTTGTCTTGATAGTCGTGCCGGAACTGTTGCAGGGCTTGCAACTTGTCTTGAGCACTTTGGTGTTGTTGATTGAGCTGGCCGAGCTTCTTCGTGGCGGCTTCATTTTGGTGTTGCGCCAGATCTAGCAGCGGTTGCAGTGGAAATGATTTACTCATATGGCCCTTTAATTAGCGGTTCCAAACAAATTCGAGAACTGCCCCATGCTGGCGCTAAAAGGTTCAGATTCGAACATGTTTTGTATTAAAAATGCCTCGATCTGAGGTTGCATATAGATGGCTTCATCAAGCAAAGGATCACTGCCTTGAACATACGCGCCGACACTGATCAGATCGTGGTTACGTTGGAAGTGTGAATAAAGATGTTTGAAATGGTGGACACGTTTTAGGTGTTCTTCGCTGACCAGATGACTCATCGCACGGCTGATCGAGGCTTCGATGTCGATGGCAGGGTAGTGTCCTGCTTCGGCCAAGCGACGTGACAGCACGATGTGGCCATCCAAGATCGCACGGGCACTATCCGCGATGGGGTCTTGTTGGTCGTCGCCTTCAGTGAGGACCGTGTAAAAAGCGGTGATTGACCCACCACCTTCTGCGCCGTTGCCTGCGCGCTCCACCAGCATGGGCAATTTTGCGAACACGGAAGGCGGGTAACCTTTGGTGGCAGGTGGCTCACCAATCGCCAGCGCGATCTCACGTTGTGCCATGGCATAACGGGTGAGTGAATCCATGATGAGCAATACGTTCTTACCTTGATCGCGGAAATATTCTGCGATGGTGGTGGCATAGGCTGCACCTTGCATGCGCATCAGCGGGCTGGTATCGGCAGGGGCGGCGACGACCACGGAACGTGCGAGCCCTTCCTTGCCCAAAATATCGGTGATGAATTCTTTTACTTCGCGGCCCCGTTCGCCGATCAGTCCAACTACGATGACATCGGCGCTTGTGTAACGCGCCATCATGCCGAGCAGCACGCTTTTACCCACGCCAGATCCCGCGAACAAGCCCATACGCTGGCCGCGACCAACGGTGAGCAGACTATTGATTGCGCGCACACCGACATCGAGCGCGTCTTTTATCGCAGCTCTCTCCAATGGGTTGATGGGGCGACTTTGTAGCGGGGCGCTGCGACTTTCTTGTAATGGGCCAAACGCATCGAGTGGACGACCTGCCCCATCAAGCACGCGACCCAGCAGATGTTCACCTACGGGGAGATGACGCGCTAAGTCGGCTGTTCGACGACGGAACTGGGTGGGTTGATTGACGGATATCGGGCGACGTTGCTGTTCCGCAGGGACGACGCGCGCGCCGGGTACCAATCCATGCACATCGTTTTCCGGCATCAGAAACAAACGATCCCCAGCGAAACCTACGACTTCGGCTTCGATGCGGTTATTGGGAAGCTCAATCCAACAGGTGCTTCCCACGGCCATACGTAAACCTACTGCCTCCATCACCATACCGGTTACTTTGGTTAAACGACCGCTGACCTGCAAAGGTGTGCTTTGAGTCGCGATCTCGCGATTCATCTCAAGCAGTCTTTGCCAGCGTTCGTAATGTGCATTCATTTTTGCACCAACCATTTCGCTTCTTGCCCCATCGCAGCCATCACACGATCCCAGCGTGATTCAACAGAGGCATCTAACTGACTGCTGGCTGTTTCCAGTCGAGCTCCCCCACGTTCCAATCGTGAGTCTTCCAATATTTTCCAGCCGCTATGTGACAAGGTCTCGCCCATCTTGTCTCGAACCAGTTCCGCGTCATCTGGATGCAAGAATAAATGAGCGGATTGATTGAACACGGGTAGGGTGGAAATGGCTTCTTGCACCATGCCATGAAGCAGTTCTGGTTGCACAGTGAGCGCTTGTTGGATCACTTGTTGCGCGATATCCAGTGAGAGCGTCATCAGTGATTTTGAGACAGCTTCATCAACTTGTTGAGATAGCACGCTGATGATGTCAGCGAGGCGTTGTTTTTCTTCCAAGCCTTGCTGCATCCCGTCGGCATAACCACGTTGTTGGCCTTCTGTATAACCTGCTTGATAGCCTTCATCATGTGACTGCTGCTGGAGTTGTTCCAATTCAGCAGCCGTGGGGAGATTGATGTCGAGCGCGAGATCGCGATCTGATTTGAACGCAGGGAGTTCCCAGCGTTGCCATGCAGTGAGCGATTCATTGATGGGGTCAGACATAAGCGTCCTCTCCCTTTCCGCCTAGTACGATCTGACCTTCGTCGGCCAAACGACGTACGATCTTGAGGATCTCTTTCTGTTCGGCTTCCACTTCGCTGAGTTTGACTGGGCCTTTCGATTCCAAATCTTCGCGCAACATCTCGGCAGCGCGTGACGACATGTTTTTGAAGATCTTCTCGCGCATTTCCACGCTCGCGCCTTTGAGGGCGACGATGAGGGATTCGGATTGAACTTCGCGCATCACCAATTGGATGCCACGATCGTCCACTTCGAGGATGTCCTCGAAGACAAACATCTCATCCATCAGTTTCTGCGCCAGCTCTGGATCATGCGAACGTACCGATTCGATGATGGCTTCTTGTGTGCTACCGATGTAGTTGAGGATCTCGGCAGCGGTCTTCACGCCGCCGCGAATGCTCTTTTTGGCGATGGCATTGCCTGATAATAATTTGGTCAATACATCGTTCAGTTCGTGCAGCGCGGTGGGTTGTACGCTATCCAACGTGGCGATACGTAACAGCACATCATTGCGTGTGCGCTCAGTCAGTTTAGCCAGCACAGCCGAGGCTTGATCGGGTTCCAAGTGAACCATGATGGTGGCGATGATCTGTGGGTGTTCATTCGTGACGAGATCAGCAATAGATGCTGCATCCATCCATTTCAAACTGTCGATACCGCTGGTGTCGCTGTTATGTAGGATGCGGTCAAGCAGTCCAGCAGCTTTGTCGTCGCCCAGCGCTTTCTTCAGCATGTTGCGGATGTAGTCGCTCGAATCCATGCCGATGGTGGTTTTTTCGGCGGCGCTGAGATGGAATTCTTCAAATACGCTGGAAATCTGGTCGCGTGTCAGATTACTCAGTGAAACCATCGCGGTGCTGATCTTCTGTACTTCTTTGGGTTCCAGATATTTCATGACCTCTGCGGCCTCATCTTCCCCCAAGGTCATCAGCAGGATGGCGCTTTTATTGATGCCGATATCACTCATCTTTGTTCACCCATTCCTTGACGACCATCGCGACGATCTTAGGGTCATCTTTTGCGAGTTGCTTGGCGATTTGTAGGTTAGTTTCGAAGGCATTGGGAGCGGGAGCGCCGCCGCCTTCTCCTAGATTCACTTGCACACCATTGGCATCAAATTCGGGGGCGGCTTCTGCTTCCTCACCTTCAGCATGGGCGGCTGCATTTGCCGCTACACTTTTAAAGGCGGGTTTGATGATGCCGAACAGTAAGTAGAAGACACCGCCTGCAATCAATAGATATTTCAAGAGCTCTTTAGCCAGCTCAATCATCTCGGGTTGTTGCCAGAGTGGAATTTCAGGAATCAATTCACTGGTGTCATTGAAAGCGCTATTGAGCACGTTCAATGTGTCGCCCCGTTTTTCTTCGAAGCCAACCGCTTCTTTGATGAGTGAACTGATCTTGGCTTTCTCATCTTCGGTGTATGGCGTAGATACCGTCTTGCCATCTGCGCCGACGCTGTTGCGGTTGTTCAATACCACCGCGATAGATAGACGTTTCAGATTACCGGTTGGCATCTTGGTATGTTGGATGGTGCGATCCACTTCGTAATTTGTGGTCATCTCCTTATGTGTGTTGCTGGCTGCGACACCGCTAGCGGCAGCTACGGCGCTGGCAGGCGTGACGATTGGCGCGGTCGCAGGCACAGGCGGTTGGTTGGATAGCGCACCGGGAACGCCACCTTGTGTCTTGATGCCATCCATTGTTTCAGTGCTTTGCATGCTGCGTACAGCCGCTTCATTGGGCGGTTGGTTAGGCTTGTAACTTTCCGAAGTTTGTTCGCTGACGGAGAAATCCAGATTTGCATTGACTTGCGCGCGGATGTTTTGCACGCCAGTGATGGGGCTCAAGATGTCTTCGATACGTTTCACATAGTCTTGTTCGATCTGCCGCACGTATTTGAGTTGGGTTGCATCGAGCAACTGTCCAGTCCCATCGCGCGCGATGCTGAGTAAGGTGCCGGTCTGATCGACTACGGTCACATTGCGTGAAGGCATGTCAGGCACGCTGCTGGAGATGAGGTTCACGATGGCATTCACTTGCCCTTCATCAAGAGAGCGTCCCGCGCGCAAAGAGAGGATGACTGAGGCACTGGGCTTTTGCTTTTCTTTGACGAAGACAGTGGGTTTGGGAATCGCTAGGTGCACACGGGCATTGGCGACGGCGGCTAGAGATTGCACTGAACGCGCGAGTTCACCTTCTAGCGCACGTTGGTAATTGATCTGCTCAAGGAATTGGCTGGTGCCAAACTTTTGATTCTCCATCAGCTCAAATCCGACGGTGCCGCCTTGAGGCAAGCCCTTGGCGGCTAAGCTTAAACGGAGTTCATGGACCTTATCACTCGGCACCATGAGGGTGCCGCCCTCGGAGAATTTGTAGGGGACATTCTGTTGTTGAAGGGATTCGATGACTTCGCCGCCATCTTTTTCGCTCAGGTTTGCATAGAGCACACGGTAATCTGGGGTTTGTCCCCACATCCATAATCCCGAGAGCAACGCCACCGTGGCGGCCACGGCGACGATAAGCCCCAGCTTTTGCTGACTGGGCATGCCAATCAGTAACTCCACCATGGAGGGATGCGTCTTGTTGTCTGTATCTGCCATTTTGTTCACCTGGTGAGCTTTGGTTCACTACTTCACGCTGAGGATTATCGGCTTGCGACGCAAGCACAATGCCCTGAAAAGCAGGGAAAACCCCTTGCTATTCCCATGTTGACTGGAAGACTGACCTGATAACGTGCAGTTATGCAAAAAGGAGGTGTGACATGAGTATGAATGTAAGCAATGTGGATAGTTTGCTCAGCCAGATGCGCATCGCGGTAGCGGCATCGCAAGGTGGAGTGCAAGCCCCTGCGGCGGCCGGAGCGACCGACTTTGCGCAAGTGCTCAAATCATCGTTGGATGGAGTCAGTAAGGCGCAACACACTGCGGAAGATTTGCAAAAGGCGTTTGTCATGGGCGACGACAAGGTGAGTTTGAGCGACACCATGATCGCCATGCAAAAGGCTGATATTTCCTTCCAGACCACGGTTGCGGTGCGTAACAAGATGGTGGCGGCCTACAACGACATCATGAACATGCAGGTCTGAGAGGTGGTTCAAGGATTATATGAATTTGAAGCTCCACAGCTTTTGGTAGAGGTTTTATGACGCTCGTTATTCCACCACCACAGGAAGTCACTCAGGCAATAGAACACGCCTTTTGTCTGGCTGTCGCGCAGCAGCAACAGGGGCGGACGCAACAAGCGGACGAGTTGTATCGCATGATCCTGCAGTTGGATCCTGTTCATGCCCCAAGCAAGCACAATCTAGGATTGATGGCGATGCAGGCGCAACAGACAGAGGAAGCGTTGGGATATTTTCAGGCTGCCCTCGATGCCGACCCTACGCAAGGTCAGTTCTGGTTGAGCTATATCGATGCGCTCGTGCAGACTGGGCAGGCTGATGTTGCGCGCCAAGTGTTGGAGCAGTCACTTCAGAGGGGGCTGCAGGGCGAGCAGGTGGAATCACTGAAGGCGTTGCTGGGTGTTGCTGGGCGACGTCTCGGTTCCCCCCAGATCGCTCTTCAGCATCCAGTGCGGAAGAGCGGCAACGTTCCAGAAAGCAAGGAACTTAAGAAGCTGGAAGTCGATTTCAACAAAGGACGCTATGTCGAAGTTGTGGCGCGCGCACGTTCGCAGACGCATCGATACCCTCAGCATGGGGGGGGCTGGAAGATGTTGGGGGCGGCGCTCATTCAGTTAGGGCGCTATGAAGAGGCTTTACCAGCGATGCAAAAGGCGGTCGCTACATCTCAGAGCGATGCTGAAGTGCATAATCTTTTTGGCATTGCGCTCAGAGAGTCGGGCAGCCTGGATGAGGCTGCGACTAGTTTTCGGAGAGCGATCCAACTCAAACCTGGATTCACGAAAGCCCATTGCAATCTTGGGGTGGCACTTCATTACGCCGGACGCAGAGCAGAGGCGGTGGAATGTTACCGAAAGGCACTTGAAATAGATCCGACATGTGACGATGCGCTGAGTAATCTAGGCGTTATTCTGCATGACGCAGGCAACTTGCAAGGTGCTGAGGCCAGTTATCGGCAAGCGCTGCGAATCAATCCAAACAATGTCTCCGCTCACAGCAATCTAGGCATCACCCTCAAGTCATTGGGCAAGCTCGATGATGCAGAGGCGAGCTATCGTCGTGCGTTGGAGATCAAGCCTGATTTCTTAGATGGGTATTTCAATCTTGGCGGAATATTGCATGATATGGGCAGATTGGATGAGGCGGAAGCTAGTTACCGCCGATTGCTTGAGCTATGCCCCCATCATGCTGCTGCATACAGCAGCCTACTGTTTTGTCGTTCCCAGAGAATATCGGTTGAAGCTGAGGGATTATTTGCGGAGCATTGCTTGTTCGGTGAACGATTTGAAGCACAGCACCGAGATGGATGGGGGAGATTCATCAACACAAAAGATCCTGAGAGAGTCTTAAAGGTTGGATTCGTTTCGGGAGATTTTCGTGACCATGCGATAGCCTATTTTATTGAACCCATCCTTGCACATCTGGTGGGCTGCCCGGATTTGTCGTTGTACGCGTATTACAACCATGAGGTTGAAGATGCGATAACACAGCGTTTGCGCAGACATTTTCGGTATTGGTATCCGGTTTCTGCAATGTCGGAAGACGCATTGGTCGAACGGATACGTGCAGATGAAATCGATATCCTGATCGATCTTTCCGGCCATACCTTTAAGAACCGTTTACTGACGTTCGCTCGCAAGCCAGCGCCGATACAAGCTAGCTGGATGGGGTATCCAGGTACGACAGGCATGCGCTCCATGGATTATTACCTTACCGACAAGTTCTTCTTGCCTCTCGGCCTGCTTGAAAAACAATTCACAGAAAAGGCCGTACGTTTGCCAGCGTCGGTATCTTTTTTGCCGAACGAGAATGCACCTCTGGTCAATGCACTTCCATTCTTATCGAATGGCCATATCACTTTTGGTAGCTTCAACCGTCCTAGCAAATTAAGTCGTGAAGTGATCGCACTGTGGTCGAGCTTGTTACGTGCTTTGCCGGATTCGAAGATGGTGATGGGGGCGATACCAGAAGATAGCAAAAATGTGCTGACTGAGTGGTTTTCCCAAGAGGGCATCGCACAAGAACGCTTGAGCTTTTACCCGTTCTGTAGCATGGATGTTTACTTGGGATTACACCATCAAGTGGATATTTGTCTGGACACGTTCCCATATAACGGCGGCACGACGACGCTACATGCATTGTGGATGGGAGTGCCTACGCTCACGCTATCAGGCGCTACGGCTGCAGGGCGCTCGGGTGTATCGATACTTGGCAATGTCGGTCTTGAAGCTTTCGTTGCAACGGATGCTGAAGATTTTGTTCGGAAGGGTTTGTCTTGGGCGAAAGATCCTATGGCACTGTCCGATATTCGAGGGAGCTTGAGAGGGAGGCTGTCAAGTTCGGCTTTGGGGCAACCGACAGAGATCGCCGATGGCGTGGTGCGCGCTTTGCGCATCATGTGGCGGCGCTGGTGTGCGGGGGGTACAGCACAGTCGTTTGAAGTGAACAATCTGGATTCGATCACAGCGATGCAGGAGATAGGGAAATGAACAATCCGATTTATGTTACCCAACCTTTATTGCCGCCGCTGGAGGAGTTTATCCCTTATTTGCAAAAGATATGGGACAGCAAACAGCTCACCAACAATGGTCCATATCACCAGGAGTTGGAGTTGGAATTGGCGCGATATCTTGGTGTCGAGCATATCTCTTTGTTTGCGAATGCCACACTGGCGCTAGTTACCGCTTTGCAAGCCTTGCGCGTGACAGGCGAGGTGATCACGACCCCTTACAGTTTTGTAGCAAGCAGTCATGCTTTAGATTGGAACGGTATCAAGCCAGTATTCGTGGATATCGATCCGGTGACGCTCAATCTGGATCCAAAGAAGATCGAGGCGGCGATCACACCACAGACCACCGGCATCCTGCCGGTGCATGTGTATGGTGTGCCCTGCGATGTAGAAGCCATCGAGCGCATCGCCGACACTTACGGACTCAAGGTGATCTACGACGCGGCGCACACTTTCGGCATGCGCCTGAACAACGGGCACTCGGTGCTCGAATACGGCGACATGTCCATCCTCAGTTTCCACGCCACCAAGGTGTTCAACACCTTCGAGGGCGGCGCGATCATTTGCCGTGACGCCAAGACCAAGCACCGTATCGACTACCTGAAGAACTTCGGTTTTGCCGACGAGACTACGGTGATTGGGGCGGGTATCAATGGCAAGATGAATGAAGTACAGGCTGCCTTCGGTCTTTTGCAGCTGAAATACATCGACGATGCATTGGAGCGGCGAAAGCAGGTGGATGCACGCTATCGCGCCATCCTTAAGGATGTGCGCGGGATACGCATGCACCGAATCCCTGACGACATCCGTTACAACTATCCCTATTTCCCCATCTTCGTTGAAGATGACTTCCCGATATCGCGCGACGAGTTGTACATGCGAATGCGCGAGTGCGGGATCTATGCGCGGCGATATTTCTATCCGCTGATCAGCGAGTTTCCGGTATACCGCGGCCTATCCTCGTCCGTGCCAGGCAATCTGCCCGTGGCGATGGATGCCTCGCACCGCGTGCTGTGCCTGCCGATATATCCCGAGCTAGATGAGGAGACGCAGGATGAAGTGGTGGAATGCCTGCGCCGTGCACGGATCGGCGGAGGGGCTTGAGATGACTGCGATGCAAGAACCGTCGACACTGGTGTTTCCCGCCGCGCATCCGGATGGGCGCGAATATCTTGAAGTGTCGCGCGAGCGCGACGAGCGCGTGGTTGCGGCATCCTCGGTGTGGGATGCCGACCTGGCCGCCGCAGTCGGCACGCTGACCGTGCTGCCTTATGTGGATGATCCCGAGTTCCCCACGCGTTTCATGGCGTTGGTGCAGCAACACAACATCACCCGTGTGTACGCGCCGGTGGCTGCCGCCTATGCTTGGCTGGAACGTTACATCGCCGAACAAAAACTGCCACTACGGCTGATCGGCAGTTCGCCGATCAAGCGCGAGATCGAACGCTTCGACCGTCTGATGGCGAAAGTAGCATCCTGGCGCGGTTTCATCGACCAGTGCGCGGGCGGCAAGAGCGATCTCAGCGATATTGAGATCGCGGCGGTGTTCCGCATGTCGGTGAACATCTACGGCGAATCGAACGAACAGAAGATCGCGGCGATGATGGCCATTTTCAGCAGCGCGCCCAAGGGCGACGTGGTCGAGGTCGGTTCGCTGGTCGGCAAGTCGGCCTCGGTGCTGGCACTGCTCTCGCGGCGCTACCGCATCGGCAATGTGCTCGCCATCGACCCGTGGCAGGCTGCCGCCGCCACGCAGCACGATTCGCCGGAGACAGTGCGGGTCGGTCTGGTGAACGAATGGCGCTGGGACGTGCCGCCGCAGGATTTCGCCATCAACACCTATCCCATCGGCTACGGCAGTTTCAACTGCTTGCAGCAGGAATCGGTCAAGGGCTGTGAGATCTACAAACGCGACAAGGCGGTGGCAAGCCCGACCTTCGGTCGCACCGAATATCAGGGGCGCATCGCGGTGATGCATATCGACGGCAACCACGACTACGCGCAGGTCAAACTCGATTGCGAGGCGTGGCTACCACTGTTGGATAAGGATGGATGGCTCATCCTCGACGACTATATCTGGGTGCACGGCGATGGACCGCGTCGCGTCGGCGATGCTCTGTTGCAGGAGCGTGCTGCGTATATAGAGCGTTCGTTCGAGTGCGGCAAGGCGTTGTTCGTTAAATTTCGCAATCCTTTGTGATTAGGAGGCGCAGATGCGAAAGGTCGTTATCTTTGGCGTGAAGGATTATGCGCACCAAGCGCATTACGAGATTCGCCCTTACGGTTTTCTCGGGGAGAACGTGATGCGGCACACGTGCTTAACGTCGCCGAGAGGCGGCCATTCTGAATCGGGGGTAGCTTGAATCCACAGCACAATATGCAGGTCGGAACGGGGGGTGAGGAGGTGGTGGCCCTTTGGGAGGACGCACGCTCATTCTTTGGACGGGGACAGTGGCACGAAACCATAAGCGCCTGTCAGCAGGTATTGGAATTGGAGTTGGAACATTTCGAGGCTGTGTTGCTGGTGGGTAAGGCGGCGAACCAGTTGGGGCAATATGAACTGGCTGAAAGTTTCTTTCGTGCAGCCGTTTCACTACAGCCAGAATCGGTCGAGGCGATAAGCGAGCTCGGTGCTGTGTTGCTGATGCTGAAACAGCCTGACCCAGCTCTGGAGTGTTATCGACAAGTGTTAAGGCTGCATCCTGATTCGGCGCAGACGAACTTTGATATCAGCACCGCACTTTTTGATCTTGGGAAGATGGACGAGGCAGGCGCTTATTGCCAAGCGGCATTATCGCTGCAGCCGGATTTCGGCGCGGCGCAAATACGGATGGCGATGATCCACTTCCAACTCGACGACCCGCACCGTTCGCTTGAGATGTTGTACCGTGCTCAGCAACTGATGCCGGAAGACCTAAATGTTCTTAATCTCATCGCGCTCAATAAACTTGCGCTCGGATTGCCGGATGAGGCAGTGCCATATCTTGATCAGGTGCTGGCGCGGCTGCCGAGTGATGCGTTTGCTACAGCACGTTTGCAGGAGGCGCGGTACGGCATTCGTGAATCACTTTCGGCTAAGGAAGTACTCTACAGCTCGGGAATGATCGCTGAAGCTGAAATATTGGCGCGCGAAGAGTTGGCGCGCGAAGACTCGGTAGAGAATCATAACTTCTTGCTCAAGTGTTATCTCGCCAGTGACCGTCATTCAGCTAGAGACTATTTCCAAGAGAGCAGGGCATGGGCGCAAGCCCACGAGCATGAGAACGCTCTACCGCAGCCTGACAAGTTCAGGAATAAGCGCATCCCCAATCGGCGTCTACGCGTCGGCATCGTGGGTGATTATTTCGTCGGAGTGATCGGTATGTACACTCTGTATCCACTGTTCAAGACATATGATCGCAACAAGATTGAGCTGTATTGCTACAACTTCGGTCCCGGCGGCGAATATCTTAGGCCAGTGCTCGATCACTACCGCGACATCAGTCAGATGTCCGGGGATGATTTTTTCAAGTTAGTGCGTGAGGATGTGATCGACATCATGTTGGATATCAACGGGCGTATCCGCACCCCCAACTATTTTGAGACGCTGCTGCGGCAGCCCGCACCAATCCAGATCAATTGGTACAACCTGCCGTGCACGATGGGTGTGAAAGCTTTCAACTACGCCATCACCGATGCATATTGCGTCCATCCGGAAGAGGAGTCTGACTATGTGGAAAAAATATTCCGCATGCCGATCGGGACGATTTGTGCCTGGGATATGGGTGCGCCGTCTGTGTTACCTCCCCCACCTTGTATGGAGAAAGGTTACGTCACCTTTGGCTGTTTCGCCGATTTCTTCAAGATCGGCCCAGACGTTCTGAATGCTTGGGTTCGACTGCTCAAGCGTGTGCCCCATGCTCGGTTATATCTTAAATCCAACAATCTTCGCTTGCGTGCAGAGCGTGAACGCGTCGCCGATATCTTCATTACTTGCGGTATCGAGCCAGAGCGTCTGATCATGGAGGGATTGTCCTCGTTCGAGCAGATGAGGAGATGCTATGACTGGGTGGATGTGGCCCTCGATACATTTCCTTATAGCAGCGGATCAACCACTATCAATGCCTTGTGGCAGGGGGTACCCGTGATTACTATCGCGGGTGAAGATTGGCGCGGCAGGAGCGCCGCTGCGGTGATGGCTGGTGCGCAACTGGATGAGTTCGTCGCCCACGATGTCGATGACTATCTTGACAAGGCCTGTGCGCTGGCTGCCTCTCCAGTACGGTTGGCGGGGCTGCGCGCAACAATAGGCAAGCGCATGGCAGCTTCGCCGCAGTGGGACGTGAAATCGTTTGCGCGCAACTTCGAGAACTGCCTGCGCATGATCTGGCAGGATTGGCTGAAAACCACAGCAACAGGAAAGGAAGGACGCTGATGGGCTGCGTGAAGAGCGCCCCCGTGTTCGCGTCGATACCACCGTTCAGCACCCCACCAACAAGCATGGCAGGAGGGTGATTCGAGTCAGACACACCGCCTCGACAGAACCTGAGGCGATATAGAAAGGGTGACGATGTTCAAGTGGGAAAAAAAAGGACGCATCTTCGCGCCGGACAACAACTATCCGTGGATGTTCAGTCACGCCCAGTGTCCGTTCCCGCTGGAGTTCGATGACTTCATCCGGGTCTACTTCGCCACGCGGGAAGACTACAAGGCGGGTATGTGCCGAGCCTATGGCGGTTACGTGGATCTGGACAAGCAGACTTTCAAGGTGATCGATATCTCCTCGCAACCCCTGATGGATCTGGGCGGCGTGGGCGAGTTCGACGAGTTCGGTTCGATGCCGATCAGCGTCGTCAGACAAGGCGGGGAGTTCTATCTTTACTATGTGGGCTGGTCGCGCGGTTTCAGCGTTCCCTACGACTGGGAGATCGGCCTGGCGAAAAGTCAGGATGGTGCGCGGTTCGTCAAAGTCGGCAAGGGTCCGCTGCTCGGCCCAACCGTGAACGAGCCCTACCTGAACTCGACCCCAGTGGTCTACAAGCTGGCCGAGGATGACTGGCACATGTTCTACCACACCGGCGTGCAATGGATCAGGCAGGGCGACAAGCTTGAGTCACAGTACGTCATCAAGCACGCCACCTCGACCAACGGCATCGACTGGAACAGGAACAACAGACAGGTTATCCCGTTCAAGGTGGAGAACGAATGCCAGACCACGCCCGCAATCATGAAGCTGGACGACAGGTTTCACATGTTCTTCTGCTATCGCTACGGGCTGGATTTCAGGGCGACTCGGGATAGGGCCTACCGCATCGGTTATGCTTACTCGGACGACCTGGTGAACTGGACGCGCGACGATGCGCAGGCCGGGATCGACGTTTCGGAGAGTGGCTGGGACTCGCAGATGATCGAGTATCCTCATATCGCGAAGATCAATGGCAAGTTCATCATGTTTTACTGCGGCAACCATTTCGGCAAAGAAGGTTTTGGCTATGCGGAGCTGGTGCTGTAGCTTGGGACAGACAGAGGAGTTGAATACAAAATGAAAGTCGCCAAATATGTAGTCGATCTGTTGAGCAAGAACGGGATCGATACCGTGTTTGGTCAGATCGGCGGATTCAACGCGGACTTGATCGATGCGATCGCTGTGAGCGAGAAGCAGAGATTCGTGTTGAACTATCACGAGCAGGGCGCCGCCTTTGCCGCCAACGCGTTCGCCATGGTCAACGAGAACGTGGGCGTGGCCACCTCCTCGGGTGCGCCGAGTTCCTGCAATCTCGTCGCGGGCATCGCCAACGCCTTTTTCGATTCCATCCCCTGCTTGTTCTTGGTCGGCAGCGTCCATTCGCAAGCCGTCAGAAAATCTCCCGAAGTCAGACAGAACGCTTTTGAAGAACTGGACATGGTCGGTTTGACGGCCGGGATAACGAAATACGCAGTCAAGATCAATGACCTGAAGGATGTCAGGTACTGCCTGGAGAAGGCGCTATACATCGCAAAGGAAGGACGCAAAGGCCCGGTGCTGATCGACCTTCCTTATGACATCGCCAGAAGCGATATCAATGTGGAAGAGCTCAACGGCTACACACCGGATGCGGCAAGAGCATTCGACACGATCGATGTGTCGCAGATAAAAGAAGCGCTGCAACACGCCAAAAGGCCGCTGCTGTTGTTGGGTGGCGGCTGCAAGAACGAATCCACAAGAAACGCGATTCTCCAGTTCCTCGACAAGGCGCCCATTCCGGCGGTGGCTTCGCTCTGCGGTCTTGATGTGCTGCCGCACGAGCATCCTTCCTTCGTCGGTTTTATCGGGCACTACGGCAACCGCTATGCCAACTTCGCGCTGGCGAATTGCGACTGCCTGATCATCCTAGGTTCACGGCTGGACGAGCGGCAGCTCGCGGGCGACAAGAGCCGATTCGCTGGTGAGGCAAAGATCATCCGGGTGGACATCGACCGTACCGAACTCGATCGGGTACAGCCCGGCAACGGCAGTACGGGCAATCTGCATCTCTATTCCAGCGTGGAGAATTTCCTAGGGCAGATGCTGAAGGAGGGCTGGCCGAAACTCTCCTTCCCGAAATGGCATGCGGTGATCGCGCAATGGAAGGCACGTTATCCCTCGCACGACATGAGCAACCGCGAGGTCAACGCCAACGACTTCCTGCACGCGATCTCCGAAGACCTTCCCGAAGATATGGTGGTGTGTGCCGATGTCGGACAGAACCAGATGTTCACGGCGCAATCATTCCGCCTGAGAAAGGGCAATCGACTGTTGAACACAGGCGGCTACGGTTCGATGGGCTTCTCTCTTCCCGCAGCGATCGGTGCGGCCTATGCCTGGCCGGAGGCGACGGTGATCTCCATCAATGGGGACGGCGGCCTGATGATGAACATCCAGGAACTGCAAGCCGTCAAACGGGACAAGCTGCCGATCAAGATCATCGTGCTGAACAACAACTGTCTGGGCATGATCCGGCGGCTGCAGGAGCGGATCTTTGACGACCGTACCACCGGCTCGGTGGAAGGCTACGAAGCCCCCGATTATTCCGCCATTGCGCCATCCTACGGCCTCGAGTACGTCAAGATCGATGCGGTGGAAAAATATGGTCTGGTCAGGGATCTGTTGAAAAGCCCCGCCGCCATGATCATCGAAGTCGAACTGCCGCAGCGGATCATGAACAACCCGGAACCCGGCGCAGCGATTGATCTGCAAACGCCGCTGCTTTCCGAGCAAGAGAACATGCAGATCAAAATGGATTGCCTTTTCTGATGAGAACGATTCTGGTATCAGGTGCTTCCGGCATCATCGGCTACGGGATTTTGAAATCCCTGCGGCTGAGCCATCCCGATTGCCGCTTGATCGGCACGACAGTGTATGAGCGCTCTGCCGCCCCGGCCTTTTGCGATGTGTTTGAAAAAGCGCCAATGACCAATCACGAGAGTTATATCCCATGGCTGCTTGATGTCATTCAAAGACACGATGTATCACTGCTCATCCCTGGCATCGAAGTGGATGTTGTTGCCTGGAACGAACACCGCGCCGCGATTGAACAGAGCGGCGCGCAAGTGCTGCTGAACGATCCGGAACTGATCCGCTTGTGTGCCGACAAGTGGCAGTTCTACCAGAGTCTGCTAAAGCACAGATCGCCTTACGCCATCCCGACCGGCCTTGAATTCGATGAGACCACACAGTGTTTTCCGCTGCTGCTCAAACCCAGAAAGGGCTCGGGCTCGAAAGGGATAGTCATCGTCAACGACAAGGCCGCACTCAGGCAACATCTTGGGGCAACAGAGCAGGGCATGATGATCCAGCCCGTGATCGGCACTGAAGAAGAGGAATACACGACATCGGCGTTCTTTGATTGCGACAGCAGGCTGTGCGCGTTTCATACCCTCAGGCGGACGCTCTCCGAAGCCGGGTTCACCGAGACTGCCGAGACTGTCGAGCTAGAGGGGGTTCAGGACGCACTGCTGCACTTCGGCAAGATATTCAAGCCGGTCGGCCCGACCAACTTCCAGTTCCGGGTGGACGGCGGCCAGTTGAGATTGCTGGAGATCAATCCGCGCATTTCATCCAGCACCTCGCTGCGTGCCGCCTTCGGCTATAACGAAAGCGCCATGAGCGTCGAGTGGTTGCTGGATGGCAAGGTCCCCGACCAGCCGGTGCTGAAACAAGGTTATGCAGTCAGGTACACAGAGGATTTGATTTTCTATGATCGCACTCATCTCTGACATCCACGGCAACTACACCGCGCTGCGCGAAGTGTTGGCGCGTATCGATGCCCTGGGCATCGATGAAATCTATTGCCTGGGCGATACAGCTGGCTACTATTCCGAGATCAATGAATGCTGCGACGAGCTGCGCAAAAGAAAGATCAAGTCGGTCATGGGGAATCACGACTGGTACATAGCTTCAAAGGGGTTCTGTCCCCGCTCGAACAGTGCCAATGACTGCCTGCAATACCAGCAACAAGTCATCACCGCAGAGAACCTTGCCTGGCTACGCAGCCTGCCGGTGTATATGGATGCTGGTGACTTGCGCATGGTGCATGGCGGGTGGGGCGACCCTATCGACGAATATCTGAATCCTCGCGATGACTATTTTTCCCGCATCGAGGGCACTTATTTCGCCACCGGCCATACCCACCGCCAAGTCATCGCCCCGTTCGGCGACAAGGTCTATTGCAACCCCGGCTCCGTCGGACAACCCCGAGACAACGATCCCAGAGCCGCCTTCGCCACCTTTGACGGCGGCAAGTTTGAACTGCATCGAGTCGAGTACGACATCAGCCGCGTCGCAGGGTTGATGGAGAAAGCCGGTTTCTCAGGTTATTACACTGATTGTTTGAAGACGGGTGCAAAGAATCTCGGGTGGGAGGCTGGGAAGGGCTGATTCGGAGGGGGCAGTTTCCGAAATCAGCTGACATGTGCGATTGCAAGACCTGACCCCGTTTGTTGCATGCGAACTTGAGCGTAGGGTTAGCCGATGACGTCATAAAGTCGGCTTAAATCCAAGATCTTTTATGCCAGCCATTGTTGCTATTTTTCCTCGTAAATTGGAAAGCTCTTCTGGCTCCGTATAGCCAGAAAGAAATGTACCCCAAACAGGAGATGTAGTTAATAAGGCGATACGATTCCCATTTTTTAGTAGCACCTCGAGCTGAATGTATGTATCACCTTCACCACTGAATGTGTCGCAAGATTTAATTGATTCCAGCTCGTCGAAAATATAGCAAGTGGGCTTTGCTCTTAGACGATGATGAACTTCCACTATTCGATTGCTTGGAACAAAGATGATTTTGTATGGTTTGAAAAATGGCAATGCCAGAACCATGAACAGCGTTAGTGCGAGTGGTGGTGCCCACCAGATAAGCTTGATTTCGTACTGCAACATAAAAAGAACAAATGCCAGCGCCAATAGTGGGGCCAATAAAAACAATACCCATATGCCCTTTTGTGGGCTGAATATAAGGGTTTCAGAATCAGAACTCATCGGGTCCTGGGCTAACGTTGAATTGAGGGGCTGGCGTAGCCAGTCCCACTCGAATGTAAGGTTAGGCTGGCTGCGTTCCCATCATTTTGAATGTCCTTCAATCGTTGGCATAACGCACCTCTTTTGCTTGCCCGCTTCTCTTCAAGCTTGAGACAGAACTCAATAGGGGTAAGACCGCTAGCGGATTTGGCTGATGGCTCGGCCTTGGTACGAACGTCAGCACCGGCATTAAGTAGAATCTCCAGGTACAGTGCATCTTGAAAAAGCACAGCCTCGTGCAAAGGGGTTAAGCCTTGGCTAAGTTGATTGACTGACTCACCACGAGCAATGAAGTGGTGTAGCAACTCTGTTGCTTGTTCCCGTTTATCGGAAGGTACGTGCGCCATAGCTCGGCCAACCCAAGCAACCAAAGAAACCTCGCATCCAAGGGATGGAGTTTCGCATGGCCTGTAAGGGATGTCTGTGTTCAGTAACAACCAGCGAGCAGCACCCGGAGGCAAAAAAATCCCGTTCACCGAGAACGGATTGAGTGTCCATTCGCTCGGGCCAAGCAACGCAATTGTCGTGAGGCCATTCGTCGAATCTGCCAATCGGAGCGTACGCATTGCGGTTGGCAGCACCAACACGAGACACAGCAAAATCACACCGATGAAGTAAATGCGGCGGGTCATGAGTGGTGGCCTAACGTTTGAATTCACCGGCCTGCGCGGCTTTTCGCGCAGGTCCGGTGGAATGATGGGTTATGCGGCAATTGTGCACACGTCATGCATAGTACTAGCTGTCCTATTTGCGCTCAAAACGGACTTACCTAAGGGCTTCGTCGATGCAATAGCTGTTCGTCGCCATGTCAGTCGGTCGTTTCGGCCAGAATGGCCCATTGATCGCAGGCTTCCACCAGAGCCTCCCGTGTGCCGCCACAAGTGACTGTTCGATGAACGACCTGGCCCCAAACATGGCTGGCAGCCTCCAGCGAGGAAACCCAGATGTAGGGAATCGTTTGCCCCACGAGCGGCGCGATAATGTCTGCCGGGTAGTCGCGCGCCATGAAGGCATGGGAGCACAGAATGTGATAGCTGCTGCCTGCTACTACGCCTACACAGCCGGAGTTGTCCGTTTCAATCACGCCAAAACCCATGCGGCGAAATCGATCGAGGCTGGGCGCGATATCGGGCAGAATGGTCAATGGGGTGGTACGTCGGACAGGGCCGCTGGAGACGGTGAGCGCGTCCACGGACAGGGCGAGCACGGACGCAAGGGCCGCGAGCGATGAGAGGGTCGCCTTGTCGCCTCGTTCCAGGCGCTGCACTGTTCGCGTGCTTACCCCGCTTACCGCTGCAAGATGATCCTGCGACCAGCCGCGCTTGCAGCGTTCCGATTTGAGACGGGCTCGGTTGACTGCGATGGGCATGGCAATGCTCCTAGTGTTATTTAGATCAAGACTACGGTAGCACCAGTACAAACGCGCCGCCACGACGGGAACACGTCACCTAATTTCCGCTCCTCGCCGCATCCAGACTCCCAAAAGTAAGTGATACACGTCTTTGCCGCATAACGTAAAAGTGAGGGGCTGCGCGCTTTTGCGCAGTCCCTCTCGACTGACGGGTTGGGCATATACACTACATTCGACGAAATGTTCTTACTTCTCCCCGGCGAGACTCCCTCGCCTTCTCCGCTCCATTTACTGCACCCCACGCACCTGCTGCGGCTGCAATAAGTAAGCCCCAAATGCCAATACCCCAACCGCTTGAAATCTTCCATCCATACTGCGAGTTCAAGAGCATTGGAAGGGCATATAGTACAAAGAGCGAGCCAGCGCC
Organism: Sideroxydans sp.; assembly: GCA_028707175.1. Taxonomy (GTDB): domain Bacteria; phylum Pseudomonadota; class Gammaproteobacteria; order Burkholderiales; family Gallionellaceae; genus Sideroxyarcus. The sequence continues at coordinate 290,622 of JAQTUV010000001.1, forward strand.
CCAGATGGTAGCGCCTATCTTTCTACCCTCAGCCTGTTCTGCCCAAGTAGCGCCGTAAACAACTGAACCTTGACATCCTTGGCATACGCTAACGCCATAGTCAAATTCGTAGTGGCACATACCACATTTGATTGATTCGATTTGTGACAAATTATTCTCCTTCAAAGTGGTTGATGAATGGGGAAATGGTGGCGGATTGAGATGCCCAACCTAAAGTAGACACCCGAAAAAATGCCGTGAAAGGCACCTTCGAGGTGCCTAATCTGGGATTCTTTCTGGAATGCCTTGATTTGATTGAGTGCAATTTATTTGCGCCCCCTAATTATTCCGACAAATACACCACCCTGAAAAGTGGTGGGCAATCAATCGCCGGGTTCGATTTTGCCGCATTTTGAGAGATTGGGTGCGAGAGATTCCACTACCCCTCATCGGTTGATGCTATCAGGCTTTTGATAACCCGAACCGCTTCATCGCCCCCGCCAGTTCTTCCGCCGAATTGTGCATCATCGAATCCAGTATCGACAACACGCTTCCGTCGCTTGCGCCGCTGCGCAGTGTGTCTTTGTGCAGGTCGGGTTGCAGGAATTGCAGTTCTATCCCGGCGGCACGGAATAGGGCGGGGTCGTAGAGTTCTGTGCCACCCGGCGGGTTGATGTAGATGGCTGCACCTTCGCGTTTGCAGATGTCGAGGATGCGGTCTGCGCCTTTGAGTTCGCCTTTGGGGTAGATGCGGCTGCTGGGGATGATGGTGGTGTGGAGTTGAAGTTTTTCGGCCACCTGGGTGATGCTGCGGTGCAGTGCGGTGGAGAGGTTGCCGTCGGCGTGCGCCAGCCAGTGTTCGAACAGGGCGAGTGTGTCGGTGCAGTGCGGGGCTTTGGCGTAGGCGGTGGCGAGGCTGCGTTGCAGGCGTTTCTTCCAGCCGTCGTCGGGGGCTATGTCGATGTCGCAGATGTACTTGTTCTGGCTGGCGCCCTGTAGCGGGACGGTGAGCCAGCTCGGTTCGCCGTTGATGGCGATGCGGTTGCGGTTGATCCAGCCGCGGTTGATGTAGTTGACGTCGTCGAGGATGACGAAGGTGTCGACGGCGGCGAGCAGTTGCCAGTAGCCCAAGTACGGGAAGAGGTAGGGCTGCATGATGGCTACTTTCTTACCAGCTTGCATCGCAGTATTCACCATAAGCTAAGAGACGCTATTGGGTTTCTGATCGAATGTTCGCTTGTTGCTTCTGTGTCACATAGAGTTGCAACATCTTGGCGGTCTCACCACTCGGGTTCACGAATACACAACCAGCTCGACGGCTTACGTTTCCGTTGCGCGCGGTGACTTCAAATGTGTTCTTTACTTCGATGGTGGCACTGATAGTGCCGATGTTAGGGAGGTCTATCTCGCAGTTCTGGTATCGCATGCCAGGTTCTAGTTCCACACTGTCTTCTTTACACACCAGTGCTACACCACCGATGCTGATGTCCATCACGGTGACCTTGTGACGGATATGTGCCTGCTCAGACAGAGGGCGGATGAGACAGGTAAGGGCATTTGGTTCGGGTGTCAACAAACGATAGTAATCGCGTCGTTGCAAACGAAGGAGTCTTGCCGGTACGGGCAGAAAAAATGCGGGCTTATTTTGGTATAAACCCTGTGTGGTTTGAGTAGAAACCCACTGGACTTTTGCTTGGTTCTGCGTGCTGACGAAGACGATTCTGTTACTTTTTTCGATGTGCCGGTTATCTTGCGGGAGAGGCGCACCATCTACCCAGATACCACTTTCATCTACGGCAAGTAGTAGCGTTAAAACCATCTTGTTATCGTCGTCGTAATAGAGCGCGACACGGTTGTGCTGGGCGACGATGTCGCGTAGTACAGACAGAATGCCTTTTTGATCATTGATGATGAAGTCGTGTTCATCATCTTGTGCCAAGACTTCTATCTTTAGCGGAATTTCTTTGTTACTCATGATGCCGCCTATTTGAAATTGACTTGCTGCGATTCTAGTGTGGATGGTGGGGTGTCAGTGCGAGGAAAAGCAGGGATTTCCCCGCGTTCTAATCGATATAGCCACGCCAACAGTTCTGCCACGGCCAGATAGAGTTGTGGCGGGATATGCTGATCGAGTTCGACTTGCATCAACATACCAACCAGTTGCTCTGATTCATGGACATATACGCCGTGTTCTTTGGCGCGTTCGATGATCGCTTGAGCGATCAAGCCTCGGCCACTCGCGACAACCTTGGGCGCGGCATCGCCATGATGGTAGGCAAGGGCGACAGCCATTTGACGGGAATTGGGCGTGCTCATCGTTGCGCGGGCTCCATCGTTTCGATCCGTGTCTGGAGTACATGGATATCGCGCTGGTTCAGTGCGGACACTAATTGTGTACTGGCATTGCCCATTAGGGTGCGGGTCGCTTCATTACGCGCGATAAGCGTGAGGTTGACCGCCCCCGCACTAAAGTTCAGACGGGCAGACAAGGTGCCCAAATGAGGTAGGTCGAGTTGTATCTCGGTTGTCCATTGCCCCGCTTCTGGTTCTTGCTCACGTCTTGTTTGGTGGCGCGGGGTTTCTTCTCGCACTTCCCAGCGCATCTCTTGCCCCTCCCACGCTTGTCCTTGCCACAAGACTTGATGTGTCTCTAATGCATGAAGTTGTTGTTGTACGAGGGTTTGTAGCGGTGTTGGGATCGCAGCTCTGGCGTCGAGTGGGGTGGGCTGCAAATTGGCAGGACTTGTTTGTGGATTCAGTGTGTTGGAGCGTGAGTCGAGTGTGGTATTGGCGGGGGGCGTCGATGTTGATTGGGTAAGTTGATTCTGCGGTTCTTGTAGGAGTTGTGGCGTGCTACGCATGCCTGCGATCCATTGCGCTTGATGGGATTCGTAAAATAATCCGCTATGACTCAGTGCTTGATTGAGTTTTCCAGCTAGGGCATTGATGTCGGGGGATATTTCGTTCTTGGCCCAGAGGGGCGTGGCCTCAATGGGTTTGGTATAGCGTTGTTCGAGCGGCTGTTGCGACATCGAAGAAAGCAGTTTGGATGCTGAACTCAACTGTTCCGCAGTCGAAATGGGATTGGCAGAGGTGAGTAGGGCGAACGTTACGTTAGGTTGGAGCGCGGTGACCTTCAGTGAGATGGTGTCGCCACTGCGGACGAAGGCGGGCAATTGCATCTGTACCAGTTGATCCGCAATACGAACTTGGAATTGACCGGGTGCGGTTTGAGTTTGTACTGCTCCTTGCAGTTGTTGCCCAACTTCAAATTTTAATGCTTTGGCGGGGGATGCCTTATCGGTCGCTGCGCTAATGAGAGGCTTGTCATTGAGGGCCAGTTTGCTAAGAGCAGCAGCGAGCGGGTTAATCGGCATGGTTCATCGCATGGGGGCTTATCCCTGCGCCAAATAGGCATTTTGCAGACGTTGTTCGCTGCGCGTGCTTTGCATGATACGTTCGAGTTGTCGCATCCAAGGGTCGGTGAAGCTGCGAATGGCTTTGTCGTCCGCGAGCATCTTACGAATCAAGTCAGCTTTTTGTTTGCGTGATGCTTCATCCGTCGGTACGACATCGCGTGGTTTGATCTCGGCAACGGTTTGGGCGCAGCGCTTTTCTAAATCGACCAATGTATCCCATTCGCCCGCAGCAGCGGCGTCACGCATGGCTGCCGTGATGTTGGAGAGACGTTGGTAGTCTTCTACGATGAGGGTCATCACTTACATCCTTCCATAAACCAACGCAGCAGGTTTTTTTGGGGCGATGGGTTCGTTGTGGGGGGCGCTGCTAGTTACAACAGCAGGTTGGCGAATGCTATCCCAAGCGCCTTTAAGTTCGTCTAGCAGGCGGGTAACTTCATCGAGTGCGTCGATGTCATTTTTTAAATTAGCGGTGAGTAAGCGTGAGCACATGTAGTCGTAGAGGGCATCCAGATTTTGGGCTAACTCGCCCCCTACATTCTTATCTAGGCTGGCTTTAAGTCCTTCGTCGATGATGAGCATGGCGTGCGAGATCGCTTTGCCTTTAGCGGGAATATCTTTTCGCAGAATACCGTTCTTTGCATTTGCGATGGCTAACAGTGCGCCTTGGTAAAGCATGGCGATGAGTTTATGCGGGTCTGCGGCAAGTACGCCAGATTCGACTCCGATGGTGGAATAGGCTTTGCTACCGGTGCGTGCGTTCATGATAGAGCCTCTATAGTTGAGTTGATCAGGTGCATGATTGAAATGCTTTTCATTTACGGCAATCTCGACAGTTGTTGAGTCAAGTAGGTACTGGTTTGGTTCATTCCCATCAGGGCGACGTTAAGTGCAGTGTATTGTTTGCGATACATGTTTTCCAAGCTCACCATACGTGCTTCTAAAGCAACGCGTTGTGTGGCGATGTCTTTTATGGAATTGTTCAGTGCGCTCGTTCGATTTGCAAATGTACCTGTGGTGGCTAGATTGCTGGTTGCCCAAGTATCAAAACGAGTTGCGAAGCCTGTTGAGTTGTTGAATAAATTAGCGACGCCGCTGAAGTCGCTGGATAGTGCGCTGTTTAATTTTGCGCTGTCTAATTGCATCGTGCCATCGGTTTTGAATGACATACCTGCATCAAAAAGATGGGTCAATGTGCCACTGCTAACCGCTGTTGTAGCGATATCGCGCATCTGTGTTTGCAGTGAACGCAAGGTTGCATCGCCCGCCAATGATGATCCGGATTTATAAGCCGACGAGTTTTTCATCGCGGTAAATAGATCATTGTAGGCAGTGACGAAGCTATTTACAGCCGTGGTGACACCTGTAGTGTTACGGGTGACATTCAGTGTCACGGGGGCAGTGGTGACTTTGCTCAGATTGAGCGTGATGCCTTGCACTGCATCGGTGATCGTATTGCTCTCTTTGGTAATAGCGATGCCATTCATGGTCAGTGCTGCGTTCTGTGCGGCAACGGTTTGGTTCAAATGTTGCGCTGCAGGTAAGCCAGCAGGGTCATGCGCCAATAAAGTATTGAGTGTGCCGTCACCGCCGCTGGTGGTGATCTTTAGGCTATTGCTGACGCCAGTGTTGTTTGACGATAGAGCAAGGCGATACGGGGTAGCACTACCATCATTCACGATGCTGGCCGTTACGCCAAGGCCAGCTGCATTGATGGCATCACGAATCCCAGCTAACGAGTTGTTGGTGCCATCGATGGTGATGCTTTGTACTGTACTACCATTCGTGGCAAAGCTGGCGCTAGTATAAGTACCTGACGAGAGCGTGCCGCCGGTGATGGTGCCGAAGTCGAAGCTGATGGTGGTTGCTGTGCCGTCACTGATTGCGGCGGTATCACTGGACTGGCCAGCGGCGACCAGATTTTGCGATTGCGCTAGGCTCGATACAGTTAAAGAATAGGTCCCCGCGACGGCTGAGCTGCCTGCCGTAGCGGAGAAGATAGAGGAGTCGGATACGCTAGCATTGAGTGATAGTAGGCTACTTGAGCTACTGCTTCCCAAATTTTGCACAGCAGTTTGCAAGGTGGACATCTTGCTTTGAATCATGCCCAATGCACTGACTTGTGCGTTATAGCTAGTCTCCTTTGTATCTAAGCGTGTAATGGGTTTACGTTCGATAGTCATCAAGCCAGTTACGATGGCATTGACGTCCACTCCCATTCCAGATGTTCCGCTTGTGGCTGCTGTGCTAGCCATGATTCCTCCGGATTACGCCTTTTGTTGCAACAATAAACCGCTTTGGAATTCGTCGATCCCGCGTGCAATGGCCAACACGGCTTCATTGGGGTATTGCATGAGGGTGTCACCCGTCTCTTTATCCATTAACTTGATGACTTGTTTGTTGGTGGATTTGTCGACGCTGATACTTAACTCCAAGCTCTTATTGGTTTGCTGTAGTGCTACGTTGATCTTATCGACCTCGTGTTTCAATTGTCCTGCAGTGGGTTGTACTGCTACGTCACCGCCGGATGTCGAGGTCACCTCACTTCTTGCGGTAACTTGTGCTCCAGCACCGACAGACCCGCTATTGCTAGGGAGTCTGATGGGGGCGGGTGTAGCGCCGCTAGTGTTTTGGATGAGCATTTTGCCTCTCCTTATTCAATTCTCCCTTGCCTGTTCAGAGCAAGGGAGAAGTTTCCTCAATTAACGTAATAGTGACAGTACATTGTTAGGCACTTGGTTCGCTTGCGCCAACATTGCCGTACCTGCTTGTTGCAAGATTTGGTTACGGGTCATGCTGGTTGTTTCAGTTGCGTAGTCGGTATCCATCACTCGGCTGTAAGCAGCAGAGGTGTTCACTGACTGTGTTTGCAGGTTGTTGATGGCGGATTGGAAAGTCGCCATGTCAGCACCGTATGATGCACGTGCAGTGGTCACCAATGTGATGTCTGCATCAATGCCTGCGAGTGTTGCTAATCCACCGAGAGAGGCTTTTGTGCCGACGCCTGTCACTGTGCCACCGTTGGAGTTCACCACGACTGCACCAGTGTTACCTGCCAATCCCAAGATACGGGTGTTTTCTGCGAGTAGCGCGGTTGTCTCTGTACCAGAGGCTGTACCTGCTCCTTGCACGGCGATTTCACGCAGACGTTGCAAGTTTTCTAGCACTTGTTGGTGATAACCGTCGTTGGTTTGAGCGGTTGAGATGCCGTCGTTGGCGTTGCGGATGGCTTGGTTGGCACCACGGATTTGGCTGTCATAACCGGTGGCAGTAACCATGCCGGTTGGATCGTCCTTTGCGCTGTTGATACGCACGCCTGAAGACAAACGAGCCATCGCAGTTTGCAATGCGAGGTTTGATTTGTTCAAAGCAGCGCCGCCGAACAGAGACGATACGTTTGTGTTGATGACTTGGGCCATTTTAATTCTCCTTAAAGGATTGTTTCTTTAAGTCCCAACTGATGTGCTAGTTGGGACTGTCCTTTGTTTCTGATTAACGCAACAGCGACAGTACGTTGTTAGGTACTTGGTTCGCTTGCGCCAACATTGCCGTACCTGCTTGTTGCAAGATTTGGTTACGGGTCATGCTGGTTGTTTCAGTTGCGTAGTCGGTATCCATCACTCGGCTGTAAGCAGCAGAGGTGTTCACTGACTGTGTTTGCAGGTTGTTGATGGCGGATTGGAAAGTCGCCATGTCAGCACCGTATGATGCACGTGCAGTGGTCACCAATGTGATGTCTGCATCAATGCCTGCGAGTGTTGCTAATCCACCGAGAGAGGCTTTTGTGCCGACGCCTGTCACTGTGCCACCGTTGGAGTTCACCACGACTGCACCAGTGTTACCTGCCAATCCCAAGATACGGGTGTTTTCTGCGAGTAGCGCGGTTGTCTCTGTACCAGAGGCTGTACCTGCTCCTTGCACGGCGATTTCACGCAGACGTTGCAAGTTTTCTAGCACTTGTTGGTGATAACCGTCGTTGGTTTGAGCGGTTGAGATGCCGTCGTTGGCGTTGCGGATGGCTTGGTTGGCACCACGGATTTGGCTGTCATAACCGGTGGCAGTAACCATGCCGGTTGGATCGTCCTTTGCGCTGTTGATACGCACGCCTGAAGACAAACGAGCCATCGCAGTTTGCAATGCGAGGTTTGATTTGTTCAAAGCAGCGCCACCGAACAGGGACGATACGTTTGTGTTGATGACTTGGGCCATTTTAGTTCTCCTTTAACTTAGTTCACTCACGGTGATTTGCTGTTTTGTTTCGTTTAGCAACCGCCGTTGAACCAGTTATCGGAGCTTCGTGGGAAAACTTTAGGGTTAATCATTTAATTTGCCGCAATCACACGATTTTTGCCGGCCAGCTTGGCTTCGTACATGGCGTGGTCAGCCCGAGCCAATAGATCTAGCTGCTCTTCGTTTTCGTTACGAAGTGCAACGCCGGCACTAAATGTGACCAATATGCGTTCGTTGTTGTGAAGAAAGAACTTTTTGGTTAAGTCGCGTTGTAGGCGTTGAATGACTTCAATTGCAGCTTCCAAAGTGGTGTTAGGCAGGACGATGACGAACTCTTCGCCACCATAACGGCCCACAGAGTCTGAGGGGCGTACAGTTTCTTTGATGACTTGTGTCAGATGGGTGAGCGCGCGGTCACCCGCTTGATGACCTAGGGAGTCATTGAGTTTTTTGAAGTTATCGATGTCGATCATGGCGATACTCAGTACGGACTTATTCCGATCGGCTTTTTTAAGTTCACGGTCCATCGTTTCGTCTAGCCCGCGACGATTCAGTGCGCCGGTCAGCTGATCTTCGCGAACTAATTCGCTGACTTGCATGAGTTCACTTTCGAGTTCTTTGATGCGGCTTTCGGCTTCTTCAGCTTGTTTTTTGGTGAGCAATAATTCTTCATGTGAACGTAATGCGCTCGCTTGAATGACGCGAGTGTCTTGCATGATGTCGTCAAGCAGGTGCGATAGATCGGTCAGATTATTAGTGCTGCTGATTTTTTGGCTGTATCCCTCAATTTTTTGGTGATAGTCGCCAGTTGTTTCGGAGAGGTTGCCTAGGCGATCAATGAATGTCGTCATGAGGCTTTTTAGCGTGGTTTTAGCATCGCTAAGGCTTTGTTTGAGCGTACTTTGTTTGATGATTGCGTCACGTAGGCTGCGCTCTGCATCTGCGATGGCCTGTTTGTCCATCGGTTGCGAAACGATCTCTTGCAAGGCTGAAATTTGGCCGTGTATCCACTCGTCATCGGCCACTAACTCGCTAACGTTTTCGACCAGCAAGCGTAATAAACGCAATAGACCTTCTTGGATCTTGATTTTGTCGCCGCCCCGCAATTCGACCTTGAGCCAGAATTGACGTAATTGTTTGGCAAGATCATTGATGCGAGTTGGGTCATTCGTGACACGAACCAAGCTAACCAATTTATTGATCTCATCGGTCAGTTCTGGTTGTGATGCAATCGTGTTTTCCAGTGATTGAGCTAATAACTCGCGCAATTGTTGCAGGAGTTCTCCGCTGCTTTCAGCAAGGCTTTGGTTATTAACAGATTTTATATCTGATGGCAACGCTGCAACGGCTTCGGGTAATACTGCAGAAGCGAAGTCATTATTGGCAGCAGGAGCGCTTGACCAAGAGCGGAGCAGGCCTGATATCTTGTCGAACAAAACGTCTGGATTGCTATTAAATCGAGTTAAGACCGTGTCGACCCCATCTCTTTTGCGACTAACGGTGATGCCTTTATGAGGAGTCTCTATTTGGCGTAATAAGTCTCTGATGAGCTCTGACCAATTTAATTTTGATGTGGGGGTGCTCTCGCTGTTAGATACAGTTGTGCCACATAGCTCTTGATAGGTTGAGCTGTAGTTGTCTGGTGTGGGCGCTAATTTGCGTTCCGCGAGTAGTTTGAGTGTGTCACGTGCGAGTCTGGCGGTATCACTTTGGTGGCTCATGGCATTCCCGATTTGAGCAATTGCATGTCACGCATTATGCGTTTTATGTTTGTTCACTAAAGCAGGAATAGCGGCATATTTTGCCTTTAGTTTAGGTTGCTTAGCGTATTCATCGTTTTTGTTTGGGCGATTAGCCTAAAGGGCTTTTCAGAAACGGCTTGGGCTTACTCGATGAGGTGATTGTTTATTGCGTAGTGGATTGCTTCTGCGTTGGTTTTTAACTTCATTTTTTCCAACAGGCGGGAACGGTAGACGCTAATGGTCTTGGGGCTCAAAGACATGATGTCAGCCATTTCGCTGAGCTTTTTACCTTGTGCCATTAGGCATAAGGTCTGGTATTCGCGATTGGATAAGGTTTGATGTAATAACTCTTGATAGCCTTGAGAAAGACCTTCTGCCAATTGTTCTGCCAATTCACTGCTGATGTACTTTTTCCCTTTAGACACTTGGCGTATGGCTGTCACGAGTTGGGCGGGGGCACTTTGTTTGTTGAGGTATCCCGCAGCGCCCGCTTTCATTGATCGCAGGGCGTATTGTTCTTCTGGATGCATGCTCAGCATTAAGACGGGAAGTTGAGGTAACCACTCGCGCAGCTGTTTGAGTACGTCAATGCCGTGTTTGTCGGGCATGCTGATGTCTAATAGAACGACATCGTAGCCTCCAGTTTGAGCCATTTTCAGTGCATCTATGCCGCTTTCAGCTTCACCTGTAACGCGCAGGTCATCTGTGTCATCCAGAAGTTGCTTCAGGCCTTTTCGAATTAGGGCGTGGTCATCGGCGATAAGCACTTTGATCATTTTAAATTACTCAAAAAGAGCTTGTTGAGGCTCGACGAGGCTATTTTGCACGCTTTCTGGATTTAACGGGATGCATACGGCAAGTTGGGTGCCTTTGCCCAATGCACTATTGATTTTGACTTCGCCTCCAAAATGCGCGACCCGTTCAAAGATGCCACGTAGTCCAAATGAACGAGGTTTGGCTCGATCCGCATCGCGTATGCCTCGCCCATTGTCCTTTACTGTCAGATCGACGCAATCTTGATTGCTACTGATGGATACAGTTACGCGGCTTGCAGCGGCATGTTTGGTGATGTTGGCCAGCGCCTCCTGCAGGATACGGAACAGCGTGATCGAGACATGGGGCGAGACGGAAATACTTTCTTCCAAGTGGTCAAAGGTGCAGTTGATGCCGGTGCGTTGGGCAAATTCGACGGTTTCGTTTTCGATGGCTGCGATGATGCCGAAGGTGTCTAATGCGCTAGGACGTAAGCTGCGCGAAATGTTGCTGGCTGCCCGCGTGCATTTATCAACTAACTCTTCAATGACCCTAGCTTTTTTTTCTAATTCCGGCTGATCTTTTAAGCGTCCAGCAAGCCACGCGATGTCCAGCTTGGTAGCAGTCAACAAGCTCCCTAGATCATCATGCACCTCACGGGCGATGGCGACGCGTTCATTTTCCCTCACTTCGTGTATGTGCGAAGAGAGTTCTCGAATTTGTACCTTGGAGTGTTTCAATTCGATTTCGGCACGTTTGCTCTGTGTGATGTTGAGCATGATGCCTTCCCACTGTACGCCTTCACTTGATTGGCGCGGACTACAACGTAAATTGATCCATTTAATTTCATTACTCGGGTGGGTATGAATACGTCCTTCCCAATTCCAAAATGACAGATTCTCAAAGGAGGTTTTCATCGATTGATGGTAGGAGGCGCGGTCTTCTTCATATAGAAGTGCATCAAACAGATTCGCATTTCCGATGAGGTCTTGGGGATCTAAGCCGAGCAAAGCTTGGCACCCTTCACTGACGTACGGGAAAGATAACTTGCCATCTCGCTGCTTCAATACTTGGTAGGCCATGCCGGGTAAATCGGCAATAAAGGCATGCATCCGTGTTTGGTTTTCCAACAATGCCTGTTGGACGATGCGATGTTCCTGTCGAATGCGAGCTTCTCGCAAATTATGTTCGATTGAGGGGGCAAGGCGATTTAAGCTCCCCTTTAGGATGTAATCATCGACCCCCTCTTGCATGGTGTGGATGACGGTCTCTTCTTTTAGATCATGAGATAGCAGAATGAAGGGGATGTCTAACTCTAATCGTTGTAACAATTTGAGCGCTGCTAAGCCGCCGAAACCATGTGGCCCATCATTGCACAAGACAACATCGAAGCTGGATTGAGTTAAAGCAAGTTGCATGGTCTGCGCGGAGTCCACCACGCGGTGGTTCAGCGAATAGCCTGCAGCACGAAGTTTCGTGAGTGTTTGCTCAGCATCGGAACTGTTTGTTTCAACCAGCAGTACGCGAAGTATTTTTGCTGTCATGGCTTAACCTTGTTGGTGATATGCGGATTATAAGCGGCGTTTATGCCAATCCGCCAGATTACGGTAGAATGTGTCCCGTTCCCGAACGCTATTCCATCATGTCTACAGCACGTACTTTAGTTACCCCGAAAAGCTTAATTCGTCCCGAGGTGTTAGCGCTCAGCGCATACCATGTGCCGCCTAGTTCCGGCTTCATCAAGCTGGATGCGATGGAAAACCCCTATGGACTGCCTGCTGAATTGCGAGCTGAGCTATCGCAAGCGATGTCTGAGGCTGCCATTAATCGTTATCCAGATGCAAGTGCCTTCTTGCTGAAGGAAGATATTCGCCGTCTAACTGGATTGCCTGATGGTATGGATGTGTTGTTGGGAAATGGCTCTGACGAGATTATTCAGATACTCGCGATGGCATTGGCTCAGCAGAATGCGGTGTTGTTAAGTGTTGAGCCCTCGTTTGTGATGTACAAGATGATCGCCACGTTCTGTGGAATGCGTTACGTTGGCGTTCCTTTGGCGGAAGATTTTTCTTTAGATTTAAAGGCGACGCTCGTTGCGATTGAGCGAGAGCAGCCCGCATTGGTTTTTTTGGCCTATCCCAATAATCCTACTGGAAATCTGTTCGATGCCGAGGCAGTCAAACAAATCATCCAAGCATCGCCAGGATTGGTGATAGTCGACGAGGCTTACTATGCTTTCGCAAGTGATAGCTTTATTCCGCTACTATCGCAATTCAACAACCTACTCGTGATGCGCACCTACTCCAAGCTTGGGATGGCTGGGCTGAGACTGGGATTTTTGGCAGGTCCGACAGAGTGGCTGAGTCAGTTTGAAAAACTGCGCTTGCCGTATAATGTGGGCGTTTTGCCGCAGTTGGTGGTGAGGAAGTTGTTGCAGCACCATGACGTGTTGCTTTCTCAGGCGGCGGAAATAAAGCTTGAAAGAACTCGTTTGCTCGGCAACTTGGCTCATATTGAGGGCATCAAGACTTACCCTAGCGAGGCAAACTTCATCTTGTTGCGCGTGAAGCGTGCGACGGACATATTTGAGGGGCTGAAGCAGCGCCATATACTCATCAAGAATCTGAGTGGTGGACACCCAGCACTGAATGATTGTTTGAGGGTGACAGTGGGCGCCGCACAAGAGAATGATAGCTTCATCGCAGCACTAAAAGATACGATCAACCAACTCGCACAAGGCTAACAATGCGCAGCGCAAAAGTGACACGCAATACACTGGAAACACAGATTTCTGTTGAATTGAATCTGGAGGGTTCTGGAAAAGTTAAATTTGATACGGGCTTGCACTTTTTGGAGCACATGCTTGATCAAATTGCGCGTCATGGCTTGATCGATTTGGATGTTCAAGCAAAAGGCGATTTGCATATTGATGCTCATCACACAGTCGAAGATATCGGCATCACATTGGGGCAAGCTTTTACCCAAGCGATTGGGGATAAGAAGGGTTTACGTCGTTATGGCCATGCTTATGTGCCATTGGATGAGGCATTGTCACGTGTGGTGCTGGATATTTCTGGACGTCCAGGGCTGGTGTTTAACTGCGAATTCACGCGCTCTACTATTGGGGCATTCGATGTCGACTTGATCCGAGAGTTTTTCCAAGGTTTTGTGAATCATGCCTTGGTGACTTTGCATATTGATAATTTGGCGGGTGATAATGCTCACCATCAAGCGGAAACGATCTTCAAGGCTTTTGGTCGTGCTTTGCGTGTGGCATTAGAGCAAGATCCGCGCATGGCAGGAGTGATGCCTTCTACCAAAGGTACGCTGTAACTTACCATGGTTGATATAGCGATCGTAGATTATGGTATGGGAAACTTGCGCTCGGTCTATCAAGCCGTGCATAAGGTGGCTCCTGCCGCTGAAGTGTGTGTCACTGAGGATGCGAAAGTCATTGCCAATGCACAGCGTGTGATTTTCCCCGGACAAGGTGCGATGCCTGACTGTATGCGCGAGTTAGATGCGCGGGGGTTACGTCAAGCTGTGCTGGACGCGGCGCACAACAAGCCATTTCTTGGGATATGTATCGGTTTGCAAATGCTTTTTGAGCATAGTGCAGAAGGAGATGTGCCTGGATTAGGGATATTGAAGGGTGATGTCATTCGCTTCGCACCTGAACTGAAAGATGCACAAGGAAATAAGTTAAAAGTTCCTCATATGGGATGGAATCAAGTGCGGCATGCAGATCATCTCTTGTGGCAAGGCATCGCTCAAGATGCACGTTTTTACTATGTGCATAGTTATTACGTGAAGCCACGAGATACAGACCTGACGCAGGCCACAAGTGACTATCCAACACCATTTGTGAGTGCCGTAGGGCGCGATAATCTATTTGCAGTACAGTTTCACCCTGAAAAAAGTGCTGCGGCCGGTTTGCGGTTGTTGCACAATTTCGTTAACTGGAATCCCCTGTAACTCTTAATTCAAATTCTGTTTTAAATCATGGATACTAAAACACTTATTATTCCCGCGATCGACTTGAAAGATGGTCAATGTGTGCGTCTGCGACAAGGTGAGATGGAGGGCGCAACCGTGTTCTCTGACGATCCCGCAGCGATGGCTAAACATTGGTTGGCACAAGGTGCTCGTCGTTTACATCTGGTTGATTTAAATGGGGCATTTGCGGGTAAGCCCAAGAATGAAGCTGCAGTACGTAGCATCATTGAGGCAGTGGGTACGGATATCCCTGTGCAACTAGGTGGCGGTATCCGCGATTTGGAAACTATTGAGCGCTATCTTGATTTGGGTATCACCTACGTCATCATCGGTACGGCAGCAGTTAAAGTGCCTGGTTTCTTGCATGAGGCATGTGATGCTTTTCCCGGCCACGTGATGGTCGGCTTGGATGCCAAGGGCGGCAAAGTGGCGGTGGACGGATGGTCTAAGCTTACGGGGCATGATGTCGCAGATCTGGCAAAGCGTTTTGAGGGTTATGGCGTGGAAGCCATCATCTACACCGATATTGGTCGTGACGGCATGATGAGTGGTGTAAACATTGAAGCGACCGTGGAGTTGGCTCGCCCACTACACGTACCAGTGATAGCGAGTGGCGGCATCACTAATTTGGATGATGTGCGCAAATTATGTGCAGTTCACGGAGAAGGCATTACGGGGGCAATCACGGGGCGTGCTATTTACGAAGGTACGCTCGACTTCCGTGCTGCTCAAGCATTGGCGGATGAGTTGTCGCCTAAATTCTGATGCTCGCTAAACGAATTATTCCTTGTTTGGACGTTACTGCGGGGCGCGTGGTTAAAGGCGTTAGCTTCGTTGAGTTGCGTGACGCAGGCGACCCTGTTGAGATTGCCAAACGCTATGATGAGCAAGGCGCAGATGAGCTTACTTTCTTGGATATCACGGCCAGCTCGGATGATCGCGGCATCATATTTCGTATCATCGAGCAAGTCGCTGAACAAGTTTTTATTCCACTGACGGTTGGTGGTGGCGTACGTGAAGTACAAGATGTGCGCAATCTATTGAATGCAGGGGCAGATAAGGTCAGCATCAATACCTCTGCAGTAACTAATCCTCAATTAGTGGCTGACGCGGCAGCGCGTTATGGTTCGCAATGCATCGTGGTGGCAATTGATGCAAAGCAAGTTGCACCCGGAAAATGGGAAGTCTTCACGCATGGCGGACGCAAGGCGACAGGTTTGGATGTGATCGACTGGGCGCAGAAGATGCAAAAATTGGGTGCAGGCGAAATTCTGCTGACCAGCATGGATAAAGATGGGCAGAAGAGTGGTTTCGATCTGGCGCTCACCCGGGCTGTTACAGATGTGCTGGAGATTCCTCTAATTGCGAGTGGTGGCGTTGGTAATTTACAACACTTGGCGGATGGGGTGAAACAAGGAGGCGCAGATGCAGTCCTTGCAGCCAGCATTTTTCACTTTGGTGAGTTCACCGTTCAGCAGGCTAAGCAGCATATGGCTAAGCAAGGGATTGAGGTGCGCTTGTGAGTTCTGCTTGGCTTAATAAAGTGAATTGGTCTGCGGATGGTCTTGTCCCTGCTATCGCTCAGGATGCACAAACAGGTCGTGTGCTCATGGTGGCTTGGATGAATCGAGACGCATTGCGGCTTACACAGCAAAAATCAGAGGCGGTCTATTGGTCGCGTTCTCGCAAGAAACTGTGGCACAAAGGCGAAGAGTCTGGGCATATACAAAAAGTCAAAGAAATACGCTTGGATTGCGATCAAGATGTGATCTTGCTGCAAATCGAACAGCAAGGCGGGATTGCGTGCCATACGGGCCGTGAAAGCTGTTTCTTTAGCGTGCTGGAGAATGAGCGCTGGGTAGAAATTGATGCGGTGCTCAAATCGCCGGATGAGATATATAAAAATGAGCAATGACATCTTACAAAAATTAACTGAGACCATAGAGGTGCGCAAACAAGCAGCGCCCGAATCTTCTTATGTCGCTAAGCTGTTCAGCAAAGGCGATGATGCCATCCTCAAGAAAGTGATTGAAGAGGCAGGTGAGGTGTTGTTAGCGGCGAAAGATGGCGATAAGCAACATCTGACTTATGAAGTTGCTGATCTGTGGTTCCACACCATGGTGTTGCTAGCGCACAAAGGATTGAGCGCAGACGATGTGCTGCAAGAATTGGCGCGCCGTGAAGGTGTTTCCGGTATCGTTGAGAAAGCGAGCCGCAAATGAGTGATAACTGTATCTTCTGTAAGATCGCCCGAGGCGAGATTCCCTCGCGCAGGGTGTATGAGGATGATGATGTTTTTGCTTTTCACGACATCAATCCTGTTGCTCCTGTGCATTTCATGCTCATTCCAAAATGCCATCTGGTCTCTTTGATGGAAGCGGATGATAGCCATGCGGCCTTATTGGGAAAGATGCTGGTCCTTGCCCCTAAGTTAGCGCGTGAACAGGGATTGGAGAATGGATTCCGTACTGTCATCAATTCTGGCAAAGGCGGAGGCCAAGAAGTGTTTCATCTGCACATACACGTCATCGGCGGTGGCAATATCCCGCCTATGGTCAAACGTAACTAATCTCACAGGAGTTCGTCATGGGTTCATTCAGCATCTGGCATTGGTTGATCGTGTTGTTGGTTGTGGTTCTGGTCTTCGGTACCAAAAAATTGCGCAGCGTCGGTAGCGATCTGGGTGGGGCCGTCAAGGGATTTAAAGATGGAATGAAGGGGGAGGATGAGGCTAGCAAAAAGACCGATTCCAAGACCATCGAAGGTGAAGTGAAGGAAAAGTAAGTCGTGTTCGATGTTGCCTTTTCCGAAATGGTGGTGATCGCTTTGGTGGCGCTCATCGTCATTGGGCCTGAACGCCTGCCTCAAGTCGCGCGAACTGCGGGCCATCTTTGGGGGCGGGTGCAACGCTATGTGACCACCGTCAAGAACGATATCTCGAATGAGATGGATATTGAAGCGGCGAGTAAGATGAAGCAGGAGTTTTTGCAGCAAGTTGACGAAGTAGGGCAAGAAGTGAAGGCTGCGCAACTTACATTGGAGCAGCAGATACTACAGGCTCAGTACAGACAAGCACCTTCATTAGATGTGGCAGACGCTCCTTCGTCTAACGACGTTAAAAATAATCCATCGTGATGGGGATTAGCGAAAGCCTAGTTGGTCACCTCATTGAGCTACGTTCACGTTTGCTGAATTCGGCGCTCGCTTTGCTTCTAACTTTTATCTGTCTGTTTCCGTGGGCTGCGGAACTCTATGCTCTATTGGCGCAGCCGATGCTGGCCAAATTGCCGCAAGGCGGACAGATGATCGCCACTGATGTCACCACGCCTTTTTTCGTTCCACTCAAAGTGGCGATGATGGCAGCCTTCCTTATCTCATTACCTTATATGCTTTACCAGGTATGGCGCTTCGTTGCGCCTGGCTTGTATGCGCAGGAAAAGCGCATGGTGCTGCCGTTGGTGATCGCCAGTACCTTGTTGTTCTACAGCGGCATGGCCTTCGCTTATTTCGCCGTGTTTCCCGTGGTGTTTGGATTCATCACAGCAGCGGCTCCTCAAGGGGTGGCAGTGATGACGGATATCGATAAATATCTGAGCTTCGTCATCGGCATGTTCATGGCATTTGGCATCGCATTCCAAGTGCCAGTAGCTGTGGTGATATTGGTACGTGTTGGGTTGGTGACAGTGCAGAAGTTGCGCGAGATACGTTCTTACGTCATCGTCGCAGCGTTTGTCATCGGCGCTATTTTCACCCCGCCCGACGTAGTATCTCAATTCATGTTGGCGATACCGCTCTGGCTGTTATATGAGGCTGGAATCGTTGTGGCTGGCTGGACTGGGCCTTCGCAAAAAAGTATCTGAGATTAATCTGTCGTTTTAGGTTTTGGTCGTTTCCCCACCTTAATTTCAAGGAAGATGGGGGTTTGATTGCGCAATAGTTTGAGTGACACAGTGTTGCCGGGGACGAGGGCTGATATTGTTTCTAGCATAGCTGTGGAGTCTGTCAGTGTGTGGTCAGAGATGCTTACCAAAATATCGCCTGGTTTGATGTTGCTCTTGTCTGCAGGGCTGCCACGCATTACTTCAGAAATCAACACGCCGTGAGTATCATTCAGCTTAAATGACTCAGCCAACTCTGGTGTGATGTCTTGCACAGCCACACCAATCCAGCCGCGTGTTACAGAGCCATTTTGAATAATCTGCTCCATAATTTTCTTAGCAGTACTAACAGGGATGGCGAAGCCAATCCCAAGTGAACCGCCGTTTGGAGAGTAGATGGCGCTGTTAATACCAAGAAGATTCCCTTCGACGTCAGCTAATGCCCCACCTGAATTTCCAGGATTGATGGCGGCATCAGTCTGTATAAAATTTTCGAAGGTATTTAATCCAAGATGGTTTCGTTTAAGGGCGCTAACGATCCCCATTGTGACGGTCTGACCCACGCCAAATGGATTGCCTACGGCTAGCACGATATCGCCTACGTGTGCCGCCTCAGAACCAGCGAAGGTGATTGCGGGAAGGTCATTGCCGATATCTACTTTTAGTACAGCAAGATCGGTCTCTGGATCTGTGCCGATGATATGACCTTTGGCCTTGCGTCCATCGGCAAAGGCTACCTCAATTTGGTCTGCCGATTCGACTACGTGATGGTTGGTCAAGATATAGCCATCATGACTAACAAGCACCCCAGAACCTAGGCTGGAATTTTGCTGTGCAGTATTGTCTTCAAAATCATCGCCAAAGAAGAACTTGAAGCGAGGGTCGTTCATGAACGGATGTGTTTGTTGTTTAACTGCGCTTGTCGTGAAAATATTAACTACCGCAGGCATCACCTTTTTAGCAGCATGGCTGAAACCTACATTGGGTAGCTCCCCCGTCGTTTCAGGTTTGTCATCCTCATATAAAGTCACCACACCTCCTCTTGCTGCAGTGGGAAGTAAAGCTGGCTTTAATGTGTGAATGACGAACAGGACGGCTAATCCAATAGTGGTAGCTTGTGCGAACAGGAGCCAAAATTTGCGCATGATATGATCCGAAAAACCAATAAATGAGGTCGATTGTGATGCAGTTATTTGAGTTGAGTGATTATATCGGAAGAGAATTGGCGGTCAGTCGATTTCGAGACTATTGTCCAAATGGGGTGCAGATTGAAGGTCGATCTGAAATCACTCGTATTGCCACGGCAGTGACTGCCTCGAAAGCAGTTTTAGAGGCAGCGACCGAGTGGGGGGCGGATGCGATTCTGGTACATCACGGATACTTTTGGCGTAACGAGGATCCTTGTGTCACAGGACTTAAAAAAAAGCGTATCGCACATCTTTTAAAGCATGATATGAGTTTGCTGGCTTACCACTTGCCACTTGATGCTCATCCCGATATGGGGAATAACGCGCAGTTGGGCAGACGTTTGGACTTTGTGGAAGAGGGGCGATTTGGTGAGCAAGACATCGCTTTTTATGGAAGATTGCGGACGCCTCAAACTTTGGCTGAGCTGAAGGTAAACATCGAAAAAACTTTGCAGAGAGAATCTCAAGTAATCGGAGATTTAAATAGACATATTGAACGTGTGGCTTGGTGCAGCGGAGGTGGGCAAAGCTATTTTGAGCAAGCTATTGCTTTGGGAGTACATGTGTTTATGACAGGGGAAGCATCTGAGCAGTGTTTCCATCTTGCAAATGAGGCTGGCGTGGGATTTATTGCTGCAGGACATCATGCAACAGAACGGTATGGAATTCAGTCGGTTGGCGAAAATGTTGCCGCCCAATTCGGCGTTGAACATAGATTCTTTGATGAACTTAACCCTATTTAAAATGCTGGTATAGGCGTTAGTGGGTGTTCCTGCGTTGCAATATGTAAGAGCGTTGCGTAGTATTCGCACTCGGTTTTAGATATAGCCCGTTCGGGTTAGTTGGTTCTAGTTATATTCGTGTTTTGAAGTGATGGGACAGCGCCATTCGGCTGTGAGGGTAGTGACGTAGAAGCGAAGATCAATATCGCTCGTGGTCACCATGGGGAGGTTGTTATGAATAAAATGATGTTGGTGGGTGGCATTGTCTTGAGTGCTGTTTCATTCAATGCGATGGCCGAGTATCGTGCGGACGCGCCTGCGCATGATGCGATGAACGTGTTGCGCTCCGGTGAGCTTAGTTTCAAAAAAGACATCCAGCCGATATTTGAAGATTATTGCGTAAGTTGTCACAAGCCTGGTGGTAAGGGGTTTGTAAAAAGTGGTCTTGATTTGACTACATATGACAATCTGATGAAAGGCACCAAGTTTGGCAAAGTCGTCATTCCTGGAGATAGCGAAGCAAGTACCCTTTCTAAATTACTCACAGGTACTAACAAAGGTTTGAAGATGCCAATGGGCTTGAACGCCGCAGGTACTTTGGATCGTCAGTACATCTTAGCGATTCGTAAGTGGGTCAAGCAAGGCGCGAAAAACAACTGATTTTCTTGTAGTTCCGTAGTCGGCATGAAGTTCGGATCGGGGAGTCGAACTTTAGCTTGTCAAAATAACTATTCAACAGACAAGCGGTGCCATCCTCAATTACCAAACGATAACTCTGTGCATGGAAGGTCAGGTGCAGGTCGTTTTTTTGTGTGACGTATTTCAGAAGGGATGAGGGATATGACTGAAAATGTAGATCAAAGTAAGCGACGAATGCTGCTTGCTGCTACAGCAGCAGCGGGCGGAGTCGCAGCAGCAGGTGCGGGTGTTCCATTCGTAATGAGTTTGATGCCGAGCGAACGTGCAAAAGCAGCAGGTGCACCAGTAGAGGTTGATATTGGCGCAATTGAGCCGGGAACAATGATCAGCATCGAATGGCAAGGTAAGCCAGTTTGGATCGTGCGTCGCACACCAGAGATGCTGGATCTGTTGGCCAAGCATGATGGTGACTTAGCTGACCCATCCTCTTCAGTTCCGCAACAACCAGAATATTGCAACAATCAGACTCGCTCGATTAAACCTGAGGTATTAGTCGTGTTGGGTGTATGTACGCATTTGGGATGTTCGCCGACTTTCCGTCCTGAAGTGTCTCCAGCTGACTTGGGGGCAAACTGGGCAGGTGGCTGGTTCTGTCCTTGCCACGGTTCGCGTTTCGACTTGGCCGCACGGGTGTTTAAGGGTGTTCCTGCGCCAACGAACCTGATTATTCCGCCGCACAAATATTTGAGCGAAACCAAGCTGTTGATCGGTGACGATAGTGTTAAGGGGGCTGCATGATGAACCTACTCACAAAATTGCTTGGTTGGATTGATGAGCGTTTCCCATTGACCTCCACTTGGAAGGCTCATGCTTCCGAATACTATGCACCAAAGAATTTTAACTTCTGGTACTTCTTTGGCGGCCTAGCATTGCTGGTATTGGTTATCCAGATCGTCAGCGGCATTTTCTTGACGATGAACTATAAGCCAGACGCATTGTTTGCCTTCGCCTCTGTCGAATACATCATGCGTGATGTACAGTTGGGTTGGATTCTGCGCAATATCCACTCGACAGGTGCATCGATGTTCTTCATCGTGATCTACCTGCACATGTTCCGAGGCTTGATGTACGGTTCTTACCGTAAGCCACGTGAGTTGTTGTGGATCATCGGCATGATCATCTACCTCGCATTGATGGGTGAAGCTTTCATGGGCTATTTGTTGCCATGGGGGCAGATGTCATTCTGGGGCGCACAAGTTATTGTGAATCTGTTCTCGTCAGTTCCTTTTGTAGGTCATGACTTGGCGATCCTGATTCGTGGTGACTTTGTGGTGTCAGACATCACCTTGAATCGTTTCTTTGCATTACACGTGGTTGCTATCCCGCTGATCTTGGTATTGATCATCGTGGCTCACTTGGTTGCTTTGCACGAAGTTGGTTCCAACAATCCAGATGGTATCGAAATCAAGAAGAACAAAGGCCCTGATGGACACCCATTAGACGGTATCCCATTCTTCCCCTACATGGTGGTTAAAGATGCGGTGGCTGCGGTGGCGTTCCTAATCGTCTTCGTTTCTGTCGTCTTCTTTGCGCCGGACATGGGTGGTTACTTCTTGGAGTACAACAACTTCGTTCCAGCAAATCCAATGAAGACACCTGAGCACATCGCTCCTGTGTGGTACTTCACACCGTACTACGCGATCTTGCGTGCTGTGCCTCCATTGTTTGGCTCACAGTTCCCCGGCGTCGTAGCGATGGGTGTCGCGACAGTGATCTTCTTTGCTTTGCCATGGCTAGATCGTGGCCCTGTGAAATCGATCCGTTATCGCGGCCCGATCTACAAAGGCTTCTTGGCTGCCTTCGTGGTGAGCTTCATTGGTTTGGGTTATTTGGGTTTGATGCCTGCTACTGAGTTGTACACATGGATCTCACGTGTGTTGGCGGTCGTCTACTTTGCATTCTTCTTCTTGATGCCTTGGTACACCAAGATCGATAAGTGCAAACCAGAGCCTGATCGTGTGACGTCCAAATAATTGAGAGAGGTTCGTTGACATGAATGCAATTAAAAAACTAGGAATGCTGGTGCTACTGATGGTAGCGCCAGCAATGGCGATCGCCAGCGGTGCTGGCGTTCATTTGGATACGGCGCCGGTCAATCTGAAAGACCAAGCTTCACTGCAACGTGGTGCGAAGTTATTTACATCACGCTGCTTGGCTTGTCACTCGGCTAACTATATGCGTTACAACCGCCTAACCGATATCGGCATGTCTGAAGAGCAGATCAAGAAGGAACTGGAACTGCCTGAAGACGTAAAGATCGGTTCGACCATGCAAGCTGCGATGGACTCAAACTCGGCAAAGCTAGCTTATGGCGTAGCACCACCCGATTTGAGCGTCATTGCTCGTTCGCGTAGTCCTGATTGGTTGTATACCTACATGCGTAGTTTCTATGTGGACACCAACCGTACAAGCGGTTGGAACAACACAGCCTTTCCAAGCGTGGGCATGCCATTCGTTTTGGCTGACCTTCAAGGTGAGCAAGCGCTTGAGGTTGAGCAGCATGAGGGGCATGACATCAAGAAGTTGATTCTGAAGACGCCGGGTTCCATGCAACCAGCCGAATATGACGCCACAGTGGGTGATTTGACCAACTATCTGGTGTTCATGAGTGAGCCATCCAAGTTGGTGCGTCAGCAGATCGGCTGGGTCGTTTTAGCCTTCTTATCTGTGCTATTTGTGTTGGTTTACGCACTGAAGAAGGAAATCTGGAAAGATATCCACTAAGTGGATTGAAATCGGAGGCGGGTTTGTGGTAATTTCCGCACCGTTTCAATAAGTTCCTGAATGGCGGAGCAGATTGCTCCGCCTTTTTGGTTTTTTATCTTAGCTATTTGATTTTTAGGTAATTTTATTATGATGACACTCTATTCTGGGACGACAGATCCCTACAGCCACCGTTGTCGTTTCGTGCTGTTCGAAAAGGGCATGGACTTTCAAGTCATCGACGTTGATGTGAACAACATGCCAGAAGATCTGGCGGTGATGAATCCTTACAACAAGGTGCCCGTTCTAGTTGAGCGCGACCTCATCTTGTACGAAGCAAACATCATCAATGAATATATCGATGAGCGTTTCCCTCACCCACAATTGATGCCGCCAGATCCTGTGATGCGCGCGCGCGCGCGTCTGTTTCTGCACAGCTTTGAAAACGAGCTGTTCTGCCATATCGGCGCATTGGAGAGCGGGAACGTAAAAATTGTAGAGAAGGCGCGTGCAGCAGTTCAATCAAATTTGACACAAATCGCCCCGATTTTCGCTAAACAAAAATTCATGCTGGGTGATGAATTTTCCATGCTTGACGTAGCGATTGCTCCTTTATTGTGGCGTTTGGATCATTACGGAATTCATTTGGACAAAGAAGCGACTCCATTGATGAAGTATGCGGAACGTATCTTCTCACGCCCTGGCTTCATTGAAGCGATGACCCCAGCTGAAAAAGCAATGCGTAAGTGATTCAAATGGCGATGAGCGAACCATCCACTAAGCCTTATTTGATCCGCGCTATCCATGAGTGGTGTGGCGATGCGGGCTATACACCCTATCTTGCGGTGCAGGTGGATGACTACACACAAGTGCCTTTGGCTTACGTGAAGGACGGGAAGATCGTACTAAATATCGGTGTCGATGCGGTGAAGAATCTGCATCTGGGCAATGAAGACATCACTTGTGGCGGGCGTTTTGGTGGTGTAGCTCACCAGATCATTGTCCCCATTGTTGCTGTGATCGGCATCTTTGCCAAGGAAACTGGGCAGGGATTGGTATTTCAAGGGCAAGAGTCCTCACCCATTGCAGCGATGCAGGATGAAGGACCGGATGACACGCCGCCAACTCCGAGCAAGCCAAAGCTCACTGTTGTGAAATAAGGTATTACAAAACAAAGAAGCCGCAGATCACTCTGCGGCTTCTTTGTTTTGTAGCGATGATTAGCGCGGGGCTGGTAAAGCCAGTAGTCCCTGCATCTTGCTCATCGCCTTCTGCTCAATCTGACGGATACGCTCGGCAGACACTTTGAACTCGGCAGCGAGTTCATGCAGGGTTGCACCATCATCCTCTCGCAACCAGCGCGCTTCTACGATCTTGCGACTACGCTCATCCAAGCTGGCTAGTGCCTTGGCAAGACCCGTCGTTTGCAGATGCTCACGCTCCGAGGTCTCCAAAATTGTAGAGGGTTCATGCTCTTCGCTATCCGCAAGATATTGGATAGGCGCGTAGCTCTCTTCATCTTCTGCAGCCAAGGGGTCGAGTGCCATCTCGTGTCCTGCAAAACGAGATTCCATTTCCACCACGTCCTGTTCGCTCACATTGAGTTGTTGCGCGATTTCAGTGACCTGTTGGGGTTTGAGGGATTCGAGGCCCTGCTTCATGCTGCGTAAGTTGAAGAACAATTTGCGCTGAGCCTTGGTGGTCGCGATCTTTACCATGCGCCAATTGCGCACCACATATTCGTGGATCTCTGCGCGGATCCAATGCAAAGCGAAAGACACTAAGCGCACGCCGCGCTCAGGATCGTAGCGTTTCACCGCCTTCATCAGGCCGATATTTCCTTCTTGGATCAGGTCGGCTTGTGGCAGACCATAGCCGTTGTAACCGCGAGCGACGCTCACCACCACGCGTAGATGGGACAGCACCAACTGGCGTGCAGCATCAAGGTCGTTCTCGTTCCTGAAGCGTGTCGCCAAAGCAACCTCTTCCTCTTGCGACAACACGGGGAAACGATTGACCGATTGAACGTACGACTCCAAGCTGCCAACGGCAGGTGGTGTAGGTAGATTCAAACTTGCATTCATGGGTTTTCCCTCCTGATGCTTGTATATTAGCACTCGCTGCTTGAGAGTGCCAAGAGTCTATAAAGTTCAGTGGGGTTCTATTTTCCAAAGATGTTGTGATACCGAGAACCAAGCGCCCAGCCAGCCTAGATAGGCGGAGAAGCCGAGTAGGGTGGCGCTATCGGCTGCAGATAGGGAAAGCAGCCTGAATTCGCTGGCATAGACCGAGGCAAGGTCGCCTAGGTAATGGTTCAGCAGGAATATGCTTCCAGACACGATGAGCCAAGCTGCGATGCCGCCGAGCAGACCTTGGATGAGACCGAAGTAAAGAAAAGGGCGGCGAATGAAGGCATCGGTTGCACCGATTAACTTGGAGACCTCTATCTCTTCGCGCCTCGTCAAAATTTGTAAGCGTATGGTGTTGAAGGTGATGGCCACGAGGGTGAAACTCAACAATCCAGCTAAGATAGCCACCGCCAATCTGCAAAACTCTACGATTGCCTCAAGACGATGTACCCAAGCTGAATCGAGTTGAACATGGTCGAACTGCGTCCATGTCGCTAACTCATCCCGCAAAGATTCCATGGCTGTGGCATCAGTAGCTTTGGGATAGACGATGTAGGCATCAGGTAAAGGGTTCTGCGACAGGTCGCCGATCACATCAGAGAGTTCGGTGCTTTGTTGCAGCTTCTTGAAAGCGACGTCGCGCGGCACGAATTCGATGCGTTTGATCTTTGTGTTCTGTTTTAGCTTGTCCCCGATGCGAGAGACCTCGCCATCCCCTGTGCCGACTTTGATGAACACACTGATCTGTGGTGTGCCTGTAAGTTGCCCAGTTAGGCTTTGCACACTCTTTAAGATTACGTACCCCCCTACCGGCAAGCTCAGCGCGATGCCGATGATGAGCACGTTCAGTAGCGTCGCATTGGGTGTTAGCAGCAGTCGCAGCAAAGTGGCGCGCAACACACGCAGATGTTCGATGAAGGTGCTCACAGCAACGCCCCCTGTTTCAGATGCAACTCGCGCGCAGGGAATTGCGTCAGCACACTCTCGGCGTGAGTGGAGATGATCAGTGTCACGCCTACCTGATGGAACGACTTGAAAATTTGCATGATCTCGTTGGCATACTCGCTATCGAGATTGCCCGTGGGCTCATCCGCCAAAAGGATAGCGGGGCGGTTAACGATGGCGCGTGCGATACACAGACGTTGTTGCTCACCGCCGGAGAGCGAGATGGGATTGGCCTTCTCACGCGCCAGCAATCCAACTTTGTCCAGTGCGGCACGTGCGCGTTTGGCCGCCTCGCGGTGGTCAAAGCCGCCGATCTGCAAGGGCAACATCACGTTGTCGAATGCGCTGCGGTCGAACAGGAGTTTGTGGTCTTGGAAGATGAGGCCGATGTTGCGACGTAGTGCGGGTATAGCTTCCCGCTTGATGGAGCGGATGTTCTGCCCCTTCACCAACACACTGCCGCTGGTAGGACGCTCGATGGCGGCGATGAGTTTAAGTAAGGTGCTCTTACCAGCCCCAGAGTGGCCGGAGAGATACACCATCTCGCCTTCAGAAATTTCGAAACTCAAATCTTTCAGTGCTTCATGCCCACCGGGATAGCGCTTATAGACTTGGTTGAACTGGATCATGCGTCGATCCCAAGCAGTGCCGAGATAAAGTCTTCCGCTACGAACGGCCTCAAGTCATCCAAGCCTTCACCCACGCCGATGAAGCGTACGGGGATGGGATGGGCCTTGGCGATGGCGGCGATGACGCCGCCTTTGGCCGTGCCATCCAACTTGGTCAGTACCAGCCCCGTCACTCCCAGTGATTCATCAAATGCTTTGACCTGCGACAACGCGTTCTGGCCCGTGTTGGCATCTAGCACTAGCAACACTTCATGCGGTGCTTCTGGCATCACCTTGGCGATGACGCGCTTCACCTTCTTGATCTCTTCCATCAGGTGCGCTTGCGTGGTGAGGCGGCCTGCCGTATCTGCCAACACCACATCGATACCGCGTGCTTGCGCGGCTTGCACGGCATCGTAAATGACGGCGGCGGCATCACCGCTCTGTTGTGCGATGACCGTCACATTGTTGCGTTTACCCCATTCCATCAATTGCTCACGCGCGGCAGCGCGGAAAGTATCACCCGCCGCGAGCAACACTGACTTGCCTTGGTTTTGGAAATGTTTGGCTAGCTTGCCGATGGAAGTTGTTTTGCCCGCACCATTTACCCCACACATCATGATGACGAAAGGTTTATGCGGTGTGACGTCCAGAGGTTTCGCCAGTGGCTGTAGCAGTTTGAGCAGCGCATGCGCCAGTGCCTCTTTCAATTGGCTGGCTTCAGTCAGGTGCTGTTCCTTCACTTGACGGCGCACATCTGCCAGCAGCGTGCGGGTCGCATCCATACCCACATCTGCGGTGATGAGGATGGTTTCCAACTCTTCATACAACTCATCATCAATTTTGCCCCCAAGCGCGAAAAGGCTTGCAAGCTGACTGCCTGTGCGAGCAAGCCCCGACTTGAGTCGGCTAACCCATCCAGTATCAGGGGTATCGCTCGTTGATTTGTTCTTCTTTAGGAAACTGAACATGTGAAATTTCTGTTGGAAAATAAAGTCTGGAATGTCGGATAATGCGCACGCATTTTAACGTTTTGAGGCGAATGGGATGAGACTTTATTGGGTGTTAGGCTGTGTCTTGTGGGCCGGTCTGGTGCAGGCGGAAGTGTTCGAGAAAACACTCTCCAATGGCTTGAAGGTCGTCGTGAAAGAAGACCATCGCGCGCCGACCGTGGTGCAGCAGATTTGGTATCGCGCCGGCAGCATGGACGAGAAGACCGGCACGACCGGTGTTGCACACGTGCTAGAACACATGATGTTCAAGGGCACCAAGTCCGTTCCCGTGGGCGAGTTCTCTCGCCGCATCGCCGCTGCGGGTGGGCGCGAGAACGCCTTCACCAGCTACGACTACACCGCCTATTTCCAGCAACTGCACAAATCCAAGCTGCCGCTGGCGATGCAGTTGGAAGCCGACCGTATGCACAACTTGGTGTTGAGCGAAAAAGAATTCAGCAAAGAGATCAAAGTCGTGATGGAAGAACGTCGCTGGCGTACCGATGACGACGCACACTCACTCGTGGGTGAGCGCCTGATGGCCACGGCGTATCAGGAACATCCGTACCACACCCCCATCATCGGTTGGATGAATGATCTGGAGAATATGACCTACCTCGATGCGCAAGACTGGTACAAGACTTGGTACGCACCGAACAATGCCATCTTGGTTATCGCCGGCGATGTGAAAGCATCTGAAGTGTTTGCTTTGGCGCAAAAATATTACGGCAAGATCCCAGCTGGTAAGTTAGCAAAACGTAAAGAGGCCGGTGAGCAGACTCAACTCGGTATTAAACGCATTGTCGTTAAAGCGCCTGCAGAGTTGCCTTACTTCATCATGGCGTATCACGCGCCAACCATGCGCGATGTGGAGAAGGATTGGAAACCTTATGCCTTGTCTGTGTTGGCGGGCGTGTTGGATGGCAGCGAATCCGCACGTTTGAACAAAGCACTGGTGCGTGAACAACAAGTGGCGATCAGCGTCAGTGCGGGTTACGACAGCACCTCGCGCGGTCCTTCGCAGTTCACACTTGAGGGTACGCCTGCTTCGGGCAAGACCATCGCCGAATTGGAAGCAGCTATCCGCGAACAGTTACAAGCCGTGGTGCGTGACGGTGTGAGCGAAGAAGAATTGAAACGTGTGCGAGCCCAAGTCACGGCCGCCGAAGTCTATAAATTGGATTCCGTGTTCTACCAAGCCATGCAGATCGGACAGATGGAGAGTATCGGCCTGACGCATCACGCGCTTCCGGTGATGTTAAAGAAGTTGCAAGCAGTGACTGCGCAACAAGTGCAAGACGTGGCACGCGAGATATTGGTGGATGACCATCTGACCGTCGCGGTACTCGATCCACAACCGCTATCAGATAAGCCCAAGAAAGCAGGAGGCGCCCATGCGCACTAAGTTGATCGCAATCCTTGCACTGTGTTGCGTAGCGAGCAGCGCCTACGCCACGCCCAAGATCCAGCATTGGCAAGCCCCCAGCGGCGCAGAAGTTTATTTCGTCGAGAATCACGACCTGCCGATGTTGGATGTGGCGGTGAACTTTGCGGCGGGCGACGCCTACGATGCGGCCGATAAGATTGGTGTGGCGGGCATGACACACGGCCTGTTGGATGCTGGTGCACAAGGGCTGAGCGAAGACGATATCTCGCGCAAGATGGCGGACATCGGCGCGCAGTTGGGCGGTAGCTTCGATGCTGACCGAGCTGCAATCTCGCTACGTACTTTGAGCAGCGTCAGTGAACGTGAAGCAGCACTCGACATCGTGGCTCGCGTGTTACAGCAACCTGTTTTCCCAGAGGGCGTGCTGACGCGCAACAAAGCCAGCCTTATTGCCGGCTTGAAAGAAGCGGAGACCAAGCCCGAGCATCTGTCTGAGAAAGCGTTCGGCAAAGCCGTGTTCGGTAACCATCCCTACGGCTGGCAGACCGAGGTGGCCGATGTCGAAAAGATACAGCGTGCTGACCTAGAAGCTTTCTACCGCGCACATTACAACGCCAAGAATGCAGTTGTCGCGTTGATGGGTGATGTGACTCGCCAGCAAGCTGAAGCCATCGCACAGCAACTCACGGCCAATCTGCCGCAAGCGGGTGCGGTCGCCAACTTGCCATCGGTCACAGCCAAAATCGTGGCGAGCGAACAACGCATCGCGCATCCCGCCAGCCAGAGCCACATCCTCATCGGCACGCCCGGCATCGCGCGTAACGATGCGGATTATTTCCCGCTGTATGTTGGTAACTACATCTTGGGTGGCGGCGGATTTGTATCGCGTTTGATGAACGAAGTGCGCGAGAAACGCGGCATGGCCTACAGCGTCTATAGCTATTTCATGCCGATGCAGCAGCCGGGTGCGTTCCAGATTGGCTTGCAAACCAAGAAAGAACAAGCGAATGAAGCACTGAAGGTGGTGCGTCAGACCTTGGATGGTTTTGTCGCGAAAGGTGTGACTGAGAAAGAACTGCAAGCCGCCAAGGACAACATCATCGGCGGTTTCCCACTACGCATCGACAGCAACAAGAAGATATTGGATTACCTCAGTGTCATCGGTTTCTACCACATGCCACTGAGTTATCTGGATGACTTCACCCAACAAGTTGATGCCGTTACCACCAAACAGATACACGATACGTTTAAGCGCCGCATCGATCCTCAAGCGATGGCGACCATCATCGTTGGTGCACCTGAATCGGAGAAGACAAATTAATAAGGTTCGAATCATAGGTGGTACTCACCGTAGCCGCATCATCACCTTCCCCGATGCCGAGGGACTGCGTCCCACGCCTGATCGCGTGCGTGAGACCTTGTTCAACTGGTTGGGGCAGACGCTGTATGGAAAGCGCTGTCTGGACTTGTTTGCGGGGAGTGGGGCGCTGGGTTTCGAGGCGGCATCGCGAGAGGCGGCGCAGGTGGTGATGGTGGAATCTAACCGTGCGGTTTATAAGGCTTTACAAGACAACGCCAAGAAATTGGGCTTATCCAATGTGGCGTTGCAGTGCACAGATGGGCTAAAATTCGCCTCCCAAGAGAACATGGCATTCGATGTCATCTTCCTAGACCCCCCGTTCCAGAGCGACTACTTGCCACAATTGTTGCCGAAGTTGGCGAACAAGTTGGCCGCTGGTGGCGTCATCTATGTAGAAAGTGGCAGTGCATTTGACGCGGGCGCAGAGTGGGTCGTTTTGAAACAAGGTAAGGCCGGTGCAGTGCACCATCAATTAATAAGGCGAGCATGATCAGAGTCGTATATCCAGGTACATTCGACCCCATTACGCGCGGGCATGAAGATGTCGTGCGTCGTGCGGCAGGACTGTTCGGTGAGGTCATCGTAGCTGTGGCGGCAAGTCGTTCTGCAACCCTATTCACCTTGGAAGAGCGCGTGGTGATGGCGCAAGAAGTGTTCGCTGAATACCCGAATGTCAAAGTCGAGGGATTCAACGAACTACTGATGAACTACGTCAAATCGAAAGACGCGCGCGTGGTATTGCGTGGATTACGTGCGGTGTCAGACTTCGAATTCGAATTTCAGATGGCAGGCATGAACCGAAATCTGCATCCTGATGTAGAGACCGTATTCCTCACCCCCGCAGAGCGCTACACCTTCATTTCTGCCAGCATCGTGCGCGAGATCGCGCGTTTTGGCGGTGATGTGAGTAAATTCGTTTCACCCTCAGTCGAGACAAAATTGATTGCAAAAAGATTAACTAAAGGAGAGTAAGAATGTCACTAATCATCACCGATGAATGTATCAACTGCGATGTATGCGAACCAGAGTGCCCCAATGATGCCATCTCGCAAGGCGACACCATCTATATCATCGACCCAAAAAAATGCACTGAGTGTGTAGGCCACTACGACACACCACAATGTGTGGAAGTATGCCCAGTTGATTGCATCCCCAAAGACGAAGCGCATGTCGAATCCAATGCGCAGTTACAAGCTAAGTACGAAGCGCTGATGGCCGCTAAAGGTAAGTAAGCGGAAAGCATCAGTGAGAGACCCCACCGAGTTAGGTGGGGTTTTTTATTGCCTGTTGATTTTATTTAAGGTGAGTTTGGGGCGATACATGAAGAGAGTGTTGTTTATTTTTTTGAGTCTACTGTTTACGGCTAGTTCGTCGGCGCAGTCGCTTCTGACAGGGCTTTGGAAAACGGTTGATGATTCAACAGGAATAGACAAAGGGCTCGTGCGCATCACTCAAACCAATGGCGCATTGTTTGGCATCGTCGAACAGATATTCGAAGTCAATAAGCGAAATGGTCATTGCGACAAATGCTCCGATGAGCGTCGTGATAGATCGGTACTCGGCATGACCATCTTGCGCAACGTCAAACCAAGCGAAGATGGACTGTTATGGGAGGGGGGAGACATCCTTGATCCTGAGAATGGCAAGGTGTATCGCGTGCGCTTAAAGCTCCTTGAAGGCGGAAATAAAATGGAAGTGCGCGGCTATATCGGCCCGTTCTATCGCAACCAACAGTGGCTTCGTATCGAGTGATACCGCGAGCGTTTCAGTACGGTAGATTTTGCCCGTACAATACACCGCCATGCTTGCCTATCTTATCCGCCGACTCCTTTACGCAATCCCCATCCTCATTGGGGTGAATCTGCTCACCTTCGCGCTTTTTTTTGTGGTGAATACGCCCGACGATATGGCGCGAATGCAGTTGGGGGTTAAGCGCGTCACGCCAGAAGCGATCGAGAAATGGAAACAACAGCGTGGTTATGACAAACCCCTCTTCATTAACAGCGCCGCCACGAGCACGGCTCAAATCACCGACACCGTTTTTTGGAATAAATCCGTCAGCATGTTCGTTTTTGATTTTGGCTATTCAGATGATGGACGCAGCATCAGGCGTGAGATTGCAACACGCATGACACCTAGCTTGGCGATCGCACTACCGACCTTCTTAATTGGCTTGATGGTATATGTGAGCTTTGCTTTATTGATGACACTGTTTCGCGCGACCATGTTTGACCTAGTGGGCGTCACTTTATGTGTGGTATTGATGTCTATCTCAGGCTTGTTTTACATCATCGGCGGGCAGTTTTTAGTGAGCAAGCTGTGGCACCTTGTCCCCATCTCGGGTTATGCAGGCGGTATGGATGGAATCAAATTTGTTGTGCTTCCCATCGTTGTAGGTGTGATTGGAGGGATAGGTTCTAGCAGTCGTTGGTATCGCACCATCTTCATTGAAGAGATGGGGAAAGACTACGTGCGCACCGCTCGTGCAAAAGGCCTGTCAGAGCTTCGAGTTCTTTTCACACATGTGCTGAAAAACGCCATGATTCCTATCCTCACGGGCGTGGTTGTAGTCATCCCCTTATTGTTCATGGGCAGTCTCCTCACGGAATCGTTCTTCGGCATCCCTGGGCTGGGGAGCTACACCATCGACGCCATTAACGCACAGGATTTCAGCGTAGTGCGTGCGATGGTTTTCTTAGGATCGGTGCTGTACATCGTAGGGCTGATACTGACTGATGTGTCGTACACGGTGGTTGATCCGAGGGTCAGATTGCAATGAAAAATCAACTCATTCAGATCAATGCCGTAGGTCGGACTTCAGTCCGACAATGTTTCCTCGGAATGGGGCGTCGGGCTGAAATCCGACCTGCAGGGACGTGCGTATGAACTTCATCCCCGTCATTCTGTGGAGCGATGCCTTGGTGTTCCTACTCGTTGCGGCATGCATCACCACCACGATGTATGTCCGTAAACGTGAACATCTGTTGCTGCCGTGGCGCCGCGTGGCGCAAAGCAGCATGGCGATGGTTTCACTATCTGTGCTGTCATTGTTTCTACTCGTTGGACTATTAGATACCCTGCACTTTCGCGTTGCTTTGCCGCAAACGAATGGCACCGAGCAAGTGTATTCGCCAGAAGTATTGAGCGTGTTCGACAAGCTGGTCGAACCCTTGCGCATTCAGACAGAAAAAACCTATTCCGCCCCCTTGGCTATGGCGTTATATGCCAAGGAAAGCCGTACAACAACAAACGGCGAGATCGAGCGTGATTATCCACGCCTCCGTTTCGGTGGAGCGCACTTAACCGATCACTCGCAATACAAAGCAGACGTTGTACGACGCATTTTGCTCGGGCTATTGTCAGGGCTCTTGGTGGGCGTGTTACTGGCCTTAGTAGTCAATCGCCTATTCAAACAACAAGCCGTGTTTATCGCCACCATTACACTCGTCACCGTAGTAAGCATCATCGTAAGTCTTGCAACGGGGTATCACGTATTTGGCACCGACAAAGTGGGGCAGGACGTGCTTTACCTCTCATTAAAAAGCATACGTACCGGCCTCATCATTGGCACCGTGACGACGCTGGTGACCTTGCCATTGGCTTTGTTCCTAGGTGTCGCGGCGGGTTACTTCCGTGGCTGGGTGGACGATGTCATCCAGTACATCTACACCGTGCTGAGTTCTATTCCCAGCGTGCTGCTCATCGCGGCGGCGGTGTTGATGATGCAAGTCACCATCGACACACATCCCGAATGGTTCGAGACCTCGGCGGCACGCGCCGATATGCGGCTGGTGGCGTTGTGTCTTATCTTGGGGCTCACCAGTTGGACAGGACTGTGCCGCCTGCTGCGCGGCGAGACGCTGAAAATGCGCGAGATGGAATACATCCAAGCGGCACAATCTTTCGGCGTGTCATCCATGCGCATCCTCACGCGCCACATCATGCCCAACGTCATGCACATCATCCTCATCGCGCTAGTGATGGATTTCTCCGGCTTGGTATTGGCTGAGGCAGTGTTGTCCTACGTGGGCGTGGGTGTCGATCCTTCGATGATCTCGTTCGGCACCATGATCAATGGCGCACGGTTAGAGATGGGGCGCGAACCAATGGTGTGGTGGGCGCTGGCCTCTGCATTCAGCTTCATGCTGGTGTTGGTGTTGGCGGCGAACTTGTTCGCCGATGCGGTGCGTGATGCGTTCGACCCAAGGTTGAACAGGACAGGGGGCTAAGGTGAAACTAAGGGGCGCGCGGTTTTTTGCGCGTCCCGCTTGAGCGTAAGGTTAGGGGTTTTATTGCCTCAATATCAATAAAACGTATGTTCTTCATAGTGTCGAGATATATCGGGCTTGAGTTTATTATTAACGTATTTGATGTTCGTTTGTGAGCAAATTCACATTGAACGAAAGATGCATTACCAGACATGTAATCAATGTCCCCCTCAAAACCTTCTTGGTCACAAGTATCGGAACCGTATTTTTTTTCTGCGGCCTCGTATTCGGCATACATGGTCTCGGTTCCTCCCCCGCAGCACATCGTGTCATAGAGTGATGTGCTTTTTCGATGGGTCAATCTAATTTTGTTTGCAGTTGCATCATAAACGAAATCATAATCATCATTGAAACTCGCGCGTGGCGGCGGATTGGAGTACTGCTCCACGCTCAACTTATCACCATGCCAGCTCAATGAAACGACAGCCAAACCTGCCGTCTTGATGACATAAATAATATCGCTATTTCTCCCAGTCTCTAGCCAGCCTGAAGAGGTATGTCGCCACACAACTAATGTTCTAACTCCGTCATCACTATCAGGTGCTTCACTGTCATCGCATGAGGTGAAATGCCACTTTGGTACGAGAATGGCGGCTATTAGTTTTGTGCCAGCTTTCTGAATCATATGGCTTGCAACGGTTTCCACCCCCATTGTGTTTGGAATGGTACGTTCAATGGGCGTTGGCAATGAGTGGCGAACATCTTTGGCACTTTCCTCTTGAGAGCAGGCCCCGGCTCGGGCGCAGAAGATCAGGGCGGAAAATGCCAACGCATAAAGAGCCAGTTTTTTTTCGATCAGGCGCATACCACCCCTAACGTTCGAGTTGGGCATCGCGCTACTTTCCATACCGTTCAAGTAGCTGCGCTGTTCTGGTTGCCACCTCAGCCCGATAGATTTTCATCTCCCTCCTTTGGTCGTCATCTCCGCCGAACTCTAGGGTTGGTGTGGGTGACGGATGCGCATTCCGATAGACAGCGACGGCCCGAAGATATCTTTCATGGTCATAGCCTTCGGAGAATGGCCAAAACATCCACGGGTGTCCGAACTCCTGGAAGCGGAGGGCTCGCGTTACTTCACCATCAAGTTCGACTTCCTTCGCGCCGATGAGCTTTTCGTTGCCGCTTGGACGAATTGCTTGGAGATCGTGAACCAGCAGGTACGCTCTAGTCGAACTGTTCATCTCAATGTACTCGACGGCACCAACATGAGCGCCCACAACAAAGGAGATGAACAGCGCTACACCTGCAATGACGCCAATGAACACTACGAGCATCAGTCGGCTACGCATAATGCGTAGCCCAACGAGGCTGTAGAAAAACTACGTGAGTGGTCAAGTGAATGCATTTCAGGGGATCACTCGACCCATCCCAACATGATGATCGTTGAATACAGCGCGTTATACGAGGTCGATTATTGTTCATCGCGAGCCCTGTTTTTTGAAATTGCGTTTTTCTACAGCGTCCCTCTCGACCGTGATGTTAGCCGCACTTGCACGCGTGAAAGTTGATGCATGACTATCAGCGGTACACGTAGCTCCAGACGTCTGTGCCTATACGCTTGACCGCTACTGCTGCACGGCCGACAGCGGGATTTACGGATTTCTTCATGTTGGCAGCTGAGACCTTGACACTTCCCATTGTCCTGGAGAAGCGGTTCGAAAATTCATTCGCCGCTTGGTGAACTTTCTCGACTTGATCCGGGTGGTTCTTTGATGCGCATACAAGTTCCAAGCTGACTGCCGCGCCGCCGACGACAAGCCCGACAACGACCACTACCGGTGCTGCGGCTACGGTTGCGGCCGTGCCACCAAGCGTGCCGGCGATATAGCCCGAGGAACCAGTCAGAATGAATGCTCCACTACTATGTGCGACCGCTGTGAGTCCAGTAGCCGTAGCCATTGCACCGGCGGTTGCGCTTGCGCCGCCAGCGGCGCCGGATATTGCCGCAACAGCTTTGCTTTGGCTTGGCGCATAGGAACAAACAACTTCCGATGCCGCCTGAGACAGCGTGGGAAATGAGAGCGCGGCAGCTGCGAGTACGTGAATTGTCTTCATTCGTAAGTCTCGATGGGGCATGACATATGATTGTGCTGGCTAACGTGCCGCTAAGGGGCGCGCCGAAGGCGCGTCCCAGCGACCGGAGGGAGCGAACTTGAGCGTAGGGTTAGCCATAGCTATAGTTTGAGGCTCGCTTGCATTTGAAATCTCTTCAGCAAATCTTGAATGCGGGGGTCGTTGCATCCGCTACTTTGAACTATCTCTGTTACTCGCTGATTTTGAGAATCGCTTCGAGACTTTATGATCTTCTGCGCATCTTGATTTGTGGAATTGGGATTCCTTTTCTGAATTTCCTCAGCAGCACGTATGGTGACAATCTGGAAATTACCGAGAAACTTTCCAAGAGTCTCAGCATCGGGCTTGATGCATTTGCTTGCAGCATGATTGGCGAGAAGGAACTGATCGAAAATCTGAAGAATATCTAGCTTGTCTTCAGCGATGGCCGGGGCAGAAAACAGAATTGCTGCGCATAGCGTGAAAATTGCTTTTGATACATTCATGATTGCTCCCAGTAGTAATTGAAGGTAATGGCTAACGTAGAGCTAACCGGCGCTGCGCGGCTTTATCGCGCAGCGTCCAGCGACCAAAGGGAGCGAACTTGAGCGTAGGGTTAGGCTGAACCATCATCTACGACCTCCCACCGATGAAACCAGTAAACACAAATTAGACATGCGGCGATGGCGACAGAGCCGAAGAGTTGTGCCAAGCCTCTGATGTTCTCGGGAACATGTCCACTTCCGAGGAGGAGTGTGAGTCCCACAACGAAGAAGGCGAGTGACGGACGCAGTGATCGACCGCTGGAACGCAACTCAACACCGCAATGGGGGCAGAAGAAACGCGGCCAAGATGAAGTGAGCCGCCTAGGAGGGGCAATTTCAGTACGCAGACCCGAGTTTGGAACGGTGTCGCCGCACGCAGGACAATCGCGATGTTTCATAGGCCTAGCGTGGAGGTAAGGGGCTGCGCTTTAGCGCAGACCCAGCCCGAAGGGCGAACTTGACCGTAGTGTTAGGTGCTGACGTCAGCATTAAGAGCCCCTTTCCAAGAACGGATGCGGATACGGTTGAAGCTTGTTTGCCACGAAGGTATCTCGGGGCTAGCACCTGCCTCTAATTGTGCGGAGCCGCGCCACTGATCATCTTGCCACCACGATACGACAGCAACTCTTTCGTTAATGATTTGCTTGACGAACTCAAGCGCGGCTTCAGTTCCTGGGTACTCGCCATCACCAACCCACTGATCATAGTGCGAGTGATAGCAATCGAACCCGACAGAAACTTCTTGATTTGCGGTATCAACGATAAGCCCATGCTCAATATTCGCCTCTCTCGGAGGTGCAACTTCGATGATAAGAAAGGCACTTCCATCGTCTGCTTGCTCCTCGCGAGCGAGGCTACGCCACTCGGGAAAACTAGCAAATATTTCCTCAGCCGTAGTTTGCGAGAACCGGTCCATAGTGGGCACCTAACGTGTAGCTAAGGGGCGCGCCGAAGGCGCGTCCCAGCGACCGGAGGGAGCGAACTTGAGCGTAGGGTTATGCCGCACTCTTGGATAGTTTTCGAAAGAACCACAGGTAGTACCCTCCGATAATTGTGCCAATAGGAAAGGAAAACAAGAACAATATGGAAACCGGCAAGCACACCCAGTGCGCCCAGCGAAAATTCCCCAACAGTGAAACTCCGGCAGCCAGGAATGGAATAGTTGCAATAAAAAACGACTGGTAGAAGGAGCTCTCTATAGCTTGCTCACTCACAGAGTTATTTTTCCAAGTCAGGGCAAGAAGCACTAGGAGAATTATTCCGAGGCCAAAGTAAATGTTGCCAATTATTTTTCTATGCTTGTCCATATGCATAACGTTTCGAGTTAAGGGGCACATTGCCCACGGTGTTTGCGGGTAAGTGCTCTAATTTTATTTGGGCAATGCGCCTCTTGAACGAGGCGTTAGTCGCAGATGGAGCTGCTTCTCTTCTCTCGGTTTTGGCTACGTGATGCCTTCCCATTTCAGCGTCCCCTGTGCGTGTTGCTTGAAAAAATCAGCTCCAAAAAATTTGTCATATCGCGCGAAACGAAGCTCACATTGTTCGCATCAACGGTTTCAGTTATGCGACAACGTGAGCTTCGTTTCGCTCAATATCATGTTTTTTACCGCCTGTAAATTCAGCAAGTTACGCGCCAGTGTTTCTGCAATTTCGAAAAAATTCATTCGGTTTATTCTTTCGCCATTGTCTCCGCGTGTGGCGCAGGTCTATCTGAGATTAACCTAAAGTAGACACCCGAAAAAATGCCGTGAAAGACACCTTCGAGGTGTATATTCTGGATTGTTTCATGTAGTGCCTTGTATTGATTGAATGTGAATTTATCGCACACCCTAAATTTTCAGATAAATACGACATGAGCCAACCTCCTAAATTGCTTGACCAAGTGCGCGAAAAGTTGCGGGTGAAGCACTATGCCATTCGCACCGAGCAAAGCTATGTGGACTGGATTAAACGTTACATTTACTTTCATGACAAGACCCACCCCAAAGATTTAGGGGCGCAGGATGTTGAGGCTTTTCTGACGCATCTAGCGGTTGCGGGCAAGGTGTCAGCCTCCACACAGAACCAAGCTAAGAGTGCGATTTTGTTTCTCTACCGCGAGGTGTTGGAGATTCAATTGCCGTGGCTGGATAACGTGACGCAGGCGAAAGCGCCTAAAAAGCTCCCCGTTGTGTTGACGGTGGCGGAGGTGCAGGCGGTGTTGTCGCGTTTGAGTGGCTCGCACTTGTTGATCGCGTCTTTGTTATATGGCGGTGGTATGCGTTTGATGGAGGCGGTGCGGTTGAGAGTGAAAGATGTGGAGTTTGCGCGGCACGAGATCATTGTGCGCGAGGGTAAGGGGTTTAAGGATAGGGTGACGATGTTGCCGGAATCTATCGTGGCATCTTTGCAAGCGCATTTGCTCAAGGTAAAAACGCTGCATGATGAGGATTTAGCGGCGGGGTATGGTGAGGTGTATTTGCCCTTTGCGCTGGATAAAAAGTATCCCAATGCGGGGCGCGAGTGGGGTTGGCAATATATCTTTCCGTCGAAAAATCTGTCGGTCGATCCGCGTTCAGGTAAGACACGCCGCCATCATTTAGATGAGAAGGGGGTGCAGCGCGCGGTGAAGCAAGCCGTGCGTGATGCTGGTTTGGTTAAGCCGGCCACGCCGCATACCTTGCGCCATTCATTCGCCACCCACCTGCTGCAAAGCGGCTACGACATCCGCACCGTGCAAGAGCTGCTCGGCCACTCTGATGTTTCCACCACCATGATCTACACCCATGTGCTGAATAAAGGCGGCAAGGGTGTGGTGAGTCCGTTGGATAGATAGCATATGCATGGTTGCGCACGCCGGTTGTTGAAAGGAATTTGTGATGAATGAAGTGTTGATTTATGAAACCGAGAGCGGACAGACGCAGGTGAACGTGCGGCTTGAAGCGGAGACGGTGTGGCTGAGTCTTAATCAAATTGCGGAGCTTTTTGGGCGCGATAAATCGGTTATTTCTCGCCATTTGAGGAATGTATTTCGAGAGGGTGAACTAGTGCGCGATTCAGTTGTTGCATTTATTGCAACAACTGCCGCCGATGGCAAAACGTATCAAGTTGAATACTTTAATCTCGACACCATTATTTCGGTGGGTTATCGAGTTAACTCTAATCAAGCCACACGATTCCGCCAATGGGCAACCCTCACTTTACGCGACCACTTGGTGCAAGGTTACACACTCAATTCGACCCGCCTCGCCGAGCGAGGTATCAACGAGGCGCAGCAGGCTATTGAGTTGCTGGCGCGCACTTTGAACAATCAAGCGCTGGTTAACGATACGGGCAGTGCGGTGCTGGCACTCATCGTGGATTACGCAAAAACGTGGCGCTTATTGCTGCAATACGATGAGAGCGGCTTGGTGTTGCCTGATAATTGCCTGCCAGCCGAAAGCGCACTGGATTACGACAAGGCGATGGTTGCGATTGCGCAGCTTAAATTAGAATTGATGACGCGAGGAGAAGCAACGCCGTTGTTTGGTCAAACTCGCGGCGAGGCATTTGCAGGCTTGTTGGGTAGTATCGAACAAACCATGTTTGGCGAAGCGTTGTATCGAACCCGTGAAGAAAAAGCTGCGCATTTGTTGTACTTCGTTATCAAGGATCATCCCTTTTCTGATGGTAATAAACGGATCGGATCATTTATGTTTTTGCTTTATCTTCAGCAGGAAAAAATGAGCATGACTATTAACGACAATGCGCTAACGGCGCTGGCACTACTCATTGCGGAGAGTGATCCTGCCAATAAAGAATTGATGATTCGCTTGGTTGTGAATCTGCTGACAGCATGAGCCTTTTATCTGTCCAGTCCCTAACTACCTCGTTGCTCAACGGTGCAAACATCGTCGATGGCATCTCGTTCGAGATCGCAGCGGGTGAGACTTTTGCATTGTTGGGTGAATCGGGTTGCGGCAAGTCGATGACGGCGCTGTCGTTGATGCGTCTATTGCCTGACGGTGTGCAGAACGCGGGCGGTGCGGTGCAGATGGAGCAGGCATCGCTTTTCGAATTGCCTGAGCGCGAGATGCGCAGCGTGCGCGGCGGCAAGATGGCGATGATCTTCCAAGAGCCGGGGTTGAGTTTGAATCCGGTGATGACGGTGGGACAGCAGATCGCGGAGGTGTTGGAGCTGCATAGTGTAGGTCGGGATTGTGCGTGTGTTGTTGGGGCTTCAGCCCCGTACAACCACGGCCTACCCCTCGCGGGTGTATCCCGACGCGGACAAGGTGTCGGACTGAAGTCCGACCTACAACAGCGCTGTATCGAGTTGCTGGATCAAGTGGGAATCCCGGATGCCGCGCGCCGTGTCGATGAATATCCTTTCCAACTCTCCGGCGGTATGAAGCAGCGGGTGATGATCGCGATGGCGCTGGCGGGTAGTCCAAGATTGCTCATCGCGGATGAGCCCACGACGGCGCTGGATGTGACGATACAAGCGCAGGTGTTGCAACTGTTGCGCGACACACAAGCCAAGACGGGCATGGCGATGCTGCTTATCACGCATGATTTGGGTGTGGTGGCGGAGACGGCACATCGGGTGGGTGTGATGTACGCGGGGCAGATCATAGAGCAGGCATCGCGGGATGCTTTGTTCGCCAAACCTTTGCATCCTTATACGCAAAAGTTATTCGCCGCTTTGCCTAGTGCAGGGCGCGCTGGCCAGCCTTTGAGTGCGATTCCGCGCAGTGTGCCGCCGCTAGGTAGCATTACGCAGGGATGTCGATTTGCGCCGCGCTGCGATAAGGCTTGGGCGCTGTGCCATGAGCAGACGCCCGCGTGGACGCTGGTGGAAGAGGGGCAGGGGGTTAAGTGCCATCTTTACAGTGAAACGGGGAATGCGAAAGGTGGAACGCCCCTCACCCCCAGCCCCTCTGGAGGAACTACTAGCCAATCCACTAAGCCGGCAAGCTGGCAAGTGGCTGGTTATCCCGACAGTGGGAGTGGGGAGCTCGTTAGCGCG
Organism: Sideroxydans sp.; assembly: GCA_028707175.1. Classification (GTDB taxonomy): domain Bacteria; phylum Pseudomonadota; class Gammaproteobacteria; order Burkholderiales; family Gallionellaceae; genus Sideroxyarcus. The sequence continues at coordinate 333,203 of JAQTUV010000001.1, forward strand.
GGAGAGGGCGTTCTGTTGCAGGTTTCCGACTTGCGCGTTCACTTCCCCATCCGCAAAGGTCTGTTGCAACGCGTCGTCGGGAGTGTGAAGGCGGTGGATGGTGTCTCGTTAGCCATTACCCAAGGCCGTACGTTGGCGCTGGTCGGTGAATCGGGGTGTGGCAAGACGACACTCGGCAAGTCGTTGCTGCAACTCGTCCCAGCATCAAGCGGAAGCGTGCAGTTCAACGGCAATGAATTGATCGGTACGGGCGCATCGCGTGCCGCGATGCAGATGGTGTTCCAAGACCCTTACGCTTCGCTCAATCCCAAGATGCGGGTGGCGGAGATTTTGGAAGAGGGGATGAGCGCGCTGAACATCGGTAGTAATAGCGCCGAGAGGCAGACGCATATCGACGAATTATTGGACAAGGTAGGTCTCGCACGTGACAGCAAGTGGCGCTACCCGCATGAATTCTCCGGCGGCCAGCGCCAGCGTATCGCTATTGCCCGTGCTTTGGCGGTGTCGCCGCAGCTGTTGATCTGCGATGAGCCGACGAGTGCATTGGATGTGTCGGTGCAGGCGCAGATATTGAATCTGCTGAAGTCGCTGCAAGATGAGTTGGGCTTGAGCTATCTCTTCATCACACACAACTTGGGCGTGGTGGAATATCTCGCGCATGAGGTATGTGTGATGTATCTGGGGCGTATCGTTGAGCGCGGGACTACGCAGGAGGTGATGCATTCCCCCAAACATCCTTACACGCAGGCGCTGCTGTCTGCGGTGCCGCGTATCGATGGTGAGGGGCGGATGTTTATCAAGCTGGAAGGTGATATGCCTTCACCGTCGAATCCGCCAAGTGGTTGTCATTTCGCACCGCGCTGTGTGCATGCGACAGCGGTTTGCGCTAGCTATCCCAAAATCACTCAAATAAGCACGACACATCAAGTGTGCTGCCATTTATTCGATCAGCGTTGAGTTGATTTCACAGGGCGTTTAGGCGGGACTTTCTTTTTGACGGGCGCTTTCTTTTTCGGCGGGGTGGCTGTGCGCTTGCTGCGCGCAGATTGACTCGTCGCTTTTCGCCCTGAGGTCGATTTTTTGGTGGTGATGCGTTTTGAACTTTTCGTCGCAACGGGTTTGATCGAGAAGCGCATGCCGGGGCGTAAGCGACTATTGCCCCGATTCAATTTGAGCAAACTAGCTTGGCTCACATGTAGCTTTTTGGACAATGAGGCGATGGTGTCGCCTTTACGTACTGTGTAGCTGCGCAGCTTAACTTTGCGTTTCGATTCTTGTACGCCAGCCAATTCGCGTACTGCCGAGGCATGCATGTTGAAGGGGGTGAAACCTTCGTACTCTTCATCTTCGCCAGCACGTACAAGTAGCGTTTGCCCCGCACTGTGGGTCGATAATTTCGAAATTCCATTTGCGGCGCGCAACTCATCAAGTGTCATGTCGAAGCGTTCTGCTACGTCTGCAAAGGAATCGCCTTTGTCGGACTTGTAAGGGCGCCACGATACGAGGCGTTGGTTGCTCTGTTCTAGATTCTTACGGAATGTCTCAACTTTGGCGACCGGCAACAGAATCACATCGGCGTGATCCTCCAAGATAACTGGGCGGTTATTCCCTGGGTTGAGTGCGGTGAACTCTGCCATGCTGATTTCGGCAAGTTCGGCAGCACGTTTCACATCCATCGGTTTGGATGGTGTTACGGCGGCGAAGTAAGGCTTGTTCGGGATGTCATACAGTACGACACCAAATCGTGCAGGGTCGGCAACGATATTTTTTACAGCTAACAATTTAGGTACGTAGTTCGCCGTTTCGGCAGGCATGCGCAGGTGCGAATAATCGGTGGGTTTGCCCAGTCGGCGATTTTTGGCTTGGGCACGAGCTACCGCACCTTCTCCCCAATTGTAGGCGGCAAGAGCCAACTCCCAATCCCCAAACATGCCATGCAGCTTTTCCAGATAGTCGAGTGCACCTGTCGTGGCACCGATGACGTCGCGGCGACCGTCATACCACCAGTTCTGCTCCATACCGAAGTGCTTGCCTGTCGATGGGATGAATTGCCAGATGCCTGATGCGCTGGCTACCGAGTTCGCGCCGGGATTGAAGGCACTTTCAATGATGGGGAGGAGCGCGATCTCGCTGGGCATGCCGCGACGTTCCACTTCTTCGATGATATAGAACAGGTAGCGATTAGCCCGCTCGCTCATGCGTAAAACGTACTCGGGATGGTTGGCATACCATTTTTCGTGATTGCGAACTAACGGGCTTTCCAATTCGTTCATGGCAAAGCCGCCACGTATACGTTGCCAAACATTATCAACGGGGAGTGCAGTCAGCGACGGTTCATCTGCTGGGAATACGGCTTCGTCATAACTGACGGCTTCTGCAGGTGGATTTGCTTCGGACGTATCAGGCTCAGCGGTTTCAACAGTTTCAACTGTTTGTTCGGGAGCGACGATGAGCGCTTCTCGAATAGGGGCTGCTGAATTTATTGCGTCGACGTTGGGTGCGGACACGTCTGCCGCGTAGCTACTAAATGCCGACGCAAAAAACAAAGACAGCGCGATGAATCGCGCTGTCTTTGTGATTAAAATGTGTCGGAATTGCTTTTCGATCAACGAATAACCTCTTTAAATTTGCTCCAGAATATCTGGGTTCGGTGGGCTAGGTGAATCTGTGTTTTCGTAGGTCGGGTTTTAAACCGACAAGTCATTCAAAATCAACACAACCTGTCGGGTTGAAGTCTGACCTACAAAAGCCACGGTGGCTGAACCACTGCTTCACAAAAGCTTAGTCTGCACCGAAACCCAGCATTCATCATTTGATGACTTCCTTCAGTTGCTCAAGGATGCCTGGGTTTTCCAATGTGGAAACGTCTTGGGTAATTTCTTCGCCTTTGGCGATAGCGCGCAAAAGGCGGCGCATTATCTTTCCTGAGCGCGTCTTAGGCAAGTTTTCACCGAAACGAATTTCATCTGGCTTAGCGATGGGGCCAATTTCTTTGCCTACCCAGTTGCGCAAATCTTCTGCCAATTTCTTGGCTGCGGCGGCATCTGCTGGACGTTCACCCTTCAGGACAACAAACGCGACAACGGCCTCGCCCTTGATTTCGTGCGGCTTACCAACTACGGCAGCTTCAGCAACCAATGGGTTGGATACCAAGGCCGATTCAATTTCCATGGTGCCCAGACGGTGGCCGGACACGTTCAGTACGTCATCGATACGGCCCATGATCCAGAAGTAGCCATCTTCATCGCGGTGAGACGAGTCGCCTGCCAAATAAGCGCCCTTCATTTCTTCTGGGAAGTAGCTTTGCTTGTAGCGTTCTGGATCGCCCCAAATGGTGCGAATTTGTGATGGGAATGGTTTCTTGATGACTAGGAAGCCGCCATGTTGGTCGAACACTTCGTCGCCCGCTTCGTTGACGATGGTGGCCATGATGCCGGGCAGTGGCAGGGTGCAAGTGCCGGGTTTAATCGGCATTGCGCCTGGCAATGGGGCGATCATGTGGCAACCTGTTTCGGTCTGCCACCATGTATCGACGATTGGGCATTTTGCGTGACCGACGGTGTTGTAGTACCACATCCACGCTTCTGGATTGATTGGCTCACCTACGGTACCGAGCAGGCGCAGGCTGGATAAATCGTACTTGTTGGGCAGGTCGCCGCCCAACTTGATGAGAGAGCGAATCGCCGTTGGTGCAGTGTAGAAAGTGGTGACTTTGTGATCTTGGATCATCTTCCAGAAACGACCTGCATCAGGGTAAGTCGGCACACCTTCAAAGATGACTTGGGTTGCACCCATGGCCAATGGGCCGTAAGCAACGTAGCTGTGGCCGGTGATCCAACCCACGTCAGCCGTGCACCAGAAAACATCAGAATCTTTGTAGTCGAATACCCATTTCAGCGAAACCATTGCGCCGAGCAGATAGCCGCCAGTGGAGTGCTGCACGCCTTTAGGTTTGCCGGTTGAGCCAGAGGTGTAGAGGATGAACAGTGGATGTTCAGCGCCTACCCATTCAGGTTCGCAGCTGGTGTTTTGACCTGCAATCAGGTCGTTCCACCATACGTTGTTGCTGTTCCATTGCACGTCACCGCCAGTGCGTTTGTAAACGATAACAGTGTGCACCATGTCGCAACCGCCAAAGGTCAAGGCTTCGTCCACAGCGGGTTTGAGTGCCATGGCTTTACCACCACGGAACTGACCATCGGAAGTGATGACGGCAACGGCTTGCGCATCGGTGATACGTTCATGCAGGCTCTTGGAAGAGAAGCCGCCGAATACGACGGAGTGAATCGCGCCAATACGTGCGCAAGATTGCATTGCGACGACGGCTTCAATGCTCATTGGCATGTAGATGATGACGCGGTCGCCCTTTTTGATGCCACGTGCCTTGAGGCCGTTGGCAAATTGGCTGACGCGTGCATGCAGTTCTTTGTAACTGATCTTGGTGACTGTGCCGTCATCTGCTTCGAAGATGATGGCGGTCTTTTCAGGTTGTGTGGTGAGGTGACGATCCAAGCAGTTGTACGAAACGTTCAGTTCACCATCTTCGAACCACTTGTAGAAGGGGGCGTTGCTTTCGTCTAGCGCTTTGGTGAATGGTTTTTTCCAGAGAATGTTTTCGCGTGCCAAATTTGACCAAAATCCAGCGTAATCCTTTTCTGCTTCCGCACACATCGCCTGATAAGCCGCCATACCGGATACATTGGCTTGTTTGACGAATTCTTCAGATGGATTGAATACACGATTTTCGTGCATGACGGACTGGATATTGGACATAATGGGCTCCCCAAGTGTTGATTGTAGATTTTTCAAATGCCTGCTATTTGCTTTAGATCAAAGCCCCATTTGGTGGGATCTTCGGCGCTGGCGATACTTTCATGCGAACGACTCAAGTCTATCATTTCGGGCACTATCGGCTCGTTTGACTTGGTCGAGAAAAACACTTTGACGATGGGCGTCAAAAGGCTTTTCTCGGTTTGCTCAAGAACTATAGCCAGCCTTCCTGACTTGAGCCTTACTAAGGTGCCGGAGGGGTAGATGCCGATGGTCTTGACGAAGGCTTGAAACACACGTTCGTCGAAGTGTCCGTCTTTCCATTCGGCCATTTTGCGTATGGTGTCAGCGGGTTCCCAGCCATTCTTGTAGCATCGATTTGAGGTCAGCGCGTCATACACATCACACACTGCTCCCATACGTGCGAACAAGCTGAGTTTGTCGCCGGATAATTTGTCGGGGTAGCCTTTGCCGTCGACGCGCTCGTGGTGGTGCAGGCAGACATCGAGTGCAGTCGCGGTGATGTCGGGCGAACCATGCAATAGCTCCCATCCTTTCAGCGGATGCCCTTTTACGATTTCGAACTCTTCGTCGGTGAGTTTCCCCGGTTTATTCAAAACCTCATCCGGAATCATCATCTTGCCTACATCGTGGAGCAGTCCCGCCAAGCCGGCTTCTTTTAAATCAGCGCCAGTCAAACCAAGCTGTTTGCCCAATGCAATCATCAATGCGCAGACAGCGACTGAATGCATATAGGTGTAGTCGTCTTTTGTTTTAAGTCTAGCCAAGTTGAGAAAAGCTTCTGGATTGCGCGTGATGGATTGGCTGATCTCTTCGACCAGCGGGGCCGCTTCGCTGACTTTGATGGCATTGCCCATGCGTACTTCATTGAACATCGACGTCACAGCAGCTTTGCTCTTGGCTTGCAGCTTACGAGCAGTTGCAAGCTCTTGCTGAATGGATATCTTGGTGATGACTTGTTCGGGTGTGCTGGCGATGCGCGCTAGCTCTTTGCTGAGTTTTTCTTGGTGTTCTTCATCTGAGATGGCTTTGACGTGGCTTTCAACATCAATACCTTTCGATGTGTCTATCCACACCTCTTGGATGTCACACCCTTGCAAGGTGCTTAGATCTTCAGGAGATTCAAGTAGGAATGATTTTTTCCAGAAAGGGTGTTCCATCCAACTGCCACACAATTCTTGGATATACATGCCAAGCCGAATGTCCTGTACGGGAATCTTTTTTCGCATGGTCTGAATCTATTTTAATTGGACAAGGTGGATTCGTGCTTTATCGTCCGAAATCAACCAAACTTTAATTTCAGTAGCAGCACACTACCCGCAAGTAATAGGGTGACTGCATTGGCGATGATGATAGGCCAAGCATTCAGTAACAATCCATAAACAAGCCACATAGCCACACCGCCAGTGAATAGACTGTACATGGCAAGCGAGATATCTTTGGTGTGTTTGGTTTTCCACACTTGCCACACCTGCGGGATAAACGCCGTGGTGGTTAATACCGCCGCGAGGCTACCGATGAGTTCAATCTGCGGCATTAGTGAGCCTCGTGGTGGTCGTTGTCTACCCACAACTGATGAGCATCAAGAAGCAAACGATAGTGAGCTTCATTTGCATCCAATTGGGCGATGCTTTCTGCCAAGGATGATTCAAGTGCTTGGCGGCGTGCGACGAGTGTTTCGCTAAGACTGCTTTCGCCAAGGCTATACGCACGGCTGACCAGTTCGGCATTTTGTCGGAGTGCGACAGCGGCATCGCGTGCTTGTTGCCAGATCTTGTAGGTGTTTTCGGCACGTGTGTATGCCGTGTAGATGTCGCCTTCCAGTCTTCTTTTGATTGATTGTTCACGATCCGTGGCTATTTGCGCAGCTTGTGCTGATTGTTCGGCGATGGCAGATCGTGAGCCAGAGGGTAGCGGAATGGAGAAATAAACACCGCTGATGCGCTGGTTGTGGTTGAGTTGTGACGCATAACGTATTCCGAGTGTCGGGTCGGGTAAGCGCTCTGCATTTGCACGATCTGACAGTTTGGTTTGGATACGCGTTTCAGCCTCGACCATTCCCAACTCATGATTGTTCTTTAGGATGATTTGTCGCCAAGCAGATAAGCCTTGAGTGATTTCTGTGGGTTCGGTGGTGGTGAATTCAGTGGGTAATTTAATCGCTCCAAATTGTCGCGTCAGTTCATTGGCGGCAAGATCTGCTCTCAATCTAGCTTGCTGAGAGGCGATGCTGGCTAAGGCCGTGGCGGCGTTGACTTGATTTAATTCCATGCGCGGGGCATCGCCAGCCTTGATGCGTTTTTCCGTCATGGCGGCTTGTTGTTGCAATAGGTTGACCTGCTGTCCCCACTGTTCCACTTGGGCGCGTTCACGTTGCCAGTTGAACCACGTTTGTAGCAGGCTACGAGAGGCTTCATGGCGTGCATCACCTAAAGCATTTTCGCCACGTTCGACGATATCTGTGCCGATCTCACGATCGATCATCATCTTATTGGGCAAACGGAACGAACGCTCTAAAGCAACTTCCCAATCACGATAGCCTTCGCGTCCTGATGAGTTGAAAAAGTAATCCTCATACATCCCGCCCCGTAAGGTGAATTCGTAATCACCACTGTTACGTCTGCGTTGCGCAATCTGATCAACTTGTAGTTGCGAATGTGCATTTAATACGCTGACGTGTTGGTCTAGTGCGGCATCGACTTGTTCGTGAGGTGGCAGGTCTGGGTAATTCGATGCAGCTTGTGATACGGGGGCGGTGAGGCCCAAAGCCGCCAATAAGCAATAGCGATGGATTGATTTCATCCCAATCTCCCGAATTCAATAATGGGTGAGATCCAATATGCGATCTCGGTATTGGGTTCTTCATGTTTTAAATGTGCGATGAGCAGACGGGCGTCGTCAAGATTCATCACGCTTGCGATTTGCACGCGTTGTGAACGTCCGCGTACTTGTTCAATCATGCTGGGTAGTTTTTCTTTTTGACTGCCGCCTTCGATGCGCGCCACTGAAAAACCACGAACCCATTCCGGATGTTCCAGCAAATGATCAACTAAGCGCTCTTCCAGAGACTTATGGCAGACCAATGTTAAGTTGCAATTCATTTCTTTCATGATTGAGCCTTTACTTTCTCTAGGCCGAAACGACGGTACAGGAGGGGGAGCATGATCAGGGTCAGGGCTGTTGAGGTAATCAATCCACCTGTAACAACAATGGCTAATGGTTTTTGAATCTCAGAGCCAGGGCCGGTTGCGAACAGCACGGGTAATAGGCCGAACGCCGTGATGCTTGCGGTCATCAATACAGGGCGCAGGCGCCGTTTAGCACCTTCGAAAACCACGTCAGTGATGTTCATGCCCTCGGCATGTAATTGATTGAAATATGAAACCATCACCACACCATTCAATACGGCGATACCCAACAGCGCAATGAATCCGACAGAGGCTGGGACGGACATATATTCGCCACTGATCCACAGTGCGAATACACCACCAATTAATGCGAATGGAATGTTGGTCAACACTAAAGCGGCTTGGCGTACTGAGCCAAATGTGGCGAACAACAGCATGAAGATCATGCCGAGTGCGATGGGCACAACGACTGCCAAACGTGCGGCAGCACGTTGTTGGTTTTCGAATTGCCCACCCCATGTCAGGCTGTAACCTTCGGGTAGCTGAATCTGTGCGGCAACTGCGGCTTTGGCTTCATCTACAAAGCCTACTAAGTCACGATCGCGTACGTTACTTTGCACCACCACCATGCGTTGCCCATCTTGCCTATCCACTTTGACAGGGCCATCGGCGCGCTCTAGTCGGGCGACCACAGAAAGTGGAATCGCTTGCCCGTTGGGTAAGGGTAAGGTGAGTGCGGAAAACAGTGCGGGAGACTGCTGAATGTCCGCATCGCCGCGCATGATGAGCGGTGTGCGGCGCGCATCTTCGATTACCGTGCCCAGTTGTTGGCCTTCAATTTGACCGCGCAGGGCTGTGGCAATATCGTCAACACTCAGCCCCATGCGGCCCGCAGCCATGCGGTCGATGATGACGCGGTAATACTGAACGCCGCTGTTTTTGACGGTGAATACGTCTTCACTGCCTTTGATGCCTTCCAACACCTTGACCATCTGTTCAGCAGTCGTATTGAGCTTGTCGAGATCGCTCCCAAATATTTTGATGGCGATGTCGCCTCGTGCACCCGTGAGCATCTCTGAGACGCGCATGGCAATGGGTTGGGTGAAGCTATATTCGACGCCGGGGAAATCTTCCATCACTTTGCGGATGTGATCGATGATCTCAGTCTTATCTTGACCTTGCCATTCACTTTGCGGCTTCAGCACGAGGAAGTTATCCGTTTCGTTCAAGCCCATCGGGTCTAGCCCCAGTTCGTCTGCGCCAGCGCGTGACACCATGCCGCTCACTTCTGGTACTTGTTCCAAGATAGCCGCTTGGATGCGCTGATCCATTTGGGAGGTTTGCTCGATGTTGATCGAAGGTAACTTCGACACCTGCATGATGATGTCGCCTTCATCCATCTCTGGCATAAAGGTCTTACCCAGCAACATGAACACACCAGCTGTGACGACCAACATCGCCAGCGCACCTTTGATGACTTTGCCCTCGTTATCCAAGGCGCGTTGCAAGAGCGGTGTATAGAAGGCCATCGCTTTGCGTACCAACCAAGGTTCGCCGTGGTCGGCTTCTTTGAGCAAGAATGAAGCGAGCATGGGCACAAAGGTGAGCGAAAGCAGCAGTGAGCCTGCCAATGCGAACACGATGGTGAGCGCGACTGGAATGAACAACTTGCCTTCCAAACCTTGCAAGGTCATCAGCGGTAGGAAAACGATGATGATGATGGCGACACCCGCAGCAACGGGGGTAATGACTTCTTTGACTGCGCGGTAAATGATGTGTAAGTGAGGAATATGTTCACGTTTATGAGCTAGGTGGTTGATGATGTTTTCTACGACCACCACAGCAGCGTCCACCAACATACCAATCGCAATAGCTAATCCACCTAGCGACATCAGATTGGCTGACATGCCAAATTCTTGCATCAGGATGAAGGTGATGAGCACAGCCAACGGTAATGTGAGTGCGACCACGAGTGCGGCACGTAAGTTACCCAAGAACAACACTAGCAACACCACCACGATGAGGATCGCTTCGGTGAGTGATTTAGTGACGGTTCCAACTGCACGCTCAACAAGACTGCCGCGATCATAAAACACCTTGGTCGTGACACCTTTTGGCAAGGTGGGGGCGAGCTCTTCAAGCTTGGCACGTACGCTATCCACGACTTTTTGTGCATTTGCGCCACGTAATCCAAGAACCAAGCCTTCAACTGCTTCGCCTTGTCCATCTTTGGTTACTACGCCATAACGCGTGAGCGCACCGATACGGACATCAGCCACATCGCCTACGCGCGTGGGGCTTCCCGCCGTAGTGGAGATCACAATGTCTCGCACATCTTGCAGTGTTTTGACACTGCCTTCTGCGCGAACCAACAAGGCTTCATCACCATCGCTGATGCGCCCTGCGCCGTCGTTGCGATTGTTGAGCTGAATGGCTTGTTGGAGCGTGGCGAAAGAAATGCCGTGCGAAGCCAGTGCGTTGTGATCCGGCACGATCTCAAAGCTGCGCGCCATGCCCCCCAGCGAGTTCACATCGGCCACACCAGGCAAGGTGCGCAGCGCGGGGCGAATCGTCCAATCCAATATGGTGCGGCGTTGTTCTAGCGAAATGCCTTCACCTTCGACGGTGAACATGAACATCTCACCTAGCGGTGTGGTGATGGGGGCAAGGCCACCTGATACATCGGCAGGCAAGTCGCGAATCGCGTTGTTCAAACGTTCGGCGACTTGTTGACGGGCCCAATAGATATCTGTGCCGTCGGTAAAGTCGATGGTGATATCAGCGATGGCATATTTGGAAATGGAGCGGAGCACCCGTTGGTTAGGAATGCCCAGCATCTCTAATTCGATAGGCGCAACGATGCGGGCTTCGACTTCCTCGGGCGTCATGCCCGGTGCCTTCATAATCATTTTGACTTGCGTAGTCGATACATCTGGAAAAGCATCGATTGGTAGGTCATGGAAGGCGCTGATACCTGCTCCGACGAGGAGTAGCGTAAGCGCACCTGACAATAGGCGCTGTGTCAGTGCGAATTCAACAAGTTTTGACAGCATCACTCGCCCCCGCCAATACCCATCGCAGACGATTTCAAGGCGGAGACGCCTTGTACGGCAACCTGTTCATCCCCTTTGAATGTGCCACTGATGACAGATTTTTGTGCGCCTTCACTCAAGATCGTGACCGACTCGGTACGAAATCCCTTAGGGGTTTTGACAAAGATGACGGCTTGATTATTCAGGCGAGCCAAGGCGCTATTCGCAATATTCCATTGTGATGAAGCATTGCTTGATACGCCGATGGTGGCTTCTACGAACTGGCCTGGACGAAGATTTGCCGTGCCTTCTTTGATTGTGGCACGCACCAAAATAGTTTGATTGCCGCCACTTAAACTTCTACCGATGGCAGTGAGTTTTCCTTTTGCATTGAAAGCTGGAATGGTGACATTAGCCCCCACCTTGAGATTGCGTACACTGGCCAGAGGGATTTGAATTTCCAGTCCGAGTGGGTCTAGGCGAGCAACCTTGAATAAGGGGATGGCGGCATCAAGACGTTGTCCAGCGCTAGCTGTCTTTTCCAAGATCACGCCATCGATGGGGGAGGTGATCGATAACAAGCTACTTAGTTGATTGTTATGTTGCAGTTGCTCGATCGCGCTGTTCGACATTCCAGACAGTTTGAGTGCTTGCCTACGTTCGGAGATCGAGGCTTCAGCTTCGCGTTGCTGGCTTTGTGTAGCGCGCAAACGACTTTCGGAGATGATGCCGTCTTTCCAAAGTTGTTCATCGCGCAATAGATTTTCTTTGGCGAGTTGTGATTGGGTACTTGCTTGAAGTAAGCCACGTTGTGCTTCGGCTAATGCAGGGCTTTGCAATGTTGCGAGCACTTCACCTTTGCGGACGCTATCGCCTACACCGACTAAGGTTTGTTCAACCATCGCCGCCAGCGGCGTGCTAACGGTAAAAAGTTGATTGCCCGGAATCACTACTTGTGCCGGCATGCCCGACAATTCCCCTTGTTGTTTAGGGGGGAGGGGGGCTGTGCTGATACCTAGTTTTTTGAGTTGTACATCGGATAGTGCGATGTCTTGTGCCATGGCTGGCGTTGATAGATTAAAGGCTACAAGTAGGGCGCTAGTGATACGTTTCATAGGTCTCGTTCTCCGGGACAGTGCTGTAAGTCTTCAAGACTTAATAGTTTAAATTAAGTCAGTGATGATTAGTTGTGACAGTTCAACCGCCAACTGGCGGAAGGAATTTAAGCTGAACGGGGTGGGGCAAGTGTGTGTGGCGTAATGAATGCGACACTGATGGCTTGGGATTGAAGATGCTTAAAGAAAAACAATGAAAGTACCGACTGAGCTGCCGGCGGGGCTAATTGAGTAGAGCTGCCAGTGATAATCGGGGTTTCGTCACGTTGTAGTTCGTGAGGTAGGCCGATTGCTTGTGACTCATCTTGTTCAATTACGCTGTGCTGGTGTTCGATGAGCGCAAAAGGCAGAGCAGGACTCATTGCGAGCGCGGTTGGATGGGTATTTTGGCCATCTACATGCGCATGCACCAACGGCGCAATGCTTTGAAGCAGTGCGAAACTGAGTAAGGTGAATAGGCGTAAAAAACGAGTGGTCATAGGGGGTTATGCTAACACGGCAAATCAATTTTTTTAAAAGTCCTAGTCGTAGAGATTGAGCGTCGTGAAAGGTTCCAATCGTTAGTAAAGTTAGTTCGAAGTCTTCGTGGCTTGTGCTTACGGGATTGTGAGCGGATGGCTATCAGTGGATGGGTATAATGCTGCCTTCGTCGATAAATCATTAATTGGAGTTGCCTTGTTTAAGCTGATTTGTATTGCTGCTGGATATTATTTTTTTGGATGGTGGGGCGTTTTGCTCGGTTTGATCTTGGGTTCGATCATTGACCGTATTCGCGCTCTGGGGCAAGGCGCATTGAACCCATTAAGAGCCGCACTGAGACAAGCTGTTTTTTTAGAGGCGGTGTTTACGGCAATGGGTAAGTTGGCCAAAGCAGATGGACATGTTTCACAGGTTGAGATCGACCATGTCGAAGCGCTGATGCAAAAATTGGGGATGACTGAAGCGCATCGAAAGCAAGCTATCGCATGGTTTAAGCAGGGGGCTGATCCGACATTCGAACTGTCCACGACACTAGATCGATTTAATTCTGCATGTGGGCATACCAAAAATCTGAAGGATGTCTTTCTGGTTTATTTGATCGTGATGGCGCTAGCGGATGGCCACTTCCACCCGGCTGAGCAGGCGTTGCTGAGTGACATCGCAGGTCGTTTGGGCTATGGGCGCGAGGCGTTTAAGCATTTGCTCGATATGGTGCTGAATCAATCTCACTTCGGTGGAGGGCAAGGCAGTTCCGCACAATCATTGGATGACGCTTATAAGGCTTTGGGGGTCACCGCCGAAAGTGGCGATGCGGAAGTGAAACGTGCTTACCGTAAATTGATGAGCCAATACCATCCGGACAAATTGATCGGGCAAGGTTTGCCAGAAGACATGATTAAGATGGCGACCGAACAAGCCAAGGAGATTCAGCTTGCTTACGATCTGATCAAGCAAAAACGAGGAATATGATTGTTTGCGCAATATAGGCTTTCTGGCTGTTAAAATGCGCCGCCGAATGATTGTGTGTGCTGGCGTCTTGGTGCAATGAGGAACTAAATTGATTTGCCGGTGCTCTCAGACGCACCCTTGCGCAGTAAAGCGATAGGGAATTTGTTGTACATTTTTGTAACTTTGTAAAAGGGAAATACACCATGAAGAAATTGCTCGTATTGGCTGCTGCATTGAGTGTTGCTCAGCCGGCAATGGCAGGTAACGTTGATCTTAGTAAGCTTGGTACAGTTCAGGCCGATTTCCGTAGCTTGTCCGAAGATCTCGGCTCTGCACTCAGCTACAAGGCAATTTCTCCTGCTGAATCGATGGGTGTGACTGGTTTTGATGTAGGTGTTGAATTGACCAGCACCAAGTTGTCTAAAAGCGCAGCTTTGTGGAAGACCGTGAGTGGTTCTGATATCACGAGTTTGTATGTGCCTAAGTTGCACGTTACAAAAGGTTTGCCATTGGATATCGATATTGCTGCTTTTGCTTCTGCGATCCCTACAACCGGCATCAGCCTGTTCGGCGGTGAGTTGAAGTATGCCGTTTTGCCAGGCAGCGTAGCATTGCCTGCAGTCGCGGTTCGTGGCGCGATGACTAAATTGACGGGGATTAATCAGTTGTCTTTTGATACGAAATCAATCGATGTATCCGTCTCAAAAGGATTCGCGATGTTCACCCCCTACGCGGGTATTGGACAAGTGTGGACAACAAGTACGCCAGACGCGTCGCTTGGTTTGACTGCTGAGAAATTCACCCAAGCAAAAACATTCGTGGGTGCCAACCTGAATTTTGGCCTCACTAATTTTGCTGCTGAATATGACAAAACGGGTTCTGCTAACTCTTACAACGTTAAGTTGGGTTTCCGTTTCTAAGTAGCATCTACATCAGGGCGCGGTTACCGTCGCCTTGTATGTTAAAAAAGCCGGAGAACAAATTTTGTTCTCCGGCTTTTTATTTGTGGGCGGCGTGTAGCTTCCCTGCTGTTATTGCCGCGCTACTTGAATTCGTTCAGCGTCTTGCCGTTACGCAGTAGGCTGGAAAATTCACCTTGAGCTAGCGCCTCGCTAAAGTAGAACCCCTGGATCTCATCGCAGCCACGAGTACGTAGATAGGAAAGTTGTTCAAGCGTTTCTACACCTTCGCTGATGACGCGTAGCTTCATGCGTTGCGCCAGGCTGATGATGGCATCTACGATCATGGCATCCTCTGCGCGCGAACTGATTCCTTGCACGAATGATTGATCGATCTTCAAGCTGTCAATCGGGAAGCGACGTAGATATCCAAAATTCGAATAGCCTGTACCAAAGTCGTCAAGTGAGATTTTCACGCCGATCTTTTTGAGTTTGCGCATCGTCTCGATAGCCGCTTCTGGTTCGTGTATCAGCATGCTTTCTGTTAGCTCCAACTCAAGGCACCGAGCAGGGACCGCGAATTTATTTAAGGCGGCGCTAACGAGTTTATCCAAATGCCCGCTTCGGAATTGACGTGACGATACGTTGATCGCGATACATATCTCGGGTAATCCCTCATCCCTCCAGCGCTTGATCTGCGCACAGGTTTCTTCCAGAACCCAATTTCCGATGGTCAATATCACACCCGATTTTTCAGCGAGTGGAATGAATTGGCTTGGAGGCGTCCACGTGCCGTCAGCCTTAGGCCATCGTGTTAGGGCTTCTGCACCGCAGATCATCCCCGTGCGGATATCAACTTTGGGCTGATAGTGCAAAACTAGTTCTTGATGCAAGACCGCACGCCGCAGATCATTTTCGAGTTCCAGTTTGTTGCGAGCATCAGCATTTAGTTCGGGTGTGTAGAAGGAGAATTGATTTCGTCCATTCTCTTTTGCCAGATACATTGCAGCATCCGCATTTTTGGTGAGTTCGGCGACAGTCGATCCGTTATCTGGATACAGGCTGATCCCGATACTTCCTCCAATGAAAACTTCTACCCCATTGGAAAGTAAGAAAGGTGCCGCCAAGGTGTTGATGATGTCGCGAGCGATGACGGCAGCATCTTGTTTGTCTTGCAGAGGAGAGGCAATCAGGATGAATTCATCCCCGCCTAATCTGCCCAAGGTGTCGCCTTCACGCAGACGTTCATTCAGACGTTTGGCCACGGCGCACAAGAGTTCATCACCGACTATGTGGCCGAAGCTGTCGTTCACTTGCTTGAAGCGGTCTAGGTCAATGAATAGCACGCTTAACTGTTGAGCGTGGCGACGTGCTTGTTCTAATTCTTGTTCCAAGCGTGACTCAGCCAATGAACGATTGGAGAGTTTAGTCAGAGGATCATGGTGGGCCATGAATTCCAATTTAGCTTGATTCTCTTTGAGTTGGGTGATGTCGGAGAACACGCCGAGATAGCGTATGGGCTTGTCCTTGTCGTTGCGGATGGCGCTGATGGTGACAAGCTGTGGATATATTTCTCCGTTTTTGCGCCGATTCCACAGCTCACCTTGCCAGAATCCATGTTTGTTGATGTCGTTCCAGAGTGTTTTGTAGAACGCCTTACCTTGTCGTCCAGAACTGAGCATTCTCGGATTCTTACCGATGACTTCTGTTGCGGTATACCCCGTCATTTTGGTGAAGGCTGGGTTGACGGCGATCAGATTGGCATTAGCATCGGTGACCATTACCCCCTCGCGGGTGTTCTGCATCACGGCGGCGGCTTCGTGTAGTTTGTCTTCTACAGCTTTGCGCTCAGTTATGTCGGTGAGGGTGGCGATATGTGATCGTCGACCAGCGAACATTCCGCACGCTGATGTCAATAATATCCAGATATGTTTACCTGTCGCTGTGCGCATCTCGACTTCTTCACCCACTACGATCTCGCCGGCTTTTTGCCGAGCGACGATACTTTCTCGCACCGAAAGGTCGACATAGAAGTTGCTAGCATTTAGCCCTTTGATTTTTGAGGCGTCGATGTTGAAAAGTTGCTCGGCAGGACGGTTGGCAAAGGAGACGGAACTATCTTCGGCGTCAACGATGACGACAGGGAAAGGAGAATTTTCGACGAGTGAACGATAGCGAAGTTCGCTCTCCTTCAAAGATGCCAAAAGTGTTTTTTGCTCACTGATATCTCGTGCGACGATGATGGCGACGGGGCGCCCGAAATAGTCACCTCTGACACCGTTCACACTCTTGGGGAAGATTTCTCCATTTTTGCGCACCCCCCAAAATTCCATGTGTTGCGGTTCGCCAGAGAATACTTTTCCTAACTTCGACTGGATGATCGAAAAATCATTCTTTTCTGTGGCAAGTAGCGCCCACGGAGGGAGTTGTAATATTTCTTCACGGGTATAGCCGTACATCAAGGTAGCGCCTTGATTGACATCAAGGATCGTTCCTTGCATGTCAGCCACATAAACCGATTCGGTGAGGCTGTTGATGATGCCGCGATAGGTTGCTTCTGACTGCGCTAATTTAAATTCTGATTCTTTGCGTGCGCTGATGTCTTGTTTGACGGCGATGAAGTGGGTGATGCCCTTGTCTGCGGCGCAGACTGGGGTGATGGTCATCTCTTCAGTGTAGAGGGTGCCATCTTTACGTTTATTGACGATTTCACCACGCCACACTTTGCCACTCAAGATGGTGTTCCACAGCACTTCGTAGTGCTCGCTCGTTTGTAGGCCGGACTTTACCAACTCTTTGGAGCGTTTTCCCAAGGCTTCCGCGAGCGAATAACCGGTCATTTCGGTGAAGGCAGGGTTAGCCCATTCGATGAAGCCATGTTTGTCGGTGATGACGATTGCGTTGGCAGTGGAATTGAGTGCGGTGTCCTTAAGGTGTAGATGAGCTTCGACCTGTTTGCGTTCGGTCAGGTCGCGTGCCACAGCGACGATGTACTGCTCGTTATTTTTTTCGATGATGCCAGCGCTAATCTCAACGGGGAACGTACTGCCATCACGACGTTTATGTTGCGTTTCAATCAAACGTTTTCCATCGCGCACGGTGATGTCGTGTTCGCTCTGCCAATCGGTAGTGGTGGAGAAGTTAGCATCGATATCGACCACGCGCAGACGTAAGAGCTCATCAAGCGTGTAACCTAAAGATTTGCAGGCTTGCGCATTGCATTCGATCACGGCTCCACTTTCCGGCTTTACGACGAAGATTGCGTCGTTGGTTTGCTCCATCAAGCTTTGGTAGAACATTTGCTGGCGCGTCTCTGCGATCTGCTGCTGTGCATGGTGCAGTTCTTTGCGCTGTCGTTCTAGTGTCTCATGCAGGAACTCGATATAACGTCCCTGTATGTTTTTGACGATGTCGTGACGGGTGACGATGCCCTGCAATATCTCCCCTTCGACCACGACCAAGCGCCGGATATGGGAACGTTCCATACGCTGCATCGCCTGTTGTAAGGGGAGTTGAGCATCCACTGTTTGTACGGGTGAATGCATTACTTGGGTGATGTGTACATGCGTCGGGTCGTTGACGGTGCGCGCCAAAGAGATGGTGTCGCGCTCCGTGAGGATGCCAATGGGTTTCTGGTCGCGTGCGACGATGACACAGCTGATCTTATGTTGCGCCATCATGTCGACCGCATCGGCCAGTGTGGCATCCTCTTTGAGGATGATGAGATTGCGTGTCATGGCTGAACCGACGGTCTTCAATTCAACCAGATATTCCATGCCCATGTAGTGGATGAAATCTGCCTCACTTACGATGCCACTCAAACATCCCGCTTCATCTACAACGATAAGGTGACGATATGCTTTGCCAGCAATGAGTTGGTAGGCATCACGAAAATCCATGTCGGAAGGAGCAGTCAATGGAGGCGTGCTCATCACATCTGACATGCTCAATTCGGCGATCACCCTGCGCTCAGCCATCAATACGATGGCATCTTGCTCGGTGAATATCCCAACGGGATGGTATTCGGTGTCGACCGCGACCACGCAACTGATACGTAGTGATTCCATACTTTCCAGAACATCAGGCAAAGCGGTTTCAGGTGCCACGGTGAACACCGAAGGGGAGAGGATTGAGTGAAGAGTAAGTTTTTGCATTTCAGCTTTGTGCCTAGCTGTTGTGTTGTTTGTTTTGGTGAGATGCGGTGCCCGTGTGTTGGCAACACTATCATTTAATACAAGTACGGATATTATCCTTTCATCGGCAAAAAAATGAATTACTGAAGTAAATATTAGGGCAACGGGTGGCCTTATTTTTAATGAATGGCTGACCGGCTGGTAAAATCCTTTGTATGAACAATCTCAAACTCATCTTAATTAGTCGCCTGCGTTTTGCCATGGTGGCTTGGTCTGAACTGCTGGCTAAGTATTTGAAGCGCAGTTTTTATCTTTATCTTGCGGGTGTATTCAGCGTATTTGCGGTGTTGGATACGACGGTGTTGCACATCACGAGTGAGATGCGCACGGCAGCGTTCGATGCGATGGTGCGTTACCGCGTGTTTCCGCCGAAACCAGATCCTGACATCATCATCGTTGACATCAACGAAGCGAGTCTGGCGGCGATGTCCAAGGATTACGGACGCTGGCCGTGGCCGCGTCAGGTGTTGGGCGAGTTTGTGGAGAACATCGAAAAGCAGCATCCCAAAGCGGTGGTGTTCGACGTGCTGTTTAGTGATGCGGATATCTACAATCCTGATAGTGACGCGTATTTCGATGCTGCTATCGCGGGCACGAACAATACGTTCTTCCCCATGTTGCGCCTCGATCCCTCTGCGGATGCCTTGAGTGAACTTAAAACGTCGCAGATTCCCGGTGCCAGTGCGGTACCTGATGAACAAGCCAAAGCCGATGCGACTGTGGCGCTGGTGTTGCCACACTTTGAATCTGCGCTGACTGCAGGGCGTTTGGGCACACACAATGTATATCCTGATGTGGATGGCGTGGTGCGTAACTATCCAGTACACATCGCCAGCGATGGTTGGCGTTTGCCTTCGCTGCCATCTCGTATGGGCAGCGAATTCGGTTGGAAAGAACCCAGCACTGAGTCGATTTTGCTTAACTGGCGTGGCAAGCCGTTCAGTTATCAATACGTTAGCTTCTCTGATGTATTCGCCGACATGAGTAGCAAGAACAAACAACGTGCGCAGGATGAATTCAAAGACAAAATCATCATCATCGGTTCGACAGCTCCAGGACTGTTCGATATTCGTACTACGCCGATGGCGCGTATGTATCCCGGTGTGGAGATTTTAGCGACAGCCATCGACAATCATAAACACGCCGATTCGTTGCGCTTTCCGGAAGGGCGTATCTGGTATTTGCTCATCACCTTGGCACTTATCTGGGCGACAGCGTGGGCGTTTTATCGTGAGGAAGGGCGCGGCAATATCGACAAGTTGTTCGGTCTGTCGCAAATCATTTTGATTGGATTCTCTTTCGCCAGCATCAATTTTTCTAACACCTATATCAATCTCGCAGGCCCGGTGATGTTGGGCATCGCCTATTTCTCGCTGGCACGTTTGTATGCCACGGCGACGGGTAAGGCGTTGGAGAAGAACATGGTGCGCGAGGCGACTGCACGTGAAGGGGATGTGCAAGCCACGTTAATGTTGATTCGCTTTGATACCAATTTGAATGTGGTGCCGGATGCAATTCTGGAAAAAATTCGTCTGGGCGTCAGTCGCATCGGTTCACCCAACAAGAGCGTTGAAGTGGTGAGTGGTGATCAAAAGGGCTTATGGGGATTGTTTGAAAAGACGATTGCCATCTCTTGGGTGGAAGAGGCAAACAGCGATGCGACACGCCAACAGATTGAGGCGGATGCGGCACTGGTGCTGGCAGAGCTCCCATCGGTATTGAAGCGATTTTTATTGAATGTAGATAACGCCACGCGTCATGTCGTACAACAAGGCATGATTGAGGGGGGAGGCAAAGCAGAAGCCGATTGGCGTTTGCTGTTCGCAGAGGCTTTGATTAAGTGGCATGAGCAAGAGAGGAAACAACATGAAGCAATGTAGAAAATGGACGGTGCTGGCGCTGTGTGCGGCACTTTATGCAGGCGCAGCATCAGCAGGAGAAGTCGGGACAATGGCAAAGGCTGATGCGTTAAGAGCGGAGCCTTTTAGTGATGCGAAAACCCTGAAAGCATTTGCCGCAGGCGAAAAGCTCGACATCCTTTTAAAACAAGGAGGCTGGTACAAAGTGAAGTCAGGCAAGCTTTCCGGCTGGGTGCGCATGTTGAGTGTGAGCAAAGGCGATGCAAAAAAAGGCACGAGTACGGCATCAGGTTTGTTGGCGCTGTCATCTGGGCGTGCGGGTACGGGCAAGGTTGTGGCAACTACTGGTGTGCGAGGTTTGAATGATGAGGAATTGAAAGCCGCAAAATTTGATGAGGCTGAATTGAAACGTGCGGAAGCCAACGCATCAAGCAAAGCGGATGCCGCTAAATTCGCGAAACAGGGCAAGCTCGTTGCACGTCCGTTCGACTACCTGCCTGAAGTGAAATGAGAGCACTCAATATGAAAAACGTTAGTCAATTATTTATGTTGTCAGTCTTGTGTGTTGTTTCAACCTTAAGTGGTGCGCTTGATTTTGGGCAGTTAAAAGGGCAGTTGGATGCGGCTAAAGCACAGATCCCTCCGGTTAATCCTAAGCTTACCCAAGCGGTGGAAGCAGTGAAAGAATTGAAAGGGCCGACTGAAGCTGAAGAGGTTGCGATTGGTCGGCAAATCGCAGGCAACCTGTTGGGCGTTGCGCCCTTGGTCAAAGACGATAAGTTGCAAAAGTATGTGAATCGCATTGGTACATGGGTCGCTAGCCAAAGCGAGCGTCCTGACTTGGCTTGGCATTTCGGCGTGATTCAGTCGGATGATGTGAACGCGTTTGCAGCGCCTGGCGGTTACATATTCATCACTTTGGGTTTGTACCGCACCTTGCAGAGCGAGGCTGATTTGGCCGGTGTGTTAGGCCATGAAGTAGGCCACGTTGTGCGCCAGCATCACCTCAAGGTATTACAAAAAAGTAAGCTAGTAGATGCAGGCGGGAAGATGTTGTCGCAGTCTTTAGGTGGCAACAGCAAAGCGCAGGAATTTATTGGGAGTGGGGCTGAGATTGTCGCGCGTGGACTAGATAAAGATGCCGAATTCGAAGCAGATCGAATGGGCGTTGTGTTGGCTACCCGTGCGGGCTATGACGCATATGGATTACCCAGCGTGTTGCAACAAATTGGTCATGCTGCGAAAGATGATGACCGCGTCGCACTGTTGTTTAAGACTCATCCATTACCAGAAGATCGTTTGAATAAATTAGATGCTGCGATGGCTGATCGCTTTGATCGAATCAAAGGCCAAACGCTCGTGAAGCGCTTGTATCGAGTGAGGTGATTAGTTTTTTTTGAAGATCGCTTTGACGCGACTAATCATGGCTTTGATATGGCGCTTTATATTTTGATAAGCAGGCCAATTCGCCAAATATTCATGCAGCTTATTGCGGTAATGCATCACCCGTTCATATAACAGAGCGAACCAGCCAAGCTGCATCAGAGCAGGGCGGGTGAGGTTGAAGATGCGCGAAAACAGCGCCATGCCGATAATCTTTGCTAACACGAACACCGTGCCACCGATGAATACATGGCCGTTGGCGATGGCGTGTAAGCCAATGAGTTTGGCTGGGATGAGAATGGTGCTAGGTAGCAAGAATGCCACCAACGCCAAGCGTGGCGACATACTGGTGATATGCGTTTCGATGGCATGGACGAAGCGACTTTGTCCCAACCGCGCCATGAGCTTGGCGGTCCAGTCCCAGATCGCTTCTTCGATAAGGAAGATGAGGGCGATGAGCCAAGTGAAGGGGGCGAGCAGTAAGCGCTTAAGTTTTTTCAACGAGTAATCCTCAAATTTTCGTGCGGCATTCTACCAACCGTTTGGTAATATCCGCTTCCGTTTTAGCCGCGAGTTGTCGCCATGAATCCCACACTAGTCTTTGATATTGAAACCATTCCCGACGTTGCAGGTTTGCGCGCGCTTTACGAGTTGGATGCAGGGGTGGATGACAACGAGGTGGCTGAACTCGCCTTTCAGATGCGTCGCCAGAAGACGGGAAGTGATTTCCTGCCGCATCACTTGCAACGTGTCGCTGCCATCTCATGCGTGCTGCGTGAGGGTGATAACTTCAAAGTGTGGTCGCTAGGCGAACCGGGCGAGGATGAAGGCAGCATCATCCAGCGTTTTTTCGATGGTATCGAAAAATTCACCCCGCAAATCGTAAGTTGGAACGGCAGTGGTTTTGACCTGCCCGTATTGCACTATCGCGGCCTGATTCATGGTGTGCAATCCCCGCGTTATTGGGATCAAGGCGAGGACGACAAGGAATTTAAGTGGAACAATTACATCAGTCGTTACCACTCGCGCCATCTAGATTTGATGGACTTGCTGGCGATGTACACCGGACGCGCCAATGCACCGCTGGATGAGTTAGCCAAGCTAATTGGCTTTCCCGGAAAACTGGGCATGGACGGCAGCAAGGTGTGGGATGCCTATCAGCAAGGCAAGCTGGCTGAGATTCGTAATTATTGCGAGACCGATGTGGTGAACACATGGCTAGTCTTTGCTCGCTTTCAGTTGATGCGCGGACAGTTCAGCAAAGCGCGTTATGAACAAGAGTTGGAACTGGTGCGTAGTACATTGGGTAAATCCAGTGAGGCACATTGGGCTGAATATTTGGCGGCTTGGAAACAAGCCTAAATGCTGCGTAACATTTGCTTAGTGCTAGGGGGCGTGTGGGTTGCTCTTGTCTTCTATCTTTCCTTGACCCCTCATCCGCCTCAACCTATTGTTTTTGAGGGCGTGGATAAATTGGAGCACGCAGCAGCTTACATCTGTCTGATGCTGTGGTTCTGTCAACTCTACTTGGCGAAGTGGTCACGAATCTATTTGATGACAGCATTCGTATCGATGGGTGTGGGTATTGAGATTTTGCAAGGATTGAGTGGTTACCGCTATTTTGAATATGCCGACATGTTGGCTAATACCACGGGCGTATTGATAGGTTGGGGTTTGGCGCATACCCGCTTGGGACGCGTACTGATAAGTTTGGAACAACATGGCATACATTGATAAAACAGTCGTTATTGAATCGTTAGACCACGAAGGACGCGGCATCGCACATGCGGATGGCAAGGTCATTTTCATCGAAGGCGCGTTGAATCGCGAGTTAGTTACCTATTCAACCTATCGCAAAAAGAATAATTACGAGCAGGCCAAGGTCGGCAAGATACTCAAGCCCTCGTTCATGCGTGTGCAGCCTAAATGCAGCAGCTTTGGCGTGTGTGGAGGATGTTCGATGCAGCATCTCGATCCGCAAGCGCAGGTGGCCGTGAAGCAACGTGTGCTGGAAGACAATTTGCAACGCATCGGCAAGGTGAAGCCGGAAGTGGTTTTGTCGCCGATTTATGGACAGCCTTGGGGCTATCGTCAGCGCGCGCGCCTTTCAGTGCGCCACGTGCTCAAGAAAGAAAAGACCTTGGTGGGGTTTCGCGAAACTAACGGCAAGTACGTCGCCGATATTCCTCACTGCGAAATCCTAACGCCCAAGATAGCCAAGCTACTGCCCTTGCTGGCCAAGTTGAATGAACGTTTGTCTATTCGTGAATCCGTGCCACAGATCGAAGTTGCTGTAGGCGATGAGGTGGATGTGTTGGTGCTGCGCATCATGGAAGCCCTGTCACCTGCGGATGAAGAACAACTCAAGCGTTTTGCCGACGAACATCACGTGCAATTCTGGACGCAGACCCAAGGTGTGGATACGGTCAAACCGTTCTATCCCTTGGACGCGCCGGCATTGAGTTACAGCCTGCCCGAATTTGGCATCACCATGCCGTTTGCGCCCACTGAATTTACCCAAGTGAACAGTGATTTGAATCGCCTCATGGTGAGCCGTGCGATGCGACTGTTGAAGCCGCAAGCGCACGAACGTATCGCCGATTTCTTTTGTGGCTTGGGCAACTTCACTTTACCTATTGCACGCAGTGGCGCACAGGTAATGGGCATTGAAGGCAGTGATGCGTTGGTGAAACGTGCTGTCCAAAGCGCGCAATTCAATGGCCTGAGCAGCAACACAGAATTCCGCATGATGAATCTGTTTGATATGGATGCAAGCCTGCTGGCAACGCTAGAGAAATTCGACAAGTGGCTGATTGACCCACCCCGCGATGGCGCAATCCAACTCGTGCAAGCCATCACCAATTACACCGCGCCTAAACTAATCGTTTATGTGAGTTGCAACCCAGGCACCTTAGCGCGTGATGCAGACGTACTGGTGAATCAGAAGGGCTACGTGCTGAAATCTGCGGGCGTGATGAATATGTTCCCGCAGACCTCGCATGTGGAATCAATCGCGGTGTTTGAGCGCGGGGAGAGTTAAGCGTTTTTCGGCGTCAACGCGCTGCCTTGAAATTGAATGCCATCCCAACCGTGCTGCATGAAGTTGCGGATATTCTGATGGTCAGTGCCTTCAGGGTTTTTGAGCACATCATCGCGGTAATACGCCCCGAAACAATACAACGTTTGTTGTGCGCTTAAACCTTGCAACTTCGCGAACGAAAATAATTTGCACGAGCCATTGTTTTTACCTGCTTCGTTAAGCAGCGTGCCATTGTTAAATGCCGTCGGCGTGAAGTCATACAGCGAATCAATCAGCGCAATCAAATCGTTGAACGCTAAAGTTTCGGGGATGCTATTCAGCATCTTCAAATATTCGTCTAGTTTCATTTCCAACTCCAAATTGTGTTCGATAAAAAAGGCGGCCTAAGCCGCCTTTAAAGTAGTGCTTGGTTGTTTAATCGCGTTCGCCGCTGAATGCCATGAGCAGATTAAGCAGGTTGATGAATAGGTTGTAGATATTCATGTATAGCGACAAAGTTGCCATTACATAGTTAGTTTCACCACCGTGCACAATTTGGCTGATGTCATACAAAATGTAAGCGGAGAAGATCATCACTGCGATGGCAGAGATGGTGAGTGACAGTGCCGGAATCTGGAAGAAAATGTTGGCTAGCGAGGCAATAATCAACAGGATCATGCCGATGAACAAGAATTTGCCCATGAAGCTGAAATCTTTCTTTGTCACGGTAGCGATGGTCGCCAGTGTGATAAAGATGATGCCTGTGCCACCCGCAGCCATGCCTACCAGTTGTGCGCCGTTGCTAAAGTGTAGCGCGTGCTGAAGGATGGGGCCGAGGAATACTCCCGCAACGAAGGTAAAGCCGAGTAGTGCAACGATGCCCCATACGCTGTTGCGCAAGGCGGCAACAGCGAACAACATGCCCATCATCACGCCAAACATCAGCAAGGAGCCGATGATGGGATGTTCGGTCATGAACGAAAAACTGATCGAGGTGCCGATGAATGCGCCGATGATGGTCGGAATCATGGTCAGTGCCAACATTGTGTAAGTGTTGCGCAGGACTTTATTTTGTTCGGTGGCAAGCGTGCCGATTTGTGAAGCTTGGGTCTGATATTGCATGGTTTTCTCCAGATAAGACGTGCTGGTACTTGCACGACGGGCGTGAGACTACAGAAGCGTAAAAAAAGTTGCAACCGTAATAATGATGTGTTCTTTGGAGGTTGGCGGATTTTCGGTTATCATGCGCGCCGCTGTTTTCAGTCGCATGAGATTCTTAGGAACTTATTGAGTGCAAAGCAGCCATAGCGTGGCGTCCTCAGGATGCAAAGTAATTTGGAGGTGTGGCCGAGTGGTTTAAGGCACTAGTCTTGAAAACTAGCGAGGATGAGAGTCCTCCGTGAGTTCGAATCTCACCGCCTCCGCCAACTTTAATTGAGGAGTTTTAAATGTTACGTCGTCTCATCGCTATTTCTATCCTTTCTTCTAGCTCAATTGTTGTTGCTGATACTTTAGATATTCAGCTCAGCAATACAGCAGCGCAATTCAAATACAGCGTGCCAAGTGGTGTGGCAGGAAAATCCGAGTTGTTCGCCGGTTTCTTATATAACGATGCCAATAGCCAATTGGGTGAGGCGGGTTTGTTGGTGATGAATGAAGAAGGTACGGTTCCTGGCTTGTCTATTGGTATCGGTGCTAAAGCGGTCGTCGCTTCTCTTAATAAAGTAGCGCTTTCACGCAAGGCAGCATCGGGCGTTGCCTTAGGCGCGCAAGTACGTTTTGAAATTCCTTCAGACCGTCGTTTTGCAATCATGGCGGATTACCACTACGCACCCAAAATCATTAGCTTTGGTGATGCAGACCATTTCTACCAAGCTGGATTGCGTGCCGAATATGCGATCTCACCTTTGACTCAAGCTTATGTGGGCTATCGCGCAACTCAGTTTGTGCTTGCGAATGGCTTGTCAAATGGTGTGTTGGATGATGGGGCTCACATCGGTGTGCGCTTGTCATTTTGATCGTCACGTTGTTCTGTAAATCGGTATGTTAAAAACGATGTTGGCAGTTGCCACGGTTGGAACGATGGCGATAGCCATGTCTACGATGGTGCATGCTAAAGATGTCTCCGCTCAGCAAGCCGGTGTTGAATATGCTCGTGAAGCTGTATCGAAGGCGGAGGCTGTGTACGTTGTGAATGCGCAGCGTTTGTCTGAAACAGAGAAGAAGTATGCTGATGTGCAGAAGCAATTGGCTGAAGACAAGAAACAAGCAGAACTTTCCAAACTTGCATTAGATCAAGCGAAAATTAAGCTGGATAGTGCTCAGCTGATCTTAGACAAGGCCTGGAAGCAGCAGTAATTGTTGTGAGTCATTGATGAACAGAAACGCCTCGGCATGTCCGAGGCGTTTTGCATTAATAACCTAATGCTCGCGCACCTTGGTAGAACAGGAAGCTGATCGACCAAGCTAAGAAGAGCGACCAAAATAGAGCTAGTGCTGTAAATCCGCTACTCTTGGATTCGTTGCGCAATGTCGCGATGGTTGAAAGGCAGGGGGTATAGATTAATGTGAATAACATGAAGCTGTATGCTTGTACCCAATCTAATTGTTGTCCTAGTGCGCCACCTAGCGCGTCTCCACTCAAACCATAGATCACGGCTAGAGAGCCAATTACAATTTCTTTCGCTACGAAGCCGAAGAGTAGGGCAACTGTGAGTTGTTCATTGATGCCAATTGGTGCGAACAGTGGGTGTAACCAAGCTCCAATCATGCCTGCAAGCGTGTCGGCACTCGCTGGCGTTGCAGTGGTTGGCAAGTTGGTCAGTATCCACACTAGGACAACCCCCGCGATGATGAACTGAGATGCTCGGCGTAGGAACTGCGTGACTTCGTGCCATCCTCTTAAAAGCATTTGTCGCCCCGTGGGGAAGCGATAGGGGGGGAGTTCAAGCACGAAAGGTTCGGTGTTGGTAAATCGTTGTTTAAACAATAGGGCAGTCAGAATTGCTGCCAAGAAGCTGAATAGATAGAGGCTGAACAACACTAATGGCGCTGTTGTCGGGGCGAACAATGCAGCGGTGATAAATACGAAGACTTGTAATCTGGCAGAGCATAGCGAAAAAGGTATCACTAGCATTGATAGTAGGCGAAGGCTAGGTGAACGCATTACGCGGGTTCCCATCAATGCTGGGACATTACATCCGAATCCCATAAGCAACATGACGAAGCTGCGACCATCTAGTCCCATCTTGGCCATGAGTGCGTCCATCAAGAATGCCGCACGAGAAAGATAGCCGGTGTCCTCCACGATTGCCATGAATAGGAAGAACAAGATGATGATGGGTACGAAGGCTGCGACAGTCGAGATGCCATTATAGATTCCGTCTAGTAGAAGGCCGGAAAGCCAAGACGGTAGGTTTTCGCAGGCTGGGTTTAAGAGGGTCTCCCGGAGCCAGCTTAATAGATCGGCCACGCCGCCTTGCAGGGGTTGGCCAAATAAGAAGATGGCTTGGAAAAGTAGATACATGATGCCGAAAAATATCGGCAAGCCCAACCAAGGATGTAATAAATAACTGTCTAGCTTGTCGGTGCGAGAGTCAGATAGGCGAGCAGGAACTTGTACTGCGCTACTCAATACTCGAGTCATCTCGTTTTCGATGTGAGCATCTTGTTCAAGTTGTGTGCGTAAAGCTTCAGCCATGCCCGGTGTTGGATAGCGTAGTGCTTTGGTTATGGCATGAATCGCTTCAGCATGCCCTTGCCCATATTTTGCGCTGATGAGGTGGATCGGCATGCCCAGTAATTCGGCCATTTTTTCGCCATCAATTGAGATGCCAAACCTCTTCGCCTCATCAGCCATGTTGAGTAAGACCACGATATTCAAGTTGAGCTGTTTGAGTTGTAACAGCAGGCTCAATTGACGTTCGATTTGCGTGGCATTGAGCACGACTACCGCAAGGTCGGGAACGTTATCGTGTAAGAAGTGACGTACGACCTGCTCATCTTCCGAAAAGCCGTGGATGTCGTAGATACCGGGCAGGTCGATGATTTCGGCAATATCGGGGCCGAGGAGGATTTTTCCGGCTAAAAGATCAACTGTGATGCCGGGCCAATTACCAACACGCGCAGCACCGCCAGTCATGCGATTGAAAAGGGTAGATTTGCCGGTATTCGGCATACCCAAAAGTGCGATGCGCTTCATTCGGGGCGTACCTCTATTTTAGAGGCTTCGCTCAGTCTCAAGAGGATGTCGGTCGTGCCTAATCTGACTTGAATTGGGCCGTCAAAACTTGCTTTGCGAATGATCTCAATGGGTTTTCCTGCGCGAAATCCCAGTGCCTGCAGTCGTTGGCGCAGAGCATCATCTGTATGGATATCGGTGATCGTAGCGGTTACGCCGATTGCGAGGCTAGACAGAGGTGTGTGGGGGTTGAAGTTGTTTGCATTCACAGTCCCTAGATTATTCCATAGCTGACATGCTTGCGGACAAATAATCAGTCGAATCGGTTAGAATGCGCGTTCTCGAAAAAGGTAGTGGACACCATGATTACAGGTAGCATCGTTGCGATTGTCACCCCCATGCTGGAAGATGGCAGCCTTGATTTGGCGGCTTTTCGTGCATTGATCGATTTTCATATCACCGAAGGAACGGATGCAATCGTTGTCGTCGGGACGACAGGAGAATCTCCCACTGTTGATGTGGAAGAGCATGAGTTGCTCATTCAAGTTGCAGTTGAGCACGCAGCTGGAAGGATTCCCATCATTGCAGGCACGGGGGCGAACTCCACCAAAGAGGCCATTGAACTAGCTTCATTTTCCAAACGTGCTGGCGCTGCTGCGTCACTGACGGTTGTGCCGTATTATAACAAGCCGACGCAAGAAGGTTTGTATCAGCACTTTAAAGCTATCGCTGAAGCGGTGGATATGCCGCATATCCTTTATAACGTACCAGGTCGCACAGGTGCGGATATGAGTAACGATACGGTACTGCGCTTGGCACAAATCAAGAATATCGTTGGTATCAAAGATGCGACTGGCGGTATCGAGCGTGGTAGCGATCTATTGCAGCGCGCACCTAAAGATTTCGCTATTTATAGTGGTGATGATGCAAGTACGTTGGCGCTAATGTTGTTGGGCGCACATGGCACGATCTCGGTGACCGCGAATGTTGCGCCTAGATTGATGCATGAGATGTGTGCTGCCGCCTTGAAGGGCGAAGTGATCAAGGCGCGCGAGATTAATTTCCGTCTTCTAGGGCTGCATCGAAACTTATTTGTTGAAGCCAATCCAATCCCCGTGAAATGGGCTGTGGCTCGAATGGGCAAGATGAACAATACGTTGCGCTTGCCGCTAACCCCCCTCTCTGTTGGCGCACAATCAGTAGTGGAAGCAGCGATGCGACAAGCAGGAGTTATTTGATGGAAAAAAATATGAACGTACGTAATGCCGTTATTGGAATTATCACGCTGTCTTTATTGGCGGGTTGTAGCGTGTTTGATCGTAAGCCAGTCGATTACAAAGGCGCTGCTGAAACCCCCGCTTTAGAAGTGCCACCCGATCTTACATCCCCTATGATTGAGCAGCGTTTTGCAATTCCAGCTGCAGATGGTACGCAAGTAACCAAATATTCTGACTTTACGCGTGAGAGAGTGGTTTCTAGCCCAGCATCATCGGTCAGTGCGCCTGTCGTTGAAGTATCGGCAGGATCAAATACAAAGTTGTTGGAGGTTGGCGGTACCCGGTTTATTTTGCTGAATGAATCATTTGATCGTGTTTGGCGCAAGGTGGGATTGGCATTAGAGCGTTCTGGCATTGCTGTCGCAGATGTGGACCGTAGTAAAGGTATCTACTTTCTAAAGGCAAATCCTAAAGATAAAAAATCTGCAGACCTTCAAGTGTTGGTGCATGAAGCATCAGGTACTTCGGATATCACTGTCAAAGAAGGTAATGAGTTGAAGGGGAAAGAAGCGACTCGCATTCTTGACCTCGTCTTCCAAAATATCGAAAAATAAACTGCACTGATGAGATTTGCCCTTCTGGGTAGCGGTAGTGAGGGTAATGGGCTAGTAGTGCAAGCTGGCAAAACCACATTGCTGATGGATTGCGGATTTTCCGTTAGCGAAACACTCAATCGCCTCGCGCGCCTCGGACTTCAAGCAACACAAATCAATGGCATTCTTGTGACGCACGAACACGGCGATCATATCGCCGGAGTTGCTCGTTTGGCTCGAAAGTTTGAGCTGCCTGTTTGGCTCACTCACGGCACTTTGCGGTTTCAAAGAGAAGCGTTTGCCGATATTCAGGTACAAGAACTCAATCCACACCATCGCTTCAATATCGGTGATGTGGAAATTCAGCCATTCTTAGTTCCTCATGATGCGGGTGAGCCCGTACAGTATGTCTTCGGCGATGGTGAGAATCGTTTGGGCGTATTGACCGATACAGGGCATGCTACTCCGCATATTGAATCCACCCTTTCTGGGTGCCAAGCCTTAGTGCTTGAGTGTAACCACGATGAGGCCATGTTGATGGGAGGGCGCTATCCAGCCAGTCTCAAGCAAAGGGTAGGTGGGCGCTACGGACACTTGAATAACCAGCAAGCAGCAACATTACTCTCTGATTTGGATACCACTCGATTGCAGCACATCGTGGCAGCACATCTCAGTCAGCAGAACAATACGGCCGCGTTGGCGGTTGCAGCGTTGAGTGACGCCTTAAACTGTGAAAAGGAATGGGTTGCTGTTGCCGGACAAACAGATGGACTGGATTGGCGAGCGCTTAGTTGATGCGGAAGTGTTGCGGATCGATAGGCGTAAAAAAAGCCGACTTAAGTCGGCTTTTTCATAAGCTTGGAAGCTTAGTGCTTTGCTGGAGCAGCAACTTCAGCAGCAACTGCGGAAGTTGCAGCAACAACTTCAGAAGCAGCAGCAACAACGCCAGAAGCAGCTTCAACAACAGCAGGAGCTGCAGCAGCAGCGGAAGCAGCAACAGCAGCTGCGTCAACAGCAGGAGCTTTTTCACCACAAGCAGCCAAAGACAAAGCAACCAAAACAGCGATCAGAGCAGATTTCATGTTATTTCCTATCACACAATAAAGTTACGAAAAGCCAATCCATAAGGAGGCACTAAAACCTTTGCAGCAACCTCCCTACTACAAAGGGCGCGGCATTTTAACAATTTCTGGGGAAAAAGCTAGATAGTTATGTAGAAAAAATAGAGGGTTATAGCCCTAATCTTGTCGGGGTTGCACCTGTATGTGAGGCCAACCACATCTCTTGGAAGCGAGCATTGAGAATTCTAGCGCCTTCAGAGTCATTTTTTGCTAGCACGCCCCGCGTGTCGTCAAAGTGAAAACGTCTAACAAAATCGGTGTGATCAGCCACTGCAAAGGGTTCGGTGATGTTGTGCATATGCGGAGCCGTTTGATTGATCGCCATACTGTGGCTGAACTCTTGAAGCAAAATCATCATTCGAGGGCTGTAACGCACCAAATACTGTGTGTCATGTGCCAGCAATTGCAATCGGTTGCTTGAACTCTGTAGAAGAAAGTGGCGCAGAGTCTCGTAACGTGCTTCTGAATTGAAGCCTGAGTCTGCAAAGTTTTTGTCGAAAACGTTCAGTGTACGCTGTGCTGATGAGCATACGCTGTCAAGCGCGGAGAGATAATCTGCTACACCATCAAAAGCTGTGTGTTGTAGCGCTTCGTTTCCCATGGCTTCCACCTCCTTAGTTCATCGCTTTTTCGTATTGGGTGAGAGATAACCATCCAAATACCATTCGAAAAGTAACGCAGTGGCAATCGGTGAAATATCCATTTGTGGTGAGAGTTCACGCAAATCTGCCAATTCTCTCAGGGTACGATAATCTGTTTTTTTGACAGGATAAGCTTCACCATTGATGAACACTGTTTTGCCGTGGCATTGCATCTGAGTCTTCAAATCTAATTTGAGGCCATTGTTTTTTAGGGCTTGTATAAACTGGGCTTCAGACAGCGGCCTATTTGGACTGTCGAAGAAAATATGCGACTTAGGCTCAGACAGATAACACCCTAGGAAATTAGCGACATCTTCATCATCCCATTTAATTTTTCGAATCTTATCGGCGACCTGCTCCAGCATGGCTGAACCAATTTCAGAGGGATGTTTTTGTAGCGTCAAATCGGGATCTGCGTAAGTACCTTTGATCTCGATGCGATCTTGTAGATAGACCAGAAATTGCTCTGCCAACTCTTGATACCACGGTGTTCTAAAACCGATGGAATAAGTCATGCAATCATCTTCAGCGATACCGTTATGCGCGCATTGAGGGGGGAGATAGAGCATATCGCCAGGCTCTAACACCCATTCTTGTTCGACCTTGAAATCTTTCAGGATGCGTAAAGGAGCTCCTTCGATAAGCGTTTGGTCTGCTTGGGTCGATATCTGCCAGCGACGATGTCCATGCCCCTGCAACAAGAACACATCATAGATGTCGAAATGAGGGCCGACTCCGCCGCCTTTGGGCGCGTAACTCACCATCAGATCATCTAGACGTGCATGGGGTATGAAGTTGAAGCGTTTGATGAGCTCCGTTGCCTCAGGCAAAAAATGATTTACGCCCTGCACTAAAACAGACCATTTGTCTTTGCCGAATCCTTTGAAATCATCCGGTTCGAACGGTGAGTGTTGTAGGCCGAACTTGCCGCGTTTTTGAGTCACCAATCGCGCTTGCGCATCTTCCGTGCATGCTAAGTCGATGAGTTGTTGCGGATTGAGCAAGCCTTTGAATCCAGGCACAGCCTGACGAATCAACAAAGGCTTCTTTTGCCAATAGTCGCGAAGGAATTGTTGCGGAGTGAGTCCGCCGAGTAATGTATTTTTCATGACAAGATTATAGCCCTGCGACGGGTGATGGAAAGAAAAATCCAGCCAGTCATGACAGCAAAATTAGATAGAATGCGGATTAGGAGGAAGGCATGCCACTACAACAATCGGCACCACTAGAAGCAGGGATGGAAGCGCCCCATTTTGAGTTGCCAGACGCTGACATGGAGACATTCAAGTTGGTGTCGCAACACGGGAAGCATAATGTCGTTCTTTATTTTTATCCTAAGGATGACACGCCGGGTTGCACCATGGAGGCAAATGAATTCAGCGATCATGAGCGTGAATTCGACAACCTAGATACGATCGTAGTGGGTGTCAGTCGTGATGATTGCATCAGCCACGCTTCTTTCCGTGACAAATATGGCCTTTCAGTATTGTTGCTTGCAGATACAGAAGCTAGGGTCTGCA
Source organism: Sideroxydans sp. (assembly GCA_028707175.1). Lineage (GTDB taxonomy): Bacteria > Pseudomonadota > Gammaproteobacteria > Burkholderiales > Gallionellaceae > Sideroxyarcus. The sequence goes on from JAQTUV010000001.1 coordinate 367,322, forward strand.
AAAAATATGGCGTGATGTATGAAAAGGAAGTTGATGGACACAAGAAACACGCTGTTCAGCGATCGACATTCATCATCGATAAACAAGGCAAGTTGCGCCACGCTCTTTATGCAGTGCATGCGCATGGACATGCTCAAGAAGTTCTTAATTTACTAAAGGAAATGAAATGAAGATTGAAAAAAACTCTGTAGTCTCCCTCACCTATCAATTAGCCGATGTGAGCGGCGAGGTCATTGAGGCTGCGGGTGATCCGATCAGCTACCTGCACGGTGGTTACGATGGCATTTTCCCTACTGTCGAAGAAGCGCTGCATGGCAAAGTAGTCGGCGATACTTTTAACGTCACTATGGAGCCAGACGATGCTTTTGGCGAATATGAACACGAACTAGTACGTGCAGAGCCACGTGACATGTTTCCTAAAGAAGTGGCTGTTGGCATGCAATTCGAAGGCGGCGCAGAAGGTGACGACGATGAAGACTTCATGCTTTACACCGTTACAGAAGTGACAGACGACGAAGTGACGGTTGATGGTAACCATCCATTGGCTGGTAAGTCTCTGGTGTTCTCCGGCACGATTACCGGTGTTCGCGCTGCATCAGCAGAAGAACTGACTCACGGTCACGTGCACGGCGAAGGCGGTCATCACCACTAAGTCGAGTGGATTGCTGAAATGAACAAAGCCCGCTGTTGCGGGCTTTGTTGTTTTAGTGACGGGAAATGGAGAGGATCAGAATCGTAAATCCAGTGCTTTGCACATGAAGCGCATGAATGGCGCAGTTTCTCGGAAACGCTCGACCACTTGAGTGCGTAGATTTTTGGAAGTCACGCTGGATTCACTTAACGTTGCTAGGCAGATGAAATCCTTGCGCTTCAAATCTTCAACAAGCGGATGATCTTTGGCGAAGCCACGTGGCGCATTGGTGAGAGAGTCGCCATCCAAGTGGAAGTGTTTGAGCAAAGTCGTGTCATCTCGTGCCGCCAACCATGACTCACTTTTTTGAACCAAGGCTTCGCGAATCTTGAAAAGGGTATCCGCATCAGGATGCCACAGACCCGCGCCGATAAAACATCCACTGGGAGCGATGTGCAGGTAATAACCGGGGGCATGGATGTCTTTGCCAATTTCGTGGCGAAACTGGATGCCGATGTTGGTCTTGTAAGGTGTTTTATCTTTGCTGAAGCGTGTGTCGCGATACACACGCATCAAGGAACCACCCACCTTCTTGGGTTGTGCCAAAAAATGTCGTGAGATAGCGGGCATCTCATTCGACATGTCGCTGATGAAGTCTAAGGCCGGTGTGCGCACGCAATCTTCATACTCCTGTTGATGTGCGGTGAACCATTCACGGTCATTGTTCGCTTCCAGCGCAGTCAAAAATGCAAAAGTCTGTTTGGTGAAATAACGGTCACTCATTTAACTTTCTCCTTACTGAAAAAATCCACGCTTGTTTATGCATTACGAATGAGTTATCCCAGCGATTTTTGCACGACCTCTAGCACATCCTTGGCTAAGTGTTTTTCCTGCGCCACCCGTTGTAATGCAGCTTGCATTTGCTTGCGCAACGCTGGTTGGTATTTTTTCCAATGATCTAGGCTGCGCACGAGTCGTGCGGTCACTTGCGGGTTGATCTTATTGAGGGCAATCACTTGTTCTGCCCAGAATGCGTAGCCGCTTCCATCAGCTGCATGGAACTGTGCTGGGTTCGCATTGCAGAAGCTAAAAATCAAGCTGCGAGCTCGGTTCGGATTGGTCAAGGTGAAGGCGGGATGGCTCATTAGGCGGCGTATAGCTTGTACATCATTGCTGCGCGCAGTGGCTTGAATGCTGAACCATTTATCCACGACTAAAGGCTCATCGCTAAAGTCTGCATAAAAGCGTTGCAAGGCTGATGTATCAGGATCGCGCTGTACTAAAACCGCGAGCGCAGCCTGACGATCGGTCATGTTGTTCGCCTCACTTTCTTGCGCGAGGGCTAATTGCAGCGTGCTTTCGTCATCCCACTCCAGCAGATACGACAGACACAGATTCTTCAGCGCGCGCTTACCTGCGGATTGCGCATCAGCTTGGTATTTACCCGTCGTTAGATTGGCTTCATAGGTGGTAATGAGTGCGGCTTTCAGTGACTGTGCCAATGCACGGCGCATGAACTGTCTAGCTTGGTGGATGGCGTGCGGATCAATGACTGCGCTGTGTTCCGCCATAACGCTTTCGCTGGGCAGGCTCAATAACTGTTCGCGTAATCCAGGTGCGAGCGTCTCATCTAGCAAGGTGCTGCGCAGAGCGTCGATGAACAGTTCATCTAGCGTCAATGGCTCACCCGCTTGTGCTTGTACGACCAGCGCCATCAAACGTTGCATGCATAAGCGTTGCCCTGCTTCCCAACGGTTGAATGGATCGCGGTCGTGTTTGAGCAATTGCACCAATTCACTATCGCTATAGGTGTAGTCCAATACGATAGGAGCGGAGAAGTTGCGCAGCAGGGATGGGGTAGGGCGCTGTTTTACTTGTGTGAAGCGGAAGGTTTGCTGTGCTTGAGTCAGCTCCAGTACACAGGTGGCGCCAGATTGTTTTTTCCCAGCCAGATACAAGGCCATCTCCTGCCCTTGTGCATCCAACAAGCCCAGCGCGAAAGGAATATGAAAAGGTAGATCGGACGAATTGCGCGAGCTTTGGGTGAGCGTCACATCATAGGTTTTAGCGGCGCTGTCGTAAGTTGTTTCCACTTTTACATGGGGCGTGCCCGATTGGCTGTACCAGCGTTCAAATTGGCTCAAGTCGCGCGTATTGGCATCCGCCATCGCGGCACGGAAATCATCACAGGTGACGGCCTGCCCATCATGGCGTGCAAAATACAGGTCCATGCCTTTGCGGAAGCCATCGCGCCCGAGCAGGGTTTGATACATGCGAACGACTTCCGCGCCTTTTTCGTAAATGGTCGAAGTGTAAAAATTGTCGATAGCGACATAACTATCGGGACGCACTGGATGCGACATCGGCCCAGAATCTTCGGCAAACTGCACCTGACGTAAGCCACGTACATCATCAATGCGCTTCATCGCGCGCCCCGTATCCGTGCCCACCATATCCGCAGAAAACTCCTGATCGCGGAACACCGTTAGCCCCTCTTTTAGCGAGAGTTGAAACCAGTCACGGCAAGTCACGCGATTACCCGTCCAATTGTGGAAATACTCATGGCCGATCACGGCTTCGATGTTGTCGTAATCCACATCGGTTGCGATGCGCGGATTAGCCAAGACATACTTGGTGTTGAAGATGTTCAGCCCTTTGTTTTCCATCGCGCCCATGTTGAAGTCGCCCACGGCCACAATCATGAAACGCTCTAAGTCCAGTTCAAGCCCAAAGCGTTGTTCGTCCCAGCGAATGCTCTTTTTTAGCGACTGCATCGCGTGATCGGTCTTATCCAGATTGCCGGGTTCCACCCAAACTTGCAGCAGCGCTTTGCGTCCAGATTGCAGCTTGAAACGTTCTTCTTGGCACACTAGATTTCCGGCCACCAGCGCGAACAAATACGAAGGTTTGTTGAATGGATCTTGCCACTTTGCGTAATGGCGTCCATCTCCCAAATCACCTTGCTCAATCAAATTTCCATTGCTCAACATGACCGGATATTTAGCTTTGTCTCCACGCAGCATCACCGTGTAGGGCGCCATCACATCGGGACGGTCAGGGAAGTAAGTGATCTTGCGAAAACCTTGCGCTTCGCACTGGCTGAAAAAATTCCCGTTAGACACATACACGCCCATCAAAGATGTATTTTTTGCAGGGTGGATGCGCGTTACGATTTCCAGTTCCACCGCATCAGGGGCATTCAGTAGCGTCAGCGTACCTTCTGTCACGGTGTAATCAGTGCGTTCCTTGAGTGTGCGGCCATTCATGCGCAACGCAACTAACTCTAGCTCTTCCCCGAGTAATTGAAGCGGTTTAGCTGGGCCAAGTGGATTACGTTTCATCACCAAGCGTGCATTGACAAGTGTGTTGTCCGCATCCAAATCAAAGCCGAGTTCAACTTGCTCGACAAGGTATGCGGGAGGTGTGTAGTCCTTACGGAACACGCTGTTTGTGGTTTGAGTTTTCATGGTGATATTGAGAGGGGGATGAAATGGATACGCATATTGTAACGAGCGTCGGCGTTCGTTTGCTGAAAATGCTATTGAGAAACCCTAGCGAATCAACTGCCACTCACACGAAACCACCCTGCGATGCTGCGCCGTGTGGCGTGAGAGAGTAAAACTTCGTGCGGGAATGATTCGCTCAAGAAGATAATCATCGTGCCGAATGTCGGGCTCACCGTGGTGACGACGGACTTGCCTGTGGATTCGAATACCACTAATTCGCCGCCATCGCGCGTATGCCAATCTTCATTCAGATACAGCACGGTGGTGAGGATGCGATTTTTTTGGCCTTGCAATACATCGGAATGTTTCGCGTAACCATCACCTTTGCCATAGATCGCGTAATGGCACTCGTAATCGAACAAGCCCAAGAACAGCGACTCATTCAAGCCCAAGCGCAATGTTTCCATGCAGGCCAGATAGGCTTGATCGACGTTATTCGAAGTGTCTAGCCAATCGATCACATCGCCGCGAATGGCACTGCGCTGTTTGGCCGCACCACGTCCTACTTGGGCGGCATGAAAGCGAGTGGAGTCGTCATCGTGGCAACGGGTGAATAAATCGGCTAACAGTTCAGCGACCAGCGGTTTAGCCAGAACGATGTAGCCAGAATGTTCCAGCTGATAGGAAATCTTTGCGATGTCCATAAGCGCCGGAGTCTAGCAGTTATGGCGTGGTGGACTACGGTTACTTAGGAATGCGTATCAGACTACCCATGCTTCATCGCGATACACCACCGTATCACCCAGCGTTACGCTCTCCGTGATGGCGAACACATCCACGTGATACCGCGCATCCGCACGTTTGATCTGCGGCTTGGGGTAGCTGCCATGTTTCATGCCGAGAGAAAGATGGATGCCACACATGCGTTCGTATGTGCCAATGTCGCTCACCAACACATCACGGGTGAAGGTGCGATTCAGTCCAAAGCCAATCTCACGTAGCCAAATCTCGCCCTCATCCTCACGAATCTGTGACAACACCAAATCGAATTCGGGTGTCGAGTCGATGGTAGCAATCACACGTCCTTTGCTGATGACAAGGGTAATGGGATGCTCGGGCTTATTCACTCTGAATTGGGTATCGCCAAATACGAAGATACGCACGCGGCCATTCACCGCTTCTAAATCTAGCGATTCGGTGAATACTTCGCCGATAGGAAATTGCCCTCCCACATTATTCATCTTGCGGTAATCGCCGATGTTCAACTTGGCTGGCTCAAAGCCTGCAGGGAAGAGCAATTGCTCGCCACCACTGTCGATCATGCCAGTGGCAGCGCCATCGATATGTGCTTTCAACGCATAGCCAACGCGGCGCACATAGTTCGGGTCGTAGGCGAGTGAGTCGATGTAGCGCAAGCCTTCATCACCCAGCATACGCATCAAATGGGGATGTTCGATCACCTTCAGTCCACGCTTGAAAAGCTCGACACGCAAGCGAAAGGCATCCAGTCTGAAGCTGCTAGATTGAATCAACACTACCAAATCGGAAGGCGCTAACACTTCAAATGCCGCACGTACAAAGTCAGGTGTGACAGCATCAAAGTCGATGAACGTCGCCTCCGGCAAACAACGCCGATAAGCCGCCGCCAGCGCCAGCGACAATGCACACTGCCCATCCCATACCACCAATGCCGCATGCGTTGCATCGTGCTCAAAAGCAATCGTTAAGATATCGTGCACATGCTTCTCAGCGATGTCGACGGCTGAACTGGGTAAGGACGGGACTGAAGTGAGAGGCGTGTTAGACGGCATAAAGGGGGGGATTCAAGATTCTTCGTTTTTAGTCGTTAGTGGCGTAGGGCTGCGGGAGCCAGCATCTTACTACAGGCTGAATCCGCTCATGCCATGCCGAATGTGGGCGATTTTGGTTTTCACAAATATGGACGTTATACAATGCAGCCAATTTGTCGTGTATCGATCACGACGCTAGGAAACCGACATCATGGATAAAACAGTAAAAATTCAGACTTACACCGATCCGATTAAAAATAGTGTCTCACCTGATCAGCAGATGAAAGATCGGCTTGCAGCGCTTGAGCTAGAACACAAACACGCTCAACTGGAAGAAGAGCGAGTCAAGAATTTAGAATTGCTCAAGAATATCGTTCAGCTCCGAGAAAGTCTTAAGCAAGAACAAGCTAAATCCGCCGCTCAAGAAAGCAAAGTCACTCAGCTTGAAGCGCAACTGAAGCAATTTGCTGCATTAGAAGAGGAGCAAGCAGAAAAGCTCAAAGAGCAGCTTGAGGAAGAGAAAAAATACTCACTCACTCTAATGCGCACCATCGAACAGCTGAAAGAAGAGGTCAGCGTGGAGAAGAAAAGATCGGTAGAGTTGGCAGACAGTGGCATTCAGCTTGAAAGCAAGCTACATGAAATCCAAGCGTTGGAAGCCAAGGTGAATGAGTTGAAAACCGTGTTGGGGAACATCGCCGACACAGCCAAAATGGCCAGCAACAAGTAAGCTTTGATGCGAGGCAAGCAAAACACAAAGCCCGTTAAAAGCGGGCTTTGTGTTTTGTGAGATCAATTTAAGGTGGCCCAATTGAAGCGCCCCTTTAGCGAAGGAAATTAAATGGATATGGTTGGTCTGCTCACACTGCTGGCGCTGGTTATGCTGGCTTGGTACTGGCTACACAGCATTCGCATCCTAGAGATCGCACGTGATGCAGGCAGACGCGCCTGTGCCAAAGAAGAGCTGCAATTTCTAGATGACACCGTCGCCAGCACCAGCCTCGCGCTTGATCGTGACTCAACAGGCCGCCGCATCCTGCGCCGCACCTATCGTTTCGAATTCACCGAAACTGGCAACAGCCGAAGAGAAGGGGAGATCGTCATGCTCGGTGAGCGTGTCGAATCGGTCACGCTGGAGCCTTATCAGATATTGGAGTGAGTAGTGCGTGGGGCGTCAGAGGAGCGCCGAGAAAAGTAGGCGATTACAAAAAAAGTGAACCGAGCGAGGCATCGTTAAGGCACTTAGCATCCAGAGGTATATTCAGTGATGACAGGTGTTCCCGTGCCATTGTAGGTATAGGCGACGGAGCAGTTTTGTGGGTCAGGTGCATCTTCCAGCCGCCAGCCAGCATCCCCGTTGGGAATCGTGCCATTGCCGAATCCGTAGAACGTATAGTTCCCAAAAGGGACTGCCGTGGTGGAAAGATAGCAGCCCCCTGCGGGGACTGTTGCCCCCGTCAAAGTCATGCCGATTCCATCACACCAACGATCTGGATAGCCGCTCCATATACGCACGGGGGTGGAAGCATCGAGATCGATCCATGTGATATTCACTTCAGCCCCCAGTGCTCCTTGACCGCGAAGTGCAGTGAAAGATCTGACAACTGCTACCGAACTTCTGACTGCACCAGCAAGTGCTTGGATTGAGGCGGCGCGGGCATCGCCTCCTAGATTAGCGAAACGGGGCAGCGCCACTGCCGCCAGAATGCCAAGTATTACGATGACGACAATCAACTCAATCAGAGTGAATCCACTGACTGAGGAACGGATACGACTGATGCTGTGGTCATCGATACTCTTCTGCGTCGCCATAATCACTTTTGCTCCCGTGGCTAATCCCTGTTAGTGCATGCGTATTTTGAGATCATCTGAATGAACGAATGTCTAAATTTAACACTTGAACCAACACATTATCCTTTCGCTTTGGAAGAGCTTACAACATGGATATTTCGCCAGTGTTCAACACGCCAGAAGCCATTGCGACAATTGATTCAGTGGATCAATTAGAAGCCGAACTGCAGTCCCAGATAGGCATTGGCCGGGCTCAGGTCATACTGCGCTCCGTTTGAAAACTTAACTCTGTAACCATTAAGGAAGTCGACACCGCCTACTAGGGCAATAGACTCAGACAGTTGATGTTTAAGTCCAATGCCTAGCGATAATCCAACTAGCACGTCAGATGAACTGAAGTTCGGCTTATCGAATTTGGCGCTGAACGGCGCAGCCCCCACTTTGAGTAACAAGCCTGTTTGTTTCGAGAATGGGACGTTATAGACAAAGTTGATTGGCACGATCACGATCGATTCAGAGACGCTACCTTTAGTTGTCTTTACAGAAAACTCACTGATCTCCATCGCCCATCGATCACTAAAGGAATATCCCAGCGTTGGTTTGAATTGAGTGCCGCCAGAGATTTTTTCATCAGGGGTGTTAGGCACCTTCCAAGTCGCACCGTAGGTCATTGCAGCATCCATGCCCAAATAAAATTGCTCGCTTTGCGCGTGTGCAGAAGTGGTCATGAGTGTGGCTAATAAAAATGCGATCTTCACTGTGATTTTTTGCATCAAATTCCCCTCTTATTTATTGGAATACCTTCAGATGAAAGGCCGACCGATTCTACTCGACGCTGAGTGGGGTTGGAAATTGGCGTTTTATACATTCAACGAATCGAACGATGCGATCAGGCATCTCTACGTTGCCCCACATCATTATCCGCAAATGGATTTCGATTTTTATCGGCTAATTCAACTTATTCAAAAAGCTCAACTCTCTTGAGGCCAAAGCGATCTCTCTCAAGAAGCAGAGCAACCCAAGAATGAGAAACAGCATGGCCGCGAAAAACGTTCCGGCAACGATGTCAGGCATGTTCAACCCCATTTTCACCTCGACGAAGAGTGTTGCGATAGACGTACACACACTCAATGCCGCCAGCGTGATCAACCCAATAGACCTGCGAATCCAAGCAGTGCGACGCACAATGATCTCGAACTCATCCACATGCTTGGCACGCTGGTCTTCATTCATCGTGTGAAGCACACGAGCACGATCGATTGCACGGCCCAGTCGGTTCACCAGCACAGAGAGGATAGAGCCAACACCCGTCAACAAAAATACGGGAGCAACCGCATCGCGGATGGCGACGGAGACGCTTTGGATTTCGGGAAGAGAACTTTCGATCATCGAATTTTCCTAAATAAATATCAGTGGGTCTTTGAGCTTTGGTGAGATGGTGCGTAAGGGAATTCGAAGCAGCCCCCATTAGCTCGTTGGAGTGAAAGTGTAATGCACTCCCAATAGCATGCCGCCTACATCAAACAAAAATTCACAGGCTTCAACTGAGTCAGCCCGTGTTCCTCGCCCAGCGCATCGCGCAGATTGATCTCCACCGCGCGGCAGATCGCATCCAGCGCCAGATCGTTGGGCAGATTGCCGAATGGCTCCTCGATCTCGTCACCCAGCGCATCCAACCCGAAGAAAGTGTAAGCCACGATGCCCACCACGAATGGCGTCATAAAGCCGGTCACATCCACCAATCCGAATGGCAGCAAGAAGCAATACAGGTAAGCCGTGCGATGCAGCAGCAGGGTGTAGGAAAACGGGATGGGCGTACTCTTGATGCGTTCGCAAGCCGCTGCTGCCGCCGTTATCGCGGACATGCTGGTATCGATGTTTGCGGCAAGACAGCCGTCCAGTCGCTTTTCATTCAGACACAGACGCAAGTCATTACCCATCTGGTGCATCAAGTGATCGGGAATATTCGCAGCCTTGGTGCTTTGCTGCCATTCATCGGCTGTCAGCAGAGGTTTGATTTCAGCGCTGGCATCCGTGCCGCGCAATAAATGGCGCAACGCATGCGAAAAAGCGATGGTGCGGTAGATCATGCGTACCCGCACATCTTGCAATCCAGCCCCAGCTTGCAGCGGCTGTGCATGTTCGATCAGCGTCAGACATTGGCGCGCAAAATTGCGGCTCTGCAAAACGATCTCGCCCCACAAATTGCGTCCTTCGCAGTAACGGTCATACGCCGCGTTATTGCGAAAACCAAGGAAGATCGCCAGCGGCAAACCGATCAAGGTGAACGGGATCGCCGTCAGCGTGATCTTGTGGCTGAATAGATCACCATGCGTCATCGTCACCAGCGTGGCAAGGATGATGTTGACCAGCAGCACCTTCCAGATGTCTTTCAATACTGACCCGCGAAAAATCAGAAACAACCTGAATCCAGACGGCCTGCTGCGAACGATCATTGGGTAACCTTAAGTGAGTTGTGATTGTCGGATCAAGACAAGCGATTCATGGAACATCCGAGCGGGCTCATAGACACGGCACGATACGCGGAGTTTCATGCAAGCATCATTTATATTTATTGATGCCTTTATTCAATTGATGAAGTGATTGAAGGTGGGAATGGGGTATGAGTTGAATCAATTTAATGCGTTGAAATTTAAGTGGTGCAAGGAAATGCGAAGCTGACACCTTTAGTCCTCTTTAGTCCTGCGAACCCGACCCCAACAGTTCAATGGGGGGGCAAATGCGGGGAGTGGAGGGATGCGAAGCTGCTTCCTGTTACTTCCCTTATTCAGGCCAACAGTCTAATCCTACCAATCCGAAAAGTGGTGCTACTGGTGGTGATTCATCAGGCGCTAATTTTCTCCAAGAATTTTCCACTTCGGAAGGACTAAGTAAACCAAGAGTGAAGGAATTAGCGGTTACAAGTCCAGTATATTCATCTAAGAAGCCACTAATCTTTTCGATGGGGATTTGCCCAAAATACATCCGTTGATTTACGTGGTAATCAATGAATAATTTTACCTGTACACGAGTGCCATAACCGTTATCTACAAATGTATTGCTGTCGTCAAATATTGAATGCCTTTCATGCTCACCAGGTTCAAGTGGTAACTTTCCAGCATTCCATTTGGCAGTCGCGACAGCAAGAGGTGTTCCAAGGCTTTTCCCAGTTGCATCAAAAACATCCAAGTGAGCAACGTGCTTAGTTAAAGTAAGCGGAAGGAGAGCTGTATATTGAAATCCTATCGAAATTGCAGCAGATCGAAAGTCGCAAGTTGCGGGAGCGGATGCGCGAATTTTCCATTTGTGGTTACCAGTATCTACTGGGCGATATAGCTCAATCTGATGAGACTTAGCCGTCCGTAATGCTGCTTTTGTAAATCCTGCGGGACAAACAAGAACGCCTTTATTTGCGCCAATGTCATTAACTAGACCTGAAAATTCTTCGACACCTTTTGTGTCAACTGGGCGCTTGGTATCTTTACAATCAATTACGATTGTCATTTTGTATTGGCCGATTAACTGCGTGACCAATACATCAACTTGTCGATCAACTTGAGTAATCCTGCCTTTAATATGAACGTTGTGTTCTACGCTTGCGGCAGGCGCCAGCTTTTTTTGGATACTGGCAACTAACTCTTCTAGGATGAGCCAATCTTGTTTTGGAGACCTTTGTTTGTTGAGCGCGTTCATAATTGCCAAGTCGCTAGATTAGCTTTTTCAACTGATAAATTTTCTCCAGTGCTTCCTTCGGACTCATCTCATCCGGTTGTAGGTCGCGTAGCGCCGACAGCAGCGGATGTTCTTCTGGCTCTGGCACTTCGGGTGCGGCGGCGAACAAATCTCCCTGCGGGCTTTGCGCGGCGCTGTTCTGTTCTAACTTCACTAACTGTTTCTTCGCGCTGCGGATGACGCTGTTCGGCACGCCTGCGAGGGCGGCGACTTGCAGGCCGTAGCTTTGGCTGGCTGCGCCTTCGTTCACGCTGTGCAAGAAGACGATGCTGTGTTGGTGTTCGATGGCGGCGAGGTGGACGTTGGCGAGTTGTTTGAATTCTTCGGCTAGTCGCGTGAGTTCGAAATAGTGCGTGGCGAACAAGGTGTAGCTGCGGTTGATCTCCAGCAGGTGGCGCGCGATGGCGTAGGCGAGGGCGAGGCCGTCGAAGGTGCTGGTGCCGCGCCCGATCTCGTCCACCAGCACTAGGCTCTTGTCGGTGGCGTTGTGCAGGATGTTGGCGGCTTCGGTCATCTCGACCATGAAGGTGGAACGCCCCGAGGCTAAGTCGTCTGATGCGCCGATGCGCGTGAATATCTGGTCGATCTCGCCCAGCACCGCTTGCTGCGCAGGCACGAAACAGCCGACATGCGCGAGCAGCGCGATGATGGCGGTCTGCCGCATGTAGGTCGATTTACCCCCCATGTTCGGACCAGTGATCAGCAACGTGCGGCGCGTGTCGTTCAGTGTGCAGTCGTTCGGAGTGAAGGTATCCACTTGTGCTTCGACGACTGGATGGCGACCTTGCTTGATGTCTATGCGTGCATCGTTGCTGAACTGTGGTGCGCAGAAGTTGAGCGTGGCAGCGCGTTCGGCGAAGGTGGCGAGTACGTCCAACTCGGCGATGGCGGCGGCGATGGCTTGCAGTTGCGGGATGCTCGGTGCGAGTGCATCCAGCAGTTGTTCGTAAAGCATCTTCTCGCGCGCTAGTGCGCGGTCGTTGGCGGAGAGCGCTTTGTCTTCGAAGGTCTTCAGTTCCGGCGTGATGTAACGCTCGGCGTTCTTCAAGGTCTGGCGGCGGCGGTAGTCGTCCGGCACGTTCACAGATTGTGCGATGCTCACCTCGATGTAGAAACCGTGCACGCGGTTGTATTCCACTTTCAGTGTGTTGATGCCAGTGCGCGCGCGTTCGCGTGCTTCCAACTCCAACAAGAAATCGCCGCAGTTGGTTTGGATGCCGCGCAGTTCGTCTAACTCGGCATCGAAGCCGTCAGCGATGACGCCGCCCTCACGTAATACGGAGGAAGGTTCGGCCTTCAACATCTTTTGCAACAACTCGACTAATGAGGTGTCGGCTTGCAGCGCATAAGCAAGACGCTCGATAAGCGGCAGGTTTTGTAGGTCGGGCTTCAGCCCGACATCATTGTGATCGTGTCGGACTGAAGTCCGACCTACAAGTGCGGTTTGTAGCTGCGGCAAGGTGAGCAATGTGTCACGCAGGCCAGACAGATCGCGTGGACGAGCCGAGCGCAAAGCGATGCGTGCGGTGATACGTTCCACGTCCACGCTGGGTTTGAGATGTTCGTGGACTTGGGGGTAAAGCGCCCTCTCCCGTAGGCGGGAGAGGGCTGGGGTGAGGGGCTTTGGGCCGGATGCTTCGTTGTCAAAACCCTCACCCCCAGCCCCTCTCCCGCCAGCGGGCGAGGGGAGTAGGAGTTGTGCGACTGCTTCCAGCCTTGCGCCCAATGTCGCGCGGTCACGCAGAGGATGGTGCAGCCAGTGCGCCAACAATCGGCTACCCATGTTGGTGGCGCAGGTGTCGAGCAGCGAGAGCAGGGTGGGGGCAGCTTCACCGCGCAGGGTCTGGGTGATCTCCAGATTACGGCGGGTGGCGGCATCCATGCGCACGAATTCATCAGCGTGGTACACCTGCGCGCTACGGATGTGCGCGATGCTTTGCCCTTGTGTGAGTTTGGCGTAGCCGAGCAATGCGCCGGCGGCTTCCAATCCCACAGTGAAATCATCACAACCAAAACCAGCGAGGTCGCGCGTGGCGAATTGTTGGCACAGCGCACGGTGCGCGGTGTCGCGGTCGAAGTGCCAATCAGGTAACGATTTGTTCGCGGCGTTCTTGAACTGCGGTGCGGCGACACTCTCGGCGACCAATATCTCAGAAGGTTGCAGACGTTCTAGTTCCGCAGGCAGTTGTTTGGCAGCGACTTCGGCAAGGGTGAATTGCCCCGAAGCGAGGTTGAGCCAAGCGAGGCCCACTTCGTTGTTGCGCTGGTGTAGCGCGAGTAGCAGGTTGTCGCGCTTCTCTTCTAACAAGGCGGAATCAGTCACCGTACCGGGCGTGACGATGCGCATGACTTTGCGTTCGACCGGGCCTTTGCTGGTGGCGGGGTCGCCGATCTGTTCGCAAATAGCGATGGACTCGCCCATCTTCACCAAACGCGCGAGGTATTGTTCGGCCGCGTGATACGGCACACCCGCCATCTTGATGGGCTGGCCGTTGGATGCGCCGCGTTGGGTGAGGGTGATGTCGAGCAGCTTGGCGACGCGCACGGCATCGTCCATGAACAACTCGTAGAAATCGCCCATGCGATAGAACAGCAGCTTGTCGGTGTGTTCCGCTTTGATGCGCAGGTACTGCTGCATCATGGGTGTCTGCTTTTCGAGTGCGGGTGTGGTGCTCATAATCTATTTGTGGACGACGTAACGCCCGCTGAACTCGACAGCCGGACGATCATTTTGTTTGATGACGACCGAGAGGGGTAAGCGTGCGCGACTGTGTTTGTTCAGCGAGATTAATAGTTGGGCGAATGCCTCGTCATCAATCTGACATTCGGCTTCAATGTTTTGCTCAACGGGCAAAAGATAACGTACGTTGGCTTCTTGGATGACGACGTTGTGCGGCAAGCCAGCTTCTCTTAGCTTGAGGTGCAACATGCTCCAGCCACACAACACCGCTACTGAATACAGGCTACCGCCGAAAGCGGTTCCTTTGTCGTTGATGTTTGCAGAGAGCGGGGCAGTCAGGCGCAGTTGCCTGCCATCGTAGGCTGCGACGCGAATCCCCATCTCGCGTGTGATGGGGATGTCTCGGTGCAACGTCTGTTCCAGCGCTGCGGCGTGCGTCATTTTTGAAGCTTACTTGAGTCCGTCTGTTAGATGCGGTGCGATGATCTTGAGCAGGTGTTCGTGAACGAATGGGTTGCCTGCACAGATATGACCGCTGGTGAGGAAATTCTGATTGCCAGCGAGGTCACTCACGATGCCGCCTGATTCGGAGATCAGCAGCGCACCACCCGCGATGTCCCAAGGTTTCAAGCCAGTCTCAAAGAATCCGTCGTAACGGCCAGCTGCAGTCCAAGCCAAATCAAGTGACGCAGCACCCGGACGACGTAAACCAGCCGTCTTTTGCATGACATCCTTAAAGATGTCCATGTAGGCGTCCATGTTCTCAAAACGCGTATAGGGAAAACCTGTGCCGATCAAACTGTCTTCGATCTCTTTGCGTTTGCTTACGCGGATACGTTTGTCGTTCAGGTAAGCACCACGTCCGCGTGTGGCAGTGAACAGGTCATTCTTAGTGGGGTCATACACAACGGCTTGGGTCAGCACGCCGTTGTGTTGCAAGGCGATGGAGACCGCATATTGAGGAATGCCGTGTAAGAAATTGGTCGTGCCGTCGAGCGGGTCAATGATCCAAACATACTCGGACTGACCTTGAGCGCCGCCCTCTTCTGCTAGAATAGCATGCGTTGGATAGGCATCCAACAAGGTCTGTACGATAAGACGCTCAGCAGCTTGATCTACTTCGCTAACGTAATCTGCGTGGGATTTTTTGGCCACGGTAAGGTGATCTATATTGTCTGCGGCACGGTGAATCAAGTTTCCGGCGCGACGCGCGGCCTTCACCGCGATGTTGAGCATGGGGTGCATATCAGTACGACCTTTTTAATGAGCTGGGGAAATCCGGCGCGTATTTTAGTTGGTATTCCGTTTTGAATAAACCAAATCCTTTTGAAAATATCCGAGTCGTCCTGAGTCACACCACCCATCCGGGCAACATTGGTGCGGCGGCACGTGCTATGAAAACGATGGGCTTGCGCCATCTTTACCTCATTAACCCCAAGCATTTCCCTGATCCACAAGCGCATGCCATGGCGGCAGGCGCGGATGATGTGCTGCAAAATGCTGTCGTATGTGGTTCGATTGATGAAGCCTTGCAGGGCGTGGCTTACACCGTGGCGATGACGGCACGTTTGCGCGATATTTCGATTGCTGTAAAAACGCCGCGTGAAGCCATGCCGCAGGTGGTGCAAGAAGCCAGCCACCATCCGGTGGCTTTGCTGTTCGGTACAGAAATGTCTGGCCTCACCAATGAAGAAATGGGCAAAGCGCAGTTGGGCGTGAACATTCAAACCAACCCTGATTTCTCTTCACTCAACATCGCTGCCTCGGTGCAAGTGGTGGCTTATGAGTTGAGTGTGGCGGCTAATTCTTATCAATTAGTTGCGCCTGAAGTTGAGCCAGCCGCACACGAGCGAGTAGAAGGGCTATACGTACATTTAGAAAAAGCCTTGTTTGAAATGGGCTTCTTCACCACGCAAAATCCCGCACGTTTGATGCAGCGACTGCGCCGTCTTTATTCCCGCGCACGCTTGGAAGACGAAGAAGTTAACATCCTGCGTGGCATATTGACTGTTGCCACCGCGTACAATGCGCGCCTAAGACAACGCTACCTAGAAGAGCATAAATGATGTTTAAAAATATCCGTGAAGACATCGCCAGTGTTTTTGATCGCGACCCTGCGGCGCGCAGCACTTTTGAGGTGTTGACCTGCTATCCGGGTTTGCATGCGCGCATCTTTCATCGTATGGCGAATACTTTGTGGCATATGGGTTTGAAATGGATGGCGCGTTTTGTGTCGCACATTGGGCGGGGGTTGACGGGGATTGAGATCCATCCCGGGGCGACGATTGGTCGTCGTTTCTTTATCGATCACGGTATGGGGGTTGTGATTGGCGAGACGGCTGAAATTGGCGACGACGTGACGCTGTATCACGGTGTGACTTTAGGCGGCACGTCGTGGAAAGAAGGTAAACGCCATCCGACGCTAGGCAATGGTGTGGTGGTGGGTGCGGGCGCAAAGATATTGGGCCCCATTCATGTGGGTGATGGTGCGAAGATTGGCTCTAACGCGGTGGTGGTGAAGGATGTGCCTGCGGGTGCAACCGCAGCTGGTATCCCGGCGCGCATTCTGGATGAAGAGAAGAAGGTGGCGCACGGCTTTAATGCCTACGGTATTGGTAATGATCAGAATGATCCGGTTGCAAAAGCGCTACATGGTTTGATTGGGCATAGTGTGACAGTCGATCAACGTATCGAGTTGATTCTTCAGCAGTTAGAGAAGTTGGGCGTGCGGGTGGAAGAGGAGCGCGCGACAGCAGACAAGTTCGATCCAAACCATTTGAATAAGATTGTTGATTAAAACCCTCGGGTATTCTACTATCCGTCTATCGCGATATCGGTTTTACGAAGTTCGCCGACCGATTCGCATGATTAAGTCCAATCTATAGGAAAAGGAAACAACGATGCGCCTAACAACTAAGGGACGTTTTGCCGTAACTGCGATGGTTGACCTGACTCAGCGTGGGGGTAAGGGCCCAATCACTTTGGCTGCGATTAGCGAGCGTCAAAAGATTTCGCTGTCTTATCTTGAGCAATTATTTTCTAAGTTGCGTAAGAATAATGTGGTTGCAAGTGTGCGCGGGCCTGGCGGCGGTTACTGTTTGTCGCGTCCTGCGAACAAGATCACTATCGCCGACATCGTTATTGCGGTGGATGAGCCATTAGATGCAACCAATTGTGACCGTATGGGCAATTGCAAAGATGGTGAGCCCTGTTCAACGCACGATTTGTGGTTGGGGCTGAGTGACAAAATTCATGAATATTTGCAACAAGTCACTTTGCAACAAGTGGCCGATGGCCAATTAAAAGCGGTTAAATCAGAAGTTACGCCGATTTCCTTAAATAGGGCGATGGGCAAGATAGCGGCGACGGTTTGATTAATTAAGGAATTTAGAGATGACGCTGCATTTACCTATCTACATGGATTACTCAGCGACCACGCCGGTAGACCCGCGTGTGGCCGCAGTGATGATCCCGTATCTCACCGAGCAGTTCGGTAATCCGGCATCACGTTCACATTCCTTTGGGTGGACGGCGGATGAGGCAGTGGAACGCGCTCGCGCGCAGGTGGCTGCTTTGGTGAATGCTGATCCGAAAGAGATCGTGTGGACGTCGGGTGCGACCGAGTCGAACAACTTGGCTTTGAAAGGCGCAGCGAATTTCTACGCCGAGAAGGGCAAGCATATCGTCACGGTGAAGACCGAGCACAAAGCCATCTTGGATACGGTGCGTGAGTTGGAGCGTCAAGGTTTCTCTGCGACTTATCTTGATCCTGAACCAAACGGCTTAGTCGATCTTGAAAAACTCAAAGCGGCATTGCGTCCTGATACGGTCATCGTATCGGTGATGTTGGTGAACAACGAGATCGGCGTCATTCAAGATATCGCTGCCATCGGTGAGATGTGTCGTGAACGCGGCATCTTGTTCCATGTGGATGCGGCACAAGCGACTGGCAAGGTCGCCATCGATCTGCAAAAGCTCAAGGTCGATCTGATGTCGTTCTCAGCACACAAGACTTACGGCCCCAAAGGTATTGGTGCTTTGTATGTACGTCGTAAACCGCGTGTGCGTCTGGAAGCGCAGATGCACGGCGGTGGTCACGAGCGTGGCTTCCGTTCGGGCACATTGGCTACACACCAAATCGTTGGTATGGGCGAGGCGTTCCGTCTGGCGAAAGAAGAGATGGCGACCGAGAACGAGCGCATTCGTATGTTGCGTGATCGCTTGTGGTCAGGACTGTCGGACATGGAAGAAGTCTATCTGAACGGAGATTTGGATAGCCGCGTTCCGCACAATCTGAACGTGAGTTTCAACTTCGTGGAAGGTGAGTCGCTCATCATGGCGGTGAAGGACATCGCGGTTTCCAGCGGTTCTGCCTGTACGTCGGCGAGTTTGGAGCCATCGTACGTGTTGCGTGCTTTGGGACGTAACGACGAGTTGGCACATAGCTCTATTCGTTTCACGGTAGGTCGTTTCACCACGGTCGAAGAAGTAGATTTCACGATAAAGCTATTACACGACAGGATTACAAAATTGCGCGAGCTATCCCCCTTATGGGAGATGTACAAAGACGGCGTTGACCTGAATACTGTGCAATGGGCTGCACATTAATAACAGGATTCGGGATCAAGGATTCAGGATTCGGTAAAACCGGTTCAACTGAATCCCGTATCCTGAATCCCGAATCCAAGGAGGTTGTATGGCATACAGCGAAAAATTACTAGATCACTACGAGAATCCCCGTAACGTGGGCTCGATGGATAAGAGCGACTCATTCGTGGGCACCGGTATGGTGGGTGCACCCGCTTGTGGCGATGTGATGAAGTTGCAGATCAAGGTCGGCAAAGACGGCATCATCGAAGATGCGAAGTTCAAGACTTATGGTTGCGGTTCGGCTATTGCGTCGAGCTCTTTGGTGACCGAATGGGTCAAGGGCAAGACTGTAGATCAGGCGTTGGCGATCAAAAACACACACATCGCGGAAGAGTTGGCATTGCCACCTGTAAAGATTCACTGCTCAATCTTAGCGGAAGACGCGATCAAGGCGGCGGTAGCTGATTACAAATCCAAACATGGCGCAAACGTTGAAACGGCTGCCTGTAACGGTAACAAATAGGAGTTAAGCATGAGCATCACGTTGACGGAAAACGCTGCCAAGCATGTGCAGAATTTTTTGACTAAACGCGGCAAAGGCGTCGGTCTGCGCTTGGGCGTGCGTACCAGCGGTTGCTCCGGCATGGCTTACAAATTGGAATTCGCGGATGCGGTGGATGGTGACGATCTGCAATTCAACAGCCACGGCGTGACCGTATTGGTCGATCCACAGAGCTTGCCTTATATCGACGGCATGGAGTTGGACTACACCCGCGAAGGGCTGAATGAAGGTTTCAAGTTCAACAATCCAAACGTGAAAGACTCGTGTGGATGCGGAGAGAGCTTCAAGGTCTGATGGGTTTTTCCTTATGAAGTCTCTCGATTTCCAGCAGGACTTCTTCCGGTTGTTCGAGATCTCGCCACGCTTCGCTATCGATAGTGCTGCACTCGATCAGCGTTACCGTGACTTGCAGTCGCAAGTTCATCCTGACAAGTTCTCACATCTTTCTGAATCTGAGCAGCGCCTCTCCATGCAGTGGTCAACACGCATCAACGAGGGGTATCAGACTTTGCGTAGCCCATTGGCTCGAGGGCGTTACCTGCTTTCCTTGCAAGGTGTGGATACGCAAGAAGAGACCAATACGGCGATGCCGCTAGATTTTTTGATGCAGCAGATGGAGTGGCGCGAAGCGTTACAGGATGCGATAGCAGCCAAGGATATGGATGCACTTGATGTGTTGAGTGATAACAATCGAAAAGAGACGGCGATGTTGCAACAGCAATTGGGGGCGCAACTCGATGAGTCACATGATCATCTCGCCGCTGCAGGCTCTGTGCGAAAATTGCGCTTTCTAGAAAAACTCGCGGAAGAGATCTCTTCCGCTTACGACGAATTAGATTCCTGATATGGCACTCCTACAGATATCCGAACCTGGCTTGAGCGCCGCCCCCCACCAACATCGTTTGGCGGTGGGCATCGACTTGGGGACGACCAACTCGCTGGTGGCGACGGTGCGTAATGGCATCAGCGTGGTGTTGAACGATGAACAAGGCTCCGCGTTGCTACCTTCGGTGGTGCGTTATTCGGAAGATGGTAGTGTGCAAGTCGGTATCACTGCACAAGCCCAGCAAAGCGTAGACCCGCAGAACACCATCGTGTCGGTCAAACGTTTCATGGGGCGCGGTCTGAAGGATGTGGGCGAGGTCATCGACCTGCCTTATCGCTTTGTGGATTCTCCGGGAATGGTGCAGTTGCGCACCGTGGCGGGCGTGAAGAGTCCGGTCGAAATTTCTGCTGAGATATTGAGTGTCTTGCGTAACCGTGCGGAACGTTCGCTTGGTGGCGAGTTGGTCGGCGCGGTCATCACCGTGCCTGCCTATTTTGATGATGCACAACGACAAGCGACGAAAGATGCGGCGAAGTTGGCCGGTTTGAACGTGCTGCGTCTGCTTAACGAACCCACTGCCGCTGCCATCGCCTATGGTTTGGACAATGCCTCTGAAGGCGTGTATGCAGTGTATGACTTGGGTGGTGGCACTTTCGATGTTTCCATCCTGCGTCTTTCCAAAGGTGTGTTCGAAGTGTTGGCGACCAATGGGGACTCTGCGCTGGGCGGCGACGATTTCGATCAGCGCATCTATTGCTGGATATTAGAGAAAGCGGGACTGTCGCAATTGGATGCGAAAGACACGCGCCTGCTACTGACCCATTCCCGTGCCGCCAAAGAACAACTAACTGACCATGTGCAAACGCAGATAACGGCTGTCTTGAGCGATGGTGCGTTGGTCGATGTCTCGCTTACACGCGATGATTTTTATGCGATGACGCAGAATTTGCTGAGTCGTACCCTGCAACCGACACGCAAAGCCTTACGCGATGCGAAGTTGTCTGTTGACGAGGTGAAAGGGGTAGTGATGGTAGGCGGTTCAACCCGCATGCCACAGGTGCAACGTGCCGTAGCTGAGCTATTCAAGCAGACACCGCTCACCAATCTTGATCCAGACAAGGTGGTGGCACTAGGCGCTGCGATTCAAGCTAACGTACTGGCAGGTAATCGCAGTGCAGATGATTGGTTGTTGCTGGACGTGATCCCGCTCTCGCTCGGTATCGAGACGATGGGCGGCTTATCCGAAAAAGTCATTCCGCGTAATAGCACCATCCCCAGTGCGCGCGCGCAAGAGTTCACCACTTTCAAAGATGGCCAGACCGCGATGAGTATCCACGTGGTGCAGGGCGAGCGCGAATTGGTGAGTGATTGCCGTTCGCTGGCGAAGTTCGAGCTGCGAGGCATCCCTGCGATGGTGGCGGGTAGCGCGCGTATCCGTGTTACCTTCCAAGTGGATGCGGACGGACTGTTGAGTGTGACTGCACGCGAGATGAACAGCGGTGTGGAGTCCTCAGTCACGGTGAAGCCATCCTACGGTTTGAGCGAAGGCGAGATCACTCGCATGTTGCAAGATGGCAACCAACACGCGCGCGATGACATGCAAGCGCGTGCCTTGCGTGAACTGCAGACTGAAGCGGCGCAATTGTTGGAAGCCGTCGAAAACGCATTGCAATTGGATGGAGAAGCTTTGTTGGATGCGGAATCGCAATTGCGCATCCGTAACAGCATGGAAGCTGTGCGTGGAGTCGTGAGTGGAAGTGATAATTCGGCCATCAAACGTGCTGTCGAATCCTTGAATCAAGCGACCGTCATCTTTGCGCAAGCACGCATGGACCGTAGCGTATCCACTGCGCTAAAAGGTCATAATCTATCGGAATTGGAAGGCTAGTTCGTCATGACACAAATCATCATCTTGCCGCATGAGGAACTATGCCCAAAGGGTGCGCTGATCGAAGCGACACCGGGTACCTCCATCTGCGATGCATTGCTGGAACACGACATCGACATCGAACATGCTTGTGAGAAGTCTTGCGCCTGCACCACCTGCCACATCATCGTGCGTGAAGGTTTCCGTAGTCTGGAAGAAGCGACGGAACTGGAAGAGGATATGTTGGACAAAGCTTGGGGTTTGGAGCCGAACTCGCGCTTGAGTTGCCAAGCCAAGGTGGCGGATGCACCACTGGTCGTTGAGATTCCCAAGTATTCCATCAATATGACCAAGGAAGGTCACAGCAAATGAAATGGATAGACGTTCGCGATATTGCTATCGCACTCAGCGAGAAGCATCCAGAGGTCGATCCGAAGACTATACGTTTCGTCGATCTGCATAACTACGTGGTCGATCTGCCTGAGTTCGACGACGATCACACTCATGGTGGCGAGAAGGTGTTGGAAGCCATCCAAGCAACATGGATCGAAGAGGCTGAATGATGAAAGATTGGCGCAATATCTCAAACCGTTGGTTCTACTCAGTCGGTGTGCTCATTGTTCTCGGCTTAATCGGTGGTGCTTTGTATCTGCAATACGGTTTGCGCGAAGACCCTTGCCCCTTGTGCATGATTCAGCGCGTCATCTTTATCGCCATCGGTGTGTTGTTCTTCATCGCAGCTGTTCACAACGCTGGGCGCGCGGGACGTTGGATATATTCCACGTTGATCGCGCTCACAGCATTAGGGGGTGTGGGAGTCGCATCGCGTCACATCTGGTTGCAACATCTGCCGAAGGATCAAGTGCCTGCGTGTGGCCCCGGTCTGGAATTTATGTTGCAGAACTTCCCGATGGCCGAAGTGTGGCAAGAGCTAATGCACGGCTCGGGCGAATGTGCGACCAAAGGCTGGACGTTTCTCGGTTTAGGTCTGCCAGAACTGGCAATGACTTGGTATGTGATCTTGGGGTTCTTGGCGATATTTATCGCCGTCAAACGACAACCCGTCTAGTAGTAAGAGATGTCCTTCGACTGAGTTACAGCAAAGGTTTGATTGGCATCATCTGCCAAAACCTCACCTTGCTACGTTTCATCAAAGATACATTCCCATCAGCTTGCTCGGTGGCTGCATTCCAACTATTTTCAGGACGCATGTCCGTCTCGATTGCGCCTTCCACACTGCGAGCTAACGCTTCGTTCTGAATGACTACGCCGACTTCCGTATTCAAATTCTCTGAGCGCGGATCAAGATTGTAGGTGCCGATGTAGGTCGTCTTAGAATCCACCACCATTGTCTTTGCATGAAGCGCAAAGATGGGCGGTTTGATTTTTCCTGAAATCGCGCTTTGGAATAGTTTGCTTCTGATCTTCGGCGCAGGTTTGTATTCAAATATCTCCAGCCCCATCTTGAGCAGGGCATTACGCTGATTTCTGTAGCCGCTAGACGCTTGAAGGTTGTCGCTTGAGGCCAATGAGTTGGTGTTGATGCGAATACGTACGCCCCGCTTGAGCGCATCTGCGAATAGCGCTTTAGCATCGTCAGACAACACCAGATAAGGCGATTGGATGACAAGGCTCTTTTGAGCAGAGACGACAAGTTGTGCCAAAGCGTTTGTAGTTCTGCCTTTGCCGCCCAGGCTGAAGCGGTTGTCGTTCTTTCCGGGTATATCGCTAAGAAAATCGACCTTTCCCCAAACGATCTGCTCAGCTAAGCGAGGGAAGGCGGTGGGAACGCGGTCGATCGCTTCATGTACCTCAGGCACAAAATTCTCTGGAGATTTCGCGTATTCATGTAGTTCCCGATACGTTTGTGCGATGACTTTATCGTCGACCTTCACGTTCTTCTGCATCAAGCCGATGCCGTCATAGAGTTCTTCGACCTTTGCGCTTAACTCACTAGCCCAAAAGTTCTCAAAGCTGGCTTGCATCTTGTGTACCACTTCGCCCAGAACCAATGCATCCCGATCTCGGAAGTTGTATTCATGGTCGTAGTCGAAATACTCGTCAGCCATGTTGCGTCCACCCGTGATGGCGACCTTGCCATCAACGATGAATGTCTTGTCATGCATGCGCTGATTCACCCCTCGGAAATCTGTCGCAACGTTCAAAACACGTTTTTGAATTGGGACGCCGACAGAGCTTTGGGGGTTGTAGATGCGAATGTCGATATTGGGATGGTTAGCCAATGCGAGTAATGATTTATCTGGAGCATCAATCAAAAGGTCGTCCACGATGATGCGCACTTTGACACCGCGCTCCGCTGCTCTTAACAATGACTCTGCTGCCAGGATGCCGATGTTGTCCGTGCTCCAGATGAAATACTGAACTTCGATCGAACGTTGCGCATGGTCAGCCAGCCATGCCCGTGCGAACAATGCCTCTTCACCGGTATCTAGGACATAAGCGCCACTCTGTCCAGCGTGGGTGATGATCATCTCTGAAATGAGATCCATAGCTTTGTCCGGCTCTGCTTTCGATGCAAAGGTAGTTAAGGCGAGCAGAGCGGCCAGCGCTAGTCTTCTGAATGATTTCACGTATGGGTACTCACAAAATATTGATAGGTGTAAACGAGGGTTTGACTCATCGACGCAATTTTACGAAATCGACGGGTTCCCATTGGCGCATCGCATAAAGTAAGCCGAAGCCTCGACGCATACTTAAGGGGGCGGACAAACTTTCTTCATGCAACTCGGCAAACTTTTTTCGCAACCGCCCAAGTTCATCCAATATGACCGATATCGCTTGCTCGGTGAACATCCCGTGTACGAAGGTCATCGTTTCATCTTTTCGATCAAACTCACTCTTTAAGAGATCGTCAATCCCTTTGCTGCGGAAGAATTCGCGTATCGGACCTGATGGTAGCCAATCGAAATCTCTCGCAACGATAAGACGGATACGATTATTCGGGAGGAGGTCGATGATGCGTAGCGTATCAAGTTTCAACAGATACTTGAGGCACTCTGGGCGACTCAATTTGTAGATTCCTACGATTTCATCCATCGTCCAATGATTCAAAACGCAGACTGCAACCATCATCAATTTACTGTCGGAGACGATCTCGCGTTCTTGTTTTTCGGTCAGCGTACTTAATCGAGGTTGATTCTGAAGCGCCTCTTTGCTGAGCTCGGCTAATGTGAACCCAAGCAGGTTGCTGATCTGCGCTAGACGATCAACCGTGAATCTGCCGGAAGCGAATAACCTCTTCACACTAGGCTCGGAAAGTTTGATCGCCTGAGCGACATCGCGATATGTCATCCCTTGGGTTTTGAGTTGTTTCTTAAGGGTTGCAACGAGAAGATCGGCTTCAGTCATGGCAATAAGTATCGAATAACGATACTGATAAGTGTAGATATTGATGCTTTGATGGTCAATGGTTCTGTTTTATGCGACTTGTCGCTATCGTGGCGCCACCTTAACCACTAGCGAGAACCAAAATGATTCGAAACACTTTAAATCAATGCTCAAGAGTCATATTGATGAGCATGGCCGTGTTGAGTTTGCCCGCATGGTCGGTACAGCAAGATGCAAATTCAACGCAGACCAGTCTCTCTCAATTAGGCCAACAGCTTCAAGTCGGAGATGTGGTGTTCATTCGTATATCCAAAGCGCCTTTCACCAAAGTAGCGGATTCGACGCTGAGTTGGACGAATCACGTGGGTATCGTCACTGATGTTTCTGGGAAAGAACCCGTGGTGTCTGAAAGCAGAGTGCCTGTGTCAGGAGATACGACATGGTCGAAATTCGTTAAACGTTCTGACCATGGGCGGGTGGCTGTTACACGACTAGCCACGCCACTCGATCAACAACAGCAAGACAAACTGAAGACAGCCATATCTGCTCGCCAAGGGATCTTGTATGACACAGGATTCGATCTCAACTCGAAAAGGCAATTCTGTTCACGTTATGTGCGTGAAGTGTTACAGGAATCGGTTGGGGTACAGTTGGGTGAGGTTGAAGACTTCACGACTTTACTGAAACGTAACCCGCAAGCGGATCAGCAATTCTGGAAAATGTGGTATTTCGGATATATTCCATGGGAGCGACAGACCATTACACCTGCCAGCCTGTTGGAAGATAAAAAACTGCATGTCGTTTTTGACGGCAATGCAAAGTAAATAAATCGATTTAATCAAGGGGATCATCATGCTCAGAAGTACGATTAGGTTCATCCTGAAACATGTTTTACGCATTTTGTTTCGCGTTCAGGTAAGCGGGCTGGACAGAAACATCGACAGCCGCAAGCTGTTAGTTATCGCCAATCACGAATCGTTTTTGGATGGCTTGCTGCTAGGGCTGAATCTACCGTTCGATCCCGTATTTGTGGTGCATACGGGCATTGCAAAAAACTTTTGGTTTAGGCTGATCCTAAGTCAGGTGGATTATCTAGCGGTTGATCCCACCAGCCCGATGGCGATCAAACGCATCATCAAGCTGGTGGAGTCTGGTCGCCCAGTGGTGATCTTCCCCGAAGGTCGCATCACGGTGACTGGCTCGCTGATGAAGGTGTATGAAGGACCAGCCTTCGTCGCAGCAAAGACAGAGGCAATCATTTTGCCTATTCGCTTGAATGGTCCGTCGCGTTCCTATTTCAGTCGACTTTCCGGCAAAGCGCCCCGCAGTCTGTTTCCGCGTATGAGCATCACAGCAATGGAGACAGCCGTTATCCAGATGCCCGATGGTGAAACCACCAAACAACGCCGTCGCAAAGCGGGTGATGCCATGCGCAAGTTAATGCAAAAGATGATCTTTGAATCTCATCCAAAGCAAACTTTGTATACCGGTCTGTTGGAAGCGATGGATATTCATGGTCGCCGTCGCAACGTGGTGGAAGACATTAAACAGATCGAATATACCTATGGTGATTTATTGAAGATGACATTGGCTTTGGGGCGACTGGTGTCCAAGCACAGCGCGCCGAATGAATGTGTCGCTATCCTGATGCCCAATCTTGCTGCAACGGTATGCATGATGATTGGTACTAGCGCACAAGGACGTGTGCCCGCCATGCTCAACTACAAGGCCGGCACGGGCGGTATGCAAGACGCCTGCACGGCAGCGAACATCCGCACCGTATTTACCTCGCGTGCATTTATCGAACAGGCAAAACTGGAAGCTGATGTGGCTGGCCTGAAGGGGCTAAACATCTTGTATCTGGAAGATATACGCGAGCACATGGAGATGATCGACAAGCTCTGGGTGTTGGTGGGCATGCTGTTTCCACGTTGGATGGAAAAACGCAACGACCCAGAAGACACTGCCGTCGTGCTGTTCACCTCGGGCTCGGAAGGTAAACCCAAGGGAGTGGCGCTGTCGCATCGTGCATTACTCTCCAATGTCGCCCAAGTGCGCGCCATCATCGACTTTTCTTCCGAAGATAAAGTGCTTAACGCTTTGCCTATCTTTCATTCTTTCGGGCTAACAGGCGGCACATTGCTTCCGATCCTAACTGGCATGAATCTCTTTCTGTACGCCACCCCCTTGCACTATCGCGTCATTCCCGAAATCGCTTACGACCGTGGTTGTAGCGTGCTGTTTGGTACCAGCACCTTCCTCGCCAACTACGCCAAATTCGCCCACCCATACGACTTTTACCGCCTGCGTTACGTGGTTGCTGGCGCGGAAAAACTGTCGCTTGCCGTGCGAGATTTATGGTTCGAAAAATTCGGAATCCGCATCCTCGAAGGTTACGGTGCGACCGAAACTGCCCCTGTGTTGGCTGTGAACACGCCCATGGCATTCCGCAGCGGCACGGTGGGGCAGCTGTTGCCTTGCATTGAACATCGCCTGATCCCAGTACCCGGAATCGACAAAGGCGGCATGTTGCATGTGCGCGGCCCTAACGTGATGTCTGGCTACTATCGCTTCGACAATCCGGGCGTATTACAAGCGCCAAGTTCCGAAGCGGGGGAAGGTTGGTACGAAACCGGCGACGTGGTTTCGCTTGATGATGACGGCTTCGTTTCCATCGTCGGTCGCGTTAAACGCTTCGCCAAAATCGCCGGAGAAATGGTGTCGCTGGAAGTGGTGGAAAAGCTGGCGACGCAAGCATCGCTTGGGGCGATGCACGGCGCCACCACGCAACCGGATGGCGGGCGCGGCGAAGCCATTGTGCTGTTCACCACCGATGCCGCATTGACGAGAGAAGCACTGTCAGCATCTGCCAAAACTCTGGGTATGCCCGAGATCGCCGTGCCGCGAAAAATTCAGCGCGTGGATGCGCTGCCGTTACTGGGCACGGGCAAGACCGATTACGTGACATTGAAGAGAATGGCGGAGGGGGTATGAGGTTATTGCCAAAGAGCGAGCAGCCCGCTGACTTACAAGGTTTTGCCGCATTACATTCGCCCTTTATCAAAGAGAGAATTTGGAGTCACGAAAATCACATGGAGATATCTAAAAAATGAACCATAGAACCACATTGGATATGCCTCTGCTGTCCACAGGCATGCTATCCGTTCTCATCGCGCAGTTTTTCTCTGCGCTGGCTGACAATGCCATACTCATCGCGGCTATCGCTATCGTGAAATCGCAGGGCATGGCGAATCTAGTACCTATGCTGCAAGAATCCTTTGTGCTGCCCTTCATTCTGCTGGCCCCCTTTGTCGGGCAGATTGCGGATGCTTTCCCTAAAGGTCGAGTGATGCTGGTGGCCAACTTGATCAAACTTTCCGGTGCGCTGGCCATGGTGTTTGGGGTGAATCCGCTTACGGCCTACGCCATCATCGGCGTTGGTGCAGCCATGTATTCACCCGCCAAATACGGAATTCTCGCCCAGATGTTCGGTGCTGCGAAACTGGTGCGCGCCAACGGCATGATGGAAGGTTCCACCATCGTTGCCATCTTGATCGGCGTGATACTGGGGGGATTGCTGGCGGATCATTCGCTGCAAGCGGCGTTCATTGGAGTTGTGTCGGCATATAGCATTGCAGCTGTCGCTAACTGGTTTATCCCAGCGTTGCCGGCCGAAAAAACTAACGCTAACTTTAATCCTTGGTTGTTGTTCAAGGAATTCAAAACATCACTGGCTACTATGTTCGGAAACGCCGACGCGCGCTTCAGTCTGCTCGGCACCAGCGTGTTCTGGGGCAGCGGCACCACTCTGCGTCTGATGTTATTCGCTTGGGTGCCAGCCGCGTTGCTTATCACGGACAACCAGACTCCTGCCAATCTCATGGGGGCGGTGTCCATCGGTATCGTACTTGGCGCAGTTGGTGCGGGTTTATGGATATCGCTAGCTAATGTTAATCGTGCGCTCATCGGTGGTTTGTTGCTGGGCGCAGTCATCCTAGGGCTAGCCTTCGTCAACAATCTTGGCATCGCTTACGCCGTGATGATTGCCGTCGGCATCTGCGGCGGCAGCTTCGTCGTCCCCCTCAACGCACTGTTGCAGGAACGCGGCCACGAAACTATAGGTGCAGGCAATGCGCTGGCGGTGCAGAACTTCGCCGAGAACATCGCCATGCTGGTGTTCGTAGGCGGCTATAGCCTAGCGACGCAAGCGGGCATCTCCATCTCGCTGACGATAGTTGGCTTCGGCTTGTTGTTGCTGGTGGTGATAGGCACGCTGGCGGTGATGAGAGTCAACGCGCGAAATCAATGAACTGATAACACAAATATCTAAGGTGGCACGAGAAGATGAAGTGCCGCTGTTTCCAAAATTAATTTTAAGGAGAATCCGAATGCAACTTAGTAGAAACCTTTGCTTCGCGATGTTGGTGGTAACAGCAAATCCGGTATTGGCCAAACCTATCACTGCCGATAAGGACGGGGCACTGGGTCTTTATTCTACAAGCGAAGTGCAGCTTGCCAACGGCAAGTGTCAGAACTGTCCGACCATTCCTCAAGCGAAATGGTATTTCGAGCAGGACTTGATTGCCGTGCCAGCAGCCAATCGTCCGGTGTCAGAATATGCGCCTACAGAGGCGCAGCAGGATGTGCGGCAATGGAGCTCGCAATCCGGCAAGAACGATCTGGATGCTTTGCCGCCGCTAGTGTGGCTGGGTTCCAGCCAAGTGGTGGAGCGCGCCGCACTGGCGCAAGACGGCCAGCACATCAAGTTGGATGGCGGCGAGACGATGGGCTTCGGCATCACGCCGAAAATTCCCACCAACCTTTCCTACTACGATGCCAGCACGCAGCAGTTCTTTAGTCAGCGCCCATTGCGCATGCGCGGCGATACGGTGAAGGAATCCGATGGTAGCGACAAGTTCGTGGCGCGCACCATCTGGCCGCTGGATTTCAGTTTGCCTGCGAGCGCGCCACTCCAGACCTTGAGCAATGGCGAAACACTACAAACATTGGTGCAGGCCGAACAGGGCGGGGCGAAAAGCGCATACAGCACCCGCGTATTGTGGGAGCGCCAGCCGGGAAAAGGGCGCGATTGGGCGGGCAAGGCTGTGGTCGGATTGATGCTCAACGGTGCGCAGGGCGATGACGACGAAGCTCACGGCGGGCATTTTGGCGTGGTCACCGGACGCTATGAAGCCGATGGAAACTGGTCGCGTTGGTTGGTCAATAATTTTTATAACCTCGATTCGTTCAGCGAGAAAGGCATCGTCTCCGCCGTCACACCGATGGACAAATACCTGATGGACTTGAACAACGGCCAGAGTTTTTACCGGCCTTCCTACATGCTGGTGGCTGTGCTGAAAAGTGACGTGCCGGCTCGCCAATATCAGGCCGCGATCAACCGCGTGTACAACCATTTCTACCGCCACGATTTTGTCTATAACCACTCTCAAGCCAACTGCTCCGGCATCAGTCTCGATACCTTTCGTAGCCTAGGCTGGAACGTGCCGCAGCGCGGCGACGCAGGTTTGCCCAAAGCCAGCGCAGCTTATGTTTATGTTGCGGCGACATCGACCAGTCTTGCTGATGGACGCAAGATTTACGACTACCTGAGCGAAGAAACTACGCGTCTGTATCCCGCCGTCGCTTTCGACGCGATGGGCAATGACTTGCTGGCTCTGGCGCAAAATAAGACCGGCAGAACCCTGAGCAATTTCGAAAAGGAAATGGGCGACAATCTCGAAGCCCTGATCTACGTGCGTATCCCGCAAATACCTTCTAGCCGTGCGTTTGGACAGGCACCGGTGTACAGCTTTGACCAGTACATGAAGCAAGCGCCAGAAGATCGCAGCCAATGGAAAATCGTCCCGACCGAACCCCGTCCTTTCCCCGCAGCGCTACGCGATGGATTAGCGTTGCAACAAGAACAAACTAGCCCAGTGCCCTTGCCTATAGGCTTACTAGGTGCGGGATTGATGTTGGGGGTGGCCGGTGTAGGGAAAAAAGTTTTGAAGAAACGAAGAGGGCGTGGAGGTGTGCTCCGATAAGCAAATTACCCGATGTCTCGTGTAAGGTTTTGTAGTTCGGGTTAGCGGAGCGGAACTTGATGTTGAAGAAAGATGCAACGCGCCTTATCGGGTTGCGCTGTGCTGCCCCAGCTTACGACTGCTAAACAATCCCACAATTTTTTCGGAGCTGAACCTTGAAAATCTATTGGTATCGCCTGCTAAGCTACTTGCTGACCGCGCTTTACTATCACCGTGTGCGAGTCATCAATCCGCAGCTGTTGCCGGGAGATGGGGCGGTATTGTTTGTCGCGTTGCACCGAAATGGAGCGGTCGATGGTTATGTATATAAGTCGGTCATTCCGCGCGCGAACTTTTTGATCTCGGTGCAGTTGCGGCGCAGCTTACTCGGGAGGATATTTTTTAGCGGTGTTGAGGTGGCGCGTAGCAAAGATGGTGCGCACAATCAGGGCGAAAACGATACTGCATTGCAAGTGTGTGCGAACTATGTGCAGCAGGGCGGGGCGCTGGTCATCATGCCGGAGGGCAGTAGCAATCTAGGACACAGACATTTGCCGTTGCACAAAGGTGCGGCGCGGATTTTGGCGCAACTCATTGAGCATCCTGAACTTCCGTTGCGCGTGGTTCCGCTGGGAATTCATTTCGAGCGGGCATGGGCGTGGCAGAGCGATGTGGAAGTAGTGGTGGGTGAGGCGATCAGCACCACCTTGCCCGCTGGTATGACACTCGCGGAGCAGGTCAATCATTTGCACGAACGCATTGCGCATTCGCTTGAGTTGCTCGCGGTGCAAGCCGACAATGATTCTCAATTCGCTACGCGCGAAAGCATTGCCTACGCGGCGACGTTGGGCAGCCAGCGCAGTTATTTCGCGGTGCTGAAAGCGCTGGAACAGGGCATGCCCGAAGTCGAAATGATGTCGGCTCAATTGGAGCATGAGCTTGCGCGCGCACCGAGGGGCTCGCAGCTGTGGAGGCATCAAGGTGTGCCGCTGATGCCGATGAATTTTGCCTGGATGTATCCGTTGTTGTGGCTGCTGTTGCTGCCGCTGGTTGTGTTTTCTTGTGTCAGCAATGTGCCGCCGTTGTTGTGTGCATGGTGGGCAGGTAAACGTTTCAGCGATGGCCGCAATACCATCGCGCTGTGGCGTTTACTGGTCGGGTTTCCGTGTTTGCTGTTGTGGGTGGCAAGCTTGCTGTTGGCGGCGCTGTGGCTGCATCTGCTACCGCTGTGGTTGGCCTATGTGGCGGTCAGCGTGCTCGGTTTGAAGTCGCTGCGACGTGTCGAGAAGCTCACGATCACTTTGCACAATTGGACGTTGGCCCCCGCGTTGCGCCAGCCGTTGCTGCGTTGGCGCGCAGAACTTGAAACCTTGATGCGAGCCAGCGATGTTTGATCGTTCCCGACCTTCTTATGCGCTGTTTCAGCACGAGCTATTCTTCGGTAGCTATCTACTGATTACCTTTCTGCGCCTGATGTTTACGCAGGGGCTGTTCGGGATGGATACATTGGTGTATTTCATCGGGCTGGTGTTTGCGCTGACACTGATCTATTACGAACAGCGCACCCACACCAGCGCTGCATTGCGCTGGCGCTTGCTGTTCTATCCGATTGTGATGAACGTATATTTTCAGCAGATGCGTAGTGCCGTGCCAGCCATCACACCGGAGCGGTTCGATGCGAATCTGCGTGCCATCGACCGCGCGCTGCTCGGAGATACGCCGTCCATCCTGTGGCAGCATCTTGCCAATCCTGCGCTCACCGAAATCCTAAGTCTGTGTTATTTGTTTTTCTTTCCTTACTTGCTGCTGGCGGTGGTCGTGCATTTCATCGGCCCCATCGAGCGTTGCAAAACGTTTGTCGTGGGCCTATTTTCGCTCTACGGCATCGGTTTTCTCGGTTACACGCTAGTGCCTGCCGCTGGGCCATATTTGGCTTTTAATGAGGCATTCGACAGCAGCTTGATCGCGGGGCCGGTGAGCAAATTCAACGATGAACTGGTGCGTATGGGGTCGAGCGGGGTCGATGTGTTTCCCAGCCTACACGTGGCCGTTTCGTTGTTTATCCTAGGTTTTGATTTTCAGCACAACAAACGCCGGTTCTGGATATTTCTCATTCCGTGCATCGGCTTGTGGTGTTCGACTTTGTACTTGCGCTATCACTACCTGATCGATGTGCTGTGCGGAATCTTGCTGGCCAGCTGGGCACTGTGGATCGCCAACCGTTATGAACTTTCAAAGGAGACTGCAATATGAACTGGACGCTTGCTTTTACCGATGCCGAAGCCTGTCAGCACGACCTATCCGGTGGTAAGGGCGCGAACCTGGCGCTGCTTACGCAACAAGGTTTCCCCGTGCCGAATGGCTTTGTCGTTACAGCAGCCAGTTACCGCGAATTCGTCAAAAATGCCGATATGCTGCACGCGGCGATTGGCAATTTTGATCTAGCCGATGCGGGGAAGCTGCAAACGCAGGCGACGCAGTTACGTGCCGAGCTGGAAAAAATTCCGTTGCCCGCCGCCATAGAAGCCTCTATCCGCCAGCGGCTGGCGAGCTTCGAGGAAGGTGCTGCATTCTCGGTGCGTTCTTCTTCGACTTTCGAAGATTTGGCCAGCGCGGCATTCGCCGGGCAGCACGATACTTACCTCAACGTCCACGGCGCGGATTTCATTCTGGATCGCATCCGTGCCTGTTACGCCTCGCTTTGGCAAGACCGTGCCATCGCTTATCGCGCGCGGCTGGGCTTCGACCATCTGCAAGCCACCATGGCGGTGGTGGTGCAAACCATGATTCCCTCCGACATTTCCGGTGTTGGTTTCACCATCAACCCGATCAGCGGTGCAATTGACGAGATGCTGGTCAACGCCAACTTCGGCCTAGGTGAATCGGTGGTCAGCGGCGAGGGGGCCATTGACCAGTTCGTGCTGGCACGCGATGGCAGTCTGCGCAGCAGCGTGATCGGCGAAAAGCACCAACGCATCATCAATACCGAGCAAGGCACACGGGAAATTTCCGTCAGCTCGCAAGATGCAAACCAGCCCAGCATGGATGCGCAACAGCTGTCTGCACTGGCCGACCTGATGCGTCGAGTGGAAGCCACCTACCAGTTTCCGCAGGATATTGAATGGGCGATGCATAACGAAAAACTGTGGTTGCTGCAATCGCGCCCAGTCACCACCATCCCGCCGCGTTGGACGCGCGACGAATCCGCCGAGCGTTTTCCCAACGTCATTACGCCGCTGGCATGGGAAATGGTGGAGGAAGGTTTCCACCGCTCGCTAAACCATTCGTTCAAGTTGATGGGCTACCCAGCCTTCTCTGGCAAGTGGTTCGCGATGTTCGATCACTATATTTATGGCAACCAAAACGCCGTCGAAATCTATGGAAGACGGATGCCGTTCGTTATTAGAAATTTGCAGGAACTGGAAGCCGTCATCCCGAAACTGCGCGACGATTTCGCTTGGGTACAAGATTTGCCGCTGGAATGGTCGCGCGATTTGGATTATTACTTGCTGAGTCTGGGTGAGTTGAATGCGGAAGATTTGCGCGAGAAAAATCTGGCGGAGGTGTGGGCGTTTGTGCGGCGGGTGAACCAACTGGGTGCGGACTATTTCCTACCGAATATTGCCATCTCTATCACGCAGCGCACGTTGTATAGATTGCTGCACAGTTTGTTTCAGATGCTCACAGGCGATGCGCAGCAAGCGGCGGCGCTGTTCGATACGCTGATCGCGCACACCGAAACTAAGACCGGTATCGTCAACAAAGAGTTGGCGTCGCTGGCTGCAGAGATTCGTCAGAATCCGACGCTGAAAAAAACGATCGCAGCCAACAATTCGAAATCAGTGATTGAAAAAAGAATGCTCGAAACATTTGGCGAATTCTCAGCGCACTTCAATAAATTCCTGCGCGATCACGGCCACCGCGAAGTAGATTTCGATCCCTACCAACCCACATGGATTGAAGCGCCATGGATCGTGCTAGATAACCTGCGCTTGATGGCCGCCGAACACGACACGCAAGATCAACGCGCAAGAGAACGCGACATCAAACTGAAAATGCAGGAGGCAGAATTGCAGTTGTACAGCCGCATCCCGCAGCACCTGCATTTTTTCTTCCACGAAATTTTGCGACTGGTACGCGCCTACACCACGCTAGATGATGTGGAGCATTACCACACCACGCGCCTTACACTGCCACTGCGCAAAGGTTTGCGTCGTCTAGGTGAGCATCTGCAAGCGCGTGGTGTGCTGCACGAACCGATGGATGTGTTCTTCGCGCATTACCTCCCGTTGCAAGAGGCCGTGCAACGCGATGATTCAGTCCTGTGGCAAGCATTGGCGCAATCCATACAGCAAGAAAAAGCATCTTACCTCGCGCACCGTGACGGCTCGGCTGCGTGGGAATGGGGCAGTATCGCAGCGGACGGTGATGCGGAAATTTCTGGCGACACATTACACGGTTTGGCGGGCAGTGCAGGCATCGCAGAAGGCGCGGTATATATCGTGCGCTCGCCCGAAGATTTTGCCGCTTTTCCCAAGGGGGCGGTGCTGGTCGCACGTACCACCAACCCTGCGTGGACGCCGCTGTTCTATAACGCTTGTGCCGTCATCACCGAAAGCGGTGGGCCTCTTTCGCACGGTGCAGTCACCGCGCGCGAAATGCAAATCCCCGCAGTGATGAGTGTGCGCGATGTAATGAAAAAACTGAGCAACGGACAGCGCGTGACAGTGGATGGAAGTAAAGGAAGTGTGACTTTACAAGCATAAAGAGTGCGGTGAGCTCCATCTCGGCTATTCGAGATGGGGCCCGATTAGGGCATTGAGGCGGTGTATATGACCAAAACAATGCTAATTATTTTGTGAGTAAGAAGAATTGAACTGTGATAAATAGCTTGCAGTCATTTGTGGCGCTACGAAGTGAATTTAATTGTGGCTAGAATTTCTTTATGTATTTATTTTGAGAGGGGATGAATATGAATAGCAAGGTACAAAAACCGACTGCAGCATTTGTGGCGGCTGCTTGGGCTGCACTTCTTTTAGGGTCGTTGGCATTTGCGATTGGACTATGGAATGCCGAAATGCAGCTTAGTGAGAAAGGCTATTTTGCTACGGTTATTTTGTATGGCTTGTTCTCAGCGGTATCGTTGCAGAAGACAGTGCGTGACCAGTTGGATGGCATCCCAGTAACAGGGATTTATTACAATTTATGCTGGGGGTCCTTGGCTATTTCTATATTTCTTCTTGCGGTGGGATTGTGGTTTTCGAATTTATTGTTGAGCGAGAAAGGCTTTTATGCGATGGCATTCCTACTCAGCCTATTCGGAGCAATATCTGTTCAGAAAAACATCAGAGATATTGCGCTGTTGGGGGATGAAGTAGAAAAATAATCAATGCTGTTTGTATACCATCAGCGGTATACAACTCCGATTTTCAGTTGTGAGTGTTTGAGGGGCATCGTCACGATGCCCCTTTTTGATTTACTGTAATCAATCTTCGAAGCGTTTGATCATGATCCTGCGCAGCAAGTTGTCTTTCACGACGAGCTGGTGATACAGCGCAGCTGCGACGTGGAACACCACCAGCAGAACCATGATGCCGATGAACAGTTCATGGAATTCTTTGGCAGGTACGTTGTGGAAGTCTGGGATCAAACTTGGGTCATTCGCCTTGAACGCATCGATCAAGCCCGAGGTGACTACGGTGATGAAGCCGGAGATCGCTGTCGCCATAACTACTAGATTCAATCCCAAGTGTGTGAGCGCAGCGACTTTGTTCAGCATCGGATTCGCATTGGCATCGGTTGGGGCGCCATCTTTCTTGCGGAACCAAATGCGTACCAATGTAAGTAACAGAATCAGGTCGCCGATGAGGAAGTGAGCGGGGTACATCGCGAGTTTGCCTGCTGCGTCTTTGCTCTCTGCGACTTCATGTCCCAGATAGAAAGCGACGATGACGAGGACGAAGATGAGCCAGTGCATCAGGGCGGTACGTTTGCTGTATTGCTTCATGAAATTCTCCTGTAAAAAAAGCCCGTGCATTTTAACGGATTGCTTGGGAAATTAGCCCTGTTATAACTGTGACATTAGGGGTAAGCGCAGGGTGGCAATCAATCCGCCACCGTCACGCGCGGCCAATATCAATTCGCCGTGATGTGCACGGGCGGCGCGTTCGACGATGGCTAGCCCTAAGCCAGATCCGCTAGCGTCACTTCGCGCACTCTCAAGTCGCACGAAGGGACGCCGCACTGATTCGAGGTGTTCGTGAGGTATGCCTGCGCCACGATCAGACACCGATAGCTCGATGTGACCTCCTGTTTGTCTAAGGTTCACGGCTATCTCGCCGTCGCCATATTTCACAGCGTTATCGAGCAGGTTGGACAGCGCGCGTTTGATTAATGTCGGGCGTACGTTCTGGCGAGGTAAGTCGGAGAGGGCGATGCGGACATTGTGCGACTCATAACGCTGGGCGACTTCGCTCACCAATGCGGAGAGGTCTGTGGCAACGGTTTGTTCCTGCGCATCCAGCCGAGCGTAATCAAGGAACTGCTGGATGATGCCGTCCATCTGCATTACATCTGCCTCGATGTCTGCGCGCAGTGATTCATCCTTGCTCAATTCAGCGGCGATGCGCATACGGGCCAGCGGTGTGCGCAAGTCGTGCGAGATACCTGCCAATACCAAGGCACGTTCTTTGTCGTTGGTCTCTAGGTCAAAAGACATCTGGTTGAAAGCGCGCGATACCGCGAAGATCTCTTGCGTTCCCACCTCGGGAAGTGGCGTGAGGGTTTTACCTTGTCCTATCTGCAGCGCGGCTTTGGATAAGCGTTGCAAGGGGCGCGCGACTTGGCGTGCGATCAGATACGCACCAAGGAGGGCGAACAAGAATGCGACACCTCCGCCTAAGAGCACGATGCGTGACATGGGTTGTTCGATGCGTGTCCTAGGGATCGCCACCCAGAATTCATCCTGTCCGATGTGGAAACTCACCCACAAGTCATTGATGCCGTTGCGTGTCGAGGCGAAGTGAGTCTCTTTGCCTAGCTTGGCACGTACGGCTTCGGTCATCAGATGCAGTTCGGTGCTGGCTTCATCCAATGGTGTGCTGGTGTCCGTCGTTTCGCTGATCTCGACGCGCATCCCTTCGGCTTCACGCAATTCAGCCAATAAAGCACCACGCCATTGGGGGGCGGCAGACAAGATAGCTGCACGTGTGAGGTTGATGGTCGAGACGACGAGCTGCGCTTTCTGTTGGGCACGCGGTGCTTCAGATGCCTGCCGGAAGACCCATGCCAGCGTGACTATAGATAGCAAAATCAGCGCGGTGATGAGTAAAAATGCGCGGGTGAGCAGAGTCTTTGGGAAGAGTGTCATTGCTTGTTACCGTCCGGCACAAAGACATAGCCATGTCCACGCACGGTCTGGATGAAGCGGGGGGCATCCGTGTCTGGCTC
Organism: Sideroxydans sp.; assembly: GCA_028707175.1. Classification (GTDB taxonomy): domain Bacteria; phylum Pseudomonadota; class Gammaproteobacteria; order Burkholderiales; family Gallionellaceae; genus Sideroxyarcus. Next base: position 406,057 of record JAQTUV010000001.1, read on the forward strand.
GATCAATTTTCTCAAGCGAGATATCTGCACATCGATGGCGCGGTCGAACGGTTCATGGTCGCGCCCGCGAGAAAGTTCCATCAGTTTGTCACGCGAAAGTGGATGGCGCGGATGAGTCACCAAGGCGTTGAGTAAGGCGAACTCGCCCGTGGTGAGTTGTACGCTGGTGTCACCGCGTTTCAACTCGCGTGTGGCAAGGTTCAATTCACAATCGCTGAAGCTGATACTTTTCTCTTCAAGCGCAGGTGCGCCAGCAGGCTGCCCATTCTTGCGGCGCAATACGGCGTGGATGCGTGCGACTAGTTCGCGCGGGTTAAAAGGTTTTGGCAGGTAATCGTCCGCGCCCATTTCTAAGCCCACGATGCGATCTATTTCGTCCCCCTTTGCCGTGAGCAAGATCACCGGCACATTCTCGCCTGTGCCACGTAAGCGCCGCAGGATGGAGAGACCGTCTTCCTTGGGTAACATGAGGTCGAGTATCAGCAGATGGAAACGACCGATACGTAGCGCGTTGTCCATCGCCTCTCCATCCGTCACCGCTTTGGCTTCAAAGCCTTGTTCTGTCAGATAGCGCAACAACAAGTCGCGTAAGCGCACATCGTCGTCAATGATGAGAATAGAGTGTTTGGTGTCCATGGCGTAATCATAAATCATTGCGTTGCAATGACAGTGCGCTAAAGTTGGCCTGTTACAAACGGTTACAAAACACGGTTTGCCTTACACACTCCACTTACAATCCAAGTCCACTATCCTCACCACGCCAATGAGGCGGATTCGGGGCAAGCCCCACAGGAGAATGAAATGAATGCCATTGTTAAATCACTGATCGCCGTTGCCGTTGCTGCTTCGTTCAGCATGAATGCCATGGCGGATGATGATGAGAGAGGTTCGCGTGAACAGAGACGCGACAAGTTCGAGCAGATGCGTCCATCTGAACGCCAAGATATGCGTCAGGAGATGCGTAGAGATCGCCATGACGTTGCACCACAAGAACGCCGTGAGATGCGTGAAAAGATGAATGATCGTTTCGAACGGATGTCGCCTCGTGAGCGCCGTGAGATGCGTGAAGAGATGCGCCATCGCAGCAGCCACGAAAGCCGTCAGGATTATGGGTATAGCAACAGAGGTAATGCGCGCATCGTTCTGGGGGGGAATGAAGGCTTGGTGATACAGCGTGTCGAATTCATGCTTGGGCTTTAAGCCAAGCTAACGCCCCCAAACCTGCAACACGCCCGCTGGCGAAACAGGCTGTCAGCAAGTAGCCGCCAGTAGGTGCTTCCCAATCCAACATCTCGCCCGCGCAGAATATGCCGGGCGATTTTTTTATCATCAGATTCGCATCGAGCGAGTCGAAGGTGACTCCACCCGCACTGCTGATCGCTTCGCGCAGAGGACGTGTAGCGATGAGTTTGAGCGGCAAGGCTTTGATGGTGGCAGCGAGTAGCGAGGCATTGTTCATCTGCTCTGCACTCAAAGCTTCACGCAATAGATTCGCCTTCACGCCTTTTAATCCCAAGCGACTTTGCAGGTGGCTGGATAAGGAGCGTGAGCCACGCGGGTGCGACACTTCGGTGAGTACGCGTTGTGCTGACCAATCAGGGAGTAGATCAATGTGCAATGTGGCAGATCCTTTACTTTCGAGCTCGTCGCGCAAAGGAGCAGAAAGGGCGTAGATGAGACCGCCTTCGATGCCGTGCTCAGTGATGAGGCATTCACCTTGTTTGTGTGCATCGCCGAAACTGGCGGCAACGGATTTAAGCGGTTCGCCGACAAAACGCTCGCGGAAGTGATCGCTCCATGCGATGTCGAATCCACAATTGCTGGGACGCAGGGGAGCGATGTCGATACCGCGTTGTTGCAGTGGTGCGACCCATGAGCCATCTGAACCGAGCTGTGGCCAACTACCGCCGCCCATAGCGAGAATGACGGCATCGGGTTTGTGGTGTTGTAGGTCGGACTTCAGTCCGACATGTCGGGTTGAAACCCGACCTACATCACTGTTGCTCACCTCAAATCTCAATGCTCCCGCCTCATCCCAGCCTACCCAACGATGTCGCATATTGAATTGCACGCCATTCTCACGCAGGCGATGCAACCACGCACGCAGCAACGGTGCGGCCTTCATGTCTGTGGGGAATACGCGACCTGACGTGCCGACGAAGGTCTCTACACCGAGTCCGTGTATCCATTCACGTAGCGCGAAAGGAGAGAAGGTTTGCAGCAGCGGTTCGATCTGTTCACGGCGTGAGCCATAGCGTGGCAGGAAGTCAGCTAAGGGTTCGGAGTGTGTGATGTTCATGCCGCCTTTCCCAGCCATCAAGAACTTGCGGCCCACACTCGGCATCGCGTCATATACATCGACGTGAATACCTGATTGAGACAACACTTCGGCAGCCATCAAACCGGCGGGGCCGCCACCAATGATGGCAACGGTTTTCTGTGGCGCGCTCAAATGACGACTCCGCGTCGTGATGCCATGTTGCGTCCAATGGCTTGCAGTTGTTCGGCATTCAGCAAGGTCTGCGCCAACGGTAGCAACGTCCCATTCTCTGTTTCGATGTGTGTCGCATACACGTCGATGAAGTGTTGGGCGACATGTTTATCAAGTGCTGTCTGGTGATCCTCGGCGATAGCCTGTAGCAATGGCCGCAAGTTGTTCCATGCCGCTTCCATGCGCTGGTGTTCCTGCAACAAACGCGTGATGAGCGCTGTCACCGTTTGATCGTGTGTCGCGATGAGTCGGGGGAATAGATCGCGTTCTTCATCTTGATGGTGATGCTGACCGGCCGTGTCGAAATAGTGCAGGATGGCGCGCGCAGCTTGTACGGCCTGTTCGTCACATCCTTGCTTCGACAGGTGTTCTCCCAATCGGGTGAGTGTGACGCATTGCGCTTCTATCCGACCGTGACACGCGCGTAGCATCTCCAGAGGGTCGTCGAAGGTGGGGGCAGCAGTACTACCGATCAAAGAGTTCATCGCGGAAATTCACAAAGTGAGTGGAGCAACTTCGTAAGAAGAATAGGGTGAATGGACTTCAGCATCATTTCTTAAGTTCGCTATCTAGTCGAGCTTGCGCATGTGCCTGCGCCTTGTCGTAGATGAGGGAAAGATCGGCTGCGCTCACGTCGATCACGCTGTCCATCTGTTCCAACGCCCATTGGATGTCTGCTTGTTCAGGTAGGACTCTAGGTTCTGGTCTTTGGGGGATAGGAGATGCGGAGCGGGCGGGATAACTTCTGCCGGGCAAGAGGTTGTTGATGACCAAGGCTAGCGACAAAGAGATGAGCGTATTAGCGATGATGATTACGGCTACCCATTGCCAGCCCATCTCGTGAAATTGTTCTGCAGCCAATACCAGTGTCAATGCGGTGGCGGCTCCGGGAGGATGTAAGCAATTCAAGAAGTGCATCAGGAATATGGCAATACCAACAGCTATTCCGGCCGCCAAGACCTGATCAGGAATAAGAAGGCTACATGTCCAGCCTGCGAGGGCAGAGAAGAGATGTCCGCCGACCAGATTCCATGGTTGAGAGAATGGAGTATGTGGGGCGGCGAACAGCAATACGGCAGATGCCGCCATCGAAGCTAACAACATTAAAGGATAGTTTGGCTGTGGGGAGGCGTAGAGCACCCATGCCAGTAGCATGATGGCGACACCGCCCGCGATGCCGCTACGGACTTTTTCCATGGGGGATGCGGTTGTGGATAGGGGTTTGAACGCCCTGAGGAAGTCGAAAAAGGTCATTGTTAATCCTGAAAACAGGGGGTGTGCCGCAGACGGGGCGATTATAGGGGTAAGTCTGAGGTGCGGCGTATAATGCGACCACTTTGAATGAAGCCCTAACCAAGAGAACACTACATTGAATACAGTCAGTTTTGCCGACCTGAAGCTTGCCCCGCAGATACTCAAGGCACTCACCGAGTCTGGTTACACCACACCCACCCCCATCCAAGCACAAGCTATTCCATTGGTGCTGGAGGGTAACGACCTGATGGCGGGCGCGCAGACGGGCACGGGCAAGACGGCCGCTTTCGCATTGCCTCTGCTGCAAAAATTGTTACCACACGCCAGCCCGAGCACCTCTCCGGCGAAACATCCGGTGCGTGCGCTTATCCTTGTCCCCACGCGTGAGTTGGCGGTGCAGGTGGAGGAGAGCGTCAAGGCTTACGCAAAGTACACGCACCTGCGTTCTTTGGTGGTGTACGGCGGGGTGGATATCAAGACGCAAACGCCGCATCTGAAGACAGGTGTAGAGATCTTGGTGGCGACACCGGGACGTTTGCTCGACCACATCGAACAAAAGTCCGTGTTATTGAATACCGTGCAAGTGTTGGTGTTGGACGAAGCGGATCGTATGTTGGACATGGGCTTCATGCCTGCATTGAAACGCATCCTAGCCTTGTTGCCTCGTCAGCGTCAGAGCTTGATGTTCTCTGCGACGTTCTCTGAAGAGATCAAGAAGCTGTCGGAAGAGTTCATGAACTATCCGACCCTGATCGAAGTGGCACGTAGCAATGCCACCTCTGACAACATCACACAAAAAGTCTACTTGGTCGCGAGCGAAGACAAGCATCAATTGTTGGCGAAGCTTTTGAAAGGTGAGGATGCCAAGCAAGTCATCGTGTTCACCAAGACCAAACTTACGGCCAGTCGTTTGGCGCGTCAGCTTCAACACGAAGGGGTTTCTGCCGATGCGATCCACGGTGATAAGAGCCAGCTAGAACGTATGCAAGCTTTGGATTCATTCAAGCAAGGTAAGGTTAGCGTGTTGATCGCCACTGATGTGGCAGCGCGCGGGCTGGATATCGACCATCTGCCCATGGTCATCAATTATGAGATACCACATGCGGCCGAGGATTACGTGCACCGCATCGGACGTACCGGCCGTGCTGGCGCGAGTGGTACAGCGATCTCATTGGTGTCGCCAGAAGAAGAGAGATATCTGGTCGATATCGAGAAGCTGATTAAAAAAGAAATAAAAAAAGAGCGCGCGGAATTACCTATTGCTAGAGCATCGCGTGAGATTTCACCGCCACGCGCTTCGCAAGAAGTTCGACGAGCAGGTGGGGAGCCGCATGAAGCGCGCGGCTACCACGCCCCCGTAGCAAAAAAGCACAACCATGATCCGTGGTTCGATAAGCCCTATGTGCCCAATATGGGCGAGCCGGCAGCGCCGCTCAAAAAGCCAGATGAAGCTGTGGCTACGCTTAAACCTAAAGCGGCCATTCCCGCACTTTTTCGACGCCAAAGTTAGCGACTATTGCCCAGTAGCCCTATAACGCAAGGCTGGGTGGTTATGGAGGTTCGTTAGCTGCGTGAAATATTTGAGCGAGCCATTTTATTTTTGGGGATGTCGCGGACTTGAATTTGCGCGAACTCACAGTGATTTTTTTTGCCATCCAGAGCACAATGGCAATGGGTATTTCCTTACTATTTTTTAGGCATTTTTTGCTGATATGTTATCTACTCGTTCAAGCGGTATCTTGCTACATCCCACATCACTTCCTGGTCAATTTGGTTCTGGTGATTTTGGTGAAAATGCGTATAGGTTTGTTGATTGGCTAGTTAGTGCTGGGCAAACCTACTGGCAAATGCTTCCTTTGGGGGAAGTTGGCCCAGGAAATTCACCTTACATGAGCAGCTCTGCTTTTGCAGGGAATATCTTATTAATCGATTTGGAAGAGTTGGAGCGCAAAGGCTGGTTGAAACCTGAGGATTTAATCCCCCATCCAGGATTTCAAGCAGAGCGTATGGATTACGCGCTGGCTCAGCCATACAGAGAGGAACGATTACGCCGAGCCGCTAAATATTTTTTTATGTCGGCTAAAGGGGTTGAACATCTGGACTATCTCGAGTTTTGCGAGAAAGAGAAGTTATGGCTGGATGATTACGCACTGTTTAAGTCTATTAGGCAAGCACAGAATTTTAAGGAATGGAGTTCGTGGCCTGCTGACTTGGTTAGGCGCGAAACGAGTGCTTTAACGTTGGCTAGAAATGAGTTGGCTAACGAGTTAGATTTTTGGAAATTTAGTCAGTGGTGTTTTTATCGGCAGTGGTTTGATTTGAAGAAATACGCTAATGAAAAAGGTGTCCAGCTTATCGGGGATGTGCCTATTTTTGTTGCTTATGACAGCGCGGACGTCTGGTCAAATCAGGCACTTTTTGAACTTGATACCGCAGGCCGCCCTACTTTGGTAGCAGGCGTGCCGCCAGATTACTTTAGTGAAACTGGGCAGCTGTGGGGAAATCCGTTATATCGGTGGAATGTTCATGAGGACTCCGGTTATGCGTGGTGGATCGCTAGATTGCGTTACGCTTTGCACAGCTTTGATAAAGTACGGATAGACCACTTCCGAGGCTTCGCTAATTATTGGGCTGTGCCAGCAAATGCAACTACTGCAATTAATGGTGTGTGGATGCCGGGGCCAGGAGAGAAGCTATTTTCTGCATTTCAAAATGCATTCGGTACTGAGTTGCCAATTATCGCTGAAGACTTGGGATTGATTACTCCGGATGTGATCGAACTACGAGATCAATTTAATTTGCCCGGAATGCGTATATTGCAGTTTGCATTTGGCGAAGATGAAAGCAATTATTTCCTCCCACATCACTATGTTGCCAATGCTGTAGCTTATACAGGGACCCACGATAATGATACGAGTGTCGGATGGTGGAACAGTGCCAAGGAACACGAAAAGTCATTTGCGCAGCGTTATTTAGGGTGTGATTGTCACGAAATTAATTGGCAATTCATAAAAGCACTTTCTGTGTCTGCTGCAAATACGGTGTTATATCCGTTACAAGATGTCATGGGCTTGGGAGGGCAGCATCGCATGAACTTTCCTGGGACCGCAGTTGGGAATTGGGAGTGGAGATTTGATTGGGCGGCACTGAATGATGGTAGCGCTGAGAAACTGGCAAAATTTGCTACATTACATAGCCGAAATCCAAGGACTATTTGATTTCAAGGCTTGAATGTAAAAAGGGTTGAATTTTTAATTCAACCCTTTTTATTATTCCGCAGTATTAATGCAAACTGGTGTTTGCATAAATTCCAACTGAATTATTTCTTAACGCCATTCACAGCAGACTTCAATGTCGCGCCAGCTTTGAATGCAGGAGCTTTGGATGCTTTGATCTTCAGTTCTGCGCCAGTAGCTGGATTACGGCCTGTGCGGGCGGCGCGTTTACGAACTTCGAATGTACCGAAGCCAACCAATGCTACGTTGTCACCCTTCTTCAGAGTAGCGGTGATGATTTCGATCAGAGCTGCGATGTTGCGGTCAGCATCAGCCTTGCTGCTACCAGTTTTAGTAGATAGTGCGTCGATCAGTTCTTTGCGGTTCATGCGTTTCTCCTTATATAAGTTTGGGGTTGAATCAACTCCGGCGCAGATTGTTCTAGATATTCTGAAGTTTTGCAATAGAAAAAAACAGCTATACCTGCAAAAAAGATTGATTTAGGTGGGTTGTAGGGGTGGTGCCCGGAACCGGAATCGAACCGGTACGCCTGTTTTACCAGAGCGACGGATTTTAAGTCCGTTGTGTCTACCAATTTCACCACCCGGGCAGGTTGTCGAGATGATTTTTCTCGGGCGATTGACTTAACAGCGGATGATTATACAGGGGAGTGAAATTCATTGTGTAAAACAAAAAATATTTACACAGATTTCTTGACAGGAAAAAAATTCCGCCTATAATGCGGACTTCAGTTTTTGCGGGAATAGCTCAGTTGGTAGAGCGATACCTTGCCAAGGTATAGGTCGAGAGTTCGAGTCTCTTTTCCCGCTCCAAATAACAAGGGAAAGCTTTTTAAGCTTTCCCTTATCATTTCAGAGCAGTATTCGCTGCTTTATGGCGCGATAGCAAAGCGGTTATGCAGCGGATTGCAAATCCGTTTAGCCCAGTTCGACTCTGGGTCGCGCCTCCAGTATATTTCCCCGTCGATTTTAAATTGTTCAAGCAAGGAGTTGCCGTAACTCCTCACACAGCTTTTCTGCGCTGCCGCCTTGGGCAAGGGACTTTCCGCCTATGCGGAAGGTGTCTTCGGCACGCGCACCTAGGGTATTGATCTTTGCGCTATGTAATTCGATATCATTTTGAGCCAGTGCGTGGGCGATCCGTGCCAACAGTCCGGGGCGATCTCCTGCAATGATAGAGAGGATGAAATGTCCCTTCTCGTCTTGTTCGATATCGACTTTGGGGGTGATTGGGAAATGCTTGAGCTGTCGGCTGATCCTTCCTCCCTGAGTGGCCTTGGAAATTTCGTCGCTAGACAGATGTTGGGTGAGTTCATACTCAATGTAGTTCATCACATCACGATATTCAGTCTTATCGTCGTTGGCATCCATGACTAAGAAGCTATCCAGTGCGTAACCGTGCTGAGTGGTCAATATTTTTGCTTCCATGATGTTGTAGGACATGCGTGTGAAGAAATTACATATCTTGGCGAACAGGAAAGGTTTATCTGGTGAATAGACAAGTACCTGCATGCCTTCTCCAATTCGGCTCAACCTGGTCTTTACGATAGGAACTTCAGTATTGACACGATGCGCTAGCAACCTGGTATGCCATGCGATCTCATGGGGCTCATGTCGCGTGAAATATTCGTTGTCGAGTTGTGTCCACAGTAGTTTGTAGACATCTGGCTGGATCGCATAGAGGTTCAAGGATTCGCCAGCCAAGCGACGCGCTTCGCCGGCTTGATCAGCGATCTTGCCGCTACTCAAGAATCGTTTAGTAGATTGGAATAGGTCCTCTAATAGTTTGCCTTTCCATGCATTCCAAACCTTGTGGCTAGTGCCTCTGATATCTGCCACGGTCAGCAAAAAAAGCGCAGTGAGATAGCGTTCGTTCTTGATTTTTGATGCAAAAGCAGCAATTACGTCTTGATCTGAGAGGTCTTGTTTTTGAGCAGTGGCGGACATGGTGAGATGATTTTCAACGAGCCACACGATGAGTTCATTGTCCTCGCGCATCAAGCCATGCTGTTTGCAAAAGCGTGAGGCATCTGTACGTCCGAGTTTGGAATGGTCGCCGCCTCGCCCTTTGGCTATGTCATGGAACAATCCAGCTAAATAGAGTACCTCTGGACGTGCGAAATCAGCGATGAGTTTGCTGCATAGTGGGAATTCGTGAGCGTAGACAGGGAGGGTGAATCGACGCAGATTTCGTATCACCATCAAGATGTGTTCATCCACGGTATAGACGTGGAAAAGATCGTGCTGCATCTGACCAACGACACGTCCAAAAGCGGGAATGTATCGTCCTAGGATGTCTTGTTGGTTCATGCGGCGTAGCACATGGGTCAGTCCTTGGGGCTGACGAAAGATATCCATGAATAGTTTGCGATTGGTCGGATCGGCGCGGAAATCGGCGCCTATCTTATGCCGTGCTCGCCACAAGGCCCGCAAAGTCTGCGCTGAGAACCCAGTCAGGCGCGGATGTTGTTGTGTGAGTACGAAGCTTTCTAAGATTGCCGAGGGCGTGGTCTCGAACAGCAGTTCATCTCGGGCCTCCAGCTTATCGTCTCGGGCGATGAATCGTTCGTTCAGGGGATAAGTCTCAGCACTCGGGAATAGGCGCGCACGCATGGTCTGCAACAGCACGGCATTCAGTTGTTGTACAGCGCGCTTGGTTTGGTAGTAGCGGCGCATCAAGCGTTCACTGGCACGTAGCTGTAGGCTGGCAGTGATGCCAAGCTGCTCCGCTAACGGTGTCTGATATTCGAATACAACTCGATCATCATGCCGACCTGATAGGTAGTGAAGACGTATGCGCAAGTCTTGCAAGAACCGTTCGTGATGCGCGGCTTGTTTTGCCTCGCTGGGGGTGATGAGATCCGCTTTGGTCAATGCTTGCCAAGTATGTCCGAAGCCGGATGCTCGTGAGATCCATATCACGGTTTGTAGATCACGCAATCCCCCCGGGCTTTCCTTTAGATTAGGCTCTAGATTGAAGTCGATATCAATGTAGCGCGTGTGGCGTTGTATCTGTTCTTGTTGCTTGGCGTTATAGAACGCACGAGGATCCAGATTTACTTTCAGCGCTGATTGAAGGTCCTTGAAAAGTGATGCTGAGCCGATGAGTAGGCGCCCCTCAAGCAGATTGGTTTGTACGGTTACATCTGAGGATTCTTGGATGCACTGTGCGATCGTTCGAACGCTATGGCCAACCTCTAAGCCGATGTCCCATAGATTGCCTACTAGCGTTTGCAATCGTTGTTCTAGTTCCGCGCTCGCATCTTGTGGAAGCAACACCAGAAGGTCGATGTCCGACTTTGGGTAGAGTTCGGCACGGCCATATCCCCCTACTGCGACCAATGCTAGTTCTGATGGCAACATCAAGCTGCGCCATACTTCCATCACATGTGCATCGACGGCCTTGCTGTGCGCGCGCAGATATCGAGTGGGGTTGGGGCGGTCTGTATAGTCTTGCCGTAGCGCTTGGCGTGCCGTACGCAGGCTCTCACGTATCAGTGCGATGGTCATTAGTTCGGGGCTGAAGGGCAACCAGCCGAGAGGGTAAGCACCTCAAACCCAGTCTCTGTAACTAGGATGGTGTGTTCCCATTGAGCAGATAAACTATGGTCCTTGGTGACGATGGTCCATCCATCTCCCAATTGTTTGATCTCTTTTTTTCCTGCATTGATCATCGGTTCGATGGTGAAGATCATGCCTGCTTCCAGTTTTATGCCTGTACCCGCTTTGCCGTAATGAAGGACTTGCGGCTCTTCATGGAAGCGTGCGCCGATACCATGTCCGCAGAATTCACGCACCACGCTGTAACCTAATCCTTCAGCAAAGCTTTGGATAGCATAGCCGACATCACCTAGATGGGCGCCTGGGCGCACAACACGAATGCCTCGCCACATGGCCTCGTAGGCGGCTTCGCACAAACGCCTAGCTTGGATAGAGGGCTCGCCAACGTAATACATGCGGCTCGAGTCACCGTGGTATCCATCTTTGATCGGAGTGACATCGAGGTTGATGACATCACCGTTCTTTAATTTTTTATCACTGGGGATGCCGTGACAGACCTGGTGGTTGATCGAAGTGCAGATGGATTTTGGGTAAGGGTTATGTCCACCTGGCGCATAGTTGAGCGGGGCGGGGATAGCCTTTTGTACATTGACTGTGTAGTCATGGCATAGCTTGTTCAATTCATCGGTCGTCACACCTACTTGGACAAAAGGTCCAATGTAGTCTAGTAACTCACCTGCGAGTCGACCCGCGACGCGCATCTTTTCGATTTCTTGCGGAGTTTTAATGCTGATTGGCATGATGTATCTTCAAATTAGTGATGGGTGCGAGGATAGTAGATAGCACGACTCCGCACAACCAAGAAAAAAGGCACGCCAGTGGCGTGCCTTTTTATCTACTTTAGGATATGGAATTAACGCTTGTTGCCTGCGTAATTGCCGCGTCCTAAAGAAAAGCCGCCGGTGCCTTGTGGGCGCGGTGCGCTACGAGGTGCAGAAGAAGGTGCACGGTTGCCATTTACTTCACGATTCCCTGCAGTGTTACCGCTTGCGTGATGACCGCCTTGAGGACGTGAATCATGACCGCGAGATTCGAAACCGCCTTGTGGGCGTGCATCGTGACCAAAGCGGGTGTGCTTTTGACCATCGCGACGCTGACCTTGTGGATGCTCGTGACGGCTGTCTGGCGCACTGTGTCGAGTGTTACCAGCTTCTGCATTGCGTGCAGCGAAACCGCTGGCGTTGTGATTGCGACCGGCATAACCGCCGCCTTCGTTGTTGCGGCCAGCGTAGCCTCCACCATTGTTGTTGCGAGAGCTAAATCCGCCGCCGTTACGTGCGCCGTATCCGCCACCACCATTGCCGCGACCTTCGCCGCGAGGCTGTGAAGAAGCTGGACGTGGTTTAAATTTTGGCTCCAGACCGACGATGGTATGCGGCTGGATCGGTTGGCCGGTATAACGCTCAATCTTCTTCAGATGCATCGCATCGCGGTTAGAGGCGAAGGAAACAGCGATGCCTGTTGCACCGCCACGACCGGTACGGCCGATACGGTGAACGTAGTCTTCAGCGAACTTAGGCAAGTCGAAGTTGATGACGTGGGTGATACCCGTCACGTCGATGCCGCGTGCCGCTACATCGGTCGCGACCAACACACGCACATTACCTTTGCGCAGATTGAGCAGCGTACGGTTGCGTTCGCGTTGGTTCATGTCGCCGTGCAGTGGCGCAGCAGCATGACCTTGAGCGGAAAGTTCATCTGCCAACATGTCTGCATCGCGTTTGGTTGCGGTGAAGACGATTGCTTGATTCAGTTCGGTATCGCGCAACAGATGGTCGAGCAGGCGATTTTTGTGTGCCATGTCGTCCACGAACATCAGACGTTGTTCGATGTTCTCGTGACGTGCTTTAGAGGCTGTGACGCTGATGCGTTTTGGGCTCTTCAACAGTTTTTGTGCGAGATTGCCGATGACGCCGTCCAGTGTTGCCGAGAACAGCAAAGTTTGACGGCTGGCTGGTGTCGCATCCGCGATACGCTCTACGTCATCGATGAAACCCATGTCCAACATGCGGTCGGCTTCGTCCAATACCAGCATCTCCAAACGAGAGAAGTCGATGCGACCACGCTCGATGTGGTCGATCAAACGACCTGGTGTCGCCACCAAGATGTCGACAGGGCTAGACAACAATTTGTTTTGCAGAGGGTAAGGCATGCCACCCAAGATACTCACGACCTTGACGCGCATGTTCTTGCCATACTTGATAGCAGCATCGGAGACTTGCTGTGCGAGTTCGCGCGTTGGTGTTAGGACCAAAATACGCGGACCTTTGCTTTGTACTTTGGATGCCTCGGACAGTTTTTGCAGTGCGGGCAAGATGAAAGCGGCAGTCTTGCCGGTTCCTGTCTGTGCCGATGCCATCAAGTCGTGCCCCAGCAATGCTTCGGGGATGGCTTGTAATTGAATAGGTGAGGGAACGGTGTAACCCGCTTCTTGTACCGCTGATAGGATGGCTGGTGCCAAGCCTAAAGAGGCAAAAGTAACGACAGGTTCAGCGGCTACAGGTGTTGCAGTTGTGGTGATATTTTCAGACACAGTGATTCCTTTATAATTTTTTTACAAACACAGCGCATGCGTGGCCATAAGCCACACAATCAAATTCAGTAGGGGGGAGATATACCTCTACCGGCGCAAACAAACATCGTCGCTAACCGGTGAAGCTTGGCGCACCAAACTATGGGTGCAGAGGGTCAGGAAACGATGAACTCAATGTCACCCGATGGGCGACAAGGCGCGCATTATCATTATACTGATGGCGAAAATAAAAGCCAGTGAAAATTCAAGAGCCTGTTTTGCTGTGCTAGAATGCGCGCCCTTCGAAACCAGTACAGGTAGTACGACATGTCCCGCGCCCTACGCAATATCGCCATCATCGCTCACGTTGACCACGGTAAAACAACTCTAGTCGACCAACTTCTTCGCCAATCAGGTACTTTCCGCGACAACCAAAAAGTTGATACGCGCGTGATGGACAGTAATGATTTGGAAAAAGAACGCGGCATCACCATTTTGGCTAAGAACACCGCAATTGATTACAACGGTACTCATATCAATATTGTCGACACACCAGGACACGCCGACTTCGGCGGTGAAGTGGAGCGTGTGTTGGGTATGGTGGATGGCGTATTGTTGCTGGTAGATGCGGTCGAAGGACCGATGCCTCAGACACGTTTCGTTACCAAGAAGGCGTTGGCTTTAGGATTGAAGCCTATCGTCGTCATCAATAAGGTTGACCGTCCAGGTGCGCGCCCTGATTGGGTTCTAGACCAGACTTTCGATCTATTCGATAAGTTACATGCAACCGATGAGCAACTCGACTTCCCTGTGATCTACGCATCTGGCCTGAACGGTTGGGCATGTTTGGATCTGAAAGATGCGCCATCCAATGGTGGTGCGGCATCGGATATGAAGCCGTTGTTCGAAACGGTTTTGAAGTTCGTTGCTTCGCCTCCTGGCGATGCAGAAGCGCCGTTGCAATTGCAATTGGCTGCGCTGGATTATTCTACTTTCACAGGACGTTTGGGTATTGGTCGTGTGTTGAATGGTCGTATCAAGCCAGGTCAGAACGTCGTGGTGATGAACCATGCAGACCAAGTCAGTTCTGGGCGCATTAACCAAGTGTTGGGCTTCCAAGGTTTGGATCGCGTGCCAGTGGATAGCGCAGAAGCAGGCGACATCATCATCATCTCCGGTCTGGATGAGATCGGTATCGGTGTCACTATTTGCGACAAAGACAATCCTGTTGGTTTGCCTGTATTGGGTGTGGATGAGCCAACTTTGACCATGGACTTCATGGTGAACGGCTCTCCATTGGCGGGAACCGAAGGCAAGTTCGTTTCTAGCCGTCAGATTCGTGATCGTTTGACAAAGGAATTGCTGACCAACGTTGCCTTGAAAGTTGAAGACACTGAGGACGCTGACGTGTTCCGTGTTTCTGGTCGTGGTGAGTTGCACCTGACTATTTTGCTGGAAACTATGCGCCGCGAAGGTTTCGAATTGGCTGTTGGTAAACCTCGTGTCGTTTATAAAGAGATCAACGGAGAGAAGTGTGAGCCGTATGAAAATCTTTCTATCGACTTGGAAGATGGACACCAAGGTGGCGTCATGGAAGAGATCGGTCGTCGTCGTGGCGAACTGACAAACATGGAATCTGATGGTCAAGGTCGTACTCGCTTGGAGTATCACATTCCAGCGCGCGGTTTGATCGGTTTCCAATCTGACTTCATGACGATGACGCGCGGTAGTGGATTGATCAGCCACGTGTTCGATGACTACGGTCCTGTGAAACCTGACTTGCCTGGTCGTCACAATGGCGTGCTGATCTCCGCAGAAGATGGAGAGGCTGTTGCTTACGCATTGTGGAAATTGGAAGACCGTGGCCGTATGTTCGTGGTCCCTGGCGATAAGTTGTACGAAGGCATGATCATCGGTATTCATGCACGCGATAACGACCTTATCGTTAACCCGATCAAAGGTAAGCAGCTGACCAACGTGCGCGCATCTGGTACAGATGAAGCGGTGCGTTTGACAACAGCGTTGAAGATGACGTTGGAATCTGCGGTTGAATTTATTGACGACGACGAATTGGTCGAGTTGACGCCTAAGTCCATCCGTATTCGTAAACGTTACTTGAAGGAGCACGAGCGCAAACGTGCTTCCAAAGCTGAATAATTTGGAACTACAGTAAATAACAAAGGGCGCGAAAGCGCCCTTTGTTATTTACACTTGCAGATCACTCTTCGCGCGTAAATAAACATGTTGGAAATCACAATTGCTTTTATATTCTTGATACTGCTGATCACCCTGTTGGTGATGCAACTGCGGCAACCTGCGCGTTCTGCCCAGTTGTTGGAACAACAGCATCGCGCCATGTTGGCTGACCTGAATGATGGATTGAATAAACAAGGGGATCGCCTCATCGCCACACAAGCAGGCGAAGCGGAACGTTTGCGTACCGCTGTCAGTGAAGAGTTACGCGCGACCCGAGATGCAGTCAACGCGCTGCAGGCTAAGCAGGATCTATTGCGAACCGAGATGCTGGCGCAGACATTGGCCAAGCTGGCGGAGCAGGGGCGCGCCGATCAAGCGCTAATTCAGCATTCGTTCCGTAATGCCACGCAGCATCTTGCGATCAGCATCGAGACATTGTCGAAAACAGTGGATGGACGCTTGGAACAAATCGGTGGCAAGGTAAGCGAACGTTTGGATGAAGGATTTAAGAAGACCAATGAGACTTTCGTTAGTGTGATGACTCGATTGGCCGCTATTGATGAGGCGCAGAAGAAGATCGATGGGCTTACCACCAACATGGTGAGCTTGCAGGAGTTGCTCGGGGATAAGCGTTCTCGCGGTGCTTTCGGTGAGGTACAACTGGAAGCTTTGGTGCGAAACATCATGCCACCACAGTCTTATGAGATGCAGTTCTCACTTCCTAATGGCACACGTGCTGACTGTGTGCTGAAACTACCTGAGCCAACGGGGATGGTGGCGGTTGATTCCAAATTCCCGCTTGAGAACTACCATCGCATGTTCGGTGCGGAGGTAGCAGCAGAACGATTGGTGGCCGAAAAACAATTCAAAGCGGATATCAAGAAACATGTAGATGACATCTCAAATAAATACATCATTGCGGATGTGACCTCGGACGGTGCGGTGATGTTCATTCCAGCAGAAGCAGTATTTGCCGAGATGCATGCGCATCATCCTGAAGTCGTTGATTACGCCATGCAGCGTCGTGTATGGATCGTGTCGCCGACCACCTTGATGGCAGTGCTGAATACGGCACGTGCTGTGATGAAGGATGTCGAGACACGCAAGCAAGTTCACATCATCAAAGATGAATTGGGGAAATTAGGAAAAGAATTCGGTCGCTTTGATGAGCGTATGAAGAAGCTGGCAGATCACATCAGGCAAGCTCACGAGGATGCATTGGATGTTCATACCACAAGTCAAAAGATATCAAAAAGATTCAATTTCATTGAAAAGGTGGAACTAGATTCGCAGAGTGATGTCACAGCCTCACTTCCGGAGAGTTGAAGTGAGGGGGTGGGAAAATGTCAATAACTTGCTATAATTCCGCCCTGAAGTTGCAAGGGGGGCGTTCTGCCTAACATATTGAAGTTCCATTTTGGAGAGTAAAAATGATGAAAATTAGTAAAGTTGTAAAATTGAGTTCTATTGCAATGGCTGTTGCCGCTATGGGATTGTCGGTAAATGCGAGCGCTAGTCAATTTGCTGGTCCGTATGTTGGGTTGAGTGCTGGTCAAAATACGGCTAGTTTGACAGGTCAATCTGACATTAAGTCTGCTTACCCAAATGTCAAAGCTGGCTATAACTTAGATGTTGGTAGCTTTGTGATTGGCGCAGACGCCTTTGCTGATTTGCATACAAAATCTTTCACAGGCAAAGATTTGGGACTCGATGCTCGTTTGGGTGTGCCTTTCGGCAACTTTATGCCTTACGTTAAGTTGGGCGTGGCAGGAACAGCACCTGGCTCACGTGGTCATGGTGGCCTAGGTTTGGAATACAGCTTGGCTGATAATTGGTCTGTTAATGCTGAGTACACAACCGACAAAGCAAATTCTGGTTCAAACACTTACAAGAACAATAATATTTCTTTGGGGCTGAATGGTTACCTCGGGGATAATTCTGGTAAGGCAGCTGCCGCTGCTGCAGCCGCCGCTGCTGCGGCTGAGCAAGCTGCTGCAGATAAGGCCGCGGCACAAGCTGCTGCTGACAAAGCTGCAGCTGCAAAAGCAGCCGCTGACAGAGCAGCTGCTGAAGCTGCTGCAAAAGCTGCTGCTGAAAATACTGCTGCGGGCCGTGCTGCTGCAAAGGCTGCTGCTGAAAAAGCTGCTGCTGACAAGGCCGCTGCTGACAAGGCTGCCGCTGAAAAAGCAGCTGCTGAAGTTACAACTAAAACTTTGATGACTGAGAAGCCTGTTACCTTGGAAGGTGCTAGCTTTGCGAGCGGTTCTGCAAAGCTGAATACTTCCGCAAATGGTCAATTGGATGACATCGTTAAATTCGCTAGCGAAAATAAAGATGCTGGTTTGACAATTACCGGTTTCACAGATGATCGTGGCAACGCAGCAAAGAACGTGAAGTTGTCTGCAGCACGCGCAGCTGCTGTTAAGGCTTACTTGGTTAAGAAGGGTGTAGCTGCTGACCGTATAGCGACTAGTGGTGCCGGTTCTGCTAACCCTGTTGGCGATAACAAGACTGATGCTGGTCGTGCACAGAATCGTCGCGTTGAAGTTAAGTCTGTAATCAAGACAACTAAGACTGTAATCATCAAACAGTAATCGATGGTTGTTTAACTTAGCAAAAAGGCGGGGTGATCCCCGCCTTTTTGTTGTCTGTAATTTCGTTGATATGATGGTGTTAATTCAGAGAGTAAGACGGGGAGAATGCATTGAGTAACTCACATACATGGAAATTTTTCCGCGCGGGCGGATTCGATCAAGTGCAATTGGATAATGGCGACGATTTGTTGGCGCTGAAAGATTTGGATCAAAAGCTATGGGTCGCATTGAGCTGCCCTACACGCGGTATCGAATTCGATAATCGCACTTTAGACATGATCGATTCGGATAAGGACGGTCAGGTTCGTGCAAATGAAGTATTAGCTGCAATTGCTTGGGCAGGCTCATTGCTCAAAGAACGAGAGTTGCTTGCAAAAGGTTCAGACAGTTTAAATCTGTCGGATATTGATGTGACGACAGATGAAGGCAAGCAGGTATTGGCATCAGCGCGCCATATTTTGAAGAGTTTAGGCAAGGCAGATGCGCCCAGCATTTCCCTCGCAGATATGGCGGATATTGAAAAATTTGTGGCGGGCTTGCAATTCAATGGTGATGGTGTTGTGTGTGCCGCACAAATCACAAGTGATGCTTTACGTGCTGCCGTTGAAGATATTGCCAAGAGTAATGGAGTCGTTGCTGACATGAGCGGGGGGCAAGGTATTTCGCAAGAAATCAGCGACCAGTTTTTTGCTGATGCCAGTGCCTATGCCGATTGGTATGCGCAGGGAGAAGCTGATGCAGCGGTGTTGCCGATGGGGGCAGACAGTCAAGCGGCTTCCGATGCATTGAATGCAGTCAAAGAAAAAATTAACGATTACTTTACTCGTTGCCAATTAGCAGCGTATGACGCGCGTGCTGCAGAGCCATTGAGTCGCTCTGCCGATGATTACCAGCAACTGGCGGCACAGAGTCTTTCTTCACAGCATTTGGATGTGGCTAGTTTTCCACTGGCCACTATTCAAGCCAATAAGTCGTTGCCCTTGGGTGATGGTGTGAATCCTGCATGGTTAGGCAAAGTGGAAGCCTTGCGTGCTTGCGTAGTGCAACCGTTATTGGGGAACAAGCAAAGTATTACAGCGGCTGAATGGAATGGGCTGTGTGCAAAATTTGATGCCTTCGCCGCTTGGCAAGGTGCAAAACCTGAGACTCAGGTCGGAGATTTGGGAATAGCACGCGTTCGTGAAATTTTAGCGAGTCAAAGCAAGTCTGAAATCGACGCACTCATTGCACAAGATAAGGCCGTTGAATCTGAGATAAATTCGATCCACTCAGTTGAACGTTTGATTCGCTATCAGCGAGACCTATTCCACTTGTGTAATAACTTTGTTTCGTTCCGTGAGTTTTATTCCGGAAAAGAAAAGGCGATTTTCCAAGTTGGTACGTTGTATCTAGACGGCCGTAGTTGCGAGTTATGCATTAAGGTCGAGGATGTGAATGCACATGCGGCTTATGCCAATTCAAGTGGTGTTTGTTTGGCATATTGCGAACTGGTGCGCAATGGGGGGGCAGAGAAGATGAATGTCGCGGCTGCATTTACTGCGGGCGATTCAGATTTCTTGATGGTTGGTCGTCACGGTGTTTTCTATGACCGCAAAGGTCAGGATTGGAATGCAACCATCGTGCGTATTTCCGACCACCCCATCAGTATTCGCCAAGCATTTTGGTCGCCATATAAAAAGCTATCCAAAATGATTGGTGAGCAGATGCAAAAATTGGCAGCGAGCAAGGCCAATGCTGCAGAAGGTAAATTGGGGAATGCCGTTGCGACTACACCAAGTGCAGTCGCGCCCACAGCAGCAGGTGGAGCGGTTAAACCACCGTTTGATGTGGGTAAATTTGCAGGTATTTTTGCAGCGATCGGATTGGCAATTGGTGCGATTGGCGGCATTCTGGCATCTGTTGTGGCAGGAATCTTAAGCCTTGCGATTTGGCAGATACCGTTGGCGCTGATTGGTTTAATGTTAGCCATATCAGGCCCCTCTATGTTGCTTGCGTGGCTTAAGTTGAAACGTCGCAACCTTGGCCCTATCCTTGACGCGTGTGGTTGGGCAATCAATGCCCGTGTACGTATCAACATTCCATTCGGAACATCGCTCACTGCAATGCCTCTACTGCCAGCAGGAGCGGAACGCTCATTGGTTGATCCCTATGCTGAAAAGAAATCTGCGTGGCCTTATCTTGTTGCGATATTCTTGTGCTTGGGGCTTTTAGTATGGGCTTGGTCCGCTGGTTATATTGCTTGATGAGATGTCTTAAATGAAGATCGCAATCGCACAGATGAATTGTTTGCTTGGTGATTTGGCGGGTAATTCCGCCAAAATCATCGATTTTGCACAGCGTGCCAAAGCACAAGGTGCTGCAATCTTACTGACACCAGAAATGAGCCTGTGTGGTTACCCACCAGAAGACTTACTACTTCGAGATGGTTTCTATCAAGCTTGTGCTGCGGCGCTAGAGAGCTTGGCTAAATCGGTATCCGGAATCACGCTGATTGTCGGCCATCCCCATAAACAGGGTAAGTTGCATTACAACGCCGCCTCCATCCTGCGTGACGGACAAGTGTTGTCGACCTACTGTAAATTTGAGCTCCCCAATTACAGCGTCTTCGATGAGAAGCGATATTTCGAGGTAGGTAATCAGCCCTGTGTGTATGAGTTGGACGGCGTGAAGTTCGGCATCAATATCTGTGCGGATGTGTGGGAATCGGCTGCTGCAAAGGCGGCAGCTGAAGCCGGTGCGACTGTCTTATTGGTGTTGAATGCGTCGCCTTATCATATGGACAAACAACAGACTCGCCATGAAGTCGTGCGAGATCGCATCAAGGAAACAGGCATGTCAGTCGTCTACGCCAATTTGGTTGGCGGACAAGATGAACTCGTGTTTGATGGTGGCTCTTTTGCGATGGATGAGTCTGGTGAGTTGACTCACCAATTCGCCGCTTTTGACGAAGTGCTGGGCATGCTTGAACTGAATGCGGGCAAACTCGTTGTCGGAGAGAAAGTCGAGATCGAAGAGGACGAAGCCAGCATCTACCGGGCGTTATGTGTAGGTGTACGCGACTATATTCAGAAAAATCGCTTCCCTGGTGTATTGCTCGGACTTTCCGGCGGTATCGACTCTGCGCTGACACTAGCCGTGGCTGTTGATGCCTTGGGGGCAGACAAGGTGCGCGCTGTGATGATGCCTTCACCCTACACCGCGCAGATCAGCATTGATGATTCACGTGAGATGGTCAAGATACTCAATGTTCCTTATGAGGAGTTGGATATCTCGCCTACGTTCAACGTGTTGCAAGACACTTTGGCGCCTTTGTTTGTAGGCTTGCCTGCTGACACGACAGAGGAAAATCTGCAAGCACGTATTCGCGGAGTCTTGTTGATGGCCTTGTCGAATAAGTCTGGCTCGCTGGTGCTTACCACGGGTAATAAATCTGAGATGACCACAGGCTATTGCACGCTCTATGGCGACATGGCAGGGGGATTTGCCGTACTCAAAGATGTGAGTAAGACGTGGGTCTATCGTCTATCAAACTATCGTAATACCTTGGGGCGGGTGATTCCTGAGCGCATCATCACGCGTCCCCCCAGTGCGGAGTTGAAGCCGGATCAAACTGACCAAGACAGTTTGCCGCCTTATGACGTGTTGGATGCCATCATGGCGTGTTACGTCGAAAAAAACATGAGTATCCCGCAGATCATTGAAGAGGGCTTTGCCGAAGCCGATGTACAGCGCGTGGTCAAACTCATCCGCATCAACGAATACAAACGCCGTCAATCACCAGTTGGAATTCGCATTACGGATCGAAGCTTCGGCAAAGACTGGCGTTATCCCATCACGGTTCGGTATCAAGCCGATTTTTAGTTATACTTGCCGCATCTAACAAGGGAGCTGCCATGAAAAAAATCGAAGCCATCATCAAACCTTTCAAACTCGATGAAGTACGTGAAGCCTTGTCCGAATTAGGCGTTAGCGGACTGACTGTTACCGAAGTTAAAGGTTTTGGTCGTCAAAAAGGCCACACGGAACTGTATCGCGGTGCGGAATATGTGGTCGATTTCTTGCCGAAAATCAAAGTTGAAATCGTAGTGAGCTCGGCCATGTTGGAGTCGGCCGTTGAGTCAATCATCAAGGCTGCGCATACAGGCAAGATTGGTGACGGCAAGATTTTTGTTTCTACAGTTGAACAAGTCATTCGTATTCGCACTGGCGAGACTGACGAAACCGCGCTGTAATTTATTCTTTTTATGACGTGCGGCCTGCAGGATGGGCCGCACGTTTTTATTTTGTAGGTCGCAATAATGAAAACACCCACTGACTCACTACACCGATTCCTTTTTGAACACTTGCCTATTCGTGGCGAGATCGTGCGTCTCGACAGCGTATGGCAGTCTGTCATCGAACGACACGACTACCCACCCGTATTGAAAAAACTGATGGGTGAATTGTGCGCCGCTGCTGTCCTACTTGCGGCAACGCTCAAGCTACAGGGCTCCATGGTGTTGCAGATTCACGGTAAAGGTGCGGTTAAGTTGTTGGTCGTCGAATGCACTGGCGATTTGGAATTGCGTGCCACAGCCAAGTGGGAAGGTGATTTGGCGCAAGGCAAGCTGCAAGAGCTAGTGGGTGATGGCCGCTTCGTGATTACCCTCGACCCCAAAGATGGTAGCCAAGCGTACCAAGGCATTGTTGCCCTCGAAGGCGATAGCATCGCGGAGATTTTAGAAAACTACATGACTCGCTCCGAACAGTTGGAGACACGCTTATGGTTAGCTTCCGATGACAAACAGGCAGCGGGCGTACTGTTGCAAAAACTGCCTGAAAAAGGTGAAGTGTTAGATGAAGATGCGTGGGATCGTGCCACTCAGTTAGCCGATACGATTAAGGCAGAAGAATTACTCACCTTGCCAGCTGAGGAAATATTGCATCGTTTGTACCACGAAGAAGACATCCGCCTTTTCGAGGCACAAGCCATTGTGTTTCGCTGTGCCTGCTCACGTAACAATGTAGCGCGTATGTTGCAGATGCTGGGGCGTGAAGAAGTGGAAGCGATTTTGGACGAACAAACGCAAATCGAAGTGCATTGCGAATTCTGCAATCAGCGCTATGTGTTCGACCGAGTAGATGCAGATGCAGCTTTGAGTGAAACCGTGCCTTTGCCCGCCAATCAAACCTTGCACTGATTGGGCAACTCTCAATCAGGCGTAATGCGGTTTTTTTATCAGGTTTTAGCCTGCAAAGTATCTGTCTGAATCAAATCATCTTCAGCATCTTTAATGTCACCGCCTTGTCCACTTAGATACTCCCGCCCTCATCCTGTTGATGAGGGCGATGGTGGTTCAATACGACTTGGCTTCGAATACGCCTGAGTAGCGAAATACTTGGCCGAACAACGGGTGGGTGAGGCGGAAGTCCATCGCGAAGTGAGTTGTGTCGATGGCGCATTCGGTGATGGTGGTATGACCTAGGACCAGCCATTCGGGAATCGGCAGCAACCATCGGCCTAGCTTCGCTACGAAGCGCACACCACGGTAATGCAGCTTACCTTCCTCCACATGAACGGCCATCTGCAAACCCAGAACCGGATTGACGAACTCGATCATCTGGTTGCCGTTCGCTGCTATCCAGAAACTATTGAAATGAACCACCTTCCCGTCTGGGTAGGTGATTGTCCTGCGCCAATATTGGCGATCACCCACCACACTTTTTTCCACGACGGTGGGGATCTGGTGTCCGCCGCGATCAATCAATGCCCCCATGAGGTGGAGAATACTCAGGTAAGGCTGCATGAAGCGGGGATATTCGATGTCCATGTGGCCGTTATCTATCGTTTTGCCGAAGCGATAGTGCGCTTGCAGAGCAGGGGGCAGTTTGTCCCAATCTGCGCCTAAGGCGTTTTGCATCAAGCTGTTCATGATGTAACTCCTGGAATATGTTTAAAGACCATCAATGCCACAACAAGCACCATTGAAGTGAACGCTGGTACGCCTAGCCAGAACCACCACCGCAACATTCTCCAATAGATTTCTGGCAACGGTGTGGACTCTGCGACCGCGATGGCGGAAATATTCCTCATGCGAATCTGCAGCCAGACCACCGGCAACCAACAAGCTCCCGCTAGGAAAAACAGGAAGAGGCTGACTGCTATCCAAGGTGTCGTCAATGACAGACCTAGCTGATACGTCAACCACAAGCCGCTGATAGGCTGGAAGATCACCGTTGGTGTGGTGAATATCCAGTCAGCCAATACGACTTGGCGGTTGGTGTTAGCAATGTGAGCGACATTGCCACTTCGGTCAGCCATCCATTTATAAAACGCACTGCCTAAACCCGTGCCAAACAACAGAACCATACTGAGGATATGCAATGTCTTGAACGTGAGGTAGGTCATGATGCCCTCCTGATTGTATCTACGTTAGAAAAGAACAAATGAGGTTCGACAGGAAGTGGTTTGCGTCCCAAAAAATCCACCAGCGGCTTCACATCCGCCCAATATCCGGTCTGCAACATGCGCAGATTCTCTGGTCGCAGCATAGGGCTGAGCGGGCTTGCCAATCTGGCCGTAAGCATCGCCAACCCAAAGGGGATGCGTATGACGCGGGCGGGTTGCAATCCCTGCGCACGACGCATCCATTGCAGCCACTCGGTAAAGGTGAAGGTTTCTGTGCCTAGGATGTCTAACGTTCTTTTGACCTCTCGCGAGGTGAGGCATTGCAGGACGGTAGCGACCACATCGCTGATATGCACGGGCTGCAATTTTTGTGACCCGTCTCCGACGACTGTGAGCAATGGCAGGCGCGCCAACCGTATGAATAACTCCGCACTTTTGCCGCCTTTGCCATAGATCAGAGAGGGGCGTAGCACGAACCAGTCCAAATCAAGGCTGCGTAGGTAGTCGTCAGCAGCGCGTTTGCTCAGGTGGTAGGCGGAGAAGGCTGTTTTATCTGCTCCCAGTGCCGAGATTTGCAACACCCGCCGAACGCCCGCTTCACGGCAAGCACGAAACAAAGCAGACGGCGCAAGGGTGTGCAAAGTCTCGAAGCGTTGGGAGGCTGTTTCACCGATGATGCCTACGCAATTGATGACCGCGTCGATGCCTTTCAGATGTGGCAACCAGTGTGATGGGGTGGTCATGCTGGAAAAGTCGATGCCATTCTGGCGCGACATTGGGGTGACTTGATGACCTGTGGCGGCAAGCGCCGATGCGATGTTGCGTCCGATGAAGCCGGTTGCTCCAATGAGTAGGATGTTCATGATGCGCCTCCTGTTTTTTGAGGAGTCGTTACGAACTTGCCCAGACGTTCTCCGACCGTATACAAACCGACCAATATTCCACCTAAGGCCACGATCAGGGCGAAACGCCAGCTATCCAAAGGATTGCTGAAATGTGCGAACAGATCCATGGTGAGCACGAGCAACAGCGGAGCGATCAGTAGCATGACTTTTGTGTAGCTTAGCCAGAAGGCGGCGGCATGTTCGTCTGGGCAGATTCGGCTCAGGACATTCATCAGCGGGCGGGATAACACGTAAAGCACTGCGAAGCTGACGGAGATGCTGGTGAGCGACTCGATCAGCAAGAGAAGATAGTTTTCCATGTGAGACTCCTTTTGAGTTGAGGGAGTCTGCAGTTTGGGGATTTGGGGGGGACGTTTCTTCCGGTTTCATCTTTCAGGAACAGCGTTTTGCTCCGAAAAGATAATTTCGGAACAAGAAGTCTCCTAAAAACGTTACGGGGCAGATTTTTTTTGGGTATTCAGTTTGCGGTACTGGCCCGGTGTCATGCCTTCGATCTCGCGGAAGGCTTCATAGAAATTCGACTGCGAGGTGAATCCGATACTGAGACCTACGGATAGCACTGATGCGGTTGGCTCATTCAATAACATGCTTTTTGCTGCATCAATCCGCTGTTCTCGTAAGTAGCGAGAAAATCCTTTGCCTAGACGGGCGTTCATCAACTCGGATAATTGGTGGGCGCTGATTCCTAATCTGGAGGCCAGTCGTGGCAAGCTCAATTCCTCATCTTCATAAGCTCGTTCAGCCTGCATCAGGGTATTTAGGCCGGACAGGACCGTGTCGCAATCGACATGGGTGAGCGTGGAGCTGGCATAGGACTCCTGTGCGGCCTCGCTAACTTCGGCGGAAAGTTGCGGACGCAGCCCCAGTGCGAGTTGCACTAGTAGAAAGGCGGTGCCTATCGAAATCGCATACAGGCTGAAAAACAGCTTTTCTGGCAATGTCGCCTGAAGCAAACCCAGCACCGAGACTACAGCGGCGATGAGGAACACACCGCCCAACAACAAGAGCTCTAGATGGAAATTGGCCCTCTCATTCCTAAGTGCATAAAGGCTACGGCCAAGCCATAACAAATATCCCGCGCCGACAATGAACGCGAAAGGTAGCGAGCTTTCAGCAGGGAGCCCAAGTGAAGCCACGACAGGCAGCACATGCCATAGTTGCGCCAATCGCATCGGCGGCTGGTTTTGTGGACGCAGCAAAGGTTGACTGAACAGGTAGAACGCTGGCGCGACGGCAAAAAGTGTCATGCGATAGAGCGGTGTTTCAACCCACGCCAGATCGAGGTAAAGCCAAACGAAGTGCGCGATCTGCAATCCGCTCAAAGCCAGCACCAGAACCAACCCCATGAACATCGCCAGAGTTTGGTCTTGATAGTTCTCGCGACGGAAGTGTGTCAGCGCGAGGATGAGTGCGCTGAACAGGGAGAATCCGATCAGTAGTAGCGCCAGAGAGGTCACGTGTTAAGCATATCCAACGCCACCGCCTCGGCCACTTCGATGCCGTCGATGGCGGCGGACATGATGCCTCCCGCGTAACCCGCACCTTCTCCTGCTGGATATAAACCCTTGGTGTTCAGGCTCTGATAGCTCGCGTCACGTTTGATGCTGACGGGGGAGGAGGTGCGCGTCTCCACGCCGGTGAGGATGGCATCGTGCATGGAAAAACCTTTGATGCTCTTCTCGAACGCAGGCAATGCCTCACGCACGGCGTCGATCACATAGTCGGGCAATGCCGTAGAGAGGTCGCCCAGTGTCACGCCCGGAGTGTAAGAGGGCAGTACTTCACCTAGCTTGGTAGAAGGACGCTGTGCGATGAAGTCGCCGACCAGTTGTGCGGGTGCGTTGTAGTTGCTGCCGCCCAACACGTAAGCGCGACTCTCCCACTGACGTTGGAACTCGATACCTGCCAGTGGGCCATCGGGATAGTCGGCGGGCGTGATGCCCACCACGATGCCGCTGTTGGCGTTACGTTCGTTGCGCGAGTATTGGCTCATGCCGTTGGTGACGACGCGACCTTCTTCCGAAGTGGCGGCCACCACCGTGCCGCCGGGGCACATGCAGAAGCTATACACCGAGCGACCATTGCTGGCGTGATGCACCAACTTGTAATCGGCTGCACCGAGCAGCGGGTTGCCTGCGTTCTTGCCGAAGCGTGCCGCGTCGATGAGGGATTGCGGATGTTCGATGCGGAAGCCGATGGAGAACGGCTTGGCCTCCATATACACGCCACGCTGGTGCAGCATCTCCACCGTGTCGCGTGCGCTATGGCCGACGGCCAGCACCACATGTAGTGTGGCGATGTGGTCGCCGTCCGCCAAGGTCACGCCGCGTACTTGTCCATTGTCGATCTCGATGTCGCTCACGCGACTTTGGAAACGTACCTCACCGCCGAGTTCGATGATCTTCGCGCGCATCACCTCCACCATACCGACCAAACGGAAAGTCCCGATGTGCGGCTTGCTCACGTATTCGATCTCGGGAGGTGCGCCCGCTAGGATGAATTCTTTCAACACCTTGCGGCTGTAGTGTTTGGGGTCTTTCACTTGGCTGTACAACTTGCCGTCGGAGAATGTACCCGCACCGCCTTCGCCGAACTGCACGTTCGATTCCGGGTTCAGCTCATGTTTTCGCCACAATCCCCAAGTGTCTTTGGTGCGTTCACGCACCTCTTTGCCGCGTTCGAGGATGATGGGACGAAAGCCCATCTGCGCCAGTATCAATCCCGCGAACAAGCCACACGGCCCAGTGCCAATGACGACGGGGCGTTCGGTCAGACCTTTCGGGGCTTGGGCAACAGGGTGATAGCTGGTGTCTGGTGCGACCTTCACATGCAGGTCGTTCTTGAAACGCAGCAGCACTTTGGCTTCGTTCGCCACCTCCACATCCAGCGTGTAGATGAACATGATGGCCGAGGGTTTGCGCGCATCGTAGCCGCGACGGAATAGGGTGAAGCCCTTCAATTCGTCCACGCGGATGCCGAGGCGCTTGATGATCGCATCGTGGATGGCGTGTTGCGGATGGTCGAGCGGAAGCTTGATTTCAGTGAGTCTTAGCATGGCCGCTATTCTAACTTATCGGAACTACGTTATCCTTCGTGCCTGAATTGAAAATGTGAAATCCGACAGCATGGCAAAAGCAAAAACGATCTATTCCTGTACCGAGTGCGGTGGGCAATCGCCCAAGTGGCAAGGCCAGTGTCCGCATTGTGATGCTTGGAACACGCTGGTGGAGTCGGTGGCGGAAGCGTTGCCCGCATCTGGTAAGAACCGCTTCAGTGCTTTGGCGGCATCGGGTAAGTTGCAGCAACTGGACGAGGTGGAGGCGAGCGAAGTGTCGCGCACGCCAACAGGTATCGCCGAGTTTGACCGCGTGTTGGGTGGAGGCTTGGTTGAGGGTGGCGTGGTACTCATCGGCGGTGACCCCGGTATCGGCAAATCCACCTTGCTGTTGCAAGCCTTGGCGCACCTCTCGCAATCGCAAAAAGTTCTCTACGTCAGCGGCGAGGAATCAGCGCAGCAGATCGCCTTGCGTGCCAAGCGCCTTTCGCTGGATGCACGTTCGGTCAATCTGTTGCCCGAGATCCAGCTAGAAAAGATCCAAGCCACCATCGCCAATGAGAAGCCCGATGTCGTGGTCATCGACTCCATCCAGACCGTGTATTCCGAACAACTGACCTCGGCGCCTGGCTCTGTGGCGCAGGTGCGCGAATGCGCTGCGCAACTCACGCGCTTGGCGAAGAGCAACGGCGTCACCATCATCCTCGTCGGTCACGTCACCAAAGAAGGGGCGTTAGCCGGGCCACGCGTGTTGGAACACATCGTCGATACCGTGTTGTATTTCGAAGGAGATACCCATTCCAGTTTCCGCCTCATCCGCGCGTTCAAGAACCGCTTCGGCGCAGTGAACGAGTTGGGTGTGTTCGCTATGACCGAGAAAGGTCTGCGCGAAGTGAGCAATCCTTCCGCGCTGTTCCTGTCGCAACATGGCACGCAGGTCGCGGGTTCTTGTGTCATGGTCACGCAGGAAGGCACGCGTCCTTTACTGGTCGAGATACAAGCACTGCTGGATGCATCACATGCACCTAC
Organism: Sideroxydans sp.; assembly: GCA_028707175.1. Lineage (GTDB taxonomy): Bacteria > Pseudomonadota > Gammaproteobacteria > Burkholderiales > Gallionellaceae > Sideroxyarcus. The sequence goes on from JAQTUV010000001.1 coordinate 435,277, forward strand.
ACCGCGCCGCCTGTCATTGGGTTTGGAGCAGAACCGCTTAGCCATGTTGCTGGCCGTGTTGCACCGTCATGCAGGCATCGCCTGTTTCGATCAGGATGTGTTCATCAACGCCGTGGGCGGGGTGAAGATCACCGAGCCGGGGGCCGATCTTGCGGTGTTACTTGCCATTGTGTCGTCACTCCGCAGCAAACCTTTGCCGGAAAAGATGGTGGTGTTTGGTGAAGTAGGGCTGGCAGGTGAGGTGCGTCCGGTGCAGCGCGGGCAAGAGCGTTTGAAAGAAGCAGCAAAATTAGGCTTCACTCACGCCATCATCCCCAAAGCCAACGCGCCCAAACACAAGATAGACGGCATGACCATCATCGCCGTGGATAGGGTGGATGAAGCGGTAGAGAAGATGCGTTAATGGTTTATTCGAACATCATCATTCCACGCCTCACGCGGCGTTTCTTAATCTCCATTTAGCAGATTCATCAATACGGTCAGAAGACTGCCTGATCGCCCTAATCCATAAAAAGCCTAGGTTTATTCGCGCTGTTCAACCAATCAAATGCCGGCTCGCATTTGTAAACTCCACCAGTAAACAAATAACGAGCGTGTTTTCACCTGAGCTATCGGGTTTGATGGGTACTTATTCAGTAAGGAGCGGCGTATGACTTTCCTAAACAACTTAAAGCTGAGCTATCGCTTTGGCTTAATCATCTTCTGCGCCATCGTAGGGTTTGCAATCTACGGATTCTGGTCTTTCAAAACGCTCAATGAAGTCAAAATTAATGGCTCAATGTATCAACAGATTGTCCAAGGCAAAGATCTAGTTGCAGATGTTTTGCCGCCACCTGAATACATCATTGAGTCATATTTGGTTAGCCTTCAGCTTGAAAAGGCAGAGGTCAGTGAGCGTGACGAACTTGTGTCTAGACTAAAAACACTCAAGTCTGAATACGATGGCAGACATGAGTTTTGGCAGAAAGCGAATTTAACTTCCGATATTGCTAATGCATTATTGAACGATGCCCATACCTCGGCCATCAAGTTTTACGATCTGGCATTTAATGAATACATTCCGGCCATCATGGATAACAATATGAGCGCCGCAGGCGCTTCCATGTCACAGATGAAATCGGCTTATGCGACCCATCGAAAAGCAATCGATCAGGTCGTTAAGATGGCAAATGCCCGAGTTGCCGCTGACGAAAAAAATGCGGCGGACCTGATCAGCGTCGCTATTAACTCTTCACTGCTAGTCCTTGCAATCACATTAATTATTACGGTCGCTGTTGCAATCTTGATATCGCGATCAATCGCCAGCCCCATGTTGTATATGCAGTCTGTAATGCGCGAAATCGGGGGGAGTCTCGACTTTACACGTCGTGTTGCGGTCAAAGGTGAGAACGAAATCGCACAAACTGCCCGCAGTTTTAATAAGTTGATCGAGACCATACAACAGTCTCTTTCAGAAATGCTGGTCGAGATTAAGCGTAATGAAGTTGCCTCAGTGGAAATGCATCAGTCCTCGGTTGTTCTTTCGCAAATTGCAAAGAATGGGAATAGCTCCGCGAGTGAAATTCGATCAGCGGTGCTGAATATTCAAAATCAAATTGATGGCATCTCAGCACGTACAGAAGATGCCGGCGCCGTAACAGTTAAGTCTGGGCAAGAAGCCGCCACGATGGCCAGTCAGTTTGCACTTTCGGTCGAACAAATTCAGTCCCTTACAGGGAGCGTTGCCAAGGCATCAGAACAAGTTTTTGCACTGGCAGAATCGAGCAACAACATTTCATTAGTGGTCACTGAGATTAAGAAAATTGCCGAGCAAACGAATCTCTTAGCACTGAATGCAGCTATCGAAGCCGCACGGGCGGGTGAATCTGGAAGAGGCTTCGCCGTTGTCGCGGATGAGGTGCGCAAACTCGCCGAGCGTGTTGCTTCGCTCACCAGCTCCATCTCGGTCGGCATTGAAGAAGTGAAACATTCCTCTTTGAATTCAACCAATATGATGAGAAACGTGGTGACTGAAATGGATGTGACGCTGGAGCTAGCCAAATCAGCCGGCCATGCGATGACTAATATTCAGGACTATTCCGAATCGGTGATCAAGATGGTTGATGGGATCAAACTGATGGCTTCAGAAAGCCAGAGTTCAAGTCGAGGAATCGCCGAGCAGGTTGATAGCGTTGCCAAGTTGATTGACGACTCAAACACAGCAGCGGAATACACCCAAAAATCAGCCGACTCACTGTGTGACATTTCAGTTCATATCGCCAAAGTGGTGGACCGATTCAAGATCGGCGAAAGCACAATCTCGATCCGCAATGGTTCTCAGAGCAATGTTGAGTTGTTTTGACGTGACCGCATAACGTTTGCTGCACTGTCGGTTGGTCTTAGATCAATCCGCACAAGACCTTGTCCCTCAGGAGACGTCTGTCAGAGGCAGAAAGCCTTTTGAGCAAGGCTTCTGAGAGAGTTATAATCACGCCTTCTCCAAGACAAAACCAATACAAAATCGTTGAAAAAGTGCTCCGATTTTGCTGTTTTGGCTCAACCGCTGTTTTCCATCGGCTAACGATAACGTAGCTCATCGGTCACTTCGACGATGTGGATGTTAGGCACGATGTGCTTTGATTATTAAGGAATTTAAATGAGTCTCAAGTGCGGTATCGTCGGTCTTCCTAACGTGGGCAAATCCACCATGTTTAATGCGCTCACCAAAGCGGGCATCGCGGCGGAGAACTATCCCTTCTGCACCATCGAGCCGAACGTTGGCATCGTTGAAGTGCCTGATCCGCGCATGGCCGAGCTGGCGAAGATCGTCAATCCGCAACGCATGCAACCAGCCATCGTCGAGTTCGTCGACATCGCGGGTCTGGTCGCGGGCGCATCCAAAGGTGAAGGCTTGGGCAACCAGTTCCTCGCCAACATCCGCGAGACCGATGCCATCGTCAACGTCGTGCGCTGTTTCGACGACGAGAACGTCGTACACGTCGCAGGCAAGGTCGATCCATTGTCTGACATCGAAGTCATCCTCACCGAATTGGCACTGGCCGACATGGCGGTGGTTGAACGCACCATCCAGCGCGACGGTAAAAAAGCCAAATCCGGCGACAAAGACGCAATCAAGTTGGTCTCTGTATTGGAAAAACTATTGCCGCACCTGAACGAAGGCAAGCCAGCACGCACCTTTGGTTTGAGCGACGACGACAAACAACTCATCAAGCCACTGTGCCTGCTCACCATCAAGCCAGCGATGTATGTTGGCAACGTGTTGGAAGATGGCTTTGAGAACAATCCGCACTTGGATCGCCTGCGTGAACACGCCGCGAAAGAAGGCGCGCCTGTCGTAGCCCTCTGCGCCAAGATCGAAGCTGAATTGGCAGACCTAGATGATGCAGACAAAATGGAATTTTTGGCTGACCTCGGTTTTGACGAACCCGGATTGAACAAGCTCATTCGCGTGGGTTACGACCTGCTTGGTCTGCAAACCTACTTCACCGCAGGCGTGAAAGAAGTACGCGCATGGACCATTCACAAAGGTGACACTGCACCGCAAGCCGCAGGTGTCATTCACACCGACTTCGAAAAAGGCTTCATCCGCGCACAGACCATCGCCTTCGCAGACTTCATCGCCTGTGGCGGTGAAGCCGGCGCAAAAGAAAAAGGCAAAATGCGCGTCGAAGGTAAAGAATATGTCGTGCAAGATGGCGACATAATGAATTTCCTTTTCAACGTCTAAGCTGGACTAGATGTTTTCTGGTGTTCGCTATAGTTTAAATAACCCAATAAATACATGTAAATACAGATAGTTGTGTTTGCTTGTGTTCTTGGTTGTTCGTTGACACTCGCAAGACTTGGGGGCATGATTGGGGGCATGATTGGGGGCATGATTGTTGTGCGCCCTCATTGGCTGGAGAAATTATGCCCACTAAAGACGATGAATCCCTTATAAATAAAGGGAAAGATGCCGTAAAAAATGCCCCCAGTAGCATTGCGACCCATGCCCCCAAGGGGAGAGTCAGTGATGCTGCATTGCGTGCCCTCAAGCCAGCAGACAAACCCTACAAGTATTCAGTCGGTGAAAGTCTTTATCTGGAAGTAACACCGGGAGGATCAAAGCTCTGGCGTTGGAAATATCGCATCGAGGGCAAAGAAAATCGCCACTCCCTAGGCTGCTATCCCGAACTTTCATTAAAGGAAGCGAGAGAAGCTGTTGAAGCTGCGCGCAAGCTGGTCAAACAAGGCTTGCATCCTGCACAGCAAAAACGGCTTGAGCGTATCAAGACTGTTCACGAGCGAGCCGGTACGCTTGAGGCCATCACCAAAGAATGGCTTGCTCTGAAGGACTGGGAAGAAATCACCAAGAAGCGCCGAAAAGACATGCTCACGCGAGTTGTCTTCCCTGCACTCGGCCAGCTACCAGTCGGGCAGATTACCTCGCCAATGATTCTGGATGTATTGAAGAAGGCGGCAACCAACAATGGGCCGTCTGTCATGGCAGAGGCGAAGCGCACATTGTTTGGCATCTTTGAATTCGCGCTGGAAATGGAGCGGGTTGAGGTTAATCCCGTTCGCCAATGGCGCGAGGCATTGCCAAAGAATAAAACGCAGCACAAACGCCCGTTGGATACAACGGAAATCGGTCAATTGATGCGCGACACAGACAATCCCGGAGGCAGCCTGCAAACTCAATGTGCCTTTAGGTTGATGTGGCTGACACTTGCCCGCCCGTCTGAAGTGGTCGAAGCTGAGTGGGCAGAATTCGATCTTGAAAAGGCTATCTGGCGCATTCCTGCCGAGCGCATGAAAATGCGCAAGGAGCATGTCATTCCATTACCCACGCAAGCGATTGAGGTACTTCGTCGCATGAGTGTAATCTCCGGCGACAGAAAACATGTCTTTCCGCATCGGGATGACAGAGCTAAGCCAATGGTCGCAGCTTCATTCCGGCAAATGCTGAATGTCTTAGGCTGGGGCGGAAAATATAGCCCTCACGCGACCAGAACTACTGGCAGCACGCGACTTAATGAAATGGGTTTTACTGCTGACTGGATCGAGCGCCAGCTTGCCCATGCAGAGCCAAATGCTGTTCGCCGCACCTACAATCATGCCGATCATCTGAAGAATCGAACTAAGATGATGCAGCAATGGGCTAACCTGCTGGACGAGTGGAAGAGAAGTGACAGCAACGTGATCCCGATCAAACAAGAAGTTGCAGCGTGATGGTGGGCAAAATGGCTTGCGCGAGGGATGTGTGGATTGCTATCATGTGCCCTATGTAACATACACGATAATTTTGGATTAATATTATGAGCGTTGGGCCTAGTGGACGTATAGTCATTGAAGTCTCGCCGGAGTTGAAGCGAGAGCTGCATTCTGCATTAGTGTTGGATGGTCAAACATTGAAAAATTGGTTCGTGAGTCAGGCTGAGTCTTTTGTAAAAAATAGACAGCCAGCACGGCACTATGTGAACTCAACCCCAACAAAAAAGCAATATTCAGGGAGCCTAGATAGTGGCAAATAGCAGACTCATCAAACCCAGAGCCGTTAGCATGTTTTCGGGTTGCGGAGGCATGGACCTTGGATTAACTCAAGCAGGCTATGACGTTGTTTGGGCGAATGACATTAAACCAGACGCTTGTGAAACTTATCGGAACAATATTGGATCAATCGTTCAAGGTGATATTAACGACCTAGAAGTTCCGCAGCTAAATAATATTGATTTATTAGCTGCGGGCTTTCCTTGTCAGCCATTTTCGAATGCTGGATCAAGAAAGGGGACTAGTGATACACGGGGAAACTTGTATCAATCAACTTTTCGATTCATCGAGGAGCTTAACCCCAAAGTGGTTGTTTATGAAAATGTCCGTGGAATTCTGAGTATTCAGGGAGCAAAACATAAATTAATTGATGAAATTGCCGACACATTGCGTGATAAATATGGTTACCACGTTGAGTACCGGCTACTAAATTTTAGTCATTTCGGAGTTCCTCAAAATCGAATTCGAGTTGTATTAGTTGCGCTGAAAAATAAAAAGTATTTAGAGCATGCTTTCCCTGAAGTTGTGGCAGGCAAAGATTTGTCGATTGAAGCAACTCTGCGGGGTCTAAATTCGAGCGTACCAAATCAGACTGAGCTTATGAAGCTGAATCCACAGGCGTTGCATTATGGTGCGATGATTCCAGAAGGCGGGTCTTGGAAGGATTTGCCGTATGAGATATTACCCGAGCGGTGGAAAAAGATTCGCGACAATATGGCTAGGTATCACTACCCAAAATTCTTCCGTCGTTTTGCCAGAAACGAAATTAGCGGAACAATTACTGCCGCATTTAAGCCAGAAAATGCAGCCGTGTGGCATCCAATCGAAAACAGAATTTTCTCCGTGCGTGAAATTGCACGAATCCAGACATTTCCCGATGATTTTATTTTTCATGGTGCAAGCGTTAAGTCAAAATATGAGCAAATAGGTAATGCTGTCCCCCCCTTAATGGCGAAACTTCTTGGTTTGCAACTTATGGATTATCTTCGCCAAACACCGGTATCTAAGATGACAAGGATGAGTCCTGAAAGTCACGAATTTAATGTCAACAAGCCTATTGCGCATCACAGTAATATTGATCTTCACCAGCAAATCCATATTGCGCAGGTTTAATAGATAATGTTCTTAAGCCAGAAAATAATTGAAAAAGCGTATCCGCTGTTAATAAAGTTAGATACTCAACAGGGTCGGCAAGGAAAATCAAGGAAAGAAAAAGTAAGCGCCCTTCGCCATCTGCTTGCAACGAGTTTGGTGTTGAAAAGGCTAGCACCTGCAACTGAACTGGATTTGGCTGTGGGAAACATATCCAACAGGGATGACTTTGCCAAAGCTGTTGGCGAGGTTGTATCCATTAACGAAACCTCAAATTACACAGCCGATTTTGCAGCAGAATTTGCAGATAAAAAAGACTTTTCCGTAGGGAGTAATTTCTTAACGACGATAGTGGCTGGCAGCAGAGAGGGACGTCATGTTGAATATCCGGGTCGACCTACTCCTTTGCTTGATATAACTAGTGAAAAAATATCGATTAGGGAGGATGTGAAGCGCGCACTAGAGGAAAGCTATAATCTTAACGACTTCAGAGTGCCCTTAGTAATTTGGCTGCTACGAACCGCTGAATTCTCAAGCGCTTCACAAGCAACGCATCATGTATTTGAAACAGTTATTTCTGAATTAATCATCTTAAAATTCGAGGCGAAGGTCGCGGCGGCATTGATGCCAACTCATGCTGAATGGGAGAATTTTTTTAATGAAGCTGGTTTGTCGCAAGATGAGCTATTTGGGGCATCCAAACCCACTCACAATTTCATTTTAAACCAGCAGGTAGCTGCCAATGCACTTGCTGCAAACATGCAGGACATTGTAGGCAGCGCATTCAAGGAGTTCAAGGCGGCTGGGCTAATGCTTAGTAAGCCGATAATACAAAGGTTCATTGCATCGCTGCTGACCAAGCGCTTTCTTATTCTCACTGGGCTTTCTGGATCAGGAAAAACAAAATTAGCGCAGGCTTTTGCTTCTTGGGTTTCAGAGTCCGAGGATCAATATAGGCTCGTCGCTGTTGGGGCCGATTGGACAACGAACGAGAACATGCTCGGCTATCAGGATGCGCTTGTTACGAGCATCTATCGCAAGCCAGCTAATGGCGCTCTGGATGTGATTCTGCGAGCGGTGGAGGATTCGGATCGGCCTTATTTCCTGATCTTGGATGAAATGAATCTCTCCCACGTAGAACGCTATTTCGCAGACGTTCTTTCCGCAATCGAGTCGGGGCAGGAAATCGCGTTGCACTCAGCAGCGGAGAGCCTGAAGGCAAGCGAGGACGACCCCTTGCCGGTGCCAACTAAACTCCGTCTGCCGGATAATCTATTTATCGTAGGCACGGTGAACGTTGATGAAACCACTTACATGTTTTCACCCAAGGTTCTAGATCGTGCCAACGTGATCGAATTTCGCGCTGCCGCTAGTGACATTGCATCCTTTCTCGATGCACCGTTAAAGGTGGATATGGATGCACTATCTGGCAAGGGGGCAGCTTTTGGTTCCTCATTTGTGGTGGAAGCTGGAGCTGTCGCACAGCTGGACGCTATTACTGCGGCAGACCTCAAGGCGCGGATGACGGAGGTCTTCAGCGTGCTCGCTCCGATAGGCGCTGAATTCGGTTTCCGTACTGCACATGAAATCGTGCGTTTCACGCACTTCCACGCCAAGCTGTCCGGCGATGGCTGGCAGTTCAAAGATGCACTGGATGCCCAAGTGCTGCAAAAGTTGCTGCCGAAGTTGCATGGCTCCGAGCGAAGGCTAGGGCCGGTCTTGAAAGCGCTTGAAGCATTTTGTGAGACGCACCAATGTGCGGCCAGTCTGGAGAAAATCCGCCGCATGCAGGATCGTCTAAAAGACGGCTTCACCAGCTTCGCAGAGGCATAAATGGCCGAGGTGCTGGAGTTTCTGGACGAGCGCGGAAACCTTGTCGCAAGTCTGGAGATTTACCCGCCTGACAATCAAGTCAGCGCGCTACTGCGACTGGACGATGCCGTAGCACGTGAAGCCGGAGAAGAGCCGGTGCAACTCATGGAAGGCCAGCGCTACGAATATGCTTTTGTCGGCCCTAGTGCAGAAAATTGGAGGCTGCAAGAAGAATTCGGCAAGGGGATGGTTGAGTCAAGCGGCATCAAGGGGTTGGCGCACTGCGGCAGAATCGCCACCGGCCTGAATACTGGACGATTGGCCTTGGTGGCGCGTGATTCGGCTGGAGTAACAGCCGGTCGAGTTGCAATAGAAATACGCTCGCGCAAAGTTGGTTATCGTGACGACTACCGGCGCATGCTGGAAGACATAACCGAGCAGTCCGTGGCTCTGCTAATGGAGTTGCGCGCCCCATCGGCCTTGCGCGTGGCACCCGATCCAGGGCGGACACCGGACACGTTACACCAACGCTTCGCTTTCTTGCGTGGCTTGCTTGGTTCGCGCCAGTTTCGGGATGCTTTGCATCGCATCGTTACCCACCCACACCGGCGCTGGGAGCCAGAAGAAACAGTCCACGACATGCGGCGAGGTTTCAAGCCGGATGCCAGAACATTGCGCCAGCTTGCCCGCGCACCCAAACGGGTGCCGCTCCCATCCGGCCACCCGCTGGCAAAAATAATCCCCTCTCTCCCTGAGCGCATTTCTCTTCAACGCAACGCACAGACTGAGGATACGCCAGAAAACCGCTTTGTCAGTTTTGCGCTGCAAACTTTTTCCGGCTTTCTGAACCGTATGCGCCTTAAGTTGGAAGAAGTCGGCAGTGCTGCGGATATGCGGCTGCAAGCTGAAATCTCTGCGCTGGAAAACCAGATTGAGTCGGCTTTGGCATCTGACGTTTTTCGCAATGTGTCCAACTTAGACATGCTACCTCTCGGTAGCCCGGTATTGCAGCGCAAGGAAGGATACCGTGAGGTTTATCAGGCGTGGCTTAGGTTCGACATGGCTGCGCGTTTGGTGTGGCGAGGTGGTGACGATGTGTACGGTGCAGGCCAGCGCGACATCGCTACGCTGTATGAATACTGGGTTTTCTTTAAGCTGTTAGAGATCGTTTCGGCGGTGTTTGAGTTGGAAAAGCCTGCTGCACATAACCTGATCGAAGAAACCGCTGACGGCTTTGGACTCAAGCTAAAAACTGGTGAGCACTTGGCGCTTGAGGGCGCTTTCCTCGGTGGTGCTAGGCCTCTCAGGGTGCGTTTTAGTTACAACCGAAGTTTTTCCCAGAATGCGGGGCGTGGGCTGTCTGGCTCTTGGACTGAGCGTATGCGCCCAGACTATACATTGAGTCTGTGGCCTGCCGATTTCGACGAGCGCGAAGCAGAGGCGCAAGAGTTGATGGTGCATGTACATTTTGACGCCAAATACCGCATCGAAAACGTAGAGCAGATTTTTGGTGGTGAGGACATCGACCTGAATGCCGAAAAGCTGGATCAGCGCGAAGGCCGTTACAAGCGCGCCGATCTGCTCAAGATGCACGCCTACCGGGATGCTATTCGCCGCACTCAAGGGGCCTACGTACTCTACCCCGGCGACTCATCCCGCCAATGGCGCGGCTACCATGAAATCCTGCCGGGCCTTGGCGCTTTTCCAATCAAACCGGGCAATGGTGAACAGGCGTTGGAAAAGTTTGTCCGCGAAATTGTTGCTCACACTTGCGACCGAGCGACTGCGAGGGAACGGCAGAGTTACCACACTTATCAAGTGCAGGAAGCTCCTGCTGCTTACTCCATTTTGCGCACTTTCCCTGAGCGCGCTGCTGCTTCGCTTGTGCGCCACGCGCCCCCAGCAGAAACGTTTGTGCTAGTCGGGTGGAGCAAAAGCGAAGCGCATTTGAAATGGATTGCACGCGAAAAGCTTTACAACTTCCGCATGGACACGCGTGCTGGTTCGCTGCGCCTAGAGCCTGAAGTCACCGCTGCGCAATACCTTCTCCTGCACGGTGAGGGCGCGAATGCAATGCCGGGCCTATTGCGCATCACGTCAAAGGGGCCGCGCGTCCTTTCTAAGGATGCGTTGACGAGTAAGGGATACCCCGGCGAGCCGAGCAGCGATTTCTACTTGGTTTTTGACGTTGAGCCAGCGACCGAGTTTGACGGTTTTAGTTGGGACTACACCAAGCTGTCCGGCAAGCCAGACGGGAGAAAGTCTGGATGGCCTTTCGCAGTGACACTGGATGCAGTGCTGTCGAGCGCGCGAGAGAATTTGCTCATAGGCGCTGGAGAGTACTGACATGTCTGGTGGACGTTGCCGCTTTGTAATGGTCAAAGACAAGCAGTTCTCGAACATTGAAGCAATGCTGTGAAGTGAATCCAATTGACTGAATTTGTTCATTTGCCACGCTATTTTTCAGCACTCTCCGCGAAGGAGGCTATAACTGCCTGCGGGCGAATCATTTCAGCAGCAGGCGTGGTGGAAGTTGATGCAAGCCGATTGGTATTTGCTGATCCGTTCGGCATGGCTTTATTAGCTGCTACTTTTCATAAGGTGCGCGAGCAGAATGGCTTTGTGCGTGTGCATCACCTCAATGCAAAACTCAGCGGATATTTACAGCGCATGGATGTATTTGAGGGGGTTGAGTTGGTGGGGTGTGCGCCGATGCAGGGGCAGCGGCATGACCGTGCGGATGCTTTGATGGAGGTGACGCGACTTGAGCAGCAGAGTGATATTGGTAACGCTGCATATCGACTTACCACCGCATTAGTGGGGCAAATGCCGGTGATGAATCGGGATGAGCAACCCGATGAAATGTCGGGCTACACAGAGTCAGACCGTTTGGCAGAGCCAATTCAGTATGCGCTGAATGAACTGTTGGAAAATGCGCTAACCCATGCACGGCGTGCTGGATATATCAATGCCTGTGTGTGGCTGTCCAGCCAATACTACCCTTCGAATGGTTTGATTCGGGTAGGTGTGGTTGATAACGGTTGCGGATTTTTGGCAACCTTGCGTGGGCATACAGCGTTGCATCAAGAGACTCATTTAGCGGCTATTCTTGCGGCATTGCAGCCTCGCGTAAGTTGTAATCGCGATTTAGGGCTGCGTTCAGATTCGGTTAATCAAGGGGTGGGGCTTACCACTACCCGCAGAATTGCAGAGCGCGCCGGGGGGCGGTTATATATTGCCAGTGGCGATGCGATCCACAGTGATTCGGCTTCTAGTCACTTGGCTAACGGTGCATATTGGCAAGGTGTTGCGATTGCATTGGAGTGCAAGCGCCAGAAATTACCCGAGGTTCGCTTTCGCGATCTTCTTCCCCCTGTAGAGCCTCAACTTGCAGTTAGGTTGCGTTTTCAGTGAAATGCAGTTATCTTGATGCCTCTGGCCTGCTTTATCTAAATGGGGTTAGTTAATACTATGAATATCCAAATACTCTTGAATCAACACGCACACGGCCACTTGGTCGGTTCGCGCATGGCTGCCGCTCCTCTTCGTGAAGAGTTGGAGATTGCTTTGGCGCAGCAGGGTGCAGAAGTGGTTCTCGATTTCTCTGGCATTACTGCCACACAGTCTTTTGTTGATGAGCTAGTTGGCGTGCTTGTTCTGCGTCACGGGCCAGATGTTTTGGGTCGGATTATTTTCAAGGGCTGCTCAGATGACGTGCGCGCAATTATCGAGTTTGTCGCAGCAGATCGTTGCGATCAATTCATAAAAAATCACGCTCATTAGCAGTACCGCACTAATAGATTCTTCACTTCTGAGCGGTAGCTCGACTCGTCACTATCACAGCAGCGATGACGCTGATTGATAATTTATTTCATGTTATTTCGCGAAATAAACAAAAAGCTGTCGATAATCGAAGTTGACGGAAAATATAGCGCTGCTTAACCACCGACAAGGTTGGGTGAGTAGTGCTAATTTTCTCTAGCCCAACTTTGAATATCCCAGCACGATCAATTTGTGCGGAGTGTCAGAAATGAAGCAGCAAAGGGCGGCACAATCTACCAGCACTGGCGTTTTCTCGGTAAATGACTTTTGCCTATGGGCCGATATTGGCCGCACAGCAGTTTATGCTGAACTGAAGTCAGGGCGGTTGACTGCTAAGAAATTCGGACGGAGAACAATCATTCCCAAAATCGAATCAGAACGGTGGCTCGACTCGTTGCCATCGCAGCGGCAATTCTGACGCACCCCGATGGATTACAAAAACTTCCGCTCGATTTAAAAAGTTACCTAATAGCCCACTGCGCCAGCCACCTATATCACTGCACGATCAACAAGCAGATGAGGTGCAACATGGAGCAGCAATCAGTACAAACCGCCAGCAGCGGCGTATTTTCAGTGAATGACTTTTGCCAGTGGGCGTGCATCGGGCGCACAGCGTTCTATGCCGAACTGAAGTCAGGACGATTGGCGGCCAAGAAGTTTGGCCGTCGCACCATCATCCAAAAAAGCGAAGCCGAGCGCTGGCTCAATTCACTGCCACCACAGCGGCGATGCTGACACTCACGGGGCAACCACCCCGACAAATTCGTCACAAAATCCCATCATTCAGCGGCACCGAGCAATCAGCGGTGCCGTTTCCCATAGGGGTGTAAAAAAATACCCCCGCCGAATGCAAAATTTTTAGCTTTTGAATATAGAACCGCCGATTTTTTGCCTATATAAAGCTAGAAAGGTTTGAGGATTAGAAGTATCTCTCTACCCACCCATCTATCTATCCATCCATCCATAACTATCTGCCTATTCCCTATTACCTATCTGGTTTGCACCTATGATTTACCGATTTGATTTACCAATTGATTCTTACTATCAGCTTTTCCTATATGCACTCAGGATGACCCGATTTTCAACAGCTATCACTATTAGCTATTACCGCGATTGGACGATCCGCCTACCCAAAACATTAACCACTTTTAAGGAGCATACAATGCCAATTATCAATAAACAGGACAATGCAGCAATCGCTATGGCCGAGGCGGTCGCATGGCTAAATCAGAATGGGATTAGGTTTGAATCCCTGCCACCTTACCAGCTCAAAATCGGGCCACTCAATTTCTGGCCGAGGCGGGGAACGATAACATTTGATGGCGAAGATCAGAAGCGACCGGAAAATGGCCTTGATGGTTTGGTGTTGTTGCTCGAATCCGACCGAATGTACGGCTATCGCCACTACTGGAAGCCGCTCGCAGAAGAAGCACAAGTGAGCCCATTTCGCCAGATCGAGATAGCGAATATCGCACGGAGATAAGCTATTTATCAGACAGGATGTGCCAGTTATTATCCAAAACTGCCCCCAGCATTTATTGCATCAAGCTCAGACAAATAATCCGGGGGAGTTCTGGACTGGTTTTCAACAGACTGGTTTAAATGGGCTACCACCAAAGGCTATCGAGATTGACTGGTGCGCGTCATTTATCAGTCTGAAGTTGCGCACGGCGAATAAAGAAAAATGAGCCTCCCTGAAAGATGAATTTGTCGCGAAAGGTTAAATAGGAGCGGATGGTGAAAATATCCGCATCCCTAGGTGTTTTTCCAACCGAGCGACATGGCGAATTATCTATATTTATCAATCAGTTAATGCGGATTACAAAATGCGCAATTCTGCGGTTCGTTCTGCGTTCACTTCTTCGGTCTGGCGCGATCGTATCTTATTGTTATTTATGGATTTTGTATAATATTCTAGCCATTCTTTGTAGTAATCTTCAGTATAAAGATCGTACTTGCTGAATTTTCCCAGCTCCATGAGCGATTGAAATCCCCGCTTTTTTCGTGCCGAGCGGGCTATGTTTCTGGACATGTTGACGCGCTGTTTACAATAAATGTAGCCGGGATTTTCATATTGGTAGTCGATGAAATGCTTAAGCGCAACCGTATTTATGTCTAGGATGTTTTCGGAGTACAGAGCAGCTTGGGCGATAATGTTGTCCTGATTGGCCGTATGTAATTTTCCGATATGCTGAGCCAGCTCATCGGGTGGGGGCGAAAGGTTATATGTCGATTCTGCCTTTTGTACCACAGGCTCTCTTCTGCTAATTCGACGCTCATATTCTGAACGCTGATTTTCTAACCATTGGGTATGGCCATGAGGCTGTACTCGGGCATCAGGATTCAGCCCTTTGCAAATGTACTGGAATAAATGCCATTGTGACGTAATGGGAGTGCTTCGATTTGTCCTAATAAAAATGGCTTTATCATGCAGCTCTTTGGTTTTGGAAATTTCCTGAAAACGATGCTTAGTCCAGATAGCGAACTCTTTCCTAAATAAATCGGGAATTCCAACAATAAGGTGAGTATGAAAACCGCCATATGGGGAGTTCTCGTGTGAGTATATCCAGCAGAGTTCGTATTCTGAGTTTCCAGAAAATCTGTCTTTATGAGCTGCTTTCTTGTATCTCATCCATGCTTTCAGATGATGAATAAATTGCTCTTGCAGCACACTTGCTGCTTCGATCTGATCGTCGATTCCTAGCGCTCCCCAGTGGATGGTGACATGCGTATTAAGAGCAACACCAAACGCATTGTTGGCGAAGCAAACGCCGCTATAGAGCTCAATAAACTGTGCCTGGGTTATGTGTGTTGGCGGTGTTTGATCGTCCCCCGGAAATTCACCTCCTGCACCATACGTTAAAGTCTTGGCACGAGGTGTTCTGTGACGTTTTTTTGCCGGTAGGGGTTTGGGGAGGAATATCTCGGAGTAGGAGCAACGAAGAGCGTTTGCTAGCCTTTTCAGGTTCTCTTCATGGGCATCTTCTGACTTGCCATGAATCGCTTGATATTTTCCGGCGTACTCACCGCGCCCTGAGATCGTTTGGAATCCCATCTCCCCCCGTTCAATGAGGGTGCGAGCTTTCTCCTCTTGATCCAAGTCGTACTGGCTCATCTCCGGCTCGACGGATTCGGAAGTGATACGCTCATTCGCCTTGTCACGATCGTTTGAATTCTGTGTCATTGAAAATCCAGTAAAGTTTTGCCTGTAAACATTGAACACCCATCACCGAATCAGTACAGGTGAATTCAATGTCAGCAGCCCAGAAGGAAGACCTCCACCAGCGCATCACCAACCAGATCATTACCGCCATAGAGGCAGGTGCAGGCGTTTATCAAATGCCGTGGAATCCCAAGCTATGCAGTGGTGCGGCAATTGGCATTCCGTATAATCCAGTCGGGCGCTACGGCTACAGAGGGATCAATATACTGTCACTCTGGGCAAGCCAGCAAGAGCATGATTATCCCACGCCAGAATGGGCAACCTTCAAGCAGTGGCAGGCAGCAGGGGCGCAGGTACGCAAGGGTGAGAAAGGCACGCTGACGGTCTTCTTCAAGGCCACAGATGCAAGCAGCAGTTCACCCGCAGAAAATGACGACCAGCAACCACGCAGGCACTTTATCGCCAAGGCAGCGTATGTCTTCAATGTCGCTCAAGTAGATGGATACGAGCCGCCAGCAGCGCCAACACTTACACCGATTGAGCGTCATGCCACTACCGATGTGTTTATCCAATCCAGTGGTGCGATTATCCAGCATGACAGTCACCACGCTTGCTATATTCCCAGCAGGGACGAAATCCACTTGCCACCGGAAGGCGCATTCTTTGATGCGCAAGGCTACTATGGCACGGTGTTGCATGAACTGGTTCATTGGACGGGTCACGCTGACCGATGCGACCGCGATCTACGCAACCGCTTCGGCACTGAAGCCTATGCCGCCGAGGAATTGGTTGCCGAATTGGGTGCGGCATTTCTCTGCGCGCAACTGGGGATTACTCCCGAGCCGCGCATTGACCACGCACGCTACATCGAGTCATGGCTGAAGGTGTTGAAGCAGGACAAACGGGCGATATTTACTGCCGCAGCCAAAGCGAATCAAGCCGCCGACTATCTGGCATCATTGAGCAAGCAGGCAGCAAGCGAAGGCTCATCGCTACCACCTGATGCGGGCAGTTAATAGGGGAGCAGTGCATGGAGGACTTACTCGCCATCGGCATGGATGGAGAGGCAACCAATTTCGACAAGCTGTTTAGGCTGGCAATCGGGGTTCTCGATAGCGCCGGATATTCCTATGCCTTGGCAGGTACATTGGCACTCGATCTTTATGTGCGACCACGTTTCACCGATCAAATCAATATCCTTTGCCAGCCCGACCAGCACGCGCAAATTGTATCGGCACTGACCGCGTCGGGGTTAGCTATCACCCAGACAGCACTGAGCATTGCCACATTGAAGGCGGATGATGCCAAGGGGTATGTCGTTCTCAATGGTAGAGATAGCAGCGCAACGCGCTACGCACTGATGCACGCAACGCAGCGGCAGGTGTTTTCAGTAGCGGCAAGGGTCGTGTCGCCGCTGGCATTGCTATGGCTATTTCTGGAATGCGACGAGATGCAACATCACGCCGATGCGATTGCCTTGATCGAATCAGGGCTAGTATCGCCCGATGAAATCCATGACCTGCTAACTAGCGAGGGGGCGAGCGCAGCACTGACAATGCTTGAGCAGCTACAAGCTGACATTCAGCAAGCAAGGTATACGCGCTCTTACAGCGATTCTGTGAAAGCTCGTATCCAAAGGATGCGTAGCAGATTGGCTTAATTGGATAGGCAGTAAATTGAATCTCCAGATGAAGGTGACGTGCCTTCATTCTCAAGGAGAAAACATGCTGCACAACCGATTACCCATCGTTCCATCGCACATCCTGAAGGCTCACAAGGTTTATGAACCCAGTGACAGCCGCTTCATGTCAGCCGCACGCTTCCTGCAAGCACTGTGGCGAGAAGAGAAAGGTTTGCAGATTGGTGTTCATCGCGATCCTAAAGGCAAACGCCGTAAGCTGGGCAGCCGACTCGATTCCAAGCTGGCAAGACAGGGCAGCAACTTCCTTTCGCCCGAGATTGCTACGCTAGCGTTCCGTGAATCTGTGTACCGTGAAATCGGCGCACTGATTGATGAAGAGCGACTCTGGACGAACATGCTTTCCAGCCAGCCGCTTTGCTTTAACCTGTTTGGCGGAATGAAGCTTGATGCAGTGAAGGCCAATCAGTTCTTTAAGCAATTGTTCCCTGATTATGTCTCTGCCGTGACAGGCATTTACTTCGAGCATTCACCGGGGCGCGGTAATCCAGAGTTCACGGAGGACTACACCGCTTTTGATGTGCTGGTGACATGCACGACCGTTGACGGAGAGAGCGGATTCATCGCTATCGAGGTGAAGTATTCCGAGACGATGGGCGAGCCGATAGGAACATTGCGCCCGCGCTATGAAGAGTTGTCCAATAGTGTCGGCCTGTATAACGCACCGGATGCGCCAGCACTACGAGCAAGCCCGTTGCAGCAGTTGTGGCGAGAACACATGCTCAGTCGCACCATGATCGACGGCGAGACTTACTCGACGGGGCGGTTCATCGTGATCTATCCGAAGCAGAATCATTTGTGCGCCGGTGCGGTGAAATCCTACCGGAAGCAATTGGTATCGAGTGACCCTGATGTGTCAGGCTTTCAGGCGGTAACGCTGGAAGAGTGCGTGGAGACGTTCAGAGCGATTGGTGATAACGAAACTGCCAACGCATTGCATGGGCGCTATTTGGACTTTGAGCGCGTAGAGCAGGCAATCTTCGGGTAAAATGAGCGGGGCGAGAGATAGAATTCTCCCGCCCCTTTTTACCTAATAACTGCCCTCATTGTTCGCTAGCGTTCGCCCCTATCCAATTGATTTGGGGGCATAAATGGGGGCATTTTATAGACTGGATAATGCCATGCCCAATAAATACAAGCCTTGCAGCGCACTATTCTGGTTTAACGTCTAAAGGTTTTGTAGGTCAGGATTTATCCTGACAGCCTGCGTCGGACTAAAGTCCGACCTACAAAAGCGTCGTCATACCGGCCTACAACAGCGTTACCCTGTAGGTCGGGATTCATCCCGACGCTGAACTGTAGGATGACCCGACCTGCAAAAAACACAGCCAAAGCCCGCCCCAAGCGGGCTTTCTGTTTTTGGCGCTGCTTGCTAACGTGTCCTGCCCAATAATGCGTATCCGCTATTTACAGCCGAACGCATTCAACGTGTAAAGGTTTTGTAGGTCAGGATTTATCCTGACAGCCCGAGTTGGACTAAAGTCCGACCTACAAAAGCGCCGTCATACCGGCCTACAACAGCGTTACCTCGTAGCTCGGGATTCATCCCGACGCTAAAACATTCCCCAGTCCGCCTCCTACCTTCTGTTAAGATGCGCGCCGCGATTTCGTTTCAGTCTAGTGATCGCCGCCGATTCCGGTACGTAGTCCCCACTTCATTCAGCCTCAGACTGGCGCTTCAACGAAGCGACAGGCCGTTTGTATTTAGAAAGAAAATAATATGTCATTTGCATCTCTCGGCTTGTCCGCCGAACTCGTGCGCGCCGTTACCGAGCGCGGTTATACCGAACCCACCCCCATCCAAGCACAGGCTATCCCCGTCATTTTGAAAGGCGGCGACCTCATGGGCGGCGCGCAGACTGGCACGGGCAAGACCGCTGGTTTCACATTGCCTTTGTTGCAACTTCTCGCTGATAAGCAAGTTGTTGGTAAAGGTCACATCCGCGCATTGGTGCTTACCCCCACACGCGAACTCGCCGCTCAAGTCGAAGAGAGCGTGCGCATGTACGGCAAACATCTGCCGCTCAAATCCATGATGATGTTCGGCGGTGTGAACATCAATCCGCAGATCAAACAACTGCATGGCCGCGTGGACATCTTGGTGGCGACACCAGGCCGTCTGCTCGATCACTTGCAACAGAAGACCGTCGATCTGTCTCACGTTGAGATCTTGGTGTTGGACGAAGCAGACCGTATGTTGGACATGGGCTTCATCCGTGACATCAAGCGCGTCATCGCGGTGTTGCCAAAGAAACGCCAGAACCTGTTGTTCTCCGCGACTTTCTCCGACGAGATCAAGTTGTTGGCGGACGGCTTGCTGACTAACCCCGCACTCATTGAAGTGGCACGTCGCAACCAAGCTAACGAACTCATCGAGCAACGCGTTTATCCAGTTGATCGTGAGCGCAAGCGCGAACTGTTGACGCACCTCATCAAAGAGAACAATTGGTTTCAAGTGTTGGTGTTCACCCGCACCAAACACGGCGCGAACAACCTCGCTGACCATCTGAACAAGAACGATATCCCCGCGATGGCGATTCACGGCAACAAGAGCCAAGCGGCGCGCACCCGTGCGTTGGCTGAGTTCAAGACAGCCAAGTTGCAAGTGTTGGTCGCGACCGACATCGCCGCGCGCGGTATCGATATCGCCGAACTACCTCACGTGGTGAACTACGAGTTGCCAAACGTGCCGGAAGATTATGTGCACCGTATCGGCCGTACCGGTCGTGCGGGTAGCGAAGGTGAAGCGAGTTCGCTGGTGTGTATCGACGAGAAGAAATTGCTGCATGACATCGAACGTCTCATCAAGCGCGAAATCCCTGTGGTGAACGTGCCCGGTTTCGATGTCGATCCACGCATCAAAGCTGAGCCGATCTTGAATGGTTCGAATCGCGGTCAAGGTGGCCCACGTCAAGGCCAAGGTCGCGGTCAGCCGCGTACTGGTGGCACAGGTGGAGCAGGTCGCACAGGCGGCGCACCTCGTACAGGTGGCGGCAAACCAGCCGGTGCACCTAAGCCAGCCGGTGCAGGTCGTGGCCCAGTGCCATCAGGTGCACAGCATCGCTCCGGTGGGCGCGGTCGATAACTCCCTTCCCCCGCAGGCGGGGGAAGGGCTGGGGATGAGGGGCTGTGGGTACTAAGTAATTTTGTTAGGGTTCACCATCCCTCACCCCAACCCCTCTCCCGCTTGCGGGAGAGGGGCTCAATTGGAGCTCCAAAATGAACACAACAGTAACCAACGAAGCCGCCATCGCCGCGACTAAACTCTGGCTTGAGAAGGCTGTCATCGGCCTCAACTTGTGCCCCTTCGCCAAGGGCGTGCACGTCAAGGGACAGATACGTTACGTGGTGAGTGCCGCGCAAACGCCGGAAGAATTGCTGGCTGATGTGTTGAAAGAGTTCGAAGTGTTGGCCGAGGCCAGCCGCGACAAGATCGACACCATCCTGCTCATCCATCCGCACGTGCTGACTGACTTCCTCGACTACAACGACTTCCTCGAAGTCGTTGATGAAGCATTGGAAGAAGTCGACCTCGCAGGTGAGCTACAAGTCGCCAGCATGCATCCACAATACCAGTTCGCCGAGACCGAGTTAGACGACATCACCAACTTCACCAATCGTTCGCCGTACCCAACCTTGCACATCTTGCGTGAAGAGAGCATCGACGAAGCCGTCGCCGCCTTTCCCGAAGCAGAGCAGATATTCGAAAAGAACATCGAGACGATGCGCAAGTTAGGGTATGACGGGTGGGATGCGTTGGGGCTCGCCGAAGTACAGCGACGCAAAAAGTAATTTGCAAACCTAGTGACCGTTCGTGGTGAGTAGGCGCAGCCGTATCGAACCATCTGGCGCGGAACGCGACGGTGCACCTTCGGCATCCCTCGATACGGCTGCGCCTACTGATGAAACTACTAGCCAATCCACTAAGCCAGCAAGCTGGCAAGTGGCTGGTTATCGGGACGAACGGTTTGGTGAATAATGACCACCCCAGACATTGGAGACATTCATGGACATCGCCCGCATCGCCCTGACCCGCCACACCTGCAAAGCCTACGACCCCAACCGCAAGATACCCGCAGCGCAGATCGAACAACTCAAGACCCTGCTCAGATACTCGCCCTCGTCGATTAACTCGCAGCCCTGGCACTTCATCATCGCCTCAAGCGAAGCCGGCAAGGCGCGCGTCGCCAAGGCCGCGCAGCAAGGCCCATACGCAGCCAATGGCCCGAAGATACTCAACGCCTCCCACGTCGTCGTGTTCTGCGCCCGCACCACCCTAGATGAAACCCACCTCGCCAGCCTGCTCGCGCAGGAGGAGGCCGACGGGCGTTACCCCACACCGGAGAGCAAGGCTGCGCAAAGCAAAGGCCGCAGTTTCTACACCGGCCTGCACCGCTACGATTTCAAAGACACGCAGCACTGGATGGAAAAACAGTGTTACCTCGCCCTCGGCACCCTGCTGCTGGGCGCCGCCGCACTGGAGATCGACGCCACCCCCATCGAAGGCTTCGACCCGCGCATCCTCAACGAAGAACTCGGCTTGCGCGAACAAGGCATGACCAGCGTGGTGATTGCCGCGCTGGGTTATCGCAGCGCGGATGATTTCAATGCCAAGTTGTCGAAGTCGAGGTTTCCGATGGGGCGGGTGGTTGATGAGATTTGAGGGGCGGGTTTTCTGTCATAGCGGAAATTCAGCATAGAGATGCGCAACTTCCGCTATGTGTAATAGGAGTCACTCGATTTTATGAGCAGTACAAACTATTCGACTTCGGTGGTAACGCTTTTTCCGGAAAGACACAGCCCGTTTTTATGTTCAATTCTTTGTGAAGTGGATTGCATATTGGCTAGCGGCAAGCATTGGCTTACCTTCCGCTGTCGATGATTGAGCCGCCATCAGGAGTAAGACTCGCCCCGGTGATGAATTGCGAATCCTTGCTGGCGAGAAACAGTACGACAGGGGCAATGTCGTCCTCCGGCGAGCCGTAGCGGCCAAGCGGGTTGGTCGGTGCAGGCACGTTGGCGTCCGGCCCCCACGTGTCAGCGACCGGCAAAATGTTGTTCACGGTAATCTTATCGACGCCCCATTCGCGCGCTGCTGTCCGAGTCAGGGCGCGGACGGCTTCCTTAGCCATGTTGTAGGGGCCATAGCCGATCAGCCCGACAACACCCGTCATTGAGCCGAAATTGATAACCCGCCCTTCACCACTCTTCTTGAGGTGGGGGTAGGCCGCCTGCATGGCTCTCAGGTAGGCGATGGGGCCAATGTCGAAGTTGCGCTGTAACTGTTCTGCCGTCAGATCCAGGATGGTTGAAAATGGCGCACTGGGGTCGAAGGCGTTGTTCACAAGAACGTCGATGCCGCCATAAGTGGCGGCCACCTTATCTATTGCCGACTTGAGCTGATCGGCATTGCCGATATCGCAAGGGATACCAATTGCCATCCCTCCAGCGGCAGTAATGTCGGTAACGACGGCATCCACGTTTGCTGGAGTGAGCGAAAGAACCGCGACTTTTGCGCCCTCTGCTGCAAACAGTTTTGCGGTGGCACGGCCGATACCGCGCCCGGCACCGGTGACGATGGCTACTTTCCCATTGAGTCGAGACATGATTTTTCCTTTCAGTTGTGGATTGTTTGTTGCGTTGCCGAAACTACGCCATAGGGCGAAGGAACGTCGCGGGCTGTGTTTTGGGTAGTGAACGAGACGATTAGAAGCACAAGGCCGATGACTGCCGGCAACGCGCCCTTGGGCTTGCGTACTCCGAGGTGTGCCGACCCGGACAGCAGCAGGTGAAAGAAGATGCCGGCATAGGCCAAATCACTCAGCGGCACACTGATTCGCGAGAGGATCGCAACCGGCCCGAGAACCTTCACCACGATCATGAGAGGCACAAGGTACGGAGCTGGATAGTTCAGTTCGGAAAGGGTCTGGCGCACCCAATCCTTCTTGATGATGTATAGCGTTGCAGATGTCAGGTAGAGCAATGCCAGCAATGCGGTGCTGATCCAGTAAGCGTAAATCGTAGCCATAAGCAGTTCCCAGAGGTGATAAATATCGATTTTTCGCAATGCTGTGGGCTAACATGAAATTTCACAAGTAGGATGAATTAATGGTGCTTAGTATGAAAAATCAGACTAATGAAATCGGTGAAATCAACATGCACGACGAAATGCGGCGAGCATTTGCGCTGCTGTCAGGCAAGTGGAAGCTGGAAATTATGTGGCTGCTCAATCAGCGGATCTATCGCTTCGGCGAACTGCGAAAGGCAATTCCCGGCATCACCCAACACATGCTGACGGCTCAGCTCCGAGAGCTTGAGGCGGACGGCCTGGTATCCCGTACCGTTTTCGCGGAAGTGCCACCGCGGGTCGAGTACGAGATAACTCAAAAGGCCCGTGGACTTGGGCCTACGTTGGAAGCGCTGACGATTTGGTGGAACGAGCACGGACGAAGCCTGCCGGGAAAGTTGACTTCACGCGGACGGAAGGTCAAAGCAGCTAGCTGACCTAGTGTTGACGTGCTGGTGTCCTCTCATCCTAGCGCCCGAGGGTCAACGCAAGCCGCCGCTGGCGAGAATGTTTTCGCCGGTCACGAATCGCGCATCGTCGGATGCGAGAAATGCAACGACGCGGGCGATGTCGTCCGGTGCCCCGGCACGGCCCAGCGGCGTTTGCGAGACGATGCCAGCCTCCATCTCCGATCCAGCGATGCCAGCCGTCTTCGTCCCTTCGGTGACGACGAAGCCAGGGCTGACGACGTTGACACGGATCTTGCGCGGCGCGAGTTCCTTGACCAGCACGTCCGAGATCGCGTTTACCGCCGCCTTGGTTGCGGTGTAGAGCGATGTGCCCGGCGACCGCAGAGTCGTGATCGACGAAGAGATGTTGATGACACTGCCGCCCTCCTGAAGGTGCTTGATAGCGGCCTGTGTCGTCAGCAACACCCCAAGCACATTGATATCAAACAGGCGCCGATACTGGGCTTCGGTGAACAACTCGACAGGGCCCGCTTCCCAGACGCCCGAATTGTTGACCAGCACATCTAGCCGTCCGAACTGCGACACTGCCGCCTCGATCAGCGCCTGTGCCTCGGCAGCAACGGAGACGTTGCCCTGCACGGCGATGGCTTTGCCGCCTGACGCCTTGATGGCTTCGACAACCGCATCTGCGCCTTCCTTGCTGGAAGCGTAATTGACGACGACGGCTGCTCCGTCCTTTGCCAAAGCTTTGGCGATGCCTGCGCCGATGCCCTTTGACGCTCCTGTTACTACAGCTACCTTGCCTTCAAGTCTGTTCATGTTCTTTACCTTTCCGTGTTATATGTTAATGGGGTTGGGCGCACCCAAACTGGCGCCTTAGTTCCATAGTTCGGATATTACGAACTATGGAACTACCTGTCAAGCTCCTGTAAGAAGACGATATGAGACCATTTTTTCATCCTGCGATTGAGTCCGTTCAGCCGGAAGCAATCCTTCACGCCCTGTCAGATCCCAATCGCGCAGCGATTTTCGCCAACATCATGCGAGAAGGTGGCATTAAGACGTGCTCGGCAGTATCGGCGTTGGGTGATCGAGTTATTCCGAAATCGTCGTTGTCCAACCACTTCAAGGTGCTGCGCGAGGCCGGCTTGATCAGGAGCGAGCGTCACGGCGTGGAAATGCGAAATCATCCGCGCTGGACCGAGGTGGAGGTGCGCTTTCCTGGTCTGCTTGCGGCGATCATCAGCGCCTATGCCGCAGACTCGCAAGCGTCCGGCGAATAGCACAAGAGAAAGGCGAGGCCAAGTTGCCTCTAGGATAAAACGGGGCAGCTTCGCAATAGATTTGAGCTGAAGTCAATGACCGCTTCGGGTCGAGAACGGAATAAATCAGCAGGCTATTCTTGACGACTGCTATGCCGAAAAACTGACATTCGTTTGCAATAGCCTCCGTAGCGAATCCCCTCGCAACCTTATTCCTGCCCCACTCTGTGTGAAAAGTTTGAGCCGTGCTTCTTCTGCTCCGGTTCATTCGGAATGACTGGTATCCTTGTGGCATGACGAACGCACCCGACCATGCCTTTTCTTTACTCACCCCCGACACCATGCTCAACGCGCTGGAGAGTATCGGCTTACGTTGTGATGGTCGTCTGCTTGCCCTCAACAGTTACGAGAATCGCGTGTATCAGGTCGGCATCGAAGACGATAAGCCGCTGGTCGCCAAGTTCTATCGCCCCGCACGTTGGAGCGACTCAGCCATCCTTGAAGAACATGCTTTCGTGCAGGAGTTGGTCGAGCGCGAGATTCCCGTTGTTCCAGCCTCGACGATTGCCGGTACGACACTGCATCACTTCGATGGCTTCCGTTTTTCTGTGTTCGCCAAACATGGTGGACGCGCGCCCGAGTTGGAGAACCGCGACACGTTGGAATGGCTGGGGCGTTTCCTCGGGCGTATCCACGCGGTGGGTGCGACTAAGGTTTTTCAGCATCGCCCCACATTGAATATCGAGACCTTCGGCATCGAGCCGCGAGATTTCTTGCTGGCGAATAACTTCATCCCAAGCGACATCGACGCGGCGTATCGCAGCGTGGTGCAACAGGCGTTGGATGGCGTGCGTCACTGCTTCGATAGAGCAGGGGATGTGAAGCAGCTGCGTCTGCATGGCGACTGCCACGCAGGCAACGTGCTGTGGACGGACGACGGCCCGCACTTCGTCGACTTCGATGACAGTCGTATGGGGCCTGCCGTGCAAGACTTGTGGATGTTGCTCTCGGGTGAACGCGAAGACCGTGTGCGCCAGATGGGCGACGTGCTGGCAGGCTACGAAGACTTTTGCGAATTCGATGCGCGCGAACTGCACCTCATCGAAGCACTGCGCACCTTACGCCTCATCCACTACTCCGCATGGCTCGCGCGGCGCTGGGACGACATCGCCTTCAAGCAAGCTTTTCCGTGGTTCAACACGCAGATCTATTGGCAGAACCGCATCTTGGAATTGCGTGAGCAGATAGCCCTGATGGAAGAACCCCCTCTATGGCAAAACTGAAAAACCTACTGCGCAATCGAATTGCGGCGTTGCGCGGTGCTCGAAATCCTCATGTGCATTAAGCACACTCCGGTTTCTGTGCTCCGTGCGCCTTGCACTTCGACTGCTCGCTACGGTTTTAAAACGTTCGTATGCTAATGAATAAACAATCAACCAACTGCCCCTGCGGTAGCACCAAACCCTTCACCGCTTGCTGCGCTCCTTACGTCGAGGGCAATGTACCTGCACCCACCGCAGAAGCCCTCATGCGTTCACGCTACACCGCCTATACCCTGCTACGAGAAGATTATCTGCTGGCCACATGGCACACCTCCACACGACCAGCCTCATTGGAGTTGGCAGCTGACACCGCGACGAAGTGGATAGGGCTAGAAGTGAAACGCCATGAACAACAAGATACCGACCATGCCATCGTCGAATTCGTCGCGCGCTACAAAGTGAACGGTCGTGCGCATCGGCTGCACGAAGTCAGCCGCTTCGTACGTGAGGATGGACGCTGGTTTTACTTAGATGGCGATTTGGATTGAATTGCATCGGGGACGAACTTGAGTACATTCCCGTTGATGCAATAACGTTTGAAAGTAGGCGCTGGGCCGTCATCAAAAACATGACCAAGATGGATGCCCGAACTGGCACTGCGCACTTCGACGCGTTTCATGCCGTAGCTGATGTCTTCGTGTGTTGTCACTGAACCTGGCAATGGCGTGAAGAAACTGGGCCATCCTGTACCACTTTCAAATTTGCTATCACTGCGAAATAAAGCGGCGCCTGTGATGGGATCGACGAACGTACCTGTGCGTTTCTCATCCAGATTAGATCCAGTAAACGCGCGCTCTGTACCTTGCTCGAAGGCGATCTTTTGCTGTGCGGGTGTCAGTAGTTGATAGCCTAGCCATTCCCAGAAGCGCGCTTTCTCGCCGTTGTAACCCGTGTAACGCGATACCTCTTTCCCGTTTTCAAACAGCACGATGGTGGGTGTCGCGAACAAGGGTTTTTCAAGCGTCCAATTGGGGGGCGGATTGAAACCTAGCGTGCGAGAAATAGGCACGGGTGACTTCCAACTATCCAACACTTCCGCCTTGAATTTGCGGCAGTAAGCACAATCGATACCTTCAAAGATGATCAGTTGCCGTGCAAAGGTGAGCGCTTTGGGATTGAATTCAGCCACAGGCTTAGTCTCTTTAGGGGCGGCAGCATGGGCATTCATCATGAACATTGTTGCCAATGAGATCATGAGGATGTGAGTCATTTTCGTTAGGTTCATCGCATCCTCGCTCAGAGATTAATACTTCACTTGCACACGGTACGTTAGCGTCGTCTTACCTTCCGCTGGGATGTCGATTTTCCACACAGCTGTGTTGCTGGTCGCTTTGGTGCTGGTGTGACTCTCGTTGATGATCTTCCACTCGCCGGGTATCGGCTCTTGTACGGTGACGGTCACACGCTCTTTCTTCGCGTTCTTCAATTCAATTTCATAGGCGGTTTCAAATGCGCTGTTGCCTTTTGAGGGGCGGGGTAGCGTTTTGAAATCGGTCTGTTTTTTATCGGCGGTCACGTCGAAGGCTTCACCCAATTTCAAGCGGATGGTCTCGTTCTTTGGAGTGTGGTCGATGTGGTCTTCTCCCACGAACTGCGCGTTGCCTTGGCTGTCTTTTTTGTACACGCGCATCGTGCCTTTGGGCAAAGGTATGCCCATCTTTGCGGCTTCTTTGTTGTCGAATTCGACGAACACGCTCACCTTCATCTTCTGCCCAAGGTCGCCATAGCTGCTGCTGTAGTAGTAATCCGCGCCACGCAATAACAATTCTTTACGCGCAGGCACACCGCTGGCGGAAAGCAATGCGACTTGTTTGGTCTGGTTCTCGGCGATGGTGGTGGGGCGATCTAAAGTGTAGAGGTGATATTCCAGTAACGATTCTTCCGCCATCGGTGCGGCGGCTTCCGCCACCATGGCATCCATGCGCATTGCTTTCACCATTGGACGCACGAATTGCTGAACACGATTCACATCACCTGCCACCAATTGCAGTTTTGCATTGTTGTATGTTGCACCGCTGGTGTTGCTGAGCGTCACCCAGCCGGATAGATCGAGGCTGTCTTCTTTGGGGCTTAACTCTGCGACGTAGTCGGCTTTCCAATCCAAGCCGCCGGTGAGGTAGCTGAGCTCGAGTGTTTGCTCAGCGGCAGTTTTGTTGTTGAGCTTGGTGACGAGGGTGGGGCGGTCACGCAGGTTGGCAGGTACGTCGGAATAGACGATGCGCCCAGAGATGCCTGTCTCGATGCGATTGCCAATTTTTAGCACCACGCCGTTGTTGGCAGAAAGCACGGTCGCTTGCTCAGAAGTCTCAGCGCCCGTGGTGGGATGTGTCTTTACGACAGTTACATTTTTGCCGACATACTTTTCCAAGAGCTTTTCAGGGGTGAGCAGGTCGAAATCGAAGTTCTGTTCTAAGGTGGAGAAACTCCCTGCGTGGCTCACGCTGCGTAACAGTGCCGTCTCGGGGCGTATCTGCGCGCTGACATCGCGCAAGGCGAGGTCGTTCAATCCATTCTGCAACTTTATTTTGCGCTGGTCTTTCACTAGGGCTAGGTCACCGTTGTAGATCGTCACCGCAACGGATTGCTGGTCATTCAACGTACTGCGGATCTCATCGGCAGCGGATGCGCCAGCAGAGAAGGCGCAACTGATCATGAAAGCGAGAGAAGACTTTTTGAAGTTCATCGTGCAGCTCCTAGTGGGTTGATAGGTGAAACTGTAGCCGACAGACCCCATTTGAGCTACAGAGTTCAATTCATGCCGACAGATTGACCTTGTCCCAAAGGTGGCGATGTCAGGTTAAACCCTGAGCTGCAAAACCTACAACGAGACACGCATCGACAGATCAATCGCCTTCACATCTTTGGTGAGTGCGCCGATGGAGATGCGATCCACCCCTGTTTCGGCAACGTGACGGATACTTTCCAAGGTGATGCCGCCCGAGGCTTCTAATTCAGCACGGTTGGCGGCGTGAGCCACAGCAAGGCGCATATCGGTGAGTGAAAAATTATCTAGCAGGATGAGCTCCGCACCTGCATTCAACGCTTCATCCAACTCTTGCAACGATTCAACTTCGATTTGGATGCTCACATTCGGGGGGGTGATCTGGAACGCGTGCTCCATCACTTTACGGATGCCGCCTGCCGCTGCGATGTGGTTCTCTTTGATGAGCACGCCATCGAACAGGCCGATGCGTTGGTTGTGCCCACCGCCGACCTTTACCGCATGTTTCTGTGCGATACGCAGGCTAGGCAGGGTCTTGCGGGTATCCAACACCTTGGCATGTGTTCCTTTTACCGCCTCGACATAACGGCGCGTCTGCGTGGAAACGGCGGACAGTGTCTGTAAAAAATTCAACGCGGGACGTTCGGCTGACAGTAGCGCACGTGCATTGCCACGAATTTCGCATAGTGTTTGTTTGGCGGCGACAGCATCACCTTCTTGCCATTTCCATTCAATCTTGCAGTTTGGGTCGAGGGTGAAAAAACATTCCTCGAACCACAGCGTGCCACACAGCACCATGTCTTCACGGGTGATGACAGTGGCGTGTGCCTGCGCATGCTCGTCGATGAGTAGCGCAGTCAAATCGCCTGTCCCCATGTCTTCTGCAAGGGCGGTGATCACGTCAGAACGGACTTGGTGGGCAAGGCTAGTGTGTGGCATCGAACATTCCTTAAGTTGAGGTCGGCAGTATAAGGGAAGGATGGCAGGGCTTGAAATCGTACCTAAGCCCCCCACCTACCGAACAATGGAAATCCATATGAGGAGTTAATCATGCGTTTCGACAAATTCACCACCAAACTTCAACAAGCGCTGTCCGATGCCCAAGGGCTGGCCGTCGGTGCAGACAACCAATTCATCGAGCCACAGCACCTGTTGCTGGCGCTGCTCAACGATGCCGACAGCGGGGCAGGCTCCCTGCTGGCACGTGCGGGCGGCAACGCCAATGCGCTGAAGACCGCGCTGAGTGATGCCGTCTCACGTTTGCCCAAAGTAGAAGGCCATAGCGGCGAAGTGCAAGTCGGGCGAGACCTGAGCAATCTGCTCAACCTTACCGACAAAGAGGCGCAGAAGCGCGGTGACCAGTTCATCGCCTCTGAGATGTTCTTGCTCGCGCTCACCAACGACAAGGGCGAGACAGGCCGTTTGCTGAAGACACATGGCGTATCGCGTGCGCCGTTGGAGACCGCCATCGCTGCCGTACGGGGTGGCGAGTCGGTGGGTTCGCAAGAGGCTGAAGGTCAGCGTGAGTCACTCAAGAAATACTGTGTCGATCTGACCGAGCGCGCCCGCCAAGGCAAGCTCGATCCCGTCATCGGTCGTGACGACGAGATCCGTCGTGCCATCCAAGTGTTGCAGCGTCGTACCAAGAACAACCCCGTGCTCATCGGCGAGCCCGGCGTGGGTAAAACCGCGATTGTTGAAGGTTTAGCTCAACGCATCATCAATGGCGAAGTGCCCGACTCACTCAGAGGCAAGAAGGTGTTGTCGCTGGACATGGCCGCCCTCGTGGCAGGTGCGAAGTATCGCGGTGAATTCGAAGAGCGCCTAAAATCCGTGCTGAAAGAATTGGCCCAAGACGAAGGTAATAACATCGTCTTCATCGACGAACTGCACACCATGGTGGGCGCAGGTAAAGCGGATGGTGCGATGGACGCGGGCAACATGCTCAAGCCTGCGCTTGCGCGCGGCGAGTTGCACTGCGTGGGTGCGACCACATTGGATGAATATCGCAAATACATCGAGAAAGATGCCGCACTGGAACGCCGTTTCCAAAAGGTGCTGGTAGATGAGCCGAGTGTGGAATCCACCATCGCTATCCTGCGTGGTTTGAAAGAGAAATACGAAGTACACCACGGTGTCGAGATCACCGACCCCGCCATCGTGGCAGCGGCGGAGTTGTCGCATCGCTACATCACCGATCGCTTCCTGCCCGACAAAGCCATCGACCTCATCGACGAGGCCGCATCGCGCATGAAGATGGAGATCGACTCTAAACCGGAGGTGATGGATAAACTCGAACGTCGTTTGATCCAGCTGAAGATCGAACGCGAAGCCGTTAAGAAAGAGAAAGACGAAGCTTCTAAGAAACGTTTCGCCTTGATCGAAGTCGAGATTAAAAAACTCGAACGCGAATATGCTGACCTCGAAGAAGTGTGGAAAGCAGAGAAGGGCGCCGCCCAAGGTGCGGCCACCGTGAAGGAAGAGATCGAGGCCATGCGTGCCGAGATCGTGCGTCTGCAACGCGAAGGCAAACTGGAGAAAGTCGCCGAGCTGCAATACGGCAAGCTGCCGCAGTTGGAAGCCAAGATGAAAGAAGCCGCCCAACGCGAAGCGGAAGGTGGCGCATCGAAGAACAAACTGTTGCGTACCCAAGTCGGTGCGGAAGAGATCGCCGAAGTGGTGAGCCGTGCGACGGGCATTCCCGTGAGCAAGATGATGACGGGCGAGCGCGACAAGTTGCTCAAGATGGAAGACAAGTTGCATGAACGCGTGGTGGGGCAGGACGAGGCAGTGCGTCTTGTGTCCGACGCTATCCGCCGTTCACGTTCCGGTCTGTCCGACCCGAATCGTCCGTATGGTTCGTTCTTGTTCTTAGGCCCCACCGGCGTGGGCAAGACCGAGCTGTGCAAGGCGTTGGCGGGTTTCATGTTCGATTCGGAAGACCATCTCATCCGCATCGACATGAGCGAGTACATGGAGAAACATTCCGTCGCACGGCTGATCGGTGCACCACCCGGCTATGTGGGTTACGAAGAAGGTGGCGGTCTGACCGAAGCCGTACGCCGCAAACCGTACAGCGTCATCTTGTTGGATGAAGTGGAGAAGGCGCACCCCGACGTGTTCAATGTGTTGCTGCAAGCGCTAGATGATGGTCGTATGACCGATGGTCAAGGCCGCACTGTGGATTTTAAGAACACCGTCATCGTGATGACCTCTAACTTGGGTTCGCAGATGATCCAGCAGATGCAAGGCGATGATTATCAGGTGGTGAAGCTCGCGGTGATGGGCGAAGTGAAAACCTATTTCCGCCCCGAGTTCATCAACCGTATCGACGAGGTGGTAGTGTTCCACGCGCTGGACGAGAAGAACATCAAGAGCATCGCGCGCATCCAGTTGCAGTATCTGGAAAAACGTCTTGCCGCGATGGAGATGAAGTTGGATGTGAGCGAAGCCGCACTTGCAGAGATCGCCAACGCAGGCTTCGATCCGGTGTATGGTGCACGTCCGCTCAAACGTGCTATCCAAGCGCAGTTGGAGAATCCGCTGGCGAAGGCGATTTTGGAAGGGCGTTTTGCTGCCAAGGATATAATCAAAGTCGATTGCAAAGCGGGGGTAATGAAGTTTGATAAAGGTTAAAAATTAGATGCAGAAACGATTCATATTAAACGCACCAAGTCAGCCACGTAGCCCGCTAGGCAAGTTGCTGACTTGGATCATCTCGTTGTCGCTGTTTGCATTGCTGTTGATGTTTTCAGTCGTGTTTCTTGCGGTCATCGCCGTCGTGGGCTTAATTGCGTTCGCCTACATCTGGTGGAAGACACGCGAGGTGAGGAGGCAGATACGCATCATGCGTAGCGTCGCCACACCTGAAGCACGTCGTGCAGCGCAAGCCAGCAATGACGGTGTGTTCGAAGGCGAAGTGATACGCGTGGTTGATCCAAAAGATGTGAAGTAAAACGCTCCAAGTAAAAAAGCCCAACGTGATTACGTTGGGCTTTTTTATTTGTGACGACTAGCGAATCAGTTCGGCTTGTTGCCCATTGCCTCACCCATGCGTAGCGCCTTGGTAGGTTGCCATTCGGGATTGAAACTCAAAGTGTGCTTGGGGAACAACATCACCACGGTAGAGCCGAGCAGGAAACGTCCCATCTCTTCGCCCTTTTGCAGCGTGATGTCTTGGTCGTCGTAGCGCCATTCGCGCACCGTGCCAGGACGAGGCGGATTCACCACACCGTGCCACACCGTTGCCATGCTACCGACGATGGTGGCACCGACCAGCGTCAATACAAACTGACCAAACTCGCTCTCGAACACACACACCACACGTTCGTTGCGCGCGAACAGTCCGGGCACGCCGCGTGCGGTTGTTGGATTCACCGAGAACAAGTCACCAGGCACATGGATCATGCGGCGTAAGCGTCCTGTGCAAGGCATGTGGATGCGGTGATAATCCTTGGGGCTCAAATACAGTGTAGCGAAACTGCCATTCTCAAACTGAGCCGCCAGCGTGGCATCACCGCCCACCAAGGCTGTTGTTGAATAGCTGTGTCCCTTAGCTTGGAAGATGCTGTCGCGTTCAATTGCGCCGAACTGGCTGATCGCGCCATCTACCGGGCAGATGAATTCCGCATTTGCAAACGGACGCGCCCCCTCGCGTAGCGGGCGAGTAAAAAACTCATTGAAGCTTGCGTAACTAGCGATGTCAGGATTTTTTGCTTCCTGCATGTTCACAGCATAGCGCCCGACAAAGTGGCGAATGAGGGAGGTGGTGAAACCGCCCATTTGCGCATTGGCCAATTTGCCAGCGAGCACAGTGAGTAATTGTTTGGGCATGAGGTATTGCGGTAACACAGCTAAACGGTCAGACACGATGAATCCTAAAAATTGAAAGGGGCGGATTATAACGGGGCAAGCCAGAATTCTGCGATGCCATTGAGAAAGCCCGGCATGCCGGGCTTCTCGTTTGCAACATCAGGCAGAAAGTTTTGAATCGATCAATGTGTATGAGTCGGTGTGATGAACGGCTGCATATCGTGATGATGTTTCTTCTCATGTTTAGCCATTCGCTTTTCTTTAGGTGTCAGCAAAGGTTTCTTCTTTGAGTCTTTATGGGTGTTGTGTGTTTTAGGCATGATCTAACTCCTTATGTTGATTAAGAGCGGAACTGCGATTTCATCCTACTCCAATCGCATCATAAAAACCCATCATGTTATGGGCATTCAGACGAATGGGAGGTGTGAAGCATCTGCCACATCACGGCAATTTAATACGCTAATTCGGGAACGGATTGCGTACTTAGCGAGGCTTCAGCTCTCATTCGGCGCAACGTCGCGTCACCGATACGTTTTGATAAGCCCGCTTCACCTTCCCAAGGCAGTTCATAGATCGCCATGGCATCTTGTTTGCCTTTGAATGCTGCTCGTGCGACAGGCACTGCACTGTGACCTGCATCGGCGGGGAGTGCATTGATGAGTTCTTGTGTGGTCATCGTTTGCCGTGCACGGGTGACAGAAGTGATGCGGGCCGCGACATTCACCGTATCGCCAAAGACATCATTCGCTTTGAGAATGACATCCCCAAAATGGAGGCCGATACGAACTGCGATAGGGTGTTCATCCCCTGGTTTTTCCGTGTCGACGGCGATGTGCATCGCACGTGCAGCTTGTGCGGCGGAAAGTGCATTAGGGAACGTGCACAGCACCTCATCACCAATCGTTTTGATCAGCGTGCCACCGTGTCTGGCCACTTCCTGTTTCAAAAGATTGAGCGTGCGCGTCACCATATTCAACGCCGCTTCATTTCCTAATTGATCGTACAAAGCCGTGCTGCCGCTGATGTCGGCGAACATCACAGCCAGTTTTCTATTTTGCTGTGACGAATACACCGCACGATTTTGGATGCACATGTTTTGTGATTCGGCGTAGTGAAGCAACTTGGCGATGCGCGCTAAACGTAGCTTCAATGCCACATCAGTGGGGGACTCACCATGCACATTTTTGATTCGCAGCTTGGCGCCGTGGATCAGCAACAGCAAAACAACATCCACATATCCGCGCTCGATAGCCACGAAGATGGGGATCTGCCCATCCTGACTAAAGTTCACTTCCACATCTGAGATGAGCAATTGATGCAGCGCAGAAAAATTACCTGAGGTGATCGCCGACAGAACCGAGTTGCGTGAATCGAGCGTGTCACGCAAGTGGCTGACTGACACCGGTGCATCATCTTCCGCAGCGGGCAGTTCGAATTCGCCTTGGGCAACTTGTGCGGCATGTGGTTTTCCTCGGTAGTACCACTTATGCGCCAGAGCTACGACCACGAGTACCGCAGTGGAAATCGTAAAGGCTAATGGGCTAATCCCAAGTTGTGTCGCAAGCTGGTCTGGCAGGTTTGCACCGATCGCTAACACAGAGACAGTGAGGAACAGCATTAACTTCAGATAGCGGAACAGAGAAATGAACACCGTCACCGACAGCGCAATCAGCAACAGATTGCGGTCAACCAAATGGCTGGCCCACTCTTCAGGCAGATTCGCACCGAACGCCATGAGCGAGACGATGAGTAAAAGACTGAGTTCACTGTTCTTGACGTGGAATCGCATGATTCACCTCCTAAATTCAAATTCGTTATAGAGCAGAAGTGACGCGAGTTTGCGGGTGGTGTGAGCTGAGGATTAACGGAACCGTGAACATCTGGCTACCGGAAATCCCGCTGTCATAGTGCATTTACCACCTTAGACCGGAAACTTTGCGTCCCTACTTTTCAATAGGTTTGCTCTTGGTTACTGCGGGAATGATTCTGCGCCTGACATTCCTATCACAGCAAGGAATTCATCTCGATTTAACGCTCCGTCTGTCTGAATGGGAAGGGGACGAGCGGTAACGCTGATGAGAAATTAATTAATGAACCATTAACTAGGTGATTGAAAAATAGCGAAAAACAAGCCGAATAAAACACAGCCGAATGGCGAGGAACTACTTGGCTTTCACCGCCCGCGCGCGTAGCTGCCCACACGCCCCTTCCACCTCTTGCCCTGCGGAATCACGCACGCGGGAATAGATGCCTTGCTGATTGAGTGCGTACATCATCGCCGCCGTGCGCTCGGCAGAAGGGCGGCGATAGGGCAGGCCATCCACCGCATTGAAAGGGATGAAATTCATCAGCGCGTATTTGCCTTTGAGCAATTGAGCGATGCGCGCCACCTCGGCATCGCTATCGTTTACACCCTCGATCAACGTCCATTGATATTGCGTGGGATACCCCGTGGCCCGCGCATACACCTCGGCGCGTTCCACCAATTCTTCCACGGCAATGTTCGGTGCGTGCGGCAAAAGTTTCGCGCGTAATGTCGCATCCGTGCTGTGTAGTGAAAGGGCGAGGGCGGGACGTACAGTTTTATGTACTACAGCGCTTGAGTTCCTTCCCCCTTGCAGGGGGAAGGTTAGGATGGGGGTAGAAATTTTCGCATCACGCAAAGTTTCTACCCCCACCTCAGTCCTCCCCCTGCATGGGGGAGGAAGCGGGAGAGAGTTGCATCTCTCCATCAACCTATCAAACACCCGCACATCCCCCACCGTAGAAAGCACTAACTCCTTATGCCCGATACCGCCCAGCGTACCCAGCACATCGATGGCTTCCAGTACGTTGTCCAGATTGTGCGCGGGCTCACCCATGCCCATGAATACCACCTTGCTTACCGCACGGCGTTTGCGCGCCAGCACCACCTGCGCCACGATCTCGGCACTGCCTAGCTGGCGGATCAACCCATCGCGCCCACTCATGCAGAACACACAGCCCACCGCACACCCCACTTGTGTCGAGATGCAAAGGCCGCCGCGCGGCAGCAACACACTCTCAACCATCTGGCCGTCATGCAACTTGACGAGCAGGCGTGCTACCTCTTCATCAACGGGGTATTCACCCTGCAAACTTGCCAACCCATGTAACTCTGCCTCGATGGCAGGCAACGCATGACGCATGGCAGCGGGAAAGAACGATTCAGCAGGGCTGCCCTTCACGTCGTACGAGCGCACCTGACTCCACCCCCGCAGCAGGCGGTCTTCGTGGCAGGGCTTAGCGCCAAGGTCTTGCAGACGTTGACGAAGTTGGGTGATGCGTAGCGATGGGGGAGCGGCGGGAATCAAGGTGGGGCAGTGAAGAGTGGCGTGGGATCAGCGCAGATTTTAACTCAGGCACCACGCCTAACAACGGAGGTTTAATTTAGATAAGCCGATACGAATCGGTTCCTTCCCCCTTGCAGGGGGAAGGCTAGGATGGGGGTAGAGTTGCGAAAGCCCCACATTTCTACCCCCTCCCCAACCCTCCCCCTGCAAGGGGGAGGGAGTTAAGTCAGACTTTGTAGGTCGGGTTGAAACCCGACAACTCGATCAAAGTCTATAAAAAACGTCGGGTTGAAACCCGACCTACAAAAAACAGGTGAATAAATTAGCGTCCGCCTCAGTCGAATTTATTACGCAGCTCGTCGCGGTCGAACCACCAAGCATCACCCACGATGATGTTCACCACCTTGCCCAAACGCGGCAAGAATATCTGCGGGTCGCGCAGTGCTAATTTTTCCATCCATTGATCAAGTGCAGCTTGGTCGCGCACCTTGCTGTGGCGTTCGGCCACGCGGCCGATTAGCGTGTTGGCGAGGAAGCTCAGGCTCTCGTGGCTGGCATCATCCGCGCGCAGGTCGATCACATAACGCGCGGCGACGGCGGCGAGCGCCGCACCGTCTGAATTGTCCGGTGTCTCTTCCACGATATGCATCAGCATCGCCAGCGTCAGCTCAGGATCGACCGGAAAACTCACTGCCAACCACACCCCCATGCCCAACGCCGCGACAGACGCTTGCTGCTCACACTGATAAAGCACATCGCAAGCTTCCACTGCATCTTTCCAAGCATCGTGTTGCAGCGCGGTATCAAAAGCCTCGCGCGCCAACGTCCACGCTTCCGCTTTACGTTCCAGCGCCACCAAAGATTCCGCCACATCCAGTTGCAAACGCGCGCGGTCTAGCGGTGATGCATCAGCATGCTCGCTCAACACCTGCAACTGCTCAACGAGTTGTTTCTTCAGTTCGGCTGATTCCTGCTCTTTTGCGTCGTCTCTTTTTTCGACAAAGTTTTTGCTCATAGTCATCTCTAAAATAATTAGCGAAGTAGGTCAGGTTAGTTTTTGTAGGTCAGGCTGAGCGTGTGGTGTTGGGGCTTTAGCCCCGTACAGCCACGGCCTACCCCTTGCGGGTATCAGCCTGACAGCACAGCGTCGGGTTGAAACCCGACCTACAACAACGTTCCCTCCCCCATGCAGGGGGAGGGTTAGGGTGGGGGTAGAAGCGTGGTGGGGCCACAACTCTTCCCCCATCCGTGCATGCGTTGTTGGTGCTTTAGCCCCGTACAGCCACGGCCTACTCCTTGCGGGTATCAGCCTGACAGCACAGCGTCGGGTTGAAACCCGACCTACAACAACATTCCCTCCCCCATGCAGGGGGAGGGTTAGGGTGGGGGTAGAAGCGTGGTGGGGCCACAACTCTTCCCCCATCCGTGCGTGTGGTGTTGGGGCTTTAGCCCCGTACAGCCACGGCCTACCCCTTGCGGGTATCAGCCTGACAGCACAGCGTCGGGCTAAAGCCCGACCTACAACAACGTTCCCTCCCCCATGCAGGGGGAGGGTTAGGGTGGGGGTAGAAGCGTGGTGGGGCCGCAACTCTTCCCCCATCAGTGCATGTGTTTTTGGTGCTTAATCAGGCCAATCACTCTTTCACAGTCTTCACAAAGTCGATCACTTGCGCACTCGGTATCGAACCATCCTTGTAATAAGGCTTGGCCTCATCGAAGCCAAGTTTCTCGGCCAATTCTCTTTCACGTTCCGAGATCAGCGCAAAACAATTCTTGATGTCTTGGATCGTGTCGTCCGACAAGGGATTAGCGCGCCCGCCCAGCGGCGTCACGTCTCTGACGACATTGCCTAGCGTCTTGCGCATCACACGCAAAATTTGTTGCTCCTTGCTTAACTCTGCTGTGTTCATGGAAATAGGCCGAGATGGATAAAGGTAGCAGACTCTACTAAAACCAATGCCTTGTCGCTACGCCCCTTTCGGGTCAGAGCCGCGCGCCCACAGTGTCATTCATCAGCTGTGCGATAGGCGCTATCATTTGCCACCACGAATAGGAACCAACCCATGCCAACCCGCAGACCCATCAACATCCCCGTCGTAGCCGCCCCGCAGCCAGAGGCAGAAACCGAAAGCAACTGCTCCGGCAACGAACTCGTCGCACTCATGGTTCTAGGTGACAGCATGCAACCGGAATTTACCGAAGGCGAGATACTTGTCATCGAAATGGGCAGACCCGCAAGCGATGGCGCGTTCGTCATCGCCGAAGTGGCAAAAGAAGACTTCATCTTCCGCCAGTTCAAACGCGATGCGAACGGCGGTTGGCTGCTGCATGCGCTTAACCCCGCATACCCCGATACCCCTATCGCCGGACTAGAAATTATCAAAGGTGTAGTCACCCACAAACGCAATGCGCGCTCGCGTAAGACGGTTAAGTTTTATGTGGAGCAGGCGGGGCAGTAAATTGCGCCACAATAAATGCAGGAAAGGTATCGCAATGGAACTCAAACCGATTCGATTCCGCTACCTTTAGTTTCCATGCTGCCCCTTTATCTAATGCCGATCCTTGGCATCTCCCAGTCTCAGCTGCCGAAGGCCGCCTGCATCACCTTGATCATGTAGCTCACATCCTGCACGCCCGCGCTCTCACGCAGGCTGTGCATGGCCCACATCGGTGAGCCGACATCCACGCTGGCGATGCCTAGGCTGGCCGCGACAATCGGGCCGATGGTGCTGCCGCAGCCGAGATCGGTACGGTGGGTGTAGTTCTGGCAGGGCACGCCGGCACTTTCGCACAGCGTGATGAAACGCGCGGCGGTATCCGCGTTGGTGCTGTAGCGCTGGTTGGCATTGGTCTTGATCACCGGGCCGGCATTCATCTGCACGCGGTGGTTAGGTTCGTAGGCATTGGGGAAATTGGGCTGGTAAGCGTGCGCCATGTCCGCGCTGATGAAGAAGCTGTGGGCCGCCGCGCAATGCTGCTGTTCCTCATCCAGCCCCATGCACAACGAGATGCGCGCGATCACATCACTAGCAAAGCTGCCGCCCGCACCTGCAGCGCTTTCGCTGCCCACTTCCTCATGGTCGAAAAAGGCTGCGATGCAGGTGGCCGCCGGGGTTGCCGTGGCGAGCAGGGCAGTGAGCGCGGCGTGGCAAGAGGCCAGATTATCGAGCTGGCTGCTGGCGATGAATTCCTGCTCCGCTCCCCAGAACACACCGGGCTGGGTGTCGGACACGGCAAGCTCGTAAGTGAGGATGTCTGCCGCCTGCACCTGCAACGCATCCGCCAGCAGCTTGAGGAATCGCTCACCGGCGGCAAGCTGGCCATCGGCCATGCCAAGCAGCAACGGCAACTCGGTCTGTTTGTTCAGCTTGAGACCTTGCTCGTTCACATCACGGTTCATGTGGATGGCGAGGTTGGGCAGGCGCAGCAGCGGCTGATCGAAATCGACCAAACGTGTTTCAAAACCCTGCGCCGTGCGCACATTCACGCGACCGGCCAGGCCCAGATCGCGGTCGGTAAAGGTGGCCAGTATCGGTCCGCCGTATACCTCAACCCCCAATCGCACCACGCCGTCGCTGGCCTGTGCCGCATTCGTCTTGAGGCGCAAGCCGGGTGAATCAGTGTGCGCACCTATCATGCGCAAGCCGGTATCCGCCAAAGGCTGCTGCCCAATTCGAAAAGCGATCAGCGATGCACCCCTCACCACGTAATAGCCGCAGCCAGCTTCCAGCTTCCAGCGCAGCTTCTCCTGTAGCGGCACAAACCCCTGCGCCTGCAAACGTTGCGTGATGGTCTGCACGGCATGCCACGGGCTGGGGCTGGCGTCGATGAAATTCAGCAGATCTTGCGCGTAGGCGCGGTCTTCAGGCGTGATGGACATAGTGCTTTCTTGGGGCAATGTGGATAGACGGTCGCAGTACGAAACTGCTTTGCGGGAAGAATTATAGAGGACAGCGTTGGGCTTGGTTCAGGCAATACCTGCTACATGAGCGATGGGCAGGGTGATGTGGGAGCGGGAAGGTACCGGAGCGATATTTCCTTCAAATATCTCAGCCGACTTCAAAAATGATTCGACTCAGGTAGCTTTGGTTCTCTGATCCCATGTTACTGGTAGATTCGACACAGGCTTTAAGGTTGAACCCAAAATGGGAGCGTGATAGAGTGCCGTCATGCGAGTCATAGCCATCAGCACGTTGCGAGAGTTCTGGGAAAAATACCCGCAGTCAGAAACGCCGCTGCGTTCATGGTATGCCGACGCATGCCATGCGGACTGGCGAACACCGGCAGACATCAAGGCGACGCACCGCAACGCCAGTTTTGTCGGAAGCAACCGCGTCATATTCAACATCAAAGGCAACGACTACCGCCTCATCGTTGCCGTGCATCACAACCGTGGCATGTTGTACATCCGCTTTGTCGGAACGCATGCCGAATACGACGCGATCAACGCAGGAAAGGTATAGCAATGGAACTCAAACCGATTCGAACCAAAGCAGAATACAAAGCCGCCTTGCGCGAGATCGAGGCGTTGTTCGACGTGCCCGATAAAACGCCGGAAGCGGACAGGCTGGAAGTGCTGGTCATGCTGGTGGAAAAATACGAAGCGCAACACTTCCCCATTCCCGCGCCCGACCCAATCGACTTCCTGAACTACGCCATGGAAACACGCGGGCTGACGCGCAAGGATCTGGAGGAGTACATCGGCAGCCGTGGCCGTGTGGCCGAAGTTCTGAACCGTGCCCGTCCGCTAACACTGGCGATGATCCGGCGCTTATCCGAAGGGCTCAAGCTGCCTGCGGATGTGTTGATCGCGGATTACGAATTACGCGTCGCTGCATGAAGCTGAGGTGGCGCGATGAAAACAGTAACGATTGATGTTCGACCATTAGCCGACACGCTGGGTGATTTCACTCAAGCGTGGAAGAGTGGCAAAGCATCTGCACCGCGCATTAGTTTTGAA
The DNA here is from genome assembly GCA_028707175.1 of Sideroxydans sp. Taxonomy (GTDB): domain Bacteria; phylum Pseudomonadota; class Gammaproteobacteria; order Burkholderiales; family Gallionellaceae; genus Sideroxyarcus. The sequence continues at coordinate 477,260 of JAQTUV010000001.1, forward strand.
TCTCCCGAACTGCTGTTTAAAGTGTTGTCTGGCAAACGATGGGAACTGCTAAACGCGATGACCGGCGCAGGCCCCAGGTCCATTCGCGAAGCAGCGCGCCGTGTGGAGCGCGATGTAAAAGACTACATGGTGTGTGACTGCGCTGCTTAATGCAGGTGTGCTGTCAAAGACAGACGATGGAATGATCGTCTTTCCCTACGATGCCATTCATGTGGGTTTCATGCTGAAGGCGTTGTGAGCTTGCATCTGGCAACCGTGGTCTCTCCCTGAATCTGCGGATGAAAGGTTGTAGGTCAGGCTTCAGCCTGACAGCTCAGCATAGTAGGGAGCAATAAGTCTGCCTGAGCTTGTCGAAGGGCGTGGCGCATTGCACCGAATGCTCTTACCCTACACCACCAACCTCCCCACCAACTCCGACATATTCGAATAAGTAATAAACGCCTCGTGTGTCGCCCGTGTGATGGCGACGTAGGTGAGGCGGATGTCGTCTTCGATCTCTTCGGGCTTTTTCAGTTCACCCAATCCACCAATCGCCACGCAGGGAAACTCTAGCCCTTTGGCGTTGTGCATAGAGAGGAATCGCACCGCGTCACGCTCTGTCTGCACGCGGTTACCATGATCCTTAGCTACGTCTACTGGCACACCAGATTTCACCAGTATCTTCTCGAATTTTTCGCCAATGAAATGCCGTGGATACAGCACCGCCATCTGCCCCCATTCATACCCAGCGGCTTTGCGTCCGAGCAGCCATTCCGCAATCGCATGGGCTTCGCCGTCATAGCTCACGCACTGGCGCACCACTGGCTCCACACCCTCGCGCCCACCGTCTTCCGGCATCAAGATCGCGCTCTCGTCACCCGCGCACACACCCGGTGCACCAATCACATCTGAGGCGAATTTGCGTGCGAAGCGCAATATCTGTGCGGTGTTGCGGTAATTCACCTTGAGCACCGTGGTGCGGCCAGCGGCCTCAATGCCGAGCTGCTTCCACACTGGGCGTTTGCGCCCTTTGTAGATTGCCTGCACATCGTCGTACACAATCATCAACGCCTTCGTGTCTGGGTTCACCATCTTTGCCGCCAACGCCAGCCATTGCGGCTCGAAATCGTGCGCCTCGTCGATCAGCACCGCATCGTATTGCCCGCCCGGAATCAACCCACGCTCAGCGGCATCGAGCACGGCCTGAACACTGGCAGCATAGAACTCCTTATTGTCGGGAAAATCTTTGCGGGTGGGGGAGGGCAGGCCGTACTCGCGCAGCATCCTGAAGCACCAAGAATGGAAGGTCGAAGTGACCACCTTGTCCTCCACCCCTCTATCCTGCATCGCATTCTCTAGCCGACCCGAGATGCCGTTCGCGTAACTCAACAGCAACACTGGGCGGCTCGCCGCACGCGCGATCTGTTCAGCGCGGAACGCCAAAATCAGCGTCTTGCCCGAACCCGCTACGCCGCGCACGATGCGGTGCCCTTCGCCCATGCTGCGCGCCAGCAACTCCTGCTGCATATCCATCACCGCCAGCAAGCGGTCATCGGCGGGCGAGGCTTTCGCCGGATCGTCAAATGGCAGCGCAATCTGCGTGACGCGAATCTCCGGGAACAGCAGTGCACGCACCCGGTCGATCTGCGGCAAAGACAATGCAGGCCCGATGCGGCGGGACACCATGTTCCACACCCGCTCGCGGAAAGCATCGGGATCGACACTCTCCGTCATCTCATCGCGGAAGATGCAACGCTCCGGCGGGAACACCTCCTGCAAATCGGTTCCGTCGAACTGCTTGCGTGTGATGTTGGAGAACACCACACCATGCCCGAATGGAAACACCGGCTGCCCCTTGAAGCCTCCGTCCTCAATGACAAGCAACGGTTCGCGCTTCAGCGCATTCACCACGTTGAACATATAGCCGCGCACCTGCACGAAGGGATTGTCAGTCAGCACATTGCCGCGATCAGTGATCAACTCCACCTGATTTTTGCTCGCATTGCCTATCGTATCCAGCCGCCAGTCTTTTACCTCCAGCACCACAATGCCCTGCTGCGGATGCAAGGCCACGAAATCAGGATGCCTGCCGAAAGGCCCAACCGGAATGTTGTGCCACACCCAGGCGTTGTCTTCGAGGCAATCTTTCAGGCGTTCGGCGAGACGCAGTTCGCCGCGTGCATCGAAGCGGGCGGCGCCGAGGGAGGGGATGAGGGTGGCCATGGGGTGGGGTTGGTGGGTATGTGGGGGTAAGTCTTGATTTCGCATTAACGGGTAATCGTGGTCTGAGCCCCGATTGACCGCCCCTTTTGAATTTGTTGGCAGCTAGTCTCGCGTGAGTAGCTCAGCAAAAAGCGCCTCAATATCAATCTGTTCATCCACGCGAGGTACGCTCTTTCGCTCATCAATGTCTTCGGCTTCAGATTGCCTTTCCGCAGCTTTTGATATGGCCGCTTCAAACTCGCCGTCCCAGTAAGATGCATCAAAGCCCAAATGGGAGGCACAGTTACGTAAACTAAGCTGCTCGTCTTCCATTGCGTCTACCGACAAATCATCAAGATTGTCCAGCACTTGGCGGGCGAGACTTGTTGTTTTGCTAGTCAGCCAAAGCACGTCTTCATTCTTAAACCAAGTTCGATGTTGCGTCATAGCTGAGGCGACTTGATACAGTTCAGATAACCAGTAAGCATCTTCCGCTACAGTAAGCAAATGAGAGCGTAGCGCAGCGGTAGAAGTAGCTACTTCATGCTCAGATAACAAGCCAGAGCCTAATACTCGCTCAAATAATTTTATGGAATCTATCTTGCCCCAAGTCGACCGATGCTTCGCCCACCCTTCTTTGTTTGCTATCCACGGCCAAATTGCTTGTTTCACTTCGGCAAGTTTGTCAGCAGCTATGCCAATGCTCATAATCATCATTAAGCGCTGTGTCATTTCTATGGACTTATAGGAAACACGCTTGGCACCTCCAAATAGAATAACTCCCTCATTTGCCAACTCAATAAGCCCAATTGCTTTATCCCAAAGAGCACTAGCAAGCTCATTACGCTCGCTGTCATCTAGGTATCCAATGCTGTCGAAAAGTGCTTCGACTTGAGCAATACGAACGCAACCGGATACAAGCCATTTCAGAAGGTGTGGCTCGTCCTCAATTTTTCGTGAAAGATAGTCTCGAACCGAAGGATTGTGAAAATGGACAACTAGTTCCTGTATTTTTCCTCCCATTCCTTCCACACGCTCAGTCCGAATGAAGTTTCCATCCATCTCACGGACAGCAAGATCAAATGACTCCCAAGGCACTGGCGAAAGCCCACTTTGTGGCATGCGTGTGAATGCAGCCCGCAGGGCAGTTAAAGTAGTTTCTTGGCCAAATGTCCACAGCACATAGAGCAACACCTTAGACTCTTTGCATATGTCATGACAAAAGGCGTGTTCCCAAATCTCCCTAGGGTTGTCGAATTGTTGTGAAATTTTTCGAATGTAGGATTTGTCATCTAGGGAGCCATATGTCACATGTTCGCAAATGCCACGAACGATGCGAGGGTTGTAATTCTGGTGGTTTATGATTTCCTGGTAGACTTTTGATTTTACGATTGCCTCTAATCTTGACAAAGGAAGGTTAGAGAAATACAGGTGATTGAATAGGATTCTCGCCCTATTTGCCCTCGTATATCGCTGCAAGGTTAATGTGAACTTTTCTATTGAGAGGTCGGCCTGTGCCAGCATTGAGTACTGCTTTTTTGCATCTTCCAGAATGTATTCGCGTGTTGTAAGTATGAATCGGATATTGGGGGTTTTCTTGGCAAGTTCCAGCAACCTAATTAGTCGCCTGTCTTCATTCTTCTCAAGTTTCTGAGCCTCGAAACTTACCTGCCCAAGAAAATCATCATAAAGTATCGCAACATGCTCCTGCTGATGTATCGCATTCGTAAGTACATCCCAAGCTTCTTGTATGTCGTGTGATACGACAATTGCCGTAAAACCTTCCTGTATGTAGTACCACAACAAGATTTTGGCCAGTGTTGTTTTACCAATGCCCGGTATGCCGACAATCAAGCAATGGTGGTGGGTGTGAAGAATGTTTAGCGCAGCCTGAAATCCGTCATGCACTACCAGTCTACACAGCTCTCTTTTGAGATCGTCCAGTGTGTCGGCGCTTATATTCCAAATGCTGGCGTGCAATACGCGTTCTAATACTTCAGTGCCGGAAAGCCATAGCTTAAAATGAGCTTTAAGAACGGTTGGGTGTGCACTTAACAACCCATTTATGTCTCCAGCACCATAAATATCAGACGTTGACTGGCACCATGGTTGAAGCAAATTCAATAAATCATCCTTATTTGCAACTGAAAGCGGTACGGATGTGACTAGAACGTAGCGTGAGGGGGATAGTTTTACTATTTTAGGTAGTTCCTCATTCAGAAGATCCCTCTTAAGTCTGGGAAATGCATCAGGTGAATATCGCTTGCACTGTATGATTGTTTTCTCATCTGACGCAGGGGTCGTATGTCTGAGATCTACACCCTTATCGCGTCCTGGCTTAAACGACTCAATGTGAACACCCCATTGGGCGCTCAATAGGTCACGAGCCAGACGTTCAAAATCTTCTGGCGATAAAGTTCTAAAATCGTAATTGGCAGACATAGTGATATGGGGTCGTGATTTGCATTACGTTCAGTGGTTTTCAAAAATCAATTCGCCAGGCCCCTTTGATTGCATGCATATCGGGGAATTCACAGGTAAGTTTGTCACGTATTTAAGTCGCAGACTTCCTTGTAGAGTTTGATTAGATGTTCGATGGTTAGATCGAGAATCGGCTCATACATAAATGCGTTTAAGTGGATGTTGGAACTGACGGTGACGCTCACTTTTTCTAGTGTGCGCATCTCAGGTGATGCATAGACGAGTGATGAATAGTCTTTAATGAGAATGCCAAACTGATTCTTCTCCTGGCACCAATAAGTCGTGTCGTTTCTTATTGTTCGTAGTTCGTTGATAAGGAAAATCTCTGCTTGCATGCGTATTGCCATAGACAGCAATACCTTGTCCTCCAAATTCAGGCCGTCATGTGTGGCGGAAACGCAGATTTCATCTGCCTTAGCGAAGAGTAAATCCTTTACTGGGTGTGTTGAACTTTCGTCGTGGGTCGTTCCAAATAGTCGATTGTAAATTTCAAAATATTTTCCGACAGTAATTTGGTCGGTATTTGACTTCCAATGCAGCAGGCTAGTCAGCGCTAAATAGTCAGGATCGTTGCCGTCCTTTGTGTATTCAAGCAGATTTCGAGTGAACGGTATTGTGGCGCAGAGAATGTGCATATTGGTTGCCACCTTTGGCTTCCAGATATTGATGAAATAGTTGTTTATCCCCTCTGCCTTAACAAGTGCGATAGATGAATTACTTCGACTAGTCATTAGGCATCTATCACGGTGAACAAAGTTGTTGGCAAGAGTCCGAAAAAAATCAAAATTGTGAGTCAGAATGATTTGATGGAAATTTGGCGTTTTGTTGAGATCATCCAGATACTGAACAATGGCATGCTTGTTTTTATAGTCAAATGAGTCAGCCACATCATCAATGATGAACAGGGTTTCTTTATTGGCTAACTTTCTGGCTTCTACTTCAAAAATGAAATTGAGCAGATAAAGTGCTCGTTGTTCGCCTTGGCTGAGAGTTTTAAGTTCCTCGCGAGACCATTCAATTTGGTCTGCCCCATCTTTGAATGTAAATTTGAGCTTTGCTTCACCTTTGCCAAGTACAGCTTGAATTTGATTAGACACAGCAAGCGTAAAAGGCATATCCATGAAGCGGTCGTTGAAAAGCTCAACGGCTTTAGTCCATCTGGGGACATCATGTGTTGCAGCAGCTTCGATACTCTCTATTTCGTCTTTGCTTGCGGCATACGAACTCAAGTAAGCCGTTGCGTCGGGATTATTCTGAACGTAGGAAGCCCAAAGGTCCTTTCGAAACTGGGGTTGACTCGCAGGTGTTAGTTTTTCCAGAAGAAATTCAACATGACTAGATGAAAGATTCTCAATGAGATCAGTTAGTGCTTGCGTTTGAGCATTTTTAGCAAGACTGGCGCGCAGCTTTTTGAGTGTGACATCACCATCAATGCTTGCGTGGATGGCTTGAAGTTTTTGATCTAATTCAGCCTTATCAATAGAGGCTGGATCACCTTCTAGGTGAACGCGATGTCCACCTGAAAAAAACCCCTGTTTGTCCAGTGTCGCAAATGAAGTTTCCGCCTTCGCAGGATTAAAGATGCCTTTTTTGTAAATTGTTCCGGCTTGATTGAAGAGTTCTTGATAGCGTTCGTTGAACTCCGTTGCTTTGGAAATAAATTCTTGGCTTTTCAGAACGTCAATTGTTTTAGGATCAAAGATGGTCGCGTATACATAAGGGCTGTAATCACCCTCAAGCTTGGCTGCATTGATTTTTAAAATGCAACTTGCAAGGTCCTTTTCTTTCCAGTCTCCCAAAATGGTTTTTTCTATATCGTCTTGCTTCACTTTGGATAGCTTCTGAAGAGATTTAGTCAGATTCTTTTTTAGCTTGTCTAGGTCAACAAGAATCTCATCGTATCTGGCCTTATTGCCAGGGTTTACAAGAATGTTTGTGATTGCAGGACTATCTGAGCGGATGTCTATTTCTGACTTGAGCACATAAATCATCTCCTTTGGAATCTCGTTCACATCGGCCTTAACCGAATGTGTTGAAGTACGGTTGTAGCGCTCTTCTTTGGGCACATCCCCTTTGGCAAGAGCTTCAAGGGTTCTGGTGAATGAAGTCTTCATCAGCCCATTGGGGGCGTAGATGGCGTAGGCCTTGGCTTTCGGCGTGGTGAAATCAAACTCGTGGTCTAAGGACTGAATGCCGTAGCAATTATTTAAGCTAACACTGAGTTTATTCATCTTAGGTCCTTAAAGTATTAACAAATGCGATGGCGAAAAGGGACTCCACGGTATTTGTTGTCATCACCCCCACCCCCATCCCCAACCAAGCATCCGAAGTCAGCGGCCCCTTCAGCGTCGGTAGTGCCTCTTCTAACCAAGCCAGCGCCAGCTTTTCCTTCCCACGCCACAATGCTTCGCCTGTGTTTTCGGAGTGTGGTTCGACAGGCTGTGCGTGTGCTGTCGGGGCGGATGCCCCATACAGCCACGGCCTACCCCTTGCGGGTGCACCACGAACGGATGTTTGATCACGAGCGGACATGATGGATTTTTTCATCATCTGTATCGGTGCGCAGCCCTTGACCATGCTGTTCCAGAATTCGGCGGCGCTGCTGATGGGGAAAGGTTTATTCATTGTCTCGTACAAGACGGACATGTGAACTTGTGTACCAACTATCCAAGTACCCCCAACCAAGCCGCATAAGAATCGGCTGACTCGGTGTCGTTATGTATGGGGTGGCAGACCAGACGCTGCTATTTCCAATTGCAGTGCCAGGGAAAAGAGTGTCCACATTATCTCCAATGCTTAATACTTCTTTGGCGTTCGGCAATCTCCATTTCATGTTTTTTGTATTGGCCTCTGCTTTTGCGTGAGCCAATGCTTCACTGAATGTATAGGTGGTGGCACTTCCTGAGCATGTGGTGCCGCTCCAAATTTCTCCTTCAAGACAACGCCTCCATATCAATTTTGTATGAAGATCAATGATGGTGGATGTCGTACCGTCTGTATCCAGCGCATAAGAAAAGCGATCAGCGCTTGGTAAAGCACCTCGCACTAGGCGTATCGATTTAAATTGATTTCTTGCCCAGCCGGCTGTTTTTCCGGTGCTGAAATCAGTAATCCAAGCATAGCCATCTGCGGAGCTGGTTGATGACCAAGTAATCGTATTAACTGAGTTTGGAAACCATGTTGTGTCAATCAACGGACCGCTACTGCTGCCATAATCCACCAAGCCCTGAAGTTCTTCTAGCGTGGGGAGTCGCCAATCATTAAACCCACACAATGCCGCATCATTAACGCTGCGTATGTATCCAATACTGTTGGTGGCAAGATCCAAATCGGATTGCGTAGGTTTTTCCAAAACACTGGTGATCGAGTTGTACTTTTGATTTGTGTTGATGTTGTCGTAATTGGTAAACGTGGCGTCTTTGTTTAAGCTTGTCTTTACTTCCCACATTAGCCCTGTCGTCATATCTTTAACGCATGACCATGCTGTTGCTGAATTGGCAAGCTCAACACCCGTACTGGATATTTTTACAAATGAAAATCCTGCCTTGCCGTCTGTATTGTCGTTCGCCGTAATGTCTCGCCCGACTTGACCATCTTGTGCATCAGTTGTCGTACTTGAACAACTTACAAGAGCATCATTACTTAGGCATTGGCTGGGCGTAATGCCCGTGTCATTTATTTTTCCTGCTGGCGCAGGCTTAACAGTAAGAATCGCTGTATTACTTTTTATGTTGCCAGCGCTATTGCTTGCTATCACGTAGTAGTGCGTCCCTGTATCGGATAAAGGCAAACTTAAGGTGGTGTAGGTTGATGCGGTTGCCCCACTCACGGCCTGATTTTCCTTGTACCACTGATAGCTCAATGTCCCGCCTTGGGCCGTGACACTAAAAGTGGCTGCCTGTCCTTGAAAGACTTCAGTGTCCAATGCTTGACTGCTAATCGAAGGTAAGGCCACGGCTCCACTGCCACTGCTATTGCCACTGCTATTGCTATTGCTATTGCCGCCACTACTACTGCCACCACCACCGCAAGCAGAAAAGGTTAAGGTCACTGCTACAAGGAAAATGGCTCTAATGAATGCAATCGTATCTTTCATATAAAAATCTCTGATGGAAATATTAATTGGGAGCGGGCCACGTTTTCTTGTGATTGTCATTTCACCCCCACCCCCAACCAAGCATCCGAAGTTAGCGGCCCCTTCAGCGTAGGCAATGTCTCTTCCAGCCATGCCAGCGCCAGCTTTTCTTTCTCGCGCCATAGTTCTTCGCCTATGTTTTCGGAGTGTGGTTCGACAGGCTCACCACGAACGGATGTTTGATTACGAACGGACATGATTGATTTCTTCATCATCTGTATCGGCGCGCTGCCTTTGACCATGTTGTCCCAGAATTCGGCGGTGCTGCCGACGGGGAAGGCTTTGGTGACGCTGCGTATCTCGACGTTGCGGAACCCGGCTTCTTCCATCTCTTGTTTGAAGCGTTCGGGGTTTTCTAGCGTGGTGACGGAGCGTTGCGGTTGCGGCAGGTCGGGCTTGATGGCGCGCAGTGCGCCGAACATGGTTTGCATGGCGGGCGATTGGTCCACGGGCGCCCAACTGGTGAGGGCGATGCTGCCGCCCGGTTTGAGCGTGCGGTGGATTTCGGCGAAGCCTTTCTTGCGGTCGGGGAAGAACATGAGGCCGAACAGGGAGAAGGCGGCATCGAAGGTGGCGTCGGCATAGGGCAGGGTTTGCGCGTCGCCGCAGTGCAGGGCGATGTTGCGGTGTCCGGCTTGTTCGATCTTGTTGCGGAAGATGGCGAGCATGGCTTCGGAGAAGTCGATGCCGTGAATTTGTTCGGCATGTTGCGCGAGCCGCAGCGCGAGTGTGCCGGGGCCGCAGGCGACGTCGAGCACGGTGGCGTTGGGTTTGAGTTTGCTAGCGGCGATGGCTTCGTCGGCGAATTGCTCGAAGATGAGCATGGTGGTCTCGGCGTAGCCATCGGCGACGAGGTTCCACGGTTCACTGGCGGAGAGTGGGTTTGTGCTCATAGAGTCTACCCCCACCCGAGCGTGTGTTGTTGGGGCTTTGGCCCCGTACAACCACGGCCTACCCCTTGCGGGTGTAACCCTCCCCCTGCATGGGGGAGGGGATATTGGAGGTGCTCGTTCATCAGTCCCGCCACATGAGGGGATGGGGTGTTGATTGTGTAAACGAGCGCAGACACGCCATGATTAAAATGGCCTGAGCAATGTTCGCTCGGTGTGATGTGGTTCAGGTGGTTCCCCTTGTTTGAACAGTTTTTTACTGGCGATGCATCCCGTCATTGCGGGTTTTATCTTGCGCCAGCCTCACTGTTCTGGGGATTCTGCTGTGTGCCTCGCGCCATTCATGTGGCGTGATGTGCGTTGAGTAGATCTGCAAGTGGGCAGACTTTATGCGAGTGGGGCGGGTGGTGTCAATGAAGCTGAGGAATTGGCATCCGAATCTATTAAGGAAGGTCTGATTAAGTCCGTTCGTGGTGTACCCGCAAGGAGTAGGCCGTGGCTGTAAGGGGCTGAAGCCCCAACAGCACACGCTCAGTATTTTTCGTTCGCCCCCTCGATACACCGCACAAGTGCGGCATTGATGGAACTACTAGCCAATCCACTAAGCCAGCAAGCTGGCAAGTGGCTGGTTATCGGGACGAACGAAAAATGCCTCGAAGAGATTCTCGCCCCCTTGGGGGTATCGAACCATGGCTTTCGGACTTAATCAGACCTTCCTTAGTGTTACATCAGGTGTGTTGTCCGACATCTTCGATCACGGCATCAAGCCCGCTGTAGAGTACGTTCATCACTTCGTGAGCATGAAAGGTGCGGTGTCGTCTTTGCTGGGTGACGGGGCGCAGTATGCCTAGCGCAACCAGTTCGGATACGGCGTCGTTGGCTGCGGGGAAGGTGACGCCCAGACGTTGTTTGATCGAGTTTGTTGTCACCACGGGTTGCCCCAGCAGCAATCCACAGACTTTCCAGATGGTGGCGTGCCGGCGCTTGCCTTGTTGGGTCAGCAGGTTTTGCCAGCGTTGGTGTATGGCACGCATGTCATCGAACAGTCTGGTGGTGTGTCGGCATGATGCGATTACGCTTTCCAGAAAGAGTCGTATCCACGGCCCCCAGTTCAGCTTGGTCTGCACTTGCAGTAGCGCGTCGTAATATTCCTGCTGGCGCAGTTTCAGGAACGAGGCGAGATGGATGGGCGGCTTGCCCTCTGCTTTGAGCATCAGCGGCAACAGCAAGCGACCGGTGCGGCCATTGCCGTCTAGGAAGGGGTGGATCGCTTCGAATTGCACATGGGCGATGGCGGCGCGCAGCAGTACGGTGACTACCGCCACGCCATCCGGTTCGTATTGCAGCAGTCCCAGCAGGTCTTCCATCAGTCGTGGTACTTCGCCAGGGGGCGGCGGGATATAGCGTGCCGTTTCCATGCGCAGGCCGATATAGTTTTGCCGGTCGCGCCATTGTCCGGGCGCATATTGGGTTTGCCCGGCCATCAGTTGTGCATGCAGATTGCGGACGAGGTTCAAGTCCAGCGCTGCTTGGCCATGCAGGTCGATCTCGCGCGCGCCCGCCATGAAGGCGCGTACATAGTTCATGGTTGCGCTGGCATCGCTATCGGTGATCTCGTCTTCTGTTCCTGCTTCGATCTCGTGTATCAGCAGGCCATCGAAGCTGGTGTGTGTGCCTTCGATCTGACTGCTATCGACAGCTTCGCGCCGATTTAGCATGTACATCAGCAACTCGGCATCGCGCGGGTTCCGGTTGATCGCATCGGTCAGCAGTTCCAGTTCCCTTTGGGCGAGTACCAGCAGCCCGTGGCAAGTCGGCACATTGACGCTGACAGGTACTGCGGGCGGGATGACGGCAAAGCATCCCGAGTGTTCCGGTATCGGCACGCAGGTTCTTTTTAGGTCGGGATGAAGATCGTTTTTGCGCATTGGAAAGTTTTAATGACTTAATTCTTATTAAGAGTTTCCATGCTATACGCTTAATAAAGTGCTCGCAATTAAATCTTTATTGATCCGGCGAGATGTTGTTTGAACTCGGAAACGCATACACACCAACCTCTTCCAGCCTCCGCTCTCCCCCCCGGCAAGAAGTATGCACGCTGAGGATCGCGCTGCGCTCGCAATGGCAAGCAACTCCACTGGAATATCGTATTTCGCGCAATTTTTCGTCGGGTTGATTTGATGTTTTGGTTTGTTAGTGGCCGCCATCATAGAAACATACCCGATCACGCCCTGTTTCTTTGGCTTGATACATGGCTTGGTCTGCCCGCTTGAGTAGGTCTTCTGCGGATACTTCATGGTTCACAGCCACCACTGTGCCGATGCTGGATGTGCAGTGGTATTCGACTGTGATCGAGGGTTTACCTTCTTGTTGGATTTCTAGGCGGTAGGGGCGGGCGAGCGAGGCGCGAATCTTTTCCGCAACGATTCTGGCTTGTGCAATCGCGTTTGCACTTTCGGTATCCAAGTCGCTAAGGAGCACGACGAATTCATCGCCCCCAAATCGGGAAACGGTATCGGCATCGCGCACGCAGTTGGCAATGCGGTGTGCCACTTCGATCAGCAGCAGGTCTCCGACATCGTGCCCGTATTTGTCATTGAGTGGTTTGAAGTTGTCTAGGTCAACGAACATCAGGGCGACATATCGACGGCTGCGTTTGCTGGCAGACATGGTGTGATTCAGTCGGTCGAGCAGTAGGCGGCGATTGGGTAGGTCGGTGAGGGTGTCGTGGTAGGCGAGTTGTAGAACTTCTTCTTCTTTTTTTAGCTGGGTGATGTCGCGTCCGATAGCGATGGCGCCGATGATTTCTCCGCTTTCATTGCGTTCGGGAATGACGCGGATGAGATGAACTGAGGTTTCACCGTCAGGCGTTAAAGCCACTTTTTCAATTTCTCCACTTTGGCCTCTGGCAAGTACGGTATCTAGTAGATTTGCATAGTCTTCGTATTCTCCATTTGGGTGGAGTTCACGAATGGTCGTGCCGATCATCTTGGCGGCGACATATCCCAGCGTGCGTTCAAGTTTTGGGTTGACGTAGATCGTTCTAGCTTGTCTGTCATATCGGACGACATTGTCCGGCATGTTTTCGGCCAAAGAGCGAAACTTTTCTTCGCTCGCACTCATGTCTTGATACATCAGCAAGTTGGTCAGTCCGTCTTGCAGGCGCAGGCCGATCTCATGAAGCAGGCGTACTTCGGCGGGTGTCCAAACTCGGGCGTGGGAGCATTGATGGATGCCGAATAGCCATGCTGTACCAAGCTTGGGATGCAAGGCCATGTTCATTTTTGATTGGATGCTGAATTGTTTCGCCGCACTGGCGGGGAGTGGATATTCAGCGGCTGGCCCAAATTTCACTGGGGAATCGCTACTTAGGGTGATACGCATCACCTCGGCTACATCCTGCATCATTGGCACGGTTAATCCCAAAGTCAGTGCGCCAGGATATTCGGGTTTGGTGCGCTCCATTGGCACGCTCCACTCGGTGGCATTCGGATCGCACGGGGTAATGAGGTACACGCGGTCACAGTTAAAAATCGACAGTACGACATCGAGCACGTTGCGCATCATTTCATTGAGATTGTTCGTACCCTGCATGGCGCGATTGATTCGGTCCATGTTTTCTAGATGGGTGAGATGAGTTTTAAGCTCCGTCTCCATCTGTTTGCGTTCGGTGATGTCGCGACCAATAGCGAGTGCGCCGATGATTTCGCCGCGCTCATCATGTTCGGGCACCATGCGTACGAGTGCAGTCCAATGTTGACCGTTTGGGAAGACCGAGGTTTTTTCTATTTCTCCCGCTTTGCCGTGGGTAAGCACGTTATCCAATACCTTGGCGTAATCTTCAAACGATCCATCAGCGTGATGTTCACGTGGGGTTGTGCCGCCGGCTACCTCTGCCACTTCTCCTACATAGCGTTTGAGTGCATGGTTAGCGAAAAGCACTTCGGCTTTGCGGTTGTAGCGGACAACCACGTCGGGCAAATTTTCGGCCAGTGAGCGGAATTGTTGTTCGCTGGCAATGAGATTTCGATTGATCAGCAGACTGGTGAGGCCGTCTTGTAGGTGTTCGCCGATTTTCTGGAATAGTCGTTCATCGGCGGCAGTCCACGCACGAGTGTAAGCGCAACGGTGCAGCCCGAATCGCCAAGGTTTACCTAGCTTGGAATGTAGCAGCATGATCATCAGAGACTTGACTGCGTATTGTTCTGATAAGCAGTGTGGCAAGTGATGCTCAGCCCCTAAACCAAATTGCACAGGCCCCGTTGAATCTCGTGTGATACGCAACAGTGCTGCCATTTCTTCATCTAACGGTATCGCCAAACCCAGCGTGCTTGCACCGGGATACTCCGGTCTTGTGCGCTCTATCGGGGCGATGGATTCTTCATCATCGGGTTCGCGGGGGTGAGCAAGAAAGGCACGATCACAATCGAAGATCGAGAGTACGACATCCAATACGTCGTGCATCATCTGTTCAAGATTGTTGGCGCCCTGCATGGCGCGATTCACTCTGTCCATGCTTTGAAAGTGGCGCAGATGTTCTTGCTGATCAGCCTCTAACTGTTTGCGTACCGTGATGTCGAGCATGATGCCGCGCCAGAGGGTGCCGCCGTCAGTATCACGTTCTGGCATGGAGTGCATTTCGAGCCAGCGGATGGGAAGCCCCGGCCGGCAAATGCGCGATTCAACATGGAGTGGGGCCAGCGTTCGAGCTGTCTCGGCGATAGCGGCTTCGATGTGGCCGCGATCATCAGGGTGCGCCAGCAGGTGAATGGGCATCATGTCATGCTGAACATCCGCTGGTTTGAGGCCGTAAAATTCTTCGATGCCCGCACTGATGAAAGGAAAGCTGCCATGTCCGTCAGGGGATAGCCGAAAGACATAGGCCATGCCGGGTAGGTTGTCGACGAACTGCCGGAGATTGCTTTCAGCTTCGTGCAAAGCGGTGATGCTGCGCCCATAGGCGATGGTGCCGATGAGTTGTCCTGTCTCATTCCGTTCGGGGACGACGTCGACTTGCTTGAGATATGTCACACCATTGGCATCTGCCGCTGGAAATTCCGCATGCGTTTGATCACCTGTCTGCAAGGCTTGGTTGGCGGCCTTTTCAATCGCTGCAAAGCGGCCATCTGGCCACGCTTCGCTGGGCAATTTGCCAAGCACCTCGGCTGCATTTATGCCTAAAAATCCAAGTAGCCCCGGGGTCATGTAGCTGATGCGCCCCTTGAGGTCGTAACGAATCACGCAATCGGGCGAGCTTTCTAGCATGCGGCGGTAGTTGAGTTCTTCAGCGTGTGCTTGCGTAGGCATGTTGTTATTCCCCCTTATCGATCCGGCCTGATTTATCCGTGATTGCTAGCTCGGGCTTTAGCCCGAAATGTCGGGTTGCACCCAAAGGGTACGAGAACCCCTGCGGGAAAATCCGACCTACATTCGCGGGTTCAAATATGCAGTGCAACGCCTGACTTGAAGAATACTGAGGTGTGTGGTGAACGTGCGATGCAGGAAGCGTATCCGTTGTGATGTGGATACGCTGGATGGTCGCAAGTGGGCCGAAATTTATTGGGCCTAGGGATTGCTCGCGTTGTGACGGGCTGTTCAAGTGCTTTCCTTCAGTTGAACATTTTGTCGGTGCGCCGTGTCCCTTCGACGCAGTATGGCCTTGCGATAGCCTCGTTGTTTTGAGGATTCTGCTATGAGCCTCGTGCCGTACGTGCGGTGTGATGTGCGTCTAGCAGATTTGCAAGTGGGTGAACTTTAGGTGAGGCAGGTGGGTGGTGTCAAAGATTGGGCGAGTATATTAATCGGGTACTTTGCTTGGTTCTGGTGATTCCGGATTTGATCCGGAATCACCGATGCCAAATCTAAGGCATGCCTGCCACGCGCTTTGTTTCATTGAGTTTGGCGAGTTTGGCTTTGAGTTCGGGCAAGATCGCGGCAACAGCTTTTTCTCCTTCGAGCACAGCTTTATTGCGGCCGCTGACATCGGCGGAGGGAAGGCCAGTGGTGATGGGGCGTATGACGATGTCGGCGCTGGCGTGTTCGTGGCGGTTGATGGTTTGGCCAAAGATGGAGAAGGTTTGCCAGAGGATGTCGGTGAGGCCGTTGGTTGTTCGGTCTTGCGGGCGGTCAGAGATGTCGACGGCGATGACCAAGTCGGCACCGAGTGAGCGTGCCACGCTGGCGGGCACGGGGGCGACGAGGCCACCATCCACATAGTCTTGCCCACCGATGTTCACGGGCTCAAAAAACACGGGAACGGAGGATGAGGCGCGCACTGCCATGCCGGTGTTGCCGGAGCGGAAGACGATCATTTCTCCGGTGCTTAGATTTGTGGCGACGGCGGCAAAGGTCTTTTGGAGTTTTTCCATTGGGCGGCCTCTGACGTTTCGATTGACGAAGTCTTGTAGGGCTTGTCCTTTGATGCAGCCGCGTTTGGTTGAGAGGGTGGCCTCGGCGATACATTTGTACATGCCCGAGCCGTCGAGCACTTGCTCTACCCCCATGTCCATGGAGAGTTCTTGTATTTGAAAGCCGTTGAGTCCGCCCGCGTAAAGCGCGCCGACCACGGAGCCCGCGCTGGTGCCAACGATGATGTCAGCCGAGATGCCTTGTGCTTCCAGTGCTTTGATGACACCTACATGCGCAAAGCCGCGCGCTGCACCGCCGCCTAGGGCAAGTGCGATTTTGGCGGGCGGACGTATCACGACTGGCGGAGTTACGGCTTGTTCGACGGGCGGTGTGACTGGGGGCGGGGCAACGGGTGCGGTGGTGCAGGCGGCGAGGCTAAGGAGCAGGAGTAAGGTGAGGATGATGTTTTTCATGGCTATGTTCGGCAGGTGAGGGCGGTATGCGGATTATTTTAGAGGAAGTGGTAGGGAGTTCGATGGTGATTTTTATCAACGGATTGATTTTGCGGACTTCGAGGTATGATAAAGGCGATCTCTAACCTTATGGATGAATGAACGTTGCAAGCAAGCCCCAACAATACACAGTACAAACTCACGCTCTTGCTTTTGCTGAGCGTGTTTTTATGTATGGGGGTGGTGGCGTATTTCGTTATTAAGAATACGGTCAATGAGACGATTGAACATCAGGCGGTTGCCTTTGCCGAGATCGCTGCGGTGCAGGCCACAACGGCGCGTTCGGTGTATGCGAAAGAGGTGGTAGAGAAGCTGAAGCGCGATGGTTCCGGTTCGCATGAAGATTTTGTGCATAAGCCGGGCTATGTGCCGCTGCCTGCGCAATTTCTAAAATTCCTCGGTCATGCGTCGACTGAAAATACGTCGAATTTATTTCAGTACCGTTTGGTGAGTAAGTGGAATTTGCAAGAGTCGCAGGGCATCAACGACGATTTTTTGCGTTGGGCCTGGCCGCAGGTCGAGCAGCAGGATGAGGTGAATCCGACGCAGCCTATCGCGTGGGAACCCGTGTGGCGTTTTGAGCAGCAAAACGGTGTGCGGGTGTTGCGTTATCTTAGCCCAGATGCGGCTTCGCAAGCATCGTGCGTAGGCTGCCACAACAGTTACGAAAATCGACCTGAGATCATGGCGCGCCGCGCGGCCGATGGTGTGCAGGTCGGTAAGCAGTGGCGTCAGTATCAGTTGTTGGGCGCGTTATCCATCACGATTCCGCTGGATAAGGTGGAGGCAGTGGCCGCAGTTAAAGTGCGTAAAACGGCCATTTTGATTTTCGGAATTCTGTTTACCAGTTTGAGCTTGGCGATCTTGTTCGTGCGCAGGCTGTCGAAGCAAGAGATGATTTTGCGCGTGTCGGAAAAAGAAGCGAAAGATGCGAAAGAATTGCTGTTGGCCAAGCATGATGTAGAGCGCGCATTCGCTGAGCTTTCTGCGTACATCAGCGCGGTTGATCAGCACGCTATCGTGTCGGTGGCCGACACGCAGGGACGTATCACTCAGGTCAATCAAAAGTTCTGTGAGATAAGTGGTTATAGCGAGGCTGAGTTGATCGGTAAGAACCACAACATCGTGAATTCTGGTCATCACTCCAAGAGTTTCTTTGCGGATATGTGGCACACGATCGCGCGGGGAGAGATCTGGCGCGGGGAATGTTGTAACCGTTCCAAAATGGGCAAGTTGTACTGGGTGGATTCAAGCATCGTGCCGGTGAAAAATAGTGCGGGTGAGATTGAGCACTATATTTCGATTCGCATCGACATTACCGAGCGCAAGCTGGCCGAGCAGCGCATCACGCATCTGGCTAACCATGATGCGTTGACGGGGTTGCCTAATCGTTATCTGCTGGAAGACCGTTTCCAAACGGTGCTCGCAGCCTGCCGGCGTGGCGAGATGATGACGGCGATCATGTTCATCGATCTGGATAAATTTAAACCCATCAACGATACCTTGGGGCATAAGGTCGGCGATATGCTGCTGATCGAAGTGACGCAACGTTTGCGCAATAGCATCCGCGAAGTGGATACGGTGTCGCGCCATGGCGGGGATGAGTTCATCGTGTTGCTGGCAAATATCGCGAGTGTCGCTGATGCCGAGGTGTTGGTGAAGAAGCTGCTGGAATCGGTGATTCGGCCTTATGAGATATTAGGTAACACCCTGACGATCAGTGCCAGCATAGGCATTGCCGTGTACCCCAACGATGGCGATGACATGGATGTGTTGTTGAAGCACAGCGATATCGCGATGTATGTCGCAAAACAAAAAGGCGGCAACAACTACCAACTCTACTCGCCGGATATGCACAAGTAAGAGCGGTGCGATTTCTCATCTTCGTGATTTCCCCGTGCGCTGTTATTAGGCCAAACGGAACCTGCAAACAAGCTCTGCTTCACAAAACTTTACCTTGCGTACAAACCGCCGCAATGGCGCGCTCATAAAGTGTCACTCAGCCGCTACACACGGTGCGGCATTAACCGATCAGGAGAATGACATGAGTGAGCAAACTACAACCACACAAGATACAAACAACGAAGGTAAAGGCCGTTGCTGTGGCAGCAATAAACATGAGCACCGTTGCCACAGCGGGCATCGCGGCCGCTGCTTTGGTAAGGTGCTGGGCGTCATGCTGGTGTTCAGCTTAGGTTTCTTTGCGGGTAAGTCTTATGCCTGTGAGCCAGGCTTTGGACATCACGGCGGGCCACAAGCATTCATGTCTGGCAAGCCGATGGATGTAGAGCAGATGAACAAGTTTGCCGAGCGCGGTGTGAAACACATGCTGGATGAGGTGAAGGCGAACGATGAACAGAAGGCAAAAGCAACTGCCATCGTGAAAGCTTCAGTAGAGAAGGGTGCTCCGCTGGCGGATAAATTACGCGGTAACCACGAGCAGATGCACAAGCTGATGTCCGCAGCGACGATAGATAAGGCCGCTATCGAGACCTTGCGTGCGGAGCAGATCAAATTGGCGGATGAGGCCAGCAAGTTGGCGACGCAGACAATGGAAGATGTTGCCGAAGTGTTGACACCAGAACAACGCGCCAAGCTGGCCGAGAAGATGGAGAAACGTCGCGGTTGGATGCATCACGGGTAAGTAGGGTACCTCCTGTTCCTTCCCCCATGCAGGGGGAAGGTTACACCCGCAAGGAGTAGGCCGTGGTTGTATGGGGCTGAAGCCCCAACAACACACGCTCGGATGGGGGTATAAGTTTTCGGAAACTCACAGTGTCTACCCCCACCCCAACCCTCCCCCTGCATGGGGGAGGGAGCTAGAGCGTAGAGGCTTTGGGTTTAGTCCCTCTGATGGAACTACTAGCCAATCGACTAAGCCAGCAAGCTGGCAAGTCGCTGGTTACCTGCAAGGGGGAGGGGATGTAAGACCGCCCTGCTTGGTATGATGCGGGGCAACTTTTTTGGAAATCTCACATGAACCATCACATCCTCATCATCGACGACGACGAACGTTTGTGCGCCATGTTGCAACAGTATCTGGGCGATGCCGGTTATCGCGTGACCTCGCGTCACACCATCGCCAGCGGCTTGCAGGTGTTGAAGCAGGAGGCGTTCGATGCGCTGGTGTTAGATCTGATGTTGCCGGATGGCGATGGCTTGGATGCTTGTCGCCAGTTGCGCACCTTTTCTACCATCCCCGTGTTGATGCTCACCGCGCGTGGTGAGGCGATGGATCGCATCCTCGGCTTGGAGATGGGCGCGGACGATTACCTGCCCAAGCCTTTCGAACCGCGCGAGTTGTTGGCACGACTCAAGGCTATCCTGCGTCGCGGCAAGGCGGGTGGCAATAGCGATGTGTTGCGCTTCGGCAAGTTGGAGATCGACCGTGGCGCGCGGCAGGTGCGCGTGGATGGCGCGGCATGCGAGTTGACTTCGTATCAGTTCGATCTGTTGCTGGCACTGGCAGAGAAGCCGGGGCGAGTGATGAGTCGTGAGCATTTGTTAGACGCGGTGAAGGGCGAGCCGCTAGAGGCGTTCGACCGTTCCATCGACGTACACATCTCGCGCATCCGCGCCGCAATTGAAGAAGACCCGAAACATCCGCGCCGCATCATCACGCTGCGCGGTGCAGGTTATGTGTTTGCACGCAGCCAAGATGGCGAGGAGGCCGCATGAGGAAACTCTATTTTCAGATTTACATGGGCGTGATCGCCAGCCTCGCCTTGCTGGTGGTGTTGGCCGCTGCGTTCTGGCATTTCCAAGGACAGAATTCTCCTCAGGGTGAGTTGATGCGCACGGTGCGTGATGTGATCGTGCTGGCACTCCCCGCGCCGGATGCGCCTGCCGCGCAACAACAGAGCGTGCTAGAAAAGTTGGCACGCCCCGCGTTGCCGCGCATCTCGCTGTATTCCGATGACCGTCAATTGCTAGCGCATGCAGGTGCACCGCTGATGGCACCGCCACCCGATGCGCACGACAACGACTGGTTACATCGTAGTGGCCCCGATTCGGCATGGGCCATGCATCTGCCCGATGGCCGCTGGTTGTTGGCACAGCCGCAACATAATCCGCCGCGTATGCATTTCCCTTTCATCTTGATGTTGGTGCTGATCGGCTTGGTGGTCGCGGTGGTGGCCTACCCGATGACGCGTCATATGACACGCCGCTTGGAGAGTTTGAAATCGGCAGTGGTGGCGCTGGGTGAAGGTGACTTCAAGACGCGTGTGGAGACTAGAGGATGTGATGAGGTGTCGTCGCTGGCGAAGAGTTTTAATCAGGCGGCGGAGCGTGTGGAGTCGTTGTTGCTGGCGCACAAACAATTGCTGGCGAACGCTTCGCACGAGTTGCGTTCACCGCTTACTCGCATTCGCCTCGCCTTGGAATTGCAGGCGGAACGTCCCGTGCCGGAGTTGCAAAAAGAGTTGCGCAAAGACATCGCAGAGTTAGATCAGCTTATTGAAGAAATCCTGTTGGCGAGTCGTTTGGATGCTAATCGCGAGCCATTGCAAACGACGGATGTGGATCTGGCTGCCTTGCTGGCGGAAGAGTGCGCACGCAGTGATGCGCAATGCGAAGCTGTGCCGCTGAACATCAAGGGTGACGACCGCCTGTTGCGACGTTTGCTGCGTAACCTGTTGGAGAACGCTAAGCGACACGGCGGTGAGGTGGTGCAAGCCAGCCTGACACAGGATGCGCGCGATGCCGTGATCCAAGTGTGTGACAACGGTAGCGGCATCGCAGCGGAAGAACGCGAGCGCATCTTCGAACCGTTCTACCGCCCAGCGGGTAGTCGTGAAAAAGAAGGCAGCTACGGCCTAGGCTTGGCGCTAGTACGACAAATCGCCGAACGCCACGGTGGCAGTGTGCGTTGCCTGCCCCGTGCTGAAGGGGGGGCGTGCTTCGAGGTGAGGTTGGGGTTGGTTTGATGTAGCTATGAGTTACAACATCCCCTCCCCCATGCAGGGGGAAGGAACTGGTTTGATTGCTTTGCTATGAACAGGTTTGTAGTCTTCGAGTTGCATTCAAATTCGCACTGTTTGCGTGATCATTTTTCGCATACGAGCGTTGATTTTTATTTTCAAGTCGCACGTGCATATTGAATTTCCATCGGATATGTACCGTTACTTGATTCACCTCCCTGCGGGAGAATGACGCCGCCGAATCAATCAGGGTGTTGCGCAGTGATTGAGTCTAAATCGGCTTCCACGTTCGCGCCCATGATGGGCAAGCTTTCTCTAGGTAAGTTGAGCGCTTCGAACACTTTTAATGCGGCGTAGGCATCGTTGGCGGCATACAAGATTTGTTGCGCGGTGAGCTCGGGTTGCGCCCAGTTGGTAGTGGTGATTTTTTTCGATTTGGCGAAACGCTGATTGAACACCAACGCGACTGCGGCGCGTACGCCCATCTCTTTGTTGTAGCCCTGTTTGCGGAACACGCTGTTCAAATCCACCACGCCACCAAAGCGGATGCCGAATTTTTTGAAGATGTGTCCGCTATCCGATTTAAGCCCAAAACCCACTTTCAGTAATTGTTCTGAGCGCAGTAATTCCATCAGGAAGGGGATGCTTTCTGGATGGTGTGGTTGGAACAGATACGCTTTGTCATGCAGCGAAAATTGCACCACATGCGGCCCTTCGCTCACTTCGCCCGTTACAAAAGTGGGTTTGGATTCGGTGTCGAAGCCAACGATACCTGCGGCCAAGATGTCCGCACTGGCGGTGGCGAATTCAGCTTGGGTTTGTGGTACATGGATGTGTTCAAGCGTGAGACCGATGAAAGGAGCGAGCAGCGCGATGTCGGCTTTGTTAGGGGTAGTTTTCGGCAGGGTATTCATTCAGAGGTGTGTTTACAGCGAGCAAAGTAATGCTGGTGGATGGTAGCGCGTGCGGATGTGGAACATGCGGAACGCGCCGAAGTTCTTAGCACTGGAGAGGGTGCCTGCGTATTCGAAGTTGGCCCAGCCTTCGCCTTCCAGTTCTAGCATGGCCACGAAAGGTTCTGTTCCGAATATTTCGCCCGGTGGGGTGATGGGTTCGATACGTGCGGTCTTGGTGACGTCGTTGCTGGAATAGGTGTAACACTCGGCGAGGTGGTCATACAGTTTGTACACAGGGCCGAAGTGCAGGCCGATGCGCATCATCAGCGGTTCTTTGATGTCCAACTTCGACTGATCGATTTCGGCGAGCACGGTGTTCAAGGCGACGGCGATTTTGGCGGCGGTGGAGGCTTTTTCGGTGACGAGAAAGATGGCATCGCCCCAAGTGTCGATGTGCTGAATGTCTGATTTGAACTCGGCAATTACTTTGGCCAACACGGGTTGCAGTTCGTTGTAGTACCAGAGGATGTCGCGGTCACTCAGCTTGCTGTAGCCGCGTATATCAGAGAACAAGATGGCGTGTGGTTCGCGCCGATTTATGGGGTATTCCAGGCGCGACTTCTGTGCGGGTGGCTTGGGTGATATCTCCGGGCTGGGTACGAGTTGGGTGGGATGGCCGAGGCTGTTCCACTTGTTAATGTTGGAGATGGTGCCTCGGCTCTGTTTGGCGAGATTGGGATTGAGCACCGCTAACTGCAAGCGTTTCGATCCCAGCGAGTTCGCGCGCATGATGGCCATGCCCATCGCCACATCGGAGCAATAGCCGAACAGCGATTCATCGCCTAAGAAGTCCGATTCGGTGGCAAAAGAAACTGTGTTCGCTTTTTCGATGCAGACATGGAAGCGTTCTACCCACTGATTGCCAGCAGGGCGCACGGCGACATTGCAAAAATTTTCCTGTCCGAAGGGTAGCCAGATGTTCAACTCACCACCTAGCCTCAAGATGGCTTCTGCGAAAAGGATATCTGAGCCTGCCATCAATGAACCATAGGCGATAGCGCAGTGGTTTTCGATCAGCAGTTTTTCGATCTGCTCCTTGAGTTCGCTTTCTTCCTGTTCATCAAGGGGATGATGGTTGTAGAAGGCGTGACCGCAATAGTGGATGACGGTTTCGGGCAAGATCGGGTCTAGGATGTCCAATCCGATGTGTTGATGTTTACAGATGAGCTTGAGTTGGTGATGAGTGCGCGCACGGGTGAGGATGTTTTGGTCGTTATGCTTGGCGACTTCTGCAATCACGGTACGCGCTGCTTCTTCTCTGTGTAGTAGCAGATAGGCTTCAGCACGTGTGGCGAGTGGGAAATATTGAGGGCCGTCATCTTTTAAAGCGAGGGCAATGGCTTTGGCGGCAAGCAATTGTGCCAACTCGGTTTCACCCGACAATAGGTAAAGCGTGGCCGCATTGATAGCGGAGTAATGCGCATCTGTTTGGTCATACGCTTGTTGGTACGTTCTTGCAGCGGCGTAGAACTTTTCTGCATCCAGACTCATGGGGGACGTAGATTCATCGACGCTGAGGAATGCTAGGTCCTTCAAGATGCGCGCTTCTAACGCGCGGATGTATTCGCTTTCGCTGGTATGTAATTTGTAGGAGTAGAAGGCATCGAGTGCGCGTTGTTTGGCGTTGCAGCGGGAAAGGGCAAGCACAGCGCAATAGCGGAAGAACTCATCATCTGGGTGGAGTTTGATGGCGGCACGCGCCAAGTCGTACTCGTTCAGATAGTCGCCTGATTTTTGGGCGCTGAGGAGTTTGGCTTTGATTTCTTCGGTCGCAGGATTCATCTGAGGGTTACGTCCATGCATACAGCCACGAGGCGTTATTGAGGCGGATTAGATGCGTCCGCTGTCTTGATCGTGGCCGTGTTTTTTGTAAAGCAGGCTCATGATGCTGATCAGCAGCATGCCAAATACGAAGATGATGACGTTGATCGAAAAGTCGAGTCTATCCATCAAGGCGTACAAGCCAAGCATGAGGAAGATGCTGATGTTCTCGTTGAAGTTTTGCACGGCGATAGAGCGACCGGCACCCATCAATAGGTGACCGCGATGTTGCAACAAGGCGTTCATGGGGACTACGAAGTAACCTGCCATCACGCCGATACAGATCAGTAGCAAGATGGCCAACAATGGATTGGTGACGAACATCATGGCTAACACTGCAACGCCCATGCCGATGCCAACTGGGATGACTTTAACCGCGTGTTCCAGTTTCACGTAACGGGCAGCGAGCACCGAGCCGATGGCGATACCCACTGCAACCCATGCGGTGAGCTTGGCTGCTTCACCGATGCTGTAGTGCAGGGCGATGGCAGCCCAGGCCAATACCAGCAAACGCAAGGTGGCACCCGCACCCCAGAACAGGGTAGTGACGGCGAGTGAGACTTGGCCGAGCGGATCTTTCCAGAGCAATTTGAAGCAGTGAGCGAAATCTTTGATCAAAAAGATTGGGCTACGGCTGAGTGGTTTGTGTTCGATGGCGACTTGCGGAATGTATAGGTTGAACATCGCCGCAACGAGATAGATGAAGAAGATGACGAAGATTGCCAACTCCGCCGCCGATACGAAAGATGGTACGTTCAGGCTGTGCATGATGGCTTGCGAGATGGCTGGGGTGATGAGCGAACCGCCTACGACGGCACCCATGATGATGGCTGCGACGGTCAGCCCTTCCATCCAACTATTGGCCCACACCAATCTTTCTGGGGGCAGGTATTCGGTAAGGATGCCGTATTTGGCGGGCGAGTAGGCTGCCGCGCCAAAACCAGCGAGTGCATAGGCGAGTAATGGATTCACGCCTGCCAACATGGCGAGACAGCCTAGCATCTTGATGGCGTTGCTGATGAACATCACGCGGCCTTTAGGCAGCGAGTCGGCAAAAGCGCCCACGAAGGGCGCTAGCAAAATGAAGGAGACGATGAAGGCTTGTTGCAAAACGGGCGTTTGCCAGCTAGGGGCGTGCACCTGCTTGAGCAACGCGATGGCGGCGAATAAAAGTGCGTTGTCGGCTAGGGCAGAAAAGAACTGCGCTGCAAGGATGATGTAGAAGCCGCGTTTCACGTTATAGGTTTATTGTGTGGACGGCGTTTTATAACATGAAAATATATGGCCTGCTATCATTCGCGCCACTTTAAATTGCTTGAGTCTTTAAATCTCCATGTCCCGCCCGATCCGCGCTCACATCAACCTTTCCGCTCTGAAACACAATCTGCGTGTGGTGCGTCGCCACGCCTCAGCAAAGGTGATGGCCGTGGTGAAAGCCAACGCCTATGGGCATGGTTTGCTACGCGTGGCTGAAGCTTTGCGTGATGCGGAAGGCTTTGCACTATTAGACATACGCGATGCCATCATTTTGCGTGATGCGGGTTTCCGCCAAACCATCCTGTTGCTCGAAGGCTTCTTCACTCAAGAAGAAGTGCCTTTGCTGGCTGAGTACGAGTTGACCACCGTTGTGCACAACCATCAGCAACTGGCGTGGTTGGAAGCGTATCCGCGTAAGAATGGTTTGTCGGTTTGGCTCAAGATCAACACGGGTATGAATCGTTTGGGCTTTATGCCAGCTGATGTGCCTGCTGTGATGGAGCGCTTGAAATCCTATCGAGGTGTGCGAGACGTTACTTTGATGACGCATTTTGCGCAGGCGGATGAAGCAGTGGGAATCGCCAAGCAGCTTGAGGTGTTTAACCACGTGGCTGCGTCTTATCACGCGCCTCGGTCTTTAGCGAACTCGGCCACAATCTTGCGTCACCCCGATGCGCAGGGTGATTGGGTGCGTCCCGGCATCATGTTGTACGGCAGCTCGCCTTTTGCGGATGTCAGTGCGCAAGCGCTGGGATTGCAAGCTGTAGAAACATTGAGCAGCGAGCTCATCTCGGTGCGCGAGTTACGCCGTGGCGAGTGTGTGGGATATGGCGCGAGTTTCCGTGCAGAGAATACGATGCGTATTGGCACCGTGGCCTGTGGTTATGCCGATGGCTATCCACGCCATGCTGCAACGGGTACGCCTATCTTGGTGAATGGCAAACGTACTCGCACCTTAGGGCGCGTGTCGATGGATATGCTGGCGGTGGATTTGAGCGATATTTCCGACGCACAAATCGGCAGTCCGGTCGTGTTGTGGGGCGAGGGCTTGCCAGTGGACGAAGTGGCGAGTGCGGCAGGCACGATCAGTTATGAATTGCTATGTGCACTGGCGCAGCGGGTGCCTGTTTCTTATTGAGTTGTCTGTGGAGGTCGGGTTTAACCTGACTCTGAATCGTCAGGCTGAAGCCTGACCTACAATCCCTCTTGCCTTTGTAGGTCGGGTTTTAACCCGACGCAATTTGTCAGTCTGAAGCTTGATCTACAAAAAATCCAAATCACTTTTGTGCCGCCATTTCAAAATCGAGTAGCGGCAGAGCCGCTTTGTTCAGCGCCGCTTCACTTAGATCATCCAGTTCGATCTTCCTCGCTTTATCCAAGTTTTTGAAATGTTTGCCCATCGAGCGCAAATAGCTTGGGTCGTAATGTAGTTTTAACAACTCTGCCACCAACTGTGCAAAGTCTCCCTTGCGAATCAGCGTGTTCCAGTCGTCTAGTTGTTTATGACCGTGGAATGGCAACAGCACGAGCAGCTTTGCGATGAGTGATTCTGGATCGTCAAGGAAGTGGTGATAGTCCTCTAATAAAAAACGCACACGGGCTTCCAGCGTGGTTTCTAACGAGACACATTGGCTATCGTGCATGGTCGTTATTAACGCAGTAGGTAATGTGATGCGCCCAATCTTGTTACTTTCTGATTCTATGTAAACAGGCTTTGCCGTATCGAATCGCTGTAGTTGTTCTATCAGTAGCGTGTCGAACATCTTTTGCGAGGGTTGTGCATTGAGCGGTATTCCGCCCAGCACCGATCCACGATGTTGTGCCAATACTTCAAGGTCGAGAACTTGTGCACCATTGGCAGCCAGTGCGTTAAGCAAACGACTCTTGCCTGATCCTGTTGCACCGCATAACACGCGGTAATCAAAAGTGGCGGGCAGGGCTTCTAACTTATCCAACACTTCGCGTCGATACGTTTTGTAGCCGCCTTCCAACTTATGCGCAGCCCAGCCTACTTGCGCGAGGATGATGCTCATCGCACCACTGCGTTGCCCACCGCGCCAGCAATAGATGAGCGGTTTCCATGATTTTGGTTTGTCATGAAAACGTGTTTCTAAATGATGGGCGATGTTCTTTGCCACCAATGCGGCGCCGACTTTGCGCGCCTCGAAAGGCGACACTTGTTTGTACAACGTGCCGACGGTGATGCGTTCTTCGTTACTGAATACGGGGCAGTTGATGGCGCCCGGGATGTGGTCGTCGGCGAACTCGGCGGGCGTGCGCACGTCGATGATTTCGTCAAAATCATGAAGCTGTGATAGGTTCGCGGTTCTAAACAACATACGCAGTGGAGTGAAGATGTCCGAAGTGAAATTGACCCGATTGTCGCACGGTGGCGGATGCGGCTGCAAAATCGCCCCAGCTTTATTGCAAGAGATTTTAGGCGCCGCTAAAGAAAAACTACCGTTCCCCGATCTGATGGTGGGCACGGAGACCAGTGACGATGCGGCGGTCTATCGTTTGAACGACGAGCAAGCCATTATCGCCACTACCGATTTCTTCATGCCCATCGTGGATGATCCTTTCGACTTCGGGCGCATCGCCGCGACCAATGCTATCTCCGACATCTATGCCATGGGCGGCACGCCCATCATGGCACTCGCCATCGTTGGCATGCCTATCGACAAGTTATCCCCCGAAACCATTCGCAAGATATTGCAGGGCGGTGAATCCGTATGCCGTGATGCGGGTATCCCCATCGCAGGCGGACATTCCATCGACTCGCAAGAGCCGATCTATGGTTTGGTCGCACTCGGTGTCGTGCATCCCAAACTGGTGAAGAAGAACAGCGCAGCGCGTGACGGTGACGTACTCATCCTCGGTAAAGGTTTGGGTGTCGGTGTGTTGGCAGCAGCGTTGAAGAAAGAGATTCTGTCCGATGCGGGTTACCAGCAACTCGTCACGACGACAACGAAGCTGAACAAAGTAGGCAGCCAACTGGCGCCGATAGAGGGCGTCCACGCGCTCACCGATGTCACCGGCTTCGGTCTGCTTGGACATCTGCTGGAGATATGCCGAGGCTCGGGCTTAAGTGCTGAGGTGAAGTTCGATCAAGTGCCTGTGTTGTCCGAGGCATTGCCGTTGGCGCAGCAAGGCATTGGCCCCGGCGCGATCGGCCGCAATCTTGCCAGTTACGGACATGCCGTGGATTTCGCCCCAGCTTTGGATGAATGGAAACAACGCTTGCTGGCGGATGCACAAACTAGCGGCGGGTTGCTGGTCGCGGTTGCACCTGAGAGTGTGGAAGATGTGTTGTCACGCTTCCGCGAAGCTGGATTTTCTCAAGCAGCTGTCATCGGAAAAATGAAACAGGGCGTGCCACGTGTAGTAGTCGAATAAGTCACTTCAACAATTTGCGCGCGTGCCCAAGATGAACTCCATCTTGGGCACGTTTCTTTGTGGTATTTGCGGGTATGCACAACTAAATCACTCAAGCATATTGAATGCATTGAAGTATTTCTCTCAGTCTTGCCTTGTTCCTTAAACTTTAGAACATTAGAATATTCTTAATAACTGTAAGGTTGTTCTGGTCATCTCGAAATCGGTTTAAGACTTATTGGAGGAAGTGAGCATGTTGAAAGTCATCGGTGGTTTTTTCTTGGGATTGATCGTGTTGGGGGTGCTAGCTTATTCCTATGCGGGAAGCCTCATGTTCAGAGAAGTAGAGAGTCCGTTTGGTGTTGAAGAGACCATCGCGCGTATCCAACAAAACATCCAGAACACAGGTAATGGTTGGGCGTTGTCTGGGCTACGCAATCCGGGTAAAGCGGTAGAGGCTGATGGGGGTAATACCTTGCCTGTGATGATGATCGAGGCATGCAGTACCAAATATTCCGGCCCGATCCTTAAAGACGATTCAGTACGTTTCCTGTCCATCCTGATGCCTTGCAAGATATCTGTGTACAAGAAGAATGACGGTAAGACCTACATCGGCATGATGAATGCAGGATTGATGGGCAAGATGTTCGGCCCGATGGTGGGCGAGACGATGGGGCATGTTGCCGCAGATCAAGCGAAGTTCATCCAGTTCGACCCTAGCAAACCTGCTCCTGCAATGATCAAAGGCGTGCCTGGTGCAGCGGCTGGCGGCGCAGGTGCGAGTGCGGCAGGCGGTTGCTAAGCGGGATCTGCATCCCGTTCATTTCCTATCATTCAAGGGGACACCATGTTAGCAAGACCTAAACTCATTCTGCCGTTAGCCGCCATCACGGCCATGCTGACAGCGCTGGTCGCGTTTGCGGCACCAGAACAGATCGTGGCGGCATCAGCACCTCAGGCGACTAGTGCCGTGCCCGCTGCAATCGCTGTAAAAAAGAGTGTATCCACCGCTGATCACAGCAAGTTCAAAGAGTTGCAAAAGAACTTCAAGACCGGCCCCGAAGTGACGGAGGCATGTCTACTTTGCCATACCGAGGCGGCCAAGCAGGTGCAACACACCAAGCACTGGACATGGGAATCGAAAGACCCCAAGACCGGTCAGGTGCGTGGCAAGAAGAACATCATCAATAACTATTGCACCTCACCGATTTCTAACGAGAAGGATTGCATGGCTTGTCACGCAGGCTATGGTTGGAAGGACAGCACCTTTGATTTCAGTGTCGAGAAGAATGTGGATTGTCTGGTGTGTCACGACAATACCGGCACCTATCGCAAGCTCCCCGGTTTCGCTGGTCATCCCGTGTATGAGCGCATCGAGTTCCCAGCCAAGTCGGGCAAGTTCGTCGAAGCGGTCGATCTACAGAAAGCAGCACAGAGCATCGGCATGCCGACGCGTACCAACTGTGGTGCATGCCACTTCTTTGGTGCGGGTGCTAATGGTGCCAAGCACGGTGATCTAGATAGTTCGCTGCAACACCCGGGTAAATATCTAGACGTGCATATGAATGAGAAGGGCTTGAATTTCTCTTGCACTCAGTGTCACGCCACATCTAGCCATGAAGTGTCCGGCAGTCGTTACAACACCTCAGCAGCGATGACGGGGCCTGCACACATTCGTGGCAAGGCAGATGCTTCGCCTGCGGCGTGTCAGTCATGTCACAGTGACAAACCGCACTCAGCAAAACATGCGCTGCTCAACCAACATACCGACAAGCTCGCTTGCCAGACCTGCCACATTCCTGAATATGCGCGTAACGATATCGGTACTGAGTTGAGCTGGGATTGGTCTAAAGCTACGACCATGGGGCCGGATGGCAAACCTTTCGCACGCAAAGACAGCGCAGGCCGTCGTGCATTCGATTCCAAGAAAGGTGAGTGGGTGTGGGAGTCTTATGTGATTCCTGAGTACCGTTGGTTCAACGGCACTTCCACCTACAAAGTCATCGGCGACAAGATCGATCCTACTCATACCGTGCAGTTGAACGTGGTGGGCGGTGGGCCGAACGATCCAGATTCACGCATCTGGCCGACCAAGGTGCATCGCGGAAAGCAACCTTACGATGTGGAGAATAAATACCTGACTGTGCAACATACTGCAGGTGAAGACGATACGGCCTTGTGGCACAACTACGATTGGCAGAAAGCCATCGGCACCGGCATGAAGGCGGCGAACCTGCCCTACAGCGGTAAGTACGATTTCGTAAATACGGAATTGACATGGCCCATCACCCACATGGTCGCCCCTAAAGAAGACGCGCTCAGCTGTGTTCTGTGCCACAGCAAGAACGGTCGGCTGAAAGACATTCAAGGTGTGTACATGCCAGCACGTGACGGTAAACATTGGCTCGATGTCATCGGTTGGACGTTGGCCTTGTTAAGCCTGCTCGCATCGTTGATCCACGGCGGCATCCGCATCTATTCCAGCAAGAAGGAGGGCTAAATCATGGCCGCTGAAAAAATCTACGTGTTCAAACGTTTCGAACGTTTCTGGCATTGGTCGCAGGCTTTGATCATCATCTCTATGCTCATCACGGGTTTTGAGGTGCATGGCAGCTACAAGCTGTTTGGTTTTGAGCATGCGGTGGGTTATCACACCGTGCTCGCTTGGTCTCTGGTCACGCTGTGGATATTCGCCATCTTTTGGCACATCACCACGGGGGAATGGAAGCAATACATCCCGACCACCGACAAGGTCGTCGCCATCATGCGTTTCTACTCAGTGGGTATCTTCAAGGGAGAGCACCATCCTTATCGCCCGACTCAGTTGAAGAAACACAATCCTTTGCAACGTATCGCCTATCTCGGTGTGTTGTTGCTCATCGGCCCATTGCTGTGGCTGACGGGTTGGTTCTATCTGTTCTATGGTGATTGGGCTGCATGGGGAGTGAGCGGATTCTTGTCGCTGGAGTGGGTCGCGTTCTTCCACACCGTGGGCGCATTCCTGATGTTGACCTTCCTTATCTCTCACATCTATCTCGCAACCACAGGTCATACGCCTACTGCTCATATCAAGGCGATGATCACAGGATGGGATGAAGTGGATTGAGTCTGTTTTTAGCACATGAAAAAGCCGCTCCTAGAGCGGCTTTTTCTTTGCATATTCCAACAAAGTCAGTCTGGATTCACCCCAGTTCGAATCGTTTGCTCATCCAACTTGGGTGAGCAGAGTTCGATGAAGCGGTAAGCGAAGCTACGCAGGTAATGGCCGCGACGCAGAGCGATATAGGTCGTGTTGGCGGCGAACAGATGGTCGCATCTGAGCAGGCGCAGGTCGGTGTCTTTGGCAAGGTTGAACGCCATCGAAGCGATGATGCCGATACCTAATCCCAGCTCCACGTAGGTCTTGATCACATCCGAATCCAGTGCTGACATCGAGATGTCGGGCGTCACACCCGCTGTCTCAAAAGCCTCATCGATCCTAGCGCGCCCCGTGAGCCCTTCGTGGTAAGTGACGATGGGATATTCAGCGATGGCTTGTAAGGTCAGGTCCTTCACTTTTTCTAAAGGGTGTCCTACGGGCACGATCACTGCGTGATGCCATGTGTAGAAGGAGAAGGTATCCAACTGCTTCACATCCGCCAAGGCTTCTGTCGCGACGCCGATGTCGGCCTCACCACTCAACAACATAGAAACGATCTCGGCAGGCCCAGCTTGATGTAATTTGAGATGCACCTTTGGGAAGGTTTTCTTGAAGTCGGTGATGACTTTGGGCAGCGCGTAACGCGCTTGCGTGTGAGTCGCAACGACCGTGAGTTGTCCTTCATCGCGATGACTGTACTGCTCGACCAGATTTTTGATGTTGTTCGCATCGAGCAAGATACGTTCAACGATCTCTAGCAACTCGCTTCCCGGTTCAGTCAAACCCAGCAGGCGCTTACCTTTGCGCACGAACAACTCTACGCCTAGTTCATCCTCCAGATCTTTGATGTGTTTGGAGACGCCTGATTGCGAGGTAAACAGCGCATTGCCGACTTCGGTGAGATTGAAGTTGCAGCGTGCCGCTTCGCGGATGATTCTGAGTTGTTGGAAGTTCATGCTGTTTACCTTTTTGCAAAATTCAATATCAGCTGCATGTGTAACTTCTACCCCCATCCCAACCTTCCCCCTGCATGGGGGAAGGAGTCTGTTCCCTCCCCCATGCAGGGCTAGGGTGGGGGTAGAAGCTTTAAACTATCTGAACAAATTAAATAGCCTCTGCCTCGAACACGCGGAACTGGCGTGGTCGTATGAATACCTTGTCACCTTCGAGTAGCGGACTGCTGTCGAAACGTTCGCGACTCAATTCGATCTCGATGAACTCGCTGCTACCGTCTGCCGCCACTTCTACGCGAACAATAGAGCCGATGGCACGTACCAGTTTTACTTCGACAGCGAGCGCTGTCTCGTCTTGTGCGACGCGGCTGATGTCGATGTCGTGTGGACGCACATAGGCGACGGCATCACCATGTTCATCAGACCAAGGCGCATGGTCGCGGCTGTGGAACAGGTTCACGTTGCCGATGAACTGGTACACGAACGGAGTCGCAGGGGTGGCGTACACCTCATCCGGTGTGCCCACCTGTTCGATCTTGCCTTTGTTCATCACCACCACGCGGTCAGCCACTTCCAGTGCCTCTTCTTGATCGTGTGTCACGAAGATACTGGTGATGTGCAAATCGTTATGCAAGCGGCGCAACCAGCGACGCAACTCTTTACGCACCTGTGCATCAAGTGCGCCGAATGGCTCGTCCAACAACAGTATCTTGGGTTCGACCGCGAGTGCGCGCGCCAAGGCGATGCGTTGACGTTGACCGCCGGAAAGCTGGGAGGGATAACGATCCGCCAAGAAATCCAGTTGCACCAGATTCAGTAGCTCATGCACGCGGCGTTTGATCTCGGCTTCGTTATGGCGCTCCTTCTTGGGTTTCACACGCAGACCGAAAGCCACGTTCTCGAACACCGTCATGTGGCGGAACAAGGCGTAGTGCTGGAACACGAAGCCGACGTTGCGCTCGCGTGCATCACGCTGTTGTATGTCCTCACCATGAAAGAGCAGGCTACCGGAATCGGCCAACTCCATGCCGCCGATGATGCGCAACAGAGAAGTCTTGCCGCAACCGGAGGGGCCGAGCAGCGCCAGCAATTCACCGCTGTTCACTTCGAGGTTGATGTTATCTAGCGCCTTGTAAGTGCCGAATTGTTTGTTCAGATTTTGGATCGTGATGCTCATAGTAATGCTCCGTTTTTCGTAGGTCGGGCTTTAGCCCGACATGTCGGGTTGAAACCCGACCTACCTTTGTTCAATGCAAAATATCGCCGCTACGCTTTGCTTGCCACTCGACCGTCGATTTGACGATCAATGTCACAACTGCCAACAACGCCAACAGTGATGCCACGGAAAAGGCGGCGACGAAGTTGTATTCGTTGTAGAGGATCTCGACGTGCAGTGGCATGGTGTTGGTTAGCCCGCGTATGTGGCCGGACACTACCGACACCGCGCCGAACTCGCCCATGGCACGTGCGTTACACAAGATGACGCCGTACAACAGCCCCCACTTGATGTTCGGCAGCGTGACACGCCAGAAGGTCTGCCAACCGGATGCACCGAGCGACACCGCCGCTTCTTCCTCTTCTTTGCCTTGTGCTTGCATCAATGGAATCAACTGACGCGCGATAAAAGGGAAGGTGACGAAGATGGTCGCCAACACGATGCCGGGTACGGCAAAAATGAGCCTGATGTCATGTGCTTGCAGCCAATGCCCGAACCAACCTTGCGCGCCGAACAGCAACACAAACACCAGACCAGATACCACCGGACTCACCGCGAACGGCAAGTCGATGAGCGTGATGAGCAGGCTCTTGCCCTTGAAATCGAACTTGGCGATGGCCCATGCGGCTGATACACCGAAGACGAGATTGGCAGGAACGGCGATGCCAGCAGCGATGAAAGTGAGCTTGATGGCTTCCCACGCGACGGGTTCTTTCAGCGCAGTCCAATATAAATCCCAACCTTTGGCGAACGCTTCGATGAAGACGGTGACCAGTGGTAACACCAAGAACAGCGCCATGAAGACCAGCGCGATGGCGATCAACGTCACCGTCACTAATGGAGACTCTTGGGTCGAGATGCGTCTTTTTATATGTTGAGCGGACATTTATCGTCCTCCCTTTCTAGAACTCCACCACTGCAAGCCATTGATGAACAGCAGCAGGGCGAACGAGATCACCAGCATCGCGATGGCGATGGCTGTTGCACCCGCGTAGTCGTATTGCTCCAACTTGGCCACGATGAGCAACGGCGCTATCTCGGAGATGTAAGGCATGTTGCCCGCGATGAAGATGACCGAACCGTATTCACCGATGGCGCGTGCCAAGGCCATGGCAAAGCCCGCCAGCACCGCAGGGAAGATGGCGGGGAAGATGATGCGGCGGAAAACGTCCCAACGCCCCGCACCCAGACTGGCTGCCGCTTCTTCGACCTCGGCTTCCACATCAACCAGCACGGGTTGCACGGTGCGTACGACGAAGGGCAGGCCGATGAAGGTGAGCGCAACGACGATACCGATGGGGGTGTAAGCGATCTTGATGTCATGCGCCGCGAAATACTGGCCTATCAAACCATTGGGCGCGTAGATCGTGGCTAAGGTGATACCCGCCACCGCTGTGGGCAGCGCGAAAGGCAGATCGACCAAAGCATCGATGATGCGTTTGCCGGGGAAGGTGTAACGAATCAACACCCAAGCCACGATGATGCCGAAGAAGGCATTGATACCAGCAGCGATGAAAGAGGTAACGAAGGTCACGCGCAAAGAGGCGACCACACGGTCGCTAGTGACCACATCCCAGAAGCCGCCAAAGCCAAGCTCCGCCGTCTTAAAGAACAGCGAAGACAGTGGGATGAGCACGATCAACGATAGATAAAGTACCGTGAAACCCAGCGCCAGATTGAATCCGGGCAGGACGGTATGAGCTTTGAAACGAGACATCGTGTATTCCTAAAATTGGATGAGCGCGCAGTCTATTGATGAGCGACTATGCCGAGAAATAATTAAATCTGCATTCGTTAGCAGTAATTGGAATAACGAAGACAGGGGCGTTTTCTCGCCCCTGTCTTGGTGTGATACGATCCTTACTTCTTGGTATAAATCTGATCGAAGATGCCGCCGTCAGCAAAGTGATCCTTCTGGGTCTTGGTCCAGCCGCCGAACACTTTGTCGATGGTGATTAACTTCAGTTTTGGGAAACGCTTCTCGTACTTCTTAGCGATCTTTGCATCAGTCGGACGATAGAAGTTCTTCGCTGCGATCTCTTGGCCTTCGGGTGTGTACAAATATTCCAAGTAAGCTTGAGCAACGGCACGTGTGCCGTGTTTGTCTACGTTCTTGTCCACGACAGCAACGGGAGGCTCAGCCAAGATACTTTGTGAAGGGAACACTACGTCGAACTTGTCATCACCAAATTCCTTCTTCACCAGATAGGCTTCGTTCTCCCAAGTTATCAGCACGTCGCCGATGCCGCGTTCAGAGAAGGTGACAGTCGATCCACGCGCACCAGAATCCAACACGGGCACGTTAGCAAACAGTTTGCCTACGAACGCTTGTGCTTTAGCTTGGTCCCCCTTGTTTTTGTCCAAGGCATAGCCCCAAGCAGCCAAGTAGTTCCAACGTGCGCCGCCGGATGTCTTTGGATTGGGTGTGATGACCGCAACGCCTGGCTTGGCCAGATCGTCCCAATCTTTGATGCTCTTTGGGTTACCTTTGCGTACCAACAAAACGATGGTGGAGGTGTAAGGCGAGCTGTTGTTCTTCAGCTTGGTTTGCCAATTAGCGGGGATGAGATTGCCTTTGGTTGCTAGTGCATCGATGTCAGCCGCCAAGGCCAAGGTTGCTACGTCCGCATCCAAACCGTCGATGATGGAACGTGCTTGTTTGCCGGAGCCACCATGCGATTGACTGACTGTTACGTCATCGCCTGTTTTGGCTTTCCAGTATTTGGCGAATGCGGTGTTGTACTCTTGGTATAGCTCACGTGTTGGGTCGTAAGATACGTTCAATAGTTTGATCTCGGCGGCATAGCTGTTGCCCGCTAAGGCCAGCGTTAATGCGCTGGCGATGAGTGCGGCGTTTAGTTTGCTTAATTTCATTTTGATATTCCTTATTTAGTTAACCGATGTTTCATTTGGATTCGTGTGTGCATCACGACGGGATGCATCTTAGGAATGCCGATGAAACATGAGAACCAATTAGTTCTCGTTTAGTTATCTAAATTTGGAATATGCGGAAGGGGGCGCTACTCGTGCGTGTTCACTTGCCTGATTTGGATGCGGCATCTTTGAGTAGTGGCAGATACCCGAGCCAATCATTCACTGGCCCATTGTGTGAGAACAGCACGATGCCGTATTTATCAATCACGTAGGTGGTGGGGAAGACGGCGGCGATGTCGCGGTCTTTGAGCTTCGTGCCATCGGCGAGTGTCAGTGTGTCGTCCTTTGAATCCTTCGCGCCGGAGTCATGCAACTGAAGATCTAGATGTTGGCGGGTGATGGCCTTGCGTGAGGTGGCGAAGTCTTCTCGCACTTGCAGCAACACCATCTTGATGTCGGACGATTTGTGCAGGGCTTGCTGGAGCTTCAGCAATTCAGGTAGTTCGCGCTGACACGGTGGGCACCACGAACCCCAGAAATGTAGCAACACGACTTTGCCGCGCAGCTCAGAAACACGGAGGGTTTTGCCAGAGGTGTCTTTGAAACGCAGGTCGTAGAAACGGTCTCCACGCGCGATACCGATGGGGGCACGCTTTGCTGCGGTGCTGTTTGCATAGGGCTGCCAAGCCCTTGCCCATGCTTGGCTGTCGAACACGACATCATCGTTGGTCGCATACAACACACATTTTTGCTCGGTCTCGATCTGGCAGGCCAGCAGTGCTTCTTCAGCGGCTGACTCAGATGAGGACTCTGCTCCTTTCCATCCCCATGTGCCACCGGGTGCGATAGCGAAGGCGCGATGTTTGTCCGTAGCCAAGAACTCGCGATAGCT
The DNA here is from genome assembly GCA_028707175.1 of Sideroxydans sp. GTDB lineage: Bacteria > Pseudomonadota > Gammaproteobacteria > Burkholderiales > Gallionellaceae > Sideroxyarcus. The sequence continues at coordinate 515,212 of JAQTUV010000001.1, forward strand.
GTCTTTACCTTGTTTGTTTAGATGGGGCACAGCATCGATGTCATTCAGTGCAGCGGCATTGACTACCGTGGGGGATATGAGCGTCAGGCTGAGCAGGATGGAGCGCACTAGCAAAGTCGAATAACACATGGGTCACCCCGTTGGGTAAGTCGTTTGAGTGGTGTCCCCGACAGGAATCGAACCTGTAATTGCCCCTTAGGAGGGGGCGGTTATATCCATTTAACTACGGAGACTGAGTGTCGCGCGATGGAAGTACGCGATGCGGCGCGCATTCTAACGTAAAATCCCGCCCCCGCTGATGCGCAAGGAGAGCGAAATGAAATGGATGATCTTGTTTGGCTTGGTCGCAGCATTCGGTTTGTTGGTGAGTCAGATGGCGCGAGCAGGGGAGTTGCCCAAGGTGGGGGAGCCGGCGCCGGATTTTAATTTGCCGGATCAAAACGGCGAGTCGCATCAACTCAAAGATTTCGCAGGTAAGTGGCTGGTGCTGTACTTCTATCCCAAAGACGATACGCCGGGTTGTACGCAAGAGGCGTGTGCGTTTCGTGATGATTTGAGCAAGCTCTCCAAGTTGGGGGCGCAAGTGGTAGGTGTCAGTGTGGATGATGGTGCGAGTCATGCTGAGTTCGCTAAAAAATATCATCTGCCGTTCCCTTTGCTGGCGGATAAATCCACTGAGGTGGCAGCGCGTTATGGCGCATTGATGAATTTTGGCCTGTTCAAGATCGCTAAACGCTACACGTTTCTGATCGACCCTCAGGGTAAGGTGGCTAAGGTGTACCAGAAGGTGGAAACGTCGAAGCATTCGACCGAGATCATCGAAGATTTGAAACAGTTATCAATAAAGGGGCAGTGATGAAGTATCCAAAGGTCAACATATTTGCAGCGTGGTTCTTTATGGTGGACACCATCTTTATGGGGTGGGTGGCAAAAACTGGAGAGATATTGCTGCAATTGTTGGGCGTACCTGCCGTGGAAGGTGACGTACCTAGCCGCATCATTGGGACGTTGCTATTGCTCGTTGCGGTGTTCGTGGTGTTGCACTACCGCAAGAGCTTGCCGCCCGAGGGCGCACCTGGCGAAAAGGACTATGTTTTTGGTCATCGTTTGGTATTGGTCGGTAATTTGATGGCGCTTAGCCTATTCATTTTCCAGATGTTCGCGACCACCATCTCCGACTACAACACCCATCTCGTCTTGAATAAATTCACGACTGCGTTTGGTTATCTCTGCATGGGATTCTTTGCAGTGGGGTTCTCTTTTATCTATCAATCATCAATGCGTCTGCAAGAAAAGAAAGAATAAATGCCGTACATCACCTTAGATAAAGCCTCACTGGCTTTCGGACACGTTGCCCTGTTAGATCACGTTGATTTTCAATTGGATGAGGGGGAGCGCGTCGGACTCATTGGCCGTAATGGCGGCGGTAAATCGAGTTTGCTTAAAGCACTGGCAGGCGTGGCTAATTTGGATGATGGTGTTTTGTGGCGGCAAGCGACCGCGCAAATTTGTTATGTCAGCCAAGAGCCCGCATTGGATGCGAATGCCACTGTGTATGACGAAGTGGCACGTGGCTTGGGCGAGCTGCACCAAATCATCATTGACTACCATCACCTATCGCATCAACTGGGTGAGCCAGATGCCGACTACGAAAAATTGTTGGAAGAGATGCAGCCCTTGCAAACGGCTCTTGAAGCGCAAAACGGTTGGGCAGTACAGGCGCGTATCGAGACCGCTATCCAGCGTTTAGAGTTGAATCCTGAAGCCTTGGTTGGTTCACTTTCAGGGGGCGTGCGCAAGCGTGTGGCTTTGGCACAAGCATTGGTGGCCGAACCTGAAGTGCTCATCCTCGATGAGCCAACCAACCATTTGGATTTCGCCTCTATCGAATGGCTAGAAGGATTGCTCAAAGAGTTTCGCGGTAGCGTGTTGTTGGTCACCCATGATCGACGTTTTTTGGATAACGTTGTGACACGTATCGTTGAGCTTGATCGTGGCAAGTTATCTAGCTTCCCCGGAAATTTTGACGCTTATCAAAAGATCAAAGAGCGCATGTTGGCGGACGAGGCGGTGGTGAATGCTAAGTTCGACAAAGTGTTGGCGCAGGAAGAAGTGTGGATTCGCCAAGGTGTGAAAGCACGTCGCACGCGCAATGAAGGCCGTGTGTTGCGCTTGGAACATTTGCGTTTGGAACGTGCGGCTCGTCGTGAAAAAGTCGGTAAGGTCGAGATGAATCTGGACACAGGTGACCGCTCCGGCAAGTTGGTGGCAGAGCTTACCAACGTGAGCAAGACCTATGGCACACGCAAGATCGTGAATGATTTCTCCTGTCGTATTCAGCGTGGCGACAAGATTGGTTTGCTTGGCCCAAATGGTGCAGGAAAGAGCACCTTGCTCAAAATGATTCTGGGCGAATTAGCACCTGACACCGGCGAAGTGAAGCTGGGCACAAAGTTGAGCGTGGCCTATTTCGATCAGTTGCGTGCGCAGTTGGATGACAACGCCACACTGGCCGACACCATCAGCCAAGGTTCAGATTTCATCGAAATCGGCGGACAAAAGAAACACGTCATCAGTTACCTTGGCGACTTCCTGTTCGCACCGGAGCGCGCACGTTCTCCCGTCAAATCATTGAGCGGTGGCGAGCGTAACCGTCTGCTGCTGGCGCGCTTGTTCACCCGTCCTAGCAACGTGCTGGTGCTGGACGAGCCGACCAATGACTTGGATATCGAGACGCTGGAATTATTGGAAGAGATGCTCGATCAATACGATGGCACGTTGTTCCTCGTTAGCCATGACCGAACCTTCCTCGACAACGTCGTGACGCAAGTGATCGCCTTCGAAGGCGATGGCAAGCTGATGGAATACGTTGGTGGTTACGAAGATTGGGTGCGCGTGAAGAAATTCGAAGCCAACTCAAAAGCCCCTGTTGCTGTGCAAGCCAAGCCTGTCGCCAAGGCAGAACCCGTCAAGCCGAAGTCATCTGCAAAACTTAGCTTCAAAGAACAGAAAGAGTTGGACGAGATGCCTAAACGCATCGAAGTGTTGGAGCGCGAACAGGAAGACATCGTGGCTGCACTGGGCTCAGGTGCGCTCTACCGCGATAATCCTGCACACGCCAAACAATTGCAGCAACGCGCAAGCGAAGTAGAAGATGAACTGTTGAGTTTGATGGCGCGCTGGGAAGCGCTGGAGAATCGCTGAGTTGATGCAAGGGGAAGTCGTACTAGTTGTTAGCGAAGCACTGATTTATTCTTCCGTTCGTGGTGAGCTTGTCGAACCATGAACGGAAGATAAATCAATTCATGGATTAACCACAAAGCCCTTCGACAAGCTCAGGGCGAACGGATTATCAGCGCTTCCGTAGGGCTTCCCTCTTGTTACAGGCATAGCCCACGCTGCTTCTGGTAAACCTTACTTCAGATACAGCCCGTAAAACTCTTCTCCAATCGGACGCATGGTCGAGCTGCGTACGTATGTAGCTAGTTTTAAGTCTTCATTCACCACATGGTTGGCGAACCAGCTATGTAGCGTGGCCAGCACATCATCAGGAAATGCCTGCTTGCGATTGATCTTGGCGATGTACACATTCGCTTGAGAGAGCAACTCTGAATGGATCTTTTCGTGTTCGCGCAAATTAGGATAGCCCAGTTCAGCCATCAGATTCTCTTCACTTAAAAAATGGAATTCGGTGAACAGTTTGATTTCCAGCAAGATGCCCATGATCACCTTGTGTTCCATTTTATTCTTAACGGCCATGTCCAATTTGCGCAACAACATCACCAACATCCGATGTTGTGAATCGATCAGCTCATTGCCAATCTCCAATTCTTTTTTCCAGCTGATCAGCATTTACACCTCCTGTGGGCATGGTCGATAAGGCAGGGGAATTGTACTGCGCAGCCAAGCTGATTTAGCGCACGTATTTGGCGAGAAACTTATCCAACTGATTCGCAAACGTCTGCTGGTCGCGCTGATTGAACACCGGCGGGCCGCCCGTCTCCACACCACTGCCGCGTAAATTCTCCATGAAGTTGCGCATTGTCAGCCGTTCTTGGATGGTGTCCTTGGTATAGAACTCCCCACGCGGATTTAACACATGCCCACCTTTTGCGATGACCTGTGCGGCGAGTGGGATGTCCGCCGTGATGACCAGATCACCCAGCTGCGTCATCTCCACGATCTTGTTATCCGCCACATCGAAACCGGAAGGCACTTGTAACGCGCGGATGAAAGGTGAAGGCGGACAGTGCAACAACTTGTTCGCAACCAATGTGGTGAGTATCTGCCGCCTGTCCGCAGCGCGGAAGAGGATGTCTTTGATGACCTTGGGGCAGGCGTCGGCGTCGATGAGGATTTGCATATTTTGATTTACGTAGCTTGGGTTGTGCGTAGTGATACCCAATAAAATTTTCACAATCCTTTAAGCGCGATGGGTATTGCCATGCTCAACCCATCTCACCTCGCTTTATTGGGTGCCTAGCTATTTCATTTGGTGAAGCTATTTCCTACTTTTGAAATAGAAAACCAGCGTAACTAGCAACCATCCAAGCAACAAATCCCAGAATTGTTGAATAAAAATGATCGGCACAAGTGGTGCGAGCAATACGATTCTCGTCCACCCGGTGAGCGGGGCAAAACGAGAAGCAAAACTGCCCGAAGGGCAAACTGCCGGGTAGTCAAAGGTTGGTGGCATGCACCCCGCCATAGCAATCACTTTGCCAGAATTAACCGTGCCTATGAAGGGGGTTCCGAACGCGACAGAAAAAATGATAAAGCCAATAAGTGATGTCCAAAAAAGTTTTAAGTAAATCTTCTCGAAGATCAGAGCAGATGCGTTGGTTAGTCCTGTGATTGAAAGCCCCCAGAATTTTAGGGTGGTTTGTGTTGCTGTCCCTTTAGCTAACCGTAATTGGGATGTAATTCCTTTCTTAAACAGTCCAGCCATGACTAGCAGCCCTCCAAGGGGCAGTGCGATATCAAAAAGTGCTACCTCAGACACATAAATCATATCTGAGGACCCTGTCCATTGGCCAACGGCAAGAAGCATTGCAGGGGCAACGGCTATGGAAAGTCCGATTGAGATGAGTCGGTTCATAAACGCCTAATAGTTATTAGATGGACGCACAGGTCTGTATTATTAAAATCAGTGAAGCGTGCGCATTATTCGATAATCAATCGATTCATTCGCGATCTCGAAAATCTACTGTCCGCATATGCATTATGGTACGGGCGTGGGCCAAGTTTCTCTTGTGAGCCGATTTGAGACGCACGACATTATCCATTTATGCCGCACTATAAATTCAAGCTCGTGAGAAATCCGTAACTCATCTCATGCCATCACGTAAAATCCCCGCCGCACTATAACGCCCTCCCGCACCATTAACCTATGCCTTTCGGCCTATATACCCCTCTATACCTATCCTGGTGATCTGCGAGAGATGAATCAATGCGGGCGGCGATTTCCGTTAAAATGTACGCACTACAACGCATCCGAGAGGGGCACACCATGAGGCAACTGAATCGCATTACGACAGACCCCGCTGTGATGGGTGGCAAGCCGTGCATACGCGGACAGCGCGTGACGGTGGGCATGCTCATTGGTTTGGTTGCTAGCGGAAAAAATACGCAACAGATTCTGACTTTGTATCCCTACCTTGAAGCGGAAGATATCACGCAAGCGTTGCGCTACGCCGCATGGCGCGCAGAAGAGATTGATTTGCCTTTGGCTGCTGCATGACGCTGCGCGTACTTATCGATATGAACCTCGCCCCATCATGGGTTGAGGTGTTGCGCGAATCTGGATTTGAGGCCGAGCACTGGTTTCGTGTTGGTGCAGTGAATGCGCTAGACAGTGAATTATTCTCTTGGGCGAGTCAGAACGGCTACATCGTATTTACCCATGATCTCGATTTTGGCGCTTTGCTGGCTGCGACACATGCTGTATCTCCTAGTGTCTTTCAAATTCGCACAGATGATGTAAGTCCAGATGCGCTTGCGCCACGCGCCATTGCCTTGTTGCATCGCTTCGAGCCTCAGCTGGTATCTGGTGCATTGGTGGTGGTTGATGAAATGCGTGAGCGAGTTCGTATCCTTCCTTTAGGTGGCAGCTAGTCATCCCTCTTTCTCAATACGCCTGAATATCTCCTTGTGACCTCCGAAGTCGAACGTTTCTTTTCCGAGCAAAGCCCACTTGCCACTGAGGTGGCTTCGTTCCGTCCGCGCGCGCAGCAGCGTGATATGGCAATGGCGGTGGCGGAGGCGATTCGCGACAACGCCATCCTCGTTGCCGAGGCGGGCACGGGTACGGGCAAGACCTTCGCCTATCTGGTGCCTGCGTTGTTGGCGGGGGGCAAGGTGGTGGTCTCTACGGGGACGAAGAACCTGCAAGACCAACTCTTTCAAAAAGACTTGCCGATGGTGCGCGATGCGCTGAAGGCGCCAGTGTCGGTGGCGCTGCTCAAGGGGCGCTCCAACTATGTGTGTCACTACCATTTGGAGTTGGCGCAATCGAACGGGCTGTTCAAAACACGCGAGGATGTGAAGCATCTGGCGAAGATTGTGAACTACGCCAAGGTGTCGCAGAGCGGCGACAAGAGCGGGCTGGCGGATGTGCCGGAGACTGCGCCAATTTGGATGCACGTGACTTCCACGCGGGACAACTGTCTCGGCCAAGAATGTCCGCAGCATGAGGAATGTTTCGTGCTCAAGGCGCGCAAAGAGGCGATGGAGGCGGACATCATCGTGGTGAACCATCACTTGTTCTTCGCCGACGTGATGTTGCGTGATGAAGGTGTGGCGGAGTTGCTGCCTGCCTGCAATACGGTCATTTTCGACGAGGCGCATCAACTCCCCGAGACGGCGAGTCTGTTCTTCGGTGAGAGCCTTTCCACTTCGCAGTTGTTCGACCTGTCGCAAGATACGCGCATCGAGGCGCTGACCAGCGCGAAAGATTTTGCGCCGCTGCCAGTTGCTTGTGATGAGTTGGACAAGGCGGCGCGTGATCTGCGTTTGGTGTTCAAGAAAGAAGGCCGCATGGCGGCAGAGGCGGCGGAAGCATTTAAGGATTTCGCGCCAGCGGTGAAAGTGTTGGGCGAGAAGTTGAGCAAGCTGGCTGGGCTGTTGGAGCAACAGGCGGAGCGCAGTGAAGGTTTGGAGAGTTGCTGGCAGCGCGCGTTGGCGTTGGTGGCGATGTTGAAGGTGTGGCGGGCGGAACAAACTACAGCTGAGTCATCGAAGGGCGGGGGAGGCGGAGTGGTGCGTTGGCTCGAAGTCTTCCACCACTCCATGCAACTCAACACCACACCACTCTCCATCGCGGAGATCTTTGCCAAGCAGATCAGCGGCCATCCGCGCGCGTGGATTTTCACCTCGGCCACGTTGGCGGTGAAGCAGAACTTCGCGCATTACCAAGCCGAGATGGGATTGTTGGATGCGCGCACGGCGTGTTGGGATAGCCCGTTCAACTACCAAGAGCAGGCGTTGTTGTATGTGCCGAACGGCCTGCCTGAGCCGAACAGCGAGGGCTACACCGACGCAGTGGTGCAGGCGGCGTTGCCACTCATCGAGGCGAGCAAGGGTAGAGCGTTCATGTTGTTCACCAGTCTGCGTGCGATGCAGCGTGCTTACGAGATATTACAAGCCGAGTTCGATCGCAAGAATCTAAAGTATCCGCTGATGATCCAAGGTGAAGGTTCGCGCAACGAGTTGTTGTCGCGCTTCCGCGAACACGGCAACGCGGTGTTGCTGGGCAGTCAGTCATTCTGGGAAGGGGTGGATGTGCGTGGTGAGGCATTGTCCTTGGTCATCATCGACAAACTACCGTTCGCGCCGCCTGACGACCCTGTGCTGGCGGCACGCATCGCGGAGATGAACAAACAAGGCCGCAACGCCTTCATGGAATTCCAGTTGCCGCGCACCATCATCAATCTCAAGCAAGGGGCGGGGCGCTTGATTCGTGACGAGTCTGATCGTGGCGTGTTGATGATCTGCGACCCGCGCCTCATCTCGAAACATTACGGCAAGCGCATCTGGCAGAGCCTGCCGCCGTTCAAGCGCACCCGCGACGAAGCAGAAGCGGTCGCGTTCTTTCAAACCTAGTCTTCGTGAGTGGTTATATTGCTTTAGCTTGGAGACATCGGCTGGATAGGGCGTTAAGATAGACAAATCTTCGAATCGGTATTGGATATAGATATGATGAATCCAAGGTACTTTAATTTATTAGGTGGTAATGAGGGCTACTATCCCCTTGCACTGGAAGAGAAGTTTCCGAGGGTGTTCAATAAACTCGTTGAGTTATGGGAAACGTCCGAAGCGGATCCCTATTTGCAAGATTTGATGATGAATACGCGAGATGGCACTCGGAAGGGCTTCCCCTCTGATGTGGCTACAGAGATATTTCGTCTCAGTACGTATTACAACAATTTGCACCGTCCAAAAGAAACCGTCGATGTATGGGCAAGTGACCGCAATGTGGTGCATAAAGAGGTTGAGAAGCCTAAGGTCAAATTCGTTCCCAAAACATTTTTTGATACGGTCGAAGAAGGAAATTTAGAAACGATCTCGCGCATGATTTCTGGCGGGGTCGATATTCATGTGCGTGATGATCGCAATTGGTGTGCATTGATGGTTGCCGCAGCAGCAGGTAAGGATGAGGTTGTTTCATTGCTCCTTAAATCGGGCGCCCAATTTGGAGTGCGCGATTTCCAGGGGTTCTCTGCTTTACATTGGGCTGCATTTGGTGGACATGCCAAAGTAGTCAAAATGCTATTAGCCCTTGGAGACGAGCCGAATGCGAAGAGTCTGCATGGATTCACGCCGTTGATACAAGCTGCCGCCAAAGGACATTTTTTAGTTTGTGCGCTGTTGATTGAGCAGGGTGCGCAAGTGAATGTTTCTACGGACGAGGGCTGGACTGCTCTGCACAAGGCTTCATTGAACGGCCACGCGCAGATCGTTAAGTTGCTACTTGATCGAGGTGCTGATAAGAACACTCATCTCAAGGACGGTACGACTCCGCTGGATTCTGCACTCAAGGTGGGTAATCCATCCATCATTGCCTTGTTAAAAATGGCTTGATGCCTTTAGATATTCACGCGGCACGCTTAATTATGAATACATTTCCAGCATATAGAATTTTCGATGAGGGCGGAAAGTCCATCGGTCGTATCATCCAACTTACCTTGAATGATCTTGATGAGGGAGATGTCCTTATCCGTACACATTTCGCGGGCGTGAATTACAAAGATGCGCTGGCTGCTACGGGCGCTGGTAAGGTGATTCGACGTTTTCCTTGTGTGGGCGGTGTTGATGTGTCTGGCATCGTGGAGTCTTCCTTAGATGCTCGTTTCAAGGTGGGTGATCAGGTCTTGGTGACTGGTTATGACATGGGCGTGTCGCATGATGGTGGTTTTGCTCAATATGTCAGAGTGTCTGCAGATTGGGTGGTGCCGCTGCCAGTTGGTATGTCGTTGTTTGATGCGATGACCTTAGGGACCGCAGGTTTTACTGCTGCGCTCGCGATTGAGCGTCTAGAACAAAACGAACTTACACCCAGCAAAGGAAAGGTGCTCGTGACGGGCGCAACGGGCGGGGTGGGTAGTTTGGCAATTAAGATGTTGTCGCAACTCGGATACTCCGTCGTCGCACTGACCAGTAAGCGGGATGAGCAGGCGTATCTGCGCTCACTCGGTGCAAGTGAGGTCTTATTGCGTAGTGAGGTTGATTTCTCGAGTTCGAAGCCGTTGGAGAAGTCGCAATGGGCGGGTGCGATCGATGCGGTCGGTGGCGATACGTTGGCTTGGATTGTGCGTACGATGCAAATTGATGGTGCAATTGCGAGTGTCGGCAACGCGGGGGGCGCTGGATTGAATACCTCGGTGTTCCCATTCATCCTGCGTGGCGTTAGGTTGTTGGGTATTGATTCCGTCGGTGTGCCGATGCCATTGCGGAAAAAACTGTGGCAAAGATTGTCGAGTGACCTGCGTATCGTTGATGCCGAGCTCGTCGCGCATCGTATTTCATTGCAGGAATTGCCTCAGGCATGCGCATCTCTCGTTGCAGGGACATCGCACGGGCGTTTTGTTGTCGATTTTTCGAACACCTAAAATAACTCTCGGTTATAATGCGCGCCCTTCGAGACCGACAGGTCTTCGAAATGCGAAAGTGGCGGAATTGGTAGACGCACTGGATTTAGGTTCCAGCGCCGTGAGGCGTGAGAGTTCGAGTCTCTCCTTTCGCACCATAAGGTGTTTCAAGTACGCTCTTGGAGTACCCTTTTTTTCATCTAGCGTTCTTTCTGATGTAATCTCTTTTACGTTGTCCAATTCGCTGTAAAGGGCTATATTGCGGCCTAGGGAGCGAATACATGTCGAATGATAACGAGAATAAGCGCGCCGTATTAGAAGCGCGTCACCATGATCCTTTTTCATATCTAGGGTTACATCAAAGCAAGTCTGATTGGGTGTTGCGCGTATTCCAGCCTTACGCCACCAATATATCGGTGCATGATGGTTCTAAGTGGCAACCATTAGAGCGCGTAGATGCTGCGGGTTTGTTTATTTGGCGTGGCAAAACTCAGCTTCCTGCTCCCTGCAAGCTTCAGCTTAATTTCTTCAATCACGTGCTGGAAATGCACGATGCTTACACATTCAATACCAGCATCACCGAGCATGATCTACATCTGTTCTCGCAAGGGCGCTTAGAGCAGTCCTACCGCATGTTGGGCGCGCACCACATGGAGTTGCAAGGTGTGTGGGGTGTTCGTTTCGCTGTTTGGGCGCCTAATGCCGAGCGCGTCAGTGTCGTAGGGGATTTCAACGGTTGGGATGGTCGCGTGCATCCGATGCGTTCGTTGGGCGGTAGCGGCGTGTGGGAGGTGTTCGTGCCGGACATCGGTCTGGGCGAGTTCTACAAATTCGAATTACGTAATCGCCATACCGGTGAATTGCTGACCAAGACTGATCCTTACGGATTCAGTTTTGAGATGCGTCCTGGCACTGCTTCGCGTGTGACCACGCTAGATGGATTCGCTTGGAGCGATCAGGCGTGGATGGCGCAGCGTGCATTGCAGGATTGGCAGCATCTTCCTTTGAATATTTATGAGATCCATGCTGGCTCTTGGCGCAGACACTGGGATGGTCGTTTCTACAATTTCCGCGAATTGGCGGAAAGCTTAGTTCCCTATGTGCAAGAGATGGGTTTCACACACATCGAGTTGATGCCGATCAGCGAGCATCCGCTGGATGAGTCGTGGGGTTATCAGACCACAGGTTATTTTGGTGTCACTAGCCGCTTCGGCACACCAGATGATTTCCGCTATTTTGTGAATGCCTGCCATGCGGCGAACATCGGTGTCATTCTTGATTGGGTGCCCGCACATTTTCCCAAGGACTCCTTCGCCTTGGCGCGTTTTGATGGTACGGCGCTGTATGAGCATGAAGACCCTCGTTTAGGTGAGCATCAAGACTGGGGTACGCTGATATTTAACTATGGGCGAAATGAAGTACGTAACTTCTTATTAGCCAACGCGCATTTCTGGTTGAGTGAATTCCACATAGATGGTGTGCGTGTTGATGCAGTCGCTTCCATGCTTTACTTGGATTATTCACGCAAGGCTGGACAGTGGTTGCCGAACAAATACGGTGGTCGCGAGAACCTTGAAGCCGTGGATTTTTTCCGCGAACTGAATGTGATGACGCATCAGCATTTCCCCGGAACCTTGACCATCGCAGAGGAATCAACCTCATGGCCGATGGTGTCGCGCCCAACCTATTTGGGAGGGCTTGGTTTCTCTATGAAGTGGAATATGGGGTGGATGAACGACACGTTGTCGTATATCGAGAATGATCCGGTTCATCGCCGCTATCACCAGAACATGCTGACCTTTGGGCAGTTGTATGCCTACACCGAGAACTTCGTGATGCCGTTCTCGCATGACGAAGTGGTGCATGGGAAACATTCTTTGCTGGATAAGATGCCAGGTGACGGATGGCAGAAGTTCGCTAATTTGCGTTTGTTGTTCACTTATCAGATGACCAACTCAGGCAAGAAGCTGAACTTCATGGGGAATGAGATCGCGCAAGGTCAAGAGTGGAAAGTCGGCGGTGAGATCGATTGGTATCTGTTAGGTCGTAACGAGCATAGTGGTATCAAGGCGCTGGTGCGCGATGTGAATCGTTTGTATCGCGATGTGCCAGCCTTACACCAGTTAGATTTCTCGCACGAAGGTTTTGCTTGGGTGGATTGCAACAATGCGGATCAGTCTTTACTGATCTTCCGTCGGATGGCACTTGATGGTTCCTACGTCATCGTGGCGTTGAACTTCACGCCTGTGCCGCGTGAGGGATATCGCGTTGGTGTGCCTAACAAGGGTGGTTACCGTGAGATATTCAACAGTGACTCACATTTCTATGGAGGCTCGAATATGGGCAATGGATTTGGCCTGTATTCTAGCGATATCGGTAGCCATGGCTTCGATCAATCCATCGAGGTTACGTTGCCCCCGCTTTCGGGCATCGTCCTTGAAAGGATGCGCTGATCTAATCCAGTTGGGTGGCTAGCGGTACAAACAAAAATAAGCAGGCTCAGATAGGTTTTGATATGTCTCAATTGACTCAATCTCCAGCATGGCAAGCCCTGCATAAACATCGAAAAGACCTCGGGCAATATTCATTGCGCGAGGCTTTTGCTTCCGATCCGCAACGCTTCGAGCGTTTTTCTGTGCGCTTGGAAGATCTGTTACTGGATTATTCCAAAAATCTCATCTCGCAAGATACTCTGCCGCTGCTGATGGCATTGGCACGTCAAGCCAAGGTGGAAGAATGGCGCGAAAAAATGTTCGCCGGAGAGAAGATCAACTTCACCGAGAACCGCGCCGTGCTTCACACGGCACTGCGTGCGGCGACTGATCCCAAACATCCCCCTTTGCGCTTAGAAAAGACCGATGTTCTGATCGGCATCCGCCACGTTTTGGAGAAGATGCGCTTGTTCAGCAACAGCGTGCGCAATGGTGTGTGGCGCGGTTATACCGGCAAGCCCATCACCGATGTGGTGAACATCGGCATCGGCGGTTCCTTCCTCGGCCCATTGATGGTGTGCCAAGCATTACAACCCTATTCCAGCCCTAAGTTGCGTGCGCATTTCGTCTCCAATGTGGACGGTGCCGACATCGCGACTAAATTGGCATTGCTTGATCCCGAGACTACGCTGTTCATCATTGCTTCCAAGACTTTCACTACGCAGGAGACGCTAATGAATGCGCGCTCTGCGAAGGAGTGGTTCTTGAGTCACGCTAACGATCAAAAGCAAGTCGCCAAACACTTCGTGGCACTCTCCACCAATGCGAAGTTGGTGACGGACTTCGGCATCGACCCTGCCAATATGTTTGAGTTCTCGGATTGGGTTGGTGGTCGTTATTCCCTGTGGTCTTCCATCGGTCTGTCTATCGCCCTGTATGTGGGCATGGATAAGTTCGAGGAATTATTGATGGGCGGATACGACATGGATGTGCATTTCCGTGAAGCGCCGCTGGAGCAGAATATGCCGGTCATCATGGCCTTGGTCGGTCTGTGGTATCGCAACTTCTTCGATGCTACCAGCTACGCAATCCTGCCGTATGACCAGTCCATGGAATCTTTCATGGCTTATTTCCAGCAAGCGGACATGGAGAGCAACGGCAAGAGCGTTGACCGTGAAGGCAACGCGGTGGATTACGAGACAGGCCCTGTTTTGTGGGGTGGTACAGGCACTAACGGACAGCACGCTTATTATCAGTTGATCCACCAAGGTACGCAGATGATCCCAGCGGATTTCATCGCGCCAGCACGTAGCCAACATCCTATCGGTGAGCATCATGCGACGCTGTTATCGAACTACTTTGCACAAGCTGAAGCGTTGATGAAGGGCAAGACAGCGGCGGAAGCGCGGGCTGAGTTGGAAGCAGCGGGTATGGAGGCCGGAGCGATTGAGACGTTGTTGCCGCACAAGGTATTCGCAGGGAATAAACCGACCAATTCCATCATGTTCGATCTACTGACGCCGCGTACCTTGGGGCGCTTGGTCGCGCTATATGAACATAAGATATTCGTGCAAGGCATCATCTGGAACCTTAATTCGTATGACCAATGGGGAGTCGAGTTGGGCAAGCAGTTGGCTTTGCACATCCAACCTGAGTTGCGTGGAACTGAGGCTGTCACCTCGCATGATGCCTCCACCAACGGACTCATCAACTATTACAAATCTCTGGCGCAGAAAAAATGACTCGCATCCTGTTTGCTACTTCTGAAGTTCATCCCCTCATTAAGACGGGCGGCTTGGCCGATGTGAGTGCATCGTTGCCCGCTGCGTTGCAAGACTTGAAGCAGGATGTGCGTTTGTTGATACCTGGCTATACACAAGTTCTCGATGCATTGACGACAAAGAAAGTGGTGGCGACTTTCACTGTATTTACGGGGCAGCCGCAGGTGAAGTTGTTGAGCGCCAAGATGCCCGGCACCAATGTGCCCGTATATATATTGGATGCACCGCAGTATTTTTGCCGTGTAGCAGGACCTTATCAATACCACCTCGGTGGCGATTGGCCAGACAATCCGATGCGTTTCGGTATGCTGTCCAAAGTGGCTGCGATGCTGGGAAGTACGCAATCCCCTATTGCTTGGCAAGCTGACTTGGTGCACTGCAACGATTGGCAGACAGGGCTGACACCAGCCTATCTGCAAATGATGGATCAGCCTCGTGCGCGTAGTGTCATGACGGTGCACAACATCGCCTTCCAAGGTAATTTCGACCGAGATTGGATCAAGGCGCTGGAGATTCCTGTCTCTATGTTCCATATGCATGGTGTGGAATTTCACGGCAATCTGTCTTTCTTGAAGTCTGGGCTGCAATATGCGGATCGTATCGTTACGGTCAGTCCGACTTACGCGCATGAGATTCAAGCGACCGAGATGGGGTATGGCATGCAAGGCTTGCTGACTGCTCGGCGTATGGATGTGAGCGGCATCCTCAACGGAATCGATGAGGATGAATGGAATGCGGCGACGGACAAACATCTGGAAGTCAATTATGACGAGCATGATTTGTCGAAGAAGACGCAGGGCAAGTTGGCGTTGCAGAAGCGTCTGGGTCTTGAAGTTAACGAACATGCACCTTTGTTGGGTGTAGTGAGTCGCCTAACCTTCCAGAAGGGTTTGGATTTGCTGCATGAATGTTTGCCCACACTGCTAGATAGTGGTGCGCAGTTGGCGGTGTTGGGAAGTGGCGATGCCGATTTCGAGCGGCGTTATCTGCAATTGGCGCAACGTTATGCGGGACGTGTCTCCGTTACCGTCGGCTTCAACGAGGCATTGTCACATCAGATCATGGCAGGCGCGGATATCTTTCTGATGCCATCCCGTTTTGAGCCTTGCGGCTTGAATCAGATGTACGGCATGCGATATGGCACGCCCCCCGTTGTTCGCAGGACAGGTGGTTTGGCAGATTCAGTGACGAATGCTAGCTTGGACGGTGGTACGGGTTTTGTGTTCGATGATCCTGGCTCACAGGCGCTACAACAGACTATCAAATGGGCCATTGAGTGTTATCGAGATTCGAATACTTTCCGTCGTATTCAACTTAATGGCATGCATAAAGATCTTGGTTGGCGTCACAGTGCACAATTATATTTAGATTTGTACAACAGCATTTTGCAGCATTAAATCGGGGTAGGTAAATAACAGGGAGAGCAACATGGCACAGGACATGCATTCACCACGTTTCATCAGCGCGCTAACAAAAAATACCGTCGCGCTAGTATTGGCAGGCGGTCGAGGAAGCCGTCTGCACAATTTGACTGATTGGAATGCTAAGCCGGCAGTTCAGTTCGGCGGTAAGTTCCGCATCATCGATTTTCCACTATCGAACTGTATGAATTCTGGCATCCGCCGCATTGGTGTGGTGACGCAATACAAGGCGCATAGTCTGATTGAGCACATCCAAAAGGGCTGGGGTTTCTTGCGCGGTGAGTTCAACGAGTTTGTTGCCTTGTTGCCAGCGCAGCAGCGTATCCAAGAGGAGTGGTATCGGGGCACGGCAGATGCGGTGTTCCAGAACATCGATATTTTGCGTGGTTACAACCCTGAATACATCGTTATTTTGGCGGGCGATCACATCTACAAGATGGACTATGGCGAGATGTTGGCAGCCCATGTACGTAGCGAAGCGGACATGACCATTGGTTGCATCGAGGTGTCAGTGGAAGAGGCGACAGGCTTTGGTGTGATGACGGTGAATGAAGAAGACCGCATCGTCAAGTTTGCGGAGAAGCCAGCGAATCCAACTGAGTTGCCAGGCAAGCCTGGTCGCGCATTGGCGAGCATGGGTATCTACGTGTTCAATTCAAAATTCTTGTACGAACAATTGGTGCGTGATGCTGATACGAAGTCGTCCACACATGATTTCGGCCATGACATCATCCCTTACCTGATTGAGCGTTATCGTGTGTATGCCCATCGTTATGAGCATAGTTGCGTTGGTTTTAAAGAAGGCGGGCAAGCATACTGGCGCGACGTGGGAACGATCGATGCTTATTGGGAAGCCAATATGGAGATGGTTAACGTCGTTCCCGACCTGGATCTGTACGACAAAAAATGGCCGATCTGGACTTATCAAGAACAGCTGCCTCCAGCCAAGTTTGTGTTCAATGATGATGGTAGACGTGGTGAAGCCATTGATTCTATGGTGTCGGGCGGTTGCATCATCAGTGGCGCACGAGTTCAGCACACGCTTTTGTTTTCCGATGTTCGAGTGGGTGAGCGGACTGAGGTAACTGACTCGGTGATCCTATCGGGTTGCCGCATTGGAAGTAATGTGAAATTGCATCGTGTGGTGCTGGATAATCGATGTGAGATCCCTGACGGTATGCAAATTGGTTTCAATCGTGAAGAGGATGCTAAGCGCTTCCACGTATCCAAGGGGGGAATTACCTTGGTTACTCCAGACATGCTGGGGCAATCTATTCACCACGTTCGCTAAGAATCAACTACGGAAATTTCTATGCCGCATCGCAACAAAAAAGTCTCTGAAAAAAAATTGCAACTTGTGCTGTGTTGGCATATGCATCAACCAGACTATCGCAACTATCTGACGGGCGAGTTCGTCTTGCCGTGGACTTATCTGCATGCCATGAAGGATTACACCGACATGGCTTATCACCTAGAGCAGCATCCTAAAGCTAAAGCGGTAGTGAATTTTGTACCCATCTTGGTCGAACAGTTGCTCGACTATGAACAGCAGTTCAAGTCTGGCAAGGTGAAAGATGGTTTGCTCAAGATGTTGTGTATGGAGCAATTGGATGGCTTGAGCGAAAAAGACCGTTTGCATATTCTGGATAGCTGCTTCAAGAGTAATCACGCCAAGATGCTGCAACCGTATCGTGCCTATCAGCATCTGTTCGACCTGCAAAAGATGATGGAAGGTCGGGGGCGTGAGTCGTTCATCTACTTGTCAGGCCAATACATGGCTGACTTGCTGGTTTGGTATCACTTGGTGTGGATGGGGGAGAGTGTGCGTCGCGAGAACGAGGTCATCGCGCGTCTGATGACCAAGGGGAGTCAGTTCACTTTTGCCGAGCGAATGGAGTTGTTCAAGCTCATCGGTGAGTTGATCGCAGGTGTCATCCCGCGCTACAAGGCACTCTCGGATCGCGGGCAAGTGGAGATATCCACCACGCCGTATAACCATCCCATCTTGCCTTTGTTGTTGGATTTTAATTCGGCACGCGAGAGTGAGCCGAATGCACCACTACCGCAAGCCAGCTATTACCCAGGTGGTTTGCGTCGTGCACAGGCGCATCTGGCAAAAGCGGTGGAGAGCCATCAGCAGCACTTTGGTGTCAAACCCAATGGGATGTGGCCGTCGGAAGGAAGTCTTTCGCGCCCTACGCTGAAGCTATTGGGTGAACACGGTATTACATGGGCTGCGACAGGGCAGGCCGTTCTTGCGCATAGTCTGCAACGCGAATCAAACGGGCATGACTTGCCTGATAAGTCATCCTATCTTTACAAGCCTTATGTGATGGAGGATATGGCGAAGCCGGTGTACACATTCTTCCGTGACGACCAATTGTCAGACCGCATCGGTTTTGAATACGCGAAATGGAAAGGTGATGATGCCGCTGCGGACATGATCCATCATCTGGAAGAGATACTGCGTAACTCTCATGGTGAGCATGATCCTGTCGTATCCGTGATCTTGGACGGTGAAAATGCATGGGAATACTTCCCTTACAATGGTTATTACTTCCTGTCTGAGCTTTACGCTAAGTTGGAAAAACATCCTTCCATTCAAACGACGACATTCAATGAATGTGTGCAGGGCATAGAGTCCAAAAAGTCCACCGCTGAAACGGGTAAGCTGAAACAGTTGGTCTCGGGGAGTTGGGTGTATGGCACATTCAGTACGTGGATCGGCTCGCCCGACAAGAATCGCGGCTGGGATCTTTTGTGCGAGGCGAAACGTAGTTACGACATCGTGACTAACAGCGGAAGATTGAGTGCAGAAGAGTTGCGTCTGGCCACTGAGCAGCTAGCCGATTGCGAAGGCTCGGATTGGTTCTGGTGGTTCGGTGATTACAACTCGGCGCAGAGCGTGTCTTCTTTCGATCTATTGTTCCGTCAGAATCTGGCGAATCTCTACCGTCTGCTCAAGCTGCCAGCGCCTGTCGATCTACAGCATGTGATCAGCGTAGGCGGGGGAGATCCCGCTGCAGGGGGCACGATGCGCCGCTCAGATGTGGCTTGATCCATGTCTGATGCATTTATCGGCATAGATGTAGGTGGGACCAACTTCCGTCTAGGGGTCGTTCAAGATTTGCAGGTGGTGTGGGAGAAGCGATTTCAAGCGGACTTCTCCGGGGTATGCCGGAGGCTATCCGCTGTCGAAGCGTTAGACACCATCACTGCGACATTGAATGATGCAGTGACTGAGGCGCGAATGGCTTATCCATCCATACGCGCCATCGGTATCGGTTTTCCCGGTTTCATCGACCCGGCTTCACACCAGGTCATCTCTTCTCCTAACCTCCCAGGTCTGTCGAATGCAGACATCATCACGCCCTTGGAACAATGTAGTGGGCTTTCCGTAGTGCTGGAAAATGATGCGTCTGCCGCTGCTTATGGTGAGTTCGCGCTGTCGCAAAAAAGTGATGGTGATCTGATCTACATGGGGCTCGGCACAGGGGTTGGGGGTGGTTTGGTCTTGCAAAGTAAATTGCATGGCGGTGTGCATGGCGTCGCGATGGAAGTTGGTCACATTACGGTTGAGCGCGGAGGCCGTTTGTGTGGCTGCGGCAATCGTGGTTGTTTGGAACAGTACGCGTCGACCAATGGCGTGGTGCAGACCTATGTGGAATTGACGGGTAAGACACTCAGTGCTTTTGACATCGCGCAGGCGGTGCTGCAGCACGATGATGCAGCCGTTAAAGCCTTTGAGCAGGCGGGTGAATATCTGGCCAGTGCGCTGGCACACATCGCCAAAGTGGTTGATGTGGGTGATGTGGTCGTTGGGGGGGGTATGAGCGCATCTTGGTCTTTGATGCAAGCTGCATTCGAACGACGTCTGAATGAGGACCTTATCCCAACATTACGTGGCAAGGTAAAAGTCCGCATATCTCAAGCACAAGACCAAGCCGGTATCATCGGTGCGGCGATGCTTGCGCGTCGTCACGGCTAATCAGTTCTGGGTCGTGGCACTAAATTTGGTAGAATCTACCCACTGAATTGCTCAGCCTTTTATTTTATAGTCCGTTCTAGGAAGTTACCGTGAATACGCCAATCAATCCTGCAATTCCCAAACAACACAGTATTTTGAAGATGCCTCCCTTGGGCACAGACTCCATCAGCGTGATGGAAGATTTTCGCCGTTACTTCAGCCATACCTTGGGCTGGGAGAAGTCCACATTGTCGGGTTATCCGGTCTATTCCTCGCTTTCTTCCACGCTGCGTGATCGCTTGATCGAGCGTTGGAGGAATACGCAACGTGCTTACGACGAATCGGATTGCAAACAAGCTTACTACTTGTCGCTCGAATTTTTGATGGGGCGTGCAATGGGCAATGCCATGCTCAACCTAGATATGCAGCAAGAAGTCTCTGAGGCGATGCACAACTTCGGTGTGGCACTGGAAGATGTGCAGGATCAAGAGAGTGATGCAGGTTTGGGTAACGGAGGTCTGGGACGTTTGGCGGCATGTTTCTTGGATAGTTGCGCCACCTTGCAGCTACCTGTGACGGGTTATGGTTTGCGTTATGAATACGGCATGTTCCGTCAGCGCTTGGAGAACGGCGCCCAGTTGGAAGATCCAGATCATTGGTTGCGTAACGGTAATCCATGGGAGATCGAGCGCCCTGAATATGCCGTGCGCATCAAGTTCGGCGGTCGTAGCGAGTTGTTTAAGGATGTTGACGGCAAGTTGCATGCGCGCTGGGTAGATTCGCAGGATGTGATGGCGGTTCCTTTCGATATGCCTATCCCAGGCTATCGCAATGGCACAGTGAACACCTTGCGTCTGTGGAAATCCACGGCGACTGACGAATTTAATCTGGAAGAGTTCAACGCAGGCAGCTACACCGAAGCGGTCGCCGCCAAGAATGCTGCAGAGCACATCACCATGGTGCTTTACCCGAACGATGCAAGCGAGAACGGCAAAGAATTGCGTCTGCGTCAGCAATATCTGTTGGCTTCCGCGAGTCTGCAAGACGTATTGCGCCGCTGGGTGAGCAAGCATGGCAAAGATTTCACGCATTTCGCCGAGAAGAACGCGTTCCAGTTGAACGATACGCATCCGACTTGTTCGGTCGCAGAATTGATGCGTCTGTTGATGGATGAGCAAGGTCTGGGCTGGGATGCCGCATGGAAGATCACTAGCAAGACCATGGCTTACACTAACCACACGCTGTTACCAGAAGCGTTGGAAAAGTGGCCTGTCAGTATGTTTGGTCGTCTATTGCCGCGCCTGTTGGAGATTATTTACGAGATCAATGCACGTTATCTGGCTGAAGTGGCCTTGCGTTGGCCTGGTGATGTGACGCGTCAGCGCCGCATGTCCATCATCGAAGAAGGTCACGTGCCGCATGTGCGCATGGCTTATCTGGCGGTTGTGGCTTGTCACTCCGTTAATGGCGTCGCTGAGTTGCACTCGAAGCTGCTACAACAATACCTGTTCCATGATTTCTTCGAGTTGTGGCCAAATAAATTTAACAACAAGACCAATGGTGTGACACCACGTCGTTGGGTGGCTTGGAGCAATCCAGCGATGAGTGAGTTGATCGACAACACCATCGGCGAAGAATGGCGCACGGATCTATCTAAGCTGAGTGGACTGAGCAAGTTCGCTGATAACAAGACGTTCCGTGCCAAGTGGCGCGCGATCAAATTGGGTAACAAGGAACGCTTGGCGGCACTGGTCGAGCGTGATTGTGGCGTGAAGTTTGATACCAACGCGATGTTCGATGTGCAGGTGAAGCGTATTCACGAATACAAGCGCCAGTTGCTCAACGTGTTGCACGTCATCCATCTGTATGACCGTATCAAGCGTGGTGACACCAAAAATTGGACACCTCGTTGTGTGCTTATCGGCGGAAAGGCTGCCCCCGGTTATGTGATGGCGAAACGTACCATCCGTCTGGTGACCGCAGTAGCTGAGATCATCAATCAAGACCCAGATACCAAAGGTTTATTGCAACTGGTGTTCTTGCCAGACTATCGTGTGACTGCGATGGAGATCATCTCGCCGGCAGCAGATTTGTCCGAGCAGATATCGACGGCAGGTAAAGAGGCTTCTGGTACGGGCAACATGAAGTTCATGATGAACGGTGCGCTGACCATCGGTACATTGGATGGTGCGAATATTGAGATTCGTGAAGAGGCAGGCGATGACAATTTCTTCTTGTTCGGCTTGACGGCAGAGCAAGTCGAAGCGACTCGTGGTCATTACGATCCGACTGCTATCGTAAATGCGGACGATGATTTGAAGCGGGTTATCCAGTTGCTGAAGAGCAACCATTTCAACCTGTTCGAGCCAGGCTTGTTTGAGCCTATCTTGGAATCTATTCTCAATCCGCACGATCCGTGGCTGACGCTGGCAGATTTCCGTAGCTACGTTGATGCGCAGAAGCGAGTTGATGCGGCTTATCAAGATGAGGAGAATTGGACGCGTATGAGCATCATCAATACGGCGACTAGCGGCAAATTCTCCAGTGACCGCACTATCATGGATTACAACCGTGACGTATGGCACTTGCCTCAGGTGAAAGCGCATCAAGAGTCATGATCGATACTAGGGCGGGCGGGTCATTCCGTCCGCTTTCATGTATCATTCGACACCATTTTTATTCCCAAAGTCTATCTAATTGAAGGAAGCATCAGTATGTCTAATGTAGAAATCCTAGGCGGTTTGCAACGTCGTTTGAATGCATCTATCCCGCAACAAAGTATTCGTAGCGAAGTTGAAGCTCGTTTGAAGCGTTTGGGCCGCACCGCTAAAGTACACGGTTTCCGTCCAGGTAAAGTGCCTTTTAAAGTGTTGGAGCAGCAATATGGTTCTTCCGTACAGCAAGAAGTGTTGGGAGACAGTTTGCAGCGCTCGTTCGCAGAGGCGGCCATCGCTAGCCAGTTACAAGTGGCGGGTTATCCTCAGTTCGAGATCAAAACGGCCGACTTGAATGCGCCAGAGATCGAATTTAGTGCGACATTCGAAGTGTATCCAGAAGTGACTATCGGTAATGTCGGCGGCGAGAGTGTGACACGCGCTACCTTTGCACTAAGCGAAGCAGATGTCGATGCAACTATCGCTACCCTGCGTAAACAGCGCGCTGTCTTCACGAAGACAGACCGTGCGGCGCAGCAGGATGATCAAGTCAAGATCGACTTCGTAGGTACGCTGAATGGTGTGAAGTTCGAAGGCGGTGAAGCCAAAGACTTTACCGTGGTGCCAGGTGCTGGGCGCATGCTGCCAGAGTTCGAAGCCGCCGTCGTTGGTATGAAGGCGGGCGAGACCAAATCATTCGACATGACCTTCCCTGAGGATTATCACGGCAAGGACGTCGCTGGTAAGCAAGTGACTTTCACTCTCACTGCGCACAGCGTGGAAGAGCCTGTTCTGCCAGAAGTGAATGCTGAGTTCGCCAAGGCGATGGGCGTCGCTGAGGGCGATGTTGAGAAATTGAAGCAAGAGATTCGCGACAATATCGGTCGTGAAGCGCAACGTCGCGTCAAAGTGCGCAACAAAGACGGCGCGATGGAAGTGTTGTTGAAAGTGGCGCAATTGGAAGTGCCGAAGGCGTTGCTGGATAGCGAGTCTGAGCGCTTGATGGAGCAGACATTGCAAGACATGGGGCAACGCGGCATGAAAATCCCTAAGGGTATGAAATTGCCGATCGACATGTTCGCTGAGCGTGCTACCAAGCGCGTCAAGTTGGGTTTGATCTTGGCTGAGTTGGTCAAGAAGCATGAGCTGAGCGCTAAGCCTGATCAAGTGACTGCGCTAATCGAAGAGTATGCATTGAGCTTCGAGCGTCCGGAAGAAGTTAGGTCTTGGTATCGTGCCGATCCTTCACGTATGCGTGAAGTAGAGAACTTGGTGTTGGAAGACAATGTCGTGGCATGGGTAATGGCGGGCGCGAAAGTGACTGACCAAGCCGTGGCACTGAACGATTTGATGGGAGAGTGAGCATGCTGTTCGACGCGACAAACAAGTTGATAGAGCCTCAGGATTCGGGACTCGTTCCGATGGTGGTTGAGACCAGTGGTCGCGGCGAACGTGCCTACGACATCTTTTCGCGCCTGCTGAAAGAGCGCGTCATATTCTTGGTCGGTCCGATCAACGATCATGTGGCCAATCTGGTGGTGGCGCAGTTGTTGTTCTTGGAATCGGAAAATCCTGAGAAGGACATCCATTTGTACATCAACTCGCCTGGCGGCTCTATCTCCGCTGGGATGGCGATCTACGACACCATGCAGTTCATCAAGCCTCAGGTGTCGACCTTGTGTATCGGCATGGCGGCATCCATGGGGGCGTTTCTGTTGCAAGCTGGGGCCAAAGGAAAGCGCTTTGCTTTGCCTAACTCGACCGTGATGATCCATCAGCCACTCGGTGGTTTTCAAGGTCAGGCAACGGATATCGAGATTCATGCCAAATACATCTTGAGTCTGCGTGAGCAATTGTACAAATTGATGGCGCACCATACAGGTCGTACGGTAGAAGAGATCGCGCGCGATAGTGAGCGAGATAACTTCTTGCCAGCGCAAGCGGCATTAGAGTACGGTCTGATCGACCAAGTATTGGATAAACGAGCTTAATTATTTTGTTAGCTGCCTAAATATATGGGCGGAGGTGATGATGACAACGGATAAAAACAAGGGTGACAAGCTGTTGTATTGCTCGTTCTGTGGCAAGAGTCAGCACGAGGTGCGTAAGTTGATCGCAGGGCCGTCAGTATTTGTGTGTGACGAATGTATTGCCCTGTGTAACGACATCATCAAAGAAGAAGCGCAGAGTACCATCGGTGCCGAGAAGTCAGATAAGAATGACCTCCCTGTGCCGCATGAGATATGCGAACGTTTGGATGAATATGTGATCGGTCAGCGTCAGGCTAAGAAAATCCTGTCGGTGGCGGTGTACAACCACTACAAACGTCTGAAATACAAGAGCGATGATGGCGTCGAGTTGGCTAAGAGCAACATACTCTTGGTCGGTCCAACAGGGTCGGGTAAGACTTTATTGGCGCAGACGCTGGCAAGATTGCTGAATGTGCCGTTCGTGATGGCAGATGCAACTACACTGACCGAAGCGGGCTATGTGGGTGAGGATGTCGAGAACATCATTCAGAAGCTATTGCAGGCATGCGAATACGATGTGGAGAAAGCGCAGCGGGGTATCGTCTACATCGACGAGATCGACAAGATCTCGCGCAAGTCGGACAACCCTTCCATTACGCGTGACGTGTCTGGCGAGGGCGTACAACAAGCATTGCTTAAACTCATCGAAGGTACGAAAGCTTCTATTCCTCCTCAAGGCGGACGTAAGCATCCGAACACGGAGTTCCTGCAAGTGGATACGACCAATATCCTATTCATCTGCGGTGGCGCATTCGACGGTTTGGAGAAGGTCATCCTTAATCGCTCTGAGAAAGTTGGCATCGGTTTCTCGGCGAATCTAGCCAAGCGCAAGGACGACAAAGATATCGGTACGGTGTTGCACGGTGTCGAGCCAGAGGACTTGATCAAATTCGGTTTGATCCCCGAGTTCGTAGGTCGTTTACCAGTTGTGGCGACATTGGAAGGTCTGGATGAAGCTGCGCTGATCCAGATTTTGTCGGAGCCTAAGAACGCACTGACCAAGCAATACCAGAAGCTGTTCTCGCTCGAAGGTGTGGAACTTGAGTTCCGCGAAGGTGTGTTGAATGCCATCGCAAAGAAAGCGCTTGCTCGCAAGACGGGGGCGCGTGGTCTGCGCTCGATATTGGAGCAAGCCTTGCTGGACACCATGTTCGACCTGCCTTCAGAAACTAACGTGAGCAAGGTCGTGCTGGATGAGAACGGTGCGGGAGACCTCAAACCCATCGTTATTTATGCGGATGAACCCAAGGTCGCTTGAGACCCATTGGGCAGCGGGGACTTGAATTCCTGATCCAAGTCCCCATCTCGCTCTTAACCTAACTGAGAGTAACCGCCATGTCTGAAATCAACCCCATCCCTACCAATGTGGACTTATACCCACTGTTGCCTTTGCGTGACGTGGTGGTGTTCCCGCATATGGTCATTCCGCTATTCGTGGGACGCGCCAAGTCCATCAAAGCACTTGAAGCTGCGATGGAAGCGGGCAAGAGCATCGTGCTTGTCGCGCAGAAATCTGCAGCGAAAGACGAGCCGGCCACAGAAGACATCTATCGTATCGGTAGCATCGCTAACATCTTGCAGATGCTCAAGCTGCCAGATGGCACCGTGAAGGTGTTGGTTGAGGGGACTCAACGAGCTAAAGTATTGAAGATATTCGATGACAAGTCACATCTGGATGCGGAGATCATGCCCGTACCTGCGGACGAAAACATCGGTAATGAGGCGGAGGCGATGCGCCGTGCTCTCATCAGCCAGTTCGATCAATACGTCAAACTGAATAAGAAGATACCTCCTGAGATTTTGACATCCCTCGCGGGTATCGATGACGCAGGTCGCCTAGCCGATACCATCGCCGCTCATTTGCCGCTCAAGTTGGAGCAGAAGCAGGAAGTGTTGGAGATATTCGATGTGCGTCTACGCCTCGAACATTTGCTCGGTCTGCTCGAAGCAGAGCTAGACATCATGCAGGTTGAGAAGCGCATCCGTGGGCGTGTGAAACGTCAGATGGAAAAGAGTCAGCGCGAGTATTACTTGAATGAGCAAGTCAAAGCCATCCAAAAGGAATTGGGCGAGGGCGAAGACGGCGCGGATATCGAAGAGATCGAGAAGAAGATCAAAGCAGCGCATATGCCTAAGGATGCGCGCGCCAAGGCGGAAGCTGAATTGAAGAAGTTGCGCCTGATGTCGCCGATGTCAGCTGAAGCGACCGTGGTGCGCAACTACATCGACATCCTCGTGGGATTGCCTTGGAAGAAAAAAACTAAGATCGATACGCATCTGCAACATGCAGAGGATGTGTTGGAAGCAGATCACTACGGTCTGGAAAAGGTCAAAGAACGTATCGTTGAATATCTGGCCGTGCAGCAGCGCGTCGAGAAAATGAAGGCGCCTATCTTGTGTTTGGTGGGGCCTCCTGGTGTAGGTAAGACCTCGCTGGGGCAGTCCATCGCGCGTGCAACCAATCGTAAGTTCGTGCGTATGTCGTTGGGTGGTGTGCGTGATGAATCCGAGATTCGTGGCCACCGTCGTACTTACATTGGTTCTATGCCCGGCAAGATTTTGCAGAACATGAGCAAGGTCGGCGTGAAGAATCCGTTGTTCCTCTTGGATGAAGTAGACAAGATGGGGCAGGACTTCCGTGGTGACCCTTCTTCTGCTTTGTTGGAGGTGTTGGATCCAGAGCAGAACAACACTTTTGTCGATCACTATGTCGAAGTCGAGTATGACTTGTCGGATGTGATGTTCGTGGCTACGTCCAATAGCATGAATATTCCAGCGCCATTGCTGGATCGTATGGAAGTCATTTTTGTTTCCAGCTACACCGAAGACGAAAAGGTGAATATCGCCACGCGTTATCTGCTTCCAAAGTCGGTCAAAAACAATGGCCTGAAAGCAGAAGAGATTAGCGTGTCCGAAAGTGCCATCCGCGACATCTTGCGTTACTACACCCGCGAAGCAGGTGTGCGTAGCTTGGAGCGCGAACTGTCCAAGATATGCCGCAAGGTTGTGAAGTCTTTATTGCTAAAAGGTCGCGACACCAAGGTTGTGATCAACGCTCGCAATTTGGATAAATACCTAGGGGTTCGTCGCTATAGCTACGGCATCGCTGAAAAGAATAACCAAGTGGGACAAGTCACTGGTTTGGCTTGGACTGAGGTGGGAGGCGAATTGCTGACCATCGAAACGGCGGTATTGCCTGGCAAAGGTAAGACTACGACCACAGGTAAGTTGGGCGAGGTGATGCAAGAGTCTATTCAGGCTGCGTTGAGTGTGGTGCGTAGTCGCGCAAAGTCATTAGGTATCGCGGAAAATTTCTACGAGAAGTGTGACCTACACATTCACTTGCCAGAAGGTGCAACACCTAAAGATGGCCCAAGTGCGGGGGCAGGTATCTGCACCGCGATGGTGTCTGCGCTGACGGGCATACCTGTGCGCGCCGATGTGGCAATGACGGGCGAGATCACATTGCGTGGTGAAGTTCTACCTATCGGTGGATTGAAAGAAAAGTTGTTGGCGGCGCAACGTGGCGGCATCAAGTTGGTGCTGATCCCCGAAGAGAACGTCAAAGACTTGGTTGAGATACCCGATAGTGTTAAGAACAAGCTCGAGATTCATCCGGTCAAGTGGATAGAGCAGGTGTTGGGGTTGGCGTTGGAGCGCAAGCCTGAACCGTTGCCGGAGATCGTTGCGCCCATTCAGGCACAGCAGGCGCCAGCAAGTGAATCTAGTGTTTCGGTTTCAATTAAACACTGATTAAAAAATTAATGTGTGAGCCAATATGAATAAAAATGTAATTGGGTGTTGGCAAAGCGTACATAGTTCTATATAATGCTGCGCTTTCACGGGTGCTTAGCTCAGCTGGTAGAGCACCGCCCTTACAAGGCGATTGTCAGCGGTTCGATCCCGTTAGCACCCACCAGTTTTTTGTAGTAGATGTTTTGGAGTGGTAGTTCAGTTGGTTAGAATACCGGCCTGTCACGCCGGGGGTCGCGGGTTCGAGTCCCGTCCACTCCGCCAATTTGTAGGCGAAAAGGCGAACGAAAGTTCGCCTTTTTTCATATGTATCGTCCGCTCGTGGCGAATATTATTAGGTAGCTTGCTATGTTTGATTTCGTACATGAAAAAAAGCGCTTGGTGCAAATCGTACTGGCGCTCATTGTTTTGCCCTTTGCTTTGTGGGGCGTGGACTCATACCGGAATTCTGGTGATGTCGCTTCTCTTGCTGAGGTGAATGGCGAAAAAATTGGGCAGCAGGAATTTGATAGTGCTTTAGAGCAGCAACGTCAGCGTATGCGTGAGATGGCGGGCGAAAACTTTGATCCCACATTGTTTGATAGCCCTGAGATAAAAAAATCTGTACTTGATGGCGTTGTTACGCAACACCTGCTATTTGCCGAAGCCAAAAATGCGGGATTGGTTGTAAGTGACGAGCAAATGGCTCAGATCATCGCGAGCGTGCCAGCTTTTCAGAAAGATGGAAAATTCGACAAGCAGCAATATGAGTCTGCGCTTCGTGGTCGTGATATGACACCCTCCATGTTTGAGTATCGTGTTCGACAAGATCTAACTACCCGCCAATTGACCGACGTGTTTATGCAAGGCGGCTATGCCTCCAATTTTGTTGCGGAAAAATTGATTCGTTTGAATGAGCAACAACGTATGGTTTCTGTTGCAAAGTTAGATACGCCAGATGTGTTGGCGCGAGTTAATGTTGATGACAAGATGGTGGGCGACTATTACGCCGCTAATCCTCAAGAATTTCAAATAGCAGAGCGTGCAAAAATTGAGTTCGTTAAATTTTCCGTCGATTCATTAATGGTTGATATGAACGTCTCTGATGCCGCAGTTAAGGCATATTACGACGAGCATTTAAGCGAGTTTGGTACTGCGGAGCAGCGCGAAGCGGCACACATTCTGATCGCTATGGCTAAGCAAGCCTCAGATGCCGATAAACAAGCGGCTAAAGCAAAAGCTGAGCAGGTGTTGAAGCAAGTCCAGCAGTCT
This sequence comes from Sideroxydans sp., assembly GCA_028707175.1. Taxonomy (GTDB): domain Bacteria; phylum Pseudomonadota; class Gammaproteobacteria; order Burkholderiales; family Gallionellaceae; genus Sideroxyarcus. Next base: position 544,586 of record JAQTUV010000001.1, read on the forward strand.
CCAAATAAATTTTCAGAATTGGCAAAGCAGTATTCTCAAGATCCTGGTTCTGCAGTTAATGGCGGAAGCTTGGGCGCATTTGGTCGTGGTGCCATGGTGAAGCCGTTTGAAGACGCTGTATTTTCTTTGAAAGTGGGAGAAATTAGCGGCTTGGTTGAATCTGACTTTGGTTATCACATCATCAAGTTGACTGCTGTAAATGCAGCGAAAGTTAAGCCACTTAGTGAAGTAAAAGCAGCGATCGCGCAACGCGTTAAATTTCAGCAGGCAAGTGATCGGTTCGCAGAGTTGGCTGAGAAATTCAGTAACACAGTGTATGAACAGAGCGATAGTTTGAAGCCGGCTGCGGAACTGGTTAAAGCTCCGATACAAGATAACGTTTGGGTCAGTAAAGACCGATCTAGTGCAGCGGCATGGAATGAAAAAGTTGTTCAAGCGATCTTCTCTGACGACGTTTTGAAGAACAAGCGGAATACATCTGCAATCGAAATAGCGCCGAATACTTTGATGGCGGCGCGTGTTGCAGAATATCAGGCGGCAACATTGCGTCCATTGGCAGAGGTTGCAGTAGCGATTCGTGCGAAATTGCAGCGCGAGCAAGTGAAAAAAGTAATTGCGCAGCAAGGGAAAACGTTGTCTGAACAATTGCAGCGAGGTGAAAAGTCACCAGTTAATTGGTCGCCAGCGCAGGCTTTGACGCGCTCTCAGCATGCAGGCCTAACGCAGGAGGTTGTTAAGGCTTTGTTTGCAGCTGATTTGAGCAAGTTGCCTGCTTATGTGGGTGTTGAGGATGCTCAGCAAGGGTATGTGTTGGCTCGAATTGATGCGGTAAAAGACGTTGACGCGATTGATGAGGGGAAACGTGCTCGTTATGCTCAGCAAATTGGTCAAATTGCAGGCGAGGAGTTAATGACAGCCTATCTGGCAGGTCTGAAGAAGAGTGCAAAAATCACAATGAAAGAATTCACATTGGCGGAGAAGAAATAAATTCCGTTTGTCGTGAATTATAAGACGCCGCTATCAGCGGCGTTTTTTTTAATAAAACGTTTCCATAAAAGGGCATTGGTTATTGATGTGATGGGCCTTGATGTGGGCTATCGTATATAATTCCGCGCTGTTTTATTTGAGATAAATTCACAATTCCCTTATGCAACAAGCATTCAAATTAGCAGTGGTCGATCTCGCTTGTGAGCGGGGTGATCTGCGCTTGTTCAGCGGTTTGAGTTTCGAGCTTGGGGCTGGCGAGTTGATGCAAGTACAGGGCGAGAATGGTAGTGGTAAGACGACCTTGTTGCGTACGTTGTGTGGTTTCGTTCAGCCAGTTGAAGGCAAGGTGTTGTGGAGCGGGCAGGACATCGCTGAATGGAGCGATACCTATCATGAGCAGATGTGTTATCTCGGGCACTTAAATGCTATCAAGGATGAATTGAGTGCGATCGAGAATTTACAGATGAGTGCAGGATTGGCTGGCTTCAGTGTGAGTGAACAGGATGCGATCGCGGTGCTACGTCGCATGGGCTTGCGTCGCAAGGAGCATCTACCCGTGCGCGTGTTGTCGCAAGGTCAGCGCCGACGTGTGGCCTTGAGTCGTTTGCTCGTGGGTGATTCTAAATTGTGGATATTGGACGAGCCCTTGACCGCACTCGATGTGGGGGCAGTAGGGCTCATGCAGGAACTTATTGGCGAACACCTGTCGAACGGCGGCATGGTGATATTCACGACACATCAACCCTTGCAGGTGGCAGGGGTACAGACTAGGCAGTTGGCGCTGTCATGACAATGCGTGCGAACCTGATGAATGGAGCAATGACAGCGTTGCACCTCCTCCCGCAATCGGCTGGCTATGCCAGTAGCGTGTCTGAGGTGCTGCTCTCATGAACAAACTCTCCCTGTTCGGACTGTTGGGGTTGGTGATACGACGTGACCTGTTGTTGGCGATGCGTCGCCGTGCGGATGTGCTGACCACGCTGGTGTTCTTTGTCATGGTGGTGAGTCTGTTTCCGCTAGGGGTCGGGCCAGAGCCGGATATGTTGCGCAAGATGGCGGCGGGTGTGTTGTGGGTCGCAGCGTTGCTGGCTTCCATGTTGTCCTTGCCGCGTATGTTCTCGGCAGATTATTTGGACGGCACCTTGGAGCAGATGATGCTCGCACCGCAATCGCTCACGATGATGGTGCTGGGAAAGATCATCGCGCATTGGATGTTGTCTGGGTTGCCGCTGGTGTTGATTGCTCCGGTGCTAGGTTTGCAGTTCGATATGTCAGTGCAGGCGCTGTGGGTGTTGATGCTCGCATTGCTTCTGGGTACACCTGTATTGAGTATGATCGGTGCGATAGGCGCAGCTTTGACCTTGGGGCTGCGTGGCGGTGGAGTATTGGTTTCATTGTTAGTGTTGCCCTTGTGTATCCCTGTGCTGATCTTCGGTGCGGGTGCAGTTGAAGCAGTGAATAGCGGCATGGATGCGATTTCCAACTTGTCATTGTTGGGTGCGTTCTTGTTATTTGCCTTGGTGTTCACGCCCTTTGTGGCGGCACAGGCGTTAAAGATTTCGATGGAGTGATGAGATTGGCGATCAACTGGTTTAAATATTCGGCTCCCACCACCTTCTACGGATTGGCAGGAAAACTCATTCCCTTCTTTGCTTGGCCTGCTGCGATTCTATTTGCGGTCGGTCTATACATCGGTTTCTTCGTTGCGCCGACCGATGCAGTACAGAGCGAGGCTTACCGCATCATGTTCATCCATGTGCCGGCATCCATCCTCTCTATGTTCATCTATCTCATCATGGCGGGCTATGCCGCCTTGGGATTGATCTTCAAGACACGCTTGTCTTCCATGATGGCTTCTGCCCTCGCGCCAACTGGTGCATTGTTCGCGTTCATCTCCTTGTGGACAGGCGCACTGTGGGGCAAGCCGATGTGGGGGGCTTGGTGGGTATGGGATGCGCGTCTGACTTCTGAGTTGATCCTACTGTTCTTGTACTTGGGCTTCATCGCCTTGCAAGCGTCTATCGAAGATCCGCGCCGCGCAGATCGCGCCAGCGCCTTGTTGGCTATCGTCGGTTCGGTGAACGTGCCCATCATCTATTACTCCGTGCAGTGGTGGAACACTTTGCATCAAGGTTCGTCCATCAAATTCAGTGGCACCAGCATGCATGTCGCGATGCAGCAATCCATGTTCACCATCTTGGTGGCCTGTTGGTTGTACGTCATCGCAGTCGTCTTGGCGCGGGTGCGCAGCATCATCTTGGAGCGTGAGTCCAACACGCAATGGGTCAAAGATCTAGCGGAGACAAAATGATGAATTGGTCTGAATTTTTTGCCATGAATGGTTATGGCTTCTATGTTTGGGGTTCGTATGGTGTGGCATTTCTCGTTTTCATCATCGAGATATTCATGGTGAGAAATCGTAGGAAACTGGCGCTACGTCAGTTGAGATTGTTGAATGAAAGTGGAGAAGCGTAATGACACCTAGGCAGAAGAGATTGACGTGGATCGTGGCAGGCGTGGCATTGGTTGCCGCTGCTGTCGGATTGGTGCTGTTCGCGCTGAAGAACAATGTGAGTCTGTATTTCACGCCAACTCAGGTCTACAACAAAGAAGCGCCACAAGGCCGCAACTTCCGCATCGGAGGTCTAGTTGAGACGGGTAGCATTCAACGCCAAACCGATGGCTTGACCGTCCATTTCAGTATCACCGATACCGTACAGAAGATGCCAGTTATCTATAAAGGCATCCTTCCTGATCTATTCAAAGAAGGTAAAGGGGTCGTCGCACAAGGCAAGATCGAAGCAGACGGTGTGTTTCACGCTGAAGAAGTTTTGGCGAAGCATGATGAGAATTACATGCCACCGGAAGCGATTGATGCGATCAATAAAGCTGAGGCAGGCAAGGCAGCTTCAGCCAGTGCACCCGCAGTATCCAATCCCGTCGCAAAATAATTTTTGAAAGCACCAGAATGATTCCTGAAATCGGTAATTTCACGCTCGTTGTTGCATTGTTCCTCGCGCTCGTACAAGGCGTGCTTCCCATCGTAGGTGCGGCACGTGGCAATGCGGTTTGGATGGACTCTGCACGTACCTTGGCGTTGGGGCAGTTCATCTTCGTCGGTATCGCAATAGCCTGTTTGACCTATTCCTTCATCGCTAACGATTTCTCCGTGCTGTACGTAGCGCAACATTCGAACTCGCAACTTCCCACTGCTTATCGCGTCGCGGCGTTATGGGGTGGGCATGAAGGCTCCTTGTTGTTGTGGGCTTTCATCCTCACCATGTGGACAGTCGCAGTGGCAATGTTTAGCAAACATCTGCCGCAAGAGATGGTGGCGCGTGTGATCGGTGTGATGGGTTTGATCTCCGTTGGATTCCTGCTGTTCATGTTGTTTACATCGAATCCTTTTGATCGTCTGTTCCCAGCAGCGATGGATGGACGTGATCTGAACCCCTTGTTGCAAGACCCCGGCTTGGTAATCCATCCGCCGATGTTGTACATGGGCTACGTTGGTTTCTCGGTTGCTTTCGCTTTTGCATTGTCGGCCTTGTTGGGTGGCAAGCTGGATTCCACTTGGGCGCGTTGGTCACGTCCGTGGACAACGGTAGCGTGGGTGTTTATGACCATTGGTATCGCATTGGGTAGCTGGTGGGCATATTACGAATTAGGTTGGGGCGGCTGGTGGTTCTGGGATCCTGTCGAGAACGCCTCTTTCATGCCTTGGTTGGTTGGTACTGCGTTGATCCACTCATTGGCTGTGACAGAAAAGCGTGGTGCATTCAAGAGCTGGACTGTGTTGTTGGCAATTGCAGCATTTTCCTTGTCCTTGCTGGGTACGTTCTTGGTGCGTTCCGGTGTGCTGACATCGGTGCATGCGTTCGCCACCGACCCTAAGCGCGGTATCTTCATCCTATCGTTCTTGGTCATCGTCATCGGCGCCTCATTGTTGCTGTTCGCATGGCGCGCACCCAAGATTGGACTGGGTGGTAAGTTCGAGTTGGTCTCGCGCGAGACCATGTTGCTGACTAACAACGTCTTGTTATCCGTGGCTTCTGCTTCCGTGTTCTTGGGTACCTTGTATCCCTTGTTCATGGATGCGCTGGGTTACGGCAAGTTATCAGTTGGTGCGCCGTATTTCAATGCAGTGTTCGTGCCGCTGATGATCCCGATGGTGATGATGATGGGCTTGGGCCCTATCGCACGTTGGAAGCAGGCGAGCCTGCCTGACATCTGGCAGCGCATCCGTTGGGCACTGGGGGCAAGTATCGCTATCGCCTTGTTGTTGCCGCTAGTGTTGGGCAAGTGGACGTCGATGATCGCACTGGGCTTGTTGTTGGCCGCGTGGCTCATCATCACAGGTGCGCTCGATCTGCGTCGTCGCATGGGTAACGAAGGTAGCTTCATGCAACGCCTCAAGACACCGACACGTAGCTACTACGGCATGCAACTCGCGCACCTTGGTATCGCCGTGTTCATCATTGGTGTGACGATGGTGAAGGGTTACGAGACAGAGCGTGATGTGCGCATGGACGTGGGCGACACCGTGATGGCGGGCGGTTACGAGTTCCGCTTTGATGGCGTGACCGAAGTGCAAGGGGCGAACTACGTTGCTGCACAAGGGCGTGTGAGTGTGAGCAAAGACGGGAAATTCGTGACCGAACTGAATCCTGAGAAACGCCAATACAACGCTTCCGGTATGCCGATGACCGAAGCCGCGATTCGCACCGGACTGTTGCGCGACCTGTATGTCTCCTTGGGTGAACCTATCCCCGACAGCGAAGCGTGGGCGGTACGTGTCTATATCAAACCATTTGTTGATTGGATATGGGCGGGCTGCTTCCTGATGGCATTGGGCGGCATCTTGGCCATTACGGATCGTCGTTATCGTATCCAAGGAAAATTAGTTAAGAGTGAAGCAGCGAAGGAGGCTACAGCATGATGCGTTTCATATTGCCATTCGTGGTATTTCTTGTGCTGTCGGTGTTTTTATACATCGGCCTTGGAAGAGACCCACGTGAAGTTCCTTCGCCATTGATCGACAAGCCAGCCCCTGCTTTCAGCTTGCCATTACTGCATGACGCCAAGAAACAGTTCGCCACAGAAGACATGAAAGGCCAAGTTTGGTTGTTGAACGTGTGGGCTTCATGGTGCGGCGCATGTAAAGACGAACATCCTGTGTTGATGGATTTGGCAGCTCAAAAGATCGTGCCTGTGATGGGGTTGAACTACAAAGATACGCGTGAAGCAGGCGAAGCGGTGCTCAGCAAATCAGGCGACCCTTATGCGCTGACCATTTTTGATGCCGATGGAAAAGTCGGATTCGACTATGGTGTGTATGGTGTTCCCGAGACTTATGTCATCGATAAACAGGGCGTCATTCGCGACAAAATTATCGGTGCGGTGACCCCGCAAAATCTGCGTGACCGTATTTTGCCTCTCGTTGCGGAGCTGAATAAAAAATGAAGAACTTCTTGATCGCATTGCTGTTGATATTGCCCACCTTCGCTTATGCAGGTGAGGCCAAAGACTTAGCGGATGATCCCGTGATGGAAAGACGCATGATCGACTTGGCCGAGAAGGTGCGTTGCTTGGTATGTCAAAGTGAGAACGTCGCCAGTTCACATTCCGATTGGTCGAACGACGTACGCCAGATCATGCGCGACAAGATGAAAGCGGGCGCCAGTGACCAAGAGATCATGGACATGTTGGTAGAACGCTTTGGCAAGTCTGTTCTGTTTGATCCACCTGTCGACAAAGAAACGATGCCATTGTGGGCTGCACCTTTTGTGATGCTGTTGCTGGGCATCGTGGTGTTGTTCTTCCAGTTGCGTAAACGCCGCGAAACGGTTTTGCAAGTGTCTGAATTGACTTCCGAGGCACAAACACGCGCAGCTAATCTACTGAAAGAAGATAACAAATGACAGTGTTCTGGATAATCTGTGCGGTGTTGCTACTCATCGCCATCCCCTTCATCGCTTTGCCACTGTGGCGCGGTACGGTTAAGAGCAACACCGTTGCGCGTGACGCGGCCAACCTAGAGATCCTGCGCGATCAGATCAACGAGATGGATGTTGATTTGAAGAATGGTCTGCTCTCAGCAGATCTGCACGAACAAGGTAAGAGCGAATTGCAAAGCCGCGTCTTGGAAGAGGTCGGCAATGAGGCGACGGCCACGGAAGTATCCGTGACGCACAACCCCTATAAAAAATTGGCGATCATCTTGTCCGTATTGTTACCCGTATTGGCCGTTGGTCTTTACACCCAGGTGGGTGATCTGAATGCATTTTCTGATCGGCCAGCTCATGGTGGTATGAGTGACATGGGGATGCCCGCTGGTGGCGCTTCGATCAAAGCCTTAGAACAAAAGGTAGAGGCCAATCCTGCTGATGGTGAATCACTCCTGCTGTTGGCAAGAGCCTATATGGAAGCGGAGCGCTTCGCAGATTCTGCCAAGGCTTTTGAAAGTTTGACTCAATACATTTCAGATGAAGCATGGATATGGGCCGACTACGCCGATGCATTAGCCATGGCGCAAGGGCAGAGCTTGCGTGGCAAGCCGACCGAACTCATCAACAAAGCATTGTCTATTGATGCGGACAGCATGAAGGGTCTAGCACTGGCTGGGTCAGCAGCAATGGAACGTGGAGATTTCGCCGCAGCCATCAAACATTGGGAAAGACTACGTAGCTTGCTGCCTGCGGATAGTGAAGATGGCAAGATGATTGAAAGTGGCTTGGCCGAAGCGCGTCAGATGATGTCGCATATCAAGGGCGGTCCAGCACCCATGGCGTTGGAAGAGATCGCCCCTCAGACGCAAGCAACAGCAGCGAGTGGTAAAGAACGTATCACCGGTAAGGTGACATTGAGTGATGCGCTGAAAGGCAAGTACAGCCCAGACGACACCGTATTCGTGTTGGCTCGTGCAGCCGAAGGCCCCAAGATGCCACTGGCGATTTTGCGTAAACAAGTGCGTGATTTGCCTATCACCTTTGAGCTAGACGACAGCATGGCTATGCAGCCGCAGATGAAGCTGTCCGCCTTTGACAAAGTTGTGGTTGTTGCGCGTATCTCAAAATCAGGCACGGCAATGCCAGAAGCAGGGGATGCGCAAGGCATGAGCCAAGCGATGAGCCCTGGCGCTCAAGGCGTTAATTTAAAGATCGATCAGATCGTTAAGTAATTTTGTGGTCACTCAAAAAAGCCGCATCGTTCACACGATGCGGCTTTTTGTTTTTGCATCACAAGCATCAATAAAGCTTAACTTTCAGCTGCACTGAAACAGCCCCGTACAAACGATTTTGAATTGACGGTACGAAAGCGATGTTCGCCCCCACGCGCTCATACTCCACACTGGCGATGGGAATGAGGGCAGGGAACCAGCCTCCGTTGAGCATCCTCGGATATCCATCGAACCCGCCGATGACTGCCCCCAACTTCACCTTGCCCCAAGTGACCGGCTCCCAATACATCCCTGCATAGTGAGACGTCTCACGGTCGCTGTTGTAGAACTGCCCCACCGTCAACGAACTGGTGCTGGAGTAGCGATACTCCACGCCCAAGCCATAGTTGGAATTGTTCAGCCCCAAGCTGGGGTCGAAGTGGAAAGAATAGAAACCCGCATTCACCCATAGTTGGCGCTGAGGTTGCACTTCGGTCCACGTGAGCGGCGGCAAGCCGTCGGCGTGCGCTTTGGCACAGCAGGCGAACATCAGCAATAGCGAGGCGAGTAGGTGGCGCATGGTGCGATGGAGTGTACTAAATTCAATGATGCTCGCGGACAGAAAATAGCTATTGAGGTGGGCATGTAAATTCCCCTTTGTCGCTTGCTTGGTGGAGAATATCAAGCGTGTCTAGCACAAGCCCTTTACCGAAAGATATACCGTGAACTTCCTCGCCCATGCGCTGCTTGCAGGTGACTCTCCCGCCTTGATCGTGGGCGGAGTCGTGGGCGATTGGATCAAAGGCACCTTGCCCGGCGCATTGCCGCCTGACCTCGCCAAGGGCGTCGCCCTACATCGCGCCATTGATGAACATGCAGAAACCCATCCCGCTTTCTGCCGCAGCCGCACCCGTGTCTCATCCCAGCGCAGACGTTATGCCGGCGTCCTCGTTGATGTGTTCTACGACCACCTGCTGGCGAAGCATTGGGCAGACATCCATCACCGCCCATTGGATGAATATTGCAACGAAGTCTATCGCCACATCCAAGACCGATTACACGACCTGCCACCCGATTCACACTTCGCTTTGAACATGATGGCGCAGCAAGATTGGCTCAGCAGCTACGCACACATGGCCGAGCTCGCCGACGTATTGGCGCGTATGTCACGCCGCGCAAGGCAACCCAATCCCTTAGCGAATGGCGAGCTTGAGTTGCTTGCGGATGTTGAGGGATTTACGGGGGACTTCTACGAGTGGTTCGGTGATGCAAGAACATTCTGTCTACAGTGGCAGCGTGAGTGAATCGCTAGCTATTCCAGCGCTAACTTAAATTGGAACGAAACTGCACCTACGACTTGAGGGGTAGGCGGGATGATCAAGATATTCACGCCGAGTTTCTGGTATTCAAAACTGATGGTCGGTATGGCAGCAAGAAAATATTTCCCGTTATTCATCGCAGGGTAACCATCCATCACCCCCACGACGGCACCTAGACGTGCTCTGCCCAGTTGGATCGGTTGGCAATATATGCCAGCGTAATGGGAGGGGCGATACAGACTGTTTTTGTAGTAACCAATGGTATAGGCATATATCGAAGAGAAGCGATGCTCGACCCCGAGTCCGATATTGCTGTCATTAAAATCTTGAACAGCCTCGTTTTCATCGACATGTTTTGAGTGCACCCCAAAATTGATCCACGTCTCGTCTAATTCCTCGTCCTCGATAAAGTTGCGCCCATGCACGAAGTCCCCCCCCGCATTGGCAGTAAAAATCGTAGCGCTGAGTAACAGCGCACACAGAAACTGGATGCGAGATCGAAGCCTTGGCATGGTTACCCCCTAGATACATATTCATGAAATACGAACTAGTTATCGGATGCAGGTACGGAATGTTTAGGCTTAAACCAGCTTAAATATTTGAATCTGCGCGGGAATAGCGCGGAAGGTGCGGGGGGATATTAGAGAGTTTGAACAGAGGGGCGCAGTGCGGGTGGTTGAAAACAATTCGATGCTGAGCTAACCCGTTTAACTCTTCTGGAATCTCTAGCACGCCCGCCTGTTGGATCAGATAGCGGTGCGATGAAATTGATGGGTATCGCTACGCTCAACCCATCCTACGCTAGCTACGCAGGCTACCCAATTTTTATCAAGCCAGATGTAAAAGCAACCAAGATAAGCCAAGTGATTGCGAAGATTCCAGCTTTTGAGAAATCTCCGTCCTGCATTTTCCCAAGAAGTCCTTTGAGAATATAAAACATAACCAACAGCCCCATGAGCCATTCGATGAAATTGAGGATTGCCATAGTGTCCTAACCTAAAGTGGGTACGGAATTGGTGGAGGTACAATCAAAAAATTGCGGTAGTCATTTACTGCTTAACCGCACGCCCCAATCGCCCCGCAACTCGTACAGAACTCACACCCATCCTTCTTGATGAGCGTGGCGTTTCCGCACTCCTTGCACACCTTGCCGACGATGGGTTTGATAGTGGTGGGTTTGATCTGGCCTTCGGGGATCTCTAGCACGCCCATCTGTTGGATCGGGTAGCCGTTCGCATCGAGGATGCCGAGCATGGAGAAGCGGTGGATGATGAGCTTCGCCACATACGACACGGTGGAGGGGTAGCTCTCCATCTTGGCGCCACCGGGTACACGCGCCATGAAGTCACCCAAGGGTTCGCCGAAGTTGAGCAGTTTGCGCAGCTTCATGCCGATCCAAGCGGGGTCGATGACGCGCATGTCCAGACTCAACACTTTGCACAGTCCATCGAGTGCGCGCGGATACACGCCGGACAACCACATGGAATAGGGGCGACGTTGACCGTCGGGCAGCACGAGTTCTTTCAGGCCCAAAACGAAATCGTCACCGCTGCCTGCGTTGGAGATGTCCACCGTCCAACTCATGGTGCCGTCGGTGCCGGTCTTGGGTTCTTTCTTGGCGAACAGTGCGTCCATCATCGGCGTGGTCACGCCGTCGCTGACTTCCAATGCGCCCAATGCTTCGATGCGATATTTCAGCAAGTGCGCGAAAGCGGCGACCAAGCTGGGCATACGTTTCACTTCGCCATCAGGTGGCATCTGCATGTCGAAGGCGTCATCGCCCGCTGTCTTCATCAACATTTCTAATTTCATGCGAATCCACACGGGGTCGCGTGTGCGCATGTCCATCGACAAGGATTTTGCCAATGCGCCTAAGCCGCGCGGTTGCTCGGAGCCATTTACCCAAACTTCAAAAGGATGGTTGTGGCCATTTGAGGTGTGAGATACGAATGCCACAAAGCTGCCCAGCGGATGTTTCACCACTTGCGATGTCCAGCCTTCGCTACCTGAGGGAAGTGAAGGGCGACCTGGCCAACGCAGCGAGGCGAGCGCAGGTTTGGGGGCGGCTTCCAACACGATGCGGCGGTCTTGGTCGAACACGAAGTCCTGCGGTTGATCTTCCTTCTTGGGTTCTGGCGTGACGGAAAGCACGGAGCCCAACACGCTGTTGGGGCGATAGGTCGCCAAGCCCTTCAGCCCAGCTTTCCATGCCTCGGTGTAGAGGTCTTTGAATTCTTCGAACGGGTAGTCGGCAGGCACGTTCACCGTCTTGCTGATAGAGGTGTCGATGAAAGGCGCGACAGCCGCCACCATCTTCATGTGGTCGATGGCGGAGATATCCAGTGCGGTGACGAACTGGTGTGGCAGATTCTCCACATCGCCGCCCATCTTCTTGAACAAGCGCCATGCGTGGTCTTCTACCGAGTAGTCTTTGGTGGTGCCGTCCATCATGCGTTTCTTGCGTGTGTAGAACCACGAGAACGCAGGTTCGATACCGTTGGAGGCGTTGTCCGCGAAAGCCAACGAGATGGTGCCCGTGGGCGCGATGGAGAGTAGGTGACTGTTGCGGATGCCGTGCTTACGGATCTTGTCTTTTAACTCGTCGGGCAGACGCGAGGCGAAGCGCGGTGCAGCGAGATATTTGTCTGCATCAAGTAGCGGGAACTTACCGCGCTCGATAGCGAGGTCGACCGAGGCTTGATACGACTCGTCGCGCATGATGCGGGTGATGTCGGCGGCAAAGGCACGCGCCTCATCGGTGTCATAACGCTTGCCCAACATCACCAGCGCATCGCCAAGGCCAGTGAAGCCCAAACCGACGCGGCGTTTGTTCGCCGCTTCTTGTTGTTGCTCAGGCAACGGCCATGCGGTCACGTCCAGCACGTTGTCCAACATACGAATGGCGACACGCACCAGTTGCTTGAATGGTTCGTAATCGAAGCCCGCGTGGTTGGAGAACGGGTTCTTCACCATACGCGACAGGTCGATAGAGCCGAGGCAGCAGCAGCCGTAAGGCGGCAAGGGTTGCTCGGCGCAGTTGTGAACATACAAGCCGTTGGCATCGAAGGCGTGCACATCGGCTACGGTCACGTCATACACATCTTCCACGCCATCCTCTTCCAGCGATTGCACGGTGGCGACGAAACGCTCCGCATTTGGTTTGCGTTGGTAATCGGCGAGCAGGTTATTCAGCCTGTCCATCTTGTCACTGTCGGAAAAGCCGATCAACGAGGCGAAACGTCCGAGGTTCTCACCGCTGATGATGAGTTCGTGCAGGGCTTGGCAGTCGTATTTTTTATTGCCGCCTTTGCCATCAGGTAAAGACTTCAATCCGGCGGGGCGACGATCTTTATAGATCGTGGCGATGATGCCCAAGCGTTGCAACATGCGCTGAACCGCTTGCAGATTGCCGAGGTCGATCTGTGTTAGTCGAACGCTGACACCTTTGTCCTGCGTACCTTGCACCGAACCATCGGCATCGAACATGCCACGCAATACGCCGCGATAGAAATCGGAGGAGGCTTGCTCGATGGCGGGCGTGAAGCGTTTGTTGCCGGGCGTCATGCCTAGCTCCAATGCCAGCGTGCGTAGCGCGCCTGTTGCCAAACGGAATTCACCGCGCCCCTCGATGGGTTTTTGCCAGCCGTTGAAATCTGCACGGTGGGGGAGCGTGCGTGCCGCATGTTCAGCAGCGCGCATCACACTTGAGATGCCTGCGCCGGGTTGAATGTCATCCCCGTTTGATACTTTTAATGCACTCGCATCCCAGACGCTCAACACGGCTTTGTCGTTCTTGAGTGTGCCGTCGCCGATGAGTAACCCGATCAAATAACCTTCGGCTTCGCTGTGCATGCCTTCCCACGCTGTCAGCGCGCGATGGTCATTCAAGATGATCTGGTCGTTGGCTTTGAGTTCGCCTGCCTTGACCCATTCCGTTTCGCGCACGTAACGTGTCATTTTGGAAACACGCAATACTTGATGGTCTGCGGTGAGGCGCAATGTGTGGCCTTCAGTCGTGTTTAATCGCAGGACAGGTTTTGTGCCTGTGAAAAAGAAACCTTGCGATTCGGTGGCGTAGGGCTTGCCATCGACCATCGCGTTGAAAGGTTTGCCGATCAATGCGCTGACTTGGCGCGCGCCCTGTTGTGTCATCACCCATGTATCAGCGGTGACACAAGGATTCGTAGCCTCGATGACTTCGCAATACGACAGGTTGTTGTCGCGGTTCATCAGGTCGATGAATAACACGCCCGGCTCGGCGTGGTCGTAGGTGCTTTCGATGATTTGCTTCCACAGGTCGGTAGCGCGCACTTTGCGATACACCCACTTGCCATCGGCGCGTAGTGTCGCGCCTTCAGCCAAGAGGAGGTCGGAAGGTTTGGCGCTATGCACCAGTTCGAATTCGTTGTCGGCTTCCACGGCTTGCATCAGCGCATCAGTAACGCCGACGGAGATGTTGAAGTTGCGCAGGTCGCCTTTGTCTTTGGCGCTGATGAATTTCTCGATATCGGGATGGTCGCAACGCAACACGCCCATCTGCGCACCGCGCCGCGCACCGGCGGATTCCACTGTCTCACAAGAACGGTCGAACACACGCATGTAGGAGATGGGGCCGCTGGCGCGTGAGTTGGTGCCTTTCACATGTGCGCCTTCGGGGCGGATGCTGGAGAAGTCGTAACCCACACCACCACCACGGCGCATGGTCTCGGCGGCTTGTTGCAAGGCATCGTAGATGCCGGGCTTGCCATCGATGCTGCCAGAGATGGCATCACCCACGGGTTGCACGAAACAGTTGATGAGCGTGGCTTGTATCGTCAGACCCGCAGCGGAGTTGATGCGACCTGCGGGCACGAAGCCGTTCTCCTGGGCGAGGAAGAACGCCTCTTCCCACTTCGTGCGCTGTTCCGGCTTCTCCGCCTGCGCCAGACCGCGCGCTACGCGGCGACGCACATCCTGCACCGACGTCTCATCCGCTTCCGCGTATTTTTCCAACAGGACTTCGATGCTGATCTCTTGCGTCATGGTGTTGCTCCTTGGCGTTAGTTATTTTTCGCCGAAAATCGGGTGTTGCGGTTGTAGGTTAGGCTTGAGCCTGACAGCAAGCGTCGGGGTAAATCCCGACCTACACGTGTTCTAGTGGCCGAACAGATTGACCAATCCATCCAGTCCAACAAAATTCAATGCGTAGCTAGCTTGTGCGCGCACAACGGGTTTGGCGTGATAGGCGATGCTGCTGCCGGCCTCGGCCATCATCTTTAGGTCGTTCGCACCATCTCCCATCGCGATGACTTGTTCCGGTTTCAATTCCAATTCCACGCGGATGCGGTTCAGCCAATCGGCTTTACCCTGTGCATCCACGATCTTGCCTTGCACTTCGCCGGTGAGTCTGCCGTTCACAATTTCTAACTCGTTGGCGTGGGCAAAATCGAGGCCGAGGCGTTCTTTCAAACGTTGGGTGAAGAACACGAAACCGCCGGAGACCAGTAAGGTCTTGATGCCGTGCTTCTTCAGCTCGGCCAGCATCAGTTCCGCGCCGGGATTTAACTTCAAGCGTTCGTCATACACGCGTTGCAATGCGCTCTCGTCCAGATTGCGCAACAAGGCGACGCGACGACGCAGACTTTCAGCGAAGTCGATCTCGCCACGCATCGCCGCTTCGGTGATCTCTGCGACTTGGGGTTTGATGCCTTGCATGTCGGCGATTTCGTCGATGCATTCAATGTTGATGAGGGTGGAATCCATATCCATCACCACCAAGCCGAAATCGGCCAAGGTCTTGTCCGCAGGCACGAAGCCGTAGTCGATCTGATGCTCGAAGCAATAGTCGGCGATGCTGTCGTTTGGTTTTGCGTCACGTAGACGATAGATATGGGCAGCGATCTGCTCGGTACGGGTGGCGTTGGATAACTTGGCGAGGTGTTCTACCTGCGCGGAAGGGATGTCGTGTAGGGCTTGGAGTATGAGGTTCATGGTGCTCGGAAAAGGTGTGTTTCGATGGTTCGTTTAGGCGCGCCATTCTAATGCAAGCGACCAAGCAAAAAGCCGCCGAAATTTTCTTCCGACGGCTTGTTTTTTTCGAAAAATGGGAGACTGCGGCCACGACGGGCGACTGCCAAAGTCAAGTGCAAAAAACCTAGTCGAGGTTAAGAGCGCTGCGATGCCATTGACGCGGTATCATCCACCCATTCACACGATAGCTAACGCGCAATGACACAAGCCCCAGAGAAACCCACGCTACATCCCCGCAACCTGCACCGAGGTCGCTATGACTTCGCGCAACTCATCGCCAGCAGTCCAGAGCTGAAGGACTTCGTTGCGGTGAACCAGTATGGAAACGAATCCATCGATTTCGTCGATCCCGTTGCGGTGAAGGCACTCAACCGAGCGCTGTTGAAGCATTACTACGACATCAAAGAATGGGACATCCCCGCGCAATACTTATGTCCCCCCATTCCGGGCCGTGCTGACTACATCCATTTTCTGGCGGACCTACTGGCAGAGGGAAACGGCGGCAACATCCCGCGCGGCGACAAGGTGCGCGTGCTCGATATCGGCGTGGGCGCGAACTGCATCTACCCCATCATCGGACATCGTAGCTACGGCTGGCATTTTGTGGGTACGGATGTGGATGAGGCGGCGCTGAAGAACGCGCGCCATCTTTTGGATGCTAACCAGTTGGGAGATGCCATCGAATTGCGTTTCCAAGAATCATCCGCGTCCATCTTCGAAGGTGTCACCTACGCCGATGAATATTTCGACCTCACCATGTGTAACCCACCGTTCCATGCCTCCTTGGCGGAAGCGCGGCAGGGCGCGCAACGCAAATGGCAGAACCTCGGCAAAGAGAGCAACAAACACAAGAAGCCTGTGCTGAACTTCGGCGGGCAGAGCTTGGAGTTGTGTTGCGAGGGCGGCGAAGAAGCGTTCGTCACTCGTATGATCGAAGAGAGCGTCTCAGGGCGCGAGCACTGCATGTGGTTCACCACCCTCATCTCCAAATCGTCCAGCCTGCCGCACATCTATCGTTTGATAAAGAACATCGGCGCGGTGGATAACCGCACCTTCGAGATGTCGCAAGGTCAGAAGAAAAGCCGCTTCGTGGCGTGGACGTTCATGAGCAAGGAACAGAGAAGCGCGTGGGGGAAGCGGTGAAGACTGAAAAGGCTTGGCAGGCAATACGCAGTGCCTGCCAAGCCCCTGACAAGGGGAGATTGGGGGGCTAATGGTTTATTTGGATTTAATGGTCATCTTTGGCTGGTGTAAGATACCACCGCAAGCAAAACTTTGGAGGATGAACAATGCGTGAACGAATCACAGTGAACCCCTCTGTATGCCACGGAAAACCGTGCATTCGCGGCTTACGTTACCCAGTGGAGAATGTGTTGGAATGGTTAGCCAGCGGCATGACGACGGAAGAAATTTTGGCCGATTATGCAGACCTTGAACGCGAAGATATTTTGGCGGCACTGTCCTATGCTGCACGCCTCACGCACATGAACCGCTCGGAACGTTTGGCAGCATGAAATTTTTGGTCGATGCGCAACTCCCAAGGCGCTTCGCTAACTGGCTGAACGAAGCAGGATATGATGCCCTGCACACCTTAGATCTTCCCCGCAAGAATCTCACCACAGATCAAGAAGTCATCGCCCGTGCCACGCGGGATGGGCGCATTGTCATCAGCAAAGATGCTGATTTTGTGCAGACCTTTTTGATTGAGGGTGAACCTTCGTTGTTACTGATCTCGACAGGCAACATCAGCAACGCGGAATTGGAAGAGTTGTTGCGCAAAAATTTAGCGGGCATTGAAGCTGCGTTTGCAAGCAGCAGATTTGTTGAAATTACCCGCGATGCTTTGGTGGTACATGAGTGAGGCTAATACGATGCTAGTTGTGTGAGGACTTTTACTTAGGCTGATTTAGCAAGATGCTTGCACAACCCTCGCATGGTCTCCAATACAAACCGCCTATCCGTTTCCGACAAGCTCTGCATCCAGTCCAATATTTCCAGCGATTGATCGTGTGCGAGCGTTGAAGATGAGCGCAGTAATTCCGCTTTCGGAGTCAGCTTGATATCGCTAGCTTGTCTCCTTTTGTTGTCGCTTCAGCTGCGCCCTCAAGATCTTTGATAGGTTGCTCTCTATCCAATCGATCAACGAGTCGACCTGACTGCCGATCTCCTCTCCCAAAGGGGTCAAAGAATATTCCACATGGGGCGGCACGACCGGATAAGCGACACGGTCGATGAAGCCGTCCTTTTCCAATTGTTGCAATGTCTGCGCCAGCATCTTTTCACTCACCCCATCGATCTTGCGTCGCAGGTCGCTGAAGCGGTGCGTCCCTTCCATCAAGGCGACCAACACCAGCACGCCCCAGCGGCTGGTCACATGATTGAGGATCTCGCGCGAAGGGCAGGCGGTGGAGAACACTTCCCCACGACGTTGGGATATCTTTGATTTTGGTGTATTCACTTGTGGCATGACACTTACCTTTTTGTACGTACTTACGAAAAGTTATTGTAAGACATATTATGCGCTTCCCCAAATCAATCACAGAAAGAAAGGAAGCATCATGATCGTCGTCACCGGAGCCACAGGCCAACTTGGCCAACTCGTCATCAAGGCATTACTGAAGAAGGTCCCCGCAGCTAGCATCGTCGCTGCCGTGCGTAATGTCGATAAAGCCAAGGATATCGCCGCCCTCGGCGTGCAAGTACGCCAAGCTGACTACAACCAGCCAGCTAGTTGGGACAGTGCATTGAAGGGTGCAGACAAAGTGTTACTCATCTCATCCAGCGAAGTCGGGCAACGCGCCACACAACACAAGGTCGTCATTGATGCGGCTAAACGTGCGGGTGTGAAACTGCTGGCTTACACCAGCGTGCTGCGCGCCGATACATCCCCGCTCGGATTGGCCGCCGAACACAAAGAGACCGAGGAATACCTACGCGCCTCCGGTGTGCCATTCACGCTGTTGCGTCACGGCTGGTACACCGAGAACTACACCGCAGGCATACCTGCTGCACTAGCTCACAACGCGGTGTTTGGCGCTGCGGGCGATGGACGTATCTCTTCTGCCACCCGTGCCGATTACGCTGAAGCCGATGCGGCTGTGCTCACGGCAGAGAACCAAGCAGGAAAAGTCTATGAACTGGCTGGAGATACGTCTTACACCTTGACTGAATTGGCTGCTGAGATCGCACGCCAGGCCGGCAAAGCCATCGGCTATGTGAATCTGCCAGAAGCGGAATACAAGAAAGCGTTGCTGGGTGCAGGACTGCCCGAATTCCTCGCCGAGCTGCTGGCGAACTCTGACACGGGCGTTTCAAAAGGTGGATTGTTCGATGAGGGCAAACAACTGAGCAAACTCATCGGCAGACCGACGACAGCGTTGGCGGTGGCGGTGAAGGCGGCGTTGTAAGGAAGGTTAGGGCAGGCTGCGGCCTGCCCTTCAGCTACGCCTTGACTGGATGTTTGAATCCCCCTATCGTTTGCCCATCACTTTAAGAAGGATTCCACCATGTCAGCCAAGCTCGCAGAAATTCAAACTCAGGCAAAACAACTGGGCGTGGAAGAGCGTGCGCAACTGGCAAGCTTCTTACTCGAAACGCTTGAGCCGACAGACAGCGGCGATGTTACCCAAGCATGGGAAATCGAAATCAAAGCGCGCTGGGCTGAGATTGAACGCGGTGAGGTTAAATTGATTCCCGCTACCGAAGTCTTTGCAGACATCCGCCGCAAACTTTCGTGAACCAACCGCAGTTCCATCCCAAAGCTCGCGCCGAACTCGAAAGTTCGGCGCTTTTTTATGACGGGAAATTTCCGGGGTTGGGTTTGGAGTTCGCCGCCGAAGTGCAATCTGCCGTAGCGTTTGCCTACACTCATCCAGAAGCGGGGGCATCAGTCGCTGATGGTTTTCGTCGCGAGATCGTTCGCCGCTTTCCTTACTCAGTCGTATATCGTACTCAAGGCGAACATCTATACATCATTGCCGTAGCTCACCAGCGACGGCATCCGAATTACTGGAATGATCGAGCCTGAAGAAGCTATTGTGATGCGGCCCCGTTTAATTGATGCGGCCCCGTTTAGCTGAGTGAAAACAATTCGACTCCGGTACCTTGGGGGGGGGGCGAAGGAACAAATCTGTTGCCGGTCCGCTAATTTTTTTTGACTTCGTATGCATCGAAACGCGGCAATCGATAGCCAGTTTCACCAAACCACTCGAAAACGCTAATTGCTGTTTCAAGTCCGCTAAGCGCACCAACGCTATCGATTGAAAGAAGATTCTCACTATTTTCGGGAATCATATGTCCGTGGCCAAGGCGGTTTCTCGTTCGATACAGGTTTATAGCCCTTCTGTATAGATTCTCATTCTCGGCCAATAGAGACCTGCGTGTTAGATACAAGGGAGATTCATGAAGAAGTCGTTGGAAATTGTCGTTGTCATACAGTAGCGAGAATATTGGATCCTTTTTCTGAACTATTCCGCCCGCTTGAGGGAATTCCAAAATGTTCAAATGCATTGGAGGATGGGGTGAAGTGATTGCCACTTCGTAAGCTGTATCAAGGTAAGTTCTGGCCAGTGATTCAACTGCAATTGCAGAGTAAAGTACTGTCTGCCGGTAGTCATTTCGCTCAAAGGCTGCCAGTGCATCTAGAAGTATTTCGTGACAAATTGGAATTTCAGAATCGGAATTTATTTGGCTAGCCCGTAGAAGTACCGATGTGTTGACTGCTGTCTCGATTCGATAAGTACCCATGATTGTGTATGAGAAGGCCGCCTTGGGGATATTGACGCTGAGTTTGCCTTCTATGTTTGATGAGGCGACTCCGACAATATCGGTTGGCAGCATTGCTTGCCTACTGACTAAGCGGAGAAGACGTAGCCAATTTTGAAATGCTGGGAAGCTGTCGCCACTAATATTCAATTCATCAGGAACCCTGAAATGAATAGTATTAGTAATGGTGTGAATACAGCCATCACGCAATGGGAAGGTGGTCAGTTCACCGACTTTATGTATTTCTAATGCAAGTGGGTTTAGTACTGTTACTTGTAGCTTGGGAATGGCAGGAAATTCAACAGGGTCATCTGGTCGAATGTTCCACCTAATTGCTCTAGGCAGAATTAAGTAAGCGATTCGCATAATGGTTCAACTAAATTGATTGGTGAAGTTTCAGTGTACCGGATTGTATTGATTATCGACGACAACATGGAGCTCGGTAGGGCGCAATAACCAGAGAGCATTGCGCCGTAGCTTTTTGCACCGTGCGAAAAAACTACTTTAACTCCCCAAAGAAATTCTTGATCGCCAACACGCGCTGCTGCAGATCGCCGTATTTCAGATCGATCTTCAGTTTGTCCTGTCCCGACATCTTGATGTGACGTTTGCTCTGGATCAGGGTGATGATCTTCATCGGGTCGATGGGCGGTTCGGGGATGAACTGAATGACGATGGAATCAGACGATGCATCCACTTTGCTGATGCCGAGCGGCTTCGCCATGATGCGCAGGCGGTGGCTGTCGAGCAGGGTCTGTGCGGGTTCGGGTAGCAGGCCGAAACGGTCGATGAGTTCCTGTTGCATGTCGTCTAGGTCTTCTTGCGTGTTGCAGTTCGCTAGGCGTTTGTAGATGACCAGACGTTGGTGGATGTCGCCGCAGTAGTCGTTCGGTAACAACGCAGGCGTGTGCAGATTGATCTCGGTGGTCACGCCCAACGGGTGCGTCATGTCGGGTTCTTTGCCTTGCTTGAGCGAGGCGATGGCGGCGGCGAGCATGTCGTTGTACAAACTGAAACCAATTTCCTGCATCTCGCCACTCTGCGATTCGCCTAACACTTCACCTGCGCCGCGAATCTCCAAGTCGTGCATGGCTAGGAAGAATCCACTGCCCAGTTGTTCCATCGCTTGGATCGCTTCGAGGCGTTTCTTCGCTTGCGCGGTGAGGCCCTCCATGTTGTCCACCAAGAGATAGGCATAGGCTTGGTGATGCGAACGTCCGACGCGACCGCGCAGTTGATGCAACTGCGCCAGACCGAAGCGGTCGGCGCGATTCATGATGATGGTGTTGGCTGTCGGAACATCGATACCCGTTTCGATAATGGTGGTGCACAGCAGCACGTTGAAACGCTGGTGGGTGAAGTCGCGCATCACCGCTTCCAGATCGCGTTCACCCATCTGCCCATGTGCCACGCGGATGCGCGCTTCCGGCAGCAGCGTCTCCAACTTTTCTAGCATGTTGTTGATGGTGTCCACTTCGTTGTGCAGGAAGTACACCTGTCCGCCGCGCTTGAGCTCGCGCAACACGGCTTCGCGGATCACCCCTTGGCTGAAGCTGCTGGCGAAGGTCTTGATGGAGAGACGGCGTTGCGGCGCAGTGGCGATGACGGAGAAATCGCGCAGACCTTCCAGTGACATCGCCAGCGTGCGCGGTATCGGTGTGGCGGTGAGCGTCAGTACATCCACCTCGGCACGTAATGCCTTCAGGCGTTCTTTCTGTTGCACGCCGAAGCGATGCTCTTCGTCGAGGATGACTAGGCCTAGGTTGTTGAACTTCACATCCTTCTGGATGAGCTTGTGTGTGCCGATGACGATGTCCAACTTTCCATCCGCTAGATCCTTTAGCGATTGCGTCACTTCCTTGGTGGAGCGGAAACGTGACAACTCGGCGATCTTGATTGGCCAGTCGGCGAAGCGGGTGGAGAAGTTCTGGAAGTGTTGCTCGGCCAGCAGTGTGGTGGGGACTAGCACCGCCACTTGTTTGCCGTCCATCACTGCGACGAAGGCGGCGCGCAAGGCCACTTCGGTCTTGCCGAATCCCACGTCGCCGCAGATGAGTCTGTCCATCGGCTTACCGGATTGCAGATCGAGCAACACCGCTTCGATGGCAGCGGCTTGGTCGGCGGTCTCTTCGAAGCCGAAGCCTTCCGCGAACGCTTCGTAGTCGTGATACGTCAGTTTGAACGCATGGCCTTTGCGTGTGGCGCGCTGCGCGTAGATGTTGAGCAACTCGGCGGCGGTGTCGCGCACCTGCTGCATGGCGCGGCGTTTGGCTTTGTCCCACGTGCCACTACCCAGCTTGTGTAATGGTGCAGCTTCGGGTGCGCCGCCGCTGTAGCGGCTGATGACGTGTAATTGCGAGACGGGTACGTATAACTTGTCGTCGCCGGCGTACACCAGCAATAAGAATTCGTTCTCGCCTTCGCCGAGGTCGAGATTCACCAAGCCTTGATAGCGCGCGATGCCGTGTTGTTCATGCACCACGGGGTCGCCTGTCTTGAGCTCAGACAGGTCGCGCAACATCCCTTCGACGTTGCTCTTCTTCGCGGCGCGGGCGGCGCGACTGCGCGGTTGTGCGGCGTAGAGTTCGGTCTCGGTGACGATGGAAATATTCTCATCCGGCAGCGTGAAGCCGATCTGGACAGGGCTGACGCCGAGCATGAACTTGTCTTTGCTGGCGAGGAACGATGCGTAGTCTTCGCACACGCTAGGTGTGAGGCCGTATTCCTTCAGATAGCCAGACATGATCTCGCGGCGGCCAAGACTTTCGGCGAGCAGCAGGGTACGTCCCTTGTAGCTGCGCAGGAAGTCTTCGAACTTTTGCGTGGGGACTTCGGCGCGGCGATCCACAGCGATAGAGGGGATGGTGGCGGTGGGGCAAGGTGTGAGATTCTTTGAATCGCCCTCACCCTCAGCCGCTCTCCCGCCTGCGGGCGAGGGGAGTATGTCGAGTCGTGCGAACGCTTTCGCACGGATGAAGAACTGCTCTCCATCCAAGAACAACTCTTTCGTTTCCAACAGCGGATGTTGTGGATCGCCGCGCAGCAGGTTGTAGCGCGAGGCGGTATCAACCGCGAACTGTTTTGTCGCAGCATCTACATCGTGGTGCAGGCACAACGTGGCGTTCTGCGGCAGGTAGTCGAACAGCGTCGCCGTCTTATCGAAAAATAGAGGCAGGTAATACTCGATACCGGCTGGTGCAATGCCCTTGCTCACATCTTTGTAGATGCGGCATTTGGAAGGATCGCCGTCGAAGCGGTCGCGGAAACTTTGGCGGAAATGGGCTTGGCCCTTCTCGTCCATGGGGAACTCGCGCGCGGGCAACATGCGGATCTCCGGCACGGGATACAAGGTGCGTTGCGTATCTACATCGAAGGTGGCGATGGTTTCGATCTCATCGTCGAACAGGTCGAGGCGGTAGGGCAACACGCTGCCCATAGCGAACAGGTCGATGATTCCGCCGCGCACGCAGTATTCGCCGGGGGTCAACACTTGTTGCACGTGGTTGTATCCAGCCAGCGTCATCTGTTGGCGGAAAGCGGCAAGGTCTAGGCGTTCGCCCTTCTTCAGGAAGAAGGTATAAGCCGCTAGATAGGATACGGGGGGGAGCGGGTACAGGACTGTCGTGATGGGCACGATGACGACATCGAAAGCGTTACTGCGGATGTGGTGCAAGGTGGCCAAGCGCTCCGAGATCAGATCTTGGTGCGGCGAGAAGTGGTCGTAAGGTAACGTCTCCCAGTCCGGCAGCAGATGCACGCGCAATTGGGGGCCAAAGAACGGTATTTCTTCCACCAATCGTTGCGCTTCCAATGCATTAGCGGCGATGACGACCAGCGGTGAATTTTTGGCGGCATATTGCGCCAGCGCCAAGGCATCGGATGAGCCGACTAGCTGGGTGTAACGCGGGCGAGAATGAGTAGATGAGAAAAGCATGGAAACAGCCTAAAACAAAGGCGCGCATTATAAGCCAAGCAAACGGCTTTCCTTTACAATCGCGGCATGTCTGAATTTCACGCTTTAGTCCCCGCAGCCGGTTTTGGCGCGCGCATGGGCAACCAACTACCGAAGCAATATCTTCCACTGGCAGGCAAGCCGATGATTGCGCACGCCCTTGAGACGTTGTGTGCCTGTGAGGAAATTTCCACCGTGTTTGTGGTGTTGTCGCCAGACGATACGCAATTCACAAGCTACGATTGGTCGCATTTGGGCGATAAATTGCAGCCTTTGTTTTGCGGGGGAAACACACGCGCTGAGAGTGTTGCAAATGGGTTGTTGGTGTCTGAATTAGAGCCCGACGATTGGGTGCTGGTGCACGATGCCGCACGACCATGTTTGACGCAGGCAAATTTGCACAAGCTCATTACCGAGTTACGTGATGATGCGGTGGGCGGGATTTTGGCTGTGCCTTTGGCGGATACGTTGAAACGCGCCGATGCGCATCAACGCATCGAATGCACCGAGCCACGCGAGAAGTTGTGGCAAGCGCAAACACCCCAGATGTTCCGCGCAGGCTTGCTGTCGCAAGCGTTGACGAAATGCAATGCTGTTACCGATGATGCTTCAGCCATCGAGGCGTTAGGGTTGCAACCCAAATTAGTGGCAGGTGATACGACAAATTTCAAAGTGACCTACCCGAATGACATCCGCCTCGCGGAACTGATATTGAAAGATCGCAAATGAGAATTGGACAAGGTTTCGACGTTCACCAATTGGTAGAAGGGCGCAAGCTGATCATCGGCGGCGTGGATATTCCTTATGCGAAAGGCCTGCTCGGCCATTCCGATGCGGACGTGTTGTTACATGCCATCTGCGATGCTTTGCTGGGCGCTGCCGCGCTGGGGGACATCGGCAAACATTTCGCCGATACCGATGCGAAGTTCAAAGACATCGACAGCCGCATTTTGTTGCGCGATGTGGTGCGCAAGATTGAATCGGTGGGGTATCGCGTTGGTAATGTGGATGCCACCATCATCGCGCAAGCGCCCAAGATGGCGCCACACATTCCCACGATGGTCGCCAACATCGCGGCAGATCTCGGCATCGCGCAGAACTGCGTGAACGTGAAAGCCACCACTACTGAACAGCTTGGTTATACAGGACGTGGTGAAGGTATCGCCGCACAGGCGGTAGCGTTATTGCAAGTTCATGTCGAGATGGTTGGCTAAAGTCGCATGCGTATTCTCGCTATAGAGACCTCCACCGAATATTGCTCCGTTGCCTTGTGGCAAGACGGCGTCGTGAGCGAGCGTTGTGAGTTGGTGGGGCAGAAACATTCCGAGGTGCTGATGGAGATGTTGGACGCCTTGCTCAAAGAAGCGGGCGTCAAGGTCAAGCAGGTCGATGGCATCGCCTTTGGTAAAGGGCCGGGTTCGTTCACGGGCGTGCGCATCGCATGCGGTGTGACGCAAGGGTTGGCGCTGGGGGCTGATGTCGAAGTGGTCGGTGTGTGCACCTTGGAAGCGTTGGCCGAGGCGTCGGGTAAAGACAAAGTCATCGCGGCGCTGGATGCGCGCATGAGCGAGTTGTATCTAGCGGCGTATGAGAAGCGTGACGGCGAGTGGTTGGCGGTGATTGAGCCGTGTCTATGCAAAGCTGAGGATGCGCCGTCGCTGAGCGGTGATGGTTGGTTCGGCGTGGGAAGTGGTTTTGCAGTGAGCGGTGTTGCGCTGCAAGCGCGTTACGGTGACCAGTTGAGTGGAGTTGATGAGAAGGCCGTGCCACAAGCATCGGCAGTCGTAGGCATCGGCGCACGTGAATTCACCAAGGGTAATGCGGTGGATGCCGCATTGGCTTTGCCACTCTACTTGCGCGACAAGGTTGCGCTGAAGACCAGTGAACGAGTTGCAAAATGATTCTGCGTGAGATGACTGAAGCCGATCTGGATGCCGTGTTGCGCATCGAGCGAGAGGTACATGGGCATCCGTGGACGTTGGGGAATTTCAGCGATGCTTTGCGTAGTGGGTATCAGTGCAAGGTATTCGAGTCTGCTGGCGTGATGATGGGTTATGCGGTGATGATGTTGGCGGTGGATGAGGCGGAGTTGTTGGATATCGCTATCGACAAAGGGCATCAGCGCAAAGGTATCGGTCGTAAGTTGTTGGAAGCCATGTTGTCCTTGGCGCGGCATGAGAACATGCGCCGAATGGTGTTAGAGGTGAGAGCATCGAACCAAGCTGCCATTGCCTTGTATCGTGCAATCGGCTTCGAAAAAATTGGGCTGCGCCGCGATTATTATCCGGCGACAAGCGGACGTGAAGACGCGATATTGATGGGAAAAGGGCTGTGAACCTCAGAGACGAGAACGTGTTGCGCGAGATGAATCTGTACCCTTTGTGGGTGCGGAAAGAGATGCCTGCGCAAAGCGAACAGCCATCCGTTGAGATACTTCAAGAAGTCGAAGTGCAGCCTGTTGCCTATGTCGCTCCGGTCGAAGCAGTACAGCATATAGAAACAAGCATCGAACCTGCATTGGGTTGGGATGAACTCAAAGCCCAAGTGAAGGATTGCACCGCCTGCAAACTGCGCGAAGGCTGCACGCAGACCGTATTCGGTGTGGGCGATGAGAAGGCTGATTGGTTGTTCGTGGGAGAAGGGCCGGGGGCAGATGAGGACGAGCGTGGCGAACCGTTCGTGGGGCAAGCGGGTAAATTGCTGGACAACATGCTGGCTTCCATCAAGCTCAAACGTGGCAACAACGTGTACATCGCCAACATTGTCAAATGTCGTCCCCCCAACAATCGCACGCCAGAAAAGGATGAAGCGGCAACCTGTATGCCATATTTAAAGCAGCAGATCGCGCTTATCAAACCCAAGCTTATTGTGGCTTTGGGAAAAACTGCGGCCTCGTCTTTGTTGAATAGTGATGCAACACTGGGATCGTTACGTGGCAAGTTGCATCAGGTTGAAGGCATTCCTGTATTGGTCACTTATCATCCTGCATACTTATTGCGATCACCAGCAGAAAAAGCGCGTGCTTGGGTGGATCTCTGTTTAGCGATTGATGTCATGAGCAAAACTAATTCAAACGGTGTGAAAACATAATCATGAGCAAATCAAAAAATAGTCTAAAGGTGTTGGTCGTCGAAGACAGCAAAGTGACGCTCAAAGTACTTTCCAATTATTTGAACACCATGGGGATTGATGAGCCTTTGCTGGCTGAGACAGGGCATCAAGCCGTCGAAGTATTCAAGCGAGAACGCCCGGATATCATCTTGTTGGATGCGAAATTGCCAGATTTTGATGGCTTCGATGTGGCCCGTAGAATTCGGAAGATGGAGGGCGATGGGGAGTGGTCTGCCATCATCTTTTTGACAGCCATGAGCAAAGATGAGGATCTTGCGCGAGGTATTGCGGCAGGTGCGGATGATTATCTGACGAAGCCTGTGAGTGAGGTTGTATTTCACGCAAAAGTCAGGGCGATGCAACGTTTGATTGATATGCAACGTAGTCTGATCGATGTTACACGCAAGCTGGATAAAGCAAATGCTGAATTGTTGCGCCTCTCAACTACGGACGCGTTGACAGGTATTGCAAATCGCCGCTCATTCGATGACTTTCTGTTGCGTGAATGGCGACGTTGCATGCGGGTTAAAAAACCATTGTCCGTGGTTATGCTGGATGTGGACTATTTCAAGTTGTTTAATGATAAGTACGGTCATCAGGCGGGAGATGATTGCTTGAAGTTGGTTGCTTTGCAGATTGCTAAGGCTGCACCGCGTGCGACTGATATGGCATCCAGATATGGCGGCGAGGAATTTATGCTGGTGCTGGGCGATACGGACGAAGGTGGTGCCATGTGGATGGCGGATCGCGTACGCCAAATGGTGGGGGACTTGAAAATCAAACACTATGCGACAGACAGTAAGTATGTGTCAGTGAGCTGTGGTGTGGTGTCCGTGATGCCAGATGACAAGATGTCTATCGAACAGCTGTTGCAGTCAGTCGATGCAGCGCTTTACCAAGCGAAGCGGGGTGGGCGTGATCGTGTAGTAGCAGGGAGGTACGGTAGTATTTAACGTACGTGGTCAGCCCAATTGTTGGGTGTTTCATAAAGACGAATACGCTCTAATCTCAGGTGATTCCCAAAAGAGTCTTGGTATGCATCTACTAAAAGATTGAATGCGACCATCGCTAGGTTTTCTACAGTGGGAATGACGTCAATCACAACGGTCTTGTGATTTGGCATTGTGTTGAGAAAGTCCAGCACTGTCTTGTCGTTTCGGTAGACCAGAAAAGCATGATCCCATGCATCTACTACACGTTCTTTGGCGATGCGTTTTACATCAGAGAAATCCATCACCATACCTTGTTCGGAGATACCTTCTGTCGTAATAACCTCCCCAGACAGGGTGATCTCAATGACGTAACGGTGACCATGCAGGTGTTTGCATTGGCTATTGTGATTGGGGATGCGATGTCCTGCATCGAATTCTAAACGGCGGGTAATCTGCATGATGTGGCGCGAATATTTGATTGGTGGGCATTATAGCTTGAAGCAAGACGTCTCTCTTTACTCAGAGATGCCAGCTACTTCAAGACTTCGTTTGTAGAGTTGGAATCTGGCTGGCAACTAACTTGGGGGTTAGTTGAAGCATGCAGTTAAAGTGCCCTAGCGGGCATACCCGTTTGAAACAGGGGCTGCAACTCAGGTCTAATTGGAGCACTTTGGCTTGTGTCGATAGCGGTGGTGTGAATCGTGGGCTACTCGAGCCAAAAATGGCTAGCATCGGACGATTTAGTGCGGCGGCGATATGCATCAACCCAGAATCGTTGCTGATTACCAATTGCGCTCTCGAAATGAGATTGATCGCCTCGTTTAAGTTGGTTGTCCCGCATAAATTGATGGCTTGTGGATTACCTAGAGCTACGATTTTATCGGCAACTTCTTTGTCTTTGTGGGAGCCGATCAGCCATATCGAATACCCTTCATCTTGTAAATGTTGCGAGAGCTCTGCGTAGTACTCAACAGGCCAGCGTTTTGCCGGCCCATATTCCGCGCCTGGACAGAATATGGCGATAGGCCCAGTGACACTTAGTCCGAATTTGGAAAGTGTTTGTGAATATTCTTCTTCAGTGGCTTGTAAGAACGGATACTGTCCTTGTCGAATCGTTTGCTCTGTCGCTTCTTCCGCTAGTTGTGAGAAGCGCTGCACCATGAGCGGTAGTTTCTTTTTATCTAGGTGCCGTGCGTCATTGAGCAACCCGTACCTGAGTTCACCCACATAACCTGTGCGCAGTGGAATGTTGGCAAAAAAAGGAACAAGTGCAGACTTCAACGAGTTAGGAAGTATGATTGCTTGCTCGTATTGTGCTTTACGTAATTCAATTCCCAGACGTCTGCGTGCTGCAAACTGTAATGCACCGTGAGGGAAAGGATTGACGATCACATCGTTGATTTCCGGCATGCGTCTCAGCAGGCTTTCCGTCCAAGGGGGAGCCAAGACGTCGATGAGTACGTGCCGATGGCGCTCGATGAGTCGATGCAGCATGGGCTGCATAAGCACGCAATCGCCCACCCAACTCGGAGCGATAATGAGAATCTTTTTCACTGGGGCTGAGTGAGGGGAGTCAGAGGTTAGTGCCCGTGAGGGCGTTCGCCTTTGAATCTATATACTGTCCCGCAATAGGGGCAGGTGGCTTCCCCCAACTTTGCTACTGGAATGGCAACACGAGGATGCGCACTCCACAGGCTGATGGAAGGCGTCGGGCAGAATAGAGGCAATGCTTCCGCAGTGACCTCTACGTAGCGCTGTGTGATGTGCTCAGTAGACATGCTTTCCCCTTTAAACGTGTGTGAGCCAGTGCGCGTACTTTGGGTCTTTTCCACTCACAATATCGAAAAATGCAGATTGCAGTTTTGTGGTGATGGGGCCGCGTTTGCCGATGCCGATTGTGCGAGTGTCTAGTTCACGAATTGGTGTTACTTCTGCAGCCGTGCCAGTGAAAAATGCTTCATCTGCACAATAAACCTCATCACGTGTGATGCGTTTTTCGATCAGCTCGATGCCCATATCTTTAGCGAGCGTAATGATGGAGTCGCGCGTGATACCTTCTAAACACGAGGTCAAATCTGGTGTGTAAAGCTTGCCTTTTTTAACGATGAATATATTTTCACCAGCACCCTCTGCGACGTAACCGTCGACATCTAAAAGCAAGGCTTCGTCATAGCCATCATGGGCGACCTCTTGATGCGCCAAAATGGAATTGGTGTAGGTGCCAACTGATTTGGAGCGGCACATGTTCACATTCACATGGTGGCGAGTAAAGCTGGAGGTTTTGACACGAATGCCATTCGCCATTCCTTCTTCACCTAGGTACGCTCCCCAAGGCCATGCTGCAACAGCTACATGGGTGCTAATGGCAGTGGCAGCGATCCCCATTGCCTCTGAGCCGTAAAAAACGATTGGGCGGATGTAGCAGGATGCCAGTTCATTAGTGCGAACGACTGCTTTATGCGCTTCCATGATGGTCTCTTTATCGAACGGCATCTTCATTTTAAAGATGTACGCTGAATTGAAGAGGCGGTCTGTATGTTCTTGCAGGCGGAAAATTGCGGTGCCTTGATTTGTCTTATATGCGCGAACCCCTTCAAACACGCCCATGCCGTAGTGCAGTGTGTGAGTAAGAACGTGGGTGGTGGCATCACGCCAAGGTACGAGCTTGCCGTCGTGCCAGATAAAACCGTCGCGGTCAGACATTGACATAGTGAGTTCCTTAAAATCTATGGGTTTGTGCAGAGGCGTCGATTCTAGCCTTTTCTAGGTGTTTTATGAAGTCTTGAATAGAACAAAAAGGCTGGTGATAGGTCTGCTAAAGAACATTTGACGCCAAGTGGCGGGATGTAAGCGCTAGGAATTCAAACTAGATTAAAAACTTGGGGAAAGGTGAATAGGGGGGTGTTTTGAATCGTTGATGAGCACTCGCAGTGAGGGCGAGTGCTCATCATGTGGTTAAGCAAACAAGTGCTTCACCAGTTCGCGTTCGCTGAGTAGCTCGGCATAACTGTCCATCATGTGCTTACGCCCCAACTCGGAAATGGGGAGTCCTTGTACGATGGTGTAATGTCCGTTGCGGCAAGTGACAGGGAAGCCATACATCACCCCTTCAGGAATGCCATAGCTGCCATCAGACGGTACGCTCATGGTGACCCAATCGTTGTGGTGGGAGCGCAATAACCAGTCATGCATATGGGCGATGGCAGAATTTGCAGCACTAGCCGCACTGCTTAATCCTCGGGCTTCGATGACGGCTGCGCCGCGTTTTTGTACTGTTGGAATAAACGATTCTTCAATCCATTCGGGATCCTGAAGAACCTCTGTTACTTTCCGACCGCGAATCTCACAGTGAGAAAGATCGGGGTATTGTGTGCCTGAGTGGTTGCCCCAAATAACCATTTTTTTGATGTCTTGGATTGGCTGGAAGAGTTTTAGCGCGATTTGCGCGATAGCGCGGTTGTGATCTAGGCGCATCATGGCGCTGAAGTTGCGAGGATCGAGATCGGGCGCATTCTTCATGCAGATTAGCGCGTTGGTGTTGGCGGGGTTGCCTACGACCAAGACTTTGACATGGCGCGCTGCGACTTCATTCAGGATGCGACCTTGCTCGGAGAATATGGCACCGTTGGCTTCCAGTAGGTCTTTACGTTCCATGCCTTTGCTACGGGGGCGTGCACCGACCAAGAGTACGACTTCGGTGTCGCGGAAGGCGACACGGGGATCATCGGTGGTGATGACTTGTTGCAACATCGGGAAGACGCAGTCTTCTAACTCCATCGCGACACCGCGTAGTGCCTGCTGGGCTGCAGGTATGTCGAGTAGTTGCAAGATGATTGGTTGCTCGCGCCCTAACATATCGCCATTGGCAATACGGAACAACATGTTGTAACCGATCTGACCTGCTGCTCCAGTGATGGTGACGCGGATGGGGGCTTTCATGATGTCCTCTCTGTAGTTGAGTGTTGAAGAAGTATAGCGATAAGAAGTATTGGAAATCGAATATACGATTATTAATTTTCGCGCACATCATAGTCCGATTACTTTGCACTCGCCATGCGTAGGTGTAGGATTGCGCCATTCGATTTTTTGGCTCTGGACGATAATGACAATGAACAAGATACGACCTAAGCATCTAGCCCTCCATAAGATCAAACTCCCCCTTCCTGGTATCGTCTCAATCTTGCATCGCATCAGTGGCGCAGTCCTTTTTGTTGCGTTGCCGTTACTGCTTTTCATCCTCGATCAAAGTCTGCGCTCTATCGAGACCTACACAAATCTGACTGAGGTGCTTGCGCATCCAATTTTGAAATTGGCGCTGTTCGGATTGATGTGGGCGTTCTTACATCATTTCTGTGCGGGCTTGCGTTATCTCGCCATCGATCTGCATCTGCTCTCGCACATCTCTGCGGCACGCACCAGTAGCAAGTGGGTGATGCTTATAAGTCTTTCGTTGACCATCGTGTTGGGAGTGAAGTTATGGTGAATCGTATCGTAACGGGCGCGCATTACGGCCTGCGCGACTGGTTGGTGCAACGTGTCACTGCGGTGGTGATGGCGCTCTATGCTGTCGTGGTCGTGGTGATATTGCTGTTACAGCCCTCTTTTGGTTATGACACCTGGGCGGGATTGTTCTCTGGCAATTTGATGCGCACCTTCTCTATGTTGTTCTTGCTCAGTCTGTTCTACCACGCGTGGATCGGTGTGCGCGACATTGTGATGGACTACATCAAACCTGCAAGTATTCGATTGACTATCCATGTGCTGGTGATCTTGGCGTTGGTGTTGTACGTGATCTGGTCTGTGCAGATCCTTTGGGGATTATAAGAAATGGCGATAACGAAAAGAACGTTCGATGTAGTGGTGGTAGGTGCAGGTGGTGCAGGTATGCGAGCGGCGCTCACCTTGTCCGAAGCAGGTCTCAAAGTCGCCGTGTTGTCTAAGGTGTTCCCTACACGCTCACATACCGTCGCAGCACAAGGTGGTATCGCCGCGTCGTTGGGTAACGTGAATGAAGACAACTGGCACTGGCACATGTACGACACCGTCAAAGGTTCGGACTATCTAGGTGATCAAGATGCCATCGAATACATGTGTCGCGCAGCACCGGAAGTGGTCTATGAGTTGGAGCACTTCGGTATGCCTTTCGACCGTTTGGACAGCGGTAAGATTTATCAGCGTCCCTTCGGTGGGCATATGCAGGATTACGGCAAGAATCCTGTGCCGCGCGCTTGTGCCGCTGCTGACCGTACAGGTCATGCTTTGTTGCATACCCTCTATCAACAGAACGTGCGCGCCAACACCAACTTCTTCGTTGAATGGATGGCGCTCGATCTGATCCGCGACCAAGACGGTGACGTGCTGGGCGTAGTCGCGATGGAGATCGAGACGTCCGAAGTGATGATCCTGCAAGCCCGTGCGACCTTGTTCGCGACAGGCGGTGCGGGCCGCATCTTCTCTGCCAGCACCAATGCCTACATCAATACAGGTGATGGCCTAGGGATGGCGGCACGCGCAGGCATCCCGCTAGAGGACATGGAGTTCTACCAGTTCCACCCGACCGGCGTGCATGGCGCTGGCGTGCTCATCACCGAAGGCGTGCGCGGTGAGGGCGGTTATCTGGTGAACAAGGATGGCGAACGTTTTATGCCGCGTTATGCACCGACCGCCAAAGACTTGGCGAGCCGCGACGTGGTGTCGCGTGCGATGGCGACCGAGATCAAAGAAGGACGCGGCTGCGGTCCGCATGGCGATCATGTGCTACTCAAGCTCGATCATTTGGGCGACGAGGTCATTCGCCATCGTCTACCCGGCATCCGCGACATCGCACTCAAGTTCGCCCATGTCGATCCATCCCAATCCCCCATCCCTGTCGTGCCCACTGCGCACTATATGATGGGCGGTATCCCAACCAACTATCACGGCCAAGTCGTGGTGCCACAAGGCACAGCACCTGACGTACCAGTGCAAGGCTTCTATGCGGTAGGTGAGTGCGCTTGTGTGTCGGTGCATGGTGCGAACCGCTTAGGCTGCAACTCGTTACTCGATCTCATCGTGTTCGGTCGCGCGGCGGCACGGCAGATCATTGAGGACTTGAAAACCAATATCAACCACAAGCCATTGCCAGTTGATGCGACAGATAGACCGTTGGCGCGTTTGGCGCGTCTGGAAGAGCAGAAGAATGGAGAGCGCGTCGCTGACGTGGGTGATGAGATGCGCCGCGTGATGCAGCTGCATTGCGGCGTGTTCCGCTTCCCAGACTTGTTGGCTGAGGGCGTCACTAAGATTCGTGAAGTAGCTGAGCGTGTGCGTCATACCGAGATCACAGACAAGAGTAAGGTCTTCAACACCGCGCGTGTAGAAGCATTGGAGTTGGATAACCTGATCGAAGTGGCGCAAGCCACCATGACGGCAGCCGAGGCGCGCAAAGAAAGTCGCGGTGCGCATGCACGTGAAGACTTCCAGGAGCGCGATGACAAGAACTGGTTGAAACATTCCTTGTACTACAGCGAAGGCCATCGTCTGGATTACAAGCCAGTGCGCTTGAAGCCGCTGACCGTTGAAACCTTCCCGCTCAAAGCGCGTGTCTACTAAGGAGGCGGCGATGAAATTCAAAATTTACCGCTACAACCCAGATGTCGATTCTGCGCCTTACATGCAGGATTTCGAATTGAATATGGAGTCGGGCGATGCCATGTTGCTCGACGCATTGATGATGTTGCGCAAACAAGACGACAGTTTGGGCTTTAGAAAATCCTGTCGCGAAGGGGTATGTGGTTCGGATGCGATGAACATCAATGGCCGTAATGGTTTGGCTTGTATCACGTCACTGTCCTCTCTCAAGCAGCCTATCGAGATCCGTCCTTTGCCTGGATTGCCAGTCATTCGCGACCTGATCGTCGATATGACGCAGTTCTTCAAACAGTACCACTCCATCAAGCCGTATCTGGTGAACAACGATCCGCCTCCTGAGACAGAGCGCCTGCAGTCTCCCAAGGATCGTTTGGAGTTGGATGGTCTGTACGAGTGCATCCTGTGTGGCTGCTGCACCACATCTTGCCCTTCGTTCTGGTGGAATCCGGATAAGTTCGTAGGCCCAGCAGGCCTGTTGCAGGCTTATCGCTTTATCGCGGACACACGTGACCAAGATACGGCGGCACGTTTGGACAATCTCGAAGATCCGTATCGCTTGTTCCGTTGCCACACCATCATGAACTGTGCGGACGTGTGCCCGAAAGAGTTGAACCCGACGGAAGCCATCGGCAAGATCAAAGATATGATGGTGAAACGCGCGGTATGAGTACGGATGATCCTGTCGAATTGCAGCGTCTGCGTTGGCGCTGTCGGCGCGGACTGTTGGAGTTGGATATCGTGTTGGGACGTTTCGTCGTTAAGGATTACCCGACCTTGGACGAGGCTGAGCGAATCGCTTTCGATGAGCTCTTGGATATGGCAGACACCGAACTATGGGATTTGGTGACGGGTAACAAAACACTGACACGGGAGCATCAACGAAGCGTGTTGGATCTATTACAAAAAGCTTGATAGAAGCGAGGGAAAAATGGAAAGCAAACGTGTTGCAACACTGACTCTGGATGATGGTCGTAGCATCGAATTTCCAATCTTGTCCGGTACGCTCGGCCCGGATGTAATTGACATCCGCGCCTTGAGCAAGTTGGGGGTGTTTACTTACGACCCGGCGTTCTTCGCAACTTCCAGTTGCACCTCCAACATCACTTTTATCGATGGCGATGCTGGCTTGCTCTACTACCGTGGTTACCCTATCGAGCAGCTGGCTGAGAAGTCGGATTTCTTGGAGGTCTGCTATCTGTTGTTGAACGGCGAACTCCCGACGGCAGAGCAGAAAGCACAATTCGTCAGCAGCATCACGCATCACACCATGGTGCACGACCAGTTGGCACGTTTCTTTAACGGTTTCCGCCGTGACGCACATCCGATGGCTGTGATGGTGGGGGTGGTGGGCGCGTTGTCTGCCTTCTATCACGATTCGCTCGACATCAATAATCCGCAGCATCGTGAGATCTCGGCGCAACGCCTACTGGCGAAAGTGCCGACCATCGCGGCGATGACGCATAAATACAATGTCGGCGAGCCGTTCATGTATCCCAAGAATAAATTCGGTTTCGTGGAGAACTTCATGTACATGATGTTCGCCACGCCAGCAGAAGACTATGTGCCAAATCCGATCTTGGTACGTGCCTTGGAACGTATTTTGATTCTTCATGCAGACCACGAGCAGAACGCATCGACTTCGACCGTGCGTTTGGCGGGTTCTAGCGGTGCCAACCCCTTCGCTTGTATCGCTTCAGGCATCGCCGCGTTGTGGGGTCCCGCCCACGGTGGTGCGAACGAGGCGGCGTTGAAGATGCTGGAAGAGATCGGCGATCCTTCCAAAGTCGCCGAGTATGTGCAAGGCGTAAAGGATAAGAAGTACAAGTTGATGGGCTTCGGACATCGCGTGTACAAGAACATGGATCCACGTGCGGCCGTGATGCGTCAGACCTGTTACGAAGTGCTGAAAGAGCTGAACCTTGAGAACGATAAGTTGTTCGCTCTGGCAATGGAATTGGAAAAGACTGCGCTGAACGATCCGTATTTCATCGAGCGTAAGTTGTATCCAAACGTGGACTTCTATTCTGGCATCGTGCTGCGCGCTATCGGCATTCCGATCAATATGTTCACCGTGATCTTCGCCGTCGCCCGCACCATCGGTTGGGTATCGCAATGGAACGAGATGATCGCTGATGCCGAGCATAAGATCGGTCGTCCTCGTCAGCTCTATCGTGGTGCTGTGCGTCGTGACTTCCTCTCTATGACGAAACGCTGAGTTCGATAAGGTTGACCATGAATGCCCCCGAAAAGAACTACATGCAGGAGATGCAGGATACGTCGTTGCTGAATGGTGGCAACAATGTGTTCGTCGAGAGTTTGTATGAAGACTACCTGAACGGGGCGGATAGCGTTCCCGCAGAGTGGCGTGCCTATTTCGATAAATTGAAAGCGGCCAGCACACAGAAAGATGTGGCGCATAGTCCTATTCAGCGCGGCTTTTTGGCCCGTGCTCAGCACGTACCTGAAACGTCGCAACACGCCGAACTGGAGCGTAAGCAGTCATCTGTTTTGCAACTTATCAACGCTCATCGTTTTCTGGGGGCGCGTGTCGCCGATCTTGATCCGCTACAACGCTTCCCTAAGCCTGATGTGGTGGAACTCAATCCCGCTTATTACAACTTGACCGAAGCGGACATGGATACGACCTTCTTCACCGGTTCATTGGTGGGTGGCGCACGTATGACGTTACGCGACATCCTGCAGCGGCTGAAGCGCATTTATTGCAGCAGTGTTGGTGCGGAATACATGTACATGAGTAACGTCGCCGAGAAGCGTTGGATACAAGCGCGCCTAGAGGGGGCAAGCGGCGAGCCGAAATATCCCAATGAATTGAAGCGGCGCATCCTCGAACGCCTGACGGCGGCGGAAGGGTTGGAGCGTTACCTGCACACCAAGTATGTCGGCCAAAAACGATTCTCGCTGGAAGGCGGGGATACGCTCATCCCATTGCTCGATCATTTGTTGCAACGTGCGGGCGAACAAGGCGTGAAAGAGTCTGTCATCGGCATGGCACACCGGGGGCGATTGAACGTGTTGATCAACACGCTCGGCAAATTGCCCAAGGTGTTGTTCGCCGAGTTCGAGGGTATCCATACCGAACATCTAACTTCAGGCGACGTGAAATACCACCAAGGTTTCTCATCCGACATCGCCACACCAGGCGGTGCGATGCATCTGACGCTGGCTTTTAATCCGTCCCACTTGGAGATCGTCAATCCCGTGGTCGAGGGCTCCGTACGTGCGCGCCAGCATCGTCGCAAGGATAAAAAAGGCAATCAGGTTTTGCCTATCTTGCTACATGGTGATGCCGCATTTGGCGGGCAGGGCGTGAATCAGGAGACGTTCAATCTGTCGCAGACACGCGGATATCGCACGGGTGGTACGGTGCATATCGTCGTCAACAACCAGATCGGATTCACTACCTCCGATGTGCGAGATATGCGTTCCTCTCTGTACTGCACGGATGTGGCGAAGATGGTCGAAGCACCTATCTTCCATGTGAATGCAGATGATCCGGAGATGGTGTTGCTAGTCACCGAGATCGCGCTTGATTTTCGTATGCAGTTCAATCGTGACGTGGTCATCGACATGGTGTGCTTCCGCAAGTTGGGGCACAACGAACAGGATGAACCACTGGTGACACAGCCGTTGATGTACCGCAAGGTGAACAAACATCCAGGTACGCGCGCGCTGTATGCTTCACGTTTGGTCGAGCAAGGTGTGTTGTCTGCCACCGAGCCTGACGAGATGGTGGCAAGCTACAAGCAAGCGATGGATGCGGGTCACAACCCTATCCAACCGGTATTGAGCGATTACAAATTTGGACATGCGGTGAGCTGGTCGCCTTATGTCGGCGACATCTCATGGACGACCCCAGCAGTCACCAGTTTGCCGCGCGAACGTCTGCAACAATTAGCGCAGCGTTTGGTGGACATTCCTGAAGGTTTCAAATTGCATTCGCGCGTGGAGAAGATCATGGCTGATCGTATCTCTATGAGCAAAGGTGAGCTTGCGCTGGATTGGGGCATGGCAGAGAACTTGGCTTATGCAAGTCTGGTCACGCAGGGCTATCCGGTCCGATTGTCGGGTGAGGATTGTGGTCGCGGCACGTTCTTCCATCGCCATGCGGTGTTGCATGATCAGAACCGAGAACAATGGGATAGAGATGTTCATATTCCTTTACAGAACATCGCGCCGGACCAATCAGACTTTGTCGTCATCGATTCCATTTTGTCGGAAGAGGCGGTACTGGGATTTGAATATGGATACGCCACTGCCGAGCCGGATACGCTGACCCTGTGGGAAGGCCAGTTCGGTGACTTCGCCAACGGTGCTCAAGTGGTCATCGATCAGTTCATCACGTCTGGTGAAGCGAAGTGGGGTAGGTTGTGTGGGCTGGTGATGTTGTTGCCGCATGGTTATGAAGGCCAAGGGCCAGAGCACTCATCAGGCCGTATCGAGCGCTATTTGCAGCTGTGTGCTGACTACAACATCCAAGTCTGTGTGCCTACGACGGCTGCGCAGATATTCCATCTGTTGCGCCGTCAGATGGTACGCCCCTATCGCAAGCCACTCATCGTTTTCACGCCCAAGAGTCTGTTGCGTAGTAAAGATGCTTCGTCTTCATTAGAGATGTTCACCACGGGCGGATTCCAAAACGTCATCCCTGAGATTGATACTTTGGATGCCTCCAGCGTGAGCCGCATCATCGTGTGTAGTGGAAAGGTGTATTTCGATCTGCTTAAACATCGTCGTGAGAAGAATATCGCCAACATGGTCATCATCCGTTTGGAGCAGTTGTATCCGTTCCCGCATGAGGAGTTTGAGGCACAGATCGCGGCTTATCCAAACGCCACAGAAGTCGTGTGGTGTCAGGAAGAGCCGGGTAACCAAGGTGCGTGGCATCGCATCCAACATTACCTGCTGCGTCAGATGCGCCCAGAGATGCGATTGGAATACGCGCTACGTCCATCCTCGGCATCGCCTGCGGCGGGCTATTTGGCAACGCATAACGAACAACAAAAAGCCGTGATCGAAGCTGCATTCCGTCCCGAC
Source organism: Sideroxydans sp. (assembly GCA_028707175.1). Classification (GTDB taxonomy): domain Bacteria; phylum Pseudomonadota; class Gammaproteobacteria; order Burkholderiales; family Gallionellaceae; genus Sideroxyarcus. The sequence continues at coordinate 584,504 of JAQTUV010000001.1, forward strand.
CTAAACGTGAAAAACAAACCAGGAGCACACCATGAGCATCATTGAAGTCAAAGTCCCGCAACTCTCTGAGTCCGTCTCCGAAGCGACACTGATCACTTGGAACAAAAAAGTCGGCGAAGCTGTGAAGGAGGGTGAGAACCTTATCGACATCGAGACCGACAAGGTCGTGCTTGAATTGCCTGCGATCAAGAGCGGCGTGCTAGTGAAGATCATCAAAGCCGATGGTGCCAAAGTGGGTAGCAACGAAATCATCGCGCAGATCGACACAGAGGCGGTAGTGCAAGCGGCTGCGCCAGTAGCTGCAGCCCCTGTGGCGGCAGCGGCACCTGCTCCAGCGTCTCCTTCCGCCAGAAAACTCGCCCATGCACATGATTTAGATACGGCCACTCTGCAAGGTAGCGGCAAACACGGTCTAGTGACCAAAGAGGATGTGCTGAGTGCAGTGCAACAACCAACACCTGTCGCTCAGCCAGTTGCAGCGCCAGTGAGCATGCCAGTAGGTGACCGTGCCGAGCAACGCGTACCGATGACACGCATCCGCCAACGCATCGCTGAGCGTTTGCTGCAATCGCAACAGAACGCGGCCATCCTCACTACGTTCAACGAAGTGAACATGCAGCCCGTCATCGACCTGCGCAACAAATACAAAGACGCATTCGAAAAGAAACACGGCGTGAAGCTAGGTTTCTCTTCTTTCTTCATCAAGGCCGCAGTCATCGCTTTGCAGAAATTCCCCGTGGTGAATGCTTCGGTGGATGGTAACGATGTCATCTATCACGGCTACTTCGACATCGGTATGGCTATTGGCAGCGAACGCGGCTTGGTCGTACCTATCTTACGCAATGCCGACCAATTGTCATTGGCAGACATCGAGAAACAGATCGCTGCCTTTGCCGCACGCGCCAAAGATGGCAAGCTCACCATGGAAGAATTGAGCGGTGGCACTTTCTCCATCACCAATGGCGGCGTGTTCGGCTCCATGCTTTCCACTCCCATCATCAATCCACCACAGAGCGCTATTCTTGGCATCCATGCCACTAAAGACCGCCCAGTGGTCGAGAACGGGCAGATCGTCATCCGCCCCATCAATTACCTCGCACTCTCCTACGACCATCGCATCATCGACGGTCGCGAAGCAGTGCAGTTCTTGGGCACAATCAAAGAAGCACTGGAATATCCAGGCAGAGTCCTTTTAGATTTGTAGTTTTGCTACACGGGCAGTGATTTCTCTTCGCTGTCACTTTCAATACTTTCTACCCGATTGAGCTTCCAATTGGGTAGAATTCAATCTGCCAAAAAACTTGGGCAGTCGATTAGCGAGCGCTAGTGCCAATCAAAATTTTGCGATCCCTTTTTTAAGCGGGGCGTGCAAATATCAAGAATATAAAAATAAAATTTGTTAGGAGTGCGTATGGCGGAACATCTTGGGACAAAGGAAATAAATCCTGAAATGATGGAATCGCAGGAGGATAAGCTCAGGCGAAGCTTGCTTATTTTTGCGGCTGCATTTATGACTTTTGCAGTCATGTTGTGGTTGGCAATTTACTGGGCCATGGGTGTCAACTTCTCAAGTAATGTCCCCCTGATTTATCAGGCAATCTCGGTATCATCTCTCGCCTATTACGTTAAAACCCGCAACTTTGTTGTATTGCGTTTCGTGCAACTTTCCTTGTTTTTATTTGCCCCCTTTGTCATGCAATGGAGTATGGGAAGTTCTGTGACGTCTAGTGGTGTGACGCTTTGGGCTTTGTTGGCGCCGATTGGGGCTTTGGTGGTGTCGAGTTGGAAAGAGTCCGTGCCATGGTTTGTTGCCTATATTGTGCTGACACTGGTGTCGGGTATTTTTGATTACATGCTGGGTAATAGTGGGACGCTTGGAATTCCCATGAATACGATTGGTTTGTTTTTTGCGTTGAACTTTGCAGCCATGTCTTCAATTCTGTATTTCTTGGTTCGTCACTTTGTTGTTGAAACCGAGAAAATTAAGAGTCAACTAGATAAGCAACATGCATTATTAGCGCAAGAGCAGCAGCGTTCTGAAAGAGTTTTGTTCAATGTTTTACCCTCTAACATTGCGGAGAGATTAAAGAGCAATGAAGGGGCGATTGCAGATGGTTATGCTGATGTGACGGTCATGTTCGCCGATTTGGTGAACTTCACCCAATTGACCGAACAGATGTCGCCAGAGCAGATGGTTGGTTTGTTGAATACGGTATTTTCTGGTTTCGATAATCTGTCAGAGAAATATGGATTGGAAAAAATAAAGACGATTGGTGACGCATATATGGTGGTGGGTGGGATATCTCGAGAGAGACCAGATTATGCTGCCGATATAGCGAATATGGCATTAGATATGATTACTTTTGTTGCGGAGCATCCTCAGCTCGCTAAGAGAAATCTAGGTGTCCATATTGGTATCGCAACAGGCCCCGTAGTGGCTGGTGTGATTGGTACAAAGCGATTCATCTACGATTTGTGGGGCGATACGGTAAACATTGCAAGCCGCTTAACAGACGATGCTGTGTATGGAAATATCTTGACTGATAAAGCGACTTTTAATCGCTTGCGTCATGAATATCTTTTCGAACCGCCCAACACGCTTAATGTGAAAGGTAAGGGGGAAATGACTTCATATAGGTTAATTGGGAAGGTCGATGTGTTAAGTAATTCTGGCAAAAATAAGGTGTACCAATTCCCTTTGCCCAATTCTGCCCCATCAGCAATGTAAATCTAGTTAGTTAAAAATGGATTTCCATAGGTCAAGCACGGCATGTGTATTGATGTTGTCCCGGTCAATCATGCGAGTGGTTTGATTATTTAAGCGCATCTGGTGTTGGATTCTGCGCAACTCTCGATAGGAATCACGCACTTGTGCCGCCAGTTTTTCTGCAATGAGATGCTGTTTTGCAGCAACATCAATCAAGGCTAAGTTGCCGCTGTTGTGGGTCAATTCTGGATGTTGATTGGCATATGCCAAAACGAGAAATTGAACCATGAATTCAATGTCTACCATGCCTCCCTCATCATGTTTTACATCAAATAAATCGGTATTGTTTGGATGTCCATCACGCATCTTCTTCCGCATATCAATGATGGATTGTTTGAGCGGTGCTAATTCGCGTGGTTGCTGCAATATTGCATTGCGAATTTGTTCGAATTTGGCACCTACGGAACTATCGCCAGCGCAAATACGAGCGCGCGTCAGCGCCTGATGTTCCCAGACCCAAGCATGATGCAACTGGTAGTCCTCAAAGGCTTCGATCGAGCTTACTAGAAGGCCGCTGTCTCCATTGGGACGTAATCGCAAATCAACTTCATACAATCGTCCTGCGACCGTATGGCTGGATAGTAGTGTGTTGATTCGTTGCGCTAAGCGAGCATAAATTTGGCCTGCGTCAGGGTGCGGGTCATCGTACAAAAAGACGAGATCTAAGTCGGATGCATAGCCGAGCTCCCGGCCGCCTAACTTGCCATATGCGATGATTGCAAATTGTGCGTGTTCTTGGTGTTTCTTTCGAGCATCTCGCCAACAGAGCGTTAAGGTGTGTTGCAAGATCATATCGGCTAGATCGCTTAGATGATCGCTGAGTGTTTCTAAAGGCAAGATACCTTGTAAATCCATGGCTAATAGGTGGAATGTCTGTGCCTGTTGGAACTGACGCAAGATATCCATTTCACGTTCTGTGTCACCAATATGCTCTGCCAAGCGGTTGCTCAATTGAGTATCTAAGGCTTGCCAATCTGGAGGGGTGTAGAGTTCGCGCGTGTCTAGCAATTCATCCAGCAGTATCGGGTGCTGCGTCAGATACTCGCCAGCCCATGCACTGGCAGACAGGATTCTTACAAGCGGCGGGAGTGCTTTGGGATATTCAGCAAGAAACGCAAGATAGGATGCTCTGCGAGCAATCGCTTCGAGTAATGCAAGCGAGCGGCGTAAGCATTCATCATTGTTTGTTTGTACAGCACAGAGCGTGAGGAATTTGGGTACTAGCGTATCGAGTCGTTGGCGACTCATATCGGGGAGTTGGCGATATCGACTGCCGGTACGTAGTTGCATCAATATGTCGGATAGCGATAGGGGATCTTGATAGCCAAGGGATTGTAATGTTGCGGCAAGTTCTTCTTGGTTACTTCCCTCGTGCCAGCCAAACGTCTCATCGCTTTCTTGTTTGTCGCCGAAAACAGCCTCGAATTGATTGCTGACAAACGTGCGTAGTGGGGCAAGCTCATACAACATCGAAGCGTAATCAGCATAGCCCATGGCTTTGGCGATGATGGCTTGTGAGGTGCTGTCCTCTGGTAAAGCCTGTGTTTGCTGATCATTGAGGTATTGCAGGCGATGTTCCAGATTGCGCAGATACACATAGCTTGCATCTAGTTTATCGATTACTTCTGGAGAAAGATCACCATCTTCTTGAATCTGCCTAAGGACTTTTTGAGTAGGGCGAATTCGTAGGTTAGCGTTGCGCCCCCCTCGAATCAATTGAAATACTTGAGCAATGAATTCGATCTCTCGTATACCGCCTTTGCCTAACTTGATGTTGTCGTGGCGATCTTTCCTTGCAACTTCGGTGCGAATCTGTGCATGCAGTTTTCGCATAGAGTCGAAGGCGCCAAAATCTAGATATTTTCGGAATACGAATGGTTGCGCCAATTTTTCGAGCTCAGCGGTGTGAACTGACTGCGCAGGTGAGATGACGCGCGCCTTGATCCATGCATAGCGTTCCCATTCTCTCCCTTGGGCAACGAGGTACTCTTCTAACGCTGCAAAACTCATTGCTAAAGGACCACTGTCGCCGTAAGGGCGCAAGCGCATATCGACACGGAATACGAATCCGTCGGCGGTCAGATCATTGATGAGTGCGATAAGACGACGGCCTACACGACTAAAAAATTCTTGATTGCTTAAAGTGCGAGCCCCACTGGTCTCCCCATCTTCGGGATAGACGAAAATTAAATCAATATCCGATGAAACGTTAAGTTCGCCCCCCCCTAATTTTCCCATGCCGATGATCAGCATCTCTTGGACTAATCCGCTGTCTGCGCCAATAGGCTGTCCAAACTGGGTGCTTAAAGCTTGCATAGTGAATGTATGCGCACGACGAACAGTAAGCTCGGCGAGTGCAGTCATTGCACTCATTACCTCGCTCAACTCACATAAGCCATTCAGATCTCGTGTGATGAGCATTGCCATAGCGCGTTTTCTGACAATGCGTACAGCACGCGATAGCTGCGCTTCATCTTCACATGTGAATTCATCAAGCCAGCTCTCAATAAGAGGGGCGGCACACACCTGTAGGTGGTGGTGCTCCAGCCAAGGTGACAAGCTTGGCTCAGCATCTAATAGCCGAGCAAGATAATGGCTACATGTGCAAGCGTGTTGAAGCAGTGCATCGAAATCTTGAATAGGGCGTTCAATCGAGCTTTTCATGGTGGTATTCAGTTAAAATCGTTCACTCGATTATTGCACCGAATGACAGACTTTTCATGCTCGCTGGTTGGTTTTTTAAATCCACTCTTTCCCCTGCGCCTAGCCAATGTTGAAGCCGACACTTCACTATTGTTCTCGGGGTATGCGCCATCTTTTTCGCATAGCGATACGAGCTGCTGTAGCGATAGTGATTGCTGGGGGAGCAATGTTGTTGGTGCTGAGGTATTTGGTTTTACCCAATATTGAATATTTTCATGAGGACATTACGGGGGGGGCGACTGAGATTATCGGTCAGCCTGTTCAGATAGCGCATATTGATGCGGACTGGAATGGATTACGCCCTCGCTTGTTGTTGTCTGACGTCAAGATATTGGATGCTCAAGGAAAAGTTGCGCTGGAATTTCCAGCGTTGCGCAACACTATCGCATGGAGCTCCTTGTTGTGGGGAGAGGTGCGCTTCAATAGCATCGAGCTAGATCACCCAGAACTCTTGGTTAAGCGTGATGTTGATGGCCGGATTTATGTGGCCGGTATTCTTTCAGAAACGAAAGCCGATACGAGTGCGTCAAAGAGTGGCATGGATTGGTTGTTGCATCAGTCGCATATCGCCATTCTTGGAGGGAAAGTAGTTTGGAAAGATGACTTCCGAGCTGCACCAGCCATTGATTTTGAACAAGTTGATTTGGTTGTCGAAAATCGTTGGCGTCATCATCGATTCTCTTTTCGGGCGAGTCCGCCGGATGATCTGGCTTCACGAGTCGATCTAAGAGGGGATTTTAGGGGGGCGAGCTTCTCACAACTTGATGAGTGGGATGGCGAGATGTTTGGCCAGATTGCCCATGTCGACACCTTGGCTTGGTCATCGTGGATTACTTTTCCTAGCGAATTCAAGCGAGCAAAAGGAGCCGCCAGAGCGTGGTTAGGTATAACGAAAGGCAAACTCGATAGGATTGATGTGGATGTGGATCTGCATGACCTTAACGCACAACTTGCGAATGAGCTTCCTCCCCTTGAATTAGATACGCTGCGCGGTCGTATCGGATGGCACAAGTCGCCCGAGGGATTTGAGTTTTCGACAGAGCATCTTCGTTTGAGTTTGCAGGATGGATTTGAAATCAAGCCAACTGATTTGTATGTGAGCTTGTCGAGTGGCGATGGATATCGTTCGGCGTCCGGCGAAATTAATGCAAATGTCTTGAATTTGGGTGATGTGGGTAAGTTGCTACCTTACTTCCCTATGGAAGCCGCATTTAAGCAGCGGATAGGTGCGCTTGCACCGCGCGGCAAGATTCAGCGATTGAAAGCTCAATGGCAAGGTGATTCTGCGCGATTGGCACGCTATCAGTTGCAAGCAGATTTTTCTGATGTAGGTTTCCAACAGCTGGGTGAACAACCTGGGCTTTCTGGTTTGAGCGGCACGATAGAAGGTAGCGATAGTGAAGGTGATCTCAAAATAGACAGTCAAAACCTTCAGGTGCAAGCGCCGGATTTTTTGTCTGAACCGCTCACCTTCGAACAATTGTCCACGCATGTGACTTGGCAGAAGAATGTTGAGGGGTGGAGTGTGAAGTTAAACAATACGCGGGCACGTAATGCCGATATGGATGGCTCGGTGAGCGGGAGTTACCAAATCAATGATGGTCCTGGTGTGGCAGATCTGACGGTGAGTTTGAATCGAGCATCCGTTCAGCACGCGGCCCGTTACATTCCCAAACATGCTTTTAATGATGCTACCTACCATTGGTTGCAGACTGGTTTGCGAGGAGGGTTGTCTGATGCATTTCAAATGCGCGTGAGAGGGGATTTGCGTGAATTTCCTTTCCCGGATAGCAAGAGTGGACTCTTTAAACTTGAAGCCTCGGCCACTGATGTGGCGATTGAATTTGCTGAAGGATGGCCGCTTATCGAGCATGCGGATGCAAATTTATTGATTCAAGGAAATCGCTTGGAAGTGGCCGCTTCAAAAGCGATGACCAGTGGCGCAAAACTACAGAACGTTAAAGTGTTGTTACCTGACGTTTCGATTAAATCATTAGTGATGTTCGTTGAAGGTGAGGCTGCCGATGCGACGCAGCGTAGCTTAGATTACATTCGAAATAGTCCTGTCCGCACTTACTTAGAGGGATATACCGACGGTTTTAATGCTTTGGGTGAGGGGTTCCTTAAATTAAAGCTGGAGATTCCGCTGACTGGTGATGCATCTCCGAAGGTGTTGGGTAGTTATCGAATGGACGATAACGAAGTTGATCTTGGCGAGCATGTACCCTTATTGAAAAAGGCGAATGGTCTGCTTTCATTTACCAATAGTGATTTGACTGCGACAGATATCAAGGCGCAGATATTGGGTGGGCCGGCGCAGATTTCTGTTCGTAGCGAGAAAGGCATATTGCTCACGAAAGCCAGTGGGACGCTTAACGCAGATAGTTTGCCCAATAGCTATGCTTACCCCTTGTTGAAACGTCTGCATGGCACTGCAAACTGGACGACGGACGTGAGCGTTAAAGATAAGTTGGCGGATGTATTGGTCACCTCAGACTTACACGGACTGTCTTCAGATTTACCTCAGCCATTCACTAAGCCAGCTTCATCAAGGGTTAAGGTTCGCTTCGAGCAAAAAGACATCAGTACCAAGATGGATGCCATTAGATTTCAATATGGCGACATCATCAGTGCGGACTTGATGCGTACGCCGACTAGCCAAGGGGGATGGGAGATCAAGCGTGGCTCAGTTGTGATAGGGGGCGGGCAACATAGCCCCAGTAAAGAAGGCATTCGAGTGGCAGGGGATTTGCCACGCTTTTCACTTGAGGGCTGGAGTGGTTGGTCTGACTTACCTAATCGAGAAGGTGTACTCCCCAACATCGCAAGCATTGATGTGAATGTGGGTACCTTGTTCGGCTATGGGAACATCGTGCATCAACTGAATATTCGCGGGAGTGGCAGAAATGGATTAGTGAGCACGCGACTCACATCAAGAGAGTTGAATGGCGATCTGATCTGGCAACCGCAGGAGCAAGGACGGCTACTCGTGCGCTTGAAAAATGCCATGTTGGGCGAAAGCGTCACTGAGGGGGGGCTGGTTAGTGAACAAACATCTGGCTTGAGTTTCACGCGTGAATTGATGTGGCCCGAAGTGGATGTCAGTATTGAAAAGCTGACTTGGAAAGGCCGGCAAGTTGGGAAATTGGATATGCTCTTGAAGAGTGCGGAAGGTGGTGTTTTTCTTGAGCGCTTCCGACTTTTCAACGCGGACGCAGTATTAACGGCCACAGGTCAGTGGAAATCAGCTACACAAAAAACGCATGTGGAAGCCAAGTTCGACATCACCAACGCGGGTAAATTACTGCAACGTGCAGGCTATCCAGAAAGCCTGAAGGATGCGCCAAGTACTTTTGATTGCAACCTCACCTGGAGTGGTTCGCCGGATGAATATAATCCTTCAAATCTCAATGGACAGCTTCACCTGAAGACAGGGAAAGGTCGGTTTTTGAAGATCAATCCGGGGGCTGCCAAACTATTGGGGGTGTTGAGTCTGCAAGCATTGCCTAAACGTATATCGCTAGATTTTACCGATGTCTTCAGCCCTGGTTTTGAGTTTGATAGTATCAATGGTGAAGCGACGATTGAGCAGGGCTTACTCAAGACATCGAACTTCAAAATGGCAGGGGCAGCTGCAAAAGTTACACTGGCTGGACAGGTCGATTTGGGCCGTGAGACCCAGAATTTGCAAGTTCGGATCATGCCGACCATTGGCGATAACGTATCGCTGTTATCTTTTGCAGCGGGGCCCGCAGTGGGGGTTGGTGTTTTGTTAGCGAATAAGCTATTGAGTGATCCACTCGATAAGCTGGTATCGTTTGAATACAATGTTAGCGGGAGTTGGGAAGAGCCTAAAGTACGGCAAATGAGTGCCGCTAATGCTGCTTTGATAGCTGACGAATAAACCGAATCACCAGAGAGTCTCATCAATCATTATTATTTTTAGAGAGTGCACTGATCATGTCTACCTTTTCACAGTCCATTGATTCCACACAAGCACGTATCGCAGCACAGCAAAATGCATTCAAAGTGGCGGCCGTGCAAATGGCGTCGGGTACTAAGGTAGAAGGCAATTTAAATGAAGCGCGTCGCCATATTGCCAAGGCCGCTGAGATGGGGGCGAAGCTGGTCGTATTGCCTGAGTTTTTCGCCATTATGGGGATGAACGAATTAGATAAGGTGGCCGTAGCGGAGCAACCAGGGCAAGGTCCGATTCAGCGGTTTCTCAGCGAAGTCGCCAGAGAGCACAAGATATGGTTGGTTGGCGGTTCTATTCCGATGGTGGCAGCGCTACCGAATCATGTGCGCAACGCTTGTCTTGTGTTCGACGAGACGGGGGCGCAAGTTGCGCGTTACGACAAAATTCATCTGTTCAACCTTACATTGGGAAATGAGCAGTACAACGAAGCCAGCACCATTGAAGCGGGGAATCAGGTGGTTGTCGTTGATAGCCCGTTCGGTCGCATCGGACTGGCGATTTGTTATGACTTGCGTTTCCCTGAACTTTTCCGTGCGATGAAAGATGTCGACATCATCGTCTTGCCTGCCGCTTTTACGGCAACCACAGGCAAGATGCATTGGGAACCTTTAGTACGCGCACGCGCCATCGAAAATTTGTCGTATGTGATCGCTGCTGGGCAAGGGGGATATCACGTGAATGGACGCGAGACACATGGTCATAGCATGGTCATTGATCCGTGGGGGCGCGTGATGGACGAACTGCATCGTGGTTCAGGTGTCGTGGTTGCCGAGATCAATCCAAGTTATCAGGCCAGTCTACGCAAGAGTCTGCCTGCGTTGACACACCGCACGCTGTCTTGTGCAGAACAGAATTCAATATGAGCAGTCTTTTGCAACAAGCCGAAGGTGTATTGCTGACCGCACATGGTTTATCGCCCCATCACCTAGAACAGGTGTTTGGGCAAATGATGACGCATCACGTCGATTACGCTGATTTGTATTTTCAATATAGTCGTGCGGAAAGTTGGTCGCTGGAAGAAGGAATCGTGAAGTCGGGCAGCTTCAGCATCGACCAAGGTGTGGGCGTGCGTGCGGTGAGTGGTGAGAAGACCGCTTTTGCCTACTCAGATGACATCACCCTGAACGCCCTGAACGAAGCGGCATTTGCCACCCGTGCCATTGCGCGCCAAGGTGGTAAGCAAACAGCCGCGCAGTTGCATGGTCGTAAAGGGCATCAACTGTATTTGCCGAATGATCCTATCGCCACCTTGAAAGCGGATGAGAAAGTCGCTTTGCTAGAGCGCTTAGAAAAACTGGCGCGCTCACTGGATGCGCGCGTCACGCAAGTAATGGCCAATTTGTCTGGTGAATACGAGGTGGTGTTGGTCGCACGCAATGACGGTGTGATGAGCGCGGATATTCGACCTTTGGTTCGCCTGTCTCTGCAAGTATTTGTTGAGTCTGAAGGGCGACGTGAGCAAGGTTCTTCTGGGGGCGGCGGCCGTTTTGGCTACGATTACTTCAATGAAGATGTTTTGTTGAAATATGCTCAAGAAGCCGTCCATCAGGCCGTTATTAGTCTTGAGGCGCGTCCCGCTCCCGCAGGCAATATGACTGTCGTATTAGGTAATGGCTGGCCCGGCATTTTGTTGCACGAGGCAGTGGGACATGGTTTAGAGGGCGACTTCAATCGCAAAGGGAGTTCTACTTTCTCTGGTCGTATTGGCGAGCGTGTCGCTTCTAAGGGCGTAACTGTTGTTGACGACGGCACGATTCCTGATCGTCGAGGCTCATTACAGGTCGATGACGAAGGCAACCCGACCCAGCGTACTGTATTGATCGAAGACGGCATCTTGCGGGGTTATTTACAAGACACTATGAATGCACGGCTGATGAAAACAGCTGTAACGGGTAACGCGCGACGAGAATCATTCGCACATTTGCCGATTCCGCGCATGACAAACACCATGATGATGAATGGTGATAAGACGCCGGAAGAGATTATTGCTTCGGTGAAACACGGCTTGTATGCGGCAAATTTTGGCGGTGGTCAGGTTGATATCACCAGCGGCAAGTTTGTGTTTTCGACCACAGAAGCCTACATGATCGAGAACGGAAAAATCACATACCCAGTCAAAGGTGCAACCTTGATCGGCAGTGGGCCCGAAGCAATGAATCGTGTGAGCATGATTGGCAATGACATGATGCTCGATCCGGGCGTGGGCACATGCGGTAAAGAAGGGCAGAGTGTGCCTGTTGGTGTAGGGCAGCCGACGGTACGTATTGATGGACTGACAGTGGGCGGGACGGCTTAAAGTAATTTTTTAATCCGCGTTTCGTCTGCTCGGAAGACTGACGAAGCCAAATGCAGCGAATAGTTAAAGCTCTAGATGATTGGCTAAATTGGGGTGTCGAATCACAGCCCAATTACACCTTGAAGCGCAAAGTATTGCTCACCAATATGATTGCGTTCGCGGCCCTCGCGGGTTGGGCCTTCTTTATTTCGATATTCCTCGTGTTGGGTGAATCCTACCTGTATCCATTCATTTACGTCGGTATTCCGCTGTATTTGATGATGGCCGCAGTGCCTTGGATGAACCGTAAAGGCATGCCAAATCTCGCTCGGTTCGCGGGCTTGTTTGCAGCTATCGTCAGTGTGTTGATACCCATTTGGATGTTCTTTGGTCGCACCTTCAGTTCTCACTACTATTTCTTATTGTTGGCTGCGGCCCCCATCGTACTGTTCACGTTGCGTCAGTGGCTGTTGAGTTCCTCTATCTTTTTAGTCTGTGTGGGATTGTTTTTTCTAGTGCAGATGGGTTTTTTTGAGGCACATCCGAAAATTAATGAGTTAGGTTCCAGCACGATAGACTGGATCAGTAATACCTTCATATTCATGGCAGCACTTAATTTTTTGATCTTTGCATGGTTCATTGACAAAACAGCTGCTCATAATGAACGCGAGCTCAGCAAATTAGCCATCACAGATCCACTGACAGGGATGCCTAATCGGCGATTTTTCGATCTCGCTTTTTTTCAAGCGATTGCTAAAGGAAAGCGTTTAGAGAGGCAGCTGGTTCTTGCTGTAATTGACATAGACCACTTCAAAGAAGTGAATGATGTTCATGGGCATGAGGCAGGGGATGAAGTGCTCAGACAGCTTGCTACTTTATTGACAGCGAGCACACGTGCAGGAAATATCGTCGCTCGTATTGGTGGCGAAGAGTTCGCGGTACTTTTCGCAGACGCATCAATGTCTGACGCTCATGAAGTTGCCGAGCGAATCAGGGGGGCGATTGAATCAACCCTCTTCAACTATGCAGGGACTCCACTAAAGATCACCATCAGCATTGGGCTCAGCCAAGCAAAGTGGGATGTCGAACAGACATTCAAAGCAGCAGATAGCGCGCTCTATCTGGCAAAACAAAATGGGCGTAATCGTGTCGTTTTTGAACTTGAATCAGCTTTTCCTGAGTTCCGATCATGATGCTTCACACCTACATCTACAGCGGTACGCACGGTCAGTTAGAGCCTACTGAACGACGCAAGACTTTTTACGCGAATGTGGGGTCGCTCATTGCCTTGAGTACTCTGTTGGTGGTGACCCTATCCAATTTATTCACAGGATCGGAGGTTATGCGCCAAGTTGTCTATGTGCAAGCACCGTTCGCTGTTTTGTTTATGATGACCGCTTGGATGAATCATCGTGGTTGGAGAAATACGGCAAGATGGAATTTGATGTTGTCTTGTCATTTGGTGGTTCTCATCCCAATCATCACGCCGCTCGGAAACAGTTTGCTATCGCAGATATATTTTTTGCTGATAGCAGTGATTTCGGTCACTTTTTTTCATGCGAAACAAAGATTGTCAATTTTGTTTTTGTTTAGTTTGAATATGGGGATGTTCTTATACGTTGAAGCAGGACACATCCCCGCTGTGGCTGAGATGGGCATGTTGGATATTGAGGATGTTTATGCCTTGCGCTTTGGCAATGTGGTGACTGCGATTGCGGCCTATATGGCGTATGTCTGGATGATTGAAGTGGTCGCAGAACACAGCGAGCGCGAATTAGAGTTACAGGCGGTAACGGATGCTTTGACGCAGCTACCCAATAGGCGATATTTTGATCTGGCATTTCAACAAGAGGTCGCGAAGGTGTCGCGCAAGGAGTCAGTCATGGTGTTAGCGATGCTGGATATTGATCACTTTAAAAATATCAATGACAGCTATGGGCACGATGTCGGTGATCAGGTTCTTCGGCATATCGCACTGTTACTTCGTACTTCTACTCGTGCAGGGAATGTCATCGCTCGTGTCGGAGGGGAGGAGTTTTCAGTGTTGTTTCCCGCCACTACGTTGATAGAGGCGCAGGAGGCTGCTGAACGTATCAGAGAGACGATAGAGAATGCGGCTTATCAATATCAAGGTGAGTCGTTGAAGTTGACAGTCAGTATTGGCCTTGCCGAGGTGGCAAAAAATCAACTCGCGCCCCAATCCTACAAGTTGGCAGATGAAGCCTTATACGCAGCGAAACATATGGGGCGGAATCGTGTAGTTGCTTTTGAGGCGTGATTATTGCGAATCTAAGTGTGCTGCAATATACCGATGTGTGATGAAGTCACGTGTGTTCACATGCTTGACAAACCAGTCAGCCAACTCGATTTCAATGTATCCCAGCATCAGTTGTATTTCTCGTCTTTTCTGCCATTGTTCAATTCGGTAAGCAAGCTTTGTTAGGACACGGTCATGTTCCGCCTTGTGAGCATCGTGAGGTTTGAACCCAACCGCGAGCATGGCTTGCTCTTCTGCGGAAAATTGAACTTCGAGATGTTTGATGAGTTCGGATAGTTTTGTATCAATCTCATCGTGTGCAGCTTGTTGGTCAAATAGAGCCATCACCTCTTCACGTAGCGAGATAAATGGTGTGTGGTCGAATAACTTCAAAATATCCATATCAGCCCCCTAGTGGTGTTTGTTGTGCTGCGATGAAGCGCGCCGTCACAAAGTCCATGGTGCTGACATGGTTCACGAACCAGTCACCAACGTCTCCATCCAGCCATTCACGCAAGGCATTCTGATCGCCATCGCGCTTCCAGCGCATTGCTCGGTCAGTCATATCGGCTAGGACGGCATCATGCGCTCCTTTGTGAACTGGAAAGGGCGGGAAATTCGTCTCGCACATCAAGCGTTCTTCCTCTGCAAAATGTTGACGGGTGTGCTGGAGTAACGTGGTGAGCAGATCATTGATGGTCTGTGCGGGTGTCTGTGAAGAGAGTTTGCTTAAAAGCTGGTCGCGTAGTGCAACAAACTCTGCATGGTCGTGATTCATAAAATCGAGCGTCACTTGGGGGTAGTTCAGCATGGTTTTTCCTTGGCTAGTGTCCGTCTGAATCGGGCTTCTTTCGGTATAATTCGCGCCCTATGCAGATTCTACGCGGACTTATCTCACCCAACACTCACCCCGTTGCAGTCACTATCGGAAATTTCGATGGTGTGCATCGAGGGCATCAGGCTTTGCTTGAGGCGTTAAAAGAGGTTGCAAGGTCGCGCGATTTACAAACTGCGGTTGTTATTTTTGAGCCACATCCACGCGAGTTTTTTACGCCCCAACAAGCGCCTACGCGCCTGACTAGTTTGCGTGAAAAGTTAGAATTGTTCCGTGAGATTGGGGTGGGGCGTGTGCATGTTTGCCGTTTTAATGCGCGTTTCGCGCAGATGACGGCGGCTGATTTTATCAACGCACTTGATGAGAAGTTGCAGGCTAAATTTGTATTGATCGGAGATGACTTTCGCTTCGGGAGTGGTCGCGCGGGTGATTTCTCGCTGATGGAAAAGATTGGCCAGCAGCAAGGTTTTGATGTGAGTGCAGTGCATAGCGTGTTGCATGAAGGCGTGCGCATCTCTAGTACGGCGATTCGACTTGCTTTAGCAGAGGGAAATCTCCGGCTGGCACGTGAGTATCTGGGGCGCCCTTACAGCATCAGTGGGCGCGTAGTGCATGGTGATGCGGTTGGTCGTAAATTGGGGTTCCCAACTGCGAACATTCAGTTGAAACACAACTTGCCACCACTGAAAGGCATCTTTGTGGTGCAGGTTCACTCGGATGGTTTTGGCGTGTTGCAAGGTGTCGCCAGTTTGGGCGTGCGTCCAACCGTTAAGCAAGATGCCAAGCCTGTATTGGAAGTGCATTTGTTTGAGTTTGAGCAGCAGATTTATGGCAAGCATCTGCGGGTAGAGTTTTTAGAAAAATTACGAGACGAAGAGAAATATCCCAATTTGGAAATGTTGACGCGACAGATCGCGTTGGATGTAGAAAACGCAAAGAAATGGTTTAGAGAACATGAGTGACGATAAAAAGAAATACCCGCTGAATCTTCCCGATACTAAATTCCCCATGCGTGGCGACATGGCCAAACGTGAGCCACTCATGCTTGCGCAATGGCAAGCGCAGCAACGTTACCAACGCATTCGCGCCGCCAGTCAAGGTCGTAATAAATTCATCCTGCATGACGGCCCACCGTATGCGAATGGCGATATTCATATTGGCCATGCGGTCAACAAAATCCTTAAGGACATCATCCTCAAGAGTAAAACCTTGAGCAATTTTGACGCGCCCTATGTGCCGGGGTGGGATTGTCACGGCCTGCCTATCGAATTGATGGTAGAGAAGAAACACGGCAAGGCAATTCCCGCTGCTGAGTTCCGCCAACTGTGTCGTGATTACGCAAAAGAGCAGGTGGAGCGTCAGAAAAAAGACTTCATCCGTCTGGGCGTATTGGGTGATTGGGACAATCCTTACCTGACCATGGATTTCAAGACTGAAGCCGACATCATCCGCGCACTCGGCACCATCTATGAGAATGGTTATCTGTACCAAGGCTACAAGCCCGTGAACTGGTGTTTGGATTGCCAATCTGCTTTGGCTGAAGCCGAAGTGGAGCACGAAGACAAAACTTCCTTGGCCGTGGATGTGGCGTTTGAAGTGGTGGATAAGGCGGCACTCGGTAAAGCGTTTGGCGTAGCTCTAGACGCTCAAACCAAAGCCTCTGTTGTGATTTGGACGACGACCCCGTGGACGTTGCCCGCCAACCAAGCCGTAAGCGTTCATCCTGATTTTGAATATGCGCTGGTGAAAACAGGAAAAGGTTATTTGGTGTTGGTGAGTGAGTTGCTGGAAAGCTGTTTGCAGCGCTACGAATTGACGGGTGATGTGGTGGCACGTTGCAAAGGTAAAGCCTTGGAATTGTTGGCGCTTCAGCATCCCTTTATCGAACGCCAAGTGCCCGTTATCTGTGGCGAGCATGTCACGCTAGAAGCCGGTACAGGCATGGTGCACACAGCCCCTGCGCATGGTATGGACGACTATTTTGTTGGGCAGAAATATGACCTGCCGACGGATAGCCCTGTGGCAGACGACGGAAAATTCGTGGCTTCTGTGCCACTGGTGGGTGGCTTGTTTGTATGGAAAGCCAACGATGTGGTGGTCGCGGCTTTACAAGAAAGTGGACACCTGCTGTGCCTGAAAAAAATCCAACACAGCTACCCCCATTGCTGGCGTCATAAAACCCCCATTATCTTCCGCTCCACGCCGCAGTGGTTCATTGGCATGACACATGCAGAGAAGGGAACGAACCTGCGTTCGCTCGCTAACGCTGCCGTGGATGCCACAGAATTCTTCCCTTCATGGGGGCGTGCCCGTCTTGAAGCTATGATCAAGAATCGTCCTGACTGGTGTGTGTCGCGCCAACGTAACTGGGGCGTGCCGATGACTTTCTTTGTACATAAAGAGTCAGGCGAATTACATCCGAATACGCCGGCTTTGTTAGAGCAGGTTGCTAAGTTGGTGGAGCAATCTGGCATCGAAGCGTGGTTCAGTTTGGATGTGGCAACCTTGCTGGGGGCTGATGCAGAACACTACAAAAAAATCACCCACACCTTGGACGTGTGGTTCGATTCTGGCGTGACACATGCCTCAGTGTTGGCGCGTCGTGAAGAATTGCAATCGCCGGCGGATTTGTATTTGGAAGGTTCAGACCAACATCGCGGTTGGTTCCAATCCAGCCTGCTCACAGGCTGTGCTATCAACGAGCGTGCGCCTTTCAAAGCCTTGCTCACTCACGGTTTCGTGGTGGATGGCAAGGGACACAAGATGTCCAAATCGCAAGGTAATGTGGTCGCACCGCAAAAGATTTTTGACACCATGGGCGCGGACATTTTGCGTTTGTGGACGGCCTCCACTGACTATTCTGGCGAGTTGACTATCTCCGATGAGATTCTGAAACGCGTGGTGGAAAGTTATCGCCGTATTCGTAACACGCTGCGTTTCTTGTTGGCGAACATCGCCGACTTTGATGCGCAACGGGATGCGATGCCTGTCGATCAATGGTTGGAAATTGACCGCTATGCGCTGGCGCTGACGCAGAAATTGCAAGACGAAGTGCGCGCTGATTACG
Organism: Sideroxydans sp.; assembly: GCA_028707175.1. Taxonomy (GTDB): domain Bacteria; phylum Pseudomonadota; class Gammaproteobacteria; order Burkholderiales; family Gallionellaceae; genus Sideroxyarcus. The sequence continues at coordinate 602,387 of JAQTUV010000001.1, forward strand.
AACGCTATGAATTTCACTTTGCCGTACAAAAGTTGTTGGCGTTCTGCTCCGAAGATTTGGGCAGCTTCTATCTCGACATTCTGAAAGACCGCCTCTACACAGCAGGTGAAAAATCTGCTGCACGTCGTTCCGCACAAAATGCGCTGTATCACATCACCCAATCACTTTCGCGTTTGATGGCGCCTATCCTCAGCTTCACGGGTGAAGAGGTGTGGGCGACGTTGACGGGCAAGGATGATGTGAGTGTGTTTGAGCAGCTGTGGTATCAATTGCCAGCCACACAATTAGACGATGCGACTGTGAAGGCGTGGAATGACATTCGCGAGCTGCGCAATCAAGTGAACAAGAAGTTGGAAGAGCAACGTTCGGCCAATGCCATTGGTTCTGCGCTACAAGCTGAAGTGGACGTGTATGCCTCTAAGGCGACGTTCGAGTTGCTTGCACGCTTGGGCGATGATTTGCGTTTGGTATTTATTACCTCACGTGCAAACGTCCATCTGCGTGAAGGTGAGTTGGAAATACAAGTGACTCCTAGCACTCACGAAAAATGCGACCGCTGCTGGCATTACCGTGCTGACGTGGGTAGCAATGTAGAGCATCCAACCTTGTGCGGACGTTGCGTAAGTAATTTGTTCGGTGAGGGTGAGGCGCGCCACTATGCTTAAACGTTGGCTGGGTATATCGCTCATTGTTATTGTGCTGGATCAATTGAGCAAGCTGGCGATCACCCAGCATTTTGTCTATGGCGAGACGCTGGCTGTCACTTCGTTTTTTAATCTTTCCTTGCAACATAATCCGGGTGCGGCTTTCAGCTTTTTGAGTGATGCAGGTGGGATGCAGCGATGGCTGTTCACGGTTATCGCACTTGTCGCATCTGCTTGGATGTTCTGGATGATTCGAAAACATCAAGCAGAGAAGGTGTTAAGTTTTGCGTTGGCGCTGATCATGGGCGGCGCCATCGGTAATGTGATCGATCGAGCTGCCTATGGTTACGTGATTGATTTTCTCGACTTCTATTGGGGCGGATACCATTTTGCGACGTTTAACTTGGCTGATTCTGCCATTACGTGTGGTGCAGCACTGTTGATTCTGGATGGATTTATAGGGAAAAAAGATGGAACTGCTACTCGCTAACCCTCGCGGATTTTGCGCAGGTGTCGATCGTGCGATCGAGATTGTTGAGCGCGCATTGGCTTTACATGGCGCGCCTATCTATGTGCGCCATGAGGTTGTGCACAATAAATTTGTGGTTGAAGGGTTAAGAGCCAAAGGGGCGATATTCATTGATAAATTGGAGGATGTGCCAACGGGTAGCATCCTCATCTTTAGCGCACATGGTGTTCCGCAAGCCGTGCGTCGTGATGCTGAACAACGCAATCTAACCGTGTTTGATGCGACCTGTCCTTTGGTGACTAAAGTTCACATTGAGGTTTCTCGTATGCGTGAACAAGGCAAAGAGATCGTGATGATCGGCCACAAAGGCCATCCGGAAGTGGAAGGCACGATGGGGCAGAGCAATGGCGGTATGTATCTGGTCGAATCGCCAGCAGATGTGGAAACATTACAGGTTCAAGACGAACAGAATTTAGCCTATGTGACGCAGACAACTTTGTCTGTTGATGATGCTAGTAACATCATTGCCGCACTTAAGACACGATTCCCCTTCATCACAGGTCCCAAAAAAGACGACATTTGTTATGCCACACAGAATCGCCAAGATGCTGTGAAGGTGTTGTCACAACAGTGTGACTTGGTCATCGTCGTAGGTTCACCTAATAGCTCCAACTCTAATCGCTTGCGCGAAGTCGCTCAGAATTTGAATGTGTCTGCCTATCTTGTCGATAATGCGAGCGAAGTAAAGGGCGAATGGTTGCAGGGGAAGCGTTGTGTTGGTATTAGTGCTGGGGCTTCTGCGCCAGAAATATTGGTCAAAGAAGTGATCGCTCGATTGCAGGAGTTGGGGGCAAAAAATACTCGCGAGCTTAGCGGCATTGAAGAAAATGTCGTTTTCCCTTTACCGAAATCGTTGCAACATTGAAATCCCAACTCGTGAAAAGAAAAACAATTGTTATCGGTGCAGGTGCACTAGGCTTGGCGACAGCCGAAGCCCTGCTGCGCCGAGGGGATGTGGTAACGATTTTAGAGCAGGGTGAGGTGGGGCGGGAATCTTCATGGGCTGGGGGAGGGATTCTAGCGCCACTGTGTCCGTGGGATTATCCGACTGAAGTGACTCAACTGGCTTTGCGTGGCATGCAAATGTTTGCGGATTTTGCAGAGGCGTTACGCGTAGCCACTGGGATCGATCCGGAATATCAACGTAGCGGCATGTTGGTCTTACCTCCTTATGATGCAGAGCTTGCAGCCCAATGGTGCGAGACGCATGCGGTGCGAATTGAAAGACGCGGAGAAGCATTGTTCTTACCCGATGTTGCACAAGCAAGGAATCCTAGATTGCTTCAGGCGTTACGGGCGCAGGTGCAGTTGTTGGGTGGGCATATTGTTGAACACTGCAAAGTGAATGAGCTTGTTTCCGATGGGAAGTCTGTTTCAACACTACTTACTTCACAGGGTGATTTCACGGCTGATCGTTTTGTCTTAACAGCGGGGGCATGGAGCAAGCAGTTGTTGGGTGAACATGCCTTGCATGTGGATATCAAGCCGATACGCGGACAGATGTTATTGTTCAAATTTGATATGCCCCCCCTTCCGCACATTGTTCTGCAAGAGGGTTTGTATCTCATTCCACGCAGAGATGGACACCTGTTAGTCGGCAGTACCTTAGAGGATGTCGGTTTTGACAAATCGACTACGGAAGCAGTGAGCGATAGTTTGTTGCAACGTGCCACCAATGTGCTTCCAAGCTTGAAAGGCATGCCCATCATCAAACATTGGGCTGGATTGCGTCCTGCTTCGCCGGGCAACATTCCCACTATCGGTCGTCATCCGAATTTGCAGAATCTATTCATCAATAGCGGTCACTTTCGCTACGGTGTCACCATGTCACCAGCCAGTGTTGACGTGCTGGTGAACGAGATGGATGGTAAGCCACAACCATTCGATGTATCGCCTTATCGTTGGTGTTAATGATGCGTTAAACGTTGCCCGAGTGATGCTTCGGAGCATATAATTGCAGGCGGAACGCCGATGTAGCTCAGTTGGTAGAGCAACTCACTCGTAACGAGTAGGTCACCAGTTCGATTCCGGTCATCGGCACCATCACCCAAAAACGAGGTCTCGTTTTCCTAGCAATTTCATAGCAAATGTTTGAATTATATGAATGTTCAAACAAATACCCCTAAATTTCACTTGAAATCATTAGTAACTTTTCTGCATAGTTGTTGGTATTATTTGTTGGTATCGAATTTCTGAACTGTTGGTATCGACATGGAAACTAATAAATTAACACCCTCAAAGATTTCTCGGTTCAAAGCCAAACCCAAACAATACAAAGTGTCGGACGGTGGCGGGCTTTACCTCCTAGTCAAACCCAACGGGAAGCAATATTGGCATTTGGCATATAGGAAAGAAGGCAAGCACCAGATAGCGAGCTTTGGAAAATACCCACAAGTAAGCATTGATGCTGCACGGGCTAAGAGAGACGAGTTCAAACAGAAGCTGACCTCTAAGGCTTCAGTGCGGTCTAAGCCCTTACGGGAGGTTTTTGATAGTTTCGTGAGTAAGCGAAAGGCTACGGCAACTGAAAAGACAAGGGCAGACACAATCGCTCGTTGTTCGCCAATCATTGAGGAATTGGGTGATAGAAATATTGCCGAAATCAGAGCCTTCGATGTGCTTCCCTTATTACATGAAATAGAGGGGCGGTCTATTGAAGTCGCTCATCGGGCTGGAGCTGATATATCGGCTTGTTTTGATTTTGCCGTTGCCTCTGGTTTTATGGAGTTCAATCCTTGCGCGAGGATTACCAAATCGCTTTCGACCTTCAGAACATCAAACCGTAAAGCCATCTTAACTAGGGAAGGTCTTTTAGAGTATTACGAGAAGATAATAGGAGCGGATTCTGGAGAGATCGTTAATCGATACTTAATCATATTGCCATTTATTTTTAGTCGCCCCGGAGAACTTCGCAAAGCCAAATGGACTGAATTGAGCAATCATATTTGGTCGCACAAAATGCCAAAACTTAGGGGGCTACCAGAGGATTTACAGAATGTAATTGTCCCGCTCCATGCCTTCGTTGAATTTCAGTTTGAGTGTATGAGAAAGCACACGGGGCATTTGGATTACATTTTTGCGATGACTCCCAAACCCAAGCCATTTAGCGATGGCACGGCTATGAAAATAATTAGAGTAGCCGGGCTTCGCGAAAAAACGAGTTTGCACGGTTTCAGAGCCACAGCTAGGACACTGTTAGATGAAGAGTTTGATTATGCCCAACACTTGATTGAGCATCAGCTCGGCCATGTGGTCAAGGATTCAAATGGCAATGCTTACAACAGAACAAAACATATTAAGCAGCGGACTGAAATGATGAACGCATGGGGAGATTTTCTATTAGGTATTTTGAGAGAAGCCGGTAATAAAGAAGCTCTCGATTTCGTTTCGCCTCCCCGAGACAACGTTTAAAAGTTTAGATCCATTTAGTTCAATAATCTGTGAGCGCCAACGAGCGCGAATGCAGTCGATTTTGGTTTTGTTTTTCGAAATGCCTACAGGGTGAGGGGTGGGGTGTCGGGGTAGGGGGCGACCGCGAATGAGGTGCCACCTACCTGACAGGGTGAAGGGGATTATCCCCTTCCCTGCCGGAGGCGGTCTTTGGATTATTTCTCTCCTTATCCGAAGAGTTTCTTAACGGCTTCGCTTGCGAATTCAGCCGACCTCTGGCCTCGTTCTTGGTCTGGTGGAATGGCTAATTGCAAGTTGATTACCGCTTTGGCAAGTGAGCCATAGATAAGTTTTAATTTCCCTTCAAGTCGAGCCTCCAGCTCGTCAAGGCGGTTCTGCTCCTGCTCTGATTTCTTGAGCGATTGAAGACCAAGCTTCACAAAGAATTCAGCAGCGGTCGTCGGCTTCATGCCTTGAGCGATTGCGAATTCCTCAACCTCTTTTTGTAGTTCTGGATTCAAGCGAACCCCATATTGTCTTTTCATGTTTCTGCTCCTTATTGAAAAGTTCTGGAAGTCGAAATTGACTGCCTTACCTATAAGGTGTTTCTCGCGAAGATTTATTTTGGTTAACTCGGTTAACAATTCAGACATAAAGAGAAATTCACCAGAATGGCGAATGTTGTTAACAGGTGGCCTCCCATATTGGTTAACACTCTTTTAGTTTGAAATCTTTAGAGATTTAGGCACACTGCACAGTGCGTAATGTGTGCTTAGAAGTCATTGAAAATGACTGGTGTGATAATTATTGGATTTTTGTTTTTGGTTGGTGAAATTTAATCGCTTTATGGCGATTAAATGAGGTGTGAGTGAAATTGATTGTTGAAGGAATAATTTTTAGTTTAAGAGGATTTTAGAGAGATGATTTTTGTTGAGAGTTTGATTTTTTGGAGTTTGGGAACTTTAGAGATTTTGAATTTTTGGTGAGTTGAGTTTGATTGAATTTTGAGTGAGAGGATTTTTTGAGTTGAGAGAATTATTGAAGAGGATTTTGATTTGTAGTTGAGAGTTGGGTGATAGATATTTTGTTGGGAGTATGAGAATTTAGGTGATGGGAATTTTGAGGATTTTAGAATTGAAGTTAGAAGAGTTTGGATGTGAATTTGAAGTGAGAATTATTTTTGAGTGAGTAGATATTGAAGAAGGTTTTGATAAAAATGTTTGAAAAGCCCAAGCACACACTCCCCCTTGGGGCGAGATAAAACCAAAACCGCTAAACCCCAAAATCAACACCCCCATGCAGTGGGGCGATGCCCAAACCCGAACCCCTCTTTGTCGTCGCTCGTTGGCGACTGTAAATAAACTATTTTGTAAAAATCACTTTGGCGTTGTCACGATCTGTTAAGTGTAGTTGCTGGAAAAAAGTTCATGGTAGACCGCCTACGGCAACAGCCTACGGCAAAATCCAACTTGCCCGCCGCCCGCGCGGCGGATAAAGCAATAGGCAAATATCCAGCATTGAAACTTCCCTTTAGTCAACCAACTAATTGGCCTATATATTTTTTCAGGTTGAACACTTTATGCGGTGAAGGATATTATCGGTCGGTTATTAACAAGTGAAATTTACTAAACTCAAAAGGGGTAGGGCAATGCTGCAAAAAGTAATCGCAACCATTCTGGCAGTATCGGTCTCTTTGACTGCACTAGCAGGGGTGAACAAAGAGGGCACTGATAAGCTTCTTATCCCTTGGACTGATGTAGATACGAGACTAGAGGGGTACAAAAATACATCTGGAAAATGGATTATCAAACCAACATTCAAAAATGTGCGGCCATTCGATGGGGAATTGGCACCCGCCGAGAAGGATGGATTATGGGGATTCATTAACAAGAAAGGTAAGTGGGTTGTTCAGCCTACATTTGACCTACTTGGCAACAGATTCAGTGAAGGACTCCTTCGTGTTAGAAAAACCGAGAAGTGGGGCTTCATGGATGTGTCTGGAAAGTTAGTCATTGAACCAACATTCGACTTTGCTGATGATTTTTCAGATGGCCTTGCAGTTGCAAGATTGTCAGATGGTTTATCTGGCTATATCGACAAGACTGGAAACTGGGTCATTAAACCTCAATTCAAAGGCTCGGCTTTCGGATTCCATGATGGTCTCGCTCGCGTTTATCAGAATGACCTTGGTGGTTACATCGACAAATCGGGGAATTGGTTTATTGAGCCTCAATTTAGTTTTGTTGGAGACTTCTCAGAAGGATTTGCAAGTGTGAGAGCTACTGATGGGAAATATGGGCTACTAACTAAAACGGGGCATTGGCGATTAAGCCCCAAATATGCGGAAGTGGGCGATTTCTCTGAAGGGCTTGTTGCTGTATATGTAGAAGGTGGTTACGGGTACTTTGACAGTGTAGGAAATGTCGTTATTGCCCCTCTTCAATTTGATTGGGTAAGTAAATTTGAAAATGGAGTAGCTAAAATTAAACTGAATCGAAAATATGGCTACATCAACAAATCTGGTGAAATCATAATTTCGCCCACATATCAGGAGATGTTTGGTTCGCCCAAAGATGGATATATTGAGGCGTGGGGCGAAAATGGAAAGTTTATTATTACCATTCCTGAATTGAAGTATTTGAAGATTGAATAAATCACTCCATACAGAATAGGTTCAAGATAGACCGCACAAGACAACAGCCAACGGCAAAATCCAACTTGCCCGCGCCCGCGCGGCGGATAAAGCAAAAACCCCAAGATTTAGGTCTTGGGGTTCAGTTTAAATCTTACTGTTTCAGTTTTTTATACACTACACAAATATTTAGAAACCAGATTGCCGTTTGGAATGTCATCAAATGGTGAAGGAGTTGTGCCAGAGCGAGTAGCATCGCCTTTGCCACTTGAATTCAAATACCAAGAAAAGGAAAGTGTGCGTACACGGTGAGATTTACAGTCCATTTCATAAAGGTTTTTCATTGAACGAATTAAATTTCCGTCAATCCTTACTGGAGTAATAAGGTCTGTAAGCACCCATACTTTTACATTTCCACCCGATTGTTGAATTGAAGATTGGTCAATGTATACAGTTGCAGATTCTGTCGAACCAAGGCTTTTCCACTCTGGAAGGTTCGATGAATTTTTCGTAGATTTATGAAGACTTTCGTTTTCGAGAGTTTTCAGATGTTGTTGAGCTTGGCTATTTCCTTGCGCTGCGGCCTTCTGTAACCATTCCTTACCTTTCGCATAATCTTGCGCGACACCTACGCCTAGAATGTACCCTAACCCAATGGATAGCTGAGAGTTACTGAATCCTTGCTCGGCGGCTTTCAGATACCACTTGGCAGCTTGCTTGTAGTCCTGAACAACTCCGTCTCCTCGGTAATACAACCCCCCAAGGTTGTGTTGTGCTACTACATTATCCTGCTCAGCCGCTTTCAGATACCACTCGGCAGCTTGCTTGTAGTCCTGTGCAACACCCTGACCATATTCATACATTACACCCAGCATATAGTAAGCATCTATACGGCCTTGGTCGGCAGACTTTTGACACCAAGCGGCGGCTTGAGAGCGGTCCTGTTTTACACCTTGTCCGTTGTAGTACATGGCGCACAAATTGTATTGTGCATGCACATCGCCATGATTGGCTAATGGTTGCCACTCCTTCAGGGCAGATGCAAAATCGCCTCTTTCATAGTAACTCGCACCTTCTTCAAGTCCAGCAAAGCTAGACTTCGACACAAACATCCCCAAAAGCATCAAACAGGCAGTTAGTTTTCTCATGGATTAATTCAATTAGTTGTATTTATCTGACTCGATTATAACCAAGTTGATTCTCGCAATGGGCGGACAGGAGGCTTCCATATATGAATTTGCCGCATGCTTTCTGGGTGAATTAATCTGTTCGGGAGTGCTGTCGGCAAGTGGTTCATGGTAGACCGCCCACGGCAGTCTGCTTGTCTGTACTTTTGAGGCGAAATAAAAACCCAACCCAACTTTAATCCCTAACCCAATTAAAATATCTAGCTTGAGAGGCCTATATATTATTTGTGCTTTGAGTCTATTTCTAGGTCAGGTATTCTCGTCGTCGCTCTGTCGTCCATAAAACGGCAGGTGTATTTATCCTAATAACAAACTACAGCTGGAGATGATCCATGAAGTTTATTTCAACAGTGAAGCTGGTCTTGCTTGCATTCGCTTTTGCCTTGTTGGTTCCTCTTGAGGCTATGGCTTTTAAAGAAGGTTTAGATGTTGTCTATCTCGGCGACAAATATGGCTACGTCAACAAGACGGGCAATGTTGTAATACAGCCGGAATTTACAGAAGCTAAAGATTTTAGTGAAGGTTTAGCTGCTGTCAAAGTTTTGGATAAAGAGGAAGTGCCTAAATGGGGTTATATCAATAAGGCTGGCAAAATACTGATTCAGCCGGAATTTAGCCAAGCTAAAGGATTTAGTGAAGGTTTAGCTCCTGTCCGAGTTTCGGATAAATGGGGTTTTGTCGATAAGACTGGCAAGATGGTTATACAACCAGAATTTTCTGATGCTCATGTTTTTAGTGAAGGTTTAGCCTCTGTCTGCTTCGGTTATAAATGTGGCTATATAAATAAGGCTGGCAAGATGGTTATACAGCCAGAATTATTTTCAGCCGGAGAATTTAGTGAAGGTTTAGCTCCTGTACGAGTAACAGTTAACGATAAATGGGGATTCATAAATAACACTGGCAAGATGGTTATACAGCCAAAGTTTTCAGAAGCTCAAAGTTTTAGCGAAGGTTTAGCTCCTGTCAAAGTCGGGGGCGGTAACTGGGATTGGGGATTTATCGACAAGACGGGTAGGTTTGTTATACAGCCAGAAGGTTATTATTCTGTATGGGGATTTGCTGAAGGTTTGGCTGCTGTATGCCTTTCTTCGTATCAATGTGGATTTATAAACAAAGCTGGAGAGATGGTTATACAGCCAAAATATACTGATGCTTTTGCATTCAGTGATGGTTTAGCTAAAGTCAAAGTTGGGGATGGCTGGGGCAAGTGGTACTTTATCGACAAGACTGGCACTCTGATAATGGAAGATAAGTGACATAGCTGTCGTAGTACATAGGGCAGATGTTTTCGCTTAAGTTTGAAGCCCGCGCAAGCGGGCTATTTTGTTAATTGTGATTTATCCACTCAGCCCAAGCCTTAGGGTGTCTCTGCTTCCAAAGCTCTAGCTCGTCCCCTCCTAAAAACTCACTTTGTGAACTGCACATTTGAGGGTGTTTGGATGTTGTTTTGTCATTGGAGATATTAGGAATAATCCAAGGCTTCCCGTTGCAGGTTCGTAGTTGCAAAGGGAGGTCTTCAAGTTTGGTGACTGGTTTAGATAGGCAGAACCAAGTTCGTAGATTTGAATCCATAATTGCACTGCTTCTTGGCCCCTTCCTATCTGCATTCTTTGCGATGGTTGCCTTTTTGGAGTTCCAGAGAGACAAAAGAGGTTTTCTTTCCGCTCTAATCAGTTGCGCGATCTGTAAAGAAGTCGACGCAAAGTCTGCTTGTCTAATACTTGGATAATTTGGAATAACTTCAACTTTCTCGATTTTTACTTTATTTCCTATTGGTTTTTGATTTATTAGCTTTTTGTCGAAAAACTTCGGAAAGCTGAACGATTGGCTCCGGTCGTCTTGGAAGAAAAACATGACGGTCTTGGTGTCGTCGGTCGTAACGATTCGACTTGAAACAGGACGGTCACTTTCTTTGACTCCAAGCCCACCCATGAGCTTGATAAAGGTGGATGCATTACCTTCGGTCGCCGATGCCCAGATAGGGGCTAAAACAGGGTCTACGGGGCATTCCTTTATCATTCTGACATTCCGCCATACCGCGAGGTTTGGAATGCCAAAGAATTGATGCCTACGGATTTTCCAAGTCGTCGCCCATGTTTCAATGGATGCGGCCTCGCCTGTTAACTCATTCACTGCCGACATAGATTTCAAAACATATTTAGCTGCATAACTTGACGCCTTGGCTTGACCGTTATCCTTCATGAATTTGAAGCCAATATCTGACTGCCATTCTTTGACCTTCCGAAACTCTTGCTCGATGGTGTCGCTGTCTATCTCATTGAAAAAGACAATCACATGCCAATGTGGGCAACCGTCCTGGTGTGGTTCTACTGCCCTAAAGCCGGATAGAACGATTCCTTTCTTGCGAAGTCTTGCTTCTGCTTTATGCCATTTGTCGTGTATCCAATTGTTTGCCTCGGTGGGTGTTGTGCCGTCCCATGAGTTATGGCCGACTGTTGGATTAGGGTGCATATGTTGCGGTGCTGTAAATGTCAGCATTGCCCAAGTCATGCTTAGTGATTTAGCGGACTCTTCCAATCCTTTGAGCATTACAAAAGTCTCAGCGAATTTGTTGCTGGTCGCTTGTTCCATTAAGGAAAGCATTGATAGTTCTTTTTCGCCGTTGCTCAATGTTGTTCTTTCGCCGTATGACCTCCACATTGATTTTTGTTGGTTGCGAAGAGATTGCTCAAACTTGGTGCAATGTTTAATTCCACTATCACCCCCAACCGTTTGCAAGCTCATGTTCAAAATGCTGACAGACTGCTTAACCTTCGTCCGCAGTTTTCTTCTAATCTTCAGTGCATTGTCGTCGTAGGGCTTTGCTAGGCTACGAATCTCGTCCTCACCTCTGATGGTTTGGTATCTGATAGCTTCTTTCATGACTTTATCGCTCAACCGTTTGTTGAGGCTGATTAGATCCGTTGAGTCGCTAAGCATGATTGAGATGAGTTTCTCGAATGCCTCGTTATCTTTTAGTTGTGAGGCTTTTTTAGAAAGCCGTTCCATGACTGTAGAGGTCTTATCACGAAGCCAAGCATTAGCTTCGTACTCACCTTTGAGTGGTGAGATTTCGATATATCGCTGTAATAGACTATCGCGGATGGCTGGATGAATTGATGTAAGCCTCCAATCCACCCATTCCGGTGTTGTGAGTTGGCTAATCTGTTTAGGAGATAGCTTTTCGCGGTCTTTGAAGGGTGTCATAGCATTTCGGTGCTATGCCAACTCGCCTTATATAGCCAAAATGAATATAGCACTTGACACGCTATTATTTATGGTTATATAGTCCTGCTTGTCTCGGGCAGAGAACAAGTAGGAGGGGGGCGGTCAGCTTATAGCTACCGCCCCTTCTTCATTTGATACTATTGATTTAATGCTAAACATGTCGAATGCCTTTTCTCTGCTCAAAGCAGTAAAAAAAAGCATTCGGTTCTTGACCTGTTCCCCAGAGCTTGTCTTTAGCAAGATAGTTATAATGGAACCCGCTGGCTAAGTAATACATGTATTAAAAAGCCGTTTACGGTGCATTGCTGTTATCAGCAACCCGGCGAATAAAACACATGAATAGGCTTCAGTCAAATAGCTAATAATTATAGTTAAGCGATTGATTATAATTTTTATTTATAATCGAATTATTGATGTTTGAATTTCCGTTGATATGTAAAGGAAAGTGAAGAATCCGAATCAAAGTTGGTATTTTTGTTGGTATCGACCTTAATTTACCATTGATATGATTGATAATTCGATTCCGGTCATCGGCACCATTTCAATCAAGCAGTTACAGAAAACTCCCTCACTTAATTTCCCCTCTTGTCACCCGTTTGTCACCCGTAGAGTGCAAACATGGGCGTGGTATTGAGTGGTTGTGCGCTTGTTAAGTGCACTGCTTACCCAATTTTGACCAAGAGTTGAACGCCCCAGATTCTTCGTCCCATCCATGCTTAAAAAGTGGCATCGGTTTTAGTGATTGGCGGTGGGGCTGAATTTCTTGGAGCAATGGATTAGAGGGCCGTGACGCAAAAATATGAACCATGGGACGTCAGATGTTGGGCTATTTTTAAATTGTAGCTTTCTAAAAGCTAGCTCATGCACAACGATCGTAACTTCCTAAACATCTCATCACGCAGTTTTTTGAGTTCAGTTAATTTTTCCTGAACTTCCTGCGCCCTATCATCTGCGCAGGCTAATATCAAATCGCATCCCCGTTCATGAACGAGCTCATGCATCGCTATAAATTCCTGAAATGCCTGTGACTGCCCAAAATAGCTCTTTCCCTCGCTGTTTATCCAATGTCCAAGATGGCAGTCCGAAGGTCTCATTAGGGAAGGTGAATCGAATTTGTTCGCTAAATATTCTTCAATCTGAGCTACCCAAGCACGATGGCCAACTTCTGCAAAGATAATCGCAGAGCCGTGAAGATTGAGGGATTGAAGTGATTGTTGTCCCCATGATTCAGGCGGAGACCATTGAGTCAACCAAGTCTCAAAAGACTGCGCAGGAATAGGCGGGGAGATGCCATATCCTTGCGCCAAATCACAACCCAATAGCAGCAAGGCATCTCCATGGGCAATCGTCTCCACACCTTCGGCGATTACATTTCGGTGAAACGACGCCGCCAATGCAATCACACCGTCAACGATCGCAAGATCGTCTACGTCGAACAGCATGTGGTGTACAAAACTGCGATCAATTTTAATCAGTCCTGTAGGCAACTTCCTGAGATAAGAAAGTGATGAATACCCCGTGCCAAAGTCATCTAGAGCGATGCCGATGCCCAGTTGACACAAAGCATGCAAGACATCAGAGGTTTGCTGGATATTCTTGATGGCAGCAGATTCCAAGATCTCCAACTCGATGTTGTTGGCTGAAACATCCGTGTTTAATGCGAGGCATTGAGAGAGTTTCTGCACAAAATCGATTTGCTGCAATTGGTGTGCACTGACGTTCACGCTGATATTTAACTTCAGGCCGGCTCTATTCCAAATTCCGCACTGCCGTATTGCTTCTTCAATGACCCAGTCACCTAATTCAAGCTCAACAGGATGGTCATCAATATAGGGTAAGAAATCCATCGGGGGAATCAAGCCACGCTCAGGATGGATCCAGCGTATTAATGCTTCCGCTCCAATCACCACCCCAGTACGCATATTGACCTTGGGTTGGTAATATAAGACGAACTGCTTGAGTAACAGCGCTTCCTGCACGCCCGAAACGACACTCATTCTGGCCTGTGCGACATTATCCTGATCAACATCGAAATAATGGATGCAATTCTTGCCAGCCTGTTTTGCTTGATACATCGCCATGTCCGCGTGACGGATCAGTTGATCCGAATCTGACGCATCCAGTGGGAACATCGTCACGCCGATGCTGGCTGACACTTGAGCCACGCCAGCGCTCGTCACAAACTCTTCTGATGCGGCTAGCAAAAGGCGATTCAAGACGATGTGCGCGTCGTCAGGCCGTTCTAATTCAGTCAGGATGGCTACGAACTCATCCCCTCCCAAGCGCGCTAAGGTATCGCCCTCCCTCAATACTTTTTGCAACCTACCGGCAATGCCGACGAGCAGTTCATCTCCGACATTATGTCCATACTGATCATTGATCTCTTTGAAACCATCGAGGTCGATAAAGGCGACGGCGAGCGAACGTTTTGTCCTTCGACTTTGGATTAGGGCACTGTTAAGTTTTAATGCCTTGAGCGTTCGGTTAGGCAATCCTGTCAGCGGATCATAGTGGGCCAACAGTTTTAATTTTTCTTCCTGTTCCTTTATGCGAGATATATCAGTGAAGTGTCCGACAAAATGGGTGAGCTCACCGCTGCTGTTTTTCACGCTGCTGATGGTCAATATTCCCGGATATTCAACGCCACGCTTGGTTTTGTTGATAACCTCACCGGCCCAGTGACCACTTTGCAAGATCGAATCCCACATGTTTGAATAAAATTCAGGGGGCTGTTTCCCGGATTGAAATATCCTCGGGTTAGCGCCGATCAGTTCTTCACGACTATAGCCACTGGTGGCGCACAAGGTCTCATTAGCATCAAGGATCACACCCGCAGGGGTCGTGATCAATATGCCTTCTTTTGCGTGCAGAAAAACAGATGACGCAAGTTGCATGCTTTCGCTGCTTTTTACGGCTTCGGTTACATCGTGTCCGACCGCAAGCAACATATCCGCCCCTTCCAACTGAATAGGCGCAAGCGTGACTTTGACGATGATCTGTACGCCAGTTGCGGAGGTGTGTATCCAGTCGAAACTTTGAGTCTCCACCTGTGCGGCGCGACCGACTGTCTCGGTCCAATCAACCAACGACTCCCCGTTGATTTGATAGTTAGGCGAGATATCTCGCGGGGTTCTTCCGATGATCTCCTGCTTATTTTTGTATCCGAGTAGGTTCAAAGCGTAATTATTGCAATCGACAAAGCGACCGTCTTTTAACAGCCAGATCGGCTCCGGAGAAAGCTCAAACAACATGACGAAGCGGTTGCGTGATTGCCGTTCTTTCCGGTTTTGGAAATAGAGCCCTGTCACCAAGATAGACCCCAGAGACAGCAGGAATGCCAACAAGGAGGAGATCAATAAAAAATGACGACTCCAAAAATCATGCAGTGTGAATTTTGGTACGCCATCAAAGGGTGGCATGCGCAGTTCGCGCAATACGTCTTCCACGCCTTCATACACAGCCGGCGTCGAGAATCCAGAAATGCGTGATGCGATTGCCGCAGGGTCATCCGACTTCAGGGAAAGCAAAGCAACGGTTAGTGCGCGAGAGACACGTTCATCCAGATTGCGGGTCACCGTGACCGGCCATTCAGGATAGAGAGGGGTGGATACAAGGTAAGGAAAGTTTGCCGGCTGTTGTTGATTAACGATCTTGAACTGATCAGCCTTGAGTTTTCCGTTCTTGATCAATCCTTCCAGAATGCTGTCACGCACAAATCCAGCATCCGCCGTGCCTGACATCACCGTATCTACAACGTTGTTGTGTGGCATGCCAGTCTTGATGATCAAGGGGGATTGGCTATCTAGATCAATGCCTACTTTGAGTAATTCGTAGGCTTGCATTTGATATCCGCCCAAAGAGTCTGTGCCGACGATAGCGATTCGTTTACCTGACAGCTCGCTCAGTGCGCTAATTTTTGAGTCGGCTCGGGTAAAAATCACCCCGCCAAAAGAATGCAATTCATGTGGTCCCGCACGATTGATCAGGGTGACAAGAGGTGATTTAACGAGGCCACGATGGTTCAGCAATACATAGTGGCCTGGGTTGGTTACCACGACATCCAACTGTTGCTTAGTTGCTGCGTCGTTCAATTCATCATAATTTAGAACAGATAACTTGATCGGACGCTGCAACGATCTTTCCAGATAGTCCGCAATCGGCTGCCATTGAGCCAAAACATCAGGTTTGGGTTTGAACGCGAGAACAGCGAGCCTGACAGGCTCGGGCGGCATGCTTTCAATGGCCCTAGCTGAAACACTCAACAGCGTAATGAGTAATAGAACTAGGATGCGAAAGAGAGGCTGAGAGTTCATGACATCCAAGTGACATTGTATTTCCAAGCAATCTAATACGACGTTAGTAGCCAGTCAATCAAATAAACTTTTGGGTACGCATCAAATGCGACAGGAATGTCCATTCCGCTCAATCACTCTAGTGAGCAGTAGCATTTTGAATGCTGCTAGCAGCCGAACTAGTTGAGCGAAAAGGTCACCTCTCTTCAAGGAATCCTCCGCTACGATACGTCAGTACCAAGGTGTCACGATGGCCGCCACCTTCGGCAGCGGGTTGGATCGGTGTGGTCTCGTGGATGACGCGTTGATCGTCGAGAATGATCAACGTCCAAGACTCTAACAGCGTGAAACGTTTTCCATTTACCCCAGCCATTTCGAAGAGACGACTTTCGCCGCCTTTGATGTTGACTCGATCAACCAGCAAGATGGCAACGAAATCTACGCCGTCGCGGTGCGCGCCTTCGGGGGTTGGACGGCCGATGCCATCCGTGGTGTCAATGCGAAACTGATGTGCTTCGACGTACCACGGTTGCGCAGTTTTAACTTGCGAACAGATTTTACTGATCGCCAGCAGCAAGCGCGACCATACGGGCTGTTTTATATCTTCAGCGCTAATCGGCTCGAACAAGCGATGCATCCCGCCATGTAATGCGTTGTAAGCAAGCGGCTGGTAATGCGCCCGATGGGGTACTTGTGCCATCGCTGTGCCATCGACCACAAAACTGGAATGGCGACGACGGCGGTAATGTCCACCATCTTTAAGGAAATGATCTGGAGGTAATTCGTTCCAACTCGTTTTTAGTGCTTCCAACTCGGCTAATTCACATTGCCCAAAAGCGAGCAGGTCGGTTGGGGCGAGTACTGAGTAGCCCTCAGTGCGCAAATGATGGACGATGAGATCTAGCTTGGTATATGTCGGAGGAAATACTGGAATAGTCATCAGAGTGCTTGAAGCTTGATTCTTAGAATTGGGTTCTCACAGCGGCAAAGGTGCACATTCTAAATGAGCGCACTAGGCGTTATCTAAAAAGAAGAGCAATCACTCGACAGCTACATTTTTAAGTACGAATAACTATGCGGCTAGTCTGAGCTTGCGCCTTCAGATGTTGTCGATGATACGAGGGTGACACTTTGTGCTCCGATAAAAACGAGCGTCTATTTGATGAGTTGGTTCATCGAGATGATAGGCATCAAGATGGCTAGCACGATGACCAGTACCACGGCCCCCATGATGAGGATGAGGATAGGTTCAAGCAGCGAAGTGAGGGTGCTGACGAAGCCGCCGACTTCTTGCTCTTGTTGTTTTGCGACACGGTTGAGCATGACATCCAGCTTGCCGCTCTGTTCACCGCTGGAGATGAGGTGGATGAGTACGGGTGGGAACAAACCCGATACGGCAAGGGCGCGGCTCAGGCTCACGCCCTCACGTACTTTGCGCGCCGCTTCGTCCAATGCGTAACGCATGGGTAGGTTGCCGACCACGCCGGATGCGGCTGATAGTGCGGTGAGTAGCGGAACGCCGCTACCGAACAAGATGGACAAGGTGCTGGCCATGCGCGCCGTATTCACGCCTTGGATGAGTCTGCCTAACACGGGTACGCGCAACATCTTGCGATGCAGACCGGCGCGTACCGATTCCTGCTTCAGCATCTGTCTTGCACCGAACACCCCAGCGATCAGTAGCACTAATAGATACGGCCATGCGGCGGCGAGTCCTGAGGTCACCCAGATCAAGCTACGTGTGAGCAGCGGCAATTGTTGGTGTGACTGTTCGAACACGGATACGACTTGTGGCACGACGTAGAACAACAGCCCACCCACGATGAGGATAGCGACTGCGGTGACGATGGCGGGATAGACGAAGGCCAAGCCCACCTTTTGTTGCAGTGCGTGTTGGTTCTCGCTGTAAGTGGCGAGTTTGTCCATCACGGTGTCGAGTTCGCCTGAGGCTTCACCGGCTTTGATGAGTGCGCGATGCAATTCAGGGAAGTCGTTGGGGTGTCGTGACACCGCCTGCGCCAAGGTCTGGCCTGCCAATACGTCGGCACGTATCGCGGCTAACAAGCCATGTTGATAGGGGTTAGAGCTTTGCTCGATGAGGACGGATAGCGATTGCTCTAGGGGTAATCCTGCTTCCAGCAAGGTGGCGAGTTGACGCAACAACAGACTTAGATCGGCCAGTGAAAGTCTGCGTCGTGAGAGGCTGAATGAGACTTTTTTATTTTGTTCAGTGGTTGTTTCTACTTCTAGTACGAACAAGCCAGAGTCGCGTAACTGGTTGCGCGCGTTACGCGCCGAGTCGGCTTCGATGATGCCACTTTGTTGTTTGCCTGCAGCATCTAGGGCTTGGTAGTGGAAAGCAGGCATGGCGGTTAATCGCGTGTGACGCGGATGACTTCTTCCAGTGAAGTTTCGCCGCTGATGACCCAACGCAATCCATCGTCGCGCAGATTCAACATGCCTTGTTGTTGCGCGTATTCGCGCAGTTGTTGGTCGCTGTCGTGGGCATGCACCATGCGGCGCAAGCCATCATCCACTACCAGTAGTTCATAGATGCCCGTGCGTCCGCGATAGCCGATGTTGCCGCAGGCAGCACAACCCTTGGGACGATACAGCTGTTCGGGTTTACCTGCTTTCGCCAATACGGCCAATTCATTCGCATCAGGGGTGTAGGCTTCTTTGCAATGCTGGCACAAGCGGCGCACCAAGCGTTGGGCCAGCACGCCGATCAAACTGGATGACAGCAAGAAAGGTTCGACGCCCATGTCGGTGAGGCGGGTGATGCTGCTGGCGGTGTCGTTGGTATGTAATGTGGCGAGGACGAGGTGACCTGTTAGGCTGGATTGCACGGCGATCTGTGCGGTCTCTAGGTCGCGTATCTCGCCGATCATGATGACGTCTGGGTCTTGGCGCAGGATGGCGCGCAAGGCGCGTGCGAAGTCCATCTCGATACGCGGGTTGACTTGTGTCTGGCTGATACCGTCGAGGTCGTATTCGACCGGGTCTTCTACCGTCATCACATTGGTCACGCTGGCATCCACACAAGACAGTGCGGCATACAGGGTGGTGGTCTTACCTGAACCGGTAGGGCCGGTGACCAAGATGATGCCGTGTGGTTGTTTCACTAGCTCTTGGATCTGTTGCAATGCGGCCGGGCTCATGCCCAGTTTGGCGAGATTCAAGCGGCCTGCTTCTTTATCCAGCAGGCGCATCACGACGCGTTCGCCATGTGCCGTAGGTAGGGTAGAGATACGCACGTCCACCGGACGCCCTCCCAGTCGCAATGCGATACGACCATCTTGCGGCAAACGTTTTTCGGCGATGTCCAACTCAGCCATCACCTTGATGCGAGAAACGAGTGCGGCATGCAAAGCACGATGCGGTTCGACCACGTCTTTCAATGTGCCATCGACACGGAAACGCACGACGGAGCGTGTCTCGAACGGTTCGATGTGAATGTCGGAAGCGTTGTCGCGTACGGCTTGCGACAGCAGGGCGTTGATCATGCGGATGACGGGGGCGTCGTTCTCGGATTCCAGCAGATCGGTGGTTTTGGGCAGGTCGTGGATGAGGGCGCTCAGGTCCATGTCCTGTTCGGCATCGTCAACCAAGGTCGCTGCGGAATCGTCTGATTGCGAGTAGGCATCGGCCAATATTTTTTCAAACTGCTGCGCATCAACTAGTGTTGTTGCCGTGGGTAGCGCAAGCAAGCGTGTGATTTCTGACAGGGCTTCAGGGCGTGCCCCATGGCGTGCGATGACGATGGCGCTGGTGTCGGTGCAATCCATCAACACTACGCCGTTTGATTTGGCGAAGGTGTAGGGCAGCTTGCGCGCCACACGACGATTGATGTTCAGACTCACTTAGCTAGCTCAGGTTGAGGTATTGCTGCTTGATTGGGGGGCATGTCGCCATCCATCTTAAGTGACGGTTTCAATTCTTCTAATTGAGGGCCACCTTCCACAGGCAACATGAAGTTGTAAGTGAGTGCCGCACCTTTTTGTGCATCACTCATTTGTCCGTAACGTTTTTTCGTCATGGCTTCATATGATTCTTGATCGCGCATCACGTAAGGTCGGATAAACACCATCAGATTGGTCTTGCTGCGTTGACGCGATTCGTAGCTGAACAGTCTACCTAAGATGGGAATATCCCCTAGCAAGGGGACTTGGTTCTTCACATCATTGATGGAGTCTTGAATCAAGCCACCGAGGACGACGATTTGTTCTTTATCGACCAAGATGTTCGATTCAATGGAGCGTTTGTTAGTGGTGACGCCAGCCGTGTTGGCTACGCCCGTCACGACACTGGAGACCTCTTGGTAAATCTGCAAACGTACTGAGCCACCTTCTAAAATCTGCGGCTTGATCTTTAGCGTTAGACCGACATCTTTGCGTTCGATTGTTTGGAATGGTGTGGCTGTAGTTGCCCCCGCAGACTGGGCGTAAGAGCCTGTGACGAAGGGTACATTTTGGCCGACGACGATCTTAGCTTCCTCATTATCCAGCGTGAGCAAGTTAGGTGATGAAAGGATGTTGGCGTTGCTGTCTGTTTCCAAGGCTCTCGCCAACATGCCAAGGTTCAGCACCTCACCCACACCGGGTACGTTGCTCGACCCATTCACTACACCGATGTTCAATCCTGTCCCAAGCGTCGGATTAGGACTGGTGGCAAGGTTGATGATGTTGCTTGTTGATCCGAAGTTGGTGCCGCCGACGATTCGATTTCCCGCATTGTTGGTCAGTGTTTGCCACTGCACACCGAACTCGGCAGCTTTGTCAGCCGTGACTTCAACGATGAGCGCCTCTACGAAGACTTGTGGACGACGCACATCTAAACGCTCAATAACTGAGCGCAGATTGTTATAAATGGGTTCGGAGGCGGTGATGATAATTGAGTTAGATGCCGCATCAGCTTGAACAATGCCATTGCTAGTAGGTGCTGTTGATGCGTTAGTTGCGCTAGGTGTCGTAGTGTCCCCACTCATCACGGCGCGTAATGTTTGAGCAAGTTTGGTCGCATCTCCATTTTTGAGCGTCACCACATGGATGTTGCCGGGGGTGCCGGAATCGCTATCAAGCTTGGCTACAAGTTCCCGCACGCGCGCAATGCGACCCGGGTTGTCAGCCCGTAACAACAAAGTGTTGCTGCGTGTATCGCCCATCAGCACAAAACGTTGATTGCCATCTCCCGAGGTAGAGGGTTGGGAAGCTTCAGGCATCAGTTTATTAATGGTGTTCGCCATGTCTAAGGCGGAACCATTTTTGACCGGAATCAAAATCGGCGCATCGGCACTGGGAATGTCGATGGCCTTGATGACTTGTTCAATGCGGCGCAGATTGCTCTTGTAATCGGTGACCACCAAGGCATTGGCCGATGCGTGTGCGACGACCAGATTGTTAGGTGCGACCATGGGACGGATCACATTCACCATCTGCGTTGCGGATTCATTTTTTAGCGTGAACACCTTGGTGACGATCTGATCACCTTTGCCTGACGATTTACCCACGGCATCCACATACAGTTTGGCATCCGCTTCAGGAATGATCTTGGTCACACCATCCGCATCCACTGCGGCATAACCTTGCAAGCGCAGGGCAGAGAGTAGGATGTCGTAGGCAAGTTCGGAATTGACGGGGGTGGCAGAAACAATATTGATAGAGCCTTTAACACGGGGGTCGACCAAGAAGTTTTTCTTAGAGATTTGTGAGATTGCTTTGATGACTTCCTGAATATCCGCATTCACGAAGTTGAGCGAGACCTTGTCATCTTGCGCTGCCGAAACGGGCAGTGAGAACGCTAGCAGTAGCGCAGCCAGCCAGATCGATTTATGCCATGTGTTCATGCTCAAGGCTTTCTCCTGAAATGTTCTAACTCTTGTTGCATCGCCGCACGTTGTTCAGGCGATAGTTGAGTGGCTTGTGCCACTGACTCTGGTAGTGATGCATTTTGACTTGCGGAGCTACTTGTATTGACGATGCCAGAAGAGGGTTTGCCTGCGGGCAGGTCGATGCGCGATTTGATTCCACCATGCTCGATCAATACATAGTCAGCTTTTGTTTCAACTAAACGTGCGCCCGGCAGTACCAACTCACCTAGGCCCACGCCGACCTGCTTACCTTCGACAGCCAATACTGCAAAGCCAGCCGTCGGATGTGCGAACACGCCGACCAGTTGTACATTTCCTAGGCTGCTAGATGAGCTAGCGCCAGTCGCTGGAACATCGCCAAACAAATGATCCGTATCAGAAGTTTTTTTCCATGCGGCCGTGGTTGGTAAGGCGGCATCTTTGGGAGCGATGAATATCCACGTCCATTTTGCGATCAACGTGGCAAAGATCACGATGGCAACTAATCGCCAAATCAAATCGACGCGACTCATCTGCTCAGAATTTCTAGCAGGAGAAACAGGCGCTGAAGTGAGAAGCGAAACATTCATATCTATTGAATAATAATAGCGGCGGGCGAGTATAGCAGAGCGAAAAAACTTTTCAGTGAGCGAGGCTGTGATTTCCTACTCGACGTAAAGAAACGTCAAAACGCGAAAAATATATAGGCCGTTTTTTCGGTAGGTATCCGTCCTATCAACCCCTCTCGTCGTCAGAGAGGGGTTTTTTATGCCCGCTGTTTTGCTAGACTGCGCGCTGATTTTTAAATGAGGGGGTTGGTCCATGGCAATCGGCAGGAATAAATCATCGTTACAACGCGGCTTCACCTTGATTGAGGTGATGGTGGTCATCGTCATCATTGGAGTGCTGGCTGCGCTCATCGTACCTAAGGTGATGAGCCGTCCTGATGAAGCGCGCGCCACAGCAGCGCGCACGGATATCGCTTCCATCAAACAGGCTTTGAATCTGTATAAGTTGGATAATCATCGCTATCCAAGTACCGAGCAGGGGCTGTCAGCTTTGGTGAAGAAGCCTGCCGTCTCGCCTATTCCTGAGAATTGGAAGGGCAATGGTTATTTGGAGCGTGTGCCGAAAGATCCGTGGGGCAATGCTTATCGTTATCTTCAGCCAGGTCTGCATGGCGAGATCGATATCATCAGTCTCGGCGCGGATGGTGAAGTGGGCGGTGAGGGTAGCGATGCGGACATAGGGTCTTGGGAATAGTGATTCTCAGAATCGCTCAACGCGGCTTCACGCTGCTTGAGATGTTGGTGGTGCTGGTGCTAGCCAGCATCATGTTGTCTATGGTCGCTATCAATCTTTTTCCCGATGAACAGCGAGTCTTATACGACGAGGGCGAGCGCTTGGCCTATCTGCTGGAACGAGCGGGAAAGACTGCGCGCATCGGAGGGCAACCCTTGGCTTGGTCTAGCTCGGGACGCGAGCACCGTTTTTGGAAAAAGAACAAACAAGGAGAGTGGCGGCGTGTGGAGCAGGATGATTTATTACATCCACGGACCTTGCCTGATGATATGCGTGTGACGTTGGCGAACATCGCGGACAAACCAGTCCAAGCTGGTGACATGTTGGCTTTGAGTCCTGAATTGGGCGCGCCCGAGTTCGAGTTGCGCTTGTCGAGTGCAACAGGATCGCTGCGCCTACAGGGGGATGGCTTGGGCAATGTCCGGGTCGTCAAACAATAATGCGCGGATCGTCATCTGGATTCACCTTGTTAGAAGTCTTGGTGGCGCTGGCTATACTGGCCGTCACCTTGGGGGCGGTAGGGCGTGCAGCTGGTTCTAGTGTGCAACATGCGGATGCGGTTCGTGAACGTGTGCTGGCGGATTGGGTCGCGCAGAATCGCTTGGCACTACATGCGGCGCGCGGTGATTGGTTGCCTGTGGGTATTCAGAATGGCACGGAAGAACAGGCGGGGAGAAGTTTCACTTGGCGTGAAGAGGTATTCGACACGCCCAATCCGACCTTGCGTCGCATCGTGGTGAATGTCTATTCACCCGATGATGCCCAATATTCATTGCGCCAGATGACGTCGTATGTGACGCAGTATCCAAGATGAGCCGCTCGCTAAACATCAAAGGCTTCACCCTAATCGAATTGCTGGTCGCGATGCTGGTATTCAGCTTGCTCGCCATTGCGGGGTATCGTGGCTTGCAGAGTGTGCTGGATACTCGCAACCACCTCGATGCCGAGACGCGCAAATATCAAGACTTGGGGCAGTTCTTCTCGCGTTTGGAAGGGCAGTTGGCACAAGCGAGCCGACGACCCGCACATTTACGTGATGGTCGAGAGCAATCGGCATTCGTGGGGTTTGCCAGTGAGGCTGGCGAATTGCAAGATGCACAGGTGCTGTTCACGCGTGGTGGCGGTATCGATGCGGCGGGCGGTTGGGTTGAACCGCAACGCATCGGCTATCGATTACGCGCTCATGCGATCGAGTTGTTGCGTTGGGAATATCTGGATCAAGCGCCTAATGCCGAACCCAAAGTGGACGTGGTGTTGCAGGGGGTGCGCGAGTTCAATCTTCGCTACCTCTCTCTTTCTATGGTGTGGGAGAAACAGTGGGCAGGAAGTTCTATCAATGTACCCTTGCCCAAAGCGGTTGAAGTGTCGCTGTTGTTGGATAGCGGAGAAAAGATCATACGTGTGATGGATATGCCATGAAGCAGCAGCGCGGCGTAGCGTTAGTGACGGTCTTGCTCATCGTGGCGATGGCAACAACTGTCATGGCTTTCATGGCACAGCAGCAAGCGTTTTGGCAACGCGAGATGATCAACGGACGCGATAGGGCGCAGGCTTCATATATCGCCCAAGCTGGAGTCGATTGGGCGCGAGCGGTGTTGGCAGACGATAAAGCCAACAATAGTTACGATACCCCGCGTGAGATGTGGGCGATGCGATTGCCTGCCATCCCCGTAGAGGGCGGCGAGATACAAGGTGTGTTGGAGGATCAGCAAGGGCTGTTCAATCTCAACAATCTGGTGGTGAATGGAACGACTAGTGTGTTGGATGTGACACGCCTCCAGCATTTGCTGGCTTCGCTCGGTTTACCGCAAGAGTTGGCTTATTCACTGGCAGATTGGATGGACAGAGATAACACACCAGCAGCGGCTGGAGGGGCAGAAGACGGGTATTATCTGAACCAGAGCAAACCTTATCGTGCAGCTAATCTTCCTTTGACCGAACTCTCTGAGTTGTTATGGGTACGAGGATTTGATGCGCAAACCATTCAGCGTTTGAAGGGGTATGTCAGCGTGTTGCCACAACGAACCCAGATCAACGTCAATTTCGCCACGGCGGAAGTTCTGTCTGCCGTAGTGGATGGTTTGACCTTACAGCATGCGAGGCAGTTAGTGACACAACGCAAAGAGACACCATTCAAAACGGTTGCCGAATTCATGCAACACTTGCCAAGTGGTATCGGGGAAAGCAGTCGAGGAGAGATCAGTGTGAGCAGTGAATTCTTTTTAGTGGATGGTCATGCCACCTTGGAGCAGGGCGAGTACGTCGCCCAAGCGTTGTTATATCGCCAAGGGATTTGGGCAACGGTTGTCAGGCAGAGTGTGCAATGAGTCAATTACGTATCTACCTTAAACACGACTGGCAGGATGTTTCTTCTGTCTGTGATTGGGCGTTGTTGGATGCGGCATGTGCAATCACCCAAGCGGGGACTGATGTGCTTGCCAGCATGCCTGCCGCAGATGAATGCGTCGCAGTCGTTGGTGCATCACAAGTGCTTTGCCTAGCCAAGACTTTACCTAAGATCAAAGCCAGCCAATTGGAAGCAGCTCTGCCGCTGGCAGTCGAAGAGTCGATGCTGGGCGATGCGGGCGATCAGCATGTCGTGCCTGGCTTAACGACGAATGATGGAGCGACCGTGTTATACGCCATCGATAAAGCGAGATTACGCAGTTTCGTCGAAGCCTGTTCCTCAGGATCTATTCGTTTGCGCCGAGTCGTTCCGGAATATTGCTTGTTGAACATGCGTGCTGATGAGTGGAGTGTGGTTTGGGACGGACAGAGCGGCTTCTTGGCGATGCCTTTTTCACAAGGAATGTCTTTAGGGCATGGGGACGCGCATCAAGCTCCCGCAGCATTTGGTTTGCAATGGCAGGTGACTGCCCCTGTACCTAGCCAAGTCAAAGTCTTTACCGCAGCCGAGACGATGCCGCAATGGCAGTCCATTCCGCTGGTGCGCGCTGATATGTCGTTTGATTGGCGCACCGCACCGTTGAGTTCAGACACGCCAAATCTCTTGTGGGGAAAGTTCAAGCCGCCTATCCGTTTACAAGAGTGGTGGCCGAAGGTGCGTCCATTGTTCTGGATTATCCTCATTGCGCTGTGTATCGAGGCACTAGGCTACAACCTGCAATGGTGGTCGTTGGCGCACGAGAAACAGACGCTCAAACAATCGATGAACGCCGTGTTCAAAGAGACTTTCGGTAGCGAGGTCGAGGTGATGGATGCCTCATTGCAGATGCAACGTAGTTTGTCGCGTACACGTCATGCAGTGGGTGTGGCGGATGACGCAGATTTCCTGCCTTTGTTGGAGCGCGTGTCAGCCGAGCTATCCACTCAAACTGGTGAGCAGGTGAAGGGTTTGCGTTATACCGAGGGGCAGCTGGATATCGAAGTGCGATTGTCTGGACGTGCTGATATGGATGCGCTTGAGAGAAGTTGGAGCGAGCAGGGATTGAATGTGCAGGTGCTGGATGTGAATGAGACTGGTGAGCGTGTCGAAGCGCATCTGCGTATCTCCACGGGAGGTGCACGATGAAGCCCGAGGTCTTGATGCAGATGAAGTCACGCTGGGCGGCACTGACTGCCAGCGAGCAAAACATGGTGAAGTGGGGAGCAGTCCTTGTCCTGCCCGTATTGTTCTATCTTTTGTTGTGGCAACCCGCGCATACCAATGTGGCGAAACTGCAAACGAGCGTGCCGCAGCTACGTGCTCAGTTCGCACAGATACAGGCGCAGGCAGTGGAGGTGCAGACCTTGCGTCAAGGTGCACACCCAGCGGTATTGGAGGGGGACGCCTTGCGACATATCGTAACAGGTGCAGCCGAAGCGGCAGGTTGGGCAGCCCCTATGTTCCTTATTGAACAAGCCGACAAGCAGGCGGTGCGCGTCACTGCAGAAAGCGTCGCATTCGCAAGTTGGGTCAAATTCCTGCGTGAACTCGATAGCGCACATCACATCCGCGCCGATTCTTTGACTGTCACCCCGCTACCTTCGAGTGGCATGGTCAAAGTGAACGCCACCTTGGTCAATGGAGCGCCGGAGTGACACGTTCACGTTGGACGCAGTTCTTTCTTTTTTTGATCGTATTCCTTGCGGTCATCATTGTTTTGGCGCCAGCTTCTTTGGTCACGGGTTTCTTGGCGCGTGCGACGGCTGGCAGGCTTACGATGGCACAGACCGAAGGCTCTGTGTGGCGAGGGGCGGGTGTGTTGCTTCTTGCGCACGACAACCAATTCCTGCCCTTGGGACATTTCGCATGGCGTATCAGCCCTGCGGCGAATTTGAGTCAGATAGCAGTCTCAGTCGACACAGGTAGTGATGATGGACCCATGCGGCTACTTATCTCACCCTGGAGTAATAAGGTCGAGGTGTCACAAGCACAGGTATCGTTACCTGCGCAGTTGTTGTCGGTATTTGCGCCACAGTTGCTTCCCTATCGCTTGAGTGGCGAGTTGGCATTGGTAACTGAACGGTTTCAGATAAGCCAAAATTCGAACAGCGGTACGATCACGGTAGATTGGAAACAAGCGACTTCAGGGCTAACTGACATCGCTCCTTTAGGGGATTACCGTATCTTTTTGCAAGGTACTGGCGCTGATCTGAAAGTCTCGCTCACTACGCTGGGTGGCAAGTTGCAATTGGCAGGTGATGGGCAGATGCAAATTGGACATGCGCTGACATTCAATGGCACAGCGCAAGCGGCCCCCGCTCAAGAAGAGAATCTATCGAACTTGTTACACCACATTGGCCCCGAGTTGTCGCCTGGGAAATTCAGTTTCACATTGGCTTCTTATCCAGCTATGTAATGAATTGGCGACTTAGGCGTACCACTTTGGTCGAGAGCCAGAATGCGCATATTGACCTGTTGAAGCAATTACAGGCAATTCACAGATCCAATAATGAATGAATCGATGGCGCCCTGAAATCATCTATTCCACACCGAGATGCTAAAAAGCCGCAGTTCATAATCCTGCGGCTTTTTCAATTGTGCTGAATGAACAGCTTAACTATTTAAGCTAACGCCTTCGCCATACGCTCAATCGCTGCCTTGAGGTTGTCCATTGAGGTGGCAAATGAGAGGCGGATGTAGCCTTCGCTGCCGAAGGCTGAACCGGGCACTACTGCAACGCCAGCTTGAACCAGTAGGTATTCAGAGAAGGCGATGTCTGTTGCTTCTTTGATAGTGCCTTTTTGATGCAAGGTGGCGATGGCTTTACGTGCATCGGGGAAGGCGTAGAACGCGCCGCCTGCCATGATGCAGCTTAGGCCCGGAATCTTGTTCAGTTCGTTCACCACAAACACATGACGTTCGCGGAATGCTTTGAGCATCGGTGCGATGCACCCTTGATCACCATTCAGTGCGGCTTCTGCTGCAACCTGAGAGATTGAGGTTGGATTGGAAGTGCTTTGTGATTGCACGTTTTCCATTGCGGTGATGATGTTCTCCGGCCCCGCAGCGTAGCCGATACGCCAGCCGGTCATTGCGTAGGCCTTAGATACACCGTTTAACACCATGGTGCGTGGGTACAGGTCGGGGCATGCATCAAGGATGTTGACGAATTTTTCGTCAGTCAGAGCGATGTGTTCGTACATGTCATCCGTTGCGATGAGGATGTTCGGATACTGGCGCAATACTTCGCCCAAAGCTTTTAAATCAGCCAATGTATAGACCGCTCCGGAGGGATTGCTCGGGCTATTGATGACGACCATCTTAGTCTTCGGGGTGATGGCTGCAGTCAGTTGCGCGGGGGTCAGTTTGAAACCTTGTTCGATACCGGCTTCAACGATGACTGGTTTGCCTTCAGCGATGATGACGATATCTGGGTACGACACCCAGTATGGCGCGGGGATGATGACTTCGTCGCCAGGGTTAATGACCGCGAGTGAGAGGTTGAAGAAGCTCTGCTTGCCGCCGCAAGAAACGAGAATTTGTTTCGCTGTGTAGTCCAATCCATTGTCGCGTTTGAATTTGGCGATGATGGCGGCTTTGAGTGAGGCTGTGCCACCAACTGGTGTGTATTTAGTGAATCCTTTGTTAATCGCCGCGATGGCAGCATCTTTGATGTGTTGTGGAGTGTCGAAATCAGGCTCGCCAGCGCCCAGTCCGATGATGTCTTTTCCTTCGGCTTTTAGTTTCGCCGCACGTGCAGTCACAGCAAGAGTAGGGGAGGGTTTGATAGCTTGTACGCGAGTGGAGAGAGACACGATATTTCCTTGGTGTTGAACAATAGTGCAGATTATACCCGTGCCACACATTGAGGTGAACTGAGATAGTGGGCGGTTATGAGGTGGTTATAGATCATTTAGGGGACGGTAACTCATATGTTTGATGCGTCCAGTAGCGTTGATGGGTTTTTCGGAAACGCTCTATTTGTATCGATGACGCATTCATGTCGACGAGTAAAGCGCCATCTATGTCTGAGCGTAGTTGCTCTGTATTGCTTTCGGTGTAGCGTTGCACGACTTCCGGATTCGGATGGTTAAAGCGGTTTCGGTAGGCGGCAGTGAAGATGACATACTCAGGTGAGGTGGCTGCGATGAATGTCTCAGAAGAGGAGCTTTTGCTTCCGTGGTGGGGGGCAATCAATAAGGTGGTGAGGAGCTTGTCGTTGTGTAAGTTCAATAATCGTTCCTCTGAATATTTTTCAATATCGCCTGTTAATAGAATGTGTCGCTCCCCAGTGCTGATACGTAACACGCAACTTTGATCATTGTCGTGTGGCTTTACGGCTGAAGTGATTGAATCGGCAGGGTGAAGCATCTCAAAATGTACACCGTCCCAATCCCATTGTTGACCATCGCTACAGTGTTCAAAGCCCTTTGCATTCCGTAACGACGGATGGTCTGCGGAGAGCGAAGTGGAGACGGTATCAACTGGAATAGTCTCGAGTACGGAATGGGTGCCACCGACATGATCAATGTCATCATGACTTAATATGAGTTTGTCTAGTCGATTGATTCCCATTCCTCGCAAAGCGGGAACGATGATGCGATTGCCGCTATCAGCATCACCTGTGAAATCGGGCCCCGTGTCATACAACATGGTGTGGCGATGTGTTTGAATCGCAACGGAGAGTCCTTGGCCCACATCAAATACGACAACGTGTACGTTGTCTTCAGCGGGTAGCGGTGGTTCAGTTAGAAACATGGGCAACATCAAAAATATTCCGAACCATCGGAACGGGAAGCCTCGTGGTGTGAGAATCAATAACGCGCCAATTACGCCTGCTGCGATAGTCCAAGCTGGAGGCGTATGTTGCGTCCATGTTACCAAGGGCAAAGTATCGAGCGCTTGAAGTAGCCACATGCATAACACCATTGCTTGGTGTGCTATGTAGAGCATCCATTCGAAAGGAGGCAGTGTGCCGAGCAAGGTGAGTGGAACGACGAGGAAGCTGACAAGTGGGATGGCAAAGGCATTCGCAATTGGCGATACCAGCGAGAGTTGTTGAAACATCGCCAGCAAGGGGGGGATTAGGCCGATCGTCATCGCCCATTGCACTTTGCCGTATTCCATTAGCCAATGAGCGCGCCCAAGTCGATTGCCTGTGACATAGAAAATCAACGCAACTGCGCCAAAAGATAGCCAGAATCCAGGTGCGAGGATCGCCCATGGATCAGCGAGTAGAACGACTAATAAAGCTGCCGCTAACAATTGACTCAATGTGATATTGCGCGAGATTAGAAGCATCACCGCAAACGTGGACAGCATATATAAGGTGCGTTGTGCGGGGATTTCAAAGCCGGATAGCAATGTATAGGTCAGCGCAGCTAGCAAGCCGACAATGGCAGCAGCTTTGCGTGCGGGGAAACGCAGTGTTAATGCAATGTTGTGTCGCCACAGCCAGTAGGTGATTGCAAAGAACAGTCCAGATAGCATCGTGATATGTAATCCAGAAATGCTCATCAAGTGATTCACGCCGGTATGTGTGAAAAGTTGCCACTGGTCTGCAGAAATGCTGGCCTGATCGCCGATGGCTAAGGCGACCAAAATACCGGTGTAAGGTGCATCTCCTAAGGTCTTTTGAAAATGCGTGCGGACGGACTCTCGACTCTGTTCAATAAACGAGGATACGGTGGTTACTTGGCCAAGTAATAGATTAGGGCTGTCTTTGCGATAGACATAGCCCGATGCGCGTAGGTCGCGTTCTAAGGCCCAAACCTCAAAGTCAAATCCATTTGGGTTAGATGAGCCGTGAATTTGCTTCAGCCTTACCGTGAGTTGCCAACGCTCTCCTGCATGCATTTCAAGAGGTGTTTCATTTTCGTTGTTGTAGGTGGCGAGTTGTATGCGATGTGGTACATGTGGGCCGGTGGTTTGCACACTCTCGACTTCAAATGCAAAGCGTTGTCCGCGTTCATGTATGCGCGGCATCTCTGCAACGATTCCCGTTAGGGTGATGTTCTTTCCCTGCCATTCATCGGGGAGGCTGTCTGACATCCGTGTTTGAGCGATCCATGCTGCATAGCAAAATCCTAACGCCATTGCGCTCATTAGAATGAGTGTGCTGCGTACTAAGCGCGGGGTGGCATATGCGGGAATCAGTAAGGGGATGGCAGCTAGCGGCCAATAAAAGGGAAGAACAGGTAGGTCGACCTGTTGTTGTAGGATCCAAACACCGAGTGCGAAAAAGAGTGAGAACGAAACCATACCGACAGAGTAACCGAGCATTAGAATCACGTCATGCGTAAATTGCTTCGTGATCTATTACCTAATCCTCACAGCATCGAACAAAATCGTTGGCTGCGCCCCATCGCACATTGGTTGCGTCATCCTAATTTGTGGCATCTGCATCGACGCTCCGTGGCAGGGGCTGTCGCAGTCGGACTGTTTTGTGGGCTTATCCCTGGGCCGCTGCAGATGTTGGCGGCAGTCTTATTCGTGTTGTGGTTAAGGGTCAACTTGCCGCTTGCCTTATTCACTACGCTCTATACAAATCCTTTAACTATTGTGCCCTTATATCTATTTGCATATGAGATCGGTGCATGGGTGATTGGCGCTCCGCACCTGACCCAACTACCTCCGCTTCCAGAGCTAAATTGGCTAGATTGGTTCAATCCACTCTGGCAATGGTTACGTGCACTAGGTAAGCCTTTGCTAATTGGGTTGCCTATTTTGGCTATTAGCTTTGCTTTTTTGGGGTATTTGTTAGTCCGTTTGGGGTGGCGAATCGTGGTTGTGTATCGATGGCGAAAAAGAAAATCGAATAATTTCAGTATGTAATCCGATGGGTTGATTGCGAGTGGGGAGATATTTAAAAAAATGATTAAAGTGCTGGTATTATCTGCCGATAAGTTTCCGACATGTACCCTAATATTTTTATAAATGCCAAGCTCAATAACGCAACAAACAGCTTCTAGCGAACGCTTTTTGCATGCAGCCAAACAGCGTCAGCATGACCCGTTGTTGTCATGCTTGATTGAAATATCACGCATTCATGCTCGCGGGCTGCCCGCGGAGGCATTCTTGGCGGGCTTGCCCTTGGTGAATGGCAAGTTAACTCCTTCCTTGTTTCGACGTGCTGCCTCACGTGCGGATTTAGCCAGTCGAGTCTCGCATCGCGAATTAGTCAATATTCATGATCAATTGTTGCCCGCCATTCTGTTGCTGAATGGGGATGATGCATGTGTATTGTTGGGATGGAATGCAGACCGTAGCGAGGCCAGGGTTTTATTTGCTGAGGCAGGGCAGGGCGAGGCGTATATATCAACAGAGCAGTTGGCGGAGCGTTACGCAGGATTCTGTATTTTTGTGCGCCCGCGATTCCGTTTTGACGCGAGAGCTCCGGAAGGCAGAAAAGTGCTCGGGCATCACTGGTTTTGGGGGGCTTTGGCTGAAAACTGGCCGGTGTACCGTGATGTTTTGTTGGCGGCAGGTTTGATTAACTTGTTTGCCGTCATTGTCCCGCTGTTTTCAATGAACGTGTATGACCGTGTTGTGCCCAATCGTGCAGAAGAGACGTTGTGGACATTAGCGATCGGCGTATTCATTGTGCTGATAGGTGATTTTGTGTTGCGCATGATGCGCGGCTACTTTATTGATTTAGCCAGCAAGCGTATTGATGTTAATTTGTCTGCACTAATCATGGAGCGGGTTTTGGGCATGCGGATGGAAGTGCGCCCCTCTTCTGTGGGGTCATTTGCCGCTAATTTGCGCGCTTTTGAGTCGGTGCGTGACTTTATTACTTCGGCAACAGTGATCGCGTTGATTGATTTACCCTTCGCGATCATTTTCTTGGTTGTGATTTTGTGGTTGGGATGGCCTCTCGCAATTCCCTTGTTGGTGGGTATCGTTGTTATGTTGTTCTATGCCTTTGTGGTGCAGGGCAAGATGCAGGCGTTAAGTGAGAAAACATACCGCGCTACAGCGATGCGCAATGCAACGTTGATCGAAGGGTTGGTTGGGTTGGAAACCATTAAGGCGCAATGTGCAGAGGGCATGATGCAGCGCAAATGGGAAGAAAATGTGGCATTTTTAGCGCGGGTTGGCGCAGATCTGCGTTTGCTTTCCGCATCGGTCACCAATAGCACAGCAACAATCCAACAGGTCGTTTATATCTGCATCATCATCGTCGGCGTCTATTTGGTTGGGGATGCGTCTTTGACAATGGGGGCATTGATTGCTGTTTCGCAGCTTTCATCGCGTGCATTTGGACCTTTGTCTCAAGTCGCATCGTTGCTAATGCAATACCAAAATGCGGCATTGTCGTTATCTTCGCTCGAGAAAATTATGGCTCAGCCAGTTGAGCGTCCTACGGATGCAAAATTCGTACGTCGTGAAGTTTTTCGTGGGGAAATCCAATTTGATAACGTCAGTTTTGCTTACCCGAATTGCGAAAACAAGGTGTTGGATGCAGTCAGTTTCACCATTAAGCCGGGCGAACATGTTGCTTTTATTGGGCGCGTAGGCTCTGGTAAATCTACGATTACTCGCTTGATACTAGGCTTATACCAGCCAACCGAAGGCAAAATTTTGATCGATGGTGTTGATATTCGACAACTCGATCCTGTCGAGTTACGTCGAGCAGTTGGCTATGTTCCTCAGGACGTTTCTCTGTTGTATGGCACGTTGCGTGAAAATATTGTTTTGAGCTTGCCGCACGTTGAAGATGCTGCGGTTGTTGCGGCAGGTGAGGTCGCAGGTTTGGAACGATTTGCAGCAAATCATCCTCGCGGTTATGACATGCCAATCGGTGAGCGCGGTGAGTCACTCTCAGGTGGGCAACGACAGGCAGTGGCCGTTGCTAGAGCTGTACTGCACGAGCCCAAAATGTTGTTGTTGGATGAGCCGACTAGTGCGATGGATGCCACCTCGGAAGACGAGTTAAAGAAAAGTTTAACGAGTTTCACGCAACATCGAACGGTTGTGTTGGTGACGCATCGAAATAGCCTGTTGGATATGGTAGAGCGTTTGATTGTCATTGATAACGGTCAAGTTGTCGCCGATGGCCCCAAGTTACAAGTGGCTGAGGCCTTGGCAAAAGGACAGGTTAAGCGAGCATGAAAAATAAATTGACCGATTTTTTGATGCGGATACGGGCTGTGTTGCAACGCTTCATTTATTGGATGTTGCCAATGTTGGAGAAGGCACGTGTTGCTGCGCAACCCCAATTGGATAAGACGGTCGACCGTTGGATATCTAAAGATGACGAGGATGTACGTGATTTTGTTGCTGATTCTGATTGGGTCAGATTGCAGCAGGAGCCTCTAAAAGCGCGTTCTTTTTTGCGTGTGACGCTAGTTATTGTTGTGGTTTTATTGTTGTGGGCCTCATTGTCGAGTGTTGATGAAATCACGCGAGGAGATGGCAAAGTGATTCCATCGCGTCAACTTCAAGTGATTCAGAGTTTGGATGGCGGCATTGTTTCTGAAATTCTAGCGAAAGAAGGTCAAGTGGTTGATGCGGGGCAGGTCCTTTTAAGAGTTGATCAGACAAGGGCGATGTCATCTTTGCGCGAAGGGCAATCGAATTACTTATCCTTATTAGCTAAGGCTGCGCGATTGACTGCGTTGTCTGATGGTGTCGCGTATGTTCCGCCTGCTGAAGTCGTTAAAGATGCACCTGATTTGGCCGAGGCAGAGCGAGCGTTGTACCAGTCAAAGCGTAACGAATTGCAAGCCAATGTATCTATTGCGCAGCAGCAATTAGCGCAACGTACGCAAGAATTGAATGAAACACGCGCTCGTCGCGATCAGGCGGCTAATAGCCTTAGCTTGGTTTCTAGAGAGTTGGAGATGACGCGCCCATTGTTGAGTTCGGGCGCAGTATCTGATGTTGATTTATTAAAGTTGGAGCGAGAAGTGTCTAATTTGCGCGGTGAGCGTGATGGCATGACGGCGCAGATGGCAAGGTTAAATGCTGCGATTGGCGAGGCCCAGCGCAAGATACAGCAAGTTGAATTGGATTTTCGCAATCAGGCCGGTTCGGAGTTGTCAGATACGAAAGCCAAGTTGGGCGGTCTTTCTGAAAGCAATGTAGGACTATCTGACAAAGTTAGTCAGACAGTCATTAAATCTCCTATGCGTGGTACGGTTAAACGCATCATGGCCAATACGGTTGGTGGCGTTGTCCAGCCAGGTAAAGATATCGTTGAAATCGTTCCGTTGGAAGATGATTTGCTGATTGAGGCGCGTGTTTTACCTCGGGATATTGCAGCCTTAAGGCCGGGGCAAAAGGCCTTGGTGAGATTTACTGCATTCGATTTTGCTATCTATGGTGGGCTACAGGGGACCTTGGAGCAAATCGGTGCTGACACAGTGGTGGATGAGAAGGGTAACGCTTTTTATATCATCCGAGTACGCACTGCGAGACCTGATTTTGGGCCAGACAAGCCCATTATTCCGGGTATGACGGCTGATGTAGATGTCATGACCGGCAGCAAAACCATTCTGTCATATCTGCTAAAACCTATTTTGCGCGCTAATGCTTACGCATTGACTGAACGATGAATCGACATATATTTATTACAAATTCAGGCTTTCCGCCTGAGCGGTGGAAAGAGGCTTTTCCTTCTTCACACATTGTTTCAGCTGATTCATTAAAGGATTCGGCATCGGCAAAACTTTTTTGGATTCACCTTCCCGGTGAGTCAATGCTCTCTAGCTATCTACCCGATGTGATTAGCCGCCTCTCTCATGAGCGTTTCGTTGTCTTGAGTGATCAGCCTAATGATGAGCAGGGATTGGAGGTTTTGTCCCTTGGTGCATCTGGTTATTGCAATGCTTATGCGGATGCTGAAGTGCTGGCTCAAGTTGCTGAAGTTGTGCTTAAAGATGGCTTGTGGGTGGGACGATCCTTGTTGAACCGTTTCATTGTATCGGTGAATACCAGGATGCAGAGTGTGGTCAAAGCGGATCCCAATTTGAACACCTTTGGGCTGACCGAACGCGAGCACGAGGTGGCGCTTCGCGTAGCTCGTGGCGAGCCTAATAAAACTATCGCGAATGATTTAAATATTTCAGATCGCACGGTTAAAGCGCATTTGACTATGGCTTTTAAAAAATTAAACGTTCGAGACAGGCTCCAACTAGCGCTTCTAATCAATCGAGGTCAGTAGGCTTTTGCGCTACTGCCCTTTGGTGCAATAGACCTTGTTCGCGCCTTCCCTCAGAATCACGCAATATCAATTAGTCCACTTTTTTACGGAGTATTCATCATGGAATCAGTAAACAGCCAAACCGTCGTTGCCTTGGTGGCCGAAGTGACAGGTAAAGTTCTTGCCAAATCATTGGATGGTCAAGTTCGTACGCTCAAAGTTGGAGATTCCATTTTTAAAGATGATGTGATCATTACTGAGCCAGGCGCTAATGCGCAGCTGATCAGTGTTGATGGCGCACAACTCCATGTGGATGAGCAGCAGAGTGTAAAGATTGACAATGATGTTTTCGGTGCAATCAAGCCCAATGCAATCGATAGCGCTATTGCGCCAATTGCGAGTACGGATGCCGAGCGAATTATCCAAGCTTTGAATTCAAACCAAGACTTAAGCGTGGTGCTTGATGAAACTGCGGCCGGGATGACGGGGAGTGGTGTTGAACAAGGGCACTTCTTTGTGCAACTGTTGCGCATTAATGAAGGTTTGACGCAATCAAGCTTTGATTTTGGTACCAATACAGGTAATCCAGTCCAATTGAATCGCGTCCAAGAGAGCTTGGATCCTCTGGGCTTTACTATTGATACTGGGGTTGGTAATTTGCCAAACAAGCCAGATGGTTCTGGAGCGCAATCGATAGATGCTGCAAAAAAACCTGCTATAGCATCGACAGGAACAGGAAGCACGCAAGAAGACATCACCACCACAGTAGGTGGCACATTGACAGTAACAGGCGGCGTGACCTTCGTGCCACAAACCCTGACAGGAACCTATGGCTCCGTCACTGTCGCAGCAGATGGCACATGGACCTACGTATTGGACAATGCATCTCCAGCCGTACAAGGTTTGGCAGCAGGTCAAACAGTTAATGAACCAAGCTTCACGATCACCCTGTCTGATG
>JAQTUV010000002.1 GCA_028707175.1 Sideroxydans sp.
TGACCGCACCCAATACCGAGCCACTCACGCTCGCGGATGTTGCGGATGTTGTGCCGTCATACACTTTGCTTAGCGTGCCGCCGATGCTCGCAGTTGATGTCAGCGCTTTGGTGCTGATCGTCACGGCAGCATTCGCTGCGTTAAGTGTGGGTAGTTGGTAGTTGCTGGCGAGGCCACCGGATAGGTCGGTGGCATCAGCTAGGGTGAGTGCGCTGATGTATTTGTTTGCCGTCGCTACGTGTGCATCGTTCGCCGTTGCGCCGCTGTACGTCAGCGTTTCGCCTGCGATACCTGTGCCCAGCGTCACCGCACCCGTTAGGCTGGTGGTGCCGTCGTAGGTCTTGCTAGCTGACAGCGTCACGGACTTAGCCGTGATAGTGGCAGCCACATCCACGCTGGTGGCGGCCAATACGTAGTCAGAGATCGCTGAGCTTTGACTGCCAGCGATGCCGGTCAGACTGACGCCAGAGACCGTGACTTTGTTCGCTGTGGTTACGTCTTTGCTGTTATAGGCTGCACCCGTGCTCGTCACACTCGCTGTGGTGTCTCCCGTTACCAATCCCGAGAAACCCCAGCTTGGGGTAAAGCCTGTTGGGGCAGCTAGTGTGCCGTCGTAAGTCTTGCTCACGCCGGTGTTGGTTAGGCTCAGGGTGAGTGTTGCCTCTGTGATGCTGGCCGTAGCATCGGCAATCGTTGGATTGCTAAAGCTGTAGTCGCTGCTCAGGCTGCCGACCGTGCTGCTGATGATGTAGCCAGCATTGCCGCTTGCTGAAATGCGGTTAGCCCCCACCACGTGCGCTGAGTTATACGCCAACGTTACGCCGCTGGTGTCGAGCGAGAGGGTGTCGCCACTGACTGCACCCGATACCGAGCCACTCACGCTCGCGGCTGTTGCGGATGTTGTGCCGTCATACACTTTGCTTAGCGTGCCACCGATGCTCGCAGTTGATGTCAGCGCTTTGGTGCTGATCGTTACGGCGGCATTCGCTGCGTTAAGTGTGGGTAGTTGGTAGTTGCTGGCGAGGCCACCGGATAGGTCGGTGGCATCAGCTAGGGTGAGTGCGCTGATGTATTTGTTTGCCGTCGCTACGTGTGCATCGTTCGCCGTTGCGCCGCTGTACGTCAGCGTTTCGCCTGCGATACCTGTGCCCAGCGTCACCGCGCCCGTTAGGCTGGTGGTGCCGTCGTAGGTCTTGCTGGCTGACAGTGTCACTGTCTTGGCGGTGATAGTTGCCGTTCCGCTGGCACCAGTTAGCGTGTAGTTGTTGGCAAGGGTACTGCCGAGGGTGAGCCCATTTAGCGTGAGCGTTTGACTGCCCGCATTCACGTTTTGGCTAGCAAAACTAGCGCTGCCAGTCACGCCGCAGGTTGCCAGTCCACTGGCGCAGTCACTTCCAACCAGATTGCTGGCGATCAGTGCGCTGACTGAAATGCTCGTTGTGCCATCGTATACACGACTTCCAGATAGCGTTAGAGGGCGTTTGTCGATGTTCAGAGCACCGTTAACGTAAGTGAAGCTGTAGTTGTTGCTGGTCAGACCAGTGGGCACGATGGTGTAGGTACCCGAGTTTGTCGCCGCTTGGCTGGAGCCAGAAAAAGACAATGTGCCGCCCAGTACGCTGCTGCTTTCACCATTGGCGAAAGCACTATAACCAACGCTATAACCGCCGCCATAGGTCGCACCGTCATAGACCTTGTTTGCAGTATTTGCAGTGACCGTCAGAGGCGCTTTGGCCTGGGTATAGGTGGTGGCCGTTGAGTAGGGATTGAGAATGAAATCCAAAGCATTCGCGCCCGTGAAACTCAAGCCACTGAGATAGGACAGGCTGTAAGTGCCCGGCGTTGTCGTGTTGCCAATATCAAGGCTGTAGTGGGCTGTCCCCGTGGTGCCGCTCAATCCAGCGTAACTACCCGTACCCAATGTGATCGGGTTGCCTAAAGCATCAACCAACTGGTATGCCGTCGATGCGTTGCCGTAAGTTCCCGAGCTGGTTGATTCCTTCACATAGATCTGAGTCGGTGGGGTCGGAATTGATTTCAATGTTGGCCGAGAACTGACTCCCCATTCGTTCGATGAGAAGCCTGAAGGCAACACCGTGCCGCCCGAGGTGTTCAATGTTGAGGCGTTATAAACGCTAGTGCCTGTGCCACCGGTCATGGAACCGACTGTGCTCTGCGTGGTGTACAGCCGATCAAACGTCCCGGCAAGTGCAAACCCAGCGATACCCCCGAAGGAGCTGCCATTGCCGACCACATTACTCCACGAATAGCTGTCTAGGATGGAGTTACCCGACGAGAAAACCACGCCCACCAAACCGCCGGTGCCGTAGTAACCGCCATGACTTCCTTCGACGATTGAACCGGTTGAATAACCCTTGCTGATCGTGAAAGCGACTGTGCTGCTGGTTGTCAGTGTGTGGGCCGTAAGCACATTCGTGTTAATGCCGATATCGCCAATCAAACCACCAATGGCAAGGTTGCTTGAGTACGAACCTTGTGAACTGACGTTAGCCAGACTGTAGGAGCGTGACAGATTCATGGTCCCGCCGTTCTGGCTGCCCACTAGACCGCCAGCGAAGAAGAATTTCTGGCCGCTGCCTGCCGTCGTTGAAATAGTCCCCGTACTCCAGATGCCGTCGAGCGTAGTCACCGATGATGTTGGCGCGCCCGCGCCGCCGACATTGCCGATGACACCGCCCACTCGGGGCTCGGTCGTATTGGCACTCGTGCCGAGATTAGTCGAGTTGGTGGTGATGCTCATGTTCGTTACGCCCACCTGACGCACCGTGGCGCCATTCACTTGGGCGAACAGACCGAGATTGCCACCGGCCGTGTTGCTGATGGTCAATCCATCAAGGGTGTTGCCCAAACCATCGAACTTGCCGGTGAACGTTGGGGTGTAAAAGGCCGTCGAATAGCTTGTGCCCGCCAGCGACAAACCGTGGCCCAGCGCGTAATTACCGCTGGCGCTCATGCCTTGTAATGCCGTCACGTCATTCACCACCGTGTAGCTGATATTGCCGAGCGTCAGTGTCGGCGCACTGCCGGTGAGTTGGATAGTGTTACGGTTAGCTAGGTTGACAAAATAGCTCGTGCCCGCTGTCGGTGCCGTCGTACCGTTGGTGCCACCGTAGAAAATATTCAGCGCAGCGGCGGCATTGGAGGCAGCCAGATTGGCGTTCACAAAAATGTTGTTGCCCGCCTTCAACGTCAGGCTGTTGGCGTGGCTCCAACTCATATTGCCAACCACTTGCAGGTCGGATCCCGTACCCGCCTGAGCAACCAGGGGATCATTCCAAGTCGACAGCCCGCCGATCTGAACTGCCCCAGTAGTGCTGCCACCTAGAGTGATGCTGGAGAATCCATCCTGTAACCAAGCCAACTGATCCGCACCAATCTGCACCGTGCCGCTACCCGTACCGATGCCCAGCGTGGCGCCAGTAGTCTTAGGCTGGATTTGCAGCGCGCCCGTCGAAATGACATTGGCACCCAAAGCAAGACTGTCTGTGCTCAGTGTGATGTTGCTGCTGCCCGCGTTGATAGCTTGCGTGGTTGTCAGCGTTCCCGAAGTCAGCGCAACCGCGCCCGTGGCCGTAATGCCGTTGGTGCTGCCCACTGAACCGATGGTCAGCGCATTGCTGTCGGTATAGGTCAGGCCGCTGACACCGCTCGCGGCTAGCGTGTTCACGTTGTTGCTAGCATGGTCGAGCGTGACGTTGCCCCCCAAGAGGAGCAAATTGTCCGCCACGAGGTAACCGCTGACACCGTCGGTGATATTGCCACTACCGGTGAGTGAGATCGTGCTGTTGGTGGCGGTCAGTGCCGCGTTGACGGTGATATTGCCGCCGTAGATGTTGATCGGGCCGGTGATGTTCTGTGCACTGCCCACCGTGATGTCGGCGGTGTTGCCCGCTTTACCCAGACGTAGGCTGGAGGGGTTGCCCGAGATGCTCAACCCGCTGGTGGAAAACGCACTGCTGAAGCTGGTTGTCAGCGGTTCGATCACGAGCGCACCGCTGGATTGCAATGCCCCTGCGAGCAACAGCGTGTCGGACGTGAGCGTAATGTCACTGCTGGAACTGGCGACCAAATTACTGTCATAGCCGATGACGGAGCCTGCCAGCATCCGGATGCCAGAACCGATATTGGGCGACGAACCCACCGTACCGTTCAACGAAATGGCACCACTGGTCGAGAGAATATTGGTGCCTGAGCCCCAGAGGTAAATACCGCTATTGTCCTGGTTGTTGCTATTGCCACCCCCGTGCCCAACGATATTAATCGCGCCGCTACCGGATTTGATGACGCCGGAGGCCATGCCGATGCCGGTGGTATAGCGGTTTGTCAATCCGGCCCCACCCCATCCGTTGAGGCTGATGGTTCCGGCATTGTTGGTCTGAATGACGGGCTGGGAACCGGTACCAATGAACCCCAGCAAAATCCCTTCACCACCTGTCGTCCCCTGACCATTGAGTACGATATTGCCACCCGTTGCCGAGCCTCGGGCATCCAGTGTCGTGCCCAGTGTTGTCCAGATGCCGCGCTGTGCCGACGCACCTGTCCCCACGGCATAGGTGGTGGTCGGCGTCAGGCCGCCGCCCAAGGTGATATTGCCGCCGTTGCTGGTGATGCTCGCACCTGAATACATGACAATGCCGCCGGAACCACTGCCCGTACTGTTGGCATCGTAGGTCACACTGCCGCCATTGGTGGTGACCGCCACGCTGGCGGCCTGCAAGATATTACCGGTGGCCTGCGCCAGAATCGCTGTATTGCTGGCCGTGCTGGTCAGATTCGCGTTGAGGTTAATGTTGCCGCCGTAGATGTTGATCGGGCCGGTGATGCTCTGTGCACTGCCCACCGTGATGTCGGCGGTGTTGGTGGTCTTGCCAAGAGTCAAACTACTGATGCCGCCAGCCAGAGTCAAACCACCTTGCGACCAGGTTAAAGCGCTGGTGAAACTGTTGCCGTAAGGTGCTACGGTGACGGCACCCGAAGTGTTGATCGCTAACGTATCAGCCGTCGCAATCGCATCGGCTTCGATCAGCACATTACTCGTTGAACTCGTGACAACACTGCCCGCTTTGGCGCCGAGATAGACCCCGTTGCTGCCATTCCAGTTTGAAATGTTGAGGCCACCTGCGCTCCGGCCGATCAGGCTGATATTGCCGCTAGCCGCCAGCACATCCACCCCTGTCAGCCGAATGTCGGTTGGAGAAGTGCCAGTCGCTTGGCCGTCCAAGGTGACCGAGCCCGTGCCCGTCGCCGCAAAGATATCGCGGTTGGTGCTGGTGCCATCAATTGCCATTGCAAAGTTGGATGTTCCACCGGAAGCGCGTCCCACGATCAGGACATTTCC
The DNA here is from genome assembly GCA_028707175.1 of Sideroxydans sp. Classification (GTDB taxonomy): domain Bacteria; phylum Pseudomonadota; class Gammaproteobacteria; order Burkholderiales; family Gallionellaceae; genus Sideroxyarcus. The sequence goes on from JAQTUV010000002.1 coordinate 5,360, forward strand.
ATTCGCCGTGGTGAACGTACTAGATGCCACGTAGCCGTTGCTGCGCCAAGCGGCCAAATCCATACCGAGGGTCACGACTCCACTCACTGCCGAAACCCCGACGAGCGTCAAATCACCAGAAGTACCGGCATTGACGGTCAGCCCTTGGTAGGCCCCAACACCCACCGGCCCCCCGCCCACGAGTGTGGTCGCCTTGCCGTGGATGGCGATGTCGCCACCGCCTGAATACAGATTGATCGCAGCGTTGTGTCCCACTCCCGTGTCATTGCCGAACAAGACACCAGTTTGAGCATTGAGGCTGCCTAGGTTGACAGCATAACCATCGGGCCTGCCGTCACTGGCAAGCAATCCGCCATCCAAGCTGTTGCTACCAGAGGCCGCACCGCCATCGTCGAGACCGCCCGCCAGCGTGATGCTGCCACCGCCGCTGGCAGTGCTGGTGTTGCCCGCAGTGCGGTCGCTGGCTGTACGGCTGTCGAGCGTCCTGTTGTCCGTGACTTGAATGCCACCCGCACCCGATGCATCACTATCCGCCCACAGTGTGATGTCACCAGCGTTGGTGACTAGGTTGGCATTGGCAATGACATTGCCCGATCCCTTGAGCAAGATGTCCGCGCCCGATGCCGTGCTGGTCAGGTTGGTATTGACGGTGATGTTGCCGCCGTAGATGTTGATCGGGCCGGCGATGCTAATCGCGCTGCCGATGGTGATGTTCTGGGTATTGCTGGTCTTACCGATGGTCAGACCAGTAAGCAAGCTGCTCAAAACAGAAGCAGAAGGCACTGTAAAAGCAGATGCAAACGAAGTGCCATAAGATTGAAGCGTAAGCTGTCCTGTTGAGGCAATCGCGCCTGTCAGCGATAAAACATCTCCGTTAACCGTGATATTGGAAGATGAACTCGCAATGGTGGAGCCTGATTTTTGCCCGACGTTGCTACTAATATCCACCGCTGAATAACCTGCACCATAGCCTGTCCCAGTCAGCGCAATCGCACCGGAGTTGGCTAGTACAGATGAACCAGTATCTACTTTCACGCCTGAATTTTTTGCACCACTGCCAGTGATATTGATACCACCGCCATTTGTCGCCAAGATACTTGTGCCACCCCATAGATAGACACCCCAAGCATTCAGTGCAGCGGCGGTTATAGCTGTGCCGTCCAGAGTGATAGCATTTGCCGAAGTGGATGATGACCTAAATACAGAAGTCCCTGTGCCACTAGTTTCAATCCCGTTACTGTTACCCGATGTTGCTTGAGCATACCCATATAGACTCAGCAAACCACTACCGCTATCTACGGTCACACTCCCATGTGTACGAATACCATTCGTACTGGCGCTAACGTAATCAGTTGACGCATAGTTAGTTACGGCACCTGTTGTACTTTTTCCTCGGATAGCAATATCTCCGCCATACGAGTTCAATGTCGCCGCATCTAGCGTGACACCATTACCCATGGTAGTGGTCATCCCCATAGCGTAGCCAGTCGTTCCCAAATCGCCTTGGGCTACATTGCCGCCAGAGAGGATGATATTTGCCGCAGAGGTGGTCGAGATACTACTGCCCGAATTCAGCCAGATATAACCACCGTTTGTGCTGTCGCTATCCGCCCAGAATGTGACATCCCCACCTGTTGTAGAAATAGATTTATTACTAGCCAGCGTTATGGAACCCGAACCCTTGAGCAAAACATCCGCACCCGATGCCGTGCTTGTCAGATTCGCGTTGACGCTGATATTGCCGCCGTAGAGGCTGATCGGCCCATTGACGCTTAATGCATTGGTACTAACAACATCTTGCGTATTCGTACTTTTACCGACAGTGAAACCGGATAACGTTGATGGAAAGTAGAACCAAGCCGTATCGACACCTTGACCAAAGCTGGCATCGCTGGATTCAAATGTGAATGTGCCGGTGGTGGAAGTGATGGTTGGGCTTTGGCCAACACCCACAGCCCAGCTCATTGTCTCACCGCGCACCACCACATTGCCGCTACCGGCACTCATGGTGGTGTAATCCAGATCCAGCAGACCAGCACCGTTTGCATCGGCATCAGCAATAAGCGAGAGGTTGCCGTTATTTGTCGTGATCGTTTTTGCCGTATTGGCGGTAGAGATATTGCCGTTCGCGCTGATCAAAATCGTTGCGCCGGAAGCTGTTGCGGTGAGGCTATTGTTAAGCGAGACATTTCCGCCATAAATGCTGATCGGCCCCGCAACACTGCTTGGGCTATCAACGGTGATATTGCCAGTTGCGTTGAGCGATAGGGCTTGGTTTGCGTTGGTGATGGTGAGCGCACTCGCAGCGACGCGCAAATCAGCGGTGCTGTTCGCAGTCAGTGCGTTGTTGTAGGTCTGCGCGCCCGTGGTGACCAGTGCCGAACCGTTGATGGTGGTTGATGCAGCATTCACGGTAAGTGAAGCCAGTGCCTTGCTGCCACCCACGCCTCCATCAATCGTCACTTGGCCTGTTCCGGCATTGATGGTGACAGCGGAGGATGCCAGATTGGTTTCGCGAACGTAGCCGAGTACGGCGTATTGATTGGTGCTCGGCGTAGCACTGAAGGTGGTATTGGGTGTCAGGTCATTCCACAACCCTGCCGTGCCGAAGAATTGGCCTGCCGACTCGTTGCCCGCTAAAGTGCCATTGGGTTCACCTGAGCCAAAGTTTGAGTAGTAGCTGGCTGTCGTTGTACCGCCACCTCCGGTGCTGTTTTGTGTGTAGAACTGCGCGCCAGCTTCAGGCCCGTCGGCCCAGGTCCACGCAAAAGTAGACGTGGGGTTGGCGCGGTAGGCTCCGATCCATCCGCCTTTATAACCGGCAGCCAAGCCAGCAAGGGCATTCTCCAGACGCGAGGTGATGGTCACCAGATAGCTGTTGCCTACGGCTGCCCCACCCGCCGTCCCATTCTTTGCATCGGTTCTGGCCCAAGTCCACGATTGCGTACCATCTGGGCCATCCACATAGGTGTAGAGATTGCCCGAGTTGAGGACCCCGTGCAGTCCGACATTGCCGCCGCCGCTGTCAAACGTTATTCCGCCGGTGTTACTGACGATGGTTTCGCCATAAATATCCAGTGCGCCACCGCCTGTGGAAATCGTCTGAGCCGAGACGCCATTAAAATACACATCACCACCCACCAGTACCGTACTGCCGTTGATACTGGCTGTCTGGTTGTTACCGAACTTCAGCCAGCCGCCGTTGGTATTGAGGCTGGTGCTGGTCACCTGCACGATGCCATCCCCTGAGTTGTCCGAGTCCGCCCAGAGTTGAAGATTCAATAATCCGCTGCTTGCGTTGATCGTTGCGCCGCTTTGCAGCGAGATGTGCCGCGCCGCTTTCAGTGTGAGTGTTGCGTTGCCCCCCAAGGTTTTGTTGATGGCAGCCGTCACCATAATGTCGCCGGCATCCGCAGGGTTTCCTGATGAACCGTAACTGCTGTTAGTGAGCGCGGTATCCACCGTCACACTCGTGCCGCTATTCAAGCCACTATTGGCGTCACCGACTATGGCTGAAATCTGGGAAGCACCGATCGTGTAACTGTAGGGATCGATCAACCACTCACCGCCCGCCCCCGCTGGGGCGCCAGCATTGACTTTTGCACCATCGATGCCGACTTGGTGGCCTGATGTTTCGACCTGTCCGCCATTGCCGCCCAGCGGGCCGCCGAGTGCGGTGATGCTGCCGTTGACCGTGGTTTGCGAGTCGGCGTTATGCACATCACTCCACAACACAACTTTGCCGCCGTTGCCTTGTTGCGTTGCACTAGCATCAATACGAGCACCTGCCGCCATGGTCACGGTTGTGGCTTGGGCGATGTCGCCGCTGCCTTGCCAGTCACCACCGATGTTGACGCTGCCACCACCAGTCGCACCCGAGGCGTTGATGCTGGCGTTGTCTGTGATGAGTACGTCGTGAGCGGTGGCGATGAGGGTGCCGCCGTTGCCGGTGGTGGATGAAACATCCACGGTGCCGCCGATATTAGCGGTTCCCGCCGTTGTCCCTGCCGATAGGATGATGGTGCCGTTTTGATTCTCTACCGCGTGTGCCTCGAGGATGCCGGTGTTGTTCACGACGCTGGCGAGCAGTGCATTCTGTGCGCCGGCGGTCATGACGATTTGCCCGCCATTGGCTTGTATGAGGCCGCCGTTTTCGGCGAGGTTGTCTAGGGTGCTTTGGTCAACCTGCATGTGCGCCAATCCGCTGCCGTTGAAGGTGAGCGTGGCGGCGCTGCTCGCGCCCAGTACGACGCTGCCGAGTTGGGCGACGATGCTGCCTTGGTTGCCAACGTGATTACCGAGTAATGCGACATAGCCGCCGTTGGCTGCGTTGATCGTGCCTTGGTTGATGATGCTGCCGCTGCCATTGCCTGAGAAGGCAACGCTGCCGCTGCCTATTTGGGCATCATTAAAATCTAGGGTGGAGGCAACAAGGCCGCCGACGTTGACTTGTGCGCCTTGTCCAAACAGTACGCCATTCGGGTTGATGAGCCACACTTGGCCGTTGGCATTCAGGTGGCCGAGGATTTGCGAACCGTTGGTATCAAAGATGCGGTTGACGGCGATAGCAGTTGCCGAGGGTTGCAGGTAGTTGACGGTTTCATTGGGGGATACGTTGAAGGTTTGCCAGTTGAGCGATAAGTTCTGTGAGGTTTGCTGAATGTTGGTGGTGCTGCCAGTCTGAGCGATGGTGCCGCTGCCTGATACGACTTGTCCGCCGGTGGGGGCGGCTTGCGCTAGCGGCGCTAGGCTTAGGGCTAGGGTTGAGATGAGTACTTTGCGCTTTGTGGCGCTCTTACCGCGTCCTTTGGTGTTTTCAGATACAGCAATCCATGTGCTGAGCACATGACTCCAAATAACACGAAAGATACGGTTCATGAGAATGCCCCTTAACTTATCTCAATGAGATTTTTTATACTTATAAATTCAATGCATTACAAATTTTACGAAATAAGATCCGCGCGAATTTTAGTCGTTTTTCCATATGTGCTCGAACGCACATAACTATGCATCTCGGCATTATTTTAATAATCTTTAATAGAAGGGCTTTTGCCCTGCAATTCGAGCGCTAATAAGGAGACAGCATTTTTACTTTCGACCATCCGGCTCAAATCATTCTTAAAATGTTTTATGTCTCCGTCAACGCAAGCGCTCAAGATAGCGTTGCTAGCCCCCGACACTCATCGTGTCGTAAATGTTTATTCAACCTACTGAACTGGAGCCACACATGAAACTGTTGTCCACCCTGATCGCTGCTGTATTCGCTGCCGCTTCTTTCTCTGCTTCCGCTGACAACCATTCTCATGCAGCCGTAGCTGCTCCAGCAGCCGCTGCCGCTCCAATGATGGCTGAAGAGCACAAACACGAAGCTAAGGAAGAACACCACGACGCAAGCAAGGCTGAACGTAAAGCCAAGAAGGATGCTGAAAAAGCTGCCAAAAAAGCGAAGAAAGAGGCTGAGCGCGCTGCAAAGAAAGAAAAACACGAAGAGCACGATGGTAAGAAAGAACACGAAGAGCACCACGACCACAAAGCTGCTGCACCAACAGCCGCACACTAATCGAGTGTTGTTCCAAAAAAAGGCAGGGTCGCCCCTGCCTTTTTTTATTTCGTTTAAAATCGCACCATGATCTGGAAACCACACGCCACCGTCGCCGCCGTCCTTGAACAAGATGGCAAGTTCTTACTGGTGGAAGAACACACCCCTCAAGGTATTCTCTTTAATCAACCTGCTGGTCATTGGGAGCCCAATGAGACCTTACCTGCGGGCGCGATACGCGAGGTGTTAGAAGAATCCGCCTACGATTTCTCACCCGAGTTTCTCATCGGTGTCTATCGCTGGCATTCGAATGCATCCGACACGACGTACCTACGCTTTGCTTTTGGCGGAAAGGTATTGGCACACCATCCAGAACGCAGTTTAGACAAAGGCATCATCCGCGCTGTATGGATGACGATTGATGAGATTCGTGAGACACAATCTCGCCACCGCAGCCCCCTCATTTTGCGCTGCGTAGAAGACTACATCGCAGGCAAACGTTATCCGCTCGACTTGATCACCCACTATGAGTAAAAAACATATCGTCGTTGGCCTGTCTGGTGGCGTCGACTCTGCGGTCACGGCTTTGCTCTTAAAACAGCAAGGTTATGAGGTCACCGGCTTGTTCATGAAAAACTGGGAAGATGATGACAACAGCGAATATTGCTCATCACGCCAAGATCTGATCGATGCGGTGTCAGTTGCCGATACGATTGGCATTCCCATTGAGGCGGTGAACTTTGCCAAAGAATACAAAGACCGCGTGTTCAGTTATTTCCTGCGTGAATACGAAGCCGGGCGCACGCCTAACCCAGATATCCTTTGCAATTCCGAGATCAAGTTCAAGGCGTTCTTAGATCACGCGATCCGATTAGGCGCTGACGCCATCGCCACAGGGCACTATGCTCAAGTGCGTGAATCTGATGATGGCTTCCAACTATTGAAGGCTCAAGATGACAGCAAAGATCAAAGTTATTTCTTGCATCGTTTGAGCCAGCAACAACTTTCAAAAGCGATGTTCCCTCTCGGCCAGATTCTTAAATCGAAGGTGCGCGAGATTGCTCGTGAACATGGATTGTCCAATCATGCGAAGAAAGACAGCACAGGAATCTGCTTCATCGGCGAGCGTCCATTCCGAGAGTTTTTAAACCAATACCTCCCTACCAAGCCAGGCAATATGCTGACGCCTGAAGGTAAAGTCGTTGGACGTCACATGGGACTTTCTTTCTACACCCTTGGTCAGCGCCAAGGATTGGGGATTGGCGGTTCGCGTGATACGAACGGTGAACCTTGGTTCGTGGCCGGTAAGGATATGAAGCAAAACCACTTGATCGTCGTGCAGGGACATGGACACCCACTGCTGCTTGCTCATCAGCTTGATGCATTAGAAATGCATTGGATCAGCGGACATGCGCCTGACTTCAATCGCAACTTCGCGGCAAAGACTCGATATCGGCAAGTCGATGCAAGATGCAATATCTCAAGCACTTCACCCGAACTGACTCACTTTGATTTCATCGATGCTCAATGGGCGGTAACACCAGGCCAATCTGTGGTCGCCTATGATGGTGAAGTTTGCTTAGGCGGGGGCATCATTAAATAATATGAACCTGTCAATCAACGACCTGAGTCCGGAGCTGCTTAGATTACTTCTCGTGCTATTCAGCACGATAGCAGCTCACGTGTTAGTGAATCGTGCATTGAAGCGCGCCGAAATGGCTGCATCGAACACGAATAACATTTGGGACGACTCACTGATCGCCGCCGCAAAAAAACCACTGCCAACACTTGTTTGGCTCACCGGCCTTGCGGTCGCTTTACATCTTGTACAACGTCAAACTGGGGAGCAGTTACTCGACTACCTTGCCCCCGTACGTAATATCGGATTCATTGTTTGTATCGCTTGGTTTTTGTTCAAGCTGATCCGTGAAGCGGCAGATCGCGCGGTTGCCGCGCGCTCACAACCGGGTGATGCCGAAGATCGCACTACCGTCGATGGCATCAGCAAGATCGCACGCATTGTCGTTGTGGTGATCGCAGCACTGATGGTGATGCAAACGCTGGGGTTCAGTATTTCAGGCGTCCTTGCGTTTGGCGGGGTGGGCGGTATCGCTGTCGGTTTTGCAGCAAAAGATCTGTTGGCGAACCTGTTTGGCGGATTGATGTTGCACCTTGATCGCCCATTCAATATCGGCGACAAGATTCGTTCACCCGACAGACAATTGGAAGGTGTGGTTGAGCATATTGGCTGGCGACAATCGAGCATACGCGCCAACAACATGGCACAACTTTTTGTGCCCAATTCCTTATTCACCTCGATCATTGTTGAAAACGTCTCGCGCATGTCCCATCGACGTATCGAAGAGGTCATTGGCTTACGTTACGAAGACCTTGCCAAAATTCCCGCCATCACCGCAGATATTCGCAGCATGTTGCTGGCACACCCAGATATCGACACCGAGCAAAGTGTGATGGTCGCCTTCAATAAGCTGGGAGAATCTTCTTTGGATTTGGCCTTACTCGCTTTCACTAAGACCTCAGTGCTCGTCGAGTATCACTCGGTTAAGCAGGATGCTCTACTGCAAGTGACCGCCATCGTTGCGCATCACGGCGCAGATTTTGCCTTCCCTACCCGTACACTTCTATCCCCTCATCCGGCGCACTCAGCATAGACCTGCGCTTTAACGTAAAATGCGCGCCTAAATTTTTATTGAGCAAGACATCATGACGCTTTCCGCACTCACTGCACTTTCCCCCCTCGATGGCCGCTACAACAGCAAGGTTGAATCTTTGCGTGGCTATTTCAGCGAATATGGCTTGATCCGTTATCGCGTACTGATTGAAATTGAATGGCTCAAAGCTTTGAGCGCGGAAGCTGGGATCAAAGAATTGCCCCCCTTCTCTGCCCCCACGATTGAAATGCTAGATGCCATTGCTGCGCAATTCTCAGAAGAGGATGCAACGCAAATCAAGGCTATCGAACGCCGCACCAACCACGATGTGAAAGCGATTGAATATTGGTTGCGTGAAAAATTAGCCAGCAATACAGAAACAACTAAGGCACTAGAGTTCATTCACTTCGCCTGCACTTCGGAAGACATCAACAATTTGAGCCATGCCATGATGTTGAGTCATTCGCGCAATGAAGTGATGTTGCCCGGCTTGCAGTCCATCATCGACAAGCTGGCCAATATTGCACACTTGCTGGCTGACGCGCCGATGCTGTGCCGCACACATGGTCAAACAGCAACCCCCAGCACGATGGGTAAGGAAATGGCGAACGTGGTTTACCGCCTGCGCCGCGCTCATGCACGTATCGCTTCAACCGAAATTTTGGGCAAGATTAACGGCGCTGTGGGTAACTACAACGCACATCTTTCTGCCTATCCTGATGTCGATTGGGAGAGCTTCTCAAAACGCTTCGTCGAAGGCTTGGGCATCACCTTCAACCCCTACACGATCCAGATTGAGCCGCATGATTGCATGGCAGAGCTGTACGATGCTTTCGCCCGCGCGAACACCATTCTCATCGACTTGAATCGCGATATCTGGGGTTACATCTCGCTGGGTTTCTTCAAACAAAAAGTCGTGGCAGGTGAAGTCGGCTCATCCACCATGCCACACAAGGTCAACCCAATCGACTTCGAGAACTCTGAAGGTAATCTGGGCTTGGCCAACGCACTGCTGAAGCACCTCTCGGAAAAGTTGCCCATCTCGCGTTGGCAGCGTGACCTCACTGACTCCACCGTGTTGCGTAACATGGGCGTTGCAATGGGCTACACCTTGCTGGCTTATGAATCTTGCTTAAAGGGTTTGAACAAGCTGGAGGCTAATCCACAACGTTTGGCGGATGATTTGAACAACAGCTGGGAAGTGTTAGCAGAACCAATTCAAACCGTGATGCGCCGCTACAACATCGAAAACGCCTACGATAAATTGAAAGAGCTGACACGCGGCAAAGGTGGCATCAACCGCGAAAGCTTGGGCGTATTTATTCAGACCCTAGACATTCCAGAAAGCGAAAAACAACGCCTGCAAAACCTCAGCCCAGATACTTATCTAGGCAAAGCAGCAGAGTTGGCGAAGCGTATTTAACTTTGCCACAGCGCCCTAAATGAACAAGCCCGCAATGCGGGCTTGTTCATTTTTTGCCTAGAAAAACACGCCTTAGCGATGGAAGGCCGCCACACCACTCATTGAGGTTGTGCCATTTTGGAAACCATACACCACGGCGGCTCCGTTACCATTTGCCCCCGTAAATGCTCCGCCAATAGTGGCGTTCGTTGTGGTGACGCCATTAATGCTCGCCGTTACCGTACCGCCATTAGCGAATCCAAAGGTGCTGCCAGGCTGAATCGGCAGGTTGCTTCCATTAACAATGTAGCTTGTCGCATTCACCGTAGCATCCACACCAAGGTTCACGGTCTGCGCTGTGAAGTTGGCTTGCAAGGTTGCACTGTTCACCGTGCCCACATTGCCTAAGCTATCGCTAGGTTGCGTACCGCCGGCATGCACATAATTAAATGTACCCGTCGTAGGCAAGACCACTTGCCCGACCATCGTCGGGCCTGCAATCCAGTGCGCATTCGTATTCGCCTTGCTCGTCACAATCCCGGTGACTCGATCTGTCATCGTCAAATTACCGCCACTCCAACGCCCCCAACTGATTCCCGATACTGGATCGGTAGCGACATTCATCTGCGTCACTGCGGTGTCAATCGCGATTGAAGATGAAGCTGAATTGGCATATTGATTCCCGTTATTGTTATTCCCCATATCCAATCCGGTTACGCCATTGGTCTGCGTATCAATCACAACACGACTTGCATTGTTCGCGCCTCCATTCATTTGCATGCCCTTAACAGGGTCCGCCAAAGTCAGGATGACTAAACGAGATGCAGGAATAGTGAGACCTGCACCTGCCACGCCATTCACCGCTGTTTGGTTAAAAGCAGCGACACCATTAACTGACACCGTATTCGTTACACTCGTTACTGCATCAGTTTGAGATGAGGTCAGCGCATATTGCATGACAGCGCCATTTAACAATGTGCCTGTCAACTGACCTGAAACATAAGAGCCCGTTGTATTACTCACGGCCACACCATCCAACGTAATCGAAAGCGCGCCAGATCCTGTCGCCAAATTGGACGCTTTGAATTCAGAGGTGGTATTCCCGTTATTGCTGGCTAAAGGTGCCGCATTTGCTGCGGGTGTACTCACCACCCAAGTGTGACCATCTGCCACTACCGTAAAGTTGATCGCAACCGCTTGTTTGTTAAAGTCTGCCACCAAACTGGCATTGGACACAGCCCCCGTTACCACGGGGTTAAGCGTTCCTGACAGCGTTTGTGAGGTGGGAGTGGTTCCACCGTCAAAAGAGTAGGCTGCCGTACCGAGTAGCGATTCCACAAAAAACTCAGGCACTGCGGGGCCCGTTATCCAATGAAACTGCGTATCGGCCGCTGGATTGGTGCTCGCATAGGTAGAACTGCCCACATCCCATGTTCCCAAGCGAATGCCTGTACTAGCTAGTCGTCCAGAACACGTTGCGCAAACGACCGTGTTAGAAAAAGCATATCCGCCATTGGCCACCGTCGCTGTTGAACCATAACTGGTTAATACGTTATTAGCATCAACCGTCACGGTTGATGCATTTTGCACATCCGTTCCCATATTCGTGCCCGCAGTCGCCACCAAATACGTCAGCGGAGTTACGGGTGCGGCATTGGCCACTGTTGGGTTCGTTGCCACGCCTGCACGCGTCATCGCAGCAACACCCGTCACACCATTGCCCGTGCCCGTTGCGTTGTCATACAAATGATAGGCAAGCACGGCACCCGCGTAATTTTGCCCAGTGAATCCACCATTGATACTGAAGCTACAACTTGGACAGGATTCCGTGCCTGTAGCCCCCATCGTGATACTTGACGATGCATTGGCCGCAGCAGCAGCCCCTCCATTGAGGTAAAAGTTTGCCCCGGAAAGGGGCAACCCACTTGCAGTCGCGTTCCAAATCGTCGCGCCCATGGTGGCACTCAAGGCAGAACTGATCGTGCTATTTGCAAAATCAGCGGTGAGGGTCAGTGAATTGAGCGTCCCCACTTGTCCATTCCAATCTGTCGGAGCCGTTTGAACACCATCCAATACATAAGCAAAAGTTCCGGTAATGCCCGCCCCAGTAGCCGCAGACAGACTAGTGGGCGTGTCTAAATAGCCCGTCTCGCCATATGCCCAGCGCCCCGATTGATTGCCATTATTGATTCCCCCGAAGGTATTGCTATAGCCCTGGGTGATCGAGCTAATACTTGCGTAACGACCAAACTGAATGCCCGTGCTGGCAGACGAAGTTGCACTGCCATTGATCGCACCTGTCGCGCCGACCAAAGCCGTTGAGTTACCCGAATTACTGCCGCCCCAACTAAACGCGAAGCTAGGGCTAGGCAAGGCCGTGACGACATTGCTTGGCAAGGTGGTGAAAGAGTTATTCCAGTTTTGAGTGAAGCCATAGCCACTTTGCGAACTCAAACTCACTGCGATATCTGAACTGGCAGTAGGTGCGGCAGCGGTCGCGACACTCGGCGCAGTTGCGGTGTCAAAGGCCACATAGCCCGCGACCACATCAGACAAATTAGTTGCACCCACAGCGCCAAAACCATAGCCCAACAAAACACCACTAGACGTTGCTCCCGTAAAGCCGCCCTTGATATCGCCCGCAAACCTTCCCGTGCAAGGCCCTACCATACAGGCAATCACACTTGGGTTATTCGTTGAAGTTGAGAACGACTGTTGGCTAATCGGCAGATTACTCGCGCTGAGACTAAACACACCCCCCGCATAGGTGCCGGTGTTCATCGTAATGTTGAGCGCAGCGTTCACGCTTTGATTGGCGAAATCGGCACTCAAGCTTGCGCTATTCAATACGCCCATCCCACCTTGCGTATCAAACGGTGTCGTATTGGCTGTCTTGGTATAACTCGATGTGCCCGTCAAAGTTTGCACGTAGCCATTGACCGGAGAGATTGCATAGGCCCAAACACTACTTGTCGGGCCCACCATCGCACCACTCTGCGCGAGACTGATTGCAAAAGGAGCGAACGCGCCCGTCGTCGCTTGATCGACAACATCCAAAGTGCCGCCCTGCCAACGCCCAAAAGTGATACTGCCATCGGCAGCTTGATATTGATCCGCCGCTACCCCACCCGTCCATGCCAATTGCGCATTGGCAATCGCCATAGGTGTTGCGCCATTAACATAGTCCACGGCATTGTTCCTAAACTTCACGACATGACCGCTACCATCCAAAGTGATATCGGTATTCGACACAAGCAGTGCATTCGCACTGCCCAACAACTGATAACCACCGGTGACCGCGTAAGGTGTCAGGAACTGCCGGGCGTAATTGCCGAGCGCGGGATTGTGATAAGCAGCGATGGGTGCATTTGTCGCCACCACGGCAGCATTGTTGTTTAACACAGCTAGTTGCGTGGAGATTGTTGTCACTTCAGCACTGGCAGCTGCCACTGCCGTATTGGCAGCAGCAGCTTGAGTTTGCGCAGTGGTTGCTGCTGCAGCGGCATTATTGGCCGCTGTCACAGCCTCCGATACCGAGGTATTCGCCACCAAAGCGGCTGCTTGAGCCTCACTCAGTTGCGTATTAATCAGCGTCCGCGCATCGATTGCTTCCTTCTGTTTAGTTTGGGCAATGATCAACTGTTGTTGCGCAATCGCGAGTTGCGCTTGCGCGCCAGTCAAGTCTCCATCCACCTGTAAGGTGGTCGCTAGCGTGGCCGCCGCTTGGGCCGCTGTCGCAGCGGCTTGTGCCGCCGCATCTGCGGCTTGCGCAATATTCAACTGTGTCGACGCTAAAGTTTGTGCTGCCGCAATGGCCGTATTCTGCGTGCCGACTGAATTAACTTTATTCGTCGCCGATGACAGATCCGTCGTCGCAGCTGTCAAGGCTGCACTTGCGGCTGCCTGTGCGGAAGCAAGTGCGGTGTTGTTAGTCACGATACTGGCAGCACTTGTTTGCGCCGAATTCTTTGCCGACTGCACTGCCGCATTCGATGCTTGGATCGTTGTATTCGCAGTTGCAGCGACCACATCAGCCAACGTCCCATTCGCAGTGAACGCTGCCTGCGCGGTCACTGCCTGTGCATCAACAGTGCTTGCCATTGTAGAGAAGCTAGTCACATTAGGGACCGCACGTGCTGTCAGACCCGCTGCCGAGTTCACAGCAGTGTCCGCTGACGTTTTGGCCGTTGTCGCAGCGCTAATAGCCGATGTTGCTGGCGCCACACTCACCGGCGCAATCGCTGCCAATGAATTCTTTGCCGTCACTGCCGCTGCTGTCTCTAACTGCGTCGCCGTCGCCGCGACCAAAGCAGCATCTGCAGCCGTTTTAGCCTGCGTAGCGTAAACGCCATTTTGAATCGATACCTTTTCACCTCCCGCTGTCAATGTTTGCGATGTGGTGTCTAATTGTTGCCCGCCATTGGATAAGGTGACAGGAAGCACGGTGGACGCACTAGGAAGTAGACCTGTTGGAGGACGACTAGTACTTTCTGGCTGTGCGACGACAGCCGGCATACTCGTGCCAATATTGCTTGGCAATTGGGTGTTATCGACTACCGCCGAATCACGTATCGCACTAGGCGCCAAGTTACCATCTCTTAATGATTGACCAGTAGGGCTGTCCTGAAGATTGGATGAAGATGGATTCGAGTTTGCCTCACCGTTATTGGCCTCACGTGTATCGCGAGTTGATACTGGCTCTGGGGCGTTTTGTTTAGCTTGCCCCGTTTGTTGTTCATTTTCAGAGGAAGATTGCCCACCTTCTCCTGCTTGTGAAGCAGGCTCTGGTTTAGCCGCCTTGCGCTCAGATTTTTCATCCGCGCCAGTTGCCTTATTACTTTCTTTTGCAGGTTTTTCACTCTGCTCTTTTTCAGATTTATCCGACTTGATTGTTTTGGTTGGCGTTGCCGACACGGTATACAGCTGCGTGTTAATTGGCTGAATTTGCGGCGCTTGATCCAGCCCTCCAGCGAAGCCCATCTGATTAGGCAATACGCTGATCGTGCCCTTATCGGTGGTCAGCGTAGTCTCACCCACGTTGACTTTGCTATACGCTCCTGCATCCGCACCTTGAATGCCAGCGGGCAAATATACCGTTTCGTGATCCGTACCTCTAATACCGATCGTGGCTGCTGGCGTTCTAATCTTGTAGTCAGACTTGTTGATACGACCAATCAATCCTGTGACCGCGCGAAAACCTCCGCGAAACAAAGAAAATACGCCGCGCTCTGGCTGCCCAGCTTTACCAGAAAACTTAAACTCATCAAACTTGAGTTGCGTGTCTGGACGCACCGCAATAAAGCCACCATCTTTCATTTTGATTTGCGCTGAAGCATTGCGTGCAGTGCTGACCGTATCGCCCTCATTCACGGCGTCACCTTTACGCAAAGTGTGCGACTCTCCCGAGAGCTCGGTAAGCGTCACTCCGCCATACACGAACTGCACCTGGCCTGCGACAGTTGCCTCTGCGATACCTGATTGCAGCATCAACACAAACAAACTCAAAGTTCCTAAAAAGCTTTTTTTGCTATTCATGGCGTACCTCACCGATACAAAATTCAATTAAATTCGTGGCGCATCATTACGGATGCATCGCTACGGTCATAACTATAAATAGGGATGTTGGATTGATTTCGTGACAGCGCGATCTGCGGACGTACGCTCCACTTTTTATTCACATGCCAGATTAGACCTGCACTCATATCGGAGGATGTATCGCTGCGTTGCGCTAGGAAAGTTTGGTTTTCTTTGTCGTATTGACCACGCTGAACGCCTACGCCTAGAAAACAATCCAGCGTTTCGTTCATCGCGAATTGCGCCCCTACACGCATGCCTGACATGGCTTTATTCCCATCTGGGCGCCCCCCACTTGGATTGAGCAATGTTTTCGGTGCCACCTCCGCTTCACGACCACCAAAGATACTGCCGTACACCACGGACTTTCCATTACCCAAAACATGCATCCAACTACTACCTAATAAAGATAGATCGTGGTCTTGCACTTTTGTGCTGCTATCCACAAAACGATTTTGCGTGAGCTGTGCAAAGAAAGTGACTTGGTTGCTTGGACTCAAGCTATGACGCCATTCCGTAGTGAGCCCCATCGTGTTCCGGTTGGGCTTAACATTCGCGCCCAAGCGATATTGATCGCCGATAAAACCAAAGCGGATGACCTCACTCGAAAAGGCGTAAGAAACACCTCCATGAGCGGCGAGATCAAGAGAATTAAATTGTTGGCGTCCTGAATTTATTCTGCCCCGCAAATCTGCTCCCGCATACAGCCCCCAATTTTCATTGGCGGCATGATTCACTTCTGCACCACCCGCGATATTTGCGTAATAGCTGGGTGTTTTCAAACTTCCCTGATCTAAGGTGAACATCAGATTGCCGAACGCTGGCACAACGATCTGTGCCTGGCTGGTTGCACCATTAATGTTGCTGTCCCGCCCTAATGTTTCTTCTATGTAGGCAGTAATGCGCGTCTTTTGGGCTTGCTCATTAGCTTGAATCGCATCCAGATATTTTTGGATCGTGATCCGTGCAGCCTCAGGGGGATTTTGTTTGAGCACCGCGTCGAATTCAGTCCTTGCTCGCGCGAGATCTCCAAGCTGATAGTAAGCACGTGCCAAATCCAAACGCGCTCCAGCAAAATTCTCATCCACGGCCAACACTCGCTCAAAGGCCAATGTTGCTTTATCTGGGAAGCCACTATCCAGTGCTGCTATTCCGAGCAGATAGTCAAAACGAATCGTTCCGGAATATTCGAAATCGAGCGGAGCCAGTAATTGATAGGCCGCCAGTGGGTGATTGGCATCAAGCAACTCAGTGGCATTGAGCAATGTTCTCTCAAACGCCTGCGCTTTTTCTTTGTCGTCAGATTGATCGGACTGAGTAATCGCCCCACCTGATGTCGCTTGTACACCAAGATCAACTTCAGCCGCACCGCTCGTTACACTCTGGAAACACAGAACGCAAAAGACCGTAGCCCCTGCGGGTAGTTTTGACAGCATTGGAAGTTTCATTGCGCGCCCAAAAAAAGGAATTGGGCTAGGAGGGTATCACACGATATTACTTGCTTTCACTAAATAATATCGCATTAAAACAGTAGGTTGTATAAGCCCTACAGCGCTTGAACGGGGATGCTGTCGCGCTTGCTGGTGATCCCGTTGTTCTCGTCAACATAAACGAGAGTGGGGTGAAAATTTTGAAGCTCTGCTTCTGAATAAATCGCGTAGGCTGCAATGATGAGGATGTCACCAGGATTAGCTTTATGCGCAGCCGCACCATTCACGGAGATCGTACGTGAACCGCGTTGCGCACGGATAGCGTAGGTGGAGAAACGTTCACCATTCGTGACGTTGTAGATGTCGATCGCCTGATACTCTTTGATGCCCGATGCATCGAGCAGGTCATCATCAATGGCGCACGAACCCTCGTAATGCAGCTCGGACTGCGTCACGCGTACGCGGTGCAATTTGGCTTGTAGCATGGTTCGTTGCATAGTCACTTCCTCCGTCCCCAGATTCGCAGGGGCGCGCATTATAAACGCCTGTGCCTTAAAGACAAACTTCGAGATTATCGATCAACCGAGTCTTACCCAGCCGTGCCGCAGCAAGCACCACCCATTGTCGATCCGTTACTGTTGGCGCGCCCAGATCACTGGGATTCCGCACCGTCACATATTCGACCTGCCAACCTCGATCAGACAGTGCTTTTTTAGCCTGCGCTTCCAACTCCACATAATCTCTAACACCTGCAAGCAATCGATTTTGCACATCCCTGAGTATTCGACTCAAAGTCGTCGCTTCAGTTCGCTCAGTATCGCTCAAATATTGATTGCGCGAAGACAATGCCAATCCATCCGCCGCTCTAACCGTCTCAGCCCCCACGATGTCGATGGGGAGATTAAATTGATTAACCATCTGACGAATGATGGCAAGTTGCTGGTAATCCTTTTTGCCAAAGATTGCGACTTGCGGCTGCACCAAATTGAGCAGCTTGAGTACGACGGTCGCCATTCCTCGAAAATGTCCGGGACGAAATTCTCCACAAAGCTGGCTCGCGATCTCTGGCACTTCAACGTAAACCGTTTGCTTCTCTGGGTACATTCCTTCTACGTCAGGTGCAAATACGACATCCGCCAAACCTTCCAACTTCGCGCAATCCGCCACCAAGGTACGTGGATATTTATCGAAATCTTCATTTGGCCCAAATTGCAGTGGATTCACAAAGATGCTCACAACAACACACTCACCGCGAGTACGCGCGTGACGCACCAAATCCAGATGCCCTTCGTGCAGATTGCCCATGGTGGGCACAAAAGCAACTCGCGACTCCGCTGACAAGCGATCGCGCAACGCAGTGACTGAATGGATCAGTTGCATCAGAAAGAGTGCTCCATAGCGGGGAACGAACCGGACTTCACTTCGGCAACATAATTCGCGACAGCCTGAGCGATCGAGCCTGAGCCCGGCATGAAGTCCTTCACAAAACGCGCCTTCTTGCCCGGGTAGATGCCTAACATGTCATGCAAAACCAACACTTGGCCAGAGCATCCGGCACCTGCTCCGATACCAATAGTGGGGACGGAAAGACTCTCGGTAATCTCAGCCGCTAACACTGCGGGGACAGCCTCCATCAAGACCATTCCCGCCCCTGCTTGTTGCAACGCAAGCGCGTCATCACGCAGCCTTTGCGCTGCGGCATCGCTTCTTCCTTGCACTCGATAGCCACCTAACTGATGCACAGACTGTGGGGTCAGTCCAATATGTGCGCAAACGGGGATACCGCGCGAGGTAAGGAAGTGAATGGTTTCGGCCATCTCGACACCGCCTTCCAGTTTCACCATCTCAGCCCCTGCCTGCATCAGCTGAACGGCGTGTGAAAAAGTCTCACGTGCAGAAAATTGGGAGGTGCCGAACGGCATATCGGCGATGACAAAGGCAAGCTGCGCACCGGCGGCAACGCAAGCGGTGTGATAGGCCATTTGTTCGATGGTGACCGGCAACGTGCTTTCACGCCCCTGAATAACCATCCCTAAAGAATCGCCCACTAGGAGCACATCCACGCCACTGTTCTCCAACAGCGTCGCAAAACTTGCGTCGTAACAAGTCAGCACGGCGATCTTTTCACCCTTGCCTCGCATGTTTTGTAATGTCGTAAGCGTCTTGCGCATCACAGCTCCCCGATCTGACGGATCTTTATCATTAAGGTGAAGCACCTATATTTAGGCATCTCAGTCTCGGCCTACATTAAAGAATTCGCGGCTTCCACGCATCTTGCCAATGCGCTCCAACAACACTTGGAAATCGTCCGCATTATCCACAAAATTAAGGTGTTCGCTATTCACGATTAGGATAGGTGCTGCCTCATAATGATGGAAGAACTCGCCGTAACTATTTGCTAATTGCGTCAAATACGCCTCTTGAACACCTCGCTCATATCGATGGCCTCGCCGCTGTACGCGCTCAACCAAAGTGTCGGTGGTGGCTTGTAGATAAATGACGAGATCTGGCGTTGGGACTTGCGGTTTCAAACTTTGAAAGATCGCTTGATACAACTTGTACTCATCATCACTCAGATTGAGTCTTGCGAATAATTGATCTTTTTCGAACAAATAGTCAGAGACTGTTCGGCTTTGGAACATATCCATCTGCGCCAAATCCCTGACTTCATTGATCCGCTGAAATAGAAAGAATAGTTGCGTCGGAAAAGCATAGCGCTCTGCATCTTCGTAGAAGCGAGCCAGGAATGGATTCTCATGCGGACGCTCTAATAAAGTTTGCGCATCGATGTGCTCAGCCAAACGAGTGGCGAGTGTGGTCTTCCCCACCCCTATTGGACCTTCAACGACGATGTAACGATACTTACTCAGCGGCATCTGAACGTCTTTCCAATTGCTGACCTTCACAACGCGCTAGCAATTCACTTGCCAATCCGATTTGGGGTATCACACACTCAGGAGCAATCTCGCAGAGCGGTTGCAACACAAAGGCTCGCAAGTGCATTTGAGGATGCGGGATGGTCAGTCCATGCTCATGATGAACAAGCCCGTCATAGAGCAACAAATCCAAATCTAAGGTGCGGGGGGCATAAATAAACTCGCGTGTACGCCCACATTCCAATTCGAGCGCAAGCAAAGCATCCAGCAATTCACGCGGGGCGAGCGCTGTCTCAATCTGAGCCACGGCATTGATGAAATCAGGCTGATTCAGATAGCCAACTGGCGCACTGCTATAGAGCGATGAATATTTCAGGACTCGGCTACGCGGCAGATCATTTAAAGCAATGAGTGCATGCCGTACTTGCGCAACAGGGTCAGCTAGATTGCTGCCCAATCCAACGAATGCGACCGCCATGATTAGTCAATGGGCAGTTCGGATTGAACTGCAGATGAAGTTGATTTTTTACTACGGCGGCGACGCTTCTTCGGGGCGCCAGTATCTGGCATCAGCATCGCCGCGCGGCGATCATCGTTGGCATGCTGAAATTCTTCCCACCACTCACCCAGCTCAACATCGGCCTCACCACTTTGACAGCGGAGCAACATAAAATCGAAGGCTGCACGAAAACGCGGCAATGCAAGCAAGCGAAGCGGACGCTGACCGCTCCGTTGCTCAAAGCGCGGCTGCAACACCCACAATTCTTTCATTACCGTATCGTACCGACGCGGGATGGCTAACTGAGCACGCTGACGCTCCAAGACCTCATCCATTGCAAAATGCAGGACAGCCACAGCCTTTTCACCGGCGTCTTGCTTGAGTTTCCACGTCGCCAATACTTCATGCCACAACAAAGCGGCAAACAAAAATGCGGGGGACGTCGGCTTTTCATCGGCAATACGCTGATCGGTATTCTGCAACGCAGACATGACGAATTTTTCACCCATTGGCTGTTCTAATATCACGTCCAGCATTGGCAACATTCCGTGGTGCAACTCCATCTCGTGCAACTTTTTAATGCACTCCATCGCGTGCCCAGACAACAACAGCTTGAGCATCTCATCGAACAATCGCGCTTCGGGGACGTTGCTCAACAACTCTTTCAATTTAGCAATTGGTGCAGCCGTTGCCGGATCGAGCTTCATACCCAGCTTGGCAGAAAGTCGCACCGCACGCAGCATACGTACTGGGTCTTCGCGATAGCGCACCTCGGGGTCTCCGATCATGCGTAAGGTGTTAGCACGGATGTCTCCATAACCGTTGTGATAATCAAATATCTCTTGCGTGCTGGGATCGTAGAACAGGGCATTGGCGGTGAAGTCACGCCGAGCGGCGTCCTGCTCTTGATCACCGAATTCGTTATCTCTCAGGATGCGGCCATGTTCATCAGTCTGCGCATCCTCGGCATCGATAGCTCGGCGAAAGGTCGACACCTCCACCGTTTCCTCACCGAATATCACATGGACTAAGCGAAAACGACGCCCGATGATCCGCGCACGGCGGAACACACGGCGCACCTCCTCAGGGGTCGCATTGGTCGCCACATCAAAATCTTTAGGGTGCTTGTTTAACAACAAGTCTCTGACTGCCCCCCCAACAACATATGCTTGAAAACCTGCCGCCTGCAACCCATCCGTGACGCGACGCGCCCCGAAGCTGATACCGTCACGATCGACCGCATGCGCTTCGAATGGAATCACCTGGGCCGCACCAACCGACTTGACCTTGGCAGATTTACCGAACACGCGTTTGATTAGTTTTTTTATCATTGTCTGAGAAGTTAAATCGCCGCTAAGGTGCGGCGATGGCTTGATTATACACCTGCCCCTACATCACCTCAGCGCAGGGAAAGAATGTCCCACTGATGCTGCTGCGCATGTGCGCGTAATGTCGCGTCAGGATCCACTGCAACAGGATGTGCCACCTTCTCCAATAACGGCAGGTCGTTTAATGAGTCGCTGTAGAACCATGTCGCAAAAAAGCTTCCCCATGTCCATCGGCGCTCTGCCAGCCAAGCTTCCATACGCACCACCTTACCTTCACGAAAGCTCGGCGTACCCGCCACACGACCAGTGAACTCACCGGCTATTTCTTCTGGATCAGTAGCAATCAAATTTTCGATATCGAACTCACGCGCGATGGGCGCAGTCACAAAGCTGTTCGTCGCCGTCACAATCAAACAGACATCACCTGCCGCACGATGTTTAGCCACTAATGCACGGGCTTTATCCCCCATCATCGGGCGAATTTTCGTCTGCATGAACTCTTCATGCCATGCATCCAAAACAGTCCGTGGATACTGGGACAAAGGTTTTAATTGAAAATCCAAGAACTCGAATATGTCCAAAGTCCCCGCTTTGTATTGCTCGTAAAAAGCCACATTCTTCGCTTCAAACACTTCACGTGACAGCACACCTTTATCGATCATGAATTGCGACCACTCGAAGTCACTATCTCCGCTCAACAAAGTATTGTCCAAATCAAATAGAGCCAGATTCACATTCACACCTTTTTGAAAAAACGAAGCCTGCATCACTGCAGGCTTACGTCACATCATCAACCTGATTAGAAACGATAAGAAATGCCCAAGTTAACCACTGGCAAGTATTTAAAGTCTTTTGTATCAGCTTCCAATTTTGCTGCTCCCGCCGCAACGTCGGACTGCATCTGCGCACAAGTAAGCGCGGGAACGCCAGCCCCACAAGTCACTGCATTGCTAATTTTGGGCGAACCTTGAAATAGCACACCAATATCCATGGTCATCCCCCATTGCTTGTCTTGTGCTGCGGGATTACCCCAACCGATACCCAAATATGGAGCAACACTATTGAAAGTCATCTCCCCAGAAAACGAACCAACATCTGCTGAGCTATAGGTCTGGCCGTTAAACACGTAAGAGCCACCGCCTACAGGTTGTGCTGTGATTGCGGCCTTATTGCCGTTGTACACAGCGCCCAATGTCGTTCTGAACTTACCCGCCCATGGGTAATAATCCGCCAAGCCCGATACAGTCATCAATTTCAGATCAATACCATAATTGCCATTTGCGTCCTGCTGAGTGGTACTCACCTTGAATGTGTTGAAACCTAATCGAGCGCCAAAATTATCATTAATGGCCGTGCCTGCCCCCAATCCAAGTCCATTCGTACCGGCACTACCGTAAACCGCGAAGTTCGATGCATTCGCCATCATAGGAAAAAGTGCTGCCGCTACTAGTGCCAACATTTTGATGTTCATATTTTTTTCCTTAATTTGATTGATCGTGAAATTAACTATTGGGGGGACGAATTGCAACGAGATTTAAACACAGCCTCAGCCATTCATCACCTCCTTCAGTATCGGCACAGAAGCGCCGCGCTTTAATTGCAGACACCGTTCATCCAGCGCATCCAAGGTACTCAGTAACGAAGGAAGATCTCGCCGTCCATGGCGAAGCAGGTAAGCAACCACTTCATTTGGCAACTCAAAGCCGCGTGCGTGAGCATGTTGCCTCAGTGCATCAGCCTTCTCCGCATCATTGAGCGCATGTAATTGGTAGACCAAGCCCCAACACAAACGGGTACGCAAATCATCTCGCAAACGCAACAGCGTGGGCGTCTGTGGGCCGCTCATAAGAAGCAATCCCTTACTTTCGCGCATCTGGTTATACAGCGCAAACAACTCGATCTGCGCGCGCTCGTCTAAACGATCAACATCATCGATTGCGACGACTTGTGCTTCAACTGGTACGTGGCCGCTTGCGTAAGATACCGACAATCCTTTCGACGCAGCCACACCAACTGCGGCCTTGAGCAAATGAGACTTCCCCCCGCCCGCATCACCCCACACATAGATAGCCCGTTCGCCCTGAGCCGTATCTAGCGCAGATCTCACGGCGGCCAAAACTTCCACATTGCGACCCGCAACAAAATTTTCAAACGTGGGCACCCACTCAGGCGCGATCCCTAGCAGCATCTGTGTCATGTTTTTTTGTACATCGAGCTATTTAGATACTGCTCACGAGAGTGTCGAAGCACAACCAACAGAATCGCCGCTAAGGGAAGGGCCAGCAACAAACCAAAGAAGCCAAATAATTGACCAAAGGCAAGCAAAGCAAAAATCACGGCGAGTGGGTGCAAACCAATGCGCTCCCCGACCAACCACGGGGTGACCACCATTCCCTCTAGCAATTGGCCCGCACCGAACACTGCCCACACGAACACAATGTCGCTCAATGTTGTGAACTGCATAACAGCAGCCAACGTCGCGAGCAACAACCCCAGCACCATCCCCAGATAAGGAATAAAGACCAACATCCCAGCCACAATGCCGATTGGCAGTGCGAATTCCAATCTGACCAGCCACAACGCCACCACATAGAACAAGCTCATCAACAGCATGACGGCAATCTGGCCGCGCAAAAATTCCGCCAAGACGACATCAACCTCACGCGAAATCTCAAGCACTTTGGCATGCCAATGACGCGGGATAAGCTCTTCGACTTTGGCCAATAGCCCACCCCAATCACGCATCAAATAAAACGTCACCACGGGGATGAGCAGTAAGTTAGCAGCCACCTCCAACAACACGCCCCCCCTATCGCCAAGCCAAGGCAACACCTTTGCCGCAACACCGCCCGCACTTTGCCAGTGACTCAGTAAGAGATTTTTGATCGCCTGCGTATCCCATTCAATGCTGACCCCCAGCCATTGCTGTAAAAGTGGCAGTAAATAAATGCGCGCCTGCTCAATCCATTCAGGCACCCGCACCATCAGCAAGCTGATTTCCTTCTGTAATAGGGGCAACATGATGAGCAACAACGTGGCGCCAACCAACAGCAAGCCGACCATCACCAATACCACGGCAAAAGTACGGGGTAACTTCCATGCTGACAATTTAGCCACCAATGGATTGCAGATGTAAGCCAAGATCGCCGCCGCCACAAAGGGGGACAAGATTGGGCCTAACAAATATAACGCCCCAAAAAGGACGGCCGCGACCAACGTCCATTGCACAGCGACAGAGCGAGAGAGAGTCATTTCGGGTAAAATTCGAAAACGAAAAATGTGCGGCACTCTATCCCGAAGAAAGCGAGAACTCAACTTGAGCCAGACAAATTCCCTCTCATACCGCGATGCGGGCGTTGACATCGATGCAGGCGATCAACTCGTCGAGAACATCAAACCTTATGCCAAGCGCACTATGCGTCCTGAAGTCTTGTCCGGTATCGGCGGATTCGGCGGCCTTGTAGAAATCTCGAAGAAATTCAAAGAACCCGTGCTAGTTTCGGGAACTGATGGCGTCGGCACAAAACTCAAACTTGCGTTCGAATTGAATCGCCACGACACCGTTGGCATCGATTTGGTCGCCATGAGCGTGAACGACATCTTGGTACAAGGTGCCGAACCCCTTTTCTTCCTCGACTACTTTGCTTGCGGAAAATTAGACGTACCTGCAGCAACCGAAGTGATCAAGGGTATTGCCAAAGGATGCGAAGACTCAGGTTGCGCACTCATCGGTGGAGAGACCGCCGAGATGCCAGGCATGTACCCTGTCGGCGAATATGACCTTGCAGGTTTCGCAGTTGGTGTGGTCGAGAAATCCAAGATCATCACAGGTGAACACATCAAAGCGGGTGACGTGGTACTTGGCTTAGCTTCGAATGGCGCTCACTCCAACGGTTATTCGCTGGTGCGCAAAATCATCGAGCGTAGCAAGCCAGACCTGAACGCCAAGTTCGATGGCGACCGCTCGCTTGCCGACTGCATCATGGCTCCGACTCGCTTGTACGTGAAACCGTTACTGTCACTCATGCAAACCATCACCGTCAAAGGGATGGCGCACATCACTGGCGGCGGGATCACAGAAAATGTCCCCCGTGTTTTACCTGCCAACGTTGTGGCAGATATCGACAGTAGTACATGGCAAATGCCCAAGCTGTTCAACTGGCTACGTGAAGGCGGCAACGTGGATGCGCAAGAGATGTTCCGCACCTTCAACTGCGGCATCGGGATGGTAGTGGTAGTGGCTGAAGCCGACGCCGACGCTGCGATCAAACAATTGCAAACAACCGGCGAGACAGTCTCCCGCATTGGAGTGATTCGCGCGCGAAGCGGCGACGAACATCAAACTCAGGTTCGATAATTATCGTGAAGCGCATCGTCATCCTCATCTCCGGCCGTGGTAGCAACATGCAAACGTTGCTAGACGCAAAGTTACCCTGTGAGATTGCGGCGGTGATCAGTAACAAGGCAGATGCGGTCGGACTTGAGATCGCCGGTGCACGCGGGATACCTACTGTTGCTATCTCGCACAAGGATTTCGCCAGCCGCGAAGATTTCGATGTCGCGCTGGCTCAAGAGATTGACCGTTACCAGCCGGATCTAGTGGTACTTGCTGGCTTCATGCGCATCCTCACTGCAAATTTTGTGAACCACTACGCAGGTCGCCTAATCAACATCCATCCCTCTATTCTCCCGGCTTTCTCCGGCGTGAATACGCATGAGCGTGCATTGCAAGAAGGCGTGAAAATTCACGGCTGCACCGTGCATTTTGTTACTGCAGAGTTGGATCACGGCCCGATCATCATCCAATCTGCCGTCCCCGTCTTGCTGAATGACACCCCCGCCACCTTGTCTGCACGTGTGCTACGCGAAGAACATCGTATCTTCCCTCAAGCCGTGCGGTGGATATGCGAGGAACAGGTTTGGTTAAATGAGCAAGGCCACGTAGCCTCAGATAGACTTGAGCAACTCGGTTCGACCCTCACCTCGCCCGGATTGGATTGATACACTATGCGCATCGCATTAGCACTGTTGATCGGCTTATTCTCTACGACGCTGTGGGCGGAGATACCCCATCGCATCGAGTCCAAGTATGACATCCTCGTCAAAGGCGTAAAACTTGCTGAAGTGCGTGAAGTTTTCACACACGATGGCAATGAATTCCACATTCAAGCCATCACCAAACCCGTTGGCCTACTGGCACTCTTCAAACCTGAAACCATTTCGGTGATCAGCGAAGGGACCATTGGTAGCACAGGATTGCAGCCAACCAAATTCACCCAGAAACGGGTCAGTGACACAAAAATGAATAGCGCAGCCGAATTTGACTGGGCTCATCATGAACTCACGCATCGAGACAATGCGGGATTACGGCAACTCGACTTAGCCGTCGGAACCCAAGATCGCTTAAGCATGATGTATCAATTCGTCGCCGCCCCACCGCGAGGCAAATTGGAATTAAAGTTCGACATGTCGAATGGCAGCCGTATTGAAAAGTTGCACTATCAGATTAAGCCAGAGCAGACCGTCACCACCTCCTTTGGCACCATGCGCAGCTACAACCTAACCTCACTACCATTCAACGTTCCCAAAAAGTCTGAGATCTGGTTGGCTATCGACCACAACTTCGTCCCCTGCAAAGTCGTATTTACAGAAGACGGCAGCAATTCACTGGTACAAGTTCTAACTGACCTCAAAATATTTCCGTGATCCGCTTGTTGGGTACTTCAAAACAACGCATCGTCGCAGCACTCACCCTTTCGCTCACCGCACACGCACTGCTGCTTTGGATGACCGACATCGAATTACCTGAGACAACATCGAACCTCCCACCCTTGATTGCTCAATTGCAAACACTCCCGCGTGCAAGCTCAGCAACAACAATCGCCCCAAAAGGCAAGACGTCGGAAACGCTTACGCCTGAGAATATCGCCACCTCCCCAAAAATCTTGCCGACTAGTGACGTGATCGCCTCTGATGATCTTTCAACAGAATTGGCCCCTCTCATTGCCAGCCAAGTTCTAGCGGACGACGCGATGCCCCATGATGATGTCATTGCTGCAAGTAGCGTTGCGCCCCATACGGTTGATTCACCCGTTACGCGCTCAGTAACAGAAACACCGAGTAGTGCACCGCCTCGACCAGCCTTACCTAAACATGCGAGCCTTAAATTTGAAGTTCGCATGGGGGACGATGGTGTGGTCGTCGGAGAAACGCGCCACACATTTGATCTGATTGACGGACAATACACACTACGTTCGACGACCAAGACCATTGGGCTCGCTCGTTTGGTTAAATCCTACATGCTGACTCAATCCAGTGTCGGCACGTCAGATGGACAAGTGCTCAAACCAAACAGATTCAGTGAAGAAAAGTTAGATGATGGCACCCTCAAAACTAGCAATGTGAGCTTTGATCGTGAAATGAACAAACTGCTTTTTGATTCAGGGAAAGAAGTCCCTCTCGCCGAGAATACGCAAGACATGTTGAGCATTCTCTATCAGTTCCCTCCACTGCCCTCGTCAGGTGATGTGCTTCCGATTTCAGTCACTAATGGCCGCAAGATTGAACAATTCAAGTTTGAATTCACAACCGATGAGATGCTGATTACGCCAATGGGCAAGCTACACACGGTACACTTCCGAAAACTACGTAAACCAAACAACGAAGGATTGGAGATTTGGTTCGCACAAGAATACCGTTTACTCCCTGTTAAAGTCCGCTACATAGACCCTAACGGACAGATTGGCGGCGAAGCCCTCATCAGCGAGATTCGCGTCTCAGATAATTAAGTCATTTACAGAAAGTTACACCATGCTACTCACCGAATACCGTCTCGACCTCACCATCCAAGCCGTACGTGCCGCACTCAAGATGGAGCACCCTGCCGATGCTGTGCTGCGACATTTTTTCCAACAAGAACGTATCGGCTCAAACGAGCGCTCACTCGTTGCTGAGACTCTGTTTGGCGTACTACGCCATCGCTTGTTTTTGGAACACGCCTGCACCCTAGAAGAAAAAGGCTTGGCCTCTGCTCGCCGAATCACACTCGCCTATTGGGTAAAGTTCGGTGGCTACAATCTAAGAGAGCTCAAACCGCTGCTCAAAGTAAAAGAAGAAGAATGGCTAGGCATGGTGAAAAGCACAGACATAAATGCCTTGCCTTTGTCTATCCAAGCTGAGCTACCCAATTGGATCGTTGAGAAGTTGCGCGCACATCACAGCGATGCAGAGATCTTGGAAATTGGCCGTTCCATGCAGCAAGTAGCCCCGCTAGATCTGCGCGTGAACACCTTGCTTGCGGGACGAGACGAAGTCTTGCAGTCGCTCCAATCCGAAGGGATGGATGCAAAAGCCACGCCCTACTCACCGATGGGTATCCGCCTAAAGTACAAACCTGCCTTAAACAAACACGCACTTTTCCTTACAGGAAAATTCGAAGTCCAAGACGAAGGTAGTCAATTGCTCGGTCTCATGTTGTCGCCGAAACGTAACGACATGGTGGTAGATTTTTGCGCAGGTGCGGGTGGCAAAACATTGATGCTGGGTGCCATGATGAACTCGCAAGGCCGTTTGTATGCGTGGGACATCTCCGAGAAACGCCTCACCAATCTGAAGCCTCGTCTAAAACGCTCCGGCCTATCCAACGTACAACCACAACTCATCGCACACGAGAACGATGCGAAGGTAAAACGCTTGGCTGGCAAGATAGACCGCGTATTGGTCGATGCACCATGTAGTGGCTTAGGAACACTACGTCGCAATCCAGATTTGAAATATCGCCAATCCGTGCAAAGTGTTGCCGAGCTAAATGTGAAACAAGCAGCCATCTTGGCCTCTGCGGCTCGCCTACTGAAGCAGGGTGGACGTTTGGTCTATGCTACCTGCAGCCTGTTACACGAAGAAAACCAAGCCATCGTGCAAGCTTTTCTGACCGCGCACCCAGACTTCACCCTCGTTCCTGCAAGCGATGTGCTGAAGCACCACCACATCGATATTCCAATGGGTGACTATCTGCAACTCACCCCCCAACAGCACAATACAGATGGATTCTTTGCGGCCGTATTGGAAAAGCGTAGTTCAGCAGAATAACTTCAAGATAAGGAATAGAATGCCCCTAAGAGCTCGCAGGTAAAGAGCCAGCGCAGTTCGGAGGGGACATGTTGTCGCAGGTCAGCACATGGGTTCACTGGGGAGTCGAGTCGCACCTCGATCACACCACCAAACGCAAGATATTGCTCACCAATATCGCCGCGTTGTTGGCGATTGTCTCGCTCGGCTCTTATGCTTTGCTGTTCACGTTCATCGGCAATCCTGCACTCATCAATGTTATCTATACCCAGATACCGTTCTACCCCATGCTGGTGCTGGTCTTGCACCTCAATAGTCAGGGGAGGAACTGCCAAGCACGTTGGCTGCTTGTTTTCGCCATCGTTGCTTCCCAAATTGTTGCCAGCCTCATTTCGTTTGGCTCTTTCGTTAATTCTTACTACTCATACATCCTCTTTGCATTGGGCGCCATCGTCGTATTCCCTCTAGAACGCTGGAAGTCGATTGCATTCATCTTCGTCGTCAACATTGGATTGTTCCTCTACTTTGAATTCAACTGGGTCGAACCTGCCCCTGCATTGCTTCAGCTCGACAATGATGTCGCCCGACTGATTCGCCAACTCTTCCCCACCACCTCTTTCGTCTCTGTTTTGCTATTAATGGGGATAGTGGAATTCATCGCAGCGCGCAGTGAGCGCAGATTGGAAGGATTGAGCATCACCGATCCTCTCACCCTGTTGCCCAACCGCCGCTATTTCGAAAACACTTTCAAGCTTGAAGTGGCACAAAGTCAGAGAAGCGCGACACCGCTGGCGTTAGCCATTTTGGATATCGACTATTTCAAACAAGTGAACGATACCTATGGGCACGATGTGGGAGACCAAGTGTTAGTACACATCTCAACGCTACTACGTCGCTCGACGCGGGCTGGTAATGTGATCGCACGTGTTGGAGGAGAAGAATTCGCTTTGCTTTTACCCAACACGAAACCGAGCGAAGCCTTGGAGATAGCGGAGCGTATCCGCACCAATATTGAAGAAACATCGTACAGCCATGATGGCCGACGTTTGCCTGTCACCGTCAGCATCGGCATCAGTCAAGTGGCGTACAACGAAGCACTGGAATATTCCTACAAACTGGCTGATGAAGCACTATACGAAGCGAAAAACAGGGGACGAAACTGCGTGTTTATCCACCCTCAATCACCTGCTACCTAAAGCGTATATCAGCCTGAATAAAACTGTCGGCTCACCACCCAACTAGCGTCCTGCAAGCCCAAAAGAAACATTTACACCCAAATCAATCACACGACTATTCAACGTACCGTTCATTGATTTAATTTGCCCGCCGCTCAACTTCAACCCAACTGTCGGGAAAATATCCATGCCTAAATACACCATCGGCTGTATGACTGCGCCACCACTCGTATCGACAAACCCACCGCCAGCGGCACCTACCAAAAACTCCGCCCCTGCATGCACCCCGCGCTGTATTTTTTGAGTTCGATAACCGACACCAATCAAACCCACTGCATATCCGCCTGAATCTCCACCATAAGCACTACGCGCTTGCCCCGAGATGTAGATGTTTTCCCCGAGATAAAAATTCTCTTTCAGCGAGATCGCATTTAACGTACTCATCTCACCGTTCTTATGCCGCACCTTCAGATAATGCTCCGTACCGAATACCCATTCATTTTCTGACACAAATGCAGTCGTACTAGCTGAGAAAGGATGATCCAAGTCGAATGCCAAATTAGCGGAAGCGAAAGAAGCACTGAACGAACCCGTTGGCGTTTTTGCATAGCCGACTTCACCCACGGCGTGTAAGTTCTTACTGAGCGCGACTGACGCATTCACACTTAACTTATCCAACTGACCACCACCCACGTGAATCAATGCAGAACTCCCACCGCCCATCCCAGCAGAGACGCGCGCCCCCACCGAAACAGGCCCATCAAACAGTGCATATTCAGCCCCCAACGTGCCTAACAACTCAGCATAGCCAGAGGCATTCCCACTCGCCGCACCGGCCGTTTCAATTCCCCAAAACACGCCGGGCATCATGAATCGATCAAAACGCGCCCCCGCATATCCTATCGAGCTAGAAACTGCGCCCTGTTTCGTTTGATAGGCTCCCGCTACGGCACTGGCACGATCAAAACCCAACCCCTGTCTCGCCTCGATGTGGGACTCCCGCCGCACTTGTTCCGCAGAAGTAAAAGTGAAATCGCCTTCATGAGACAACACGAGACCGATCTGATTGCTGCTGATGATGCCGCTCGGAAAATAGACATGTGAAATAGATAGCCCAGCACTCAGGGCCGCATCACGCAGCACCAAATCCAGATGAGGGCGAACCATCAAGCCGCCACCGACCATCGAAGGTCCCCCGCCACCGCCACCGATAAAGATACCCGGCTGCAACTCAACGTGACGACCTAAAGCGTGCGTCCAATTAGCCTCTGATCCAACCGTAAAAAATCCACCGCGCTTCCCCGCAATCGAACCATACACCGCAGGTCCAAGATGGAATCCTGGCGCCATTTCCAACAAATAAGCCACGCTCATCATCCCCATATTTTCTCCTGCGGGGAGCGCATAGGATTCATAACCCAACTGCAGAGAAGCCGCGACATGTGAAGTTTCAGATAGCGGATTAACAGCGTCATTCGCCCACGAATATTTGGGCAACACCGATAGCCATCCCAAGCACAACAATAATTTCCAATAAGGCAAAATCCAGTCCTCCAACGAATCAATTTCTACCGCAACTTTAGCCGGAGAGTGAATTAAAAAATGATTGTCTGGTACACCACCTGTACCACCACCAGTTCTTCCACGCCATCTGGCAGCGGCAACTTCACGGTATCGTCCTCACGCGCTTTGAGCAGCGCACGCGCCAACGGAGACACCCAACTGATGAGCCCTTTAGTCGCGTTCGCCTCATCGATACCAACGATGCTATAGGTACGCTCCACCCCATCCCCGTGACACACCGTCACCGTCGCACCGAAAAACACTTGATCGCAATCGCCGCGTTGCGCGGGATCAAGCACGAGGGAATTTTCCATACGCTTGGCAAGGAAACGTAAGCGACGATCGATCTCGCGCAGACGCTTCTTACCGTAGATGTAATCACCGTTCTCGGAGCGATCTCCGTTCCCTGCCGCCCACGACACCGTCTGCACCAAAGCAGGACGCTCAACGTCCAACAGATGCATGTACTCCTCCTTCAGGCGACGATAGCCTTCAGGGGTCATGTAATTCTTAGTGCCTAATGGCAATGCAGGTAACGACGGTGAATCCTCATCGTCGTCAGCGTCATCATTCTCGCGGGTGAAGGCTTTGCTCATAGTTCCCTAAAATCAAGAAAGGTCGCCAAGTTGACGACCTTTCGGATGGTACAAACGAACGTATGGTGAAAATTAAAAAGGAATGTCGTCGTCGAAGTTATCAAAACTGCTCTTTGCGACAGGTGCCGCAGGTTTAGCAGCAGGGGCGCTACGTGCAGGTGCAGAAGTAGCTTGCCCTTGATTCTCTACCACCTCGAAGCTACCGCCACCAGATGATTTGCTACCCAGCATAGTCATCTCATTGACGATGATCTCGGTGGTGTAACGATCTTTCCCTGATTCTTTGTCCTGCCACTTACGAGTCTGGATACGGCCTTCGACGTAAACCATAGAACCTTTTTTCAGATACTCGCCTGCGATCTCTGCTAAGCGGCGATAGAACACAAGATTGTGCCATTCAGTGCGCTCTTGTTTTTCACCGCTTTTGTCTTTGTATGTCTCGGATGTCGCCAGTGACACATTGGTCACCGCCTCGCCGTTGGTCATGTAACGCGTCTCTGGATCTTTGCCCAAACGACCAATTAGGATTGCCTTATTCACCGACATGTCATGCCCCTTTCACTAGATATTCAACTCCGTCTTCATCGAACCCACTCATCTCAACTTTGAGACAGGCGATCTGTTCGTTTGCGACGATTAGCACTTCATTCACACCGCGCAATTGTGCCAGAGACTGCTTCAACGCGCGCGCTTCCTCTTCGTTCATTTGTTTCAGGTGATACATCTTGGTCTGCAATGCTTTTGGGGGCTGCATGCTAGAGGCGACCAACAGCCAAAGAACCAGCATGACAACAGCAAAGGTAAGCACTGCATTGCCTCCATACACCTGCATCAACAAGCCGCCCATCGCTGATCCGAAGAACGCGCCTAAGAACTGCACGCTACTGAACACGCCCATTGCAGTACCTTTCGCATCGAGCGGAGAAATTTTGCTGACGATGGAGGGTTGGGTGGCTTCCAGCACGTTGAACGCGGTAAAAAATATCAACAGTGAAATCGCCACGCCCCACAGACTATCTTGCAATAGGTAGATGCCAATTTGTGCGATGGCTGCCATCACGATGGCAACCATGAACACTTGCTTGAGCTTGGCTTTTTTCTCAGCAATGATAATAGGCGGCACCATCAACACAAAAGCGATGAGCATGACCGGCAAATACACCTGCCATTGATGCTGAATATCCAAGCCGTTCGCACGCAAAATGAAGGGCACTTGCATGAACACAGACATCAAGATGGCATGCAAGGTGAACACACCGAAGTCCATGCGCAGAAGATCTTTGTTGCGCAACACCTCTTTGAGTTTGCTGGTGTTCGCTTGCGTATCCGAATGGAAGCGCGTGATGGCCGGGTTAGGGATGAACCAGATCACCATGGCGATGGAAATAAATGCCAATACACCGATCAAGGTGAAGATACCTGCCATGCCAATCAGTTGGTAAAGAATGGGGGACAGCACCATGGAGATGGCAAAGGTGATGCCGATGGTGATACCGATCATGGCCATGGCTTTGGTGCGATGTTCTTCACGCGTCAGGTCGGCTGTCAGCGCCATCACCGCCGCGTTGATCGCACCTGCACCTTGTATGACACGGCCCGCGATGATCCAGTAGATGTCATCTGCTGAGGCCGCAATAAAACTACCCGCTGCGAACAACAACAAGCCCGTGATGATGATGGGTTTGCGCCCGTAGCGGTCGGACAGCCATCCCGCAGGGATCTGCAATATGGCTTGTGTAAGTCCGTATGCACCCAGCGCGATACCAATCAAAAAATGGTTGTGTCCACCCGGCAAGTCTTCGGCATACAGCGCAAAGATGGGCAGAATGATGAACAGGCCCAACATGCGCAGGCCATAGATGCTCGCCAAGCCGATACTGGCGCGGCGCTCAAAGGGTGTCATTGCAGAATCTGAAGCGGACATGAAACGGAACGTGAACTTTGATGAGGCGCGCATCTTAACAGTTCACCCCCAGCCTCGTCAGCCGTCATACCGACCTCCCCAGCTATTCTTTGGCACACTATTCGCTATATCTCCCTACAAACAACTACACGGGAGAACTTCATGGAAATCGCTTCGACTGAATATGCCGCTGTCACGGCCTATGACGAGCTGTTGGATCACAGCCTGAAACCACGATCCGCCGCACAGCCGTTCTTTGATTATTTGAATTCACTGGATGCCGATGAGCTATTGGCACGCCGCGAGGCGGTCGAAGCCACCATCATGGCGATGGGCATCACCTTCACCATCTACAGCGAGGCCGGCAACATCGACAGGGCATGGCCTTTTGATGTGATCCCGCGTGTGATGGGGCGTAGCGAATGGGACCCCATCCAAGCCGGATTGAAGCAAAGGCTGAAGGCGCTCAATCTGTTCATCAACGACCTGTACAACGAGCAACGCATCATCAAGGACGGCATCTTCCCGGCTGACGTGCTGGAAGGCTCGGTCAACTTCCGCAAACAATGTATCGGCGTGACGCCCCGTTTTGGCGTGTGGGCCCATGTATGTGGCACCGACTTGGTGCGTGACAAAGATGGCACCGTTTATGTGCTTGAAGATAATCTGCGCGTTCCATCTGGCGTGTCATACATGCTGGAGAACCGCCAGATCATGAAACGCATCTTCCCCGAGGTGTTCCGCACGACGAACATCTTGCCGGTCGATGATTACCCCACCCAGCTCTATCACACACTGGCCGCACTTTCGCCGCGCCCCGGCGACCAGCCCGTTATCGTGGTGTTGACACCCGGCATCTACAACTCCGCCTATTTTGAACACAGCTACCTCGCGCAACAGATGGGCGCTTTCTTGGCCGAGGGACAAGACCTGTTGGTAGGCGCAGATGATGTGGTGTACATGAAAAACATCTTCGGCTTACAACGTGTGGATGTGATCTATCGCCGCATCGACGACAACTTCCTCGACCCCGAAGCGTTCAGCCCCGATTCCATCCTCGGTGTACCCGGGCTGTTACGTGCATGGCGTAAAGGCAATGTCGGCATCGCTAATGCACCCGGTGCTGGCGTGGCAGACGACAAGGTGGTGTATGCCTTCGTGCCACAGATCATCAAATATTATCTGGATGAGGAGCCCATTCTCGCCAACGTGCCAAGTTATCTGTGTATGTATCCAGACCAATGCGAATACGTGCTGAACAATCTGGACAAGTTGGTGGTGAAACCCGCGAACGAAT
Source organism: Sideroxydans sp. (assembly GCA_028707175.1). GTDB lineage: Bacteria > Pseudomonadota > Gammaproteobacteria > Burkholderiales > Gallionellaceae > Sideroxyarcus. Next base: position 41,281 of record JAQTUV010000002.1, read on the forward strand.
CCGGCGGCTACGGCATGCTCATCGGGCCACGTGCAACACAGGAAGAACGTGATCAATTCGCCAGACTCATCCGCGCCAATCCGCGCAACTACATGGCGCAACCGACGCTGGAAATATCCACTGCCCCAACCTTGATTGATGGTGAATTAGCGCCGCGCCATTTGGACCTGCGCCCCTTCGTGCTGCAATCCGACAAGCTCTATGCGACAACGGGTGGACTGACGCGTGTGGCGCTGCGCAAAGGCTCATTGGTGGTGAACTCATCACAGGGCGGCGGTAGCAAAGACACTTGGATCGTGGAGGACACATCATGCTAGCCCGCGCCGCAGAGAATCTGTATTGGATGGCTCGCTATCTGGAACGTGCCGAGAACACCGCACGCCTCATCAATAGCACCACCGACGTACTGCTGGACTTGCCGCATGGTGCGACACTGGGATGGGACACGCTGATCAAAGTCGCCGGTTTGGATGAATCGTTCAGCAAGCTATACAAGACCGCCAACGAAGATGCCATCATGCGTTTCATGATCGAGGACGAGCGTAATCCCAGCTCGATCCTATCGTGTGTGAAATATGCGAGAGAGAACACACGCACTCTGCGTGAGTTGTTGCCCGAGGAATTGTGGGAACGCATCAACAGTCTGTACCTGTATCTGAAAGACAATGCCACTCAGACGCTGAACAGTCGACGCGAACGTTACATCGTATTGCAGAACGTGGTCGCGCAACGACATGCCATCGTCGGCTTGATCTCAGGTGTGATGGCGCATGATCTGGCCTATCAATTCATCCGCCTCGGTCGCAACATCGAACGTGCGGACATGACCACACGTATCCTCGACATCAACTTCGCCGTATCTATCCCTAAAGACATGCCGCTGTACGAAGTGAGTGTGGAGCGACTCTGGATGAGCACACTCAAAGCGCTGTCCGCATACCAAACTTATCGCAGGCTCAAAGCGGTGCATGTCACCGGCACAGGCGTGATCGAGTTCCTCATCAATGACGAACGCTTCCCGCGCAGCTTGGAGTATTGCTTGAAAGAAGCGGAGTCTTGTTTGCAGGCGATGCCATTCAGCGGCGTGGTATTGAGCAGCGTGCAGTCTGCCCGCACGAACTTGCAACGATTGAACGCGAGCGACTTGGATTCGGGTGAGTTACACGAGCTGCTGGATGTGACTCAAAAAGAATTAGGGCTGATCAATAGCGCCCTCGCCACACAATATTTCCACGCATACGATGATCCGAGCAAGACATCCGCCGTGCAGACCCAACAACAAGCTTAGATATCAACCATGACATATTGCCTAGCTATCAACACCAACGAAGGGTTGGTATTCTGTTCGGACTCTCGCACCAACGCGGGGTTCGACAATGTATCGACCTATACCAAGATGCACTCTTTCGTCTGGCCACAAGATCGATTCATCGTCTTATTGTCGGCAGGCAATCTGGCCACGACGCAATCGGTCGTCAAACGCATCAACGCCGATCTTGAAAAATCACTCCTACCCAATCTGCTGTCAGTCACCAATATGCACGAGGCGGCTGACTATGTGGCCTCGGTGAGTACCGAGGTGCAGAAACAGCAATCGATACGCGATAGCTCGGGTAGCACCTACGAAGCCACGTTCATCTTGGGCGGGCAGATCGGCAGCGCTACGCCAGAGACGCTTCTGATTTACGCACAGGGCAACTACATCCACGAATCGAGCGCACATCCCTTCCTGCAAATCGGCGAGATCAAATACGGCAAGCCCATCCTCGACCGCGTCATCCAACGCCATACTCATTTGGAAGCTGCAGCGCGCTGCGCACTGGTATCGATGAACTCGACCATGCGCAGTAATCTGACCGTCGGCCCCCCTGTAGATATGATGATCTACGAAAAGGATTCACTGAATGGCGGTCGGCGCTTCAACCTGACCGAAGACGACCCGTTCGCCAAGAACATCGCTCAATCGTGGAACGCAGGTTTGACGCAAGCACTGGAGAACTTGCCGCGCTTTCCGTGGGAAAGTGAGCCAGCGAAATAACGCACGGAAAGGTCTGCTCATCTCTGATGCTCTCAGCCTCACTTCGACACCGCCACCCCTCACGATGCACGGGGTGTCTTGGTATATCGTTTTAGGTAAACACCTCAGATCACCCACATCAAAGTGGCTGACGACAAGCAGCCCACTCAAGAGATCGGCTCGGCATCACTCAGTTCTTCTGTGATGGATGAATGGCGTAATAGCGAACGCATCTGTTTCATGTCGCCCCTCTTCAGTCCCGGACTCTTCATCTCGGCACTTCCTGAGCCAACTCCCAAAAAAATGGGCATCCCTAGAGGATGCCCGAATCAGAGAGGAGAGAAACGAAAGTAACTTGCACATGCAATACAAGCACTCTCACTTTAGTTGTCAGCAAGCAGCATGCCACTCGCGCACCACCATATTTATCAGTAACTTAGGTGTTTTCGATACGCTCACTGATGTGAGCTTTCGCACCATACTGTTGCTTACCGCACAGCATTGGTGAATGGAGAGGTGTCAAATCACGCTGTTGCAAGCTCGCATCAGCGTGATGTTTCATACAGAGGGAAACGTTTGCCGCCCAGCGAGGCACATGCTACTGTTTCGCTAATCGTTGCTCGCAGCAGCACCCGCACTCCAAGTTAAGGAAGAACATGACTTATTGTTTGGCCATCAACACCGATACAGGCTTCGTCCTTTGTTCAGATTCGCGCACTAATGCCGGGTTCGACAACATCTCCACCTACTCCAAGATGCACACCTTCGTATGGCCTAACAGTCGTGTGTTCGCGTTGCTGTCTGCGGGCAATCTGGCTACCACGCAATTGGTGGTGAAACGTATCAAGGCCGATCTTGAGAATGCGGTGACACCCAATCTGCTTTCCGTGAACAGCATGCAAGAGGCGGCTGATTACGTCGCCACAGTGAGCATGAGCGTGCAGAACCTACATGTCGTGCGCGATACGGGCAACACCAGTTTCGAGGCTACTTTCATCTTGGCCGGACAGATCGGCGCATCACGCCACGAGACCCTGATGATCTATCCGCAAGGCAACTACATCAACGAATCGGATGCGCATCCCTTCTTGCAGATCGGTGAGATCAAATATGGCAAGCCCATTCTTGATCGCGTGATCAAACGCGACACACAATTGAACCCCGCCGCACGTTGTGCCTTGGTGTCAATGAACTCTACCGTGCGCAGCAATCTGACCGTCGGTGCACCTATCGATTTGCTGATCTACGAGAAGGGTAGCTTGGGTTTCTCCCAGCAGATGTGTTTGACGGAAGAAGATCCATTCGCAAAACAATTGTCCGAGGCTTGGAACAAGGGCTTGGTGGCGGCACTGGATAATCTGCCCAGGTTCTACTGGGAATCCAGCGCGAACGAGACGACGACGGAAGCAATATCGTTGCGCAAATAGTTGTTCCCTCTCGCCCGTATCGTTTTATAAAGACCGCAACAGCCAAAAGATGTTGCGGTCTTTTTCATGCACCACGCGATTCTTTAGCGCCCTGTTTCAGTGCGCACCAAACAGATGCGCCCCGCAAACACATTGATAAACGTAGCGAATCCATCTGGCGTAGTTCGTGCTTAATCTTAGGTAATCATTTAGAAGCTACAACATCCCCTCCCCCTTGCAGGGGGAGGGTTAGGGAGGGGGTAGAAGTGTTGAGCCTCACAGAGTCTACCCCCATCCTAGCCTTCCCCCTGCAAGGGGGAAGGAACAGATTTTCTGAGCTCAAGGGACGCAGATACAAGCATGGGCACGTTAGCGTACCCACGAAATGAGTTAACAAAATAACAACAGGAAAGATGCCCGATGACTATCCGTGTCGCACTGAATCACCAGACCACTTATCGCTTCGATCGAGCTGTGAAGCTTTGGCCGCACGAGATCAGGTTGCGTCCTGCTGCGCATAGCCGCACGCCGATACATAGTTATTCACTCAATGTCGAACCCGAGGGGCATTTTCTGAATTGGCAGCAAGATCCATTCGGTAACTGGGTGGCACGTTTGGTGTTCCCCGAAAAGACCAAAGAGTTGAAGGTCACTGTCGATCTCATCGCCGACATGACAGTCATCAACCCTTTCGATTTCTTCATCGAAGAATATGCGGAGAACTTTCCTTTTGCCTATCCCGAAGCGTTGGGGCGCGAGCTTGTGCCTTATCTGGAGAAAGAAGACGCGACACCGTTGTTGGCCGCTTGGATCGCGTTAGCACGTAAAGAATTTTTGAATAAAGAGATGCGCACCATCGACATGTTGGTGGGCATCAACCAACGTGTGCAAGCCGCTGTGGGTTACATCGTGCGCCTTGAGGCGGGTGTGCAAACGCCTGAGCAGACGCTGGAACTGAAACGTGGATCGTGCCGAGATTCGGCGTGGCTGCTGGTGCAGGTGTTGCGTCATCTTGGTTTGGCTGCACGCTTTGCTTCCGGGTATTTGATCCAACTCAAAGCTGATGTGAAAGCATTGGATGGCCCCTCTGGCACCGAAGTCGATTTCACCGACCTGCATGCATGGACGGAAGTGTATATCCCCGGCGCAGGTTGGATCGGCCTTGATGCCACCTCGGGTTTGTTGGCTGGTGAAGGACATATCCCGCTGGCATGTACCGCGATGCCTTCATCCGCTGCACCGGTGATCGGTGCGACTGAAGTTTGTGAGACCGCGTTCGACTTCTCCATGAAAGTGACACGTATCCACGAAGACCCACGCGTCACCCAGCCCTACACCGAAGCACAGTGGCAAGCCATCCAAGACTTAGGTCATCAAGTCGATGTCGAGCTGAAGAAACAAGATGTGCGACTGACCATGGGTGGTGAACCAACCTTCGTCTCTATCGATGACATGGATGGACCCGAGTGGAACTTCACCGCATTGTCGGATAAAAAACGTGCGCTCGCGGGCGACCTGCTCACACGACTGCAAGGGCACTTCGCCAAAGGTGCGATGTTGCATTTCGGTCAGGGCAAGTGGTATCCCGGCGAGCCGCTACCGCGCTGGGCGTTGGGTTGTTACTGGCGCACGGATGGCGAACCGTTATGGAAAGACCGCACGCTGTTAGTAACGTCGGATGACGGTGGCAAACACTGCACGACGGATGCACTGCGCTTCATGCAAGGGCTCGCTCAGCATTTGACCTTGGATGAAAGATTCATCATCCCCGCTTTCGAAGACGTGACGCAGGTCATCAACGAAGAACAGCGCTGGCCGGAAAACTTCGATCCGCATTCAGCAGACCTGAAGAATGCCGATGAGCGAAAACGTTTAGCGAAACTCATCGAACGAGGACTAGGCGAGGCAGTGGGTTATGTGTTGCCCTTGAAGGCACTGCCCCCTGCAACACCCCAACGCGCAGCAAAGGCCATCGTCGCGAACGGTTTCCGTTCTAGCCCGTGGCCACTCAAGCGCGAGCATCTATACCTCATCGCCGGCGATTCACCACTCGGACTGCGCTTGCCATTGGCCTCGCTGCCGTGGGTGTTGCCTGAAGACAAAGAGGAAGCGTTCGGACGCGACCCCTTCGATGCGACGCACGAAGCACCCGCCGCAAAAGTGAGCAGCAAGAAATCTAAAGCTGCAATCAGCAAAGAGAAGTACGACCCGCGCGAAGTGGTGCACACCGCCTTGTGTGCCGAAGTGCGCAAAGGTGTGTTGTGTGTGTTCCTGCCGCCCGTGCCTTTGCTCGAAGATTTCATCGTGTTGCTCGATGCGATCGAAGCTACTGCTTCCGCTTTGAAATTGCCGCTACGACTGGAAGGTTACACACCTCCATCTGATGCGCGTGTGAAAGAATTTCGCATCACGCCTGATCCCGGTGTGATCGAAGTGAACATCCACCCTTCCAGCACATGGGAACAATTGGTGGCGAACACGCAGACACTTTACGAAGAGGCGCGCCAAACAAGATTGGGCACAGAGAAGTTCATGCTAGATGGTCGCCACACAGGCACCGGCGGCGGCAACCATGTGACATTGGGTGCAGCCACTCCCGCCGATTCGCCGTGCCTGCGTCGCCCCGATGTGTTGATGAGTCTCATCACCTATTGGCAACATCACCCCGCGTTGTCGTATCTGTTCTCAGGCATGTTCATCGGCCCTACCAGCCAAGCGCCGCGTGTGGATGAAGCACGCCACGAGAGCTTGTACGAGCTGGAGATCGCCTTTCAGCAGATGGCGGAGAAATTAAAACCGGGTGAAGAGAGTCAGCAACCATGGCTGGTAGATAGATTACTGCGCAACTTGTTGGTCGATCTTTCCGGCAACACACATCGTGCGGAATTCTGTATCGACAAACTGTATTCACCCGACAGTGCGACAGGACGGTTGGGATTGGTCGAGTTCCGAGGCTTCGAGATGCCGCCCCATGCGCAGATGGCGCTGTTGCAGATGTTGTTGCTGCGCGCACTCGTCGCCCGATTCTGGAAGACACCTTACAGTGGCAATCTAAATCGTTGGGGAACAGAGTTGCATGACCGCTTCATGTTGCCGCACTTCGTAGCGCAAGATATGCGCGACGTGGTGCTCGATCTGCAACGCGCGGGTTATGCCTTCGAGTTCGATTGGTTCGCGCCCTTCCTTGAATTCCGCTTCCCACGTTTCGGCACGGTGGCTTATCACGGCATCGAGATGGAGCTGCGCCAAGCCATCGAACCGTGGCATGTGTTGGGCGAAGAAGTGAGCGCGGGCGGCACAGCTCGCTATGTGGATTCCTCCATCGAGCGTATGCAGATCAAAGTCAGCCACATGAACGACAACCGCCATATCGTCACCTGTAACGGTCGTCAGCTCCCGCTCACCCCCACGGGCACACGCGGCGAGTATGTGGCGGCAGTCCGTTACCGCGCTTGGTGCCCACCTTCAGGTTTGCATCCCACCATCGGCGTGCAAGCCCCGCTGGTATTCGATTTGGTGGATAGCTGGAGCGGACGCTCCATCGGCGGCTGCACCTATCACGTGGCACACCCAGGCGGACGTAACTACGACACCTTCCCTGTGAACGCCAACGAAGCCGAGGCGCGCCGCGTGGCACGTTTCTGGAACCACGGCCACACACCGGGCGAGATGCATGTTCGCCGCGAAGGTCGCAATCCCGACTACCCGTTCACGCTGGACCTGCGCCGTGCACCTGAGCCGATGATGGAGGGAGTGGCAACTATCCGCCCCACTAGCTGAATCACCAACGCCATGGTTGATTTGTTTAGGCTTGACTCTCAACTGCTTCCAGCAATGAAACGACGCGTTTAGAAAGGCCGTCCACCTTGGAGTACAACTTTTCTGCTGTTGCTTTATCGCCGGACTGCATCGCCTTTACGATTTCCTTGATCGTGCGATGCAGTTCGGCATGCGGCTCTTCGACATCTCGCAACGCTTGGATATGTCCAAAATTCTTCAAGCCCTCGCCGTAATACCATTTTCCAAACACGCATTGCTGATGAGAGACCGCTTCCGCTTCAGTCAGCGTCCCTCGTCCATCTAGAAAAGAACGTAGCCTCACCTTCCAATTCAGGTGCGCCGACTTTGCACTCGACAGATCCAGCTTGTTGGAACCGACCTTGAATTGCCCAACCAACAACTTCAGCTCGTCCAACAATTTGGCCAGATCGGCGACGGCATCTTCAGTGCTTTGCACGCCTGCAGATGTCTCACTTGCCATCTGATTGATTGTTACAAGGCTAGCATTGATCGCCTCGGCCACGCCCAGCTGCTCCTTGGCGGAACTGGCAATCTCACCATTCATGTCACGGATGCTCGCCACCGCCTTGGTGATCTTATCCAGAGAGGTACCCGCAGTTCCAGCTTGTCCGACACTTGCATCAACACGACTTCGGCCTTCCTCCATCACTTTCACTGCAGCCAATGATCTTTCCTGTAAACGTTCAATCAACTTTTGTATCTGCGAAGTTGCCTCTTGAGTGCTTTGTGCTAATTTCCGCACTTCATCCGCAACCACTGCGAATCCACGTCCCTGTTCGCCCGCTCGCGCAGCTTCAATCGCCGCATTAAGCGCCAGCAAATTAGTCTGATCGGCGATACCTTTAATCGTATCCAGTATCGTACCGATGTTGCGACTATCATCCGCAAGCTCTTCAATCACCTGAGTTGCATGCCCCACCTCATCCGCAACTGACTGTATAGAAACAATGGTTTCACCAACGATCTTCATACCTGTATTCGCCTCGGTATCCGCCTGCCGTGCGGCAGTGACCGCTTGGTTTGCATGTTCGGCGACCTGTCGAACCTTCTCCAACATGCCTTGCACCGCCTTTGCGACCGATTCGGTTTCTTGATCTTGCTGATTGATGCTGGCTCCAGTCTGTTGCGCCACCGATGCAAGTCGTGCGGAATCCGCGTTGATCAAATGCGTCGCTTCCACCACCTGCAGCATCGCCTTCTGAATCTTGGCTGCGAACAAATTGAAACCTGACGCCAACTGCACGATCTCCTTGCCACCATGTTCGGACAAACGTTGCGTCAAATCTCCCTCACCTTCGACTATTTCCCGCATCGCGTTTGTCACTTCATCCAATGGACGCGTGATGCTGCGCCTCAACATCCCCGCAAGCAACAATATCCCAAGAGAGGAAATAAGCACGATCCCCGCCGTATGCCATGCGCGGAGAGTCACCGCAGCATCCACGTCATCTACGTAAATACCCGAGCCTACGAGCAGTCCCCATGGCTCAAATTTTTTCACATAAGATAATTTTGGATACACCTCGTCAGATGTACCTCCGCCTACTTTTGGCTTAGGCCAGTTGTAGGTGACATATCCCTTTCCACTCTGATTGACCACATCGACAAATGCTACAAACAAATTCTTTTTCCCATCTGTCTCGATAGGTTCCCATCGGTCTCCCAAACTTTGGCTAGTTGCACAGTTGAACTTCTCAGCACTCAACTCTTTGCCATCTAGGGTCGGCACTGTCGGGTGCATAATCATCTTGGGATAAGGCTTACTCAAGTCATTCAGCCAAAAATACTCCGTTCCCTCATAACGTAGCGCCTTGATAGTAGCGATAGCAGCGCTACGTGCTTCAGCTTCCGACAATGCTCCTGATTTTTGCAGTTCATAATTCTGAACCAACACGCTATATGCGACCTCAACCAGATGCCTAGTCTTAAGCTGCTTCTCAGCCCACAATGTTTTCCGTATCTCGATCACATCCATCACACTTCCAATGGCAATTGCACTAAGGAACAAAGCCATCATCAGCCCTAATTTATTGCGGATGCTGAGATTGTCGAGAAATCGATACATATTTCCTCCCATGTCAAAATTGCGTGCCCTAGAAGCCAATTCGAGGCCGTGGATGTCTTTCGGCAATGGCCGTATATTCTTTAAGGCTTTTTCGCGACATTTGGCTTTCAGCTAGATTTATGCGCTAAATCAGAAGCTGATGCCCCGCTCTCAAAATTAGAGAATTGCTTCCTGTGATTCATGCTTAAGCAGTTTGGGGAAGCTCCCGTTTTCGCGTATATTGACGAGTCGTTTTTCGGACTCACTTTCCAGCATGGAATACATCAAAATTCGCGGTGCTCGCACCCACAACCTGAAGAACATCAGCCTCGATCTGCCACGTAATCAGTTGGTGGTCATCACAGGCCTGTCTGGCTCGGGCAAGTCCTCTCTCGCGTTCGATACGCTATATGCCGAAGGTCAGCGGCGTTATGTGGAATCGCTGTCGGCGTATGCGCGCCAGTTCTTGCAGTTGATGGAGAAGCCGGATGTGGACCTAATCGAAGGTCTCTCCCCCGCTATTGCCATCGAACAGAAAGCCACATCTCACAACCCGCGCTCGACGGTAGGTACAGTCACCGAGATACACGATTACTTGCGCCTGTTGTTTGCGCGAGCAGGCGATCCTTACTGCCCACAACATGACATCGTGTTGCAGGCGCAGTCGGTCGGGCAGATGGTCGATCATGTGTTGGCACTGCCTGCCGACACCAAGGTGATGATCCTGTCGCCCATCGTGGTGGAACGCAAAGGTGAGCAGGAAGATCTGTTTGATGAGTTACGCGCACAAGGTTTCGTGCGTCTGCGCGTGAACGGCAAGATCTGCGAGATGGATGCATTGCCAAAACTTGCGAAGAATTCCAAGCACACCATCGAAATCGTGGTGGATAGACTGAAGGTGTCACCGGATATCAAACAACGTTTGGCGGAATCATTCGAGACAGCGTTACGTCATGCCGATGGTCGTGCACTGGCGGTGGAAATGGATTCGGGCAAAGAGCATCTGTTCTCTGCCAAGTTCGCCTGCCCCATCTGTAACTATTCGCTGCAAGAGTTAGAGCCACGCCTGTTCTCGTTCAACAGCCCGATGGGCGCGTGTCCGAAGTGTGATGGCTTGGGTGTCATCTCTTTCTTCGATCCGGCTCGCATTGTCGTGTTTCCTTCTTTGTCTTTAAGCGCTGGAGCAATTAAAGGCTGGGATAAGCGCAATCAATTTTATTTCCAAATGCTCGACAGCTTGTCGAAGCATTTTGATTTCGACTTGGAACAATCGTTCGAGAGCCTGCCTGAGAAAATCCAGCAGGTGGTGCTATACGGAAGCGGGCACGAAGAGATCCCTTTCCAATACCTGAACGAGCGTGGCAAGAAGATGACACGCGAGCATGCATTCGAGGGCATCGTGAACAATCTGGAGCGTCGCTATAAAGAGACCGACTCCCCTACCGTGCGTGAAGAGTTGGCGAAATATTTAAACAGTTGCTCTTGCACAGAATGTAAAGGCACACGCCTACGTGAAGAAGCGCGCCATGTTCGCGTCGCCGACCGCGCCATCTTTGAATTAAGCGCCTTGCCGCTTAAGCAGGCACTGACTTTCTTCCAAAGTGTTACCTTGCCTGGCAATAAGCAAGCCATCGCCGAAAAGATTGTGCAAGAAATTGCGAGTCGCCTGACTTTTCTGAATAACGTCGGATTGGATTACCTTTCCCTTGATCGCTCTGCTGAAACCCTATCTGGAGGCGAAGCACAGCGAATCCGTTTGGCGTCACAGATTGGCTCCGGACTGACGGGAGTAATGTATGTACTAGATGAGCCTTCTATCGGCCTACATCAGCGCGACAATGACCGCTTGTTAGATACGCTAAAACGTCTACGCGACATGGGTAATAGCGTAATCGTGGTAGAGCACGACGAAGACGCCATTCTAAATGCTGACTACGTTGTCGATATGGGACCGGGTGCTGGAGAGCATGGTGGCATCGTGATCGCACAAGGTACGCCACAAGAAGTGATTGCTAATCCTCAATCGATTACAGGCGATTATTTATCAGGGCGGCGCAGCATTACCCCGCCTACTTCTTATCACAAGCCTGACAAAAAACGCTCACTGAAAATTATTGGGGCATCCGGGAATAATCTAAAAGATGTGACACTAGACCTCCCCATAGGTCTACTCACTTGCATCGCTGGCGTATCCGGTTCTGGCAAGTCCACCCTCATAAATGACACACTATATAACGCGGTCGCAAAACATTTGTACGGCAGTAATGCCGAACCAGCGCCATATCAAGAGATACAAGGTTTAGAACATTTCGACAAAGTAATTAGCGTCGATCAATCTCCAATTGGTCGCACGCCACGCTCCAATCCGGCGACGTATACCGGTTTGTTCACGCCCATACGAGATTTATTTTCTGGGGTGCCGACTGCTCGCGAAAGAGGTTATGGGCCAGGACGCTTTTCATTCAACGTGAAGGGCGGACGCTGCGAATCCTGCCAAGGTGATGGCGTCATCAAGGTAGAGATGCACTTTCTACCAGACGTATATGTGCCTTGCGACGTCTGCCACGGCCATCGCTATAACCGCGAAACATTGGAAGTCCAATATAAGGGGAAGAACATCCATCAAGTATTGAATATGACCGTGGAGCAAGCGCATGAATTCTTCTCTGCTGTTCCCATCCTCGCGCGCAAACTGAAGACATTGCTTGAGGTTGGCTTGGGATACATCACTCTCGGTCAAAGTGCTACCACGCTGTCTGGAGGTGAAGCACAGCGGGTTAAGTTGTCACTGGAACTCTCCAAACGCGACACAGGACGCACTCTGTACATCTTGGATGAGCCGACCACTGGCCTACACTTCCATGACATCGACATGCTACTCAAGGTCATACATACATTGCGCGACCAGGGAAATACACTGGTAGTTATCGAGCACAATCTTGACGTCATTAAGACAGCCGATTGGGTAATAGATTTGGGCCCCGAGGGTGGCGCTGGTGGCGGGTACATCCTGGCCCAAGGCTCCCCCAAAGAGGTCGCTGCACACCAAGACAGTGTAACGGGACCGTATCTGAAGAAGCTTCTTAGCTGATCTACTTCTCCCGTGTAATGCGGGAGTATTCCTTAAAAACAACAAGGCCGGGATGTACCCGGCCTTGTGCTTTGTTGCTTATGCTTTATTAGCTTACTCGCCAGCGACTTCCACTGGTTGAGCTTCTGCTGGACGATCCAACAGTTCGACCAATGCCATAGGAGCATTGTCGCCCTTGCGGAAACCGAACTTCAGAATGCGAGAGTAACCACCGTTGCGAGCAGCATAACGAGGACCGAGTTCGTCAAACAATTTGCAGACGATTTCACGATCACGCAAGCGAGCAAATGCTAAACGACGATTTGCCAAGCTTGGATTTTTGCCAAGTGTCAGGATAGGTTCTGCAACACGGCGCAGTTCCTTTGCCTTTGGCAATGTGGTTTTAATGACTTCGTGACGCAACAGCGAAACAGTCATATTGCGCAACATTGCCAAGCGATGGCTACTGGTGCGGTTGAGTTTTCTTAGTCCTAAACGATGACGCATGATTTTCCTCTTTTGCTTTCTTGCCTAGATTGATCTAGGCGAGCTTTAACTTTCGGTCACTGAAGACCAATTATCCAACTTCATACCCAGTGACAGGTCGTGTTCTGCAAGCACTTGCTTGATCTCATTAAGCGATTTGCGACCCAAGTTAGGAGTACGCAACAGATCTGCTTCGGTGTACTGAATCAGGTCGCCGATGTAATGGATACTTTGAGCTTTTAGGCAGTTTGAAGAACGTGGAGTTAACTCCAAGTCATCAACTGGGCGCAACAGCATCGGATCAACCTTCGGAGCTTGTGGCTTCTCAACAGGTGCTGGTGTACCTTCCAATGCAGCAAACACAGAGAACTGCTCAACCAAAATGCGTGCTGCATAACGGATAGCTTCTTCTGGATCAATCGCACTATTGGTCTCGATGTCCATGATCAGCTTGTCGAGGTCTGTGCGCTGTTCAACACGCGCGCTCTCAACAGCATAGCTAACACGAGAAATTGGACTAAAAGATGCATCCAAAGCGATATGACCAACTGGACGTGTTGCACCAGGTTGCAAGCGAGAAATTGCAGAAACATATCCGCGCCCCTGCTCAACCTTGATCTCCATATCCAATTTGCCACCTGCAGTGAGGTGTGCAATTACATGGCTTGGGTTGATAACCTCTGTGTCAGCATCAACTTCGATGTCTGCAGCAGTAACTACACCTGCACCTGACTTCTTCAGATGAAGCGTGGTAGATGGTGAGCCATGTAGCTTAAGCACCAAACCTTTAAGGTTCAGCAAAATCTCAACGACGTCTTCTTGCACGCCATCAATAGATGAGTATTCATGCAAAACACCTGCAATCTTAACTTCAGTTACAGCGTAACCTGGCATGGAAGAAAGCAGAATACGACGCAATGCATTACCCAATGTGTGACCATAGCCACGTTCGAACGGCTCCATCACTACCTTGGCTTGTGTCGCCGAGATGCGTTGAACGTCGATGATTCGAGGTTTCAACAAATTATTATTAGGCATATCCGACTCCGCGTAGATTACTTGGAATACAACTCAACTACGAGATGTTCGTTGATTGTTGCTGGCAATTCAGAACGTTGAGGCAACGCCTTAAATGTTCCTTTGAAGCCCTTGGTATCCACGTCAATCCATTCTGGGAAACCGCGTTGTTCCGCAGCAGCCAAAGAAGCCTTCAAACGCAATTGACCTTTAGATGCTTCTGCCACTTCGACCACATCACCTGGCTTAACTGTGTAAGACGGGATGTTTACGCGCTTGCCGTTAACCAATACGCCGTTGTGGCGAACGGTTTGACGAGCTTCTGCGCGGGAGCCACCGAAACCCATGCGATAGGCAACGTTGTCCAAACGAGATTCCAAAATCTGCAGCAAGCTTTCACCAGTAATACCACGAGCTTTTTCAGCACGTTTGTAAGTCAAACGGAACTGACCTTCCAAAACACCGTAGATACGACGTAGCTTTTGCTTTTCGCGTAACTGACCACCGTACTCAGACTGACGTGAATTTTTCTTCTGACCATGTTGGCCAGGAGCGTACGCACGGCGTTCAACAGCACATTTATCCGTAAAGCATTTTTCCGCCTTAAGGAACAGTTTTTCGCCCTCACGGCGGCACTTACGGCACTTTGCATCAAGATTTCTAGCCAAGATCTACTCCTTAAATACGACGCTTTTTCGGAGGACGGCAACCGTTGTGCGGCACCGGCGTAATATCCGAAATACTGGTAATTTTGAAACCTGCGGCATTCAGTGCACGCACTGCGGATTCACGACCAGGGCCTGGACCCTTGATGCGCACTTCCAAATTCTTAACACCGCACTCAGCAGCGGATTTACCCACCACTTCGGCCGCGATCTGAGCAGCGAAAGGCGTACTCTTACGAGAACCTTTAAAACCTTGCGCGCCACTAGTAGACCATGCCAAGGTATTTCCTTGACGATCTGTAATGGTCACAATGGTGTTATTGAAAGAAGCATGAACGTGGGCGATACCTTCCGCTACGTTCTTCTTAACTTTTTTACGCACTTTCGTGCTGGGCTTTGCCATAGTTACTGTCCTCTACTAAATTACTTCTTCGCGCCAGCGATAGACTTACGCGGGCCTTTACGAGTACGTGCGTTGGTACGTGTGCGCTGGCCACGGCACGGCAAGCCGCGACGATGACGCAAACCACGGTAACAACCCAAGTCCATCAATCGTTTGATGTTCATGGAAATTTCACGACGGAGATCACCCTCTACTGTGAACTTCGCGACTTCGTCGCGCAGCTTCTCCATATCTGTGTCATTAATATCTTTGACCTTGGTGGTCGTCTTCACGCCAGCCGCTGCACAAATTTCCTGTGAGCGTGTGCGTCCGATGCCATAAATGGCAGTCAACGCAATTACAGCGTGTTGATGGTTTGGAATGTTTACACCGGCAATACGAGCCATGCAGCTACCCTATCGTTCAAAAAGTTGCGAATTCTATCATCCAGAGTCGATTTATCTCAATCAACCTTGGCGCTGTTTATGACGTGGATCACTACTGCAGATCACACGGACTACACGGTTGCGACGCACGATCTTGCAGTTGCGACACACTTTCTTTACGGATGCTTGTACTTTCATTTAATTCTCCTTACTTCTTCAACTAACCACTTACTCTGCAGAAGGCATCAACTCAGGCTACCGAGCTGAACCACCCTTAAAATTTGCCTTCTTTAACAAGTTCTCATACTGATGAGTCATTAAATATGACTGAACTTGGGACATGAAATCCATTGTTACTACAACCAAGATCAACAGCGAAGTTCCACCGAAGTAAAAAGGAACATTCCACTTAACGACCAAGAACTCAGGTAGTAAACAAACCAAGGTGATGTAAAGCGCACCAATCAGTGTCAAACGAAGCATGATTTTTTCAACATACTTTGCAGTTTGATCACCAGGTCTGATACCAGGCAAAAATGCACCACTTTTCTTAAGATTGTCAGCGGTCTCTTTTGGGCTAAAAACTAAAGCTGTATAAAAGAAACAGAAGAAAACAATTGCAGCGGCATAAAACAATACGTAAATCGGCTGACCAGGCGATAACTTCTCACTAATATCCTTCAGCCAACTCATCCCTTCACCAGCACCAAACATTCCAGCAAGAGTCGCAGGGAAAAGGATGATGCTTGAAGCAAAGATTGGAGGAATCACACCAGCCATATTTAGCTTCAATGGGAGATGCGAGCTTTGCCCACCATAAATCTTATTGCCAACTTGGCGTTTTGCGTAGTTTACCAAAATCTTACGCTGACCTCTTTCAACGAAGACAACCAAGGCTGTAACCAAGATTGCTCCGAAGAACAATGCAAGAACAAGCGGGATTGAAAATGCGCCTGTACGAGCCATTTCCAAAGTATTACCAATAGCATTTGGCAATCCCGCCGCAATTCCTGCGAAGATGATCAAAGAGATACCGTTGCCCAAACCACGCTCAGTAATTTGTTCGCCGAGCCACATCAAAAACATAGTCCCAGTAACTAAAGTAATTACTGTTGTGAACTGGAACATTGGGCCTGGATTAAGCACAAGCCCAGCTTGAGACTGAAGCATTACAGCGATACCAAAAGACTGAAACAAGGCTAGAACGAGGGTTCCGTATCTAGTGTATTGAGTAATCTTACGGCGACCCGCATCACCATCTTTTTTAAGTTGCTCAAGATGCGGAACCGCAATTGTCGCCAGCTGCATGATAATTGATGCTGAAATGTAAGGCATGATGCCCAACGCCAGAATCGTAAAACGCTCCAGCGCGCCACCTGAAAACATATTGAACATACCCAATATGCCATTTTTCTGGGACTTGAATAGATCGGCCAATACGGACGGATCAATTCCCGGTACAGGTATATGCGCACCAATTCTGTAAACAATTAGCGCAAGAAGCAGAAACCAGAGGCGTTGCCCCAAGTCACCATACTTTCCCTTTGTAACAGCTTTTGTCACGAATGCATTACTCCGAGATACTTCCGCCAGCAGCTTCAACAGCTGCACGAGCACCCTTAGTCAGGGTTAGCCCTTGCAGCTTGACTGCTCGAGTAATTTCTCCAGCCAAAATCACTTTGGCGTGCAATGCGATTGCAGGAATAACACCCGCTTGTTTCAAAGCGAGCACATCAATCACATCGACAGGCAGTTGCTGAAGGTCTGACAAACGTACTTGAGCCGTATCATTGCGCGTCAAAGAGACGAAGCCGCGTTTAGGCAAGCGACGTTGCAAAGGCATCTGACCACCTTCGAAACCCACTTTATGGAAGCCGCCAGAACGTGATTTTTGACCCTTGTGACCACGGCCCGCTGTCTTACCCAAGCCGGATCCGATACCGCGACCAACGCGACGTTTCGAACGTGTGGCACCTTCGCCAGGTTTAATTTGATTGAGTTCCATTTATGCCTCGCACTTGACCAAGTAGTACACCTTGTTAATCATTCCGCGAACAGCCGGAGTATCTTCCAACATTACTACATGGTTGATACGACGCAAGCCAAGACCGCGAACAGTAGCTCGGTGAGACTGCTTAGTTCCATTGGTACTTTTGACCAACGTCACTTTTAATGTTTTTGGTAGTGCCATGATTTACCCCGTGATCTCTTCTACGCTTTTGCCGCGTTTTGCTGCAATTTCAGAAGGTGAATTCAGCGACTGCAAACCGTTGAGGGTTGCACGAACAACGTTATATGGATTACTAGAACCCAAGCATTTCGCCAAAACGTTACGAACGCCTACAGCCTCAAATACAGCACGCATCGCCCCACCAGCAATAATTCCGGTACCTTCAGATGCTGGCAACATTACAACCTTTGCAGCGCCATGACGACCGATAACCGCGTGATGCAATGTGCCATCTTTGAGGTTAACTTTTACCAGCTTGCGACGGCATTCTTCCATCGATTTTTGAACGGCAACAGGAACTTCCTTAGACTTTCCCTTACCCATCCCAACACGTCCATCACCGTCGCCAACAACTGTCAGCGCAGCGAAACCCATGATGCGACCACCCTTAACAACTTTAGTAACGCGATTGACATGAATCATCTTTTCGATGAGACCGTCTCCCTTGTCTTCTGGTTGTTGATTTTTACCTTGTTGAGCTTTTGCCATGATTCACTCCAGATTAGAACTGCAAGCCATGTTCGCGCGCGGCATCTGCCAGCGCCTTGATGCGACCATGGTACTTGTTACCAGAGCGGTCAAATGCAACCGCCGTTACGCCCGCTGTTTTAGCCTTCTCAGCGATTCTCTTACCTACAGCAGACGCCGCAGCAGCATTGCCGCCATTGCCCACAACGCTTCGAACTTCAGCTTCCAAAGTAGATGCGCTTGCAATAATTGTTCCGCCATCAGCAGAAATTACTTGCGCATAGATATGCTGGTTGGTTCTATGGATTGCCAAGCGAATTGACTTTTGATTAGCAATACGGGCACGAGTTTTACGTGATCTGCGAAGACGCGATTCATTCTTATTCAACATATCAACCTCGATTATTTCTTCTTGGTTTCTTTGAGGATTACTACCTCATCGGAATAACGCACACCCTTGCCCTTGTAAGGCTCAGGTTGACGATATGCACGAATTTCAGCAGCAACTTGACCAACTTGCTGCCTATCGGCACCAGTCAGAACTATTTCGGTTTGCGTTGGTGTCGCAACCTTTACTCCAGCAGGCATCTTGTGCACGACTGGGTGTGAGAAACCCAAAGTAAGATTCACAGCATCACCAGCAGCTTGTGCACGGTAGCCAACGCCAACAAGCGTCAACTTACGCTCAAAGCCTTTGCTAACACCCGTCACCATGTTTGCCAACAAGGCGCGCACAGTTCCAGACATTGCATCTGCCTTTGTAGAATCATTTGTGGCTTTGCACAAAAGGGAATCACCACTACGCTCAACGGACACATCACCAACCAATACCTGAGTTAGAGATCCAAGAGGACCTTTAACTGAAATTTGATTTGCGGCCACTGTAACCTCAACACCAGCGGGAACAACAACTGGATTTTTAGCAACTCTAGACATGTTCTCCCCTTTACGCGACGATACAGAGAACTTCACCGCCAATACCATTGGCGCGAGCACTACGGTCTGTCATCAAGCCCTTAGAGGTAGAAACGATCGCAATACCAAGACCGTTCATAACACGCGGGATATCTTCGCTACCTTTATAGACACGAAGGCCAGGACGACTTACACGCTGAATCTTTTCGATTACAGGACGATTAGCGTAATACTTCAAGCCAATCTCCAATGAAGGCTTGCCTTCATGATCAATCACTTTGAAGCCATCAACATAACCTTCGTCTTGAAGAACTTTGGCAATCGCCACCTTAATTTTTGATGAAGGCATCGAAACCACTATTTTTTCCGCCATTTGCGCATTGCGAATGCGCGTTAGCATGTCGGAGATTGGATCACTCATACTCATAAATTCACCCTTACCAACTGGCCTTAACTACACCGGGAATCTCACCGCGCATTGCGTATTCACGCAACTTGGTGCGCCCCAAACCGAACTTGCTAAACACACCACGTGGACGCCCCGTTAGCGCACAACGGTTGCGCAAACGTACCGGACTAGAATCACGTGGCAACGCTTGCAATTTTTGACGAGCAGCAAAACGCTCTTCATCACTTAACGACATATTGGTCGCAATCGCTGTCAGCTCTGCGCGTTTAGCGGCAAATTTCTTCACCATCTCACGGCGCTTTTGATCGCGGTTAGTTACAGCTATCTTTGCCATTTTGCCCTCAGCCTTTCAATGGGAATTTGAATGCCAACAACAATGCCTTGGCCTCTTCATCGCTTTTCGCAGTCGTTGTGATAGTAATATTCATACCACGCAACGCATCGATCTTGTCATACTCAATCTCAGGGAAAATGATCTGCTCTTTGATACCCATGTTGTAATTACCACGACCATCAAATGACTTACCCGAGATACCACGAAAGTCGCGAATACGAGGAATCGCAACAGTCACCAGGCGATCCAAGAACTCAAACATGCGATCACGGCGCAACGTTACTTTGCAGCCAACCGGATAGTTTTCGCGAATCTTGAAACCTGCAATAGATTTTTTCGATTTGGTCACAACAGGTTTTTGACCGGCAATTTTCTGCATGTCTGAAACAGCATGATCCATCACTTTTTTGTCAGCAACCGCCTCACCAACACCCATATTCAAGGTGATTTTTTCGATGCGCGGCACTTCCATCACAGACTTGTAGCCAAACTGCTTCATCAGCTGCGGCGCCACTGTCTTTGTGTAGTAGTCGTTTAAACGAGCCATTTATTACCCCTTACGCAATCACTTCGCCACTGGACTTGAACACACGCACCTTGCGACCGTCCTCCAGCAACTTCACGCCAACACGATCTGCCTTCTTGGCAGATGCGTTATAGATGGCGATATTGGAAATATGAATTGGCTTCTCGATTTCCACGATGCCGCCAGCCGTACCTTTAACAGGATTCGGTTTCTGATGTTTCTTAACCTTGTTGATACCACTTACCAAAACAAAGTTCTCAGCAACGCTCAAAACGCTACCGCGATTTCCTTTGTCTTTACCAGCCAAGACGATTACATCGTCATTTTTTTTGATCTTGCGCATGTTTTATCCTCGACTATCGCTTACAGCACTTCCGGCGCCAAGGACACGATCTTCATGAAGCGCTCAGTGCGCAACTCACGTGTAACTGGTCCAAAAATACGCGTCCCAATAGGCTCCAATTTATTATTAAGCAACACAGCAGCATTGCCATCAAATTTGATAAGTGACCCATCAGCACGACGAACACCCTTGGCCGTACGCACAACAACCGCGCTATAGACCTCACCTTTTTTGACGCG
Organism: Sideroxydans sp.; assembly: GCA_028707175.1. Lineage (GTDB taxonomy): Bacteria > Pseudomonadota > Gammaproteobacteria > Burkholderiales > Gallionellaceae > Sideroxyarcus. Next base: position 62,019 of record JAQTUV010000002.1, read on the forward strand.
CGAACGCGGAGCGGCATCCTTGATGCTAACTTTAATAACATCACCAACGCTCGCATAGCGACGCTTAGAGCCACCCAAGACCTTAATGCACATAACTGAGCGCGCACCGGTATTGTCAGCAACATTCAAAACAGACTGCATTTGTATCATTTATCAATCTCCAACTTTTTCCGCCTGCAGCGGCTAGTTTTGGAACCCGTTCGGGTTAGGCCGCCGCAAGCGACGGTGAAACGAAGCCGCGCATTCTACTCAAACTTGCCACAACGCGCAAGCACTAAATGAAAACCTACTATTAAGCTTTTTCGATCAACTTCGATACGCGCCAAGATTTGGTCTTTGACAGTGGGCGAGTTTCCTCGATTGTCACAACGTCACCTTCTGCATATTCATTGTTTTCAGAATGAGCGTGATATTTTTTAGATACCCGCACAATCTTACCCAAAACTGGGTGCTTAACTTTTCGCTCTACCAATACAGTGACAGTCTTATCCATCTTGTCGCTGACGACAGTACCAGTCAACTCTCGCTTCAGATTAGTTGCAGTCATTGCTGGACACCCTTCTCAGTCAATACAGTTTTAACGCGTGCGATATCACGACGCACTTTGCTCAGTTGACTATTATTGCTCAACTGTTGAGTTGCCAATTGCATGCGCAATCCGAATTGCGCCTTGTTCAAGGACAGCAATTCTTGCTGCAAATCGGCAACAGATTTTTGTTTAAGTTCACTTGCCTTCATGATCAAGCTCCTACCTGTCTAACAACGAAAGTGGTTGCGATAGGCAATTTCGCAGACGCCAACGAAAATGCTTCGCGAGCCAACTTCTCATCTACACCGTCCATTTCATACAACATTTTGCCAGGACGAATCTCGGCAACGTAGTACTCCGGATTACCTTTACCGTTACCCATACGAACTTCGGCAGGTTTCTGCGAAATTGGCTTGTCAGGGAAAATACGGATCCAGATACGACCGCCACGCTTAATGTGACGAGTCATAGCACGACGCGCAGCTTCAATCTGACGCGCAGTCAATCGACCACGCGCAATGGCCTTAAGACCGAACTCACCGAAGCTGACTTTATTGCCGCGAGTAGCAACGCCGTTATTACGACCTTTTTGCTCTTTGCGGTACTTTCTTCTAGCTGGCTGTAGCATGTTTAGCTCCCGACTTTCTTACTTTTTTTTCTGGCTCAGCCGCAACTGGTGCAGCGACTTCTTGCTGTGAATTTGCATCGCCCTTATAGACCCACACCTTTACACCGATGATGCCGTATGTTGTCTTTGCTTCAGAGAAGCCGTAATCGATGTCAGCGCGCAGTGTATGCAATGGCACACGACCTTCGCGATACCACTCAGTACGTGCAATCTCAATACCGTTCAGACGACCGCCGCTCATAATCTTGATACCTTGAGCACCTAAACGCATTGCATTTTGCATCGCACGCTTCATTGCACGACGGAACATGATGCGTTTTTCCAACTGCTGAGTAATAGACTCAGAGATCAGTTGAGCATCGATCTCAGGCTTGCGCACTTCCTCGATGTTTAGGCCGACGTCTGGCAACCCCATACGCTTCTTCAACTCATTGCGCAGATGTTCGATGTCTTCACCTTTTTTGCCAATCACCACACCTGGACGTGCTGTGTAGATAGTGATCTTTGCATTTTTGGCAGGACGCTCGATGACGATCTTAGAAACACCAGCACCTGCCAGCTTCTTCTTCAGATAGTCACGAACCTCGATGTCTTTGAGCAACAACTCAGAGAAGTTCTTGCTGCTGGAATACCACTTGGAAGTCCAATTTTTTTGGACACTCAGGCGAAATCCGATTGGATGAATTTTCTGACCCATGGCTTAGCTCCCGACGATGATCGTGATATGACAAGATTGCTTCTCGATACCTGTACCGCGGCCTTTAGCCCTAGGAATCATGCGCTTCAGAGAAGTGCCCTTATCAACATAGATTGTTGTAACTTTCAGTTCGTCGATGTCCGCACCGTCATTGTGCTCAGCATTAGCAATTGCCGACTCAAGAGCTTTTTTGACGATACCACCAGCTTTTTTAGGACTGAAAGCAAGAATGTTCAGCGCTTGTGCAACGGGCAAGCCACGAATCTGGTCAGCGACCAAACGCGTTTTTTGTGCCGAGATACGAACGCCACGGATGACTGCTTTTGTACTCATCATGTCTCCTTATTTCTTGGCGGCTGCTTTTTTATCAGCAGCATGACCTTTGAAGGTGCGAGTCAATGAAAACTCACCCAGTTTGTGGCCAACCATGTTCTCGGAAACATATACCGGCACATGTTGCTTGCCGTTATGCACAGCGATTGTCAAACCGACGAAGTCTGGCAACACAGTAGAGCGACGCGACCAGGTTTTCACCGGACGCTTGTCGTTGGTTGCACGAACTGTTTCTACTTTCTTAAGCAGATGCAGGTCGACGAACGGGCCTTTTTTGATTGAACGTGCCATATCTAATTACCCCTTAAGCCTGAAAGCGACGACGAACAATCATGCCAGTCGTACGTTTGTTGCGACGTGTACGGAAGCCCTTGGCTGGAACACCCCACGGACTAACTGGATGGCGACCTGCTGCGGTTTTACCTTCACCACCACCGTGCGGGTGATCCACTGGGTTCATGACCACACCACGTACCGTTGGGCGGATACCGCGCCAACGATTCGCACCGGCCTTACCGATGGAGCGTAGCGAGTGTTCACCGTTACCGACCTCACCCAATGTTGCGCGGCAATCAATATGAACCTTGCGGATTTCACCTGAACGCAAACGCAATTGAGCATAACTACCTTCACGCGCCAACAACTGCACGGATGCACCTGCTGAACGAGCCAACTGAGCACCCTTGCCAGGCAACATCTCAATAGCATGAATGGTCGAACCAACTGGAATGTTGCGCAATGGCAAAGCATTACCCGCTTTAATTGGAGCCTCAGAGCCGCTGACTAGTTGCGCACCAGCAGATACACCCTTAGGAGCAATAATGTAGCGACGCTCACCGTCAGCGTACACAAGTAAAGCCAAGTGTGCTGTGCGATTCGGGTCATATTCCAAACGTTCAACAGTTGCCGGAATACCATCTTTATTGCGCTTGAAGTCTACAAGACGATAGTGCTTCTTATGCCCACCACCCATATGACGAGTAGTGATATGGCCGTTATTATTACGACCCGCTGTACGTGTCTTCTTCTCCAACAGAGATGCCTCGGGCTTGCCCTTGTGCAACTCTTTATTTACAACGCGAACTACAGCACGCGTGCCAGGAGAAGTTGGTTTTAGTTTAATGAGTGCCATGTTTTACCCCTGCTCACTTGCAGCAAAGTTGATCTCTTGACCAGCCGCCAAACATACGTAAGCCTTCTTCCAATCTTGACGACGACCGATAGAACGACCAAAACGCTTTTGCTTGCCTTTAACATTTGCCATGTTGACGCTGTCAACAGTAACGTTGAATAACTTCTCAACAGCAGCCTTAACTTCAGGCTTGGTCGCATCAGTTACAACACGGAAAATGACTTGCTCGTTTTTCTCAGCGACATATGTTGCTTTCTCAGAAATCTGAGGAGCCAACAGAATGTTCAGCAAACGCTCTTCATTGAATTTTGGTGTGCTCATGCCAGCAACTCCTCAATTTTCGCAATCGCGCCGCGAGTCACCAAAACATTGGTAAAACGAACCAAACTTACTGGGTCAGCTTGATGAGCTTCAACCACCAATACGTTCGGAAGATTGCGCGAAGACAGGTACAGGTTTTCATCAATTGCGTCAGTGATGATCAGCAGGCGAGAGTCTTGCAACCCCATTCCCTTGATCTTGTCTGCCAACAACTTTGTTTTTGGCGCAGATACTGACAACGCATCAATTACGCTCAGACGACCATCGCTAACCAGCTTTGAGAAGATCGAAGCCAATCCAGCGCGATACATTTTGCGATTGATTTTTTGTGTGTAATTTTGATCCGGGCTGTTCGGGAAAATCTTACCACCACCACGCCACAATGGACTGGATGCCATACCTGCACGAGCACGACCTGTACCCTTTTGCGCGAACGGTTTGCGTGTGGACTTAGCGATTTCGCTACGACCCTTTTGCTTACTATTAGCAGAGCGAGCATTCGCATGATAGGCCACCACCAACTGATGAACCAGCGCTTCGTTATACTCACGACCAAACAGATCGTCAGACGCATTCATGCTTGCGCCAGCCTTACCATTTTCGTTAATGACTTTTAATTCCATTATGCCCCCGCTTTCACTGCCGGACGCACGACTACGTCGCCACCTGGAGCACCAGGTACAGCGCCACGCACCAACAACAATTGGCGCTCAGCATCGATACGTACGATTTGGAGATTTTGCACAGTACGCTGCACGTCACCTAAGTGACCAGTCATACGCTTACCAGGAAATACTCGACCTGGATCTTGGTTCATACCAATTGAACCTGGAACTCGGTGAGACTTGGAGTTACCGTGCGTTTCGCGACCTGATTTGAAATGGTGACGCTTGATAGTACCGGCATAGCCTTTACCAATCGTCACACCAGTCACGTCTACTTTTTGGCCAACCTGGAACAGATCCACGCCGACACTTCCGCCCAAGGTCAGCGCAGACAACTGCTCTGGAGAGGCGGAAAATTCTTTCAAAACGCTACCAGCCTCAACACCCGCCTTAGCGTAATGCCCAGCTGCCGCTTTAGTTACACGACTAGCACGGCGCGTACCATACGCAACCTGCACAGCACTGTAACCATCAACGGAATTCGTTTTGATTTGGGTGACACGATTGTTGGACACGTCCAATACCGTTACTGGCAACGATACACCGTCGTCAGTAAAGATACGGGTCATGCCAATCTTGCGACCGACAAGTCCTAAACTCATTTTAATTTCCTTTATTAAGGGGCCAACTTCAATTGGTTAGCCGATTCATACTGCAAATACTACAAACCACATAAAAAATTACTGCAACTTGATTTCCACATCAACGCCAGCTGGCAGATCCAACTTCATCAATGCATCAACTGTTTTGTCAGTAGGATCGATGATGTCCATTAAACGCAAGTGCGTACGGATCTCAAATTGATCACGAGAAGTTTTATTGACGTGAGGTGAACGCAACACATCGAAACGCTCAATCTTTGTAGGCAAAGGAACCGGACCTTTAACAACCGCGCCAGTGCGCTTAGCTGTATCAACAATCTGCATTGCAGATTGATCGATCAAACGATAGTCGAACGCCTTTAGGCGAATGCGAATTTTTTGACTTTGCATAATATTCTCTTACTTCAATGCGGAAAACCGCGGTTTAAAGAACGAAAACGCGAGGCCGCAGCCTCGCGAGGGCGCGCATTGTATCTTTACTCGATGATCTTAGCAACCACACCCGCACCGACGGTACGACCGCCTTCGCGAATCGCGAAACGAAGACCTTCTTCCATCGCGATTGGGTTGATCAGGCTAACTGTGATCGATACGTTGTCGCCTGGCATTACCATTTCTGTACCTTCTGGCAACTCTACTGCGCCAGTTACGTCAGTTGTACGGAAATAGAATTGTGGACGGTAACCTTGGAAGAATGGTGTGTGGCGACCACCTTCATCTTTACCCAACACGTAGATCTCTGCTGTGAACTTTGTGTGTGGCTTGATGGAACCTGGTTTGCACAACACTTGACCGCGCTCAACTTCTTCACGCTTTGTACCACGCAACAGAACACCTACGTTGTCTCCTGCTTGACCTTGGTCGAGCAACTTGCGGAACATTTCAACGCCTGTGCAGGTTGTCTTCAATGTTGGCTTGATACCAACGATTTCCAACTCTTCGCCGACCTTAACGATTCCGCGCTCGATACGACCAGTCACAACTGTACCGCGACCAGAGATTGAGAATACGTCTTCGACTGGCATCAAGAATGTGCCATCCAGCGCGCGCTCTGGTTGTGGGATGTATGCGTCAAGCGCATCTGCCAATCGGAAGATCGCTGGTTCGCCGTATTCGCTTTGGTCGCCTTCAACTGCCAACTTCGCGCTACCGTGCACGATTGGCGTGTCGTCGCCAGGGAAGTCGTATTTGCTGAGCAATTCACGGATTTCCATTTCAACGAGTTCGAGCAATTCTGCGTCGTCAACCATGTCGCATTTGTTCATGAATACGATGATGTATGGAACGCCAACTTGGCGAGCCAACAGGATGTGCTCACGCGTCTGAGGCATTGGGCCGTCAGCTGCAGATACAACCAAGATTGCGCCGTCCATTTGCGCTGCGCCGGTGATCATGTTCTTAACGTAGTCGGCGTGACCTGGGCAGTCAACGTGCGCATAGTGACGACCTGCTGTTTCGTATTCTACGTGCGCTGTGTTGATGGTGATACCACGCGCTTTTTCTTCTGGCGCTGCGTCGATCTGGTCATACGCCTTGGCTTCGCCGCCGAACTTCTTCGCCAACACCATGGTGATCGCCGCTGTCAATGTGGTCTTGCCGTGGTCAACGTGACCAATCGTGCCTACGTTTACGTGCGGTTTGCTACGTTCAAATTTGCTCTTTGCCATTTTATAATCTCCAACTAGTCTTAAATTTAATTACTTCTTAGTGTTCATAATCGCTTCAGCGACACTCTTGGGTGCTTCTGTGTAGTGCTTAAATTCCATTGTGTATGTCGCACGACCTTGGGTTGCTGAACGCAACGATGTCGAGTAACCAAACATTTCAGACAAAGGAACTTCCGCCTTCACTGTCTTGCCACCACCGATCATGTCGTCCATACCTTGAACCATACCGCGACGAGATGACAAGTCACCCATTACCGTACCTGTATAGTCTTCTGGTGTTTCAACTTCAACCGACATCATTGGCTCCAGCAATACTGGACTTGCCTTACGCATACCATCCTTGAACGCCATCGAAGCCGCCATTTTGAAGGCATTTTCGTTCGAGTCGACATCGTGGTATGAACCATCAAACAAAGTCACTTTTACGTCAACGACGGGGAATCCTGCCAGAACACCACTTGGCAATGATTCTCTCAAGCCTTTTTCCACGGCAGGAATATATTCACGCGGAACAGTACCACCCTTAACCGCATCAACGAACTCAAAGCCCTTGCCTTGTTCGTTTGGCTCCATCTTGATCCACACGTGACCATACTGACCACGACCACCTGTTTGTTTGGCGTACTTACCTTCAACTTCAACAGACTTGCGAATTGCCTCACGGTAAGCAACTTGAGGAGCACCAACGTTCGCCTCAACACCAAATTCGCGCTTCATACGATCAACCAGAATCTCAAGGTGCAACTCACCCATACCAGACATGATGGTTTGACCAGACTCTTCGTCCGTACGAATACGGAACGATGGATCTTCTGCTGCCAAGCGACCAAGGGCAATACCCATCTTTTCTTGGTCAACCTTAGTTTTTGGCTCTACCGCAACGTGAATAACAGGCTCAGGGAAAATCATGCGTTCAAGAATAATTGGATTATTCACATCACACAAAGACTCACCTGTAGTAACTTCCTTCAAGCCAATACACGCAGCAATGTCGCCCGCCAAAATCTCATCAACTTCCAATCGATCGTTCGCGTGCATTTGAACAATACGACCGATACGCTCTTTCTTACCGCGCACCGAGTTGTAAACTGTGTCGCCCTTTTTCAATACACCGGAGTAAACGCGCACGAATGTCAATTGACCAACAAACGGGTCAGTCATCAGCTTGAAAGCCAGCGCAGAGAAACTCTCACTGTCATCAGCCTTACGTGTGATTGGCTCATCAGCCTCGGTCATACCCGTTACGTCAGGAATGTCCACAGGAGATGGCAGGAACATGATCACCGCATCCAACATGCGTTGCACACCCTTATTCTTAAAGGCGGATCCACACAACATTGGCTGAATCTCGCACGCAATAGTGCGGGTGCGAATACCCAAAATAATTTGCTCTTCTGTTAGCTCACCATTTTCAAGGTACTGATTCATCAAATCTTCAGAAGCTTCAGCTGCCGACTCAACCATCTTGCCGCGCCATTCATTTGCAGTCGCGACCAAGTCAGCAGGGATTTCTCTGTAATCAAACTTCATCCCCTGAGATGCCTCATCCCAGTAAATTGCTTTCATCTTGATCAAGTCAACAACACCAACAAAACCCTCTTCCGCACCAATGGGAATGACCAATGGAATTGGCGTTGCCTTCAGACGAGTTTCCATCTGAGTTACAACCTTGAAGAAGTTCGCACCAGTACGGTCCATCTTATTGACGAACGCCAAACGAGGAACTTTATATTTGTTAGCCTGACGCCATACAGTCTCTGACTGAGGCTGAACACCACCAACCGCACAGTAGACCATGCAAGCGCCATCCAACACGCGCATTGAGCGCTCAACTTCAATCGTGAAGTCAACGTGCCCTGGCGTGTCGATGATGTTAAAACGGTGCTCAGGGTACGAATTATCCATCCCCTTCCAGAAACATGTTGTCGCCGCAGAGGTAATGGTGATGCCGCGCTCTTGCTCTTGCTCCATCCAGTCCATCGTGGCCGCGCCATCATGCACTTCACCAATCTTATGACTTACACCTGTATAAAATAGGATGCGCTCTGTAGTCGTTGTCTTACCTGCATCAATATGCGCACTGATGCCGATGTTGCGATAGCGTTCGATTGGTGTTTTGCGTGCCACGATAAATTACCTAAATAAATAAACTTATTAGAAACGGAAGTGCGAGAACGCCTTGTTAGCGTCAGCCATGCGGTGAACTTCTTCACGCTTCTTGACTGCGCCACCACGACCTTCAGATGCATCGATCAACTCACCTGCCAAACGCAAGCCCATTGATTTCTCACCACGCTTGCGCGCAAAGTCTTTCAACCAACGCATCGCCAATGCCATACGACGTGACGGACGCACTTCAACAGGCACCTGATAGTTAGCACCACCCACACGGCGACTCTTAACTTCCACCTGAGGCTTTGCATTGTTCAAGGCTTGATTGAAAACCTCAATCGGATCCTTACCACTCTTCTTTGCAACTTGCTCTAAAGCGCCGTACAAGATGCGTTCTGCAACTGATTTTTTACCAGCAGTCATCAGAACATTTACAAACTTGGACAAATCCTGATTGCCGAATTTTGGATCAGGCAGGACTTCGCGCTTGGGGACTTCTCTACGTCTTGGCATATCTATACCTCAGTTATATCTGTGATTCGGAATTACGCTTTTTTCGGGCGCTTCGCACCGTACTTGGAGCGAGATTGCTTACGATCTTTCACACCAGCCGTATCCAAGCTGCCGCGCACCATGTGGTAACGCACACCTGGCAAGTCCTTCACACGACCACCGCGCAACAACACAACGCTATGCTCTTGCAAGTTGTGGCCTTCACCACCGATGTAAGAGATGACCTCGAAACCGTTAGTTAGGCGCACTTTAGCCACCTTACGCAACGCCGAGTTCGGCTTTTTAGGTGTCGTTGTATAGACACGAGTACAAACACCACGCTTTTGCGGACTTCCGGCGAGCGCAGGCACTTTGCTCTTGATGATTTCCGTCGTACGAGACTTGCGCACTAACTGGTTAATGGTTGGCATTATTTATCTTCGCTTCCTGAAAACTTAGTTATTAAATCCTACTTATCAAACAACATTTCTGCTCTTTAAACTGGCACCCGCACGCACCGAACAGAAATGCGCGGACTAAAAAGACCGCGCATTCTATTGGCGTACTTACTGCCTGTCAAGAAAACTACACACCTTCTTGCGTCTCCACGACTGTTTCGACACTGGTAACACTACTTCTTGCCGCCACATCAACACCCAATCGTTGCTTGCGACGCAATACGTGATAGGCCAAACCCGTACCTGCGGGAATCAAGCGACCCACAATGACGTTTTCTTTCAGACCACGCAATTCGTCCTTTTTGCCCATAATCGCCGCTTCCGTCAACACACGTGTTGTCTCTTGGAAGGAAGCTGCAGAGATGAATGAGTCTGTTGATAGCGACGCCTTAGTAATACCGAGCAACATGTATTGGAATGTCGCAGGCTGCTTACCAAGGGCGATAACGCGCTCGTTCTCTGCCAACAATTCTGCTCGTTCAACTTGCTCCTTCGGAATGAAAGTTGTATCACCTTCATCCAGAATCGCTACACGGCGCAACATCTGACGCACGATGACTTCGATGTGCTTGTCATTAATCTTCACACCTTGCAAACGATAGACGTCTTGCACTTCATCAGTCACGTAGCGCGCCAAAGCTTCGATTCCCAACAGACGCAAGATATCGTGAGGATCTGCGGGGCCGTCAACAATCATTTCACCTTGGTTTACAACTTGACCGTCATGCACCAACACATGCTTATCTTTAGTGATCAAGAACTCATGTGCTTCACCATAAGTGTCGGTAATGACCAGACGTTGCTTACCTTTGGTTTCTTTACCAAATGATGCAGTACCGGTGACTTCCGCCAACATACCCGCATCTTTAGGCGAGCGCGCTTCGAACAATTCTGCAACACGTGGCAAACCACCGGTAATATCGCGCGTCTTGGAGCTTTCCTGAGGAATACGCGCCAATACATCACCCACACCAACTGTTTGACCATCTTCCACCGTAATAATGGAGCCCACTTGGAAGGTCACAGAGATAGCGGTCTCAGTACCTGCGATCTTGATTTCCTGGCCCTTATCATCCAACAAACGAACGAGTGGGCGCACGCCTTTACCTGCAGTCGCACGTTTTGGATCGATAACCACCAAGGTGGATAGACCTGTGACTTCGTCGATCTGTTTAGCGACAGTAGAGCCTTCTTCGATGTTCTCGAAACGCACCTTACCGGCATATTCAGTGACGATCGGACGTGTATGCGGATCCCAAGTAGCCAATACCACGCCAGCCTTGACGGTTGCGCCTTCACGCTCAGTCAAATTCGCGCCGTACGGCACCTTGTGACGCTCACGCTCACGACCATGATCATCCGTAACCATGATTTCACCTGAACGAGCGACAACAACCAACTCCCCACGTGCCGTCGTAACGGTACGCATGTTCGGGCTATATTTGATAAGACCGTTCGATTTACTTTCCACCTGACTCGCCACAACAGTACGCGATGCCGCACCACCGATGTGGAAAGTACGCATGGTCAACTGAGTACCTGGCTCACCGATAGATTGCGCAGCGATCACACCCACTGCCTCACCCACGTTGATCAGACCACCACGACCCAAGTCACGTCCATAGCACTTAGCGCACAGACCGTAACGTGTATCGCAAGTCAGCGGTGTGCGTACGCGCACTTCATCGATACCCAAAGATTCGATGAGTTCTACCTTATCTTCATCCAGCAAGGTGTTCGCTTCATACACAGTCTCGCCCGTCTCAGGATTGACCACGTCAGCCGCGATCACACGACCCAAGATACGCTCACGCAAGGCTTCGATGACCTCACCGCCTTCAACGAGTGCCTTCATTGAACGGCCCTTGTCAGTGCCGCAGTCGTCTTCAATGACCACCAAATCTTGCGTCACATCAACCAGACGACGAGTCAAATAACCCGAGTTAGCTGTCTTCAATGCCGTATCCGCCAAGCCTTTACGAGCACCGTGGGTCGAGATGAAGTATTGCAACATGTTCAGACCCTCGCGGAAGTTCGCGGTGATCGGCGTTTCAATAATGGAACCATCTGGTTTCGCCATCAAACCGCGCATACCCGACAACTGACGAATCTGTGCCGCAGAACCACGCGCGCCAGAGTCCGCCATCATGTAGATGGAGTTGAATGACTCTTGAGTGACTTCCTTGCCTTTTTTGTCAAGCTTGATTTCGCCGGTTACACGATCAATCACTGGCTCAACGCCCAATTGATCCATCATGGCCTTAGCAACTTGATCTCCGGTACGACCCCAGATGTCCACAACCTTGTTGTAACGTTCCCCTTGTGTCACAAGACCAGAAGTGTACTGATTGTGAATCTCATGCACTTCTTTTTCAGCGGCACCGATCAATGCATTCTTCTGTTGAGGAACCAGCATGTCGTCCACACAGATGGAGATACCCGCACGTGTCGCGTAAGCGAAACCTGTGTACATCAGCTGATCGGCCATGATGACCGTGTCGCGCAGACCGCAACGACGGAAGCTTGCGTTGATGAGGCGCGAGATCTCTTTCTTCTTGAGTGACTTGTTGACGAAGCTGAAAGGCAGATTCGCAGGCAACAGTTCGGACAAAATAGAGCGTCCCACGGTAGTCTCGTAACGCGTGAACTTGTCTTCTTTTTCACCCGCTTCGTTGGTCACCACTTCCTTGATACGCACCAGCACCTTCGCTTGTAGATCGACGTGACCAGAACGATAAGCACGCAACACTTCAGATACGTCAGCGAACATGGAGCCTTCGCCCAATGCCGCTTCTTTCGCACGTGTCATGTAGTACAGCCCCAACACGATATCTTGTGAAGGAACGATGATCGGCTCACCGTTAGCAGGCGATAACACGTTGTTTGATGCGAGCATCAAAGTGCGAGCTTCCATCTGTGCTTCCAGCGACAACGGGACGTGAACAGCCATTTGGTCACCGTCGAAGTCGGCGTTAAATGCCGAGCAGACCAGCGGGTGCAATTGGATCGCCTTACCTTCGATAAGGATTGGCTCGAACGCTTGGATACCCAAACGGTGCAACGTTGGTGCGCGGTTCAACATCACAGGATGTTCGCGGATGACTTCTTCCAAGATATCCCAAACGATTGGCTCTTCTGCCTCGACCATGCGCTTACCCGCCTTGATCGTCGTTGCCAGCCCCATCTTTTCCAAACGCTCAAAGATGAACGGCTTGAACAACTCCAGCGCCATCTTCTTAGGCAGACCGCATTGATGCAGTTTCAGTTGTGGACCGACCACAATCACTGAACGACCAGAGTAGTCGACGCGCTTACCCAGCAAGTTCTGACGGAAACGACCGCCCTTACCCTTGATCATGTCCGCCAATGACTTCAGTGGACGCTTGTTTGCGCCAGTCATCGCTTTGCCGCGACGACCATTGTCCAGCAACGCATCTACAGATTCCTGCAACATACGTTTTTCGTTGCGCACGATGATGTCAGGCGCCTTCAATTCCAATAGGCGACGTAGACGATTGTTACGGTTAATGACGCGGCGATACAGATCGTTCAAATCAGAGGTCGCGAATCGGCCGCCATCCAAGGGCACCAATGGGCGCAACTCTGGTGGCAATACTGGTAATACTTCCATCACCATCCAGTCAGGTTTGATGCCAGACTGCAGGAATGCTTCCAATACTTTTAGACGCTTAGCGTATTTCTTAATCTTGGTTTCAGAGCTGGTTGCTTCCAGTTCAGCGCGAATCTTTTCAACTTCTGCAGGAACGTCCAACGCACGCAACAATGCGCGTACGCCCTCAGCACCCATTACAGCAGTAAATTCATCACCGTACTCTTCGACCTTGGCCATATAGTCGTCCTCAGACAATAGCTGAGCACGATTCAATGGCGTCATGCCTGGTTCAGTCACTACGTATGCTTCGAAATACAGCACGCGTTCGATGTCACGCAGCGTCATATCCAGCACCATACCCAGACGGGACGGCAGAGACTTCAAGAACCATATGTGAGCGACTGGAGAGGCCAGCTCGATATGACCCATGCGCTCACGACGCACTTTAGACAGCGTAACTTCAACGCCGCACTTCTCGCAGATCACACCGCGATGTTTCAGGCGCTTGTACTTACCGCACAAGCATTCGTAGTCTTTTACTGGGCCGAAGATTTTGGCGCAGAACAAGCCATCACGCTCTGGTTTAAAAGTGCGGTAGTTAATGGTTTCTGGCTTCTTTACTTCACCATATGACCATGAACGAATTTTTTCAGGTGAGGCCAGACCGATCTTGATCGCGTCGAACTCTTCCTTTTGCGTGACTTGCTTGAACAAATCCAATATTGATTTCATGTACTAGCTCCTTGTTTAGCTTTGTGCGCAGCAGTCTTAGTGACGCTCCAGATCGATGTCGATACCCAGAGAACGGATTTCCTTGGTCAACACGTTGAAGGACTCAGGCATACCTGCGTCAATCTTGTGATCGCCCTTGACGATGTTCTCGTACACCTTGGTACGACCATTCACGTCATCGGACTTCACAGTCAACATCTCTTGCAAGATGTAAGCGGCACCGTAAGCCTCCAATGCCCAAACTTCCATCTCACCGAAGCGCTGACCACCGAACTGAGCCTTACCACCCAACGGTTGTTGTGTGACCAAGCTGTATGGACCTGTCGAACGTGCGTGCATCTTGTCATCAACCAAGTGGTGCAGTTTCAGCACGTGCATGTAGCCGATGGTGACCTTACGATCAAAGGCGTCGCCTGTGCGTCCGTCATACAGCTGGATCTGACCAGAAGTTGGCAAGTCAGCCAATTCCAACAACTCCTTGATCTCTTCTTCGCTTGCGCCGTCGAATACCGGTGTCGCGAATGGAACACCTGCACGCAGGTTACGGCTCATCTCGATCACTTCTTCATCCGTGAATGTGGCGATCTCTTCAGCTTGCTCGCCCTTGTAGATCTTGCCCAAGAACTTGCGTACGTCAGCGACCTTAGCTTGGTCTTCCAACATTTTAGCGATCTTCTTGCCCAGACCTTTGGCTGCCCAACCCAAGTGTACTTCCAACACCTGACCGATGTTCATACGTGACGGAACGCCCAATGGGTTCAGCACGATGTCCACGGGTGAGCCATCCGCCATGTGCGGCATGTCTTCCACTGGAACGATGCGTGAGACCACACCTTTGTTACCGTGACGACCAGCCATCTTGTCACCAGGTTGTAGACGACGTTTCACCGCCACATATACTTTGACCATCTTCTGCACGCCGGCTTGCAACTCGTCGCCTTGTGTCAGCTTCTTCTTCTTCAGCTCGAATGCCGCGTCGAAATCGACTCGTTTTTGTGCCAAACCTTCTTTGATCTGCTCCATCTGTGCCGCGACTTCGTCGTCAGCCACACGGATGTCAAACCATTGATGATGTTCAACACTATGCAGATATTCCTTGTTCAACTTGGTGCCTTTGGCCAGCTTCTTAGGACCACCGTTAGCGACCTTGTTGTGCAACATCTTTTCCAAACGAGAGAATGCATCCAATTCGACGATACGCATCTGGTCTGCCAAGTCCTTCTTGTAGCGGGCCAATTCGTCATCAATAATTTGCTGCGCACGCTTGTCGCGTTGCAGACCCTCGCGAGTGAATACTTGCACATCAATGACCGTACCTGAGATACCAGCCTTCACGCGCAAAGAGGTGTCCTTAACATCGGAAGCCTTTTCGCCGAAAATCGCACGCAACAATTTCTCTTCTGGTGTCAGTTGAGTCTCGCCCTTAGGCGTGACCTTACCAACCAACACGTCGCCCACACCAACTTCCGCGCCGATGTGTACGATGCCGCACTCGTCCAGACGTGCCATTTGGCCTTCGGACAAATTAGGGATGTCGCGTGTAATTTCTTCAGTACCCAACTTGGTGTCACGTGCCATCACGGTCAACTCTTCGATATGAATCGAAGTGAAACGGTCTTCTGCAACGACGCGTTCGGAGATCATGATCGAGTCTTCGAAGTTGTAACCATTCCATGGCATGAACGCGATCATCATGTTCTGCCCCAGCGCCAATTCGCCCATGTCAGTCGACGCGCCGTCAGCCACTACGTCACCGCGAGCGATCACGTCACCGATACGCACCAACGGACGTTGGTTGATATTGGTGTTCTGGTTGGAACGTGTGTATTTGGTCAGATTGTAGATGTCTACACCGACTTCACCTGCCACTGTCTCGTCGTCGTTCACACGCACCACAATACGGGCGGAATCGACGTAATCAACACGCCCACCGCGCCATGCTTGCACTGCAGTACCTGAGTCGACCGCAACAGTACGCTCGATGCCAGTACCTACTAGCGGCTTTTCAGCACGCAATACAGGCACTGCTTGACGTGACATGTTGGCACCCATCAACGCACGGTTCGCGTCATCGTGTTCCAAGAATGGGATCAATGAAGCAGCGACAGACACAACCTGCGCAGGCGCCACGTCCATGTACTCAATGTTTTCTGGCTCAGCTAACACGAACTCGTTGTGTTGACGTGCAGAAACGATATCGTTCGTAAAGTGGCCCTTTTTATCCAATTCAGCATTCGCCTGAGCAATCGTGAATTTACCTTCCTCAATTGCAGACAGGTAGCTCACGTCGTCAGTCGCACGGCTCTTAGCCACTTTACGGTACGGAGTCTCAATGAAACCGTATTCGTTTGTACGTGCGTATAGCGCCAAGGAGTTGATCAGACCGATGTTCGGACCTTCAGGTGTTTCAATAGGACAAACACGACCGTAGTGAGTCGGATGAACGTCGCGCACCTCGAAGCCCGCGCGTTCGCGAGTCAGACCGCCTGGGCCCAGTGCGGAGATACGACGCTTGTGCGTCACTTCTGCCAACGGATTGGTTTGGTCCATAAATTGCGACAGTTGAGAAGAACCGAAGAACTCCTTCACTGCAGCTGAGATAGGCTTGGCATTGATTAGATCGTGCGGCATCAAATTGTCTGCTTCGGCTTGACCCAAGCGCTCTTTAACTGCGCGCTCTACACGTGCCAGACCTACGCGAAATTGGTTCTCTGCCAACTCGCCCACCGCACGCACACGGCGGTTACCCAAGTGGTCGATGTCGTCGATCTCGCCACGACCATTGCGCAGCTCGACCAAAATCTTGACAACCTCAACGATGTCTTCATAAGACAGCGTTACTGCACCGGTCAGCTCTGGACGACCGATACGACGGTTGAACTTCATACGACCAACGCTAGACAAGTCATAACGCTCTTCATTGAAGAACAAACCACCAAACAAGGCTTCTACTGCATCTTCAGTTGGAGGCTCACCAGGACGCATCATGCGATAAATAGCCACGCGTGCTGTCCATTGATCCGTAGTCTCATCAGTACGCAATGTTTGTGAGATAAACGCGCCTTGATCCAACTCATTTGTGTACAACGTATTAATTTTTGTGACGCCCGCGACTTGTAATTGAGCCAACAGAGTCTCTGTAAGCTCATCATTCGCATTGGCAATAACTTCGCCACTGTCTTTATCCACGATATTCTGTGCTAAAACGCGACCTACCAAGAAATCTTCGGCAACAGTCAACTTATCCAAACCCGCTTCTTGCATTTCACGGATGTGGCGCACTGTGATGCGCTTGTCTTTAGCAACGATGAGCTTGCCCTTCGCTTCGATATCGAAGCGTGCGATCTCGCCGCGCAGGCGCTCTGCGACCACTTCGAATTGGATACCTTTTTTACCAAAATGGAAGGTGTCGAATTGGAAGAACATCGCCAAGATCTGCTCAGGCGTGTAACCCAAAGACTTCAACAGGATGGTAACTGGCAACTTACGGCGACGGTCGATACGGAAATAGACGAAGTCTT
The DNA here is from genome assembly GCA_028707175.1 of Sideroxydans sp. Classification (GTDB taxonomy): domain Bacteria; phylum Pseudomonadota; class Gammaproteobacteria; order Burkholderiales; family Gallionellaceae; genus Sideroxyarcus. Next base: position 79,521 of record JAQTUV010000002.1, read on the forward strand.
TCGCGTCGAACTCGAAATCCAACCAAGAGCCACGGTAAGGAATGACTCGAGCGGAGAACAACAACTTACCGGAAGCATGAGTCTTGCCGCGGTCATGCTCAAAGAACACACCAGGAGAACGGTGCAGCTGTGACACGATGACACGCTCAGTACCGTTAATCACAAAAGAACCTGTGTTGGTCATCAATGGGATTTCGCCCATATAGACTTCTTGCTCTTTCACTTCCTTAACTGTTGGCTTGGAAGCTTCTTTATCCAAAATAGTCAAACGTACGCGAGCACGCAAAGGAGAAGCGTAGGTTAGGCCACGTTGCTGACATTCACGAACATCAAACGCTGGCAGACCAAGTTGATAGCTGACAAAATCTAGACGCGCGAATTTGTTATGACTCTCAATCGGAAAAATAGAATTAAAGGCAGCCTGCAATCCCTCATTCTTACGTTGCTCAGGCGCATTCCAAGCTTGCAAAAATGCGCTATATGATTCCAACTGCGTAGACAGCAAGAATGGTACGGGTAGCGCACCTTTACGTTTTGCAAAACTTTTGCGAATACGTTTTTTTTCGGTGAAAGAATAACTCATAAAATCTCCACGACAGTTGGAAAACAAACTTTGCACACCTCATCTTTGACAATGAGATCCTGCATATATCTTTAAACAAAGTGAGCGAAACTACATCTCGCCACAATCAAACGACAAGGGGTAATGAACAGGCAAAATACTCACTAACCTTTGATTTCTGATTCAATCTAATGCTTCAAATCCAGATTCAATTCCAGAAGCGGCAAAAGGCTGACGGGTAACCCGTCAGCCTTTCACACAACGAACTGCTTACTTAACTTCAGCAGTTGCGCCAGCTTCGATCAGTTGCTTAGCGATTGCATCAGCATCAGCCTTGCTTACGCCTTCCTTAACATTCTTCGGTGCGCCATCTACCAAGTCCTTAGCTTCTTTCAAGCCCAGACCTGTGATTGCACGAACAACCTTAATTACGTTAACTTTAGACTCACCAGCAGACTTCAGAATAACTGTGAATTCAGATTGCTCAGCGGCGGCAGCAGCACCACCAGCAGCGCCACCAGCAGCAGGCGCAGACATTGCGGCTGCAGATACGCCGAATTTTTCTTCGATTGCTTTTACCAGTTCGTTAAGTTCCAACACAGACATGCTGTCCACTGCGGCCAAAAATGCGTCTTTATCAAATGCCATTTTATTTTTCCTGAATTAAATGTTCGTAATAGATTAAGCAGCGGTTGCAGCGGCTTGTTTTTCAGACACAGCTGCGAGTACGCGAGCCAAGCCAGAAACAGGCGATTGCAACAGACCACACAATTGAGCGAGCAATACTTCCTTAGAAGGTACAGTCGCCAGAGCAGAAACACCCGCAACATCCAATACCTTACCGTTGTAAGCACCCGCTTTAATCACCAGCTTATCGTTCGTTTTAGCGAAGTCATAAACCACTTTCGCTGCAGCGACAGCATCAACACTGATTCCGTATACCAACGGACCCACCATCTTATCTGCCAATCCTTCGAACGGAGTACCTTGCACCGCACGACGTGCCAGTGTGTTTTTCAACACACGAACATAAACACCAGATTTACGCGCATTCGCACGCAAAGTAGTGATATCGGCAACGGCGATGCCGCGATACTCAGCCAATACGATAGTCTGAGCCTGTGCGACTTGCGCACTGACTTCAGCGACGACCGCTTGCTTTTCTTGCAGATTTAGACCCAAAGTCTTTCTCCATTTTGATTAAGAAGTATCAAACCGTAGTTGAATACCTCAATTAACGACCGCGTCCTCAAGACAGGAATACAAACCTGCTCGCGGGCACACCATCTACGTGGGCCGACTAAACTACCGTCAATTAAATCTTTGGCTAACTACACCATCGACACCTACGGTCTTTGATAATCTGCCAATACCGCCAGCAGTCAAAGAACAAATGGCGACGAAGATAATCTTCGTCGCCAAATTCAAAAAATTACGCTACCAAACTAGACTGTTCGACGCGAATACCAACACCCATCGTGCTAGAAATCGCCACTTTCTTAAGGTAAACACCTTTAGAAGTAGCTGGCTTTGCTTTTTGCAATGCATCGATCAGAGCCAATAAGTTTTCACGCAATGCTTCAGGCGCGAAGGATGCGCGACCGATTGTGCACTGAATGATACCGTTCTTGTCTGTACGGTATTGAACTTGACCTGCCTTAGCATTTTTCACTGCACCAGCCACATCAGCAGTGACCGTGCCAACCTTCGGGTTAGGCATCAAACCGCGTGGACCGAGGATCTGACCCAATTGACCAACGATACGCATTGCGTCAGGAGATGCAATCACAACGTCGAAATCCATCTTGCCCGCTTTGATTGTTTCAGCCAGATCGTCAAAACCAACGATGTCTGCACCAGCTGCTTTAGCCTCTTCAGCCTTAGCACCCTGCGCAAAAACCGCTACGCGCATTGTTTTGCCAGTACCTTTAGGCAAAACCACTGCACCACGAACCAATTGGTCAGACTTCTTAGCATCAATGCCCAGATTGACAGCGACATCAATGGATTCATCGAACTTTGCTTTAGCTGTTTCTTTAACCAGCTTCAATGCCTCATCAACTGCATAGAGCTTGTTACGATCAACCTTAGCAGCCAGTGCCTTATAACGCTTTGAGAGTGCCATATTATTTAACCCCTTCAACTGTGATGCCCATGCTGCGCGCGCTACCAGCAATGGTGCGTACAGCCGCGTCCAAATCAGCCGCTGTCAGGTCAGGTTGTTTTGCTTTAGCGATATCTTCAGCTTGCTGACGTGTCAACTTACCAACTTTGTCAGTATGTGGCGTCTTGCTACCCTTTTGAATGCCCGCAGCCTTCTTGATCAGAATCGTCGCTGGAGGAGTCTTCATCACAAATGTGAAGCTCTTATCAGCAAATGCTGTGATTACCACTGGAATTGGCAGACCTGGCTCAACGCCTTGTGTCTGGGCGTTAAACGCCTTACAGAATTCCATGATATTCAAACCGCGTTGACCCAGTGCTGGGCCGATAGGAGGACTTGGATTTGCTTTGCCCGCAGGCACTTGCAGCTTAATAAAGCCGATGATTTTCTTTGCCACTTTGCTACTCCTTGTTGTGGGTTAAACACATATCGCAAATAGCGATACGCTCCCCGTTACTTAATGCCGGAAAATCCGGCGCTCAACATCAGGCTTTTTCAACTTGCCCGAAATTCAGTTCCACAGGTGTGGATCGACCAAAGATGGTGACCGACACGCGCAGCTTGCTCTTATCGTAATTGACATCTTCCACCATACCATTGAAGTCAGTGAACGGACCTTCTTTGACACGAACAGCCTCACCCACTTCGAATAGGATTTTAGGACGGGGCTTCTCAACTCCCGCTTGCATTTGCTGCATGATGGTATCAACTTCTTTTTGACTGATTGGAGACGGCTTCATAGCAGAACCGCCCAAGAAACCAGTAACTTTTGGTGTATTTTTCACCAAATGCCAAGTTTCATCGGTCATCTCCATCTCAACCAACAAATATCCAGGAAAGAACTTCCGCTCACTGATAGTCTTTTGACCACTTTTGAGCTCAACCACTTCTTCCACAGGCACAAGAATCTGACCAAACAGATCCTGCACCCCGGTACGCTCTATACGCTCCAGCAAAGCGCGCTGTACGCTCTTTTCGAACTGCGAGTACGTATGCACCACATACCAACGCTTGGCCATCAATCCCCCCGCCCCATCAATAGATTCACTACCGCCATCAGACTCGCGTCAACAGCCCACAAGAAAAGGGACATTACAACAGCAAACAAAATCACTACACCAGTAGTTTGAACCGTCTCCCTACGAGTTGGCCACACCACACGCTTAGATTCAGCCACAGAGTCTTTGGCAAAGCTAAAAAACTGCTTCCCAAGTGCACTAGTCCAAAACACACCAGCAGCCGCCAACACACCGAGCAAGACAGCTAGCACGCGCAATACAGCGGCGCTATCACCCAATGCGTAATATCCAATCACTCCTGCCACAACAAGGAGCAGCGCAACCAGTATTTTGATTTTGTCAGCCATTTACATCCGTTCTACTTTTTAACTGGCAGGCCAGGAGGGTTTCGAACCCCCAACCCTCGGTTTTGGAGACCGATACTCTACCAATTGAGCTACTGGCCTATTAACTTCTATAAACAACAACGGCGGGGCGAATTTCGCCCCGCCAGAATCGCTACTACTTACTCGATGATCTTAGCAACCACACCCGCACCGACGGTACGACCGCCTTCGCGAATCGCGAAACGAAGACCTTCTTCCATCGCGATTGGGTTGATCAGGCTAACTGTGATCGATACGTTGTCGCCTGGCATTACCATTTCTGTACCTTCTGGCAACTCTACTGCGCCAGTTACGTCAGTTGTACGGAAATAGAATTGTGGACGGTAACCTTGGAAGAATGGTGTGTGGCGACCACCTTCATCTTTACCCAACACGTAGATCTCTGCTGTGAACTTTGTGTGTGGCTTGATGGAACCTGGTTTGCACAACACTTGACCGCGCTCAACTTCTTCACGCTTTGTACCACGCAACAGAACACCTACGTTGTCTCCTGCTTGACCTTGGTCGAGCAACTTGCGGAACATTTCAACGCCTGTGCAGGTTGTCTTCAATGTTGGCTTGATACCAACGATTTCCAACTCTTCGCCGACCTTAACGATTCCGCGCTCGATACGACCAGTCACAACTGTACCGCGACCAGAGATTGAGAATACGTCTTCGACTGGCATCAAGAATGTGCCATCCAGCGCGCGCTCTGGTTGTGGGATGTATGCGTCAAGCGCATCTGCCAATCGGAAGATCGCTGGTTCGCCGTATTCGCTTTGGTCGCCTTCAACTGCCAACTTCGCGCTACCGTGCACGATTGGCGTGTCGTCGCCAGGGAAGTCGTATTTGCTGAGCAATTCACGGATTTCCATTTCAACGAGTTCGAGCAATTCTGCGTCGTCAACCATGTCGCATTTGTTCATGAATACGATGATGTATGGAACGCCAACTTGGCGAGCCAACAGGATGTGCTCACGCGTCTGAGGCATTGGGCCGTCAGCTGCAGATACAACCAAGATTGCGCCGTCCATTTGCGCTGCGCCGGTGATCATGTTCTTAACGTAGTCGGCGTGACCTGGGCAGTCAACGTGCGCATAGTGACGACCTGCTGTTTCGTATTCTACGTGCGCTGTGTTGATGGTGATACCACGCGCTTTTTCTTCTGGCGCTGCGTCGATCTGGTCATACGCCTTGGCTTCGCCGCCGAACTTCTTCGCCAACACCATGGTGATCGCCGCTGTCAATGTGGTCTTGCCGTGGTCAACGTGACCAATCGTGCCTACGTTTACGTGCGGTTTGCTACGTTCAAATTTGCTCTTTGCCATGATTTATCTCCATCAACCCGAATTAACGAAAGAACTTCGAAACTTTAAAACTTGGTGCCCATGGCGAGAATCGGACTCGCGACCTCTCCCTTACCAAGGGAGTGCTCTACCACTGAGCCACATGGGCCTAACTTATGGAGCGGGTGAAGGGAATCGAACCCTCGTCATAAGCTTGGAAGGCTTCAGCTCTACCATTGAGCTACACCCGCACAACTACCAACACCAGCCCACTTTCTCAAAAGCACCAAAAATGAAATTTTTAAGATGCCTTTAAAAACAACAGCAAACTGCTAAAAATTCTGGTGGAGGGGGAAGGATTCGAACCTTCGTACTCTAAGAGGTCAGATTTACAGTCTGATGCCTTTAACCACTCGGCCACCCCTCCAAAAAGAGCGCGCGATTATCCACAAAACTATTTAGACTGTCAAAGGGAATTTAACTAGGGATGAGAAATAGTTGCTTATTAGCTTATTTTTTACAGCAGAGCGGTACAGCAGAGCGGCGCCAGCACACCGTCAGCTCATAACAACCCACTCTCGGCAAACGAGAGTGCCGCTGCCCCAGCAATAATGAAGTGATCAAGAACCTTTACATCGACGAGCGACAAAGCCTGCTTAAGCGCCTCCGTAAGCAATTGATCTGCATGGCTCGGCTCAGCCAGTCCTGACGGGTGGTTATGCGCGAATATTACTGCCGCCGCATTAAAAAACAGCGCGCGCTTCACCACTTCTCTCGGATACACGCTGGTTTGTGTCAGCGTCCCATGAAACAACTCCTCGCTCGCCACAACCCGATGTTGCGCATCTAAGAATAAGACAACGAACACCTCCTGCCCTCGCCCTCTTAACATCATCTGCAAAAACTCTCGCACGGCGCGAGGAGAGTTAATTGCATCCCCCACCATCAATTCTTCACGCAAGGCACGCCTTGCCATTTCTTGAACTGCCTGCAACTGCACGAACTTAGCACGCCCCATGCCGTGTATCTCGCAAAATTCGTTTTCATTTGCCGCAAATAGTTGCGTCAGACTTCCAAAACGCGCCAACAATTGCCGAGCCAAATCAACCGCACTCACCCCCACCACGCCTGTGCGTATAAATATTGCCAAGAGCTCTGCATCAGAAAGCGCTGACGCGCCTCGTTCTAACAGCCTTTCTCTCGGGCGCTCACTTGCTGGCCAATCGGTGATACTCATTGCCCGCTCCTATTGAATGAAAGTTTTTGTCTCCATATATATAGCAACATGAAAACCACAACATGTATCAACAGACTCACAGCCACTTTACCCTCATGAACACCTTCATGCTAGCCTTCCCAATACCGAACCGCTAAGCTCACGCCTTATGGACACACTTTCCAGCATCGCACTCGCAGCAGGGCTAGGTTGGGCCAGCGGACTGCGCCTATATGCGACAGTATTCAGCGTCGGCTTGCTCTCGAAATACAACTACATACACCTACCCGCCTCACTCGACATCCTATCGCACCCGTATCTCATTGCACTCTCGGGCATTTTGTTGGTCGTCGAATTCCTCGCCGACAAAATCCCCCTCGTTGACAGCACATGGGACAGCATCCACACCTTCATCCGCATCCCTGCCGGCGCGCTCCTCGCCATGGGCGCAATTGACAGTAGCGACCCACTCACCTCCACTGCTATTGCCCTCCTCGGCGGCACACTCGCAGGCGGCACACACCTCGCAAAATCTGGCAGTCGCGCCCTCATTAACACCTCTCCCGAACCCGTTAGCAACTGGACAGCATCTTTCGGCGAAGAAGGACTAGTTGCTACAGGTCTTTGGCTCACCTTCGCTCACCCCGCAACATTCCTCATATTCATCATCGTTTTCATCGCATTACTAATCTGGCTACTGCCTAAATTGTGGCGCGGCATTCAACTGGCCTTAGGACGCAACAACGCCTAACCCACCACGCCATCTAAGCCGCTTTCTTGTTAAGATGCGCGCCACTATGGAACAAGCTAAATCAAAACGCATTGTGCTGGGCATTACGGGTGGTATCGCGGCTTATAAGGCTGCGGAGTTGGCGCGTCTACTGGTGAAGCAAGGCATTGAGGTTCAAGTGGCGATGACGGAAGCGGCAACGCACTTCATCACGCCCGCGACGATGCAGGCACTCACCGGACATCCTGTGCTGATTGACCAATGGCAAGACGACAAAGGCATGTCGCACATTCACGCGAGCCGCGCGGCCGATGCAATTGTGATTGCACCCGCCACGGCGGATTTCATGGCGAAGTTAGCGACAGGTTTGGCGGACGACTTGCTTTCCACTTTATGTTTAGCGCGTGATTGCCCGCTGCTCGTTGCCCCTGCAATGAATAAGCAGATGTGGTCTAACGCAGCAACACAACGCAATATGCAACGTTTGCAGGCGGACGGCGTGACTTTGCTGGGCCCTGCAAGTGGTATGCAGGCTTGTGGCGAAGAGGGCATGGGACGCATGCTAGAAGCTGAAACACTCGCCCAAGAAATTTTGACTACTTTACAAGCTGATGTAACGACCACTTCAAAACGATTATCTGGAAAAAGAATCCTCATTACCGCCGGCCCCACCTATGAGGCGATTGATGCGGTGCGCGGCATCACCAATCGCAGCAGTGGCAAAATGGGCTATGCGATTGCGCAAGCAGCTGTAGAGATAGGAGCGCAAGTAATACTCATTTCTGGCCCTGTGTCATTACGGCCTCCAGTGGGGGCGCAGGTAGTGAAGGTAACGAGTGCTGCTGAGATGTTTGAAGCAGTGAAATCTGAAATTGTGCAGGCCGATATTTTTATCAGTGTGGCTGCTGTGGCGGATTACCGCGTGGCACAAGCTAGCGAACAAAAAATCAAAAAATCAGATGCCGCGCTCACGCTAGAGCTTGTCCCCAATCCCGACATTCTCGCTTATGTAGGTGCGTTACCGAATGCACCATTCTGCGTAGGATTTGCTGCGGAAAGCGAAAAACTACGCGAACACGCCACCGAAAAGCGCAAAAATAAAAACATTCCGCTACTCGCCGCGAATCTGGCGCAGAACGCCATTGGCAGTGATGACAATGAATTGGTGTTATTTGACGATGCAGGTGAGCATCTATTACCACGCGCGAACAAGCTCACTTTGGCGCGCGCTTTGTTGCAACACACCGCAGCACTCTATCTGAAGGAGAAATAATATGAAGAAAGTCGATGTCAAAATTCTTGATCCACGCCTTCACGATCAGCCGCCCGCCTATGCCACTCCAGGTTCTGCGGGCATTGATTTACGTGCCTGCATCGAAACCAGCATGATGATTCAGCCAGGCCAATGCGAGCTCATTCCTAGCGGTATCGCACTACATCTAAACGACCCTCACTACGCAGCAATGATTCTGCCCCGCTCTGGCCTCGGACATAAGCACGGTATCGTACTGGGAAATTTGGTGGGGCTGATCGACTCAGACTACCAAGGGCAAATATTTATTTCCATCTGGAATCGCGGCCACCACCCCTTCGCTTTAATGCCAATGGAGCGTATCGCACAGCTTGTTATCGTGCCCGTGGCACAAGTGCAGTTCAATATCGTTGAAGATTTTCCAACCAGCCAACGCGGTAGCAGTGGATTCGGCAGCACTGGCAAACATTAGCCCATAAAAAAGCCGAGTCAAATTTGAACTCGGCTTTTTCAACCACATGACACGAATCAGTGTTGAAGATTAACTTCCAACTCCGTGTTATCTCCCTTTCGAACGGATAGCCTCTCATTAGAGTCTTTATATCCGTCCATTTTGACACCCACATCATGTATGCCTGCCGCATATTCCGCACGTAGCGGTGTAAGGCCAAAGTAGATGCCATCCACATAAACCTTTGCACGGGATGGATTTGATTTGATTGAAATCGTACCGTTTGAGTGCGCGGTTTCAGTTTGAGAAACTGCCTGAATCGCACTCCCGCCCCCAGAAGAATTCGAGAATACCGTCACGCCTTGAACCGGCTTTAGACCTACTGCCATGTTGAATATTTCAGGTTGAGTCGCCATCAATACCGCAAGGATAGATTCCGTTGTCTTCCCGGAAACCACGCCCAACTTTACCCTAAGGTAATCGGCAACATCTTTTTTACTATTTCCAGACGAACCTGCAAAACGGTCCGCCTTTTCAGCCACCATACCAGACCAAATCACTTTTCCACTTGTCACTTCAGTTAGGGTGGACTCAATGGCTATATTGACATAGTCTCGCCCCTTTACGTCGATACGCAGCTCCCGTACCGCACCATTAAGTTGAAACTGGGCCGCCTCTCCATCGCCTGAAGTGACTTGAAAGCCCGCATCACTTAAATATTTCTTCATTGATTCAGCTGCCAATACCGCCGCATCTCGATCAGACATAATTTTTTTGCCTGTCATTCCAGAAATACGGGCATCCGACATCCCAACCAAGCGTGGATTCTCGATTTGTCGGGCGTCCGTATAATCAGCCACTCGCACCTTGATTTGATATTTCTCAGGTCTTGCATTCGGCCCCGGCTTCGCATCCTCGCGAATGATTAGCTCATTCCCTTGCTCCACCACACTAGCCAAGTGGCTGGCACAGCCAACCACCGTCACAGAAAGCATCACAATCAAAATCAGTGAACGAAATTTAAGCATGGGATTCCTTGTCATTAACAAAACTAAAAGAGCGAATGGACGCTAAGCGCACATTCGCTCCTCTATACGAACCAAAAAAATCAACCGCGCGCGATGACTGCTTCAATTTCATCAAATGTACGGGCTAATTCAAAGCTCTGCACCTGCGCACCTAACTGACGTGCAATTTGAGTGATTGAGAAAAGTCCACACACGGTCTGACGTCCATCAACCGCTTCCGAAACGACCAATGAGTGTTGGCGATTGGCTTGCTTCAGACTCAAGACGACATCCCCAACCTTGGCATTTCTTACAGCATCAATATTCAAGACTTCCAATTCGCGCTGCGTGGTCATCACATCTCGAACCATGATATCTGCATGTGTGCCGCCCATATTTTGCAGGAAGCGCATAGGTTTTTCTCCCAAAACGTCTGTCGCTGTAATCAATCCTGCAACCTGCTCGCTATCATCCAAAACCAACAGCATGCGAACGCCATACTTGATCATCTTAGCGTTAGCCTTATCCATAGAAGTCTTCGCCCGCACACTCACCACGGAAATCTTGGTCAAATCTGTCATCACATCTAATGCTGGATTGCTCAGCTTTACACGCTCTGGCAAAGCTTGAAAGGGACGAACAAATGATGTGCCAGTCTTTAGTGGGGCTGCTGACAAAGCGGTGTACTGGGTATTCATGTTTTCTCCTATTGAAATTCTTTAGTTAATCACTGCCCGAGACTATCGCTGCTCCGGTGCCAAGTTTGGCTTAATGGCAGGTAAATATCTCACCAACTCATTTAATGCTAAACGATAAACGTCACGCTTAAACTCAATGACGCTCTCTAACTCAACCCAATACTCATTCCAGCGCCAAGCATCAAACTCAGGATGTTCAGTAGCACGTAATGACACATCCGCGTCTTTACCCACCAATCTCAACAAGAACCAAATCTGTTTTTGGCCTTTGTAATGCGATCGTGATTCTTTTTTCCCCCAACTCTGCGGCACATCGTAACGCATCCAATCTCGAGTACGTCCTAATATCTGGACATGGCCGGCTAGTAAGCCTGTTTCCTCATGCAACTCTCGATACATCGCCTGCTCCGGCGTTTCACCGTGCTGAATACCGCCCTGCGGAAATTGCCATGCATCCTGACGGATGCGCTTACCCCAAAACACCTGATTCTTTGCGTTCGTCAGAATAATGCCGACATTTGGGCGATAACCTTCTCGGTCTATCATGATTCGCCCCATACAGTTTTTTCAATAGTGTGGATTGTTCCACATTTCGCCCTGACTGGAAAGACGGACGAGCCTCCTTACAGTAGAATCGCGACCTTCTTTTAGCCTTAATGAGTAATAAACATGCGCGTTTCACAATTTTTTCTTTCTACTGTCAAAGAAGCTCCTTCCGAAGCCGAACTCCCCAGCCACCGCCTCATGCTACGTGCCGGCTATATCCGCAAACTCGCGAGCGGGTTATACACGTGGATGCCTATGGGATTACGTGTTCTGCGCAAAGTAGAAGCCGTCGTCAGAGAAGAAATGAACAAAAGTGGTGGTATTGAACTATTAATGCCAGCAGTACAACCCGCCGAACTATGGCAAGAGACTGGGCGCTGGGAAGTGTTCGGCCCACAGATGTTGAAGATCAAAGACCGCCACAACGTCCAGTTCTGCTTCGGCCCTACCCATGAAGAGGTCATCACCGACATCGCACGCCGCGAAGTGAAGAGCTATCGCCAGTTGCCGCTGAACTTCTATCAGATCCAGACCAAGTTCCGCGATGAAGTCCGCCCGCGTTTCGGCGTGATGCGCGCGCGCGAATTCATGATGAAGGATGCCTACTCTTTCCATAGCAGCTTCGAAAGCCTAGAGCAGACCTACAAGGTGATGTACGAGACCTACAGCCGCATCTTCACGCGCCTAGGACTTCAGTTCCGTGCCGTGGCTGCCGACACTGGCGCCATCGGTGGTAGCGGTTCGCACGAGTTCCATGTGCTCGCCGATTCCGGCGAAGATGCCTTGGCCTACTGCCCCACCTCCGACTTCGCCGCCAACGTGGAATTGGCTGAAGCACTCGCACCGACCACACCTCGTGCCGCACCGACCGAAACGATGCGCAACGTCGACACGCCCAAACAGACCACATGCGAAGACGTAGCCGCCCTACTCGGACTGCCGCTGCAACGCACCGTCAAACTCATCGCACTCATGGCGAACGACAAACTACACATCGTTCTGTTGCGCGGCGACCACTCACTCAATGAAGTCAAAGTCGGAAAATTGGAAGGATTGGCAGATTTCCGCTTCGCACGCGAAGACGAGATTCGTGCTTTCTTCAACTGCCCACCTGGCTTCCTAGGTGCAGTCGGCATCGCCCGAGATCAAGTGCGCGTCATCGCCGACCGCACCGTGGCCGCTATGAGTGACTTCGTGATGGGCGCAAACATCGCCAAATTCCACACCGCCGGGATCAACTGGGGGCGCGACCTGCCTGAGCCCGATGTCATCGCTGATGTACGCAATGTCGTCACTGGCGACACATCGCCGGATGGCAAAGGAACACTAGAGATCTGTCGCGGCATCGAAGTCGGCCACATCTTCCAATTGCGCACCAAATATTCGGAAGCACTGAAAGCCACCTACTTAGATGAGAACGGCAAAGCACAAGTGATGGAGATGGGCTGCTACGGCATCGGTGTCTCACGCATCGTTGCTGCCGCCATCGAGCAGAACTTCGACGAACGCGGCATCGCCGTTCCCGCAGGTATGGCTCCCTTCCAAGTCGCTATCGCACCTATCGGTATCAAGAAGAGCGAAGTAGTGCGCAACGCGGCAGAGCAACTCTATGCCGAACTCACCGCTGCCGGTATCGAAGTACTTATGGATGATCGCGACGAACGTCCTGGCGTGATGTTCGCCGACCTCGAACTGATTGGCATCCCACATCGCATCGTCATCGGTGACCGTGGGTTGAAAGAAGGGAACGTGGAATACCAAGGTCGCAAGGATGCCCAAGCCCAATCTGTCGCATTGCAAGATGTGAGCAAGCTCGTACAATCGAAGCTATGAAACTAAACCGCACACTTCACAGACCATTGCTCACGCTTTCCATAGCGGCGCTAGGGATGTGTTGTGTGGTTTCCGCACACGCAGGAGCGCAAAGAGAAGAAGCGCTATCCGCCAGCGTTCGCTCTATGTTGCAACGCGCAGTCTCAGACCAAGCAGCCCCCAAACTAGCCTTTTCCTCACAACAAGAAGCACAGATCTGGCTTGATGAAATGTCTGCCCGATTAGCTAAAAAGATTCCCGATGCCGAGTATCGCTTCGACTTGCTCAGCACAGTTCACTACGAGGCAACACGTGCCGGCCTTGACCCGCACATGGTGCTTGGCCTTATCGAAGTGGAAAGCGGCTTCAGGAAATATGCCGTATCCAATGTAGGCGCTCGCGGCTACATGCAAATCATGCCTTTTTGGAAACGATCAATCGGATCAAATGATCATAACCTATTCCACATGCGTACCAACCTGCGCTATGGCTGCACGATTTTGCGCCACTACATAGATATTGAAAAAGGGGATTTATATAGAGCGTTGGGCAGATACAACGGCAGCCTTGGAAAGCCCGAGTATCCCAACTTAGTGCGCGCTGCGTGGCATAAGCACTGGGCTCCACCACGACACGGCTAATTGCTATTACTTACTTTTGCTCTTGATGTAGGACTCCACGCTCTCGCGTGACAAAATCCCCGTTTGATAACTCACCAACTTGCCCGCCGGATTGTATAGATACGAAGTAGGCAACGCTTCAACATCACCCACCTGAGCCGCCAAATCGTAATCTCCCAACACAACCGGGTAAGTGATTTTTTTCTTAGCTACGAACTGGCGTACTGACTTCTCCGTCGAGTCCAAGGCGACACCAATCACAACAACATCTGTGTTTTTATGCGCCTCATGGAGGTCAATCAAATCAGGGATTTCTTCTAAGCAGGGTGGGCACCAAGTTGCCCAAAAATTCACCAAGACCCACTTACCCTTGTAATCTTGTAGTTGCTGTACGTTTCCCTGAATATCTTTAAACACGAAGCCCTGTGCGGAGGCGGCTGACGTCAAAAACATCAGCACAGCAACAACCCCCAGATTAAATAATCGTGTCATCAATGGCCGTGTTTATTTGAAGATTCAATATCAGTCACATCTGCGTCTTCTGTCGCATGCCCACCATCAGCGGCGTGCGTCAAATACAGTGCCAATGCGATTAAAGCAATTGCAGCCCCAAAATAGACCAAGTCCAGCGGGCTGGACATATGCATCGTAATGGCTTCTTCAAACAGTGTAACGATCATAATCATCAGAATCACTTTAGCCAGTTTTGATTTCAGATCATCCAAGCTATTGATCACCAAAATTTTGCTGGCAGCCTTACTACCGTGCGCTTGATCAATGTCGCTGATAAATAATTCATACAAACCAAGCGAGAAAATCAGCATCACCGTTGCCAATAAATATCCATCGACCACCTCAACGATATGCGACACGGTACTGTCGTGCAAAGCTTTGCGAGCTTCTTCAGTTAAAGAGGCGTCTGCATAATGAAGGGAGTGCTGAAACAGGAAGACCACATCCACCGTCGCCATATAAAAAATGGCAATCCCAGCTAACAAACTACCCACAACTGCTGTCAGCACTACAAAGCGGCTATTCCACAAAGTGCCTTCAAATAGTTTTTCCAAAAAGTTCATTCCATTACTCCTTAATTAATCTTTCAACACCCTATTTATGTCGACGCGCATTAGAGCCGAAAAGCTCTCAAGCGGCAACTAATCAAAATCTACTTTGCCCAAACACTGAGCAACGTAGGATTATTCATTTCCTCTTGGGTCTTTTTCAGACTAGCGAACCAAGCATGTATTTCTTTATCGCCTGTCTGTTGCGGCAATAAATTCACATCAAACAAAAATAACTTGATCAGTTCTGCCAATTGAATATGTTCTGGCGCACGCACCATACTCCACCCATGCCCTGCCAGCTTGCTCACAATCTTTGCTTCGTCCAGCCTGCTTAAGATAAGTTCCACATCATCAAAACCAATATACAGCTGTTTAGATAAACTACGCACATCTTGCACTTCTCCGCTCTGCCACCCCTTGTGCATCAGCTTCAACATTGCCAGCGCAAAATATAGCTGCGCAGCCTGATCGAGCTTTAGTGCATGTGTGCTACGCCAATGCGAAATAGATGCAGTAATAATGGCGCCGAATAGCAAAGTCAGCCAAGACAAATATATCCACATCAAAAAAATTGGCAAACTCGCAAACGCTCCGTACACCAGCTTATACGTTGGAAAGTGCGATAAATAATATGCGAATCCTCGGTTCATTGATTCAAATGCGACAGCCGCGATCACACCACCAATCAATGCGTGTTTAATCGGCACGTAACGATTGGGAACCACGCGAAATATCAACGTAAAAGCGACCGTTGTCAGAATCACTGGTAAAAATTTCAACATCTGCAACCCAAAGGTGGGAATCTGCTGCCGATACCCGCCTGTCAAACCGACCAACCAGGATGTTAACGACAAGCTACCGCCAACCAGAATTGGGGCAAGCGTGATCACCGCCCAATACACCAACACACGTTGCAACATATTTCGCTGACGAGACACACGAAAAATCTTTTGAAATGCATTGTCGATGGTCAACATCATCCACATTGCAGCAAAAGCTAACGAAGCGATACCCACCGCAGTCAATCGTGATGCACTTTCTGCGAACTGCTCCATGTAGCGCGAGATCATCTTCCCTCCCGTTTCTGGCAACATGTTCGACAAAATAAAATTCTTGAGCCCCTCAGCCAGCTCAATGAAGACCGGAAAAGCGGAGAACACCGTCAACATAATGGTGAGTAAGGGCACGAGAGAAAGTAGCGTGGTAAACGTCAAGCTTGCTGCCATATCTGCGCAACGGTCCTGCTGTAAGCGCACGCCGACAACACGCAAAAACCGCAACGAGTCCATCACGCCCAGATTCGGAAGTTTCATAACACTCAATATCCCCATACAATGCCCAGCATGATAACCGACAACCTCCAACCAAAAAGCAACGCCCGCATTGCACGTCAAATGCTACGTGCACACCGCTATGGCGTACTTTCCACCCTCTCCAAAAAGTTCGACGGCCACCCTTTCGGTTCTATCACACCGTACTTGGTGGATCACGATGGCAGCCTGCTCATCCTCATCAGTGGATTGGCCGAACATACCAAGAACATCTTGAGCGATTCTCGTGTCAGTCTCATCACACACGACCAAAACGACCCTCACATCCAAACTCAAGGCCGCGTCACGCTGGTTGGCAATGCCACGCTAGATCCTGACCGCGAACGTTGCGGCAAGCGTTATCTGCGCTACTTCCCTGAAGCACACACTTACTTCGATATGGCGGACTTCAACTTTTTCCGCATCGTCCCTTTTGCCATCCGTTATATCGGTGGATTCGGCGACATCCATTGGGTCAAGACAGATAACTACCGCATGTCAACTTACCCACTGATATCGGAAGAAGATTCACTTATAACTGAGCTAGATGCCGAACAACGCAACACGTTGGCTCAAGCGCTAGGGATAGCTGATTGCAAAAATATCGACTTAATGGGGATTGATTGCGATGGATTCGACTTGCGCATCGATAACAAAATATTTCGTAGTGACTTTGCCGAAGTAGTACTGGACGCCACTCAGGCGCGCGCGGCTATGACAACGCAAGCAAACAAGAATTAACCGCGAACACCTTTCAATTCAAAAGGCGGCGCCATCATCTTTTCCGGCGGGCTCTCTTGTTTGAGGATCGGCTCACTCGCCACACTAGGTTCTAGCACTTTCGACTTCTCCGCCACACATTCGGAAGCAGCCTTAGGCTTCGCGGGCACTCGTTTGAGCTGATGCCGTTGTGACTTCCCTATTTCACTCACGCCCCGAGTTTCAGCCGCCCATACAAGGTTGGATACCAACGTCATTACGCACAACACGACGATTTTCAATCTCGTATCCAACCTCATACCGACCTTTCGGAATTGCTAATTAGATCACACCTGCGGATGCGCCCTATCCATCCCAGTATCCAACTTATTCAAAGCATTCAGATAAGCCTTAGCAGATGCCACCACGATGTCGGTATCCGCGCCCTGCCCATTGACCACTCGTCCGCCCTTGGCCAAACGCACCGTCACTTCGCCCTGCGCATCCGTACCGCTGGTGATGTTGTTCACTGAGTACAGCAACAACTCGGTCTCACTCTTCACGATTTGTTCGATAGCCTTAAACGTTGCATCAACTGGACCACCACCTTGCGCATCAGCTTGATGTTCTTTGTTACCAACACTCAATATCACCCGCGCCACGGGCATTGCACCGGTTTCCGAATGCGCCCCCATGGAGACCAGACGATAATGCTCGCTTACCTGAGTGGCTTCTTCATCACTCACCAACGCCTGCAAATCCTCGTCGAATATTTCGTGCTTCTTGTCAGCCAAATCTTTAAAGCGTGCGAAAGCAGCATTCACCGCCTCCTCGCTATCCAGCACGATGCCCAATTCTTGCAAACGTGAACGGAACGCAGCGCGCCCAGAGTGCTTGCCCATCACCATCTTATTCGCGCCCCAACCCACATCTTCGGCGCGCATGATTTCGTAAGTCTCACGATGCTTCAGCACACCGTCTTGATGAATGCCCGATTCATGCGCAAAAGCATTTGCACCCACGATAGATTTATTGGGCTGCACCGGGTAACCCGTGATGCTGGACACCAATTTCGATGTCGGTACGATTTGCGTGGTATCGATGCTGGTATCGAAAGTAAAAATGTCGCGACGCGTCTTAATCGCCATCACTACCTCTTCCAATGCTGCATTACCCGCACGTTCGCCCAAACCGTTGATCGTACATTCGACTTGGCGCGCGCCGTTCATCACCGCAGCCAGCGAATTAGCCGAAGCCATACCTAAATCGTTATGGCAATGGGTAGACCAAATCACCTTGTCCGAATTCGGCACACTCGCAATCAACTGCTTAAAGCGCTCGCCCCACAACAAGGGGATGCTGTAACCCACCGTATCAGGCACGTTCAGCGTCTTCGCACCGGCCTTGATCACTTCGTCAAAAATGCGTACCAAGAAAGGCATTTCAGAGCGCACTGCGTCTTCCGCAGAAAACTCCACGTCATCGGTATATTCCAGCGCCCACTTCACCGCTTGTACCGCACGCGCCACCACCTCATCCGGCTCCATGCGCAACTTGTGCTGCATGTGAATCGGCGAGGTTGCGATAAAGGTATGGATACGTCCGTGTTTCGCCGGCTTGATCGCCTCACCCGCCGCGCGAACATCCTTCTCGCTAGCGCGTGCCAAAGAACATACGGCAGAACGCTCGATCACCTTTGCGATGCTATTGATGGCATCCGCATCACCGGGGCTAGCGGCGGCAAAACCGGCCTCGATCACATCCACGCCCAATTTCTCTAACTGGCGTGCAATGCGCAACTTCTCTTCTTTGGTCATAGATGCGCCGGGGCTTTGCTCGCCATCGCGCAAGGTTGTGTCGAATATGATTATTTTGTCAGTCATTTTTTACTCCAAATTCGATTGTTTTCCACAGCTCACACCAACCGAGCCGCCTGCTTTGAAACTAATAGGGAGGGGGTTTAGTTTGCGCGCGAGCGCAGCTTCAGCGCGGCCAGCAGGCTGAAGGTGGAGTGCGACTGCGAGATGTGTCTAGAGAAGTGCATGGACAAGAATATAGCGGCTTTTATTTGGGGGCGCAACCAAAGCCCTTAATTGAACTGACTTCTAAACAGCGCCCACTGCTGCGGCCATTGTGCCATTGGGTCTTTACTGTAACCGCTCTTGCCGAACTGGTTCCAACGTCCGACGACATAGCACAACAACAGATTAGCGTGAGCGCCGAAATCGGCATCCGCTGCCAGCTTGCCTTGGGTAGCTGCAATACGTAGAGATTGTTTGAGGGTAGCTTCAACACGATCAAGCAATTGATTGATACGTTGTTGCAAACGTTCGTCTTCGTTTACCAAGGCATCCCCAATGAGCACGCGCGTCATACCGCGATTCTTTTTGGCGAAACCCAACAAAAGCGCAACGATACCTTCGATTTGCTTCACGCCATCTTGCTCCTCAGTGCTGATTTTATTGATGAGACCGAAAACCGTTTGTTCGATGAAGTCGATCAAACCTTGGTACATCATATATTTACTAGGAAAGTGGCGATACAGCGCAGCCTCGGATAGATCTAGACGCGCAGCAAGTGCCGCAGTGGTGATTTTTTCACCTTTAGGTTGCTCCAGCATCTCAACGATGGTTTGCAAAATCTGTAGTTTTCTTTCACCGGGTTTCGCTGCCATTTTCTTTCCCTTTATAGTTTGGATGCTGCACGCGGCAGCTCCAGCACTTCACGTATCTTCACATCCACAAAGCTCGGTGCGCGCAACGCATCGCTCACCCACACTGTGCGCATACCGAGACGTTTGGCCGTCTTCAGATTCTCCACACTATCTTCCACCATCACACACTGCGACGCTTTGATGCGATGCTTGCGTAACAAGCGCCTGAATCCTGCCGTCTGCGGCTTGGGCATGTAACGCGAATGTTCGATGGAAAATACGTCGTCGAACAGGTCATCCACACGCAACAATTCCAACACTGCCTGCGCATAATGGATGGGCGCATTCGAGAACACGATCTTGCTTCCCGCCAGATTTCTCAGCGCATAGCGCAATCTTGGCTCACGCACCACCATCTTTCCCAATTCCGGAAACTGGTGTGTGTGCCACAAGAAATGATCGGGATCGGTGCCGTGATGCTTCATCAAACCCGTGAGCGTCGCCCCATAGCGTTGCCAGTAATCCACACGCAAGGCGTTCGCCGCAGCCTCATCTAACTGCAGATGCTCTTGCAGGTACGCAGTCATACTACGATTGATGTGCGGAAAGATGTGCGGCGTCGCGTTATGCAGCGTGTTATCTAGATCAAAGAGCCAGACGCGCTCGTTCACTTGCAAACCTCAAACCGTTCGTGGCGAGCTTGTCGAACCACAAAAAACCCTTCGACAAGCTCAGGGCGAACGGCGTGTTTTTCCTTCATCACTTGCTTTTGATCAGCGTGCCGACGCCTTCGTCGGTCAGAATTTCTAACAGCAGCGCATGCTCCACGCGACCGTCGATGATGTGCACCGCTTTTACACCACCGCGCGCTGCATCAAGTGCCGAGCCAATCTTAGGCAACATTCCGCCCGACAATGTGCCATCCGCCACCAGATCGTCGATCTGCTTGGGCGTCAGTCCGGTGAGTAGGTTGCCATCCTTATCTAACACTCCCGGCGTATTGGTCAACAGCACCAACTTCTCGGCATGCAACACCTCGGCCAACTTACCTGCCACCACATCCGCATTGATGTTCAAGGTCTCTCCCTCTGGAGAAACGCCGATGGGGGCAATGACAGGAATGAAGTCACCCGAATCAAGAAAGGTAATGATGGCCGGATCAATCTTATTGATGTCCCCAACCAAGCCGATGTCCAACATCTTGCCCGGCTCCGAGATACTTTCCAGCAATAATTTCTGGGCACGGATAAAGCCACCATCCTGCCCCGTCAAGCCCACTGCCTTACCTCCGTAACGGTTGATAAGGTTAACGATATCTTTGTTGACCTTACCCAACACCATCTCAACCACATCCATGGTCTCTTCGTCGGTGACGCGCATACCTTGAATGAACTCACCCTTCTTACCAACCTTTTGCAGCAGGTCATTGATCTGTGGGCCGCCGCCATGGACGACCACTGGATTCATACCGACCAGCTTGAGCAAAACCACATCGCGTGCAAACCCCTCTTGCAGCTTAGGATCAGTCATGGCGTTGCCGCCGTATTTAATGACGATGGTCTTGTCGAAGAAGCGCTGAATATAGGGCAGCGCTTCGGAGAGTGTATGAGCTTTCTGAGCAGCAGTAGCAGCAGTCAATGGCATGGTTTTATCCTTAAATAAATTCGCGGCGAATTCTACTCTAGACAAAAACAAAACGGGCAACATCAAGTTGCCCGTTTTTATTACTCGATCCAGTCATTGTTTTTGAGCGTCGCAAAGAGAACTCAACGATGATCTTTCACTGTTGGGTCATTGTAGTGCTGGTAACTTAAATCTAGGGCTTTCACTTCAGCGGATACTTCGAGAGATTGCTGCTTCCCGCCAATTTCCATCAGCAATTTAACCGGCACTTTTTCACCTACATTTAATGGCACCTTCAGCCCAACCAATGTCAGATAGACGCCCCGCTCACCAAAGATGATCGTAGTGTGTGCTTTCAGATTCATACTATCGACTGCGCTCGTTTGCATCTTGCCACGACGCATGACCACCCCCTGTATTTCCCCAGAGGTGGCCACTGGACTGCTGACCGACAACAAACGGGTTGCTTTAGTCACGCTAAGATTCATTTGAACCGTAGCCGATGTTTGACCGGGTACGCTCTCGCGCATCCATACCTTGTCCACCATCACATCATTTGCCCCCGCCCATGCCTGTTGCGCAAACAGCAAAGCCAGTAAGACACACACTCGTTTAAACATAGGTGAGAGCTCCATAAAGGTATTAATGATGGTGATGATGCTCGGCCTGAGCAGATTCTGCCAAAGGCTTAATTTTGGCGATTACTTGCACCTTACTATCTTTGCCATCCGCACCACGCACAATCATTTCGCAATTCGTCTTTTTGCCCGCCTCTAGCGGCTTTTTCAGTCCCATCAACATCAGGTGATAACCTGCTTCGCCCAAGTCCACCGCCTTGCCCGCAGGCAGTTCGATAGCATCCACTTGACGCATCTTCATCAAATCACCTTCCATCACCATGCTATGCAACTCAGATGTGGCCGCATCCTTACAAGCGACACTCACCAATTTCGCAGCCTTCTTGCTAGTGATGACAGCTTGTACCATCGCACTGTCTTGACCAGGTGCAGTGGCGCGCGACCAAGCGTCTTTCACGTTCACATCACTGGCATAGGCAGATGTCACCGCAGTCATGGCCAACACACTCGTCATCAGAATTCTTTTCATTACTTTCTCCTCAATTGAAACGCGCCACAATCAGCGACGCGGCATTCTAGCTCGAATCATCTCCTCACATGAACGCCAAAGAGCACTCCGCAGGTGCGGCAAATTGTCGCACCTTCATTCAAGCTTGGCCTGTAGCAACGCATAGTAAAATGCCTCCTAAATTCGCCACCTAAAAGTTAACGTGATGCCCTTTCTCCACTCCGACCCCAAACGATTTTCACTTCAATTGAAACTGGTCGCCACCTTATTTGCCTTAGCGCCTTGGATAGCGACCGCAGAAGAAGTTGCGTTGGACACAGTTGTGGTCTCAGCTCCCAAAGTCACCGATTCATCACAGAATGCCCCGAACACGAGTAAAGAAGGCTTAACAAGCCAACGTGCGACAACCAGCGATAGCGCACGCTTACTACAAGACGTTCCTGGCGTGAGTCTTTATGGCGCCGGAGGCGTATCAAGCTTACCCGCAATCCACGGCCTAGCTGATGATCGTATCCGCATCCAAGTAGATGGCATGGATCTGGTAGCCGCTTGCCCCAACCATATGAATTCAGCACTCTCCTACATCGACCCAACCAACGTTGCTAGCGTAAGCGTATTTGCTGGCATCACACCGGTCAGCGTTGGTGGCGACAGCATCGGCGGCACGATACAAGTGAGATCAGCCGCACCCGAATTTTCCGAATCCGATGAGGAGACGTTGCGCAAAGCGCAAGCTAGCGTGTTCTACCGCAGCAATGGAAACGGTTATGGCGGCAATCTCTCCGCATCCATCGCCACTGAAACTGTGCGCCTGTCTTACAGCGGCGCCACCGCGCGTACCGAAAATTATTCCGCCGGAAGTAACTTCAAGGCGGCAGGCTCTGGCACACCGGGCAGCCCTTGGCTGTCTGGCAAAGAAGTTGCCTCCACCGCTTATCAATCTTTGAATCAAGATTTCGGCATCGCACTTAAACACGACGATCACGTATTACAACTGAATGTCGGCATGCAACATCTCGCCTTCGAAGGATTTCCAAATCAGCGCATGGATATGACGGGCAACGACAGCACACAGATCAACTTGCGATATACCGGGCAGTATGACTGGGGCGAACTGGAAGCGCGTATTTACGACCAAAGTACCGACCATGCCATGAACATGGGGCCGGACCGCTTCACCTATGGCGCACTGGGCATGCCCATGCTCACCAAAGCAAAGACACTGGGCGCGATGACTCAAGGCAACATCATCCTGTCCGAACAAGACATTCTGCGTATCGGCGCCGAGTATCAGCAATACACCCTCAACGATTGGTGGCCACAAGCGGGCGGGGCAATGGGGCCGAATACTTTTTGGAACGTAGACTTCGGAACACGCGACCGCTTGGACACGTTCGGCGAATGGGAAAGATTCTGGAATGCTGAATTGATGAGCCAGATCGGCATACGCAGCGATATCGTTAAAGCCAATGCAGGTGCTGTACAAGGCTACAACGCCACGGCCTTGTGGGCGGTGGATGCCGCCGCCTTCAATGCACTTGAACACCAGCGCACCGATGAGAATTGGGATGCCACCGCCCTGACCCGCTACACACCCGATGACACTCACATCTTCGAGTTCGGATATGCGCGCAAATCCCACTCGCCGAACCTATATCAACGCTACCCCTGGTCGACGCAACCCATGGCTTCCTTGATGAACAACTTCGTCGGCGACGGCAATGGTTACATCGGCAATGTGGATCTGCGCCCCGAAATAGCACACACCCTGAGCATCATGGGCGATTGGCATGATGCCGAACAAGAACAGTGGACGCTGAAGGCAACCACCTACTACACCCACGTACAAGACTTCATCGATGCACGTCGTTGTGATTTTGGGCAATGTGGCGGCGCGACCAATCTGAGCGCGACCACCGGCTTCGTTAATCTGCAATACGTCAACCAAGATGCGCGCCTGTACGGACTCGATCTGTCCGGAAGCACCCAATTAGTGAACAATGACTATGGCGATTTCAGCGCAACAGGTTTGTTGAATTACGTACGTGGCGAGAATAAAACCACGGGCAACGATCTCTACAACATCATGCCACTGAACATGAAGCTCGCTTTGATACGGCAAAAAAACGAATGGACGAACACCGCCGAGATTCGGCTGATCGATGCAAAAAACCATGTCTCCCAAGTCAGGAATGAAATGAAGACGGCAGGCTACGGCTTGGTGAACCTACGCAGCAGCTACGAATGGGAACATGCTCGACTGGATATCAGCATCGAAAACCTATTCAATCACTTTTATTCACAACCCCTCGGCGGCGCCTATCTTGGGCAGGGTGCATCCATGTCGAGCAACAGCATCCCTTGGGGGGTCGTCGTTCCGGGCATGGGCAGATCAATCAACACAGCACTGAATGTGAGTTTTTAAAATGATGAATCACAGCTTACTTGGCCTCAAAAAACTGACCCTTGGGGGAAGCGCGCTAATCACCGCCTCAGCCCTTTTGTTAGGCGGCTGCGGCGGCCGTGGCAGCCCCACTATCAAAGCAACCCCACAAACGATTCAATTTTCAGCCGCGCCTACGTTGCCCTTAAGCGGCAGCGCAACTGCTTCCGCGACAGCCAGTTCTGGCTTGCCTATCACCTACAGTAGCAATACAACCACCATCTGTTCCGTGAACAGTAGCAGCGGTTTAGTTACCAGCCTCGCGGTCGGCACCTGCATCATCGCTGCCGACCAAGCGGGCAACGACACGTTCGCACCCGCACCGCAAGCCACACAAAACATCGCAGCAGCATTCGACCCCAATCAGACAATCAGCTTTGGTGCCGCACCCGCATTGGCCATATATGGCACTGCCGCCGTATCGGCAAACGCCAGCTCCAATCTGCCCGTCAGTTTCAGCAGCACCACACCGGCCATCTGTAGCGTCAATGCGACCACCGGGCTGGTCACCGATCTAACGCCAGGCAATTGCATCATCGCCGCTAACCAAGCTGGCGATGCCAATTACAACGCCGCACCACAAACCACACAGACGCTCACCGTCCCAGTGTGGGGCGCCGCGATCACGGCCCCCAGCGCGCCCAGCAACGTCAGTACCACAGTGGGTAATGCGTCAAACATCGTGGTCGTCAGCTTCAATGGCCCCAGCTCAAGTGGTGGCAGCCCGATCACGGGATACACCGTCACGTCCGTGCCAAGTGCTTATAGCGCGAACGGCACGAGCTCACCCATCAGCGTGACCTGCACCACCACGTGCACTGGAGAAGCCTTTACAGTAGCGGCAACCAATAACATCGGCACAGGCACCCCCTCGCCCGCAGCTGAAGTGCTCACGAACTACAACGTGACCACCACCTTCTTCGAGCCGGATACACAACCCAACGATACGATCTTCACGGGTTCGTTCACGTTCAACTCCAGCACCCGCACGGTGACCAATCTCAAAGGTCTGTTGACTGAATCTATGACGCATATCAATGACGGCATACCCATGAATACCGTGTCACTGAGCCATCAACTTTCAGCCATCAACGATGGAATGGGAGGGCTGCTAGTCACTGTGTTTGCAATGAACACCACCAACACACTCACAAATAATCCATTATTAGGTGGAAGTAACGGATGGGCTCCCACATCCGGCGGCGGACTTTATTTCGGCTTCCCATCTGCCACCAATCCAGCGTCCGGAGGATCTGGCAATGCCTACGCTATGATTTACGTAAATCTCGCCAATCCGACAACCGCACTGTCACAGGCTCAAATTGACCAATTAAGCTATGCGGACTGTACTGCCCTAGGAATGATGGGAGACGTGTGCATGACTGCCACATCATTTTCTGTTTATGGAACGGTAGGAACCATGAGCGGCTTTCCTATTGCGCAAATCATCACAAAGCAATAGTTCAAAGACCGATCTCGCCCCCCTTCCAGAAAAGAGGGGCGAGTAAATCTAAGCTACTGGTTCGATTATTGCGTCTTGAAAGGGTCAGAAAAACGCGGATTGGTCAAAAACTCTTCGTCTGTTAGCGTCTTCAGAAATGAGATCACATCCGCCTTGTCTTGAGCTGTGAGTTTAATGTTGTCGACACGTTTATCTTTCAGAGGACTCTGGCGACCGTCTCCCTTATTCTCACCCGCAGAAATCACACGTCCGTGCCCCGCATAGAAATCTAAGACTTGCTCCAAGGTGTCGATACTACCGTCATGCATGTAAGGTGCCGTCACCGCCACATTACGCAAACTCGGCGTGCGGAACATTCCCATATCTTCCAGTCGATTCGATAATTCGGCGATACCACGATTTTTATCTGGGAACGCGCCTTTACCATCAAGGTTATATAGTCCCGTGTTATGGAACTCTGTTTTTACATCCACATCATTCGCAGAAATAACTTGGTCATTGAAGTTGAAACTACCGTGACACTGTGAACACTGAGCTTTCTCAGAAAAGAACAAACCCCTTCCGC
Source organism: Sideroxydans sp. (assembly GCA_028707175.1). Classification (GTDB taxonomy): domain Bacteria; phylum Pseudomonadota; class Gammaproteobacteria; order Burkholderiales; family Gallionellaceae; genus Sideroxyarcus. The sequence continues at coordinate 106,157 of JAQTUV010000002.1, forward strand.
GCTCCTCTTGTTCCGTCAACGCAACCTTGTGCTGTAGATGCTGATCATATTTGCTGTTGGCGGATATCAGTCCACGCTGAAAAGCTGAGATTGCCTTGATGACATTGCTCAAGCTAATCGGCTCTTTTTCTTCTGGAAATACCTGCCTGAATTGTTCGGCGTATTTTTCATCGGCACGCAAACGCTGCAAAATAACAGGCTGCGTCTGATCGTTTACCCCCATTTCGACAGGATTCTCACCCAACAATGGATTAAGCATTTGACGCTCCATCGAAGCCAGTGAATAGTTCGCCCAAGTGAAGTACGGGTGATAGACCGAGTTTGCTAAATGCTGTGCACTGCGCAAAGTATGTTCACCGGTAGACCCCGTCGCCACGGCCTTGCCATCGGTAAAGGCTAAATTTTGAAAGTGGCAGGATGCACAAGCAAAAGTAGCATTTCCAGATACTCGTTTGTCGTAAAACAAACTGCGCCCTAACTGAAACTTCTCTTCCGACATCAGATTATCAGCAGGAATTCGAGGTTGCGGGAAATGTGCCGGTAGTTCCCACTTCCATTCAGTCAATGGCTTGGGTGTGCGCTGATGCAGCATAAAATATCCAAGCGCCACCGCTCCCCCTACCAAGGCCAGAAAAAGAACCCATTTTTTGCTTGTGAAATTCAACATCACCGTCGCCTCTGAATTGAGCTGTTAAATGAAAACCGCCGCATCACACTAGTAAACACTAGCAGATGCGGCGGATAGTCCCCGTTCATTAACGGGAATCTTACTTACCGGACTACGAACAATGTCTGAGCAGCGCCATCATTAATCGGCAAACCAGTCACTGAGTCAATTTGGAGCTTATTGAAGAAGTAAGCTGCACTACCGGCCATCATCATGCCACCTGGTTTAGCTGACATCCATGTCTTCGAAGTAGTCAGATCAAGGCCATTGAACAATGCGCCCAAATCTAAAGCGATCTTCTGTGTCGTTGAATTGAAGTTGGCGAAAGACAATTGCATACGGTTTGGGCTACCGCAACCATTGATTACTTCACCGTTCAAAGGATTTGCCTTGCAACCAGTTGCCCCCAAGTGAACCATCGTCGTCACACCCGCTGCTGGCGCTACAGGGTTCGCTGTAAATTCAATTTTAGTGAACTTACGGCCTGACTGCCACGACCAATTAAGCGCTGAATTTTGGAGCGGCAAAGGCGTCGCCGCATCAGCAATATTGCTGTGATTCAACTTTCCAGGAACACCCACTGTAAATGCGATACCCACATAACTACCTGGCGCCACTTTACCTGTCACAGCAGTGTAAGTTCCCGCAGTTCCACCAACACAAGTATTCGTACCGTCTTCAAAATCGAGCATGGCAACATTGCTACCTTGGTTGGCGTTCTCAGTCATCACCACTGGAGCGTAATTACCCGCAGCATCGATCAGTGCAACACCAGAAACGTAGAAACGTAAATCTTTCAATGACCCCACAGTTGAAGCGGTTCCCAACGTCAGCGCACTGGCAGCGCAACCGCCAACACCAATATTCGTAGCACCATTGATCACATCAAAATTGATAGTCACGTTCTGCGTTGCGGCTGCAGCCAAAGACGCCGCATTATTTGCAGCAATTTGTGCTTTCAGAGAGCCCGCGCCAACTACACTGCTAGAGTTGACAGCTGTAGAAGAGAACATCGTTGCAACCGCAGCGACATTGCTCGTCGCTTGGAATTGCAAGACTGATTCAGCTTGGCCCAACAATGCACTTTGAGTTGCTTTGTCAGTACTTGCTGTTGAAGACCCAAGAGATGCTTTACCTGCCTTCAACACAGCCACAATGGTCTTAGCTGCCTCATGCGCACGGAAATATCCGTTTGTTTGATCAGTTGCAGAACCTTTGAGAGATACATAGTTACCTGAAACGCTCACGCCGCTAGCTGCGGGGATACCCAAAGCCTGACCAACTGAAGCAACGGCAGAAGCCGCAGTCGCTCCCGCCAACACTTTTTCATTGACCAAGGTAGAAAGGGGACTCACAAATGATGCCCCTGCTGGCGCTGCTAAAGTGAATGCTTGTCCTACTGCAACGCCTGTATCTTTATCCACAGCCGTAGAAGGAACTTCAGCCACAACGGGATACAACGATTGCTGACCCGATGTAATACCCGAGATGGTGTAATCGCCATTTGTACCAGTCGTTGAAGATGGTTCGCCAGAATCACACACACCATTGCTGTTTGTATCTAAGCAGACTTTAGCGCCGCTCAAATAACCGTCAGCGACGATTCCAGACAAGGTAACGGTTGAAGAGCCGCTGCTTGAGCTGCTACCACCACACCCTACGACCAATGCAGCAACAGCGGTCATTACAATGCCCAGCTCTGCCATGCGTTTCAAATTACGTTTGTTCATCAACAATCTCCTGATTGAGTTAACTGAGGAATCTTTCGATCCCAAATCGACTGCCTGCAAATTCCAGCGACGCATATTACTCACTCCCATACGAATGTCACTGCGACATTTTGTCGCACCCCAATAACGACGGGCTTCCAGTAGAATCCGCCGCCATGAATACATCCCTCCTTTCCACCCAAACAGGTCACTCGCATCTGCGCCGCTTGTTCATGCTGCGCAACTGGGCGATCTTGGCCCAGTTCGCCACTTTGATCTTGGTGCACCGTTTCCTGAGCACGGATTTCGCATGGACACCGATGATCGGCACGGTGGTGTTCTTGGTGTTGGTCAACTTGCTCACCTGGTGGCGCTTGTCACTTGACTACCCCGTCGGCAACCTCGAACTGTTTTTGCAGTTGTGCCTAGACGTGAATGCACTGACGGTGTTGCTGTACTTCGGCGGTGGCTCGACCAATCCTTTCGTCTCACTTTATCTACTGCCGCTGGTGCTGGCGGCAGCCACTTTGCCGCGCCGCTACACATGGGGCATGGCAGCCTTGACCGTGGCTTGCTACAGCTTGTTGATGGTGTGGTACGTGCCGCTACCCACTGGGGATGCGCATGCAGGACACGCAGGACATACAGCGACAGCCGTCGTCGCTGCCGCCTCCTCAGTCACGGCAGCCCCCGTGCACGACCATGCCGCGATGACAATGGATCACAGCCAGCATCAGATGCATCAGCCCGACAAAACAGCTTCAGATTACTGCCGCACCGAGCCCGAATCCGCGCCTGTTATCGCAACTGCCGACACCTCTCCGCTAGGAGATGCATTCAACGCTCACGTGCTTGGCATGTGGCTAGGCTTCGTCATCAGCGCGACGGTAATCGCCTATTTCGCAGTAGAGATGGCGGCGGCAGTTAGATTGCGCGAGGCGCAGCTCACCCAAGTGCGCGAAGAGACCTTGCGCAACGAACGTATCGTATCGTTGGGTACTTTGGCCGCCAGTGCAGCTCACGAATTGGGCACGCCGCTATCCACCATGTCCGTAGTGATCGGTGAGATGCAAAACGACTGCAAATTACCCGACCAAAAAGAAAGCCTGACTCTGCTCGACGACCAAGTGCGTAACTGCAAACGCATCCTCAGCACCTTGGTGAGTCATGCACAAGCGACACCGGAAGTGATGAACATTGACGGTTTCTTGTTGGCTGTATTGGACGAATGGCAATTGTTACGCCCCACCGTGCATTACAACTATCAAGTCGGTGGCACTCAACCCGCACCACGCCTACGGCCTGACCCAGCCTTGCGTGCCGCCTTACTCAATCTATTGAATAACGCTGCCGATGCATCCTCGGAAGGGATGGAGATCATGTTGCATTGGAACGACAAACATATCGTGCTGGAGATCCAAGACCAAGGGCCTGGGCTCACCGCCGAGGCTGCCTCACGTGCGGGCTCCGCATTCTTCACCACCAAAGAGGAGGGGCGCGGATTGGGCTTATTCCTCGCCAATGCCACCCTAGAAAGGCTGGGCGGTAGTGTGCGTCTATTCAACCGCGACAGCGGCGGCGCGACCACCGAAGTGAAATTGCCACTGCAAGGACTTCCCGCATGAATCAAATCAGCAACGACACACCAACCTTGTTGTTAGTAGATGACGACGACACGTTTCGTAGCGTGCTTGGACGAGCCTTGGAGAAACGTGGTTTCAGTGTAACCACGGCCGCCAGCGTCGAGAGCGCCTTACCGCTGGCACAAGCTAACCCACCCGAATTCGCCGTCATCGACCTTAAGATGCACGGTGCTTCGGGGTTGGTGTTAGTACAAACCCTACACGAACTCGACCCCGCCACGCGTATCGTCATGCTCACGGGTTACGCCAGCATCGCCACAGCGGTGGAAGCCATCAAGCTCGGAGCCACGCAATATCTATCCAAACCCGCCAACGCAGACGAGATTGTTGCCGCCTTCGGTCATAACGCCAACGCCGATGTGCCCGTAGAAGCCCAACCTTCCACGGTAGATAAACTAGAGTGGGAGCACATCAACCGCGTCCTACATGAACAGCAAGGCAACATCTCTTCCACCGCGCGGGTACTCAATATGCACCGCCGCACCTTGCAGCGAAAATTGGCCAAACGGCCGAACTAAAAAATTGAAAATAGGTTAAAGATTTGGCTCTCAATGCCGAAGACACTTCCAAGATATTAAAACAATCACTAGAGGGGAGACATTGATGAGCACGCAACCTATTGACTTAAAAAAGGCAATTAAAAATCTGGATAGCTTGCCCGCCATGCCGGTCATCGCTCAGAAGATCCTTGCACTTTCATTGGATACGGATGCCGGAGAACTACAACTATTGCGGCTCATTGAAAAAGACCCGCAAATCTCTGCGCGTATCATCGGACTTGCCAACAGCCCCCTATTTGGCGCCTCAAAACGTGTCAACTCCATACAGGATGCGGCCATGTTACTTGGCCTCACCCGTGTAAAGTCAGTGGCCGTAGGCATCGCAGTGATGTCCACCCTTCAACGCTCCCCTTCGGGCACCCTTGATCTTCAGCAACTGTGGATGCATAGCCTAGGCGTAGCCTTAGGGATGCGCACCTTATCTCGCGCCATGCCACCCCGTACCCGCCCACTTGAAGATGAAATCTTTTTAGCTGGCTTGTTACACGATATTGGCTACATGGTGCTCAATTATCTAGATACTTCGTTGAGTGATCGACTGCATAACCAACTCATCGCTCAGCCGGAACGCACCATCAGCGATATCGAGCCTGAGATAATTGAGATCAGCCATGCAGAACTTGGCGCGGAACTCGCACGCCACTGGGATCTGCCAGAAAGAATCATCGCAGTCCTTCGCTACCACCACACCCCAAACGATGAGGCCGCTGCAGCAGGACAGCCTCTTGTTTCATTACTCAACCTATCTGAACGACTCCTACCTTCTTTCGGCATTACAGAAACAGTTGACCTAACTATCAATGAGGCCGACTGGACCGAACTTGGGATCGACCCATCACGTGCTGAAGAACTGACAGCCAGCGTTCACGAACAAGCAGAACTCGCTAAACAACTTGCAAACTCATTCTAATGAACGCACCCAACGGACTTCTTATCGCGGTACAACAATTCGACATCCTGCCGACGCTGCCATTGATTGCGCAGAAACTGTTGGCACTCGACTTGGAGTCGGATACTGGCGAGCAACAGTTAATGCAGCTCATTTCACAGGACCCGCTTATCTCGGCGAAAATTATCGGATTAGCCAATTCCCCGCTGTTTGGCAGTTCACGTCAAATCAATTCCGTGAAGGAAGCTGCTGTACTGTTAGGACTCACTCGCATCAAATCATTAGTCACCAGCATCGCCATCACATCACTGGCTAACACCCCCATCGGCAAATTCGATCCGCACGAACTTTGGTCACACACAATGAGTGTCGCCTTTGCCATGCTGCCTGTTGTACGAGCCATGCCCGCAAAGCAACGCCCTACAGAGGATCAGATTTTTTTGGCGGGCATGCTACATGACATCGGCTATCTCGCACTGGCGCACTTGGATTCCAAACGGAGTGACGCCTTGCACACCCTCTTACTCATCGAAAAGAATCGCGCGCTCATCGAGATTGAACAAAAGCTGCTAGATGTAACCCATGCGGAATTAGGGGCGGCACTCGCCTCACATTGGAGCCTGCCAGCAGACATGATCGATGTCATCCGTTACCACCACTCGCCCGCAAAAGATGCCGCAGCGCCTCTCCCCGTGTTGGCATTAGTGATTCAACTCACAGAACGTCTCATGCCCACACCAGGGCTGAATGAATATCACGGGGAAACTGTCTCCGCAGATGAGTGGCTTGCATTGGGAATCGATCCAAACCAAGCCGACGAGATTACCGCGCTCATTGCAGAACAAACCGAACAAGCCATACAGTTCGTCGCATCGTTCTAACAGGCTTGCTGTTCGCCCGTTGCAGGGCGACTGTATAATCGCGGCACAGCTTTATCTCACTTTGTCGATTATGAAAATCCTGCGCCTGCTTTCACTCGTACTCTGCTGCTTGCCTGCTTTGGCACAAGCACTTCCAGACAATCCTAAATTAGCCGCTAAACACTACGCGCTATATGATTTGACCAGCCGACAGATGTTGCTGGAACAGCGCGCTAATGAACGTATTGCACCTGCCTCGCTCACCAAATTGATGACCGCTTACGTCGTTTTCGGCGCGCTAGAACAAGGGAAGATCAGCTTAGGCCAAGACATGATGCCCACCTCATACGCCTTGCGTTTGCAAAATGAAGAACCGCGAATGTTCTTAGAGGTTGGCAGAGAAGTGACCGTCGAAGACTTAATACAAGGGCTGATCGTCCAATCCGCAAATGATGCGGCTCGGGTATTAGCTGAAGCCGTTGCAAACCATGAAATTGCTTTTGCCGATCTGATGAATGCCCAAGCCAAACGCCTTGGGATGAACAACACTAACTTCAAGAATGCGACCGGAGTACCCGAAGACCAGCATTACAGCACCGCACACGATCTCGCGATATTGGCCGCTGCACTGATCAACGATTTCCCAAAACAATACGCAATGTATGCCGTACGCGAATTCAAATACAACGGCATCAATCAATTCAATCGTAACCGCCTACTCTGGCAAGACCCTTATGTGGATGGCATGCAAACCAGCTACACCGAGGGGGAGGGATTCTCCCTGATTGCTTCCGCAAAACGAGATGAGCGGCGTCTGGTATCAGTATTGCTGGGCGCAGATAAAGAGAATCTGCGTAGCACCGAAAGTCAGCGACTTTTGAATCTAGGCTTCAAAGATTTTGAATCGAAGATGCTTTATCGTAAAGATCAGGCTATCAGCAGCATACGGATTTGGAAGGGCACCGAGCGCGAGATCAAAGTGGGATTCCGTGCTGACACGTTCATCTCAACGCCTTTTTCAGAGCACAACAAGTTGACCGCCCAATTAGAAACGAAACAGCCGCTGATCGCCCCCGTGAACGCAGGGCAACGCGTTGGCACCTTACACCTATCGCTCAATGGCCAAAAGTATCTCGATCTCCCCGTCTTTGCGACAGAGACCGTGTCTTTAACCAACGTGTTCTCGCGTGGCGTGGATGCGATACGCCTACTCTTTGAATAATAAATCATGAGCATTTTTCTCAATGGCGAGTTCATGCCGATCGAAGAAGCCAAGGTGCCCGTATTGGATCGCGGCTTCATCTTCGGTGACGGCGTATACGAAGTTATCCCCGTCTATTCGCGCCGCGCCTTTCGCCTAGCGGAACATCTGCAACGCCTGCAACACAGCCTCGATGGCATCCAACTGAAGAACCCTCATAGTGATGATGAGTGGACGACCATTCTCAACGAACTCATCCGCCGTAACACACCCGAAGACCAATACCTCTACCTACATGTGACACGCGGTGCGGCCAAGCGCGATCACGCTTTTCCCGTTCCCGCGCCAACTCCAACCGTGTTCGTGATGAGCAACCCGCTCACCACACCGAGCGCAGAACTATTGAAGAGTGGTATCTCATGCATCACCGTGGTGGACAACCGCTGGTTGCGTTGCGACATCAAAGCTATCGCGCTATTGCCCAATGTGTTGCTACGCCAAGCGGCAGTAGCGGCCGGATGTGCCGAGGCCATCCTCATCCGCAATGACGAGTTCATGACCGAAGGTGCAGCGAGTAATATCTTCGTGGTGAAGAACGGCACACTACTCGCCCCACCGAAAGACAACCTCATGTTGCCCGGCATCACCTACGACGTCATCCTTGAGATCGCCGCTGCGAACAACATTCCGTGCGAGGTGCGCAAAGTGCTAAAGGAAGAAGTGTTCAATGCGGACGAATTACTACTGACCTCCTCTACCAAAGAGGTGATGGTCATCACCACGCTGGATGGCAAACCCGTGGGGGATGGCAAACCCGGTGCGATGTTCGCCAAACTCCATACCCTCTACCAAACATTCAAACAAGAAGTGATGCGCAAATGACCGTTACCGAAGACTCCCTCATCGAATACCCCTGCGACTTCCCCATCAAGGTGTTCGGTTTCGCACACCCTGATTTTGCAAGCGCCATCACTCAGGTCGTACAAGCGCATTCACCCAACTTCACGAGCGACAAGATCGAATCACGTAGCAGCAGCACGGCGAAATACACCAGCCTCACCTGCACCGTGCACATCACCTCGCGAGAACAACTGGACAACTTGTATCGCGATCTGACGTCGCACCCGATGGTGAAGATGGCACTGTAATTGACATTGCCTTCCTCGTTCGCCCCCTCTCCTGCAACGCGGGGGAAGGTTAGTGAGGGGGCTTCAGAAGAGGTGCACCCTATGCAACATCCCTCCATCCACATCCGCGCACTCGGCATGGTCGAATACGAACCGACTTGGCACGCCATGCAGCGTTTCACGATTGAACGAGATCGCGATACGGCCGATGAAATCTGGTTGGTGCAACATCCTCCCACCTTCACACAGGGGCAAGCAGGCAGCCCAGAACATCTCATCAATCCAACCTCCATTCCCGTTGTCCAGATTGATCGGGGAGGGCAAATCACTTACCACGGCCCCGGACAGATCGTGGCTTATTTGTTAGTTGATTTGCGCCGCTGGAAATTAAATGTACGCGAATTAGTGCGTCTGATGGAGCAGTCGGTCATTGATGTTCTAGCGGGATACGGCGTGATGGCACGAGGAAGAGAAGACGCGCCAGGGGTATATGTAAACGAAGCAAAGATCGCCGCACTGGGACTTAAAATTAAGAATGGGTGTTGCTATCACGGCCTTTCATTCAACGTATGCATGGACCTTACGCCGTTCAGCAACATCAACCCTTGCGGCTATCAAGGATTGCGCGTCACGCAATGTGTGGAACTCGGCATCACAACAGATTGGGAAGAGCTGCAAGCACAGCTCACTCAAAACCTCGTACAGGGCCTGCATCAGCATTTGGACAAACACCGCTAGGCCCAGCAACCTCATTGGATGATGATGGACTCGAAGAGCACCTCAGCCACGCCTTCTTTTGAATTCAACTCCAGCGCTTTATTAACCGCACGCCGCGTCTCCACCAACAAACGCTCTTTACCCTCGGGCGTTCCCAATTGCTCAGGCGTTTTGCTACTCAACAGATAAATGATGTCGTTGCGAATCGCCGGCATATACAACTTCGCTTTTTCAGCGGCCTCAGGCTTTGCCATCTTCAGTGTGATAGCAACTTGGATGACTTGCTTCAACCCCTGCAAATTCACCGTAAATGGATCTAAACGTGTATAGGCCGAAGCACCTGCCTCCCCGCCCCCTCCGCCGCCACTGGCAAAACTCGACGGCGCCACCAAACATAATGCCCCCAACAATCCAACACGCATCAACAATCGAATCAACTTTTCCATGACCTCATTCCCCTCTTAAACAAACATTCCGTGTCTGTTTATTCATATCGGATGATTAATCGAGAAGTTTAGTGCTTGGTGAAATATTTATCAGGCCACTCTAGTTAATGGCAAAAAAAACAGGACACCCAATGGATGTCCTGTTTTATTTGGCGGAGAGGGAGGGATTCGAACCCTCGATACCTTGCGGTATGCCTGATTTCGAGTCAGGTACATTCGACCACTCTGCCACCTCTCCGAAACTCGATTCGCTTTAAACACCGTACATTACATACGAGCTACCGCGAAGGGTGCGCATTTTACCAGCAAACATTCAAATTTCGGGCAGAATGATTACATGATGAGTCTATTACCTCTGCGTTTGGCTGTTGTGATCGGGCTATTAGCTTGGTTAAGCTTTAAGCTGAATACAACAACACCGCTTCCTGATTGGCGGCAAGGCGAACTCGTCGTCATCGTGCCCAACAGTGAAATGGATGTTGAGGCGGCCTTTGAAACAGACCTCATCGAACTATTCGCAAAGCAACTCAATGTGAAGCCCCGATTTCTGCAACTCACCTCGGATGAAGCCATTGCCGCGATGAATGCTGGACGCGCTCATTTAATGACGAGCTTACGCGTCGATTCAAATCGTACGCTTCGCTTCAGCCACCCGTATCAAACATTGGAAGAGCGAGTTATCTGCAATGACAATACGCCAAGAAAAATAGAAGGCTTATTCAGCCGACAGCTCATTGTTTCGAGTGATTCTGCCCAAGTTGCCGCCCTTCATTTACTGCACGATGAATACGAAAACCTCGCTTGGGAGGTGCGAAAGAAATCATCTCCCATTCAACTACTACAAGAAATGGCGGATGGAAAATTAGACTGCACTGTCGCGAATGAAGAACAAATTGCCACCATGCGCAATTTTTATCCCTCACTCGGAGCGGGACTCAGCTTACAGCCCGCATCCAAGATGAGTTGGGCTATTGATATAGAGGGAGATGATGCATTGTTAGAAGCCGCCAATCGATTCCTCGATGGTGTCAATGCAGACAATTCACTTCGCCAATTAATTGATCGTCACTACGGCCACAATGATCGCTTAGGCTCGACGGACACCACCTCTTTTCTAAATCACACCCGCCAACTGCTCCCCCATTATCGACAATGGTTTAATGAGGCAGCCGAAATTACTGGCTTAGATTGGCGACTCATTGCCGCATTGGCCTATCGTGAATCAAGATGGGACCCCAATGCCACCTCGTTCACCAAGGTGCGGGGCATGATGATGTTGACAGAGGATACGGCGGATCGAATGGGCGTAAAGAACCGACTAGACCCGCAGGAAAGCATCATGGCAGGTGCCCGATATTTACAAATGATCAAAGAACAATTACCACTGCGCATCGCCGAACAAGATCGAATATGGTTGGCACTTGCGGCGTACAACCAAGGACTGGGACATTTGGAGGATGCTCGCGTGTTGGCCGTTCGATCTGGCCTGAATCCGGATGTCTGGTCAGATGTAAAACGCGTGATGCCATTGCTATCAAAGGCTGAATATTTCGACACAGTGAAACATGGACAAGCGCGTGGGGGGGAAGCGGTGATCCACGTTGAAACGGTGCGCCTGTATCACGACATGCTCATCAAATTAGATGAGCAGAACGAATTGGGCAGCCCCCAACCTGCCACACAATATGGCTTGCTCGGATTAGTAAAAAACACGCTCGGATTACATCTCCCTCGTTAGTTCTTACCGTAAATCTGGCGCGCCCACTCTACTGTCGCACGTGCCGCTTCATCTTCCCGTATAGGCTTCATCACAAAACGCGCGCGGAAGCGACTGTCATCCACAATGAAGGCTTCGTCCCACTGGTAGGCCATTTCTTTGATCTCACGCACCATCGGTACGAACAGTCCAAGAAAATTCATCATGAAACGCGGCATCACGTTGAGGGGGATGGTGTGTCCCACGGCCGGCTCGAAACGACGCACCATCTCGCGCGTGGTTACGGCAGGTTGGCAGGGCAACATCCACAGTGCTTGCCCACCGAGTTGCTCATCTGTCGCACATCCCAAAGTCGCCAGCCCTTGCGCCACATCGGGAATGTAGTGATAGGTATGCACTGTGTCTGCATTACCTAAGGACATGCCCGCCTTGCGTGCCAACACGGGTTTCCAGAAATATTCGCCAAACATGGTGAGCGCTCCACGTGGGCCGTAGAAATCTGCCGCACGACCACACACTGCGCGCACTTCTCCGCTACGTTGCGCATCGAATAATCGTTCGGCAACACGTGCACGTATCGCACCTTTTTTGCTGCACGGGTTCACGGGCGTGTCTTCGTTCATGGGCTTGCCGCCGGTGCGCCCCAGCATATAGAGGTTGTCTAACACGACGAGTCGCGCCCCGACCTTGCTGGCTGCCGCGATGAGGTTATCCATATAACGCGGCAAGGTCGTCGCCCATAACTTAGTGTCATACGCTGGGTTCATGCAGTGATACACCACGCTCGCACCAACACATGCCTCATGGCAGAACGATTCTATGGTCGCGTCACCCAACATCGTCTCCGCACCCTCAGGCACATCGCCTTGGCTACGTTTCACCACACGCACACGCTTGCCTGCTTCTAATAATTTCTGCGCCAGCGGAAAACCGACCTGACCAGAACCGAATACCACATGTAATTCTGTAACCATTCAATCCTCTCCAATCTAGATACATTGTCAGCTGCAATTACAGCTCCAATGAGCTCTTCAATCGCCTGTGTTGTTGTAACAAAATGAGCAAAGCCCATATCAAGGCAAACACCGTCAAAACACTCCCCAGCCCATGAGTTATTGCACCCCATTGCTGGGAATTCTGCGTCTGACCAATCGTGTTCAGTAGATAGATCCAATCGTGTGGCCCATCTTCGCCCGTATGTCCGCCCAATAAGATTAGCTGAGGATAGCGTGCGTCGTAGATATACGGGGCAAGATCCAACAGGCTGATGCTTGTCCACCACAATCCTAGGGCTGCAGAAAAGTTATCTCGATTTTTCACCACGAAAGCGCCCGCGATAACGAACGGCAGGGCGAGCTGAAATAGACTCCCGCCGAGGATGGTTAAAAATTCGCCGAAAGGCATGAACAACACATGCCCCGCCTCATGGATCGGCAGAAGAATATTGTGCATGAACGAGCCGAATATCTCGCCATCCCGATAATCTGCGCCAATCAAAGTAAAACTCCAGTAACTTAACAATGCCCATGCAAAGCCACGCCCCCAAAAGTTCATTGGACTCATTTCAGACATAGGGCGGAGTAAACGCTGAATCCCGCCAACATCCACGCCACGCTCATCCTCCCAACTGTGCGCATTCGATACCCGCTTGAAAGCCTTCCCCCATTTGAACGGATAGATCCCGCAAACAGGACAGGGCGCGTCATGTGCGAGCGGTTGTGCAGGCTTATGTCCGCACTTGGGGCATTGTGGATAGGTATCTGACATTAGCGTAAAGGCGTCACTTAATCTCGTCGAGCGCACAACGCTCGCTCGCTTGGTTTGTAGCGAATGGCGGGACGGCATGCAACGAGGGCCACTGCCCGCAATTTACCCCCGCCATTCTGTCACGACTCCTCCCTAACCGCATGCGTACCACAATACCCACTTGCGCCACGGGAACAACTCCGCCTTGGGTATACCCGTCATTTACCCGAATTCATCCACCGATTTATTCTTCATATCAGCGCACCTTTTACGTTGCATCGTACACACTTGGTGTTGGAGATATTTGGTCTTATTTTTAGTAGGGATTTACCTACATTTTGTCCTACATACGAAAGTTCGTCAGAGGTGTAATCTGTACAAAGAATTTTAGGAAAAGCACATGAAACCTATCACATTGATACTGCTGGTCAGCCTCACAGCCACTTCCGACTTTGCCCTTGCTTTAAATGAAGCAAGCGAGCTTGATTACTACCAAGAAATTCCCATCGTTTTGAGCGCATCAAGATTGTCTCAACCCCTTTCTGACGCCCCCAATGCGATGACTGTAATTGACCGAAAAATGATTGTGGCTTCAGGCTTTAGAGCAATTCCCGACATATTTAAACTCGTACCAGGTATGTATGTCAGCTATTACAAAGGCAGCCAAGCGTTTGTTTCTTACCACGGCTCTACTGACCAATACGCACGACGTATGCAAGTGATGATCGACGGGCGCAGTGTCTACCTAGCACCTGTCAGCGCCGTGGACTGGGCCAACTTGCCGATCATGCTCGACGATATCGAACGCATCGAAGTGATACGTGGACCTGCGGCGGCCTCGCATGGAGCCAATTCGACCCAAGGCGTGATCAGCATCACCACACGGGATTCTGGTTCACTCAATGGAAAAAGTGTTTCATTTACGCGTGGCAGCAAAGGGGTCAACGATGTTGTTGCGCGGTTTGGCAAAGCTGGTGAACGATTCGATTACCGCATGACCATCGGTTATAGCGCTGATAACGGCTATGACGATTTGAACACATCGCCCAATGGCCTGCCTCAAGCCAGCTTATTGTTGAACAATGGCTACGACAGCAATCAAGCTCGTTTAATGAATTTCCGCGCTGACTACCACCCCAACGAAGTCGATAGTTTCGATATACAGTTCGGGTTAAATCGTGACGTGCAAGGCGTTGGTTTTACCGATAAGAATCCAACCGTACTCAATCCCAATAGCACCAACTGGAATGTCACACACGACCTTCATTCCGAGTCTGGATTCTTACAATTTGGCTGGCTGAGGGCATTAGAAGACGGCGCAGAATTGAAGATGCATTACTACCATATTCGCCAAAATCAACATGAGGCATTCCCGTATTACTACAATGGTACGCTATCGAACTCTTTGATCACTCAATCAGTATTGACCAGCAGGGATGAACTTGAGATTCAGCATCTTCTCCAAACAAATGATAACAATCGTTTGGTGTACGGTGCGGCGTGGAGAGGTGACCGCACCGATGCGCAGCAATATGTTGATCTACGCACCGCATATGGTGTTGAACCGTCTTATTCGTCCACGTCCAACTCTGCCGAATACCGCGTGTTCGCACACGACGAATGGCACATCGCCCCCACATGGATACTCAATGTAGGCGCGATGTTTGAAAAAGATGGTTGGAACAATTCGAACGCTTCACCCCGCGTGGCATTGAACTATCATCTGGCGCCACAACATACGATCCGTTTAGACTCTTCTGTCGCCTATCGAACGCCCGCATTGGTCGAAAAACAATACCCAGAAGTCAAACCTGGAATTGTGTATCAGCCTGGCGCATTGTTCGTCCCCAGTTCAAGGATCAACTCACCAAGTCTACAGCCCGAGCGAATGGATTCCAAAGCAATCGGCTACGTTGCAGAGTTGTCTGACTGGCATAGCACCTTAGATGTTCGTGTCTTCAACGACCGCGTGACTAATGGGATCTATATCGCACAGTCAGAGATATTTGCGAATGGCTTGAATTCGAACCTGAAGGGCGTAGAGATAACGCTCAAACACAACTTTGATTCGGACACTGATTTGACTGTCAACTTCGCGCATTCACAAGGCGAAAGCAATGCACCAGCCTTAGTGGCTGCCGGCAATTCAAAGTTAAACCCTGCGGACAGCTCAATCAGCGATGTGTTCACAGGCAGTATCCCGATCAATAGTGGAAGCTTGCTGTATTCCCATCGACAGGCCAACGGATTTTCTTATAGCGCAGCTTATTACCATCAAGATGCGATGCAGCCTTTCGACCGTGGCTCCATCGATCGTCAACCGGTACAGCGCAGGATGGATGCACGTATTGCCCAACCATTCCGAGGGGTGGCTGGCATGAAGGGGGAAGTGGCACTGGTAATACAAAATCTCTTCGACCAAAGATACACAGAATACATTGCCAACAATGTTTTTGATCGGCGCGCTCACATCACGATCAGAGTCGACTGGTAATCCGGAAAGGTTTTATTGATGATCTGCCGCTCAATTTTTCTGACACTCTTTAGTTTCGTTTGCCTTTGTGCAACGGCGAGTGCGACGAATGAGCTTCGCATCACATTGGTCCTTAGTGAGGACACGCCGTTATATAAAAGTTTTTCGGAGAGCCTCTCTCAAAATCTAAGTAACCAATTTAAAATTGAAGTCCTAACTCGATCAGAAGACTTTCGCATCGACGCCCACGCCCCCGACTTGATCATCACGGTTGGTAGCAAAGCGGCCAATTCAATTGTCGAAAAATCAAACATCCCAGTATTGGCAACACTCATTTCGTTAGACCAATACACAGAACTATCTCGACAACGCCCGCACGATTCAAACCTAGCCGCCATATACCTTAATCAACCGCTAGGCCGACAGATCCATCTATTCCGAGCTGCACTCCCTAAGCACACCAAGATAGGGCTGCTTTATTCGTCTGATTCTCGACTAGATATCCGCAACATGCAAATTGCATTTGCGCAGCAGGGCATAGAACTAGTTGCGAAACGTTCATCAATGGACTCTCTTTATGAAGATTTGAGTAGCATCATTAATAGCAGCGAGGTCGTTCTCGCCATTCCAGACAACAAGATTTATAACAGCAACACACTGCGCAACATCTTGCTGCAAAGTTACCAACATGCCATTCCACTAGTAGGCTATTCACAGTCCTTGGTCAAAGCGGGTGCGTTATGCGCAGCCTATTCAAGCCCAGAACAGATTGCAGCCCAAGCTAATGAGATAGTGTCGCAGTTTGCAAAGACTAGAAAATTACCTGCCCCCCAATACCCACAATTTTTCAGCATTGCAGTCAATCAAGATGTCGCGAAGTCCCTAGGTATCACATTGCCCTCTGCTGAGCTGCTAAAGGTCCGAATCGACAAGATGCAGGGAGGCCGCCCATGAGCTCACTCGCGTTTGACATTCGCAGATACTTTGCACTGCTCACATTGATTCCGCTACTAGGAATCTCAGCGTGCTTAGAAGCTTATTTCCTAATTGATCGCAATAGAGACTTGAACCAAGACCTGCTATTGCGCGGACAATTACTCGCTCGCCAACTCGCGGCCAGTAGCGAATTCGGTGTATTCTCAAACAACACCAATAATCTAAACGAACTGGCAACCAGCACATTGCGCGAGTCGGATGTAATAGCAGTTTTCATACTTAAGAATACCGAGCTAATTGTCTCAGCAGGCGATATTACAAAGAAGGCTGGGGAAACGTCGTGGGCTAACTCGATTGGTGGCATCCATGATGATGGGAAATCAATTTGGATATACATGCCTATATTATCGACGCAGCTTCCGTTAGATGATGTCGTGGCAGTCGCTCCTGTACAAAGCGGTGCGGTGATCATTGAGATGAGCTGGTCTCGCACAAACAAACTGAAACTAAAAATAGTTGTCACCACCATTCTCGGCACATTGCTGTTTTTACTGATCACGATCATTGCGATCAATCGAGCAAGCCGACACATCATCGATCCCATCCAAAAGCTAAACGAAGCCGTCGATGCGATTGGCGGAGGAAATCTTCACATCCGAGTAAACAAGCCCACACTCATCAACGAGCTCAGTACATTGACAGATGGGGTCAACCATATGGCAAATGAGTTGCTAAAAGATAGGCTCGAATTGCAACGAAAAATTGATGAGGCGACTGAACAGTTACGCAATCTTGCCTTCTATGACACTTTGACCCAATTACCTAATCGGCGACTATTGCAGGACAGGCTGGTGAGTACCTTCGCGACTTCAAAACGTAACAACTATTTTGGCGCGGTAATGTTCTTGGATTTGGATAATTTCAAGCCCTTGAATGACCAGTATGGCCATGCAGTAGGTGATCTCTTATTGATCGAAGCGGCTCATCGAATCACTCATTGCTTGCGCGAGATCGACACTGTTGCACGTTTTGGCGGTGACGAGTTTGTCATCATATTAAGCGAACTGGATGTCGACCTATCAAGATCAATTGACCTAGCAAAACACGTCGCAGAAAAAATACGTTCGGCGCTATCCGCCCACTACCACCTCACCCTTCATTCAGAAGGCCAACCCACTACGATCATCACGCACACATGTACCGCCAGCATCGGCGTGAACGTTTTTCATGGCAGTGCAACAATCACAACTGAGGAGGTGTTGTCCAATGCTGATGCAGCGATGTACATCGCTAAACAACAAGGCCGCAATTCCATCCACTTCATTACATGAAATAGTCAGACATCTTCCAATCCCCTCACATCTGCCTAAAAAGATGCGCATAGCTGCGGCTCACCGCGACCTTCTCCACCCTGTCTTTCAACGAGAGCGACACCTTGCCCAATAGGTCGTGATGTGCAGAAACGATCTGCTTCGCATTCACGAGTGTTCCACGATGCACTTGCCAGAATTGTTCTGCATCAAGTTGCTCGATGAGGTCTTTGAGCGGGGTGCGCAACAACAGCTCGGCATCGCGAGTAAGGACGGTGGTGTATTTGTCGGCTGATTGGAAGTAACACACCTCATCCACCGCCACCATGCGTACCGTCTGCCCAACTTGGATGCGCAACCAGCGTAGTGGCTCTGGCTTAGCAGGCGTGGCGAGTAACTTCTGTAAACGCGACATCATCGCGTCGGGAACAAACATGCTGCCTTGTTGCAAGCGCTCCACGCAGCGCTCCAAACGTTCATCCGAAACAGGCTTTAATAAATAATCCACGGCAGCTTGTTCGAATGCTTGCACGGCATGGTCATCGAACGCTGTGACGAAAACTAATCGCGTGGCTGATGTTGCACTCCGCGCGGCATCTAAACCACTCTGCCCCGGCATACGAATATCGAGAAAGGCGATGTCGGGTTTAAGCTCGGTCAATGCGCGCTCCGCAGCAATACCATCATGCACGACTGCGATGATCTTGAGCTCTGGCCATAACTGAACGAGGCGACGGCGCAAGTCCTCGGCAAGATGCTGTTCGTCATCGGCGATGAGGGCTCTCATCGTGGCAACTCCAAGATAGCAGCGACACCGCCGTTGTGACCGTTTTGAATCGTCAGGCGACCACGCTCGCCATACAAAGTCGCCAGTCGGGCACGGATGTTTGCCAATCCTGTCCCGCCCCCCTCTTTGCTGATCAATCCAACGCCGGTATCACTCACCTCGATACGCAACAGAGTGTCGGTCAGAGATGCGCGAATTTGAATCTCGCCGCCGCCGATCTTAGGTTCGATTCCGTGACGCACCGCATTCTCTACCAGCGGTTGCAACAACATCGGCGGAAACACTTTGCTGCGCGCCTCCTCATCTACATCTGTCGTCCAACGCAATCGATCCCCGAAGCGTATTTTCAGAATCTGTAAATAATTCTCCAGCATCTCCAACTCATCACCCAAGGTGGCGTTGTCGCTCCGTGCGCGCACCAGTGCGATACGTAACCAATCATTTAATCGCTCAAGCAACTTCTTCGATAGTGCTGGGTCACTGTCGATGAGACTGCTGACGTTCGCCAAGGTGTTGAACAGAAAATGCGGCTCGATCTGCGCTTGCAACATTTTGAGTTGTGCTTCCATCTGGCGCTTCTCGCTCTCCATCTCGTTCAACCGGCGTTGCTTCACCTCCGCGCCAAGTTGTTCGATACGTTGATTAAGGAGGTAGGCAATACTGCCGATGCCACCGAAAAACAGCCCGATAATCACTGCCACCCATGCTTGTGGATTGCTCCAATCTCCTGCCCCAGTGATCCAAGCACCTAAGGTGACACCGAAGACGATGCTGCCAGGAAACGTGAAGGCTAGCATTCCCCAACGCCAACGCTTGTCGGTGATATGGCATATCACCGATGCATTCGCCGCATAAATAGAAAGTCCGATGCACTGCGAAAACACCATGTTGTCCCAGAAGCCTCCGCCAAATCCCACTGCCGTCAACAATCCCGCTATGGCGGTGTTGAACAAGATGTTAGCGAAGGTAGTAAAAATAATATTGAGCATGATTCGATTATGTTCGCGTCATCAATGCAACGCCACCTTCACCCCCAGCGTAACGCTGCGGGTGAATAACGACGATGCCTCTTGCTGAGCTGTGCTACTCGTCACTGTTGCGCTTATAAATCCGCTGACGCGCTCATGCAAAGTTGCCTCGCCGTAGGCACCCAATTCCTGCCCCACATCGGTCAGGTTGCGCGTGTACATCATGCGCCAGTAACTTTCACTCTCCATCAGATTGCTCTGCCACACCAGATGCACATAGTCACGGCCCAACAAACGCGGCGCCATGCCCAGTGCTTGGCCTGCCACCAATGGCGAACTCGCTGCGCGCGAGAAATACGCCGCCTCTTGTGCCATGGTGTACCCGTGGTTGTCACGCAGATATTCAGCGGTCAGTGATTGGCCATCAGGCAAGGTATAGGTCGCGCCAACGAGCGCGGTGTTACGACGAGGTGATGCGGCAAGCACACTGAATGGTTGTGCAACATCCGCAGGAGATTGCAATGAAATCAACTGCTCGGACGAGCCGATCTCCGCGTACAGCAAGGTCTCATCCCCCACAGAATACTGACCGTGCGCACCATAGAAAGCAGCGTTCAGCGCTGCTTTCGCAACGACTACACCGACTGCATAACCATCACCGCGTTGATCGGCTTTGAGTAGCCACGTGTTTCGCCATTCATCAGCCGCAGGTGCTACGCGCCCCGCACCGACGACGCGCGCCAAAGTGAAGCTACTCTGCATGTCGGGTGTCCAGGTCACTTTAACCGTATCCATCCCGATCAACTCACGCATAGGATCGCTGCGCCCATTGTCGAAATAGAACGGACTAGACGGCGAACGGAACTGTGCTGCCCCCCAGTTCAACACCTCGCGCCCTGCGGCCACGTTCAATTCCTCGCTGGCACTCACACGCAGTTGCCACTGACTCAAATAGCCGTCATTTTTTTGTGACGTATTCGCAGCGCCACGTTGCTGTTGCGCCAGCAAGATAGGGCGTGCAGTGAATCGAAGCACGTCGTTCTCGGCTTTGAAGTTCAAGCGCAACTCTGCCGTATCACTACGTTTTGGCAAATTGGCGATCTGGTTATTAGGATTCAACACGCTGTCTGTGCGTAGTGTCGTTGCATTGGCATAACCATAGAGCGTGCCATCCCATGAGGTGCTCCAGTTCGACTCTTCGGCATACCCTGCGCTACTGGCCATGAACAGCAACGAGACCAGATTCACTTTTGATCGAATTCCCACTTTCACTCCCCTTTATTCAGTACGTCAGCGACAAGCCCGCACTCAGCGCATATCCAACTTTGGTCTTGCTCCCGAACATCACATCATTGCGCAAGGTGACGAAGGGTTTGATCGCATCTGGGGTGGCTGGCTCCCACCCCAAGTTACTCACCAGACCTGGAGCGTTCAGCACACCTCCACCTTGACCAAAATATCCGATGCTCCCTATCGACATATTGAACCAACCAAATTTGCGCTGTTCCAGCACGATCCCCACCGCCAAATAATCACCTTGTGATGTGTTGACCCGACTCAGTTCCAGTCCGTATTTCTGCCTATCGTTCGCATTCAGTAGCAAGCGTGTCCCAGCATGTTGATAGCTCTTTCCCTCCAGCATTCCAAAACCAAGTTGAGGCCGCACAGTCATATCTCCGTCTGCCAGTGCGTTACTACTAATCAGTGCGAATGCCAGCCAGATCATCGCTCGCATCAAGTGTCTTTCAGCGGTCATCGCATCTGCCCCAGATCGAATTCCGATGCGGCGACTCGCTTCACTTTCACCGATCCGAATTCCATCACCGTCTCCGCATCGATGAGTGCATCTCGAATCGTCATCTTGCTGATGAAGGGAATGCGTTTGCCGTCATGCTCGATGGTGCTGTCGTATTCGAAATGCGCGGTCTTGAGCAGTTTGCCACTGACCGATTGGAACTCCGCTTTGACACCGACCAAACGTTTGACTGATACCCAGTAGCGGATCTTGTCGTAGGTGGCACGTTTGTGTTTCGCCTTCAGGTCTAGCACGTAGCACGGCTCGCCATCGACACTCTCGTTGCCACTCATCTGTGCTTCGTAATCGCCTGCGTAGTTGGTCGCGGCGATGTCGCCGTTCGACGCCTGTCCACTCATGCGCTGACGTGGCGAGATGGGAATGGGTTTGGACAATCCAGGTTTGGTGAGCCACATATTGCGCTCCACCTGCAATATTCTGGAGCCTTTGGAGCGCACTGGCTCCAACACTTCCGCCACACTGGATTCATCCACCGCCTTCACTACGAGACGTTGCGGCTCATCGACCTTGTCACCATCGCGCGAATTGAGCTTGATCTCCCACACGATACCGGGCAACCCGCCACCACGCGCCTGATCGGAACTGGTTAGGATGCTGTGTGCATCGGGTGCGGCATAGACTGCCCCTACCAGCATTAAAAGTGAGGCGAGTGTGCCTATTTGCGATTTGATATTTTTCATGTTCCACCATCCATTCAGTTAAGCGAGTTCGGTTTATCAAAAAATTCAGTGATCGTTTTCACGCTCCACTCAGGATTGAGCGTCAGCATGTTATGCCCCATCGCTTTTGCCTGAACGTGCTGCGTTTGCTTTGGCATGAGGGGCATGTTGAATCTCTGTTGATAGGCATAACCAATGAAGCTGCATTCACTGCTGACCATCATCAGTTGGCCTTGATAGGCGGAAATACCTCGCGTCAGGTCATATTGAAATTTCGCTGGATCATTCAGCACTGGCTTCAACATATTGGCGAACGCGCCATAACCCGCGCGATTAAAAGCATCCTGCGGCATCGCCTCTCCATCACATTGATAAGGTGCGCCGGGTTTGGCTCGATTCATCATGCGTGTCATCACATAGTCGAAACGTTCGTGCCCATCTTGAGTCGATACAAACGGAGTGCTCGCCAAGTATCCCAACATAGGCAAAGCGTCCCACCAAGATTGCGAAGCTTTCAGCCTGCTCACGAATTCTATGGCCGTTCGTTGCGTCAACATGCCGGGCTCGACCACGACCGCATGGCTCACCTTTTCTGGGTGTTGCCCCAGATAGGCGATCACCAACATCGCGCCCCATGAATGTCCAATCAGCCTGACTTTCTCGCTGCCACCGTAATGGGAAACAAGCGCATCCAAATCAGCCAAACTGCTTTCCAAGGTGAGCACTTCTTGTGCGACGCGGGGTGATAGCCCTGTCCCGCGTTGATCGTAAAAAATCACATGATTCTTTTTTGCCAACGCATCAATCGAGTATAGATATTTTGAATCCCCACCCGGCCCGCCGTGCACCACGATAAGCGGCGGAAGCTGACGATCACCCAGTTCCCTCACATGGAATTTGTATCCATCAAGTTCGACGAAGGGCAATGTCGCATCGTGCTCGACCGTAGGAGTCACCGATACACACCCCGTCAGCATCAACATCAATCCTCCCAGCAAAATATGGCTGCTACGCATATCGACCTCGAATCAAACGTGTGGGCACAACAGCGTGCCCACCCTACCTTAAACATGCCCCAACGCATCGATGATGTCCTTCTTTGCCGCACGTCTTGCCGGCATGTACGCGGCTAGTGTACCCACCACGCCCATCATGATGAAGGTGAAGAAGATGCGCCCCGTATCCATGTCCACCAGCAAGGGAACAGCGCTAGCACTGTTGGGCGGTGTGTAGGAAATGTTCGCCACGTTGATACCCCAACGCACGCCCAACGCGATGAGCAAGCCAGTGACACAACCGATCAAGGTGAGCAACATCGACTCCAACGTGAACAAACGGATCACACCACTGCGCTTCAGCCCAATGGCGCGCAAGGTACCGATCTCACGGGTACGCTCGATGACGGTCATGCCCATAGAATTCGCCACACTCATGATGACGACCGTGATGACGATGCTGAAGATGAAGCCGAAGATCATGTCGAACATGCCGTGCACCTGAGTGTAGAAATCGGACAGCTCTTGCCAAGTTTTGATCTCCACCTCATAACCCGCTGCCGAGAGCTTTTTCGACAGCACCTCACGCATCGGCTCGGTCTGCTCCACATCATCAAGCAACACCGTCAATCTGTCGGCACGTCCTTCTGCATCCAACAGCGATTGCGCCAACGCCAACGAGACAAAGGCAAACTTGTCGTTGCTGCCTGCGTTGCCCGTGTTGAATGAGTTGCCCAATGTGATGTCGGCAGCATTGGCTTGCCCGCTGAGGGTGTTCACCAACACCTGCGCCTGATCGCCTTCTTTCAGATGCAGCAACTCGGCCAGCCCTTCGCTCAAGCCCACCACTTCGGGACGTTCGCTGTCCAAACGCATGCGCATATTGTCGAACATACCGCTGTTGCGCTCCTCCTCGGTCAGCGCGCCGGAGCGTAGCTTCTCCACCGCTTCCGGCGCGATTCCCTCTGCGATGAAGATGGTGCTAGCGCGGCCATTGCTGGCTAATCCACTCAATCCCAATCGGGGCGCGACCATCTCGACGTGGGGCCCCTCTTTCGTCATCTTGCTGATAGCTGATACCTCAGCCGCAGTGAGCAGATACTTCTCGGGATCGAGCTTGCCTTCGGTGCGCATGCCTTTTTTGTAGATCGTCAGGTGACCCAACATCTCGCCGTGGATGGACTGACGACCCAGACCGTCATACACGTTGTGCGTGTAACCCGCGAACAGCGAGATGGCCGCAAAACCAAAGGCGATGGCAAGCAAGGTCACCATCGAACGGCGGCGATTGCGCATCAGGCCGCGCAGTGCCAATTTGAATAAGTTCTTCATGCCATCACCTCATCACTCACGATATTGCCATCGCGCAAAAGTATCTTTCTATCCACATGATCGAGCAGACGCGGATCATGCGTCGTAAACACGAAGGTCACCTTGCGCGCACGGTTCATCTCGCGCATCAAGTCCACCACCATGCGGCTATTCTCCGAATCCAGATTTGCAGTCGGCTCATCGGCGATAACCAATTTTGGGTTCACCACCAAGGCACGCGCGATGGCGACGCGCTGACGTTGCCCGCCGGAGAGTTTATCTGGCAAGGAATTCACAAAACGTTCCAGCCCCACATCGACCAAAGCCGCAGCCGCACGCTTGCGCGCTTCAGCTTCTGCGACACCTTGTATCTGCAAAGGCAACATCACGTTCTCTAACGCGGAGAGGACGGGGACGAGATTGAAGTTCTGGAACACAAAGCCCAGCTTCTGACTGCGAAACTCGGTGAGCGCATCGTCTGCCAGCGCATGGGTGTCTTGGCCGTCGAAATTCACCGTACCCGCTGTGGGCGAATCGATGAGGCCGATGATGTTCATCAAGGTGGATTTGCCGCTACCGGACGGCCCCCACACGGCAAGGAACTCGCCCGCATGGATGTCCAAGTCGATGCTGTTGAGCGCATCGATGTGAGTCTCACCCAACATGAAGCGGCGTTTGATGTTGCGTAGTTTCAGGATAGGAGTTGTGTCGCTCATGGTTGCCTCACTGCAAGTGAATAGTTTGAGTAGTCACGCCCTCGCCTACTTTGAATGCAGCATCGGCGAACTTGGGCGGACCAAAACGACCTTTTGCATCGCGCGAGATACCAACAGGCTCTTGGGGGATACCGATGAAGTTGCTGTCCAATACGCGATTGCCATTCACATCGGCGAACGCCGCCACCGCGTATTCGCCAGGCGCGATATTTGGAATGGATAGCTCCGTCTTGTCGCCTGTGGCAATCACAGCGCTTTGGATGGATTTGCCATCCTTGGTCGGAAAGTCATCCGCATTGGAATGAACTGCCACAAACAAACGCTTACCGCTGATGCTCTTGCCGAGTAAAGTCAATTTCAACTCCCCCGCCTGAGCGGTGAGCGAAAAAACTATTGCAAACAATAATGCTGTGAATTTCATAGCGCCTCCCGTGTTGTTAACAGGATGCACTCTAGAGGCGACGAATGGGAAGCGCTAGCGCAAAGCGATGAAACGTAGAAAACGGGGAGCGAACTGCTGATGAGTCCGCCATCCCGGCAAAGACTGTGGTGAAGTTCACCGTGTAGGCTGGTGGTAAGCGAAGCGAACCCCAGCATTGCGGAAGATGAGATGCTGGGGTTCGTACCTCACCCCAGCCTACGTAACTCAGCCTCCCCGATTACAACAAACCCCTCGTTCTTCACAGGACGAGGGGTTCTGATAATGCATCGGAGTATTCTGCTTACGACGGCTTCAACACCATCCAATATAAGTTCAGCAAAGGCAACAAAGTCGCCAAGCTACCCCAAATGTTCCAGCGCTTACACAGACGCCAATACTCCGGCGGTATATTGCCGCTGACGGCGAATTCGCGCGCCATGCGCTCTTGCCTTATCTGCGTCGGAATCAAAATTGCAGCCCAGATCACGCCGGAAGCGGTAAACAACCACAGCCCCCACGACAACCAGTTTATCTGCATCACATCCATCCCGTGTAATGCGGCATTACCCCATCCCGCCGCGAACAGGATCGTCGCTCCGCCCGCAGTGAACACGTAATCGGTGAGAGTGACCTGACGCTGCGCAAAAGCGATGACTTGAGGATTTCGCGTACGATCGGCCATGAACTTCCACCAGCCAGTCACAATGATATTGCCCATAAAAATCATCACACCGAACAAGTGCAATGTTTTCAACCAGAGGTAGCTATCGTCCAAAATTTTCTCCCTAATGAAGTGAACTTAAAGAGCACGGCATTAGCACCGTGCCGCCCTATCGCGGTTCGGATTAAACGCTGCTTCAGGGAGTTGTGAGAGGGCATTGCGACGAAACGTAGAAAACGAGGAGCGAGTTGTTTGATGTGATGCCCTAAGGCGATTCGGAAGTTAGTTATGCACCCCACAAAACCCATCTAATATTACCGGCTTGCCTGTATAAAGACCGCCCTCCGAATTGGCTCCATTGCTTAAATATAGAACTGAATATTTCAGATCCATATTTCCCGCAAATAGGTTCATTTTGAATTCATTCCTATCTTCAAAGAGAATACTAACGGAGGCACCAGTAGGCCATGATGCGATAGGAGCGGGATGTAGTGACTTGCTCCATTCAACCAAATGTTCCTGAGAGATGCACTGGCTGCATTTAAGATCAGGATAGTTCAAATCTGCATACTTGAAGCAGGTTAGCTTGCTTGACACTAAGCTTGCTTTAAGTCGCTCAACTTCTACGGGCTTTGTCGTGCATCCCTGAATCGATATGAAGAGCAAAAAAAGCGCAACAACTCTCATATCGAGATATTGCACTTAAAGCATTTCTTCTCAATCAACGCACTCATAAAGACAAATCAGATAGCGTTGACGGAGGTCAGGCCGCCCATGTAAGGACGTAAGACTTCAGGTACTTTGACGCTGCCATCGGCCTGTTGATAGTTCTCAAGAACGGCCACCAAAGTGCGGCCGACTGCCAACCCTGAACCATTCAATGTGTGTAGCAACTCCGGCTTGCCAGCCGCATTGCGGAAACGTGCTTGCATACGGCGTGCTTGGAACGCTTCGAAGTTGGAGCAGGAAGAAATTTCGCGGTAGGTGTTCTGCGCAGGTAGCCACACTTCGATGTCGTAGGTAGTCGCCGAAGAGAAGCCCATATCACCCGTGCACAGTTTCACTACACGGTAAGGCAAACCCAATGCTTTTAGGATGGTCTCAGCATGACCGAGCAGACCTTCCAATGCTTCGTAGGACTTCTCTGGATGCACCATCTGCACCAGCTCCACTTTTTCGAACTGATGCTGACGGATCATGCCGCGCGTGTCGCGGCCATAAGAACCCGCTTCACTGCGGAAACAGGGTGTGTGTGCGACGTATTTCATCGGCAGTTTTTCCAACGCCACGATCTCATCGCGCACCATGTTGGTGACAGGCACTTCGGCGGTGGGGATAAGGTAGAAATTCTTCTCCACGCCATCATCACCCACCACGCGCGGCACACGGAACAAGTCTTCTTCGAACTTCGGCAACTGCCCCGTACCACGCATCGATTCCGCGTTCACCATGAATGGCACGTAGGTCTCCGTGTAGCCGTGCTTCTCGGTATGTGTATCCAACATGAACTGCGCCAGCGCACGGTGCATACGTGCCAATGGGCCTTTCAACAAAGTGAAACGTGCGCCTGCGATCTTGGTCGCGGTCTCGAAATCCAAACCGCCCAGACCTTCGCCGATGCTGACGTGGTCCTTCACTTCGAAATCAAACTTGGGCACTTCACCAACCTTGCGCACCTCGACGTTATCCGCTTCCGACTTGCCGACTGGCACGGTGGAATGAGGCACGTTCGGGATCACTGCCAGGAAGGTATCCATGTCTGCCAACACTTGCGGCAGCTTGGCTTCGAGTTGCTTCAACTCATCGCCCAGTGCGCCCACTTCCGCCATGATCGCGGTCGTATCTTCCCCCTTAGCCTTTGCTTGGCCGATGAGTTTGGAGGATGCGTTGCGTTTGGCTTGCAGTTCTTGCGTGCGCGACTGGATGGTCTTGCGCTCTGCTTCCATCTGCTCGAACTTCGCGGTATCGAGTGTGTAACCGCGTGTCGCCAAACGTTCTGCTACACCAGCCAAGTCATTACGTAGTGATTGTATGTCTAACATTTCTAATTCCGCTCCAATGTAGGTCGGGTTTTAACCCGACACGATAGTGTTGTCGGGATGAATCCCGACCTACAATTATTTTTTCGCTTTTGCATCCAACTCACGCAGATGCGCTAGCTTCTCTGAAATCTTGCCTTCCAAGCCACGCTCGGTAGGTTCATAAAAACTCACGGCTGGCATGCCATCGGGGAAGTAGTTCTCACCCGCCGCATAGCCGCCCTCTTCGTTGTGCGCATAACGGTAATCCTTGCCGTAATCGAGTTGTTTCATCAGCTTGGTCGGCGCATTGCGCAAGTGCAGCGGCACTTCACGCGAACCATCCTGAGCGACAAAAGCGCGGGCGGCATTATACGCGACGTATCCCGCGTTCGACTTGGCCGCGACCGCCATGTACAACACGGCTTGTGCCAGCGCCAATTCACCCTCGGGCGAACCGAGACGCTCGTAGGTCTGCGCCGCGTCGTTGCACAACTGGATGGCACGGGGATCGGCGAGACCGATGTCTTCCCATGCCATACGCACGATGCGTCGCGCCAGATAACGCGGATCAGCTCCACCATCCAACATGCGCACCAACCAATACAGCGCAGCATCTGGATTGGAACCGCGCACTGATTTATGTAGCGCGGAGATCTGGTCGTAGAACGCTTCGCCGCCCTTGTCGAAGCGGCGCATCTTTTGCGCCAGCGTGGCATCGAGGAACTTCGTATCAATCTTGTTGAGTTTGGCCGCGCTCGCCGCCGTTTGTAATTGCTCCAACACATTGAGCAAACGCCGCGCATCACCATCGGCATAACCGATGATGCGCTCCTTTGCTTCATCGCTAAATTGCAAACCTTCCGCCTGTAGGTCGGGCTTCAGCCCGACAGCTTCGCTATGCCTCCCATCTTGTTGTCGGGCTGAAGCCCGACCTACAAATGACAATTGAGCACGCGACAGCAATTGCCCCATCTCTTCTTCGGACAACGACTGCAACACATACACCTGCGCGCGCGACAACAACGCGTTGTTCAACTCGAAGGAAGGGTTCTCGGTGGTCGCACCGATGAAGGTGACCAAGCCTTGTTCGACGTAGGGCAGGAAAGCATCTTGCTGTGACTTGTTGAAACGATGCACCTCGTCCACGAACAGGATGGTGTGACGACCATTCTGTTGCAGCGTGAGTTCGGCTTGGGCGATTGCTTCACGGATGTCCTTCACACCGGACAACACCGCCGACAGCAGCACGAACTCGGCATCGAAAGCCGATGCCATCAAACGCGCCAGCGTGGTCTTGCCCACACCGGGCGGCCCCCACAAGATCATGGAGTGCAACTTGCCCGATTGGAACGCCAGACGTAACGGCTTGCCTTCACCCAGCAGATGCGACTGCCCGATGACTTCGTCGATATGCTGCGGACGCAGACGTTCGGCGAGGGGAGCAGCAGGTTGGTGGGGTGCGAACAGATCGGACATTTATTCGCCTAAGACATCCGCACCTTTAGGCGGCACGAACTTGAAACGTTGCGGCGACATCGGCGGATTGTTCAGCAGCTCAGAGAAGCGCAACACGGTGTGATTCCCGAATGCGTCGTGTAGCTCCATCACCACCAACTGCGATTTGGAATCGAACGCCATGAGTATCTTCTCGAATGTCGTCTCATTCGATTTGGGTTTGGCTTGTAGCCATTCCAAGCCATTGCGTCCTTCGATGTTGGATAGCGCAAATCCGCGCTCGATCTCGTTACTACCCGAAAGTAATGCGGCAGGGCTGCTACCCAGTGCAGCGTCCAAACGCTTCACTGTGACTTGGTTGAGGTCGGCGTCGTACATCCAGAATTTCTGCCCATCACCCACGATGAGTTGCGCGTAAGGCTTGCGGTATTCCCAACGGAATTTGCCGGGGCGCACGAACTGCATGGTGCCAGACGCGGACTGCAAGACTTTGCCGTTCTTGTCTTGCACTTCTTGCGTGAAATTGGCTTGCGCCGAGCGTGTGGCGGTGATGAAGGATTTGAGTTTATCGGTAGCAGCAGCATGCGCTTCCAACGCTGCCAGACACAATGCAGCCACAAGGATTTTTCGGATCATCTTATTCCTGTCTTGCAGGTGCGAGGACTTCGCGGTTGCCGTTAGATTGCATGGTCGATACCAACCCTGCCTTCTCCATCGCTTCGATGAGGCGCGCAGCACGGTTGTAACCGATACGTAGGTGACGCTGCACCAAGGAGATGGAAGGGCGGCGTGTCTTCAACACGATCTCGACCGCTTGGTCATACAACGGGTCGGCTTCGGCGTTCGCACCACCATCCAGCTCACCGCCGCCATCACCTTGCTCATCAAGCGAATTCAATACGCCATCAATGTAGTTGGCTTCGCCTTGTGACTTCAGATATTCGATGACGCGATGCACTTCTTGGTCGGACACGAAGGCACCATGCACGCGCTGAGGATAACCTGTTCCTGGTGGCAAATAGAGCATATCGCCTTGTCCCAACAAGGCTTCCGCGCCCATCTGGTCGAGGATGGTGCGTGAGTCGATCTTGCTCGACACTTGGAATGCGACACGTGTCGGCACGTTGGCTTTGATGAGTCCGGTGATCACATCCACGGATGGACGTTGTGTCGCCAGCACCAGATGGATACCTGATGCACGCGCCTTCTGCGCTAGACGTGCGATGAGTTCTTCCACCTTCTTGCCCACCACCATCATCAGGTCGGCCAACTCGTCGATGAACACAATGATGAATGGCAACTCTTCCAATGCCTCTGGGTTCTCTGGTGTGAGCGTGAACGGATTGGTCAGCGGCGTACCTGCTTTGATCGCATCGCGCACTTGCTGGTTGTAGCCCGCGATGTTGCGCACACCAAGCGAGGCCATCAACTTGTAACGTTTATCCATCTCTTGCACACACCAGTTCAGACCGGATGCAGCTTGGCGCATATCGGTGACCACAGGCGCCAATAGATGAGGGATGCCTTCATAAACGGAGAGCTCGAGCATCTTGGGATCGATGAGCAACAAGCGCACTTCTTGTGGCGTGGATTTGTAGAGGATGCTCAGGATCATGGCATTGATGCCAACGGACTTACCCGAACCCGTCGTACCTGCCACCAGCACGTGCGGCATCTTGCCTAGGTCAGCCACGATGGGCTTGCCGGAGATATCTTTACCCATCGCCATGGTGAGCGGCGAGTTCATGTCGGCATACACCTTGGAGCCCAATATCTCAGAGAGGTGCACCATCTGGCGTTTCGGGTTGGGCAACTCCAAGGCCATGTAGCTCTTGCCGGGGATGGTCTCGACCAAACGGATGCTGACTACGGACAAGGCGCGCGCAAGGTCGCGCACGAGGTTGGTGATCTGACTGCCCTTCACACCCACATCGGGATCGATCTCGTAACGAGTGATAACGGGGCCGGGATAGGCGCCCACTACTTTCACGTTCACGCCAAAATCTTTGAGCTTGCGCTCGATGAGGCGCGAAGTGAATTCCAGCGTCTCCGCACTCACCAACTCCACCTCTTGTGTCGCTTCATCCAACAGATGCAAAGGGGGCAAAGGCGAATCCGGCATGTCGGCGAATAGGGAGACTTGTTTTTCCTTTTCCACGCGAGTGGACTTCTGCACTTCGACGACGGGCATCTCGATGTGGATGGGTTGGTGGTCTTCCACACGCTTCTTTTCCACTTCGACCAGTGCATCGCGCTGAAGCATCGCTTGCGCACCAATACGCTTATCTTGACGTGTCTGCCACGCATTGCGCGCCCATTGATAAGCGATCTCGATTTTCTCACCCAAGTTATCCACCAACCGCAACCAAGACAATCCGGTGAACAAACTAAAGCTGACCGCCATCAACACCAAGAGCAATAAGGTGGCCCCCGTAAATCCTAAACCCAGCGCCAACACCTTACCCAAGACTGCGCCGAACATCCCGCCCGGCGCTAAAGGCAACGCAACCGACCACGTGTGTAAGCGCAATGCCTCAAGCGCGCTACTTGAAAAAAGCAGCACGACAAACCCCAAAAGCGAAACCCATAACGTGCGTTGATCGAACAAACTGTCTGCGCGCATATGACGATAGCTAACCCACACGCGTTGCAACAGTAAGCACACCAACCACCACGCAGAAAAACCAAAGAGATAAAGCAGAATGTCTGATAGCCAAGCACCCGCCACCCCGCCAGGGTTTTGCGTGACGGCGCCCGTCATACTATGAGACCAAGAAGGGTCGGAGCGACTAAAACCAAACAAGACTAGGATGAAGTAAGCAGCGAGGGCAACCAGTAATAACCAACGGGACTCACGCAACAACCCAAGCAGTCGCTCAGGCAGAGGAGTCCGCGAGTTATCTTGCACCGCCATCAGATGGCCTTGTTCTTGCCAGTATCACTGTCTGCATCAGCGATAAAACCAAAACGGCGCGCCGTGCTCACCGCATCCACACGCGCACTCACATGCAAAGCCTGATAGATCGCCGCCACATGGATCTTGATCGTGCCTTCAGCTAGATCCATTTTTTGAGCGATATCCTTGTTGCTCAGACCTTCACTCAAATTCTGGAGCACCTCAAGCTGACGTGGTGTTAGGCCAAACTTACTCGCTCGCTGGCTACGCTTGTCAGCCAACGGTATACCGGCATCCATTCTGGAAACCGCCTGCATCAACAACTGAGGAGGGACATAGATGCCACCGTTCATGACGATCTGCAAGGCAGACAACATGACTTTGCTCGGGAGCATCTTGGAGATAAACCCCATTGCCCCTAGGTTCATCACGTCTTCGATGTCATCACGCTGCTCAGAACCAGAAATCACGACCAAGGGAATACTTGGAAAGCGCTGATGGAATAATTGAAGTGATGCGACACCTTCACTGTCCGGCATGTTGAGGTCCAACAAGGCGAGATCCAAATCACTATTGATAGTTGCCAGTTGTACCGCCTCCGCAAAATTACCGGTATCCAATATTTCCACATCTGTGCCAATCTGTTGGAGCACATAACGCATTCCATCGCGGAATAGCGCATGATCATCAACCAGCAATACTTTGATCTTCATTCACGTCTCCATACCCAAACAGACACCGTTTTTGTAACTCACAAACACCGTGTATGACTTCAATTATTATGATTTGTGATCATACCATTCACGCCTGACTATGCGACATGGAGATGTGCAATACAGACCTTAGGCGATCGGGGGAAACGGGTTTATGTAACAAACTGGCGCCTGTCGTTTTAATCACTTTAAGCGTATCTGCACCCGTATCACCCGTCACCACCAAAACTGGCACATCTGACCAAGACTGCCGTAACAAACGCATCACATCGACAGCGGTCTCGTTGCTAGGCAATCGATAGTCACATAGCAAGATATCTGGTCGTTTCCCAACATGTTCCAACTCAACCATCAGTGCGCTGCCTGAGTCCCCCCTCACCACATCACACCCCCAGTCTTGCAACAATTCTGTAGTAAATTCTCGAATATCGACATCATCTTCAACGTAGGCAACCAATTTACCGCTGATGTCTTCAGCGACTTTCGCTATGCCAAATGGCATCGCCAACTCGCTCATCTCCCCCTTGTCCAAGGAGAAGCTAAATGTAGAGCCCTTACCTAATGTTGATTCGACTTTAACGACACACCCCAACAATTGCTCAACACGACGCACAATCGCCAATCCCAAACCTAAGCCATGTCGACGGTCACGATTCGGATTCCCCACCTGAAAATATTCATCGAATATCTTCTCTAAATTAGCCTCGCTGATCCCAATACCCGTGTCATGCACAACAAACTCGACTTTTTCATCCTCACACCGACAGCCCAGTGTAACCTTGCCTCTTTCCGTATAACGAATCGCATTTGCGATTAAATTTCGCAACATTCGCTCAAGCAAGAATGGATCACTATGCACAATAACGCCACATGACTGGCGGATCGCTGGCTGACCATCACAATTAGGTAGCTCTAGAATCAGCCCTTTGGATTCGGCTAGCGGCGCAAAATCATCATACAAACGATCAAATAACCGAAAAACAGCAAAACTCTGTAGGCGCGGCTCAATGACGCCCGCCTCAAAACGAGACACATCTAGCAGGTCATCAAACATTTCAACCAATGAGTTAACAGATTTCTCGATCTGCCCTGCCAATCTCACGCTAACGGGCTCATGAACCACGCCTTGCAAGGTGTCGGTAAATAATCTCAATGCTTGTAATGGTTGGCGCAAATCATGGCTGGCAGTCGCCATAAATTTCGTTTTGGCTTGATTGGCCTGCTCTGCAACAGCCAATGCTTTCGCAATCTCATCCTCGCGGGTACGCAAAACAACAAGCAATGCTTGATTCTCAAATCGCTGTAATAGAGAAGCCTCAAAGGTATTCATCAGCTTGATTCCAGCATCAATCAAAAACACCACATAGATCACAAGCATCAAGGCTAAAAGCCAATGTTGCTGATCACCTTCCCAGGCAACCAAGAAAATAAGGGGTGTCAATAAAAATGCAAGGTATAGAAAGAAGGCAGGGCGATGCACAGGATTGATCGTGACAGCCCCCGCAGACAGCCCCATTGCCACACAGATGATCAGCGCCTGCGAACCGACATCACCGGGGACAAACACAATAGTCCAACCGCCCCCCCATACAGCAGCGGCTAAGCTTGTATGCAATTTGAATCGCTTATCCCACTTGCGACAACACTGCATATCCTCGACGCAATCTCGATTGAGCCACCATTGGACGAATTCGATCAGATGCATAGTAAAAACTAACGCCACCCACCCGATCATGGCCTCGTGCGAGACCTTCTCCCACATCATCCAAGTTAGCAAGACGGCTAACAACATCTGGCTCCCGAGCATGGTGGGATACATCGCGATACGTGCACGCACCTGTTCACGCCGTACCGCTAGATTGTCGGCATTGATATCGAAACGTAGCAAGCCGGAAATAAATTTCATTTCAGTGCCAGCAGCAATCTGATGTCTTGAATGATCATCTCTGGCTTTTGTGCGAAGGGCGAAAGCAAAACATATTTTTTTGATGGTGAGATCAGAAAGGTTCCAGCGGAGTGATCTAAAGTGTAGCTGCCACTTTTTGTAGGCTGCTTTTGATACTGAATATTGAACGCTTTAGCCGCTGATGCTGTGGCCTCTGCATCTCCCAGCAAGCCCACAAAGTTGGGATGGAACGCAGGTGGATACTGCGCCATCAGTTCCCGCGTATCGCGCTCAGGATCCAGCGTCACAAACAACACCTGCACCTTGTCCGCATCTTTATCCAACATACGCATCACCTGTGCCATATCTGCCAAGGTGGTTGGGCAAACATCCGGACAATGTGTGTAACCAAAGAACAACGCCACGACTTTACCTTGATAGTCAGCCAAGCTACGCGGCTTACCCGCTGCATCGAATAAATGGAAATCGGCTTGCGCGTATTTAACGGTAACGTCACTCGCCTTGAAGGGAGACGGAAGTTTGGGTTCGCCACAGCCAGCAATCATCGCCAAGCAGAGTAAGAAAAAATATTTACGCAGCCACATGACACGCTCCCGACCAACCGTGAACCGCAAATGTGTAGCCCACTTTATATAAGCCATACACACCAAAACTTACCACGATAATTCCCGCCACTAATCGCACATGCGGCGATTGCACCCAGCCTTTTACACTTTCCCAGAAGAGTCCGATGGCCAACAAATTGGGCAATGTCCCCAATCCGAATGCCGCCATGATAAGTGCGCCCTGAGTCGCACTGCCACTGGCGAGCGCAGTCAGCAATACGCTATACACCAAGCCACAAGGTAACCATCCCCAAAGCGCACCTAAACCTAATGCGCGCGGCACAGTGTTTACGGGAAGCAAACGAGTGGTGAGCGGTTGCAAACGTTGCCACAACACGCCACCCACCCGCTCAAGTCGCCGTACTGCACCCCATACGCCGGCCAGATACAGCCCCAATAAGATGAGCATCACACTCGACAAGCCGAACAGCAGATGTTGCACAGGCAATGCATCGCGCATCAACAAACCAGCTTGTCCGATCACCCCAACCAATGCTCCTGCGAGGGCGTAACTAGCAATGCGACCAGCACTGTAGGCAAGGTGAAAGGGCCATCGCGTTTTTTCTTTTGGCACTTGCGTGGTAAAGATACCCACGATGCTGCCGCACATACCCAAGCAATGTACGCCGCCCAACAGGCCGACCATTAGCACCGCGAATAGACTGAACTCACTCATTGGCGAGCGACTGCGGGAGGAAATCTAACTGCAAATACGTCGCGGCCGCCGCTGCATCAGGCGTAAGTTGAAAGGGGATGACACCCAAAAGCGGCGCTTTGATTCGTTCGCGTATCGCATCGATATTTTCTTGCAACGCGGGCATGTCAGCATCCAACACGTTCGCCACCCATCCGGCACATTCAAGCTGTGCCTCATCAATGGCGCTCACGGTAAGCAAAGCATGATTGATACAACCCAAGCGCATGCCCACCACCACAATGACGGGCAAATCTAATTGTTTAACTAAATCGACACTGTCTTGTGTTTCGTTAAGCGGTACGCGAAAACCACCCACCCCTTCCACGACGACTTCGTCCGCTTGCCCTGCCAATTCATCATAGGAAGTGAAGATGCGCGCAAAGTCGATGCGCGCACCCGCGTGACGAGCCGACAGATGCGGCGCAATCGCATGAGGGAAGCAGTAAGGATTAACTTGCCCGTAACTCGCCCGGACCGTACTCGCGGTACGCAAGCGTTTCGCATCGTCGTTATGATCGTCATCGTCACAACCTGCGGCAACCGGCTTAAAACCAACGACTCGCCTACCTTGTGCCGCAAAAGCGTGTAACAAGGCGCAACTCACTAAGGTCTTGCCCACACCAGTATCGGTGCCCGTGATGAAGTAGCTCATAGCTTGAAATCCGTTTTGATGATGGAGCGTCCGTCTTGCAGG
This sequence comes from Sideroxydans sp., assembly GCA_028707175.1. Lineage (GTDB taxonomy): Bacteria > Pseudomonadota > Gammaproteobacteria > Burkholderiales > Gallionellaceae > Sideroxyarcus. The sequence continues at coordinate 143,479 of JAQTUV010000002.1, forward strand.
GTCTTGGGCGCAGGCTTCCATGCATGGCCGTAGATGATTTCGAACGTGGCGGGCAATTTACCATCACGGCGCAACTTTTCGTAATTCTGTGTGATGCGCTGCCATGTCGCCTTACCCATCATGCCTTGTGCTCTGCCTGCGGTGGCATTGTTGGCGCCGATACTCTTCAAGTCCTGCATCACGGCACGTACGTCGTCATAGGTCAGCGTGAGCTTCTCCATCTCCATCACCGGATCGGCAAAGCCCGCCGCGACCAACATATCACCGATGTCGTGCATATCGGCGAAACGGTTGATGTGGTTATAACCATCCACACCATCGAAAGCGACGCGTAGTTCGTGCAAGGTATCCACACCAAAGGTGGAAAACATGAGCAGCCCTTCCGTTTTGATGATGCGATTCAGTTCGACAAACGTAGCAGGCAGATCATTGCACCATTGCAATGCAAGGTTAGACCACACCATCTCGACGCTATTGGTGGCGATGGGTAATGACTCCACGTCAGCGCATAAATAATTTTCGCGCGGCGTGCTAAACAATTTTTTCCACCAACTCGATGTACCTCGCGAGGCTTGCAACATACCAATAGCAATATCGAGTGAAGTGATATCCGCCTTAGGGTAACGTTCGCCCAGTTGGCGAGTGCCCCATCCTGTGCCGCTACCGACATCAATCAGACGTGTCGGCTTTAGTTTCACATAGTCGAGTTTTTCTAACATGCGAATGCACACCTCACGCTGCAACACAGCGGACGCATCGTATTGCAGGGCTGCACGACTAAAGGCGCGGCGCACTTGCTTCTTGTCTATTTCGAATTCATTCATTCAAAAACTTTCTCACTTGCGCGACAAATAATTCGGGGTGCGATAAGAACGGGGTATGCGCTGCACCTTCGATCTCGACGACTTTTGCATTCGGGATCACCTGTGCTAGGTAATAAGACGCCTCAGGTGGAGTGAGTTTGTCGCGCTGCCCCGCAATCAACAAAGTGGGCTGCTGTATTTGCCCTATTTCATTACGTTGATCCACATCGCGCAATATTTCCAAACCGCCACGCAAGGCATCCATATCCGGTTCGCCACGGCTGAAGAGTTGCTCACGTAACTTGCTCAATAATTCGCGCTCGTTCTCGCTGCCACGCAACTGCAAAGAAATAAAACGACGTAGCGTCGTTGCGTGATTCTGCTCCAACTCTGCGGCGAACTTCTTCAGCACCTCAGCAGGTAATCCAAACAACCAATCGTCTCGCTCAGTAAAGCAGGGGGTCGTTGTCACTAAAACCAGACTCTTCACTTTGGCTGGCTCACGCACTGCCCAGCGCATCGCCACTTGCCCACCCAATGACCAACCACATACGTTTACGGGTGATGCAAAAGTTGCGGATAGTTCGCCAACAATAGCATCCATCTGTAGGTCGGGCTTCAGCCCGTCAAAGCGTTGTCGGGCTGAAGCCCGACCTACACTTAGACCAAATCCAGGCAAATCCACGCAATGCACTTGATGCGTCTGCGCCAAGCGTTGAGCCACCTCACTCCACACCCCACCGTGCATTCCCCATCCATGAATCAATACCAGCGGGGCTCCACTTCCTATCGTCTCAATGTGCATAGCACATTTCCCTCACCTCAATCCTCACCCCGAGGGAGAGGAGGCAACCGCCTCGCTGCGCGAATTTATAATTCCTGTGCAAGCTCATGCAACGCTCCTATCAAGCTATCCACATCACCCTCGCTGTGCGCCGCAGACAATGTGATGCGCAAACGTGCCGTACCCTGTGGCACGGTGGGTGGGCGTATCGCAGCCACCCAGATACCACGCTCACGCAAGCCCGCACTCAATTCCAAAGCACGCTGATTGTCACCAATCAACACAGGCTGAATAGCGGTGTCGGAAGGCATTAACGACCACGGCAAATCTGCCAGACCGTTGCGTAATTTTGCAATCAGCAATTTCAGATGCACACGCAACTCATTTCCCTGCTCAATGAGTTGCAAACTTTGTGACAGCGCAACCGACAATGCGGCAGGCGATGCGGTGGTATAAACATAGCTATTCGCATGATTGACCAAGGTGTCGATCACCACTTGCTCTGCTGCGACGAACGCACCAGATACACCCGCCGCTTTACCCAAGGTCGCCATATAGATGATGCGTTCTGAAGCAATGCCAAAATGAGAAAGTGAGCCGCGCCCTTGCTCTCCCAGAACACCAAAGCCATGTGCATCGTCCACATACAACCATGCGTCATATCGCTCACACAGCGCCAACATTTCACGTAAAGGGGCGAGGTCGCCATCCATGCTGAACACCGCATCGGTGATGACCAACTTTCTACCCTTGCTTGTTTCACTCAATAATTTTTCCAACTGCGCCATGTCGCCATGCCGATAGCGCTTCACTTCCGCACGCGACAACAACATCGCATCATTGAGCGAAGCGTGATTGAGCTTGTCAGCAAACACCGTATCACCCTTGCCCACCAAGGCTTGCACCACCCCCAGGTTAGCCATATAGCCTGTGGAAAAAAGCAGTGCGGCAGGTTTATCCACGAAGGCAGCGAGTTGTTGTTCGAGCTGGTGATGCGGCTCGAAATGCCCACTCACCAGATGAGCAGCACCTGCGCCCACACCCCACTCCTGCGCACCGTTTTGCAATGCACTAATAAGCTCTGGATGATTGGCAAGACCGAGGTAATCGTTGCTACAGAAGGCGAGATAGGGCGTTCCATCGACGATGATGTGGGGCGACTGCGGTGTGGTCAGTGTGCGGCGTGCACGCAACAATCCTTGCGCGGCACGATCGACCAACTCCTTGTGCAATTCTGAAAATGACATTCGAGGCAACTATCTAGACTGCAAAAATTTTGATGATTCGGCTTTAGTGCTTTTCAGCAAACGGATACATCCCCAACTTATCCATCAACGCACGGTCACGCTCAACGTCTGGGTTACCCGTGGTCAGCAGTTGATCGCCGTAGAAAATGGAGTTGGCACCTGCCAAGAAACATAAGGCTTGCACCGCATCGCTCATCTGTTGGCGGCCTGCGGAAAGACGTACGCGCGCAGTTGGCATGGTGATGCGTGCCACGGCGATGGTGCGTACGAAATCAAGCGGGTCTAGATCGGCGGTATCTGCCAATGGCGTGCCCTCTACTTTGACCAAATTGTTAATCGGCACACTTTCGGGATAGGGATTCATATTGGCGAGTTGTGCAACAAGGCCCGCACGTTGCGTCAGATTCTCTCCCATACCGACGATGCCACCACTACATACATGCATACCCGCATTGCGCACTCGGTCTAGCGTATCGAGGCGGTCTTGATAATCACGGGTGCTGATGATGTCGCCATAAAATTCGGGCGAGGTATCAAGGTTATGGTTGTAGTAATCGAGACCTGCGACGCGTAGTTGCTCGGTCTGCTCATCGTTCAGCATACCTAAAGTGGCGCACGTTTCCATACCCAAGCCGCGCACGGCCTTCACCATCTCGACCACGGATTCCATATCTTCTTTGGAAGGTTCACGCCATGCCGCGCCCATGCAGAAGCGATCCGCACCCGCTTCTTGCGCCGCCTTAGCTGCCTTCACCACTTCACTGACTTCAAGCATCTTGCGGTTCTCGACACCTGCATCATGGAAAGCAGATTGTGGGCAGTAGCCGCAATCTTCCGAGCAACCGCCTGTCTTAATCGACAACAGCGTAGAAAGTTGCACAGCGTTTGGATCGAAATGTTCGCGATGAATTTGTTGCGCGCGGAACATCAAGTCAGAAAATGGCAGATTGAACAATGCCTCTACTGCTTCGACGCTCCAGCGTTCTGGCGTGGTTTTGGGTTTGATAGGGCGGATAAATTCAATGGGGTGAGTTTGCATATCAGTATGGTCTTGCAAGTAGAATGATGGAACGAAACCCCGTTTTTACAGGATAGTTGCGACTTGTCCATTTTATCTCATCACCTGCCGAACATTAGCTCAAAATTGAGGCAATTCATTCCTGAACAGCCTTGTTTTTTGTGCGGCGCGATGAGCCGTTCAGGTCTATGTTGCGCAGCGTGTGATGCAGACCTACCCCGCCTAGCGGCCGCACATTGCCCGACTTGCGCCCTGCCCACCCCAAACGGGGATTTGTGTGGACGTTGCATACAGCACCCACCCCATTTCGATCGCACGGTTGCCGGATTCAGCTACAGCTTTCCCATCAATCAACTCATCAAGGCACTCAAATTCAACGAGCAACTCGTATTGGTCAATTTTCTAGCGGATGAGGTGGCTAGCCAAGTACGCATTCGTCCGGACTATTTGCTTGCACTCCCATTGCACCCATTACGACTCAGCGAGCGCGGCTTCAATCAATCTCAACTATTGGCAGCACGCATCGCCAAAAAATTAGACATCCCATTACTCAACGATGCATGCGCACGAGTACGCGACACACCGCCACAATCGTCGTTACCTTGGAAAGAGCGTGACAAAAATATGCGCCAAGCTTTCAGCGTCACAACAAAAATTGACTTACAGAATAAACATCTGGCCATCGTGGATGATGTACTGACCACAGGCGCATCCATCGGCGCGCTAGCTGCTACGTTCAAGCAAGCAGGGTGTGCTGAAGTCAGTGCGTGGGTGATGGCACGCACGCTGCCACACCATGAGGGAAACGAATAGCAATTTACTTCAGCGATTCGCTAGAGTGTCTTGATCTTTTGCTCTACGTAGGCGGTTAATTCAGCATTCAAGGTGCGCGAGGCGATGGATCGCTCATATGCCACTTTAGCTTCATCACGGCGAAGTAATGCTTGTAACGAAAGTCCGTAGCCCATCCACCACGCCCCGTTGCCGGGGTGAATCTTGAGTGCCGCCGCATAGTGTTCGACAGCTTTTTGGTGTGCGCCTTGGCGTTGCAGCAACGCCGCCAAGAAAGCTTGATATTCGCCATTTGCCTTCGCACCATCCAGATTTTTATTCAGCGTTGCAACCGCCTGCTCTATCGCACCTAATTCCAATTGTATCCGCGCCAAGTTCATGCTGAACCCCAAGTGAGACGGCATGATAGCTAAACCTTCTTGCAGTAATTTCACCGCATCGTCACCGCGTTTGATCTGTATCAATAATGCTGCCGACGCTAAGCGTGCAGATTCATTTTGCGGATTGAGTTGTAAGGCAACACCATAACCTGCCAAGGCATCTGCCTCGCGGCCTTGCTGTTGCAACAACTGCGCCTTTCGATATTCCGCATCCGAACGTTGCGCCTCACTCACCAATTTGAGCGGCTGCTCAGCATTCGCATTAGAGGTGACGCTGGATGAACTCATGACCGGCACGAACACCTCATCGACTGTCTTTGAATTTCTCGTAGCGATATTGTCGCGCGGCGATTTTGCAGGAGGGAATTCACTTAGCTCCATGCTCATTTTGGATACTGGCTCTCCGACCAGCGCCAAAGCGGCCTCATAATTTTCAGCCTCAGCCGCTTGCGCACGGATGTCCCGGATATACACGACAAGTGCGATAAAAGTGACCAAGATCAGCAGCCCCCACAGGACAGGCTTGAGCCAATCCCAATAGCTGTTAGCGTGCAATGGCTCGGCATAAACTAATGTCTCACTAAACGATGAATGTGACACACGTCGTTCTGGCCTATCCCAGACCAAGCTAGGTGCGCCACGGCGCTCTAGCTGGCCCAATATTTGGTTCTGTACACCGCGATGTTCTAACCGATCCAACACTTGATTGATAAGACTCATAGTCCGGCCACCCAAACCGCTGCGATCCCTGCAAATCCAAATGCACTGCCATACATCGCCAAAGGAAACCAGTCATAACGCACCTCTGGTGTATCGGCAGCAGCCTGTGCCACATGCGAAGCAGTAATAATCTGCCGCCCCTCAGCAAAGCCCAGCATCAACGCTTTATGCGCCACGATATTCACCAACCGGGGCGTCCCTCCACACACACGATGCAGCTTGGAAACAGCACCTCGACCAAACAACGTCTCCCCTCGATAACCCGCGACCAATAGACGGTGACGTAGATATCGATCAAGCTCTGCACGATTCAACCCCTTCAACACATATTGGAAACTGATGCGTTGACGCAATTGGCGCACTGAGTGATGGCTCAAACGATCATTCAATTCGGGCTGACCGAATAGCACCACCTGTAACAATTTTCGCTTTTCCGTTTCCAGATTGGTCAGCAAACGCAACACCTCCATACTTTCCAAAGGCATCGCTTGCGCTTCGTCCAAACACACCAACACACGTTTACCTTCATGTGCAAAATTGAGTAGCGTGCGCGTCAATTCTTTCAGTAACTGATGCTGATCGGCATCGTGAGGCAGATCGATACGAAATTCCTCCGCCAAAGCCATCAGCAAACTACGTGGTTCTAGATATGGATTGGGTAGATAGGCGGTAATGAACTGCAACTCATGCTTGGCTTCCATCGACTCGTCTTGCGTGCCGATGATAGTCGTCGCACGACGCCCTTGATTCAGAATGGAAAGGAATTTGCGACACAGGAGCGTCTTACCATTGCCCACTTCACCCGTCACTTTGATGAAGCCCTCACCGTTACGAGCGGCGACCAGCAACATGTTCAGACCATCTTGATAATTCGAGCAGGCAAAGAAGTAACTCGTATCCGGCGTCAGCGAGAAGGGAGCTTCTTTTAATCCAAAGTGCCCGAGATACATGATGCGCTTTCTATCTGGACAGGGCGTTCACACGATCACGACTACGCGCGATATCGTCGGACCAGTCCTTGTCGCTGTCGACAATGGTCGGTTTCAGCAAGATGACCAATTCGCGCTTTTGATTAACCTGACTGACTTGGCCAAAAATCGATTTAGGCAATCCTGGCAAGCCAGAACGATCATCAAATGAAGCTTGGCGCATCAAACCTCCGATCGCCACGATCTGACCTCCTCTCGCACGCACGATACTGTCCGTCTCAGAAACCGAACTCGATGCCAAGGGCAGGTTATAGATATTCGAACTACCATTAGACGTACCTAGGTTCACTGTCTTATTCACAGTCGTCACGGTGCTAACAGAGGGATGAACATGCAAAATGATCTCCCCGTTTTCATCGATACGCGGCGTCACATCCAATGCGATACCGGAGAAGAAGGGCTGCACTTTGACAGTTGGCGAAGTACCGGCCACACCCGTTGTCGCCTGCGTTCCCCCGCTGACTTCCGTCACAAAGAATTCGTCCGTACCGACTTTCAACACAGCCTTCTGATTATTCAATGTCGCGATACGCGGACTAGATAAGACATTCACATCGCCTTGCGATTCGAGGAAGTTAAGCAGTGCCGCAAAATTGCTGGTCTGAAAGGCTAAACCAAACAGCGAGCCGCCAGTTACCCCAGAAGGCAACGCAGTCACATCTGTTGGCAAAAACGAAGCACCAGGTGTTGCACTCAACATCGGATTAGAGAGGAGCGATGCTGACGGATTGGCTGGACTCAAAATACTACCTGCCGACCCCATACCGATTGATGCGACATTTTTTGAATTATTGATAAAGGCAGCCCAATTCACTCCTGACTGGAAAGAATCATTCAACTGCACTTCTACGATCTTCGCCTCCAAGATCACTTGGCGCTCAACAGATAATTGGGAGGCTTTTAGATAGGCTGATACATTTCTCATCGCATCTGGCGTCGCACTCACGACAATCACACCAGACATCGGACTGATGATGACGCTACTGCCTTTTTCTTGCCCCACAATAGCCTTCAATGCCGCACTCAATTCTTCCCAGAAATCTGCTTTGGACGTCATGCTGACTTTGCTGCTGTCTCGATTCGAGCTGCTACTAGCGCCACTCGTACCTGTCGTTGCGCCAGCCATCCCCAATGTGTTATCCCCCACTGAACCAGACATCACGCGCAAAGAAGATTTACCTTCACGCTGTCCCGTCAAATAATTCACTTGGAAAATACGCGTTTGCACGCCCATCGCTTGCACATAGATGCGCGTCCCAACCACTTTGTATTCGTAACCATACATTTCACGTATTGCTTCCAAGGCATCGAATACAGTGACATCTTTAAGGTTGAGCGAGATGTTCCCTGTCACTTCTGGCGGCAACAACATGCTGTAACGCGTCCCCGACACGATCGCCATAAACACTTGCTGTACCGACGTATTGCTCACAGCCAAATCGAACCTGGCTTCGACAGGGGCATTATCAACAGGAACAGGCGTAGCCAATGGTGGTAACAAGGCATTGTCAACCTCCTCCTGCTTGCTTGGCTGTGCGCCAGCTTTGACCGCATCATCCAATGCCGCGTTGATATTTTTCTTGGCAGTCGACTGACCCGTGCTTGCGCACCCCCCGATCAGCAATGCTGCAAGTAAGATGAATATCGTTTTCATTTGACGCCCCCATCCTTGTTCACTTCGGGTACACAAACCACCGCCCCCTGTTTGGCTCTTGCTTTATGTTTGCGCGGCGCGACTCGCTCACGCTTTGCGACCTTAACACCTGCCGGTTTCTGTATCGGTTGCAACCCAGTACGCTTGATACAAGCCATCTCATTTTTTGTCATTTTCACACTAGGAAACATGTGCAAGACTTGTCGTCCTTCTGGCCCCATCAAAACCACACAAGTCTCGCTCACCACTGTCAGAACGGCATCACCATATTTCTCGCCCAAAACCACTTCCACCCCATTAATGATGGCCGACTCGTGATTGGGTGACAAAATCACTGACTGCAGACCTTTACCCGACTTTTCCGATAAGCGCCCCATGCCTGCTTCACCGGAGTCTCCCGCATCGCCCGTGCGTCCGTCACCCGAAACAAGATTCGGCACCAAATCGATAGCAGGGCGTGTTGGATCGGTGAAGGTCGCAGCGACCGATATCCCACATCCCAACAATCCAAGCATCATAAGAAGAGCTTGTGCGCTCTTTAGACCTGTAGCCATGTTTTATCCAGACTCAATGTGTACAACGTCAAAGTCAGCTCCGCATTGGGATACTGGACAACCTTCATCGTAGCCATCCCCCAAAACATCTGCGTAGGCAAGGCTTCCAAAGCATTCAGATATTGCAAGATGTCAACGTAGCTACCTCGTACAGTCATACGTACACCGTGCTTGTAAATCTGCCTATCTTGCCCATCGACCACCTCAACCACCTTATCGTCGGTCACGGCAGGCTCGATCAATAGTGAGACCGGCAACGTTTCTAACCCTACGAGTTGCAAATGAATATTTTTCCCTAGCACTTGCTCTAATAAATGAGCCATTCGGTCAGGCGACACCAATTTATCTTGCGTCTCTTTCAGATAAACATCTCCGCGCGCAAGTCCATCTTTGATTTCTAATATGCGTTGGCGTTGTGGCGCGAATTCATCTGCCCGCTTAGCTTCGAGCAATCCATCCAACTGCGCTTGAATCTCTTTCATCTTCTCTTGCTGCTGTTGCATCTTCGACGACATGCTGCGCTGTTCAGCCAGCAAGGGATCTAGCAAAAATGTATTGATCACGGATACCAATCCAAAAGCAAGTGCCGCAAAAATCAACACCCGCTCCCGGATGGACATCGCATCCACCTTTGAAACCATTGTCGCCCACTTGCTTTTCATCTCTCGCCCCCCTGTTCGGTAATGGCACTCGACTGCAATGTGAACTCTAGGTAACTGTTCGCTGATGACTTGTCTTCACCCCCTGTACTTTGCCTCATTTGCAAAACTGCGAATGTCTTACCTCGCATAATCTCTTCCTTGTTCATGCGCTGAATAAAGATAGGAAGCGATTGAGGATTGGTCGTCGCGCCTTTTATACCCATCGTCGCACCATCCCCCTTGATATCAAAGCCGGTAAGCCACAACCCATTTACTGCTTGTCGGGAAAAAGCGCGCATGAACTCAGAATAGCCGCGCGTATTACCTATTGCTCCGCTCTTTAACGTATCAATGAGCTCGTTCTGTTTGGCCGATTGCGCCTCCAATATGGCAAGCTCTTCATTCAAGATTTCATTGGCACGTGATGGAGAGAACTGATTCGCATATTCGGCAAAGCGCCGTTGCTCTGCTTCATAACGTGTTGTCATAGCCTGCTTCTGCAACCCCATTTGATGCACTTGATAGCGCGCATAAGCATAGAACAGCATTGACCCAACTATGATCAATCCCAAAGCCTGCAACATCGTCACCAAAGAGAAGTGTTTCTTCTGCTTGAGAAAGATAGGATTAAAAAGATTGATCTGTTGGCTCATAGCGCTTTCTTCTCCAAACGCAGGGCAGCTCCCAACGCGAGTAAAGCGTGGCAAGTGAATTCAGCCTCCAGCAACTCGGGCGCGCCCGTGATATCCATCTTCTGCGATAGATCCAACGCCTCTACGACAATGCCTAAATTCTCCGATATCGACGACACCAAACCTAATTCCACGGGCGCTGACACCAACATCCGCTCAATTTGAATGTGATGAAACTGGCGATCAAAGTAGTCGAGCGAGCGTTGTAGCTCCAACTCGACACGATCATGGTGCTGACGGCGTACCGATTCATCCGCATCCTGCAGTTGACCTAAAGAAATATCGATACGACGGGCCAAAAACAGTTCTCCATCGCACGTCATGGTCAATAGCCCGCCATCCTCATTAAAAGACAGCAATGCCAATCCGCGCCCCTCCGTTTCGAAAAGTGCGGCGATATTGCGCTGTGCCATCTCAGGGATATCGATGACCTCCAAATCCAATCTGGATTTCTCGAATAGGCTGATACGTTTGCGGATAGTCTCGTTCGATGCCGCGATAGCATATAGAGACTGAGGACGGTCACTTCCATATTTGTTAGCGGGAATCTGCAACACATCGACCGTTGCATCATCGATGTGATAACTCAGTGAGTCCTTGATCTTCCATCGGATGGCGGTCTTTAATTCATCCACTGGCACATTCGGGGCTTCAACCAACATCAGCTGGTATTCGTTAGGCGACAACACCGTGGTGAAGCGCCCTCCCATCAGTTCGGGAGAATCCTTCCGAATTCGCTCTAGCGTTGCCGTATTCACTTTTTCCACAGGAAAGAAGGAGCACCGGGTCACTTGCGGGCGCTCCCCAACGTACTGAGCTTGCGCTAAATAAATCCCTTTGCTGCCCATCGAGACAGCACTCCACCCCGCATTGCGATTGCGTCGTTGAAAGAACGATAAGGCATTGGGCAGTTTCATAATCAGCGCAGATTGAGTTAAGCAACCTTTAATACGGTTTAAGAGTAATTGGCATTTTCACCTTCATAGGACAAACCAAACTTTAAATAAGAGGGGGGTATCCCCTTTATTTCTGCTATTCATCTAAACATAAAGGAGAATCAAACGAGCATCATCTATCCCATTTGAAGATGCTGCTCTTGATCACTTAATCTCAGTAAGACTCCCTCAAATAGATGATTTGGTTCTTACCTTGATAGATGCCAAAGGTCGCCTGTCCAGAGATTGCCGCTTCCAGATAAGGATGAACGGCAGGTAGCGTAATCGTTGCCACCCCCGCTTTACGAGAAGCAGGAGGATTCAGAGTGATATCCATCTTGCCCCCCGTTACAACACCCGCAGAGGCAACCCCTGTGCTGCCTGTTTTGAGGCTCGCTTTGTCTTTTACATCGTAATTGGCAGATAGCGCTAGGTTAGTCACACTGTCGGTCACACTCCTGATCCAGCCATTTGCGGCACTAAAGTAGCGCACTTCCGCCATCATCGTCAGGGGCAACAGTTCTGATCCATAAGTGTTGTAGAACTTAACTTGCCCACTCACCACCGTCACGCCGCCTTCCACCGAGGCAACACCTCGCTCAGAAGACACCCCATCTGTATCGACTGCGCGAATGAATACATCACTAGGCATAGTTGGTTTAGTTGCAAAGGTAAATTTCGGTGCCCCTGTGTTACTTACCAACGCACCATTCAAAGTCCGTGCGTTGCTACCTCCTGCTGCGATGCTCGTCGTACCCCCCATTGCGCCAACCCCAGCCGCTACGGCCACACCACCCGTGCTATCTACTGCACTCAAGTCGATTTTCTTAGCAAAACCACCTTGATAATTGCTGAGCTGCTCGTTGTTTCCATTCATTGCTTGCACCGTCACGGCTTGTAGAACTTGTCCCGAATACACCATTCCTCCAGAAGCACACGCCAAACCTGTGGCACATGCAATCGGCCCTGCAACGATGGTATTGAAATGGTGCGCTTTAAAACGACCAGCATTCGCACTCATTCCAGTCGTTCCACTGACCTCCCCCATAAATTGACTACTGTCAGCTGAGATCTTGAGTACACCCGCTTCGCTCCAAGTCAAATCATTGACCGTCTTGATTCCAGAAACAAAGTCGCTACGCATAAAGGATAAGGAGCCACTCAACACACCACTGGATGGGCATAAACCAGCAACCAGCGGCGCAACGCAGGTATGCGAAAGTGTCACTTGTTCAGACTGATGGCTTGCGCCACTGTTGGCAGAACCTGCCGTTGAGAAACTCGGTGTGACATTGCCATTCGCGGACATCGCCCGAACAGTCGCGCTAAATCCCGTGCCAATTTGAGTGGCTGAATCCGTTCCCGCGACCGCTAACACCGTCCCAAAACCATCTGTAGCACTGGCGGCTGTACCAGCCGCACAATCCCCAGAACCTGCGGCACACACATCTACAGCAAAATGATGTGGCAACACCTTAAATGCATTTGAGTTGCCCAACAGATTTGCCCCGTTCAAAGACTTCTGAATTCGCAAAGTGATTTGGCCGACATCCTCATAGCTAAAACTGATCGAGGAAGTCGAGTTGCCATTGCCATCAAAAATTAAATCGATGCCGGTGTAGCTGGTATTACCCAGCCAATTGCCTCCGTTGTTGTTTGCTTGTACTGCTGTACCGTTCACGCGAAACAAATTACCTGTAGCGCAGGTGCTAGGATCATTACATTCGTAGCCGAAATTAATCGTCTGAACACCGGTCAGGCCAGCAGTACAAGCACCTGTTGTTGAGTTTTTCTTCACCGCACGCAACAGATATTGCGCAGATGCCACACCAGCCTTTTGCACCGGCACGGTTACTTCGGCGCCATCGGCGGCCTCCGTCAAGATAAAGCCAGCATCAGAGAATGTCATCGCGCAACTCTCGGTCGTGCCAACAAAACACCGAGCTGCATTTTTCGCTGAAGGCGTCGTGCCAGTTGCCGTAAGTGTCAATACGCCTGCTGTCGTTTGTGTCACCTCCAGTGTTGTCGTGCCCGCTAAGAACGTCTTGCTCACTCCATTCACTGTCGTCGTCACCGAGCCACTGGACAAGGTGCTACAAGCCGCATCTGCACAGGCTTTCACCGTCACGGTTTCCGGTGCACAAGTCAGCCCCACACCGCTGTGTTCGATGCGAATGTGATCTAAGCCACCAATCATCACCGGCGCCGCTTTCACGGCTGCGTCATACATCACACTGGATGGCGGTGTTGTTGCCGAGATGTATTCGGCCTGCACATCGCTGTAATAAGCCGTTGCACTGGAAGGGATCGCCGCCCCCACGATGGCGTCATAGGTGAGCGTGATGCTTTTACCAGGCGCGAGTTGTTTGGCTGCTGCAAAAGTCCAGGTCAATTCTTCGCGATTCGTATCGCCCGTATAGCCTGTGAATTTAGGCGGATTAAAGACCGTTGGCGTCACCGCGACCAACTTGGTTGCAGCCGTATCATCAGTCGAAAAAACACTTGTCCCCAACACAAAGCTGAAACGTTCTGCTGCCGTAGTCCCCGCAGCAAAAGGCAATTCATCATGAACGATAATGTCACTCGCCGGTACACTCCCGACATTTGCCACCGTCACCACATATGTCACACGACCGCCCGCTGCAACTGACCCTGGCGACACCGTCTTTGTTACAGCCAATTCCGCTTGATGGCGTACTGAACTGGTCACGCTCGCCACCAATCCTGAAAGGAAGGTCGATGCTTTGATCTTGGCAGCATTGACAATATCCATCCCATCTACGATGCCGCTGCCAAGCTGCACATCAAACGTGACAACTCCAACGATCCCCGGATTGAGCGTCGTCGAAGTAAATGTCATATCTTGGCCAGTCACAGTCGGAACGAGGCTCATACCATCCCGCAATGCTGTTCCAGTCACGAAACTCGTACCAACGGGTAGGGTATCAACCAACGACACCCCGGTCAGCGGAGTTGCACTAATGTTTTTGTAATCCAAGCGATAACGGATCTTGCTGTTCGGGGCGATGCTACCGTTCGCATAGGGAACGCACGTCGCCCCTGCATACACACAATCCACCTTGACCGCTAACGACATCGGCGCGAGGATTTTCACCGGTGCCGAACCAATGGTTTCTGACATGCTGCTGTTCAATGTGGTACCGCCTGGGCCACCGGCATACCACACATCTGCATTGTTCAAATATGCCGCAGCAGAAGACGGAACATTCCCCCCCACGGTGGCATTGAAAGTAACAACCAACTTACCCCCGACTGGGATACTTCCTGTCTTGAATTGAAATTGCACTTTTTCTCGCGCTGTCGCCGTGGCCGGATTGGTCACAACCACAGTGGGCGCCAATGCGGTCGCTGCGCCAGCTGCTGTCGTACTTGTAGCAACGACACTTCCCGCCACATATGAGAAACGATCAGACGCTGCCGTACTCAATCCACTGGTCGGCAGATAGTCATACACATTAATGGGGATGGAGGTCGTAGCCATCACAGCCGTGCCACCATTGTTGGGGATGGTAATGGTGTAACTGACTAATTCACCTGCGAAACGTGTCGGCGTGCTGGTTGATTTTCCGATCCATAAGTTTGCCTGCGTCGAAACTGTCGCAATCGCAGTCGAAGTCACTCCATTTGGAATACTGGTACTTTTAAGGGTCGCCGTATTATCAATCGCCGTGCCATCCGTAGGCTTCGTAGCTACCAATACGTCATATTGGATCTTACCGCTCGCGCCCGAGGCCAGCGTGGCGATCTTGGGGAAAGTCATTACTTTGGGTGTACCAGCCACAGCGGGGGCGCCGATGGTCGTGCCACTCAATTGCACATAACTACCCGTCACATAGGCGACGCCTGCTGCTAGTGCATCGGTCAGCACTACATTGGTCTGCGTAGCGCCCCCCGTATTCAGATAGAAGATCTCATAGCGCAGTTTTAGATTAGCAATCGCAGGAACGACACCTGCGGCGATCGTCGTTGGCGTGCATGTCGCGCCTGAACATGCACCAACCAATTGTTTCACCAGCATCAGGTTCGAATTCGATGCTGCAACGGCTGGGCAGTGATAACGCCAATGATTGAATTCGCCAGGCGCCTTCGCGGCTCCGCCTCCCACATCCATACTGGCATCGCCACCGAACACTTCTGAATTATTGATGATGCCTGAGGCGGGCATCGTTGCTGTCAAACGTAAAGTAATTCGCACGCTAAACAACTCCCCCACGGTCACTTTCCCTGCTGCAAAACGAACCGCATTGGTATTGCTCGGCAACGGATTATCGGGTGACAGGTTATATCCCGCCAAAGTCGGTGTGCCGCCTACGCAGCCACCGACACCACCTGCAACACCAGCCGCAGTCCCTTTCATCGAACCCATATAGCTGATGCGCTGCCAAGGACCAACCGATCCTGTGGCATCCTGCTGAATAAAGGTGTCCGGCCCCGCCACGGGCGACACGCCGCCCGTGGTCACATAGTTGACCGCAGGTGGTGCCGCACAATTGGTGTTGGTGCTATCGCGATTCCCCCCCACATACTTAGCGACCATCGCGGCATCCCAAGCGTTATGTGTACTGCTTGGCAACGAGATGCCCGAACAACCCGTTTTACTGGGTAATGCCGTGCCATTCGCCGCAGTGATCACCGTGTTGGCTGGGGAGACCGCTGTGCGTGCGTCTGTGGAAAAAAAGATGCCGGTGTCTGAATAGAGCGGCACTTGTGTTGGGCGTACCGCAGCAGGCCCTGGAGGTGAAATCTCAGTATACGTACCATCGGTGTTCAACCGAATGAACTGAGCATCTGTCACTACCGTTCCCGCAGGGATGTAGTCAGTGACGAATCCGCCGCCACCAATGTTGCCGCCATTGTCCGTCGGCGTGAATTGAATGATGTAGCTTATCTCATCGCCAATTTGGAGGTTTTGCCCAGATGAGAGCCTTGAAAGGATCAATGCACGTGTCGCGGCATCAAAATATTTGGTCGTTTCCAATTGCCCCACATAGTCAGCACGGGCAGGAAATGCAAATATCAATCCCAGAAAAAGCGCCAGCCATACGGAACTGAATATTTTTTTATTCAATAGGTTGATCGTCATTTCCACTCCAACAAAACTCACGCCAATGCGGCCCCTTAGCACTTAGCGGCAACTCTTGGTGAATCTTTAGGGGAAACGCTTATGCCGGATGCGCGAACCACGCTCATCTAAACCATTCAATCACCAAGCCAGCTTTACATTGATGACGCGCTCGACATAACTTTGATCATTCGGAATACCCATCGTCGCCACAGAACTCACCGCATAGACCCAAACCGTCGATGTCCCCTCTACAAACGATGCAGACGAGCAATTAACGCGAACAGTGAAAGCGGATAAAGTCTCACCTGCCAACTCATTTGCTGCGAACGTCCTTGCGGGTGAGGCGGCTTCACACCCCGCCCAACGCGTTCCCGTCGGCATTTGAGTCACGTTGTGTACCGACCATTCCACACCAGCACGTGCCGCTTGATACGCGCGCGCGCCCATCACATCCATCATTTCGCTCTGATGCTGTACGGTAGAGAACGACACCATCGCCACGCCCAGGAAGGACAACACCACCAATAAGAAGATGGCGGTAATGATGCTGAAACCACCTGAACGTGCAGGTGGTTTCGCCAACTGGCAAAATCCAAAATCGGAAACCCTCTGTAATTTATTTTTCATGGCGCGTTGCTCACATGGATCTCGTTGATCAGACGCACGCTCTCGCCCCCACTCGTAATCTCCAAGTTGACCATCACCAAACCGAAACGTTGATTGGCCAATTCATAATTAATCGAACAATCACTCACCTTATCCGCCAGCACTGCGCGTTGACCGCCAATAGGGGGATAGGTATAGATCGCATTGACGCCATATTTGGCATAGCGCACCAACTCGCATGAGCCATTCCCTCCAACATTGCCACAGGCTCCACCCCCAGCTGCTTCGCAGGCAAACATGACTGCGCCCTCGATTACATCGAAGCGTTGCGAAACTAGTTGCGCCTCCACCGGCAAACCAGATGACAACGTGATACTCGTGGCCACATTACCGACACCGACTACCCCACTCACCCCGCGCAGATGTGCGCCATAGGCTAAACCTGCCGTTGCATCCGTGCTGCCCATGATGATACGGTCGCCGACCACTGCACTCGCCCCGCCGATTACCTCAAAGGTTTTATCTACGCCATCAAAAACTAGCGCATCACTGCCCACAATTGCAGGATCTACAGCTGCACGGTAGCGACCGCCATCTTTGGTTGGTAAAAATTCGATTGCCTTCATCCCTGTACCTTGCGGCCTCACACTATTAGGGACTGAAATACGGATGTCCCGCGACATCCGACGCATGGCAGTGTCGGCGATGTCCGTCAGTTCCGCCCTACGCGAACTGTCGATATACCCCTGCACGGGCGCCTTGATGAATATTGCGACCATGCCTGCAATGATTCCCGTGATGACGATTACCACGATCATCTCGATGAGCGTAAAGCCTTTAGATGTAAGTTGACTCGATATTTTTCCCATATCAATAAGCCGTCTTATAACCCGCAATAGAGATCGTATTATTCTGGGGATCACTCACGGTAACGGTAATAAGAACTGCGCTCCCCGCGACAATCCCCCCCAAGGCAGTATCCACGACGGTGATCGACGCGTTGTAATTACCCAATCCCGCCACCGCTGAACCACTTAAGTCACTGATGCCGGCCATACCCGTAGTGAAGTTGTGATAATCACTTACGATGTGAGTGTCTGCACGATTCAAAGGCGTAACTACCGCATGAGCGACACCAGATGTAGGAAGGAAGTCCTGCAACTCGACCTCTTCTAATAACGATTCGGCAACCGCAATGGCTTGTTTATGCACCAATGGGTCTGCACTATGAGCAGTGACTTGATTCATCACCAACAAAATACCTGTGAGTGCCACGCTGATGATGACGATAAAGATGATGAGTTCAATGAGGCTGATACCCCTTTGTATCAAGCGAGAAGTATTAGTGAACATAGCCCGTCTCCGCCTCGACCACGAACGCTGCGCCCCCTCCCACACTGACACTGCCACTCACCGCAAGCGCCCCCCCCATCGCATTCACAGGCTGCCCAAGCGCATTGAAGTGGAACGTATTGGTCGCCACTACCGCCTCGACTTCACACAGCACGTTTCCCGCTATAAGCGTAATTGCACAATTTGAATGGGCCGCATTTTGAATGGTGACGGAAACTTGCCGATGTTGTGCGATAGCGACTTTCTGCGCATAGCGCACCGCTGATTTAATCTGATCTTCCGCACCACGCTGCTTAAAGGTGTTCACATCAAAGAATCGTGGGAGCACGGACACCGCGAGGATGCCGACGATAACGATGACAGTGATGAGCTCCACCATCGTGAATCCGCGTTGATGCGTAGCCATGATCAAATTGTATGTGTTCGAATGTCAGGACAAGGATCGAATAGCAACATTTTTCGCTCGCACTTCAATTGTTACCCCAATAAGCATGGAGCCTTGAGTAACAACCTACTGCCCCCAAACTCAAACAGGGGGCAAGCCCCCTGTTTGATCTCTATTCACGCCACTTATCCAAAAACTTTAGTTAATTCCAGTAACGGAAAATGCAGATGTAAATGTCGATCCACCATTAGTGTAAGTAAGTACACAGCCTGTTGCGGTCGCACCTGCGGTAACTGCAGACGCAGTAATTGAATACCCAGTAGGCAATCCCCCTTCGATCAAGCTAGCACCCGATGAGCAATTATTCACCCCCACACCACTTGCCGAATGCAACATCCGCACACCATAGTTAATCGAGTTTCCCGATGATATTCCACCCGCGACCCCGCTCACTGCTGCTTGAGCCGCATCTTGGCGGAGATCAAAAAATTTGGGCAATGCTGTTGCTGCCAAAATTCCCAAAATAACGATCACAACGATCAACTCGATCAATGTAAAACCTTGTTGTTTCATAGTAATTCTCCTTTTTGTTTTGGGGGCGCACCCCGATCAACTACACAACTCGCACGCCAAGGCCATCACCGCAGTGTTGATTTTTGGTAGTGAGCTGTACCTTATTCGACAACAATCCAAAAAACTTTAATTATTTATTGAGGACGCTTTAATGATGTAGTCCTGCTTTCGTATGAAAGTCGCTCTCAGGTGCACAACTTTGGCAGAAAAATTAAGAAAATAACGGTGATATAAATTCCGCCAAGCATGAAAAAAATCCCGAATTTTCTTAAATGCCGATCCACTATCGATTCAACCATATCTCGCTGCATCTCTAACGGTTTCAGCGCTTTCCTCATCGATATCCATTGATTTGCATGGTTTTCCAAACCACGCAACAAGCTCGGGCGAAGTAATAAAAACAAACCAATAAAGATCGCGCCGAGTGAGCTTAATAAACCAATCAAGACTGCCGCATCTAACAAACCAAGCAGCAATGAAGGAGGGTAGTTGGCGCTTTGGGAGAATACGCGCTCTGCGACTGCACGATCGAGTTGAACTACTAGGTAATACAAAATATACAGTGCGCCAATCAGCAAGACTGCGCCCGACTGTCGATGATATCGATAGAACCAATGATCGATGCGGTAGCTATTTTCCAATGACTTATCAAAATTTCGGGTTGACACCCAGCGGTTGAGAAACAGACTGAGATGATGGAAATATTGCGGGCGAAAAACCATCAGCGCACCCACACCAACTGCTACCACGCTGACCAACATGAGAAAGAGTCCCGCCGATTGAAAGAGCCATAGCTGCAACGTGCCATCCATCCTCAATCCATCCAATGATAGGGAGTGACGGGAGCAAATAAGGTCTGGGTTAACTCTGTACTCCCATCTAGCCTTCCTAATGCGGGCTCATAGCCTAAATGAACGTGAAAACGAATCCATGTTTGACCATCGGCAGCAGGTTGGAAGTAATCATGACGATCAAGCACGTAGATCAAATCGCGCGACTTCAAGTCGAAGACCCACCCACCTGTTGGAAAGCTACTCGCACTCGGATCATAAAATTCCCCCTGATAGTTCGGAGGTGCCGCTTGTAGCCACTTGATCGGATTGTCACTCGCCAAAATGCTCAGCGCTTTTGGAGCGTCACCACCACGCGACATCAATGCACCATACCGAAAAATAAGCGCGCTTTGCACGGCCCCTTCAACTTGTTGCATCGCTGTCTTTTCAGCCTGCTCCTGATAAAAAGGGACTCGCTGCAGAAATATTCCGAGCAACACGGCGATGATACTGATGACAACAAGCAACTCAATCAGAGTGAACCCTTTTGCGCGCAGCGGTTGCCAACCTTCCATGAACTCTCCGCCCACAAACGAACTGGGGGACTTTCGTCTTGAGACTTCAATTTTTCTCGTCATTTGTGCAACGCTGCTTTCCCAAGATCCCACATCGGCAAGAAAATCCCCAACGCCAGAATCAATACCATGATGCCAAGTGCGACGATCATGATAGGTTCGATCTGTGCGCTCAACGTCTTGATCTCATACTCGACATCTCGCTCATACATGCTGGCGACCTCGAACATCAGCCCATCCATATCCCCCGTCTCTTCGCCAACCGCTATCATTTGCAAAACGGTGGGATTGAAGACACCCGATGCATTCGCAGTCCGCAAGATACTTTCGCCGCGTTCAACACCATCGCGCATCTGCTCTACTTTGCTGCGCATATATTCGTTATCGACGACCAAGCCAACGGTATTGAGCGCCTGAACGATAGGGATGCCACTTTTAAACGAGAGCGCCAAACTACGAGCGAAGCGTGACAATGTGCCTTTGAAAATGATCTTGCCTGCGATAGGTAAACTAAATTTGTAACGATCCCATTTGTATCGTCCGTCTACCGTATTGATCCACGCACGGAAACCGATCACAGCACCAATTATCATCGCCAGCAAAAGCGGCCACATCTGCACCATGAAATTGGAGAATCCCATCAAAATTCGGGTCATCAAGGGCAATTCCGTGTGGAAGCCGTCAAAAACTTTTGCAAATGCAGGGATGACAAACAGATTAACGATCACTAAGGCAATGGCCATCGCAATCACAACAAACATGGGATAACGCATCGCTGATTTGATACGTTCATTCATGTCTTTCTCAAATTCGAGATGCTCATAAAGTCGCAAGAAAGTTTGATCTAACATGCCCGTCATTTCACCTACTTGCACCATACTTAAATAGAACGGCGAGAAAATCTTGGGATGTCTGCGCATTGCGGTAGATAACTCACGACCGCTATCCAGACTCTCGCGAAGATCCTGCAACATGGCGGTAAAAGTGGGATTTTGCGAGGACTCTTGCAAGCCTGCTAATGCACGCATGATGGGCACCCCCGCTTTGAGTAGGGTGTACATCTGACGTGAAAAAAGCATCAACTCCAAAGGATCGACCGTGTCTTTTTGAGAGAGGCGTTGCCACAGCGTAAGACCGCTTGCCTTGTTGCGTAAATTGCGTGATAACTTGATTTCAGTCGGCGTAATCCCACTATTCATCAACTGATCGGCAATAACGCCACTGTCCGCCCCTTCCAGCGTGCCCTGAACCATATCGCCACGAGTGCTGCGCCCTTTGTAGCTGAAGACTGGCACGCTTAGTCCTCAACTTGATTACTAATGCGCATCACTTCGGTGACACTAGTGTGCCCCAACCTCATCTCGTTCAATGCGGCATCAACTAAGGTGCGTCCTTTTAGATGATCGCGCGCCGCTTGCATAAACTTGGTGTTCTCTTCATGAGCTGCGGCATCAACAAGATCTTGAGTCATTTCCAACATCTCATACACCCCCATGCGGCCGTGATAACCCGTACCATTACAGTGCGAACATCCTCGTCCACGCATGAGCTTTCCCCAACTATCTCGCATCACGCCTTCTGACTCCAGCCATTCGACTTCTTGAGGGGTGGGCTCATGTGGTTCGCAGCAGCTATCACAGACACGGCGTAATAGTCGTTGCGCCAATACCGCTTGCACCGAAGAAGCAACCATGTATTTCGGCACATTCATATCGACTAAACGGAACAAGGTACCAGCTGAATCGCGAGTGTGCAGCGTGGAGAAAACCAAGTGGCCGGTCATCGCCGCACGCATACCAATCTGTGCCGTTTCTGCATCACGCATCTCCCCAATAAGAATCACGTCGGGGTCTTGCCGCAAAGATGATCGCAACACTTTAGAGAAAGTAAGTTCGATCTTTTCGTTCACTTGCACTTGAGTGATACCCGGCAGACGATACTCAACGGGATCTTCTACGGTAATGATCTTTTGATCGACAGTATTGATTTCGGCCAACCCTGCATACAGAGTCGTAGTTTTACCCGAACCAGTCGGACCAGTGACCAGCACCATCCCATTACTGCGCTGAATGATCTCGCGAAAACGCTTCAACATGTCCGGCGGCATACCCAGCTTATCTAATGTTAGGAAGCTGCCACTCTGGTTGAGTAAACGCATAACGACAGATTCACCATATTGCGTGGGGAGTGTAGAAATACGAATATCCACAGCTTGATCTCGCACACGGATGTTGAATCGCCCGTCTTGAGGTAGACGCTTTTCAGAGATGTCCAATCCCGACATCAGCTTTAAGCGCAATACGATAGACGCTGCGATTTTACTGTCGGCTTCGGTTTGCAAATGCAAGGCACCATCGATACGAAAACGAATCTGCAGGCGTAACTCTTGCGGCTCGATGTGTACGTCCGAAGCCCCTATCTGCGTGGCATCTTCAAACATGGTCTGCAACAATTTAACGACAGGCGCTTCTTCAATCCCCACCGTATCACTCAGCGCGCCGAAATCTACATAACCTTCGCCTAGATCTTCTGATATCTCTCGCGCCAAACCGCTAATCTCGTCAGTGCGGCGATACACACGATCAATGGTCTCCAGCAATTGCCCTTCGGTCACCACTGCCACGTCGATGTCTCGCTTGAGGACACGCGATATTTCGTCAAAAGCGAACAGGTCGGTTGGATCGGTCATACCAATCAGCAGTGCACCATTACGCTCTTCTAAAGCGAGCGCGCGAAAACGCCGCGCTTGATTCTCTGGCAAGCGGCGCACAATCTCTAGGTTGGGGTTGTAATACTTAAGGTTGATGTAGGGAATGTTAAGCTGTTTGGCCAGCGCCTCAGAGATCTGGTCTTCGGTGATGAAACCGTTATCCACCAGCACACGACCTAGCTTACGCCCAGTGCGCTTCTGCTGATCCAGTACGAGTTGCAACTGGTCGAGTGAGATAAGTTTTTGCTGTACCAGCAAGTCGCCTAAGCGAACTTTTTCCGGACGCGCCATAATTCCCCCCTTGAATTCAAATTCGCTACCTTAATCTTGAGCGTGGTATACACACGCTGCTCTACTTACAGCTAACCAAACATGTTCAACGTCATTCTGTATCAGCCTGAAATACCGCCCAACACAGGCAATATCATTCGCTTATGTGCCAATACCGGCGCGCGTCTACATCTGATACGCCCGCTTGGTTTTGAGCTTTCCGACAAACATTTACGCCGTGCTGGCTTGGACTATCACGAGTTTGCCGAGCTGCAAGTCCATGACAGTTTGCAAGATTGCCTAAAACAAATACCTGATTCTCGCCTGTATAGTTTTACCACCAAGGGTGCAAAACAATTCAACGAAGTAAGCTATAAATCTGGCGATGCTCTGCTCTTTGGACCAGAAAGTCGCGGCTTACCGAGCGAGATTTTGGATGCATTAACGCCAGACCAACGACTTCGATTGCCGATGTTGCCGAACAATCGAAGCCTTAATCTATCGAATACCGTCGCGGTTGCGGTGTTTGAGGCGTGGCGGCAATGCCACTATGCAGGGAGCTGAACGGAGCGTTACTGGGGAGTGCGATAAATACCGGTTGTGGAAAACTCCTCGCCCGGCTGCCGACTCAATAGCGCTTCGACTGCCTTGTCTGCCGCCAGATGCTCATACAACACGCGGTACACAGCTTGGCATATCGGCATCTCAACGGATTGCTTGAGGGCTATTTTTTGGACTTCCCGAGCGGTATAGACACCTTCTGCGACGTGCCCTAGCTCGGTAAGGATAGTAGAAAGTGAATGTCGCTGAGCCAACAACATGCCGACTTGACGATTACGAGAGAGATCGCCGGTACAGGTCAGAATTAAGTCGCCCACACCAGACAAGCCACCCAATGTTTCTGCACGACCACCCATCTGTAGCCCCAAACGAGTCATCTCAGCAAGACCGCGCGTCAGCAAAGCAGCGCGTGCGTTCAAGCCCATCTGCATGCCATCACAAATACCCGCCGCGATGGCTAATACATTCTTGATGGCCCCCCCAATTTCGACACCGACCACGTCTGTGCTGGAGTAGATACGCAAACGTGAGTGATGTAATTCTTTTGCCATACGCTGCGCAAAATCACCATCCCCAGAAGCAAGCGTGAGGGCAGTAGGTAATCCCCGTGCCACTTCTTGTGCGAAGCTGGGCCCAGTCAAGGCTCCACGCGGGAAAACAGCGGGAAGGCTTTCGGCAACAATTTGATGCGGTAGTAATGAGGTGAGCGTCTCGATACCTTTACACAACCAGATGACACCCGGCAATTTGTCGGCATTCGCAAAATGAGTTGCGATCTGTTGCATCACGGGACGCAAACCTGAAACGGGGACTGCCGCGATGATGAGCTCTACATCGTCCAGTGCTTGACTAAGATCCGCACTGACCTTGAGTTGCGCGGGCAAAACGATATCTGGGAGATAACGCTGATTACGTTGCGCACTACGCATCGCCTCGACTTGCACTGCATCACGCGCCCACAGAGTGACATCGTGACGGGTTGCGAAACTGATTGCGAGTGCTGTCCCCCATGCGCCAGAACCTAAGACTGCAATCTTCATTGTTACTCCTAATCACCCCAAACATCGACTGCTTTTACATAGCCCATGGTGCTGTCACGATGACGCACTTTGACCCAAGCACCGTTATTACCTAGCCATTCCAGCCCCAACTGACGCGGTGCAGTAAAAGCGATCGGCGCGCTGTCATCCCAAGTGGTGCGAATAACCGTTTTATCAGCCGTCACCACGACATAGCGTTTGCTACTCAGATTACGTTTTTCGATCCACAGCATCGTGCCTGATGCATCACGCACCTTGACCCAATTTTCTAGCACCACAATTTGCTCAAGCGGTAGATAACGTGTGGCAACGAATAGCTTGTTTGCTTGCAAGGAATTGGCGTCGTACATGATGGCTGGTTCTGCTACCGATGCGAATTCGAATGCGGCAAGCATCGGGCTTGCCGCAAGCAGACACAAAGCGGTGAGCAGACGTGGCATCAGTGTTTGACAGCGGCAGCGGCAGTGGCAGTGGCCTCAGCGGCTTGCTGTTTTTGTTGCTGATAGATCGCTTCAAAATTGATCGGATTGAGCAATACTGGCGCAAACCCTCCGCGCACAGACAGATCGGACACCACTTCACGCAGGTAGGGATACAACAGATTTGGACACATCACAGCCAACACGCCTTCGACTTCTTCAACAGGGATGTTGCGCACTTGGAAGATGCCCGCTTGTTTAGCCTCGATCAAGAACATAACTTTGTCTTGTTCTGGCAGCTTGGCGGTGATCGTGGCCGTCACAACTACTTCAAAAATGCCTTCTTCGACCACAACTGCTTGCGATTGCAACTGCAAGTCGATCTGTGGATTGACGCGCTCTAGAAAGATCGCAGGTGCATGGGGGATCTCCAAAGATAAATCTTTGACATAGAGCTTTTCGATATTAAACACAGGTGCTTCTGAGGAGGGTGTAGTTGCAGCTTCAGTCATCATAATTCCTTTGTTATTTATTCAAGAGGGGCATCAAACCACCCGCACGATCTAAAGCAAACAGATCGTCACAGCCGCCAACATGGGTGGTATCGATAAATATTTGCGGCACAGTACGCCGTCCTGTTTTTGCTTCCATCTCAACACGGCGCGTGTCATCCAAGTCGATGCGGATCTTTTCGATTTGTTCGACACCTTTACTTTTGAGTAAACGTTCAGCGTTCACACAGTAAGGGCACACGGCTGTGCAGTACATGACAATGTTGGGCATAGGTTTCAGCGCTTCAAAGGAAGGTTGGCTTTTTGCCAAGCCATGACACCGCCGGTGAGCAATGTCGCTTTAGCAAAACCTTGTTTATTCAAAAAGGCCGTTGCACCCGTCGCACGCGCACCACTTCGGCAAACCACCAAGATAGGCATGTCGCGATACTTTTCCAACTCGCCGATACGATCTTTCAGTTGTCCCGTTGGAATCAAACGGCTGTTCATGATGTGACCTTGATCGTATTCACCTTGCTCACGCACATCTAAGATGATTGCGTTCTCACGGTTCATCAACTGCGTCGCACCTGCCGTATCGACTTCCTTAATGCCGCGCAAGCGATTGCCATAGAAAGACCAGAACAACATGTAGCCGCTAATGAAGGTCAGCGAAACGGTTAAAACATTATTTTCTAGGAACTGCCACACGACGGTACTCCTCATATTTTTGGGTGGCGAATTCTAGCAGAGGCGCGAAGCGGACTGGGTCTTGTGAGGCCAATTCCAACAACTCTTCGCGTACTGACGGATATTCACCGGGATATGACCAAATGGCGTTCGCCATGATGTTGGTCGCTTTTTCTGGCTGATTCTCCCATGCCAAAAAGATGGCCTGATGATATGTCACCGTGGCATTCGGGATGTATTGCACGGCACGCGCATTTAACGATGCTTTTTCGGCTAAATGATCGTTGCTTGAATCCATCATGTTAGCGATGAATAACTCCGCATAGGGACTGAGTAGTGGGTAGTTATAAACAGCCATCAACTCATCATGTGATGCTTTGGCCATGTCGATATTTTTTACCGCCGCACTACGATAAAAGAAAGCACGTTCTAAATGTTTATAGCCTTGAAACGCCTGCACCAGAGAAATAACACCCAGCACCAAAATCGCTAGCACAGACGCCCTACCCACCAGACGCAACTCCAGTCGGTAGTAGGTCTTATCAAACAAACCCAACAACACCGCTGCAATGCCGATGAAATAGAGATACCACAGCGGATACTCAAGCAGGCTATGAATAGCCATAACACTTAATAGTGAGTAACCCCACCAATGCTCTAAATCAACTTTGATGTCGCGCACCACGGACTGCCAAAGCCATATGCCTAAACTACCGAGCAGCACTGCGATACCCACAAGTCCTGTTTCTGCGGCAAGCTGAAATAGGATGTTGTGAGAGTTGTTATAAAGCCCTGTGATGACTGGATTCTGTAACTCAGCCCCCAGCAAGAAGTGTTGGTAAGCAAATTGCCCAAAACCCGCTCCAAAAAGCGGAAATTGCATGAGTATCAACATTGCTTCATGCCAGATGTGCACCCGAATACCACTCGAAGTCGCACCTGCCTCGCCGAACAATCGCTCTGCCGAGGTAACACTGCCGGATGCTCCTTCCAACCAAGAGATTTGCACAATAAAGTGCATCAGCAAAAAACCCACCCACAGCATCGCCGCATAGATAAACACAGGGCGCAAAGAACGATCTCGACGTTGCCACAACCAAGCCAACGCCAAAGCGAAAGTCAGATACAGCCAAGCACTTCGTGAACCTGATAAGACCAACACAAACAACATAGGTAAGGCGAGCACACCTGCCTGCCAATGACGCATGATCTGCTTGGCATAAAGAAAGCCTAATGAGAACAGCCCTAAGGAAATGAAGTTCGCATAGTGATTGGGTTGCGCTGTATTCCCATAGACGGATAGCGAAGACTTTGCCGTCACGATATGACTCAGTATCGAATTCCAACGATAGTGTTGGATGACGCCTGCTAGCGTATTGAGTTCTGCGCCAATGACCAAAAACACCGCCAGCATCGTCACCACCACAGATATTCCCAACTGCTCTCGCAATTGATAACCCAGCATCATGAGTAATCCTGCAAACAGGAAATACAGGGAGAGCAAAAGCAAATGATCAAAATGAATGATGCGCCCCAAGAAAAACTGCGCCATCGCGACCAGCATCAAGCCTATCGGCAACATAATGATTCGTGGCACTTCGGGAGTCTGCCAGTAGCGCTCTGTTAGCAATAAAGGCAATGCACACACGCCCAGCAAAGCCGCACCCCATTCTTGGTAAAACGTGGTGAGGGGGTAAGCGTGGTGGTAATACAAAAAAGGCAAAACCCACATCAGGCCAACGAAGGCCAAACTGATGTGGGCAAGGCTAAACGAAGAGGGGAGATATTTTTTTAGCAACTACCTTTAACACCGAAACGAGCAAGGATGCCATTCAATGGGCAAATTTGCGTGAAGCCACTTTGGAATAAATTCAAACCAACGAAGGCTGTGAAGAATAAGAAATAGCTGCTGACAAATAACGGACTCGCTTCCGCGCCCAATGCCAAAGACAGTAAAACAAAAAAACCCGCGACGATGCGGACGATACGTTCTGCGTTCATAATTAAAATTCCTTAATGGTTGCGGATTCTACTCGAAAAATATTAAGCCCTTACCCCCTCAAGGGAAGTAAGGGCTTAAGGCTTATTGATACTTTTTATACAGTGAGGCGTAATACAGCACAGGGATGACCACTAGTGTCAGCATAGTAGACACCAAGATGCCGAAGATTAACGACAGCGCCAGACCGTTGAAGATCGGGTCATCCAAGATGAACAGAGCGCCCAACATCGCGGCCAATCCTGTTAATACGATGGGCTTGGCACGTGCGCTGGCGGCTGCGATCACGGCATGTTGCGGATCGACTCCGTCACGTAACTGCAAGTTGATGAAGTCCACCAACAGGATGGAGTTACGCACGATGATGCCCGCCAAGGCAATCATGCCGATCATTGAGGTCGCGGTGAATTGCGAACCAAACAGCGCATGCCCAGGCATCACACCGATGATAGTGAGCGGGATAGGTGCCATGATGATGAGCGGCACGGTATAACTCTTGAACTGTGCCACCACCAACAGATAGATCAGAATCAATCCCACACCATAGGCGATACCCATGTCGCGGAAGGTCTCGAACGTGACCTGCCATTCACCATCCCACTTCAAGGCATAGCTCTTGTAAGGGTCGGATGGCTGATGGAAGAACCATGATTGCAATTCACCGCCTTGTGTCAGCGCCATATCGTCCGTCTTACCATTGATGTCGAACATTCCGTACAGCGGACTATCCAGATCACCTGCCATATCGCCCGTCACATACACCACGGGCAGCAGGTCCTTGTGATAGATGGGATAGTCGCGCTGCATCTGAATGACTTGCACCAGATCCGAGAGTGGGATCAACGCGCCGTCTTTGGCGCGCACTTTCAGTTTCAGCACGTCGTCGATACGGCTTCGTTTTTCCGCTGGTAGCGCCATGCGCAATGGCGGCGCATATTTAGCATTCTCTTCGTGCAAAGAGGTCACATCCTGCCCAGCCAATGCAACCTGGATGGTGTCAGCGATGTTCTGCGTGGAAACACCCAAAATAGCAGCTTTGCTTTGCATCACACGCAACATTAGCTTGGGCGTGGCCTCAGTCACCGTATCGTCGATACCAACGATGTCCGCTGTTTTGACGAACTGTTCGCGCACCTTGCCTGCGACTTCACGTGCACCTTGGTAGTCAGGCCCATAGATCTCCGCCACGATTGGCGACAGCACTGGCGGACCTGGCGGCACTTCCACCACTTTCACCTTGGCGTTCCATTTTTTAGCGATAGCTTCGATGGGTTCGCGCACCGCCGTAGCGATCTCATGACTGCTACGATCACGATGGTGCTTATCTTGCAGATTAACTTGGATATCGCCCTGCTCCGGCGCATTACGCAAATAATATTGGCGAACCAGACCATTAAAATTGATGGGCGAGGCTGTACCTGCATAAGCTTGGTAGTCAGTCACTTCTGGCACGGTCGAAAGATAGGAACCGATCTCACGCATCACACCTGCAGTCTGTTCCAATGCCGTACCACTGGGCATATCCACAACCACCTGAAACTCTGACTTGTTGTCGAACGGCAACATCTTCAATACAACCAATTTCACCACCGTCAACGACACCGCGATCAGCAGCGCCACCAAGATGCCCAACCACAATTTGCGGCGAGCAGGAATGCCGTGCACACCGTTCAAAAAGGGCGTGAGCAGATTGCGGAAGAAGTGTGCGATCTTGGTATCACGCTCATCCTTTACTACCGCATGGTGCGCATCGGACAACTTGTGTGCTAACCACGGCGTAACGACAAAAGCGATGGCCAACGAGATCAACATACCCATGCTCGCGTTGATCGGGATCGGACTCATATACGGCCCCATCAATCCCGACACAAAAGCCATCGGCAACAACGCAGCGATCACCGCCAAGGTGGCGAGGATGGTCGGACTACCAACCTCGTCCACCGCTTCAGGGATAATTTCCGATAATGATTGATGTTGCGCCAACTCTCGACGACGGTGGATGTTCTCCACCACTACAATCGCATCATCTACCAAAATGCCGATGGAAAAGATGAGTGCGAACAAAGACACGCGATTCAAGGTGAAGCCATAGGCCCAAGACGCGAACAACGTCAACGCCAACGTCAGGATGATCGCGATACCCACAATGGCCGCTTC
This sequence comes from Sideroxydans sp., assembly GCA_028707175.1. GTDB lineage: Bacteria > Pseudomonadota > Gammaproteobacteria > Burkholderiales > Gallionellaceae > Sideroxyarcus. The sequence goes on from JAQTUV010000002.1 coordinate 174,376, forward strand.
TCGCTTGCCTAACGCGAACCATACCAAAGCGACCACCGCAAATGTCGCGAAGAATAGCTTTTTGATGAGCTTCATCGCCTTATCGTTGGCCGTCTCACCATAGTTACGTGTGATAGTGACTTTCACATCATCGGGAATAACACTGCCTTTTAATTCCTCAACACGTTGCAGAAGTCTCTCTGCGACATCAACAGCGTTCTCGCCCGGTTTCTTAGTTACACTGACAGTGACTGCTGTGAACTCACCTTGTCCCACTATACCTTTGTCACCGGCAGCGACACCCGACCCCATCCAGACATAGTTCGAGGGCAATTCAGCCTCATCGCGCACCTGTGCCACATCATGCAAAAACACGGGCTTACCATCGAACGTGCCGATAACTAACTGGCGCACTTCGCTTGCGTCACTCAAGAAGTTATTGGTCTGCACCAACACTTCGCGGTTGCTCTGCACCAAAGTACCCGCACTTTGCGACACATTAGCGACCTGCAATGCGGCACGCACTTCCTGCAAAGAGATCTGATAAGCATTCAGTGCTTCAGGATTGAGCAAGATACGTACTGCACGTTGACTCGCCCCTAATGTGGCGACCTCGCGCGTACCATTCACCCGTTTCAATTCTGCTTCCATGGCATGTGCGACTTGTGTCAATTCCAGTCCGCCACCCAACGACTCTTCACGCCACAAGGTCAACGCCAAGATGGGCACATCGTCGATGCCATGCGCCTTAATGATGGGTTGCATTACCCCCAAGGTCGGAGGCAACCAGTCTGCATGAGAATTGATCACGTCATACAACTTCACCAGCGAAGTGACGTGCTCTTCCCCGACTTTGAATTGCACCGTGAGAACCGACATGCCGGGCTGCGACGCGGAATAGACATGATCTACGCCAGCGATCTGCGACAACACCTGCTCCGCTGGGGTAGAGACCGTACGCGCCACGTCCTGTGCCGATGCGCCGGGATAAGCGATGAGAACGTTCGCCATGGTCACGTTAATCTGCGGCTCTTCCTCACGCGGTGTCACGGCCACAGCAAAGATGCCCAACAACATCGCCACAATGGCGAGCAGTGGCGTCATCTGCGAATGCAAAAAAGTGCGGGCGATACGCCCTGAGATGCCCATCATTTCTTCACCGCCATGCCAGCTTTAATCGGATCTATCGATACGCGCTCACCCTCGGTAAGCCCAGCCAACACCTCGATCTCACCCTTTTCCGTTGTTTCGCCGAGACGCACTTGACGTAGACGTGCCCCTCCCTTGTCATCGACCACATACACCGCGACCACTTCACTGCGACGTAACACCGCAGAATTCGGGATCAACAACTTTTTCTCTTTGCCTATTGCAAAATGTGTTCGCACAAACATCCCTGGGTAAATACCCTTTTCGTTAACCGGCAAGTTCACCCTTACTTGCGTACTGTGGGTTCGCGCATCAGCCGAAGGTTGCACTGTCACACTGGCCACCTTAAGCCAACGATGCAATTCAGGTACTTCAACCTTTGCGGACGGGCGCTGACCGATCTCTGCCAACTTGTACTGCGGAACATTAGCAATGATGCGCAACTCGGAAGGATCGAAACCTGTCATCAGCGGTTTGCCCACACTGACCATTTCTCCCATTTCCACCATTCGTGCCGATACGACACCTGCATAAGGTGCAATAACTGATGTGTAGCTCTTCGACAAAGCGGATTGCTGTGCCCCCGCCGCACTCGCCTTAGCCTGCGCAGCCGCCATTTCATAGTCCGCTTTAGCTTTGTCTAAGGCGGCTTGGCTGATAAATTTTTGCGCGAACATCTGCTGCGAACGTTCGTAATTTAATTTAGCGTTGTTCAACCCTGCTTGCGACTGCGCCACCTGCGCATCGCTACCCGCCAAGGCTTGATTCGCCTCACTCTCATCAATGCGTAAAATGACTTGGCCTTTGCTCACACGGTCACCCACATCGAACAAAACGGCTTTGACTCTCCCCGAGATCTGTGCCGACACCGTCGCTTGGCGCGTTGCCTCCACCACCCCGTCAACGCTATAGGTCTGCTCCACTTCACGGAGTTGAACCAAAGCTGTGGCTACGGGCTCGGCCGCGTAAGCAGATGTCAACAATGACAGTCCAACCAGAAAACCAAGATTTCGTTTCATAGATCACCAGCAAAGAAGTTGAAATAATTTAAGGCGCGCATATTAGCGATTTCTAATATTCAACGCAAGCAACAGCAAAACAAAAGGGCGCATAACGCGCCCTTGCAGTCTAACCGATTGATTAGATAGCAGGAGCTTCAAACCGAGCAGAACACATCGCGCATCATACCCACCAGTTTCACGGTGCGCGGATCGTTGATACGGTAATAGACACGGTTAGCGTCCTTGGTGGTGACCAATACGCCTTTGTCACGCAGGATGGCGAGATGTTGCGAGATATTGCTCTGGGTGGTGCCGACTTGATCGACAATGTCCTGCACACTCAACTCACCCGCAGCCAACACACACAGAATCTTCAAGCGCAAAGGATGCGCCATCGCCTTCATGGATTCTGCCGCGAGAATGATGTGCTCTTCTTTATCAATCAGTTTTTTACCCATACCATCCTCCCCAGGAAAGTCGGCTCGCGAATGTCCGATGGCGAAATCGGCTAAAATCACGGCCAAGTGAATTAGTGAATCCTTATTTTGATAGCTTACTAGAGAAAAAGCCAGCATGCCCAACCGTTCTACTCCGACAATCAAACCCGTCCTTCTACTCATCTTGGATGGCTTCGGCTATCGCGAAGATACCGATTTCAACGCGGTCGCCTCTGCGCGTAAACCCAACTGGGACAAGTTGTGGAGCACTTACCCGCACACACTCATCCACACCTCCGAACTGCACGTTGGTCTGCCCAAAGGACAGATGGGTAATTCTGAGGTCGGGCATCTGAACATCGGTGCAGGTCGCGTCGTCTATCAAGACCTATCCAAGGTGGACTTCGGCATCGAGGATGGCACTTTCTACAGCAACCCTGCACTGGTGCAGGCAGTTGAGAGCGCAAAACATGATGGCAAAGCTTTGCACATCATGGGCTTGCTCTCCGCCGGCGGCGTACACAGCCACGAATCTCACATCCATGCGATGGTAGAACTAGCGGTACGCGCGGGATTGAAGAAGGTATTCATCCACGCATTCCTCGATGGACGCGACACACCGCCCCGTAGTGCGGCGCAATCATTGCAATTGCTGCAAGAAAAGTGCGCCCAACTGGGTGCTGGCCGCATCGCCACCATCGTTGGACGCTTCTTCGCGATGGACCGCGACAACCGTTGGGATCGCGTACAGATCGCCTACGACATGCTGACCTCAGGCACAGCGCCCTTCAGCGCCGCTTCTGCACAAGCCGGGTTAGATGCCGCTTATGCACGTGGCGAGAACGATGAGTTCGTACAAGCCACTGTCATCGGTGAACCTGCTGCGATGCAAGATGGCGACGCCGTGGTGTTCATGAACTTCCGCGCCGACCGTGCACGCGAGATCAGCCGCGCGTTGACCGATGCGGATTTCAGCGGCTTCACCCGTGCTCGATTCCCCAAATTGTCCAACTACACGACCTTGAGTAGCTACGGTGAAGATTTCCATTACCCCTGCGCTTACACGTCCGACACCATCCATAACGGTTTCGGTGAATACCTGTCGAATCTGGGCTTGAAGCAACTGCGCATCGCCGAAACCGAGAAGTACGCCCACGTGACTTACTTCATGAACGGCGGCAAGGAGCAACCTTATGCTGGTGAAGACCGCATCCTCGTGCCCTCGCCCAAGGTCGCCACCTATGATTTGAAGCCCGAGATGAGTGCGTTCGAAGTGACCGACAAACTAGAAGCCGCTATCCGCAGCAAACAATATCAGGCGATCCTATGCAACTACGCCAACGGTGATATGGTCGGCCACAGCGGCATCATGGATGCAGCAGTCAAAGCCGTCGAAGCGCTGGACACGTGCATCGGGCGCGTGGTGAATGCGATGTTGGAGAGCGGCGGCGAAGTACTCATCACAGCCGACCACGGCAACGCGGAACAAATGATCGACCGCACCACCAACCAAGCGCACACCGCCCACACGCTCAATCTCGTGCCTTTCCTCTACATCGGGCGCCAAGCCGAGATGGCCGAAGTAGGCACAGGCGCGCTGCAAGATGTCGCCCCCACTCTGCTGGCGATGATGGGCGTGCCACAACCCGCCGAGATGACCGGCAAATCCCTCATCAAACTGCTGTGATCTTGACGATGCGTTTGGCACTGCTGACGTTGTTACTAACGTCGGCTGTCGCCTTCGCATCGCAGCAAGACGATCTGGAGAAACTGCGCCAGCGTATCTCATCCTTGCAAAAGGATTTCGCGAAAGCCAACGAATCAAAAGCTGAAGTCGCTGACGATTTGCGTGAGTCGGAACGTGCTATCAGCGACAGCAACCGCGCGCTCGAACAATTGGCTCAGCAACAACGAGCTGCTAAGGAAGACCTCGCCCAATTACAACAGCGAGCCAGCACATTGCGGGTCGATATGCGCGACCAACAAGCCTTGCTAGGACGCTTGCTCTATCGCCAATACCTCGAAGGAGGGGAGCACGACCACCTCAAGCTCTTATTGAATGATGTTGATGCTAATCAACTGTCGCGCGACTTACATTACTACCAATACATCGCACGTAGCCGTGCCGACACCATGAAGTCCATACGCAGCAACTTGGACAAACTACGTGAGGTCACTGATGAGGTGCGCGGAAAAAGTGAAGAGGTCACCGCACTACAAGCTGAGGAATTGCAAGGTTTGAAGAAGTTGGAACGTGATAAACACGCACGCCAACAAACACTCAACAAAATTTCCGCACAACTCAAACAACAGCGTCGCGAAATTGGACGTTTGCAACGCAACGAGGCTCAACTATCACAATTGGTAGCCAAGCTGGCGCACATGCTGCCTACTATCGACGGCAAGCCTTTCAAGACACTCAAAGGTAAGTTGAGCTTGCCTGTCAATGGGAAACAGACGAACCAGTTCGGCGTACGCCGCACAGAAAACAGCCTGATGTGGACAGGTTGGTTTCTGCGTGCATCCGCCAACCAAGCTGTCAAAGCCGTCGCCTCAGGACGGGTTGTATATGCTGATTGGCTACGCGGCTACGGCAATCTGATCATCCTCGATCATGGCCAAGGTTATATGAGCCTCTATGGCAACAATGAGACTATTTTTAAACAAGTTGGGGATAGCCTTCATACAGGAGACACTATTGCTAGCGTGGGCAACAGCGGCGGCAATGAGGAATCGGGTTTATACTTCGAACTCAGGTTTGAAGGAAAGCCCATCAACCCAACGCCCTGGATGAAGCGCTAGCATCAAATAGCACCCAAGCACTTCAGCTTTCAATAAGGGAAACGCAGTTCATCAAAGTGGTCAAACGTAAAGCAGGGAAGGCTTAAAACCAACCTAGCCAACTAAGGAAAAGATAATGAGTCGTCGCTTTAAAGAATTTGGCTTGATTGGCATTGGCCTAGTGGCAGGTGTACTTGTCAGTCTTAATTTCTCTGCAAATGCAGAACGCGACACCCCCCTTCCAATTGAGGAATTGCGTGCATTCTCCGATGTGTTCGGGCGAATCAAAAGTGATTACGTCGAGCCTGTAAGTGACAAAAAACTTATCACCGAGGCAATCAACGGCATGTTGAGCGGACTTGACCCGCACTCTGCCTATCTGGATGCAGAAGGTTTCAAAGAACTACAAGTCGGCACGCAAGGTGAGTTTGGCGGACTTGGCATCGAGGTCGGCATGGAAGAAGGCTTGGTGAAAGTCATCTCCCCTATAGAGGACACCCCCGCATTCAATGCAGGCATCAAGAGTGGCGATCTCATCATTAAACTCGATGACACCTTAGTTAAAGGTCTCACTCTCAACGATGCCGTGAAACGCATGCGAGGCAAACCCGGCAGCGACATCATGCTAACCATCGTTCGCAAGAATGAAACCAAACCTTTGCAAATCAAAGTGACCCGCGCTGTCATCAAGGTTCAAAGCGTGAAATCTAAATTGATCGATCCTGGCTACGGGTTTGTGCGTATCACTCAGTTCCAAGAACATACCGGAGAGAATCTAGCAACTGCACTACAGAATCTGCGCAAACAGAACAACGGGCCACTACAAGGTCTGGTACTCGATCTGCGCAATGATCCAGGCGGCTTGTTAACCGGAGCAGTCGGCGTCTCGGCAGCATTTCTGCCCAAGGATGCATTGGTCGTTTACACCGAAGGGCGTACCGAGGATGCAAAGATGCGCCTGATGGCCAATCCAGAGTTTTACTTGCGCGGCAGCGGAAAAGACGATTACCTGAAAGACCTTTCAGGAGAATACAAGAGCGTTCCAATGGTCGTGCTGATGAATGGCGGATCGGCTTCTGCATCTGAGATTGTGGCTGGCGCACTTCAAGACCACAAACGTGCAGTCATCATGGGGACACAATCATTCGGCAAGGGATCAGTGCAAACCATCCTCCCTTTAGGCAACAATACCGCGATCAAACTAACTACGGCTCGCTACTACACGCCTGGCGGCCGCTCCATCCAAGCAAAGGGAATCGTACCGGACATCGTAGTAGAAGATCCCGCGACGGCAGGAATGGAAAATGCGTTTCGACTACGTGAAGCTGATTTGGATAAACATCTAACGAATGATCGTCAACCAGAAGAGAAAAGCGATGCTCCAAAATCTGGTGGCAAGGTGGCCCCCAAAGCTAAGGAGAGCGACGGTAGCAAACCAGAGATTGTAGAGTTCGGCGCAAAAAATGATTACCAGTTGAACCGCGCACTCGACTTACTGAAAGGCGCGAGCATCTTCAGGGGGAAATGAAGCGATGAATCCGTTTGAGCTACAGAAACAACGCGTACTGGTATTTGCCGATGCACCCGAGAACCAGCTCGAGCAAGCATTCCTTTTATTAAGCGGATTAGATGATCTGCAAGTTGAGAACGGCCCAACTTCAAATAGCCTTCTCATTCGATACAGCGTTGAACACTATTCACTCGAAGGGCTAGAAAAAGCGCTTCTCAAGGAGGGCTTCACCTTCAATTATGGCTGGGTAAGGAAATTAAAAAATGGATTCATCCATTATTGCGAAGATGTGCAATATCACAATTTAAAATCGCCAGAGCCACGCACCAAGAACAACTCGCAAGAGGTTTTCATCAAAGCCTATGAGCATCATCCGCATGGCGATCACGACTACACCAAAGCTCCCTCGTCGCACCAATCGAAATGATCCTCGGCGTTCAGCCGAACTCTTCCCATGAATGATGATCAGCTACTTCGCTACAGTCGCCACATTTTATTGCAGGAAATTGGCATCGAAGGACAACAGAAACTATCTGGTGCTCACGCACTAATCATTGGTGCAGGCGGTCTGGGCTCACCTGTGGCCCTGTTTCTCGCCGTAAGCGGTGTCAACAACATAACCCTCTGCGATAACGACACCGTTGATCTCACCAACCTGCAACGCCAGATTGCACATCGCACTACCAGTATCGGCAAGACAAAAGTTACCTCAGCCAAAGAGACGCTGTTAGAGATCAATCCAGAAGTAAATGTGGTGGCGCTGATAGAACGCGCGGATGAACTACGACTCGCAGAGTTGGTTGCACAGGCTGATGTGGTGCTAGATTGCAGTGATAACTTCCCTACGCGCTACGCGCTCAATCGTGTCTGCCACACACTCAAGAAACCTCTCGTATCAGGCGCTGCAGCCCGTTTTGATGGGCAAGTGAGTGTATTCGATTTTCGTCGTGACGACACACCCTGCTATGAATGCTTGTATCCAGAACGGATGGAAAGTGAGGAGACGCGTTGTGCCGTACTCGGCATCTTCGCACCACTGGTCGGCATCGTGGGCAGCATGCAAGCCGCGGAAGCCCTCAAACTATTGATGGATATAGAGACGACCTTGTGCGGAAGGTTGCTGACGATAAACGCGCTCAACATGGAGGTGCGCACAATGCGGCTTTCAAAAGATACAAACTGTGCGGTCTGCCGTCACGACTGACCGCACGGTCATCTCTTAATCAGGCAGCGCAATCTTATTACCCGTGCTGAACTGGTAATCCTTAAAGATGTGTTCCGCACTCAACGACTGATACGTTCCATCTGCCGCTTTGCGGGTGGTGTCTTTCAAACGGTAGGTCAAGTGTCCACAAGTCCAACATTTAAAATTGCGCATGTGAGTGCATAGACATGTCTTGTCCATGACGATGACTTTTTTGTCGTCCGGATGTGCCGCTACCTCACGGTTGTAAGCCTCGATGTAATCACAACGACCATTCGCATCCAACAGATAACCGTAAGATTCGCACCCTGGGCGTATTCCTGAGCCGATGGAGGGACTGTTCTTCAACATGCGCATTGGATAGCCGGTGGGTGAAGTACCATTTACTTCGATGTCGTCTTCGCTGGCTTTGAAATACTCTTGGCGCACGTCTTCTGGCAATCCACATTCTTTAGCAACGGTGAAGCGCGTCGCGACTTGCACTGCACCCGCGCCCTCTTCCAAAAAGCTTGCAGCATCGCCGCCAGTGAAGATACCGCCCGCAGGGATAACAGGGATGTCCAGCTTCTCTGTCCGCAGGTATTGATGAATCTCATTGGTGATTGTGCGCAAATCATATTGCGCCCAATCCATACCAAAACCCAAATGTCCACCTGCCAATGGGCCTTCGACCACGATGTAATCAGGGAGACGATTGGTCTTCACGTTCTTACGCAAAAACAATTGAAGTGCGCGCAAGGATGACACGATGATGCCCAACTTCACATCACGGAAACGCGGATGATCTTCAATCAAACCGAACGACCCCAAGTGCAGACCGGCCGCCAATGTGATGCCGTCGATGCCGGCACTCATCGCCTCATGCAGACGCACACGCAAAGTATCTCGTGGCGAATTCATGGTGAGCTTTTCCATCACGTTGATGAAAACCATACCAGGGCCGCGTTTGCGCTCCATGGTATTGCTCACATGCAATCGTGTGGATTCGGCAACGTGCCCAAGATCGAACTTGACCAAAGATTTATCGGAGTTGTCGATATTCGCTTTGTACTGCTGCAACTTCTCTTTTACAAAGCCCGTGTCGTAACGACGATCCGACACGGTCGGCAACATAGCATCGGAAATGTGACCAACGCCGCCTAGGCGAGCCGCTTCCAAAGCGAGATCTGCCGTGGAGATATCCACCCCCATACCGCCGATCATGATGGGAACCAACTCGTGTTTGCCTAACTTTAGGCGGTAATCGTCTACTTTTTTCATATGCATTCCCAGAAAGTCTGGGGTCTCCTCCGTAAAGCGGCTTGATTTTTTTGCCGCTGTTTATGCTCGCTATATTACCTTGGAATAGCGCGCATGTTCGGTGCGCGTGCGCAGGTATTTGTCGAAGACCATACAAATATTACGGATGAGCATGCGCCCTTTGGGGGTCACAGTGATCCACTGAGGAGACAACTTGATCAATCCTTCTTTCTCGTACTCCTGCAACTCTTTCATCTCTATTGAGAAATACGTATCGAAATCGATCAGATAAGAAATATTCAACGACTCTTTAGATATTTCAAAATGGCACATCAGAGCTTGGATAATTGCTCGACGCACCAAATCATCGGCATTCAATTCCATGCCTCGCATTATCGGCAGCTGATCGCGATCCAGTGCATCGTAATAGTCTTCTAACTCTCGATAGTTCTGACTATAAGTCGGCCCGACCTTGCCAATGGCACTTACGCCCAAAGCAACTAGATCACAATCTGAATGTGTGGAATACCCTTGGAAATTCCGATGGAGTCGACCTTGTCGTTGCGCAACCGCCAACTCATCTTCAGGTTTCGCAAAATGGTCCATACCGATATAGACATACCCTGCGCCCGTCAATTTAGCGACTGCCATACTCAAGATATCCAGCTTCATTTGCGCCGAAGGTAGTTCGTCTTCATTGATTCGGCGCTGAGGCTTAAACAAGGTTGGCATGTGGGCATAGTTATAGATGGAAAGGCGATCCGGATCGCTTGCAATAACGCGATCCAGCGTAATTCCAAATCCTTCTAATGTTTGCCTTGGCAAACCGTAAATCAAATCGATACTGACTGATTTGAATCCATTGGCGCGAGCCGCTGTAATGACTCGCAGAGTTTCTTCTTCACTTTGGATGCGATTAACAGCTTTTTGCACCTCGTCATCAAAATCTTGGACGCCAACACTGATTCGATTAAACCCAGCACCACCTAGCAGCGCGATGGTTTCATCACTCACTTTACGGGGATCAATTTCGATGGAATATTCTCCATCAGGGACTAATTTGAAATTAGTGCCAATCGCCGCCATCACTTCACGTATTTCTTCGTCACTCATGAAGGTTGGCGTGCCTCCCCCAAAGTGCAATTGTTCCACCACTTGCCGCTCCCCCAACAACTGGGCTTGCATCTTCATCTCTTTAATTAAGTAGCGGACATACTCAGCGGACTTGCTACGATCCTTAGTGATGACCTTGTTACATGCACAGTAAAAACACAACGTGTTGCAAAATGGAATATGGATATACAAAGACAGTGGGCGGCTGACACCACCAATCTCGCGTTTTGCCACCCACTGGCTATAGCTTTCCGCATTAAATGCTTCAACAAACCGATCTGCGGTTGGGTACGAGGTGTAGCGCGGCCCGTTTTTGTCGAGCCGTCGAATCAGCTCTAGGTCAACTACCAATTGATTGACTGCGTCGTTCATCACTGCCTCCATAAATGAGGCGCGTACTATGCCATCTCCCTGCCTAGATGACTTGATATATGTCAAAATAGACAAGTATATAAACCCCTTCGCCGACTACGGCTTTAAGTGACCTCACAGTGCCGCCGCCCACCGCTCCTGAACTAAAGATCGCTTGCTCAAATTGCAATCTGCGCGAAATTTGCTTACCTGTCGAATTGACTGAGGGCGAGATGCACCGATTGGAAGACCTAAGCAATAACAAGCGTAGCTATCCATCCGGCGGATACCTCTACAGAACCGGAGATAGATTTAAGTCATTACATGCCATTCGTAGCGGCTCATTTAAGACACGCGTCCTACATGAAGATGGCCGTGAACAAGTCACCGGATTCCTGATGGCAGGTGAAATCATTGGCTTGGATGCTATTAGCACCGACCTGCATACCTGTGAAGCGGTAGCCATGGAAGAGAGTGAAGTGTGTGAACTCCCCTTCAATAAATTAGAGGAACTTAGCCGCGACATTCCCAGCTTGCAACGTCACTTGCACAAGATAATGAGTCGAGAAATCGTGCGCGACCAAGGCATTATGTTGCTGTTAGGATCAATGCGAGCCGAAGAACGTTTGGCTGCATTTTTACTTAATTTATCCAGCCGAAACGCCGCACACGGCATGTCTGCCACCCAATTTAAACTTCGCATGTCTCGCTTAGAGATTGGCAGTTATTTGGGCCTAAAGCTCGAGACGGTTAGCCGCACCTTCTCACACTTCCAAGAAGAGGGATTAATACAAGTCAAAGCGCGCGCTGTAGAACTGCTTGATCTGCAACGACTACGCACTCTTGTTGGAAAGTCTTGATGCGACCAACTGCCGCATTCCTTTATTGTACTGAAATGAGTATCCTGCGCACCGCAATCAAAACACGTTAGGGAGATTAATAGACATGACACATCCATACCAAGCCACCCCTGAAGAAATGACTCGCGCGAAATGGCCACATGAGATCTTTCTCATCAATTTGGTGTTCAACCATATTCTTGTATTTGCATCCACATTTGGTGTGTTCAGCACTTTCCCCCTGATGGTGCTGATTGTTCCACTCACTTCTTTTGCAATTACGGGCTACATTTTATTTAAAGCCAAAAAGGTTGCTGCGGGGGACGATACCGCCTTTGTTAAAGCACATTGGGTTGTAGCCAATAAGCGCAATACTCACTTCATGTGGCTACTCACTGCGACCTGCATCATCGTTGGCGGCGGGTTCTGGTTATCCAAAATCATGGGGTGGTCAAAGATCGCCACCATCGCATTGTTGGGCGGCGTCGGCCTGCTGCCTTTCATGGTTTCGTTACTTGTGCTGATCGTGTTGGGAAATGATTCTATGTATCAAGCACGTCATCACAAATTTCCACGTGGATCGACTCCTTCCGCCGATGCTGCGTAACTATTCATCACTTAAATGCAAACATGAAAACTGAAAACAAAATTTACTGGGGCATCGGAATTTTTTCCATTGTCATCATCTTTGGCGCGTTCTTAATCCCTGGGGACCGCCCCGAAAAAGAAGATCTGCCCTGGCATATCGAACATCCCACCACAGATACCGTGCGTGTGTTTGGATTGACATTGGGAACCTCAACACCCGCAGAGGCTGAGGCCCGATTCAAAGAACAAGCTGAACCAAGCCTATTTAAATCACCCGAAGGCGTAATGAGTGCAGAAGTGTTTTTCGAGCAGATCAATCTGGCAGGATTACGCTCGCGCGTCGTGTTAACTGTAGATCTCTCAGAAACTGAAATGAAAGAGATGTATGCGCGTGGTTTACGTATGGCAGGAACAGGGAGTGGCAAAAAAATCACGCTGACACCTGAAGATGTAGCGCGCCTGCGCAGCCTCCCCATCAGCAGCATGACGTACATGCCAGGGGTTCGCGTCGAAGAACCATTATTCTTGAAACGTTTTGGCAAACCCAACCAAGTCGTCAAGGAAACTAAAACTGGAGCGATTCACTGGCTGTACCCTCAGAATGGACTCGATCTAACCTTGGGTGGTGGCGAGAAACCTGTACTTCAATACGTGTCACCAAGCAAATTCGATGCGCTGGTGAAACCGTTGCTAGCCAACGGCGAATTGATCACTCAATAGTTTTCTTATCCGCATCTGGCCGCTTGGTCGGATGCGGCATCATGTCCTCATCGTCATCCATCAAGATACGATTGCCACTACCTTCCATATCCTCGTACTGCCCTTTCTTCACCGAGAAGATAAGCACCACAACGAGAATGACTCCGAAGAACATCATGCCGGGAATCAAGCTGTAGATCACTTCCATCTTTTTATCTCACTTTTGAATTTGGTTTAACTTCATCTTTGAACAAAGTACGGATACGTGCGGCATTTCCAATCACGATAAGCGAGCTGATAGGCATGGTGATTGCGGCAGCCAATGGAGTCACCTTGGCCATCATCGCCAATGGCACCATGATGATGTTATACACGAATGAAAGTCCGATGTTTTGTTTGATGGTGCGCAAGGTACGGCGTGACAATTGAGTTGCCTGCAATACTTTATTGAGCTCATTATGCATTAATACAATGTCAGCACTCTCTACAGAGACATCCGTACCTGACCCCAATGCGATACCCACGTCAGCACGAATCAAAGCGGGCGCATCGTTCACACCATCGCCCACCATCGCAACTATCGCACCCGCCTGTTGTAGTTCGTGGATGACACGGTCTTTATCTTGTGGCAACACTTCCGCGATGACTTCCATACCACCTAACTGTTTGGCGATGGCTTCGGCAACAGGCCGCCTATCTCCGCTCAACAATGTCATTTTGATGCCACTGGTGCGCAACTCATCCACCAATTGTTGAGCATCACAGCGTAAACGATCTGCCAGCGCGATGATGGCGACATGCCTATCTGCAATTGCTAGATAGACACAGCTCATCGCCTCAGCTTCTAACTGATGCACTTGCGACTGCAAGCCAACGTCCAAAGTGATGCTGTTCTGAGCCAGCCATTTGGCGCTACCCAGCAAGACCCGTTGCCCAGCCACCGTTGCCGCCACCCCCAGACCCGCTGTCGCATGGAAGTCAACCACCTCGATATCTCGATACGGATATTGCTGCTCTTCCGCGTTGCGCGTGATAGCACGTGCCACTCCATGTTCGCTGTATCGTTCTACTGCCGCTGCAAGACGCATCGCCTCCTCCGCGTTCACACCATCAGCGAACTTTACTTGCGCGACGCTCATCACACCTTCCGTGAGCGTGCCAGTTTTGTCGAATACAAAATGGGTCACCTTGGATAAGGTCTCCAACACCAGGCCGTTCTTCACCAAGATGCCGTACTTGGCTCCCAATCCAGAAGCGACTGCAATGGACATGGGCGTTGCCATTCCAAGCGCACAAGGACACGTAATGATCAGCACGGAAGTCGCCGCCATCAAAGCGACCTCAAAATCTTGACTGTTCCAGATGAAGAAAGTCGTCGCCGCGCAGACCATCGTCACTAGTACAAACCATGGCACGATGGTGTCAGCCAAGCGCTGGATGGGCGCCTTAGAAGATTGCGCTTCTTCCACCAATTTGATGATTTTGGACAGGGTTGTATCTTGCAATTGTGTCCTGACCTCGACCAACAATGCCCCGCTCGTATTCACTGTTCCCGCAGAAACGGATGCTCCGATGCGCTTGGTCACAGGTAACGATTCACCACTCAGCATGGATTCATCTACCGCGCTATGCCCCTCCAGCACGATGCCATCGACTGGGATGGTATAGCCCGGCTTCACCAGCACATGGTCACCCAACTTCACACCACGTATAGGCGTCATCTGCTCCATACCTTCTCTCATCACCAACGCGACTCGAGGCTGCAACTCCATCAATCGCTTAGTGGCGGAAACGGCTTGGTGACGGAACATCCCTTCCAGATAGCGTCCTATGAGGATGATGAAGGTCAGATTGGTCACTGTGTCGAAATACACTTCACCGTGTTGATTGTTGGTGATCGTGACATAGACGGAGTAGGCGTAGGTGACACTCAAACCCACAGCGATTGGCATGTCCATCGTAAGGTGCCCCGCTCGCAAACCACCAATCGCACCGCGAAAGAAGGGATAACCGGAATACAGCAAGGTAGGTGTCGCCAGCACGAGTGCCACCCAATGGAAGAAGCTGCGGAACTCGTCTTGATTCGCACCACTATACAAAGCGATGGCGATCCACATCATATTCATCGCCGCAAATCCCGCGAAGAATAGGCGGAACAACATCGCGCGATTGGTCTTTTTGATAGAGCCTTCCGCACTTTCCGGATCGTAAGGCACCGCAGAATATCCAATACGCGCAAGTGCTTTGATCAAAGTAGAAAGTTTGCTCTTGCTATTGTCCCAGCGCAGGTGCAAACGCTTGCCCGCGAGATTTACTTCAGCCAGTTGCACGCCCGGCGTACGATTCAAGCCGCGCTCGATGAGCCACACACACGCTGCGCAATGGATGCCTTCGACTAGCAGATGGATGTCACGCACATCCCCTGAGCAAGAGGTGAATTCCTGCTGTACTTCGTCGAAATCGTAGATTTCAATATCTTTGGGAGGCTCAGGAGGCGGCCCTAGCAAAACACCATCAGGTGTTCTCTGATAGTAGCCTTGCAATCCCGATTCGTAGATGGCATTGCAGACTGACTGACATCCGAAGCAGCAAAATTCTCGCTCGCGCTGCTCCAGTTGCGATATGTAATGGGTATCTGTCGGGATGGGCAACCCACAGTGGAAACATCCCTGTATCGTATGATGAACTACTTGCGACATTAATGCTGACTACCGATCAAGAATGTTCTTCGACCTTGAAACGATCTGTATCCACAGTGAATTCGTCATTGTCTCGCTTCAAATGAATGTGCAATTCCCAATAGCCTTTTAAGGGGAAAGTTACATACCCCTGATAATTTCCAGCCGAGACTTCTTTGAAAGTTGTCGTAAAGTCCTTGCTGGCATCTGCCGCTCGGTAGGCTTCAACTTCCATCATCCCACTCACCGGTTTGCCATTTTTATCTACAACATTAATTTCGTACATCGTAGGCTGATCTAGAACGATAGCCTTCGGCTTGTTAATTGAAGTCTGCCAAGCCAATGCTTGTTTTGC
This sequence comes from Sideroxydans sp., assembly GCA_028707175.1. Classification (GTDB taxonomy): domain Bacteria; phylum Pseudomonadota; class Gammaproteobacteria; order Burkholderiales; family Gallionellaceae; genus Sideroxyarcus. The sequence goes on from JAQTUV010000002.1 coordinate 190,299, forward strand.
CCCCAACTCACTCAGCATGTCTGCATTTGTTTTCCGGTCTTTTGTTTTGTATTCACGATCAACCAGCATTGATTTGTTATGCGTTGCATACCAAATAAATGTCGCATTGACAGCCAACACCAACAGTATCAATCCAACCAAGCTCAATACCCACGGGTTACGAAATCCAGATTTTTGGTCTTGCGAGATCATCTTATATAACCTTATTTTTTGGGCGCGTAGAACTGGCTGGTGTATTCAGCGAACACAGTCGGATCATCCATGCTTTCCACGCGGAACTTGATTGGTGTCACATCCTTTTCTGCGAATTTTCCAGGCGCTTTAACAAAAATGGTGAACGAAGTACCGCGTCCATGATGAATCATGGGATTGTTCTCAGCACCGAGAATGATTTGATCTTTAACGCCACCTTCGGCTGATACTTTTACTTGGAAGTCCTTATCTGTTTTATTCAACAATTTAAAATCATATTTATTTTGGATAGAGCCATCGCTCATGCTCACAAAGAGTGGTTGGCGCTCATGCATGATCTTTAGCGTCATCGAACCCAAATGTGTCAATCCCCAAACAATACCGCTAAGCGCCAACATGATGATGCCGATGTAGACCAACGTGCGTGGATGCTGATACATCTTCTTAGCTGGCTTGCCAGACAATTCGTCCAACGATGCGTAACGAATCAACCCACGAGGTTTTGCGATCTTATCCATGATGGAATCGCATGCATCAATGCACAAGCCACACGTAATACAACCCAATTGTTGACCGTTCCGAATATCCACACCCGTCGGGCAAACCTGAACACATTGGAAGCAGTCAATGCAATCGCCTTGTGGCGCAACTACCTCACCACCACGGCGAATCTTGCCGCGAGGTTCTCCGCGGGTGTAATCGTATGTAGGCAAAATAGTCTGCGAATCATTCATCACTGCTTGAATACGTGCATATGGACATAGCCAAATACATGTCTGCTCGCGCAACAAACCCGCCAAGATATAGGTTCCTAGAAAAAACATAACCAACACTACCCAGCCAACAACTGGTAATTGCAGATGAATTAGGTTATTCCAGTAGTCAAATGCATCAACAAACCAAATCGAGAAGCTAATGCCTGTAAGCAACGCAATTGAAGCCCAAGCTAAATGCTTTAAGCCCTTCTTCTTTATCTTGTCTGCATCCCAGGGGGCTGTTTCGAGCTTGCGACGGGCCGTAGGATTACCTTCTATTTTCTCTTCAATCCATGTGAACCAATCTGTCCAAGCCGTTTGGAAACAGAAATATCCACACCACACACGCGAAGCAACTGAAGTCACGGCAAACAACGTCATCGCCGCCACCAAAAGCAGTAATGACAACATCCAAATATCTTGCGGAAGGACCGTCAGACTAAAGAAGTGAAATTGACGATGATCGATGTCAAACAAAATTGCTTGCTTGTCATTCCATCGCAGATAGGGGAATAGAAAGAATGGCAACCATAGCGCTAACTGAGCGCGATCTTTAAAGGTGCGAAAGAAACCAGCCATGCGTTTAGCATGAATGGTCTTGTCACCCATATTGACAGTCCAAGTCCACGTTTCGAATTCATTGTAAATTGTCGTTACTTCGCCGACTTCCTTTTTGTCAGTCTCTTTTTTATCAATTTCTTGACTCATCTTTATACCCCTGAATTCATAAAGTGAAACGTCACAACCTTTAACAAAAACATCATTGAGGTGATTCTAACTGTACTTAAAATCCACATCAGTGATGTTTTACACATAATGAAAAAGGAGGAGAGCTCACTCTCCTCCTTTTTGGTTACGCTAGCAAATTACTGCTTGTCGTCCTTACCTTTAGTTGCATTGCGGTAGGCAACATAAAACAGCCAAAGCACAACAACTGCGGAGAGGCCAACACTGATAATTACCCCCCAGAGAACTGCGTCATTATTGATGCTATTCATCTCTATACTCCTTTTCCGATCCGAAGGACTGCACGGAAGTTACTCCGTGCAGACTGAGCATTACTGCGCTGCCTGAACTGCAGAAGCCGCAGGAACTTCAGAAGTTGCAGCAGCATCTACCACTACAGGAGCGGCTTCAGCTTGACCGCCACCAAACTTGTAGACATATACAGCCAACTTCTTGATTTCAGCATCAGATAGTTTAGCGCCTTGGAAGGCAGGCATAACAGCCACACGTGTTTCAGGCGTACCTGCATTCACACCATTCTTAATAGTGTATTTGATGCCTTCAACAGAGCTATCAAAACGCCATACACCATCAGTCAGGTTAGCAGAGCCCATCGCTTGCATGCCCTTTCCATCTTCACCGTGACATGCCGTACAGCCTTTTTCGGCAAATAGCGGTGTAGAGGTAGGCTTGCCTGCTGCAACTGCATTAGCCAATGTATCGACTTCAGCTTCAGACAACATATCCTTATGCGCCATCATCATGCCTTGGCGACCACCAACGATTGTTGTGTGGATGTCGTCGATCTTACCGCCATACAACCAGTCATCGTCGTTCAAGATCGGTGCGAACAGACCTTGCTTGTCGTGCGTACCAACACCGTTCTGACCGTGACATGCTGCGCAGTTGTCACCGAACAAAACCTTGCCAGAACGAGTGACGTACTCAGTCAATTCACTATCAGCCAAAATGGCTGCTGGAGTCATGTCTTTAAGCTTGGCTTCATATTTGCCGCGCACTTCGTCCACAACACTTTTATCAGCTTCCATTTCGTTAATCGCTGTCCAACCACCAACGCCCTTGAAAAAGCCGTTTGCGTTTGAAACAGGGATAGACGGATAAAAAATCCAATACACAACAACCCAAATTGCACTAGCAGTCAGACCAAGCATCCACCATTTTGGCGGCTGATTGATGTAATCACCCAAGTCGTCATCCCAAACGTGGCCAGTGGTTGGCACGTCACCTGCACTATGTTTATCACTCATCTTTTTTCTCCCAATTTGATAGGGTCTTCGTCATCCAACGCCATAGCGGCCTGAGATTCGAATCGTTCCTTGTTGGACGGCCGGAACACCATGACATAGGCTGCCACCATTCCGGACGCTGCGACCAGCAGGAAAAAAACTCCCAGCCAATCATTGGTCGTCATGGCTTGCGTATCCATGCCAAAGTATTCCAACAGTTTAATCACGGTAGTTCACACCTTCTTCAAACTTAACGTGATTTCCCAAACCTTGCAGGAATGCAATCAATGCGTCCATGTCGGTCTTACCTTCCAATTCAGCAGCCGCACCACCAATATATTCTTCGGTGTAGATAGTCTTAGGCACTGGGTTGAATGGCATGATTGTCATCACTTTCATTGTCTGAACCGTCTCAGCCACATCCACTGGCTTTGCTTCCAACCAGAAATAATTTGGCATGACAGACTCAGGAACAACGTCACGTGGGTACTTCAGATGGCGACGATGCCATTCATCTGAATATTTACCTCCCAAGCGAGCCAAGTCAGGACCTGTACGCTTGGAACCCCATTGGTACGTGTGGTCGTACATCGACTCTTCAGCGATAGAGTAGTGACCATAACGATCCTTCTCATCACGGAATGGACGAATCATCTGCGAGTGACACAAGAAGCAACCTTCGCGGATATAAACGTTACGTCCAGCCAATTCCAAAGGCTTGTAAGGACGAACACCATCACCAGGAGCCCAGTCGTTCAGCGTCTTGTGTGCTGAAGTCTCAGGATTCCAGATGATCTTATCCATCGGAATTACATTGCCATTAGCATCTTTGTGTTGCGTGTTGTTACACGTAGGATCGTTCTGGCACATCGCCGTATTTGGCAGATAGAACAGAGGGATGATTTCTACGATACCGCCGACCGCCACTGCGATCGCGGTAAACACAAACATCAGGAGCGTGCTGCGCTCTACTTTGTCCTGAAGTTTGGTCGAATAAAGTGTGTCGTGATCAGACATGTTGTCACTCCTTATGCGTTAGCTGGAACAGCGCTTGCACTGCGCGCAGCACTTGCTGTGCGCACAGTCATCACGATGTTGTAGAGAGCGATCCAAGTACCGATATTGAAGATCAGACCGCCAATTGCACGCATCGCGTAGTACGGATGCATTGCGGAAACTGATTCAACGAAGGTATAGGTCAAGGTGCCGTATTCGTCATAGTCGCGCCACATCAAGCCTTGCATAATGCCAGAGACCCACATCGCAACAACATAAACCACAGTACCGATAGTCGCCAACCAGAAGTGAACGTTTACCAAACCTTCTGAGTACATCTTCTCTACGCCCCATAGCTTTTTAACCATGTGGTACATCGCGCCGTAGGCCACCATCGCCATCCAACCCAACGCGCCAGAGTGAACGTGACCAACCGTCCAGTCAGTATAGTGAGACAGTGCGTTCACAGTCTTGATAGACATCACAGGGCCTTCGAAAGTGGACATCGCGTAAAACGCCAAAGCCACAACCAAGAAGCGCAAGATGTAGTCGGTACGCAACTTATCCCATGCTCCGGACAAAGTCATCATACCGTTCATTGCACCACCCCAAGATGGGATGATCATCGCCAGAGAAACTGCGGCGCCAAGGGAGCCAGTCCAGTCAGGCAATGCTGTGTATTGCAAGTGGTGAGCGCCCAACCAAACGTAACCGAAAGACAGTGCCCAGAAGTGCAACACAGACAAACGATACGAGAACACTGGCTTGCCAGCTTGCTTAGGAACGAAGTAATACATGATGGCCAAGAAGCCGCCAGTCAAGTAGAAACCCACCGCATTGTGACCCCACCACCATTGAATCATAGCGTCTTGTACGCCAGAGTAGATAGAGAAGGAGTTAGTCATGCTGACAGGGATTGCCATACTATTCACAACGTGCAGATACGTGATCATCACGATCATGCCCATGGTGAACCAGTTTGACACATAGATGTGCGATGTCTTACGGATACCGATGGTCATAATGTAGTTGAAACCGTACATCAACCAAACGACCGCAATCGCGATATCGATTGGCCATTCCAACTCAGCGTATTCCTTGCCTGAAGTCCAGCCCAAAGGCAGAGTAACTACAGCAGACACGATGATTAAATTCCAACCAATGAAAGTCGCCCATGCCAGCTTGTTGCTCCACAGAGCAGTCGAACCGGTACGTTGAACGATATAGAAACCTGTTGCCATCAGCGCGCAGCCACCAAATGCAAAAATCACCGCATTGGTATGCAAAGGACGCAAACGACCGAATGTGATCCATTCGAGGTCAAAGTTTAAAAAAGGCCACGCCAATTCGGATGCAACATACACACCGATGAGTGTACCTACACATGCATAAATGGCTGCGGCGATGGTAAACCAACGCACTACCTCCATGTCATACTTTACTGGTGTCGCTTGAGTAGCTGCCACAGTAATCTCCTCCCCAGAGCAAGTTAAAAAACCAATGCGCCTTGCACTTAACTACAAATGCAGACACACCCTTTTACTACCTATTTCTAATAGCGCGGCAAATTGTCGCAGTGAGACGGCGACAAGTAAAGCCAAAACTAGTTCCGCGAACTTGATACCCCACTAAAATTGTCGGGCGTAAGTGCGCATCACGTTGAGGATGTTAGAGATTTCCCAGACAGGGCGAATTGACTTAAATCAAAAAAAGCGAGAGGGATGTAACATTCACTGATGGAATGGAGCGGGTGAAGGGGATCGAACCCTCGTATGCAGCTTGGGAAGCTGCCGTTCTACCATTGAACTACACCCGCATATAGTAGAATGCGGCGTGAATTCTAACACGAGCGATTTAAGTAAAGTGATCACCCTCATCATCAATGGCACATCGCGCCAATTTTCCTTGAATACCACGGTCGCAGCGCTCATCGACGAGATGGGCTTTGCTGGGAAGCGTATCGCCATTGAACGCAATGGCGATATCGTGCCGCGTAGCACCTTTGCCACCCAGATGTTGGCCGAAGGAGACAGACTAGAGATCGTCGTCGCGGTAGGCGGCGGTTAGCACATCAATCAGGAACACAAACATGAACGACAAACTCATCATCGCAGGCAAGAGCTATTCGTCCCGACTATTGGTCGGCACTGGCAAATATAAAGACTTCACCGAGACGCGCGCCGCATTGGATGCCAGCGGCACCGAGATCGTCACCGTCGCGATCCGTCGCACCAACCTTGGCCAGAACGCGAACGAACCCAATCTGCTCGACGCCGTGCCGCCCTCGAAGTTCACCTACCTGCCCAACACCGCAGGTTGCTATACGGCAGAAGACGCTGTGCGCACTTTACGTCTGGCACGCGAGCTACTGGATGGACACAGCTTAGTCAAACTTGAAGTTCTGGGTGACCCACAATCACTGTATCCCAACGTGATCGAAACCATCGCCGCCGCGAAGACACTGGTGGCAGAAGGTTTCCAAGTGATGGTTTACACCTCGGACGACCCCATCATCGCCAAACAATTAGAAGATATCGGCTGTGTCGCCATCATGCCCCTGGCCTCCCTTATCGGCTCCGGCATGGGCATTCTCAATCCATGGAATCTGCAACTCATTATGAATAGGGTGAGTGTGCCCGTAATCGTTGATGCGGGCGTAGGCACCGCGTCTGATGCCGCCATTGCTATGGAACTGGGTTGTGCGGGCGTACTGATGAACACAGCCATCGCAGGTGCGCAGAACCCTGTGTTGATGGCGAGTGCGATGAAGAAGGGAGTAGAAGCAGGACGTGAAGCCTACCTCGCAGGACGCATGCCAAAGAAGTTGTACAGCGCCAGCCCTAGCTCGCCGACCACCGGCATCATCTCTTCGGCGCGCAACTAAATGAGCGACACTGAAGATCTCAGCACTAGGCATATCCGTAGCTTCGTTCTACGCCAAGGCCGCGTATCTGTCGCACAACAACGTGCTATTGACACCTTGCTTCCCCGTTATGGCATCCCCTATTCGGCGCACCCGCTCGACCTTGATGTAGCTTTCCGCCGTAGCTCACCCAAGATTCTAGAGATAGGCTTCGGCATGGGCGATAGCACTGCGACCATCGCACAGGCTAATCCCGACACCGATTATCTTGCGCTGGAGGTCCATACACCCGGCGTTGGCAACCTGCTCAAATTGATCGAACAGGAGAACTTGGAGAACATCCGCATCATGCAGCACGATGCAGTCGAGGTGTTACGCGACATGGTCGCCGATGCCAGCTTGGACGGAGTGCACATCTTTTTCCCCGACCCGTGGCACAAGGCGCGCCACAACAAGCGACGTCTCATCCAGTCACCGTTCATCGCACAACTCGTCAAGAAGATAAAGGTTGGCGGTTACATCCACGTCGCTACCGACTGGCAGGACTATGCCGAACAAGTGCTAAGAGTGTTTGAAGCAGAGGTCTTGCTAGAAAACACCGCGACCGATTACGCACCGCGCCCAAGCTACCGCCCTCTCACCAAGTTCGAGAAGCGCGGACTTAATCTAGGGCACGGCGTTTGGGATCTAGTCTTCCGCCGTAAGGAATAATTCCAAGAGATCGTTCAAGAAGCGTTGACCCAATTGGGTCGGCGCGATGTGTTGATGATCTCGCGACAACAACCCTCGCCGCTCCGCTTCTAGCAATTCGTTCTGAATAGACAGTAGCGACAAGCTTGTTCGTTCCGCGAACAAGTTGCTATCAAACCCTTCATTCAAGCGTAGCGCATTCATCATGAACTCGAAAGGTAACTCCTCGACACCCACATCATGCTCAGTTTGAATCGGCACACCTGCAGCGACCTGTTGCATATAAGCCTGCGGTTGCTTGTAGCGTGCTTGGCGCAACACCTTGTCGGGAAAGCTCAGCTTGCTGTGCGCACCCGCACCGATCCCTAGATAGTCACCGAACTGCCAATAATTGAGATTGTGTTTGGCCCGTCGCTTGGGTTGTGCAAAGGCGGAGGTTTCGTAGTGTTCGTAACCATTTTCTGCCAACAATATTTCGATGCCTTGCTGCATCTCCGCACTCGCATCATCATCAGGCAACACCGGCGGATTGTGGTGGAACTGCGTGTTCGGCTCTAACGTCAGGTGATAACAAGACAGATGTTGCGGCTTGTATTGCAGCGCAGTCTGCACATCCAACAAGGCTTCAGTCAATGTCTGTGTAGGCAATGCGTACATCAGATCGAGATTGATGTTATCGAAATGCTGCTGTGCGATCTGGATCGCGCGCTTGGCTTCATCTGCAGAGTGGATACGCCCCAAGGCTTGTAGATGTTTGTCGTTGAAACTCTGGATACCCATCGATAGGCGATTCACGCCGGCATCACGAAAAGCCGCGAACTTATCCGCCTCCACTGTACCCGGATTCGCCTCCAACGTGATTTCGGCATTCATATCCAATGGCAACAACATACGCACGTTGCGCAAAATCTCGCCGACTGCTTCGCCGCTCAACAAGCTGGGAGTCCCGCCACCGAAAAACACCGTATAGACCTTGCGCCCCCATATCTGCGGCAACGCCAACTCTAAGTCGCGCACCAATGCCGCCACATATTCTTTTTCGGGGAATGCGCCGCCCTTCGACAAGCTCAGGACAGGCTTAGCCTCATGCGAATTGAAATCGCAGTAAGGACATTTACGCACGCACCAAGGAATGTGGATATATAAGGACAGCGGAGGTAAAGCTTGAAAAGCTACGCCGCGAGAGCGTAGCCCGACTACTTGCAACGGTTGCGAAGTCATTCGACGCCGCGAGCCTTCAACTTCTCCAACAAGACTTTCATCGCTTTGCCTCGATGACTGATTGCGTGTTTCTCATCGTGCGTCAGCTCCGCACTCATCTTGCCGAGCTCGGGCAACCAAAAGTACGGGTCATAACCAAAACCGCCCGCACCTCGCGCCTCGCGTGCGATCTCACCATGCCACTCACCTTCCGCGATGAGCGGTTGGGCATCACCCGCCCAGTTCACCAGCACCAACACACAGTAGTAATGCGCGCGACGATCATCATGCGTCTTCATCGCCTCTAGTAATGCTTGGTTGTTACGTTCGTCCGAACGTGGCAAACCAGAAAATCGAGCCGACATTACGCCCGGCATTCCCTTGAGGGCATCCACACAGATACCGGAATCATCTGCCAAGGCAGGCAGCCCGCTCTCACGACTCGCATGACGCGCCTTCTCCAAGGCGTTCTCTACAAAAGTGATGTGCGGCTCTTCAGCTTCAGAGATGCCTAATTGCGACTGAGTCACCACCTCGATACCAAGCGGCGCGAGCATGGTTTGGAATTCCATCAGCTTTCCTGCATTGTTGGAAGCGATGACCAGTTTTTTCATTTTTTTAGTGCCTCATGTTGCAAAGCGATCAATTCGGTGATGCCCTTATGTGCCAGCCCCAACAACACATCCATCTCTGCACGCGAGAAGGCATGACCTTCTGCCGTGCCCTGCACCTCAACGAAATTACCGTTACCCAACATCACCACGTTCATATCGGTGTCGCACGCGGAGTCTTCGACATAATCCAAATCAAGCACGGGCGTACCTTCGTAGATACCAACCGAGATGGCGGCGATGGAATCTTTCAGTGGATTCTCTTTCACTAGGCCCTTTTGCATCAAACGCGTCACCGCATCGTGCAAAGCAACGAATGCCCCCGTGATACTAGCTGTGCGTGTACCGCCGTCGGCTTGAATGACATCACAATCCAAGGTGATGGTGCGTTCGCCCAATTTACCCAGATCAACCACCGCACGCAGACTACGACCGATCAAACGTTGTATCTCTTGCGTACGCCCTGACTGCTTACCCTTGGCGGCTTCACGCCCCATGCGCTCACCCGTGGAGCGCGGCAACATGCCGTATTCCGCCGTGACCCAACCTTCCCCACTGCCTTTCTTGTGGGGAGGCACACGCTCTTCCACACTAGCAGTACAGATGACCTTGGTATCGCCACACTCGATGAGTACCGAGCCTTCTGCATGTTTGGTGTAGTGACGGGTAATACGAATCGCACGAAGTTGATCGGGCTGACGCTGACTGGGACGCATAGAAAACCTTTTTATTTTTTCTGGAAAATCAATGAAAAGCCTATTCGGCAGACTGACGATCGTCGTAAATCAAGCACACGGGCGTGTTTGCAATGTTTTCGGATTCCGCCTGGCCGAGACGCGCAACAACTGCGGTCGTGTTATCTGCCCGAGAACCTTCACGAAACACGGCTACTTCAACCAATTCATCCAACATCGCATTCAACGAGTTAGCGCTTGGCAACATGGATAACTCTTCATCCGTCAAAGGGCTCCAAAAGCCATCGCTGCAAAGCAACAAAGTGTCACTTTCTTGCACTTCAACTGAAGGAGATACTTCGACGTAGAACATATCTTCAACACCACCCAAACAGTTTGTAATCTTATTCCGGTCTGGGTGAGTCTTCATTTCCTCAGCACTGATGATTCCCCAATCAAACCATTGCTGAACGACTGAGTGATCTTTGGTAACCTGAAAAATGGCATCGCCTCTTAGCAGATAAAAGCGCGAATCTCCCGCATGTGCGAACCAAACTTTACCATCCTGCACGAGCGCAGCAACACAAGTCGTGCCGGGATTCCCGCCTAGCTTCTGTTCTCGAGCATAATCAATAATCGCATCATGACCGGCACGCATGGTCGCTCTTAAGAAGACCTCAGGCTCATTAGAGGTGCTACGCTCCATTCGACTGAACGCACTCATGAAGGTATAGATAGCGATCTGAGCAGCAATCTCACCATGCAGATGCCCGCCCATGCCATCAGCAAGTACCAGCAGTAAAGCGTCATTGGTATACGCGTAGCCAACACGATCTTGGTTGTACTTGCGTCCACCGATATGGTTTGCCTGATGAGCAGCGAACTTCATTCTTTTCCTGTTTATTTGAACGCCACAAGGACTGTCTTCAGCAGTGGCGGTTCGCAATCGTAATATAATGCGCAACATTCAGCCTATATTTTTTCTGCCACCCCGGGATTCTCCTCTATATGATTTACAGCATGACAGGCTTTGCCGTCACCACAACCGAACTTGATACCGGCTCGTTAACACTCGAACTTCGCGCAGTTAATCACCGCTACCTCGACTTGCAAATACGCATGCCTGACGAGTTGCGAAACCAAGAATCCATGCTGCGTGAAGCTATCGCAGGCCAATTGACGCGCGGAAAGGTGGAATGTCGCATTGCCTTTACCCCCCGACAATCCACACAAAACCCCGCCCAACTAAACCAAGAAATGGTGCATCAACTGGCCGCTTGGAGCGCACAGATCAAAGAAACATTTCCAACAGCTAAGGAACTCACCATTTCCGATGTATTGCGCTGGAATGGCGTATTAGAAAGTGCCGTGCTTTCAGCAGATACATTGCAATCCACATTGCTACAACTTCTAAAACAAACCCTACAGGAATTCGCCTCAGCAAGACAACGTGAGGGCGACAAACTTAGCGCATTCTTGCTCGAACGTGTCACCCAAATTGACGTATTACGCTCATCTGTTGCCCCTCGCATCCCCAATGCAATCGCCACTTATGAGGCCAAGTTGCGCGCCAAACTATTCGAAGCCTTAGGTAGTAATGATGACGAGCGTGTTCGGCAAGAAATCACGCTTTATGCAAGCAAGGTCGATGTGGATGAAGAACTGTCCAGGCTACAAACCCACCTAGACGAAGTTCGTCGTGTACTCAACAAAGGTGGCGTAGTCGGAAAACGACTTGATTTCCTCATGCAAGAATTGCACCGCGAAGCCAACACACTGGGTTCTAAATCTGTAGATAGCGAAGTCTCTCGTTGCGCGATGGACATTAAGATCCTGATTGAACAAATGCGCGAACAAGTACAAAACATCGAATAGGAGCACACATGTCTGGCAGTCTTTTTATCATCAGCGCCCCCTCTGGCGCCGGCAAAACCAGCTTGGTCAGTGCCTTGCTAAACATCAACCCCCTGATTGATTTGTCCGTCTCCTACACCACACGACCCCCACGCACTGGAGAGGTGGACGGCAAAGATTATCACTTCATCAGTCGTGAAAAGTTTCTCGCGATGTCAACTGAAGGCGAATTTCTAGAGAGCGCCGAGGTGTACGGCAACTTCTACGGCACTTCTCAAAGTTGGATCAACCAAGAGAATGCAAAAGATCGTGACATCTTGCTCGAAATCGACTGGCAAGGTGCCGCTCAAGTGCGCCGACTTTTTCCCGAATGCGTCAGCATTTTTATATTGCCACCTTCTATGGAGACACTTTCCGCTCGCTTAAACGGGCGAGGAACAGACTCAGCCGAGGTAATTGCTCAACGCTTAGCGGCCGCACGCGAGGACATCTCTCATGTAGCTGAATTCGATTATGTTATTATCAACGACAACCTCAACGAGGCGCTGCGTGAACTGAATGCAGTCGTGCTTGCCGCCCGTGCGCGAGGGTCGCGTCAACTGACACGACATCAACAACTCATCAATCAATTACAGAAATCGGAGTAACACCATGGCACGTATCACCGTTGAAGACTGCATGCAATATATCCCCAACCGCTTTGAATTGACTTTGGCGGCAGCCTATCGCGCTCGTCAATTGGCCAATGGAGCGAGCCATCTAGTTGAGAGCGGCAAAGATAAACCTACCGTTGTTGCTCTGCGTGAAATCAGCGAAGGAAAAGTTGGCGCTGAAATTCTGAATCGCGGCATGGCTTAACACTCGACATCCCGCCGACACTCGCTCGGCGGACGTCACTTCATGTCACAAGCTGATGCCGACGCTCTTCTGCAAGAGGTTTCCGCCTATCTAAAATCCGAGGATGTGGCGCAGATTCAGGCCGCTCTCGATTTCAGCCACACAGCACACGAAGGTCAACTGCGCCAATCTGGCGCACCGTATGTCACGCATCCGATTGCGGTCGCTCGCATACTGACCCCGCTGCACTTAGATACACATGCAATCATCGCTGCACTTTTGCATGATGTCGCAGAAGATACCCCCGTCACAATCGATCAAATTGGCGACCTGTTCGGCAAACAGGTCGCCGAACTCGTTGATGGGCTTAGCAAAATCGACAAGCTACAGTTCGAAACTAAAGAAGATGCGCAAGCGGAAAACTTTCGAAAGATGCTGATGGCGATGGCACGCGATGTTCGCGTCATCCTCATAAAGTTAGCAGACCGCCTGCACAATATGCGCACGCTAGACTCTGTATCAAACGAAAAGAGCGCCCGCATCGCACGCGAAACAATGGACATCTATGCTCCCATTGCCAATCGCTTAGGCTTGAACACACTCTATCAAGAGCTCGAAGACCTGAGCTTTAAGTACCTACATCCCAATCGCTACAGCGTTCTTTCCAAGGCAATCAAAGTCGCACGCGGCAATCGGCGCGAAGTGGTCAGCAAAATTCTCGAGGCTATTGGCCACAGATTGAACGAGCATCACTTGCCTGCCGAAGTAAAAGGTCGCGAGAAGCACCTATTCGGCATTTACGAGAAGATGCAATCCAAGTCTCTCGCCTTCGCTCAGGTGCTAGACATCTACGGTTTTCGTATCCTAGTTGAGGATGTTTCATCCTGTTACGTGGCACTTGGTATTTTGCATGGGCTATACAAACCCTTTCCAGGCAAATTTAAAGACTACATTGCCATTCCCAAGGCGAACGGTTATCAGTCTCTGCACACCACGCTGTTTGGGCCATTTGGCACACCAATTGAAGTTCAGATTCGTACGCACGAAATGAATCGACTTGCCGAAAGCGGCGTGGCATCGCACTGGCTGTATAAGACCTCTGAAACACAAATCAACGAACTGCACCAAAAGACCCACCAATGGTTACAAACACTGCTGGAAAGCTTATCTCAGAGCGGAGACTCAGTTGAGTTCCTCGAACACCTCAAAGTTGATCTATTCCCAGATGAGGTCTATGTGTTCTCACCAAAAGGCAAAATATTCGCCATGCCTCGAGGCGCAACGACAGTTGATTTTGCTTACGCAGTCCATACCGATATTGGCAATCGTTGCGTTGCAAGCAAAGTGAACTCAGAACTCGTTCCATTACGTTCCGAATTGCGAAATGGCGACCGCGTAGAGATCATCACTGCGCCTCACACGCACCCCAATCCAGGCTGGCTCAGTTATGTTGTTACCAGCAAAGCACGCAGTGAGATTCGTCACGCATTAAAAACAATGCATCTAAATGAATCCTCTAAAATGGGCGAACGCTTGCTTACCCAAGCATTCACTTCGCTGGGCCTCAAGTTGCAGGACATTGACAGCCCACGTTGGGACAAATTGCTCAGAGATACAGGAGCAAAGTCACAGCAAGAGATTTATGCTGACATCGGCTTAGGCAGGCGCCTAAACATGGTGGTGGCGCGTCAACTCGCCAGTATCGGCGACACTGTTTCAAGCGATGTTTTGGGTAATGCAGTCGTGACGATTCAAGGAACGGAAGGAATGGCAGTGCAATTCGCCAAGTGCTGCCGCCCCATTCCTGGAGACCCCATTATCGGCGTCATCAAGAGTGGCCAGGGCTTGGTCGTACATACTCACGATTGCCCAACACTACGAAAAGGGCGTAGCGGGGATCAATGGCTTGACGTGGCCTGGGATAAGCAGATTACTCGCCCCTTTGACGTCAACCTGAAACTCATTGTGGCCAATCAACGGGGAGTTTTGGCAAAAATTGCCGCCGCAATAGCGGATGCTGACTCTAATATTGAAAATGTGAATTTCACCAATGAGGGCGAATACACAGCTATCTACTTTACCCTTCAAGTTGTCAATCGTGCGCACCTTGCCACCATCATGCGCAACTTGCGTAAGATCGTTGAAGTGATTCGCATTATTCGTGTGAAAAATGCGAATTGATATCCATCCTATATAAGGCGTCCGCATGAAGGATTCGCTTAAAACTGGACTCAAATACGAACATAGATTCTTATTGCCCGTCAGTAAGACGGTTCCCGCCCTTTATCCTGAAGCACCCGAATTTCTGGCTATGCCCGAAGTGTTTGCCACTGGCTACATGGTGGGATTTCTCGAGTGGGCGTGCATCAAATGCATCAACCCTCATATCGACTGGCCTATCGAACAAACAGTTGGGACGCATATCAATGTTTCCCATCAGGCCGCCACCCCTCCCGGATTAGAGATCATCGCCAGCGTCGAATTAATCGAGGTGGATGGTAAAAGATTGGTTTTCAACGTCGAGGCCCACGATGGAGTAGAGACTATTTCAAAAGGACGACACGAGCGCTTCATCATCAATAAAGAGCGCTTCGATGAGAAACTAGAATCAAAGAAATTGTTATTGCCCAGCGCTAACGGCAAGACCTAATATTTCTCTAACTTTCCGCCGAATCGTTGTAAAAGTTCCAGCATCGCAGATGCCTTGTCCAAGGTTTCCTGATACTCCGCATCACACCTCGAATCCGCCACAATTCCCCCACCCACCCAACAACGAATCTCTCCCTGCGAATACACGAGCGTTCTAATAGCGATGTTCGTATCCATATTGCCATCATAGCCAACATAGCCGATAGCACCACAATAGACTCCACGCGAGTGAGGCTCTAATTCGTCAATAATTTCAATTGCACGTTGCTTGGGTGCCCCTGTAATCGATCCCCCGGGGAAACACCCCTGTAACAAATCAAGCGCATCACAGTCGTCCCGCAATTTTCCAATTACGGTACTGACCAAATGATGCACGTTTGAGAAGCTTTCGACGTCAAATAACTTTGGCGTTTTCACAGACCCGACTTCGCAAGTCTTGCTAATGTCGTTGCGCAACAAATCCACAATCATAAGGTTTTCCGCTCGATCTTTTGGATGTCGCTGTAACTCCTGTATCTGGATTGAATCGTCTTGAGGCACTCCGCTCCGGCGACGCGTTCCCTTGATTGGTTTTGTTTCAACAGCTCTATCCGTCACCTTCAAAAATCTCTCTGGAGAAGCACTGAGGACTTTTACATCGGGAAAATCTAAGAATGCCGAATGGGGGGCCGGACTAATTTCACGCAAGGCTAAATATGCTGCCAATGCATCACCGCGAGCTTTGGCAAAGAACATTTGAGCAAAATTCACCTGGTAACAATCCCCCTCGATCAGATAGTTCTGTATTTTTTGAAATGCCTGTCGATAGTCTGCTGGGGTTATGTTTGAATAAATCTTCCCACACACCTGAAAATTCTCTTGTAGCGTTTTATCTACCGCGATTCCACTTATTAAGCGTGACAATATTCGGGGTAACTCTTCAATCGTTTCTTGATGCCGCTGATGCGACACCAATCTGGCTTCACTTTTATGGTGATCAATGATGACAGCCCAGTCATAAATACCAATCGCCATATCAGGCACTGACTGGGTATCTCTCGATTCCCGAACCCGTCCCGTGCGTAGCAAGTCATATCCCCAATAACCTAGCGCTCCTCCCGAGAAGGGGACACCAGGAATCGACTCAATCGATGTACCAAGCACGTCTTTAAGCAGGTTAAATGGATTGTCCGTTTGTATATGATTGCCATTAGCATCACTTATGAGCGTCTCTTCCCCTTGGGTGAGCAAGGTACGCCATGGATGCGCCACCAATATATCAAACCGTCCACCATCTCCGTCTATCCAAGCAGGCCAAGGCAATTCACGTAGCACCGAAAAATATTGCCCGGCATCCTTCAAATAGGGGAGAGGAGAACTAAAAAACATCGGTGTTAGAATCGATTGATATTCATTTTGAAAGGTTACACATGACCACCATCGTCGCTGTCAAAAAAAACGGCTACGTCTCAATTGCAGCCGATACATTAACGACATTTGGCAACACCCGCTTGCAAGCGAATTGCGACGCATCTCACGATAAGATTCTACACTTCGGTGAAAGTTACATCGGCGTTTGTGGTAGCGCCGCACACCATTTGGTACTTACCAGCTTGTTTTCGAAAATGCCTAACCTACAATTGAATAGCAAAGACGAAATATTTGAGACCTTTAGAAAACTTCACCCGATCTTAAAAGAAGAGTGCTTTCTCAATCCCAAAGAAGACGAGGAAGATCCCTATGAATCAAGCCAGATCACCGCGTTGATAGCCAATGCTCAAGGTATCTTTGCAATATATTCGATGCGTGAAGTATTTGAATTCACTCAATTCTGGGCTATCGGATCAGGTCATGAATTTGCTCTAGGCGCGATGCATCACGCATACAAGCATGTCGAGTCAGCATCTGACATTGCACTAATAGGTGTCGAAACAGGAATTGCATTAGATAAGAACAGCGGAACGCCAACCACTCAATACACAATCAAGCTAGCCTAAAACAAACCGCAAAATTCTAGTTAACGCTAGAAAGATAGACTCCCCAGCGCGATGCTAAAAAATGAGTTGCAGGGGCTACCCTATACTCAATTATAGAAAAATGCCAGATAGCGGTGCGAGCCTTAACGCAACGCAGACGATCCACGATACGCCAACCAAAACAAATACAATATTTTAGGGAACAACCACCTTTGCACTTAATTTAAAGTGCAAATGCCACTGCAAAGCCTATCCGGCTCGCCATCCGACAACCGTGAATCAGCCCCATCCGAAACTACAGGCGGGGCTGCTCACAGCCTCCCACCACATTAGTTCGGCTTACTAATACCGGGTGTGGGAAAAGGCCAAGTAGCAGCCGGACGCACAGGTGCTGGTGCGGACGGAGCTGGTGCTGCGGCAACAACTGGAGCCGCTGCAGGCTTAGCAACTGCCTTTTTAACAGCAGGCTTCTTTGCTGCCACTGGTTTAGCTGCCACTGGTTTAGCAACTACTTCTTTTTTGGCTGCTGGCTTCTTCACTGCAACTGCTTTCTTGGCAACTGCTGGCTTTTTAGCTACAACCTTTTTAGCGGCAGGTTTAGCTGCTACTTTTTTGGCTGCTGGCTTCTTCGCTGCAACTGCTTTCTTGGCAACTGCTGGCTTTTTAGCTACAACTTTTTTAGCGGCAGGTTTAGCTGCTACTTTTTTGGCTGCTGGCTTCTTCGCTGCAACTGCTTTCTTGGCAACTGCTGGCTTTTTAGCTACAACCTTTTTAGCGGCAGGTTTAGCTGCTACTTTTTTGGCTGCTGGCTTCTTCGCTGCAACTGCTTTTTTGGCAACTGCTGGCTTTTTAGCTACGGCCTTTTTAGCGGCAGGTTTAGCTGCTACTTTTTTGGCTGCTGGCTTCTTCGCTGCAACTGCTTTTTTGGCTGCTGCTGGCTTTTTAGCTACGGCCTTTTTAGCGGCAGGTTTAGCTGCTACTTTTTTGGCTGCAGGCTTCTTCGCTGCAACTGCTTTCTTTGCTGCCGGCTTCTTTGCTGCTGGTTTAGCTTTCTTTGCTGCTACCATTTCAACCTCCTTAGTGGTGAAAGTTAACAAAAAACAACCCTACAACGAACAACGACTACACCTTCAACACACCGCTTACGGCATGCATGAAGCCCTTGCAACAAAGGCCGCCGAAGCAGCCTTTGTCATCAATCTTAATCCCAAGAAAGCGCACCACCCGTCTGATACTCAGTCACTCGGGTCTCGAAGAAATTCTTCTCTTTCTTCAAGTCGATCATCTCAGCCATCCATGGGAATGGGTTGGTTGCACCTTGATACAGCACTTCAACACCAATTTGTTGGCAGCGTCGATTAGCAATAAAGCGTAAGTATTCCTTAAACATCCCCGCATTTAAGCCTAATACGCCGCGAGGCATAGTGTCCTCAGCATAACGATATTCCAACTCAACACCTTTTTGGAACAGACCACGAATCTCTTCACGGAAAGCTGGGGTCCACAAATGAGGGTTTTCTAACTTGATTTGATTGATGACGTCCACGCCGAAGTTCAAGTGCATGGATTCGTCACGCAGGATGTATTGATATTGTTCAGCAGCGCCGGTCATCTTGTTCTGACGGCCCAGTGCCAGAATCTGCACAAAACCAACGTAAAAGAACAAGCCTTCCATGATGCAAGCGAACACAATCAGACTACGTAAGAGTTTTTGGTCATTCTCTGGCGTTCCGGTCTTGAATTCCGGATTGGTCAGAACATCGATGAAGGGCAGCAAAAACTCGTCTTTATCGCGAATACTTTGCACTTCATGGTACATATTAAATACTTCACCCTCATCCAAGCCCAAGCTTTCTACGATGTACTGATAAGCGTGTGTATGTATCGCCTCTTCGAATGCTTGACGCAACAAAAACTGGCGGCACTCAGGATTGGTGATGTGACGATAAGTACCTAATGCGATGTTATTTGCAGCCAAACTATCGGCCGTAGTAAAAAATCCTAGATTGCGCTTAACCAAACGACGCTCATCATCGGTCAAACCATTTGGATTCTTCCACAAGGCAATATCTGCCGACATATTGATCTCTTGCGGCATCCAATGGTTAGCGCAACCAGCCAGATATTTCTCCCACGCCCACTTGTACTTAAATGGCACCAGTTGATTCACATCGGCACTGCTATTAATGATGCGCTTGTCCTCAACGCGAATGCGCCCAGTTGAAGTAGATGCGATTGTATAGCTGTGATCCGCCGCAGTTGCCGACGATGCTCCTGCCGCAGGCATGAGCGCTACCGCAGGCACTACATTAGTTGTTACTTCGTCATCAAAATTCAGCATGGCATTCCTTAATATTCCGAGCGTTTGCCGCATGTGCGGCGAACATATCATTTATTTTCAAGCTTCGCACTTTGATTTGCATAGAATTTGCAAAGTCAAAGATGAAGCCTCCTCTTCCGATGTTATTTCTTGCTTACTGACACGCCTCACACTCAGGATTATCAATCGAACAGAATTTTGGTTCTTCTACTGTTGCTGTTGCAAATGCTCCGCCAGCACCTTCGCCGTTCGACACCGCATTCAACGATCCAGCTCGAGATGTCGATTTTTCAGCCGAAGTTGCCCCCAAGGTACGAAGGTAATAAGTCGTTTTCAGACCACGCAACCATGCCAATTTATAAGTCTCATCCAACTTACGCCCAGACACACCGGACATATAGATATTGAGCGATTGCGCTTGATCAATCCATTTTTGGCGGCGTGATGCAGCTTCAATCAACCATGTCGGCTCAACTTCAAATGCAGTCGCATACAAACTACGCAATTCAGTTGGGATACGATCAATCTTAGCCAAACTGCCGTCAAAGTATTTCAAATCAGCAATCATCACCTCATCCCACAAACCCATTTCTTTCAAATCGGCTACGAGGTGCTCGTTAATAACCGTAAACTCCCCTGACAGATTCGATTTAACGAAAATGTTCTGATAGGTTGGCTCGATACAAGCTGAAACGCCAATGATGTTTGATATGGTCGCTGTAGGTGCAATCGCCACGCAATTTGAGTTACGCATCCCGAACTGCTTGATTCGAGCACGCAAACCACTCCAGTCCATGCGTGATGACATATCTACTTCCATATATCCACCACGTTGCTCACGCAACATGTCAACGCTGTCTTGCGGCAAAATTCCCTTATCCCAAAGACTTCCACGATAGCTAGCATATCGACCACGCTCTTCAGCCAAAGCCGAAGACGCTGAATACGCGTAATAGCAGACCGCTTCCATAGAGCTATCCGCAAACTCAACGGCAGCTTCAGACGAGTACGGGATACGCAAATCATGCAGACAGTCTTGAAAACCCATAATGCCCAAACCAACCGGGCGATGTTTCATGTTCGCATTACGGGCTTTTGCCACTGCGTAATAATTTATATCAATCACGTTATCCAACATACGCATCGCGGTTGTGATGGTCGCTTCTAACTTTTCGTGGTTAAGCTGCCCAGCTTTTTCATGCCCTTTTGGATAGAGATGAGCCGCCAAATTCACCGAACCCAAGTTACACACAGCAATCTCGCTGTCTGATGTATTCAATGTAATTTCTGTACACAGGTTGGAGCTATGTACCACGCCAACGTGCTGTTGCGGACTACGGATGTTGCATGGATCTTTAAATGTGACCCAAGGATGGCCAGTTTCAAACAGCATGGTCAACATCTTGCGCCACAAGCTTTGTGCTGCAACTTTTTTGAACAACTTCAGTTCGCCCCTAGCGACCTTTTCTTCATAGCCCAAATAAGCCTTCTCGAACTCAGCACCAAATTTGTCATGCAGGTCTGGGCAATTAGATGGGGAGAATAATGTCCATTCACCGCCCTCCATGACGCGCTTCATGAAAAGATCCGGAATCCAATTGGACGTATTCATGTCATGCGTACGACGACGATCATCACCTGTGTTTTTACGCAACTCCAAAAATTCCTCAACATCAAGGTGCCACGTTTCAAGATACGCACATACCGCACCTTTACGTTTGCCCCCTTGATTCACCGCAACCGCAGTATCGTTAACCACCTTAAGGAATGGCACCACGCCTTGCGACTTTCCATTTGTACCCTTGATATGACTACCCAAGGCACGCACACTAGTCCAGTCATTGCCTAAGCCTCCTGCAAACTTGGACAACAAAGCATTCTCTTTCAAAGCCTCGTATATGCCATCCAAATCGTCAGCCACAGTTGTTAGATAGCAAGAAGACAGTTGCGAACGACGCGTTCCAGCGTTGAACAAAGTTGGCGTGGAACTCATAAAATCGAAACTCGACAGCAAACGATAGAACTCAATTGCGCGTTCTTCGCGATTGATTTCATTCAAGCTCAGCCCCATAGCCACACGCATAAAAAATGCCTGAGGCAACTCGATACGCTTATCTTCGACATGCAAGAAATAGCGGTCATACAGGGTTTGCAAACCTAAATAGTTAAATTTCAGATCTCGACTTGCATCCAAGGCTTTACCGAGACGCACCAAGTCAAAATGACCCATATCCTCATTGAGCAACTCAGCTTCGATACCGCGTTTGATGTACTTTGGGAAATATTCGGCGTAACGCTCTGTCATTTCTGCAGGAGCAACCTCTTCGCCAAGGATCTCGCAACAGATATTGTTCAACAACAAACGTGCCGTCACAAAACTGTACGCAGGATCCTGCTCAATCAATGTGCGGGCAGACAGAATGGCACACTTACGGACTTCTTCAATAGCTACACCATCGTACAAATCTTTCAGCGTCATCTTAAGGACTTTATGTACATCGACAGCAGCCCCCAAACCCTCACAAGCCGACTCGATACGAGCCGTCAGCGCTGCAATATCTAACGGACGAAGAATCTCGCCATCTTTAACATTTAGAACATGCTCGGCCACTTCAGCCTTCGCCTTGGCGCGCTCCATAGTGCGCTTTTCACGATACAACACATAAGAACGTGCAACATCATGCTCCCCAGAACGCATCAAAGACAATTCGACTTGATCTTGAATATCTTCGATATGAAATGTTCCGCCATGAGGTTGACGACGCACCAAAGCGTTAACCACGCCTGATGTTAATTGATCGACCATTTCTCGCACGCGCGCCGAAGCAGCACCTTGGCCGCCATTCACCGCGATGAATGCTTTTGTCAACGCGATGGCTATCTTGCCCGGCTCAAAAGCTGCGACCGAACCATTACGACGAATGGTCTTATATTGATCTAGCGGCAAACTGGATGAGGACGAAACAGAGTCAGATTCATTATGGGTATACATCGACTTAACGACAGATGGCGAAACATTTTCAGAAGCGTGCAGCATTTAACTCCCCCTTTGCAATACAAAAGCCAACCCGGCATCCAGTCCGAAATTGGCGAGATTTGAAAAAAAACACTACATATAGTGGTTGAAACGATGAATTGGGGCTAATTCTAGTGTCTGCTCGAATTTATGCAAGCAGAATTTTGGCCTATATCTTGTGTACTTATAGGCAAACTCAACCATTTCAGTGACATGCGATTAATCGGCTAAATTTATATAGTGGGCCCAATCAAAAAATGGGCCCGGGTCAGTCTTGCGACCGGGGGCAATATCAGAATGCCCAACGATATGACGTATGGGGTAATGCCGCTTGAGTTGACGCGTTAACCTAGCCAGCGCCCTATATTGAGATGGGTCGAAAGCAACAAAGTCACTCCCCTCTAATTCAATACCTATGGAGTAATCATTACATCGCGAACGCCCCTGCCATTCCGACACCCCTGCGTGCCATGCACGGCGCTGGCAAGGAACAAACTGAATGATTTCCCCCGTGCGCCTGATCAAAAAATGGGCGGATACATGCAACTCACGCAATCGCTCAAAATAGGGGTGTGCGGAACAATCAAGCGTGTTGGTAAAGAACTCACAGATGCGTGAGCCACCAAACTCATCCGGTGGCAAACTGATATTGTGAATAACCAGCAAACTAATTTCGGAGCCTGGGGTGCGCGCATCATGATTAGGTGACGCAATGCGCCGCACACCACTAAACCATCCTTGCTCGTTAGGCTTCATCTTGTTCGTCCGGTTCTGAAATCGAAAGCCTATCCATCCGGTAACGCAAGGCGCGGAAAGTTACGCCCAATATTTTGGCTGCGGCAGTACGATTGAAGTGCGTCTTAGCCAGCGCTTCAAGAATGACCTCGCGCTCAATACGATCAAGGTAGTCCGCAAGTGGATACTTACCCCCACTGTCAGCCCTAGAACTATTCGCACTTGCCTCGGCCGGCGCTAACTGAAGATCTTCGGGCTGGATTAAGTCTTCAGAGCACAAAGCCACAGCTCGCTCGATCACATTCTCCAACTCCCGCACATTGCCCGGAAAATCGTACTGCGACAAAACATGTAATGCGCCTTTTGAGAATCTGGCCTTAGAGGCCCCGCGCAAACGCTCCAATATTTGCTGTGCGATACGCGGCACATCATCACGCATCTCACGTAGAGAGGGCATCGTCAGTGAAATAACATTCAAGCGATAGTACAAGTCTTGGCGAAACTTGCCTTCTTGGACGCGTTTTGCCAAATCATGGTGAGTGGAACTTAAAATGCGGACATCAACCACCTCTTCCTCGGTAGCACCTACGCGCCGCACTCTTTTCTCCTGAATCACACGTAACAGCTTTACCTGCATAGCCATCGGCAAATCGGCTACTTCATCCAACAACAACGTGCCTTGATGGGCCGCCTGAAAATAACCTTCCTTGTCCTTATCGGCACCAGTGAAGGCGCCCTTCCGATATCCAAAGAACTCACTCTCCATCAAATTCTCAGGGATCGCCCCACAGTTCACAGGCACGAATGGTTGCTCGCCTCGAGCACTTAGGCTAACGATCATTCTTGCGGCCAACTCCTTACCACTCCCCGATTCGCCACTAATATGAACGGGCGCCTGACTTCTGGCAACGCGCCCGATTAACTCTCGCACTTGCAACATAGCGGGGGAGGTTCCCAACAAATCCGCACCATTTTTTCGATTACTTCCCTGAACATCTGGCAAGCGCAATGCCGCACCCACCACGGTACGCAACTGATCCAATGCAACAGGTTTAGATAAATAATCGAATGCGCCCGCTTTAAGCGCTGCGACGGCATTCTCAAGATTTCCATGAGCCGTAATGACAGCAACGGGAACATCCAGATTGCGCTCCGAGATAAAGCGCAATACTGCCATTCCGTCACCATCGCCCATGCGCATATCGGTCAGACAAAGATCGAACTTACCTGACTCCAGTAACATCATCGCTTGCTGAACGCCACTCGCGCTCTCCACATACAACCCCATGCGACTCAATGCCAACTCAAGCAACTCCAATATGTCTGGCTCATCGTCCACGATCAATACACGAGGAATCGTCTTACTCACTTAAACACCTCCTCTTTTCAAGAGTCCGAACAAGATGCGGAAACAAGCCCCCCCCTTTTCGTCCGGAACATATTCGATGAGTGCACCGTTTGCCTCGCACAACTCCCTAGCGATATACAAACCAAGCCCAGTCCCACCCGCATCTGTCGTATTAAACGGCTCAAACAGCTTGGGAATCGCATCACTCTGAACGCCTACACCATCATCAATCACTCGCAATAGCACTCGCCCTTCGTCTACATGCTCAACCTTTAACTGAACACTACCATCCTTGTGTTGACTATAACGAACGGCATTCCTGCACAAATTCCACAGGATCTGCTCAAAGTGTCCTCGATCAAAATAGACCTCACAATGCGGCGCAATGGCTAGTGAAAACAGAGTCGAGGGCAAACTCTCGACCTGACACAATGCCTCGATATCCTTCACGATCTTTTCAGACAAATCAAAATACTCAGGCTGCGCCCGATCTCGACGATTAATCTGCATCACATCGTGAACAATGCGATTCAATCGAGATGTGTTATCCAAAATAATTTGCACAAGCCGATTTTTTTGGGGATCAGCCCCCTCTTCTTTAAGCAACTCGGCCGCATAACTTATCGAGGAAAGTGGATTTCTAACCTCATGCGCGATATTCGCAGTCAGACGACCAAGTGCAGCAAGCTTCACCTGCTGCGCCTGCTCTTGCGCACGCTGCATATCCTCCAACACAACGACCGCCCCCCAAAAACCTTCTCGCTCGACGGGCAAGAAACGCACTCGAACCAACTGGTTCGTTAAAGGCAGGCGTAGCACCTCATACCCCAATGCCTTATTTTGTCGCCACGCAGCAAACAACGCCTCTAACAAGGGTGAGCACTGTGCCAATGTTATTTCCACACCAATCGGAGGAACATATCCCAGCAAGCGCTCTGCCCCCGGATTGAACTGTCTCACGTTGCCACGCTCATCAACCACCAACACCCCATCTGGCATATCTTGAATCATCAGGCGATTTGCTTCTGCCATATTTGATAAGTCAACGCCGCGCAACATCGCCAAACGTTCACTGGCATTCGCATATCGAGTGAGCGTGTGCGCAAACCAAGCAACTGCAAAGTAGCTGGCACTCAGAATCCCCGCTTGAAAGAACTGCGCGACCGAAGCATCCTGCGTCAACACAGCGTAGCCATGTTCCAACAACATCGCGATACTAGCTAAAGCCGCATATAGCAGCGTTATCCGGCCTCGACTAATCACACCCGCCAGGGCCAGAGACAGCAACAGCAACATCCCAAGGTTACTTTGGGAGTTTTGGGAGAAATAGCTCCATAAAGCGACAGCAGCAATATCTACAGAAACTTGGAAAGCCAGTTGCAAACTTGGGCGCGGCTTATGTAATGCAACGGCAACCATAGAAATAGCCACCATCAAAATATATCCAGCGCTTACCCAAACAAAGCTCTGTTGCTGATAAGGCATTGGCAACAAAATATCGCCAAATGCCAATGCAACAAACAACAACAAACCACCTAATATCAGGCGATAGAGATTAAATAAGGAGAGTGGACGCCAATGACTGTCCTGCGGGATAGAGGTGGCTGTTCTGACCGCGGGGAAGGCTCCCGTAAGGGATAAATTATCCCGCATAAGATTTATTTGGATTCGTGTTTGACTCGGTGCTCGTCACTGCAATAGAAGTGACCACCGGCCAAAATACTTTCACTTTTTGGCATATGTACGCCGCACTGCGCGCAACGCACCATATCTTCACTGCTTACCGGCGTATCTTCTTTAGTGCCGCTCTGTTTGAAATATGTTTTGAATAAAAAATAGACGACCGCAATGATGGCCAAAATAAATAGCAAACGACTCATATACGCCCCCTACAAAAATTCGATCCATATCGAATGAAGACCAACCCAATTGCGTCGCCCAATGCAGACAAGCAAGCGGTGCTAGAACTGTCGTGATACCGCAAAGCGTGCCAGCTCAAGCAGACATTGCTTTTGTTGGGAATCTGCAAGATTAGCAATCGCAGCGCAAGCCGCATCGGTCTCTTGCAACGCTTTTGCGCGCGTAAAATCAAGCGCCCCTGTGTCACGAATGATAGCTAAAACCTCGGAGAATTTAGACACGTCTCCCTGCTCAATCGCCTCTCTCACCACGCTCGCTTCCTGCGCCGTACCATGCTGCATCGCGTAGATCAAAGGCAAGGTCGGCTTCCCTTCAGCCAAATCATCTCCCAGATGTTTGCCTGTTTGCGCCTCATCGGCAGAGTAATCCAATACGTCATCAATCAATTGAAACGCCGTGCCAAGATGCATGCCGTATTTTGCAGCAGCGGCTTCATCTTCCAATGATGCCTTGCCAATGATCGCACCAAGGCGCATGGCCGCTTCAAAGAGCTTAGCTGTCTTGCAATGAATGACGCGCATGTAATTTGTCTCATCCACATCCGCATTGTTGCAGTTGAGCAATTGCAACACTTCTCCCTCGGCGATGATATTTGTCGCATCAGCCAAGGTCTGCATCACACGCATCTCGCCCACATCGACCATCATTTGGAAAGCGCGTGAATAAAGGAAATCCCCTACCAACACGCTCGCCGCGTTGCCAAACATTGCATTGGCGGTCTCGCGTCCACGACGTAACTCCGACTCATCCACCACATCGTCATGCAACAAAGTTGCGGTATGAATGAACTCAACCACTGCAGCCAAGTCGTGCTGATACTTACCTGCGTACCCGAATGATTGCGCAGAGAGTAGCACCAACGCTGGGCGCAAACGCTTGCCACCGCTATTGATGATGTATTCGCTAATTTGATTGACCAGCGCAACTTCGGAGTGCAGGCGAGCGCGTATCACCGCATCTACTGCCTCCATGTCGGACGCGATCAACTGTTTAAGTGTATCCAAAAGACTTCCTATCCTGAGTCGTAACTACTACTTGGCGCTTAGTCGCGCTCTTTTGAAGGTGCGCATTGTCGCATAAAGCCGATTATCCGATAACAGGCTCGTTCCGCCGCAAATACACACCGACAAACACACCCAGCGCACTCAACGCCAGCACGTAATGCGCTGCAACCAACTTATCGATGGGTAGCAACAAACTGACCATCACCGGCGTCAGCCCCCCAAACACAGCGTAAGCCACGTTATACGAGAAGGACAAGCCCGAAAATCGCACCCTAGACGGGAAAGACATCACCGCGATACTTGGCACCACCCCAATCACACCGACAAAAAACCCACACAAGGCATAAAGCATATTGATGTTCTCAGGGGCAACACTCATCTGCTGGTAAAACACCCAAGACGTCGCTCCCAAGCCAACACATCCAATTGAAAGCACACGCCCCGCGCCAAAACGATCAGCCAGCGCACCGAATATCAGACAGCCTACACTCAAGCTCAAGATGGCGATGCTGTTGGCGAATAAAGCTACCGTCGCAGGGATTGAAAATAACTTCTGCACCAGTGTTGGCGTCATTAGGATCATCACCACGATCGCGGCGGACAGCAGCCAAGTCAGCAACATCGTCAATACGATGGCAGGCCGATGCTCACGCACCACCGTCTTCAGCGGCAACTCGTCGGCCAGTTGTTGGCGCGCCTGCATTTCTTTGAACACGGGTGTCTCGTGCAGATAGCCGCGCAGCCACACCGATATCAAGCCGAATATTCCGCCAAGAATAAAGGGCACACGCCATCCTTCGGCCAGCAACTCGGCGGGGGCATAACTACGGTTCACCGCCATTGCCACCAACGAACCCAACAGGATGCCGCCGGTCAGTCCTGCGGTCAGCGTGCCGCAGGCGAATCCAACGTGACGCTGGGGCACATGCTCTGCCACGAACACCCACGCACCCGGCACTTCGCCGCCGATGGCCGCACCCTGCATCACCCGCAAGGCCAGCAACAGCAGTGGCGCCCAGATGCCGATGACCGCATAGGTCGGCAACAAGCCGATGAGCAAGGTGGGCACGGCCATCAGCAAGATGCTCAACATGAACATACGCTTGCGTCCGAACAAATCACCGAAGTGCGCCATGATGATGCCGCCCAGTGGACGTGCCAGATAACCTGCCGCGAAGATGCCGTAGGTCTGTACTTGCTTCAGCCAATCAGGCATGTCGGGCGGAAAAAATAGTTGCGCAATAGCCGCCGCAAAAAAGACGAAGATGATGAAATCGTAGAACTCCAGCGCACCGCCAAGTGCAGCCAGACTTAATGTTCGATAGTCATTGCGCGTTAAGCTAGACATGTTGCCCCCTGCGTCGTGCAATCCAAATACCTCTCACAACCGCGCCTAGCGCGTAGATCGCCAATGGCGCATCAATGAGGTAGTCCCATAGATTGGTGGACTCATAGATACCCAAGCTCCAGCCCATCGCCACCAATGAGAACGTCAATGGCAACAATCTGAGATTGCGCCGCAGTGCCCACAAAGAAAGCAACGACAACAAAACGATCAGTGACACGCCGCCGAACCCTGATCGATAGGGATCTAACGTCCCCAAGCCTAGCGCAAAGGGATATAACAGCAACGCGCTCACCGCCAAAAACAGCAGCAAACTATAACGTTCACGCGCATCCCAAATCTCCGCCACACCTACGCTACGCGTGCGCGCATAGATCGCTGTTCCCAGTAGCAATACTGAAGTCAAACTCAAGTCGCCCAGCATACCGCGCAGCCACTCCGCCATGGAAAGCCCTAGCCAAGGCCACATTACCAAGCCATATACCAGCATCGCCAATGCCACTCGCAACCTAGCAGACAGACGCCCCACCACGGGCAGCAGCATCACCAATACAACCCAAACCAACGCGACACTGGTCAAGCCCGTCCAATCCGTAAAGGTCATCATGGCTTCACCTCCAACATCAGTTGTTGCAACTTGGCACGGCTCAACACAACGTGTTTGATGAAGGTGCGATTCCAGGTGTAGGACACATGCACCTCCCCGTTACTCAACTCAATCATATAAGGATAAGAGAACTCGAAATGGCAGTTGCCTTCCGCACGCACACGCGCCTTGGCGGACACGACATAAGCCCCTATCTGCTGTGCATCTGCTTGAGCAAGATGTGCATCGCTAGTACGCACCAACTTCTCGACCTCACCCAAACAAGTTGGCTCATCTAAAGCTTGTCCCTGAATGGCACTCATGTCCTCAAGCTGCTGCAATCTCCGCCACGTCACACCGCTGTCAGATGACATCGCCAAACTCAAGGTGTCGCGGCCCTGCGTCTGATCGTTCAACACCGCAAGCAGGTTCCCATCTGCCAACACAATCGCCGTGAGCGCCGAATTGGGATTTTTCAACACCGATTTGCTAGGCTTATCCCAACGTCTGCCGCCACTATCTGTTGAGATGCTTATCACTCGTGGCTCGGGATCTTTGCCCGCATAACGCGTTAGCACCAATGCTTCCTGCTCATTTTTCACCAAGACCACGGGTTGCAACGTGCCTTGCCCCCCTGCCGCCATACGTTGCTTATCGACCACTTTGCCAGTCTTATCTAAGTGCAACACCTCAGCGAATTTGCTGATGAACTCGTGATACACCGGCAAGCCGATGGTGCCATCGGCATAGGTAAATGGCGGACTTTTCACCAAGGTGCTGATATTAATAAAAGGTGACGTGATCAAACGCCGAGGCGCGTTCCAACTCCCCCCCTCATCATTCGAGGACATCAAGGTAATCGAGCTACCCGCCCACCCACCGAGCGACACTGTCACGTAAAACAGCCACAGCGAACCATCCGGTGCACGTGTCGCCACGGGATTGCCAACTTTAGCGATATAACGATGCAGACTGCGCTGCGTACTTTCGCGACCCGTGACCGTTTGCTCTGCGCTCCAGACGCGCGTTGCAGGATCAAACACCGCAGTGTTGATGTTCACATCCGCAGCCCCTTCGCGACTACCCGAGAACCAAAAAGCGCGCACCCGGCCATCCTTCAATTCGACCAATGAAGACGCATGTACTTGGGTGTTCTGCTTACTGGATGCAAATGAAGTCTGATTCCCCAAAACTGTTTTGCCCGTTGATTCAAGCGCAGCCTTAGACTCACCATGCGTCGGCACGCGAAAGCCATAAGCTACACTCCACCCCGACGCTTTGAACAATGCCATGGCAAACGCCGTCAGCACAAAGGCCAACAATGCCAACCTGCGATATTTACTCATCTAACGACACCCCTCTTTTGGCTTAGGCGCTTGCTGCAACGATTCGCTCTGCGGCGATTCCAGCAACACCTCTTTAACGAACAAATGCTGATACACCTCACCACGCAACATGGCGTGTAATTCTTCTTTGTTATGGCGACCGCGTATCTCAAGACGCTGACCAAGCACCTTGCATCCCACACACACCTCTGCCTGTAATGGCAATTGCGCGGCAAACACAGGGTAAATGGCCGCTAACTCACTTACAGATAAGGACGGATTCTCGTTGTAGGCATGCACCTGTGCTCCCTCAAGCAAAAAGCGATACCCCTCATCATGCGCACGAAAATTACAGGGCACCCAAACGTCCTTCGACTGAATCGCCTGTAACGATGCTGATCCGTAACGTCCCATCGCCCCATCAAAGGGGCGCAAAAATGCGGCCAGCAAAAGTAACGTGAGCAATGCGACCACATTCACCAAACTCCGCGTCCAATCTGCTTTAAATATCGCCAATACCGCTAACAGTACCGTTACGCCCAAGATACCTTTGAACACCCAGCCATACAGTCCACCGACTTCTTGTTCCAAGCCCATTGCCAGCGAACCTAACAGCATGAGTACCGCCAGTGAGGCGACGAGAGTGGCCACAAAAGTCCAACGCGGAATGCGATGCCAATTCAATGCACACAACAACGCCACCCCAGGCATCGCCTCTAAGAGATAACGCGCAGAACGTTGACTCGGAATGGCAAACACCAAGAACAGTACGGCCATCCACATCCATATCAATTTTTCTTCTGCGCTCAAATAATATCGACGGCGATACGACAGAACGAACAGCGCTGCCACAGGAAATGCGAGCAAGCCCGCATTCATCGGATAGCCCAATACCAAGGCCCACACGCTGCTTCCGCCCCACAATAATTGCCCCCAATAACTTCCCGAATGCACATCCATCTTGCCCGCGTTCTCCCCGACCACGAACTCATTCCAGATCGACTGCGGATTCGGATCTAGCGCAAACCAAAGTGAGAATAAGCTCAAAGAGACGATGGCGATCAGCACCAACTTCAAAGCATCCTGCAATACGAATGCGCGCAAGTGATAGTGCCTTTGATGCAGATACCACCATGTCAGCGCCATACCGATGGGGGCCAGCAAAGCGAACGATTTGTACAACAACCCCACACCGATTTCCGCCCCCAGCAACAAGGGGATGAACCAGCGCGAAGCAAACCCAACAGGTCGCCAATACAACAAAGTAAAGAAAGGTAAGAACAACCAAAACACTTCGCCAGGATTGACCAAAAATGGCCGCCCATAGCGATAGGTGCTGAAAAAA
This sequence comes from Sideroxydans sp., assembly GCA_028707175.1. Classification (GTDB taxonomy): domain Bacteria; phylum Pseudomonadota; class Gammaproteobacteria; order Burkholderiales; family Gallionellaceae; genus Sideroxyarcus. The sequence goes on from JAQTUV010000002.1 coordinate 222,492, forward strand.
GCTAAATATGTGATTGCCGCAATAAACCCCGTCTCTCCCTTGCCCGAGATCCTCTTGGCCAACAGAAACAGTAGCAAAGCCGTCAGCAAGGTGTAGATCACACTGGGATAACGCAGGTGCCACCAATCCCAATCTGCCCCCCAATGGGTTGAACTGATGCCTTGCCAGAACAACAAAGGCGGCTTGGTGTTACGCATCCCATCTAGATTGGACTGCAACGGCAACCACTCCGCACTTTGCGCGGTCAATCGTGTGATGTGCGCATACACCTCTTCATCACCATTGCGCGGAATATGCTGACTATCGAGCCCAAAAAAATAAACGAGCACCGCTAAGAGCGTCACCGCGATATATCCATATGAACGCGTGGCGACGATACGACTCAACATATTAAGATTGATTATCTTGCTTAGATTTAGCCGAGAATTTTGCGCGACCGAACGTCCAGATATCGTTGAGCAAAAAATTCAACACGCTGGTCACGCCAATGGCAATCAGGTTTGCGATTTGATAATAGAAATGCGGCGCTAACAAATTAGTGAACACGATCTGCAAGATGATGCTCAAACTACACGCCAGCGAATATTGACCGAATTGAGCCGGTATCGATAAGTGGTGATATTGCTTGCGGTCTGCCCATGTCCACAAACGGTTCCAAAAAAAGTTATTCAGCGTCGCTAAAAAGATAGCCAACGCCAAAGACAGATTCAAACGGATCTCTGTCGTCTGTACTGTATTGAACAAGAACTCTTGAGCCAGATACAACACACCTATGTTCACAATGGTGCCGGATGCGCCAACGGTGCCGAATTTTAAAAACCGTTTCGAAAAGATACGGCGCAATATCGACGCCGTTCGCATCCTGACCTTAAAAGGTGAAGCCATCTTATTGAGCTTCCTGCAACAAGGCGTGCGCTTTGACCAGCACCTGCTCAGGCGTGATCTGCTGCAAACATTGATTATTGCCATCGCATGGAGAGTTGCGATGATTGTAGGCAGTAAGACATGGCGAACACGATAGCCCTGTGAACAGACAGTGAATGTTGGGCGCGAGCGGGCTATACAACGCAGGCGTCTCCGGCCCGAAGAACACCAACGTTGGCAAAGGCGTGAGTGCCGCAAACTGACCTGGACCACCATCATTGGTCACCAACAATGATGCGCGATGAAATACCGCTAATAGATGACGTACCGATTTGGTATAGCCCGCAAGATCAATACACAGCTCATGTTTGCAATGCGCCACGATCTCCTGCGCTAGTGGCTTAGCATCAGGCAAGCCGATTAATCCGACCGCATACCCCGCCTTCAACAGCTCATCACACAATTGCTTGTAATAAGCAGGAGGCCATGCACGGATAGGTAGTAATCCACCGTCAGGGTAGACCAGCACCAACCGCTTATCTTTGATGAGTGGGAAATCTCTGTGTAGTTCTGCTGCGACCGTTTCCAACTCCCCTTCAGCGAATTGCAACATCGGTGGCGCACTTACCTCATGCGCCGGTGCTTTGGCGATAGGCGTACCACTCGACGAAATCGCATCAACCATCGTAAGAAACTGCTGGGATAGGTGTCGGTAGGGGTTGTACATCACCTTGCGATTCATAAACGAACCGCGATACAAACCTTCTTGAGTATGGGCGTAAAAACCAACATGCACTTTCGCCCCAGACAGGTAAGAGAAGACGCTACTGGCACGTGTGAATAATTCACAATCAATGACCACGTCAAAATCCAATGAGCGCATCTTGCTTATTGCCTTGAGGCTGTCGCCAGCGAATTCGCCCAGCGCCTTGTCGTTCAGCGTGATGACGTTTTCTTTGGGCATCACGCCCAGCAGATCCAATACCTCACGATTCTTGCGGAACATCAACATGTGCAACTCAGCATTCGGGTAGCGACGCTTCAGTTCCGCAAACATCGGCTGAGCCAACACCAAGCTACCCATCTCAGACAGAAGCACAATGAGAATACGTTTCGGCGCTTGCGGTTTAGATTCACCCGCAAAAAAAACACGCAACTTCTCAAGAAGGGATAAGCCAGCACAAATCGGCACCCCAGCCAGCCGATCCACCGCACGTTGCAAATTGATATTCAAAAGGAGGCCCTGTCATTCAAAGTAATGCCGAATGCCTGTTCTCAAGCATTCGGCGCGGGGGGATTATCGGCGAAAGCACCTTCCCGAACAAGCCACGCTGAATGCCTATTCCTCTCCCTCGGCTTGGTGTAAATTGCGGCACGTTAGAATCTACTGAGTATTTCAGATGAAGCCCCCTACTCATATCGGCCCATATCGCCTAATCAAGCAACTCGGGGTAGGTGCCACCAGCGTGGTTCACTTGGCGCTCGACACACTTGATGGCCGCGAAATCGCTTTAAAAGTGATCAATCCTGCCTTTTTGGATCATCCCCGCATTGGCCGCCAAAATCGAAAACAGTTAAAAAATGAAGCCGCACTTGCGGGGAAGTTATCTCATCCTCATCTAGTCGCCACCTATGATGCCGTCATCAACGATGACATCAGCTACATCGTGATGGAGTATGTGCGCGGTGGCACGCTAGAAAAATACATTCACTCGGATAACTTGCTCCCCCTCGACCAAGTGGTGGAACACATGTTCAATTGCTGCCGCGCGTTGAACTACGCCCAGTACAACGGCGTAATCCACCGCGACATCAAACCCGCGAACTTATTATTGGATGATGCAGGTGGAATCAAAATATCCGACCTAGGCGCCGCTGTACGCATGGACATTGAGCAAACGCAAAGCAACGTTGGCTCGCCCAACTACATGTCTCCGGAACAAGTTCGTGGCGAAGCAGTCTCTCACCTGACAGATATCTACTCCCTCGGTGTCGTCATGTATCGACTGCTTACTGGACACTCTCCGTACACACCAAAGAATCTGGCGCATCTGTATCACCAGATCATGAATGAGCCCCCCATCCCGCCTTCACAATTACGCAAAGACCTTCCACTCGCATTGGAACGCATCGTGCTATGTGCCATGGAAAAAGAGGCGAGCAAGCGCTTTGCTTCTTGGCGAGACTTTGGCAATGAACTGGCGGCCTTAGGGCATTTCGAGAAGAGTGATCTAGAGGTAAATGAATCCGACAAATTCTCCACCTTGCGCAAGATGCAATTCTTTGAGGACTTTCCCGATATCGAACTATGGGAGATATTGCGCATCGCCGAATGGCAGAAACAACCCGTCAAAACGGTATTGATTCGCGAGAATGAGCTAAGTGACGAGTTCTACCTCATCATTGATGGTAGTGTCAGTGTGACACGTGGATCGAGACTATTGATCGCCTTACGCAGTGGCGATTGTTGTGGTGAGATGGCCTATATCCGTGGTCGCCGCATGCCCCGGTCTGCCACAATTACGGCGAGTACCGACATCACTGTCATGAAAGTCGACCCACATCAACTTTTACAGCTTTCAGAAAGCTGTCAATCTCACTTCAATCAAGCTTTCATGTTTGTCCTTGCAGAACGCTTGCGTATGTCGGACGAACGATTCTCCCGCCTAATCAGTTAAAATCCGCCGCTCTTTTCAATAAGGAATTCGCAACATGGCAACCAAGACCATCATCAGCACACCCGACGCACCAGCGGCCATCGGCACTTACTCACAAGCCGTACGCGTGGATGACACCGTCTACCTTTCCGGCCAGATCGGCCTTGACCCTGACACCATGCAAATGGTGGAAGGCATCGAAGCGCAAGTGAATCGCGTATTTCAAAATCTGCGTGCGGTTGCCGTCGCTTCCGGCGGTAGCTTGAACGATGTCGTCAAACTCAACATCTTCCTCACCGACCTCGGACATTTCGCCAAGGTGAACGAAATCATGGCGACCTATTTCAGCCAACCTTACCCTGCGCGCGCCGCTGTGGGTGTGGCATCCTTGCCACGCAATGCACTGGTCGAAGCGGATGGGGTACTCGTTTTACAGGATTGAGCACGCCCTCCAAAATCTCTCCAACGACGCTGGCGAAACTCGCCAAGCTCGGCATCCATCATCGTGCCGATCTGTTGTTGCATCTGCCCTTACGTTACGAGGACGAGACACATCTCACGCCCATCGCTGATGCGCAGCCGGGAATGACGGTGCAGGTGCAGGGCGTCATCACACATAGCGAGGTGATGTTCCGCCCGCGTCGCAGCTTGGTGTGCCGCCTGATGGAAGGGCATGAGGAACTCACATTACGCTTCCTCAATTTCTATCCCAGCCAACAAAAGCAACTCGCCGTGGGCAAACAGATCCGCGCCATTGGCGAAGTGCGCATGGGTTATTTCGGCTTGGAGATGGTGCATCCGAAATGCCGCGCGGCAGATGACGACACGCCCTTGCAGCAAAGCCTCACGCCCATCTATCCGACCACAGCAGGACTCGCACAACCGGTGTTGCGTAAGCTCATCAACAATGCGCTGGAGAGCATCCCACTCACCGACACCTTGCCTGCTCCGCTGCTGAAAAAATTGAAACTCGCCGACTTCGGCGACAGCCTGCGCCTGTTGCACAACCCGGAAGCCGATGTCTCAGCGACTGAATTGGAAGCGCACAACCACGCTGCGTGGCGACGCATCAAATTCGATGAGCTGTTGGCGCAACAACTCTCCATGCGCGTGCATCACCGCGAACGCAGCAAACGCATCGCGCCTGCATTGCCGCCTCATCAGAAGTTCACCACCGCCTTGTTGAAGAAGCTGCCGTTCAAACTCACTGGCGCGCAACAGAAAGTGTGGCAGGAGATCGCGCATGACCTCTCGCAAGCCCACCCGATGCAGCGTCTGCTGTTAGGCGATGTGGGCAGCGGCAAGACAATCGTCGCCGCGCTCGCCGCGCTACAAGCCATAGAGAACGGTTATCAGGTCGCCTTCATGGCACCCACCGAGATACTCGCCGAACAACATTACCTCAAGTTGAGCGAGTGGCTTGTCCCGCTCGGCATCACGCCTGTATGGCTCTCTGGTAGTTTGAAGAAAAAAGAGAAGACCGCCGCCGCAGAACGCATCGCCACGGGTGACACCTTGCTCGCCATCGGCACACATGCACTGTTCCAAGCCTCCGTCGAATTCAATAAGCTCGGCCTCGTCATCGTGGATGAGCAGCACAAGTTCGGGGTACAGCAGCGGTTGGAGTTGCGCAACAAGGGGAAAGAGAACGTAGGTCGGGTTTCAACCCGACAAGACAGCGTCGGGCTGAAGCCCGACCTACAAACAACAAGCGAGCCGCATCAACTCATGATGAGCGCAACCCCCATCCCGCGCACCTTGGCGATGAGTTACTACGCCGATCTCGACGTATCCGTCATCGACGAACTGCCTCCCGGACGCACGCCCATCGTCACCAAGTTGGTGAGTGATGCGCGCCGCGACGAAGTGTTCGAACGTGTGCGTGCCGCGTGCTTGGCAGGGCGGCAGGCGTATTGGGTGTGTCCATTGATTGAAGAGTCCGATGCAATGGAAGTGGAGTTGCAGAACGCCATCGAGACACATCAACAACTGACTGAAGCACTCCCCGAGTTAAACGTAGGCTTGGCTCATGGTCGCTTGCCCCCCGCCGAGAAGGCCGCCGTGATGGCCGCCTTCAAAGCGGGTGAGTTGCACCTGCTGGTCGCCACCACCGTCATCGAAGTGGGGGTGGACGTGCCCAACGCCAGCCTGATGGTGATCGACCATGCCGAACGCATGGGACTGGCGCAACTGCATCAACTGCGCGGCCGTGTGGGGCGCGGTGCAGCAGAGAGCATGTGCGTGTTGTTGTTCATGCAGCCGCTTTCAGAGTTAGCGCGCGAACGCTTAAAGGTCATCTACGAGAACACCGATGGCTTCGTCATCGCGCAACAAGACTTACAATTACGCGGCCCCGGCGAACTGCTGGGCGCACGGCAAAGCGGCGTGGCAATGTTGCGCTTCGCCGACCTGACCGAAGACGAAGACCTGCTGGAACAGGCACGACTCAGCGCAGACGAACTACTACGCGACGCACCCGAAGTGGCGCGCGCGCACTTACACAGATGGATGGCGAACAAACATGACTTCTTGCAAGTCTGACCTACACACATTCCCTCCCCCTTGCGGGTGCAACCTTCCCCCTGCATGGGGGAAGGAGTCTGATTGGGGCAGGATTCAATAATGAAGTCCTCTGACCCCTTCTGGAATAGCCTAACCTCGGGCTGTGATGCCGCATTGCGCCCGTGGCTACATGACCACGGATCGCTCACCCAGCGCATCCAACAACGCTGCGAAAAGTTTTCCGTGCAACCCGTGCGCAGCGGCTTGGCGCGTATCGCATTCGACGAAGCCACAATACTCGGCATCGCACCGCATCACCTCGCCTACTCGCGTGAAGTATTTCTGCTTGCCGATGGCAAACCCGTCGTGTTCGCCCACAGCACCACAGCCTGCGAACATCTGCGCGGCGCATGGAAAGCGATGAGCGGACTGGGCAACCGTTCTCTCGGCAGCCTGCTGTTCACCCATCCGCTAGTGATACGCCAGCCGCTGCGATTCAAAGCATTACGTTCGCACCACCCGCTCCATGTAGGTCGGGTTTCCCCGCAGGGGTTCTCGTACCCTCTGGGTGTAACCCGACATGTCGGGCTGAAGCCCGACCTACCAATCATTCCCGACACCCTGTGGGCGCGCCGCTCGCTGTTCACGCTGCATGGTGCACCGCTGTTGGTGACGGAAGTGTTCCTACCTGAAATCCTCAACCTTAAATGACACCCGTCATTCCCGCATGGCTTGACTCCCAAATGCCTGCTTGCTATTTACCTGACATGCGCGATAAACCACTCGCTCATATCAGCAAATAGCGGCATGTCGGTAGTCAGGATGTTGCCATGGTGAGCGCCGGGCACGGTCGCCCATCGTTTCTCACGGCTCTCGAATGCATCGAACAATCGGCGGGCTCGCTTGGGTGAAATCAGCTGATCGCGATCCCCGTGAGCGACCAATACGGGCGAGGTAATATTTCTGGCCCACAGGTCTGGTCGCACATCACGCAAATCAAATTTGCCGCGCATAGCCGTCATGGCGACCAGTTCGTTGCGCAGCAATCTGGCGAGAGGGGTTGGCAATATCGCAAGTTTGTCCGCAACCACACCTTCCAGCGAATCGAAGCTGGCGACGATCACTACAGCCTTCCACGACTGCGGCGATCGTGAACTTGCATCTACCGCAAACGCTCCACCCATCGACATGCCCCAGATACCAGCCGGAACAGATGGGCTACGAAAATACTTCCGCGCATCCGCCAGTACGCCGCTCGCGATGCGGTGCTCAAATTCGCTGGTGCCAAAGTGCGCGCTGTCGAGTAGATTGTCGCCATGTGCGGGCAGATCGGGAATCGCACAATTAAAACCCGCTGCCGCAAACCTTTCGGCGACCGAAAGCAAATCTTCTTTTCGTCCACGCCGTCCATGCAGCAAAACCAGAACACCTTGCGTCTCTCCATACGGATGTAATTCCACTCCCGCATCGGCCAATTGCTTGCGCAATAGTTTGCCCCGCTTGCCCGGCCCCGAGTGCGGATCGGGTGACACGAATAGGCACGGAACTTTTCCCTGAACACATTTCCCCTTGCGCACTAAAACGCCATGCGCAGATGCCTGTGCTATCCATTCCTGCTGATAGCCTTGTAGCGCTCGCCGCTCGGGATGCAGTAGTTTGCCAGCGGCTATCCACGCGATGGTTGTTGTCACAATCAGCAACAGCAGCGCGAGCGATAGGGTGACGATGAAGATAACTTTGATTTTGGCGCGCATGGTTGAGTGCATATCACTATGCCTTTGAAACCCAACCGAGCTGGGATGCGCATTGAAATATTTTTTCCACTAAAAGTCCTACCGACGCGCCGAGCAGGTAGGCCGGAAAATCGCGCCAGTCGAAGCCGGAGCCCAACACGAGATGCACCAGACTATTGCTACGCAAGCTATCGATCCATGGCGCGTGGTATAGCTGCGACACTTCGACCACGCACGAAATAGCAAAGGCGAAAGCGGCAATGTGCAACGCGCGACAGCAGGGCAATAAAGCACCCAAGAAGAAAAACACCATCAGCGCCCACAAGGCATCGCCCGGGTATTTCCCCAACTCCGCCGGAAACAATCCGGCGATAGTTCTCGATGCAAGTCCAACCGCGATGACGGATATGGCCGCCATAACGTAGAAGGTTCGATTTCTGTTAATTGCGGATTCGCTCTGCATTGTTTTTTCTCCTTTATCTTAGACTGTCCATTAGGCTCATCCTCCCAACCTCTTCCTGATAAGGGGATGCTGGGAGGGGGCTAATGGTCTACACCTCGTTCTGCGTCGTATTCAACCCATACCAATCCATGCGACGCGTCAGCACCATGACGGCAGCGAGTGCAGCAAACATAAGCACAGTGCCCATCAGCAGTGCGTTATCTTCCGATTGCAACACGCCGTACAACACGGCATACAACACCGAGATGCCGCCCGAGAACGACAGCGCCAGTTTGCGGTTCTTAAGCACGCCCGCCAGATAGATGCCGATCAGCGCAGAACATGCCGCGCCGGCAATCACATAAGCGGTGAGAAATGGCATGTGCTCGGACAGGCTGATGATAAGCAGAAAAAACATCGCCATTGCCAAGCCGACCAACATGTATTGCATCGGGTGGATGCGCAGGCTGCGCAACACTTCGAACATGAAGAACGAGGTGAACACAAGCACGACGAATAACACGCCGTATTTCACCGCGCGCTCGGACAGCATGTAGATATTGATCGGATCGATGAAATCGACCGAGAACGTATCGTTCCCTTCGCCGCCTTGCGCTGAGGTGTTACGCGCCAGATTGGTCACCAGCCACTGCGCGCTGAAGCCCTTCGCGTCCACACTGCGAGTGCGCGGCAAAAAACCACCGCCGAAAGAAGGATGTGGCCAAGGCGACTTGAGCGACATCTCGGTGTTGTTGCCAGAGGGTGTCACGGCGAGCGTGGTCATGCCTTGCAACTCCAGCGGAAAATCAAACTTGAAGGCATGTGACTCGGCGACATCTAATTTTTGCAAGGACACATGCATGCCGTTACCCACGCCGCTGCTACCTGGTGCGAACTCAAAGCGATTACCGTTCAGCGTCAAAACTGGCACATTGCGGATGCCGCGCGAGTCGCTCACCTTCAACACAAAATCGGCGGAAATCGGGACGATGTCGCCCAATGGTTTGTTGATGCCGTAGCCGACAGGCACAACAAAATCCCCCGCCAGATTGCCGTGCAAGTTGAACAGCCGAGCCTGATAAATGCCCCGGCTTCGGGTTTCAACATCGGCATCGCCATCAATCTTCAGATTGCGCGGTGCAATCAATGTTTCCTGTGCGGACTCGACAATAGCGGCTCTCTCAATACTGTTGCTGTCCTTGATTGTGGTGCGCTCGCGTAATTTATATCTGAGCAACAGATACGGCCCACTTATGGTCTGCGGCCCAGAAGCACTGCGCGCGATGTCTTGCTGCACCTGATGTTGCAGCATCTGCCGCTCGCTGATTTTGGACTGGATCATACCCAGCGGAATCAGCAGAAACAGCGCAAGCAAACAGACCATTAGAACTTTCGAGAATACGGGGTTGCGTAACATGGTGGGCTCCTTTCGGTTAGCGTTGGGGAGATACATCTCGTGATGCATTCGCACGTGCGCGACGCGCAACAAACCAATGAACTGAAAAGAACAATAAATTGGTGAGCATCACGACAAGGCATTTCACTAGGGTTTGTGTCCCGTCACGTTGCTCTTGTGATAACTCATGAGCAAACGACTCTTCACGCCCCTTCGTCAGTTCTTGCTCACTGAGATGCTCCCATCCATTTTTACTTGGGCCGCAGTATTGACCATTGGGGCATCCCTTCCAGTAGGAATCATTGGTTTTGTGTCGAAGGTATTGCCATGAACTGATCGTGAATTCTGGTTTTTCAATTTCGACGAGGCTATAAGTCGCCAGACCTAGCGCAACAGCGAAGCAAATAACAGCAATAAAACAGACTGCGAGTGCATAGATTTCAAGAATTGATTTCTTCACGATACTTGCTCCATTAATGTTGGTGACGAGATTGCAGAATGCATGGCTGATGTGTGCGGGGAATGCGCTTGTGTGTGGTGTAGGTGAAGTCGATCATGGTGGCGAACGCCCAGCCGGATTTGGCAGCGGTCTGTTGTGCGATCAAACAAGATGATTGACAGTGAAATTTCAGATGCTTATGATTGCATGCAATTGCACACGTTTGAATTCAAGGAGGCGATATGGCACAAATGCAAACAATCTCCATCCGTATTCCTGATGACGATTTTCAGTGGTTGCTGTCAGTAGCAGAGACGGAAGCGAAAACGCCCAGCGAGAAGCTGCGCTATTTGCTCACCCGTATGCGCGAGCAGGAAACTGGCAGAACGGACTATCGGCGCTGTGCGACGTGGATGCGCGAACTGGCGCAGCCCTTCTCAGACGCGGTGAACGACGTGGAGCGCAAGCATAAGATTCACTCTGATCTAGTCGCGGCAGTGTGCGAGCATGTTCCACAAATCATGTCCACCTTGGTTTCCGAGCGCCCTGCCGCCGGGCGCGATCTGGAAAAAGCAAAGTCCAGCGAGGCCATGTTGGCGCAGCAATGCTTCAGGTTGCTTTCAACCTTATTACGCCTCGGGGTAACATCCAATCCCGCGACTTACGACAAGCAAGTGCTGGATGCCTATCTCGACGACATCATCGAAATTGCAGCGATCATTTCAACCCGTAAACACAAGGAGATTTCAAATGGCTGAGACAGTTGCGACACGCGTTGCCCGTATCATTGCAGGCGGAACACACGCCTTGATCGACAAGGCAGAGAACCTTGCACCGGATGCCATCATGTTGCAATCCATACGCGAGGTTGAGCAAGTCATTGCGGAAGTTCGCGTCGATCTGGGTAAGGCGGAAGCGGCGAAGCATCTTGTCTTGTCGCAAATTTCCAAGCTGAATTCCGAGCATGAAAAGCTGGCGGATCAAATTCTGCTCGCCGTAGAACAAGCGCGCGACGACCTTGCCAGCGCCGCCATCGGGCGACAGGCCGACATCGAGGATTTTCTGCCCGTCCTGCAAAAATCCTTGGACGAACAATCCGAGCGCGGCAAGGAATTTGAAGGATTCATTCTGGCGTTGCAAGCTAAGAAGCGGGAGCTTGAGCAAGTGCTTCTCGACTATCAGGCCGCGAATGCCAGTTTGAAGTCGGCCTCGGCTCCCAGTAGCGGAACAGGCCGCCAGTCGCGCGTTGAAGATGCAGAAAATGCGTTCGGTCGCGTGCTAGCTAGGCAGACAGGTGTAACGGGGCTGGGCATCGGCATGACACAAGATGCAGCAAAACTGAAAGAGCTTGCGGACATGCAACGCAGCAACAGGATTGCGGAACGTCTGGCTGCGCTCAAGCTCGGCGACGGAAAAAAATAATCCGCTGCCACACTGTCGTAATCGTTCAGGGGGAGATATGGAATTTCTTGCTGCACCGCAGTCGCTGCCATTTGTCGCGGCCATTGTTATCGTATTAATGATCGGCCTTGTTGAAGGTGCCGCCGCCTATTTTGGATTTGCTTTTTCGGAATGGCTCGATGCTTATTCACTCGGCGGGGCCGATGTTGCAGCCGACTCTTGGCTAGGATGGCTGCATGTGGGCAAAGCACCGTTGCTGGTGTTATTGGTGATTCTGCTGACCGCATTTGCACTCATCGGGTTAACGGCGAATGCCTTTACCCACGGGCTGTTCGGCTTCTATCTCTATCCACTATTATCCGTACCACTGGCGCTGTTCGCCGCGATACCCGTTGTGCGCATTTCCGGTGCAGTTATCGCGCGCTACGTCCCTAAAGACGAGACCTCAGCCGTCACATTAGATTCGCTGGTAGGGCACGTGGCGGTGGTGATGAACGGAACAGCTCGCACCAATTATCCTGCTGAAGCCAAGGTCAAAAATGAGCAAGGACAAACGTTTTACGTACATGTCGAACCCGATAGCGAGGGAGTGGAATTCGAATCGGGCGAGTCGGTGTTGTTAGTTAAACAAATTTCCGGTGCGCGGTTTCAGGCAATTGCCAATCCGCGTCCCGATTTTCTGTAAACGAAAAGGAGAAATTGCATGGATGAATTAATGGGTTTGGGCGTGATAGCTGGCGCTGTTTTAGTCGGGCTATTTGCCATCGGGATGATATTTGCCCGACTGTATCGGCGTTCTTCCAAAGAGCTGGCATTCGTTCGAACCGGCCTCGGCGGGCAAAAAGTTGTGATGGATGGCGGTGCAATTGTGCTGCCGATTTTTCATGAGTGCGTAAATATCAACATGAACACGCTCAAGCTGGAAGTCTCGCGTTCGGGAGCGGACAGCTTGATTACGCTGGATAGATTACGTGTGGATGCCGTTGCCGCATTTTTCGTACGCGTCAGCCCTAGCGTGGAAGGCGTGGCGAATGCCGCGCAAACCTTGGGACAACGCACCATGCATCCCGATTCGCTGAAAGAATTGGTGGAAGATAAATTCGTTGATGCATTGCGCGCGGCAGCGGTTTCCATGAGCATGCACCAGTTACTAGACAAACGCGGCGACTTCATTCAAGCCGTGCAAAATGCAGTGTCCGAAGATTTATTGAAAAACGGGCTGGAGCTTGAATCGGTTAGTCTGACGCGACTCGACCAGACACCAATCAAATTCTTCGATGCGCAAAACGCTTTCGATGCAGAAGGTTTGACCAAACTCACGCAACAAACACAACAGCGTGCCCGCGAGCGCAACGAAATCGAGCAGGATACGGCAGTAGCTATTGCCAAGAAAAATTACGAAGCATCGCAACTCAAGCTGACCATCGAAAAAGATCAGACTTTTGCCACATTGCATCAAGAGCAGGAAGTTGCCACCCGCAATGCTCAACAGAAAGCCGAAATTGCCAGTATCTCCGCCCAGCGTGACCGCGAAGCACAACAAGCACGCATCGATGCGGAGCGCCTAGTGCAAGAAGCCGATGTTGAGAAAAATCGCGCCATCCGCCAACGCCAGATTGAGGCTGATCGCGACGTGCAAGTTGCCAAGATCGAACAGGAAAAACGCACCACCCTAGCCGATCAGGACAAGCTGATTTCCATCGCGGAAAGATCCAAGGCGCAATCCGAAGCGGAGAAGCAGGCCAACGAAGCCCGCGCACTAGCCGCACGCGCAGAAGAACAAGTGAAGACCGCGCGTGAAGTAGCCGTGGCCGAACGCGAAAAACAAATTGCTTTGGTTGCCGCAGAGCAGGATGCGCAGGAACAAGCCATCGGCGTGCGTGTTTCTGCGGAAGCTGAAAAGGATGCCGCCATGGACTTGGCCGAAGCCACCAAGATCAAAGCCGAAGCTCAGCAAGTGCAATATGAGGTGGAAGCCAAAGGTATCGAGATGCGCAACGCCGCGCTCAACACACTGGCCGCCGAACAAATTGCCATGCAGGTCAAAATGAAACTGCTGGATGCGCTACCGGGAATCATCGATGCCTCGGTCAAACCGATGGAAAAAATCGACAGCATCAAAATCATGCAAGTCGATGGACTCAATCGCGGCGGCAACGACGCATCCGGCAACACGACCAGCACCTCATCCGGCGGCAATCTGGCCGAACAAGCCGTCTCCGCCGCACTAGCCTATCGCGCCCAGCAACCGATACTGGATGCCGTGCTGAACGAAATCGGTATCAAGGGTGGTGATTTGAATGGGCTGATACAGCCCGTGACGAATGAGTTCGAAAAAGCTGCGGGCAGCGACAAAGCGTAATAGATAAGTAGGTTGGGCAAAGTGCAGAGTGCTCAGCCTACGAAATCAATTCGAGAGCTTTTGATATGAATACTTTGAAACATGTTGGTCAATTGCTTTTGATTATGATCGGTGCACAAGGTTTGACGCTTGCCATTATGGCAGTGACAGGCTTGCAGTACAGAGATGCTAGCCTGCTTATGATCGCGGGGATATTTCTAGCGGCTTTGGGCTTTCTTGCTTGGGCGCAGGTTCGTATCAAACGTGCATCAGCCTTTAATCAAAAGATTAAACAATCATTTGCAGATATTGAAAAACAAATTATTGAACTTCGAGCGCAGGTAGAACAACTCGAAGATCCGCAGGAAAAAGCTGAGGCAATGAAAACGGTTCATCAGCTCGAACAACTAAGCAGCAAGAGGCATCAGTTATAACTTAGGCCAAAAACAGAATCGGTGAAGCGTAGCGATACCCATCGCAAAAATTAACCCTGATGCCTATTGCTCCACCTACCCTACGTATTAGCTGTTACATACAGCCCAATTTTTCTTGTCACGTTTGGACATCAATTAGTTTGTAAGCGACTAACCACTAGATGCTAGTCGGCAAACTCAGTCTCGCCTCAACCCCACCTTCGGGCAGATTGCCTAGCGACACTTCTCCCCCATGTAGCCCCGCCACTTCCCTGACGAAAGGCAGCCCCAGCCCAGTGCTTTTGCGTTGTGTGCCGGGGCGAGCTAGGGAGTAGAAGCGTTCGAAGATGCGCGGCAGGGCGTAGTCTGGGATGCCTGAGCCTTGGTCGCGCACGATTAGAGTGTGTTTGCCTGCGGCGGTTTCTAGTAGTAACTGGATGCGCCCGCCTACGGGCGAGAAGTCGATGGCGTTGAGCAACAGGTTGGTGAGCGCTTGATGCAGCAGGAAGGCTTCGCCCGTTACCCGCGCCTCCGGTGTTATCAGGTTTTCGCATGCGATGTTGCGCTGCAGGAGTTGGATCGCGTGGTCGGCAATGACGCTGTCGGCTAGCTCGCGCAGCACGATGGGGGCGGTTTCTTCCAGCGCGGTGCGATGTTCTACTTTGGCTAACGCGAGGAGTTTGTCCAGCATATCGCGGAGGCGGCGACTTTGTTCTTGAATGTTGGCAGTGAAAGTAGCGCGCTCGGCTTGCGGCATGTTTTCGTCCAGCAATTCCGCCGAGCCAATCAGTGCAGTGAGCGGGCTTTTCATTTCGTGGACGAGGTGATGCACGTAGTTTTCCACGTATTCGCGACCGTCCAGTTTTTCGCGCATCTCGGCCAGCGCCCTGCCCAGTTCATCCAATTCGCTGCTGTTCATTTCGGGTAGTTTAGTTTTTTTGCCTAGGCTGACTTCGCGCGCATAGCGGCGTAGCTGCCCGATGGAACGCGTGAGCCACCAGGTGAACAGCAGGCCGATTGCCAGCGCACCGCCCATCAGCCACCAGCCCGCGCGTTCGACGCGGCTGCGGCTGCGGTCAATGAAGGGCTGCACGCTCAGCGTGGGCTTGGCAACCGTGAGCACGCCGAGCATCTGCCCGTCGCGCACGATGGGCGCGGCGACGTGCATCATCGTGCTGCGGCTGTCGTTGGGGTCGATCTGGGTGCTGCGTACGCCGTATTCGTTATGCAGCGTGAGGTAGACATCGTTCCACCGCGAATAATCCTGCCCGATTGCTTGAGCCTCGGAGTCGTACATCACGATGCCGTGCACATCGGTGATATACACGCGCAGGTCGAGCGAGTCTTTCTTGAATCCCCAGATGTCGGCGTGCGGTTCGCGCGCACGGTAACGCTCGAATGCCGCCGCAAATTTTGCGGTATCTAGCTTGCCGGAAGGCATATCTTCGGTGGCAATTTCGGCCAGCAGGTTTGCGGTGTCCACTAGCGTCTCTTCCATGGTCTGGCGCACGCCGGGTTTGACCTCTTCGGTAAACACGTTCAGCACAAACCAGGCTGCTAGCCCGACAATAAAGAAGAAGCCCAGCAGCAAACGCAGGGTGATGTTCATTGCCCCGTTCCATTGGTCGCGCTATAGCCCATGCCGCGATGCGTAACGATGGGGTCGAGATCGTCACGCACGGCTTTGAGCTTGGCGCGCAGGGTTTTGATGTGGGTATCGACCGTGCGGTCGGAGGTATCCAGCGCCTCGCGCCAGATCGCATCCATCAGCACTTCGCGCGCGTAGATTCGACCGGCGTGTGACAACAACATTTTCAGCAGCAAAAATTCGTAACGCGTCAGATCCAGCGTCGTGCCGCAAAAATGAATGCGCGCGCTCGTCTCGTCCACTTCAAACCATACCGCATTCGCGCTCGTCGCAGCGGGCGTACTGCGGCGCAAAATCACGCGCACTCGGGCCACCACCTCGCGCGGCGAAAACGGTTTGGTCACATAGTCATCCGCGCCAATTTCCAGCCCCACGATGCGATCTACTTCGTCCGAACGCGCGGTGAGAAACAGAATAGGAATGTCGGTGAATTTTCGCGCTTCACGGCACACTTCGAAGCCGTTCATGTCTGGCAGGCCGACATCCAGAATGGCCAGCGCATGTGTGCCGCCGCGCAACGCGGCCAAGCCCTCGCCGCCCAACGTGCAACACTGTGTGGCATAGCCCTCGGACTTGAGCGCATAGGCGAGCACGTCCGCGATGGAAGATTCGTCTTCGATGATGAGGATGCTGGTTTGCACGGGTAGAAGTAAGCGCCTATCGTTAATCGGACGCAAGTCTAGGCGATGCTGCGACTGAGGGCAATTCAACCGGAAAGTTCACCTCATAAGCTTGCCAAACTTTGCCAAGCCCACTAGACTTTGCCACATGTCAACGATGAACATCTCACTACCGGACAGTCTTAAACAGTTCGTGGATCAACAGGTCACCACGGCAGGCTATGGCACATCCAGCGAGTATGTGCGCGAACTGATTCGTCACGACCAAGAGCGCACTCAACTTCGCAATCTCTTGTTACAAGGTGCGCAGTCTGCATCCACAGGTCTTGCTGATGAGCAGTATTTCGCAGACCTTCGCTCTAGCATCAAAAAACAACTGAACAAAACAAAATGAAGCCTCTGGTTCGTCACGAACGTGTCGACGAAGACGTGCGTGAAGCGATTCAATATCTGCTGGTAAATGCCCCAGCATCAGCACTAGATTTTGTAGCTGTCCTTGAGCAGACCTTCCTACAGATTCAGCGCCGTCCCGCAATTGGCTCCCCTCGTTATGCTCACGAACTCAATTTGCCCGACTTGAGATTCTGGCCGTGCAAACGGTTCCCCTATCTGGTGTTTTATGTTGAGAGTGCTCAACAAATCGACGTGTGGCGAATCTTACACAGCAGTCGTGACATTCCTAATTGGCTTCAGCCAAACGAATCAGAAAATTAGAATTACATGAAAATCGCCGAACGTCTCCACCTCTACATCCAACTCACCCGCCTGCATCGCCCCATCGGCATCTTGCTGTTGTTATGGCCAACGTTGTGGGCAGTGTGGATCGCAAGCAAGGGGCATCCTTCGTGGCTCGTGCTCGTCATCTTCACGCTCGGCACAGTGTTGATGCGCTCCGCCGGATGCGCGGTGAACGACTACGCCGACCGCCACATCGACAAGCATGTGAAGCGTACACAAGACCGTCCACTCACCAGCGGCAAAGTGACTGAACGCGAGACCTTGTGGCTCGCCATCGTGTTGGCACTGACATCCTTCGCGCTCATCCTGCCGCTCAATCCGCTGACTTGGTTATTGGCCTTCCCCGCTGTGTTCCTCGCCGCAAGTTATCCCTTCACCAAACGCTTCTTCGCTATCCCACAAGCCTACCTCGGCATCGCTTTCGGTTTCGGCATCCCCATGGCGTTCGCGGCCACGCTCGGCCACGTGCCACCTGTCGCGTGGGTGCTGCTACTCGCTAACGTGTTCTGGGCGATCGCGTATGACACCGAATACGCAATGGTAGATAGAGACGACGACATCCACCTCGACATCCATTCCTCTGCCCTGTTCTTCGGCATGTACGACGTCATCGCCGTGATGGTGTGTTACCACCTCACCTTGCTGTTGCTGGCGATAGCTGGGTTGATGGCCGACCTAGGTCAACTCTACTTCGTCGGTCTCATCGTCGCGGAAGGTATCGCGTGGCATCACTACTCGCTCATCAAAGAAAGAAGCCGCGACAAATGCTTCGCGGCTTTCTTGCACAACAACTGGATCGGTGCGGCGGTGTTTGCGGGGGTGGTGGGGGATTATTGGGTGCGGTGAAGCTGTAGGATGAGGGATTCTGTTCAATCCACTTTGGTCTGTGAATACTTTGGAAGTTTGCCGCCACATTTCTGCCAATTGAATCTAGTAGTCTTCGTCATCTCCGCCCCCCATTCCTCATCTATAGGCGCAAACCCCATATGACTCTCAAAAGGATCATCTACAAAATGTGGTTTTATAGGCTGTAGCGTTTTCAGGCATGCCTTTTTATCTCCCAGATGAAGCTCCGTAACAGCAAGATCATTTCGCACCTCCGCTTGGTTATGCCAATCCATAAATCTTTCACACCTCTTCAATAATTCAGCCAGTATATTTTTTGCTTTCTCATAATTTTTTGTCTCATAGCGATTTAGGAACTCAGCCCGTATATCCTCAGTTTTTTTGCAATACGGGTCAACCGTAAAGTAATCACCCGCGAACCCTGCGCTAGCTCCACAATAATATCTGCAACTATCTTCCATTTCTGGCGACACAGACACTGATATCCGATCTGCTTTGCTCTCTATAAGAAATGTGCATTCATCCCCTTTCATATCCGAATCATCGTCAACAACCCCCAAATTGCCTTTCATTTTTCCCGCCAAAGTACATGTGTGACCATTACCTCCCCAAGTATCAATCACAAATTCTTGCAAGTGGTTTTCTTCATTTCCTGTAACCATCAAGGTTCCTCCCGCGCCCTCCATTTCATAAGCGCCCGGAATTGTGGCGTTTTCAGCGAAAACTTCTGCAGCAAAGGTGGCCATAATGAAAACTACTAAGGCAATTTTTGCTTTCATAGAACCTCACAAGTGAACATGGGCGAATTTGTACAATCGGAGCATTTAAACATTTTTTTGGTTCCGACATCACGCGGCGATGAAACTGCCGTATGACTCTCCACCGAAAGAACGCCCATTTGAGTTACTCAATAGTCCTATTCTTCTAACAAGCTTCTTAGCATCCACGCATTCTTTTCATGCACCTCCATCCGCGCAGAAAGCAGATCGACCGTTGGTTGATCGCCCGCCTTCTCTGCGATGGGCAACACTTCACGCGCGGTGCGTACGACGGCTTCTTGTCCGGCGACGAGTTGTTTGATCATCTCTTTCGCGTTCACACTACCTGTACTTTCTTTGATGCAAGTGAGGGCGGCGAATTCTTTGTAGCTGCCCGGTGCGGGATAGCCGAGTGAGCGGATGCGCTCGGCGATCAAGTCCACTGCATTCCATGTCTCGGTGTATTGCGTCATGAACATGATGTGCAGGGTCTGGAACATGGGGCCGGTGACGTTCCAGTGGAAGTTATGTGTCTTGAGGTAGAGGGTGTAGGTGTCGGCCAGCATGCGCGCCAGACCGTCTGCTACTTTCTTACGGTCTTTCTCGGAGATGCCGATGTTGATGGGGCTGATCTTGCTCATGATGTTCTCCTTATGTTGATTGAACCGGATACTGTCATCTTGCTTAAACACTTTGGAAGTTCTGATTAAGACCGAAAGCCATGGTTCGATAAATTTTCCGTTCGTCCCGAGTGCCGCGCTTGCGTGGTGTATCGAGGGAGCGAACGGAAAACACTCACCACGAACGGTCTTAATCAGAACTTCATTTGATGCCTTCCACTGCGGCGATGTTATCAGCTTTGTCATTGACCACCAGCTGCGTGCCGATTCGCTTCGTCATCTCGCTACGTTCTGCGGCGAATTCGCCGGTCAACACAAACCCGCTGATGCGATCTGATGCGTCGAGGAATGCCATCTTGATGCCATTACCGGATGCCAATGTCTGCCAAGCACCTGCTGCATCACGCGCTACCGGCAATACGGCAACGGGATGCGCGGGGGTCTTCACCACCACGGGCATGGCGGGGAACACGACCGCGGTGTCTTCACCTGCCAAGATCTTCGCCAATGCGCGCGCCGCATGCATGATGGGAAGGACGAATGGTTGCACGCGGCCTTCGATCTCGGCGCAATCGCCCAATGCGAAGATGTCTGCATCGCTGCTGCGCAAATACGCATCGACCTTGATGCCGCGATTCACTGCCAACCCCGCAGCTTGTGCCAACGTGATGCGGGGTCGCAAGCCGATGGCGGACAACACGATGTCAGCTTGTAGTTGCGAACCATCGGCCAGCATCAACGTGTAGCCCGTGGTGGCGCTATCCACACGACTGACCGAAGTGCCGAAGCGCCAATCCACGCCGATGGCAGCCAGTGGTGTGAGCAACTGCGAACCCGCAGCTTGCGGCATCAGACTAGCGAGTGGATAGGGGCCGGGGTCGATGACGCTGACGGCGAAACCTGCGGCCGCCCAATCATTGGCGAACTCGCAACCGATCAATCCGCCACCCATGATGGCGATGCGTTTCACACCCTGCATGGCTTCGCGCAAGTGTGCGTAGTCCGCGATGTCGTTCACCGAACGCACCGCATCGGCGGCATCGCCCTGCATAGGGATACGGATAGGATCCGCACCCATGGCCAGTACGAGTCGACTGTAGCGCAGCTCACCTTGCGTCGTCGTTAGACTCTTTGCTGCCACGTCGATACTCTGCACTTCGATGTGGCTGCGCACGGTGATGCCAAGTTGTTTCGCCATCTCCGCCGCTGGGGTCTGCACCAGTGCCGCCGCATCTTTACCATGCGCGAATGCGTTGGAAAGCATGGGCTTGGAGTAGAAATCCCCACCATCGCGCGACAACAACATGACCGGTACCTCTCGGTCCAACTTACGCAGCTCGCGTATCACCGAGTATCCGGCGAGACCACTGCCTACGACGATGATGGGTTCCATTTCCATGCTCCTTCTGTTTTAGATCTCGACCATTTCGAAGTCTGCTTTCGCCACTCCGCAATCTGGGCACGCCCAGTTCTCAGGAATATCCGCCCATTTGGTTCCTGGCTTGATACCTTCTGCGGACAAGCCCTCGACTTCGTTGTAGATGAATCCACACACCACACATTGCCAAACTTTCATGTCGTTCTCCTTAATGATTTTATGTAGGTCGGGATTGATCCCGACGCTGATTTGTCAGGCTAAAGCCTGACCTACCACCCAACCTATCAAGCCGCGACCTTCGCCAATTGGGCGCGGTATTGGTTGGCGTGGCGCTCTTCTACTTTGGCGAGTGCCGCGAAACGTTTTGCCGCTTTCTCCAGCGTGGCTTTGAACATCTCGGCGTGCTCCTTCGATTCGTCGATCTGTTGCTTGATCTCAGCCGTGGCGGCAGCGTGGCCTTCCTGTTGTGCAGTCTTGAGGAAGCCGGGGTACATCTCTGTGTATTCGTAGGTCTCGCCCTCGATGGCCATTTGCAGGCAACGCTCGGTGGTCATCTCAGACTTTGGATACAGCAAGTCGAGGTGGCCCAGTGCGTGCATCACTTCCTGCGCGGCGGTCTCTTCAAAGACTTTTGCGACTTCCTCGTTGCCCTCGGCGCGGGCGATGGCGGCGAAGTAGCGGTATTTGGTGTGAGCCATCGATTCGCCCGCCAGCGCGGCTTCGAGATTTGCATGGGTCTTGATATCGGGTCTTTGCATAATGTTCTCCTTGGTTGGTTGATCAGTGGCGCGTTGCCCACGGACGCAATGTAGGCTTATGCACCCCATCAATCCAATTGATTGTTCAAAGCGATGTGATTTATTATCCAAATCACTGGAGACAATATGACCCTCAACGAACTTCGCTTCATCGTGGCTGTGGCACAAGAACGCAACTTCCGTCGTGCGGCGGAAAAGGCGTTCATCAGCCAACCCGCCCTATCACTTGCGATCCAGAAACTGGAAGAAGAGCTGGGGGTGAAGATATTCGAGCGCGGCAAGAGCGAGGTGACGACCACGCCGGTGGGGGCGACCATCGTGGAGCAGGCGCAGCGCGTGCTGGAAGAAGCGGAACGCATCCGCGAGATCGCCACACAGGGCAAGAACCAACTCAGCACCCCGTTGCGCATCGGCATCATCCACAGCGTCGGCCCTTATCTATTGCCCGACCTCATCCCCGCACTAAAGAAGGTCGCGCCGCAGATGCCGCTGGAGGTGGAAGAGAACATCACCGCGAATCTTGAGGTGCAACTGCGCAATGGCAAGCTGGATGTCATCCTCATCGCGTTGCCGTTCGGCGATGCCAGCATCCTCACCCATGCCTTGTATGACGAACCGTTTGAGGTGGTAGTGGATAACGAACATCGCTGGGCGGGGCGGCGCAGTATCAAACCGCCCGAGTTGGCGGAAGAGAAAGTGTTGCTACTGGATTCCGGTCACTGCTTCAGCAATCAGGTAGATGAAGCCTGCCCCGGCAGCCGCAAGAGCGACAGCGTGCAGCACGGCACCTCGCTGGAGACCATTCGCAACATGGTGGCCTCGGGACATGGCATCACCGTATTGCCCGCCTCCGCCAACAGCGCGCGCTACCGCAGCAAGTTGTTGAGCGTCATCCCCTTCACCAAGCCTGCCCCGTCGCGCCGCATCGCGCTGGCATGGCGCAAGAGCTTCGCGCGCACCCAAGCCATCGAAGCATTGGCCGAAGCCGTCAGCCTCGCCAAGATCACCGGCATCACCCATCTGGAGTGACTATGAACGAGCAGCCCTATCGCCAGAACCCATTGCTGCGCATGAGCTACAGCCTCATCGCGCCGCTTTACGACATCATCATCGAGCACCCGATGCGCGAGGCGCGCAAGACTTCACTCGCCGCGCTACCAACCGATGCCCCCAAAAAGGTGCTCATCAGCGGTGTCGGTACGGGACTCGATCTGCCGCACCTGCCTACGCTGCATCACTACACCGCGCTCGATTTCAATCCGGCGATGTTGTCGCGCGCGAAGGTGCGTGAAGAGAAGTTGGATGTGGAGTTCATCTTGGGCGACAGCATGGACTTGCCCTTTGCCGATGCGCAGTTCGACTATGTGGTGTTGCACCTCATCGTCGCCGTCGTGCCTGAGCCGCAGAAGTGTCTGAGTGAAGCGGCGCGTGTACTCAAACCCGGCGGCACGATTTTGCTATTCGATAAGTTTCTGCAGCCCAATCAGAACGCTTGGTTACGACGTGTGCTCACGCCGCTTTCTCGCCGCATCGCCACACGCATGGATGTGGTCTTCGAAGAGGCGTTGCGGACTGCCCCGACATTAGAAGTAGTGAGCAACGAAGGTGCGTTGGGCGGACAATGGTTTCGCAGGATCACGCTGCACAAGCCGCAATAAAAAGCCCGCCGATCGGCGGGCTTCGTTTTTCTATACCCAATCCTTGGGCACGAGATATTTGTCGTACAACTCCGCTTCTGGCGTGCCCGCTTCGGGATGCCAGTCATAACGCCATTTGCAAAGGGGCGGCATGGAAAGCAGGATAGATTCGGTGCGGCCGTTCGATTGCAGACCGAAGATGGTGCCACGGTCGATGACCAGATTGAACTCGACGTAACGACCACGACGATACAGCTGGAAGTCACGCTCGCGTTCGCCGTAAGGCATGTCTTTGCGCTTCTCCAACAGCGGTACATACGCCGACAGGTAGTGGTCGCCCACGCTCTGCTGGATGGCGAATGCGGATTCGAAATTCGGTTCACTCAAGTCATCAAAGAAGATACCACCCACACCGCGCGGCTCATTGCGATGTTTGAGGAAGAAATATTCGTCGCACCATTTTTTGTAGCGTGCATGATGGTCGCCATCGAAAGGCGCGAGCGAGTTCTTGCAGATCTGATGGAAGTGAACGGCATCTTCCTCAAAGCCGTAGTAAGGCGTGAGGTCCATACCGCCGCCGAACCAGAACACCTTCTCACCATTCGGTTTATGTGCCATGAACATGCGCACGTTGGCATGCGAGGTCGGCGCATAAGGATTGCGCGGATGCATCACCAGCGAAACGCCCATCGCCTCCCAGCTGCAACCCGCCAACTCAGGACGGTGCGCTGTGGCAGACGCAGGCATCTTGTCGCCCTGCACGTGAGAGAACGCCACACCACCGCGCTCCAACACATTACCTTCTTCGATGATGCAACTGATGCCCTCACCTTTGCCGATGCCGCCACTGCCTGTAGCGCGCGTCCATTTGTCGCGGATGAATTTCTTACCATCCACTTGCTCCAGACGATCGACGATGAGTTCTTGCAGTTGCAGCAGGTATTGTTTGACGGGGCTTGAATCGATGTCGCTCATGTTCTCTCCGGTGTTATCGCCATTCCCTCGCGCAGTTATGTAGGTCGGGTTTCAACCCGACATGTCGGACTAAAGTCCGACCTACAAGAGTCTGCACAGAAATAACGGATTGTTAAATTATTTTCGCAAGATTCTACCATCCGACCACGCGCGAATCGTCGAAGGTTGCTTGCGTTTTCCCACTCTGCCGCGCAGTACCCACACATTATTTCCGAATAAACGCTGGCACTCGGCATAGGTCTTCGCGGGGCGACACCCGCTACGGTTCGCACTGGTAGAAACCAAAGCACTGCCCGCACTTCGACAAAGTCGTTTGGCAAATGGATGTGCGGTGAGGCGTACGGCAAGCGTGTCGTGATCGCCACGCAACCAACGTGGTGCAGACTCTTTAACAGGCATCAGATAAGTGACCGCCTGCGCGCCATCGTGCTGCAACTTAGCTTGCTCGTTCGAGGTGAGCGGCTTCAGATAACGCGCGACTTGAGCATACTGCGACGCGATGAGGATGAGACCTTTGCGTTGCGAACGCTGCTTGAGCTTGAGGATGCGACGCACCGCATCACGATTGCGCGGATCACACCCCAAGCCGTAACACGACTCGGTCGGGTATGCGATGAGACCGCCGCGTTTGAGGTGGGCGGCGAGCGCTCGACCAGATATTAACAATTCAGTCTTCATTAACTACCCAGCCAACTCATCCGCAATCATCTCCGCCTGTTTTAACACCGTCTCGGTCGCCAGCAACTGCATATCCGGCGGATAGCCATATTGGCGCAACGTGCGCTTCACGATCACTTTCAGTTTCGCCTTCACACTTTCCTTGATCGTCCAGTCGATGGAAGCATTCTCGCGCACGCGCTGCGTCAACACCACCGCCAGTTCGCGTAGTTTGTCTTGTTGCATCAATTGCTTCGCACTGTCGTTGTTCGCCACTGCCGTGTAGAACGCATACTCAAAATCGCTCAATCCCAAATGCGAAGCTTCAGCATCGGAGGCAACAATCTCCTTGCTGATCTTGATGAGCTCATCCATCACCTCGGCGGCGGTCAGTACTTTGTTGTGGTATTTTTTGATGGCAATTTCCAGCATCTCCATCAGACTCTTGCTCTGCACTAGATTCTTTTTAGCGCGCACTCGCAACTCGTCATTGAGCAGCTTCTTCAGCACTTCAAGCGCTACGTTCTTGTGCTTGAAGTCTTTCAACTCGGCGAGAAACTCATCGGACAGAACTGAAATATCAGGCTTCTTAATTCCCGCCGCATCGAATACATCAATCACCTTTTCAGACACCAGCGCCTGATCGATAACTTGTCGAATAGTGGTTTCAAGTTCTTCGTTGCTTAAGC
This sequence comes from Sideroxydans sp., assembly GCA_028707175.1. Taxonomy (GTDB): domain Bacteria; phylum Pseudomonadota; class Gammaproteobacteria; order Burkholderiales; family Gallionellaceae; genus Sideroxyarcus. Next base: position 248,004 of record JAQTUV010000002.1, read on the forward strand.
CATTTCCCGTGCCGTCAAACTTTGCCAGTCGCGCCTTCACCGCCTGGAAGAAACCAACCTCGTCCTTGGCGTCCATCGCCTGATCATGCGGAATGGCAATGGCGAATGCCTGCGACAGCGCCGTCACTTCGTTGATGTAGCGCTTGCGCCCATCTTCCAGCCCGAGGATGTGTTCCTCCGCCTCCAATATCAGAGACAGCTTGCGTGAAGTTTCTGCCGCAAAATATTCTTCGTAGGCAAACCCGTTATACATTGCCGAAACCACTTCCAATTTTTCCAGCATCAGGCTCACCGCCTGTTCCTGTGCCAGCGTCGGGTCACCCTTGCCGCCAGCATCAGAATAGAACGACAACGCTTCTTTTAGATCGGCGGCAATGCCCAAGTAGTCCACCACCAAGCCGCCTGGCTTGTCCTTGTGCACACGGTTCACTCGCGCAATCGCCTGCATCAGGTTGTGGCCCTTCATCGGTTTGTCGATGTAGAGCGTGTGCATGCTGGGCGCATCAAAACCGGTCAGCCACATGTCGCGCACAATCACCAACTTGAGCGGATCGTCGTCATTCTTCATGCGCTCGGCCAACGCGCGACGCTGCTCCTTGCTAGTGTGATGCTTGGCTAGCAACGGGCCATCACTGCTTGCCGCCGTCATCACCACCTTGATCGCGCCTTTAGTCAGATCGCCGTCGTGCCATTCCGGCTTGAGCTTCACCACCTCGGCATACAGCTCGGCGGCAATGCGGCGCGACATACACACGACCATGCCCTTACCAGCAAACACCTGCTGCCGCGCCTCGAAGTGCACCACGATGTCTTTGGCAATATTCTTGATACGCTGCTCGCTGCCGATCAGCGCTTCCATCTTGGTCCACTTGGCCTTGGCTTTCTGCGTCTCTGTCAGCTCGTCCTGATCCAGCTCTTCATCCAGTTCAGCGATCAGCTTCTTGCCTTCGTCGGAGAGGCCCACCTTCGCCAAGCGGCTCTCGTAATAGATGCGCACCGTCGCGCCGTCTTCCACCGCCTGTGCGATGTCGTAGATATCCACGTAGTTGCCGAATACCGCCGGGGTGTTCACATCGGTCTTTTCTATGGGCGTGCCGGTAAAGCCCAGATAGGTCGCATTCGGCAGTGCATCTCGCAGGTATTTGGCAAAGCCATACACCACTTTTTTGCCGATCACCTCGCCGTTGGCATCCTTGTCGTCCACCGTCTTGGCGCTGAAGCCGTATTGCGTGCGGTGCGCCTCGTCGGCGATCACCACGATGTTTTTGCGGGCGGACAACTGCTCGTACACATTGCCTTCTTCTGGCTGGAATTTCTGGATGGTGGAAAAGATCACCCCGCCCGAGCCGACCTTGAGCAAGTCTTTCAACTGCTCGCGGTTCTCGGCCTGCACTGGCTCCTGTCGCAACAACTGCTTAGAAGCAGCGAAGGTATCGAACAACTGGTCATCCAGATCGTTGCGGTCGGTGATCACCAGTATCGTCGGGTTATCCAGCGCCAGCACGATCTTGCCGGTGTAGAACACCATCGACAGCGACTTGCCCGAACCCTGCGTATGCCACACCACCCCAGCCTTCTTGTCACCTTTTGGCTGTTGCGCCACACCGGGCAAGCCGTAGCTGGCTGGGGTTTGCTCTGCACGATAGCCACCAGCCATATCCGCCGCGCGCAACGTGGAAGCCACCGCCGCATTCACCGCGTAATACTGGTGATACGCCGCCAGCTTCTTCACCGTGCTGATCGTGATCACGCCGGTCTTGGTATCTTCCTTTTTGGATTTTTCAAAAACGATGAAATGGCGCAGCAGATCCAGCAGCGTCGCCTTGTTCAGCATGCCGTTGATCAGCACCTCCAACTGGCTCACCAGATGCGAAGCCTCCGCCTTGCCGTCCGCACTTTTCCAGCTCATGAAGCGCGAATAGCCCGCAGAGAGAGAACCTGCCTTGGCCTCCAGCCCATCGGAGATCACCACCAAGGCGTTGGCAGTGAAAAGGCTGGGGATAGCTTGCTTGTAGGTTTCCAGTTGCTGATACGCCGCCTTGATGGTGGCGTTTTCATCGGCGGCGTTTTTTAGCTCGATCACCACCAGCGGCATGCCGTTCACAAACAGCACCAGGTCGGGCCTTTTGTTCTGGTGGTTTTCGATCACGGTGAACTGGTTGGCGACAACGAACTCGTTGTTTTCCGGCTTGGCAAAATCGATCAGCCACACCCGCTCGCCGCGTTCATCGCCATTCTTGTGGGCGGATACCGGCACGCCCTCGGTAAGCAAGCGATGGAATGCCTCGTTGTTCGCCAGCAACTCGGGCGAATGGATGCGCTGCACTTCCTTCAAGCCTGCCTGTAGCAGTGCGGGCGACAGCTTGGGGTTGATGCGCTTCATCGCCGCTTCCAGCCGACCGATCAGCAGCACCTCGTCGTAACGGCTGCGCTCCGGCCTATCCCCATCCGGCGCAATGTCCGGCGCATGGATGTAGTCATAGCCCAAGCGCTCAAACAGCTTGATGGCGAAATCTTCGATGGCGGATTCAGTAAGCCTAGTCATATAGTGGTCTTGGCAGAAAGACGGTGTTTTTATCTAATAAAAAATGTTTTCAAAGAATAAAAAAGTGTTGCATAACCACTTGATTATTTAAGACGATATTTCAACCCTTCTTTTAGGCTTCTTTTTAAATCGCACTTTAAGTGTCATTTTAAGAGAACCCATTCGGACTCTTTAAAAGTCCCTCTATTTTCTATCCTTTTTCCTTGGCGTAATTCCGTAATCAGATTTGCAACCCGGTGCTTGCGCTGTTTTTCATCCATCCAATCCGGCAGCTTTTTCCACAATAACTCGTCAATGTCTTTGCGCGTCAGCGATCCATGTTCTTCAATCGCCTTGCAAATGAGGTCAAGGTAATACTTCTTTTCAAACGCCCGGTTCTTGCTGTAGGTCGCCTTCTGCCCCATCTTTTGAGCGACTGGCTTGGCGATATAGAAGTTAGGTTTACGCCCCTCGATCAATCCCTTCTCTTTCAGCAGCCTTTCCTCATCGGCATCCAGCAGTCGATGTTTCTGCACCTTGTCCAGCGCCATGATCTCTTGCAGCGACAACCCGCCATCGCGCGCCAGCAGCCGGGCATAGTCCAGGTCCAGCACCTTGCCGGTAAGCGTCACCTTCACCCGGTTGCCGGAAAGGTCGTAATCCGGCATTGGGAAAAAGCGCTGGCGCTGGAACAGGAACAATTTGCGTATGCCGCCGCCCGCCGTATCCACCATTTTCAAATTGAACATCGCGGTCGCTAAAAAACGATTGCGATAATGCTCCTCCGGCGCATCCTCCATCACCACGCGCCGTACATCGCCAGGCACAAAGCTACCCAAGTTGGTAAAGGTCAGGCTTTCCTCATGCTCGATCACATTGATGCGCCCTGCCAAGGTGTAATCCTGATGCGCGATACAGTTGTTCACCGCCTCGCGGATGGCATACGGCTCATACTGGTCGATCTCTTCCGGGAACAGCGTGCCCTCGCGGATGTAGCGGTATTTCAGATTGCGTATCTTGGCGTACACCTTGTCAACCGCCAGCAACATCGGCATGCCAAACAACGCATAGTCGCGGTCGTTGCCTTGATGATCTTTCAGCAACCAACGCACCTTCGCCTCCGCTGGTTGCAGGAAATGCTCGGCTTCTTCTTTGCCCAGCAACAACAAAGCCGCGCGGGTGATTTTTCCCTTGATGGTCAGCTTGGCCTTGTTCAGGAATGTCGCATCATCCCAACCATCCACCTCGGAGGCCTTGTCCGGAAACTTGCTTTTGAAGTTGCGCCGCGCCACAGCCAGAGCCTCTTCATCCAGATCGTCCAGAGCTGCCTCCGGCACAACCACTGCGCTCCAATCTTCCGTGCCCACCTGTGCTCGAATCCGCTCGATCTCTTCCAGATTCAGAGGCGACAGCGCCTCGCCATCGCGCCCGTAATAATGCCCGTCAAAAGCGATGGGCAAGCCCTTGGGGGCAGCGGGTATCTCGAACAGCACTACCCGCCCATCGGCGTGCGGCACTTCGTGAATCTCAATAAAGGTAATGCGGTTGGTGGTCTTGTTGGCGACTTCTTCTTTCAGACTGTCCAAATCCTTGCGCGACGAGCGAAAGTTTGAACCGACCACCTGCCGGTTGTCCTTCACGCCGAACACCAGCCATGCAGCAGAGCGGCGTTTCAAATTGGCCTCGTTGCTCAATGCGGAAAAATACTTGCCCAACTTGGCGAAGTCGTACCCGTTCTTCGCCTCTTTGAACTCCACCACCTCGTTCTCGGATGGCAACTCAAGCAAGGTCTGGAGTCTTGCCAACATATCCATGCGGTGTCCTTTCATAACGCCTGGCGGATTCGGTGAACGTGAACACTACTTTGAGTAATGTAACCGCAGCAAATTAACCAAATGCTTATGATTTTCAATAAGCTCATTCTTTCCCCACGCCCCCTTCTGCATCACCCGCAAGGAATTGGGAAATGTCTCGATACTGCGTGTGAAATATTTTTCTTTCTTTTGCTTAAATTCCAATCGACCTTGTTGGGTGTTCTTTCTCCGGCTGATCAATACAAGATTACCCAGTTTATGTACCCACGCATCACGTTCTGCTTCTGAAAAATCTTTTGTCCACTGGCTGCGCTCCTCTGGGTTCTGAGGCAATACATGCTCTACCGACATTTCCTGATACGAATTTCTGCGTTCAGAATACAGCGAGGCATCCAGCAGAAAATCAACTTTGCGCAGCAAGTATCTAGCATATCGGCGACCATAGATCGCCGACTCGTTAATTTGTCGATTAAATTCATCTTGGTCGAAATTGAACACCGATGCGTCGATTAGCAGCGACCTTGCCTGCTTTCTAGGCCACTCGGAGTTGTGGTAGTGCTCAATACTTTTGAGGATTTCAGCCATAGCTTCGATACGCGTAGTTGGCGATTCGCGTGCGATCCAATCGCCCGAAAACTTATTATCCAGCTTGATAAGGAAATCCAGTATCCGTTCATCCCCAAAATACTTTTTGTACATCAGCAGCGGTGGCACCCAAATGTCCGACAGCGCCGTATCTCGCAAAACGGAAATCAGATTGTCGAAAGCCCAATTTTTGTTCACTTCGTAATTGTTGCTATTGAAGAGCATATCGTAGTGTTTATGGTATTCCTTGATCACCTCAAACGTCGCCGCACCACGGGCCATTAAAGGCGGCCTCTTCTCATACTGCTTTGTGCTCTTGTTAAACACCTTGGGGTTGTAAATCCCGTCCTCGAATTCCTTCAGGAGATTGTGCCTGGCTTTGTCCTTCACCAGAATTGTGCGGATGTATGAAAGGAAAATATCGAAGTCTTCGCCCAATTCGCTCTCAAGGTCCTCCCAGAAGCGCGCATATTCCTTTTGCTTTTTCTCATCGCCCACCTCTTTCAGGTTTTGCGCCTTCAAAATATCGCTGCTTCGCAGCTTGATGCCTCGGTCATTCAAGACCGTAAACAAACGGAAAGCATCTTCCAACTCCGCGCTGGCCACATAAACCAGAATGACGTACTGCCGCAGATAAGGGAAGAAACCATCAATATCGAGGCTCTCCTCGTTCGCGAACCAATCATGCAAAAGCTGCAACGCGGCGGCCATATTGCGCACCGAAATGTGCCCCTTTTCATCCGCGGCCAAACGGCGCAGTTCATCCCTTCTCAGCGTGCCGCCGACAGGCTTAACAAACTCATTAACAAATTCTTCCACTTCGTTGCGAATTGCAAACTCGATTCTGGATCGCTCGGGCACCCCATCATCCGGATTGCCGGCCTGAAAAATCACCTGCGCGCAGGTATTCTTGCGCGTCGACTCATTGGTTACGTCGCGAATTACTGCATGCAATAGATAGAGAGTCGTGAGCCGCTGCTGACCATCCAGCACCGAGTTTTCGGAAAATGACGTACCGCCATGTTGCTTGTTCTGGCAATGCAATACCAAAGAGCCCAGGAAGTACTGCGTATCAGGCGTATTGACCGCCGCGTGAGAAATATCGTCCAGCAACAACGTAATCTGATCTTCCCCCCACACGTAAGGGCGCTGATAGTCCGGAATGGAAAACCACATATCCTGACCGAAACAATCCTTGATGGTTATCTTGTCGCTTGAAATACTTTTTCCTGCCACTTCGATCATTTTTATTGCACTCCCAGTTTATCAACTTCAATATTGGTGCGAAGCATGCTATTTATGCTACAGAGTGTCGCCACCTGGCACATGGGCGTGGCCGTTGCCCAAGCACTTGAACTGCTTGATGGGCGAAGTCCTCGATAGCCGACTTCATTAAACAGCTCACTGTTGCACCTCTACATCTTCTTCTGGCTCAACTTCCATAAACTCTACGAATTCCGTTTCATAAGCCCTGTAATCCATATTGAACAGAATTTCACTCGCATTAAAGCTAACGTTGCCCATCTTGATATCGCCGTATGCATCATCCAAGTATGCATTGAAGTCTTCCAATTCATCATAATTAAGCAACTCATCTTTGGTTGCTTCTGCATCAACCAATACAGCCGCATCTTTTCGTTCTTCAAAAGCACGAATCAGGAATACTGCCACCACCAAGGTACTATCAATCAAGAATTCTCGTGTCAGGGCATCGACTTTGTTATTTCGATCCTTTAACTCGTCAAGCGATTTGCCATGTGAAGTTGGGCTAATTTCGTTTCGGAGATTACCAATTTCCTCCCCAATATTTGCGAGCGATCTAGAAACCTGATTTACCAAATCGTCGTTCGTGTATCCCAATGCGCAAAATGCCTTCTTCAGAACTGCATTAATACTCGGCGCAGCAGGAAGCTCTACGCTTTTAACATTACAAATTTCCTTACCAATAGTTTCGAGTAGCGCCTTGGCATTCTCAAGCGAGTGGCTAAAATCAGACTCAAGATGAGCTTCCATCCTATCAACATAGATTTCAAGCACCTTCCAGCGCCCAAACTGCTCTATGGTTGCCCGCAGCTTCTTCATCAGAAAGCCACCCTCACTTCACCACTCATCAGTTTCGGCAACAATGAATCTCTAAGCGCCTCAAGCGTTCTTCTCTGCTTGGCAATTTCGATCTGCTTATCTAGCAATGGCATCATTTGCTCAGACATGGCTTTCAGCCTATCTGGCGATGGCACGCTGACCATCGCAGCATCTAAATCGCCCCGCTTAATATGCCCCATGGTCGTGGCATGACTAGCCGATATGGCAATGAACTCTGCCAAGTGGTGTTTACACCACATCAGATAAAACCATTTCGGAAATTCGTCTGAAGTCACCTTGAATAGATGCTGATTCAAAACACAGCGTTCGCCATCCCAGACCTTGACCATCAGCGATGCCGACCAAGCGAAAATCACATCGCCAGCTTCGACGATGTATTCAGGCTTGACCTCGCTTGTCGCCCAATCCGAGGCTTCGGAGATGCCGCCGCTCAGTTCCTTGATTTTCAGAACGGGCAGTTTTTTTAATTCATTCTTAGGTGGGTACTTCTGGCAGGCTAGGCCATTCAAGAAATTGGCGATGCTGCTTAGCGGTCTTTCCTCCCAATCCACCTGCGCCTCTTCCACGAACCACTGGCGGAACAGCGAAGTAGCCATGGCTTCGAGGGTTTTGTTCTGGCGGTGCAGTAGGTCGATCTTGTCGTCGAGGCTGCTGAGGACGGCGGCGATGGTTTTTTGTTCCGTGATGTCATTGGGTAGAATGACTGGCAATTCGCGCTGTGCAGTGATTCCAACGTACGCACGAGTTGAACCACTATCCCCATGATTGACAAGTGTGTCCTGAAAGACTGGCGAATCGAAATAATACTTAAGGAATTTGTTACTCAGCCGCTTATTATTGATCACACGGTAATAAGTCACCTGCGGCGTCAGCATAATGTAAGGGGTCTTAATGTCACCAACGATAGCCGTTCTCCCCAATGTTGCCTTATGCGTCAAAAGCACATCATCACGGTTTGAAAATCCTTTGTTAAGGGAATCAGCTTGTTCCTTTGTGATGAACTTGCAGCCCTTCAAATCTACCTTCCCATCATTTATATCGGTTGCCATCACAAAGGGAATTCCTTCGCTCACAAAGTCGGAGCCTTTCGGATGGATTTCACCATGGTTGCCATCGAGCGGCTTATCTATTACGCCCTCTTCTACTAATTGACCAACGGTGGTTAATGACCATTCAATGGGTATTGGCCCTACCTCTGTTTCTTGCCAACCACTCATGCCTTCACCTTCGCCAGATTCTCGGCAATGGCCTTGTTCAGCTTCGCCTCCTCCAGCAACTGCGCCTCAAATTCAGCTTTCAATGCCGCTAAGCGCTCGGCAAAGTTGAAGTCATCCTCTTCGTCCGGCAGGCCAACATAGCGACCCGGCGTAAGAACGTAGTCCAGTTCTGCCACTCGCGAAAGCGGAACGGAGGCGCAGAAGCCCTTGATGTCTTCATACGCTGCCTCGCCTGTACGCCAGGCATGGTAGGTGGCAGTAATCTGCTGGATGTCTTCATGCGAGAGTTCTTTGGTGCGGCGGTTAATGAGGTGGCCGAGGTTACGCGCGTCGATGAAGAGGATTTCTCCTTTGCGCGGGTGGCCATTGGCTCTAGCGCGGTTCATGAACCACAGCGCCGCCGGTATCTGCGTATTGAGGAACAGCTTGGCGGGCAGGTTGACGATGCAGTCGATAACGTTGCCTTCCGCGATGAGCGCTTTGCGGATGTCGCCTTCGCCGCTGGTCTTGCTGGTGAGCGCGCCTTTGGCGAGCACCACGCCTGCTCTCCCATTGGGGGCGAGGTGGTAGATGAAGTGTTGCAGCCAGGCGAAGTTGGCGTTGCCTGCGGGTGGTGCGCCGTATTTCCAGCGGCCATCGGTGCGCAACAGTTCGCCGCTCCAGTCGCTGACGTTGAACGGCGGGTTGGCGATGATGTAATCGGCCTTGAGGTCTTTGTGCGCGTCGTTGAGGAAGGAGCCTTCGTTGTTCCACTTCACCTGCGAGGCGTCGATGCCGCGTATGGCGAGGTTCATCTTGGCCAGCCGCCAAGTGGTCTGGTTGCTTTCCTGCCCGTAGATGGAGATGTCGTTGACCTTGCCCTGATGCTCGCCGACGAATTTTTCCGATTGCACGAACATGCCACCCGAGCCGCAACAGGGGTCGAATACGCGACCTTTGTAAGGTTCCAGCATGGCAACCAGCAATTCGACAATGCTGCGCGGTGTATAGAACTGCCCGCCCTGCTTGCCTTCGGCCAGCGCGAATTCGCCGAGGAAGTATTCAAACACGTGGCCCAGCACATCGGCACTGCGCGCCTTGGCATCGCCCAGCGCGATGTTGCCCACCAGATCGATCAGCCCGCCGAGGCTGGCGGGGTCGAGGTTTTGCCGCGCAAACACCTTGGGCAGCACACCCTTGAGGATGGGGTTTTCTTTTTCGATGGCATCCATCGCTGCATCGACATGGCCGCCGATGTCGGGCAGCTTGGCTTTCGCCAACAAGAATGACCAACGCGCTTCGGCTGGCACAAAGAAGATGTTCTCGGCTTTGTATTCGTCCTTGTCTTCAGGATCGGCCCCAGCCATTTCGCCTTCGCCTTTTTGCAGCTTGGTGTACATCTCTTCGAATGAGTCGGAGATGTATTTCAGGAAGATGAGACCGAGCACCACGTGCTTGTATTCTGCGGCGTCGATGTTCTTGCGCAGTTTATCGGCGGCTTTCCAGAGTTGTTTTTCCAGCGGTTCGGCTTGGGTTTCTTTTGCTGCTTTGGCCATGGGTTTTCTTGTTTAGTCCATCAGTGAGACTGGGTTAATTTTTTCGGCCGCACAGCTTGAATTATCAAGGATTCCTTGACAATTGCCCTCGGCGTAATCATTTCCAGCCGGCAGAGTTTGGTGCGGTAATTCTTGCCGCCGTTTTTTTCCGCGTATGCTTTAAGAGCTGATTTTTTCGACCACATTTGTTTCGGAGCACGAATAGTAACCGTTAAGCCCAACAGGCGGTATATGCCATTTGGCCTATATATTTTTTCAGCAAAAACAAAACGGGGAAGCATTTCTGCCTCCCCGTTCGATTTGCTTTCTTTCCTGATTACTTCCGCCCGATGGCGCGATAGCCGATGTCGCGTCGCATTTGCTGCCCATCAAAGTGGATGGCATCAGCAAATTCATACGCACGGTTTTGCGCCTGTTTCACCATGTCGCCCAGCGCAACGACGCACAACACGCGACCACCGCTGGTGACGACTTTGCCATCTTGCAGTGTGGTGCCCGCATGGAACACATGACCGTCTTCCAGACTTTTCGGCAAGCCGGTGATGGCATCACCTTTGCGCGGTGTTTCTGGATAGTTGGCGGCGGCCATCACCACGCCCAGCGCAGTGCGTCTGTCCCACTCCGCTTCCACTTTGTCCAAGGTGCCGTTCACAGCATGTTCGACGATGGTGGAGAAGTCGCTCTTCAAACGCATCATGATGGGTTGTGTCTCGGGGTCACCCATACGGCAGTTGAATTCCAATACTTTGAGGCTGCCATCTGGCGAGATCATCAGGCCGGCGTACAAGAAGCCGGTGTAGGTGATGCCTTCGCTTTCCATTCCGCGCATGACGGGCTGGATGACTTCGCGCAACACGCGTGCATGGATCTCTGGCGTGACGACTGGCGCGGGCGAATATGCCCCCATACCGCCAGTGTTGGGGCCCATGTCGCCGTCGAGCAGACGTTTGTGGTCTTGGCTGGTCGCCATCGCCAACACGTTCTTGCCGTCTGCCATCACGATGAAGCTGGCTTCTTCGCCCGCGAGGAATTCTTCGATGACCACGCGCGCACCCGCATCGCCCAGCTTGTTGTCGGACAACATCATGTCGATGGCATCGAACGCTTCTTGTTTCGACATCGCAACGACCACACCTTTACCCGCAGCCAAACCATCGGCCTTGATGACGATAGGTGCACCATGTTTCTCAACGTAAGCCTTCGCGGGAGCGATCTCGCTGAAGGTCTCAAAAAAAGCAGTAGGGATGTTGTGGCGCGTCATGAAACGCTTAGCGAAATCTTTGGAAGATTCCAACTGCGCCGCCGCTTTGGTGGGACCGAATATCTTCAACCCTGCCGCACGGAACGCATCGACCACCCCTGCCGCCAGCGGTGCTTCAGGGCCAACGACGGTGAGTTCGATGTGCTCGCGTTGTACGAAGGCGATGAGGTCTGGGATGGCCGTGATGGCGACGTTCTCCACGCCGTCTTCCAATGCCGTGCCTGCATTACCCGGTGCGACGTACACCTTCTGCACCTTCACACCCTGCGCCAAGCGCCAAGCTAATGCGTGCTCGCGACCACCGTTACCGATAACTAATATTTTCATAACAACCTCAACTAAAAGAAGGAACCGCGCTCCTTCCCCTTTTAGAGGGAAGGTTGTGGGACGGGGGAAATAACGTTGAGAAGGAACCTTCTCGGCTCTACCCCCTCCCTAGGCCTCACCCTGCAAGGGGGAGGAAATCTAGCGCTTAATGTCTGAAGTGACGGAAGCCTGTGAACACCATCGCCAAGCCATGCTCATCCGCCGCCGCGATGACTTCTTCGTCGCGCATCGAACCGCCGGGTTGGATGACCGCTTTCGCACCTGCTGCTGCCAGTACGTCGATACCGTCACGGAACGGGAAGAAGGCATCAGAGGACACCACGGAATCCACCAAGCTCAGCCCAGCGTGTTGTGCTTTGATGCTGGCGATCTTGGTGCTGTCTACACGGCTCATCTGACCTGCGCCTACACCCAATGTCTGACCGCCTTTGCAGAAGACGATGGCATTGGATTTCACATACTTCGCCACGCGCCATGCGAACAGCAGGTCGGTGAGTTGTTGTTGTGTCGGTTGTACTTTGCTCACGACTTTGAGTTGCGCGAGTTGCACGTTCAGTGTGTCAGGTGATTGCACCAACAAGCCACCGCTCACACGCTTCACATCATATTGATTGAATGCGTTAGACAACGGCACGGTCAGTACGCGCACGTTCTGTTTTGCGGCAGTCACTTTCAATGCTGCTTCGGTGGCGCTCGGCGCGATGATGACTTCGACGAACTGATTAGCGGTGATCTGCGCAGCGGTCGCTTCATCCAATTCGCGGTTGAAGGCGATGATGCCGCCGAATGCGGAGGTGGTGTCGGTGGCATAGGCCAGCTTGTATGCGTTCAACGCAGTATCTGCAATGGCAACGCCACATGGGTTGGCGTGTTTAACGATGACGCATGCAGGCGCATCGAATGTCTTCACTAATTCCCACGCTGCGTCGGAATCGCCGATGTTGTTGTAGGAAAGTTCCTTACCCTGCACTTGCGTGTAGTCGGAGATGCCGCCCTTGACTGGGTTCAGGTCGCGGTAGAACGCGGCGTGCTGGTGTGGATTCTCACCGTAGCGCATGTCTTGCACCTTGGCGAAGTTGAAGTTGATCTGCGCAGGGAACTCGCTCTTCGTGCCGTCGCTGTTGATGGCAGTCAGGTAGTTGCTGATCATGCTGTCGTAAGCAGCGGTGTGTGAGAACGCTTTTTTAGCCAAGTCGAAACGGGAGGCATCGCTCACTACGCATTTATTGGTTTGCATCTCGGCCAACACGTCAGCGTAATCGGCGGGGTCGGTGACGATGGCGACGTGTGCGTGGTTCTTAGCAGCGGAACGCACCATCGTAGGGCCGCCGATGTCGATGTTCTCAATGGCGTCTTCCAATGTGCAGCCTGGTTTAGCGATGGTGGCAGCGAAGGGATACAAATTCACCACAACGAGGTCGATGGTGGGAATATCGTGTTTCTTCAAGGTGGCGACATGCTCGGGCAGATCGCGACGCGCCAAGATGCCTGCGTGCACTTTAGGTTGCAGCGTCTTCACACGACCATCCAGCATCTCTGGGAAGCCGGTGTAATCGGCGACTTCGGTGCAAGGCACGCCGTTGTCGGCGAGCAGCTTGGCTGTGCCACCGGTAGAAAGGATCTTCACGCCGAGGGCGTTAAGACCTTTGGCAAATTCGAGGACGCCGGATTTATCGGAGACGCTGATGAGTGCTTGTGTGATGGCCATTTTGCTTTCTTTCCTTAAAGATTTCTAAAAACTTTTATCCGCAGATTTCGCAGATTGACACCGAATAAAGCGATTCCGACTCTGCTCCTTCCCCCTTGCAGGGGGAAGGTTGGGATGGGGGTAGAGTTACGGAAGTTCCACGTTTCTACCCCCTCCCTAATCCTCCCCCGCAATGGGGAGGGAGCGGTTCATTTAATGTTGTATTGCTGCATCTTTTTACGCAGTGTGTTGCGGTTGATGCCAAGCAACTCCGCTGTGCGTGTTTGGTTGCCTTCGGCTTGTAGCAGCACGGTCTCGATGAGTGGCTTCTCGGCGCAACACATCACCATGTCGTACACACCGCACGATGGATCTTCACCATCAAGATCTTTGAAGTAGTCCTTCACCGCTTTGCGTACGTGCCTAGCGATGTCGTTTTCGTTGATTGGGCATTCACTCATTTCACTTCCTCTGCTTCTACATACTGCAAATGCGCACCTCGGCTTTGCAATTCATCAAAAAAATCATTCACCGCACGTTGTTGTTCGTCGATGGTTTCCAACTGGTTCATACGGAAACGGAATGCCGCCGAGCCATGCAATCCCTTGGTGTACCAAGAAATGTGTTTACGTGCGATGCGCAAGCCAGAGAGATCGCCGTAGAAATCGTACAGGTCACTCACGTGCGCCAACAACACGCTGCGAATCTCATTCACCTCTGGCGCTGGTAGGTGCTCACCTGTCTGCAAAAAGTGTTCTATTTCGCGGAACAACCAAGGACGACCTTGCGCCGCACGGCCGATCATTACGGCATCCACGCCTGTTTGTTCCAATACGAAACGCGCTTTTTCGGGGGTGGTGATGTCGCCATTGGCGATGATGGGGATACGCACTGCGTCTTTTACGGCGCGGATGGTTTCGTACTCTGCATCGCCGGTGTAAGCACAAGCGCGTGTTCGCCCGTGGATGGCAAGGGCTTGAATGCCGCTGGATTCTGCGATGTGTGCGATGTTCACTGCGTTACGATTCTGTTTGTCCCAACCCGTGCGAATCTTCAAGGTGACGGGCACATCCACTGCACCTACCACCGCTTCGAGCAAAGTCTTCACCAGGGGTTCGTTCTGCAACAACGCCGAGCCCGCCATCACGTTACAAATCTTTTTGGCAGGGCAGCCCATGTTGATGTCGATAATTTGTGCGCCGTTGTCCACGTTGTGTCGCGCTGCCTGAGCCAACATCTTGGGATCGGCACCAACGATTTGCACGGAGATGGGATCGACCTCGCCCTCATGGTTGGCGCGACGCTTGGTCTTTTCCGAGCCATAAAGCAAGGAATTGGAAGCGACCATCTCGGACACGGCCATGCCTGCGCCCATGCGTTTGCACAACATGCGGAATGGCCTATCGGTCACGCCCGCCATGGGTGCGACGATGAGGTTGTTTTTCAGCTTGTATTTACCGATCTGCATGAGGGGGCGTTTCAAAAAGGGCGCTGATTATAATTTAATCAACTGCCCCATGCTATGATTGCTCGCAGAATTATTCTCCTAGGGATTCGATATGGAATTCGACATTGTTATCGTAGGCGGCGGCATCGTTGGGGCTGCTCTGGCGGCCTTCCTCAAGGATAGCGACCTCAGCATTGCCCTGATCGAAGGGCAGAATCTGCCCAGCCTAGAAACCGAGTGGGATAGTCGAATTTACGCCTTCACCCCCGGCAATGTGGATTTCCTAAAGACCTGTGGCGCGTGGGAGCATCTGGATACATCACGCATCCAGCAGATCGAAGAGATGCGCGTCTTTGGCGATACCGGCTCCAAATTGAACTTCAGCGCCTACCAACTTGGCGCGCCTGAATTGGCATTCATCATGGAAAGCCGTTTGATCCAGCATGCACTGTGGAAGGCTATAGAAGGACAGAAGAACCTGACCCTGCTCCAGCCTGCCCAATGCGCGGAGCTGAATTGGCAGGAAGCAGGCGCTCACTTGAAGCTAAAGGACGGGCGCGAGATCAAAGCTAAACTCATCGTCGGTGCTGATGGGCGAGATTCTTGGGTACGCCAGCAAGCGGGCATGCCGGAAGTCCCTACTCCCTACCACCAGCATGGCGTGGTCGCCAACTTCAATACGAGCAAGACACATCGAGGCATCGCGCATCAATGGTTCACCGAGGACGGCATCCTTGCTTTGCTACCTTTGCCCGGCAAGCGTGTTTCCATTGTGTGGTCGGTGAGCCCAGACAAGTCCGCCGAACTGTTGGCGCTTACTCACGCAGAATTGAGCGCGCGCGTGGCCGAGGCATCGCAACACGTTCTTGGAGATTTGGAAGTCATCACCCCGCCAGCTTCGTTCTCACTACGCGTGCTCAATCTGGCTCATCTCACCAAACCACGCTTGGCGCTCATCGGCGATGCCGCGCACAACATCCATCCGCTGTCTGGCCATGGGGTGAATCTGGGGCTGCACGATGCGCACGACTTGGCCGAAGTGCTGATGCAACGCGGCACATTGGATTGCGGCGACTTGAGTTTGCTGCGCCGTTACGAACGTGCGCGCCAAGCCGACATCCTCTCCATGCAACTCACCACGGATGCGCTGAAGCACTTGTTCGTCAATGACAATCCTATCCTGCGCACCTTGCGCAACATCGGCCTCACCGCCACCAACAAGATCGTGCCGCTGAAAAAGATGCTGGCACGTCACGCACTCACCTGATTTCACTTCAAGGACACCCCATGTTTCGCTCACTGCTCGTATTGCTGCTCACCCTCTCCTTCGCTCACGCCGCCAAAGCCGACACCACCACCCAAGCCATCAAAGCCAATCTGCAAAAGAACTACGAGCAGCTCATCGGCCCAATCTCTCAGGTCAACAAATCACCCATGGTAGGTTTATATGAAGTGGTGGCGAGCGACCACATCTTCTACACCGACAAGTCGGTGCAATACCTAATCGACGGCAACATATTCGACCTAAAAGCGCGCCGCAACATCACCGAGGCACGTTCACGTACTTTGTTCGCGATCGATTTCAACAAGCTTCCTCTCGACCTTGCCATCAAGAGAGTGAAAGGTGACGGCAGCCGCAAGATGGCTTATTTCTCTGACCCGAATTGCGGTTACTGCAAAAAACTAGAGCATGAGTTACAAGACGTGACCAACGTCACCCTATATCTATTCCTCTATCCGATCTTTGACGGCTCAGCCGAGAAGGTGCAGGGCGTGTTGTGCAGCGCGGACAAAGTGAAAGCTTGGGACGATATGATGCTGAACGGCGTGACACCTGCTGCTGGGAAATGCGCAACAGGTACAGACAAAGTTCGCCAACTCGGCGCGAAATTGAAAGTGAACGGCACACCCGCACTAATCTTCGCCAATGGCATGATCAACCCAGGCTACATGCCAGCGGCGCAATTGGAAGAGGCACTGAACAAAAACAAATAGGCATCGACAGATATGGCTAACAAAGTCACTGCCTCCATTGTTCCCACCGCAAGTGCGATTAATTCGCGACTTGCTGACGCTAGTTATTACGATTGCTACGCCATCGCTGTTCCCAACGACGGGCGCAGTGCACTAGGCTATTTCCTGACTGCCATCTCAAACACACCTGCATGGGTTAATTCACTCATGACGTTGCGCAACAAGACTGTGCTGTTGTTCGGCTTGAAAGATCTTGGGGGAATGGGGAATTTAGATGCTGCAAAAAAAGATTCGGACTATCTAGCGGGAGATCGCGTTGGCATCTTCACACTGATCTCGAACACACCGAATGAAGTTCTGTTAGGCGACAGCGACAAACATCTGGATGTCGTGCTTTCTATCTATAAGAACTCGGCAAGCCCAATTGATGATTGCTCAATCTCAGTGACCACCGTCGTACACACGCACAACTTGCTCGGCAAAGCGTACATGATACCTGTCACGCCACTGCACAAACTCATCGCACCCGCCGTACTCGCACGAGTGATCTCATAGATTTGGGAATAAGGTGAAGCTGGCCGATAAGCCGGGTTCTGTCGTGGACAGTCATTCCTCTAGGCGTTTCGTTACCTGACGCTCAAGCAACCTACCCGCAAGCGACGCGAGCCGCGCCAAAGCTTGCCTATTTGGTCTTGCTCCAGATGGGGTTTACCCTGCCACGGATGTTGCCACCCGCGCGGTGAGCTCTTACCTCGCCGTTTCGCCCTTACCTGATCCGACTTACTCTCTTGCGAAAGTGATCGGCCATCGGCGGTTTGTTTTCTGTGGCACTTTCCATCGCCTCACGGCGTCCGGTCGTTAACCGGCATCTTGCTCTGTGGAGCCCGGACTTTCCTCTCCGCCCTTACGGACGCAGCGACTGTCTAGCCAGCTTCGTTGTGGAGTTTAGCATGCGGGAATGCACTACTCGTTCATCATTGCTGCGCTTGGGGATAAGAAGATCGGTTGCGTAAGTAACAGCGAACCCCAAAATTTTATGCTCACGAGCTAGGATTTCTAGCTCACCGTCAGCCTACAAGATGACGAGCGCTTAAGCCTCTCCCACTTGCACGCTGATGCCCAGCTCTTTCCACTGCGCCGCTTCTTCCTGCAAAGCTGTCTCGGTCAATGGGTTCTGAGTCAACCAACCACTCTCCAATGAGAGATGGAATTTCGTTCCGCTGAAGCGCCCCCGCATCTTGGGCAATTGAACGCCACTACGGTTACGACAGAACAGAGTAGCCAATCGCAATGACATGACCAAGGATTGGTCCTTTGGCTCACGCAGTTGCACGCGCAATTTTTCTAACCGACCGCGATGTGCCAAGGTGAGCATACTCAGCAATGTCTGTTCTTTCTTCGAGAATCCCGGCATGTCGGCATTGGCAAGGATGTAGGCAGAATGTTTGTGGTAACCACTGTGCGCCACACTGATGCCGATCTCATGCAAGTTGGCAGCCCATTGCAGATAGTGCATGGTTGCCTCATCGAATTGATCACCTAAGAATTGTTGCGCGAGTGAATTCGAAAGGTCAGCGACACGTTTAGCTTGTTTGAACGCAACATGGTAGCGACGCATAAATTGCTGTACCGTTGCTTCGCGCATATCGTTGTGGGTGAAGCGACCATGCAGATCGTACAGCACACCTTCACGCAACGCCCCCAAAGCGGGTTGCATGCGGGCAATACCCAACTCACAAAATGCTGCATACATGATGGCGAGACCGCCTGGTAACACGGGAATGCGATCTGGTTTCAAACCGAGCAGATCAAGCTTGTACACATCCCCTGCTTTAAGTAGTTGTGCGCGCAACTTCTCAAGCCCTTCAAGGGTGATACCACCATCACTAAAACCGTTCTGCTCCAAGATGTCGCAAATGACACGCGCACTTCCGGACGAACCCATCGCCACATCCCAGTGACCACTGGCGTAATCCGCGACGATGGTTTGCAACTCGATGCGTGCTGCGTATTCGGCTTGTTTGAGATTGGATTTACTGATCTTTCCATCGGCGAAGTAGCGCGCACTGAAGCTGACGCACCCCATGTAGAGACTTTCCAGATGTGCAGGTTGCAGACCTTGTCCGATGATGAATTCCGTCGAGCCGCCACCAATGTCCATCACCATACGGCGCTCATTGGTGCGCGGCAAACCTTGTGCGACACCAAGATAGATCAGGCGCGCTTCTTCACGCCCCGCAATGACTTCAATGGGAAATCCAAGTGCCGCTTCGGCTTTCTTCAGGAATTCGGGAGCATTCTTGGCGACTCGCAGAGAGTTGGTGCCCACCGCACGTACCGCTTCGGGTGGCAAACCACGGAGACGTTCTCCGAATTTTTGTAGGCAAGACAAAGCGCGCTGTTGTGCTGCTTGATCTAGCAGCTTGTCCTCATCTAGACCTGCGGCAAGCCTGACTGCCTCGCGCAAACCATCCAGCATGTACAACTGATCGTCCACCACCCGCGCCATCTGAAGTCGAAAACTGTTCGACCCCAGATCGATTGCCGCGAGGAGTGGCTGTTGTTGCACGGGAGGTTACTGCTGAACTTCGCGTTCGATCTCTTCCACGGTCACGTGGCGCACGTCACGCCCCTTGACCATATAGACCACATATTCAGACATGTTCTTAGCATGGTCGCCGATACGTTCGATCGCTTTGGCGACGAACAATATCTCCAGCGAAGTAGAGATGGTGCGTGGGTCTTCCATCATGAAAGTGATGAGGTAACGCATGATGGCGCGGAACTCTTCATCCACCTGCTCATCCTGACGTACTACTTGTGCAGCGACATTCAGGTCGAGGCGTGCAAACGAATCCAAGGATTTACGTAGCATGTCCAACGCGATGTCGGCGGCATGTTTGATCTCGTTATAGCGTGGCAGATGCAAACGCTCTTTTTGCGACAGCAACTTTGCCATGCGCGCGATCTTCTCTGCCTCGTCACCGATGCGCTCAAGATCAGTGATGGTCTTGATGACCGTCATCACCATACGCAAGTCGCCTGCTGCTGGCTGACGGCGTACGAGGATGCGGTTGCAGCTCTCGTCGATCTCGACTTCCATCGCATTCACGTTATGGTCGTTCTCGATCACACGATTCATCAGGGCCACATCGCCTGTGCTGAGTGATTCGACCGCTTGCTTGATCTGGCTTTCGACTAGGCCACCCATCTGCAACACACGTGCACGCACGGCTTCCAGTTCGGTGTCGAATTGCTTTGAGGTATGTTCGCTGCTGACCATGGCGTTTCCTTAATATCGTTGCAAATGACGGATGCTATCGACTCGTCGTTAAGTTTTTATGACAGCGACTCAAGCTGTCAGCGTCTTCACACCGTTCGGCGTGCCCAGCAACAACACATCTGCACCACGACGCGCGAACAGGCCATTTGTCACCACGCCGGGCAAATGGTTCAACAATGTCTCCAATTCCACTGGATTCATGATCTGAAGATTGTGCACATCGAGAATCACGTTGCCGTTGTCGGTGGTAAACCCTTCACGCAACTTCGGCTGGCCACCCAGCTTCACCACTTCACGCGCGATGTAGCTGCGTGCCATCGGAATAACTTCGATTGGCAAGGGGAACTTACCCAATACATCCACTAACTTGCTCTCGTCACACACACAGATGAATTTCTTGCTGGCGGCTGCCACGATCTTTTCGCGCGTCAATGCACCGCCACCGCCTTTGACCATGTGCATGTGTTTTGTGATCTCGTCTGCGCCATCAACATAAACGAGCAAATCACCTGCATCGTTGAGCGACAACACTTCGATGCCATGCCCTTGCAGGCGCTTGGCTGATGCTTCCGAACTCGCGACTGCGCCACGGATCTTGCCTTTGATCTTAGCCAACTCATCGATAAAGAAATTAGCTGTCGAGCCCGTCCCCACGCCCACGATGCAATCGTCAGGCACATAAGTGATAGCCGCCTGAGCGACCGCGCGTTTCATATCGTCTTGAGTCATTGCCATGATGTAGCCTCTTCTTTTTGATTTATTCGTTTGGTGGCTTGGGATTATTGCAGGAAATGGCCTTCAATGAAACTAGCCTGAAGCCCAAACTAACGAACATGACAAGTGTGTCGCCCATGATAATGTACTTGTCATGCTCGTTTCCTTCACCTCAATCCTCTCCCAGAGGGAGAGGAGGCAATCGAATCGCTAAGCGAGCTTCACGTTAACCGCGAGGATGATGCATCGCATGTAGCGCCTTCAATCTTTCGCGCGCCACATGTGTGTAGATTTGCGTAGTCGAGATGTCCGAATGCCCCAACAACATCTGCACTACACGCAGGTCGGCACCATGATTAAGCAAGTGCGTGGCGAAGGCATGGCGCAAGGTATGTGGCGACAAGGGCTTATGTAAGCCCCCCGCTTTCGCATGTTTTTTGATGAGGTACCAGAACATCTGGCGCGTCATGCCTTCGCCGCGCTGAGTGACGAACAAGTCATCAGTCAGCTTGCCCTCCAGCAACACGGGGCGCACTTCGGCCAAATATCGTTTGATCCAATCCAACGCCTCTTCCCCCAAAGGCACGAGGCGCTCTTTGCCACCCTTACCCATTACCCGCGTCACCCCCATATCCAAGCTGACCTGCGCCACTTTCAAGGTGACGAGCTCAGACACACGCAGGCCACTGGCATACATTGTCTCCAGCATGGTGCGGTCACGCATCCCCAGCGGCGTTTGCACATCGGGTGCGTTCAACAACAGCTCCACATCTTCTTCAGTGAGGCTCTTGGGCAGACTGCGTGGCAACTTGGGGGAGGCGATCTGCAAGGTTGGGTCGACAGAGATCTTGTTCTGACGTAGCAGGTAACGGAATAAACGTTTGAGACTAGAAATTGCGCGCGAGGTAGATGTGGCCTTGGCTTTTTGTCCCGCAACCAGATGCGCCAAAAAACCTTGGATGTCTGCATGCGTGGTCGCGGCGATACCACAACCGCGTTGCGCCTCAAGCCAAACAGAGAACTTATTCAGATCGCGTCGGTAACTTTCCAACGTGTTGCGCGACAAACCATCCTCTAACCACAGCGCATCGCTGAACTCATCCAACAACTCAGCGTCGTTCATGCGCCAACAACCACCGCTTGATATCGAGTGCATCACCCTCGGCGTGATGCATGAAACCACCCAGACCCGACGCACTCACCACTCGATGACACGGAATAACGATCGGTATCGGATTACCGCCACACGCTTGCCCCACCGCACGTGCACTGGAGTCGATCTGCTTCGCCAGTTCCCCATAGGTCAACGTCTCGCCGCGCGGGATATCCAGCATCGCCTGCCACACCAGACACTGGTGATGTGTACCGTCTAGCGTAAAGGGCAAGTCGAACTCGAAACCCGCATCGGCAAAATACGCGGACAACTGATCGCATATCTCCCGCGCCATCGGGCTTGTGGGAGCTAACAACTTCATGCGGGAAGAGACGAACTCGACACCCAACAGATCCTCATCCGAACAACGGATAGCGAGCTTGCCGAAAGGCGCAGTGATAATGGCTTGGAATGTCATGGGTGCATGATAGCGGAAATGAATACCCCCGCTGAAGTGCTAATTTTCAGCCCTCGCACCTATTCAAAGATACATTGATTTATTTGCCATTCTCGCGAAGGCGAGAATGGCAAAACCTAATGACGAGACATTCCCCGCTGTGCCCAGCGGATTACAGCAAATATCAGCTATCTTGTTTCGCGCATTCCTGTGCTTCGTACCACATTGCGTTAAGCACCGATAACATGACAGCGGCGGAGATTCCAAGGACCCAAGCGAAATACCACATGATGTTTCCTTTCTTAGTAGAGTGAATGATCGTTGGCTTCGATGTGCGCAACGGTGATCTTGCCGCGCATGATGCGGTAGGCCCATCCGGTATAGGCGATCACGATGGGAGTCATGATCAGCGCCACCCAGAACATGATGCCTAGTGTACGTTCGCTGGAGACGCAATCCCATGCGGTTAGGCTGTGTGCTGGCATGGAGCTGGAGGGAAGCACGAAGGGAAACATGGCGACCCCTGCAGTGAAGATCACGCCTAGCATGGCCACCGAGCTGGAGACGAATGCGTATACGCCCTTCAGTTTCGCGGCGAAGAACATGCCCGCCAGTGCCCCGATGAAGCCGAGCCCCGGAATGATCCACAACAACGGTAGCTTATTAAAATTGCTGAACCACGCACCGGCCTGCATCTCCACCACTTTATTTAACGGACTTTGCATCGCACCTGCTTCTGGGCCAGAGATCAGCACATAACCCGAGATGTCTGCGATCAGCACACCACACACCGCAAACAACACCACCATCAGCCCGCCGCAAATCAGTGCTGCGCGGCTTGCCCGTTGTTGGATCACCCCTTCGGTACGCACGATGAGGTAGTTTGCACCGTGAAAAGCGATCATCGACAGGCTGAGTAATCCGGCCAGCAGGGAGAACGGGTTGAGCAAAGCCCAGAATGTGCCGGTATACACAGAGCGCATGGTGTCGTCGTAGTTAAATGGCACGCCCAGCAGTACGTTGCCGAAAGCCACGCCGAACAGCAGCGCAGGAACGGCAGAGCCAACGAACAGCCCCCAGTCCCATGCAGTACGCCAGCGCGTATCGGCCACCTTGCTACGGTAGTCGAAGCCAACGGGGCGAAAGAACATCGCCCACAACACGGCCATCAGGGCAAAGTACAAACCAGAAAATGCGGTGGCATAAACCAGCGGCCACGCAGCAAAGATGGCACCACCTGCGGTGATGAACCAGACTTGATTACCATCCCAGTGCGGTGCCACGCTGTTGATCAGTACGCGGCGTTCGCTATCGGTCTTAGCAACGAAGGGCAACAACGCCCCCATCCCCATGTCGTGACCATCCATTACCGCGAAGCCCACCAGCAGCACGCCAACCAACAACCACCAGATCAGTTTGAGTGTCTCGTAATCGAACATGTTATTACTCCTTTTTGGAAACGGGAGCAGACACTGCGCCCTTGGTGATGCCGCCGCCCGACTCGAAGTGGTAACCGCCAGTGCCGAGACTGGATGGCCCTAGTCGTGCGTACTTGAACATCAGATACAGTTCGGCCACCAACAGCAGCGTGTAGAAGGTAAAGAAGCCTGCCAGCGACAGCAACACTTCGTTCGCTGTCACGCTGGACACCGATAGATGTGTCGGTAATACACCGTACACCGTCCACGGTTGTCGCCCCACTTCGGCCACGATCCACCCCACCTGCGTGGCGAGCCACGGCATGGGGATGAACCATAACGCCCAGCGCAACAACCAACGCTTATTTTCGAAGCTATTCTTGGCTGAGGTCCAGAACGCAATGGCGAATAGCACAATGAAGGCAAACCCTAGCGCAACCATGATGCGGAAGCTCCAGAACAGAGGTGCGACCGGAGGGATCGCATCATCCACGGCCTGCGCCACCATTTCCGGCGTGGCTGCGGAAACATCTGCCGTGTAGCGTTTCAATAACAAACCGTATCCCATATCCGCCTTGTGCGCAGCAAACAGACTTGCCGCATCGGCATCCGCTTTATTCAGGCGCATACGTTCAAGCGCGCCGACTGCGATAGCGCCGCTTTCGATACGCTGCTTAATCGTCACTTCGAGCTGATCGATACCAGGCAACTCTGTATCAGTGGAGCGGGTTGCAATCAGACCGAGCAGATAGGGAATCTTCACCTCAGCATGATTGGTGTGGTTGGCTTCGTCGGGAATACCAAACAGCGTCAATCCCGCTGGCGCTTCTTCAGTCGTCCACATACCTTCCAAGGCAGCCAATTTGGTCTTCTGGTGCTCGGTCACGGCGTAGCCAGATTCATCGCCCAGCACGACCACAGACAATGCCGAGGCTAGACCAAAAGCGGCAGCGATGCGGAATGAGCGGCGTGCGAACTCAAGATCGCGCCCTTTGAGCAGATACCATGATGAGATGCCCAGCACGAACACCGAGGCCGTCACGTATCCAGACGACACGGTGTGTACGAACTTGGCTTGTGCTGCAGGATTGAACACGAGATCCCAGAAGCTGGTCATCTCCATACGCATCGTCACGGGGTTGAACTCTGAGCCCACCGGATTCTGCATCCAGCCATTGGCGATCAGGATCAGCACCGCCGACAGGTTGGAACCGATCGCTACCAGATAGGTGATGGTCAAGTGCCCGACCTTGGACATGCGATCCCAGCCAAAAAAGAACAGGCCGACCATGGTGGATTCCAAGAAGAAGGCGAGCAGCCCTTCGATAGCCAGCGGCGCACCAAAGATGTCGCCGACATAATGCGAGTAATACGCCCAGTTGGTGCCGAACTGGAACTCCATGGTCAGCCCAGTCGTCACGCCAAGCGCAAAATTGATACCGAACAGCTTGCCCCAAAATTTGGTCATGTCACGGTATATCTGCTTGCCAGTCATGACATAGACCGTCTCCATGATGGCCAGCAGGAAGGTCATGCCCAATGTCAGCGGCACGAAAATGAAGTGGTACAGCGCGGTAATGGCGAATTGCAACCGCGCCAGGTCAACGGCACCCGGATCAATCATGGCTATTTCTCCTTGGAGTTAATGAAAAATCATGAGCGCTGCCGGAGATGCGTTCTGCCACCGTTGCGGCGACGACATCCTTACTTGGCGCGTGAGAGAAGAAGGTCCACCACAACAAAAACAGCAGTGCGACCTTGAGCAACAAGGCAAAGAAAATCTCCCAAGCCAAGGTGCGTTTAATCGAGAATCGTTTTGTGATTTTCATACCGCCCGTAGTGAGTACTTAAAATCGACCACGGACAGTGTATGGCTAAAATTTCGCCATTGGAATGCGGCATATTGCCGCGCGACAAAACGTCGCATTGCAAAACCAATAAACGGTTACGCACCGCGTGAATAATTGCCGAACGAAGAGAGATGATTTTCGGAGCAGAGGGGGAGACTACGACGAACAGCGATGTTGCATTAAAGATGCAACGAAAGGATTACCAAGAGACGCGGGGAAATACAAGCGACGACTCTGGGAGGAGATAATTTGGCATACCCGCGCTCTTGGTGTGATTCATTATGCACACGCGAATATCAAATTGGAATGCGACATGATGTCGCACCCAATAAACAAAAAAAGGGAGCCGAAGCTCCCATTTTTATTTGCCTCACAGAACCGTTGCTTACGCAGCGACTTTGCGAGCAGGCAGTTTTTCCTTGATACGTGCGGACTTGCCGGAACGATCGCGCAGGTAGTACAGCTTGGCACGACGTACATCGCCGCGACGCTTTACTTCGATGCTAGCAACGCTCGGAGAGTAAGTTTGGAAAGTACGCTCGACGCCTTCGCCGGAGGATACTTTACGCACGATGAAGCTGGAGTTCAGCCCTTTGTTACGCTTTGCGATGACTACGCCTTCGAAAGCCTGTGTACGTTTTTTGTCGCCTTCGACAACGTTCACGTTGACGATGACTGTGTCGCCTGGGCCGAAGCCTGGGATAGTCTTATTCAGACGTGCGATTTCTTCTTTTTCAAGAATTCCGATCAGATTCATTTTGTTTCCTCTTCTTGTACGGGAGCTTGTTCCTGCTGGTACTGAGCCAGTAGCCGAGCTTCCTGTTTAGTTAACTGGCGTGCTGCCAGCAATTCTGGACGACGTTCTGCAGTCCGACCTAATGACTGCTTCAATCGCCACTTCTCTATCTCGGCGTGGTGTCCGGACATCAAGACATCCGGGACGGCCTCACCGTTATAAATCTCTGGGCGCGTGTAGTGCGGGCAATCCAGCAGGCCTTGTACGAAGGAATCCTGCTGTGCGGAAGCGTCATCACCCAACACACCGGATATCTGGCGCACCACGCTATCCATCACCACCATCGCTGCCAACTCACCACCAGACAACACATAGTCTCCGATGGAAAGCTCTTCATCCACTTGCTGTCGTAACAGGCGTTCATCCACGCCCTCGTAACGACTCGCCAACAAGATCAAACCTTCATCTCGCGCCAGCAACTCCATGACGATCTCGTGCGTGAGTTGCCTGCCTTGCGGAGAGAGATGGATCACTCGACTCTTCTTTACTCCGCTTGCCGCCTGCGCTGCTTTCGCTGCGCTGATGGCTTTGCTCAAAGGTTCTGCCAACATCACCATTCCAGGGCCGCCGCCGTAAGGGCGATCATCGATGGTGCGGTAGTTGTCAGTCGTGAAGTCTCTTGGATTCCAAGCTTGCAACTCGAACTTGCCTAACTCAACTGCCTTGCGCGTCACACCAAATTTGGTGATGGCGTCGAACATCTCGGGGAACAGCGTAACGACATCGAACCTCATTTGAGGTAGTCCGCCTGCCAATCCACCCGGATAGTCTTATCAGCCAAACTCACTTGTTGAATGACGCTCTTGATAAAGGGTAACAGCATCTCACCGTACACACCTTTGACCACCAAGACATCGTTAGACCCCGTTTCCAACAACGAGTCAACGACTCCAAAAGCATCGCCTTCCATGTTGACCACCGACATGCCGATCAAATCAGACCAGTAATATTCGCCTTCTTCCTGCGGCGGCATACTGTCGCGAGAGACCGCGATCAACTGACCTTTATATTTTTCAGCGGCAGTACGATCTGGAATACCTTCGAGCTTTGCCACGACAAGTTTGCCGTGAACATTAGCCTCAAGCACTTGGATAGGACGCCAAGTAGTCTCGTTTCCAACGTACCAAGTTTCGTAATCAAGCAGGCTGTCCAAATGCTCGGTAAAGGTCAGCACCTTTACCCAACCTTGAATACCTTGTGCTGCGACCACTTTCCCCATGACGACCATGGGGCTTGCCTCGTTAGGCTTTAGCTGCTGCACCGGCTTTTTTAACCAAGCGAGCAACGGTGTCGCTCATTTGCGCACCTTTGTCATGCCAATGAGACACGCGATCCAAAGCGATACGCAGACCTTCTGAGCCTTCTGCAGCCAATGGATTGTAGAAACCAACGCGCTCGATAAAACGACCGTCACGACGATTGCGAGAATCAGCAACGACTACGTTGTAATACGGACGATTCTTAGAGCCGCCGCGAGAAAGACGAATAACTACCATAATGATTTCCCAATGAAAATTGATTTGGCCGACGCCAAAGGGCGCGAATTCTACGATAGACCGTTGAATTTTGGCAAGGATTGTTTCAGGGAGGGGCTGAAAGCCCATTGTTGCGAGGTTTATTAACGCTGTAGCAATACTTCCAGCACAAAACGACTGCCCAGATAGGCCAGCACAAGAAAAGCAAAGCCGCTCAACGTCCAACGCACCGCTATATGACCGCGCCAGCCGTAGTAGTGGTGTCCCATCAATAACACACCGAACACCACCCACGAGATCATGCCGAACAAGACCTTATGATTGAATTGCCAAGCATGCCCAAAAATCTGCTCAGAAAATAACACTCCCGATACCACCGTGATGGTCAGCAACACAAAACCCGCTCCGATTACTCGAAACAAGAGCGTTTCCATCGTCAATAGGGGCGGCAAATTCTGCAACACCCTTGGCAGTTTGGCGTGATGTAAGCGTTTCTCAACAAAAGACATTAATCCCGCATGTAGCGTAGCAATAGTGAACAAACTGTACGCCAGCATGGCCACTAAGACATGCGTATCGAACAGCGCTGAAGCGGGCTGAGACAAAATATGCGCCTCTGGAAATATAGCCGGCAAGGCGGTACTCACCGCCGCCAAGGGGAGCACTAAAGTTTGCAAACTAGACAAAGGGTAGAAATACCGGGCCAACCAATACACAAGTACGGTCAACCACAAAATAAGTGATAGGGCATAGACCAAACCCAAATTCAGTGCCCCCCATATAAAGAGTGTGTCGTACAACAACCAGCCGTGCAGACTCAACGGCACAACTACAGCGAATCCTAATGCGCCACGATTCTGTTGCTCGGCATCGCCCGCAGCTTGGGCGCGCCAGAACAAAATAGCCAGCACGGCATAAAGGACAAACGTCAGCAAATGTAAGGCTTGGTTCGACATGATGAGGGCAGATGTTTTAGACTGCGCAGATTCTACCTCAAGTCAAATATGCGACATGCTCGATAATCTAACGCAACGTTTTTCAGGAATCGTCAAAAACCTGCGCGGCCAAGCGCGACTCTCCGAGAGCAATATCCAAGACGCTTTGCGTGAAGTGCGTCTCGCGCTGTTGGAAGCGGACGTTGCCTTACCTGTCGTTAAAGAGCTAATCGCCCAAATCAAAGAAGCTGCGCTCGGACAAGAAGTCATCGGCAGCCTGACACCAGGACAGGCGCTCATCGGTGTAGTGAACCGCGAGTTGACTAAGTTAATGGGCGAACACAACGACGCGCTCAACCTTGCCGCCGTGCCGCCCGCAGTTATCTTGATGGCAGGCTTGCAGGGTGCTGGTAAAACCACCAGCAGCGGTAAACTCGCCAAATTGCTGCGCGAGCAAAATAAAAAGAAGGTGTTGCTGGTCAGTTGCGACGTGTATCGCCCCGCCGCTATAGAACAACTGCGCACACTGGCACAACAACTCGAAACCGATTTCTTCCCCTCCGATATCAGCCAGAAACCGCTGGACATCGCGCTCGCCGCACTCGATTTCGCACGTAAACATCACCATGAAGTGCTCATCGTTGACACTGCAGGTCGCCTCGCCGTGGATGAAGCGATGATGGCAGAGATCAAAGCACTGCACGCGGCAATGAATCCCATCGAGACATTATTCGTAGTGGATGCGATGACGGGACAAGATGCGGTAAACACTGCCAAAGCCTTCGGTGATGCGCTGCCCCTCACCGGTGTCATCCTCACCAAGATGGACGGTGATGCGCGCGGTGGTGCGGCATTGTCAGTTCGCCACATCACCGGCAAACCAATCAAATTCGTTGGTGTCAGCGAAAAACCGAACGGCCTTGAAGCCTTCCATCCCGATCGCATGGCACAACGCATCCTCGGTATGGGCGACGTTCTCTCGCTGATAGAAGAAGCGCAACGCAACGTCGATATGGGCGAAGCTGAGAAACTTGCCAAGAAGATGCAAAGCGGCAAAGGCTTTGATCTCAACGACTTCAAAATGCAGATCGTGCAAATGAAGAAGATGGGCGGCATGTCGGCACTGATGGACAAACTACCTGCACAACTCGCTAATGCAGCAGCAGGTGCAAAGATAGATGAGCGCCAAATCAACCGCACCGAAGGCATCATCAACTCAATGACCCCCTATGAGCGCAGCCACCCCGAACTCATCAAAGCCTCGCGTAAACGCCGCATCGCAATGGGTGCGGGCGTGCAGGTGATGCACGTCAACCAATTGCTGAACCAATTCGAACAATCACAAAAGATGATGAAGATGTTCAGCAGTAAGGGCGGCATGGCCAAGATGATGCGCGGCATGGCAGGCAAATTCCCGGGAATGCGTTAAATCTTTTGTCCACGAAACACACGGAAGTCACGAACAAACCAAAGCCTATCCAGTTCATTATTTTGTGTCTTTTGTGGACGCATTGTTATTAATATTTACGAGGCAACAACATGACACTCAAAGCAATCATATTCGACGTCGACGGCACACTAGCAGACACCGAAGACGGCCACCGTAAATCATTCAACAAGGCGTTCGCTGAAAACGGTTTGGACTGGAACTGGGACGTGGCGCTGTACGACAAACTGCTTAAGGTGACCGGCGGCAAAGAACGCATCAAATATTTCGTCTCGGATTTTCTGCAGGGTTACACCAAGCCAGAGAATTTCGACGATTTCGTAAAACATCTGCACGCCATTAAGACAGGGCACTACACAGCGATGCTGCGTGAAGGCGCGATCCCGTTACGCCCCGGCATCAAACAACTCATCAACGATGCGCGCAAAGCAGGTATCACACTCGCTATCGCCACCACGACCACAGCAGAAAATGTGACGGCACTATTGGAAGTTGGCTTGGGCAAAGACTGGGCGAGTTACTTCGCTGCCAACGGTTGCGGCGACATCGTGCCCGCCAAAAAACCTGCGCCCGACATCTACAACTGGGTGTTGAACGAATTGAAACTCGCACCGCATGATTGCATCGCGCTGGAAGATTCCAACAATGGCTTACGCTCTTCGTTAGCAGCCAACATCACGACCTACATCACCACCAATCCCTACACCGTGAAGCAAGATTTCGCTGGGGCCACAGCGGTGTTGGAAGACTTGAGCGACCTGCCACGCTTCTACAGCATGATCGGTCTGCGCGCATAAGCGCCTAGATTCCTGCTAACCTTGTGGGCAATTCACTTGCCCTTCATTCACCATGCAAAACTACCTGAAACGCATCCTCACCGCCCGCGTCTATGACGTCGCCATCGAAACACCTCTCGAACACGCGCCCACTTTGTCGGCGCGTACGGGCAATCGCATCCTGTTCAAACGCGAAGACATGCAGCCGGTGTTCTCGTTCAAGTTGCGCGGCGCGTACAACAAGATGGCACATCTGTCGCCCGCCCAACTCAAACAAGGCGTTATCGCCGCATCCGCAGGTAATCATGCACAAGGCGTCGCCATGTCTGCGCATCGCCTCGGCTGCAAAGCTACCATCGTGATGCCAACCACCACGCCGCAGGTAAAGATCGATGCGGTTCGTCACTTCGGTCAGCGCTCGGTAGAAATCGTGTTGCATGGCGACAGCTACAGTGATGCCTATGCCCACGCGCTCGCATTAGAAAAAGAAAGACAACTCACCTTCGTACACCCCTTTGACGACCCTTACGTCATCGCAGGCCAAGGCACCATCGGCATGGAGATCTTGCGCCAACACCAAGCCCCCATTCACGCCATTTTCTGCGCCATCGGCGGCGGTGGATTGATCGCGGGCGTGGCGGCCTACGTCAAACAAGTGCGCCCCGACATCAAGATCATCGGCGTACAAACCACCGATTCCGATGCGATGTATCGCTCGCTCAAAGCTAAGAAACGCGTACAGCTGAACGATGTCGGCCTGTTCTCCGACGGCACCGCCGTCAAATATGTGGGCGAAGAGACCTTCCGCATCTGCAAACAATATGTAGATGAAGTCATCTTGGTGGACACCGACGAAGTGTGCGCTGCCATCAAAGACGTGTTCCAAGATACCCGCTCCATCCTTGAACCTGCTGGCGCGCTCGCCGTCGCAGGCGCAAAAGCCTACGCCAAGCGCGAACAACTCAAAGGCGAGACACTCATCCCTATCGCCTGCGGCGCGAACATGAACTTCGACCGCCTACGTTTCGTGGCCGAACGCGCCGAGATCGGCGAGAAACGCGAGGCACTCTTGGCAGTCACCATCCCCGAGACCCCCGGCAGTTTCCGCAAGTTCTGCGCCCTGCTTGGCAAACGCAACATCACCGAATTCAACTATCGCTATGCCGACCCCAAGGCCGCGCAGGTCTTCGTCGGCATCCAAGTGAAAGACCAGACCGAAGCCTCAGACCTCATCGAGAAATTGCAGCGCAGCAAGTTGGCCACATTGGATTTGTCCGACAACGAGATGGCGAAACTACATCTGCGTCACCTCGTCGGCGGCCACGCCCCCGAGGCTCATGACGAGATCCTATTCCGTTTCGAATTCCCAGAGCGCCCCGGCGCGCTGATGAACTTCCTCAACAGCATGAGCCATAACTGGAACATCTCGCTGTTCCACTATCGTAACCACGGAGCGGATTACGGGCGCGTGTTGGTCGGCATGCAGGTGCCGAAGGCTGACAAAAAAGCACTTAAAAACTTCCTCGACTCCCTTGGTTACCCGTATTGGGACGAAAGCGACAACCCAGCCTATAAGCTCTTCCTAGGGTAACTAACCGACTTGAAGCCAATGAATTTCCCCAGTATATGGGGCAGAAAAGCTCCGGTTTATTGCGTCAATCAATAATAATTATTAATTGACATTAGTTCGAATTGGCATCAAAAAATGAATTTTGGCGGCCATTGTTGAATTTTGATTGAAGAGCAACTGAGATAATGAACATCCAAGCTAGGAAGCAGGCACTCAGGCGAAGTATAATCGCCGCCCGCGACAATCTGACGCCAACCTTACGAGCGCACGCAAGTAAGCACATCGTCGACCAGCTTTGTAAGCTTGCAACATATAAAGCCTCACGAATAGTCTTGGGCTATCTGAATTTCGGTTCGGAAGTGGCCAGTGAGGCATGGGTACGACAGGCGCTGACCGATGGCAAGTGCGTATTGCTACCGCGAGTGAACAAAGCCAGCAAACACTTGGAGTTGTTCGAGGTCAAAGATATCGATAGCGATGTAGAGACAGGCGCTTATGGCATACGCGAACCCATCGTCGAACGGTGTGATCGCTTCGAAGCCCTAGGCGAGATCGATCTGATCTTGATGCCTGGCGTCGCTTTTGACTGGGAAGGTGGCAGGCTGGGATACGGCGGCGGCTACTTTGATAGATTGTTAGCACACCTGCCTCACCGCCCAGTATTGATCGCTGGCGCGTTCGCGATGCAGGTAGTTAAAGAAATTCCACAAGAGAGCACCGACCACAAGATTGATTGGTTGGTGACTGAGAACGAAACGATACGTTGTAATTTGGAGAGGGAGTAAAGATGACCACGCAACAACCTGACTACGATCCACAAGAAACCCAAGAATGGTTGGATTCACTGCAATCCGTTCTAGATAAAGAAGGCGGTGACCGCGCCCACTTCCTGATCGACCAACTCATCAATCATGCGCGCTTGGCGGGCGACGATCTGCCGATCAGTGCGACCACACCTTACCTGAACACCATCCCATTGGATAAGGAAGAGCGTTCGCCGGGCAATTTCGACATGGAACACCGCATCCGCGCCCTGATGCGCTGGAACGCGATGGCCATCGTATTAAACGCGAACAAAGAATCTTCCGAGTTAGGCGGCCATATCGCCAGCTTCGCTTCCGCTGCGACCCTGTATGACGTCGCCTTCAACCATTTCTTCCATGGTGCGAACAAGGACCACGGCGGCGACCTAGTCTATTTCCAAGGCCACTCTTCCCCAGGTATGTATGCCCGCGCCTTCATGGAAGGCCGTCTTTCCGAAGAGCAGCTGTACAAGTTCCGCCAAGAAGTCGATGGCGACGGACTGTCTTCTTATCCGCACCCTTGGTTGATGCCTAACTTCTGGCAGTTCCCAACCGTGTCCATGGGCCTCGGCCCTTTGATGGCCATTTACCAAGCGCGTTTCATGCGCTACTTGCAACACCGCAATCTAGCCAAGACCGATGGCCGCAAGGTGTGGGCTTATCTGGGCGACGGCGAGACCGATGAACCAGAATCTCTAGGCGCGATCTCCATGGCGGGGCGCGAGAAGTTGGACAACCTGATCTTCGTCATCAACTGTAACTTGCAGCGTCTTGACGGCCCAGTACGCGGCAACGGCAAGATCATCCAAGAACTGGAAGGTGTGTTCCGTGGCGCAGGCTGGAACGTCATCAAAGTGGTATGGGGTGGCAAGTGGGATCGCTTGTTGGCTAAGGACAAGACCGGCCTGCTGTTGAAGCGCATGGAAGAAGTGGTCGATGGCGAATACCAGACCTATAAGTCCAAAGACGGCGCGTTCGTACGCAAGCATTTCTTCGGCAAATATCCAGAGTTGCTGGAACTGGTCGCCGACATGTCGGACGATGAGATCTGGCGCTTGAACCGTGGCGGCCATGATCCGCACAAAGTGTTCGCCGCTTACGCTGCAGCGAGCAAACACAAGGGACAACCTACCGTCATCCTCGCCAAGACCGTCAAAGGTTACGGTATGGGCGAGGCGGGTGAAGCACAGAACCCGACCCACCAACAAAAGAAGATGGGCGAAGACGCACTGCGCAAGTTCCGCGACCGCTTCAACATCCCCGTCACGGATGAACAGCTCACCAAACTGCCTTTCGTGCGTCCCGCGCCAGACAGCCAAGAAGCTAAATATCTGAAGGAACGCAACACCGCGATGGGCAACATCCCCGCGCGCGATCCAGTCGCCCATCCACTAAACATCCCTGGCTTAGATGCATTCGACGCGCTGCTGAAATCCAGCGAAGACCGCGAGTTCTCCACCACCATGGCGTTCGTACGTTTGTTGGGCGTGCTGGTGAAAGACAAGGCCATTGGCAAGCAGATCGTGCCTATCGTGCCGGATGAATCGCGCACCTTCGGTATGGAAGGCATGTTCCGTCAGCTCGGTATCTTCTCGCAGGTGGGCCAGTTGTACACCCCACAAGACGCCGACCAACTGATGTACTACAAGGAATCCGAGTCCGGCCAGATCTTGCAGGAAGGCATCAACGAAGCCGGTGGTATGGCTGACTGGATCGCTGCAGCCACCGCTTACGCCAACCACGGCGTAGCGATGATCCCGTTCTACATCTACTACTCCATGTTTGGCTTCCAGCGTATCGGCGATATGGCATGGGCAGCAGGCGACCTGCGCGCGCGCGGCTTCCTCATCGGCGGCACAGCAGGGCGCACCACACTGAACGGTGAAGGTCTGCAACACCAAGATGGCCACAGCCATCTGATGGCAGCGACCATCCCCAACTGCGTGTCCTACGATCCGACCTTCGCTTACGAACTCGCAGTCATCGTGCAGCACGGTATGGAGCGCATGTACCACAAGCAAGAAGACGTGTTCTATTACCTCACCGTGATGAACGAGAACTACACCCATCCGGCTATGCCCAAGGGCGCAGAAGAAGGCATCATCAAAGGGATGTATAAGTTCAGCGCAAGCAAAGCGAAAGCCAAGAACAAAGTACAGTTGCTGGGTAGCGGCACCATCTTGCGTGAAGTCATCGCGGCGGCTGAGTTGCTGGAAAAAGATTTCGGCGTCGCTTCCGACATCTTCAGCGTGACCAGTTTCAACGAATTGCGTCGCGAAGGTATCGACTGCGAGCGTTGGAACACTTTGCACCCAGAGTCGAAACAACGCGTGAGCTATGTCGAGCAATGTCTGGATGCTGAAGTACCCGTCATCGCAGCGACCGATTACATCCGCGCCTATGCCGACCAGATTCGTCCTTACATCAAAGCGCAATACAAGACTTTGGGTACCGATGGTTTCGGTCGTTCCGACACACGCAAGAAACTGCGTCACTTCTTCGAGGTGGATCGTTTCTACGTCGTCGTTGCCGCACTGAAGGCGTTGGCTGACGAAGGCAAGGTAGAGGCGAAGGAAGTCACGCGTGCGATCAAGCTGTACAAGATCAATGCGGACAAACCGAACCCAACCACGGTGTAATCGAGGAGAACGACGTGGCAGAGATCAATAAAGTAGAAGTACCAGACATCGGCGGGTTCAAAGGTGTGACCGTCATCGAAGTGTCCGTGAAGGCGGGCGACACCATCGCCGTCGAACAGACGCTCATTACCGTGGAGACCGACAAGGCAACCATGGATGTGCCAGCACCTTTCGCGGGTGTGGTGAAGGAAGTGAAATTGAAGGTAGGCGACAAGGTTTCGGAAGGTGATCTGATCGCCTTGGTGGAAGGTAGCCTCGCTACAGCCGCCGCACCAGCGCCACAAGCTGCCGCTACCGCACCACAGGCTGCGGCACCCGTCGCAACTAAGCCTGCGCCAGTGGTAGCACCTGTTGTTGCAACACCTGCACCTTCCGGCAGCAACGCCCACGCTAGCCCATCCATCCGTCGTTTCGCGCGCGAACTTGGCGTGAATCTGACGCAAGTCGGCGGTAGTGGCGAAAAGGGTCGTGTCACCAAAGAAGACGTGCAAAACTTCGTCAAACAATCGCTCGCCAAACCTGCAACAGGTGGTGGCGCATTGCCCGGCCTGCTGCCATGGCCAGATGTGGATTTCGCACGCTTCGGTGAAATTGAAACCAAGGCGCTGTCACGCATCAAGAAGATCTCTGGCGCGAACCTGCATCGCAACTGGGTGATGATCCCTCACGTGACGCAGTTCGAAGAAGCCGACATCAGCGAGATGGAAGCGTTCCGCAAAGAACTAGGTGCGGAATACGCGAAGCAGAACCTGAAGATCACGCCGCTGGCCTTCATGCTCAAGGCTTGCGCCATCACGCTGAAACACTTCCCCGACTTCAACGCTTCGCTGGACGCGAGCGGAGAGAATTTGGTGCTGAAGAAGTACATCCACATCGGCGTCGCCGTCGATACACCGAATGGTTTGATGGTCCCCGTCATCCGTGACGTGGATCAAAAAGGCATCGTGCAACTGGCAAAGGAATTGGGCGAAGTCAGCGCCAAAGCGCGTGACCTGAAGATCACTGCAGCCGACATGCAAGGTGGTTGCTTCTCCATCTCCAGCTTGGGCGGCATCGGTGGTACGGCATTCACGCCCATCATCAATGCACCTGAAGTCGCCATCTTGGGCGTATCTCGTTCCAGCATGAAGCCTGTCTGGAAAGACGGCGAATTCGTGCCGCGTCTGATGTTGCCGCTGTCCTTGTCATACGACCATCGTGTGATCGACGGCGCTGCTGCTGCGCGCTTTACCACCTATCTCGCGCATGTGCTGGCTGACATGCGTCGTCTGGCGCTGTAAGCAGTGGGCATCGCACCAATCGGCATTCTTGGGGGGACGTTCGACCCCATCCATAACGGCCACCTGCGCTTAGCACAGGAAGCCTTGGAACAATGCCGCATGCAACAGGTGCGATTCATCCCCAACGGCAC
Source organism: Sideroxydans sp. (assembly GCA_028707175.1). Lineage (GTDB taxonomy): Bacteria > Pseudomonadota > Gammaproteobacteria > Burkholderiales > Gallionellaceae > Sideroxyarcus. The sequence continues at coordinate 285,145 of JAQTUV010000002.1, forward strand.
ACCGCCGCATCGCACACCGCCCGTCGCTTCAGCCGAAGCACGCATGAATATGGTGCGCACGGCCTTACATGGCCATCATGAGTTCAGCGTGGACGTGCGCGAGGTGTATCGCACTGACCCGTGTTACAGCGTAGATACCTTGAGCAGCCTGCGCCAAGAGTTCGGCAGCGAGCAACCGCTATGTTTGTTGCTGGGCAGTGATGCCTTCCTTAATCTGCACACTTGGCACGAATGGCGTCGTGTGTTCGAGTTGGCGCACATCGTGGTAATGCAGCGCCCCGGGCGCCCGCTTGGCAATGCGATGGAAACTGCTGATGCCGAACTGAAAGAAGAGTATCGTGCGCGCCTTGCGCCTGCGCCGCGTCGTTTGCATGAGTCGGCCAGTGGAGCGATCGTTGCATTGGATATGCCTTTGCTCGACATCTCCGCCACTGACATCCGCCGCCGTTGCGCAGAACACAAGAACATTCGCTATCTCACCCCAGATGGCGTTGCTCATTACATTTATTCTCAGAAGACTTACACGACATGCTAACTACCGAACAAAAAATCGCCGCCATTAAAGACGCTTTGGAAGATGTCAAAGCCGTCGATATCGAGATCATCGACACCAGCAAGAAGAGCCCGCTGTTCGAGTGCATGATCATTGCCAGCGCGCAATCGACACGTCAGACCAAAGCGCTTTCCGACAACGTTGAGAAGAAGCTCAAAGCCTTGGGCGAAGAAGCGCTGAGTACAGAAGGCGAAAGCAGCGGCGAATGGATCTTGGTGGACTTCGGCGAAGTGCTCGTTCACATCATGCAACCGCCCGTACGTGCTTATTACAACCTCGAAGAATTGTGGGGCGTACAACCTAAGGCGCGCGTCCCAGCGGCAAAATGAAACTCCTGATCCTCGCGGTGGGCAATAAAATGCCGTCGTGGATCACCGAGGGCTTCAACGAATACGCCAAGCGCATGCCGCGCGAGGCCACCATCACCCTCATCGAGATCAAACCCGAAGCACGCAACAGCGGTAAGACTGCAGCGCAGATCATGGAAGCCGAGGCAACTCGCATCCGTGCGGCCCTACCCTCTGGCGCGTTCTGTATCGCACTCGATGAGCATGGTGCGACACCCACCACCAAGCAACTCACCCAACAGATGAAAGATTGGATGCAGCAAGGGCGTGATGTCGCTTTTGTCATCGGCGGAGCAGACGGCTTGCACGAATCCATCAAACATCAGGCGCAGCATCTGATGGCGCTCTCCGCCTTCACGCTGCCGCACGGCATGGTGCGGGTGATATTGGCCGAGCAGTTGTATCGGGCACATAGCTTGATGCACAATCATCCCTATCACCGTGAATAATCGCCAACATGAACAATACACAATCCCGTATCTATCTCGCCTCTCAAAGCCCGCGTCGCCGCGAACTCCTCAAACAGATCGGCGTGCATTACGAGATGCTCTTGTTACGTAACAATCCAGAACGAAACGTCGATGTTGACGAAGTGGTACTCAAAGATGAGTTACCGGAGGAATATGTTCTTCGTGTTTGCCGTGAAAAATCCGAGGCAGCATGGAACTCTATGCTCTGGCGCAACTTGCCTCCCTCGCCGGTTATGACCGCCGACACCATCGTCACAAAAGGGGGCCTTATCCTTGGAAAGCCTACCGACAATCAACACGCTAAAGAAATCCTCAGGACATTATCCGGTAGCGAACATCTTGTTATGACCGCTGTCAGCCTCGCATTCGAAGATCGCTATGAATATAAGTTGTCGACGACAAAGATCACCTTCGCCGAACTTGATGAAGATCGGATCAATCGTTATATATTTTCCGGCGAGGCAAATGACAAAGCAGGAGCTTACGGCATTCAAGGTCGCGCAAGCGCGTTCATAGAACGCATTGAAGGAAGTTATTCAGGCGTAGTCGGTTTGCCTTTATACGAGACTGTGCAATTACTTAGATCATTCGGTATCGCCACACCATGAACGAAGAGATTCTCATCAATGTCACGCCGCAGGAAACGCGCGTTGCCGTGATGCAGCAGGGTATCGTTCAGGAGCTTCATATTGAGCGCGGTAGCCAACGAGGCTTAGTCAGCAATGTCTATGTAGGTAAGGTGAAACGTGTCCTGCCCGGTATGCAATCGGCCTTCATCGATATTGGCTTGGAGCGTTCAGCATTTTTACATGTAGCCGACATCCTTGAAAATCGCATCAATGCCGATCTTGCGAAGCCTATTGAGAAAGTGCTGTTTGAGGGACAGAACGTACTCGTTCAAGTCATCAAAGATCCGATTGGTACGAAAGGTGCGCGCCTCTCCACCCAACTGAGTTTTGCGGGACGTTTGTTAGTCTACTTACCACAAGAATCTCACATCGGCGTGTCGCAACGCATCGAAAACGAGGAAGAGCGCGAGTCCCTCCGCACCAAGTTGCAACAAGTGCTACCTGCCAATCACAAAGGCGGCTACATCATCCGCACCATGGCAGAAGGTGCAACGGATGAAGAATTGCGTACCGACATCGCCTATCTGGATAAGTTATGGGCCAATCTCCAACAACATTCCATACAGCTACCCGCACCGTCCTTGCTCTATAAAGAACTGGATATCAGCTTGCGAGTCTTGCGTGATTTCGTGAATGAAGGCGTGAAGCGCATATTGGTAGACTCCCGCGAAACCAGCAACCGCATGAAAACCTTTGCGGGCGATTACATCAGCTCCGCAGCTACATTAGTCGATCACTACATTGGTGCGCGCCCGCTTTTTGATTTATACGGCGTGGAAGAAGAAATCGAACGTGCGCTATCCAAACGCGTCGATCTTAAATCTGGCGGCTATCTCATCATTGATCAGACCGAAGCATTAACGACAGTCGATGTGAACACGGGGGGCTTCGTGGGCGGTCGCAACTTCGATGACACTATTTTTAAAACCAACTTAGAAGCCGCACAGGTCATCGCAAGGCAACTTCGTTTACGTAACCTAGGCGGCATCATCATCTGCGACTTCATTGATATGGATTCGACCGAGCACCGCGATGCAGTGCTGGAAGAGTTCAAAAAGATGCTGGCACACGACCGCACCCGAGTCAGCGTCAATGGATTCTCTGCATTAGGATTGGTCGAAATGACGCGCAAGCGCACTCGAGAAAGCCTAGCCCACGTACTGTGCCAACCTTGCCCCACCTGCCAAGGACGAGGCGAAGTGAAAACCGCCCAGACCGTGTGTTATCAAATCATGCGCGAGATCCTTCGCGAAGCCCGCCAATTCAATGCCCGTGAATATCGCATCTTGGCTTCCCAACAAGTCATCGACCTGTTTCTAGATGAGGAATCACCCGGCTTAGCGCAGCTTTCTGACTTCATCGAGAAACCTGTCTCGCTACAAGTAGAGACACTGTATTGCCAAGAACAATACGATGTCATCCTAATGTAGATTAGCTGCGTTTACCTCAGCCAAGTCGAATACAATTCGACTTGCGCCGGCAATGACCGGTGGCTTTAAAACCATACAAAATCGCTCAGGGAGAATCTCTATGTTGAAGAAGCACTTGGCTGGCCTATTGGCAGCCGCCTGTATCGCCACACCTTTCACAGTCATCGCTCACGAACACGGCGAAGCAGCCGTAGCACGTTCGTTTATCAAAGACATCCAAGCTGTTGAAGGCACCTATGCAAAAGAGCACGGTGCAACCTTTTTCCAAGAACTGGCAAAAGGCCAACACCCACGTGCAACTGTAGTGACTTGCTCTGACTCTCGCGTACACACCAACATGTTGGATCAAAGCCCAGAAGGCGATCTGTTCATGATTCGAGACATCGGTAATCAAATCGCTACTGCAAAAGGTTCTGTCGAATACGGCATCAACCATCTTGGTTCTTCCTTGCTGATCATCATCGGCCACTCACGTTGTGGGGCTATCGCTGCTGCAAGTGGCGACTACTCTTCTTTGGAACCCGCTATCAAAAAAGAGTTGGATACCATCACGATCAAAAAAGGCATCGCAAGCATTGATGGCGTGAAAGCTAACGTCAACAACCAAGTTGCCGCAGCAATGGAAGAATATGAAGAAGCTGTTAAAGAAGGACACTTGCTGATCGTTGGCGCAGTGTACGACTTCGCAGATGATATGAAGCAAGGTGCGGGCAAACTGAACCTCGTGAACGTGAATGGCCAAACCGACGCTGCAAAAATGCAAGCGGAACTGACACGTAAAGACATCGCAGATGAGACAGATGCAGTGAATCACAAGCATCACTAAGCGATATCACCCAAAAAAGCCGGCGCAAGCCGGCTTTTTTTACGTCTAACGCCAACCTAGCCGCCTGATAAATAGGCTATTTTTTATGCTCTTTTCTACGCTTGACGGTTTTCAGCAAGGGATATTCTGAATCATCCCCATATTGCTGACAGGTGCGACATGAACTACTTTAGAACAATTTTCCTTATCTGCGGATTAGCCCTCGGACTTCATGCCCAAGCCGAAGATACGCATGAAACCAAGGGGGCTGCGGATCAAAACACCGTCATCATCAACTTCTTAAATGAACTGAAGGCTGACAACAGTGTGTACATGGTGCAACACAAAATTGAGTTTTTCGCAGGGCTCTCCAAAGGACAAACCCCTAAAGCAACCGTTGTGACCTGCGCTGATTCAAGAGTACAAGCCAATATGTTCGATCGCGCACCAGAAGGTGATTTGTTCACGATTCGCAATATCGGCAATCAACTTGTCACCGCCGAAGGCTCTGTCGAATATGGCGTGCATCACCTGCACACGCCGATCCTACTTTTCATCGGTCACTCCCGTTGCGGTGCCATTGCAGCGGTTGGTGGGAATTATTCAAAAGAATCTGCTGCCATCAAAAAAGAATTAGACACCATCGACATCCCCGCTGATATTGGCAATATGGAAGGCGTAAAAGCCAACGTGAACAACCAAGTCACTGGCGCGATGGAAAAGTTTTCGGAGGAAATTGAATCGGGCCACCTTGTCGTAATTGGCGCAGTGATGGATTTTGCAGATGACTTACATCAAGGTGCGGGAAAGCTGCATGTCATCAATATCAACGGGAAAACCGATTCCAATTTGCTTGAGAATGCTCGTGCACTGCTTACCCCTAAAAAAGCTAAAGTAAGTAGCGAACCCCGCCCTGAAAAACATGCAGAAACAACTGCTGTCACCCACGAGCAAGCTGAGGCACCAGTTGCCAAACCTAAAGTGAAAGCCCCGAAAAAAGTGGTCACTGAACACACCGATTCGCAGGAACCAGCAGAGCACCACTAAACAGCGATTCGTTCAACTTGGCGCAATGTAACCTTGAACGTCACAGCAAGAAAATTTCAGCAATGCTTCATTGGTTGCCCCTCTATCGGAGGGGCTGCCAATCGAATCTTCAGTACATCACCGTAAGCCCACTGATCTCGCCATCACGGCGGCTCACAACAACCTTTGCGTCGCTTGCTCCAAACCCGCGACCGGAATAATCAGAATGAGTTGGCACAGGATGAATAAAACCAACACCGACAAATCAACCCGTCCGACCAGTGGAACCATCCGGCGAATAGGCGCCAAGAATGGCTGGTTCACAGCAGCCAGCATCGGTGACAGCGGCGTATGTGGATTGACCCAAGACAAAATGGCCTCAGCCAGCAATGTGGCGATCAACAAATAGACGCTCAATTTCAGCAGCTTCACCGCTGTCCATGCCAGCAAACCAACTAGCGGAAAACCTTCGAACGGATAACCCTGAACAAACAAGAATAAAACGAGATACACCAACTCAACCGCAAATGCCAAAGCCAAAGTAGCCGTATCGAGCCCCCATATCGCGGGCACATAACGACGAGCTTTCAACACAACAAAATCAGTAAGCGCCATGATGAACTCACCAATAGGATTGTGCATCGGGGCTCTTAGCCAAACCGCATGGAAACGGAATAACAAAACCGCCGCAAAGGGTTGCACCAAAGCATCGATTAAAAAAGAAATAGCTTCAGCGAACATCATGCGCCCTTCCCTAATTCATCGCCCAATTCAGCCGAACGTTGAGCGGCCGCATGCGCCGCAGCGATGATATGTTGTTTAACTTGATTGGATTCCATACTAAGTAAAGCGCGCTCCGTCGTGCCATTCTTAGACGTCACTCGCGCCCGCAAAGTGGCCACCTCATCCGTACTGGATACAGCCAACTTTGCTGCGCCAATAAATGTATCCAGCACCAACTGTCTCGCTTGCAACTCATCCAGCCCTAATTCGCGCGCCGCTTGCTGCATAGACTCGATGAAATAAAACACGTAAGCAGGACCACTTCCCGATATCGCGGTCACACCGTCGAGCAAAGATTCTTCATCAACCCACAACGTCGTGCCAACCGCCTCCAAGATCGCTTCAGCACGTTCCCGCTCCGCAGGCTTCACCGCTGGCAAAGCATACAAACCGGTCACACCGTGGCGAATCAGTGCCGGCGTGTTCGGCATGGTTCGAACGATATTCTGCGTTGCTAACCAGCGTGAGATATCTTCAGCACGGATGCCGGCCGCAATCGAAATGACCAATTTATCTTTCAAAATCGGAGCCAATTCGGCACACACTGCGCGTAGCTGTTGTGGCTTGACCGCCAATACGATGGTGTCGCAATGCGCCACCGCCTCATGCATATCGACTGTTGCACGTACAGCGAACTCTTCATGCAACTCGACACAACGCTGTACATCGACCTCCACAACGCGCAACTTTGAAGGTGCATAGCCACGCTTGACCAAGCCGCCTATCAAGGCTTTCGCCATATTCCCGCCACCCACAAAACAAATATTCATATCTTCTCTCCGTAATCTCGTTTTCCAAAGATTGCCGTACCGATGCGCACCATTGTTGCGCCTTCGTGAATCGCAGCAGTAAAGTCGTGTGACATCCCCATCGAAAGCGTATCCAGCGACAAACCTTCACTCTTTAATGCATCAAATAATGTCCGCACCTTCGCAAACTGCCGACGTTGCTCCGCCACATCATCAGTCGGCGCAGGAATCGCCATCAATCCTCTTAAGTTTAGACGCGGAAGCTGCACAACTTGCAAAGCTAATTGCACCAACGCCTCTGCATCCACGCCGCTTTTACTCTCTTCGCCGCTGACATTCACTTGCAAACATATATTCAACGGAGGCAATTGATCGGGGCGTTGCGCGGATAGTCGCTCTGCGATCTTTAATCGCTCCACCCCGTGTACCCATAAAAAATTTTCTGCGATGAGACGCGTCTTATTGCTTTGGATCGGGCCGATGAAATGCCACACCAAAGGAAGATCACGTAATGCCTCAATCTTCTCAACAGCTTCCTGCACATAATTCTCGCCAAATGCCACTTGCCCCGCCTGAAATGCCTCCCGCACAGCCTGCGCCGGAAAGGTCTTGCTCACGGCCAAAAGCTGCACTTCTTCGGGCCCCCGATGAGCAGCAAGAGCTGCTTGCAAAATGGCTTCGCGGGTCGCTTGCAAGTTAGAGAGGATTGCAGTCATAATCGTCCGGACAGTGGCTTTTCAACGCAGTTTTATTGCTCAAGGATTATATATGGATATCACCGAACTGCTCGCCTTCGGCGTGAAGAACAAAGCCTCCGACTTACACCTCTCCGCAGGCTTGCCTCCGATGATTCGTGTACACGGTGACATGCGCCGCATCAACCTGCCCGCTATGGACCATAAAGAGGTTCACGCCATGATGTACGACATCATGAACGATGGACAGCGTAAGCATTACGAAGAGAATAAAGAAGTCGATTTCTCTTTTGAAGTACCCAATCTCGCTCGCTTCCGCGTCAATGCATTCATTCAGAATCGTGGAGCAGGTGCGGTGATGCGTACTATTCCTTCAAAGATTATGTCATTAGAGGAACTCAAGGCCCCTAAGATCTTTGAATCCATCGCCGAAACCCCTCGCGGCTTGGTACTGGTAACTGGCCCTACTGGCTCAGGTAAATCAACCACTCTTGCTGCCATGGTGAATCACATCAATGAAAAGGACATGGGCCATATCTTGACGGTGGAAGACCCAATTGAGTTCGTCCACGAATCAAAGAAATCGCTGGTCAACCAACGTGAAGTCGGCCCGCATACCTTGTCGTTCAATAACGCCTTACGTTCAGCCTTACGTGAAGATCCGGACGTCATTCTCGTCGGCGAAATGCGCGACTTAGAAACCATTCGGTTGGCCATGACAGCAGCAGAAACGGGGCACTTGGTATTCGGTACGCTACACACCAGCTCTGCCGCGAAAACCATCGACCGTATCATCGACGTGTTCCCCGCCGATGAAAAAGAAATGGTACGTGCGATGCTGTCTGAATCGCTACGTGCTGTCATCTCACAAACACTCCTCAAAACCAAAGATGGCACAGGCCGTGCTGCCGCACACGAAATCATGTTGTGCACCCCCGCCATTCGCAACCTGATTCGTGAAGCTAAAGTGCCGCAAATGTATTCGGCTATTCAAACTGGCGGCAGTATCGGCATGCAGACCCTAGACCAGTGCCTGACTGACATGGTCAAGCGCGGCGTAGTCAGTTCAGCTGAAGCACGAAGCAAAGCGGCAAACAAAGACCTGTTCCCAGGCTAAGCAACACCTCAAATTACGAAAATAAAAAAGACAGTCCCATTAGGAGCGAAACATGGAAAGAGATCAAGCCACCGAGCTGATTCATAATTTATTACGCGGCATGGTTTCGCAAAAAGCATCCGATCTTTTTATCACTGCAGGCTTTCCGCCCGCCTTCAAGATCGATGGAAAGATGACGCCTGTATCACCTCAAGCGCTGTCACAGCAACACACGCAAGAACTTGCGCGCAGCATCATGAATGACCGTCAAGCAGCCGAATTCGAGTCTTCTCATGAATGTAATTTTGCGATCAGCCCACCAGGTATCGGTAGATTCCGCGTCAACGTCTTCATGCAACAACAGCGTGTCGGCATGGTGTTGCGTACCATCACAACCAAGATTCCCGACTTCGAAACCATTGGCCTCCCTCCCGTCCTAAAAGACGTCGTGATGACTAAACGTGGCTTAGTGATTCTTGTCGGAGGAACAGGCTCAGGTAAATCAACATCGCTGGCTGCGATGTTAGGTTATCGCAACCGCAACAGTCACGGCCATATCATCACAATTGAAGATCCTGTCGAATATGTTCATGAGCACGACAAGAGCATGATCACTCACCGCGAGATCGGCGTGGACACTGACAATTGGCACAACGCATTGAAGAACACGCTGCGCCAAGCGCCTGATGTGATTCTGATTGGCGAAATCCGTGATCGTGAAACGATGGAATATGCCGTCGCTTTTGCTGAAACTGGCCACCTATGCATGGCCACCCTTCACGCAAACAGTGCCAACCAAGCGTTGGATCGCATCATCAACTTCTTCCCCGAAGAGCGACGCGAACAACTGCTCATGGATCTGTCACTGAACGTCAAAGCCATCATCTCGCAACGCCTCATCCCTAAACGAGATGGCGTTGGTCGTGCTGCTGCATTCGAAATTTTGCTCAACTCTCCACTCATCTCCGACCTGATCTTCAAAGGTGACGTACACGAGATCAAAGAAGTCATGGCCAAATCACGTGAGATCGGCATGATGACATTCGACCAAGCGCTGTTTGATTTGCATGAAAGCGGGGCCATCGGATACGAAGAGGCGCTTAAGAACGCCGACTCCGTCAACGATCTGCGTCTCAAGATCAAACTACAAGGTCAGAATACAAAAGACCGCGATGTAATGAGTGGGCTTGATCATTTGAGAATGACCTAAAAATACAGCCTCAATAAAAAACCGCGCTGCAATTCACAGCGCGGTTTTTTTACGTTCTCAATATCTGCATAAGGCCTGTATTCGCCAGACACTCAAAACACAAAGGGACTAAAAAGTCCCTTTGTGTTTTTGAAACATTACTTCAAGAATTACTTCCAGATCGCTTTGCCGCTCTCTGCTTTGATCTTTGCTTTCCAAGCATCACGAATCATCTTGGTGACGTTCTCAGGCAAAGGCACGTAGTCCAGATCACTCGCCATCTTGTCGCCTGTAGATGTGAAAGCGAAGTCGAAGAACTTCAATGTCTCAAGCGCTACGTCGGCTTTCTCTTGGCTCTTGTGCATCAAGATGAAAGTCGCGCCAGAGATAGGCCAGCTTTCTTTACCAGGTTGGTTAGTCAGCATCATGTAGAAACCTTTGTCGGCATCCCATTTCGCATTCGCAGCAGCAGCTTGGAAGTTAACTGCATCTGGCTTAACGAATTGACCGTCACGGTTCTTCAGCTGAACGTAAGCCATCTTGTTTTGCAACGCGTAAGCGTATTCAACATAACCGATGGAGTTCTTGATACGTTGCACGTAAGACGCAACGCCTTCGTTACCCTTACCACCTGTACCCACTGGCCATGCAACAGCGGAATCGTTACCCACAGCGCGTTTCCAATCGATGCTCACTTGAGACAAGTAGGTGGTGAAGATGTAAGTCGTACCTGAACCATCAGAGCGGTGAACGACGTTGATCGCAGCATCCGGCAATGCCACACCTTGATTGTCCGCAGCAAGCTTAGGATCGTTCCATTTCTTGATGTTGCCCATGTAGATTGCTGTCAAAGTCTCAGCCGTTAGCTTCAATTGACCTGCTGCTACGCCTTCAACGTTAACGACCGGTACAACACCACCGATCACGGTTGGGAATTGAGTCAAGCCATTGAAATCCAGATCTTCGATCTTCAATGGTTTGTCAGATGCGCCGAAATCAACAGTCTTCGCTTGGATCTGTTTGATACCACCGCCAGAGCCGATGGATTGATAGTTCATGCCTACGCCAGTCTGTGTCTTGTAAGCATCAGCCCACTTTGAGTAGACAGGGTAAGGGAAGGTCGCGCCTGCGCCAGTGATATTCACGGCGGCAGCAGACCCAGCAGTGAGCAACATCGCGGTAATGCCGAGGCCGCCAAGGATACGTGCAACTTTTTTCATTTGATTCTCCAATTTTATTAGGGTGCGTGTTACTAGCACTCGGCCAGTGGACGGCACTGTAGGGAAGAATTGTTACAACTTGATGACGGTCAATAGATTTCCTGTATCGCTTCGAATAACTCAACTGTCATCAACAAATCATCAAAGTGTCATCAATGTTTCGCACAGCCTCGCGACACTGCGCACCATGCAAAGACTCATATCTGATTGGCGCTGGTTGATTCCCCTCCTACTGTGGAGTGCGGATGCCAATGCTTGGGGCCTATACACCCATGTCTATTTTGCGCAGATGTTGTTATGGGCCGTCCCTCTCACTGACCCACGCTATCGGCGTGCCATCAAGAACTTCCCCCAACTGGTATTAGCCGGTGCCTGCCTGCCCGATCTGGCGATACTGAGCCAACGTCCTTGGGGTGAACCGTTCTCCACCACCCACCAATGGCAACGAGCGCGCAAATTATTAGACGATGCGAAGAGTGATGAAGAATACGCACTGTCTTTAGGTTTCGCCAGCCACTTGTTAGTGGATGTCATCGCACACAACCACTTCGTCCCCGCACACGAGAAGATGTGGGGCAACGTCCCGCTACTGACGCATGCCGCCTGCGAATGGGCGATGGACATGCACATTCGTCCCCACCTGTTCGCCCAACCAGCTGAATTGATGCGCACACATCGCGCAGCATTGGCTGACTACGTGGCCACCCATTTCGATTGCCCCCACAACTTGGCGCTACGCGGCATCGACGTTCTCTCTGGTGCGGAAAGTCTGCTGCGTACCAGCCGTTTATCGCATCTGTGTTACTACGCAGCGAGTCGCCTCGATGCAAGGATGCCACGTCGCTTCAATTACTACCTGAGCGAGACTGGCGCACGACTCGCGCACATCGACCGCATCTTGTTGGGCGAACTCCCACTATGGAACCCAGACCCGCAGGCAGACGATCCCGCCTTGCGTCAACGCATCGAACTGATGACCCCCTCACAACTACGTCACCGCATCCCCTTGCCGCTGGATGTGTTCAGTCTTCCTTAATTTCACACCCTCATCTCGCCCTTCGACAGGATCTCAGGATAAACGGCCCTGCAAGCAAACAGGAATCTAGTGTTTGATTTACCGCGAATGATTTTCAATTGAATGGCCGTTCCTCGAAACGAGACGCATGCGGCTGGTTATCCCGCTTTCGCGGGATAACCACGTTCCATCAATGATGATGTGTTTAGATAGCGAGTGAACCGAAGGCGAGTGCTGCCCCGAGTGCAGCACCGGCGATGACATCAGATGGATAGTGCAATCCCAATATTGGGCGTGATAGTGCAACCAAGGTAGCGAACGGCACGACCAGCCAGAACAAGCCCGGAAAGTACGCGACCGCGACGACGCTGAACGAGACCGCATGCATGGTATGTCCAGAAGGAAAGCTGAACTGATCGAGCGCCTTACCCACACACACGATAGCGGGATAGACGTTGTAAGGACGCGGACGCAGCGTCTTGCCCTTAATGAGTTTATAGATGACGGTACTGAGCAGTCCAACAGCCAGCATGTGCACCACCGCAGGTACGGCTGCCATCTGGTAACTCAACAGCAATGCGACCATCAAGGTGTACCAGAACACGCCATCGCCCAAGCGACTGGCCAAGCGGAACAGACTGCGCACAGACAGAAAGCGGCTCTGCCGATTGCAGAACACGCAGAGTTCTACATCCCAGCGGTTAATCTGTTGCAGCGGAGAGTTCAGGTTGGCCATGTCTCACTCCTTGCGAACGTATCGTGTTGTTTAACACCGATTCCAAGTCACCCATGATGCGCTCCCAAGTTTGCGACTCCATCGAGTGGCGTGCCGCATGACGCAATCGGTTCACGCGCTCCATGTCAGTCACAATCGCTTGGGATTGTGCGATAAACGCTTGGGTATCTTCATACGGTACGAGCAGACCATTCTGATCGTGGCGAATGTGTTGGCGTGCAGCAGCGTAATCGAAGGCCACTGTCGCCAGCCCACTCGCCATCGATTCGACCGTGACGTTGCCGTAAGTCTCGGTCAAGCTGGGATAAAGAAAGATATCGCCCGATGCATAGTGTTGCGCCAACGCTTCACCCGTTTGCATGCCCGCAAAGATGACGTGTGGATTATTTAATTGCAGTTCGGCGCGTGCTGGGCCATCCCCCACCATCACCAAACGGGCCAGCGGATTCATTTTCCGCATCTGCTCGAAAGCTTGGATGACGACATTCAGATTCTTCTCCGGTGCGAGTCGGCTCACCAACATCACGACGGGGGTATCTTCCTGTGCGCCCCAACTCGCGCGCAATTGCTCACTGCGCTTGACGGGATGAAACAACTCACTATCCACACCGCGCGAGACGACGATCACGTTCTGGTAGCCATCACGCTCAAGTTGTCTTTGCAACGAGTCCGTCGGCACGATGGTGCAGCTTGCCTTGTTATGGAAATTTCTCAGATAAGCTGCCATCGGCTTAGTGAACAGGCCGATGCGGTAGTGCTTCGCGTAGCAATGAAAGTTGGTGTGGAAGTCAGTGCTCACCGGAATCTCCAGCGTGCGTGCCGCCGCCAATGCCGACCAGCCTAGCGGGCCTTCGGTGGCGATGTGTACGATGTCGGGGCGTTGCTTAGACCACATCTTCACCAACAAACCTTTTGCAGGCAGACCGATACGTAGTGCCGAGTAGCCTGGTATCGCCATACCTGCCACCAGCGTTTCGCGATAGTTGGCCTGTTCGCTGCATACATCGCTCCTACCTTGGCGCGGACGGATCATGTGGATGCGATTGCCGCGCTTGAGTAAGCCTTCGACCATACGCGCCACAGTGACCGCAACGCCATTCACCTCGGGCAGATAAGTTTCAGTAACCAGCGCGATGTCGAGTGGCGCTGACGTTTGGATGGTTTCGTTTGGTGTATTCATGTGGCGTATCGTGACGCGCGCACATGAACATTTGATTAAATCTAATTGAAGAGTTTGTTACGCCAACAACACCATCACCCAGACAACGATGACATTGATGAGGCTCACCAATACAGCAGAGCTACCAATGTCTTTCGCGCGCTTGGCTAGATCGTGATTCTCCAATGAGATGCGATCCACCGTCGCCTCGATGGCCGAGTTGATCAGTTCGACGATGATGACCAGCAGCACACAGGCGATCATCAACGCTTTGCCAATCAAGGAAACAGGTAGCCACAGCGCCAGCGGGATGAGAATGGCGGCGAGCAACACCTCTTGGCGAAACGCATCTTCATGTTTGTAGGCGGCACGGAACCCCGCCAGCGAATAGCCAAATGCGTTGAACAAACGCACCAGACCGGTCTTACCTTTGTATGGACTTTCCATTTTGATTCTCCAAATAACGCGGAATAAAAAAACGCGCACCGGGGGGATGCGCGCAAGGGAGGAGACTATTGATACGCTTTAGCCAGCTTGGCGCATAAAGTGTTTTGCGTAGCGTGCATTCATGCGCGAGACGGGCATCAAGATGAACACGTCTGCACAGTTGAAGTCAGGATCCCATGCCGGCTCACCCGCGATGTAAGCACCTAAACGCAAGTAGCCTTTGATGAGCGGCGGCACGATGACATCGAGATTTTGATTGAGTGATTCCAGCGGCAAACGGCAGTGTGGGAACACGCGATATTCGGCGGGGGCTGCATGTAGCTTGTGAATTTTGTTATAGACGCTGGCAGCGTAATGACCACCATCTCCCATGCTGATGCTGGCGCAGCCGATGAGATATTCGTGATTGTTCTTGGTGATGTATTCCGCCAAGCCGCTCCACAACTGGGTGATGGTCGCACCATCGCGGTAACCTTCATGCACGCATGAACGTCCTACCTCAACCATGCGATCACGCAGGTTCGCCAAACGCGAGAGGTCGAACTCGGTCTCTGAATAGTATCCACCCGCTTTGACTGCCTGCTCGGGCGGCAAGATGCGGTAAGTGCCAACCACCTTCTCATTGCTGTGATCGCGCACCAGCAGGTGATCGCAGAAGCTATCAAAACGGTCGATATCCAAGCCCAGATGTGCGCTCGAAAGTTTTGCACCCATCTCTTCTGCAAACACTTTAAAGCGGATACGTTGCGCCGCTTCCAGTTCGCTCTGTGTTCTTGCCAAACTATAAGTCAGCCTTCTTTGCGGTTCGCGTTCATGCTGTTTGATCAGATCTAACAAGGTCATGCTCCTATCGAGTTGATGAGAGCAGATTACGTGGCGGATATTGCGCGAGCGTTAAAGGAATATGAAAGATTGGTGACGCTACTGAGTAGCTCTACCATCACGCTCATACGCCAGTGTGGTGTAAAGCAGAACACAATAGAGCGATTGGAAGTGCTGCTCTGCCCCCGCTCTAGCACAAGAGGCTTGCACCGGTTTGTACTGACGCGCAGCCATCGTGGCGGATAGTTGCATCGCCTCCAAGGCAGTGCCTATCTGTTGCCTTGCTTGAGTGGCGAGTTCGCGCCTGTCGACACCGCGCACATCTAACGCAGGCGTCAACAACAAACGTACCTGAAGCTGTGGTGAGCACAAGATGTGCCAAATAGATTGGCCGAGTGATGTCTCATCGATGTAGGTTGCATCGTGGCTACGTTCACCGCGACTATCTTGATAACGAATGGCAATCGGATGGATTTGCGCCCCAGCATCGATGGCGGGTTGTAACAGTGAGGAGTGGAAGTTGGCGACCTGCGCACCATCGGTCGTTGTGCCTTCGGGAAACACCGCCAGCGACTCACCCTGCTGCAACAGCTCAGCCATACTGGTATTGATACGTGCTGCCGAACGCATCTTGCCGCGTTCGATAAACAAAGTCTGCGCACGCGCGCACAGCCAACCGATGACAGGCCAAGCACGCACTTCAGATTTCGCAACAAAGCGCATCGGAATAACTGAGTTAAGCACGAATACGTCTAACCATGAGATGTGATTAGAAACGACAAGCCCAGGATGCCCATCTTGGATCTCTCCTTTCGCGGCGAACGTCACTCGAACATTGATGACATCCAACAAACCTGCGGACCATCGTTGCAGGATGCGGCGGCGCAACTTAAGACCGAACCATGGATAGGAGATGGCCAGCAGCAATCCATACCCCAGATGCAACGCCAGTCTTATGCCCCTGAAAACAGCTACTAAATTTCGATATATCAAATTCATTTTGTCACTTACTAATCCAGTGTGAAGGCGAAAAAAGAACAGCACGTTGTCAACGTCGCACTGAAACCTTTCGTAAGGAAAAGTCTGAATACGCCATCTGATCTCGCAATCGAACCTTTTCTATTTATCATCGATATCCTAGCCATAGATTAGTCTCCTAATATTTAGGTGCCCCATAGTTCCGCACTACCCGCCCCAAGCCCTTGGGACACATTGGTAAACCGAAAGCGCGAGACACTGCGATGAAGCACCTCTGAAGAGCTTGCCAGCCCTGCCATCTCATTGCGTGTACTCTCAATATCGTTGCTGGTATTCGTCGCGATCACATGCACCTCGGCAATGTTCGTCGAGACATCTAGGCCGGAGATCGACTGCTCTTGTGTCGCCACCGCGATCTGCTGCATGCGCTCAGCAACCAATTGCATGGAATAGCCGATTTCTACCAGCACTGCATCCGTCTTCTCTCCATGCACAACACCGCTCTTAGCTTCATCACGAGCCGCCTGCATCACTGTGACCGCATTTCCCGCTGATATCTGCACGGCCTTAAGCAATTCAGAAATATCTTTTGCCGAATTGGATGTTCGTTCTGAAAGAATGCGCACCTCGTCTGCAACCACTGCAAACCCTCGGCCATATTCACCAGCTCTCGCCGCCTCGATTGCTGCATTCAACGCTAACAAATTCGTTTGATCCGCGATGTCTTTGATGACTTTGCTGATGTCATTCACTTTGCTTATCGTCAAGTTGAGCTTATCCATCGTCTGGACTGAAGCATCCATGGAAATATCTAAATGTGAGAGTGCGGCTAACGTCTGCTTGCCTACCACACCGCCCTCGCTCACTTGCGCTTGCGTTCGCTTGGCAGCATCTGCGGCAAAATTAGCGTTCTCTGCGATTGAGGAAATCGTTTGACGCATCTCCTGAATCGAAGCGTTTGCAACAGACACTTTCTCAGATTGAGTTTGCGCATTCGAACTGATTGCGTGGGTCATCTGATGAGCTTTGCTCGACGCCTTCATCGTTTGATCCGCCGATGCACTCACATCACGCAAGATACTTTCGAAACTCGCAATAAAGGAGTTAACGGTACTGGCCATGACACCGATTTCATCCGCATGGCTTGTTGGCAAACGATGCGTCAAATCACCATTGATTAGGTGATCCATGGCCGATATCACATCATCGACCCGCTTTTTAAGATGGCGATTAAAACGTGCTTGAAACGCGAAAATGATCGCGCCCGCAAACGCGAGTGGAATCGCAACAATCCAAATAATCTGATTCACGTCCGATTTGATGTCTGCCTCAGACTGCACAAGTGCATCTTGATTACGCTCCAGAATCGAATCAATGTTGGCGATCATCGGCTCGATGTGCAATCGATAAAGCATGTCCTGTGCAGTGATGGCATCTTCTGGACTCGTGCTTGCGATTTTTATCGCCACCTTCAAACCCGCCACATATTTTTCCCAGTACAGCAACACATCCGCCAGTTGCGTCTGATCGGCTTCTGCAGAAACCGATTGGATTGTTTCTGCATGCAAACCGACAATCCTGGAATCTACAAAAGCCAGCTTTTGTTCTGTTTCTACGAGCATCGGATCAGCGCGCAAAATTGAAAGCGCTTCTCCTTTGATCGTTGAAAGATGAGACGACAGTGCCTGTCGTGCTTCATAGTGATGAAATGTTTCTCGGAGCGAACTCAATTGAATGACCGAGAAAATAATCACCCCCGTCAGACTCAGCAGGGTGATGAATGCAATCAAACGTAATTGAGCCTGAAGAGTCATGGGCGACTTTCATTCTTAGCTTGAATGACCCGCTGTTCAACGAACAGCGTATTGCCCGACATTTTTTTAGCCATCTTCTTCGCCTCAGTCATCGCAGATGAAACTTCATGATGAGAGATGTACTGGTTCGGGGCGGCTTGTATCGCACCAATGGAAAGTGACGTCAGCGGATGTAACTGAACAACACCATCACGCCCCTCACTGCAATACCCCCCTGCCACAACATGCGCGTCATCAAACATCAGCGTGGCAGCTTGCTCAAATGAGCGCAAGGCATTCTCACAACGCACTTTCCAATCACGACTTTGCATCAGCAAAATGAAATCATCACCGCCGATGTGTCCAATGAAATCCAGCTTGGGATCACAAGCCCAACTCAAGATGCGGCTGGTAAGCTGAATCATTTCGTCACCTTTACGATAGCTATAGGTATCGTTGTAAGGCTTAAAATTATCTAGATCGCAATAACACGCAACAAAAGGTGTATTGGCATGTAGCAATCGCTCGATGTGTTGATTGATTGGCACGTTACCTGGCAACAATGTGAGAGGGTTGGCGTAACGCGCTGCTTCCAATTGCATCTGCGTGAGTTCACGCAATAAGTCTTGTCCTGAGGCAACGCCGATATAGCGACCGTTCTCTGTGATGATGAATCCATCTGCAAAATGGCGGCTGTCCGCTTCAGATAAGAAATGGCTAAGCTCTTCGATCGGCATACCTTTTTCAACCAGCAAAGGATCCGCTTGAGCAAGTTCACCGCACGGTTTTTTGCCGTGTAGCTCACGCTGGAACGGTTTGGCAAAAAAATCGATGAACGAATAGCGATTGATAATACCCAATGGCGTCCCACCCTTTACAAGCGGAATAATGCGCAACGCAGGATTAGCACTGAATCGATCAAAGATGATGTCATTAGGCGAATCAGGATGGACGGGCTCGATGTAGGTCAACAGCTTAGATGCGGTTACCTGCGAACGATAAGACGATTCGCTCTTGGGAAAGATCGCTATGTTATTGGCGTTGAGAATACGGCTGGTATCCGCAGACGGCAGGATAGGGGGAGTGGGATTGGGGCGTGCAATGAAATAGCCTTGTCCCAGTGCAATTCCGATGTCTCTAACCACGCGCAGTTCAGCTTCCGTCTCCACACCTTCTGCGATGACTCGTGTGCCGCAACTTTCAGCAATACCCTGTATCGACTTCAAGAACTGTAGCTTGATTGGATCGTGATCCACGCCCTGTACAAAATGCATGTCGATCTTCACAAACTCAGGACGCAGTTCAGACCACAAGCGCAGGCTAGAGAAACCTTCGCCCAAATCATCGATGGCAATCTTAAAACCCATGCTTCGGTAATGCAGCAATGCTCCTCGCATCGCTTCGAAATCATACGTTGGCTGATTTTCAGTGATTTCGATGACCACTCGCGAGGGATCGATATTCAATTCATTCAAGAAGACCAGCGTCTGCCCATTCTTAAAGCTGGGGTCGGTCAGTGTTTGTGGACTGACATTCAAAAATAGATTTCCCGGCAGATTTTGCATTGAGAATGCTTCAAGCACAGTTTGCCGCGAGAGCATCTCAACTTCTAATGACACCCCCTCTCGTACTGCCGCCCCAAATAGATTCACTGGCGAATGTAATGTGCTGTCCGATGGCCCACGGATCAACCCTTCGAATCCCAAAAACTCTCCGCTCTTCAAATCAAGAATAGGCTGAAAGAGCGCGGTTAATTTACGTTGCTCAATAATCTCGCGTAGCGGCGTCATCACAACCATGCTCTCCTGAGCACACACATGCTGCGAGATAAATTCCGCGCGTGGTGAACGTGGCACTGCCCGCAGGAAATCCATTGGTAGTGTGGGGGGCCGATAGTATTCAGTAGGCAGTATGGTGACGGACATGGGAAGCTCCTTGTGCTTTGCTAGGACAAGCACGGTAGCCTCAGCGTGTTACGCAGAGATGAAATATCTATGAATTTTGAATTTCAGGGACAACCGCCCCGACAATGGGTCACACCATAAGCATTGCACTTATACCCAACGACAATCGGCTCATGAATGTTATCCATGAGCCGTGCCTACAAGACCTACTGCTATTTATTTTGCAGTTACCTTCTTGGCTTTGACTACTTTCGCCGGTTTTTCTGCTGACTTAACTTTGCTAGGCGCTTTTACCTTAGCCGCAGGAGCCGCTTTCTCAGCTTCGTTGCTATGCTGTTTTTCGCTCTTTTCTTCTTTCTTTTTTTCTTTCTTCTCTTCTTTTTTCTCAGCCTTGCTGTTCAATGTAGCCATCATCTTGCGCCACTCTTGAAGCTGCTCATCTTCCAACTCCATCTGCAATGCCAGCGCTTCTTCTCTGCTTAGTTTATCTTTCTCCAAGCGACGAGGTAATTTGCCAGACATCCTAGAAAGTAAACGCTCGGATTCAATCTTGGATAATTTTTTCACTTTTTCCGCATACAGCGGATTACTTAATTTCGGCATTCCAAACTCCTCCTAATATTTTCAGTTCCTACAAAGTCGGTGAAGAACCAATCATGCTTATATTTATCACCCTGCCTTGAGCATATAGATTAGGCGCGCATTTCTCAATTGTAATAATTCCGTCATTTAGCGCGACTGCATGAAAGCAGTCGCGCATTATTGTGTACAGCCCCACATTTAATTGTCACAGTGATCCGATAACACACTTTTATTTTTTTCAGCCAACTGAGCAATCGAACCAAATCGATCGATCAATCCATTCTTCGCAAAATGATCGATGACGAACAATGGGATCACAGTATCCGGCTCCCATGTCCCCTCGAATAACAAAGTGCTGCCATGTGGACGAGCATCAATATGCCAATTACCCTCAAATCTTTTTGAATCACCCGACATTTGAGTAAATGAGATTCCCTTCTTAGGCTGCTCTTTGTATTCCATCTTTGAACGCAAACGAATGCGCATGAACAAAACTCGTTCATCCGCCACGCGTTCAACCATCACTGTATCTGGCGATATCCGGACTGCGTTTGATTCGACCACGCCGGGCAATCCTTTTGCCGCCTCATAGTCTGTAAGGTAGCGATAAGCAGCGCATTGAGTTAGTGATGAGTCAAAGCGAGCCGCTAACGAATACACACTTCCAACTCGATTCACCTCAACTTGCAAGTTTGGCTGATGGGTGTCAGACATTGCCACACTAGGGGCAATGAGTAGAAATATAAACAGGACGTATTTATGCATGGCACCTCTTTATAGAGGCTATATGTGACGAGAGAATGTCCATTTTGCTTCATACATATTGCACCGTTTTGCGCAGCCAACTGTTCAAACGGATTTCTTAAAATACACTCCTAAAACAACGAGCGTCCGAAGACGCTCGTGTCTGCAATATTTTCTGTTTGAAGCCACCGGCATGTAGGCGTTCTCAATCTAAAAAGTCTGAGTATTCTTTTTGCACATACCCCTTTGTATCTGGCCACGGCAGTTTTGAACTCGCCACAGGGTTCACTTTAATGCTCACTTTTCTATATATTGAGCCATCATTTTTTCCCGTTTCAATTTCGCGGGGAATCAAATTTTTGGCATCCCAAAGCACACGCTGGAATATGCCATTACGCTCCAACTCATGCCAGCTAAGCTGTCCGTCAGATGCTTTGATGTTTGACTGTGGCATCGACATAACAACGGTCGGATCAACTAAATAATAAGCATTCACCCATGAGCCATCAAAGTTGACGTTCTCAAATTCAGTTGCAACGATATTGATAAGTTGCTTATTCGGAATATCCAAGTATTCCAACTTTATCTGCTTGCCTTCTTGCGTTACATGTCGAGGCAAACCAATCGGGTTGAAGTGTTTGTGATCATGCTCATCACCATGCTCTTTATGCTCATGCGCAGCATTTGCCCTCTCTGTCCACTTTGGCAATACACGTGACACCCACACATGACCTGGGCGACGCCACATCGTTTCTTCGTAGCGACTTTCACGCAACACGCCGTCAGAGGTTAAAGCGCGATCATAATAAACAATCGAAATATCCAAAGCAGGTGCATCTGCCAACTTATTTGCACCTTGTTGAGCCAGTGCATCCCCGCTTGATACAAACGCGAGCATGAGAATAAATAATATTTTGTAAGTGTGAGTGAATGATTTCACAGCGGCCTCATCAATTAAATCCGGCGGCTGGAAATTCCAGCCGCCGGATGAATGGTTACTTAAAAGAAATCTCGCATTAAATACCTAGTGCGTTCTTGATAATGTTGAACACTTGCGTGTTTTCCATCGTGCCTTTGAAACTTTGCGCACCTGCACCTGTGGCAAACAACATGACATCACCACCGCCATGCGTTTCACTACCTGCCGCTGTTCTCACGCCAGCTTCTTGCAGATAGTTATCTGCGGTCACTGTTGCTGTCGACAACGGTGTACGTGCCACGTTCAAACGATTAGGGCCATTACCAAATACCAAGGTGGTGTAGTTCACACCATTCTTGTCGGTCGATTCTGGATTACCTGCCGAGTACGAACGATTGATATCCAAAATGGGATTACCAATCTTGCCGTAACCGTTGAACGTCATCGTATGGTCATGGTCTGCTGTCACCACGATCAAGGTGTTTGCCAAGGTTGGATCGGTCAGCTTGATCTCTGCGATGGCAGCCGCGATTGCATCATCGAATGCAATGGTGTCCACCAGCGCGCGCTTGGCATTGGTGTTGTGCAAGGCATGGTCGATGCGTCCACCTTCGACCATGAGGAAAAATCCGTTAGGATTATTCTTCAACATCTTGATCGATTTCACTGCCATTTCTGCCAAGGTGGGTTGTGTCAAACCCGCTCCCGCACCTGCTGTTGTTTGCGCCGCACGATCCAACTCATATTCGAGATGGCTTGTGGTGCTGTACAAACCGAGGAACTTCGTCGTGGTGTTAGGTGCTGCCGCCATTGCCGCCTTAGTCGATGCGAAGGTGTAGCCAGCAGTTGTCATTTCAGCCGTTAAGTCGCGCAGATCAACACGTCCTTTAGTGTTTGTTGTCGCGTTATATGGAGTGAAATGATTCAACCCGCCTCCCATCAGCACATCAACACCCAAATCCGTCCCTTTGGTTAGGGCTGAGTTATAACCCACCCCATTGGGAACAAGCTGAGCCGCAATGTGGAAGGCTGCATTTCGATTGCAGATATGCGCGTAAGTTGCGGCAGGCGTTGCGTGGGTCAATTCGGTCGTCGTCACCGCACCTACTGCCTTGCCACTTGCTTTGGCCAACTCCAAGATAGTTGGCACTGATGAACCATTCCCAACAGCACAATTGTTCACCGCATTCGCAACGTTCGGTGTCACCGTAGTGTCGGCACTTGGCTTGTTTGCCCCACTCGCAATCGTATTGGTCGACATCGAGATAACTTCATTATTAGCTTTAATACCGGTCATGTACGCCCCCATCGATGGCGCGCTGTCTGTCGTCTGCGCATCATTCGAATAGGTCTTGATGCGCGCAGTACGCTCCATCAATGTTTCAAACTTTAATGAACCCTGCTCACCATATTGATAGATGCGTGAGGCAGTCACAACCGTAGGGCCCATGCCATCACCCAAGAAGAAGATGACGTTCTTTGCTACACCTGCGGCGTATGCATTAGATGCAAACAGTGCCGCCAAAATAACTGCCGTGGCTGATGCCTTGAAAATTTGCTTATTCATATTCTTAATCTCCGAGAGTTTGCTTAGAGGCCGGCAGCGGTTTTAACCAACTGGAAGACCTTGGTGTTATCTATGCTTCCGTAAAAATTGGATGCGCCCATGCCCATCGCGCCCAAGAACACATCTGTTCCGCCGTGAGTTTCAGAACCCACATTGGTTTGAATCACAGCCTCTTGGTGATACAGATCAGCACTGGTAGTTGCCTCAGTGATGGTCAGCCCAGCACGTGTCGCATTGCGATTTTCGCCATTACCAAAACCGATAATGGAATACGGTGTGCTATCAGCATCCAAGTCGAACAAACCCGTTACATAGTTTTTCACCAACCCCAACACACCTGGATTAGTGGCCGTCGTTTTACCTGTACGTTGCGCATAACCGTTCAACACCAAGGTGTGGTCATGGTCAGCTGTTACCACAATCAAGGTGTTCGCTAGTGTTGGGTCGGTTAGCTTTGCTTTATCAATGGCAGCTTTGATGGCGTTGTCGAAAGCTACGGTGTCTTGCAATGCTTTCTTCGCAATCGTGCTGTGCAAAGCGTGGTCGATACGCCCGCCCTCAACCATCAAGAAATAGCCATTGGGATTTTGCGACAAGATGTCCATAGACTTAGTCGTCATCTCTGCCAAGCTAGGCTGAGTTACGCCATTACCCGCACCTGCCGCAACTTGCGCGATACGATCCAAGTCATATTCCAAATGGCTCGTTTTTGAATACAGACCGATAAACTTTTTATCCAATGGCGCAGCCAACATCTCTGCTTTTGTTTTAGCGACGGTGTAGTTCAACCCCGCCAGCTCAGCAGTCAAGTCACGATTGTCTGCACGGCCTTTAGTGTTCGACGCGCTGTATGGAGTGAAGTGATTCAACCCGCCACCCATCAACACATCGACTCCGTCGTACAGCGCCTTGTTAAAGCCAACTCCGCCCGGAACCAATTGGGCTGCAATGTGGTATTGCGCATTGCGGTTACAGATGTGTGAATAAGTTGCAGCTGGTGTGGCATGAGTCAACTCGGTTGTAGTGATTGCGCCCGTAGCCCATCCTTTTGCTTTTGCCAATTCAAGCAATGTCGTTGCAGACGTGCCGTTGCTCGCCGCACAATTATTGATAGTCAGATTTCCATTTGCATCTGCACTTGGTGAAGTCGCCACTGTATTTGGCGACATCGAGATCACTTCGTTGTTGGTTTTTACGCCTGTCATGTACGCAGCCATTGACGGTGCGCTATCAGTCACTTGGGCATCATTGGAAAAGGTTTTAACAAATGCACTTTCTGGCAATGTGTCAATCGTCAGATTGCCTGTCTCACCCACTGAATAGATTCGAGCAGCAGTGAGCGTCGTCATCCCCATGCCATCGCCCAAGAAGAAGATCACATTTTTCTTTGGACCACTGACCGAGGCGGTTGTCGTTCCACCACAACCGACTAGCATCATGCTGAGTACAAGCGCACTAATCGCACTCGCTTTCACTTTCGAGTTAACTTTCATTTGTCGTCTTCCATCTGATTAAAAGGAACAAGCAAGATACGATCTGAAAATTAAAACCAAGTGAACTATTAATTAAGTATTTATGCGAAATGTCCTGAGATATTTTTGGTAAATAGAAAACGGGCGTCCGAAGACGCCCGTTTGACTTCTTAGCTAACTGAGGAGGTTAGATTAGAAAGCGTGAACGATACCGCCACCCAAGTAAGTCAGCGTAACGCTAGTTGGAAGAGCTATAGTTCCTGCATTTGTTTTGTTGCTTGTATAAGCAGCAAACAGTTCAGTGCGCTTCGAGAAGTTGAAAGCGTATTTCAAGCTCAATTGATTAACGTCGTTAGCTGCGTTTGTGCCTGTCGCTGTAGAACCAGCCTTAGCGTAACTAACTGCGAAATGATTTGGGCCCATCTTGTATTGACCAACTACTTCAACGTTGTTGGCCTTTACACTTGCAATAGCAGATGTGTTTGTTGTGAAGCTTTCAGCCATTGCGCCAATTGAAAAATCAGCAATGTCGTAATTACCAACCAAGCGGAATGCTTTATCAGTCGTGCCTTGAGTTGAGTTTGCAGTTGTTACAGCACCTACATCATTACGACCTTCGTAAGCTGCCGCAACGTAGATATCTGCAACAGCATACGTAGCAGACAATGAGTAGATAGACTTATTAGTTGCCTTCAAAGTGCCATTCGCAGCTGTTGCAGCTTCGTCTGGGCTGAACATTGCAGCTACTTGGAAACTATCCATCAACTTTGGAGACCAGTACTGCACCATGTTTGTTTGGCGTGTGTTGTAGTTCTTACCAGCGGAACGACCAATAACGGCTGTGGATGTCCATGATGTTGCGTTATCGAACAATTCAATCTTGTTGTGCGCAACCTTGAATGGTGTATCCCAGATACCCAGCATTACTTTACCGAAAGCACCTTCGATACCCGCACCGCTGTTACGCGACTTGGCCAAACCAGAGGTTGTGGAACTGCCATCAGCATCCATCTCAAGTTCGAACTGGTAAACAGCGCTCAGGCCTTCGCCCAAATCTTCTTTGCCCTTCACGCCGAAACGAGAAGCATT
Source organism: Sideroxydans sp. (assembly GCA_028707175.1). Taxonomy (GTDB): domain Bacteria; phylum Pseudomonadota; class Gammaproteobacteria; order Burkholderiales; family Gallionellaceae; genus Sideroxyarcus. Next base: position 311,364 of record JAQTUV010000002.1, read on the forward strand.
GGTATTTACGCGCACTTGAGTTGCTACACCTGGTGCACCTGCTGCAACTGTTGCATTGCTACCTTTTGCATCAATGGTCATCAATGCCTTGCCGTAAACGGTCACGTTTGCGTTGTCGGCGAATGCCGGAGTTGTGAATGCAGCTGCAACTGCCAGTGCTACGATTGTCTTTTTCATTGTTGCTCCTAGTCATTAAATAAAATTGCTCTGAATTCCTCAACTCACGAGGGAGGATTAAGGCGAGCGAATTATGGGGAGGCTTTATGACAGGCGAATTACATGAAAATGACAGCTGTGTTACAGCGAGGTTTCTTTCTTCAGCCGCTTAAAACGAAAATGCACTCTACATTATTCGATGTGCCTCTGTTTATAAAAGTATCATTCAGCGGGCCTCACTTCACGGATTTCTTGAAAGAGTCCATCTCTGCGAACCTCAATAACACGCACCTCAAGCTGGCAAAGATAGAAATGGACTAGGTGAACAGTTCAAGACGCGGTGTTTCTTTACAGGGCATGACTGAAAATCGGCCATAAGAGACATTTAGTTCGCCCATTAACGGGCGATCAACGTTTGACATAAGAGGCTTGCGTTAGCAAGTCCCGCTTGATGGATAGGTTGGGCATAGCTACACCGCACCCGACAACAAATATGCAATGGCTAAGAGGCCAAGCCAACAAGCTATGGTTTTACTCAAATCTCTTTCGTGCTCCATATTTGTGTAAAAGAAGTGCCCTAACAACGTGGCAAATTTACTCGTGCCCATCATAAAACCTGCAATGGCAGGAAGTAATCCAGCAACAAATACGACGAGAAAAGCTGACCAATGAGCTTGATAGAACAAAAACCTACCAAGAAACCTAGTGCGGCGGAAAACCATTGCTAAAACGATGATTATAGAAATATTAAAAGCAATGGGTGCTAAAACGGCCATAAATAACCGGTCTTGAATGCTAGGCCGTTCGTTTTTTTCTTCGGATTGTCTTGATCTATTTAACACTTGTTTTTATAAGCCCAACAGCTATTAGACATATCCACCTGTCTGTACTATTAAAAATAGTTTGGAATGAAAAAATTTTGGCCAGTAATTGATTCATCATAGACCTTCGTTATTTTCTTTCACCATATGCTCAATAGTATGGGTGTATGGCGAATGTCTCTTATTGGCCGACCTCGCCAGTACACCTTCGCCATACTTGAACGACCGAATCTTGGTAGACATCAGCCCTTCGTTTTGCATTTTAGCCTCCGGCTCCACATAACCAGAAGCCGTCATTGCCACATGCGAATTGGTTGCCGAAAAGCAGTCGATTGTTAAGTACATCTGTCGAGACGAACCAGTATTTCAACATGCCATAACGCAGATGAAGCAATCCATGCTGGATCAGCTCGACAAGGAAGAACAACATTGTTTAATTTCACAATGTTGGCAAAATTTGCGGCTTGCTACTCGTGCATTTGCGTGTTCTAAATTCCAACTTACACACTGTTCACTATACTTTTCTTTAAACGATGGTGAATTCTTTAGCATGTATTCAATTACATGTTTTTTAAAGCAAGGGGTGTGCATTGCTGAAGAACTATTAAGAATTCTTTCCCATATAAATTCTTCTGGCAAAACTCCTTGCGTCTGCATTTTGGGCGTGTAGCCAATTACTTTGAATATCTCTTTCATGTTTAAAGTTGTAGCAGGATATGTGGAATTAATAAACTTTTATCGAGTGACTCTAACCCTTACTATGCCCTACAATTCCTGACATAGGTTGCCACAAACCCGCCATTCGCCACTGGCATAACTTGGCCGTTTGCGCACGTTGACTTTCGCTAACACGAACGTCTTCTGTACTCTCAGAATCAGGCAGTTTGTAGACCGCGAGAAACCTACTCCTTCTACCCAAAAACACAATATGCCAAATGGCCTATACCTCGGCCTATATATTCATGGTGGTTGCGCTAGAACTGCTTTTGAAGCACGATTCTTTTTAAGTGACTGCTAGCAGATTAGGAGCGGTCGTTCACCAACTGGCTATTTGCGTTTTGGAATCGTCGCAGGTCGGCCAGAAGCGGGCATTCTGTTCTGTCTATACTATTAATGCATATGAGGTAGGTGGTTTTTGGGGATACTGATGAATCAATTGGTTATCGAAATTTCGCACACTTCACTAATTTAAAAATACGGACCGATGCGTCCGTCTAATAGCTGTTAGGCCTATGAAACATCGCGATTGTCCTGCGTGCGGCGACACCGTTCCAAACTCGGGTCTGCGTACTGAAATTGCCCCTCCTAGGCGGCTCACTTCATCTTGGCCGCGTTTCTTCTGCCCCCATTGCGGTGTTGAGTTGCGTTCCAGCGGTCGATCACTGCGTCCGTCACTCGCCTTCTTCGTTGTGGGACTCACACTCCTCCTCGGAAGTGGACATGTTCCCGAGAACATCAGGGGCTTGGCACAACTCTTCGGCTCTGTCGCCATCGCCGCATGTCTAATTTGTGTTTACTGGTTTCATCGGTGGGAGGTCGTAGATGACGGTTCAGCCTAACCCTACACTCAAGTTCGCTCCCTTTGGTCGCTGGGACGCGGCTTCGGCGCGCCCCTTGGCTACACGTTAGGCTGCTTAGCATGAGTGCACCTCAGACAGATGCTGCAGAAGCAATGTTTCATCAATTGCAGAGGCAATTTCCTAATTTAAGGATGACTGTTAATCGTCCGGCGACCCACTATTTAGTTGATTTGCTGATTGATCGGCAGTCAGGGCTGGTTTTTGACGTCTATCTGTACTTAGAAAACAACGATGAATTGCACTTGGTAGCGGGAGACCATCATTATGAGTGGTTCCCGTGCACCGATCCATCACTAGTCGAGGAGTGCTTCACAGCAACGTGCGGCTTGCTAAATGGTGAGTACCGAATCCTTGAGTGCAGACGTAGCACAGACATTGTTCGAGGTGAACTGCAACGGCAGACCGTGACCGATCCAGAGAAGTGGGAAACGACCCTGCACTCGATCAGTGCTGGATTCTCCTTTCGCCTGTGGAATGAAAAAACATGCGACATCCTGCAAAATATTCAGCCACCTAACCAGTCGGTCGAGGGAGACGATTCGTAAACGGTGTCGACGCTCGCTCTGCGCGCCTCGCCTTACCGTTGAGTGTCCGCTATCTGGTTTTCTATGACTGCTATGGATTAGCAAGCGACGGTCAATCCCCATCAAGCTCTCAATTTTGAACGTCCGCTATCAGGAGTGAAGCGGACATCCCTTTAGAATTCTCAAGCAGCCTTCTCAGCATTTCCCCAGCGTCTCTTATGGCCGACTTGAGACATTTAGCGCTATCGAGTCGGCCGCCTCACTTAACCAGTTTCGATAGCTTCTTGAACGAGTCCGTCCCTGCGACTCTCAGCAATTGAAACACCACTGACTCTGTGCTGGTGGGTATAGCCCCTGCCAATGTCATCGCTTCCATTGCAGTTTGTCTGTTGTCGTTGCTGCGGCTCATCACCGCGTCTTTAACGACGTGTACGTCGAAGCCTTCCGCGAGCAGATCGATAACGGTTTGCAACACACACACATGCGTCTCCATGCCGGCGATGATGATCTGCGTTCTGTCGCTGTCTTTTAGGTGTTTGATGAACGCTTCGTTGCCGCAACAACTGAACGACATTTTTTCGATCGCGGGGGCTGCTGGCGCTCGGCTGCGCAGTTCGTTCAATGTCGGCCCCAAGCCTTTGACGTATTGTTCGGTGAAGATCACGGGCACACCCAATTCGGCTGCGCTCTCTAATAGGATGCCGGCATTTTTTGTGAGTTGCGCCAGCACGCTCTGATCCATCGCTGCACAAAGTTTTTCTTGCACGTCGATGACGACGAGTGTGGCTCTGGCGGGATTCAGTAGGAATTTATTTCTGATCGACATGATTTCTCCTAAAGACATTTCATTTCAGATTATGAAGAACACCCTATGCAGCTTTTGTTTAATACGACCTCAGAGCCAAGGTGCCTTCTCCCATGGAGGAGGAAATCTTGTAGCACCTAAATTTATTTCGGACGGTTGCTTCCCGCCACGATCTTGTATTCGAACAAACGGCACTCGATAGCACCGTTATACAGCGGCGTACGTTTAGAGGGTGAGAGTCGCATCAGTTTGGCGATGCGCAGATCAGCGGTGAACAGATAGGCATTCCAACCGCCGAATTTCTGTTTCAACACGTTACCCAGTTGCGGATACAACTCAGCCAATTCGTCTTCATCACCCATGCGCTCGCCGTAAGGCAAGTTCGCCACGAGGATGCCTTCCTTCTCTGGCGGCGAGGCTTCCAATGCGTTGCACTGTTTAAGATCGACCGTCTCGCGGATGCCCGCGTCTTCCAGATTCTGATGCGCGGCTTTGAGTGCATCGCCGTAGAGGTCGCTGCCGTACAGTGGCAATTCGCTCACTGGCAGTTGCGCGGCGATAGCAGCCTCGCGCATCGAGTTCCAAAGTTTGGTGTCGAAATTCTTCAACTTCTCGAAAGCGAAGTTCCGGTCGATCCCCGGTTGGATGTTGAGCGATATCTGTGCGGCTTCGATGAGGAAGGTGCCGCTACCGCACATGGGGTCGAACAGGGGGATGCCCGGCTTCCAGCCGGTCATCTTCAAGATACCAGCGGCGAGGTTCTCGCGCAGGGGAGCAATGTTGGTGTGGAGGCGCACGCCGCGTTTGTACAGCGCGTCGCCCGAGGTATCCAGATACAAGGTGAATTGTTCGCCCTCGAAGAACGCGTGGATGCGCATGTCGGGATCGAGCTTAGCCACGCTGGGGCGTACATCCTTTTCCATGCGGAACTTGTCGCACACTGCGTCTTTGATCTTGAGCGTGATGAATTCCAAACTCTTGAGCGGACATTTGATGGCGGTGACTTTGACAAGGATGGTGCAACTCACATCGAACCACTTCGTCCATGGCAAGGCATACGCAGCTTGGTACACATCGTCCTCGGTGCGGAAACGCGCCGGCTCTTTGACACGCCACAAGATGCGCGAGGCCAAACGGCTTTGCAGATTGGCGCGATAGTTCAGCGCCCAATCACCTGTAAAGCCAACACCACCATCGGTGGTGCGCACGTCTTTGGCACCGAAGCTGGTCAGCTCATCGGCGAGTAATCTTTCGAGTCCGCGAGGACAGGTAGCGAAGAAATCAGGCATTTTTAGGTACTCAAATAAACTGCAACGTTAGCGCTTTATCCCTTCCCCACTTGCAGGGGGAAGGGATCGACTAAGCCTAACAAATAATCTGTGGCTAAAATGGTTTTACAACAACCAAAATCACAACGGCCAGCAGCACGAGCACGGGCACTTCATTAAAGAAGCGGAACCACACATGGCTGCGAGTGTTACGGTCTGCGGCAAACTCTTTCACCAGATGCCCGCAGTACAAGTGATAACCCACCAGCCCTGCGACCAAAGTAGTTTTGACGTGTATCCACCCGCCCGTAAAAATATCGCTATACGCGATCCACAACCACAAGCCCGTGATGACAGCGAGCGCGCCGATGGGCGTGACGAAACGGTAGAGCTTGCCCGCCATCAGATTCAATCTGTCTTTATCCGCTTTATCCGTCGCCATCGCTTGATTGACGAAGATACGCGGCAGATAGAACAGCCCCGCGAACCAGCTCACGACCAAGATGATATGAAATGCTTTTAACCACAACATGATTTAGCTCTCCTCATTTCTACCCCCACCCTAGCCCTCCCCCTGCAAGGGGGAGGGTAGTTGACTCCTTCCCCCTTGCAGGGGGAAGGCTGGGATGGGGGTAGATGCTTTCAATTACCGCCAACCTGACTATCTCGACAACCTTCTACGGAACAACACCAACGACACATAGAACGCGACTAAAGTGTAGACCAGCAATACGCCCACATGCATCAAAGTCTGCGGCGGGATATCCCCGTTCATCAAGGGCCGCGCCAGATCGATGGCATGCGTCAAAGGCAATAGACTCGCCACAACTTGCATGCTTTCCGGTAACTGAGTGACCGGAAAAAAGACGCCGCATAGTAGCATCATCGGTGTGATGACCAGCGTGAAGTAGTACATGAAGAAATCATAGGCTGGCGCCAGTGCAGTCATGATGAGGCCGATGGAAGCGAAGGCCAAACCAATCAACAAAGCCAGCGGAATCATCCACAACGACATCAATGAATTTGACAATCCCAGCACCCAGATAACGACCAGCACTGCCGTGCCGGACATCAGACTCTTGGTCGCCGCCCACAATATCTCGGACAGCACCACGTCATCCAATCCGACAGGCGTGTTCAATATCGCCTCCCACGTGCGCTGCTCATGCATGCGAGCAAAGCCAGAATACAAAGCTTCGAAGCTCGCACTGTTCATCGTGCTGTAGCACACCGTACCTGCCGCCAAAAAAGCCATATAGGACATGCCGCCCATCTCAGGTAGCAGACTACCCAGACCGTAACCCAAGCCCAGCATGTAGATCACGGGGTCGGCCAGATGCCCGAGAATGGAAGGCGCAGCGATCTTTTTCCACACCAGCCAATGCCTGCGCCAGATCGGCAAGAAACGCAAACTCAATTGGGGAAACGCAAAGATACTCATCTCAATTTATCCTGTTCGACAGCGGCGATAGCATCGGCAGGGCTAACCACACCTTTGCCGCGCGCATATACACATCCCTTCGATGTGCCTTCTGCGACGACACGCTGTCCCACCTTGAACGTATGCACCATGTAGAAATATTTCTCATCCCACTTCATCACTTCCAAACTCACCTCGTAACGTTGGAACAGATCGAGCGGCTTCTTGTACGTCATCGTGTGTTCGGCGATGACAGGTATCCAACCTCGCTTGAACATGGCTTTCAACAAGCCACTACGCGCGAACACATCCACCCGATTCAGGTCGCAGATAGTGAGGTAGCGCCCGTTGTTCATGTGGAAGTTAATGTCGATGTCATTGGGCAACACACGCAACTTCAGCGAACTGACGACACTCGCCATCTCCAAACGCGGAAGAAAAAAGGAACGCACGATGACCCACAACATTCTGAAGACCAGATTCATTCGCGCATCTCTCTTCCCGTCAACTTGAGGAACACATCTTCCAAGTTCGCGGGGCGATGCAAATAGCGCAGCTCAGATTGCGCTTGCAGATGAGCCACCAGCGGCTGTGCATCGCGCACATAACAGAACACCGACTCCCCACTCACTTCAAAACGCTGCGCATATTTCGCCGCGTGTTCACTCGCCCATTGCCCTGATGTCTCACCGAACACCTCCACCACCTGCGGCTCGATATTCTGTTCGATGAGTTCGCGCGGTGAGCCTTGGCTGATAAGTTTGCCGTTATCCATCACCGCAAGGCGATGACATAGGCGCTCGGCTTCATCCATGAAGTGGGTGGTGAGTAGCAACGTCTTTCCTTGCTGTGTCAACGTGTGAAGGCGTTGCCAAATAAGATGGCGCGCTTGCGGATCGAGGCCGGTGGTGGGTTCGTCAAGAAAGATCACATCGGGATCGTTCACCAGCGCACGCGCCAAAGTGAGGCGACGTTTCATACCCCCCGACAGCGTCGGCACTTTCGCGTCGCGCTTATTGGTGAGACTGGCGAATTCCAGCAACGACGGGATACGCGCTTCGATCTCCGCATCCTTCATGCCGAAGTAGCGGCCGTACACCAGCAGGTTCTCCGCCACGGTGAAATCGGGATCAAGGTTATCCATCTGCGGCACCACGCCAACGCGGATACGCGCCTCGCGCGCCGCTTGCGGAACGGGCAGATCGAGCAACATGGCGCTGCCCGCATCGGGCGCGATGAGCCCAAGCAGCATGCGCAATGTCGTGGTCTTGCCCGCGCCATTGGGGCCGAGCAGACCGAAACATTCACCTTTGCGAATGGATAGATCAAGACCATCCACCACTCGATGACCGCCGTAGGATTTTTGTAAGCCGATAGCTTGGATAACGGGTTTCACAACTGCACTCCGATGAAATGCTTCCTCACGATGTCACGTAGCTGCGTGAGTCGCCCGTGAAAATAATGGTCGGCAGCAGGTAACACGGTGATAGGTAATTTTTGTGGGCGCGCCCACTCGAAAGCGTCCGCCAGTGGCACGACATCATCATGTTCGCCGTGAATAACCAGCGTGTCAGGCGACACCGCAGGCATGGCAAAACGCCCCACCGCAGGCCCAGCCAAAACGAGGTGTTGCGGCTGCAGTGTCTGCGCAGCACGTGCGGCGACGTAACCACCGAAAGAGAATCCAGAAAGGATGAGCGGCAGTTCATCGCCGAATTGCTCTTGCGCGTAGCGGGCAACAGAGATCATGTCTTGCTCTTCGCCGTCCCCGCCGGTGTACTCGCCCTCACTCGCTCCCACACCGCGAAAATTAAAACGGAAAGTCACGCAGCCAAGGTCAGCAAAGGTCTTGGCCAGAATCACCGCGACCTTGCTCTCCATGTTGCCACCCATCGTTGGCAGCGGATGTGCCACGACCGCGATAGCGCAAGGGATCTCATCAGGCACGTGCACGACACCTTCAAGTTGTCCTGCGCCACCATCAACGGAGAATTTTTGTAGTGCGATGCTCATTAGATCTTCAGACGCTCCACAACCTGCCCGTTCTTCAAATGCGATTCGATGATCTCATCCAGATCACTCTCGTCCACGAAGGTGTACCAAACGCCCTCAGGATAGACGACCAATACAGGGCCGTCGTCGCAACGATCCAAACAGCCCGCCGAGTTGATGCGAATCTTGTTCTGGCGATTGGATAAGCCCAATGCTTTGACTTTGTCTTTTACGTAATCGCGTGCTTTTTGCGCGCCGCGATTGCCGCAGCAATCACTGCCGTCTTCACGTTGATTGGTGCAGAAAAATACATGTTTGTCGAAATAACTCATCACTCACTCCTTGTGAACAGATTATAGGCGGCGGCGCGACCACAGCAGATACAGGCCCAGCAACAATGGGAACATGACCGACAACGTTTGCGAAAGTCCGTTGTAGTTGCGCATATGTCCATAACGCCACTCGAATAAGGCCAATGCAGATGAGGGCGTGCCGCTATCCAATACGCCGAAGGCAAGCACCATATATACCGATGCGACACCGGCGATCAACCAGAACAAACGCTCTCCCTGCAGTGAGCGTGCGAACCACATCAACAACAAACCCGCCACAATCCCTAACATCGCTTCGCCATTCAGCCATAGCAGTAGCGCCCATGATTTTAGCAATACAGCCGCTGAGAAGAATTTTGCCAACCCCACTATTGCTAGTATCAATACCAATGCAACGATTGCGTGACGACGGGTGCGCAGCAAGGTTTGCATCAGCAAGCCCATCATCAGCAGATTCAGCGCAACGGCAGCGCTTTCCCAAATGCTAAAAGCTTGCTCGGGTTGCACCGCAAAGATGCGATGCGCGGCATCCGTAATGAATACATTTCCCAACATCGGCAAAGATGGGTTGATCTGCGCAAACATCCAGAGCAGTGTCAAAGCAAGTCCGAAATCAACGCTGCTTTCGCGCATGAAGAATCCTTCACGCCATTTAATGATTCGTGCGAACCACGCACGTGCCGCAATCGACCAAGCCAAAAGCGCACCTAACAATCCACCCAAACTATTGGTCATCACGTCCACATTCGAACTCGTGCGACTCGGCAAATACATTTGCAGATATTCCATTGAACATGAGAGCGCCATCGCCGCCAGTATCGCCAACACCAAACTCGTCACACTTGAAAAATGCGCACGTAATGTCAGCGCCAACAAAGCGCCAAAGGGGATGTACGCCAAGCAATTCAGGACTGCATCAAAGGTTGTATAGGTCAATCCGAGTGGCGAGGTAAATACGTCGTACAGGGTCAAACCTTGTTCTTGCCAGCCTGAAAATGGAGACAGGCTGACATACAAAATTAGTAGGGTATATGCGACTAAAAGATAGCGCCGCAGCAACGAATTCTTCATTTATTGCACCAAATAATCATGAGTACGTTGCGCGTGAAAAAATATTATTCATTTAGGTTGACGCAAGAATACGTGTCGAGAAGAATGCCGCCCGCATCACCAACACATAAAAATAAATAGTGATGAAAGTGATTGTTCGTTCGCATTTCAAGGGGGAATTATGTCATACCTACACTGGTCAGATGACCTGAACACAGGCATCTCGGTCATCGACTCTCAGCATCGACGCATCGTTGATCTGATCAATCAATTGAACACATCTAACGATAGTGGCGATCATGAAAAGATCAATGCAGTGTTAGCTGAATTGATTGATTACACGCTCTCACATTTCGCTTTTGAAGAAGAGCTGCAACTGAAAGCCGAGTATCCGTTTTTTAAAGCACACAAACGTGTACACGAGGTGTTTGCAAAACGCATCGCACAATTCCAAATACGTGCAAACAACGGCGAGAACGTCGCAACCGAAGTGCTTTCATTACTCAGAATATGGCTCGTCAACCATATCAAAGGGGATGATCGCGACTACGTGGACATCGTAAAAAAGACGCTCGGCTTGCAGGCCACAGAGCCCAAGGATCAGGTGTGGGTAGTCAGCCTATTGAAAAAAGTATTTGGCTGAAAAGAACAGCAACGAGCGGAAAATCAGAACCGCTCGTATTGCAATAGATAGCGCCATTGCGCCGAAGTGAGTTTGGACATTGACACTCGCCCTATGCGCAAGCGGCGCATTGCCACCACTTGCAAACCGACCGCCTTACACATGTGCGCAATTTGCCCGGGTTGCACGCCTTTCAGCGCAAAGCGCAAACGCGTTTCATTCTGCCAACTCACTTTGGCCGGTGACAACAACTTGCCATTGAATGTCAGCCCGTGATTGAGCAATTTAAGCCCCTCTTCTGGCAACTCACCCGACACATCCACCACATATTCCTGCTCGATCGTCGATGCATCCGCAGTCAACTTGCGAGATACCTGAAAATCTTGTGTGTACACAGATAAACCACTCGCCCCCGCTTCCAAGGGTAAGCAATGTGTCAATCGCAGGAAGTGTTGTTTGAGTACACGAATGCCCGAATGATCTTCAGGCGCATGCGTATCAGGCGTAAAGGTTTGTGATGTCAGCTGAAATTCGGCAGGCTGATGGAATACTAACGTCACGGGTGGCAGCGGCGCCAACTTAGCCCCCGAGAGCAAGGTAACTTGCTGGCTTCCCACCATGAATTGCGGCTCTTCCACCACCACACCATCCACGCTCACCCAGCCGCCCATAATGTACAGCTCGGCTTCTCGGCGCGAGCATCGCGTCAACTCAACAAGGCGTTTCGCTAGGCGGATAGTGTCAGTCATAAATAGGGGAGCTTGATTTAAAGATGGCGCATTGTATGCGCTCAACAAATGAATACTCGGTAAAATCCAACTATGGACACACAAAACAAGCACAGTAGCAGACCACCTCTAGAAGGCATTACCCTAGAAAAAATTGTCACGTATCTTTCCGAAACTTTAGGCTGGGAAGCCATGGCGGACAGCATTCCTGTGCGCTGTTTCACCCATGATCCCAGTATCAAATCCAGCTTAAAATTTTTGCGTAAAACGCCTTGGGCAAGGGAGCGTGTAGAAGCCTTGTATCTGCTTCAAGTCCGCAAAAATGGCTAATCTCCCATCGGCCGATATTTCGGCGATGCGCAATCGCCTGCTTAATGACACATTGGGCTGGGTATGCATTGCCGGCTCTATTGGTGCATCAATCTCCCTCACCCGAGCGCTCTATATCGGATGGAAGCCATTGATGGCTCTCCACATCGCCATAATCGCCATGCTTTGGACGACTTGGTGGGCACGCGACAAGATTTCCTATTCAACACGCGCCTTCATATTGCTAGGCACAATTTGGCTCACCGCCTTTGCTGGTGTGCTGCAATTAGGGCCTGCTGCAACAGCTGGATTTTCAGTCATCTTGCTGGGTTTTGTCGCTGTCCTGTTTCTCAGCACTCGCACCGCAATCTGGCTCATTACAGTCAATACACTTTGTTTTGCTCTTTTGGGAACTGCCGCCAGCCTGCACTGGATTGAGTTTGATCTTGATTACTCGACATACTCACACTTACCCATTGCTTGGGTTCAAACCGTGTGGGGCATGACCTCCTACTCGGTTATTTTTGCAATGGTTGGTTGGCGCATGTCGCAAGAACTCATGGAACATGCGATGACCGCGCAAAACCTTGCGACAATTCAACACAAAATTGCCTCCAATGTACCTGGGGTCATCTACCAATTTTTGTTGCGGCGTGACGGCAGCTCATGCTTCCCTTATTACAGTGAGGGCGCATTGCGCGTGTTAGGGCTTGATGCAGAGAAACTAAAAGAAAGCTCTACATTTGTATTTGATCTGATTCACCCTGATGACCTAGCCAATGTAAAACGCACAATCGAGTCTTCAGCTCGCAATTTATCCACCATCCAAGAATCTTTCCGCATTCGGCACCCGCAAACAGGTATTCGGTGGGTAGAGCGTAATTCAACCCCGGAACGACTTCCCAATGGCGACACGCTTTGGCACGGCTACTTAAAAGACATTACTGACGTGCGATTGGCCGAGCAACGCCTCTCTGCCACTTTGGAAAACACGCCCAATGTAGCCGTGCAATGGTATGACGCAACAGGCAAAATTTTGTATTGGAACCAAGCTTCTGAAAAATTCTATGGCTGGGCAGCGGATGAGGCGCTGGGCAAGACCTTAGACCAATTGATTTATACAAAGGCTCAAGCAGACGCATTTCTATTAAGCCTGCAACAGATTTCTGACACACACAAACTTACGGAGTTAACCGAGTGCCATATCGTTAATCGCTCAGGACAAGAGCGCATTATTTCAACCTCAGTATTCTCGATTCCCGGCGAACTCACCCCTATCTTTGTGTGCATGGACATCGATGTCACAGAACATCGGCAAGCTGAACAAGCGTTACGCACGAGTGAAGCTCAATTCCGCATGCTATTGGATTCCTCCCCCTTACCCATTTTAGTGAAGGGTGCTGATGAAAAAATAGTGATACTTAACCAGCGCTTCACAGAAATTTTTGGCTATGCGCTTCAGGATATTTCAGATATCTCACAATGGTGGGCTCTCGCCTATCCCGATAGTGATTACCGAAAAAGCTTGGCGCATGAATGGACTCAAGGCTTGCGCGTCGCAACTGAAACGCACTCGGTATTCACGCTCGAATCCTCTGTCACCTGCGCAGATGGCTCGGTACGATTAGTCGAATCGAAGGCCTCAGTCACCTCAGATTTTGCAGTCATCGTATATAGCGACCTCACGCAAAAACGTATCGCTGAAAATGAGCTCATTCGCGCAATGGAGACGGCCGAGCATGCAAACCGTGCAAAATCCACCTTCTTGGCCAATATGAGCCATGAACTACGCACACCGCTCAATTCCATCATCGGCTTTGCTCAAATGTTGGATATGGGTATTCCTGTTGCTGTCGACCCTTCCCAAAAACAAGCCGTCAGCTACATTCTGGGTAGCAGTCGGCATCTGTATAACCTCATCAACGACATCTTAGATTTAGCCCGTATCGAATCTGGAAAGCTGGAAATCAGCCGCACCGTGATGTCACTTGATAGCGTGATCAATGAGTCTATCGCGCTCATTGAAACTGCCGCGAACAATCGCAATATCAAGCTAAAGCATAGCCACCCTCACGATAAGTTTATCTATGCCGATGCAGTGCGTGTCAGACAAATCCTGCTCAATTTCTTATCTAATGCCGTCAAATACAATCGACTCGGCGGTAGCATTACTATCACCTGTGAAGAAAAAGGGCGATCGATTCGCCTCACCATTTCTGACACAGGCCATGGCATTCCCTATGCGCAACATGCCCTGCTATTCAAACCCTTCCAACGGCTAGGAGCAGAACACACATCTATTGAAGGCACAGGTATCGGCCTAGTCATCTGCAAACGACTTGCGGAAGCTATGGACGGTAGTGTCGGATTTAACAGCATCGAAGGTGTCGGCAGCCATTTCTGGCTAGAACTACCCACCTCCTTACCCGATCAAAAAAGCGCCACCATCGAAAAAGTTAGTAACGTGGAAATATCCAGAGATGTTTCCACCACAGGACGTGTGTTATACATTGAAGATAATCTCGTGAATGTTTCGGTCATGCAGCACATCTTCATTCAGCTACCCAATGTTGAATTGCAAACTGCGGATACTGCAGAAATCGGTCTCGCTATGATGCAGCAAAACCCTCCAAACCTAGTATTGATGGACATCAACCTGCCAGGCATGAGTGGTATGGAGGCACTTCAAAAAATCAGAGCCAACCCACTCACCGCTCACATACGCGTTATCGCCGTCAGCGCGGCGGCACTGCCACATGAAGTGCTAGCAGGGATCAATGCAGGCTTCCTCGATTACCTAACGAAACCATTCGACATGACGGAATTGATAAGGCTGGTTAAGGAAAGTTTGAAGTAGCTGTTCTATGAAACAGTGCGCAAATTAGGGCTGCGATTGAGGTGAAGATGACGGCTCATAATTCCCTAATGCCGTTCGTCCTAAGTAGGCGCATCGAAGCCTGTCCTGAGCTACCCAAAGGAGATGGACGAAGCCCGTAAGTTTGGCAATTCAAACCCAACACCGTCGGGGGTAGCCCGACAGCTAGTTACTTTTTCTTGTTTCGCCAAAGAAAACGTAACCAAAAAGAAGGCGACCCCAGTGCACCGCTGCTGCGCAACTCCCTCGATTAGTCGCAAACGAGCAGGGCTGCGTACGGGGAAGGAAAATCAAACCATAAAACCACCTAGAGAGCACTTCGTGCCCTCTCTACAGAGTTCCACCTGCTTCATTCATTGCCCCACCCCAAGCATTATTCATATCCTGAAACGCCGCCTCAAACACCCCTTCAGGGAACCAAGCGCTTTTTGACATAGATTCGGCTGCAACTACAATCACTCTAATCGCTATTGAAAAAATCAGCTCAACGACATCAGGTGAATCAGGAGCCATATAGGTCATGGCGTTATCTCCCTGATGGCGCAAAGCAAGAACACTAAGATCATGATGGGAGAACCCGCATAACATGCTGTATGGCACACTCAAATCTGAAAGACCCGCAGCTACAATATCATCGGTAATTTTTCCTGGTCGCATCCCATTTGCGTACATAGTTTCAAAACGAGGCTTGCATTCATCCATTCTCGCCTGAAGAATCAGGCGGTATTCAGCAGGTAGGTTTACATCTTTAAGCAAACTCTCATACACCTTCTTCTCACTACGAAGTTGGTTGTATTTCATCTGCTCAACATACTTACCATCCTTACTTAGCATATGCATGTAAACCAAGCCTTCCAGCATCGACCGCACATGAACCGAGGCATGAGAGGCCATACCCAAACGCGCCAACTGCAAACTCGCTTCAAATTGCTCCGCAATTGCTAGAAACAATGCAGCTTTTAGCCTATCCGGACTAACCTTGGAAGGACGCATGCTGTCTATCAATTGACGAGCTGCCATGGCTATTTTTTCTGCTGCTGCAATAACCGAATTCATAACATCCCCGAATTAATAAATACTCTGCCAAATATCGTGGGCACTTCGTGCCCACGCGGTGGTTTTAGATTTTGACTTTCTCTCCCCTGTGCGCCGCCGAGTAGCGCAGACTGGTCAGGAGATTTCGGCGAGGACTGTCTGAGCGCGGAGCACGAGTTCCGCAGCCGCCTGACCAGTCGAGCAACGCAGGGAACTGCGAAGCAGCGGCGCACCGGGGTCGCCTTCTTTTTGGTTACTTTTTCTTGGCGAAGCAAGAAAAAGTAACTAGCTGTCGGGCTACCCCCGACGGTGTTGGGTTTTAATTACCAACCCTGCGGGCTGCGCCCATCCTTCGATACGGCTACGCCTACTCAGGACGAACGGGTTGAGGTGTTCACCCTTCGACAAGCTCAGGGCGAACGGCATAAATTACTTAATGCGCCTCATCCCAATTCGCCCCTTCACCCAATCCCACTTCCAATGGCACTTTCAACTGCGCCACATTGCACATCAGTTCGCGCAGCTTCTCTTTCACCAAGGCCAACTCGGATTCTGGTACTTCCAATATCAATTCATCGTGCACCTGCATGATGAGTTTGGTTTGCAGTTGTTCTTTTTCCAACCAATCTTGTACCGCGATCATCGCGAGTTTGATGAGGTCGGCGGCGGTGCCTTGCATGGGGGCGTTGATGGCGGCGCGTTCGGCGGCTTGTCTTCTCATGCCGTTAGCACCGTTGATCTCGGGTAGCCACAGGCGGCGACCGAACCATGTCTCGACATAGCCGCTTGCTTTGGCTTGTTCGCGCGTGTCGTCCATATAGCGCTTCACGCCGGGGTAGCGTGCAAAGTAGAGGTCGATGTATTGCTTGGCGGCGCTGTTCTCGATGTTGAGTTGACTTGCCAGACCGAACGCGGACATGCCGTAGATGAGGCCGAAATTGATGACCTTGGCATAACGACGCTGTTCGCTACTCACTGCATCGAGTGCGACGCCAAACACTTCGGCAGCAGTGGCGCGGTGGATGTCTTCACCAGCAGCGAAAGCTTTGAGCAAGCCTTCGTCACCGGACAGATGCGCCATGATGCGCAACTCAATTTGAGAGTAGTCAGCAGAGACGATGCGCGACCCCGCAGGGGCGATGAAGGCTTCGCGGATGCGGCGGCCCTCGGCGGTGCGCACGGGAATGTTTTGCAGATTCGGCTCGTTAGATGACAAGCGCCCTGTCACTGCCACCGCTTGCGAATAGCTGGTGTGCACACGACCTGTCTTTTGATTCACCATCTGCGGCAACTTGTCGGTGTAGGTCGATTTCAGCTTCGCCATGCCGCGATGCTCAAGCAATATCTTGGGTAGCGGATAGTCGAGCGCGAGTTCTTGCAATACTTCTTCGTCGGTTGAGGGTGCGCCGGTGGCGGTCTTCTTCTTAACCGGTATTCCAAGCTTCACGAACAGTATCTCGCCCAACTGTTTGGGCGAAGCGAGGTTGAACGGTTGCCCCGCCATCTCGAACGCCTGCGCTTCGATGGACATCAGCTTCTCGCCCAACTCGTGGCTTTGGCGCGATAACTTCACGCTATCGATGAGCACACCGTTACGTTCCATCTTGAACAACACTTCACGCACGGGCATCTCGATGTCGCGATACACCTCGGTCAGTCGCCCTTCCAGTTGCGGCGACAAGGTCTGGTGCAGTTGCAAAGTGATGTCGGCATCTTCTGCGGCGTAACGGGTGGCGGTATCGAGATCGACTTGATCGAAGCCGATCTGTTTCGCGCCTTTGCCCACCACATCGGTGTAGCTCACGGTTGCCAGCCCGAGGTGGCGTAACGCGAGGTTGCCCATCTCGTGCGGCTTGTGCGATTCCAACACATAGGATTGCAGCAAGGTGTCTTCGGCGATACCGCGCAAGGCAATGCCATGATTGGCGAATATGTGCTGATCGTATTTGAGGTTCTGCCCGAGCTTTTTGTGTTCTGCACTTTCCAACCACGGCTTGAGTTTTTGCAGCGCGAGTTCGAATCCGACTTGGTCTGGCGCGCCGGGGTAGTGGTGTGCGAGGGGTAAATAAGCCGCGCTATTTGTCAGCATTTGTAGGTCGGGATTCATCCCGACTAACGAGGCTTGTCTGGATGAATCCAAACCTACATTCACATCATCCACAACGGCGAACGAGATACCCACCAATTGCGACGCCATCGGGTCGAGTCCGGTGGTCTCGGTATCCAAGCTCACCAAGGGAGCAGACATCAATTTCTCCAACCACACATCCAACTGCGCCTCTGTGCGGATGGATTCATATCGACTGGTGTCGTTGGTTCTCGCCACTTCATCCCCTCCCCCATGCAGGGGGAGGGCTAGGGAGGGGGTGGACTCTTTGCGAACTCTACCCCCATCCCAACCTTCCCCCTGCATGGGGGAAGGCGTTTGAGCAGCGCCATTTAACTCGCGCAGCATGGTTCTAAAACCATAACGTTCGAACATCGCCTTCAACTTCTCTTTGTCTTCCGCTGGTGCAGCCAACTCGTCGTAACGTTTGTCCAGCGCCACATCACATTTCACCGTGACTAGTTTCCTGCCCATCGGCAACCATTCCAACGCGGCACGCAAGTGTTCACCCACCGCGCCACCCACGTTCGCTGCATTGGCAATCACGCCATCAAGCGAATCATATTGAGTGAGCCATTTCACTGCTGTCTTGGGGCCACATTTATTTACGCCCGGCACGTTGTCCACGGCATCACCCACCAGCGATAAATAATCCACGATGCGATTTGGCGGCACGCCGAATTTCGTCAGCACGCCCGCCTCATCCATGATTTCGTTGCTCATGGTGTTGACTAGCGTGACGTTGGCGTTCACCAACTGCGTCAAATCTTTGTCACCGGTGGAGACGATGCAACGCGCGCCGCTATTCGAAGCCTGCTGTGCGAGCGTACCGATGACGTCATCGGCTTCCACACCATCCACCATGATGATGTTCCAACCCGCCGCCGCAACTAACTCATGCAAGGGTTCGATCTGCGCACGCAAATCGTCTGGCATGGAGGGACGATTGGCTTTGTATTCGGGATACCAGTCGTCGCGGAACGTCTTGCCCTTCGCGTCGAACACGCAGGCGCTATAATCCGCTGGGTAATCGCTGCGTAATTTTTTCAGCATGTTGAGCACGCCGTGTAGCGCACCTGTAGGTTCACCTTGTGGGCTGCGCAAGTCAGGCATGGCGTGGAATGCGCGATACAAATAGGACGAGCCGTCCACCAGCAACAATGTCTTCATAATTTTTGGAGTCCGAGATGAACAACGATTTGAAATTGCCCGCCGCTCAAGCCCCCGAATTGATGCAGTCGAAGGAGTCATGGCGTGTGTTTGGCATTATGTCAGAATTCGTCGCCGCCACTGAACGTCTGCGCGACATCCATCCTGCCGTGAGCATCTTCGGCAGCGCACGCACTCCGCATGACCATCCCTATTACAAGCTCACCGAAGAGATTGCGCGCTTGCTTTCCGATGCGGGATTTTCCGTTATCTCGGGCGGTGGCCCTGGCATCATGGAGGCGGCAAACAAAGGTGCGTTTTACGGCAAATCTGCCAGCGTCGGCTTGAACATCCAATTACCTCACGAACAACACGACAATCCTTACCAAAACATCAGCCAAACCTTTCAACATTTCTTCACGCGCAAGGTGATGTTCGTTAAATTCGCCAGTGCTTATGTGGTGATGCCCGGCGGCTTTGGCACGCTGGATGAATTGATGGAAGCGTTGACGCTGGTGCAAACCGGCAAAACACGCCGCATGCCCATCATCTTGGTCGGCTCCCAATTCTGGGGCGGCATGATGGAATGGATTAAGAACTCCCTACTCGCCGAAAAAATGATCAGCCCCGGCGACATCGACTTGATTCAAGTCATCGACGAACCCGAACAAGTGGTCGCTGCCATCTTTAAGCACTACGAAACACGCGGCTTCGAACCTTCTGCCGCAGAGCGTGAGTTGCAGCTGAACCTTTAAGCGTAAAATCCCGCCATTACTTGTGAGAATAAAATCATGCGCCTACTTACTCTGTTATTTCTTGCCGGCTTGAGCTTCACTGCTAGTGCAGTTGAGCCTATTCCCCCGTCTACCACACCGTTAATTGAAGACGGTGCGGTGGATGAACCTGAAGTCACCATCACCAAGCAGCCCGTTCAAAAAGTTGAAGAGTTCCGCGCCAACGGCAAGTTGTACATGATCAAAGTAACACCCAAACATGGCGTACCTTACTACTTAGTCGATGATCGTGGCGATGGCAAATTTGCCCGCCAAGAAGGCTTGGATTCTGGCCTGCGCGTGCCGCGTTGGGTCATCTTCAAATTTTGATTTAGGAACATCTGCATGGCTGTTTTCACCCGCGTCACCGAATCCGATGTCTCTGCTTGGCTGTCTGATTACTCTTTAGGTTCTTTACTCGAATTGCAGGGCATCCCTGCGGGTATCGAAAATACGAATTATTTCGTGACTACCAGTAATGGTCGTTTCGTCCTCACCCTTTTTGAAAAGCTCACCTCTGCGGAATTACCTTTCTTTCTCAACTTGATGTCGCACTTGGCACGGCATGGCATTCCTTGCCCAGCCCCCGTGGCAAATGGCAAAAATGATTTTTTGGGTGAGTTGAACGGTAAGCCAGCCTGCATCGTAAGTCGCTTGAGTGGTAAGTCAGTGACACAGCCGAGTGTGGCGAATTGTGCAGCGGTAGGCGCGATGTTGGGACAGATGCACAGCGCCAGTTTGAGCTTTGGCAGTGAGATGGTGAATCCACGCGGCAGCGCATGGCGCAGTAGTGCTGCGCAACAAGTGCGCGGTTTTATTTCTGCTGAAGAAGCGGCCTTGCTCGATAGTGAAGTGGCTTTGCATACGCACTACCCCGCTGCTGGTCTGCCACGCGGGGTGATTCACGCTGATCTGTTCCGCGACAATGTGCTGATGGATGGTGAACGCGTAGGCGGGCTGATCGATTTCTATTTCGCCTGCACCGATGCGTTTATTTATGACGTGGCGATTACGGTGAATGACTGGTGTATGGCCGCTGACGGCACATTGGATGCGGGACGCACACGCGCTCTGCTCAATGCCTATCATGCGGTACGCCCCTTCACCGCCGCCGAAGCAGCTGTGTGGGCGATGACTTTGCGCGTGGCGGCTTTGCGTTTTTGGATTTCGCGTTTGTACGATTTGCATTTGCCACGCGATGGCGAAATGGTAAATCCACATGACCCCAACCATTTCAAACGCATCTTGCAAAATCACATCGCTACACCGCAGCCTGTTTGGCTATAAGAGAACACACCATGGAAATTCAAAAACTCAATGCAGCTCGCGGTTGGACTTGGGTAAAACAAGGCTATCAACTGATCATGCGCAGTCCTATCTTGAGCATCACCACGGCGTTGATTGGTGCAATGGCGCTACTGATGGCAATGATGGTACCTATGGTGGGCCCATTGCTACTGATCGTTCTAATACCGTTGCTTCTGGCTGGATACATGCGCATCTGCCGTGCTCTGGAAGAAGATGAAGAAGTCGAATTGACCGATCTCTTGGCTGGTTTCAAAAAGAACACCCCCGGATTAATTTCACTGGGTGCATTTCTCATGTTGGGAATGCTGTTTGCCTCTTCAGTGATGGTGTTTGTCGGCGGCGAAGATCTATCGACACTGATGCAACAAGTGCAAGCCAGCGAAGACCCGCAAGTGCTTGTCGAGGCATTTGGCTCTGCTGGCGGCTCAGTTGCACTGGCGATTTTGTTAGGGTTTTCATTAGTCATCGCCTTGGTGATGGCTTGGCAATACGCACCGATTTTAGTTTTCTTCAGTGGCCTTACCCCGTTTGCGGCGATACAGGCCAGCTTCACAGGCACCGTTCGCAACATTCTGCCTTACACCGTGTATAGCTTGATCATGCAAGTGCTTGCGCTTCTGCTCGGTATTCTGCCGTTCGGCATCGGAATGATCTTGCTGCTCCCTCTCGGCCTGACCTCGCTTTATGTAAGCTATCGTAATATTTTCCCTTGGTTAGATGCGCCAATCACGCCTGTCGTGGTTGATCATTCCACTCCCAACAATGACGGTGCTGCCTGATGAAACTTTCCGCAACAGATGACGAACGTAAAGAGGCTCAACTTCCACACAATATCTTTGTGGCAGGTGTGTTTGCTTTTGATTTATTGATGACGCCCGCTGTACTAGGCTTAAAGATCGGCATGATCGGATTGCTCATCCCGCTCATTTGTTCTGGCGGTTTACTCACCTATATCTATCTGCGAAGCCGCAAACAGACGAGCTGGTTCGTGGATATGCACTGGCGTTTGACGTGGAATCGTAGCCGTCTGTTGCTACTGGGCTATGCCATCTCAGCGACACTGGTGCTGATCGCTTGGTTGCTCAGCATGATCTCCAGCGACCCGCACATGGCGAGCATCATCTGGACTGCGCTCACGCGTATCGCCCTGATGCCCACCCTGATCTTCGTGTTATTTACTTCGGTGCTGGAAGCCGGCGCAATCGCTCAAGCCACCAATGGAGAAGTACCAGACAAACTGGCGGCGAAGTATCCGCCGCCAGCTGAGTTGCTTTCTTGAATTTAAGCTTTCGTACTGAATTCGTCGAAGGCGTGTAACACTTCACCCGCATACATCAACGATGGGCCACCGCCCATATACACCGCGACGGACAGCATCTCATTGATCTGCTCGCGTGTCGCCCCTAGACGCACCAACGCTCTGACGTGATACGCGATGCAACCCTCGCAACGGGTAGAAACTGCGATAGCCGTAGCAATCAATTCTTTATCTAACGCAGAGATGACACCTGCCGTCATCGCAGCCTTTGACATCGCATCGAAGCCGGTCATCACTTCAGCGGATTCTTTACGAAATGCGCCCAAAGGTGGATTGAGATGCTGGATCAGTTCTTTATATGAGTTGCTCATGGGGCATTCCTTTGCGTCTTGAAGAGGATTTGTATATTAGACTTTGCTAATGTGCAAATCAAGCGCTCATCACAAATACCGCAGCTTGCCCATGATGAACGCCCGCTTCATCCAATAGGTTCCACACAGTCGTGTCTGTGATCATGAAGCGTTTGCCACTCTTTGCGATGCGCATGCCCGAGTAGCCATCGATGTAACCTTGCTGCGTCACCTTCTCCAACAACTTCACCCGCGCTTCCTGCGCCATCGGCTCAGCGGACAAGCGGGAGGGTAGTCGAGCGAACTCATCCTCGCTCATCTCGAACAGTTGCAACGCCAAACGATTGCCATAGAAGAAGATAGGGTCGGCTTCCGTGCCGTGCGCGACGATGGCGCGCGGCGCTTCCCATATGGCAGTGCGCAACGCGTTCGCATCAGTTGGAACAGTGGGGATGAGCGGTTTGCCGGTGAGCCGTTGATAGCTCTCGACGATCAGCCGCAGCGTGGCATCAGAGGGCTTCGAGCTTGGCATATTCGAGTGCCAGCCATTTGCTGCCGGCGCGTTTGAAATTCACTTGTACGCGACCTTCCGTGCCACTGCCTTCGCTGCCCGTCACCACGCCCTCGCCGAACTTTTGATGGAACACGCGCTGACCGATGCGCCACATTGCACTTGGCGCAGGCGGCGCTTTCTCCATTGGCACGGCGTTGAATGCTTTGGTGTAACTGTTCGTTTCATAGCTGCTGGACTGAAACGATGGGCTGGCGCTGTAGCGCGGCGTGATCCAATGCAGCAGGCCTTCAGGCAATTCACGCATAAAGCTGGACACGCGACTGAAGTGCGTCTGCCCATGCAACATGCGACGTTGTGCGAAGGTGAGATACAAACGACGACGCGCTCGCGTGATCGCCACGTACATCAGTCGCCGCTCTTCGTCGAGATCGTTATTGTCGATACTGTTCTGGTGCGGGAACAAGCTCTCTTCCAAGCCCGTGATGAACACGGTGTGGAACTCCAATCCCTTCGCCGCATGCACCGTCATCAGATGTAGCGCGTCATCACCTTCGCCCGCCTGATGTTCGCCCGATTCGAGCGAGGCATGGGTGAGGAATGCCGTGAGGCTGTCGTCCTCATTCTCATACACGAACAAAGTGGCGGAGTTGATGAGCTCGTTCATGTTCTCCAAACGCTCTTCCGCTTCACGACGTTTAGAGGCGACTGCTTTTTCACCTTCGTAATGCGCCACCAAGCCACTGTGGTGCAACACATGTTCCATGATCTCTGGCAGCGGCAGACCCGCGATGCCACTGCGCAGTGATTCGATGAGCCCAACGAATGCAGTCACCTTGCCGCCCGCCCGCGCAGCGGCATCCCATAGCGTCGTGTTGTTGATACGTGCCGATTCTTGCAACTGCTCGATGCTACGCGCACCGATGCCACGCGTGGGGAAGTTGATGATGCGCAACAAGGCGTTGTCGTCGTCCGTATTCTCCATCAAACGTAGATAGGCCAATGTGTGCTTGATCTCTTGCCGCTCGAAGAAGCGCAAGCCGCCATACACACGGTACGACAACCCCGCCGATACCAGCGCATGTTCCAACACACGCGACTGTGCATTGGAGCGATACAGCAATGCCATCTCAGTCAGCTTCACCCCTTCGCGTTTGAGTTCTTGGATCTCCTCCACGATGAAACGCGCCTCATCCACATCGGTCTCTGCTTCATATACACGCAACTGCTCGCCACCATTCTCCGACGTCCACAGGTTCTTGCCGAGACGATTCTTGTTGTTGGCGATGAGCGCGTTAGCCGCATCGAGGATGTTGCCGTGCGAGCGATAGTTCTGCTCCAGCTTGATGACGTTCTCCACATGGAAGTCGCGCAGCAGCTCTTGCATGTTGCCCACGTTCGCACCACGGAAGGCATAGATGGATTGGTCATCGTCGCCCACGGCAAAAAGCGACGAAGTCGCGGCGTTTGCTCCCTCGCCCGCAAGCGGGAGAGGGTTGGGGTGAGGGCGTCTGCGATACTCACCCGCTCCCGCCAGCAGCTTCAACCAGCGATATTGCAGCGGGTTGGTATCTTGGAACTCATCCACGAGGATGTGTTTGAAGCGCTCCTGATAATGCTCGCGCAAAGCTTGATTGCGCGACAACAACTCATAACAGCGCAATAACAACTCGGAGAAATCCACCACACCTTCGCGCTGACACTGCGCATCGTATTCGGCGAACACTTCCACCTTGCGTCGTGTGAACTGATCGTAGGCTTCAACTTCGTGTGCGCGCAATCCTTGCTCTTTGCTGCCGCTGATGAAGTTCTGAATATCGCGCGGGATAAATTTTTCTGGATCAACATTCAGCGCTTTCATAACACGCTTGATGGCGGAGAGTTGATCTCCGCTATCCAGAATTTGAAAAGTCTGCGGCAGATTCGCCTCGCGGAAATGTGCGCGCAACAAACGATTACACAGTCCGTGGAACGTGCCTATCCACATGCTGTTGATGTTGACGGGAAGCATGCTCGACAAGCGCGTCTTCATCTCCTTCGCCGCCTTGTTGGTAAAGGTCACCGCCAAGATACTGTGAGGATTAGCTTGCCCCGTGCTGATGAGATAAGCGATGCGCGTGGTGAGCACGCGCGTCTTGCCGCTCCCCGCACCCGCCAATATCAGTGCAGATTGGGCAGGCAATTCGACGGCGGCTCGTTGTTCGGGATTAAGACCGGAAAGTAGGACAGGATTCATCTGCGGATTATCCCATAGGATGGGATTGAAACGATTTCCCATACAGAGCACAAGCATTACATTTTCAGCATATTCATCGATTAATTTGCTATCAGCTAATCGTATGTTATTCAAATCTGGAATAAACGGTGTACGCGGTATATTCTGCTGACTCGGCGCTTTTATATTTAGGAGTTACCTCATGGAACTAATTCTTTGGCGACACGCAGAAGCGCATGACGGCTCTCCCGATATGGAGCGAGAATTAACGGGTAAAGGGAAAAAACAAGCCGACAAGATGGCGACTTTTTTACGCGCTCGATTGCCCGAGGATATTCGCATCCTTGTGAGTCCGGCTAGGCGAACTCAACAAACAGCACGCGCACTCACCCATGATTTCATTACCGAACCTGCGATTGCACCTGATGCATCGCCTCAAGATGTCCTGAAAGCAGCCAACTGGCCTCATGGGGTCGGCACGGTGCTTATCGTGGGGCATCAACCTACATTAGGACAGGTAGCCGCGTTGTTGTTGGCCAACTCTAAAAGTGGCTTTAGCGTTAAGAAAGGGGCTGTGTGGTGGTTCAGTGAGCACAGCAGCACTGGCGATTACCAAACCAATTTGCGCTTAGTCATCGCGCCGGACAATCTGTAATTCTTTGAAGGAGTAGATCATGTTTGAGTCTGCCGAGTTAGGTCACAAGATCGAGAAA
Source organism: Sideroxydans sp. (assembly GCA_028707175.1). GTDB lineage: Bacteria > Pseudomonadota > Gammaproteobacteria > Burkholderiales > Gallionellaceae > Sideroxyarcus. The sequence continues at coordinate 337,265 of JAQTUV010000002.1, forward strand.
GCACTCTACGAGAGGGAGGTGCCGAAATTACGGGAAGCATTGCTGAATGCGCAGTTCGATCTGGCGGAAAAAGCGACCTTCCCAGTCATCATTTTGATTGGTGGGGTGGATGGTGCAGGCAAGGGCGAGACAGTTAATTTGCTTAACGAGTGGATGGATCCGCGCCATATTCAAGTTCATGCAACAGGCGAGATGTCGGATGAGGAGCGCGAACGTCCCGCAATGTGGCGTTTTTGGCGTGCTTTGCCCCCCAAGGGAAAGATCGGTGTGTTCTTTGGCTCTTGGTACACAGCGCCAATCGTGCAGCGCGTCCTCAAACATAGCGACAACGCAACACTTAACCAACACATCGAGGAAATCAATCGCCTTGAAAAAATGCTCACGGATGATGGGGCATTGGTATTGAAATTTTGGTTCCACCTTTCAAAGGTGAATCAAAAGAAACGGCTGAAGACACTGGAAAAAGATCCCGATACTCGCTGGCGAGTCACCAAGCTTGATTGGAAGCGCTTTGAGCTGTACGACCGTTTTCGCAAGGTCTCCGAGCATACGCTGAGAGAAACCAGCACCGCAGAAGCTCCATGGATTGTCGTTGAGGGTAGCGATGCGAACTACCGTAGCCTGACGGTAGGCAAGATATTGTTAGATGCTCTACGCAAGCGTATCGACGTCCCCGCCAAGAAAGCTCGTTCGAAAGCTGCGCCATTGCTAGCCTCCATTGATGGCTTGGATGTTTTGGACAGACTCGATATGTCGCAAAAGCTTGCGAAGAACAAGTTCGAATCTGAGTTAGAAAAATATCAAGGTAAGCTAAATCTCCTCACACGTGATGCCAGATTTCGCAAAATTTCTGTCATTGCAGTATTTGAAGGCTCGGATGCGGGCGGCAAGGGAGGCGCAATTCGGCGCATCACTGGCGCACTGGATGCAAGACACTATCGTATTGTTCCTGTTGCAGCGCCAACTGAAGAAGAGCGCGCTCAGCCTTATTTATGGCGCTTCTGGCGGCAAGTGCCACGTGTCGGTCGGTTCACGATATTTGATCGCTCTTGGTATGGGCGTGTGTTGGTTGAACGTGTTGAACGATTCTGCTCGGAAGCAGATTGGATGCGCGCTTACAACGAAATCAACGATTTTGAGGAACAACTAACAGCGCACGGTGGTGTGGTTGTTAAATTTTGGCTAGCCATCACCAAAGAGGAACAATTACGTCGATTCAAAGCTCGCGAGAAGATATCCTTCAAGCGTTTCAAGATCACGCCTGATGATTGGCGTAATCGTGAAAAGTGGGGAGACTACGAACGTGCGGTTTGCGACATGGTTGATCGAACCAGCACCAGTCTAGCTCCGTGGACCTTGGTAGAAGCAAATGATAAGAATTTTGCGCGTATCAAGATACTCAAAACGCTATGTGAACGTATCGAAGCAGCCATGGATAAAGTTAAATCAAACAAGTGACGAACGACTAGCCCACCTATTGGGTTGGTGTTGGCAAATCTCGTCGCTTTATCGAGGCTTATTTTCCTGCACCAGAACGTATGGCCTTGCCACAACAGCCCAAACGATGGCATCAGACTCATACCATGCCATCGCCTGTTCATCAGTGACTCGCCCAATTTTCCCTACTTGCATCCACTCAGCCACTTGCTGTGCATTATCTTGAGAGATTTTCACAGCAACTTCGACTAAGTCGAGTTCTTGACTTACTGCTATCGCCACACCACTCGCAAAATAGCGCTGCAATTCTTTCCATGCAATTTGCGCAGTTTCTAAATTTACTTGAGCGCGAGAAAATTCTTCGGGAGTCATCGTGGTCATATATTTTCTAGATTTGGGCCCATGCTTTGGCCCATGAGCCCAACTTATATCTTTATTTAGACGTGCTTAACCAGCGCGCGGCATCTAATGCAAAGTAGGTCAAGATTCCGTTGGCTCCTGCACGCTTAAACGCTAGTAATGATTCCAGCACACACGCTTCTTCGTTCAACCAACCGTTTTGTGCAGCCGCCTTCAGCATGGCGTATTCACCACTCACTTGGTACACAAATGTCGGCGCTTTAAATTCATCTTTAACGCGACGCACGATGTCTAGGTAAGGCATTCCAGGCTTGACCATCACCATGTCTGCACCTTCTTGCAAATCAAGCCCCACTTCCCACAACGCCTCGTCAGAGTTTGCCGGATCCATTTGGTAAGTGTATTTATTGCCTTTACCTAGGTTGCCACTTGAACCCACGGCGTCACGGAACGGGCCGTAGAAGCTGGAAGCGTATTTTGCTGAATAAGCCATGATGCGCGTATGAATATGCTGATGTGCATCCAAGGCTGCGCGTACTGCACCAATACGTCCATCCATCATGTCAGAGGGAGCTACGATATCTGCTCCTGCGGCTGCATGACATTGCGCTTGCTTTTGCAGCACGGCAATCGTTTCATCATTGAGCACATAGCCGCTATCATCAATCAATCCATCTTGACCGTGGCTCGTGTATGGATCAAGCGCGATATCAGTCATCACCCCCAATTCTGGGAAGCTTTTCTTGATTGCCGCAACGACGCGCGGTACCAAGCCGTTAGGGTTGTATGCTTCTTCGGCACCCAAACTTTTGAGCGGAGCTTCTATCACGGGAAAGATGGCCATAACAGGGATGCCCAATCTCACACATTCCTCAGCATCCTTCAGCAACAAATCCAGAGTTTTACGCTGAACACCCGGCATTGACTTCACTTCTTCGATTTTATTGCTGCCTTCGAGCACAAATACAGGGTAAATAAAATCCGCTGGAGTGAGTATGTGCTCTCGCATTAAGTCCCGAGAAAATGCATCACGACGCATGCGGCGCATACGAGATTGAGGGTACTGTCCAAGTATTTGCATGTTTGATCCTAAAAAATTTAATGAAACCCGGAACTATTTTCGCACACTCACACTCTGAGTCTGCAAGTAGCGAAAGTTACTTCCCGTTTCTCCTCCCTGAGCGGGCGTCTTTACCCTGTAAAGACCCTTTGCCCCTAGTCATCCCCTTTGACTAGGGGTATTTTTTTGCTTCTTGCTCCCACAATTTTGCACGTTCAAGCCTGTCGCAGAATGCTATTCTACTGCGCCTGTACTAGCTTCAACAGCCACACATTCGAATCCGCATGAACCTAATATCAAATCCAATACTGATCACCGTGCTGATGCTAGCCGTGTCTAATTTGTTTATGACATTCGCGTGGTACGGACATTTGAAGAATCTGACTTCTTCACCTTGGTATATTGCAGCACTAGTCAGCTGGGGAATTGCGCTTTTCGAATATCTGTTGCAAGTACCCGCTAATCGGATCGGCTACACCGAGTTGAATCTTGGACAACTCAAAATTTTGCAAGAAGTCATTACCCTAACTATTTTTGTCCCTTTTGCAGTTATTTATATGAACCAACCGCTAAAGATGGACTACCTTTATGCTGGTCTGTGCCTAATGGGTGCGGTGTATTTTATTTTTAGAGCCTAAACTAATGAGCGAACTTAAACACATCCACATTCTCGGCATCTGCGGCACCTTCATGGGGGGCATCGCGGCTATCGCCAAACAAGCGGGATATCGTGTCACTGGCTGCGACGCCAACGTATATCCGCCCATGAGCACACAACTCGAAGCTCAGGGAATCGAACTAATTGAAGGTTTTGATGTGAGTCAGCTCGATCTTAACCCCGACGTGTTCGTTATCGGCAATGTCGTTTCACGCGGCAATCCACTGATGGAAGAAATCCTCAATCGTAGCCTACCCTATGCCTCTGGCCCTCAATGGCTAGCAGACACGCTTTTGCGCGACAAGTGGGTTCTAGGGATAGCAGGTACTCACGGCAAGACCACCACATCCTCTATGCTGGCTTGGATTTTAGAATACGCTGGGCTGAACCCAGGCTTTCTAATTGGCGGTGTCCCACAAAATTTCGACATCTCTGCACGCATCACTGAATCACCATTTTTCGTTATTGAAGCCGATGAATACGACACCGCCTTCTTCGACAAGCGCTCAAAATTTGTTCATTACCACCCGCGCACCGCCATCCTCAACAATCTTGAGTTTGACCATGCCGACATCTTTGCGGACCTTGCCGCTATCGAGACACAATTCCATCACCTGGTACGCACTGTTCCAGGTAACGGCTTAGTGTTAAGTAATGGACGGGAAGCGGCTTTAACGCGTGTCATAAAGCGTGGCTGCTGGACACCTGTGGAGTGCTTTGGAGTGAACGATGGCTGGAGTATTGACGAAGCCAACGTCGTCTCTCTACAAGGCCAAGTACAAGGAGCGCTGCAGTGGGACTTAATGGGCGAACACAATCGCATGAACGCGCTCGCTGCACTTGCTGCTGCTCGTCATGCTGGCGTACCCATTGCTCAAGGGTTAGCTGCGCTTTCTGAATTCAAAAACGTAAAGCGTCGCATGGAAGTTCGTGGCACAGTCAATGGCATCACGGTATATGACGATTTTGCCCATCATCCGACTGCCATCGACACTACAGTGGCAGGCTTGCGTCGTAAGGTTGGTTCAACACGAATCTTGGCTGTACTAGAGCCTCGTTCTAACACGATGAAACTTGGCGTAATGAAAGATGCGCTACCCACCAGCTTAAAAGATGCTGACTTAGTTTTCTGTTACGCAGGCAATTTAGGCTGGGATGCACGAGGCGCACTTGCGCCGCTAGGGAACAAGCTAACCGTTAAAGATGATCTAAATGAACTCATCGAATCCATTGCAAATGTAGCTCAATCTGGCGATCAGATTTTGGTTATGAGCAATGGCGGTTTTGGCGGTATTCACGAAAAGTTGTTAGAACGACTGCGACGCAGCAAATAAACTGCGCCGCAGCGCCAATCAATCCTTGTCCTTACCTTCAACTTGCATATGCAATTTGGTGATGCAGTTCACCGTTTTTTTAGATTGATGCGCAAACTGGTCTGACAAAATTTGTTCTGCAAGCACAGTGTTTCCTGCTTGATGTGCCTCAACTACTTTTGAAGCTTGATAGTGAAATTTAGCGTGCTCATCCATCAATTGCTGGAAAGTGCCGATGCCGCCAAAACGCTCTTTACCCGGCCCGTGAATCCACTTACCCAAAACACAGCGATTATCTACACAGATAGTGTGCGGCTCTAAATCCTCTTTAGAGCGTCCCGCCAAATAGTCGTTCAAACGCAACTTCCAAGACAAGTGTGCTTCAACTGCTTCATAAAAATTGATCTCGCGGCGAACTTCCTCTCGCGCCTCAAAACTCATACCAAATGCAGACTTTAGTGCTGAAATAAAACCCATGAATCGCTCCTATATTATTGTTTATTAGCATTTGATGGCTTTGCTATCTGCCACCAATTTCATTAAGTATTCAGCTTCCCCTAGCTACACTCAATGTGTATGCATATTTTAGCAGTATTAATCACTTTCATCATTTATTAATATTCCCCACCTTAAAACCGGTCAACGTTCGACCAAAACTGCCACTCAAATCACATCGACATTCTTTCCTCGAATCAAAATTCCCCCTTTATCCAGCGCTGCCACTCCAAAAAATTGCCTATGGCGACCGGTGTTGGCCTAAAAATTCATTTGCTATTAGCTCCAATCCAGTACATAGTGCGCGCCGCGATTCTCAAGTCTGTCGTTGTTGTCTGGTAAGTCTCCGTTCTACGGTAATTCCTTCCTTCATCTTCTCGCCGTCTTGATCATCGCCTTACACAGGGTTTTGCCCTATTTTTATTCAAGGAGATTCAACATGGCACTAGGTACAGTTAAGTGGTTCAACGACGCTAAAGGTTTTGGCTTTATCACCCCAGCAAACGGCGGCGACGATCTGTTCGCACATTTTTCAGCAATCCAAAGTTCGGGTTTCAAGACTCTGACTGAAGGTCAACAAGTCAGCTTCGACATCGTTGCCGGCCCTAAAGGTCAGCAAGCGTCGAACATTCAGGCTGCTTAAGACATGGCTAAGGAAGAACTTCTCGAGTTCAATGGCGTGGTGGATGAGGTCCTACCGGACTCTCGCTTCCGCGTCACGCTAGAGAACGGTCACCAACTGCTTGCCTATAGCGCAGGGAAGATGCAGAAGAACCATATCCGCATCATCGCTGGCGACAAGGTATCGTTGGAGATCTCGCCTTACGATTTAAGTAAGGGGCGTATCACGTTCCGTCACATTGAAGGTCGTGGTGCATCCGTCCCTCCTGTGAAACGTCGATTTTGATCTTGGTTTGATTCGTCAAAGCTAGAAAGCAAAAAGCCCGCATCGCGGGCTTTTTGCTTTCTGCTATCGCGCACCTTGCTTAACCACTGTTACGCAATCCTGCAGCGATGCCGTTGATAGTGAGGTGGATAGCACGCTTCACCTTCTCATCGCTGTCACCAGCACGATGGCGATACAACAACGCTACTTGCAAGTGATTAAGTGGATCGATGTAAGGTGTACGTGTTGTCAGACTCCGCGCCAAGGTTGGGTTATCCGCCAACAATTTGGATTCGCCCGTAATCGCAAACAACATTTCAACTGTTGTCTGCCATTCTGCCTCGATAGCGCCGAAGATGCGTGCGCGCAATTCTTCATCCGGCACCAACTCAGCGTAACGCGAAGCGATACCCATGTCGGTCTTGGATAGCACCATGTCCATGTTGGACAACAGACCGCGGAAGAACGCCCAGTTCTTGTTCATCGCGCGTAGCTGTTCCAACCCCGCATCACCTTCACGTTCGACGAACTGTTTCGCCGCGCTACCGAAGCCGAACCAGCCCGGCAGGATGGCGCGGTTCAGACTCCAACTGAACACCCAAGGGATGGCACGCAGGTCTTCGATGTTCTGTGTGGCGCGACGTGCGGAGGGACGACTGCCGATGTTGAGCTCGGCGATCTCACGGATCGGTGTGGCAGCAAAGAAGTAATCAGTGAAGCCCGGTGTCTCGTACACCAGCTTGCGATAGGAGGCGAACGCGTCGCGGCTCATGCCTTCCATGATGCGATGGAACTCAGGCATGGTGGAATCATCACCGTGGTGATGCACCATGGTCGCTTCCATCGTTGCGGCGACCAATATCTCCAGATTGCGACGACCGATCTCGGGATCGGAGTATTTACTGGAGATGACCTCGCCCTGCTCGGTGATACGAATCTGCGCGTTCACGCTGCCGGGCGGTTGCGCCAAGATCGCTTGGTAGCTGGGGCCACCACCACGACCGACCGTACCGCCGCGACCGTGGAACAGGCGCAACTCGATGCCGTGTTTCTCGAACACTTTCACCAGCTCAACCTCGGCCTTGTACAACTCCCAGTTGGCAGTGAGGTAGCCACCATCCTTGTTACTGTCGGAGTAGCCCAACATCACTTCTTGTGTGTTGTTGCGGCTCTTCAACAGCTCGCGATAGAACGGGATGGAGAACAACTCGTCCATGATAGGACCGCAACCGCGCAAGTCTTCGATGGTCTCGAACAGCGGGATGATGTTGATGTGCAAATCGTTGCCATTCAGCAGGCCGCTTTGTTGCACCATCAGCGCCACTTCCAACAAGTCGCTCACAGCATCGGTCTTAGAGATGATGTAGTTAGGCAGCGCATCACGGCCAAATCGCTTATGAATATCCGCCGCCGCGCGCATCAATTTCAGTTCGCCCTTGGGCACGTCTGAGAATTTTTCCAAATCGGCAGCGAGTATCTTGCCGGCTTGCAACGCGACGAGCAACGCCTGACGACGTCCCGTTTCATCCAATGATGAATATTCTGCAACACCCGCATTCACCAACAATTCGCCAACGGTTTGTTCATGAATAGCGCTGTGTTGACGCATATCCAATGGGGCAAGGTGAAATCCGAACACTTCAGCTGCACGGCGCAGATAAGCCATGCGTCCACGTGACAGATACAGCGCGCCGTGGTGTTCCAACGAATTGATAACAATATCAAGTTCTGCAATAAACTCTTGCGCCGTCGCATAAGGCTCGACACTTTTGCTAACCGAATGTAGATGTTGGACGTGATGTCCCAAATGTTCCGTCGTCGCCACAAGGCGAGCATATACAGCCAACAATGCACGGCGATACGGTTCATCTGCACGACTGGCTTCCGTATCAGGTGATTGCGCCGCAAAAATTTCCAGCTCATCGCTCACATCGACCAATCGATCAGACAAGCTCAAGCGCGCACTGAGCAGATTAGTTTCTGCCAAATAGTAATCCATCACCGTACTGGAATGGCGCTGCGCTGCGTCCAGCATCACCTCGTGTGTCACAAAAGGATTGCCGTCTCGGTCACCACCAATCCAGCTACCCACACGCAAGAACGGTGGTAACTCGATACGTTTGCCGAAGCGTGCTTCGATTTGTTTTTCTAGTCCCGCATACAAGCGAGGAATCTCACGCAAGAAAGTGTAATCGTAGAAAGACAGACCGTTCTTCACCTCATCCTGCACCGACAATTTTGACGTACGCAACATGCGCGTACTCCACAGAATGAGCACGAAGCGATGCAACTTCTCTTCGTTGTCTTCCAACTCTTCCGGCGTCATATCCAAGCGATCACGCTCATCCAGCAAACTAGAGATGATGAGCTGACAATTCAAAATACTCTTACGTTGAACTTCGGTCGGATGGGCGGTCAATACAGGCGCAATTAATGCCTTATTGAAAAACGCCTGCACCTCCGCCACGCCCAGATTCTTTTCCTGCACATGGTCCAACACCAACTGCACACTACCTTCTTGCGGCGGCGAACCTGCCTTCAAGTGCGCGCGACGGCGGCGGTTGTGATGCAAATCTTCGGCAATATTGGAAAGTTGTGAGAAATAACTGAAGGCACGCACCACCAGCAGCGTCTCTTCAGGACTCAGGGCATCCAGCATTTCTTCCAACAAAGCACCGTCACGCTCGTCCTGTGTCTTACGGAAACGCACAGCAGTACGGCGTACTCTTTCAATCAACTCGTAAGTGGCTTCGCCTTCTTGTTCACGTAACGTGTCACCAAGAATACGGCCCAATAAGCGAATGTCATCGCGCAAAGGCGCGTCTTTACTGGAAATGTCGGAGGGGGCTGAGATGAGATTCATGTTTATCAACTTCGTCGTGGGCGCAAAGCAAAATTAGGGCGCACCTGCTAGAATGCGCCGCACTTTTCATTCAATAAAATTTAGGAAAACTGATGAGTCAGGTTACTTTCAATCCGCCGTCCCGTTTGGTGATCGCCTCACGCGAAAGCGCGTTGGCCATGTGGCAAGCAGAACACATACGCGACAGACTACGTGCATTATACCCACAAACCTCCGTCAGCATCTTGGGCATGACCACCCAAGGTGACCAGATTTTGAATGTGACTTTATCCAAAATTGGCGGCAAAGGGCTGTTCGTCAAAGAGCTGGAAACCGCGCTGGAGAACGGCAGTGCCGACATCGCCGTACACTCACTTAAAGACGTTCCGATGAATTTGCCTGATGGATTTACACTGGCCTGCATCGGCGAACGCGAAGATCCACGCGACGCCTTCGTTTCAAACAACTTCGACAGCCTAGCCGCATTACCCCCTGGTAGCGTAGTCGGTACTTCCAGCTTACGTCGTGAAAGTCAGTTGCGTGCGCGCTTCCCACATCTGGACATTCAACCACTACGCGGCAACGTACAGACTCGTTTGCGCAAGCTTGACGAAGGCCAATACGCCGCCATCATCTTGGCTGCGGCTGGGCTGAAACGTTTGGGATTGGGTGATCGCATCCGCGCTGTCATCTCTAGTGAAGATAGCTTACCTGCGGTAGGGCAAGGTGCATTGGGCATCGAAACCCGTGCCGACCGCCCCGACCTGAAAGCCGTGCTAGCCGCCTTGCATCACGCCGACACCGCTGCTTGTGTCTTCGCAGAACGCGCCATGAGCCGCGCTTTGGCGGGCAGCTGCTCCGTCCCATTGGGCGGCTTCGCGGAAGTGCAAAATGGCAAACTGCGTATGCGCGGCTTCGTCGCCACACCGGATGGTTCACGTTTGTTACGTGCCGAACATATCGGCGACATCACACAACCCGAAGCATTGGGCGACTTAGTTGCTCAAGACTTACTGAAGCAGGGAGCGGGAGAGATTCTCGCGGCACTTAGCGCCTAACACGCCCAATGGCCGCATCTCTTTCTGGCCTCAACATCGTCATCACGCGCCCGCGCGAGCAAGCACTTGAACTCACGCAACGCATCCAACAGCAGGGCGGCAACGTCCTGCTGTTTCCTTTGTTGGACATCGCACCAGCCAACAACCAAGTGGCATTACACGCCTTTGCGCAACGAGTAGCCAGCTACGATTTCCTGATATTCATCAGCCCTAACGCAGTCAAATATGGGCTAGCCGCACTTGGAAAGATTCCCCCTTCAGTCAAAGTAGCCAGCGTTGGGCAGAGTAGCGCGCAAGCTTTGCGCGACTCGGGCATCTCGCACGTCATCGCTCCGACCGAGCGCTTCGACAGCGAATCCCTGCTCGCTTTGCCCGAATTAACTCATGTGATGGGGCAACGTATCGCCATTTTGCGGGGCGATGGGGGACGCGAATTGTTGGGAGACACCCTTAAAGAACGCGGCGCAAAAATCGAATACATCACCTGCTACCAACGTAGCAAACCAGAATTAGACCCCGCCGCCTTATATGCTGCTCAACCCGATGCGCTCACCGTGACCAGCAGCGAAGCGCTTGCTCACTTATGGCAGATGCTCGACAACTCAGACAAATCAATCCTATCCTCGCTCCCATTGTTCGTTCCGCATCCGCGCATCGCCGCCTTGGCACATGAGCAAGGTTGGCAAAATATATTCACCACCGCATCAGGAGATGACGGATTACTCGCGGCTTTGGTAGCATGGTCGCCCACTGCAAGGAATTAACACCATGAGCGATAGCACTCCCACACCAACCACATCCGAGAATGCCCCCCCTGAAGCCACTGCCTCGACAAAACCACAAGGCAATCCTCTGGGCAACCTGATCTCACGCATGAGCCTTACTCAACTTACCTTAGCGGTGTTGGTGATTGTGTTCGTTTGGCAGTGGGTAGCGGCACATGGAGAACTTAATCAAGTTCAACAAGAAGTAGCGCGACGCCTAGCCGAGGTCGAGGGCACGAATAAAGCCAACCAAACTCTGGTCACCCAAAATCAAGAATTAGTCCGCGAACTCGGCGGCAAGTTAAGTCTGCTGGAAAGCCGTTTCGCTGAAACTCAAAGCCAACGTGAGTCACTTGAAGCCTTGTACGAAGCTATGTCTAGCAGTCGCGACCAGACTGCACTAGCCGATGTAGAACAAATGGTGCTGATCGCTGACCAACAATTGCAACTGTCCGCCAATGTCAAAGCTGCCTTGATTGCCTTGCAACATGCCGAATCTCGCTTAAAAGAATTGAATCGCCCCGCATTCAGCGGCCTGCTCAATCACATCAATAGCGATATTGAAAGGCTGCGTGCGTTACCTACCGTAGATGTTCCCGCATACAACCTTCAGCTCGACACGCTCATCAATGCTGCCGATACACTCCCCCTGATCCAAGACCTGCAACCCTCACAAATCATCGCACCGACCAGCACACCGACCAAGGTACTTGGTGCATGGGATGCTTTCTGGCAGGAGCTATGGCAAGAGATACGTAACTTGGTGCGCATCGAGAACATGCAGCAAGAAGTCATGCCGCTGCTCTCACCCGACCAGACTTTTTTCCTGCGCGAGAACCTAAAACTAAGATTGCTGAACGCACGCCTGTCCCTCGCCTCACACGATGAAGCCAACTTCTTGCGCGAGCTCAAAACTACACAAAATTGGATCAAGCGTTATTTCGACCCAAAGTCGGCCGAAACAGCCAAAGCATTGGCACTGATCCAGCAACTCGAAGCAGCGAAGATCACCGTTAACGTGCCCGATATCAGCGGCAGCCTCAATGCTGTGCGCACTTACCGCACGACCCATGACAAAGGTGCGCAATGAAATCGCTCATCTGGCTAGTGGCCCTCTTCGCTGCCGCAGTCGCAGTGACTTTAATCTCACACAACACAGGCTATCTCTTGTTGGTGTTCCCGCCCTATCGCATCGAGATGTCATTGCCGATGTTCATATTCGGCCTCGTCGGTATCTTTAGCATCAGCTATCTGATCGTACGATTCATCTCTACCGCCATCCACCTTCCACAACAAGTGCGCACATTTCGCGCAGAGCGCGCGCAAAGCAAAGGGCGCGCAGCAATGACCGAAGCGCTGACCGCATTTTTTGAAGGCCGCTACGCTGCTGCAGAAAAAGCCGCCGTACGCGCAATGGAGCTGGGAGAGCATTCTGGCCTCAACTCCATCATCGCCGCACGAGCCGCCAACGCATTACACGAATTTGAGAAACGCGATGCCTACTTGAGCGAAGCACAAGGCAAATCGGTTGGCGAAGAAACGATGCGCCTCATGGCTCAAGCCGAGTTCCATCTGGATCATAAACAACCTCAATCGGCACTGAGCTCCCTCAAAGAACTCAGTGAGACAGGCTTGCGCAAACACATCGGTGCGCTCAATTTGGAATTGAAGGCTCAACAACAAGCGCGCAACTGGGATGCCGTACTGGATGTCGCCAATCAACTAGAGAAGCGCAACGCGATCAACAAAACCTTGTCGATCCAAATGCGCCAACAAGCTTGGATTGAAAAATTACGTAGTAGCGCACATGACAGTGCCTTGTTGCGTGGTACGTGGAAATCCATGCCAACCCCACTCAAACAACGCAACAAAGTTGCTGCCGAAGCCGCACGCGCATTCATCCAACTGGGCGAAAGTTCGGCCGCACGTAATCTACTTGCAGATAGTTTGAATGATCACTGGGATAGTGAGCTCGCCTCGCTCTACGGAGATTGTCACGCCGGCAGTGTGACAGGACAGATCGAACAGGCGGAACGTTGGTTACAACAACATCACGATGATGCCGGCTTACTACTCGCCTTGGGCAAACTGTGTCTGCATCAAGAGTTGTGGGGCAAGGCGCAAAACTATTTGGATGCCAGCTTAAGCGTACAACCTTCCCGTGAAGCCTACCTCACGCTCGCCAAACTTGCCGAAAAGCTCGGCAAAACAGACGATGCGACTCGGCACTATCAAATGGCTGCACAGCTATCTGCGATGCAATAAGCAAATTGGGGAAGGTGGCATCGCCACCTTCCCCAATTGTTAATACCGCTAGTGATGCGTTGCTTATTTCTTAGGAACGAAGGTGAATGCATCCGAGAAAAATGCCTCATTCGGCAAACCGCGTTGCGCGGTGAAATCGCGATGCGCCGCTTCCACCACAACAGGTGCGCCACAGGCATACACGGCGTAATCGGAAAGATCGCTGAAATCTTCCAACACCGCTTGATGCACAAAACCACTCCGCCCAGCCCATTGCTCATCCGACACAACCGGCGTGAATTTGATACCGTGCTGCGTTCCCCAGCCCTCGATCTTATCTAGCATGTACAAATCAGATGCTTTGCGCACGCCCCAGTAAAGGTGCATCTCACGTTTAAAGCCTATCTGAATAGCATGTTCAATGATCGCTTTAACTGGTGCAATCCCCGTACCACTAGCAACAAACACGATCGGCCTCTCTGAATCCTCGCGCAAGAAGAACGTACCCAACGGGCCTTTGATGCGCATGATGTCGCGCTCTTTCATCGTATTAAACACATGGTGCGTGAACGTACCCCCGGCGATGTTGCGCACGTGCAACTCAAGCAAGGCATCATCATGCGGCGCATTCGCCAGCGAGAATGCACGCGGCTTATCGTCTTTTTGCAAAATCTCAATGTACTGACCCGCGAGGAATTGCAAACGTTCATTCGCTGGTAATTTAAGGAAAATGATCATCACATCATCTGCCACCTTCACCATCTTCTCCACGCGGCACGGCAACAACTTCACCTGAATATCCTGCGCAACACTCACCTCATGACTTTCGATCACCAAATCAGAAAGCGGTTTTGCACAACAGAAAAGCGCCATACCCGCAGCCTTATCCGCATCACTCAATGTGCTCGATGGCGCATCGCCATAATCCACCGTTCCCTCCAATACCTTACCCTTGCAAACACCACACGCACCATTGCGGCAACTGTAAGGCAGCACATAACCGTGGTCTAACGCTGCGCCTAAAATTGTTTCATCTGACTCGATGGGGAATTGATGCTGACTTGGTTTGATCGTTGCTTTAAAGCTCATGGTGCATTTCCAGTTCGTTGAATGGCGCGATTTTATCGCATAATCACGACATGAAACGCTTACTCCTTATTGGCTGCGGGGACATTTCACTGCGCACCATCTCCTTACTGCAAGGGCATTACCGCTTGTATGGCTTAGTGCGCAATCCGGCCAAGGCCGCGCAACTACGCACACTCGGCGTCACACCCATCATGGGTAATCTGGATGAGGTGCGATCACTGTCGCGCCTCACGGGAATCGCCGACGTGGTACTCCATTTCGCACCGCCCCCTGTCGGCGCAGATACAGACAGTCGCACTCGGCACTTACTCGCCGCCTTATCGGGTAACACATCGCCAAAAAAATTCATTTACATCAGCACCAGTGGCGTCTATGGCGATTGCCAAGGCAACATTGTGAGCGAGACACACCCCCTCAATGCACAAACACCGCGCGGCAAATTGCGAATCGATGCAGAACAACAGATTCGCACTTGGGCACAACGCAACCAAGTACGCGCCCACCTGTTACGCGTCCCCGGCATCTACGCCGCCGAACGCTTACCGCTCGAACGCCTACGCAACGGAACCCCCGCCATCAACGTCGCTGAAGACGGCTATAGCAATCACATCCATGCCGACGACCTCGCCCGTATCGTGGTCGCAGCACTACGCCACGGCAAACCCAACCGTGTGTATCACACCGTCGATGATGATCAAATGAAAATGGGCGACTACTTCGACACCCTTGCCGATGCATTCAAACTACCCAGGCCAACCCGCCTATCCCGTGCCGAAGTACAACGCACCGTATCCCCCATGATGTGGTCGTTCATGAATGAATCACGGCGCTTGACCAATATACGGATGAAGCAGGAATTGAAAGTTCGATTGCGCTACCCCGATGTACGTTCCGCCCTGACTGTAAGATAAGTCCAACTTAGCAAGCGTAGAATGCCAGCTAAGCCAACCGATCAAACTCGGTAGTTTTTCGATGCACATTGCAGGTTTTGCATGAACCAATCGTTATTCGATCTACCCCAACTTCGTTTTATTCATGCGCTCCTCGGCGTATGTACTGTTGCGCTATCTCCCTGCAGCGCACATAGCGAACTGATCCTTGACCACCACCTTTCAACGCCATCACAACCCGGCGTAACGTGGCAAGCACCTCAAGCATTGGCTGTCACTGAGCCTGCGCTGGTGCTGAAATCATCCGCGCCCTTATCGCTCGCTGAACTTACCGACCTCGCCTTGCGCAACAGCCCTCTCACGCGTGAGGCATGGGCGATGGCGAATGCGCAGGCGGCTGCGGTGGGTGTCGCTGAAGCAGACTATTGGCCTACCGTCGATGCCAACGTGGCGCTGACGCGAGGCAAAACTTCCATCAATAGCAGCACGGGTGTCATCTCGGGCAATATGCAAACGCGCTTATCCCCCAACATCAGCTTGAGTTACACCTTGTTTGATTTTGGCGCGCGCTCGTCGTCGGTTGATGCAGCGCGCTACAGTTTGCTGGCGGCGAATCTTAATCAGAACCGCACTTTGCAGAGCGTCGCCTTTCAAGTTGAACAAGCGTATTACCAACTGCTCGCTGCACAGCAAACCGTGGCAGCAGGAGAGCAGACCATCAAGGCGGTGCAACTGAGTGTGGATGCAGTCAACGCGCGACGCAAAGCGGGCTTGGCGACCATCGGCAATGTGTACCAAGCCGAGACTTTGTTAGCACAGAGCAAGCTGCAACTGCGTCAAGCGCAAGGCGCAGCGAGTAAATTCAAAGGCGTATTGTGTAATGTTGTCGGCTTACCGATTACCACCCCACTTGAACTCGTGCCGCTAGACACTCAGTTACCTACACAACAAGTGCGTCTCACGGTTGAACAATATTTGGCGCAAGCCAAATCAGCGCGCCCTGATCTGAGTGCTGCCGAAGCACAAGCGCGCGCCGCACATGCCAGCATCGATGCCGCCTCTGCGCAGGGTTATCCCTCGCTTGACCTCACCTTGAGTGGCGGCAAGACTTACAACAACTTTCAACTCGGCGGCCCATATAACGGTAGCACCAGCAGTTCTTTAGGGATCAATCTGCGCGTACCTTTGTTCAGTGGATTCCGCACGGCGAACACGGTGCGGCAAGCACAAGCTCGCGCTGAGCAACTCGATGCCAACCGTGATCAAGCAGTGCATCAAGTAGAACTGGAAGTATGGCAAGCGTATTACGACCTCGACACCGCTGAGGCGGCCATCAGTAGCGCTCGCGCGTTGATGCGCAGTGCGGCGCAATCCCGCGAAGTGGCCGAAGCGCGTTACAAAGCGGGTGTAGGTAATCTGCCTGACTTGCTATCTGCCTTTGCCACTGAGGCGAATTCAAAGATGGAAGTGATACAGGCGGAGATGGGTTGGTATTCCAGCTTGTCTCGTTTGAACAATGCGATCGGTAGCTTTGCGTCGGAGTCCACACCCCAATGAAAAAACTCATCCTTACTCTCCTCATCATCGTTGCTGCAGGTGCGGCGGTCTGGTTATACACCAAACCCAAAATGGAAGGCCAAGCTGCCGCAGGTGCACCACTTGGCCCAAAAGCGATCCCAGTACGGGGAGCAACGGTGGAGACACAAGCCATGCCTTATGTGTTGGATGCCGTGGCAACAGTGGAGGCAGAACAGAGCGTGGCGATACGCGCGGAAGTGAGCGGTGTATTGCAGAAGATCACCTTCCGCGAAGGCGATATCGTCAAGGCAGGGCAGGTATTGTTTCAAATTGATGGCGGTTCGCAGCAAGCCGAAGTCGACAAAGCGCGCGCCAATCTGGCGCGTGACCAAGCAGCGTTGACGGAAGCCTCCGCACAAGCCCGTCGCTTGGAATCTTTGGTCGCCAAAGAATACGTGACACAGCAGGAATACGCGCAAGCTGCCGCACAAGAACAAGCCGCACTTGCCACGGTACATGCCAATCAAGCTGCATTGAAATCCATGCAACTGCAATTCGGCAATACACGTATCACCTCCCCCATCAGTGGTCGGGCAGGCATTGTGAATGTGAAGCAAGGCAACCTAGTGAGCGCCGCCTCAACCACGCCCTTAGTCACCATCAATGCCACGCAAACCGTGATGGCAAATTTCACCGTGCCACAACAACAACTACAAGCCATCCGTGAAGGTCAGCGCAAACACCCCATGGCGGTGGAAGTTCGTCATGACGCTAAGGATGCGGTGATCGCCACAGGCACGCTGGCATTCATCGACAACGCGGTGGATACCCAGACTGGCACGCTGCGCATGAAGGCGCGCATCGCCAACAAAGATGAAGTCTTGTGGCCAGGCGAATTAGTGACTTTGCGTATGGTGTTGGATGTGCAACAAGACGCGCTGGTGATCCCAGAGACGGCCATACAACCCAGCCAGAGCGGCGCTTTCGTGTATGTGATGGCAGAGGGAAAAGCACAAGCGCAGCCCATCACTGTGGCGCGCCAAGTGGGTGCGCAAGTGGTGGTGACAAACGGCCTGACAGCAGGCCAGCAAGTGATCCTTAACCCGCCCAAGAACTTACGCGCAGGCGGCGCAGTAGAATTGATGGGCGCAAAGAAAGAAAACAAAGAGCGCAAACCGAATATCGACGCAGCCAGTGGAGTGAAACAACCATGAGCTTCTGGCGTGTCTTTATTGATCGCCCCGTGATGACCACGGTGTTGGTCAGCGCGGTGACGCTGTTCGGCACGTTCGCCTTCCTGAAATTGCCCGTGAACGAATTGCCGAATGTGGATTTTCCCACCATCCAAGTGACGGCCAATCTGGCTGGCGGCAACCCAGACAACATGGCAGCCACCGTTGCCACTCCGCTGGAGCGCCAGTTCTCCACCATCGCCGGATTGGATTCGATGACCTCGGTGAGCAACACTGGCTCAACGCGTATCACGCTGCAATTCAATTTGGATCGCGACATTGATGCGGCTGCGCAAGATGTACAGACCGCTATCGCTCAAGCGGTGCGGTCGCTACCACCACAGATGGACAACGCACCACAGATGCGCAAGGTGAATCCGGCGGACAGCCCCATCCTCTTTTTGGCCCTTACGGCCAAAGACTTGCCACTCACCACGCTCAACGCGTTTGCTGACGATCAGATCTCACAACGTATCTCCACCTTGCCCGGTGTGGCACAGATGGTGGTGTATGGTTCGCAAAAATATGCGGTGCGCTTGTATCTCGATCCGAATGCCTTGGCACAACGCAAGCTAGGCATCGAGGATGTATCGTCTGCGCTGCAAAAATCCAACAGTAATTTACCCTCGGGTACGTTGGATGGCCGCAGTCAAAAATTCACCGTCAAAGCCAGCGGCCAACTGGAGAATGCGGCTGATTTCAATTCCGTCATCCTCGCCTATGCGAACGGTTCACCCATTCGCTTTTCTGACATCGGGCACGCGGAAGACAGCGTAGAGAACAACCGCACGGCGACATGGTTCAACGGCGAACGAGCTATCGTGCTGGCGGTGCAAAGACAGCCGGGTGCGAACACCGTTGAAGTGGTGAAGAGCATCCGCGCCCTGTTACCCGGGATGCGCACGCAATTGCCCGGTGATGCAAAATTGGAGGTGTTGTTCGACCGTTCTGAGTTCATCGGCGAATCCATCCGCGATGTGGAATTCACGCTGATGTTAGCGGTGGTGTTGGTGGTGCTGGTGGTGCTGGCTTTTTTGCGCAACTACTCTTCCACTTTGATCGTGGCCATCGTGCTGCCCATCTCACTCATCGGTACGTTCGCGGCGATGAAGCTGCTGGGTTACAGCCTCAACAACATCTCGTTGATGGCGCTCACGCTGGCCGTGGGTTTCGTGGTTGACGATGCCATCGTGGTATTGGAGAACATCACGCGCCACATGGAGATGGGTAAAGACCGTCTCACTGCCGCCATCGACGGCACCAAGGAGATCGGGTTCACTGTGCTGTCCATGACCTTGTCGCTGGTCGCCGTGTTCCTGCCTATCTTGTTCATGGGCGGGGTGTTAGGGCGCTTGTTCACTGAGTTTTCCGTCACTATCGGCCTCGCGGTTTTAATTTCAGGCGCAGTGTCGTTGAGTCTGACGCCGATGTTGTGTAGCCGTTTCTTGCGCCCCAGTCATCGTCATGGTCGACTGTTCGATGGCTTCGACAAACTTTTCCATTACGTTGAGACAGGCTATCGCGACAGCCTGCAATGGAGCTTGCATCACCGTGGTTTCATGCTGACCATCGCGGGCGTCATCTTAGTGGTGACGGTGTGGCTGTTCGTGGTCGTACCCAAAGGATTCATCCCACGCCAAGACACGGGACAACTAATGGGTAGCACACAGGCAGATGACGAAGGCATCGTATTCACCGAGCTGGTAGCCAAACAGTTACAACTGACCGACATCATCCGCAAGAATGAAAATGTCGCCGCTGTGCTCTCCAGTGCAGGGCAAGCGGGCGGTGGTGTGGCAGGCAGCAACGTAGGCCGCATCATCATTCGCCTCAAACCTAAGAGCGAACGTAAATTGAGTGCGGATGAAGTGATCCAAGAGCTGCGTTCACAAACGCGCGTGGTGAGTGGCATGAAGCTATTCCTGCAAAATCCGCCGGCCATCAACATCGGCGCACAACAATCTAACGCAGAGTTCCAACTGGTGTTGCTCGGTACGGACACCGATGTGCTGTATCCCGCTGTGAACGACCTCGTGCAAAAATTACGCAATGAAAAGAGCTTGCTTGATGTGAACAGCAACTTGGAATTGCGTAGCCCAGAGATTCGTATCGACATCCAGACTGACCGTGCGGCGGCGTTGGGCATCACCCCACAACAAATTCAATCCACCTTGTACGATGCCTATGGCACGCGCCGTGTGACCAGCATCTACGCAGCGGCTGATCAGTATTCGGTGTTGATGCAATTAGACCCGCAGTTCCAACAAGACATCAACTCGCTGAACGCACTGACCATTAAGAGCAGCAATCAGCAGATGGTGCCGCTGTCCTCGGTGGCGAGCATCCATAGCGGTGTCGGACCTATGTCTATCTCACACTTCGGCCAACTGCCTGCGGTCACGATCTCATTCAATCTTGCCCCCGGCGTTTCGCTAGGAGAAGCCACCGACAAAGTGAAGCAAATCGCACAGGAGAACTTGCCACAAGGTGTGACGACCACCCTGTCCGGCTCGGCCAAAACCTTTAGCGATTCGATGACCGACCTGCCCATCTTGTTGCTGATCACCATCTTGGTGATCTACATGATTTTAGCCATCTTGTATGAACATTTCGGCCATCCCATCACTATCCTCACTGCCTTGCCGCTGGCGGGTTTTGGGGCGCTCATCATGCTCATCATCTTCCACCAAGACCTGAATATCTTCAGCTTCGTGGGCATCATCTTGCTGGTGGGCTTAGTGAAAAAGAACGGCATCATGATGGTGGATTTTGCCGTGGCGGCACAGCGCGAAAAGAATCTGAGTGCGATGGACGCGATGAGCGAAGCGTGTCTGGTGCGCTTCCGCCCGATCATGATGACGACCTTGGCAGCGATCCTCGCAACCTTACCTATTGCCTTGGGTTACGGTGCTGGCGCTGAAGCACGTAGGCCGCTGGGTATCGCGGTGGTAGGCGGATTGATGTTCTCGCAATTCCTCACGTTATATCTAACCCCAGCGTTCTACGTGAGCATGGAGAACCTCAAACAACGCTGGACTGCCTACAAATCAGGCGCGCTACGCTAGGGCCATCATGTACTAGCCTGACTCAAGGCAAGCAACTTGCTATTCAATTCTGCGGAATTAATCGGCTTGCCGACAAAGTCAGTCATGCCCACTTCGGTGCATAAAGCTTGTTCATTCAGTGTCACGCCCGCACTCATCGCAATGATGGGTAGATTCACAAAGCGCGCATCCTGACGGATCCGACGCGTTGCTTCCAGCCCGTCCATAACGGGCATTTGAATATCCATCAACACGATGTCGTAGCTTGCGGCATCCAACTTCTGAATCGCCTCGCCACCATGATTGGCCACCTCAACGAACACGCCGTATTTTTGCAAGATACGCGTCGCCAGAACTTGGTTCACGCGGTTGTCTTCGACCAATAAGATGCGTTTACCTTCTAGCGTGTGTTCTGTAACTTGGGGAACAGGTTCGGGCTTATCGTCCATACCGCACTCAGCCATTTGTTCAACACTCGCTTCAACCAACCTCACTTGTAAGCGGAAGGCACTTCCTTTCCCCTCGACGCTCTCGATAACGATATCTCCACCCATGAGTTGTGCCAGATTGCGACTGATGGATAACCCTAGGCCCGTCCCACCAAAGCGTCGTGTAATCGAATTGTCTGCTTGCGCAAAAGGTTGGAACAAGCCGTCCATCTGCACTTGCGTCATGCCGATGCCCGTGTCCCTAATGCAGAAATCCAACATCACGCCTTGCTCGTCACGCGCCATCTGCGTAATCTCAAAAGTGACTTTTCCATGCTCGGTAAACTTGATCGCATTGCCCAATAAATTGGTCAACACTTGGCGCAATCTAAGTTCGTCACCTACCACCATAGCGGGCACCTCTGCAGCCTTGGTGACGCTAAATTCCAATCCTTTTTCTTGGGCTCGTTGAACAAACATACGGTCCAAATTTCTCATTAAGGTATTCAAATCGAACACCTTGTTTTCCACCGTCATTTGACGCGCTTCAATCTTGGAGAAATCCAAGATGTCGTTAAGAATGCCCAATAGGGCTTTAGATGATTCAAGAATTTGGCGCAGATGACTCTGCTTATCTTTTTCATCGTGACTATCAAGAGCCAATTCAGAAAAACCGATCACCGCGTTCATCGGCGTACGAATTTCATGCGACATATTGGCTAGGAAGTCACTTTTGGCACGATTGGCCGCTTCGGCCTTATCTTTCGCTTGCTCCAACAAATGTGCTTGCAGCTTACGCTCGGTCACATCGTTAAAGATGACCACCGCCCCTTCAAGACTGCCATGCATATAGATCGGCGATGTCGCGTATTCCACGTCAAATTTTGAGCCATCTTTACGCCACAACACCTCATCTGACGCGACACGCTCGACACCATCTTGGCCGGTTATGAACATAGGGCATTCTGTCTGTTTATACGGCACACCATCCGAGTGAGAGTGATGAACTGTTGCATGCACAGGCTTACCAATCAATTCTTCCGGCTTATAACCGAGCTTCTTCGCGGCCTCTTTGTTGATGAAAGTACAGATCCCCTCTGGGGTTTGGCCCCAAATTCCACAGTTAGCAGACTCCAAGATCAGGCGTAAACGAGTCTCACTCTCTAGCGCATTATTCTTGGTGCGTTGCAACACACTGAAGACATAAGCGATCAACACCAAACCTGCAGACAACACACTCATCAGTAAGAAGTTTGTAAATCGCTCACGCTCTAATGCAAAATATCCAGGTAGATCATTCTCTGCAAATACCGTCAGCCCATATTCTGGCAGGTCGCTAGAAGCCAAACTATGAGGGAAATTTTCACTCTTGATACGCTTCAGAGTGGGATGATTCTTCCACGCTTCCATCTGTAACTCGGGGAACTCGCTGCGCTGATAGATAGCCTGTTTGGCCGCACTACTCATCTTACTGACAGCCGCCCCTGGTACAGCCCCCATATTCATATCCGCATCATGGGCTAGGATGATCACCCCTTGCCTGTCAACAATATAGGCATCTGGCTCACGTACCAAGAACGACAAGGCTGATATATCCATCTTGGCTACGACCGCCCCTAAAAATTTCCCATCACGCATCACAGGTGAGGCGAAGTACAAACCCGCACGATGCGTCGATTTGCCCACGGCGTATTGCATACCCGTCCGGCCTTGTTTCACTTCTGCGAACCAATGTCGTTCAGCCAGATTTGCGCCAATAACGCTTTCTTTTTCCTGCCAGTTGCTCGCCGCAACCACATCACCCGATGCGTTGACCAAGTAGGCCAGATTAACCCCCAACGAACCCTTAATGAGGTTCAAGTATTGACTAAGGTCTTGCAAGGCTGGATTGGCGTTCCAGTTTGTAGCCGCATCCATCTGAGATAGCTTGGTTCTTTCCACCGACGGGCCAAACTGATCTAACGCCCTTCGAACGCGAAGCCCTTCTTTAAAAGTCTCTGGAATCCCCGCGACATAATGTAGATTGCGACGCATGCTATCGGCCACATCATCTGCAACACTTTGTGCATGTACTTGTTCGCTCTCTACCAGTTTTTCTAGGTCAGTCTCAAATTTGGCACTGGTACCGAACCACGCAATCGACATCCAGAACCCAACCAAAACGAATAGAAATAGCTCCCTATAACTCTTTGGCGACTTTGTATTGGTTTGCATCTAGCATCCATTCATGAAGGTTGAAAGCCCCTAGTTCGACACTACTCAGTCGAGGGGCAAATCTACATTACTTGTTTTACGGCAGATTCTGAGGGTTCTTGAGTGCTTTCTATTCGATGAATTGCCCCGCAGAGTAGGGGCTATTTGTAGATTTAAATATGCTCACGACATTGATAGACTCTCCAAGTCATATCGCCCATGACGCCAACTACTCAAGGAGAATTTAGGAATGAGGATCGCTGCGCTATTAATCGCAATGTGCTTTGCGTCGCAAGCTGTCGCGGGAATGGATGAAGGAATCGCCGCATATAAAAAACATGATTACGCCACCACATTGGTCGAACTTGCGCCATTGGCCGAGCAGGGAAACCTATCTGCGCAGGATATTTTAGGACTGATGTACCTATTAGGTCAGGGCATCCCCAAGGATGAAGCGAAGGGTGTACAACTAATCACGGCGTCCGCTGAAGGGGGCTTTGCCGATGCGCAATTCAACTTGGGGGCTATGTTTGAAAATGGCCACGGCGTCGAAAAAGATCTCGCTGCAGCATTGGCGTGGTACACAAAGTCTGCTGAACAAGGTTATGCGGCTGCTCAAGGCAATCTGGGCATGATGTATGCCAACGCACGAGGCGTTGATCAGGATGATGAAGTTGCGGTGGAGTGGTACGCCAAAGCCGCCGAGCAAGATTATGCAGTCGCTCAGCGCCTATTGGGCGCCATGTATCTATTGGGGCGCGGCGTAGAACAAGACGATGACCTTGCCTTCGAATGGACAAACAAAGCCGCCGCGCAAAACGATGAGTTCGCGCTGGCTATCTTGGGCGAGATGTACGAGAACGGAAATGGCACAGAGAAAGATCTCGCCAAGGCTGAGCACTACTACACCCTTGCCAGCAAAACCGGCAATGAACTGGCTCGCAAAGCGTTGGGCCGCCTACAAGCCAGCAAAAATTGTGTTGCCAAGGCCACTACCTTCTTATTCAACGAAGCGGTGATGTGTACCAACAAAGATACCTTGCGTGCTGCCATCCAAGAGGGCGGCGCGGTCGTGGAACGAGAGGACGATGGTTACTGGTACGACATCTATGACAGCAGCGAGATACTTGAAGGAACAAGCAAGTTATCAGTCAGCTACATCAAGGACAAATTCGCGAGAGCGTTCTATGAATACGACGCCGACATGGACACAGCAAAGGTCGTGGAGGTACGCGATATGGTGGCCAGTAAATATGGCAAACCTGCGACCAGTAGCGGCAATCCTGCTGTAGGCGAAGTACGTTACACCTGGAAGCTAAAAGATGGCATACAACTTGAAGTCAATCGCGGCTGGCCAGACACGACGGTTTATCTTACCTACACCCACCCCGCGAATTTTGCCGCATTAGAGGCGGAACAAGAACGACAAAAACATGCCGCCGAAGTCGAAAAGCGCGGCAAACAAAACCGCGCTTTTTGATTTACCCGCTACATCGGCGCAACAGATATCGTCACACTACGCCGTGCGCTGATACGTTCGAACCAAGCAGCGAGATTGGAATGCGCGCCACGCCAGTCTCGCTGCGCTTGACGCAGATCAAGATAGATTAAGGCACTGGCTAACGCCAAATCCGCTAAGGTCAATACCTCACCTTCACACCAACGTCGTCCTGCTAACGATTCGGAGGCATAAGCCAAAGCTTGGCTCACGGCGGTGTCGTGCAGTTCGATAACACTGGCTTGTTGTTTCTCAGTAGGGCGCTGGGTCTCATTTCGCACCAAAACCGCCGAATCCATAATCCCATCGGCCAATGCCTCCCAACGTTTCACACGCAATCTTGCCGCAGCATCATCACGCGGAATAAGGATCGGTGCGTCATTCAGTGTGTCGACATACTCGGTGATCACAGTTGAATCAAACACACAGAATCCATCATCCAAAATCAAAGCTGGGATACGCCCCAGTGGATTGACTTGCAGCACCAGACTGCCTGGCTCTTGTGGCGGGTCGATGACATATTCGTGAGGAATGTTCTTTTCGAGTAAGACCAAACGGGCCTTACGCACATAAGGACTGGTGTGGGTTCCAAGTAGTTTCATTGCGGCTCCAAGAGTGATTGGTGGAGCATCTGATAGGGGTGCTCACTGTTGGATGGTATTCCATTTTTCCGTCTCATCCAATTCGGATACTGCGTTTAAATCTTCCCCTTTTTGCTTTGCGACAAATATCTGGCCTCTCTAAAAACACAAAAACCTCCGCCCAATCGGGGGAGGTTTCTATGTGTTCTATGCGTTCATTCAGAACGCTGCTAGATCAATGATGCGACTTCATCATCAATTTTAGAATCTTAAAATTGATGACGATGAAACGAACGAACTGCCATACCAATGACGTCCGCATATAACGCGTGAATCCTGTTGGTGCAGGCGGATAGTAAGCCTGTTGATAGGGCTCTCTGTTGGTGATCTTAACTGACATGTTTAACTCCTAATTGATGTGTAAGTAAAGTTCAGTCCGGCATAATGGACCAGCCAGGCTTCATCTTCGCTTGATAGATGAAAGCATGATGCAACAAGTATTTCATCCAATGCCCTGCCAACCCGATCTCGCCTGTGGTCAGACTGATGTCTCTTCCGTACTCAGGATATTGCTCAAAATCTGGCACCACAGGGAACACAGTCATGGTGGCCGCAGAACCCGAGAAGAATGAGGCTCCGGTCGAAGCCACGCAAGCAGCGCCCATCTCAGCCATCGAAGCGGTGTGCGTAGGTTTTGCTGCGCCGTTGATCATGTCGCGGATGCTCATGGCCACGGCTTTCGCCATTGCTGCAGAAGGCATACCTGTGCGCGGCGCAGTTGGATTAATCGGCGTACCGTTCGGACTTTGCATCGGCTTGCTGATCATATGGGGTGGCGCAAAAGCGATGCCCACAGCAAAGATGTTTTTGTAGGACGGTGTCTGATACGTACGCGGCCAGTCTTTGGCACTCCACTCCATGTAGGGACGCGCTGTGTAATCAGCATCCACTTTCATAAAGCCGTTGGGGGCAAACATCTGCGTCGTGATGTCAGCACCTGCTTTGTCGAAGGCTTTCAGGCCAACGCCCGCGAAAGGCGGAATCAACATAGAGAAGTCGAAATCAAGCTCGTGGAAGCTGCCATCCAATGTCTCGTAATGAATCTTGCCTGCTTCTACTTTCTTCACATGCGCACGGGTGATCCATTCGATGCCGCGCTCGACCATCAGCGATTCAGCAAACACTTTACCGTTAGTCACATAACCGCCACGCTCGATATGTACGCCGCCCATACCAAAGTCGCCCAGTTCGTACTCGTTGCTGATCCACATGATGTGCGCTTTGTCACGTACACCTGCTTCACGCAACACGTGATCCACGTTGTAGATGTATTCGAATGCTGCGCCTTGGCAAGTACACATACCGTGGCCCGTACCGATCACGATGTTCTGACGTTTGCCTGCACGCATCGCCTCGATCGAGGCTTGCAGCTTTTTGTTGGCTTCTAACGCATGTGATGCCGTACATACTGAAACGGTGTGGCCATGCTCTGGACCTAGACCTTCTGTCGCACCAAAATTCAATTTAGGGCCTGTGGCATTGATCAGATAGTCGTAAGCGATAACTTCCTGCTGGCCTGCTTTAGAAGCGTGAGTATGTTCAACAGTAACGAAAGGCCCTGCGGCATCTGCATTGCCTTCAGGATTTATCGACAGTGCTTTGGCTTGCACAAAGCGCATGCCAGTCTTGCTGTAGAGCTGGGCCAGATCGAACGTGACCTCATCTTCTGTCATCTGTCCTACGCCCACCCAGATATTTGAAGGAATCCAATTCCATTTAGCATTAGGAGACACTACCGTGATCTCATGTTGCTTACCCAACCATTTATTCAAATATCGAGCTGCAGTGTGCCCCGCAATACCCGCCCCTAAGATCACAATCTTTGACATTTATTCCCCTTTAAGTGAATAACGATTTCACTCGTTATTGAAAACTAAAAGCTGATTTATTCTCGCTTTTTTTGATCCACCAATAAAAACCAAGGACTTGAGCTAAGCCACCCCCAGCTGGGGTGAGCCTAACAATAACTTCATAGGGTTGTCATGCACCCTTTTGGGGGGGGGGTACGAAATCATTCGGGCTATGGGGATACTACATTTCCAGAGATGGAAAACTTAGAAGTGCCGGTGCCAACTGGCACAACTGCCCGTTAGCAAGCTCAGAAAATTCCTACACGGGCGAATTGATATCTAGTTGATTGAAATTTCCCCACCCTGCCAATGAACTATCAAACCTATAGCAGGTGGAGAACTTAGAGGGAGCACAATCCAAAACAGCAGGTGCTGTCTCGCCGGCTTATGCTTGTTATCGTATAGGTCGCCAAATCGCGATCAACATCAACAAGAAAAGAGCCACAAGACTCTGCTCAATCCGATTGTTCGATTTTGCGATTAACCGTCCATTGATCCGTGATTTCTCATCGTCCATCTCTGCATCCGCAGCTTCTAGCGTTTTGATAAGGGCTTGGTCGATGCCTTTCACGCTGTCATCGGCCAGGTGTGGATTGAAATTATTTTGCGCCAGTATCTCGCTGCTTTTCTTGTACAACAGAAAATTTGCCTCATGCGCATCAGCAAAAGCTTGCAACCTAAAATTGATCGCCCTGACGTCGTTGTTAAGCATGCCTTGCTTAGTTGCATCCGCTACTTTTTTATATTGATTCTCGAATGCAAGCCAATTCTTAGCGAGGCTTTCTTCGCTCTCACTGCGCAACAACACATTCTTCCATTCTTGCACTTCGCTCTTGTATTCGATCTGCAAGTCATGCACCACGGCGAATTGATCGGTATTCGCTTTCAGCTTTCCTTCCAATTCCGCAGAGCTACTCCAAATAAGATACAAGAAAAAACAGAATGCCGCCGTCAATCCAACTCTCTCTAATGTCTCCATTGAAAAAAATGCGTTTTTGCGTCTTTCTACTCTACTCATCGTCACTCTCCGTTATGTCAATCATCCGCGTATTCCGCGAGCGAACTTAGTCAGCTCATCGCGCATTAAGTTCGATAGGCACTCAGCAACTTTTCAAATACATCCAGTGGAACGGGCTTGCTATAGAGATAGCCTTGGTAAGTGTTGCACCCGTTGTCTTGCAAGAAGCGCTGATGTGCCTCTGTTTCTACACCTTCCGCGATCACCTGCAATCCAAAGTTGTTTGCCATGCTGATAATGGCCTTGACCATCCCCGCATCGCCGGCATCCAAGGTCACATCACGTACAAAGCTCTGATCAATCTTGATTTGGTTCAAAGGTAACCGTTTCAAATACGACAGCGATGAATAGCCTGTACCAAAGTCATCCAATGACAAAGTCACGCCGACCTCATCGCGCAACGTACGCATTTTAGTCACCACTGATTCCATATCGTCCAGCGCGATACTCTCAGTCAATTCTAGCTTCAGGTGTGCGGGGTCGATATTGTGTCGCCTGATCGCACTGACAATCTGGGCCACGAAATCCAATTGCTTGAATTGTTTCGCACTGATGTTGACCGCCAACACCAGATTGCAAGTCAGCGTTGACTGGGACCATTTGTGCAATTGTTGGCAGGCCGTTTCGATGACCCAGTTGCCGATGTCCAAAATGAGTGCGCTTTCTTCAGCGGCGGGGATAAACTCGGCGGGGGACACCATCCCTCGATGGGGATGCGGCCAACGTATCAATGCTTCGGCCCCTATCACTTGCTGATTTTGATCGACCTGAATCTGGTAGTACAACTCAAACTGATGCTCAACGATGGCCGTTCGTATATCTAGTTCTAACATCGTGCGCGTTTCCACCGAACGCTGCATCGCGGGGTCAAAGAATCGCACACTGTTACGGCCAGCTTCTTTGGCTTCATACATGGCAGTATCGGCTCGCTTGAGCAACTCATCGACCGTGTCCTGATGATCTTTGAACAGACAGACACCGATACTTGGCGATGTGTGATGTAGATGGCCTTTTAGGTGGTAGCTTGTCGCCAACACCGCGCGTATTTTTTCAGCGACTTGCGCCACTTGTTGCGTCGCCAATTCGACATCACTTCCCAAATTTTCGATCAGCACAACAAACTCATCCCCCCCAAGTCGCGCAACCGTGTCGTTCTCGCGGACACACAACCTGATTCGGTTGGCGACTTCGATCAACAATATGTCGCCATATTCATGCCCTAACGTGTCATTGACCGACTTGAATTTATCTAGATCGAGAAACATCAGCCCGCCAAATTGCAAACTCCGCGCTGATTGCGCCAAGGCTTGTTTCAAGTGGTCGAGCAACATGCGACGGTTCGGCAAGCCTGTCAAAGGGTCATTGAAAGCCAAGTTGCGAATCTCTTCTTCAGCATTCTTGCGTTCGGTGATGTCATTGAAGATGGCTACATACTGAGCTGTTTTGCCCTGTTTATCCTTCACAGCGCTGATAGTCATGAATTTAGGGTAGAGATTACCAGCCTTACCTCTGTCCCAAATTTCACCACTCCATGTACCCGTTTCCAAAATGGACTGCCACATACGGATATAGTCCGCCCTGTTATGTCGACCCGAACTTAAAATCCGTGGATTTTTGCCAACCACTTCACTTTCTTGATACCCCGTGATCCTTTCGAAAGCGTGATTGACGCGCAAGATATTGGCATCTGCATCGGTGATCATGATGGCTTCATGGGTTTCGAATGTAGCCGCTGCTAGATGAAGGTCTGCTTCAGCTTGCTGCAAACTCTCGATATATCTATTCAATTTCTTGTTCAGGTCTGACATCCTATCGTTCGCTTCAAGCGTCTCTTTCAGCTGAGCGTCATAACTCACTCGATAGCGATGCATCCCCTCAATGATGACCGACAGCATCACGCCATCAATCAGAAACACAAGGTTTGCCCACTGCACCGCGTGTAATTTCTCAAAGGAAATGTGGTAGTGCGGTGCGTTGAAAATCAGTGTGGCGAAAAACATCCCAGCAACGCTTGCAACTAATCCTGCTCGGTAACCCGCCACCGCTGCCGCCAACGTCACTGCTGGGAAAAAAGTGATGTACTGCAACCCCTCATCTATCGGTGCAAGTGCCAAACGTATCCATAACGCCACAGCGATCAGCGCAAGCGCGATTGCAGCCTCATGTAAAAAATGACGCTTCTGATACAGCAGATAGGGAAATCGTGTTGCAAGTATGTTCATCAGCGTGCCCTTGAGGTTACTTTCATTGCTTATTGGTGGATATCGCCATTGCCGCCACAAACTTGAGCGCTCTATCCTTTTGCCATAAAACGTTCGATATGCTCAAGGAACACTCGCGTCTTGGCAGGTAAATAACGGCGCATCGGCATCACAGCCCATGCGGTGACGGAAGGGAAACACCACTCCGGCAACACACGTACTAAGCGATTTTGTTGAACATCTTCCCGCACAAAGCGAATCGGTAGCGCACCGATGCCTGCGCCATCCAACAGCAGTTGTTGAATAACACCCATGGAATTTAAGGTGATACGCCCAGGTGCAATGCCTTCCCATACCTCTTTGCCACGCAACAATTTCCAAGGTAACGCTTGGCCTTGGCTAGACAACATGCGCACAGCGGAGTGGTGTAACAGATCATCAGGATGTTGCGGCGCGGGATACAAACTTAGATAGATAGGACTGGCAAATAACCCAAGGTGTTGTTCATCAATTTTTTTCGCCACCAAGGTGGAATCGTTTGCCAGCACGCCCATACGAATAGCCAGATCAAATCGCTCGCCAATCAGATCAACTAGGCGCGAACTCAAATCAAGGTCGAGTTGTATCTCAGGATAGGTTTCAATGAACGTCGCCATGGCGCGCGACAAATTGTGGCGCGCATAATCCTCTGGCATAGAGATGCGCAATCGCCCATGCGGCTGTATTTCTTGGCTACGCACAAAATCTTGTGCCGTAGCCACTTCTTCGGCCACGCGACGGCTATGGTCGAGGAACTCCTGACCAAAATCAGTCAGCGTGATGCGTCGCGTGGTGCGAATCAACAAACGCTGCCCCAGCGCAGATTCCAGATTGGTCAAACGTCGCGAAACCGTCGCCTTAGGCATTCCCAAATAGTCGGCAGCACGTACCAAACTAGCCTGTTCCACAATCGTGGCGAACAGGATGAGGTCATCTGCAGATATCTTTACTTGTTCCATTTATGGAACAGTCTATCTCGATTTAACGGCTTTACCTATTATTTTGAGCCGCCTAATATGCGACTCAATTACTTGGTTTTTGTAGGTCGGGTTTTAACCCGACTAATCGCGTCGGGATGCACCCAAAACCCTTACGGGGAATCCCGACCTACACAAGACAGCGAATCATCTGTTCTAAAGGACACCAACATGAACACCGCCACATCAATCAGCATTCACCAAACCCGCACCGTGGAACACCTCATCCAAGGCGTCGCCACCTCTGATGGCGCAGGCGTGAGCCTAACGCGCATACTCACTGGCAAATTGCAGCGCCGTCTTGATCCCTATCTGATGTTAGATGCTTTCGGTAGCAACGACCCAGACGAATACATCGCCGGTTTCCCCGATCATCCGCATCGTGGCTTCGAGACCATCACCTACATGTTGCACGGGCGCATGCGCCACCGTGACAGCGCGGGGCACGAAGGCTTGCTGGAGAACGGCGGTATGCAATGGATGGTCGCTGGGCGTGGCGCCATCCACTCCGAGATGCCAGAACAGGAAGACGGCCTGATGGAAGGCTTCCAACTCTGGCTCAACCTGCCCGCAGCCAACAAGATGGCCGCGCCTTGGTATAAAGATTTCCCTAGCTCGACCATCCCCGAATACACCACACAGGATGGCGTGACCGTGCGTGTCATTGCGGGAGAAAGCAATGGCGTGTCTGGTGCGGTGAGCCGCGAAGTGACCGAGCCGCTCTATCTCGATATCCATCTGCCCGCAGGGGCGTCGTTCTCGACGGCGATTCCTGCCACGCACAACGCTTTCATCTACACCTATCGCGGTGCGACGCAGGTGGCGGGTACGCAAGTGGATATGCAACGTATGGGTATCTTGAAAAACACGGAAGGGGCTGATGGCATCACCGTCTCCGCGACCGAGCCGACACGTCTCATCTTGGTGGCAGGCAAACCGCTGAACGAACCCATCGTGCAATACGGCCCGTTCGTGATGAACACACAGGAAGAGATCCATCAGGCGCTGGATGATTTCCGTAGCGGTCGCTTGGCTTAAGGAGAGGGCGATGAACTCATCTATCCTGCGTTACAACAACACCGCGATGGCGTTGCATTGGCTGGTCGCGTTGCTGATATTCGCGGCTTTCCCGCTTGGCGTGTACATGCACGATCTGCCGTTGTCGCCCACCAAGTTGCAGTACTACAGCTATCACAAGTGGATAGGCATCACGATCTTGCTGTTGGTCATCACGCGTGTGGTGTGGCGCTTCACGCACACACCGCCGCCGCTGCCCGCTTCGACACCACGCTGGGAAGTGGTGGTGAGCCACATCACGCATCTGGCACTGTATGGATTGCTGCTCGCCATCCCACTCTCGGGTTGGTTGATGAGTTCCGCCAAAGGATTCCAGACCGTGTGGTTCGGTGTGTTGCCACTGCCCGACCTCGTGGAGAAGAACAAAGAATTGGGTCAATTATTGGCGACCGTGCATCAGGGACTGAACGTGTTCCTCTTCTTGCTGGTAGGTATGCACATCGCCGCCGTCATCAAACACAAGTTCATCGACCACGATCAGATACTGGAACGTATGTTGCCGAAAGGAATGAGCAAATGAAATCACTCTTGCGAGTCGTCTTATTGAGTAGCGCTTTAATCAGCAGCTTCGCCTCTGCTGTTGAATTCAAACAAGTGCAGGCGAATGAAAGCACGGTCACCTTCGGCTACAAGCAGATGGGTGTACCCATGGAAGGCAAGTTCGCGAAGTTCACCGCGCAGACCAGCTTCGACCCTGCCAAGCTAGCCAAGGCACAAGCACGTATCGACATCGATCTCGCCAGTATCGATACCGGCTCGGAAGAAGCGAATGATGAAGTAGTCGGCAAGCCCTGGTTCAACGCTAAAGCCTTCCCCAACGCTGGTTTCGTTTCCACTGGCGTGAAGGCGCTGGGTGGCAATCGCTACGAGGCGACGGGCAAGCTCACCATCAAAGGTAAGACCTTGGATGTCAGCGCGCCCTTCACCTTCCAAGCTAACGGCACACGCGGGCTGTTCGATGGCGTGTTCACTATCAAACGTCTCGACTACAACATCGGCGAAGGCGTGTGGGCAGATGTCAGCACCGTCGCCAATGAGATCCAAATCAAGTTCCACCTTGTATTAATCGCAGCACCCAACAAGAAGTAAGCCCTCAACCCACCACAGGAGAACAACCATGAAAAGACTCGTCGCACTCACCCTCGCAGCCACCTTCACTTCGCTGGTTCATGCTGCACCAGAGACCTACAACATCGAACCGTCTCACACCATGCCGCGTTTCGAATACAGCCATTTTGGCTACTCGACCCAAGTGAGTCGTTTTGATAAGACCTCAGGCACGATCACCATCGACCGTGCGGCCAAGACAGGCTCTATCGATGTCGTCATTGATGCCAAATCCGTAAGCACTGGCTCAGCGGTATTCAATCAACACATCCAAGCTGCCGACTTTTTCGATACCGAGATGTTTCCAACGATCACTTACAAGTCGAGCAAGCTGAAATTCGATGGCGACAAAGTGGTAGCAGTCGAAGGTGACCTGACCATCAAAGGCGTGACCAAACCCGTGAAGCTCACCGTCAATTCCTTCATGTGTATGCCACATCCGATGGTGAAGAAAGATGCCTGCGGTGCGAATGCCGTTGCTGTCATCAAACGTTCTGATTTCAACATGGGCAAATACGCACCTTATGTGGGCGATGAAGTGACACTGACCATTCCAGTCGAATCGATCAAGCAATAACAGCCACACCACCCCTCCCGATCGGGAGGGGAATTTGAAGAGACACACAAAGGAACAGCTATGACTGCAACATTATTCACCCCGACCACCCTCGGCAAACTGCAACTCAAGAACCGCGTCGTGATGGCACCGCTGACACGTTCGCGTGCAACGGACAATGTCCCCAATGCTTTGCTGGAAACATATTACAAACAACGTGCGGGTGCCGGACTCATCATCTCTGAAGGTACCTCACCATCAGCCAACGGCCTAGGTTACGCACGTATCCCCGGCATGTTCTCTGATGCACAAGTGGCCGGATGGAAACGTGTGAACGACGGCGTGCATGCAGCGGGCGGCAAAATATTCGTACAACTGATGCACACCGGGCGCTGTAGTCATCCTGCCAACATGGCAGAGGGAACAAAAATCGTCGCCCCTTCCGCACTCGCGTTAACAGGTGACATTTGGACTGACACCCAAGGCATGCAACCTTATCCTGTGCCGTCCGCGATGACTGAAGCAGACATCGCGACTGCCATCGCCGAATATGCAAATGCTTCCAAGCGCGCTATCGAAGCAGGTTTTGATGGTGTCGAGTTGCACGCAGCCAACGGCTACCTCATCGACCAGTTCCTCAACACCGCCACCAATCAGCGTACCGGCCAATGGGGCGGCAGCGTAGAGAACCGCATCCGCTTCGCCGTGGAGGTTGCCAAGGCATCTGCTGCTGCCATCGGCGCAGAACGTATCGGCATGCGCATCTCTCCTTATGGCGCATTCAACGGAACCGCACCAGATGAGAAGATGGATGCCTTGTATCTGCGCTTGATCGAAGAGTTGAACGCCATCGGCCTGGTGTACATCCACGTGGTCGATCACAGCTCGATGGGTGCGCCCGAAGTCAGCGCGGAATTGAAAGCTAAGATTCGCGCCAACTTCAAAGGCAAGTACATCTTGTCCGGCGGCTACGATGCCACACGTGCGAATACCGATCTGGATGCACAGAAAGGCGACCTCGTCGCATTTGGCCGTCCGTTCATCTCCAACCCAGATTTGGTGGCGAAATTGCAAAGTGGTGCAGCACTCACTGCGCCGGATTTCAGCACCTTCTACACACCGGGTGAAAAAGGTTACACGGATTATTGAACCCCAACCAAGGACGGATGAATCATGCAAATAGAGATCTGGTCAGATGTGATCTGCCCTTGGTGTTACATCGGCAAGCGACGCTTCGAAGCAGCGCTTGCCGCTTTTCCGCATAAAGAAAAAGTGACTGTGGTCTGGCGTAGTTTCGAGCTTGACCCGCATGCACCCAAACAATATCCCGAATCCTTAGAGGCGATGCTCTCGCGCAAATACCACGTCAGCCCGCAAGAAGCGGCGGCGATGAATACGCGCGTTTCCTCACTCGCAAGAGAGATCGGACTTGAATACCGTTTGAGCGAAGCGCGTCCAGGCAACACCTTTGACGCGCATCGATTGTTACATTTCGCTGCCTCACGCCAACTCGGCGAACAAGCCACCGAACGACTGATGCACGCATATTTCTGCGAATCTTTGCCCGTTGGGGATGCCGATGCCTTGGCGTTGCTTGCCCCTGAACTCGGCCTAGACACAGACGAAGTACGTGCCATACTCGCCAGCGATGCCTTCGCCGCCGAGGTGCGTGCCGATGAAAAACGCGCCACGGAATTAGGCATCACGGGCGTGCCATTTTTTGTATTCGATGGAAAAGCGGGCATCTCAGGCGCACAGGCCGTAGAAACCTTTGCCGATGCGCTCGCACAATACGTGCCTAACTAAGCACCGATTTATTCCTCCGTTCGTGGTGAGCTTGTCGAACCATGAACGGAGGAATAAATCAATTCATGGCGTTAGCCACAAAGCCCTTCGACAAGCTCAGGGCGAACGGATTAAATCAGCGCTCCTAACGAAGCCGTCTGAAGCACACGCAGTCAATTGCATGAATTAGCCTAAAAATATCCCTCTTCACGTCCTTTTGGACGCACGACGTATTCCCTAGAATGCTTTCATCCTTCCGTGCGACTTTCTAATGGACTCGCTAGAAATCGAAAATCAGCTCTTGCGCCGACAACTTCAATCGTTGCTGGATGAAGCGCGCTTGAATGAAAAGAAGTGGCAGCATGTGGATCAGTTAGAAAAGAAACTGATCGCAACACGCGCCTTGCCTGAGTTACTTCAAATCTTGCTGGAAGATTATCGGTCCGACACAGAATCAGTCACGCTAGCCTTACTTGATCTCAACTGCGAGATCAAACATATCCTCGAAAGAGAGTCACACAACGATACCGAAATACCTGGGCTAGTCCTATTAGACAGGATGAACACAGACGATCTCGTGCCCCACCTTGGCATCTTCAACACAGACCATCCGCGCGCTATCTTCGACCCTTGGCCGACCAATAGCGAATCGATGATGTTGCTACCACTGTTACGCCAAGGAGAGCTGATCGGCACACTCAATCTAGCGAGCTCCACGGTCGGTCGATTTGCGGCGGATAGCAGCACCGATTTTATGGAACGGCTGGCGAACATCTTTTCCATCTGCCTAGAAAATTCTTTGAATCACGAGCGCTTGAAACAAGTTGGACTGACCGATCCGCTGACCGGCATCTTCAACCGACGCTATTTCGAGACACGCTGCCAAGAAGAAGTCGCCAATGTGCGCCGTTATCAAACCACTCTGACCTGCATGTTCTTGGATATCGACAAGTTCAAACGCATCAATGACACCTACGGCCATCCTGCTGGAGATGATGTTTTGCGCAATGTGGCACGCCTGATCAAAGCGCAATTGCGCAGCAACGATGTGCTGGCTCGCTTCGGAGGTGAAGAGTTCGTCGTGTTATTGCCACAAACAGGAACTCAGCACGCTTGCGAGATTGCTGAACGTATTCGCCACGCCATCTCAGCACGCCCCTTCCATCTTGGCGAATCGAATCACTTGACCGTCACCATCTCTATTGGCGTTGCCTCCATCAAAGACAAGTTGGTGGGGGATGACATGGCGGTTGCAAACAATTTATTGGCTTCTGCTGACGGTGCGCTGTATCTAGCCAAGAATGGTGGGCGCGATCAAGTGGTGTGCGAAGGAGAAAGAACAGAACTCAATGCAACGAAGCGCAACCTGCTAAGTTTCTTCAGCTTCAATTGAACCCAGATTCCTCACCGCATTCACCCCTACTGTCAACTTGTGCCTTCATTCATGCAGGCTTAATCTGAACTTAATGTGAACACCGTATCTTCAATCTTCTTCTTTATTTCTGCTGGACCTAAACCATGAGCCACTCAACACCTCGTTTAACTTCTGATGAAGTCACCCGTATCGATGCCTATTGGCGCGCCTGTAACTACCTTGCCGCCGGCATGATCTATCTGCGCGACAACCCGCTGCTCGAAAAGCCACTGGCACCCGAACACATCAAACATCGTTTGCTCGGCCACTGGGGCGCGAGCCCAGGCTTAGCTTTCACCTACATCCACATGAACCGCCTCATCAACAAATATGACTTGAGCGCGATTTTCATGGCGGGCCCCGGACACGGCGCGCCCGGCGTATTAGGGCCGGTGTATCTGGAAGGACGTTACAGCGAGGTGTACCCGAACAAGGGCGAGAACACCGAAGGTATGAAAGAGTTCTTCAAAGAATTCTCCTTCCCCGGCGGCATCGGTAGCCACTGCACGCCCGAGACACCCGGCTCAATCCACGAAGGCGGCGAGCTGGGTTACAGCGTGTCGCACGCGTTCGGCGCGGCGTATGACAACCCCGACCTCATCGTCACCGTGATGGTGGGCGATGGTGAATCCGAGACCGCACCACTCGCCACCTCATGGCACTCGAACAAATTCTTGAATCCCATCCGTGATGGCGCGGTGTTGCCTGTGCTGCACTTGAATGGTTACAAGATCAACAACCCGACCATCCTCTCGCGTATCTCGCACGAGGAGTTGGAGAACCTGTTCAAGGGTTACGGTTGGACACCCTATTTCGTCGAAGGCAGCGACCCCGAGACCATGCACCAAGCCATGGCTGCAACGATGGAGGCGTGTGTGCTGGAGATACGCCGCATCCAACAAGAAGCGCGCAGCAGTGGTAAACCCACACGTGCACGTTGGCCGATGATCGTGCTGCGTTCGCCTAAAGGTTGGACTGGCCCCAAAGAAGTGGATGGCAAAAAGGTAGAAGGTTTCTGGCGCTCGCACCAAGTGCCTATCGGCGACGTGAAGACACCCGAGCATTTCGCTAAGCTGGAAGAGTGGCTGAAGAGCTACAAGGTAGAGGAACTGTTCGACAAGAACGGCACCTTGCTACCTGAACTAAAAGCCTTGGCACCTAAGGGCGAGCGCCGCATGAGTGCGAACCCACATGCCAACGGCGGCCTGTTGCGTAAAGCTTTGCACATGCCGGATTGCAGAGATTACGCCGTGGAAGTGACCAAGCCCGGCACCTCTGTGGCGGAGAACACACGCCCGCTCGGCAAGTTCTTGCGCGACATCATGCGTGACAACATGCACAACTTCCGCGTGTTCGGCCCCGACGAGAACAGCTCGAACAAACTCGACAACATCTACGAGGTGAGCAAAAAGACTTGGATGGCCGATCTGCTGCCGGAAGATGCGGGTGGCGGTGAACTATCACCTGATGGCCGTGTGATGGAGATGTTGTCCGAACACACGCTGGAAGGTTGGTTGGAAGGTTACCTGCTCACCGGTCGTCATGGTTTCTTCTCCACTTATGAAGCCTTCGTGCACGTCATCGATTCGATGTTCAACCAACATGCAAAATGGTTGGCGATGTCCAAAGAAGTGCCATGGCGCGCACCGGTGTCGTCATTAAATCTGCTCATCACGTCCACGGTGTGGCGGCAAGATCACAACGGCTTCACTCACCAAGATCCCGGCTTCCTCGATCTGGTGGTGAACAAGAGCCCCGAGGTGACACGTATCTATCTGCCACCCGATGTGAACTGTTTGCTGAACGTCGCCGACCATTGTTTGAAGAGTACCGATTACATCAACGTCATCGTGTGCGACAAACAGAAGCATCTGCAATTCTTGGACATGGATGCGGCAACCAAACATGTCAGCAAGGGCATCGGCATCTGGGATTGGGCGAGCAACGACCAAGGCAGCGAACCCGATGTGGTGATGGCCAGCGCAGGCGACATCCCGACCAAAGAAGCCTTAGCCGCTGTGGTATTGCTACGCGAACACTTCCCAACACTCAAGGTGCGTTTCATCAACGTGGTCGACCTGTACAAACTCACCCCTGCTAGCGAACATCCGCACGGCCTGACTGACCGCGACTTCGACAGCCTGTTCACTTTGGACAAACCGGTGATGTTCAACTTCCACGGCTACCCTTGGCTCATCCACCGTCTCGCGTATCGCCGCAACAACCACAAGAACTTCCACGTGCGCGGCTACAAAGAGAAAGGCAGCATCAATACGCCGTTGGAATTGGCGATACAGAACCAGATCGACCGCTTCAGTTTGGTCATCGACATCATCGACCGCATCCCAGCTTTGCATGTGGCGGGTGCGCACGTGAAAGAGAAGATGCTCAACAAACAGATCGAATGCCGTAACTATGCGTACGAACAAGGCATTGACCTGCCAGAAGTGGACAACTGGGTTTGGCCATATTGAAAATGGGAAGGTTTGAACCGCTGCGCTTTCTCGTTGAGCAACGCGCTGTTGTAGGTCGGGTTTCAACCCGACATGTCGGACTGAACCCCGACCTACATCCGACTGCATCATTTAAGGTAGTTAGTAATCCATGAAAACCATCCTCACCATCAACAGCGGCTCGTCGTCCATCAAGGCCAGCCTGTTCGAAACGCACGGCACGCGGCGAGATTTTCGCTATGGGCATCTGCGCGATCACGCCACCGCTTACGATGAGCTGATGCGTGAATTGGGTGGACACACGCCCGACCTCGTCGGCCATCGCTTCGTACATGGCGGCGACATCACCGATGCGGCGCGCGTGGTGGACGATGTCGAGTTGGCACGACTGAAGAGCATCACCCATCTCGCACCTTTGCATCTGCCCGGCAACTTGATGGGTTTGGAACTGTGCCGTGAACGTTTCGGTGTGCCGCAGATCGCCTGCTTCGACACCGCTTTCCACTCCACGATGCCGGAACTCGCCAAGCGTCTGCCCATACCTTCGTCTTATGGTTTGCGTCGCTACGGCTTCCACGGTTTGAACTATGCACATGTCGCATCTGTGTTGCCTGATCTGATCGGCAGTACTGCGAATGGCAATGTGGTCGTAGCACATCTGGGTAGTGGCGCAAGTTTATGTCTGATGCGCGAATTGAAATCACAAGACACCACCATGGGCTACACCCCTGCGGGCGGCATCGTCATGGGCACACGCAGCGGCGACCTCGACCCCGGCGTGATGTTGGAACTGGCACAGCGCCACGATATCGACACCTTGCGCGACATCGTGTTCCACCAGATGGGCTTGCTCGCCCTCTCTGAAGGTGAGAGTAGCGAGATGGAAGACCTGCTCGAAAGTATGAGCGCCGCAGCAAAATTGGCCGTGGATTATTTCTGTAATCAAGTGAGTGGCGCTATCGGCAACCTCGCCGCCAAAGCTGGCGGCATCGATGCACTCGTTTTCACAGGCGGCATAGGCGAACACAGCGCCATCATCCGCGACAAGATCTGCAGCACACTCGCCTTCATGGGTATCAGACTCGACACTGCAGCGAACAAAACCAATTCGACCTACGTAGAAGCACTCGGCTCAAAACCCATCTGCATCATCCCCTCCGATGAAGAGCACATGATCCAACAGCTATGCCTACATCTGTGAAGCTCATCCTATACGGCACCACCTTCTGCCACTTGTGCGAACAAGCGGAGGCGGTGCTTCAAGCCATCGGCGTGGAAGCCGAACACATCGACATCGCAGAAGATGATGCCTTGCTTGAGAAATATGGCCTGAGGATACCGGTGGTGAAGCGCGAGAATACGGGTGCGGAATTAGGGTGGCCATTCGATGAGGCAGCGGTGAGAAAATTTATTTTGTGAAGTGAACCTGATGCAACTTCAGGTTGTAAACCTATAAGAGCCATATCAGATTTCCGCCAATGGACGCTCAACAATAATTCGAGCCTAGCTCCTTTAGCTATTTGCAGATTCCTTTAGTGTGATTGTCATAAAATTGCTCTAGGGTTGTCTTTACAAAACCGCCTGCTTCTCGTGCTTTGCTAAGTGATTTACGTCGTATTGAAAAATATGCTGTTAAGCCGCTTTTGGTAACTACTCTAACTTCACAACCCGGATTATTTTTGGGATCCTCAAGGTCGCAACTGTAAAACTCATCCTGAGGGCGAGCGACTTCAGAGGGCACTAATATCTCCTCCAATGGCTTAGAAACAGCCTGATCAAACTGATCAACGTAAATCCGATAAGAGCCACTCATCCGCCCAGTAAATTGGGGAGCTAGGTTTTTCCAAACCTGTTCTGGAGTTGCGTTGTTAGATGATGCATTCACAAACAATTCATCACACCCCATCGGACAGGCCACTCCCGGAATATGCGTATCAAAGGCAAACGTAAAATTGCCGAACGCTGATATCCGTTGCTGTTTTGGAACGCTGAGGTGAACCGAGCCAAACGCAACGTCAACGCATCCCTCTACTGCAGCATTCGTACAGCCGCTGACTAGCATCAGCGTAATAAAAGCGAAATAACTCAAGCCCGAATGCATTTTCATCCCCTTCCTCATCTCTCCCAACATTTGGGAACCGCATCACCGTCCCATTTCAACCGCTCAGTTGCTGTGTAGCTTTTCCTGCAACCACACCTTGATTAACGAATAATACGGAACATCTCTTGATGTTTGCTGCGGCTTTGATTGAATCAAGCAGATGTTGTGGCAAGCGCAAGTAGATGGTTTTTATCGTTGGTTTCAGGTTAGGTAATACGACGCGTTGTGCTTTGGCCCAATCCACATATTCGGTGGAGTCATGCGTTTCCCAGAAGGCTTGCTCTGCTGCCTCGTTAGCGAATTTGGGTACGGCTGTAAGTGGCTTGCTCATAAATCATGCGCTCCTTTTTGAGCATATCTCTGGCGGAAATGACACGAATCCGTTGCCCTGAATTTCGTATGCCTTCTTTCAGATCATCAAATAGCTTGCGTTTCATTTGGCTCTCCTTGCGACTTGCGGAAGATACTCAAACGCGCCTCAGTACCCCCGCCAGCGCGCGGCAATAATTCAACGATCCATCCGTTGGCATCACAAAGTTGGCGCGCGATAGCCAAGCCTAATCCGCTGCCACCTGTTGCATGGTTACGTGAGGATTCCAAGCGATAGAAGGGGCGGAACACTTTCTCTGCTTCCGACGCGGGGATGCCGGGCCCTCTATCCAAGATACGCACGATGGTGGACGTCTCGTTCGCTTCCAATTCCATCTTGATGGGACTTCCTGCTCCATAACGATGCGCATTGCCCAGCAGGTTGCTCAGGACACGCCGCAAAGAGACTGGGCCGACCGAACGCAGGACATGTCCTGTTGCTTGCCATTCGATCTGCGCGCCCTGCTCTCTCATATCTTCCGCCAGCTCTTGCAACAGACCGGTGATGTCGATCTGTTCGACTGCCTCCTTTTGCATGTCACGACTCAATGCTAGGAACTCACCGATGAGGCGGTCCATATATTCGATGTCATGCTGAAGGCGTGCGATCTGCTTTGGGTCGGTGTCTTGCGGCAACATCTCGATCGCCAGCCGCATCCTTGCCAGCGGCGTGCGCAGGTCGTGGGAGATACCCGCCAGCATGACGGTGCGGTTGGCCATCAATTCGCGCACTTGGAACGCCATCTGATTGAAGGTGCGCGCCAGACCCGATAACTCTTCGATATTCGTGTGCGGCAGTGCCTCTGGTAACTCACCCGCACCAATGCGCTTTGCCGCCAATGACAATTCGGAGAGCGGCTTAGCGATACGTCGGGCCAGCACGAATGCAGTGAACAATGTCAGCACGGCCATCGTGACCAATGCCCACAACAACATCTTCGGCGGGTCGATATCCAGCCGCTCTTTAGGGAACCCGATACGGATCAATCTGCCTCCGGTCGGTATCTCTGCCCAGAACCAAGTGTTATCCACCTGCGTCACTTTGACAGCGATGGCGTCACCCGTCCGCGCGGAAAGCGCGGCATCCAACAGATTCAGATAGGGAAAGAAATCTTCTCTTGGCGGGAGCGGCAAAACATCTTCGAACAACATGAACTGATGCTTGCGTATCAATTCCAGTTCGAAATCCTTGCGTGTCTCGGGTGGCAATTCCACCCAAGTCTGCGCAGACAACACCAGCAATGCAGACAGATCGTCGGCAGAACGCTTCGCCATAGGCAGCA
Source organism: Sideroxydans sp. (assembly GCA_028707175.1). Classification (GTDB taxonomy): domain Bacteria; phylum Pseudomonadota; class Gammaproteobacteria; order Burkholderiales; family Gallionellaceae; genus Sideroxyarcus. The sequence continues at coordinate 381,145 of JAQTUV010000002.1, forward strand.
CGACGTAGTTCACGGTGGCGGCGATCAAGATGAACTGAAACAGAAAGAGCGCGAGGGCGACCGTCGTGGCCGTACTGCGTAGCAATGAGCGGGAAGCTTTCTCGCTAGCCATGACTAGCTCCCAGGCACGAACAAATAACCTTCACCCCAAACGGTGCGGATGTATTCAGGTGCGCTGGCATCCTTCTCTATCTTGCGGCGCAGACGCGTCACGCGCACGTCGATGCTGCGATCGAAGGGAGAACGTTCATATCCCTTCAACATGTCCATGATGTTGTCCCGACTCAAGACGCGATTCGGATGGTCAACGAAAATACGCAACAGATTGAACTCGCCCGCCGTCAACGGGATATTCACGTCGCCTTTGTGCAGGTCGCGTGATTCGATGTTCAGCAGGAAAGGGCCGAAACGATGTTCTTCTGGCTTGGCTGTCTCGACAGGTTTGTTCGTCTTCTCATTACGCCTTAACAAAGCACGGATGCGCGCCAACAGTTCACGCGGATTAAAAGGCTTGGCCAGATAGTCGTCCGCACCCACCTCCAAGCCGATGATGCGATCCACATCCTCACCGCGCGCCGAGAGCATGAGGATAGGCAAATCACCTTTCGCACGTAACCTGCGTGCTAGCGACAAGCCATCCTCACCGGGCAACATCAGATCGAGGATGACGATATCCGCCGCTTGCTTCGCCAAGTGCGCATCCATGCCCACACCATCAGCGACCGTAGTGACTTGGTAGCCTTGTGCAGACAGATACTCCTGCAACAACTCACGCAGTCCCGCATCGTCATCCACCACCAATATTCGTTTGCTATCCATGGCCTGAACTATACCTGATGGCTAATCCCAAAAAACCTCTCGGTAACACATCGTTACAAATTGTCGCAGACCGGAAATTCCTTGGTAACGCCTCAAGCGCACTATGCAGTCGTCAGGCAAGCAACCTGATCTTGTTCAAACACTCAATCATTAGGAGATCATCATGAAAACGAAATCAATGCTTCTGAATGCTTTATTGGCAATGGGCCTGCTCGCTACTGGTGCTTCATTCGCAGCCGATGCCCCTGTCACTCCCGTACAAGATCCCGCGACAGTGCGCGAAGAACATCGTGCAGCGACTGCCAACATGACACAAGAGCAACGCGATGCCTATCGCGCCGAGAAACAAGCAGAGATGACCACAGAGCAACGTGCAGCGATGCGTGCCTCCGGCGGGAATGCGAACAAGGGCAAGGGGGTCAAGGCGCGTGATGGTTCTGCCTCTGGCTCACAACGCGGTGCCAGCGGCGCACAAGGTGGCGGCGCAGGTCAAGGTAAGGGACGCTGAGTTTTAATCATCTAACGATTTGAGGAGTGCATCATGAAGTTGTCCGCAGCAGCCCGTAGTTTGGTTTTAGTCCTTTCCCTCTCCGTCCTTGCGGGCTGCGGCGCAGGGGGTGGCGGGAACAATGGGAACACCATCTATCTGGGCACTTTGCTTCCCTTGGCCGGGACAGAAGAACAGACGATGTTGTTCGTGCGTGAAGAAGAGAAACTGGCACGCGATGCCTATCTCACTTTGTACGCTCAATGGAGCGAACCTACTTTCTACAATATCGCGACCAAGTCTGAACAGTCACATATGAATAGTGTGAAAGCGATGCTGGACAATCTTGGCATCCCAGACCCCGTCGTCAATGATGCGGTTGGCGCATTCACCGACCCTGCCATTCTAGGGCTCTACAACCAACTCCTCACACGCGGCGCGGTATCACTCAACGAAGCGCTCGCTGTAGGAGCGTATATCGAAGAGTACGACATCGTCGATGTACAACATGCCAAAGACGAGATGATCGCTGGCTCTAACCAAGCGCCCATCATCCAAACCTATGACAGCTTGATCTGCGGCTCTCGCAACCATCTGCGCTCTTTCGTGGGACGCATCCAATCCGGAGGCAGTACCTACACGGCACAGATCATCACACAAGCCGAAGTCGATGCCATCGTGAACAGCGCAAGCGAGAAATGCGGTCAGTAGCAATTTGATATCAGTGAGGATCACATGCGTGCCTCGAACTTTCTACTCATCACTCTGACGCTGCTTCTGGCGATAGATGTCTCGACGGCCAGCGCGGAAGGACAGAATACTTCCGCGCTGACACCCAGCCACACGATGACACCGCAAGAGTACGAGACGTATCGCGCACAACTGCATCGCCAGATCGAGCAAGCCAATCCATCACCACAGAACAACGCAGAGAAACCCACGGATGAGAATTCATCTGCTCTCCCTACCGATGACAAAACACGTAGTGGTTATGGGCAAGGGTATCGCGCACGTGCAGAACGCAATGCATCCCGCATGGATAGTAGAGGCGCATCACATCGAGGTGGCGGCCGTGGCCGCTGATACAACAAGGAGAATGGCATGAAACCAAAAGATATTCGGATGATGATCGCAGCGATATTCGCCGCTTCATTAGTCTCGCCCATCGCACAGGCAGATGATGAGCCGTATCTCACATTGAGCACTGGCTTTGATTACAGCACGGGCAAATACGGCACCACCTCTACCACCACCACGACCTCTATCCCCATCACCGCGATCTATGAAACTGGAGATTGGTCACTGAGATTGACCGTGCCTTATCTCATCGTGACCGGCGAAGGAGCTGTCACCGTCAGCGGTAGAACTGGAGGCCGACGTGGTACGGCAACCACCACCACGACCACAACAAAGACCCGCACCACCCAATCGGGCTTAGGCGATATCGTCACCCTAGCGAGCTACGATCTTTATATGAATGACGAAGCTGATACCGGCCTAGGCGTGACAGGCCGCATCAAATTCGGCACCGCGAACAAATCCTTCGGTACGGGTTTGAATGATTATTCGCTACAGATGTATTCCTACACCCAGATCGGCGACCTCTCCCCCAGCCTCTCCATCGGCTACGAAGTGGTGGGTAGCTCGACCACGACACCGATGAACAACGTATTCTTTGGCGTGATCGGCACCAGCTACAGCCTGAGTGACGCAACCAGCATCGGCGTGGATTACCGCTACGCACAACAAGCCTCTGTGACCGGTAGCGAACAAAAGGATGCTTCTATCTATGCGAGCCATCGCCTGAGCGACGACCTCTACTTGCGCGGTTATGTGATGCGGGGATTCACCGACAGTAGCGCAGATAACGGCGTGGGATTTTCAGTGTCTTTGACGTATTGAACGATTGGCGGGGTAGTCAAACGCAACTGCGGTGCAGACTATTTTGGTTGGATGGAGTGGCGGGTTTTTAACCCATAGCAGCCGTTGCTGAAGTGTATTGTGATGCTGCCCCCTTTAGTATTCTCCCTTTATTCGACAATTAAAAATTTTTGATCCAGATGCTTGTCGTCGTTCATGTAAGTTTCTTCCCTCATCATTCCAGCCTTGTGTTCCAACGAAACATGCTTGAGGCGATATAACGCCATGTTCTCGAAATACATATTGGTGTCGTAAATCGCTGCGGGTATTTCGTTGAACGGGATACGCACCCAATGACCGCTGTCGTAGCGGAAGCCAACGTAAGATGGATTGGGTTTTCCATACTGACGGAATTCACGAACCGTAGTGATTCGCCCGACAACATACAGCTTGCCTTGATAAATATTCAGAACGAGAGTCCCAAGATTCTCATGCCAAACAATTTCCTTATCCCCGAACTCCGGCAACTTAAACGTCAGCCACGCTTCCCTGTCTATATTGTGTACGTCAATTTGACGCTTCTGCTCCGCAGTAATCACCCGCCCATCCAGCAGCTTCACATCCTCCGTCCAGGTAATGATGTTGTTGTCGCTGCAACCAACAATCAACGGCACTGCCGCCAACACAAAACACCATGTCATGCGTCTAAATAACTGTGTGATGTTTTTCATGCTGCGCTCCTGCTGATCGCAATAGAGGAAATATCTGAAGGTCTCTTGTTAGCCGTCATTCCCATTTAAACACAAACGCCCCGATCGCCAAAAACACCGCACTGGTCAGCGAGAGCACCCACACATCCGGCATCACCTGCGCCAAGGTCGCGCCTTCGTTCATGATGCTGCGGGTGGCGGAGATCATGTGAGTCAGAGGGAATATCTCGGCGATGTTCTGTACCCAAGGTTGGGCACCTTCCAATGAGAACCACGCACCCGAGAGCAACATCATCGGCCACGTCACGATATTCAACATACCGCCCGCCAACTCTTCACTGGCAGTGTGTGCGGCGACTAAAAGACCGATGGAGATGAGGCTCATCGCACCCAGTGTGGTGACGAGCAGTAGCGTGCCATACGAACCCTGCATGTTGAAGTCGATGAAGAAGTCACACCCCACGTACACGATGGTGGTGATGACGACGACCAACAACAAACGTGAGATGAGTTGCGCGAACAGGAATTGGAACGCGCCCAGCGGCGTCGCTTTGAGTCGTTTCAAGAATCCGTTCTTGCGATAACGCACGATGACGAAGCCCACACCGAACAGGCAGGCGAACATCATGTTCATACCGAGGATGCCGGGCAGGAACCAATCCACGTAACGTATCTCCGCACCTTCCACCGCTTGTCGCTCGAACTTGTCCGCCCCCACACCCCAGATGATGCGCTCTAGCAGATAGCCGTTAGGTGAGCTGGTGTTCACCCAATATTTGGGCGCGGCGCTCACGTCGATGAGCATGTCCATCTGGTGATGTTTCACCTTGTTGATGGCGGCATCGAGGTCGTCGTAAGGGATGAATTGCAGATGCTGTGTGGTCGGCAACTTGGGTGCGGCTTGGGTCAACTGTTCGATGCCACCTATGACACCGATCTTGTAGATATCTTTGTTGCCGCCAGAGAAGGTGAACGCAAGGCCGAACACCAGCATGAACGGCATGGCGAGATTCCACACCAGTGCGGAACGGTCGCGCAGGAATTCCATGTTGCGGGCGTGTAGGACGGCGAGGAACTTCTTCATAGCTACTTTCTTGTAGGTCGGGTTTTAACCCGACGATTTTGAGTTGGATTTAAGCACGCTGTCGGGTTAAAACCCGACCTACAAAATGGGCGGCCTACTAATTCGGCTTGTCTTTCCCTGTGACGTTGATGAACAAGTCTTCCAACGTCCACGCGCGGATGCGCAACCTATCCAGATTGATGCCGTTGTCCATGAGCTGCTGCAAGGTGTGATGCAGACGGTTGGTCTTGATCTCGAACAACTCACCCGCTGGCACTGCACCGATATCCATCTGCATCAACTTCCCACCCGCATCGTCACCCGGTATCTGCAACACCACATCGCCGAAATGATCTTTCAGCAGTTGTTCTGGTGTGCCCTGCGACACGATGCGCCCTTTGTCCATGATGGCGATCTCGTCGCACAGTGCATACGCCTCTTCCATGTAGTGCGTGGTGAGTACGATGGTCTTGTTGCGTGACTTCACCAGCTTCACCAAGTCCCAGAAGTTACGACGCGCTTGCGGATCGAGGCCAGTCGTTGGTTCATCTAAAAAGATAAGGTCAGGATCGTTGATGAGTGCCAGTGCGAGCAACAAGCGCTGGCGCTGACCACCCGAGAGCTTGCGAGTGTCTCTATCCAAGATGTCGGTGAGTGAACACAGCTCGATGACTTCGACTATGGGTAGTGTCTCGGCATAGAGGCGCTCAAAGAATTTCAGCGTCTCGCGTACCGTCAGAAAATCTTGCAACGCGGTGTGCTGGAACTGGATGCCCACCTCTTCACGGTAACGTACCCCTAGCGGCTCACCCTTGTAAAGAACAGCGCCACTCGTAGGTTGGTGGATGCCTTCCAGCATCTCGATGGTGGTGGTCTTGCCCGCACCGTTGGGGCCGAGCAGCCCGAAGCAGATGCCTTGTGGGATAGCGAGGTTGATACCATCCACGGCTCGCACGCCGGGATATTGTTTGACTAGGTCGGTGGCGGTGATGATGGGAGGCATAGTGTTTCCGATGTCAGTGTAACTTCCAAATCCGTTCGCCCTGAGCTTGTCGAAGGGTGAGGCGCTCCGTTCATACCCTTCGACTTTGCTCAGGACAGGCTTCGATACGCGCATGAAACCGCGCTACTCAGCACGAACGGGAGATTTTGTACCTCAATTTTTAGCCACCCATCTTGCTTCGAGCAATCTGTCCTCGCGCTCTTCCGGCACGCGTTGCATGAAGGGGCAATCGCGCCTATGGATAGTGATGCCTCGGTCGCGTGTGACGTAGCCGATGATGTCGTCTCCCTTGGCGGGGCTGCAACACTTCGCGGTACGACTCACCAGATTGCCCACACCCTCGATCACCACGTTGCCGTCCGATGTCGCGACGGTCTGCGTGCTCGCGCGCGGCGCATTCACGGGTGCTTCTTGTCCGATAGCGAGGCTGACGCGACGCGGGGTGATTTCTCCACGACCCAGTGCGGCGAGTAGATCATCCAGCTTGTTGAACTTCAGTTTCTGCGCGAGCTTCTCTTGATTGATGTCGTTCACGCCGATGCGAACCAACTCACGATCTAGCAAGGCCCTACCCTGCGCGATGCTGTCATCCACGTTCTGTTCAGAGAACCAGTGACGCACCTTGGCGCGTGAACGCGCGCTTTGCAGGAAGCCTAGTTTGGGGGATAACCAATCACGACTCGGGCCGCCTTGTTTGGTGGTCAATATCTCCACGCGCTGCCCCGTTTGCAATTTGGTGTTGAGCGGCACGATGCTGCCATTCAGCTTCGCGCCGCGCGTACGGTGACCCAGATCAGTGTGCACCACGTAAGCGAAATCCACCGGCGTCGCGCCTTTGGGTAGGTCGATGACCTTGCCTTGTGGCGTGAACACATACACGCGGTCTTGCAACAGTTCGTTCTTGAATTGCTCTTTCAATTCACCGCTATCCGCCAGCTCTGCCTTCCACGCCAAGATCTGGCGCAACCATGCGATCTTCTCGTCGAAGCCGGATTCGCTTTGTTTGTTCTCTTTGTAGCGCCAGTGCGCGGCCACGCCCAACTCGGAATCGTGATGCATCTGCGGCGTGCGTATCTGCACTTCAACTGCGAGGTCGCGCGGACCGAGTACGGCAGTGTGCAGCGATTGATAACCGTTCGGCTTGGGGTTGGCGATGTAGTCGTCGAACTCGCTATGGATGGCAGGCCATAGTTCATGCACGACGGAGAGCGCGGCGTAACAATTCTCAATGTCTTTGACCTGGATGCGCACTGCACGCACGTCATACAGCTCGCTGAATTCCAACTGCTTGCGCTTCATCTTGTTGATGATGCTGTGGATGTGTTTCGGGCGTCCGTTCACCTCACCTTTGATACCTTGTGCGGCCAGTGCGCTTTGCAATTGCGCGACGATATCGGCGATGTATTTCTCGCGGTCGACACGGCGTTCGTCCAACAACTTGGCGACCTTCTTGTACAGCAACGGCTCAAGGTAACGCAGCGAAAGGTCTTCCAATTCCCACTTGAGTTGCCACACACCAAGACGGTTCGCCAACGGCCCGAAGATGCTGCGCGTCTCTTGCGCGATATGGTGCTGTGTATCAGGGCTGGCAGAAGAAAGATTGCGTAACGTCTGCGTACGCTCGGCCAACTTGATGAGCACGACGCGGATGTCTTCCACCATCGCCAACAACATCTTGCGCAGCCCTTCCACCTGCTGCGCGGCTTCTTGTTTGTCTGCGATGGCGGCCTCGCGCAGTTCGCTGAAGTGGCGCAGACGTTCCATGTCGGAGATGCCTGCGACCAAGCGGGTGACGTTAGCGCCAAAACGCGCCGTCAACACTTCACGCCAATCTTGCAGATGATTCGGCACAGCATGCAAGGCAGTCGCCGCGACGGTCTCGTGATCCATGTGCAGACCGATGAGGATGGATGCCGAACCCAGCGCGTGTTGCAACAACGATGCACCTGTCACATCCACTTCGTCGTGATACAGCGGCGCCGCAAACTCGCAGGCTTTGCGAATGAGGGCGGCTTCTTCGGGCGCGTAGACGTCGTTCAGCGCCAACATCCAACGCTCGATATCGGCGCTGTCTTGGCTGAGCAAGGGAGGGAACGGATGCTGGACGGAGGCCACTTGTCGCTAGGCTGACTTAAGCTTTGCTCTGGTTGCTGACTTCGACCAGCTGCGCCAACTTGGCTTTGGCCGCACCGCTGGCAAGTATCTCGCCCGCTTTCTTGATCCCGTTCGCCAAAGAATCGGCCATGCCTGCCACATAGATGGCCGCACCCGCATTGAGTTGCACGATGTCACGTGCGACGCTTGGCTGGTTGTCCAGCACACCGAGCAACATGGCTTTGGCTTCTTCCTTGTTGGCGACTTTGATGGAATCGAGCGATGCCGACTTGAATCCGAACTGCTCTGGCGTGACGGTGTATTCGATCACCTGTCCGTCTTTCAACTCGGCGACATTAGTTGCGCCACTGATGGTGATCTCGTCCAGCCCGTCGCTGCCGTTCACCACCAACACATGGCGGCTACCGAGGCGTTGCAACACACGCGCTTGGATACCCACCAAGTCGGGATGGAAAACGCCCATCACTTGGTTATCCGCACCTGCCGGATTGGTGAGCGGGCCCAGCACGTTAAACATGGTGCGCACGCCCAACTCACGGCGCACGGGCGCAGCATGTTTCATCGCACCGTGGAAGTTAGGCGCGAACATGAAGCCGATACCGATCTGATCGATGCTGTGGCCGACTTGCTCTGGCGTGAGCGTGAGATTCACGCCCAGCGCTTCCAACACATCGGCAGAACCGCAGGTGGAGGACACGGAGCGACCGCCATGCTTAGCGACGCGCGCACCCGCTGCCGAAGCCACGAATGCGCTGGCGGTAGAGATGTTGAAGGTATGGGAGGTATCACCACCCGTACCGCAGGTATCCACCAGATTCCCACGATTGGTGACCGGCACTTTGCTGGCGAACTCGCGCATCACGAAAGCAGCGGCGGAGATCTCGCCGATGGTCTCTTTCTTCACACGCAGACCGACCAAGATAGCAGCGATCATCGTAGGCGACACTTCACCACCCATGATCTGGCGCATCAACGACAACATCTCGTCGTAAAAGATCTCGCGCTGGTCGATGAGGCGGACTAGGGCTTGTTGTGGTGTGATCATGTTTTTCATTCCTTCAAAATTCAAAACCGTTTGTCCGCAAATTGCCACAGATTAGAACTAGGGACTGCATTCCCTCCCCCATGCAGGGGGAGGGCTAGGGAGGGGGTAGAAATCCAAAGTGTAGGTACTTTGCGATACTACCCCCATCCCAGCCTTCCCCCTGTGAGGGGGAAGGAGCGAGCTATTTAGCCCCTACCAAAAAATTCTTCAACATGTCGTGCCCATGCTCGGTGAGGATGGACTCGGGGTGGAACTGCACACCGTGCACTGGGAGCGTCTTGTGACGCACCCCCATGATCTCGCCGTCGTCCGTCCACGCAGTCACTTCCAGACAATCAGGGATGCTCTCGCGCTCGATAACCAAAGAGTGATAGCGCGTCGCAGTAAATGGGCTGGGCAATCCAGTGAACACGCTGTTGCTGTTGTGATGGATGAGCGAGGTCTTGCCGTGCATCAAAGTCTTGGCGTGGATGATCTTGCCGCCGAAGGCTTGGCCAATACTTTGATGGCCGAGACACACGCCCAGCAAAGGGATCTTGCCCGCGAAGTGTTTGATGGCGGCGACCGAAATACCCGCCTCGTTCGGTGTGCAGGGGCCGGGCGACACCACAAGGTGTTGCGGATTCAATCTTTCGATCTCTTCCACGGTGATCTCGTCGTTGCGGTGCACGACCACATCGGCACCCAACTCGGCGAAATACTGCACGAGGTTGTAGGTGAAGGAATCGTAATTGTCTATCATCAATAACATGGTGTTCTCCTAGCGATGAAATTGGGCATCAAGCCCTTCAATCACCATCTCTGCCGCACGCAACACGGCACGCGCTTTGTTCTGCGTCTCCATCCATTCGCTATCCGCCACCGAGTCGGCGACGATGCCCGCACCCGCTTGCACGTACAGCGTCTTGTCTTTCACCACGGCGGTGCGTAATGCGATGGCGACATCCATGTCACCGTTGAAGCCGAGGTAGCCCACCGCGCCTGCATAGATGCCGCGCTTGCTGGGTTCAAGTTCGTCGATGATTTCCATCGCACGCACCTTGGCCGCACCGCTGACCGTGCCTGCTGGGAAGGTCGCTTTGAGCACATCCATGGCGTCCAAGCCCTGCTTCAATTTCGCCTCGACGTTGGAGACGATGTGCATCACGTGCGAGTAACGCTCGATGACCATCTTGTCGGTGAGTTGCACCGTGCCACGCTCCGCTACACGACCGATGTCGTTGCGACCAAGGTCGATGAGCATCAGGTGTTCAGCCAACTCTTTTGGATCAGCCAACAATTCTTCAGCAAGAGCCACATCCTGTTGTGCTGTCTTGCCGCGTGGACGGGTGCCGGCGATAGGACGCACGGTGACGGTGTCGCCTTCGAGTCGCGCGAGGATCTCGGGCGAGGAACCGACCACATGATGGTCGCCCATGTCGTAATAGAACATGTAGGGCGAGGGATTGATGCTGCGCAAGGCGCGATACAAGGACAGCGGCGATGCGGGGAAAGGTTGCGACATACGTTGCGACAACACGACCTGCATGATGTCGCCGTCGAAGATGTAGTGCTTGGACTTTTCTACCGCTGCTTTGAACGCAGCCTCGCCGAACTCGGACTTCGCTTCGACCGCTTTAGAGGGCGGCGCATAAGGGATATCGACCGGCAGGCGCATCATGCCGATGAGTTCACGCAACCGGTCGCGCGCCATCGGGTAAGCGTCGTCTTGTGTCGGATCGGCATACACGATGAAAGTGAGTTTGCCGGAAAGGTTGTCCACCACCGCCAGTTGCTCGGTGAGCATGAGCAGGATGTCCGGCGTTCCGATGACATCCTTCTTCACCGTCTTAGCCAGACGCGGCTCGATATAGCGCACGGTGTCGTAACCGAAATAGCCCGCCAGGCCGCCCGTGAAACGGGGCAAACCAGACAGCGGTGCGACCTTGAACTGCGCTTGATAGGCGCTGATGTAATCCAGCGGATTCTCAACCTCTTGCTTAGTCTCGCCCTTGGGGGTGGTCAGCGTGACTTGTTTGCCGCGTACCGTGATGCGCGTCTCAGCAGGCAAGCCGATGAAGGAGTAACGCCCGAAACGTTCGCCGCCTTGCACCGATTCCAGCAGATAGCTGAAAGGTTTGTTAGCGAGTTTGAGATAGAGAGAAAGCGGTGTATCAAGATCAGCGAAGGTCTCCGCAACTAAAGGGATGCGGTTATATCCTTGCTGGGCAAGAGTCAGAAACTCTTGTTCTGAAATAGGTGACAACATAAACAACTCCTAAAAATAAATGAGGGTGATAGCGAACTAGTTGTTGCTGTTCACCATCGCCAATCAGTCGTTTTCAGGAATTGATGTGTCATTTTTTAAGCTCGTTTGATGAGTGGTAATACGCCAGTTAGATCAGGAATCACCGCATCCACGTTGAGCGTTTCAACAGGCTCGCCGTGGTTGTAACCGTAAGGTACGCAGATGATAGGGCAACCTGCAGCACGTGCCGCTTGTGCATCGCTGAGTGAATCGCCGACCAATAACAGTTGCTCGACAGCACAGCCGAAGAATTTCGCCGCATGTAACAAAGGCATAGGGTGCGGCTTCTTCTCAGGCAAGGTGTCGCCCGCCAACACGATCTCGAAGTAAGGCGCCATGCCGGAAGCCTTCAAGATAGGGTCGGTATAACGCATCACTTTGTTGGTGATGCAGCCCAGACGGAAACCCGCTGCCTTCATCTCATCCAGCCCCTTCACCACGTTCTGAAAAGGTTTGCTGTCACAAGCTAGCTCGGTGTAATGCTTCTCAAAGATAGGCAACGCCTTATCGAACAGCACCGCATCCGGCTCGGCATGCATGTCGCCCGTGAGCGCACGTTTTACCAACCAGTGGATGCCGTTACCGATGTAGCTCATCAGCAAGTCTTGCGACACGGGCGCACGGCCCATGTCACGCAACATGCGATTTGCCGATTCCGCCAATTCTGGCGCGGTATGCAAAAGCGTACCGTCCAGATCAATGACGATTGCGGCGACAGGAAGCGGGAAGTCCTTGAAGCTCATTGATTACTTGCCAACCTTAGCCAACTCAGCGCGCATCTCAGCGATGATGGTGTTGTAGTGGTTCTTGTCAGCAGTATTCTTTTTGCCGAACACTGCAGAGCCAGCAACGAAAGTATCTACACCCGCTTCAGCCACTTCTTTGATGTTCGCTGGGCCAACGCCGCCGTCGATCTCCAAACGGCACTTGTAGCCGCCTGCATCAATCATCTTGCGCACTTGGCGTGCTTTGTCCAATACGTGAGGGATGAATTTCTGACCGCCGAAGCCTGGGTTCACAGACATCAACAGAACCATGTCCAACTTAGGCAATGTGTATTCCAAGATGTCCAAAGGTGTCGCTGGGTTGAATACCAGACCGGCCTTGCAACCCAGCTCTTTGATAAGACCGATAGTGCGGTCGATATGCTCGGAAGCTTCTGGGTGGAAAGTAATGTAAGTCGCGCCTGCTTTTGCGAAGTCAGGAATGATGCGATCAACAGGCTTCACCATCAAGTGAACGTCGATGTCTGCTGTCACGCCATGCTTGCGCAATGCTTCGCAAACTAGAGGGCCGATGGTCAGGTTAGGCACATAGTGGTTGTCCATCACGTCGAAGTGAACGATGTCTGCGCCGGAAGCGAGTACGTTGTCGACTTCTTCGCCCAAGCGTGCAAAGTTAGCAGAGAGAATCGAAGGGGCGATCTGATAGTCCATGATTAATCCTTAGAGTTTGAAATTTGGAGCGGCATTTTAACTCAAATATCTGCGCCGCCTTGCATTCCCACATCATCAGAAATGCCATCTTGATTGGATACCAGCGTGTTGATTTTGATTAGCACGCTTGTCACATCACACAAAATACGGTGAAATGCGGCGATGGAAGATATCAATCAATACAAGGTGCACGTCACCGTTCAGGTGCGTTACCTAGCCGACCAGTCCGATGAGGCCGATAACCGCCACGTCTTCTCTTACACCATCACCATTACCAATCAAGGCGAACACCCTGTGCAATTGCTGCATCGTCATTGGATCATCACCGATTCCAACAACCACGTGCAGGAAGTGAAGGGCAAAGGCGTGGTGGGCGAACAACCCATCATCAAGCCGGGCGACCACTTCGAATATTCCAGCGGCACGGTGTTGGCGACACAGGTTGGTACGATGTCTGGCACCTACCAAATGCAAGTATTGGACGGCGGTATCTTCAACGTGCCGATACAGCAATTCGTGTTGAGCGTTCCTCGCACCTTGCACTGATCAGATGGACAGCTTTTTGACCCATCGTTCACGAAATTTGCTGCTCGCCATCGGGATCTTCTTGTCGGCATGTCAGACCCCACCACCTGCAAGTTGCCCACCTCCATTGGCTCCGCCGCCCCCCCCTGTCGTGGTCGAACCTCCTGTGCCAGTTGGTAAGAACACGCCTGATTTCATCTTGGGGAGTTGGGATGTTTTGCCAGATTGGTTGTCGCAAGACCTGCCTGCTTCTTGGCCTGCGCTGCAACAAAGCTGCAAAGCGTTGCACCTCAAACCCGTTTGGCTACCTATCTGTCATGCCGCCGCCAACATCGCCAACGATGATGTGATGGCACAGCGCACCTTCTACGAAACTTGGTTCACGCCCTACCAAGTGTTCAATCCAGATGGCACCGACACTGGGCTGATCACGGGTTACTACGAACCGCTGCTGAAAGGCAGTCGCACCCAAAGTAAGAAATATCCTTACCCCATCTACGCTGCACCCGATGACATGGTGGAAGTCGATATGGGCGAATTGTTCCCGCAATACCGAGGCAAGATCGTGCGCGCACGACTGCAAGGCAAACGTGTCGTGCCTTATTTCAATCGCGCCGAGATCGAGGCTGGTCTCGCAACAGCACTGCATGGACGTGAGTTGTGCTGGGTTGCCAATGAAGTAGAGCTATTCTTCTTGCAGATACAAGGCTCGGGACGAATCGAATTCGAAGACGGCACGCGCATGAAAGTGGGTTATGCCGACCAGAACGGTCATCCCTATGCTTCCATCGGTCGTAAGCTCATCGACATGGGTGAACTCAAACCCGAAGAAGCGTCGATGCAAGGCATCAAAAATTGGGCGGACAAAAACCCAGAAATGTTACCCATCGTATTGGGACACAACCCCAGTTACGTATTCTTCCGTGAATTACCCAGCGGACTCTCCGGCCCCTTGGGTGCGCTAGGCGTGCCGCTCACCAACGAATACAGCATCGCTGTCGATCAACGCACCATCCCACTGGGCGTGCCCGTCTTCCTCGCCGCAACACAACCCAATAGCAACGAACCACTCAACCGTCTTGTATTCGCACAAGACACCGGCGGCGCCATCAAAGGCGCGGTACGGGCTGACTTCTTTTGGGGATTCGGAGAATTGGCGGGAGCCAAAGCGGGCCGCATGAGACAAAGCGGCCGCCTGTGGGTGCTGTTCCCGAAAGGGATGGAACCGACGCTGAATTGAAGCGTGGTTTAGCTACATTGTCATTCCCGCTTGGCGAACATCCACTGCGCGGGAATGACAAAAAATCACTTCACACCAAGTAGCTCAACATCAAACACCAAGGTCGCGTTCGGCGGAATCACATCACCTGCACCCCGTTCGCCGTAACCCATGTTGGGCGGAATGAGTAGCGTACGTTGTCCGCCCACTTTCATACCAGCAAAACCTTGATCCCATCCCTTGATGACTTGACCTGCCCCCAAGGAAAACTCCAAGGGCTGACCGCGATCATGTGAGCTATCGAATTTCTTGCCCTTATGTTCAGGCGCAGACTCCTCGTATAACCAGCCCGTGTAATGTACCGAAACGTCGTGGCCGGTCACTGCCTCTGCCCCTGCACCCAACTTAGTATCGTTCTTCACCAACTCGGTCACGCTACTTGCCGCCATCGGTGCCTGAGTCGAAGGCCCTGAGCAGCCAACGGCAAACAAACAAGCGGATAACAGCACAGCCAATGGCACTAAAGTAAAACGATGTTTCATTGATGACTCCATAAAAATTACAGCCGTCGATGCTGTAGATCGGATTTAAAGCCGATACATTTATCGGACTAAAGTCCGACCTACAACAGCATGGGGTAACTCGAAATTACTTAACGCCCAACAACTCCACATCAAACACCAAGGTGGCATTGGGAGGAATCACGCCGCCCGCACCGCGACGGCCATAGCCCATCTCTGGCGGAATGATCAACGTGCGCCAACCGCCTACTCTCATGCCTTCCACGCCCGTATCCCATCCCTTGATAACACGCCCCATACCCAGCGGAAAATCAAATGGCTCATCGCGGTCGCGTGAGCTGTCGAACTTCTTACCCTTGTTCTCTGGGCCGTTTTTGTCGAACAACCAGCCGGTGTAATGCACCGTCACCAATTGACCTGCCTTGGCTTCTGCACCTTCACCTTTTTTGATCTCGATGATCTCGGTGCGAATCACGCTCAACAATTTCACATCGAACACCAACTTCGCATTCGGCGGAATGTCATCACCTGCGCCTTGCGCACCGTAACCCATCTCTGCTGGAATGATGAGCGTACGTTGTCCGCCCACCTTCATGCCCTGCACACCCACATCCCAACCTTCGATCACATGCCCCGCACCGAGCGGGAAATCAAATGGGTCGTTACGGTCAAGCGAGCTGTCGAACTTCGCCCCCTTGTTGTCTGGTGCGCTCTCGTCAAAGAGCCAGCCGGTGTAATGCACAGTTACGGTTTGTCCCGCTTGCGCTTCCGCGCCTTCGCCTAGTTTGGTATCGGTTTTGATGAGGGTGGTCATGTTGCGTATTTCCTTAGTAGTTAATGTTAGCGCTTGAACTTCGGCCATTGGTTGTAGCCAATGGCCGGGTTGTTTGATTGATACTCCAAGATGAACTTGGACTCTCTACTATTAATTTCAACTGCATCTTCAGACTCCATTAGGATTTCTTTTCTAATGGAAAAATCTCTTCGCTGCTCTTCCGTAAAATCTTTTTCTACAAGCTCACTATTCACGCTACCAAAATAAGTAAGCGTTCCCGTCAGGTCTTTCCCAATATAAATCTTTCCATTCGGGTACGTGATTTTGTAAATCACCTTCATAGCTTAGTAACTCAACACCGGAGCCAACCAGCGCTCCGCTTGTTCCAGCGTCCAACCTTTGCGCTGCGCGTAATCCGCGACCTGCTCCTTGTCCACTTTACCGGTAGCAAAGTACTGCGCTTGCGGGTGCGAGAAGTAGAAGCCGCTGACGGCTGCGGTGGGCAACATGGCGAAGCTGTCGGTGAGGGTGATGCCTGCGTTCTGTGGCGCTTGCAGTAGCTCGAACAGCGGCGCTTTCTCGCTGTGCTCGGGGCAAGCGGGATAACCGGGCGCAGGGCGGATGCCGCGATATTTTTCGGCGATGATGTCGTCGTTGCTCAAACCTTCATCTGCGGCGTAACCCCAGAACTCGCGGCGCACGCGCAGGTGCAGGTGTTCGGCGAAAGCCTCGGCCAATCTATCCGCCAAGGCTTTCAACATGATGGCGCTGTAGTCGTCGTTCTGCTTCTCGAACTCCGCCACACGCGCGTCGATGCCGATGCCGGTAGTGACGGCGAAACCACCGATGTAGTCCTTCACCTTGCTGTCTTTCGGCGCGATGTAATCGGCCAGGCAGTAGTTGGGTATGTCGGCTGGTTTCTTGGTCTGCTGGCGCAGGTTGTGCCACGTCATCGCCACGTTGTTGCGCTTGTCGTCAGTGTAGATCTCGATGTCATCACTGTTCACGGTGTTGGCGGGGAACAATCCGAACACGGCGTTGGCGCTGAGCCATTTCTCTTTGACGATCTTCTTCAACATGGCTTGTGCATCGGCGAACAGTTTGCGTGCTTCGTCGCCCACCACCTCGTCTTGCAAAATCTTCGGGTAACGACCTGCCAGTTCCCATGCTTGAAAGAACGGGGTCCAGTCGATGAAGTCCACCAGGATGTCGAGCGGGTAGTTCTCCAGCTTCTGCACGCCCAGCAGTTTAGGTTTGGGTGGTGTGAGCTTCTTCCAATCGGTCTTCACGCCATGTTTGCGCGCTTCCTCCAACGTTACATAACTCGCTTTGCCTTTCTTGCCTTCGTGATGCTCACGCGCGGCTTGGTAATCGGCTTTGATCTCGGCCACGTAGTCGTCGTGTAGCGTGTCGCTCAACAAGTTGCTGCACACGCCCACAGCGCGTGAGGCATCGGTGACGTACACCACTGATCCGCTCGGATAGTTCGGTTCGATCTTGACGGCGGTGTGGATACGCGAGGTGGTGGCACCGCCGATGAGCAGTGGGATCTTGAAACCTTGGCGTTCCATCTCTTTCGCCACGTGCGCCATCTCTTCCAGCGACGGAGTGATGAGACCTGACAAGCCGATGATGTCGGCCTTGTGTTCACGCGCGGTGTCCAATATCTGCTGGCATGGCACCATCACGCCCATGTTCACCACTTCGAAGTTGTTGCACTGCAACACGACGGTGACGATGTTCTTGCCGATGTCGTGCACGTCGCCCTTCACGGTCGCCATCACGATCTTGCCCTTGGTGCTGGTGTCGCCGGAGCGCAGTTTTTCGGCTTCGATGTAGGGAATGAGATGCGCCACGGCCTGCTTCATCACGCGCGCGGATTTCACCACTTGCGGCAGGAACATCTTGCCTGCGCCGAACAGGTCGCCGACCACGTTCATGCCGGTCATCAGCGGGCCTTCGATGACCTCGACGGGGAACTTAGCTTGCAGGCGCGCTTCTTCGGTGTCTTCAACAATGAACGTGGTGATGCCGCGCACCAATGCGTGGGTGAGACGTTCTTGCACCGTGCCTTTGCGCCACTCCAGATCTTCGACTTGTTCTTTGCCGCCGCCTTTGAAGTTCTCCGCCAGCGCGACCAATTTCTCACCCGCATCAGGATGACGGTTGAGCACCACGTCTTCCACCGCGTTGCGCAAGTCCTTCGGCAACTCTTCGTACACGCCGAGTTGCCCAGCGTTGACGATACCCATGTTCATGCCGGCCTTGATGGCGTGGTACAGGAACACGGTGTGGATAGCTTCGCGCACCGGCTCGTTGCCACGGAAGGAGAAAGACACGTTGGACACGCCGCCACTCACCTTGGCATAGGGCAGGTTCTTGCGTATCCACGCAGTCGCTTCGATGAAGTCCACCGCGTAGTTGTTGTGCTCTTCGATACCCGTCGCGATGGCGAAGATGTTCGGGTCAAAAATGATGTCTTCGGGCGGGAAGCCGACCTTGTTCACGAGGATGTCGTAGCTGCGTTTGCAGATGTCGATCTTGCGTTTATAGGTATCGGCTTGGCCCGCTTCGTCGAACGCCATCACCACCGCTGCCGCGCCGTATTTGCGAACCAGCGTGGCGTATTTGATGAAGTTCTCTTCGCCCTCTTTCAGCGAGATGGAGTTGACGATGGACTTGCCTTGCACACACTTCAAGCCCGCTTCGATGATGCTCCACTTGGAAGAGTCGATCATCAGCGGCACTTTGGAGATGTCCGGCTCGGAGGCGATGAGGTTGAGGAACTTCACCATCGCGGCTTCGCCATCCAACATGGCTTCGTCCATGTTCACGTCGATGACTTGCGCGCCGGTCTCTACCTGTTGCTTGGCGACTTCCAATGCCTCGTCGTATTTGCCTTCCAGCACGAGGCGTTTGAACTTAGCCGATCCAGTGACGTTGGCGCGTTCGCCCACGTTGACGAAGAGCGAACCCTCGCCGATGTTGAACGGCTCCAGACCGGACAAACGACACTCGACCGGATTGCTCGGTATCTTGCGCGGTGGAATACCTTTGACGACGTCGGCGATGGCCTTGATGAACGCAGGCGAGGTGCCGCAGCAACCGCCGATGATGTTGAGGAAGCCGCTGCTCGCCCATTCTTTAATGTGGCCGGACATGTTCTCCGGCGTGTCGTCGTAGCCGGTCTCCGCCAAGGGATTGGGCAGACCCGCGTTGGGGTGCGCGCTCACGTAACAGTTGGCGACACGCGACATCTCTTGCACGTATTGGCGTAACTCTTCCGCACCCAGCGCACAGTTGAGGCCGATGGAGATCGGGTTGGCGTGCGCCAAGGAGTTGTAGAAAGCCTCGGTGACTTGCCCGGTCAGCGTGCGACCCGAGGCATCGGTGATGGTGCCGGAGATCATGATAGGCAACTCAGTGCCGCGCTCGGCGAACACCGACTTCACCGCGAAGATGGCGGCTTTGGCGTTCAGCGTGTCGAAGATGGTCTCGATGAGGATGAGGTCGGAACCGCCATCCATCAGGCCGCGCGTCGCATCGGAATAATCTGCCACCAGTTGGTCGAAGCTGATGTTTCGCGCGGAGGGGTCGTTCACATCGGGCGAGATGGTCGCGGTCTTGTCAGTAGGGCCGAGCACACCTGCCACGAAGCGCGGTTTGTCAGCCGTGGCGTATTGATCGCACGCCTCGCGCGCGACACGCGCACCGGCGACGTTCAACTCGTAGTTGAGCTCAGACATGCCGTAGGCTTTGAGCGTGGTCGCATTCGCGCCGAAGGTGTTGGTCTCGATGATGTCCGCGCCCGCCTCCAGATATTCGCAGTGGATGGCTTTGATGACTTCGGGTTTGGTGATGACCAGCAGGTCGTTGTTTCCTTTGAGGTCGCGCGTCCAATCGGCGAAACGCGTACCGCGATAGTCGGCCTCACCCAGCTTGTAACGCTGAATCATAGTACCCATCGCGCCGTCCAGAATGAGGATGCGTTGTTGAAGGAGTTGCGCGATGGAATGGGGCTTTTGGCTCATGGTGCTTGCTTCTTTAAAGGGGCGCGGATTTTAGCATGCGGTCAATTGCCGCTTGATACGTCCAAGATTTGCCAATACTATCAGCATGGTTTTAGTTCGTTGCCAGACTGGACGAAGATACGCGGCTCGCGGAAATTTATGAGGAATCAATGGCTAAGTTCATCTGGACGGATCGGCTCAATGTCGGCATCGAAGTAATCGACCAGCAACATCGACGCATCGTGGAATACATCAATCAATTGGACGATGCCCGTTCCAACAACTACTCACACGAAGAGATCGGCTTTTTGATCAATGAGTTAGTTGATTACACCATCTCCCATTTCGGTTTTGAGGAAAGTTTGCAGGAAGAAGCCGGCTACCCCTTCCTCAAAGCACATCAAAAAGTACATGAGCTGTTCACCAAGCGTGTGGCTGATTTCCAGACCCGTCACAACAACGGGGAGGACGTGACCAAGGGCCTGAACAGTTTGCTGGTCACATGGCTGTTCAATCACATCAAACGCGACGATAACGATTACGTCGAGACAGTAAAGTTATATCTGCAACGGCAGACGAATGCCGTGGAGAAGAAGAAGGGGTTGTTCTCGCGACTCTTCGGTTAGAGTTGCATCTGGTAGGGCGGGCGAGGAAGTTATTCAATAACAGCTAGGGGAGAAAAACATGCAGCAAACAAAGATCATGTTGGACGAGTCGGAGATCCCGACACATTGGTATAACGTCGTAGCAGACATGCCAAATCCGCCTACGGCTCCGCTGGGGCGTGATGGCAAACCCGTTGGCCCGGATGCCTTGACCGCTATCTTCCCGATGGCGCTAATTGAACAAGAAGTCTCTGCGCAACGCTGGATCGAGATTCCCGCTGAAGTGCGCGAAGCACTCACCACTTACCGCCCCTCGCCACTGGTTCGTGCGCATCGCTTGGAAGCGGCATTGGGCACACCCGCCAAGATCTATTTCAAAAACGAGAGCGTCTCCCCTGCCGGTTCGCACAAGGTGAATACCGCTATCCCGCAGGCGTATTACAACAAGATGGCGGGTATCAAACGCCTTGCGACCGAGACGGGCGCTGGACAGTGGGGTTCGTCAATCGCATTGGCTGGACAGATGTTTGGCATCGACGTGCGTGTATTCATGGTGCGTGTGAGCTACGACCAGAAACCGTTCCGCCGTTCCATGATGCAGACATGGGGCGCGAACGTATTTGCCAGCCCCAGTATGGAAACGAACACAGGACGCGCGGCATTGGCGGCTGATCCGAACAACCAAGGTTCGCTTGGCCTCGCCATCTCAGAAGCAGTGGAAGAAGCGGCATCCCGTGCGGACACCAACTACGCGCTGGGTTCAGTGCTGAACCACGTGTTGTTGCATCAGACCATCATCGGACTGGAAGCGAAGAAACAATTCGCCAAAGTGGGCGACTATCCCGACATGGTGTTCGCACCGTGCGGAGGCGGCTCCAACTTCGGTGGCGTGGCATTCCCCTTCTTGGCGGACAAAGCAGCAGGCAAGAACGTACGCTTAGTAGCGGTCGAGCCGACCTCCTGCCCGACGCTCACCAAAGGCGTGTATGCGTATGACTACGGCGACACTGCCGGTTTCACCCCCATCATGAAGATGTACACCTTGGGTCACGACTTCATGCCGCCCGGCATCCACGCGGGTGGATTGCGCTATCACGGCGATTCACCGCTGGTGTCACAGCTCTTCCACGAGAAGCTGATCGAAGCCGTTGCCGTGCCACAGTTAGCAACGTTTGAAGCAGGTGTGTTGTTCGCGAAAACTGAAGGCATCATCCCTGCACCTGAATCCAATCATGCGATTCGCGCGTGTATCGACGAAGCATTGCGCTGCAAGGCATCTGGTGAAGCGAAGACCTTGTTCTTCAACCTGTCAGGGCATGGGCACTTCGATATGGCCTCTTACGACCGCTACTTCTCAGGAAAACTGGAAGACTTCAACTATCCAGAAGAAGCGATTAAGGCATCGTTGGCGCATCTACCTAAGGTGGGATAAGTTAGTGATGGAAGTACAACGGGCAGCGAATGCGCTGCCCGTTTTTTTATGGGTTTTCTACATCCGATTTTTGCGCATCGTCGCGATGTTCAGAACTCACCAACTTATACACCACGCCAATCACCAATAACGCGGCCAGCAACAATCCGTAATGGATGGGATTGAAATTCGCCGCATCACCACCTGGCGTACTGATGACCTGTACAGGTTGCACGATCATTTCGCGGATGACCGAAATCATCGCAACTTCAACAAACACCCGCACATAGATTCGCCCCGTTTGTAGATAACTCATCTCAGCAGAGATTAAGGTCGACAGTGTCCACAAGATGAACAGCGAACCTAGCGCATGAAAAAATCCGTTCGCCGCATTGCCCGCAGTCCATGCCTCTATCGCTTTGAGTCCGAAATCCCATATCACCATCACACAGGCGACGCCCAATGCCAACGCCAGCAACACGTGGATAAGTTGGTTGAAGTTCTTCATTCCAGTGATCAATTTTTGTTCGAACATCGTAGCTTCCTTGGTGTTGATGATTAGTTTTTGTCCATGCGTCGGTATTGAACAGCCTCGGCGATATGTGCGGTAAGAATGTTTTCACTAGCGGCCAAATCCGCGATGGTGCGCGCTACTTTGAGGATACGGTGATAAGCACGCGCTGAAAGATTGAGTCGTGTGATAGCTTGGCGCAACAACGATTCGCCTTGAGTATCGGGCGCGCAAAACTCATCAATTTCAGTCACTGAGAGTTGCGCGTTGGGTTTGTTCTGGCGTGCAAGTTGGCGTTGGCGGGCGGCTTCGACACGCGCTTGGATGATTGCGCTGCTTTCCCCATCCGACTGCTTGAGCAGGTCTTCTTGCGGCACGGCAGGCACTTCGATCTGAATGTCGATACGATCTAACAACGGGCCGGAAATCTTGCCGCGATAACGTGCCACTTGGTCAGGCGTGCAGTGACATTTGCCATTGAAGTGACCGAGGTAACCGCAAGGGCAGGGGTTCATCGCGGCCACGAGTTGGAACTGCGCTTTGAAATCGGCACGGCGCGCAGCACGTGAGATGGTGATACGACCACTCTCTAAAGGCTCGCGCAACACTTCTAATACGTGCCGATCAAATTCGGGAAGCTCATCTAAAAATAAAACGCCGTGCATGGCGACTGAAATCTCACCGGGGCGAGGATTACTACCCCCTCCAACCAATGCCACTGCGGATGCTGTGTGGTGGGGATTTCTGTAGGGGCGCTTCTTCCAATTCTCCACTTCAAATTGACCGCCCAAAGATTGCATCGCGGCTGATTCCAGCGCTTCGGCTTGTGTCATCTGCGGCAGAATGCCGGGAAAGCGCGCCGCCAACATGCTCTTGCCTGTGCCGGGCGGGCCACTCATCAATACTGAATGAGAACCAGCGGCGGCAATCTCTAATGCGCGTTTAGATTGCGCTTGGCCTTTCACTTCGCGCATGTCGGCGTAGTGCGGTGCAATCGTTTTGATTTCGGGAATATGACGTGTAAGGGCATCATGTCCTGCGAGATGGGCGGCAACTTCCAACAGTGACCGTGCAGGAAAGACCGCCGCATCATCAACCAGCGCCGCTTCAGGCGCATTGACCGCAGGCAAAATAAAAGCGCGACCTGAATTGGCTGCGCGATAGGTCATTGCCAACGCGCCGCGTATGGCGCGCAACTCGCCAGTCAAGGCCAACTCACCTGCGTATTCATAGTCAGCCAGCTTGTCGGACGGTATTTGTCCTGATGCAGCGAGGATGCCCAATGCGATAGGCAAATCAAAACGACCGCTCTCTTTGGGTAAGTCAGCAGGTGCAAGATTGACGGTGATTCGTTTGGCGGGAAATTCAAACTGGCAATTTTGCAAAGCCGCGCGCACGCGGTCTTTACTTTCCTTCACCTCAGCTTCTGGCAAGCCAACTATCGTGAATTGAGGTAGGCCATTCGCGAGATGCACCTCGACTGTGACCAGCGCAGCATCCATGCCTGCCAGGCTGCGACTGTATAGAACAGCCAACCCCATGATGAATTACTTGCTCTCTAATGCAGCGAGGCGCGCTTCCAACTTCGCCAAGCGCTGTTCCAGCACTTCATATTCTTCGCGCGACACCAGATCAAGCTTGGCAAAGCCTTGTGCCATCAAGGCACGGGCATTTTTCTCAATATCTTTCGCTGGGCTATTGGCGACGACATCGCTCAGTTTTGCGGACATTTCTTCAAAGAATTTTGTGTTCAACATGTGCTCCACCTCCTTCAAGTTAGTAGAAGCAGTGTACCAAATGATCCTGCACCGTCACGGTGCATCGGTCGTATTTTGCGCGAGCGTATGGTGCATCACTATCGTGCATGGTGTTTAGGCATATTCGCTCAAAACCCAATAACTACGGGATTTATCGACATTGGCACGGTTGATGCTGATAGGACTGCGTGGATAATTTGTCCCGCTTTGAAACTAAACGAAAGGAAATACCATGTTGAAGAAAAAACTGTTGGTTGTTGCGCTGGCTTCTGCTTTCTCTTTGCCTGCATTGGCGAGCGATGTGACTGTAAGTTCTAACGTAAGCTTGGTGAGTGACTATCTGTATCGCGGTATCTCTCAAACTGGTGGCAACCCAGCACTGCAAGGCGGCTTCGATCTTTCTCACGCTAGCGGCTTCTACGCAGGTGCATGGGGTTCAAGCATCAGCTGGTTGAGCGACGCAGGCGTGAATGGTTCAACTTCTGGCATCTCTAATTCTGGTTTGGAGTTGGACACTTATGCTGGTTACAAAGGAACGGCTGGCGATGTAGGTTATGACGTTGGTTACCTACGTTACAACTACCCAGGCACCTATGCTGGTGGCGCAGTTAAGGCTGACACCGATGAAATCTACGGCGCGTTGAGCTACGCCTTTTTGACTGCAAAACTTTCTTACTCATTGGGCGACACATTTGGCATCGCTAAAACAGCCGGTACAACTTACGCTGAATTGAATGCTAGCTACGCACTTGCAGATACTGGCATCACACTGGGTGGACACGTTGGCGCACAAACCTTCACAGGTTCTGGTGCTGATGCACTGAAAGCTGCTGGTAACGATCCTACCTACTCGGATTACAAACTGAGCGTCAGCAAAGACTACAGTGGTTATGTCGTTGGTTTGGCATTGAGTGGCACATCAAGCGTCACCCCTTGGTACACCAATATGCAAGGCACAAAGACTGGCAAAGGTACTGCTGTTCTGTCTCTTAGCCGCGCAATGTAATTCAACAGGGGCGGTTCGCCGCCCCTCTCTTAAGGAGAAGAGCAATGAAGATGGTCACTGCAATCATCAAGCCTTTCAAGTTGGACGAAGTGCGTGAAGCGCTGTCCGCGATGGATGTGCAAGGCATCACCGTTACCGAAGTCAAAGGTTTCGGTCGCCAAAAGGGTCACACCGAGTTGTATCGCGGTGCGGAATACGTTGTGGATTTCTTGCCTAAGATCAAATTGGAAGCAGCGATCAAGGCAGATCAGTTGGACCGCGTGATCGAAGCCATCGAGAAGGCAGCCCAAACCGGCAAGATCGGCGACGGCAAGATTTTCGTGCAAGACCTCGAACAGGTCATCCGCATCCGTACCGGCGAAGTCGGTCCTGAAGCCCTTTAAGGAGAACATGATGAAGAAAATATTAGCCTCATTCATGCTGCTGGCCATGTTGTGCGGCCTCGCAGCACCCGCATTCGCGGAAGAAGCTGCTCCAGCTTCTGCTGTGACTGCAACCGTTGCAGCATCGGCGGTAGAAGCGGCCCCTGCTGTTGAAGCACCGGTTGCTGCACCCGCCCCCGTGCCAAACAAGGGCGATACCAGCTTCATGCTGCTCGCTACTGTGTTGGTGATCATGATGTCCATCCCTGGCTTGGCCTTGTTCTACGGCGGTCTGGTACGTAGCAAGAACATGCTGTCCATCTTGATGCAAGTGTTCAGCATCTTCGCGCTGATCACTGTGTTGTGGGCGATCTACGGTTACTCGTTGGCCTTCACCACTGGCAACGCGTTCATCGGTGGATTCGATCGCGTGTTGTTGAAAGGTGTGTTCGACCCAGTCACGGGTGCTGTCGCTAACGCTGCCACTTTCAGCAAAGGCGTCTACATCCCTGAGTTCGCTTTCATCGCGTTCCAAGCTACTTTCGCTGCAATCACTGTCGCACTGGTTGTCGGTGCGTTCGCTGAGCGTATGAAGTTTGCTTCCGTGATGTTGTTCTCGGCACTGTGGTTCACTTTCGCTTACTTGCCAATCGCTCACATGGTTTGGTTCTGGGCGGGTCCTGATGCTTACACCGACGCTGCTGCTGCTGAAGCTGCAACTGCAACGGCTGGCTGGTTGTTCGCTAAGGGTGCGTTGGACTTCGCAGGTGGTACGGTCGTACACATCAACGCCGCTGTCGCTGGCTTGGTAGGCGCGTTCATGATCGGCAAGCGTGTCGGTTACGGCAAAGAGCCAATGGCACCTCATAACCTCGTGATGACCATGATCGGCGCTGCATTGTTGTGGGTGGGTTGGTTCGGTTTCAACGCAGGTTCTGCGCTGGAAGCGGGCGGTACAGCTACCTTGGCATTCGCTAACACTTTGATCGCAACGGCTGCTGCTGTCGTGACTTGGTTGAGTGCGGAATGGATGTTGAAGGGCAAACCTAGCTTGTTGGGCGCAGCATCCGGTGCAGTTGCAGGTCTGGTAGCGATCACTCCAGCTTGCGGTTGGGTTGGCATCGGTGGCGGCCTGATCATCGGCGCACTGGCAGGTGTAGTTTGCTTCTGGGGTGTGACTGGTCTGAAGAAACTGTTAGGCGCAGACGACTCTCTGGATGTGTTCGGCATTCACGGTATCGGCGGTATCTTGGGCGCGTTGCTGACTGGTGTGTTCAACACTTGGAGCATGGGCGGCACCGGCATCATCGACTATGTGAACAACACTATCGTTGATACCACTATCAGCTCACAAGTTTGGATCCAAGCACAAGCTGTATTGACCACAGTCATCTGGTCCGCTTTGGTTGCCTTCGTCTGCTACAAGATCGTTGACCTGACTATCGGTCTGCGTGTGAAAGAAGAAGACGAGCGCGAAGGTCTGGATACAACTTCCCATGGCGAACGTGCTTACAACTACTAAGTAAACCTCTCCTCCCTGGAGCCTCCCCGGCTCCAATTTCAAGGGCACCGAAAGGTGCCCTTTTTTTAGAGATTAGTGACTTAAGGAGAACTAAATTGGCTGGCGAAGAAGAGGTGTTATTTGCATTGGCAGGCCGGATACATGTGTTACTACGTCGTCAAACCAATCGCATCACTGACGTGGAGTGGATGTGTCGTAATGCCTTATATGCCAATGAAGTCCTTAAATTAGCACGGGCTGAAGGATCTGAAGAACTGCAAAAACTGGTTGAACGTGTAGAGGATGTTCATCCTCTGCTACCACGTATCCAAAGGGTAGTTGTAGCACCAATACCAGAACCTACTTCTTCAGCTTCAAAATATGTCGTTAGCCTACGCTGAAGGCATTATTGGGAATTTAATCAACATTTAAAGGGCACCTCAGGGTGCCCTTTTATTCACGGGGCATGGAGCTGCGTGAAAAACTACTGCGTGAATATCCACTACGCGAGAATTGGCGTGTCGTAGAAAGATTGTACGAAATGATCTTTTGCGTATTCATACTGAAACCGCGATACAAGTCTAAGTCATCGTCAGATGCACGTATCGCACTGGCCGCTGCAGCGAACTCTTTGATGAACGCATCCCATGTTTGATACCGTTGATCGACATTTTTCTCTAATGCACGATCAATGACTCTGACCAATATCTGCGGCAGATCCTTACGATAAGTCTGAATTGGAATGATAGGAAAATTCAAAATTGCGATGCGCGCATCGAACTGACTATCTGCATCAAACGTGTGCTTACCCGTAAGCAAGCGATACAACACCGCACCTAATCCATAGATATCCGCGCGCTGATCTAGCGCTTCACCTTCCAACTGTTCGGGTGACATATAAGCCAAACTACCGGCCACCACCTCCCCCATCTTGCTGGTGGGGATGGCACAACCAAAGTCAGCCAGTTTAGCGATGCCATTGGGCATCAAAATGATGTTCCCCGGCTTCACGTCACGATGCACTACCCCTAGCTCTGCCGCATATTGCAAGGCACCTGCAACCTGTTCGATCACAGATATAACCTTTTCTATCGGCAACAAAGTATCCATGTGGTCGTATCTATCCAATGGCGTACCGTTGATATATTCCATCACCAAATACGCACCACTTTTTTCGTTCAGATTGGCATCGATAACATGCACGATATTGCGGTGATGCATTTTGCTGCCCAACTCCACTTCAGCTGTAAACATCGCCTTATGTAGATCAGTTTGGCATCCCTTGCGTAACTGTTTGAGCGCTACCGACGCATACGATTTGTCACGCATCGCAAGATACACATTCGAAGTCGCCCCTTCGCCAAGTTCGCGAACAATGGAGTAATTGCCAATGCGGAGGGGGACTGATGCCATGTGATGGGGTTATTTCTATATGGGAAGGAACATCCTAAACTCACATAGAGTACGCGCCACGGAGATTAGTTTCGATGATTAAGACAGATTCGATTAAACCGATACTTCGACACGATTGCGCCCAGATTTTTTGGCGCGATAAAGCGCACGATCTGCAAGTTCGAAGAACTTCTCAAAGCTACCTTCTTGCGTAATTGGTGCAATACCGACAGAAATAGTGATTTTAAAAACGACCTCACCATTTCTGATTTCATTTGCCTCAACCATCGCACGCAGACCTTCTGCAATCGACCTTGCCTGATCGATTTCAGTATCTGGCATCAAGATGGCAAACTCCTCGCCACCATAACGCACCAACAAATCATGCGGTCGCAAATTCGCTTGCATGATCTTAGCCAATGCCTTCAGCGCAAGATCTCCAACCAGATGGCCATAGGTATCGTTGACCCGCTTAAAGAGATCGATATCAATCACCAATATGGCGCTATGTGAGCTATCGCAATTGCAACGATGCAACACTCTAGGGAATGCCTCGCTCATCCAACGGCGATTGTGTACGCCCGTGAGCGCATCAACCGTAGCCTGATGTTCGTACTGTGCACGCTTATTATGGGATGAGATGAGCGCTGAATTATCGTTGCGCATACGCCCAGCGATGATTGCCAATAAATTGCGTGCTACATCGTGTGATTGATCGACCATCGACCACACGGTGTCATGCGGCACCACCAAGACACATGTCGGTTTAACTGCAACCACCAATGCTGAAGGATTTTTGCCATCCACCAGCGATATCTCACCTGTGCACTCTCCCGCTGTAATCGACACATGCTCCAACGTTGACTGCCCGACCAAATGAACACGCAACTCCCCACTCAAGATCATATACAGATGACGATTTTCTACTTCTGGTTCTAGCAGTTTCTCTCCTGCCTCCAGTTCACGCAGGGTACAACGCTCCAGCATGTATTCAACATTAGAAAAATCCATACCCTCGAACAGCGTGTTCTGTTCTATCAACACGCGATCTTGAGCATTCATACACATCCCTCCCATCAGATCAGCGAAACACGATGGTCTTGTTACCACACACCAGCACACGGTCTTCGACGTGATAGCGCAGGCCGCGTGATAGCACCGTCCTCTCAATATCGCGACCATAACGCACCAAGTCATCGGGCGTATCGCCATGATCGATACGAACGGTGTCTTGTTCGATGATGGGGCCGGCATCCAACTCATCCGTCACGTAATGGCAGGTCGCACCGATGAGCTTCACACCGCGTTGATACGCCTGGTGGTACGGTTTTGCGCCGACGAATGAAGGTAGGAAACTGTGATGGATGTTGATGATACGACCTGGGAAGCGCTGACACAGCGCGGGCGGAATGATCTGCATGAAACGCGCGAGCACCATGCTGTCACCGCGATATTGCTCGAACAATGCGGCGATCTTGTCGAACGCGGCCGTCTTGTCCTTCATATCCACATAGATGAACGGGATGCCGTGCCACTCGACGAAGCTGCGCAGATCTTCGTGGTTGGAGATGACGCACGGGATCTCCACTTCCAACTCACCACTGCGCCAACGATGCAACAGATCGTTCAAACAATGGTCCTGTTTGCTCACCAACACCACCAAGCGCTTCTTGATGCTTGAATCGGAAAGCTGCCAAGTCATGTCAAAATCTTTAGCAATAGCGGCGAAGCGTTGCGCGAATTCTGCCGCGCCAAAAGGCAAGGAGTCGGAACGTATCTCTTGGCGCATGAAGAAGCGCTGCGCCTCTTGCTCGGTGTGGTAACTCGCCTCGACGATGAAGCCGCCATATTGAGCGATAAAGCCTGTAACGGCGGCGATAATGCCCGTACGGTCAGGGCAAGTGATGGTCAATGTGTAATGATTCACGGTCTGCATTTAGTGTTCCTCTAAACAAGTCGCTTGATTTTACAGGATAACCCGACGTGCTAATCCATTTGAAAAGCGTTAAAATGTAGGCAATTAATACGCGCTGGCCACTCAAGGCCGAATTTTAGGAGTAACTAAAATGGCTTCGATATCAAGTACCGCAACAAGTCTTTATAACTACACAGCACCTGTCTCAAACGCCAATGTGTTGAACGACAAAAAGGCCAACGGAGAGTCGGGAAGTAGCGCAGTCAATTCGGCTAAATTGTCCGCAGAAAGCACTATCGTGACATTGGGCAGTAAACCCAGCGAGTCTCTGACATACAACGCAATGGGAATGTTAAATGCGGCTGACTTGGCAAAAACAACACAGAGCAATTCTTTAACAAGTGAACAGGCTGCCCAAAACGCCATCTTGCAAGCTCAAACTGCCATGTCAGATGCGCTCAACACACTGAGCTCCGATTCCACTTCTAACGCTATCAACGATATTTCTTCGTTGCTAAACATTCCTGGCGTAACAAGCGCTAGGTAGTCACGACACTTCTGTTGTTTGAGTAACCGCTTGCGGCAGTAAGCTTGCCGTCACAACCTCACCCCACAAAAGAGACATGATGCGCGATGCCTGATCGGCATCACCGCTGGTGAAGAACTGCGTGGAAGCTTCTCCCATCACACGAGGCGGAAGCTCAGCATTGATGCGTTGTTGCAAATGCCGTGCTACCGCCTCCCCTGTATCCACCAATGCAATCTCCGATCCGACCACGTCACGAATCATCGGTGCGAGAAATGGGTAATGAGTGCAGCCGAGAATGAGCGTGTCTGCGCCCTGCTTTAACAAGGGTGCGGTATAACGCTCGATGAGGCGGCGCGCTTCTAAGCTATGAAGCTCGCCTCGCTCTACGACTTCGACCAAGCCTGGACAACCTTGTGTGAGAATTTTTACATGACCTGCATATTTATCCAGCAGCGCAGCGAAGCGCGCGCTTTCTAATGTGCCCACTGTGGCCAGCACCCCCACCACACGGCTTTTAGTGGCTGCCACAGCGGGCTTGACCGCTGGCTCCATACCGATGATAGGAAGTTGGCTGAACCTAACGCGCAAAGAATGTGCTGCTGCTGCCGTGGCAGTGTTGCAAGCGATGACGATGGCATCTGCCCCTTGCGAAACAAGGAACTTACTTATCTCCAATGAACGTGCTTCGATGTACGGAGCAGATTTATCACCATAGGGAACGTGGCCGGAGTCGGCCACGTAGATGAGGCGTTCATGCGGGAGTATCTGACGGATATGGCGCAGGACAGAGAGACCGCCCACACCCGAATCGAAGACGCCGATGGCTCCCGAACAACTCATCGTGATTTATTCCACCGCTTGGTCGCGCAAGAACTCTTCATACGTGCCGTGGTAATCGTTCACGCCCTTGGCCGATATCTCGATGATGCGCGTGGCCAATGAGGAGACGAATTCGCGGTCGTGCGATACGAAGATGAGCGTGCCTTTGAACAGATCGAGCGCAGTGTTGAGCGATTCGATGGCTTCCATGTCCATGTGGTTGGTCGGTTCGTCCATCAGCAACACGTTGGGTTTGGCCAACATCAGCTTGCCGAACAACATACGGCCTTTCTCACCACCGGATAGCACTTTTACGCGCTTCTTTACGTCGTCGCCAGAGAAGAGCAAACGACCTAGCGTGCCACGCACCACTTGGTCGTCGTCGTGTGGACCGCGCCAATTTGTCATCCATTCCATCATCTCGATGTTCTCGGCGAAATCGGCCGCATGGTCTTGTGCGTAGTAGCCCAACTTGGCTTTTTCCGCCCATTTGATCGTACCGTGATCGGGGGCAAGATCTCCTGCGAGACAACGCAACAAGGTCGTTTTACCAATACCGTTAGGGCCGATAATGGCGACCTTCTCGCCCGCATCAATACGGAAGTTGACGTTGGAGAACAACATCTTGTCGTAACCCTTCGCCATCTTTTCCACTTCCACGGCGACACGATGCAACTTGTCGCGCTCATCGTATTCGTAACGGATGAACGGGTATTGGCGGCTGGAGGGTTTGATGTCTTCGATCTTGATCTTGTCGATCTGACGTGCACGCGACGTCGCTTGTTTAGCTTTAGAAGCGTTGGCTGAGAATCGCGCCACGAAGGCTTTCAATTCAGCGACCTTCTCTTTTGCCTTGGTGTTGTCTGCTGACTGTTGCTCACGCGCCTGCGTGGAGGCCAACATGTAATCGTTGTAGTTGCCTGGATACACGGTGATCTTGCCGAAGTCCAAGTCCGCCATGTGCGTACACACGCTGTTCAGAAAGTGACGGTCATGGGAGATGATAACCATGGTCGAATTGCGCGCGTTGAGGATATCCTCCAACCAACGGATGGTGTTGATGTCCAAGTTGTTGGTCGGCTCGTCCAGCAACAAGATGTCTGGATTAGAGAACAAAGCCTGAGCCAACAACACACGCAGTTTGAAGCCCGGCGCTACCGCACTCATCGGACCTGTGTGCAGATTGATGTCGATACCCAGCCCCAACAGCAACTCACCTGCGCGTGCTTCGGCAGTGTAGCCATCGTATTCAGCGAAGGTCGCTTCCAGATCGGCGGCGCGCATGTAGTCTTCTTCGGACGCATCGGGATTCGCGTAAATGGCATCGCGCTCGCTCATCGCCCCCCACATCTCGTCGTGCCCCATCAACACCACATCCAACACGCGCTTATCTTCGTAAGCGAACTGGTCTTGGCGCAACTTACCGAGGCGCTCGGTCTTGTCGAGCATGACTTCGCCGGAGGATTGCTCCAAATCACGGCCAAGGATCTTCATAAAAGTGGATTTGCCGCAGCCGTTGGCGCCGATCAAACCATAACGGTTGCCATCGCCAAACTTGACGGAGACGTTCTCAAACAGGGGCTTCGCCCCGAACTGCATAGTGATATTTGCGGTAGATAACATGATGTTGCCTTAATTTCGAAGGCGCGCATTCTACCACCGCACCCCCCATTGATTCCGTCTAGAATTGCCGCCAACCTGCTCTGGACTTTTCGGACTACGTAAAAATCAGGGGGAAGACACTGATTCGCAGCATATTGCACAATACTCGCGGCTCTCACCCGCTTATTCTGACATCTAGCCTCTTCGATCATTACGCCGAATACCGTCTTAAATGCCACAAATCTAGATCGGCTTCAGCCAGTAACTTTCTGCTTGTTGTCTAGCCTTCCAAATCTCGTAAGCGCCCCACGATGGCGCCGCCAGCTACAATCAGATTATTGACTCGCGATAGTGTCCAATATCTGAAATTCACACGATTCATGAATGAGTTGCTCAATAGCCTGCTGATTGGGGACAAACCACCGTTTGGGATAGAAGACCAGTGCACGCGAGTTCAGTAGCGCTGCAATCAAGCTAAATTGGCTATTGGAACAAATTAGGATATTTGCTTTTCGCATGACCCGATGCGTAGTGAAAGCGTCTATATCATCAAGAAAAATGGCCCGCTCGTATCCTGTCGCTATTCTCTGGCGAAATATTTCTTCAATCGGAGAATCTGATACAACCACTAAATTTTTAGCAAAAGTCGCAAGTTTAGAAGCCAACTCAACAAATCTTTCATCAGAAACCAAATCACTACCCACGTTCACGTAATCTCCACGTCGTACGTGTA
The DNA here is from genome assembly GCA_028707175.1 of Sideroxydans sp. Lineage (GTDB taxonomy): Bacteria > Pseudomonadota > Gammaproteobacteria > Burkholderiales > Gallionellaceae > Sideroxyarcus. The sequence goes on from JAQTUV010000002.1 coordinate 415,163, forward strand.
CACAAAGATAGCCCGATGCAAATTCGGCAGGAAGAACATCCTGTATTCCAAGTTGAATCGCAAAACGTCGCTGCACTTCAACGTCTTTTAGACCTTGCAATCCAAGCTGCAATTTCTTAGGGCCATCCTCGATTAGCTCCATCCGATGCTTCTCTAATCCCGAGGCCGTCTCAAAACAATCTAATGTCAGACCAAATGATTCAAGCTGCCAAGACCAATGTGAAACTTGTCCTTTGTGGCCCACCTTCGCAACATCCTCTTTACGTTCGAAGTAAGATAAGTCGGCGTATACCATCTGCCCTTTGTTGCGTAGCGAAAAATAGATTGCGGCACTAATAACCTGCGCCCCCATACCACCAGTGAAGGTAACCACCACTGGTGCGTTCTTTTTTTGATAAAGCCTTTTTATGAATTTAGGTAATCGCATATAAAAAAATACAAACATTAAGATTTGAACCGATTGATGTTGGCATTTTGGTCTGCCGCTACTATTTCGTCTGTTACTCCATAACCACTCACTATTTAAGTATTTAAGCCAAACCTTGTTGAAGGTCGGACGTAATGCTCTCGACGACAGTGATCACGAAATGTTCTGCGCCAAATGACTTTAAACCCTCACCCGCAACATAATTCGCTATATTTTGCTGATATTTCTCGTACTGATCTTGAGTAAGAGATAGCAAATGAGCGTGGACTGCGGCGGTATCCCTGAACGCGTTTCGATCGATAAAACAGTCTGCGGGAATGTGATCAAGCACATTATCCGGGCCCCAATATACGGGTACGCAACCACTCATCATGCTGTCGAATATTTTCTCAGTAATATAGTTATCAGGACCTTTTGTATTCTCATAACAAAATGAGAATTTGCTTCGGCGCATCACATCCCGTTTGTCAACCACCGTACCTCGATAACTAGGAAAGGGCAGATATCCAAACAATTTGGCGCGAAGACTAGCAACGCTGCGATTAATCTTGCCTATTGGCGTGTATGCTGGTGCAGGTTTATGCCAACCCATACCGTACAGATCAAAATACTCCGGTGCATGGCTTTCGTACCAACGGATGGTGTTAAGTCTTTCTTGGTACAGATCATTCGGCGGCGGATTTCGAAATAGCTTGTTAGCATTAATCAAACAGCAAAATCTATCACGCTGGGCAAAGTTAGGAAAAGATTCGCAGACAATGTGATGCGGGTACCTAATCTGTACGACATTGGGCATGTCATATAGTCGTTTATCCCAAGCGAATACTTTATTGTACTTTACGCAATATTCACGATTTTCGTTCCAGTGATTGATGTTTGGATTCTCCAACGCAACAAGATATTTGGGAACGATGTTAGAGATGAGTTCACGGCCTTCAAAGTACAAATCAAAAGCAACTGGTCGACCCTCATTGATATCAGGTGTGTTGAGTTCTATTCCTTTTTCAAGGAATTGCTCTCGCAACAGCCGCGGAATATATGCTGGACTTTGTCCATGTATTCCGCCCACTGAAGAGAACATGGAATTTTGGCTATGCCCCTCCATATGAAGGTTCGCGTAAATCATTAGCTGGTCCTTAAGTTGAAAATTATTCGTTTGGGCGGGGCCACTCAGTGAGATACAGAAGCTGATTTCCCGTCACCGCCCCATGATTCGCTTAAACAGAGGGATTTCGTCAGCTTAAACCATTTAGTATTTCAACAGCACTTCTTCCGAAAGTGCACACAGTAAAACAACCACACAAATTGCCCCCATACTATTACTTAACAAAGGGAGAAGGCTTGTCTTTCTCACATCTTTCCAGTACCTTGCGTCCCTCGCTAGGGGTCTGCCCGAGAAATAATAATCGCGGCAGTGAGACACACCCTTTGAACCTGTACGGGTCATGCCGTCGTAGGGAAGCATCCGATGATGCTCCCCGTTAATTTTGGAGCATCACAATGAACGCCAATCCTCAATTCCTCGCCACCTCTGCTCACGTTGATGAGGCTGCCGTCAAGCCATTGCCGAATTCGCGCAAGGTCTATGTGCAAGGTTCGCGTCCTGACATCCAAGTGCCGATGCGCGAGATCACACAAGACGAGACACCGGCCAGCATGGGCGCGGAAGTGAACCCACCCGTTTATGTGTACGACTGTTCCGGCCCTTACACCGACCCTGCGGTAAAGATCGACATCCGTTCCGGTTTGGCTGAGATGCGCGCAGGTTGGATCGCCGAGCGTGACGATACCGAAGCCTTGCCTCACCTCACTTCCGAATACGGTCGCCAACGTTTGAACGACCCCGCCTTGGCCGACATGCGCTTTAATCTGCAACACACTCCTCGCAAAGCCAAAGCAGGTAAAAACGTGACGCAGATGCACTACGCACGCCAAGGCATCATCACACCTGAGATGGAATACATCGCTATCCGCGAGAATCAAAAAGTAGATGGCATGAGCGAGATGATGTTGAAACAACATCCCGGCGAGAACTTCGGCAAGGCGATGCCGAAGAAGATCACCCCCGAGTTCGTGCGTGCCGAAGTAGCCGCAGGTCGCGCTGTCATCACCACCAATATCAATCACCCCGAATGTGAGCCGATGATCATCGGGCGCAACTTCTTGGTGAAGATCAACGCCAACATCGGTAACTCCGCTTTGGGTTCTAGTATCCAAGAAGAAGTGGAGAAGATGACTTGGGCCATCCGTTGGGGCGGCGACACGGTGATGGATCTGAGCACCGGCAAGAACATCCACGAGACACGCGAATGGATCATCCGCAACTCACCTGTGCCTATCGGTACGGTGCCTATCTACCAAGCGCTGGAGAAGGTGAACGGTAAGGCGGAAGACCTGACTTGGGAGATATTCAAAGACACGCTGATCGAGCAGGCCGAACAAGGCGTGGACTACTTCACCATCCACGCGGGTGTGTTGCTGCGTTACATCCCGATGACGGCGAACCGCATGACTGGCATCGTGTCGCGCGGCGGCTCTATCATGGCAAAGTGGTGCTTGGCGCATCACAAAGAGAACTTCCTGTACACGCACTTCGAAGAGATCTGCGAGATCATGAAAGCGTATGACGTGACCTTCTCGCTGGGCGACGGTCTGCGTCCCGGCTCAATCTACGACGCCAACGACGAAGCACAACTCGGCGAATTAAAGACGCTGGGCGAACTGACCCAAGTGGCGTGGAAACACGACGTGCAAGTGATGATCGAAGGTCCCGGCCACGTGCCCATGCACATGATCAAAGAGAATATGGACCTGCAATTGAAGTGGTGCCACGAAGCGCCCTTCTACACCCTCGGCCCACTGACGCAAGACATCGCACCCGGCTACGACCACATCACCAGCGCCATCGGCGCGGCCATGATCGGCTGGTTCGGCACGGCCATGCTGTGCTACGTGACGCCGAAGGAACACCTCGGCCTGCCCAACAAGGCCGACGTGAAGGAAGGCATCATCACCTACAAGATCGCCGCGCACGCCGCCGACCTCGCCAAGGGGCACCCCGGTGCGCAAGTGCGCGACAACGCCATGAGCAAGGCGCGCTTCGAGTTCCGCTGGGAAGACCAGTTCAACCTCGGCCTCGACCCTGACCGCGCGCGCGAATTCCACGACGAGACCCTGCCCAAAGAGTCCGCCAAGATCGCCCACTTCTGCTCCATGTGCGGCCCGCATTTCTGCTCGATGAAGATCAGCCAAGACGTGCGCGACTTCGCCGCCAAGGAAGGCTTGTCGGAACAGATGGCTTTGGAAAAAGGCATGCAGGTGAAATCCATCGAGTTCGTGAAGCAAGGCGCCGAGGTCTATCACAAGGCTTGATGATGGAGTGCCGTAGCGGGTGTGGTGCATGTTGCATCGCCCCCTCCATCACCTCTCCCCTGCCCGGCATGCCGCAAGGCAAACCCGCTGGCGTGAGATGCGTGCAACTGCTGGATAACGATCGTTGTGCCGTATTTGGCAGTCCCGAGCGCCCTGCCTTCTGTGGCGGTCTGCGAGCTTCAGCCGAGATGTGCGGCGAATCACGCGAGCAGGCGATGCAGTGGTTATCAAGTTTGGAGCTTGCCACGCGACCGTCGGTATAATGCGCGCCATGTCACGCAGCCATTCTTTGCTTCCTTCGTCCGAGGTCACCTCTGATTCCCCTTGTAGCGGTCATTGCACGACCGTTCTAGGGGACGATGTGTGCCGCAGCTGCCATCGCACCTTCGAAGAGGTCACGCGTTGGGTTGAGATGAATGAGACTGAACGCTGTGCAGTGAATCAACGTATCGCCACCTTAAAACTCAAACGACACTAAGCCATGGACATCATCCTGTTACTCAAAGCCGCCATCTTGGGCGTGGTCGAAGGTCTGACCGAATTCCTACCTATCTCATCCACCGGCCACCTCATCATCTTAGGTGACTTGATGGGTTACAACGATGAGACGAGCAAAGTGTTCAAGATTGTGATTCAACTCGCGGCCATCTTGGCGATCTGTTGGGATTATCGTGAACGTCTGACCAAGGTAGTGGTAGGACTACCGAATGATGCACCCTCACAGCGTTTTGCCATCATGCTGGTCGTCGGATTTTTGCCTGCGGCCATATTGGGGCTGATGTTTCACTCCACCATCAAGACACTACTGTTCAATCCCATCACGGTCGCCACAGCACTGATCGTAGGAGGTCTGATCATCTTGTACGTTGAACGACGCGCCTATCAACCACGAATCCATTCTGTCGATGAGATGCGCTGGCCTGATGCACTCAAAGTAGGCTTTGCTCAAGCGCTGGCTATGATTCCTGGAACATCTCGTTCAGGCGCCATGATCATGGGTGGATTGATTTTTGGCATGTCACGCAAGACAGCGATTGAGTTTTCTTTCTTTTTGGCTATCCCGACCATGTTCGCTGCGACGGCTTATGATTTATACAAGAATTGGGACTTGTTGCGCGCCGATGATCTTCCGGTGTTTGCAGTGGGGTTTGTCGCCTCGTTCCTCTCGGCAATGTGGGCGGTGAAGAGCTTCATCAAATTCATCTCCAATCACACCTTTGAGGTGTTCGCTTGGTATCGCATCGCATTTGGATTGATCGTGTTGCTCACCGCTTACACAGGTGCGGTGAACTGGTCTGCCCCCTAGATCGCACTACCCCGCCAAAATGGCGAGGATGAGTGCGATGATAGCGATCTCAATAAGAGAGAGGTTAGAGTACTTCTTTGTCGAACTATTCACGTGCAATAGCCACGACACAATCACTCGCACAGTCATTCGATTAACTCTGCTCCCACGCTAGGCCAGCTTTGCGCCAACCATTCACACTGTTGCGTTGGCCGCTCGCGTCCTTATCACCTTCAAAACCTTCCAAGATGTTGTAGCAATCTGCAAAGCCATTTTGGCTAGCCGCAGCTGCGGCCGCATTTGAACGCTGACCGCTACGGCACATGAACAAAACCAATGACTCGGGATCTACTTGCTGTTGCAGTGCGGCCATGAAATTTGGATTCGGCTTCATCCCAGGGTAAGTCATCAATTCAATCTCGACAGCTCCAGGGATACGCCCAACCCAATCAATCTCAGCACGCGTCCGTACGTCAACAAGTTTCGCCCCAGGTGCCAATTTTAGAATCTCGCTCGCTTCACTCGGGAGCAAGGCCCCTTCGTAAGGTAAGTTTGCCTCTTTGGCCCGTTGTTGCGCTTTATTCAGTATCTCAGTGATCTTACCCATGATGTTCTCTCTATTTATTTTAGGTTGGATGCGTCAATGTTATCCTGCGCACTCGTTTGCATACTATCCCAACAGCAATGAAAAATCACACGCACGCACACGGACATAATCATTCGCACGACAAGTCTGCTGCCTTTGAACCGGCACATCCCGAACGCTTCGCCGCCGCGCGCAAGAGTACGTGGGTGAGCATATTCATTAACTTAATATTGACTATCGTGCAGGTGTTGGCGGGTTTCTTCGGTAAGTCACAATCACTGATGGCAGACGGCCTACATTCTATGGCCGACTTATTGTCCGACGTACTGGTGCTGTTCGCAAATCGTCACGGCAACAAACACGCGGATGCAAACCATCCTTACGGTCATGCCCGAATTGAAACCGCCGCTTCGCTTATCCTCGGTGCAAGTTTAGCTGCACTCGGCATTGGCTTACTCATCGCGGCAGGCATGCGCCTGCAACATCCAGAACAGGTTCAGGCAGTGCATCCATTCACTTTATGGGTCGCCCTCTTCGCACTCGCCGCAAAGGAAGGCATGTTTCGTTACATGTTAGCGGTGGCTCAACGTGTTCGTTCGCAGATGCTGGTAGCGAATGCTTGGCATGCCCGCTCGGATGCGGCTTCATCGTTAGTCGTTGTCGTCGGCATCATTGGCAATCTATTGGGTTACACCTTCCTCGATTTGGTTGCCGCAGGCGTGGTGGGCGTGATGATCGCCTACATGGGCATCCAGTTCTCTCGTGATGCTTTGATGGAGTTGGTAGACACGGGCCTAGACGAAGAAGAAGTACGTGCCATTCGCAATACACTCAAGTCAGTTCCTGGCGTGTTGGGTTTGCACGATCTGCGCACTCGCAAGATGGCAGACAACGCCTTGGTTGATGCGCACATCATGGTCGACCCCAAGATCAGCGTATCGGAAGGCCACTACATTGCCGAAGCAGCCCGTGGAGCGGTATTAAAGGGACATCACGTGATGGATGTGATGGTACACATCGACCCAGAAGATGATGCGCATGCAAGACCGAATGCCCATCTACCACAGCGTCATCTGCTGCTGGCACATCTCTACAACCGGCTAGGCAAAGAGCTACCCGCTTCTACGCGCATCGTGTTGCACTATCTGAACGGCAAGGTAGACGCCGAGATATTGCTGGACTCCCCCCTCGATATCGGCGAGCTTCAACTCAAGTGCACGACCCTTGTCGCAGACGATCCCTATTTCCGCTCAATCAGCTTGCATCAAGCTTTTGCACCATAATGGTGCGTTTGTGGAATTTAACGCCCCAATCAAGGGCGCTCAAGCTGCGGCATACCCTCGCGCAAATATGGCACAATGCGCGTCTTGCAGGATTCAGGGTGATGGCACAGTTTCTGCTGTTCAGGGCTAGTCGCACCATTAAGTTCGTTTCAAAAAAAGCATCGTTTAATTTTTCTAATTGGGAGATTTGAGTATGGCTAAAACAGCAGCTGACGTTCTGAAGCAGATCAAAGAAGAGGGCATCAAGTTCGTCGATCTACGTTTCACAGACACCCGTGGTAAAGAACAGCACGTTGGCGTGCCCGTCTCCCACGTTGACATGGACAAGTTCGAAGAAGGTCACGCCTTTGACGGTTCTTCTATCGCTGGTTGGAAAGGCATCCAAGCCTCCGACATGTTGCTGATGCCGGATCCTGATTCTGCTTACGTAGATCCATTCTTCGACGAGCCAACCATTGTGATGACTTGCGACGTTATCGAGCCAACTGATGGCAAAGGTTATGACCGCGATCCACGTTCTATCGCTAAACGTGCTGAGGCTTATTTGAAGTCCTCTGGCATCGGCGACACCGCATTCTTCGGCCCAGAGCCAGAATTCTTCATCTTTGATTCCGTGCAATGGAATATCGACATGTCCGGTTGCTCTGTAAAGATCAATTCGGAAGAAGGCGCTTGGTCTACTGGCCACGCATTCGATGGCGGCAATACAGGTCACCGTCCAACAGTGAAGGGCGGTTACTTCCCAGTTCCTCCAGTCGATAGCTTGAACGACATCCGCGCACAAATGTGCTTGCTGTTGGAAGAGATCGGCATCCCTGTCGAAGTTCACCACCACGAAGTTGCGAACGCTGGCCAATGCGAATTGGGTACCAAGTTCAGCACATTGGTGAAACGCGCTGACTGGACACAGACACAGAAATACGTGATCCAAAACGTCGCACACCAATATGGTAAGACCGCGACCTTCATGCCTAAGCCTATCGTTGGCGACAACGGTTCCGGCATGCACGTTCACCAATCCATCTGGAAAGATGGCAAGAACCTGTTCGCAGGTAACGGCTATGCAGGTATGTCTGAATTGGCGCTGTACTACATCGGCGGCATCATCAAACACGCTAAGGCACTGAACGCGATCACCAACCCAGGCACCAACTCTTACAAGCGTCTGGTTCCTCACTACGAAGCACCAGTGAAGTTGGCTTACTCTGCTAAGAACCGTTCCGCTTCGATCCGTATCCCTCACGTCGCTAGCGACAAGGCACGCCGTATCGAGACACGTTTCCCAGATCCTTCTGCTAACCCATACTTGTGCTTCGCAGCACTGATGATGGCGGGCTTGGATGGTATCCAGAACAAGATCCACCCAGGAGATCCAGCAGACAAGAACCTGTACGATCTGCCACCAGAAGAAGACGCAAAGATCCCAACCGTCTGCGCATCTCTGGACGAAGCTTTGGAATCATTGAACAAAGACCGTGAGTTCTTGACTCGTGGCGGCGTGTTCTCTAATGACTTCTTGGATGCATACATTGATCTGAAGATGGAAGAAGTGAACCGTATCCGCATGACGACTCACCCAGTTGAGTTCGATATGTACTACAGCCTGTAATTTAGTAGCGCTCATAAAACGGAGCCTTCGGGCTCCGTTTTTATTTTCATCGCCGCATATTGTCAACGATTGGCTTGATAGAACGCTCTTAGCTCGTTACGTTGTCATAGGGAAAGTCATCCCCTATACTCCAGCCATCGTTTGTAGGAACCTCCACATGAAATCGTTTAGTTTGCCTGCACTGTTAATGACCCTTGCAATGAGCAACATTGCCCATGCGGAAATATATAAGCGCGTGGACAAAGATGGACGAGTCACTTATTCCAGTTCACCAGCCAAAGGCGCCGAAAAACTCCAACTCGAACCTTTGCCCACCATGAAGGCTCAATCGGCACCACCTAAACAACGCACCCGCACCACTTCCGAAGACTTTCCTAGGGTAGATTCGGAAACCCAATCTCGCCGAGACGACACACGTCGTAAGATTTTAGAAGACGAATTAGCGACTGAGGAACGTGCGCTTCTTGAAGCACGCACCAAGCTCCAAGAAGCTCAGGATTCACCTGAAGTTTATAAAGGTGCGAATGGTCAAACTTATCGCAACATGGCGAAATACGAAGAAAAGGTCAACGCCGCAGAAGACGACTTGAAATCGCATGAAAAGAATATCCAATCATTAAAGAGCGAAATTTCGCGTCTCAAATAGCCGTAATTCCTCTGGCATGCTTTCTGCTGTATTGCTCAATATGCCAAGCACTCAACTTCCAACACTAGAGCACCTCTCAACAGCAATCATGCTGCTTGATGAGCAATCGCGGATCGCTTACCTGAATCCTGCAGCAGAACATTTGTTTGCGGTAAGTCGCAGTAATCTGGCCGGCCACCCACTGCAACACGCCTTCAGCCATACTGAACAACTCTTCTCTGCAATGCAATCAGCGCTATCTAGCCATGCTAGCCACATTGAGCACGATATGTTGTTGAGCACGCATACGCTAGACCACAAGCTACACCTCAGTTGCACTGTAACGCCTATACATCTCGATAACAGCGCCTTGTTGCTGGAGTTCCATACGATTGATAGGCCGCTAAAACTAGCGCGCGAAGAACAGATGCACGATCAAACTCAAGCCAACCGCTTGTTGTTACGCAACCTAGCCCATGAGATTAAAAATCCACTAGGCGGCATCCGTGGAGCGGCACAACTATTAGAACAAGAGTTAGAAAAGCCCGCATTACGTGAATACACTCAGGTGGTCATTCAAGAAGCGGATCGCTTACGCTCACTGATGGAAAAACTGCTCGTACCACAACAAGCGCCCCATTTTAGTGCGCTCAATATCCACGAGGTACTCGAACGCGTGCGTAGTGTGGTACTTGCTGAACTCCCTGAGGGCCTAATCATTCAGCGTGATTACGACCTAAGCCTGCCCGAATTAGAAGGTGACAAAGAACAACTGATCCAAGTTGCACTCAACATCGTTCGCAACGCCGCCCAAGCCATGAAAGGGAACGGCACAATCATCCTGCGCACACGTATCTCACGACAAGTGACCCTACTTAAAAAACGTCATCGACTTGCACTCTCAGTCCAAATCACAGACAACGGGCCCGGCATTCCTACCCACTTACGTGACAAAATATTTTATCCGCTCGTCTCGGGACGTGCGGACGGTCACGGACTAGGACTCACACTGGCACAAGATTTCGTCAGTCAACATCAAGGAAGCATCGAATTTGAAAGTGAGCCAGGGCGAACCTGTTTCACCCTTTTGCTCCCTCTCACTCATCTGGAAAAAAGAAAATGAATAAACCTGTCTGGATCATTGATGATGACCGCTCCATTCGGTGGGTACTTGAAAAAGCACTCGCACGCGAGCAAATTGATTTTAAGAGTTTTGCTTCTGCTGACGAAGCACTCGCTGAGTTGCGCAACAGCCTGCCCCAGATGGTCATCAGTGATATCCGCATGCCGGGCAGTTCTGGCTTGGATCTTTTACAAATCCTGCGCCGCGATTACCCAGCACTCCCCGTTATCATCATGACGGCATATTCCGATCTAGAAAGTGCTGTGTCCTCCTTTCAGGGCGGCGCATTCGAATATCTGCCAAAGCCTTTTGATGTTAATCATGCTGTCGAATTAATACGCCGTGCCTTAGCGCAAAGTCAGCATAAAAATATCGGCAGTCCTGAATTGCCTGATGCTCCCGACATCCTCGGCCACGCACCTGCGATGCAGGAAGTGTTTCGAGCTATTGGCCGCCTTGCGCAATCCAACGCCACAGTTCTCATCAACGGTGAATCAGGTACGGGTAAAGAATTGGTCGCGCAAGCGCTTCATCGCCATAGCGCGCGGGCGGACAAACCATTTGTCGCCATCAATACAGCAGCTATCCCCAAGGACCTTCTAGAATCTGAGTTATTCGGTCATGAAAAAGGTGCTTTCACTGGGGCTGCTGCAACGCGTCGTGGTCGCTTTGAACAAGCTGAAGGCGGAACGCTTTTCCTAGATGAGATCGGTGACATGCCTGCGGAATTGCAGACACGTTTACTACGTGTGTTGTCAGATGGAAATTACTACCGCGTGGGCGGACATCAGCCGATTAAGGCGAATGTCCGTATTATCGCTGCCACGCACCAGAACCTCGATGAACGGGTAAAGCAGGGATTGTTCCGCGAGGATCTGTTCCATCGTCTCAACGTCATTCGTCTGCGTCTACCACCGTTACGTGAACGGCGCGAAGACATTCCCGTGTTGGCAAAACATTTCTTGCAAAAGAGCGCAAAGGAATTGGGCGTCGAACAAAAAGTATTGAGTGAACCAGCGCTAAGCTATCTCTCGGTACAAGACATTCCCGGTAACGTGCGTCAGCTAGAAAATCTGTGTCACTGGCTCACGGTGATGACGCCAACCCAGCAAGTAGAGATTGCCGACCTCCCCGCAGAATGGCGCGACAGTGCGCAAGTAACACCAACCACCAGTGACTGGCGCTCTGCCCTTGCCCAGCAAGCCATGCTGGCGTTACAACGCAACGAATCGAACATCCTCGATACTTTCACCAAGGAATTCGAGGGCACGCTGATCACACAAGCCTTGCAACACACAGGCGGGCGACGGATAGAAGCCGCCACACTGCTAGGCATGGGGCGTAACACGTTGACTCGTAAGATTCAGGAATTGGGACTCGATGCAGGGAATGAATAAGTCGAACTAATCTTCATCGGTTGAAGATAAGGATTGTCCTAACTCATCGATCAAAGACTCCTGTGCGCTGACCTGTACTGCACGTGTGCTAGTCTTTCTATGCCAGAAGCCGTTGCAATCCATTTCCCACGCTTGGCGGTTATCTTTTAGATAAATTTTGAGCCCTTCATCCAGCACCCGCTTCTTCAGCTTGCTATCAAGCAAGGGGAAACAGGCTTCGATGCGACGGAAGAAGTTGCGATCCATCCAGTCGGCACTCGCCAGATAGACATCATGTTTCATCTCATTGCGAAAATAGAAGATGCGCGAGTGTTCGAGGAAACGCCCGATGATGGAACGTACGGTGATGTTCTCTGACAAACCTTTAACACCAGGACGCAAGGCACATACACCACGCACGATAAGATCAACCTTCACACCCGCTTGCGATGCCTCGTACAAAGCCATAATGGTCTCTGGCTCTAAGAGCGCATTCATCTTGGCAATGATGTGCGCGGTCTTCCCTGTTTTGGCTATCTTGGTTTCGTTGCGGATGGATTCCAGCACTTTGCTGTGCAAGGTGAACGGCGATTGCCACAGATGGTTGAGTTTCTTCGCTTTGCCCAATCCAGTGAGCTGGACGAATATCTCGTTCACATCAACACACATCTCCTCATTACAGGTGAACAAACCAAAATCGGTATATAACTTCGCTGTTCGTGGGTGGTAGTTGCCCGTCCCCAGATGGACGTAGCGGCGCAACTTCTTCTCTTCGCGGCGCACCACCATGAGCATCTTGGCGTGGGTCTTGTGACCTACCACACCGTATACGACGTGCGCACCCACCGATTCCAAACGTCCTGCCCAATTGATGTTGGCTTCTTCGTCGAAACGCGCCAACAACTCCACCACCACAGTGACTTCTTTGCCACGCTGCGCGGCCATGATGAGTGCTTCCATCAACTCCGAATCTTCGCCCGTTCGATACACCGTCTGTTTGATGGCGACGACATCGGGATCATTGGCGGCCTGCTGAATGAAATCGAGCACGGGTTTGAATGATTGATAGGGGTGATGCACCAACAAGTCGCCTTTGCGAATTGCTTTAAACATATCCGCGCCCTTCTTCTGGATGAGCGCAGGCACACCCGGCACGAAAGGTTGGAACTTCAGATCAGGGCGCGGCACTTGTGCAGGAATGCGCATCAAGCGCACCAGATTCACGGGACCGTGCACTCGGAACAAGTCCTCCGGCTTCAGCTCGAACTGGCGCAATAGGAAGTTCGCCAACTCTGGCGGACAGTTGTCCGCCACTTCTAGCCGCACTGCATCGCCGAAGTGGCGCTGCGGCAATTCTCCTTGCAGACTAACCCGTAGGTTCTTCACTTCTTCTTCGTCGACGAACAAGTCGCTGTTGCGCGTCACACGGAACTGGTAACAACCCAGCACCTCCATGCCCGCAAACAACTCGCCCACATGAGCGTGAATGATGGACGAAAGGAACACGAATCCATGCGGACAGCCCGCGATCTCGGGCGGCATGAGGATGGCACGCGGCAATACGCGCGGCGCCTGTACGATGGCCTTAGCAGAGTTACGCCCGAAGGCATCCTTGCCTTGTAGCTCCACGGCGAAGTTCAGACTTTTGTTCACCACACGCGGGAAAGGATGCGAGGGGTCTAGCCCAATGGGGGTCAACACCGGCATGACCTCACGTAGGAAAAACTCTTTCACCCACGCTTGTTGCGCTTCGTTCCAGTGAGTACGACGGATGAATTTGATGCCTTGTTCCGCAAGTGCAGGCACCAGTTCTTTGTTAAACAACTCGTATTGCCGAGAGATAATTTGGTGCGTGGGAGTGAACAATCGCTTGAGGATCTGCGAAGCTTCCAGACCATCCGGCCCTGCGGCGATACCGCCCAGCTTGATCTGCTCTTTCAGTCCTGCAACGCGGATTTCGAAGAACTCATCCAGATTGCTGCTGACGATACACAAGTAAGTGAGGCGCTCGAGCAAAGGCACTCGCGAATCTTCCGCTTGTGCCAAGACTCGACGATTGAACTCCAGTAGCCCGAGTTCACGATTGAGGAAATTCTGCGCTGGATATATTTTTGCCAAGTGCTTCGAACTGCTTATGCCTTCGGTGGGACGTAGCCGGTCGGCATCTGCGTCTCCCCGAAGAAGTAGTTCTCCATCTGCTGCGCCAGGTACTGACGTGCTTTTAGATCGGCCAGATTGAGACGGTTCTCGTTCACCAGCATCGTCTGAAATTTTATCCAACCTTGCCATGCTTCTTTCGATACGTTGTCATAGATACGCTGCCCCAAAGCACCCGGATAGGTCGGTCTATCCAGACCTTCTGCTTCGCGACCCAATTTCACACACTGCACCATTCTTGCCATTTGATTCTCCACTTGTAGATTAACGACTGATTGTTACACGCCTATTTCAGATTCTTTACAAACACCTTGGACCGACGCTGATAGTTATACAACGCCTTCTTTTCTTTAGGTAGTTGGTCCACATCGGCTTCTTTGAACTCTCGTTCGACAAACCAATGCGCGGTGCGCGTGGTCAACACGAATAGTTTCTTCATCTTCTGCGATTTCGCCAGACTGCTCATGTGATTGAGGATGGCCTCTCCGTAACCTCGGTCACGACATTGCGCATCCACCGCCAGACAAGCGAGTTCTGCCGACGCCTCATTGGGGAAAGGATACAAGGCAGCACAACCAACGATGCGATGATCATGCTCCAACACTTCGAAACGGGCGATCTCGCGTTCCAACAACTCACGCGAACGCCGCACCAAGATGCCGTCCTCTTCCAACGGACGCAGAAGTTGGATGATACCGCCCACGTCTTCGATGGTCGCCGCCCGCAAGGTGTTAAGCGTGCTCTCCACCACCATAGTGCCGATGCCGTCGTCACTGAACAACTCTTGCAACAATGCACCATCAGTATGGCGGCTGATGAGATGGGTGCGTGCCACACCGGCCTCACATGCACGAACGGCACATGGCAAGAACATGGCAATGTCGTCTGGCAACTTGCTTTGCTTGCTCAAGATATCCTGCGCCTGAATGATGGTCAGTTCCTTGGCAAGCTTGCCCTTTTTGTCCTGCACGCCGTCGGTATCCATCATGAACACCAGCTTGTCCGCATCCAAGGCGATGGCGGTCGCGGTTGCGACATCTTCCAAGGTGAGGTTGAACACCTCGCCCGTGGGCGAATAACCCAACGGTGACAATAGAACCACTTCGCCGAATTCCATGCGATCTCTGAGCGCTGCGACATCGATCTTACGCACCGTGCCTGTGTGTTGTAGATCGATCCCGTTGATGACACCGATCGGTTGCGCCGTGATGAAGTTGCCCCCTGCCACACGGATGTCCGCATTCGCCATGGGCGAATTCGCCAAACCCATCGACAGAAGCGCCTCAATCTCAAGACGTGTGCGACCCACCGCCTCTTTCACGCATTGCATGGTCTCGGCATCCGTCAGGCGAATCCCTTGATGGTAGGTACCAGCCAAATCGTTTTTGGACAGGTGTTGCTCAATCTGTGGGCGTGCGCCATGCACCAACACGAGGCGGATACCAAGGGCTGCAAGCAGATTGAAGTCGTGCGTCAGTTCAACAAACTTGCCGTCTGCCACCACCTCACCGCCGAACGCGATGACGAACGTCTTGCCGCGAAAGGCGTTGATATAGGGTGCGACGGAACGGAACCAAGCAACAAAGTCAGGCGATGAACGAAGGATCTTAGGCATGGTGATTGGCAACTCCGCATCCGTTAAGCATCATTAAAGGCAATTAGAGAAGTATTATATTTGAATTCATCCGTAAAGGACGTACGCCACATGACCTGCATTATCCATTCCAACACAGACTCAGGTAATGGAAACCTTCGTACCCTCGGTTATTCAATCGCAAGCCTTAAGGGAACTATCCATTCAGCCTCGCATCAATATAGTGAGCAAAATGCTTAATGTGGGTAAAATACTTCTATTGGAGGAAACATGAACAAGTTGATAAGTAACTCAGTTTGGCTCGGCATCATTGCAATCTTGTACTCCAGCATCTCACATGCTGAGACCACCGCCGGAACAATCAAATCAATCAAGGGGGAAGTCTCCATCGTGCGCAACGAGGTCTCGATCAACGCCTTCAATGGCATGCCTTTACTGGCGGCCGACAAAATTGTCACAGGTCCAAATAGCTCAGTAGGCATCACACTGAAGGACTCCACGCTCCTTTCATTCGGCGCAAAGAGTGTGTCGCAACTTAGTGAATATCGTTATGACCCTGTCAAACGTGACGGCAATCTGCTGATCTCTGTTTTTAAAGGCTCCATGCGATTCGTTACTGGGCTGTTAGGGAAACAGAATCCCTCCGCAATCGCCATCAAACTACCAACTGCGACGATCGGCGTGCGTGGCACTGATTTTGTAGTAACGGCACAAGGGCAAGAATAATGGAACCACTTTCTTTATGGGCGGCCTCGTTGGCAACCTTTTTGATACTAGCAAATGGGCCACAGCCCGCTAAGGAAACGATTGTGCTTCTACCCGATGCAGCGGGTAAACGAACAGGAATCGTAGTCACCTCAAATGGTCAAACATCAGAAATAAGCGAACCGTTTAAAGGTATAGAGATCAGTGGCGGCAAGCTGGCGGAAAAAAACTACTCTGCGACTGAAATCGAAAACCTATTCCCCGACGTGATGCAGGCACTTCCCGCCCAACCTCGAACATTCGTATTAGATTTTGAAGAGGGCGACATCAATCTCACTACAGCATCCAGTGCTTTGATCGAAGATGTGCGTACTGAAATTGCAAAGCGTAACTCCCCTGAGGTCACCGTCGTCGGACACACCGATCGCATAGGGAGCAATGAGGATAATTTGATCTTATCGCTTGAAAGAGCCAATAAAATAAAAGATATCCTAATCACAAGTGGTATTGCCGATCAGATCATTGAAACCGTAGGCCGTGGCGAACTCGCCCCTTTGGTTAACACTGACGACGAAGTAGCCGAACCTCTCAATCGACGCGTCGAAATCACCATCCGATAATCTAGTTAAAATCACCCCATAAGGTTTGGATGGCAACAATCCCTGCGATTGCAGCCGTCTCCGTGCGCAACACTCTGGGCCCCAAACGAATGGGAACAAAACCTGCGTGTTGTGCCATCAACGCTTCATCATTTGTAAATCCACCCTCCGGCCCAATGAGCAAAGTCACGCTGCCGGTCGCCTTTGGTTGTTCATTCAATGCGAGTGCGCCTTCAGGTAACAGAATGTATTTCTGATTTTCAGAAGCGCGTTGTGTTGCTAACCATGCAGCTAATTCAAGCGGCCCAGCAATTTCAGGCAAATTGTTACGTCCCGATTGCTCACACGCAGCTATCGCCACACCTTGCCAATGTAGACTACGCTTTTCAGCACGTGATTCCGCTAATTTAGCTACGCTGCGTTGCGTCTGTACCGGTTGGATTTTCGTTGCGCCCAGCTCGGTTGCTTTCTGAATGACCCAATCCATCTTCTCGCTAGTACACATGGCTTGCGCCAAATGTATGTGCAGATTCGATGAACTCGTATCAAGTACTGTTTGCAGGTTACCTAACAACACATGTTTGCCGTTGATAGCATGGATAGTTGCATCAAGTGCATTTCCCAAGCCATCAAATATTTGCACGGCATCACCCACGCGCATCCGCAACACTCGACTAGCATGGTGTGCTGCATCAGGAGGCAGTTCGGCATTAGTGCTGAGAGGCAAGGGTGGCGGGCAATAAAATCGTGGGGCGGACATAGGCGGTCAAAGGCAATTGGAACGGTCGTGATAATATAACGAGCAGAAGAACAACGCTGGATTTTGGGAGAGTTTTTGTATGGTCAGTCTGCAACCCCCTCTATGTGATTTTGGCTGGAAAGCGCGCCCGTTCGAATTGTTAGGCATCGACGGCAAGCGCCACACATTAGAGAGTTCTCGCGGCAAGAACGGTTTATTGGTGATGTTCATCTGTAACCATTGTCCTTACGTCAAATCCATCCGCGACCGCATCATCCGTGACGTGCGCGAACTACAGCAACATGGCATCAACAGCATCGCCATCATGTCGAACGACCCTGCCGACTACGCAGAAGACAGCTTCGACAACATGAGGCTCATCGCCCAGCAATACGACTACCCTTTCCCTTACGTGTGGGACGAGACCCAGCAGATCGCCAAGGATTACGGCGCGGTGTGCACACCCGACTTCTTCGGTTTCAACGTAAATATGGAATTGCAATACCGTGGCCGGTTGGACGCTTCTCGTAAAGAGACGGCACCCGATGCCGAACGCGATCTATTCAATGCCATGTTACAAGTAGCAAAAACAGGACAAGGTCCGCGCGAACAATTGGCCAGCATGGGCTGCTCAATCAAATGGAAGGATGAACTATGAGGATTCTGATTCTGGGAGCTGGACAAGTCGGCTCGACGGTTGCCGAAAGTCTGGTGAATGAAGCGAATGACATCACCGTCGTTGATGCGGATGCCGCAAAATTACGACTGTTGCAAGACCGCCTCGATCTGCGCACGGTCGTAGGTAACGCAGCCCATCCCTCTGTGTTGGAACAAGCCGGTATCGCCGATGCGGACATGTTGCTGGCAGTAACCATGAGCGACGAAGTCAATCTCGTCGCCTGCAAATTAGCCGCTTCGCTCTACAACACCCCCACCCGCATCGCCCGTATCCGTTCCACCGAATATCTCAACCGCGAAGAGGTGTTCAGCGCAGACAACTTCTGCGTAGATTTCTCCATCTGCCCCGAGCAGATCCTCACCGAATACATCACCAAGCTGATCGAATTCCCAGAAGCCTTGCAGGTATTGGAGTTCGCTCAAGGCAAGGTGTCATTGGTGGCGGTGCGCGCCTTCGAAGGAGGTCCGCTGGTGGGCAAACCTTTGAGCTTTCTACGCACTCACATGCCGCAAGTCGAAACACGCGTCGCTGCGATATTCCGCAAGGATAGAGCCATCAGCCCAGAGGGGACGACCGTCATCGAAGACGGCGATGAGATCTTCTTCATCGCCGCCACGGAGAACATCCGCCGCGTGCTGAAAGAGATGCGCCGCATGGACAAACCAACCAAGCGCGTGATGATCGTGGGGGGCGGCAATATCGGCAAACGTTTAGCCAAAGCGCTTGAGAACGACTACCAAGTCAAACTTATCGAATTCAATAAGAAATCCTGCGAGCGCCTCGCTGCCCAGCTGAGTAAGACACTGGTGTTGCATGGCGATTGCACCGACGAAAATCTGTTGCAACAAGAGCATGTCGAGGACGTGGATGTGTTCTGCGCACTGACCAATGATGATGAGAACAACATCATGTCAGCCTTACTAGCAAAGCAGATCGGCGCGCGCAAGGTGATCTCTCTGATCAATCGCAGCGCCTATGTCGGCTTGGTGCAAGGCGGCAAAATCGATATCGCACTTTCTCCCGCACACGTCACCATCGGTTCTTTGCTTGCGTATGTACGCCAAGGCGACGTGGCTGCTGTGCACTCTTTGCGACGTGGTGCGGCTGAAGCCTTGGAATTGATCGCCCATGGTGATCGTGAATCCTCACAAGTCGTTGGGCGCCGCATTGATGAGATCCAATCACCGCGTGGGGCAACCATCGGCGCCATCGTACGCAATGGCGAAGTCGTCATCGCACATCACGACACTGTGATCGAATCAGAGGATCACGTCATCGTGTTCGTCATCGACAAGAAGATGATCCGCAAAGTCGAGCAGTTGTTCCAAGTCAAACTCGGGTTTTTCTAATGCTACGCGCACTCACTGTTTTGCATGCCCTTGGCCTGCTGCTGGTCGTGTTCAGTTTGGCCTATCTGATGCCAATCGTCACCGCACTCATCTATGGCGACTATACGATGTTGCAAGATTTCATATTGGCGATGGTGTGGACTGCTGCCGCCGGATTTTTAATGTGGCTGCTGACGCGCCGTTACAAAGGCGAGCTCTCCATCCGCCACGGCTATTTATTGGTGGTCGTCATGTGGACGGCGATGCCTGCGTTCGGCACACTCCCCTTGCTGATGATGATTCCCAATATGTCGTTCACGGATGCCTATTTCGAGACCATGTCCGGCTTGACCACCACAGGCGCGACGGTGTTGGTGGGTTTGGATAATCTGCCGCCCGCCCTCAATATCTGGCGCCACGAGTTGAATTGGTTGGGCGGCATGGGGATCATCGTATTAGCCGTCGCCGTATTGCCATTGCTAGGCATCGGTGGACGCCAACTGTTCAAAGCCGAGACGCCGGGACCGATGAAGGACTCCGCTTTGACACCACGCATCGCCGACACAGCGCGTAACCTTTGGGTGATCTACGCGGGCATCACACTGGCATGCATACTGGCACTTAAGTGGGCAGGCATGAACTGGCTGGATGCGATCTGCCATGCCTTCGCCGCCCTGTCTCTCGGGGGATTTTCCACACACGATTCGAGTATCGGTTTTTTCAATTCTCCGATCATCGAATTCATTCTCATTGTGTTCATGATCATCGCCGCGATCAATTTCGCCACTCATTTTCTGGCGTTGCGTGGTAAAACGTTGCGCGTATACCTACGCGACGCCGAGGCAGTTGCCACACTCGCCTTGATCATAGGTAGCTGCTTTGGTATCGGCGCTTTCTTATGGTGGCAGGGAACCTATCCTGAGTTTCTGACTGCCTTGCGCCATGCCAGCTTCAATCTTGTGTCGATGGCAACCGATTGCGGTTTTGCCAGTGTGGACTTCAACCAATGGCCTATCTTCGCCCCGATGTGGATGTTGTTCTTGAGCTGTGTCGCTGTCAGTTCCGGCTCGACAGGAGGCGGTATCAAAATGATCCGTACCTTGGTATTGGTGAAGCAGGCAGGGCGTGAGTTCGTCAAACTCCTGCATCCCAATGCAGTCGATCCAATGAAGATTGGCGGCCATGTGGTGGCCAACAACATCGTGTTCGCGGTGCTGGGCTTCATCTTCTTATATTTCATCAGCATCGCAGGGCTTACTTTCGCCTTACTCATCAGCGGGCTCGATTTCATCTCGTCCTTCTCTGCTGTGATCGCTTGTATCAATAACGCCGGTCCCGGACTGAACCAAGTCGGCCCAGCCACCAACTATCAAATACTGACCGACTTCCAGACTTGGGTCTGCACTTTAGCGATGCTGATAGGGCGCTTGGAGATTTTCACAGTACTTATTTTGTTCACCCCGCAGTTCTGGCGTAAATAAAAGACGATAAAGACATTGAGGGAAATACGTTATATGCGGTAGCATCGACATTCGAATTGATCCCGTCGACATTCAGCCGACGACTTTTGATAACCAACCTTTTAGGGTGAGCAACGTGAGCGACAGTTTGTCTGGCATAAGCATCGTACTCATTGACGACAGCAATACGATCCGCCGCAGTGGCGAGATTTTTTTGTCTCAAGCTGGGGCAAAAGTAGTGTTGGCTGAAGATGGATTTGATGGCCTTTCCAAGGTTGTAGACAACAAGCCCGACGTGATCTTCGTGGATGTGATGATGCCGCGCTTGGATGGCTATCAAACTTGTGCGCTCATTAAAAATCATCGCGATTTCAAAGATACACCGGTGGTCATGTTAACCAGCAAGGACACGCTGTTTGACCGTGCACGCGGCAAATTGGTTGGATCAGATCAATATCTAACCAAACCATTTAGCAAAAAGAGCCTGATCGAAGCGGTCATCGCTCACACAAAACGTTATGAGGAAGTGGAATATGGCAATTAAACGAATTTTGGTTGTGGATGACTCCGCCACGGAGCGCCATGTACTCGGTGACCTCCTCGGCAAAAAAGGCTACCAAGTAATCTATGCAGAGAGTGGTGAAAAAGGTGTTGCCATGGCGAAGTCGGAGTTACCCGATTTGATTTTGATGGATGTCGTAATGCCTGGCTTGAATGGTTTTCAAGCTACTCGTGCCATTTCTCAAGACGAAGCGACCAAACACATCCCTGTCATCATCTGCACCACCAAGGGCCAAGAAACCGACAAGATCTGGGGTATTCGCCAAGGCGCAAAAGATTACATCACCAAGCCAATCAACGCAGAAGAGCTGCTTGCCAAAATAACGACGCTCGGCTGATCATCCGACATGTCCAAACGTTTCAATCTGCGCGAATACCAACAACAAGTGTTGGATCGTCTGCAAGCGTTAGCGGCTAGCAGCGTACAAACATCTACGCTAGGTGTTCGTATCGGTAACGCTTTCTGGTTGATCGACATGAAGGATATAAGCGAGGTACTTCCCTTACCCCCCTTAACCACCGTACCTTTGACCAAACCTTGGTACTGCGGTGTCGCGAACGTACGGGGCAATCTTTATAGCATCATTGATTTAGGTGCCTACATGGGTGGGAATGCACTCATGCCCGAATCACAAAACCGAATCATGCTGTTGGGACAGCACTTTGGCTTTAATGCAGGCCTACTGGTCACACGCGTGCTCGGCTTGCGTAATGCACAAGACTGGCAACAGATAGAAACCGGCGATGAAATTCGCTACCAAGACAGTAATGGCCAGCAATGGCGTAAATTCGATCTTAAGAGTCTCCTCAATCAACCGGAGTTCTTGCAAATAGGCATTTAGCCACACAACGAAGGACATCGAAATGGCACTTAAATTACCCTCGCTCAAATCCGTAAGCAAAGTTGCGAAAAAGGATGTGGACATCATGGCAGACAAGCCATTGCCACTGATCGGCCATCTCCCTTTCGTTAAACAACTACAAATTTTAGGCGCCGCCTCACTCATTTTTCTATTCACTTCGTTAGCAGCTGCGTATCTCAACAATCGAGAAGCCAGCTACGACAACCGTTATGTGGCTAAAGCTGGCGAACTCCAAGTGCGCTTGCTACAACTTGCCAACAATGCTCAGTTCTCCATGACAGGGAATTCGGAAGCGTTCGATCAGCTCATCAAAAATCGAGACGATGTTTCCAGCTTACTCAAGCTACTTGATAAAGGTGACTTCAACTTACCCGCCACTTCAGGCAGTGCTCGTGGCGCACTGGATATGCTCAATGGTAGTTTGGATAAGACCCTCGCTGACGTTGGCACGCTGGAACAAGGTAAAGCTGGCTTGGTGACATTGGCCACCTCCATCAACGTGATCAATGGCGCCGTTACAGATATGCGCCCGCTCATCATGTCCATGGTTGAAAGTTATGCGGGTCCACAAAAGACATCGGCCACGATGGTCGGCTTGTCTGTTGAGCGAATTGCAAAAGATGCGGCAAGTTTGTTGTCAGACGATGTGACCTTGGAACAACTCGCACAACTAGGCGTTGATACCGGCGCGGCCGAAGATGCGCTGGTTGCCTTGCCGCAAGGCGATCCTAATGTACAAAAGGCGATTTCGCTTTTTGAACCTTTCCGTACCAGCGTTGAAATTCTCGTATCTGAATCACGTAATCTGGTGGAAGCTAAACAAGCAGCTCGCAATATTCACAATGATGCTGCTAGTACACTAACTAAAGCACAGCTACTCACATCTAGCTATCAGAGCTCGCTGACTACTCGCCTTTCTGGTCTGATCGCCCTATTAGGCGGCGGTATGACGCTGCTTCTGCTACTGCTCATCTCAAAAGAATATCTTAAAGAGTCGCATCAACGTGCTCGTCAAGCTGAGGCAACCAATCAACGCAATCAACAGGCTATCTTGAGGTTGATGAATGAACTGTCTGATTTGGCGGATGGTGACTTGACCACACAGGCAACGGTAACCGAAGACATTACTGGCGCGATCGCCGACTCGATTAACTACACCACTGACGAGTTGCGCAAGCTGGTATCGCGCGTCATTGATGCATCGCAACAAGTGAGCAAGGCGACTCGAGACACCGGTACGGTTGCGCAAGGTTTGCTAGCTGCGACACAAAAACAAGCGGCTGAAATTCGTGATGCGGGTGGCGCGGTCGAATTGATGACCAAATCGATTCAAGAGGTTGACAGTAGTGCGGCACAATCCTCTGAAGTAGCGCGACGCACCTTGGAGATGACTGAACAAGGCGCACGCGCCGTACAGAACTCCGTTGTCGGCATGGACGGTATCCGCGAACAGATTCAAGAAACTTCCAAGCGCATCAAACGTCTGGGCGAAAGCTCACAGGAGATCGGTGAAATTGTTGACTTGATTTCTGACATTACCGAACAGACCAACGTACTCGCGCTGAATGCAGCGATTCAGGCGGCTTCAGCGGGTGAAGCAGGACGCGGCTTTGCGGTGGTTGCAGAAGAAGTTCAGCGCCTCGCGGAACGTTCTGGTGAGGCGACCAAACAGATCGGTTTGCTGGTCAAAACGATTCAGGGAGATACGCAAGATGCCGTGTCCGCGATGGAAAAAAGTACGCAGGGTGTGGTTGAGGGTGCAAAACTTTCTGATGAAGCGGGTAAGTCGCTCCATGAAATTGAGGCCTCAACTCGTGAACTGACCGACCTTGTGAATAGTATCTCGGTGTCCACCCAAGTACAGACAGACATGGCGCAAGAAGTGGCGAACGTCATGGCGGACATTTTGAAGATTACCGAACAAACATCCAAGGGTACACAACTGACCAACGCCTCAGTTGCACAGCTTGAAGGACTCGCTAAAGAACTGAGCGGCTCTGTTTCAGGCTTTAAACTCTAAGGTTAAGCGTGCCTGCATTCAATTCCTTGCCTTTGCTTTCGGTCAAGACCGAGCTAGACAGCTCGTTGGCAACCATCAGCCTTGAATTAGAAAATTTCTTTTCAACAGGCATTGATGCGCGATCACTAGGCAAGGCATTGTCTGAACTACATCGCATGTCGGGTGTATTGCAGATGTTGCCCATGCATGGACTCGTAGTGTTCTGTTCTGAATTTGAAACACTTCTCAATGAACTGACTAGCCGCCCGCAAGATGCTACCCCCATGCGTCGCGATGCGATTCGACGTGCACTGTTCGGCCTGACACACTATCTTGATGCGATTGCTGCGGGCGCACCCAATGCCACGCTACGCTTGTTCTCTGAGTATCAAGAATTGCATCACGCTCGCGGCTTGGAGATGGCCTTCGAGAGCGATTTGTTTTTCCCTGATCTGCAGATCACACTCCCAGCCAACATCCTGAACGAGGCTCCGCCTGCTGATACAAGTGCAACCCTTAAAGCTGCGCGTATGCAATATCAACAGGGGCTGCTCAAATGGCTGCGACGCGACGATACAACCGATGCATTGCGCACCATGATGACGGCGGTAGGTCACGCTCTTCCTTGCGCCCCTCACGGCAATCAGCGTGCGTTTTGGTGGGTGGCGGGAGGGTTGTTGAACTGCGTCTTGCATGATGGTGTGCCACCTGAGTTGAACGTAAAAAAAGCATTTAGCCGCATCGACCAAAACATGCGTGCGTTGCTTGATCATTCAGCGTTTGACGAAGACACCGCACTGTATGAGATGCTTTATCTCGTTGCGCGCAGCCACACTGTAAGCGAAACAGTTGAAGCGATCAAAACGGCTTTTTCACTTGAAATATATCTCCCCGATGCGCCCCCTCTTCCGCCCAGTGAAACCACTGCTTTACTTGCGGACATGCGTGCTCAACTGTCGGTTGCAGATGAAACTTGGGATCGCTGTGTAGGAGATGATGTTTCCTCATGCGCACGTTTTGTGTCTCAAACAGATCAACTTTACGCACTTTCCGAAAAGTTAGAGCGCAATACATTGCATTTTTTGTGTAAACAGATCCACACCATTGCCCAACATTCAGACGACCCAGATCGAGCACATCGCGTTGCTATGGATATGGCGATGGCTTTACTGTTGTTACGCAGCGGCATCGAGCACTTCCAGCATTTAGGTACAGGCTTCCACGAGCAAGCTCGCATTTTAAGTATGCGCATGCAATCGGGCATGATGCGTATGCCTGAAGATACAAAAAAAATGGCGAACCTTGTTTCTCTCTACTGCGAGATGGAACAACGTGAAGTGATGGCACCCCTTGCTATCGAAATGCAGAACAATTTGCAGCACATCGAACAAAGCCTGAATGCCTTTTTTGGCAATGCCGATAAGCGAGCTGAGCTACTTCAAGTGAATCGCCTCATGAGTCAAGTCCAAGGCGGATTACATATTTTGTCGCTTGATGTGGCTGAACAATTGTTGACGACCTTGCGCCACATCACTGAAGGCTATCAACAAGGAGAGACACCCTCTTCAAAAGAGATGCGTACCGTAGCATCAGCATTCAGCTTGATGGAAGATTATGTCCATGGATTAGAGCTTGGCCAAAAATCTGACCCCATCGCCTTGGTCACGATACTGCAAGAGTTATCCAATACGGTGGCTGAGGCTGAGATCAATGCTCCCACATTTAATGACGAACCTATCAGCCCCATAGGGGTATCGATTCGCTCTGGCGATGAAGATGCCGAACTATTGGAAGTCTTCTTAGAGGAAGCACAAGAGGTCATGGAGACCTTACGCACTCATTTGGAGATTTCTCGCTTACATCTAGAAAGTCGCGAGCCTTGGGTCACGATGCGTCGTGCATTCCACACCTTAAAGGGTAGTGGTCGCATGGTTGGATTAACCGACCTCGGGGAAGTCGCATGGGCCGTTGAACGTGCCATGAATAAATGGTTGTCCGAAAATATCCCTGCCACACCAGGGCTGCTTGAGATGGTAGGCGATGCAGAAGTGTTGTTCCAGCATTGGATTGAGATGCTACACACCAACAATACGACAACGCACATCGACACGTCTCATCTACTAATGCTCGCCGACTGCATCGAAAACGGCAGAGAGCCTCTCATTAGGCCGATTGAACCTGAGCCCGTCATACCGCAAGAGACATTCGTCCAAGAAGACACTGAACCCGTTGCTGAAATCGTAAATGAAGAGCCCGTTGAAGATGTAGTACGAATTGGCGCAATTACTATCTCTCCTGTGTTGTTCCGTATTGCTTCGGAAGAAGCGGCAGAACATGTTCAGCGATTGATTGGGCACCTAGAAGCACTACAGAATGAGGAACACCATCTCGTCACCTATGACTTCATGCGTGCGGCACACACCTTGGCTGGTGTGAATCGCACCATGGGATTCGTGACGATCGCAGAATTAGCTTATGCGCTTGAGCTGTGGCTTGAAGTCCGTATCGATAAACCGGGTGTCATCTGTAACAAGCAAGTCTCACTCCTGAGTGATGTCATCACTTGCTTGGATCTCATGTGTGCAGCGGTTCTCAACCTAAAAGAACCTCAAGCGCGGCCTGAACTCATTGCGCAGTTGCAAGCGGATAAGGAGGTCTTCGTAACTGAACCTTCGCCAATTCCAGATGAAGAAACTGAGGCTTTGGCCGCCCCTGATGCCACACTCGACCTCGCACCCATTGAAATGGTTGAACCGGTTATTGAACCGCTTGTAACCGAAGCAGTCGCTGATGCACCCATCACTACGCCACAAGATTTGGGTGTTAATGATGACGTGGATGAGCAATTACTCCCGATCTTCTTGGAAGAAGCCAACGAAATTTATCCTCGCATCAGCAGCGCAGTTCGTGCTTGGCACAGTACCCCTGCTGACATGAAAATAGGCAATGGCGTATTGCGCCATCTGCATACGCTCAAGGGTAGCGCACGCATGGCGGGTGCGATGCGACTCGGTGAATTGACACATCGCTTAGAAGACAAAATCGGCAAGGCGATTTCAAGGAATGCGCTGACTGATGCAGTGTGGAACGAGCTAGATAGTGAGCTAGATCACATCGCTCTAATCATCGAACAATTGCAAAATCCACAGGCACATTCAATCCTGCCGACCACCTCCATCGAACCAACTTTGCTTGCAGCACCTGCTCCCACACTGGAGATCGGCGCTGAACGAGCAATGCAAGCCGCACTATTGCGTGTCCGTTCCGACACGGTCGATCGCTTGGTCAATGAAGCTGGCGAAGTCAGCGTCACCCGCGCCAGAGTGGAAGCTGAGTTGCGTGAATTCAAAGCCGGCGTCTTGGAATTGACGGACAGTGTGGCGCGTTTGCGTAAACAGGTACGTGAAATCGAGATTCAAGCTGAAGGCCAAATGCAGGCACGGGAAGCGTCCAGTAACGACAATGAAGCTAAGTTCGATCCTTTGGAGTTCGACCGCTTCACACGCTTCCAAGAGCTGACACGCTTCATGAACGAAAGCGTACATGACGTACAGACCATTCAACAAACATTGTTGAAGAATTTGGCAATCACCGAAGCCGCCTTGAACTCACAAGGACAAATCAACCGAGACCTGCAACAGGGCTTGATGTCGATCCGCATGGTGCCATTCTCAAGTATCAGTGAACGGCTATACCGCGTAGTTCGTCAAACAGGTAAAGAATTGGGCAAACGTGCCAACCTTGAACTCTCGGGTGGCGAGATTGAGTTGGATCGTAGCGTGCTAGAAAAAATGACAGCACCTTTCGAACATCTGCTGCGCAACTCGCTCGCTCACGGACTAGAGTCAGCTGACGTCCGTAAACAAAGCGGTAAAGATTCTATCGGCGACATCCGCTTGTCCTTGCGCCAAGAAAGTAATGAGGTGGTATTTGATTTCAGTGATGACGGGGCCGGCCTCGACCTAGTCCGCATCCGTGAAAAAGCGGTGGAAAACAAACTGATCGACGCGCATGAACTCATCAGCGATGAGCAAATCATGCAGTTGATTTTTATGGCCGGACTAACCACGGCACAAGAAATCACCGAGATCTCTGGTCGCGGCGTCGGCTTGGATGTCGTACGTAGTGAGATCACCGGGCTGGGGGGGCGAATCGATATCACGTCAACACCCGGTCATGGCGTACGCTTCAGTATCCACTTGCCACTCACACTGGCCGTCACAAAAACACTGATGGTTCGTTCAGGCCAAAACCACTACGCCATCCCAGGCAGCATGGTTGAGCACATCCAACAGATGAAGCCGGATGAACTGAAAGCAAATTACCAACGTCAATCGATTGATTGGCAAGGTCGTCGCTACGTGATGCATTACCTACCTCGCCTACTCGGGAACGAACAGGTCGACGTCGTCACGTTGCCACACAACCCTGTGCTGTTCTTACGTGGTGGCGAAAATCGCATCGCATTACATGTTGATGAACTGATTGGAAACCAGGAAGTTGTAGTCAAGAACATCGGGCCACAATTGGCTCGCCTACCCGGCATTGCAGGCGCAACCGTCTCTCCGAATGGCGCGGTCATCTTGATCATCAATCCTGTCGCCCTGACTCAACGCATCGCAGTTGCCCGCATCATCACCAAACCCGTGGCCATCCAAGAGGTCCGTCGTGTGCCATTGATCATGGTGGTCGATGATTCACTCACCGTGCGTAAGATCACCTCTCGACTCCTAGAGCGTTCAGGCTATCTAGTCGTCACCGCCAAAGATGGTGTAGATGCGCTCGAACAGCTCACTGAGATTTCTCCAGATGTGATGTTGCTCGACATTGAAATGCCACGCATGGATGGATTCGAACTGGCTAAACGCTTGCGCCAAGACAGCCGCACCAAACAACTGCCCATCATCATGATCACCTCGCGCACAGCGGATAAACACCGCAACTACGCGAAGGAATTAGGCGTCAATGAATACCTCGGCAAACCTTATCAAGAAGAGGAACTGTTGCAACACATTGCGCGTTTTGTATCATCTGTAGCCAGCGTGTAAGTTCACTCCAAAAATTCCGACAAGGCTAAAACTGCCGAAAGTGTTAGATTAATTCAAATAGATATAGCTTCATATATAGGCCATTTGGCATATATCTATCCACTCTACCCCTCCTTACAATTCCATTCAGCGTACAAATTCTAAATTGTAACAATAACAATTTAGAATTTTAGCTTCACGAATGAAGGTGCTTTAACGATTGAGGGGAATTAAATGGGCTTGTTCGACTGGTTTTCTGCCTTATCCAAGGGAGAAGAAGCGGCGGTCGCCGTACACACTCCCCAACTTGGCGGAATCAAGGAAAATTCTCAAATCCAAGGTTTAGATTTTGTCGCCGCGATTGAAGCACACCGTAAATGGAGAGCTCGATTAGCGGAATACGCCGATGGGACTTCCAAAGAAACACTGGATCATTCCGTTATTTGCCGTGACGATCAGTGCGCATTGGGTAAATGGCTCTACTCTGAAGGGCAAACTTTCACAGGACATCTACCCCTCTTCCACCAAATCAAAGCGAAGCATGCGCAGTTCCATATCAGTGCAGCTCAGATCGTTGAAATGATCGACACTGATCGAAAAGAAGAAGCAGTAAACAATCTATTAGATGGCGAGTTTTCCAAAAACTCGCGCGATGTGCAAACCTTGTTGTCTCAGCTTTATATGCTCATAAACCAACATACAGCCACCTAGTCTCAAAGGCAGACTGTACTTCTCTTACACTGCTTTGAACATCTCCAACGTCTTCACTCGTGCCAGCGCGTGATCGACGATAGGCGCTGGATAATCTCTCCCGATCACCATCCCAACTCTTATTTGTTCATTCCCCGCTAACGTCCACGGCGCATGGATGAATTTGTCGGGACAGTTCACCAACTCGGGGACATAGCGACGGATGAACTTACCCGCAGGGTCGAACCTTTCAGATTGCGTGACGGGATTGAAGATACGGAACCACGGCTGCGCATCACACCCCGTCGATGCGGACCACTGCCAGCCGCCGTTGTTCGCCGCCAAGTCGTAGTCCAACAGATGCTCAGCGAAATATCGCTCACCCCAGCGCCAATCGATCTGCAAGTCTTTGGTGAGGAACGAAGCTGTCACCATGCGCAGACGATTATGCATGAAGCCGGTCTGATTGAGCTGGCGCATACCGGCATCCACCAGCGGATAGCCTGTGCGACCTTCGCTCCATGCCGCGAATTTTTCCTTATCGTTCAGCCACGCCAGCCCGTCGAACTGTGGTTTGTATGCATGGTTCACGATGTGCGGATGGTGATGTAGCAGCATCTGGTAGAACTCGCGCCAGATGAGTTCAGACAACCATGTCTGCGCGCCCTGCCCTCCCACATGATGCGCATAACTCGCCAACGCTCGGATGGAAATCGTGCCGAAGCGCAGATGCGTGGAAAGGTAGGACACGCCTTTCACCGCAGGAAAGTCGCGACGCGCGTGATATTCGCTGATGCGTTGCTGAAAATCTTGGAACAACTTACTTGCGCCCGACATGCCACAGGGCAAAGCCATTTCACTCAGATTAGTCGGCTTGAATCCTAACGATTCCAGGCTAGGCAATGACGTTGGCGCGCACATTGCCAGCGCCCCAAGATACTTCTCCACTGGATAGGCCCGCAGATAGAAATCGTCCACCTTTTTCAACCACGCGTTCTTGTAAGGTGTGAACACGGCGAAGGGCTTGCCCGAACCATTCAATATCTCATCACGCTCGAAGATGACTTGGTCTTTGTAGTCATGCATCGCTATGTCGCTCTTCGCAAGTTCAGCCGCAACGAATGCATCGCGCTGGATAGCCTCTGGCTCGTAGTCGTGATTGCAGAACACCGCCCCCGCCTTGAGCTGTGTTGCCAACTGCGGGACGAGCTTGCGTGCGCTACCGTGCAACACATGCAGGGTGCTGCCCCGCTTCTCCAGTTCAGCCTTCAACTCTTGCACACTACGCCAGATGAACTCCACACGACGGTCAGCCTTGTTAGGCAAAACATCCAAGATGTCAGTGTCGAACACGAACACACAATGCACCGCTGCGCTCTCCTTCAACGCGTGATGCAGGGCAGCATGGTCCTGCAGACGCAGGTCGCGGCGGAACCAACATAGTGAGACGGGGTAGGGTTTAGTCATGGGGTCAATTGTGAGTGAGGGCACGAAAAGCTACAATGGCGGCATGTCCAGTATGAACCTCACCAACCACTTCCTGATCGCCATGCCGGCGATGACCGATCCCTTCTTTGCCAAATCGCTCACCTATGTGTGCGAACACAACGACGAGGGGGCGATGGGTATCGTAGTGAACCGTCCGATCAGCCTCAATCTGAGCGAGTTGTTCGCGCAGATCAACATGCCACTTACCCAGCCCGAACTGGAAGACATGCCGGTGCACTTCGGCGGCCCAGTGCAGACCGATCGCGGCTTCGTCCTGCACAACGCGGGCGGCCAATGGCAATCGACCTTGAAGGTGAACGACAAGATCGAACTCACGACCTCCAAAGACATCTTGCAAGCAGTGGGCGAAGGTACTGGCCCAAGCAACTTGCTCATCACCCTTGGCTACGCAGGCTGGTCTGAAGGGCAACTGGAACAAGAGCTGGCCGCCAATGCTTGGCTGAGCGTTCCTGCTACCGAACACATTCTGTTCGACCTGCCCGCAGATGAAAAACTGGCGGCGGCGATGGCCTTGCTCGGCGTCGATTTCGCATCCCTTTCCGAAGAGGCCGGACATGCCTGATAAGGCAGGAATCAGGAATCAGGAATCAGGAATCAGCAAGGCGGCGGCAAAAATTGAAGGGAGTGCTTTAATCCAGACACAACACGACACCCCCCGAATCCCGAATCCTGAATCCCGAATCCTCTCCGGCACCTTCCTCGCATTCGATTTCGGCACTAAACGTATCGGCATCGCCGTGGGCAACAACATCTCCGGCACTGCGCGCCCACTCTCCACCATCAACGATGAGAAGACCGAGGTGCGTTTCTCCACCATCGCGGCACTCCTCAAAGAATGGCAACCCGTAGCGCTCGTCGTTGGCCTACCTTGCAATGACGACGGCACCCCGCACGAGATGACTGCCCTGTGCCGCCGCTTCGCCAACCGCCTCAAAGGCCGCTTCAATTTGCCGACGATTCTGGTCGATGAGCGATATACTTCCGCCGCCGCAAGCAGTGTCTTAGACGATGAAGGAATCCATGGCCGCAAGCAAAAATCTCTTATCGACCAATACGCCGCGCAGCAGATACTGCAAGCGTATTTTGATGAACCCAGCGCAGGAATCTACGCATGAATAATCCCCAACTGAATAAGAACGGCGAACTGCAACACCTGCTCTCCACCGAAGGTCTTCCCGCGCGCATCCTGCGCGACATTCTCGATACGGCGGCTGGCTTTGTGAACATCGCCGAAGGTAGCGAGATCAAAAAGGTCCCGTTGCTTCACGGCAAATCTGTGTTCAACATCTTCTTCGAGAACAGCACGCGCACCCGCACCACCTTTGAGATCGCGGCGAAGAAACTTTCCGCCGATGTGGTCAACCTGAACATCGGCTCATCTAGCACCAGCAAAGGCGAGACCTTGTTGGACACCGTGGACAACCTGTGTGCGATGCACGCCGATATGTTCGTGGTACGCCACTCTTCCAGCGGCGCGGCCCACCTTATCGCACGACACGTCGCGCCGGACATCCATGTCATCAACGCTGGTGATGGTCGCCATGCACATCCGACGCAAGCGCTGTTGGATATGTTCACCATCCGCCACTACAAGAAAGAGTTTCACAACCTGAAGGTCGCTATCGTGGGTGACGTGTTGCACTCGCGTGTCGCACGTTCACAAATCCATGCGCTGACCACACTGGGCGTACCTGAAGTGCGCGTCGTCGCCCCTAAGACGCTGTTGCCGACCCACGTCGAAAAACTCGGCGTGCAGGTCTATCACGATATGGAGCAAGGTCTGAAAGATGTGGATGTGGTGATGATGCTGCGCCTACAGAACGAACGCATGCAGGGCGCGCTGCTACCTTCGGCACAGGAATATTTCAAATACTACGGACTTACCCAAGAGCGTCTGGCTGCTGCCAAAAGCGACGCCATCGTGATGCACCCCGGCCCGATGAATCGCGGCGTGGAGATCGACTCCAGCGTGGCGGATGGTTCGCAATCGGTCATCCTGCCGCAGGTCACTTTCGGTATCGCGGTGCGCATGGCGGTGATGAGTACGCTAGCAGGAGCAAAACAATGAATATCCTGATCAAGAACGGTCGTGTCATCGACCCCAAGAACAAACTCGACGCACAGCAGGACGTGTTCATCTCTGAGCGCCGCATCGCCGCTCTCGGTAAAGCGCCTGATGGTTTTGTCGCCGACCAAGTGATCGATGCCAAAGATCTGATCGTGATGCCGGGACTGACGGATGTCGCTGCACGTCTGCGCGAACCTGGATACGAATATCGCGCCACGCTGGAATCGGAGATGTCTGCCGCCGTCGCGGGTGGTGTCACATCCCTCTCCTGCCCGCCTGATACCGATCCGCCACTGGATGAACCGGGTCTGGTGGAAATGCTCAAGCATCGCGCGCGCAATCTGAACCAATGCCGCGTGTTCCCACAAGGTGCGCTGACCTATGGATTGAAAGGCGCAGAACTCACCGAGATGGTCGAACTGACCGAGGCGGGTTGCAAAGCTTTCAGCCAAGCCGACGTGCCACTCACCGATACCCGCGTATTGATGCGCGCCATGCAATACGCTGCCACCTTCGGCTATCGCGTATGGCTGCGTCCGCAAGACAGCTTCCTCGCCAAGAACGGCGTGGCACATGACGGCGAAGTCGCGACCCGCTTGGGTTTGCCGCCCATCCCTGTCGTAGCCGAGACCGTCGCTTTGTCCACCGCACTCCAACTCGCACGCGAGACCGGTGTCACGTTGCACATCTGCCGCGTCTCTAGCGGTGCCGGTGTCGAGATGATCCGTGCCGCGAAACGCGAAGGCCTGAAAGTAACCTGCGACATTTCAATGAACCACGTGCACCTCACCGAGATGGACATCGGCTACTTCGATTCCAACTGCCACCTCGTGCCGCCACTGCGTAGCTTGCGTGACCGCGATGCGCTACGTGCCGGACTGCGCGATGGCACCATCGACGCCATCTGCTCCAACCATTCACCCGTGGATGAAGATGCCAAGCAGATGCCCTTCGCCGAAGCAGAAGATGGCGCGACCGGTTTGGAACTGTTGTTGCCGCTGGTGTTGAAATGGGCCGAGCAAGACAAGATACCGTTGCTGGATGCGCTCGCCCGCATCACCATCAATCCCGCTCAACTGCTCGGCGTGAAGATGGGCCACCTGAGCATCGGCGCACATGCCGACCTCTGCGTGTTCGATCCCAAAGCCGCATGGAAGGTAGAACCCACCGCCCTCAAGAGCCAAGGCAAGAACACGCCGTTCAATGGCTACGAGATGCAAGGTCGCGTGCGTTACACCTTGCTCGATGGACAGTTAGTCTTTCAACAATGATTTGAACCGCGCCCTCATTCGAGGGCGCTTCGTATTTTCAGGATGCTATGAACCCACTACTCGACTTCTCCGGTCTCCCCCGTTTCGCAGAGATCAAACCCGAACATGTCGCACCTGCCATCGAGCAGTTGCTCGATGAGAACCGCGCGCTCATCTCTCGTTTGCTAGCTGATGACTCTTTACCCGCTTGGGATACTTTCGTGCGCCCGATGGAAGATGCGAACGAACGTCTCGGTCGTGCATGGGGACCGGTCGGCCATTTGAATGCGGTGATGAACTCGCCTGAGTTACGCGATGCCTACAACTCCACCTTGCCGAAGATCACGGCCTACTACGCCGAGCTGGGGCAGAACCTCGCGCTGTTCCAAAAGTTCAAAGCACTGCGAAATAGCCCCGAGTTCGCTGGATTGAGTCCGGCACGCAAGAAGATCATCGAGAATGAACTGCGCGATTTCCGCTTGGGCGGCGCTGAGTTGCCCGATGACAAGAAGACGCGCTACCTCGCCGTGCAGGAACGCCAATCCGAACTGTCCTCGCGCTTCTCCGACAACATCCTCGATGCGACCAATGAATACACCTTGGTCATCGAGAATCGCGGCGAGTTGGATGGCCTGCCAGAAGATGTATTGCAGACCGCGCGTGAAGCTGCACAGGCCGCTGAGAAGACCGGCTGGTTGTTCACCCTGAAAGCGCCGTCTTATCTACCAGTGATGCAGTTCGCCGACAACCGTGACCTGCGCGAGAAGATGTATCGCGCCTATGCCACGCGCGCCTCAGAATTCGGCAAGCCTGAATTGGACAACACACCCTTGATGGACGAGATCGTGACGCTGCGGGCTGAAGAAGCGCAATTGCTCGGCTTTGCTAACTTCGGCGAACTCTCACTCGCCGCCAAGATGGCCGAGACACCGCAACAGGTGGTGGACTTCATGCGCGAGTTGGCACAACGTGCGCGACCTTTCGCAGAAAAAGACTTGGTTGAACTGCGTGAGTTCGCCAAGACAAAACTCAACATCAACGATATGCGCTCGTGGGATGCGGCCTACGCCAGCGAGAAACTGCGCGAGCAGCGCTATGCCTTCTCTGAACAGGAAGTGAAGCAGTACTTCCCTGAAGATGCGGTGATGGCAGGTCTGTTCAAACTGGTGGAAACGCTATTCGGTTTGCAGATCAAACCCGCTCAAGCGCCTGTGTGGCACGAGACCGTACGCTTCTTCGACATCCGTTATGAGAAGGACGGCTTGGTCGGCCAGTTCTACTTCGACCTCTACGCGCGCAACAGCAAACGCGGTGGTGCGTGGATGGACGACGTCATCACGCGCCGTCGTTTGGACAACGGCTCGATCCAAACCCCTGTCGCCTATTTGAATTGCAACTTCTCCGCACCCGTCGGCGGCAAGCCTGCGGTGTTCACCCACGACGAAGTGCAGACCCTGTTCCATGAGTTCGGTCACGGCTTGCATCATCTGCTCACCGAAGTGGAAGACCTCGGCGTGTCCGGCATCAACGGGGTGGAATGGGATGCGGTCGAGTTGCCCAGCCAGTTCATGGAGAACTTCTGCTGGGAGTGGGATGTGCTGCAAGGTATGACACGCCACGCAGACACCAACGAGAAACTGCCGCGCGCCCTGTTCGACAAGATGCTCGCAGCGAAGAACTTCCAGAGTGGCTTGGCCACCTTGCGCCAGATCGAGTTCGCCGTGTTCGACATGCTGATGCACAGCAACTTCAATGTGGGCCAAGGCAAGACCATCCTTCAATTGTTGGACGAAGTGCGCGCCGAAGTGGCGGTGCTCATCCCGCCCGAGTTCAACCGCTTCCCGCAAAGCTTCTCGCACATCTTCTCCGGTGGCTATTCCGCTGGCTATTACAGCTACAAGTGGGCGGAGGTGTTGTCGGCGGATGCGTACAGCTTGTTCGAAGAGCACGGCGTACTCAATCCAGAGATCGGCGCACGCTTCCGCGCCGAGGTGCTGGCGATGGGTGGCGCGCGCCCTGCGATGGAATCCTTCACCGCCTTCCGTGGCCGCGCCCCTTCCATCGACGCGCTGTTGCGGCATAATGGACTGATTGAGGCTTAACGAACGGGAGGCAGGTATGCGGTCATTTCTCTTTTTGCTCTGTTTCGTCTTGCTAGGACAAGCGCAAGCAGGCCAGCTTTATCGCTCTGTCGATAGCCATGGCAAAGTGCATTACAGCGACAAGCCCAGTGCAGACGCGGAGAAATTGAACCTTGGCGTCAAAGAGAATGACACTGCCAACCTGTCTTACGAAACACAACGGGCAAATCAGAACTTTCCTGTCACGTTCTATAGCTTTCCCGAGTGCGGCGCCTATTGCCAACAAGCACGCGATCTATTGACCAAGCGCGGCATCCCCTTCACGGAAAAGATCCTTATACAAAAAACCGAGATTGATGAATTCACCAAACAATCTGGCAACAAAGAAATGCCCGCAATGACTGTGGGTAAGACTTGGCTCAAAGGATTCCTTGCTGATCAATGGAACAAAGAACTGGATTTTGCAGGCTATCCAAAGATAGCGCCGTATCGCAGCAAGCCAGCCCCTGCACAATAAACACACCCTTCGACTTGGTTGAGTAATCGCACCTAGTTCGATATAGTCTCTGCACAAATTTTAGGCCTCGCGCTTAACCCATCAACAAGGCGGTGAACATGACTCATACACGCATCACACTCGACTCGAATAAACGTGGCGGGCGTCCTTGCATCCGCAATTTGCGTATCAGCGTGTATGACGTATTGGACATGTTGGCCGAGGGCATGAGCGAGGCGAACATCCTTGAAGATTTCCCAGAACTGGAAACTGCCGATATCCGCGCCTGCCTCGCCTTTGCAGCGGATCGAGAACACAACCTCTACACCGTGGCGGTGTAATGAAACTGCTGCTCGACGAGAATCTGTCGAGGCGTATCGTCCCTTTCTTACAGACCGCCTTCCCCGATTCCTCACAGGTCGCCTTGTTAGGATTGGAAAGCGCAAGTGATAGCGAGATTTGGCAGTACGCAAAAACAAATGGCTTCGTTATTGTCAGCCGTGATTCAGACTTTCAAGAACGCTCCCTCGTATCCGGCCATCCTCCGCAAGTTATCTGGCTAAAAATACCTAACCGTTCTAAATCCGTTGTCCTTAAAATCTTGTTAGACCATCATCAAGAAATCGAACAAGCCTTGCGTGAGCAAAATCGTGCATGCGTTGAAATCAGCCTGAGTATTCAAAAATGAAAATTGCGACTTGGAATGTGAATTCCCTCAAGGTGCGCCTGCCGCATCTGATGGATTGGTTGGCGGCGAACCCTATCGACGTGGTGTGCCTGCAAGAAACCAAGACCGAGGATAAAAATTTCCCGCTGGCAGAGATCGAAGCGGCGGGCTATCAGGTCGCATTCATCGGGCAAAAGACCTACAACGGCGTCGCTATCCTGAGCCGCGATGCCATCAGCGATGTGCAGTTCGGCATCCCCGATTTTGAGGATGAACAAAAACGCGTCATCGCCGCCACCATCAACGGCGTGCGCATCGTGTGTGTGTATATCCCCAACGGGCAGAGCCTCGATTCCGACAAATACCAATACAAACTCAAATGGCTGGCAGCATTGAAACTGTGGCTGAAAGACGAGTTGGCGAAATACCCCAAGTTAGCACTGCTGGGCGATTACAACATCGCCCCCGAAGACCGAGACTGCCACGACCCGGTGGCATGGCAAGGCAACATTTTGGTAAGCGAACCGGAACGTGATGCCTTCAAAGGATTGGTGGCGCTCGGACTGCGCGACTCCTTCCGCCTGTTCGAACAAGCCGAGAAGAGTTACTCGTGGTGGGACTACCGCATGATGGGATTCCGCCGCAACCTAGGTATGCGCATCGATCACATCCTTATCAGCGCAGACTTGCAGTGCAGCGGATGTCTCATCGACAAAGCACCGCGTAAGTTGGAGCGGCCTTCGGATCACACGCCGGTGATTGCGGAAGTTAACTGAGTTGATGAAATTTCATGAGCCAAGAGATTTGCCAAGCTTGTTGTCTGCCTTAGATTAGGGAATTTTTATGGAACGCCTAATTTTTCTGCCTTTTGCTTTTGCAATTGCTGTGATGGCCTACCCGTTCCATTTATCGTACTTTGGATTTGCTGTTGTAGCAGGATTTGGAATTATTTTAGTTGATTTTTTTCGCGGAAAAAACGAGTCCTTTGAACCAAAGTTCGGCCTTTTGTTATTGCTAATTGGCATAATTTTTTTGGTTGTCTCCTTTTACATCTGTAACAGTCTTGGCATAACTTTTGAGGCTCTTGATCATGACAAGACTTTCCCAAAATTAGTACGGCGTTTGCCCTATTTTGGAGTTGTATTTTTAACGATGGGAATCGTAATTGTTTCTAAATCGTTTATTCAAAAGCTAACATAGGATGGATAAAACAACGCGCTACTCATCCTTCAATTTTGGGTATTCCTTCGTTCAAAACCCAACTCACAAAACGTAACACCCGTTCTAATGTTCCAATTCCTCTTCCAAGATGAGCATCTCCTCATCGTCAACAAACCCGCTGGCTTGCTGTCCGTACCGGGGCGAGGTGAGGATAAGCAGGACTGTCTGTCCGCCCGCATCCAACAACTATTCCCCGATGTCCTAGTCGTTCATCGCCTCGATATGGCGACTTCGGGTTTGATGGTGTTCGCGCGGGGTGAGGCGATGCAGCGAGAGTTGTCGCGGATGTTTCGGGAGCGGGAAATGAGCAAGCGGTATGTGGCGCTGGTGGCGGGTGTGCTTGAGAACGAGGTTGGCGAGATCGATCTGCCGCTTATCGCGGATTGGCCGAACCGCCCGAAGAGTAAAGTTGACCACGAGTCAGGTAAGCCCTCGCTTACGCGTTATCGTTTATTGGGCATAGAGGGTGGAGATTCTCGTGTCGAGTTAGAACCCATCACCGGACGCACGCATCAGTTACGCTTGCACCTTGCCAGCATTGGCCATCCCATCATCGGGGATACTTTGTACGACGGGCGCAGTGCAGAGCGGTTGATGTTGCATGCGACACGTTTGGCCTTCAATCACCCTGTCACTGCAATGCCCTTGTACTTCGAGAGTGACGCCCCATATTAGGTGGCGTGTCCGTTATAATCGGCATTGTTATCACTTTCATTTCAAGGATTCTGTTATGCCGCTGCCTAAACCTGCTTTGACTATTCCGCTGGGTATTGTTGCTGTTATTGCTGCGGTGTTCGCGGCTTACACTTGGGTGGCGCTGACTTGGAATTATTCCGAAGGGGAACGCGCGGGCTTTATGCAGAAGCTGTCTAAAAAGGGTTGGCTATGTAAAACTTGGGAAGGGGAGCTTTCCTTAGTGGCGTTACCTGGCGCGGCGCCTGAGAAATTTTTATTCACTGTGCGCGATGATGCGGTGGCAGCGAAGATCAATGCGCTGGTAGGCCAACGTGTGGCACTGTCTTATGCAGAGCATAAAGGCATCCCGACAACTTGCTTCGGCGATACGAATTATTTCGTGGCTGATGTGAAGGCAGTGCAATAATCATTGAATTGATTTTCGCTTAGATGCATTGTCGGGCTGAAGCCCGACCTACTAGCCCTCTTGCTTTTTGTAAGTCGGGTTTTAACCCGACGTTTGCTGTCAGCTTAAAGCCTAGCCTACGCACATTGAGCGGGCTAATTTAAGATTCACCCAATTTTTTAACTAAAGGAAACACATGAAACGTTTTGCCATTTTCTTGACCATCGTTTTGACTAGTCTTTCTTTGCTGGCTGCGAATGCTGAAGCAAAGCGTTTTGGTGGCGGCGGTAGCATCGGCAAGCAACGCAGTATGAGTGCACCTCCTCAAAAGGCAGATGCTGCCCCTGCGCAACAAGCAGCGCCCGCAGCGGCTGGTGCAGCAGCGGCTAAGCAACCCAATAAATGGTTGGGCCCATTGGCTGGTATCGCGGCAGGTTTAGGTTTGGCGGCGTTGTTCTCGCACTTCGGTTTGGGTGAGGGTATGGGGATGTTGCTGATGATCATTGCAGGTGCGATTGCGGTGTTCTTCTTGATCTCGATGTTCCGCAAAAAGCAGCAACCTGCGATGCAATATGCGGGTTCGGGTGCACCTTATGGCGGCTCTCCTGCGCCAGCTCCACAATCAGTCAGTGGTGCTAGTGTTGCGGCAGTTGCCCAGCCTGTGGCGGCGGCAAACATTCCTGCTGACTTTCCTGTAGAAAGCTTTTTGCGCGGTGCTAAAACGACGTTCATCCGCTTGCAAGCGGCTAACGACCGTAAGGATCTAAACGACATCCGCGAATACACAACACCAGAGATGTTTGCTGAGATCTCGATGCAGATGCAAGAACGCGGCGATGCGGCACAGAAGACCGAAGTGGGCTTTGTGAATGCCAGCCTGCTGGAAGTGGTGACGGAAAATGACATCGCAACAGCAAGTGTTCGCATGAGCGGTCAGTCGCGTGAGAACAATGGCGCACCTGAGAATTTTGATGAGATCTGGCATGTTCAAAAAGATCTTAAGGACGACAAAGCAGTTTGGTTGCTGGCAGGGATTCAGCAGGTTTAATCGCCAAAGTGCAGTACACTTGAGGGCACAGCGACATCGCTGTGCCCTTTTTATTTAGAGCCTCGCAATGCGTCTATTCCGCTTACTCAAAATTATTTTCGTTGTGCTGCGCTTCGGCTTGGATGAGTTTTTGCTGGCGCATGAGAAGACGAGCTGGTTGTTACGTCCTCTCAATTGGCTTTTGTTCTTCCGCGATGTGTCTCGCCCACGAGCTGTGCGTTTGCGTCTCGCGCTGGAAACCCTAGGGCCCATCTTTGTTAAATTCGGGCAGTTGCTTTCCACTCGCCGCGATTTAATTCCTACCGACATTGCCGATGAATTGGCAAAACTGCAAGACCAAGTGCCCCCTTTCCCTTCTGCTCAAGCCGTTGCGTTGCTTGAAACCGCCTATGGAAAACGCCTGACCGAAGTGTTTGCTAGCTTCGACGCTACCCCTGTGGCCAGTGCATCGGTGGCTCAAGTCCATTTTGCTGTGTTGCCTGATGGGCGTGAAGTAGCTGTTAAGGTATTGCGTCCTGGTATTAAGCACACCATCGAACATGATATTTCTCTGCTACAAGTTTGTGCGGGGTTGATCGAGCGTTGGTGGGCTGATGGCAAACGTTTGAAGCCGAAGTTGGTGGTTGCCGAGTTTGAGAAATATCTGCACGATGAATTGGACTTGATGCGCGAGGCAGCCAATGCCAGTCAGTTGCGCCGCAATTTTTCTGATGCACGCCTGCTACTAGTGCCAGAGGTACATTGGGATTGGTGCTCTGAGCAGGTGATGGTAATGGAGCGCATGCACGGCATCCCTGTGAGCCAAATCGGTGCAATGCGCGAGGCTGGTATCAGCCTATCTAAGTTGGCCAGCGATGGGGTTGAGATCTTTTACACACAGGTGTTTCGTGATGGTTTTTTCCACGCCGATATGCACCCAGGAAACATCTTGGTGGCACGTGATGGGCGTTACGTGGCGCTGGATTTCGGCATCATGGGGACGCTCACCGATACGGATAAAAACTATCTCGCTCAAAACTTTATCGCGTTCTTCAACCGTGATTACAAACGCGTGGCGGAGCTGCACATCGAATCAGGCTGGGCGCCTGCGGATACGCGTGTGGATGAATTCGAAGCGGCGATTCGCTCGGTATGCGAACCTATTTTTGATAAACCTTTGCGTGAGGTCTCATTCGGTAAAGTGCTGTTGCGTTTATTCCAAACATCGCGTCGATTCGGAATTCAGATTCAACCCCAGTTGGTTTTGCTACAAAAAACCTTGCTCAATATCGAAGGGCTGGGATTGCAGCTCGATCCTGAACTCGATTTGTGGAAGACAGCAAAACCTTGGTTAGAGCGTTGGATGAGTGAACAGGTGGGTTGGCGTGGTTTCATTCGGACGTTAAAAGCAGAAGCGCCACGCTATGCATCTTTGCTACCGCAGATTCCCCGTCTGTTGCATCAACGGTTAAAGGATGATGTCGCGGCGCAGGCCGCACCGCTATTGCTGGCAATGTTAGCGGAACAAAAAAAGCGCAATGCGTGGCTATCTCTCATTGCACTCTTGCTCGCATCGACGTTGGTACTCGCCGCGTATATCCACTTCGTTTAAATGAATCCGCTATCGATCAGTTCTTTGGCTAAGGATTTGTAGTCTGCTGCACCCGGACTTTGCGGAGCATAGGCGAATACATCTAGCCCGTGCATTGGGCTGGTTGCTAATGCAACAGCCTCTCCAATGCGTGTCTTACACAGCAGATTTCCATAGCGTTCCTTAAGCTGGTCGTAGATGTCGTAGGAAAGTTTTCTCCTTGAATCGAATCTTGTTACCACGATGCGACGCTCGAACTTTCTTTGCAGCTTCTTTTCAAGCACATTCAGTGCGCTATCTAAACGATGTACACCATGTTGCGATAGAAAATCTGCTGAGACGGGGATCAATACTTTGTCGGCAGCCAGTAAGGCATTAAGTGTCAACACACCCAACATCGGACAGCAATCGATAATGATGGGGGCGCCAGTCAATGAGAGTTCTTCGCCCAAGCCTTGTTTCAAGAATCTGGCTGCATGCGGATCACTTCCAAACAGGGCGTCTATTTTGGATAGTTCAAGGGTGGCTGGAATGATCTGCCATCCGGCTGGGGTCTCGTGCATCAGCTTTGCCAAAGGCACATGATCTTTGAAGAAGGTGACCATGCTTTTGGTTTGTGATGCGCCTTGCTTGAGCCCCGATGCCAAACTTAGATGACCTTGTGGGTCCATATCTAAGGCGATCGGATTACGCTGAGCCAATGACAGCGCGGCTGTCAGGTTCAGACAGGTTGTGGTCTTTCCTACTCCACCTTTTTGATTAAATACGGCGATGACCGCCATGTTGGTACGTCTCCACATAAGTGGGGACGGCTGTGCGCTAGCTGTAAATCGTTGCTCTGACTTATCAGTGGCTTGTAGTTTCGGCCACCCCTGCTGGGTTTAGCTTGCTATGCAAGTTAGCCTACACCTTAAACCGCGCGCTAAATCTGTCATTCTACGGTGACAGATTTAGCTAGATTGCGTGGCTTATCCACATCCGTTCCCTTTTCCAGTGCTACGTAATATGCCAGCAGCTGTAAAGGGATGGTGTGCAGAATAGGACTCAAAAAGCCCGCGTGTTCGGGCATTTGCAGGATGTGGACACC
Organism: Sideroxydans sp.; assembly: GCA_028707175.1. Classification (GTDB taxonomy): domain Bacteria; phylum Pseudomonadota; class Gammaproteobacteria; order Burkholderiales; family Gallionellaceae; genus Sideroxyarcus. The sequence goes on from JAQTUV010000002.1 coordinate 459,328, forward strand.
TTCGGACTCTTTAATGTGTGTCTCAGCATCAGCAAAGACGAACAATTCCCCGCCGCGTGCTTTGACTTCTTGCAGATTCGACTTCAGCTTTTCCAACAGCGTGTCGTTGGGTGCGACGGATACCACAGGCATGTCGGCATCGACCAAGGCTAAAGGACCATGTTTCAACTCGCCAGCAGGATAGGCTTCGGCGTGAATGTAGGAGATTTCTTTGAGTTTTAATGCGCCTTCGGCCGCGATGGGGAAGTGCATGCCACGCCCTAAGAACAATGCATGGTGCTTGTTGGCAAAGTGCTTGGCCATCTCGGCGATTTTCGGCTCCAACGCCAACACCTTTTGCACCGCTGCGGGCAGGTGGCGTAATTCGTGCAGGAACTGTTGCTCGCGCTCTGCATCTAGACGGCCGCGCAGTTTCGCCATAACCAAGGTGAGCAGGAACAAGGCTGCTAGCTGGGTCGTGAAAGCTTTGGTGGATGCCACGCCGATCTCAGGGCCGGCACGGGTCAGCAATCGTAACTTGGACTGGCGGATAATTGCGCTTTCGGGCACGTTACATATTGCTAGCGTAAAAGCATGCCCAGTGGATTTCGCATGGATTAGTGCCGCCAAAGTGTCGGCGGTCTCACCCGATTGCGAGATTGTGACAACCAAGGTCTTTGGATTGGGAACGCTGGTGCGGTAACGATATTCGCTGGCGATCTCGACGTTGCACGGAATGCCCGCGATCTCTTCCAACCAGTATTTTGCGACCTGACCTGAGTGGTTGCTGGTTCCGCAGGCAAGAATGAGGATGTTCTCTACTTGCGGGAAAATTGTGTTGGCTTCCGCGCCAAAGATGCCAGGCACCAAGGATTGGCTGTTGCACACCGACTCTAAGGTGTTCGCCAGCGCCTGAGGTTGTTCGTGGATCTCTTTCTGCATGTAGTGTTGGTACTCACCCAGCTCAACGCTGTCGTTGTCCAATTCGCTCACGTGCACCTGTCGTTGCACTGAATTTCCGAGTTGATCGAAGATGCGATAGTTCGCCAGATTCACTTCGACCACGTCGCCTTCTTCCAGATACACCACGTTCTTGGTGACTTGCAGAAGGGCGGACATATCCGATGCGACGAAGTGCTCACCCACGCCAACCCCTAGCAACAACGGGCTGCCTTTGCGTGCTGCGATGAGCTGATGCGGATTGTCGGCCGCCACGACGCCGATGGCGTAGGCGCCCACCAACTGCGACAGTGCCATCTGCGTCGCGATCAACAGACTGCCTTGGGCATAGTGGCTGTGTATCAAGTGAGCGATGACTTCAGTATCGGTGTCCGAGGTGAATTCATAACCTTGGGCGGTCAGCTCGGTTCGCAATTCTTCGTAGTTTTCGATGATGCCGTTGTGTACGACTGCGATGAGGTCGCGGCTCATATGTGGATGAGCGTTGCGCTCGCTGGGTACGCCGTGTGTGGCCCAACGCGTGTGAGCGATCCCTAACTCACCGTAAGTGTTCGCACTCTTTTGTCCTAACTCGGCGACACGGCCTGCACTGCGCACACGCTCCAATTTCGCGTCATGTACCACGACCAGACCAGCTGAGTCATATCCGCGATATTCCAAGCGCAGCAATCCATTTACCAGAATGGATACGATGTTTCGTTTAGCGACTGCTCCTACGATTCCGCACATATTATTTCTTCACTTTCTGCGGGCGCTTCCACCCGTTGATGGTTATCTGTTTGCTGCGCGACAAAGTCAACTCTCCATCGGGAGTGTCTTTGGTGATCGTCGATCCGGCGCCGATGGTTGCGCCCTTGCCCACGCGGACGGGGGCGACCAGTTGCGTATCGGATCCGATGAAGGCATCATCTTCGATGATGGTGCGGAATTTATTCGCGCCATCGTAATTGCAGGTGATGGTACCTGCGCCGATGTTGACACGGCTACCTACCGTGCTGTCTCCGATGTAGCTCAGATGATTGGCTTTGCTACCCTTACCGATCTCGCTATTTTTGATCTCGACGAAGTTGCCCACGTGCGCATCCTCTGCCAACTTCGTTCCAGGACGCAGACGAGCATAGGGTCCGATGTGGCAGTTAGCCCCAACTTCGCTGCTATCGATGTGGCTGTAGGCGGCGATCTGTGTACCTTGTTCGATACTGGCATTACGGATGATGCTGTATGCCCCCACTCGCACACGATCTCCCAGCGTCACTTGTCCTTCGAAGATGCAGCCAACGTCAATCTCGACATCGCGACCACAGCTCAGCTTCCCGCGTACGTCTAAGCGTGCTGGGTCCGCCAAGGTGACCCCTTGTTCCATCAATTTAACCGCTACCGCTTGTTGCCATACGCGTTCCAAGGTGGCAAGTTGTGACTTGTTATTGATGCCTTCGACTTCCCAACGGTGGGCGGGTTGTGTCGAACTCACTGGGATACCATCCGCAACAGCCATCGCTACGATGTCGGTAAGGTAGTACTCACCTTGGGCATTGTTGTTGCCTAACTTGCCCAACCACTCGCGCAACTTCTTCGTCGGAGCGAGCAGGATGCCCGTGTTCACTTCACATATCTTGCGTTGTTCGTTGTTCGCATCTTTTTCTTCGACGATGCATTGCACCGCACCTTTCGCATCACGCACGATGCGCCCATATCCTGTCGGGTTGTCTAGATTCACCGTGAGCAATACCAAGCCTTCACCAGCCTGTTGCATCTGCTGCAACGTTTGCGCTTGGGTCAGCGGTACATCACCGTACAACACCAGCGTGCGGCTATCGTCTGCGAGATGTGCCATCGCTTGTTGCACCGCATGTCCGGTACCGAGTTGCGGTTCTTGAATCACGAACTTCGCACCATAGCTAGACATCGCTTGCGGCACGGCATCACCGCCATGTCCATACACTATGCAAACTTGTTCTGCCTTCAGCTCGACGGCTCTATCCAAAACGTGCTGCACCAGCGGTTTCCCCGCAACGGCATGCAGCACTTTTGGCTTGTCTGAGTACATACGTGTGCCTTTGCCGGCAGCTAGAATAACGATGTTTAGAGAGTTCATATCAATCACTTTTACACGATAGCGAAGTATATCGTCCAGAAAACAAAAAAGCAGCCGAAGCTGCTTTTTGTTTGTTCCTTACAACTAAATTGCTTAGTGCGTATGTTTGCGCATTTGCGAAATAGCGCGTAATTGTGCCAATGCTTCAGCCAATTCCGCTTGTGCAGCAGCATAGTCGATGTCAGAGGTGCGATTCTTCATCGCTTCTTCAGCCGCTTGCTTAGCTTCTAGTGCACGCGCCTCGTCTAGGTCGGCACCGCGAATCGCGGTATCAGCCAAGATGGTCACAACATTAGGTTGCACTTCCAACATACCGCCAGACACATACACCAGCAGTTCTTCTTGGTCGGGTTGTTTGATACGCACTGCACCCGGTTTGATACGAGTCATCAGTGCGGTGTGGCGCGGATAGATTCCCAGTTCGCCCAATTCGCCAGGAACTACGACGAATTCAGCTAAACCCGAAAAAATCTGCGCTTCTGCGCTCACTACATCCACATGTACGGTCATTGCCATAGTTGCTCCCGATTATTATTGCAGGGTCTTGGCTTTTTCTACTGCCTCTTCGATGCCGCCAACCATGTAGAACGCTTGCTCTGGCAGGTGATCGTATTCACCATCAACAATCGCCTTGAAGCCCTTGATGGTCTCTTTCAGCGTGACATATTTGCCTGGTGCGCCAGTGAACTGTTCAGCAACGTGGAACGGTTGCGACAAGAAACGCTGGATCTTACGTGCACGTGCAACAGCCAATTTGTCTTCTGGTGCCAATTCGTCCATGCCCAGAATCGCGATGATGTCGCGCAACTCTTTGTAGCGTTGCAGTGTTTGCTGAACGCGACGTGCCACGGTGTAGTGCTCTTCGCCCACGACCAACGGATCAAGCTGGCGAGAAGTAGAGTCCAGTGGATCAACCGCTGGGTAGATACCCAGAGAAGCGATGTCACGTGACAACACGACGGTGGAGTCAAGGTGCAAGAAGGTGGTCGCTGGAGATGGGTCGGTCAAGTCATCCGCTGGAACGTACACAGCTTGGATGGAAGTGATCGAACCTACTTTGGTCGAAGTGATACGCTCTTGCAAGCGGCCCATTTCTTCAGCCAGTGTTGGTTGGTAACCCACAGCGGATGGCATACGACCCAGCAACGCGGAAACTTCAGTACCGGCCAGTGTGTAGCGGTAGATGTTGTCCACGAAGAACAAAATGTCGCGGCCTTCGTCACGGAATTTCTCAGCCATTGTCAAACCAGACAACGCAACGCGCAAACGGTTTCCAGGCGGCTCATTCATCTGACCGAACACCATCGCGACTTTAGACTTGGTGTAGTCTTCAGTGTCGATAACACCTGCATCAGTCATTTCGTGGTAGAAGTCGTTACCCTCACGAGTACGCTCACCCACACCTGCAAAAACGGACAGACCAGCGTGTTGCTTAGCGATGTTGTTGATCAGCTCCAGCATGTTAACGGTCTTACCCACACCCGCGCCACCGAACAGACCTACTTTACCGCCCTTAGCGAATGGGCAGACCAAGTCAATAACTTTGATGCCGGTTTCAAGCAAGTCAACGGAAGGAGACAGCTCATCGAACTTAGGGGCAGCTTGGTGGATTGAGCGACGTTCGGTGCATTGAATGTCACCAGCTTCGTCAATTGGACGACCCAACACATCCATGATGCGGCCCAAAGTACCTGTTCCAACTGGAACTTGAATCGCTTGGCCAGTTGCATTAACGGCCATACCGCGACGCAAACCATCTGAAGAACCCATCGCAATCGTACGTACCACGCCATCGCCCAGTTGCTGCTCAACCTCAAAGGTCAAACCTGGTTCCGCAGTTGATGAACCGGCATCTGCCAGTGTCAACGCTTCATATACTTTTGGCATTTTGTCGCGCGGAAATTCGATGTCAACCACCGCGCCGATACACTGAACAATCTTTCCTTGACTCATTTTAAGATTCCCCGTCTAAGTTAATTCTAAATTCTATGGCTAGCTGAAAATTACGCTAGCGCCGCTGCGCCGCCAACAATTTCCGAGATTTCCTTGGTAATTGCTGCTTGGCGTGCTTTGTTGTAGACCAGCTTAAGTTCGCTAATAACACTCTTGGCATTATCCGAAGCCGCCTTCATCGCCACCATACGTGAGCTTTGTTCAGCCGCAATATTTTCAACGACAGCTTGGTACACCAAAGATTCGATATAGCGGAGAAGCAAATCATCAATCACTTTCTTGGCATCCGGTTCGTAGATGTAGTCCCAAGTCGCGGTTGAAGTCGATTCCAACTTCTCGCTAGGTAGCGGCAACAATTGTTCTACGCGCGGCTCTTGACGCATCGTATTGATGAAATGGTTATAGCCTAGGTAGATAGCATCAATCTCGCCAGCCACATAAGCATCCAGCATCGCTTTTACTGTACCAATCAGTTTTTCAACATGAGGAACATCACCAATGCCAACCAAATGTGACTGCACTTTTGCCCCAATGCGGTTCATAAAGCCGAAGCCTTTATTGCCGATTGGACATACAAGTAGGCCCTTACCTTCGCCTTCCCATGCCTTCATTTCGTTTACAGCCAAACGCAAAAGGTTTGTGTTCAAACCTCCGCATAGACCTTTATCCGAAGTAACAACGATCAGACCGACGTTCTTTTCACTTTCACGTTTTACCAAGAACGGATGCTTATATTCTGGATTTGCCCGTGACAAATGAGCTGCAACGTTACGAATCTTTTCGGCATAAGGGCGAGCGGCACGCATGCGTTCTTGCGCTTTGCGCATTTTCGCAGCGGCTACCATCTCCATCGCACGCGTGATCTTGCGCGTATTTTCAACGCTCTTGATCTTGGTGCGAATCTCTTTACTACCGGCCATAACTCACCTCGCCTTAGTAGACAGCAGTTGCCTTGAAGGAATCGATTGCCGCCACTAACAATTTCTCATTGTCAGCAGACAAGTCCTTTGTTGTTTCGATCGCATCCATCAACTCTTTGTTTTTTGAACCCAAGTGAGCATGCAAGCCAGCTTCAAAAGCCAACACCTTAGGCACAGCTATATCGTCAAAGTAACCCTTGTTAACAGCAAACAATGTCGCAGCCATCTTGGAAACAGAGAGGGGAGCGTATTGCAATTGCTTCATCAGTTCGGTAACAATCTTGCCGCGCTCGAGTTGTTTACGAGTTGCTTCGTCCAAATCAGATGCGAACTGTGCGAAAGCAGCCAATTCACGGTATTGAGCCAGAGCCAAACGTACGCCACCACCCAATTTTTTGATGACCTTAGTTTGAGCTGCACCACCCACGCGAGAGACAGAGATACCTGCGTTGATCGCTGGACGAATACCTGCATTAAACAAGTCAGATTCCAAGAAGATCTGACCATCGGTGATGGAAATCACGTTAGTTGGAACGAAAGCTGAAACGTCACCTGCTTGCGTTTCAATCACTGGCAAAGCAGTCAAAGAGCCTGTCTTACCTTTAACCTCACCTTTAGTAAAGGCTTCAACGTATTCTGCATTCACTCGAGCAGCGCGCTCCAACAAACGTGAGTGGAGATAGAACACATCGCCGGGATAAGCTTCGCGACCAGGTGGACGGCGCAACAACAAGGAAATTTGACGATATGCCCAAGCTTGCTTGGTCAAGTCATCATAAACAATCAATGCGTCTTGGCCGCGGTCACGGAAGTATTCACCCATGGTGCAACCCGCGTATGGAGCCAAAAATTGCATCGCTGCTGAATCAGACGCTGTAGCCGCAACCACAATTGTGTATTCCAATGCGCCATGCTCTTCCAATTTGCGAACTACGTTTGCAACGGTCGACGCTTTTTGACCAACTGCAACATAGATACAGGTCATGTTCTGACCTTTTTGGTTGATGATGGCATCAACAGCAACAGCTGTTTTACCTGTTTGACGGTCACCAATGATCAATTCACGTTGACCACGTCCCACTGGAACCATTGAGTCAATCGCTTTTAAACCTGTCTGCACTGGCTGATCTACGGACTTACGTGCGATAACACCTGGCGCAACTTTTTCGATTTTGTCAGTTAGTTTGGCGTTGATAGGGCCTTTGCCGTCAATCGGCTGACCCAGCGCGTTAACTACACGACCGCACAATTCAGGACCGACCGGCACCTCCAAAATGCGGCCTGTACACTTAACAGTGTCGCCTTCGGTGATATGCTCGTACTCACCCAAAATAACCGCACCAACAGAGTCACGCTCAAGGTTCAGCGCCAAACCGAAGGTGTTGCCGGGGAATTCCAACATTTCGCCTTGCATCACATCGGACAAACCGTGGACACGAACGATACCGTCAGTCACGCTGACCACTGTACCTTCAGTGCGCGCTTGGGTCAGTGCTTCGAAGTTATCGATGCGACTGCGAATCAAATTACTAATTTCGGAAGGATTGAGCTTCATCTGGATTTCCTTATTCTTGATAATTCTTTATCAGGCTAGGGCATTCGCCATTTCGCCAAGGCGGGTTCTCGCAGAACCATCAATCACCTTGTCACCGGCGCGAATGACCACGCCACCCAACAAATCTTGTTTGACGTTACACGCCAGTTTGATTTCTCGACCTAAACGCTTTTTGAGCGACTCCACAATCTTATTTTGTTGTGCAACAGACAACTCAAATGCTGAGTCAACCACCACATTCACTGTCTTTTCTGCTTCTGACTTCATCGTCTCAAAGTGAGCAGCAATTTCTGGCAGTTCTAACAAACGTTGATTGTCGGCCAAGACACGAACAAAGTTGCGTTGCTGATTACTTGCGCCTGCACCTACTAGCGCATCCATCAGCTCCGCTACTTTTGCCTTGGATACTTTGGGATTGCTTACAACTGCGCGCAATTCCGCGTGTTGCACCGCCTCTGCCAAAGCAATAATCATCTCCGACCATGTCTTCAGTGCATTTAGCTTTTGTGCTTCTTCAAATGCCGCTTGGGCATAGGGACGCGCAGTTGTAATGGCTTGGGACATGGCGATTAGATTTCCGCAACAAGTTTATCGAGCAAATCATTGTGAGCTTTGGCATCAATCTCTCGCCCCAAAATTTTGCTTGCCCCCGCCAGTGCGATACTCGACACTTGAGTGCGAAGCTGTTCTTTGGCACGAAACACTTCCTGATCAATCTCAGCTTTTGCACCCGCAATAATGCGGTCGCCTTCCACTTTTGCTTGATTTTTAGCTTCTTCAACAATTTCACTACCGCGCTTTTCGCCATTGGCGATGATGTCACCCGCTTTTGCCTTAGCTTCGCGCAAAATCTCTGCGGAGCGTTTAGCAGCAAGTTCCAAATCAAGCTTGGCACGTTCAGCATCAGCCAAACCGTCTGCGATTTGTTTCTTACGCGCATCCAATGCGGCAACAATCGGAGTCCAGACAAATTTCATGCTGAACCACACGAACAGAGCGAACATGATGGTTTGCGCGAGAAGGGTTGCATTGATATTCATGCAAGCTTCCTTTCTTTAATTATGCGTTGTAATTTATTACGCAACAGCAAACAGAACGTACATCGCGATACCAACAGCAATCATTGGAACAGCGTCAACCAAGCCCATCACAACGAAGAATTGGGTACGCAACATTGGAATCAGTTCTGGCTGACGCGCTGCGCCTTCCAAGAAACGACCACCCAAAATACCAATACCTACTGCTGCGCCAAGCGCGCCCAAGCCCATCATCAATGCGCCAGCGATGTAAAGCAATGCGTTTGCCATTTCCATTTTTATTTCTCCTGTTGATTAATACAAAGTTAAAGTGAAACGAAATTAGTGGTGCTCTTGATGCGCCATATCCAGATATACAACTGTGAGCGTCATAAAGATGAACGCTTGCAATGTGACAATCAGAATATGGAAGATTCCCCATCCCAAAGACAGCAGAATTTGTGAACCAAAGAGCGTGACGTTTGTGGCCGAGAAGCCAGCCCATGCGCCACCCATCAAAGCGATCAAGATGAAAATCATTTCGCCAGCGTACATATTGCCGAATAGTCGCAGCGCTAAAGAAATTGGCTTAGCAATCAGGTTGACGCCCTCAAGCAACAAATTGACAGGCATTCCCCATTTTCCAAATGGCTGCAATGTCAGTTCGCCTACGAATCCGCCCAACCCCTTCATTTTTACACTGTAGTACAACACCAACAGAAATACTCCAATGGCCATGCCAAACGTTGCATTCGGATCGGTCGAGGGGACAACCTTGAAAAAGGGAACACCAAATGAGCCCAACAACAATGGAATGTAATCAATCGGCAACAAGTCCATCAGATTCATGCTGAAGACCCAAAAAAATATGGTCAACGCTAGTGGTGCGACCATATTGTTTTTTGCAGTGAAAGATCCGCGCACACTGCTATCGATAAACTCAATTGCCCACTCACAAAAATTCTGCAAACCACTCGGGGTACCCGCTACAACACTTTTTGCCACACTGCGGAACATCCACAAAAACACAGCCCCCAACAAGAAGGACATGATTAGCGTGTCGAGATTGAGCGCCCAAAATCCCATTGCTTTTGCTTCTTCAGAAGTGTGAGCTACACCCCACGTTCCATCAGCTAGCTGGCCGTAAGTAAGATTTTGGAGGTGATGATGGATGTATTCCGCTGAGGTATGAGCTTCGCTGGACATATTCTTTTCGCTATCTATTCAGTCTTACTTATTTCGCAAAAACAAGCGGGCTGTTAGCAACACCGCTTGACCTAATACAAATCCGCCCAACACAGCAAGCGGTAACTTCAGCATCGCCATACACAAGCCCAGCGACACAACAACTGCCAAAAATCGCTCGGCAGCATAGAAATATAAAAGCCGTAATTGAAGGTGTGCATCATGGGCTGAACGCTGATTTGCTCGTGTCATTCTCCAAGCCATCAACGCACTATTGAGAACCGAGACCCCTCCCCCACTCAACACCGCTATCGCATATTGCGGCGCTACTCCAAAAATATAGATACAGATGCTAACGACGGTAAGTAACGCTACTTGCAGGCTTGTTACACGTCGTATTTCTTTTTTTTCTAATGCCTCTGCTTCTTGGAGCGCGGCGATGATAGCGGCGTTTAATGGGGGTGTCAAACTGTCTTCGACATTTTCACCTGCCACTTTTGTCAATTACTACCCCTACCAAGCAAAGTTAGCAAACTGCTTAGTTGATCGTTATTAGAATAATTGATAATCAACTTACCAGTGCCGCTCTTACCGGGCTTGATTTCCACTTTCGCACCTACTTGCGCACTAATTTCGTCTTGTATGCGTAACGTATCTCTATTCGGAGTCGACGTTTTATTCACTGCTGACGGCGACACTTCTGACTGTCTCTGCACTAACTTTTCTGCTTCTCGTACCGATAATTTTTCCAGTACTATTTTATTTGCGAATAGCATTTGTTGAGCATCATCCAAAGGCAAAAGCGCCCGAGCATGCCCCATATCCAACAACCCCACCATTAGCATTTCTTGCACATCTGCTGGAAGTTTCAACAATCTCAACAAGTTACTTGTCGCACTCCTAGATCGACCTACAGCATCTGCTGCTGCTTGGTGAGTCATTTCGAACTCATCAATTAATCTTTGTATACCGATAGCCTCTTCCAGTGGGTTGAGATCTTCTCTTTGTATGTTTTCAATCAGCGCCATTGCCAAGGCTGCATTATCTGGCACCGTTCGCACCAACACTGGGACTACTTTCAATTGCGCGAGTTGTGCGGCACGCCAACGACGCTCTCCAGCAATAATTTCATACCCACCTTCGGATAATTCTCTTGCCAAGATTGGCTGAATGACGCCCTGTTCTTTAATTGAGGCGGCTAATTCATTCAGAGAAGCGTCGTCCATACGGCTTCTTGGCTGGTATTTCCCCGGCTTAAGTTGCTCTACTTTAAGTTCACGAAGCGTATCGTTTGACTTTACCCCCACGCCCCCAGCCAACAATGCATCCAATCCGCGACCTAATCCTTTATTCGGTTTAGCCATAGTCATCACTTCCATTTATCTTGTTTAATTTGGATCGTCATTCAGCAAGTAGCAGAAGCGTTGTTTAGCAACTCGCCTGCTAGTGCAAGGTACGCTTGCGTACCTTTAGATTGGGCATCGTGATACAAAACAGGAACGCCGTAACTTGGCGCTTCTGCTAAACGCACATTCCGCGGAATGACTGTGCGGTAAACCTTACTTCCAAAGTGCTGCTGCAATTGCTCTGAAACCTGCTGAGCTAAAGAATTTCGGGGATCAAACATCGTTCGCAAAAGCCCTTCAATCTCTAATTCCGGGTTCAAATTTTCCCGCACTTTGCGAATCGTATTTACCAAGTCACTCAACCCTTCTAGGGCATAGTATTCGCATTGCATCGGAATCATCACCGAACGCGCCGCACACAATCCATTCAAGGTTAACAAATTCAAAGCCGGGGGGCAGTCTATCAATATGAAATCATATTCATCTGCGACCACCTGCAATTCCAACTTCAGGCGCATTTCACGCCCCTCTATATCAACCAATTCGATTTCGGCACCAGCCAAGTTTCGATTGGAAGGCAAAACATCGTATTTGCCTTTTTCTGAAGCAACCCGTGTCCGCGCGACTGTCGCCTCGCCCAATAACACGTTATAAACCGAAAGCTCCAAATCACTCTTGTTGATACCGCTACCCATGGTGGCGTTACCTTGAGGATCAAGATCTACCAATAAAACCCTTTTTTTTGCAGCGGCCAAGCTGGCGGCCAAGTTGACTGTTGTTGTTGTTTTTCCAACGCCGCCTTTTTGATTTGTTATAGCCAGTATTTTTGTCATGCGCTCTGCCCCCCAGAAACCTTTGCAATCACCAAGCTACGCGCCGCGTCAATTCCTGGCACTTTTAACGAAATCACCTTTTCTATCTCGCATCCGGCGGGAATCTGATTCAACTCAGCTTCTACCAAACCTTTCATCGCAACCCAATGACCATCGATAGCAATCAGATGACGACTAACGCGTACAAAATCTCCCAATTCCGCAAACGCGCGCGAGATGATTCCGTCAAACAAGACCGCTGGATCCCACTCTTCAACACGACCGGAGTGGACACTTACATTTCGCAAACCCAACTCAATCACAGCTTGTTGAACGAATCCTGTTTTCTTTGTATTACTATCCAGCAATGTAAAATGCCAGTCAGGCCGTGTGATTGCCAATATCACTCCTGGCATTCCCCCGCCACATCCCACATCCAACCAACGTCCCGCCCACAAATGAGGCAATACGGCCAAACTATCCAGCAAGTGATAGCTCACCATTTCTTGCTTGTCGCGCACAGCCGTCAGGTTAAAAACCTTATTCCATTTGTGTAACAACTCTACATAGGACAAAAGCTTAACTTGTACCGGCTCTGCTATCTCCAACCCCAATTCCGCAATGCCATCTCGTAATATTTGAGCGTTATTCATCGGTTTTTTGTGTCGCACGAGCCTCATTGAAGCCGCGCTTCAGATGGACCAATAACAAAGAAATTGTAGCGGGCGTAATCCCTGATATACGTCCTGCTTGCCCAATCGTTTGTGGTTTATGTAAATTCAATTTTTGCTGAGCTTCCATAGAAAGCCCTCTAACCCCACGATAATCTAGATCACTTGGAAGATTCAATTCTTCAAAGTGCGCACGCTGATCAATTTCGCCCTGCTGCTTTTCGATATAGCCTTGATACTTTGCTTGCACTTCAATCTGCATTGCCACGGCCTCAACCGCAGGCACTCCCGCCCCAGGCAAGGTCATCAGCGTTGCATAAGTCACATCTGGACGACGCAGTAATTCATATAATGAGTATTCTCTTTCAATATTTTTCCCTAATACGCGCATCGCATCTTCAGCAGGCAAAATACGGGGATTCACCCAAGTGCTGCGTAAGCGTTGCGACTCTAACTCCACCGCCTCACGTTTCGCTTCGAAAGCCTGCCAACGTAAATCATCTACGATACCTAAAGATCGGCCTATTTCAGTTAAGCGCACATCAGCGTTATCTTCACGCAACTGCAAACGATATTCAGCACGACTGGTAAACATGCGATAGGGCTCAATGGCACCACGCGTAATCAGATCATCCACCATGACGCCCAAATATGCCTCATTACGCTTCGGACACCAAGCCTCTCGCTCCTGCGCGAACAGCGCTGCATTTACTCCTGCCAACAAACCTTGTGCGGCAGCTTCTTCATAGCCCGTTGTGCCATTAATTTGCCCTGCAAAAAACAAGCCTCGTATCTGCTTGGTTTCTAAAGAACTATTTAGACCACGTGGATCAAAATAGTCATATTCGATAGCATAGCCAGGACGCAAGATGTGCGCATTTTCTAACCCCTTAATGGAGCGTACCAAGTTCAATTGCACATCAAATGGCAAACTGGTGGATACCCCATTGGGGTAAATTTCATGCGTGGTCAAACCTTCTGGCTCTAGAAAAATCTGATGCGAGGCCTTTCCCGCAAAACGAGTAATTTTGTCTTCGATAGACGGACAGTACCGAGGTCCAACCCCTTCAATTACACCTGTAAATAGTGGTGAACGATCTAGTCCACCCCGAATAATTTCATGCGTTCGCTCATTCGTTTCCGTGATCCAACAAGGTAATTGCCGCGGGTGCTGGGTCGCATTCCCCATAAACGAAAATACTGGAACAGGATCATCGCCGTGCTGTTCTTGCATTGCCGAATAGTCAATCGTACGACCATCGATGCGGGGAGGAGTGCCTGTTTTTAGGCGCCCCGCCGGTAATGCCATTTCTCGCAAACGCTGCGCCAACCGTACCGCAGGTGGATCACCTGCACGCCCAGCTGCATAATTAGATTGGCCAACATGTATTAAACCCGCCAAGAACGTCCCTGCGGTCAGAACGACACTCTTAGCGGAAAACCGCAATCCCAGTTGCGTCAACACGCCCACAACTCGCCCTTGCTCTAGCAATAAATCGTCTACCGCCTGTTGAAACAACCATAGATTTGGCTGATTTTCCAATCGCGTACGAATGGCTTGTTTATACAAAACGCGATCTGCTTGTGCGCGAGTTGCACGCACTGCCGGCCCTTTACTAGCATTCAAAATGCGGAACTGAATCCCTCCCTCATCGGTTGCGGCCGCCATTGCACCACCCAAAGCATCAACTTCTTTAACCAGATGCCCTTTGCCAATGCCTCCGATAGAGGGGTTGCATGACATCTGCCCCAATGTCTCGATGTTGTGGGAAATCAACAGCGTCTTGCAACCAGCACGTGCGCTAGCCAGCGCAGCCTCTGTACCAGCATGGCCGCCGCCCACCACAATGACATCAAATTTATCTGGGAAATTCATATTACTGCCAACCAAAAAGGACGCGCATCTTACTCCAGCGCGATTAGATTACAAAACCGATTGTTTCACGTGAAACAGATTTTGACTGCTTAAGATGATTTTATTTGCCAATGCAAAAACGGCTAAATATCTCGCCCAATAAATCATCTGCCACAAATTCCCCTGTGATTTGATTGAGTGCCAGCTGTGCGTGCCGCAATTCTTCGGCCAAGAGTTCTTGCGCTTCAAGCTGTTGCGAAGCAGCGTATAGATGTTCTGTGGCCCGATCAATGGCAACGAGATGGCGTGTGCGTGCCATAAATACGCCAGCCTCTTGTCTCCAGCCGATAGTTTGCAACACACAGTCTCGCAAAGCTCCAATTCCAATATCAGCTTTGGCTGATAGGTAAAGATGTGTAACGCCCTCTTCTTCAATCACCTTCGCAACTTGTTGCGTAAGGTCGATTTTGTTGTGAACAAATAGGCGCGGAATATGATTGGGAATACGTGCCAACAAGGGCATGATTTCAGCCGGGTTGGGATTGGCGCTGTCGATTAACACCAACACCAAGTCAGCACGCTCGATGTTTTGTTGCGTTCGCTCCATGCCCAAACGCTCAACCACATCTTCTGTTTCACGCAATCCTGCGGTATCTATGATGTGCAGCGGTACACCGTTAATTTGCAACACTTGGCGAATTGCATCACGCGTGGTGCCTGCAATATCACTGACTAATGCGACTTCTTCTCCCGCCAAGCGGTTCATCAAACTAGATTTTCCCACATTAGGCGCGCCCACCAAGACCACTTGTGCACCTTCACGCAGAATACTGCCTTGTTTAGCTAGCTCGCCAATGCGCTTAAGTTCCTCTTTTATGGCGTCTATTTTTGCAGCCAGCTTGTGTGTATCTGTTTCGACTACGCCCTCTTCTTCCGGAAAATCTAGCGTTGCTTCAACGTACATTCGCAAATCAATCAGGCGTTTTACAACAGAATGGATTACGTTAGAAAAGTCACCTTGTAATGATCTGACAGCACTACGTGCGGCTTGCTGCGTAGTAGCTTCAATTAAATCTGCCACACTCTCCGCTTGTGCCAAATCCATCTTGTCGTTCATAAAGGCACGTTCAGTAAACTCACCGGGTTGCGCTAACCGCGCTCCAAGTTCCAAACAACGCTGTAACACCAACTCTAATACGCCTTGCCCGCCATGCCCCTGCAACTCCAGCACTTCCTCGCCCGTGTAGGAATGAGGCGCAGGAAAATACAAAGCAATGCCTTGATCTAGCACGCTATTGTCTGCTGCAAAAAAAGGGGTGTAAGTGGCAACTCTAGGATCAAGCTGGCGGCCTGTTAACGCGCTGGATATACGCTCCAAGCCAAACCCAGAGATTCGAACGATGCCAATACCACCGCGACCTGGAGCGGTCGCAATGGCGGCAATAATGTCAGGCCTTTTTTGCACCAAGCTGTTCGGCCTGTGCGGCACGCTTGATATACCACTGCTGACCAATTGACAGCACGTTATTCACGATGGAATACAGCACTAGTCCAGCGGGGAAAAAGAAGAACACCACACTAAAAGCAATCGGCATGATTTGCATGACTTTCGCTTGAATCGGGTCGGTTGGTACGGGATTCAACTTGCTTTGAATCAGCATGCTGGCGCCCATAATCAGCGGCAAAATATAGTAAGGATCGGTGGCTGATAAGTCATTGATCCATCCAATAAAAGGAGCGTGACGAAGTTCGACACTCTCCAAAATTGCCCAATATAGGCCAATAAAAACGGGAATTTGAATCAACATTGGCAAACATCCGCCCAAAGGATTGATCTTCTCCGTTTTGTACAAATCCATCATGGCTTTGTTCAACCGTTCGCGGTCGTCGCCATACTGTTTCTTAATTTTTTCTAGTTTTGGAGCAACCACACTCATTTTAGCCATCGAACGATAGCTGGCTGCCGACAATGGGAAGAAAGCCAATTTAATCAGCACCGTCAACAACACGATGGCCACCCCCCAGTTATGCACAAGGTCGTTCAAAAACGACATCGCCCAAAACAAAGGCGCCGCAAAAACTGTAAAAATGCCGTAATCCACCGTTAGTCCCAAACCTGGTGCAATTTCGTCCAACTTAGTCATGGCGGGACCAACATACAATTGGTTGCTAATCGTTTGTGTTTGATTAGGTTCAACGCTCGCCATAGGCAGAATTACGCCCACTGAATTAAGATTTCCTTCCACATGTTTAGTATAAAACTCACGTGGTGACTTGCCTTGTGGTAACCAAGCCGATACAAAGTAATGCTGCACCATCCCTACCCAGCCGTTATCTGATTCTTTAGGTAGCGAAACCTTATTCTTTTCAATATCCGAGAAATCTATCTTTAAATATTTCTCCAAATCTGTGTACGCCGCCGCCCCTGTGTAGGTAGGAACAAACGCCGAAGCGCCTTCAGGCGGAGTCGAATCACGCAGCAACTGGAAATATGCGGATGGTTGAATGGCTACACCACTTGTGTTTTGAACGGCATAAGCAACATCCACCAAATAGTTACCGCGATGAAATGTGTAGGTTTTACTAACCAATACGCCTTCAACAGCTTTCGCCGTCAGCTTGACCTCAACCGTATCTTTTCCATCAAGCAACGTAAACACATCCGAATCTGTTTGATATTCAGCATTGTGTGTTGGCAAGCCCTTACCTAATAATCCAGATTGTTCTACGTAAGTCAGACTTCCATCGCGTTGAAATAGCACAATCGGCTTAGTTTGATCATTGGCATTACGGTGTTGTAAAAGAGAAAGGCGCTCAATATTGCCGCCAGCTGTATTAATTTCGGCTTCAAAAACGTCCGTTTTAACGTGTAACGTTTTACCGCTAAGCACATTGGTTGTAACTACAGGTGCAGATACTTGAGGCGCTAAAGCAGTGGCAACTGAGGGTACGCTCGAATCTTTGCTAGGTGATGTAGCTGCTGAAACGGATGCTTGGGGTTGATTTTGTCGCGACCACTCCCCCCACAATACGACGAGAGAAAAGGAAAAAATCAAGAAAAGAAACAGCCGACGCATATCCATCTGTGTACACCCCAATGATTAACTTATGGAACAGGATCATAGCCGCCCGAATTAAACGGGTGACAGCGACCTACTCGCTTAATTGACATCCACAACCCTTTAATCGCGCCATATTTTTCAATGGCCTCATATGAATATTGTGAACAAGTAGGACTAAAACGGCAGGATGGCGGCTTCATCGGACTGATAAACCGCTGGTATCCCCGCACGAGCTTTAAGAAAAAATGCTTCATTTTTGCTGTAAGGCCCGCTGTATGGATACATTCAACGCAAGTTGCGCCGCTTCTTTATCTACAAGATCAGGCACCTTACGTAGTCGAATAACAATATCTCGTGCTACGCGAGCGTCACCCAAAAGACGGAACGTCTCACGAATTTTACGCTTAAGCCGATTTCGGAGAACCGCACTAGGTGCAACCCGCTTACTCACCGTTACACCTAGCCTTGCATTTGTTAGCGTATTAGCTTCTGAATGAACAGCAAACCACGGATTGGTATGTGCTCTTGCCTTGAGAATTCGAGAAAAACCATCTCGACGCGATAATCTATAACGCCGAGAAAAACTAAACGTTTTTAATGAATTACACGCCAAGACGCACGCGGCCTTTAGCGCGACGCGCTGCGATAACTGCACGACCACCTTTTGTTTTCATGCGAACCAAAAAGCCGTGTGTACGTTTGCGCTTAATAACGGAAGGTTGAAAGGTACGTTTCATGGTTTATTCCTTAAGTTTGTGAATTGAAAAGCGCGCGATTACAATCGGTTGCAGTCTTTCTGTCAAGTTTAATTTATCTTGTGGATAACTTTTCTAGGAGCTTGTAGAATGGCTTAATTAATTGATTTTCACAGTATACCTTCTATGTCCGCACAAGGTTTATCTGGGAGTTGCCAAGATTTTTTCAAAGAGCAACTTCCTCTCCAACAATACAACTCTTGGATTAAACCCTTGATATTTGAGGTGGTTGGCAACCGCCTCATTTTAACGGCACCAAACAGTTTCACTTTGCGCATCATTCAAGATCGTTTTCTTCCCGAAATCTCAAAGAGAGCCGCGACTTTCTTTAAAGCAACGCCTGAGATAGAACTACGAATCGAAAAGCGCTCTTCTCAAAAACAAGCTTCTGAAACGCCCATATCTAAAAATATCGAAAAACTAACTGCCGTTAAACCACCTAAGACGACCAGCAAGCTAAACGCGCAATTAACATTTGATACATATGTGACGGGTAAGGCAAACCAACTAGCGCATGCTGCAGGCTTGCAAGTTGCTGAAACACCTGGAGCGACCTATAACCCATTGTTTATTTATGGGGGCGTTGGTCTGGGTAAGACGCACTTACTTCAATCCATTGGTAATTTAGTGGCTAAGGAAAATCCTCAGGCTAAGATTTGTTACGTTCATGCTACCAATTACGTATCTGGGGTCGTAAAAGCCTTTCAAACAAAAAGTTTTGATGAATTTAAACAGTATTACAACTCACTGGATCTGCTATTGATTGATGACATTCAATTTATTGCCGATAAACCAGGTACTCAACAGGAATTCTTCTATACATTGAACTCCTTGATTGATACTAATAAACAAGTTGTTATAACCTGCGACACCTTCCCAAAAGAAATATCTGGAATAGAACCTAGACTGACCTCACGTTTCACATGTGGTTTAACAGTAGCTATCGAACCCCCTGGTTTAGAGATGCGTGTCGCTATCCTTTTGCAAAAGTCTGCGAACAGTGGCACTCCCATAAGCGAAGATGTGGCGTTTTTTATTGCTAAACACGTTCGTTCTAACATACGTGAGCTTGAAGGCGCTTTAAATCGTATTGAGGCTTATGCACGTTTTCATAAGCGACAAATCTCTATTGATCTGGCCAAAGAAGCCTTACGAGACCTGCTTGCAGCGCAAAATAAACAGGTCACTATTGAGAATATTCAAAAAACGGTAGCTGATTTTTACCGATTAAAAATCATTGATCTTTTATCAAAAAAGCGAACTCGCGTTATTGCTCGGCCAAGACAAATTGCGATGAGTCTTGCTCGTGAATTAACCCAATTAAGCTTACCTGAAATAGGTAATGCTTTTGGAGGTAGAGATCACACAACAGTTTTACATGCATGTAAAACCATTGAATCGATGAGAAACACGGACTCTACCATTGAAGCAGATTTCAATTTATTGCACCAAACACTCAGGGGATAACTAGCTTAAAGCTGTTGGTGTAATGTAGATAACTACTGTTTTAATAGAAGTTGAAAAGAAATGCACATGTTACACACAGGCAAACGATGTTAGTTTCCACAAGTTTAGATATCAATAATTTATTGATTCTATTATTTTTATTTAGTTACTCACGAATTTAGTTGGCCTTATTATTGTTATTAAGTATTTAAGGAAAAAACATTATGTTTATAAAACAAATCAGCCGAAACGATCTACTTAAACCTCTGCAAGCTGTCGTTGGAATCGTAGAACGTAAACAACCCCTGCCCATACTGTCTAATGTACTGCTTAAAAAAAATGCAGAGGGCGTACGGTTTGTAACGACTGACCTAGAAATTCAAATTGAAGCTCAATTAAAAACAGAGCTTCAATCAACAGAAGGTCCTGAAGCCATCACAATCTCAGCTAAAAAATTACAAGAGATTTTGAGAGCCATTCCTGACGAAAGTGCAATCAACCTTGATACAAACGAAAATAAGCTATTGGTAAAAGCAAATAAGAGCCGATTTAGTTTGCAAACATTACCTGCCCAAGATTTTCCTAGTTTGACGGAACAATTGTCAGGAGCGGTCAAAATTGAGATTGAACAAGGCAAGCTCAAACGTCTACTGAGTTCAGTCCAACATGCCATGGCGCAACAAGACATTCGTTATTATTTAAATGGTGTCTTATTAGTTGTTGAGGGTAACTCGATCAAGTTGATTGC
Source organism: Sideroxydans sp. (assembly GCA_028707175.1). GTDB lineage: Bacteria > Pseudomonadota > Gammaproteobacteria > Burkholderiales > Gallionellaceae > Sideroxyarcus. The sequence continues at coordinate 479,686 of JAQTUV010000002.1, forward strand.
AACTGATGGCCATCGCCTAGCTTACATTGCCGAAAAACTAGCTACGGAACATCTTAAAAAAGAAGTCATTCTGTCCCGTAAGACGGTTAATGAATTACTCAAGTTGTTATCGGACTCGGAAGATAAGTTGGAATTGGAACTGGCTGAAAAGCAAGTACGTGTAACGTTTGCAGACATCGTACTCACTTCAAAAGTAATTGATGGAAAATTTCCTGATTACACTCGTGTCATTCCAAATCATACGAATAACTTAACACTTAATCGAGTGATTATTCTTCAAGCATTGCAGCGTGCAGCCATCCTTTCTAATGAGAAATTCAGAGGCGTCCGTTTATTGTTAACTGAAAATAATTTACAAATTATCAGTAGCAATAGTGAGCAAGAAGAAGCACAAGAAGATATTGAAACGACTTATCAAGGTGGGGCATTAGATATTGGTTTTAATGTGAATTACCTTTTGGAAGGCATCAACAATATCAACAGCTCAAATATAACTTTATCCTTTGGTGATCAGAACAGTAGTTTGTTGATTACCATCCCAGAGCAAAGCGACTACAAATATGTCGTAATGCCAATGCGTATTTAATGTTCCACGTGAAACAGAAAGAAAACCAATGAGCGAGAATTACGACGAATCAAGCATTCAACAACTAGAAGGGTTGGAGGCAGTACGTAAACGTCCAGGGATGTACATCGGCGACACGTCTGATGGTACTGGCTTGCATCACATGGTGTTTGAGGTTGTGGATAACGCCATTGATGAATCTTTAGCTGGGCATTGTGACGACATTAAAGTTGTCATACATGGCGACAATTCGATCTCTGTTTCAGATAATGGTCGTGGAATACCTATCGGTATTAAATTTGACGACAAGCATGAGCCCAAACGTTCGGCTGCTGAAATTGTTCTAACCGTTCTTCATGCGGGAGGGAAGTTCAACCAAAACAGCTACAAGGTATCGGGCGGTTTACATGGTGTGGGCGTGAGTTGTGTGAATGGCTTGTCCGAGTGGCTGAAGCTTACTACTTACCGTGACGGTAAGAAATTTGGTTTGGAATTTGCTCGTGGAGCAGTCGTAAATCGACTCATTGAAATACAAAAAGATATCGAAGTTTCACCCGTACGTGAATTAGGCGAGAGCAATAAACGCGGCACAGAAGTTCATTTTCTTGCAGATAAAGAAATTTTCGGCAACGTGGACTTTCACTACGAAGTGTTGGCAAAGCGCCTACGTGAACTTTCATTTCTAAATAATGGCGTAAAAATTGAATTAATCGACCAGCGCACTGGTAAGGGAGAAAATTTTGCTTACTCTGGTGGTGTGCGCGGTTTTGTAGAGTACATGAACAAAAGTAAGGCAGTACTGCATCCCAAATGCTTTCAAGCTAGCGGCGAAAAAGACAACATCACAGTTGATGTCGCCATGCAATGGAATGATAGTTATTCTGAAGTAGTGCAGTGCTTTACTAACAACATTCCGCAACGGGATGGTGGTACACACATGACAGGCTTGCGTATGGCAATGACCAGAGTCATCAATAAATACATCGAAGATAATGAACTAGCGAAAAAAGCCAAAGTAGATACAACCGGCGATGACATGCGCGAAGGATTAACCTGTGTATTGTCGGTAAAAGTACCTGACCCTAAGTTTTCTTCACAAACAAAAGATAAGTTGGTTTCAAGCGAAGTTCAACCAGCCGTGCAGGAAGTGGTCTCTCAGAAATTAACAGACTACCTGTTAGAAAACCCGATCGACGCCAAGATTATCTGCGGCAAGATTATCGATGCCGCCCGTGCACGTGATGCTGCACGTAAAGCGCGTGAATTGACGCGCCGAAAAGGAATTATGGATGGGATCGGATTGCCTGGTAAGTTGGCAGACTGCCAAGAAAAAGACCCTTCCCTATCCGAACTTTATCTAGTCGAGGGAGATTCTGCGGGGGGGTCTGCCAAGCAAGGTCGAGATCGTAAATTCCAAGCCATATTGCCGTTAAAAGGAAAGATTCTTAACGTCGAACGTGCGCGTTTTGAAAAGCTCATTTCCTCACAAGAAATCGCCATCCTCATCACAGTATTGGGTACAGGCATCGGTAAAGAAGAATACAACGCCGACAAGTTACGATATCACCGCATCATTATCATGACCGACGCCGATGTGGACGGAGCGCACATCCGCACTCTGCTACTCACCTTCTTCTACCGTCAAATGCCTGAGTTGATTGAGCGCGGACATATCTATATTGCGCAGCCTCCCTTGTTCAAAATCAAGCAAGGAAAAGACGAGCGTTATCTTAAAGACGAGCATGAAATGAAAAATTATATGCTCAAGTCCGCACTTAATAATGCCCAGTTCTATCCCGCTTTGGATGCCACACCTATTCAAGGCGAAGCACTAGAACTCATCGCAAAACAATACTTCTTAGCTGAAGCTGTGATTGATCGCCTCTCACACTTCATTGCACCAGAAGCCAGCCACGCCCTACTCATCTTACCCACACTTTCGTTGGCAGATGAAGCGCAAGCTAAAAAGAGCGCACAGCTGTTGGAATCTGTTTGTAGCGGTGTCATTAAAGCCGAAGTTGAAACTGACGAACATGGCGAACTGCGCCTGCGTTTGGAAAAGATATTCCACGGTAACTACTCATTAAGCTATCTCGATAAATCCTTCCTAGAAAGCGGTGACTACACCCAAATTCGCCAAACAGCAGATGCCCTAAATGGCCTTATCTCACCGACCGCCTATGTTTCGCGCGGCGAACAAAAACGCGGCGTAAGCAGCTTCAAACAAGGTGTTGAATGGCTGCTCGACGAAGCTAAAAAAGGCGTAGGCATCCAGCGTTACAAAGGATTGGGTGAAATGAATCCAGACCAGCTATGGGAAACAACCATGGACGTAACCAACCGCATCTTGCTCAAAGTGCGTATCGAAGACGCCATCGGTGCGGACGAAATTTTCACAACACTGATGGGAGATGTTGTTGAGCCAAGACGCGCATTTATTGAAAAGAACGCGCTGGGAGTTAGGAATTTGGATGTTTAAGTTGTAGGTTCTCAAAATTGTTTGAAAAATTCTCACTATTTTGAAAAACCAAATTTTGGGGAAAATTTCAACAAAGTAGGCCCCAGTAGGCTTGAATCCCAATAAACACAAGGGATTTAAGCTGCGCCTTCCAAAATAGCCTATGGCGAGTTATTTTACTAATTCTTAGGCTTGGTATAATAAAAGTAATAAAACGCGCCTAATGGGTTAAATAATCGAAATTGGCGTGTCTGGCGTGTGGTTGGCTTAGGGTGCTTCGAAATATACAAGAAACGGCGCTATTCAGTACGAATACAGAAGCCGGAAAATCTTTAGAGCATGAAAAATAAGGGCGGCATCATTTCAAATGATGCCGCCCTTATTTTTTCACTAACTTCAAATCCTATGCGACTTTTTTGCTAGCTGCCTTCGCGGTTTTCTTAACAACAGGTTTGGTGGCAACTTTTTTGGTCGTCGTTTTTGCTTTTGTCGTAGCGGCTTTAGCCGTTTTTTTGACGACAGGTTTTTCGGCTGTTGTTTTAGCCGCCACTTTTTTTACCGTAGCTTTAGGTTTTGCTACGGCTTTGGGCTTCGCAGCAGTTTTGGCTTTAGGGGCGGCTTTCTTGGCCGCTGGTTTTCTTGTGGTTTTGGATTTGCCGGTATCTCCCTTGGCAGCTTTGGCGGCAATCAGCTCTAGCGCTTCTTCCAAGGTAATGGCTTCGGGAGAGACGCCTTTAGGTAGGGTGGCGTTGATTTTGCCGTGGCGGGCGTAGGGGCCGTAGCGTCCGCTGCAAATTTCCACGCTGGCTTTGTCGTCTGGATGATCGCCGAGAGTGCGCAACACGGTGTTGTTGTCGCGGGCTTGTGCCAGCAATTCAACGGCGCGCGCTAGCTCGATGTCGAAGATGCTATCAGTGCGTGGAATGGATTTGAACTTGCCGTCATGTCCCACATACGGGCCGAAGCGGCCAATGTTGACGATGACTTTTTTGTTGGATTCAGGATGCAAGCCAAGGTCGCGCGGCAAGGAAAGCAGTTTCAGGGCACTGGCTAAATCGGCCTGATCGACAGGCATTTCTTTAGGCCAAGACACACGTTTTGGCTTGGTTTTTTCGCCCTCAATCACCTCGCCCAGTTGCACGTAATGGCCATACGGGCCTTTGAGTAAGAGCACGGCTTGTTGGGTTTCTGGGTGCGCACCCAGTTCAACGCGAGCGGCGGCATCGTCTTGTGTTTCGCCGCTCAAGCTGCGTTTGTATTTGCACTCTGGGTAGTTGGTGCAGCTGATGAAGCTGCCGTAACGGCTGAGTTTTTTGGCAAGCGGCTTGCCGCAATCTGGGCAGGCTTCGTCAATCAATTCAACGGGGCGCTCGATGCTGGTTTTTTCTTTGATGAGGCTGGAGAAATTTGTCCAGAAATCATCTAGCACGGGTATCCAATCGCGTTTACCTTCGGAGACTTCATCTAACTCGTCTTCCAAGTTCGCGGTGAAGCCATAGTCCACATAACGAGTGAAGTGCTCGGTGAGGAACTTGATCACCACGCGGCCAACATCGGTAGGCATGAAACGTTTCTTGTCTAAGGTGGCGTATTCGCGTGCTTGTAGAGTGGAAATGATGGTGGCGTAAGTAGAGGGACGGCCGATGCCGTACTCTTCTAGCGCTTTAACTAAGCTGGCTTCTGAAAAGCGCGGTGGCGGTTGGGTGAAATGTTGCTCTCCGTAGAGTTTGTCCACAGGCAACACGTCACCTTCCGATAGAGGTGGCAACTTGGCGCTGTCTTCTTCTTCTGCATCGTCCACGTCCTCCATGTACACCCCGATGAAACCAGGGAATACCAAGGTTTGACCAGATGCGCGGAACAATGTGTCGTCGCTACTTAAGCGAATATCAACGCTGACCGTATCGAAGCGCGCTGGTGCCATTTGGCATGCGAGCGTGCGCTTCCAAATCATCTCGTAAAGACGCATTTGGTCAATGGTGAGGTATTCGCTCAGGCTATCAGGCGTGCGTAAAATGGAGGTGGGACGAATCGCTTCGTGCGCTTCCTGGGCATTCTTTGATTTGCTTTTGAAGACGGGTTGTTTGGCCGGCAGATATTCGGCAGAAAAATTGTCGGTGATGTAGCCGCGAATCTCGGCGACGGCCTCGTTGGCCAAATTCAGCGAATCGGTACGCATATAAGAAATAAGACCGATCGTCTGCCCCCCAATGTCCACCCCTTCATATAAAGACTGAGCGGTACGCATGGTGCGGTCAGATGTCATGCCCAACTTACGTACGGCTTCTTGTTGCAGCGTGGAGGTGGTAAACGGTGCGGCGGCATTGCGCTGTTTGCCCTTCTTCTCGACACGTACGACTTTAGGTGGCAATTTGGCATCGATTAATTTAGCGTGAATCGCATCGTATTCCGCTTGGCTAGCAATGCTTAACTGCTCCAGTTTTTTACCTTGGAATTGAAATAACTTGGCTTTGAACGGGATGCCAATTTTTTGGCTATCCAGGTGAACCGACCAATATTCCTGACTCTTAAATTTTTCAATTTCTAGCTCACGCTCAACGATAAGGCGCAGCGCGGGGCTTTGCACACGTCCCGCCGATAGGCCGGGGCGGATTTTGCGCCATAGTAACGGCGACAGATTAAAACCGACTAGATAATCCAAGGCACGGCGCGCTTGTTGGGCATTTACCAGCGGCATAGCAATCTCACGTGGGTGAGCAACCGCTTCTTGTACGGCAGACTGGGTAATTTCGTAGAACACCACGCGCTTCATGGCTTTACCCTTGAGTGCGCGCTTACCTTTCAACAGTTCAGAGATGTGCCACGCGATGGCCTCTCCTTCTCTATCCGGGTCGGGTGCGAGCAGGATGGTGTCGGCTTCAGCAGCGGCCTTGGCGATCGCATCAACGTGTTTAGCGTTACGTGCGATGGTCTCGTAGTTCATGGTGTAACCATTCGCGGTATCTACGGCGCCGTTCTTGGGGATCAGGTCACGTACGTGGCCGTACGAAGCCAATACTTCGTAATCTTTGCCCAAATATTTTTTCAGCGTCTTGGCCTTGGCAGGAGACTCGACGATCAACAGGTTTTTTGCCATGAGTGTTTAGTGTAGTTGTGCTGCTTCAGTAGGGGTTAACAGGTCTTCGATCAACAAGGGGTCGAGTTCTTCATGCTGATTCCAGAGGACCATCAAAGCGATGAGTTTGACCTTATCAACCGATAATTTATCTCTTCCCAAGGCAACCACGCGGTCGATAATCATTTCGCGTTCGATGGGGGTGATGATCTTATTGTGTTCCCAGAATGCTACAAAATGTAGTCCTTCTTCACTAATACGTTGTTCTTCGAATTCGGTGTAACAACGTAGGCCACTATGATTGATGCTATCGGGATAGCTTGCATGCGAAAGCCCATTTAGGCCAGAAAGCCAGTCGAGAGCTTGGGTGATGTCCTCTTCTTCAAACCCAGCAGCAGAAAGCTTTGCAGATAAACGCTTAGGCTCCGGATAGGTACCAGCATCAAAGTAACTTTCAAACAAAAAAAGCAAAATATCAAACATATGGAGAGTGCTGTTTAGACGATTCGTTGGTAAAGGCCGCCTGGCAATGTTGCAACTGCGCCAGTTAACTCAAGTTGCAACAGGATGGCGGATAGCTCTCCTATCGTCAAGCCACTGAGTTGTGACAATGTTTCGATATCAATGGGATCAAAGTCGAGATGCGCAAACAGAGGGTGTTGCGGTTCGCTGGATATTTGGGTGCTATTTGTGGTGAAACCAAGCTCTTCCAAAATATCTTGGGCACTTTCAACAAGCTTTGCGCCCTGCTTGATGAGTGCGTGGCAACCTTTAGATTGTGGCGAATGGATAGAGCCAGGGATAGCGAAAACATCCCTACCCTGTTCAAGCGCCATCCGCGCAGTGATGAGAGAGCCACTTTGTAGTGATGCTTCGACGACAAGGCAGCCTTCGCTTAATCCGCTGATGATGCGATTCCTGCGCGGAAAATTAGAGGCTAATGGCGGAGTGCCCAATGGAAACTCGGAAATGATGGTGCCATGCTGGGCAAGCCGATGTGCCAAATCCCGATTTGCTGCGGGATAGACTTTATCTAACCCCGTGCCAACAACAGCAACGGTAGATCCCCTTCCCTGCAAACTTCCTTGATGTGCAGCGGCATCAATACCGTGGGCCATGCCGCTGATGACGCATAAGCCGGCTTCAGAAACAGATTTGGCAAAAGCCTCAGCATTACGCAATCCTTGAGTTGTGGCATTACGGCTTCCGACAACGGCAAGTGACCGGGTATTAAGCAAATCAACACGTCCTTTAACATATAAAAGAAAAGGAGGATCTGCGATGTTAAGTAACGCTTGCGGATATTCAGTATCCGCCAAGGTGATGATGTGGTTAAGGGGATCATTGAGCCACGCTGCGGCGGCTTCAAGCGACACAGTCTCACGCGATTGCGAGATAAGTACTGAGATGGATGGTTTAACGTGCTGGGAAAGTGAAGCTGCAGATGCATTTAATGCGGCTTCCGGAGAACCGAAGGCTTGCAACAATCGACGCAAGCCTTCGTTGCCTAGCCCTTGAATCTGGCTAAGGATAAGCCAAGACGAGAGCGAGGCATCCAGAGACATTATTCAGGCTTGCTAGCGCGATCTAGAATTTGCACAGGCAATTTGGTGTCCATTACGAGAGCGTAAGAGACTTTATTAAATACACGGAACACAAGAACGAGGCCATAACGCATGTCCGGCAGAACTACATTGGGCGTGAACCATCCTTTTGTTTTGATGACTTCGCCTTTTTGATATAAACCAAAAACATGACCAACTTCAACGCCGTCACGCAGTCCTTTGTTCAGAGTGATGACAGCATTTTGCCCAGCTTGATGAACGCCACCATAAATAGAAATCACTTTGGCGCTCAGATTTGTATCGGGTGCATGGGGTTGAAAGTTGGAAGAATATTCAGAAATCTGTTGTGCGAATCGATCACCTTTGTTGATTTCCAAAATAGCCTTATCAATGTGCAAAGTGCTGGGGTCGCCAAATTTTTCAACCGTAGCATCGCCCAAATAAAGGACTTCGCGCCCTAGTTCCTCATCGGTATCAGGATCGATAAAAGTTACGCTGGGACGATAGATTTGCCATTGGGCGCCTTTATCGGTCGGCATATTCTGGGCGTAGGCGACGTCATTTGTAGAAACCAAGGTGCGTTGTTCGTAAGTGCCAACCAAGGTCGGTGCAGTTTCTAGCTCATCACTTTCAATAACAAGTGGCCGCGACAAGAATGCAGCGATTTTACCGAGTGGGATGGAAGGGATTGCCTCGGTATTTTCAGCAACGACACGTGCTTTAGGTTGTAACCTAACCGTATCAGAAGCAGTCGTGGAGCTGTCTGGCATATTTACGCCATCAGCGGGAGGTTTTCCGACGGAGAGCGTACCAGTACGTCTATCTAAATAGACGATATTGCCGGGATAAATCCAATGCGGATCTTTAATATCTTGTTTGTTAATTGCCCAGATTTCAGGCCACTTCCAAGGATCTTTGAAGAACTTTGCAGAAATATCCCAAAGTGTGTCGCCTTTGACCACCACATGTCGGTCGGGTGCATCAGGGCGTATCTGTAACTCGTCTGAATGAGCAACGAGGGGCATCAGGAGACAAATCAGCGATATAATCTTACGCATGGAAAACCCCAGAAAAGTAATGAAATGCGGTGCAAAGTTTGCGCACCTGTTTAAATTCTGCATGTAGTCTCTTCAGTTGGCAAGCATTTATGGCTCTTCTCCCAATTCTGCAATACCCTGATCCCCGCCTAAACAAGGTGGCCCAACCCGTTCAGTTGATCAATGATCAAACACGCAAATTGATTCGCGATATGAGCGAAACAATGTACGCCGCACCGGGAGTTGGCCTTGCTGCGACACAAGTGGATGTTCACCAGCAAATCATTGTGATTGATGTATCTGAGGCGCATGATGACCTGAAAGTCTTGATAAACCCAGTTGTTTTGCAAACTTCAGGGAAAGAGGAGAATGAAGAAGGCTGCCTCTCTGTTCCGGGAATTTATGAGAATGTTTCTCGCGCTGAGCAAATCAGCGTAAAGGCGCTGGATGAAAATGGAAAGGAATTCACTCTTGAGGCTGAGGGGTTATTGGCGGTGTGTATTCAGCATGAAATGGATCACCTACAAGGTAAGGTGTTCGTTGAGCACTTGTCGCATCTCAAACAAACCCGTATTCGTGCCAAGCTAAAAAAGCAACGGCGTGAAACGCTTTAAACGCTTTGATGGATCATTAAGTGAAAATTATCTTCGCAGGGACACCTTCATTTGCGGCTAGTGCATTAGAAGCGCTGGTCAAAGAACACTCAGTTGTGGCTGTGTTAAGTCAGCCAGATCGTCCTGCTGGCAGGGGGTTACAACTTACAGCAAGTCCAGTAAAACAGCTGGCCCTTCAACAGGGCATTCCGGTTTTGCAGCCAAGCACTTTAAAGTCACCAGAAATTCAGCGTGATTTGGCCGAGTATCATGCTGACGTTATGGTGGTTGCGGCCTATGGGTTGATTCTTCCTCAGGCTGTATTGGATATGCCGAAGCATGGCTGTTTGAACATCCATGCTTCCTTGTTGCCACGATGGCGTGGTGCGGCCCCGATCCAGCGTGCCATTCTGGCTGGGGATATAGAAACGGGTATCACGACCATGCAAATGGACGCAGGGTTAGACACGGGCGACATGTTGCAAAAGCACGTTTGTGCAATTTCTGCATCAGATACAGCAGAAACTTTGCATGACAAACTTGCAGTTTTGGGGGCTCAAGCCATTCTCGATACGCTGCAAAAATTAGAAGCAAAGCAGTTGCAACGGCAAAGTCAAAATAATGAGCTGGCGACTTATGCGGCAAAGTTAAGTAAACAAGAATCACTGATAAATTGGTCGCTCAGTGCTGAGCAATTGGATCGTGCAGTTCGTGGCTATTTCCCTTTTCCAATCGCCAATACTACATTGATGGGAACGCCAATCAAGGTGTTGCGTGCGTGCGTGGGCCCTACAAGCTCGACATCAGTGACCGCAGGAACGGTGATTGGTATTGATAAGGAAAATATTTGGGTGGCTTGTGGCGAGGGTAGTTTGGGCCTGATGGTGTTACAAAAGCCCGGAGGAAAGGCGTTGCCGATCAATCAATTCTTGCAAGGTTTTCCAATCAAAGTGGGCGACCGCTTTGGGGCGGAATAAATATGCAAAATGTACAGCTTGAAGCAATCAGCGTCATTAACTCCGTGTTGCAGCAGGGGCGCAACCTGACTCAGGTATTGTCGGAAAGCTTGCGAATCAATGGAGATTTTTCGCCGCAGCAACGTGGAGCCTTGCAAGATTTATGTTATGGCACGTTGCGTTTCAATGGGCAATTGGCGTTTGTGGTGAATCAGTTAGTTGCTCGTCCGCCTAAAGAAATTTTATTAACTTACCTATTACAAGTCGCGATCTATCAACTTGAATACACCAAGGCTGGTTCGCATGTCATTGTGGATCAAGCTGTTCGCGCATCAAAACGTATCAATCCTAACGCAGGTGGATTAGTCAATGGCGTATTGCGTAACTTTCAGCGTAATCGCGATGCGTTATTAGTTGCTGCATCTAAGGATGAGGTTGCTCATTATTCTTATCCGCAATGGTGGATTAATGCAGTTAGGCGGCAATATGCTAAGCGTGCCAATGCTGTATTAGAGGCGGGCAATCAACATCCGCCGATGACGCTGCGTGTCAACATACACAAAACTACTCGGGCGAATTATTTGGCGTTGTTGCAGGAGCAAGGCATTGGCGCAAGCCCTATTGGCCCGGATGCATTGATGTTAGAAATCCCCGTTGGCGTAGATCGGTTGCCTCATTTCAATGAGGGATGGGTGTCCGTACAGGATAGTGGCGCGCAATTTGCGGCTCGATTGCTTGATGTAAAAAAAGGGATGCGTGTATTGGATGCATGTGCTGCACCAGGTGGTAAATCCGCACACCTTTTAGAATCTGCCGACATCCATTTGGTTGCAATGGATAAAGATGAGCATCGATTGCAGCGCGTTGAAGAGAACCTTACCCGCTTGGGATTGAAGGCTGAATTGGTGTGTGGCGATGCTGAAAATCCTCAGACATGGTGGGACGGGAAGTTATTCCATCGTATTTTGGCGGATGTGCCCTGCTCCGCTTCTGGGGTTGTGCGTCGGCACCCAGATATTAAGTGGTTACGTCGGTCGGTCGATATCGCAGGTTTTGCAAAACAACAGTCCAATATTTTGGAAGCCTTATGGGCTTTGTTGGCGGTAGACGGCAAGATGCTTTATGCGACCTGTTCGATTTTTGAACAAGAAAATCAGCAGGTGATCGAACGTTTTTTGTTAAAGCATGCAGAGGCAATTCAATTACCCTTAACCGAGTTACCGCAGGGGCAGTTACTGCCCGATGATCAGCACGATGGATTTTTTTATGCGCTGCTGCACAAGATACCTAACTAGGATTTTCAGCAACACCCTGTGCTTGCTTGTTTTAATGAGCAGCATAAGCGGCGTGCAGGCTGAAGGTATCGAAATTTCAAAGGTAGAGGCGCGATTAACTGACGAGGGTTACTTGCTGACGGCAGATTTTAATATCAATCTACCGGTCCCCGTAGAATCCGCTTTAAAACGAGGTGTGACACTGTATTTCATCAGCGAATTATCAGTGCATCGATCGCGTTGGTATTGGGTAGATTCGAATATCGATAGCTATGAACAAACCACCAAGCTTTCGTTCAATACGCTAACCCAACAATATCGCATCTCCAAAGGTGGGCTCTTTCAGAGCTTCGCAGATCTTAAAAGCGCATTACGTATCTTAGGCCATCAAGCCGCACCACCAATTGCCACCTCATTATTAGATAACAGTGGGGGCTATATTTCACGCTGGAGTAAAAAGGGCAGCCAAGTAGGTGCATTTGCTTCGATGCGATTGGATATTTCGCAACTGCCCAAACCCCTTCAAGTAAGCGCGTTGACCGATGATCAGTGGAATCTTGAATCAAAGCGATATCACTGGGACATTAATCCTGGCGCACCGGGAGACTAGGTAAATGAAATACCTAATCATCGGTTGCGGAATTGCTGGCGCGATATTGCTCTATCTGCTTTCCAGCGTCAGTGCGAATACCGATCTATTTTCGCGCAATTATTATGTTTTATTGGGCCTAACGGGAACCTTGGCATTGGGTTTGTTGTTGTTAGTTGCCTATCAGTTCTGGCAACTGCGCAATAAGCTAAGAGAAAAAATATATGGTGCAAAACTGACACTAAGGTTAGCTATATTTTTCACATTAGTAGCGGTACTTCCCGGCTTATTAGTGTATGCCGTGTCCGTTCAATTTTTAGGCAAGAGTATTGAATCTTGGTTTGATGTACGGGTTGAAAAAGCACTTGAGGGTGGTTTAAGTTTAGCGAGAAGTACATTAAAAAATAGCCTTGAAGAGTTAAATAAAAAAGGTCAATTCGTCGCATTGATATTGGCAGAGCAAGATCCTGTTAGGCACAAACAAACATTGAGTCGGTTCGTCGCAGAGGGAATTGCTCAAGAAGCAACACTCTATGGTGTGTCAGGGAAGCTGTTAGAAGGTACGAGTCGTACCAATAATGAAAAAGTCGAGGCTCCCACGATCTTGATGCTGAATGAGGCTTGGTCGCGAGGTAGTGTGAGTCGAGTAGATGCTTTGTCTGATGATCGTCTAGTGTTGCGGGTCTTAGTGCCCATCAAATCCGTACAATGGACCGATGAGCGGAGAGTTTTGCAATTTGCCCAGCTGGTGCCTAAACAGTTAGCGGAAGATGCTGAGACAGTGCAGTCAGTGTACGGAGATTATCAAGAGTTATCCTTGTCTAGGTTGGGACTGAAAAGGCTGTACGGCATCACGCTTACACTCGCATTATTGATTGTTTTGCTGAGTGCAATATCCGCAGCCTTCTTTCTCAGTGCCCAATTGAGTGCTCCTCTCGCCGCACTGGCAGCCGGTACGCGGGCAGTGGCACAGGGGGACTTTAGTTCCCATTACCCGGTTCAAAGCCAAGATGAAATAGGTGGGCTAACCGGATTGTTCAATCAGATGACCTCACATCTCGCCGCCGCGAAGGCTTTGAGCGAACAACAACAGCAGCAAGTTGAAGATGCGCGCACGTATTTGGAAAGTGTGTTGGCTTACCTTTCATCTGGCGTATTGGTTGTGGATGAGCAGCTTAGATTGCGGTCAATCAATGCCAGTGCGGGACAAATACTCGGTTTATCCGTGCAAGATGTGAGTGGCAAAAGTCTTGAAGAGTTGGCTGAATCACAAGTCTTATTAAAGACATTTTTTGTTGCTGTACAGCAGGGTTTGGAAACAAACCAAACTGCCACTTGGCAACAGCAAATTAAGCGAATGAGCAAAAACGGAGACCAAGTGTTGTTGTTGCGAGGCACTCGATTAGCAACCGAGACCAATCAAGGTTACGTGGTGGTGTTTGACGATATAAGCTATTTGCTGCAAGCCGAGCGCCAAGCTGCATGGGGCGAAGTGGCGAGACGTTTGGCGCACGAGATTAAAAATCCATTAACACCGATCCAGCTTTCAGCTGAAAGATTGCAACACAAATTAGCGGAAAAATTAGACGAAAAGGATGCGCAGTTACTACAACGTGCAACACAAACGATTGTTAGCCAAGTGGCGGCCATGAAAAGTATGGTCACGGATTTTGCTGATTACGCACGTGCACCTACGGCTAAATTGGCACAGTTGGATATCCACCAATTGATAATGGAGGTCATGGGGTTATACGAGGCAAACAGCACGCCCATTTCACTCGCGCTTGAGGCGACTAAAACGCAGATTAATGGTGATGCGACGCGTTTACGACAAGTGATTCATAACCTATTACAAAATGCCCATGATGCCTTGCAGCAGACGGAACATCGACAAATTATTTTGTCGACGGAAGATGCCGAACACCACATGCTCAAGATGTGCATTATGGATAACGGCAGTGGCTTTCCCGAACAGTTGCTCGCACGTGCGTTTGAGCCTTATATGACGACGAAGCCTAGAGGTACAGGATTAGGGTTGCCGATAGTAAAGAAGATCGTGGAAGAACACGGCGGAAAAATTCGAATTGAAAATCAGCGACAAGGAGGTACGTGCGTAAGTATCTTTTTGCCTGTTTTGATCAGTGAAGCGGAGGTGGCGTGATGCAAACGAAAAATGTCTTGGTAGTAGATGACGAGGCGGGAATTAGAGAGCTACTTTCGGAGATATTGTACGACGAAGGATATGGCGTTTACCTGGCTGAAAATGCACACCAGGCTCGCCAACTTTTACAACAAAAACAACCTGATTTAGTGTTGCTAGATATTTGGATGCCAGACACGGATGGATTGTCACTTCTGAAAGAATGGGTGCAACAAGGAAAAATGACGATGCCCGTTATTATGATGTCCGGCCATGGAACGATAGAAACAGCTTTAGAAGCTACGCGCATTGGCGCGGTAGATTTTTTAGAAAAACCAATCGCTCTAAAAAAATTACTAGGGACGGTTGCTCAGGTGCTACAGCAGGGCAAGGTTAAGCCAGTCAGTAGTGGGCAAGGTAGTGAAGTTATAGAGCCGCAAGAATTGATTAGTGAATCACCCGCATTAGGATTTTCATTTGATATACCGTTTCGAGAGGCTCGAGAACTGTTTGATGCGCTTTATCTTCAGTACCATCTCAAAAAAGCCGCAGGAAATGTACCTGAGGTGGCTGAAACGATTGGAATTGAACGGACGCATCTGTACCGAAAACTCAAACAGTTGGGCATAAAACCTCCCAAAAGGCTGGATGAAGACAAGTTGTAAGGTTCATAACGAAAGCCAAGGGGCATGCTCAGGTTGCCCTAACCCCCGCCGTTGAGGCATAATCGACGGCCTTAAATGCAATAAACCTGTGCTCAATTCAGTAAGTTTCTTCGGAGGAGATTGGAAATGTCAGCAGCGCGCAACGTAAACCCACCCAAATTTAACGACATCACCGGCGCGATTCGCATGCTGGCAGTGGACGCAGTTCAAAAAGCAAATTCCGGTCATCCGGGCGCGCCAATGGGCATGGCTGAAATCGCTGACGTGGTATGGCGTGGTCATATGCGCCACAACCCAACGAATCCAAAATGGGCTGATCGCGATCGTTTCGTACAATCGAACGGTCACGGCTCGATGCTGATCTACTCCTTGCTGCACCTCACAGGTTACGACTTGCCGATGGATGAGCTGAAGCGCTTCCGTCAGATGCACTCCAAGACACCGGGCCACCCAGAATTTGGCTATACCGTTGGCGTAGAGACAACAACTGGCCCATTGGGTCAAGGTATCACCAACGCAGTTGGTTTTGCGATGTCGGAAAAGCTGTTGGCCGCTGAGTTCAACAAGCCTGGCCACGAAATCGTTAATCACCACACTTATGTATTCATGGGTGACGGCTGCATGATGGAAGGTATCTCCCACGAAGCGTGTGCATTGGCAGGTACATGGGGTCTGGGCAAGCTGATCGCATTCTGGGATGACAATCAGATCTCTATCGACGGCCACACACCAGGCTGGTTCACTGACGACACAGCGAAGCGTTTCGAAGCCTACGGCTGGCACGTTATTGCCAACGTACAAGGTCATGACCAAGCAGCTATCGAAGCTGCTGTACAAGCGGCTAAGGCAGTCACCGACAAACCATCTTTGATCTGCTGCAAAACGATCATCGGTGCAGGTTCTCCTAACAAACAAGACAGCCACGATGTTCACGGCGCAGCGTTGGGCGATGCAGAAGTCGCAGCAACTCGTGCTCACATTGGTTGGAACTACCCACCGTTCGAAATTCCAGCGCATGTGTACGAAGCTTGGGATGCGAAGGCAAAGGGGGCAGCACTGGAAGGCGAGTGGAACAAGAAATTCGCCGCATACCGCGCTGAATTCCCGAAAGAGGCTGCAGAATTCGAGCGCCGCATGAAGGGTGACCTGCCAGCAAATTGGGCTGACCACGCTGCCAAAGCGATCGCTGACATCAACGCCAAGGGTGAAACCATCGCAACACGTAAAGCATCGCAAAATGCGATCAATGCCTTGCAACCCGCATTGCCAGAATTCTTGGGCGGTTCTGCTGACTTGACCGGCTCCAACTTGACTAACTGGGTAGGTGCTAAGCACGTTTCCGGCAAATCTACTGGTAACTACATCAGCTACGGTGTACGTGAGTTCGGTATGTCGCACATCATGAACGGTATGGCGTTGCACGGTGGTCTGTTGCCATTCGGTGGCACATTCCTGATGTTCTCTGAGTACGCACGTAATGCCTTGCGCATGTCCGCGCTGATGAAACAACGCGTGATCTATGTATTCACCCATGACTCCATCGGTCTGGGCGAAGATGGTCCGACACACCAACCTGTTGAGCAAACCGCGACATTGCGTTACATCCCGAACATGGAAACATGGCGTCCTTGCGACACCGTTGAATCTGCTGTGTCTTGGGTCGCTGCAGTTGAGCGTAAGGACGGTCCTTCCAGCTTGATCTTCAGCCGTCAGAACCTGCAATTCCAAAAACGTGATGCAGCGCAGATCGCCAATATCCGTAAGGGTGGTTATGTGTTGTCCGAAGCAGCAGGTGGCAAGGCTCAAGCGATCATCATCGCTACGGGTTCTGAAGTCGACTTGGCGATGAAGGCACAAGCGACCTTGGCAGCCGAGGGCGTGAACGTACGCGTGGTCTCTATGCCTTGCACCAATGCATTCGATGCACAAGATCAAGCATACAAAGACAGCGTCCTGACAAAGGGTGTGAAGCGCGTTTCAGTTGAAGCGGGTGTGACCAGCGGTTGGTACAAATACGTTGGTTTGGATGGTGCAGTCATCGGTATGGATTGTTTCGGCGAATCTGCTCCAGCACCAGAGTTGTTCAAACATTTCGGTTTCACGGTAGAGAACGTTGTGAAAACTGTTAAGAACGTGCTGTAAGACGCCACAGATTTTTTAATTACATAAGGGAGAGAAGACAATGGCTATTAAAGTAGGTATCAATGGTTTTGGTCGTATCGGTCGTATGGTGTTCCGTGCAGCAGCTAAAGATTTTCCAGAAATCGAAGTCGTTGCGATCAACGACTTGCTTGAGCCGGACTACTTGGCGTACATGCTGAAGTACGATTCCGTACACGGCCGTTTCAATGGTGACGTAAAAGTGAGCGGCAGCAATTTGGTCGTGAACGGCAAGAGCATCCGTTTGACTGCTGAGCGTGATCCAGCGAATCTGAAGTGGAACGAAGCAGGTGCAGACATCGTTATCGAATGTACTGGCTTCTTCTTGACCCAAGAATCTTGCGAAGCACACATCAAAGCAGGCGCTAAAAAAGTGGTGATGTCCGCTCCTTGCAAAGACACATCACCAATGTTTGTCTACGGTGTGAACCACGAGACTTACAAAGGCGAGAACATCGTTTCTGCAGCTTCTTGCACCACCAACGGTTTGGCACCAGTCGCTAAAGTGTTGAACGACGTGTTCGGCATCAAGCGTGGTCTGATGACAACTGTGCACGCTGCAACAGCGACACAAAAGACAGTTGACGGCCCATCCAACAAAGATTGGCGCGGTGGCCGCGGTATCTTGGAAAACATCATTCCTTCTTCAACTGGCGCAGCGAAGGCCGTTGGTGTGGTGATTCCAGAACTGAACAAGAAGTTGACAGGTATGGCATTCCGCGTACCTACTTCTGACGTTTCTGTGGTTGACCTGACTGTTGAATTGAACAAGCCAGCAACTTACGCAGAGATCTGCGCAGCAATGAAGTCCGCATCTGAAAATGGTCCATTGAAGGGCGTACTGGGTTACACCGACGAGAAAGTGGTTTCTACCGATTTCCGTGGTTGCCCACAACCTTCAGTATTTGATGCAGAAGCAGGCATCGCACTGGATCCAACCTTCGTTAAAGTGGTTGCTTGGTATGACAACGAGTATGGTTATACCTGCAACTTGATGCGTTTGGTTGGTCACGTCGCTAAGTAATTCGCCTCGTTCAGGGCTGGCAATGCCAGCCCTTTTCACTTAGTTCAAAGGAAAAATCATGTCCGTTATCAAAATGACCGATCTGGATCTGAAGGGCAAACGCGTCCTCATCCGCTCTGATCTGAATGTGCCCGTCAAAGACGGCAAAGTAACCTCCGATGCCCGTATCACCGCTTCTATGGCGACTATCAATGCTGCGCTGAAGGCTGGCGCAAAAGTGATGGTGACTTCCCACTTGGGTCGTCCAGAAGAAGGCGTCTACTCCGAAGAGAACTCTCTCAAGCCAGTGGCTGACACAATCGCCAACAAGTTGGGCAAACCAGTACGCCTGATCAAAGATTGGATCGACGGCGGCTTCCAAGTCGCTGAAGGCGAATTGGTTCTGCTGGAGAACTGCCGCTTCAACAAAGGCGAGAAGAAGAGCACCGACGAATTGGCCAAGAAATATGCCGCACTGTGCGACGTGTTCGTGATGGACGCTTTTGGTACGGCTCACCGTGCTGAAGCATCAACACACGGCGTAGCGAAGTTCGCACCCGTTGCCGCCGCAGGTATCTTGTTGACTGAAGAATTGGAAGCACTGACCAAGGCGTTGTTGAGCCCAGCACGCCCTATGGTGGCTATCGTTGGTGGTTCCAAGGTCTCTACCAAGCTGACCGTATTGGAATCCTTGTCTGAGAAATGTGAACAGTTGGTGGTGGGTGGTGGTATTGCTAACACCTTCTTGAAAGCGACTGGTCACCCAGTAGGCAAGTCTCTGTGCGAGAACGATCTGGTGCCAACAGCACAAGCATTGATCGCCAAAATGACAGCACGTGGCGCATCCATTCCCATCGCAACGGATGTGGTGATTGGTACAGCAGCCCCTTTCATCGCTGGCAATGAAAATACCCCTGCTATCTTGAAAGATGCTAAGGATGTTGCCGATGAAGACATGATCTTTGACATCGGTCCTAAGTCTGCACAAGAATTGGCTGACATCATCATGAAGGCAGGCACCGTGGTTTGGAACGGCCCAGTCGGCGTGTTCGAGTTCGACCAGTTCGGCGAAGGTACCAAGACCATCGCAATGGCGATTGCCAATACGAAAGCTTTCACCTTGGCAGGCGGCGGTGACACTATCGCTGCGATTCAGAAGTACGACATCTACGACAAGGTGTCTTACATCTCCACCGCTGGCGGTGCATTCCTAGAGTTCCTCGAAGGCAAGACATTGCCAGCCGTGGCTATTCTCGAAGAGCGCGCTAAGGCTTAATTACCTAGGAATCACATGCTGCGTAGAACAAAAATAGTTGCAACGCTGGGCCCTGCTTCCAGCGATCAAAAAGTCCTTGAGGCAATGATCCGCGCCGGAGTCGATCTGGTGCGGATGAATTTCTCTCATGGTTCCGCGCAAGATCACATGAAGCGTGCGGACACTGTGCGCGCGGCGGCAGCAGCAGTAGGCCGTACCGTGGGTATCTTGGCTGACCTGCAAGGACCGAAGATCCGTGTGCGTAAGTTTCAGAACGACAAGATCGTTCTGAACAAAGGCGACGCCTTCATCTTGGATGCATCACTGGATGGATTGGGCAACCAAGAGCGCGTAGGGTTGGATTACAAAGAACTGCCAAACGATGTGGAAGTGGGCACCGTTTTGTTGTTGAACGACGGCTTGCTGGAATTCCACGTCACTGGTGTCAAAGGCCCAGAAGTTCATTGCGTGGTTGTACGTGGCGGTGTGTTGTCCAACAACAAGGGTATCAATCGCAAGGGTGGTGGATTGACGGCACCTGCGTTGACTGAAAAAGACAAAGAAGACATCAAGACAGCTGCGCTGATCAAGGCGGACTATTTGGCTGTGTCTTTCCCACGTTGTGCGGATGACATGAAACTGGCTCGTACACTGATGCATGCGGCGGGCGGTAAGGCAATGTTGTTGGCCAAGATCGAACGCGCGGAAGCGATTCCTGTTCTGGCCGACATCATCGATGCCTCCGATGCCATCATGGTGGCGCGTGGCGACTTGAGCGTGGAAGTTGGCGATGCGGCCGTTCCCGGCCTGCAGAAGAAGATGATCAAGATGGCACGTGAGCGTAACAAGCTCGCCATTACAGCGACTCAGATGATGGAGTCCATGATTACCGCACCGATCCCGACACGTGCTGAAGTTTCTGACGTGGCGAACGCCGTGTTGGATGGCACGGATGCCGTGATGTTGTCGGCAGAGACTGCGGTGGGCGACTATCCAGTCGAAACCATCGAAGCGATGGCACGTATCTGTCTCAGTGCAGAGCGTGAAGCAGAACATCATGCAGTTGATCGTCGTACCGTCTCGCAAAAGTTCACGCGTATCGATCAATCTATCGCGATGTCGGCGTTGTACGCTGCGTCTCATTTCAAAGTGAAAGCCATCGTGGCCTTGACTCAATCGGGTTCCACACCGTTGTGGATGTCTCGTATGAGCGCAGGGGTGCCGATCTTCGCTTTGACGCCTGTGCAAGAGACCTTGACCAAGGTCACCTTGTTTAGTGGCGTGCATCCAGTCGTATTTCATTCAACAGCGAAAGATCAATCTCAAGAAATGCTCAATGCTGAGCAAACTTTGCTTGATAAAGGCTGGGTAGAAGATGGCGACATGATCGTGATCACAGTTGGTGAAGCTGTCGGTAAAGCGGGCCATACCAACACATTGAAGATCGTGCGAGTGGGCGATCACCGTAAGGCCTAAGTGGTTGAGCGGGACATAGATAGAAACTAAACTGCATCACCGAAACGATTCGTAATTTATTTTAATCAGGAGGAAATATGGCACTCGTATCCCTACGTCAACTTCTCGATCACGCTGCTGAGCATAGCTATGGCTTGCCAGCGTTCAACGTGAATAACTTGGAACAAGTCAAAGCGATCATGGAAGCGGCTGATCAATGCAACAGCCCAGTGATCATGCAAGGTTCTGCAGGCGCACGTAAGTACGCTGGTGAGCCATTCTTGCGTCACCTCATCGAAGCAGCTGTTGAAATGTATCCACATATTCCAGTCGTTATGCACCAAGACCACGGCGCATCTGAAGGCGTATGTATCAACGCGATCCGTTCTGGTTTCTCCAGCGTGATGATGGACGGTTCTTTGATGACTGACGGTAAGACACCTTCATCATTCGAGTACAACGTCAACGTATCCCGTAGTGTCGTGAACATGTCCCACGCAGTCGGCGTTTCCGTCGAAGGCGAATTGGGCTGCTTGGGTTCTTTGGAATCCGGCCACGGCGAGAAGGAAGACGGCCACGGCGCTGAAGGCGTATTGAGCCACGACCAACTGTTGACCGACCCAGATGAAGCTGCTGAATTCGTGAAGCTGACACAAGTTGACGCATTGGCAATCGCGATTGGTACTTCGCACGGCGCGTACAAGTTCACCAAGCCGCCCACAGGCGACACCTTGGCGATCAGCCGCATCAAAGAGATCCACGCACGTATCCCTAACACCCACCTCGTGATGCACGGTTCGTCTTCCGTTCCTCAAGAGTGGCTGAAGATCATCAACGAATTCGGCGGCCAAATGCCACAGACTTACGGCGTTCCAGTCGAAGAGATCGTTGAAGGTATCAAGCACGGTGTACGTAAAGTGAACATCGACACTGACTTGCGCATGGCATCTACTGGCGCGACACGTCGCTACTTGGCGCAGAATCCAAAGGACTTCGACCCACGTAAGTTCTTGGCTGAAACCACCAAAGCAATGAAGCAGATCTGCGTATTGCGTTACGAAGCATTCGGCGCAGCAGGTCAAGCTAGCAAGATCAAACCAATCTCTCTGGAAGCGATGGCTAACCGCTACGCTAAAGGCGAATTGAACGCGATCGTTAAGTAAGAAAAGACGTCCGCATCAAACAAAAAGCGACCTTCGGGTCGCTTTTTGTTTGTGGGATAGCGGCATTGAGAAGAGTTTCAATCGTGGTCTTTCTTGAGCAAAGACTTTAGATCAGCAAAGGGATTGTGTGTGGCGAGGGTCTGCTTAGCCTTGGTTCTATCACGAACGGTTTCATCCAAGATGCGCGCATGTTCGTTGTCATGACAGTACAGGCATAGCAACTCCCAGTTGCTTCCGTCAGGTGGATTATTATCGTGGTTTGAATCTTTATGGTGCACGGTCAATTCGCGTAGTCGAGCGCCAGAGAATTCGCGACCACAGCGGCCACATATCCATGGAAACAATTTGAGCGCCCGCTCGCGGTAGCCAGCTTCGCGCGTCTCACGTTGTTGTCGTGCTTCGGCAACGATACGGTCGAGTCGTGCATTGTCGGGAGTGGTCTTTTTCATCGCATCACGCCAAGAGGTCAAAGTGGCGTCACTATATCAGCGAGGTGCATCAGGCAAAAATCTTAGGCAAGTAAGCGCCTAGACAGGGATAATCGCGTATGACAAAAAATACCCCCCCTACTCCTCCATCCGAAACAGGCCGCTCGTTCAAAGAATTGCCGCTGTCGCCAGCAATGTTGGCGATATTGGATCAGCTCGAATATCGCACGATGACGCCCATTCAAGCGGCGAGCCTGCCCATCACGCTTGCAGGCAAAGACCTTATCGCACAAGCCAAGACTGGTAGCGGTAAGACAGCGGCGTTCTCTTTGCCACTGCTCACCAAACTCAACCCACGACGCTTTGCGGTGCAGGCGATGGTGTTATGCCCTACGCGCGAATTGGCTGACCAAGTCACACAAGAGTTGCGTCGTTTGGCGCGCTTTGCCGACAACATCAAGATATTGTCGCTGTGCGGTGGCGCCACCATGCGTCCACAGCGCGAGAGTCTGGAGCACGGCGCGCACATCGTCGTTGGCACACCGGGACGTATCATGGACCATCTGGAGCGTGGCAGCTTGAATCTGGAAGCGCTCGATACCTTGGTGCTGGATGAGGCGGACCGTATGTTGGACATGGGCTTCTACGATGACATCTCATTTGTCATCAAACGCTGTCCAGCGCAACGTCAGACCATGTTGTTCTCGGCGACTTATCCCGAAGGCATTGCAGGGTTGGCGAAGAAATTCATGCGAGAGTCGCAGCAGATCACACTGGAAGAGAAGCACGAGGCCAGCAAGATCCGCCAACGTTTTTATGAAGTGAGCGAGGGTGAGCGCCTGCAAACGGTAGCGACCTTGCTTAAACATTTCCGCCCTGTCAGCACGTTGGCTTTTTGTAATACCAAACAACAATGCCGCGACCTGTTGGATGTGTTGCAATCGCACGGCATCAAAGCGCTGACCTTGAATGGTGATCTGGAGCAACGCGAGCGCGATCAGGTGCTCATCCAGTTCGCTAATCGTAGTTGTTCCGTATTAGTCGCCACCGATGTGGCCGCGCGTGGTTTGGATATCGCGCAACTGGAAGCCGTCATCAACGTGGATGTCACGCCTGACCCCGAGATTCATATCCACCGTATCGGACGTACAGGCCGTGCAGACGAAGACGGTTGGGCCTTCAGTATCTGCACGCCCGCCGACATGTATCGTGTTGATTGCATCGCCAAAATGATGGGTAGCGAACCCGAGTGGCATCTAGTGGAAGAACTAAAGACCACCAACGATGCGCGTTTGGTTCCCCCTATGGTGACCTTGCAAATCCTAGGTGGCCGTAAAGAAAAGATCCGCCCCGGGGACGTGTTGGGCGCGCTCACTGGGGAAGCGGGTTTCACGCGTGAGCAAGTAGGTAAGATTACCGTGACCGATATGTCCACCTACGTTGCCGTGGTACGTAGCATCGCGCGAGAAGCCGTAAAGAGACTATCGGCAGGTAAAGTGAAAGGTAAGACGGTGAAGGTCAGATCACTGGAGGATTGATTCCTTCGGTAGCTGACCACAGCGGTACGCCACCCGCATCCAAATAAGTCAGATAAGCGCGCAGCTCGAATTCGAGTTGCGCGTATTCAGGCTCCATATGCCGACACAACTGATAGAAGGCTTTGTTGTGTTCGCGCTCCTTTAAGTGTGCCAGCTCGTGCACTACGATCATTCGCAGGAAAGCTTCCGGCATCTCTTTGAAGAGAGAAGCCACGCGGAGTTCGCGTTTAGCTTTGAGTTTGCCTCCTTGAACGCGGGAGATCGTAGTGTGCGTACCCAGAGCATTGCGCAAAGTTTGGAGCTTGCTGTCAAACTCAATACGGCTTAGCGATTGAGTGTTGCGCAGGTGTTGATTTTTAAGGGCCGATACAAACTCGTACAAAGCCCCGTCAGTTCGAACTTTGTGGGCGAGCGGGTATCTTGATTTAAGAAGCGCGCCGAACGTGCCTTGCTGGATAGCTTGATTAACTTGGGCGACCAGCGAAGGCGAATAACCGGCTAGATAATTGGGGCGAGGCTTCGACAGCAACAGTTACGATAACTTTAACTGGGATTTTGACTTACGACCTGGAGCAGCAGGAGGGATAAAACCAGCCAAGCGGCATTTGATGCCCTCGATCTTTTTACCCTTGCTGTCAAATCGAGTGGAGTGGCACATCATGATCTCACCCTTAGCAGCCAACTCAGTAAGTTGAGTGCGCACGTTGTTCAACGAAAGACCCACACCCTCCGCAATCTCTGAATCGAGCCGCTCACCGTGAGTCTTTAAGAATTGTAGGATCTCTTTCATTTTTAGGTACCGACCGAGGTTATATAGGTCGCCAATGTACAGGTTCGGAACGACATGGACAATGGTTGCATGTCTAAATGCATGAGTTCAGCAAAAAATTAACTGCAGATGAAAGTAAGCAACTAGGCTAGAACTAGCACATGAAAAAAAGGGTAAAGGTCATGGAACCCCAGACTCAAAGACATCAAATTACCAATCAGGATGACCATCCCACACTTTTTTTCCGTTTTCACTAATAGAAAGAAAACCGTCATTAGCCTGAGTTTTATTAGCGACAGGTGTAGCGGTTAGTGTGTAGGTCTGAGCAGTACCGCTGATTGCTAGATTATATTTTTGATCTTTAGTTTGTCCGGATGTGCGGCCTAACCCGCCTGTGCTCATTCCATTGTAATCAGCGGTTACGCTGGTGGTGTAGGCATTTGAGTTGAGATAAATCTTTTCTTGAATGCTCGCCAAATCTAATAACTCAGTTTGCGCAGCAGCACGTGATCCGCGTATTGTGGAGCTGTTGTAACTGGGTATAGCAATCGCAGCAAGAATGCCAACGATAACCATGGCGACTAGCAACTCAATTAAGCTAAATCCGTTGATACGATGTGACTTCATGTTGACCTCTTCAAATGGGGATGAAAGGGCATGCCATTGATGGCACACCCTCAGTTGGTTTAATCTCTAATCAGCTCATGCCAAGAAACGCGACCCGTACGTGATTGCAATCCACGTTCATCACCGCCGGTTTTAACATTACCGCCCGCATTAGCGATAACTTCGGTTGTGGTCGTTCCATCACCCAATTCAGTGACAATGGTAACGGTTCCATCATCGTTGGCTGTTTTTGTGATGCGATAAATCAGTGTGTCGCCGCAAGTGCTTGTAATGACAGTAACGTTAGCACTTGGTTGTGTCGTAACCGTGGTTCCATTACCGCATGCACCACCGAGAGAGCCCAGCTTGGGATCTGTTGAGCCAGCTGCAGGTGTTCTATTGGCTGAGCTGGGTGTTACAGCAATGTCCTCAGGAACGTCCTTCTTCCATCCAGACCCATCCATCAACAATGTAGTGTTCCAAGCCAAATTATCCCTATTTTGTTGATCCCACCTGCCTGTGTCACCGTAGCACATCGCATTGGGATGGTGCCAATAGACAATGTATTCAGCTAGCACATTGGAGTAATAGCCTGATTTAACACGCCAACCATATTCAGGGCGCCCCGACACATTTTCTTCAATGGCGGTTTGTGGCGTAGAGGCCTTGATAAGCTGAACCGTTAAGGCGCCGTTGTGACGGGCACCCTCAGTACGACTATCCGTGCCAGGACCATTCGTGCCATTTGCCGGAGGAATAACTGCTTGGTAAAGGTCGGCCTTCCCATTATTGTTGCTGTCATCCCATACGCATTGAGGCTGGGTGGGATGTAATCCAACACGCAAATCAGCCGTGTCGCCACCCCACCAGTCTTTTACTGTGAATGCATTAACGGGCATATTGACCGCTAAGCTGCCTATATTGGAGCGGGTATAGGTCGTTACTGTGCTGATGTCCAAATTGGCACTGGTTTGATAATTTTTTAGAGAAACATAACCGTTTCCAGAGGCTGGATCATAAGTGTTGTTACCAATATGAAGGCTAACGGCTGGGTTGAGGTACTGATTCATGATCAGTACTTTAAATTGCGTTGAGGTACTTGGTATATGTAACGACAGGTTGTATTTTGTTTCGCTGGCATTGAGCATGTTCAAACCAGTTTTATCGAATTTATCGTCGTATTGGTGTGTGTGTGTATCGTAATTACAGCTTGTACTGGAATCAACTCCACCAGCAGAACCCGTTCCGCCGGTTAAGTTGGTTTTACTAAAGTTAAAATTATTAGCCCCAGTTGAACTTACAGATAACGTCGCATTGTAAGTAGTACCAAAATTGATTGCAGTGATTGTAACAATTGCACCATTTCGAGCTGCTGTGTAAGTAGTTGAGCCAGCTAGCTGATCAACAACCCATTGAGCCATATTGTTTTTGTTTAAATTTCCTGGATCCCCGTTTACAACGCTTGTGCCGCCGATAGTAATGGTCAAATTGCTTGGATTTTTAGAGTTGTTATATGTGAATTCAATCGTTCCACTAGCTTTGCCAGAAGTGCTTGTCGTATTACAAGCATCAACCAAGAAATTATCTACGTCAAAGTGACCACCTGCCACCCCGCGCTCAGTGGTTTGAGGAGGAAAAATCACGTTAGGGTTTTGGTTAAATAAGGTGGTATTAAGTGTTTGCAATTGCACCAAAATGGGTTGTGATTGAACACCTGACGATAGCCACTTGCCAACAGGGATGCCATCCGTAGTTAGGATCGGATCTCCAATGGCTTTTCCCGTAGGAATTGAATCCGTTGTGATGTATTTAATACGGTCTGCGTCGTTCAATAGTAAGTTTCCATCCATGTCCAAAAATGGAATATTCTTGCTGCCACCAGTCAGATAATCCAACTCCATTAACCAATTCTCACCAGTGAGAACGGTTGTGGTGTTTGGGATAGCATGAGTGACGGTTGAATTAAAAGAGTTGAAATAAAAGCGACCGCTTTCAGTAAATGACCCCTCGCCCAGCACTTTCTCACCTGCGGGTAAGGCAACCTGCCATCCTTTATGGTTGTTCCAATTAATGGCGTTGGCGGTAACGCGACGGACGCGAGATGCCCCGTAAACACGCTCAGTAAGCGTTTGTGTAAGTAGTGTTTTACTGCCGGGAGAGGGCGCGCCGTCCCAGATGCCATAGGCATAGTGCACAGTGCTGTCTGTCATATCGGCAGCTTTTAAGATTGCACCCGTGCCGAAACTGACCATGTAGCCACCATTAGGGTGTAATGCGACGCTCGGTGTCGTTGTGATGGGTTGTGCGGGTGAGGTGACCAGTAATGCAGACGCACTCCATGAAGAGGTCGTTGTGTTAGAAAGGTCAAATTTCCACATAGTGCCGTTCAAGTCGCCACCGTACACAGTTTCAATGGCGCCATCGCCATCGGTATCGACTGCATTGACCGCAAAAATACCGTTTGGACTAGTTGATGAACCACTGGTGCCAGCTTTGATGGACTTGATGATCTGCCCGTTCGACACGTTAATAACGTACAAGTAGGCTTGATAGTCACCGGCAGTATTGTTGTTATAGCCATTGCCAATAATTACAACATCCGGAGTTGCTGCTCCATTATGGACTTTAGCAAGTAGCGGCGTGCCATAGGTATAACCCAAATTTTTATAGTTTTCGGTAGTAGAGGCCACTGCTGCATAGTTAACTGTATTATTGCCACCGTCAATTTCCCAAAGGATTTTGGAGGCGAGATCGGTTTCGTTAGCCGCAGTAAGTGTTGTGATATCTAGAGCGTAAAGCCCTTTTCCTCCAGCACCTAAACCGCCAACTAGCACACGTTTAGTTGCTGAAGAGATAGTTACATTCGCAATGTTGATCTGACCATCTACAAAATAATCGTGGGTGTAAGGGTTCGCTGCCAAGGTATTAAGCTTGGGAATGAGCATAGATGGTACGTAAGCCCAGCGCTCACTCCCGATTCCTGTGCCAGAAACAGCAGCGTTAATGGCATGTAGCATCCCATCATTTGCGCCTACAAAAATGGTCGGGGATGTGGCATCGCTAATGTAATACGGACGCGAGTGAACAATATCACCTAATACTGCTTTGCGATTGCGTAGTTTGGCTCCGCTCGGATCTTCATTAGAGGTGTCCCCTCGAACGAAATCGAGAATCTTGTCTCCTGTTACTGCTGCCCCACCAACAGTGGTGGCAAGTGCCGCCTGCTGGCTTCCTGTTCCAGTAGATAAGCTGGCCCAGCGGAAAGGAATTTTGCTGCCATCGGATTTCATGGTGGCAATCACGCGGCCGGTGTCGAAATTTTGTGCATCAATAGCGGCGCGCGCGCCGCCAGACCAAAGTTCGCCACCTGTATTGACGTTGCCGACAATATCAACTGGATAGGCATACAGGTTGCCAGACCAGAATTCGGTTTCATACTCGGGCCTGAATAAAGTTTCGCTACCACTTGTTAGATCATAGTTTGAAACTTCGTCTTGGGCGATGTAGCCAACTGGCTGGCTGGTTGGGGCGTAAGCAGTAATCGCTAACGCCATGTTTAGTAGTGCTATGGTTATTCCGGATAGAGCGATGCCGCTTGCAAGTTGTGGCCAAGTTTTTTTAAAGCTAGCAGAGTAAGTCATGACGACTCCTTGATTAACAGCTTAATACGCTGAAATACGATTGAACAAATTTGGTGGCGCCGCGACGGCTTTCCCCGCGTGCAGTAATGCGGTAAGTATTAACTTGATTACATCCTGAGCTACTACGCCCTCCAGTGCCTTGACTAGATCCCTGTAACCGGCTGTTTACCGACATCAATTCGATCATGTACCGCTGCGTTTCATCAGCAACCGTGGTCGAATTATTGTCATTCCAAACCATTGTTAATGCTGTGTTGCTGGCTAGGCAAGGTGTGGGAGGATTAACGGTGGTGTTTAAAGGATAAAGCTCTGGTGAGCTGCGATTGTCACACGGGTCAGCCAATAGGCTGGCGTGTCGAAAATTGGTGCCAGTGGCAAGCCAAGTTTCTGCCGTACCTGCTGAGGTTTCAGCATTATTCATGGCAGCATTTTCGAATTGAAGGTTTCCCGCTAACTTGCTTTGTGTATCTGATGTAACCATCGCCGTTACGCCCAGTAACATTAAGATTACTAAAATAATCAAGCTAACGACTAACGTTGAGCCGTGTTGTAATTTCTGGATGTTGGGGGGGGGGGTAACTCGCATCATTCTTATCCTTAATTGCGCAGTTGAATAACGGCAGTAAATAACTGGCGGCGGAAATTGTCATCAACTGGGTCATAGGTGATGTCGCCCATCGGGTAGGTATTGGTGTTGGTGAAGCCCTGCTCACGGGTTGAGTTGCGACTGAGCAACCAAACCCGAACTGAATTGACGTCATCCCATTGTGTTTGCGCGCTATCAGTCGAGGTTCCTGTGATTTGATTGGCATTGAAGTATTGTGTGTTCTGGGCGGTGTCGTATCGACCATATTGCACTTCCATATGTTCAATCCCACTTACGACTAATTCATCTACGAGGGTGCCGTTGGCTTGCAATGCAATGCGACGTAATGCAGGTGCGGTACCGTCACTGCCAATGTAATAAACATATTCCTGCACCAGAAAGTCTGCTACCGGGGCGGCCGTGATTCCAGGTGCCGAAGCTGCAGTACTGTATTTATAAGGTTCGCCTACGGCATAGGTTGAACGGAAATACACGCCATTTGCGACAGCTGAAGCTGCTAATGTTGGCGTACTAGCAAGGCGGCGAAGCACTAAAACATCCCCGCGCAGCCATTGATTGGTGGTGGATAGGCAGTTGCCAGTGAATGGGTTGCTGTCATTCGCCCCCCAAATGCCTTGACGGATGTTTTGTATGAAACCGCTACCGCCACACTCATTTAAACCTCCGCCTGTAACGGTAAGTGTTGTGGTGGGTATGGTGGGCTCAGCCCATGTGTAACCGCGATAACCGGCGTGTCTGAGTTCGCGTTTCAAATGATCCAGCGCAAAACGTCCATTGCTTTGTAATTCAGAAGTGCGGTCGTTGGTTTTTGCACTGCGAGAGTTGCTTGTTAATACACCTACCAGAGCAGCGATGATCATTAGGCCAATGGTGATGGATATCATCATCTCAATCAGGCTGAACCCTGCTTCATTTGGCTTATATGAAGAGAGGGTGAGGCGCGGTGTTTGTGGATGTGTGTTCATGGCCATTTAATTGCGGATGGTTCGTGTTGATGTGTATGCAAATGTTTCGCCGTGGCTATTTTTGTCACTACTACGATCAGTCCATCGAATCACGATGTCGTAAGTGCTTGGATTGCCTGTGGTGCTGTGATTTATTTGCCAGCTTGGTTGAGGCAGTAGATTGGTGATTGTATTGCCCCATTGGTTAAGGTCATAGGCAGCTAAACTGGCTGGGTCACATGCAGCGGTGTTGCAGGCGGAGCTGACAGCACTTACTGATCCCGTATTTCCTAGCGCATAACTACCATTGATGGCCGCTGACTTGTTTGTTTCCATACGCTCGGCAATGTCCGAAGCCAAAAAAACAGCTTGCGACCGAAACTGTCCGCCTTGGTTGACGCGCATTGCGTAAATTTGCAAACCTGCCGCGCCAAGAAGGGCGATAGCTACGATGATCAATGTCACCAGAATCTCAATCATCGAAGAGCCGGATTGTTTGTTGATGTGCAGGTTGTACTGATTATTTTTCATATTCCCCTCTATTGTTTAGAGATTAAACCTGTTGCGGCCACATTAACTATTTTGGCGGTTGATCCACTCCAAGTTCCGGTGAGTGTTAACGTGGCTACGCCACCAGTGCCTTGTGTGCCGCTGGGATTAAATCGGATCGGGGTGGTTGCATTATTGCTGCCCGTTAGCGTTAGCTTTGAGCTTACAGCTGGATATAGCGAAATTGGATTTGGGTTCGATCCATCGATTGGCGCCGTGTCGCAGGCATTATTTTGGTCTGCGTCATAACAGACTAACCATCCGTTTTGCCAATTAGTCGAACTGACGCAATCAGTCCCAGCTGTGTTTCGTGCGCAAATTAATACTCTCGTATTGCGTTTGATGGTTTCGCTACGTGCGCGGTTTAAATCGCTGACCAGTCGTGTCATCGTCGAAGTTTGCTTTGTGTTGTTAATAAAATCGCTGAATGATGGTCCGCCTATTGCGACCAAAATGGCGCCAATCACAATAACAATCAACAACTCTATTAACGTGAAGCCAGCTTGTGATGATTTGGTTTGCATTGAAACTCCTGCAACTTTAAGTTGGTTGTGACTCTAGTTTAGGCAGGGAGGTAAAGTAAATTTGTATCCGACAGTCGGGGGCTTGCGAAGTATCAGCGGTATGGGTTTCGGTTGGAAGGGAATGAACGGCAGTTATTTGGGGTTGGGAGGCAGGCTTGGAAAACTGGGGGGTTATTTTGTCGCCGACTCTTCCAGCAAAAACCGATTGAACTCATGCGCGGCCACCGATGCACGTTTATCTTTGCGATGTACGATGTACCAGTGGCGTACGATGGGAAAATCTTCCACATTCAGCACAAGTAGACGCTTGGTTTCCAATTCCAGCTCGATGCTGTGGCTGGAGATGATGCCGATGCCCATGCCTGCCTGAACCGATTGTTTGATGGCTTCGTTGGTATCCATTGCCATATGTGTCGGCAGTGGCAGTTTGTGGCTAGCGAAGAAGCGTTCTACTACGCCACGCGTTCCTGATCCTTGTTCACGTAATAGAAAAATCTCATTCACTAATTGCCGTGGCTGGATCTTCGTGGCCGTTGCTAAAGGGTGTTGTGGTGACGCGATTACAACCAAAGGGTTTTCCATAAATGGCTCGGCGAGCATGTCGGTGCCTTCAGGAGGTTGGCCCATGATGGCTAGGTCTGCGACGTTGTCGGCAAGTTGTTTGATGACGGCATCGCGGTTGGCAACCGATAGGCTAACTTTGATCTTGGGA
Organism: Sideroxydans sp.; assembly: GCA_028707175.1. Lineage (GTDB taxonomy): Bacteria > Pseudomonadota > Gammaproteobacteria > Burkholderiales > Gallionellaceae > Sideroxyarcus. The sequence goes on from JAQTUV010000002.1 coordinate 511,958, forward strand.
TGAGCTTGGATGAATTTCGCCAATAGTTGCGGCATGAAATAGTTGGCCGTACTGACGACTGCGATGCAGAGATGACCGTGTTCCAGCCCCTTCATTTCGTCGAACACGGTTTCCATTTCTTGCATCAACAAGACAATAGAGCGTGAGTAGTGCAACATCTCGCGCCCAGCCTCAGTCAGAAATAGCTTTTTTCCTACTTGCTCGAACAAGGGCATTCCGATAGTCTGCTCAGCCTGCTTGATCTGCATAGATACCGCAGGTTGCGATAGAAACAATTCCTCAGCGGCGCGCGAATGGTTCAAATGGCGCGCTACGCTTTCGAAGACCTGAAGTTGTCGCAAACTTAATGGCAGCATGGTAGCGAGATTTTAAACCATAAGGCCCGCTTATGGTTCCGATAAAAACATTTGACTGTTATTTATAGTAGCAAGGCCGTAAAGTCCAACCCGTAGCAAGAATATTTAAACGACAAGAGGAGAAAACAATGGATCAATCAAATCGTTATGCAAACCTGAATTTGAAAGAAGCGGATTTGATCGCTGGCGGCAAGCACTTGCTGGTTGCGTACAAGCTTATTCCGGCCAAAGGCCACGGTTTTTTGGAAGTAGCTGCTCACGTTGCAGCTGAATCTTCTACCGGTACCAACGTTGAAGTATCCACCACCGATGATTTCACTCGTGGTGTGGACGCGCTTGTGTATGAAGTTGACGAAACAGCTTTTGGTGATGATGCAGTCAAGGGCGGCGGCTTGTTCAAGGTCGCTTATCCAGTGGAATTGTTTGACCCGAACCTGACTGATGGCACTTTCAATATTTCGCACATGTGGTCCCTGATTTTGGGTAACAACCAAGGTATGGGCGACCATCAAGGTTTGCGCATGCTGGACTTCTTGGTGCCTGAGTGCATGATGAAGCACTTCGACGGCCCGTCCGCAAATATCACCAACTTGTGGAAGGTGTTGGGTCGCTCTGAAACCGACGGCGGTTACATCGCTGGCACCATCATCAAGCCTAAGTTGGGTCTGCGTCCTGAGCCATTTGCTAAGGCATGCTACGACTTCTGGTTGGGTGGCGATTTCATCAAGAATGACGAGCCACAAGCTAACCAACCGTTCTGCCCGATGGAAGTTGTCATGCCGAAAGTGGCTGAAGCCATGGATCGTGCTCAACAAGCAACTGGTCAAGCTAAGTTGTTCTCGGCCAACATCACTGCCGATTACTACAAAGAAATGATCCACCGCGGCGACTTCGTTCTTAATACGTTCGCTAAATACAACTCTGCAAGCCACGTAGCCTTCCTCGTTGACGGATTCGTGACTGGCCCAGCAGGTGTGACCACTGCTCGCCGTGAGTTCCCAGACACCTTCTTGCATTTCCACCGCGCAGGCCACGGTGCCGTCACTTCCTACAAGTCTCCAATGGGTATGGATCCATTGTGCTACATGAAGATGGTGCGTCTGATGGGCGCGTCCGGTATGCATACCGGCACCATGGGCTATGGCAAGATGGAAGGCCACGGTAAAGAAACCGTACTGGCATACATGCTGGAGCGCGATGAGTGCCAAGGACCTTACTTCTACCAGAAGTGGTATGGAATGAAGGCAACAACTCCGATCATCTCCGGCGGTATGAACGCGTTGCGTCTGCCAGGCTTCTTCCAGAATCTGGGACACGGCAACGTGATCAACACCTGCGGCGGCGGCGCTTTCGGTCATATCGACAGCCCAGCAGCTGGTGGTATCTCCCTCGGTCAGTCTTACGAGTGCTGGAAGACCGGTGCTGATCCGATCGAATACGCGAAGACACACAAAGAGTTCGCACGTGCATTCGAGTCCTTCCCGAAAGACAGCGACAAGCTGTTCGCGGGCTGGCGCGAAAAGTTGGGCGTACACAAGTAAGCGTTGTTCGGCTGTATCGAAGCAACAAAAAATGCGCCCCCACACGATGGGGGCGTTTTTTTCCAAGATTTAATACCGTTTTGCGTGTGAGGTCACACGCGGGACAGGAGTCAAAAATGACAAACAAGAACCAATACACCGTCGCTAAAGAACCGTTCTACCAAGCGCAAGGCGATGAAGTGATGCTGTATGAAGCCGCTTACGCAGCGCGCTTGCCTGTGATGGTGAAAGGCCCAACAGGCTGTGGCAAATCGCGCTTCGTCGAATACATGGCGTGGAAGTTGAACAAGCCGCTCATCACCGTGGCGTGTAACGAAGACATGACGGCAAGCGACCTCGTCGGGCGCTATCTGCTGGACGCTAACGGCACACGTTGGTTGGATGGTCCACTCACCACAGCAGCACGCATCGGTGCGATTTGTTACCTCGATGAAATCGTCGAAGCACGTCAGGACACCACCGTGGTCATCCACCCATTGACCGACCACCGTCGTACTTTGCCATTGGATAAGAAGGGCGAGCTAATCGAAGCGCACCCCGATTTCCAGTTGGTGATCTCCTACAACCCAGGCTACCAGAGCCTGATGAAAGACTTGAAGCAATCGACCAAACAACGTTTCACCGGCTTCGAGTTTGATTACCCGAGTGCGGAATTGGAAGCTGCGATCTTGTCCAAGGAAACCGGTCTAGACGTGGCGATCTGCAGTAAGTTGGTGCAGATCGGCCAAGCAGCCCGTAACCTGAAAGGTCACGGATTGGATGAAGGTATCTCTACACGTTTGCTGGTCTACGCAGCAACGCTGATCAAGAACGGTGTCGATGCTAAAGCCGCATGTCGTATGGCGATGGTGCGCCCGATCACTGACGATGCAGATATTCGCGATACGCTCGATCACGCGATTGATGCTTCATTCGCCTGAGCAATCGAGTGCAAAAGCAAAGGCTTGAGCGATGACTGATGTCGTGACGGAAAGAACCGAAGAGACAGCAATGTACTGGGAGAAACTCGGCTGCCGATTCTCCCAAGTGAATGCTGTCTTTGATGAGTGTATGAAGGAAGCCAAGACGCTACTGTCAAAAGCGGGCTTGGAGACCTACATCGAGAATGCGCGCATCATCGGCAAGATGGGACGTGGCGCAGAACCGTTGCTGATCTATCTGGAAGAAGCGCCAGGCGTAGCTAACAGCGTTGGGGAGCATGCGCTGATCAAGCTGCGAGAATTCTCCGAGTACATGTCCACGCATACCAACTTCAAAGCGATCGTGCCGTTTCTGCAAACTAGCGGAGCTGTCGCGCGTCGTCTGAACAACGACAAGATGTTTAAGCGGTATATCGAGGTAGTCCGCGACATGATGGATCGTACCTCGGGTTCGATCCATGGACACCATACGACCTTTGCCAGTCCCGGTTTCCCAGAACTGCTCAAGCAGGCGCCCAAGTTGCTGGGCGTCCTATCACTACAGGGATTTCAAAACTGGGTCGAATACGGAATCAAGTATTACAACCATCACCCAGAGCGACAGGAAGAATATTTCCGCTTGGAATCCGCAGATGCTATCGCGGTGATGCAACGCGAGCGGCATGGCACATTGCTCGTGGACAACGAGCGCAAGCTGGATACCTATATCCGCGCGTTATGGAACGATAGCGACTATCTCATTCCATATTCGGTCGCGTTCGACGATTTGCGCAAGCCGATGCCCTACTACACCGATGATGGCATCCGTCTGCCCGATGTCTATGACGACATCGACGGCGTGTCAGGAATTGACCGTTATCGCGCAGCGCTTGCACACATGTCGGCACATCGTCGTTGGTCACAACAGATGATCGTGGATAACTGGAGCCCTTTTCAGCGCGCCAGTGTTGAGATATTCGAGGACTCGCGCGTGGATTATCTGGCCTGCCAGAAATATCCGGGCTTGCGAAAACTGTTCCTTGCGCTACATCCGATCCCCAAAGAAGAAGATCTTCAGCTTGAAGAACAAGGCATCTCGGTATTCAGGCTCAGATTGGCCATGGTATCGCGTGCCATCCTCGATCCAAACTACACCTACCAAAACGAACATGTTAGGGAAGCCGTAAAACGATTCCATGAACTGATGGCGACGGGTGAGTCGACCAGTGCGGCCATGTCATCCGTCGCGCTGACGTTCATCGCGCGGACACGTGGTCAACGTGACCTGACGGCCAAGATGTATTTTGACAATACCGAAGTGGACTACCGCGACGATAACCGGCATCTGTGGATCTATATCGAAGAGAGCGACGAAGACGAGATGTTCGAACATCTCGACAAGCGCCGCAACCCAGAACAAGAGTTGAGCGGACTGCCGCCCCGTCACTACGACGAGTGGGATTACAACGCACAAAACTATCGCCCAGACTGGGTAAGTATTTATGAGGTGTTGCATCCGCGCGGCAATCCGGCTGTGATCGACAACCTATTAGCCAAACATGCCAAGTTGACCAAACGCCTGAAAGCGATGTTGGAGATGCTCAAGCCGCAGGACAAGGTACGCATCCGCTATCAGGAGGAAGGCTCAGAACTCGACTTGGATGTGGCCATCCGCTCTTTGATCGACTACAAAGGCGGCGCATCACCCGACCCGCGTATCAACATGTCGCATCGCACCGATGGCCGTAGTTTCGCCGTTACCTTGCTGCTTGACCTATCTCAATCGCTTAGCGAAAAAGCGAAAGGCAGCAACCAGACCATTCTTGAACTCAGTCAGGAGGCGGTATCGTTATTAGCTTGGTCGGTGCAGCAGGTCGGTGATTCGTTCGCCATCAGCGGCTTCCATTCCAACACCCGGCATGATGTACGTTACTACCACCTCAAGGGATTCAAGGAGCCATGGGGCGACGAAGTGAAGTCACGTCTAGCAGAGATGCAGGCGGGTTACTCCACTCGAATGGGCGCAGCGATGCGTCATGCAGGCCACTATCTGAAAACGCAACAAGCGGACAAGAAACTGCTGCTGATCTTGACCGACGGAGAGCCGGCGGATATTGACGTGCACGACCCGCAGTTGTTGATACAGGATGCTAGGCAGGCAGTGAAAGAATTGGATCGGGAAGGCATCTATACCTACTGTATCAATCTAGATTCCAAAGCCGACGAATATGTGTCGAACATTTTCGGCAACCAATACACCATCGTGGACAATGTGGCGCAGTTGCCCGAAAAGTTACCCGAGCTTTTCATTTCTTTGACGAAGTAAAAAGATATGAAGGGTAGCTGTTCATTGATCCAATAGGCATATAGCCATAGAGAGTAAGCGGGAAAAGCAGTAGAATCACAGTTCAAAATTTAGAAAACCAACGAGGAGAAACCAGCATGAGCAAGAGCCTTATTCAATTCATCATCGAAGAACAACGCCAAATTCCAAACGCCAGCGGCGATTTCACAGGTCTATTGAGCGATGTCGTTTCCGCTTGTAAACAGATCGCGCATGACGTGAACAAAGGCGCGCTGATCGGCGTGCTGGGTTCTGCAGGTAGCGAGAACGTACAAGGCGAGACACAGAAGAAACTCGACATCATCACTAACGAAGTGTTCATCAAAGCGAACGAGTGGAGCGGTCACTTGGCAGGAATGGCTTCCGAAGAGATGGACGACGTGTATGAGATCCCTAAGCAATATCCACGCGGCAAATACCTGATCACTTTCGACCCATTGGATGGATCTTCCAACATCGACGTGAATATCTCCGTTGGTACAATTTTCTCCATCTTGCGTTGCCCGGAAGGCGTGACTGATCCTAAAGCAGCTGACTTCCTGCAACCAGGTACCAAGCAAGTTTGTGCAGGTTATGCACTGTACGGCCCCAACACGATGATGGTTATTACAACAGGTCATGGCGTGAACGGCTTCACATTGGATCGTGACGTGGGCGACTTCTTCCTGACTCACCCAAATATGCAGATTCCAGCTGACACAGCTGAATTCGCCATCAACATGTCGAATCAACGTTACTGGGAAAAGCCAGTGCAGCAGTATGTTGACGAGTGCATGAAGGGCAAAGACGGCGGTCGTGAGAAGAACTTCAACATGCGTTGGGTCGCTTCCATGGTTGCTGAAGTACACCGCATCCTGACTCGCGGCGGCATCTTTATGTATCCGTTCGATACGAAAGAAGCAGGCAAAGCAGGCAAGCTACGTTTGTTGTACGAAGCCAATCCAATGTCGTTCATCGTTGAACAAGCGGGTGGCGTGAGCTCCACTGGTCGTGAGCGCATCATGGAATTGCAACCACAAGGTCTGCATCAACGTGTGCCAGTCATCTTGGGTTCCAAGAATGAAGTGGATCGCGTTGTTGGATATCACAAAGGCGCTTAATGTTTGATCCAACGCCCCCGGCAACGGGGGCGTTGTTACGTCTGTGTGTTGTAGGTCGGGCTTCAGCCCGATATGTCGTGTAAGTGCATTTCAGAATTAACTTAATCTGCGAACAATCGTTTTTCGAGGTGTTGAGTATGAGCAAACCACTAGTTTCCATCATCATGGGCAGCAGCAATGATTGGGAGATCATGCAGCAAGCTGGTCAACAGTTGAAAGACTTCGGCGTGGAATTTGATGCTCGCGTTATCTCTGCGCATCGTTCTCCTGACCTCCTGTTCGATTACATCAAAGACATGCACAGCCAAGGCGTGCAATGTTTTATCGCAGGTGCGGGCGGTGCTGCGCATCTGGCAGGTGTTATCGCGGGCAAGACGACGTTGCCAGTGTTGGGTGTGCCTATCCCCTCCAAATATCTGAAGGGCATGGACTCCTTGCTCTCCATCGTACAGATGCCAAAAGGTATTCCCGTCGCTACCTTCGCTATCGGTGAAGCGGGTGCTGCCAACGCTGGACTATTTGCCGTCTCCATGTTGGCGTTGAACGACAAGACGTTGGCAGACAAGCTCGTCGCCTATCGTCAGAAACAGGCGGAGCAGATTGCCGCTACCACTTTGCCAGCTTTGTAATCCGAGGTAACCATGTCCGCTCTACACGAATCGAATTTAACCAGCCTGAAATTCTTACATCGCGGCAAAGTACGCGATCTATACGAGGTTGATGCTGACCATCTACTTATCGTACAGACTGATCGATTGTCAGCATTCGATGTCATCTTGCCTAACCCGATTCCAGGCAAAGGTGAGGTGCTGACGGCGGTTTCGAATTTTTGGTTCAAGAAACTGGGCGGGGTGATTCCAAATCACTTATCCGGCATCGACCCAGAGTCTGTCGTGAAGACAGAGGCAGATAAAGCCCAAGTACGTGGTCGTTCTTTTGTCACCAAGAAATTGAAGCCACTCCCTATTGAGGCCATCGTGCGTGGCTATCTGGTGGGATCTGGTTGGAAGGATTACAAGAAGACGGGTGCGGTGTGTGGCATCCAGTTGCCTGCAGGATTGCAAGAAGCACAAAAGCTACCTGAAGCGCTATTCACCCCTTCTACCAAGGCCGCTGTAGGCGACCATGACGAGAACATCTCGTTTGCAGAAGCGCAAAAATTGCTCGGCGTAGAGATGGCCGAAAAGGTAAAAGCTGCAACATTGGCACTGTACACACAGGCTGCTGATTACGCGCTGACACGCGGCATCATCATTGCGGACACCAAGTTCGAGTTCGGCACGGATGCGGCAGGTACACTCTATCTGATTGACGAAGCACTGACACCCGATTCCTCACGTTTCTGGCCTGCTGACCAATACAAGGTTGGCAGCAACCCACCTAGCTTCGATAAACAGTTCGTGCGCGATTGGTTGGAAACATCTGGTTGGAACAAACAGCCTCCTGCACCCCAAGTGCCTGCGGATGTATTGCAAAAGACCGCTGACAAATATCGCGAAGCGCAACGCATGCTAACAGGCGCATGATCGACATAGAGCAATTGATAGAAGGCTTTCGTGGTTTTCGGCAAGAACATTTTGCAGAGCATGACAGCCTTTACCAACAGTTAGTCGAGCAAGGTCAAACACCACAAGTATTGGTTGTGGCATGTTGTGATTCCCGCGTTGATCCTGCATTGGTATTCAACTGCAACCCCGGTGATTTGTTTGTCATTCGTAACGTTGCGAATCTAGTGCCCCCCCTTGAAGGCCATAGCGGCCATCACGGCACCACAGCGGCGATTGAATATGGCGTAAAGAAGCTCGGCGTGAAACACGTCATCGTTTTAGGTCATGGCCACTGTGGTGGTATCACTGCACTCGTAAATACATGTGGAGCGAGCAATCCTGATTCTTACATGGACGATTGGATGAGCTTGGCTGAGGGTGCGCGTAAAGAAGTGGAAGCTGCTTTGCCCAATGCCTCGTTGGAGGAAAAACAACGGGAATGTGAACTGCGTGCAATTTTGGTGTCGCTAGAGAATTTGAAGACGTTCCCGTGGATTAGCGAACGTGTCAGAGATGAATCATTGCTGCTACATGGTTGGTACTTCGACATCGAGAACGGGCAGCTGCTGCGTTACGATGCAGCCACCCAAGGATATATTCAAGCTTGAGACTTATTGTGGCGCTAGCCCTTTAAGTTCACGAAAGCGCGCTTTCTCACCTGCATAACGTGCTTTGATCCGTTCTGCTTCGACGTTGTTTCGGTCTAGGTCAGCCTGATACTTAGTGATGCGAGTATTAGCTTCTGTAATATCTTCAGCTAGAGAAACAGGAATCTTACGGCCCTGTCTAGTTAGCTTGTCTTGCTCTTTCTGAAGAGACGCAAGATTCTCATTAGACGACTTGAGCAAAGTTGCGTAGCTATTCGTTCTAGCTTCTACCTGCTGTAGATTTCGATCACGTGCTAGATCAATTTCTTTTTCGGAGCTGTAGGAATCAAGCAAGGCAGTGTCGCGGCGCTTCGCTTCGATGCGAGATTTATCGACTACGGGTTCATTTGAGAACTTCTTATTTGCTGTATCGCGAACGTCTTCACGCTTTTCGATACGCCCCTTTTCCAATTGCATGGTTTCTTTGTTGGCATATTCAGGAGGAATGGTTTCACCGTAATGTGTGATCCCTTTGTCATCCACCCACTTGAAAAGTTTGGCTTGTGCGTTCAAAGAAAACGCGACCAACAAAGCCGCACCCGCTAACAATTTTGCATCAATCATCATTTCACTCCGTAACGGTCACGATAGGTTTGCACCGCGTGCAGATTCTGCACCAAGTCGGCCTGCCCTTGTAAGAATCCTAGCAAGTCATGCAGCGACGCGATGGACACAACGGGGATGCCATAACTTTGGTGCACTTCCTGCACGGCAGACAACTCGCCTTGACCTCGTTCCATGCGATCCAGCGCGATCACCACGCCGCACGGAGTCGCACCCGCCGCGCGGATCAGCTCGATGGATTCGCGCACCGACGTACCTGCCGAAATCACATCGTCGATGATGAGTACATCACCTTGCAGTTTTGCACCCACCGTCGTACCGCCTTCGCCGTGGTCTTTTGCCTCCTTGCGGTTGAAGCAATACGGCACATTGCGCCCCTGCTCCGCCAGAGAGATGGAAGTACCCGCTACCAAGGGGATGCCCTTGTAGGCTGGGCCGAACAACATGTCGAACTTGATACCAGAAGCTTGGATGGCCTGCGCGTAGAACTGGCACAACTCACGCAACGCTGCGCCGTCTTGGAACAGCCCCGAGTTGAAGAAGTAAGGCGACAGACGACCAGCCTTGGTTTGAAACTCGCCAAAGCGCAGCACATTCTGCGCGACGGCGAAGCGGATGAAATCTTGACGGTAAGCGTGCATAAAATCCTCAACTGGATGCGGTTGGTCCCCTCTCCCTTGCAGGGAGAGGGCTAGGGTGGGGGTAGACTCGTTGATGCTCACAAATATCTACCCTCATCCTCACCTTCCCCCTGCATGGGCGAAGGAATACTGTGGCTCGCCATTATAATGCGCACACTTAATCAGCGAGAAAATTCATGCGCATCATCACCCTCAACTTCAACGGCATCCGCTCCGCCTACAACAAAGGCTTCCTCGAATGGTTCGGCAAGCAAGATGCCGACATCCTGTGCGTGCAGGAACTCAAAGCCCAAGCACCGGACATGACACCTGACATGCTCGCCCCGCTCGGCTACCACGGGTATTTCCACTATGCCGAGAAGAAGGGTTACAGCGGCGTGGGCATCTACAGCAAGATCAAGCCGGACAACGTCATCGTTGGATTAGGTATCCCCGAGTTCGACTTTGAAGGGCGTTACATCGAAGCGCAGTTCGGCAACCTCAGCGTCGTGTCGTTGTATCTGCCTTCCGGTTCCAGCGGCGAAGAACGCCAAGCCGTGAAGTTCAAATTCCTCGAAGCCTTCATGCCGCACATGAAACAGCTATTCAACAGCGGCAGAGACATCATCGTTTGTGGCGATTGGAACATCGCCCACACCGAGAAGGATCTGAAGAACTGGAAAGGCAACAAGAAGAACTCCGGCTTCCTACCCGAAGAACGAGCATGGCTCACCCAGTTGTTCAACGATGTCGGTTTCATCGACGTGTTCCGCAAACTGCACCCCGAACTGGAAGCCTATACATGGTGGTCAAACCGAGGCCAAGCATGGGCGAAGGACGTGGGCTGGCGGCTGGACTACCAAGTCGCCACCCCCGCCATCGCCGCCAAAGCCATCCACACCGGCATCTATAAAGAACAACGTTTCAGCGACCACGCACCGTTCATGGTGGATTACGCGGAACAACAATAACTGCCAGACCAGTTCCCTCGCCCGCTGGCGGGAGAGGGTTAGGGTGAGGGGCGTTGAGTAATAAAAAAGTCTTCAACGCATCGTCCCTCATCCCCCGCCCTTCTCCCGCCAGCGGGCGAAGGGAGAAAATCGGCACGTTATTCCAGAATTCTTGGAGGAACTCAGGAAATGAAAGCAACCAACGAACCATTGATTCTGCTAATACTCGGGATAGCCCTGCTCGCCCTCACCGCCATCCATCCTCACGACTACGCCACATGGTGGATGGAGACCGCGCCCATCTTCATCGCGCTACCCATCCTCGTCGTCACCTACAAGACCTACACCCTCACCCCGCTGCTGTACCGCCTGCTGTTCCTACACGCAGTCATCCTCATGGTCGGCGGGCACTACACCTATGCCGAAGTGCCGCTGGGTTACTGGATGCAAGACTGGTTCGGCTTCGCGCGCAACAACTACGACAAGATCGGCCACCTCGCGCAGGGTTTCATCCCCGCCATGCTGTTCCGCGAACTGTTGCTGCGCAGCTCACCGTTGAAGCAAGGCAAATTGTTGTTCACGCTGGTGGTGGCGAGTTGCCTCGCGGTGAGTGCCAGCTACGAACTTATCGAATGGGCAGCGGCAGAGATGATGGGTCAAGGCGCGGATGCCTTCCTCGGCACACAGGGTTATGCGTGGGATACACAGTCAGATATGTTGATGGCGTTGATCGGGGCGATCATTGCGCAGGTGGTGTTGGGGAAGGTGCAGGACAAGTACCTATTGCGTAACTGATCCCTTTGGTTCCCGGGCTTTTGCGCCCTACGCTGGCTGGAGGCTTAATTTTTTATAACGCTTTTGGGTACTCGTAACACATACTCAATTTCAGTTGAATCAATTAGAACAATTGACGAATCGCCAATTTCTCTAATAAACGCACGTTCCTTTCCAAGAGATTGATTTAATCGAACAGTGAATATCTGACCATCAGGTAGGCGGATTAATGCGCTTTTTTGCTTAGCCACTTCAAACGTGTCAAGAAGCACTAATTCTTTAATTTCGTAAACATGAATCATATCTCCAGCGACTTCGGCGGCATCTGATGAATGTGGATATTTAAGTAAAATTTCTCCTGACCAGCTATGAAGAGGTCCCACGTTCGGCTCAACAAGAACAAAAGCTGAGGTAGCTATGCCTTCAAATAGTTCGGGATGAATTTCGAGCAATGTTATTTTTGAAGACGCATCGATAGTTAATAAACGCATTAAACGAGCTACATGCGTAGGGGCATAAGCGTGCCCAGACACATAAAGATTGGTATTTACATAATCGATTTTTACATCGACAAATCCAATTGGAGTCGCTTTTCGAACCTCCTCAACAATATGATCCACGCGTTCAGTTGGTGAGTTTTTTAAACTAGAAGTGGAGGAGCATGCTGTCATAAATGCAAATGTAAAAATTGCGAAGAACCGACATGCAAAATTTTGGGGCATATTTGAATTCCAACAAATAAATGAGATTTTATTGAGATGAAGTTTGCCACGGCGCAACCTTCAGCAACAGCAACATCCCCGGTATCGCCAACAACACACACAACAAGAAGAACATCGTCCACCCCATAGATTCCACCAACCATCCCGCCGTCGCGTTCATGAAGGTGCGCGGCACGGCGGCGAGGCTGGTGAACAGGGCGAACTGGGTGGCGGTGTAGGCGGGGTGGGTGGTGCGGGCGATGAAGGCGACGAAGGCGGCGGTGCCGACTCCTACGCCGAAGGCTTCCAGTCCGATGACCAAACCGAGTTGGGCGAGTTCAGGCGCGCCGATGACGTCGAAGTGTCCTTTCGAGGCGAGCCATGCGAAGCCGAAGATGGAGACCACTTGCACCACGCCGAACAACCACAGCGCGCGGTTGATGCCGATCTTCAACATCCACAAGCCACCCAACAGTCCGCCGATGACGGCAGGCCACAAGCCTGCGTTCTTAGCGATGAGTCCGATTTCGGTCTTGCTGAAACCCATGTCCATATAGAACGGTGTCGCCAGTGCGGTGCACAGGCTGTCGCCGAGTTTGTAGAAGAACAGGAAGGCGAGGATGAGCAAGGCGCTGTTCCAACCTTGGCGCGAGATGAATTCGTGGAAGGGCTCGACCACCGCTTCACGCAAGGTCTTGGGTGGCGCGGCGCGGTGCGGCTCGCTCACCATCAGCGTCATCACCATGCCGGGCAACATGAACAGGGCGGTGATGATGAACACCATGCTCCATGGCAGATGGTCGGACAGGATGAGCGAGAGCGAACCGGGGATGAGACCGGCGATGCGATACGCGTTGACGTGGATGGAGTTGCCGAGGCCGAGTTCTGAGTCAGACAACAGCTCGCGGCGATAGGCATCCAGCACGATGTCTTGCGTGGCGCTTAAGAAGGCGAGCAGAGTGCAGAACAAAACAATGGTGCTCATCTCGGTCTGCGGCGAGAAGCCGCCGAGCTTGGCGATGACCAGCAGCAAGCCGACTTGAGACACCAACATCCAACCGCGACGCCGACCCAGTGCAGGCACGGCGTATCTATCTAGCAACGGCGACCAGATGAACTTCCATGTGTAGGGAAACTGGATGAGTGCGAACAGGCCGATGGTCTTGAGATCGACATGCTCACTGCGTAGCCAAGCCGGCACGAGGTTGAACAGCAGGTACAGTGGCAGACCGGAAGAGAATCCGATGAAGACGCATATCAACATGCGCCTTGTGAAGAGTTGCTGCCAGATGGTCATCGCGGATACTGCCTCTGTTTTTGCCGTTCGCCCTGAGCTTGTCGAAGGGGGCTGGCTGTGCACATCACGAAACGTGCTTCGACAAGCTCAGCACGAACGGTTCTCATCCTGCACGTTTGACGCGATATACCGCCATGCTGCCCAGCAGATTCGGCAACACGTTTACGTCGTTACCTTCTGTCATCACATGGCGTGCAAGGATGCTCACCTCGTGCGTGGCGCACAGGTCTTCGAAATCATGCAGGGTGCACAGGTGCACGTTCGGTGTGTCGTACCACTGGTAAGGCATATCGTGTGACACGGGCATCTTGCCCAGCATCACTTGCAAGCGGTTCTTCCAGTAACCGAAGTTGGGGAAGCTGACAACGCCTTCACGACCCACGCGCAGGATTTCTTTGAGCAGCGCCTCGGTATGTTTGGTCGCCTGCAAGGTCTGCGACAGGATGACGAAATCGAATGCGTCGTTCTCGAAATCGGCGAGTCCGGATTCCAAATCGTTTTGGATGACGTTCACGCCGTTGGCGATACAAGTGGCGACATTCGCATCGCTGATCTCGACGCCGTAACCCACCACCTTGCGAGTCTCGCGCAGGTAGCGCAACAAGCTGCCGTCACCGCAACCTAGGTCGAGCACGGCCGAGCCTTCGGGGATCCATGCAGCGATGGCGGCGAAGTCGGGGCGGGATTGGATGATGGATGCGTTCATAGATACAACTTTCGAATAGCAGCCACGTTCCCTCCCTCATGCAGGGGGAGGGAACGGGTGGGGGTTGAAGCGTTGGTACTCCGAAACTCTACCCCCATCCTAACCTTCCCCCTGCATGGGGGAAGGGACTGATGCAGCTTAAATGAGAAAGGTGCGTTCATTTTGAGATCCCTTCTGCAATCCCATCCAAGTAATTGCGCATCACCGCGATGTACTGCGTATCTTCCATCAAGAAAGAATCGTGGCCGTGGTCGGAGGTGACTTCGGCGTAGCTCACGTCGCGGCGGTTGTGCAACAGGGCATGTACGATCTCGTGCGAACGCGCAGGTGAGAAGCGCCAATCGGTTGTGAACGACACCACGAGGAATTTGGCTTTCGCGGCAGCAAAGGCACGATTCAAATCACTATCCAGATCGCGCGCAGGGTCAAAATAATCCAGCGCCTTGGTCATCAGCAGATAGGTGTTGGCGTCGAAATACGCGGCGAACTTGTCGCCTTGGTAGCGCAGGTAAGACTCGATCTGGAACTCGATGTCGTAGCTGAAATTCAATTTGCCGTGACGCAACTCGCGCCCAAACTTGTCTGCCATCGCATCATCGGAAAGATAGGTGATGTGTCCCAACATGCGCGCGAGACGCAAGCCACGCGTTGGCACGACGCCGTGCTGGTAGAAATCGCCGCCGTGGAATTCGGGGTCGGTCAGGATGGCGCTACGTGCCACGTCGTTGAACGCGATGTTCTGAGCGGTTAGGTGCGGCGCGGTGGCGATAGCCAACACATGTGCCACGCGGTCTGGGTACGCCAGCGCCCACTGCATCGCCTGCATACCGCCCAAGCTGCCGCCGACGATGGCGGCGAAACGTTGGATGCCAAGTTGGTCTGCCAAGCGCGCTTGTGCGTTGACCCAGTCTTCCACGGTGACGACAGGGAAGGACGAGCCGTAGGGTTTGCCCGTGGCTGGGTCGATGCTGGAAGGCCCCGTCGAACCATGACAGCCGCCGAGGTTGTTCAATCCGATGACGAAGAATTTAAGGGTGTCGATGGGCTTGCCCGGCCCCACCATGTTGTCCCACCAGCCGATGTTCTTGGTGTCGTCTGCGTAGTAACCCGCGACGTGGTGATGCCCCGACAGTGCGTGGCAGATGAGGATGGCGTTGGATTTGTCGGCATTCAATGTGCCGTAGGTCTCGTACATCAACTCGTAGCGTGGCAACACCGCGCCACTCTTGAACGTGAGCGGTGTGTCGAAGGTGGCGCGTTGCGCCTTGACGATTCCAACCGAATTACTCAAAGCAACTCCAAAAATAAAAACCCGCACAGCTTGAGGCTAGAGCGGGTTCACTCGCTTTAGCTGGAATGTTTTACGTGCCCCGCAAGCTGAACTCAAATCGGCACGGAGCGAAGTGTCGGTGTTTTGCCCAAAGCTGTCAATGAGTTGGCATACCAAAAGGAATAAGCAAATAGCCATAAATTGCTTGATGGGATAAAGCATCGCTAATAAGATGCGCGGCACTTTCACGGAGTGAACTTCCATCATGAACCTCTCGGCATTTCTTCCCGCGCTTATCGGCGGCATTCTCATCGGTACTGCGGCTACTTTGTTGCTTTGGCTTAACGGCCGACTGGCTGGCATCAGTGGCATTTTGTGGCGTTCGTTCTTTGCGAAGCCGGGTGATGTCATGTGGCGTGTATTGTTCCTAGTCGGGGTCGTGGGTGGTGCGGCTTTGTATTACGCGCTATTCAATGATGAGCCCGTGGCGCGTGAGAATTTCCCAGTTTGGTTGCTGGTGGTCTCTGGCTTCTTAGTGGGTTATGGCACATCGCTAGGTAATGGCTGCACCAGTGGGCATGGTGTGTGCGGACTGGGGCGTTTGTCGCTGCGTTCGTTGGTTGCGACGCTGATCTTTTTGGTCACGGCAATTGTCACCACTTTTGTGGTGCGCCATGTATTTGGAGTGATGTGATGAAACTCAATCTAACAAGTTGGTTGGCGGGTCTGGTGTTTGGTTTCGGGCTGGCATTGGCGGGAATGACGCATACCGAAAAGGTGTTGGGATTCTTGGATTTTGCAGGTGATTGGGATGCAAGCCTGTTGTTCGTATTGGGTGGCGCAGTGAGTGTGACCTTGATCACTTTCCGCTTTATCTTAAAGCGCACAAAGCCTGTGTTGGCCGAACGTTTCATCATCACTAAAGAGACGCATCTCGACCGCCCGCTCATCATCGGCGCGGTGTTGTTTGGGATGGGATGGGGCATCAGTGGCTATTGCCCCGGGCCTGCAGTTGCGTTGTTGGCTTCACCGAACTGGGAATTGTGGGCGTTTTTGCCAGCAGCGATATTGGGTGCGGTGGCAGAAAAATATTTCGAATTGCGCCGTACTGCAAAAGCAGAAGCAGCTCAACCTCAAGTGACAGCCCAAGAAAATAAGCCTGTCATTGAAAGTCCATCAGAAGGTTCGTGCGGCTGAGTTCATCCGCCACGCGTTGGATGCCGTCAGTTTAGAACGGCATCCATTTCTTTAAGCAGCATTCAATCTATCTAACAATTCGCGGATCTTGATGGGATCGTCCGCACGCAATATCTTCTGCGTGAGTGCGCTGATCTCGGTCAAGCTGGTGGTCAACACACGCTGCTTACTGGCAAGCAACTGGGCAGGATGCATGGAGAATTGGCGCAAACCGAAACCCAAAAGCAGGCGTGTGTAAGCCAACTCGCCCGCCATTTCCCCGCAAACTGACACAGGAACGTTGGCCTTGTTTGCGCCGCTGATGACTTGAGATAGCAGTTGCAGAATGGCGGGATGTAAGGGGTCGTATAAGTGTGCGACCTCTTCATCAGTACGGTCGATCGCTAGTGTGTATTGGATCAAGTCATTGGTGCCGATGGACAGAAAATCCAGCTTTTTAACGAACACATTGAGTGCCAGTGCAGCAGCAGGAATTTCGATCATGCCGCCTATCGGCACATCGGCTTTGTACTCGACACCTTGTGCAGCCAATTCTTGTTTCACACTTTCAATGATGTGCAAGGTTTGGATAATTTCAGATGCGCCTGACAGCATCGGCACCAATATTTTCAGATTGCCATAGATCGATGCGCGAAACAGCGCGCGTAGCTGTACACGGAACAATTGTGGTTCTGCCAAGCACAAGCGGATGGCACGTAATCCCAAGGCGGGATTGCTGGCGACGCGAGTGGCACCTTTGAGCTGTTTGTCTGCACCTAGATCGTAGGTGCGGATGGTGACGGGCAGGTCACCCATGCCTTCCAGCACGGTGCGATAAGCAATGAACTGCTCCTCCTCATCGGGCAAGTCGTCACGATTGAGAAATAAGAATTCACTGCGAAATAGACCGACTCCCGCCGCGCCATTTTCGAGGACTTGCGGCAAATCTGACGGCAGCTCAATGTTGGCTTGCAACTCGATGCGTGTGCCATCCAAGGTGGTGGCTCGTGCGGTGCGCAGGCGTTTGAGTTTTTGTTTTTCCAGTGCCAGTTCTGCTTGGCGTAGTTTGTATTCCGCCAGCAGATTTTTATCTGGATTGATGATGACTACACCTTGCTCACCATCGACGATAAGCATGTCGCGATCTTTGATGAGCTCGCGTGCGTTGTGCAGACCAACCACGCAGGGCTTGTTCAAGCCGCGCGCCACGATAGCTGTGTGCGAAGTTGCCCCGCCTAGGTCGGTGAGGATGGCGCAGAACTGGTGCGGTGTTAGTTGGATCAGATCGGCGGGGCTGACATCGTGTGCCACCAGCACCATCTCGATATCGTGTTGTGGTGTAGGGGGTACATGACCGGGATGGCCGCTCAATACTTTGAGTACGCGCTCAACGACTTGAATGACGTCGGTCTTGCGCTCGCGCAGGTAGGCATCATCGAAGGCTTCGAACTGTGCGACCAGCGTATCCATCTGGGTCTTCAGTGCCCATTCCGCATTGCAATGTTCGTGCTGGATCATGTCGCGTGCAGCATGGCTGATGTGTTCATCGCTCAAGATCATCAAATGAAGATCAAGGAAAGCATCAAATTCAGCGGCTGCCTGTTGCGGACGGTTCTCGCGCAATGCGGAGAGCTCGGCATGTGTGGTCTTGAGGGCTTTCTCTAAGCGTGAGACTTCTTCAGCGAGGAGATTCTTTGGCAATACGTAATGCACGACTTCGAGAGAGGTGTGCGAGACGAGGTGCGCATGGCCAATGGCGATGCCATTAGAAACAGGCAATCCATGAATCGTAAAGGTCATTCGCCTTCCCCGAAATAATCATTGATAAGCGCGAGCAGTGCGCTCATCGCCTCTTCTTCGCGTTCGCCATTGGTCTCAATGGAGACGGTTGTACCCTTGGCGGCAGCCAGCATCATCACGCCCATGATGCTCTTAGCATTGATGCGCCTACCGTTGCGCGACATCCATACTTCACACGGGAATTGCGAGGCAAGCTGGGTGAGCTTCGCCGATGCACGCGCGTGAAGCCCCAGTTTGTTGATGATTTGAGCGTCTTGATTCTGCATGCTGATTCCTAATTATCTAAGTCCATTCGAACAATACATTCGCGACCACCATTGAGGGCGATCTGCGCCAGTTCCGGCATGGTTTTGTTGGGGTGGCAGACTACACGCAACAGCATTGGCAGGTTCACTCCTGCTACACCCATGATGTGTTCTTCGCGACAGAGTTGACGCGCCACATTGCTGGGCGTCGCACCGAAGATGTCCGCTAGGATGAGTACGCCATTACCTTTATTTAGCTGCTCAACGAGGGCGTGACCTTCAGCGAGTTTTGCTTGCGGATCATCGTCGGCATAGACAGACAGCACTTTGAGGAAATCGGGTACTTCACCCAACACATGTTTGACACAATCGACCAGACTTTCGCCCAAGCTATTGTGAGCCACAACCAAAATGCCAGACATCAAACACCTCCCAAAGAACGAATCAATAAAGCCACGCTGATAAGCGCAACGACAATTCCCACAGCAACGATCCAACGCGCTGCCTTTGAATCTTTAGCGTGTTGTACCTCTTCGGCTTCTGCCATTGCGCGTACTTGTTTTAACGCATGCGCCGCCGCCGTACGTTGGATGTTCTTTTGCAGAAGGTCGTCATCACTCATGGCTCGATACGATATTGTGTTTTGCTATCTACGAATTCTAGCCGTTTCTGCATGGCGGCGGTGAGGTGGACTACGTCATCGGCATCAATGAGTAACGCTTCATCGAGTCGCATCTTGTTTGCAGCGCTGCGCCAGCCAGCGACACCGGAGATGTACAAAGGCTTGGATGAGGCATCGGACAGTAAGCCTGCATGTTGTCCGTGTGTGATGATGGTGACTGCCTGTACACCTTGAACGGGGTAGCCGTTGCGTGGATCGATGAGGTGGCAATAACGTTTCCCGTCCACCTCGAAGTAACGCTGATAGTCGCCCGAGGTGCCGACCGCCTCGCCATCGCGCAATTCCAATGTTGCCAATGCACCCGGTTTGCGCGGATGTTGGATGCCCACGCGCCACGGACGTTTGCCATGTGAACCGAGCGCCAGCACATTGCCGCCGATATTGATGAGCGCATCGTTGATGCCCTGCTGTTTGAGGATGGCAGCCGCGCGATCGAGCGCATAACCTTTGGCGTATCCACCGAGGTCGAGCTTCACGTTCTTGTTCTTGCTTTGCACTTCATTGACCGAGATCGTCAGGTCGCTCATCTGCGGGTTCGCCTTCACCAGCGCAGTGATTTTCTTTTCATCGGGAAGCACGGCTTTGAAGTCGTCCGCTTGGAATCCCCAAGTCTGGATGAGCCCGCCGATGGTCGGGTTGAACAGACCTTCCGACTGTGCAGAGACTCGCGCTGCGTCTTGCAGCATCGCAGCCAATTCGGGAGAGACCGTTTGGTGTTTGCCTTGCGCGATGGCGCTGTTCAGCCCATTCAACTCAGAAGGTTTCCACGCGTGCAGCAAGTCATGCAGACGTTGGAACTCGTGCATCACATCGGTGATGCCCTGTTTGGCGTGCGTCTCTTCCACACCAAACACGGTGACCTCGACCAGTGTGCCGAACACATAGCCCTGTTCTTGATAGATGGGTTCTTTGCCACAGGCGCTGAGCAAGAAGCTCAGCAAGAGCAACACGGCGGAGCGGATCATTCTGCCGTCAGCTCTTCCAGTTCGAAAGAGGCCGCCAACATCGCCAGCCTTGCCACCACACCGTAGGCGTAGAAGCGGTTAGGCGTATCGTCTGGCGCACAATCAGGATTGGGCAAGATGCAGCATTGTTCGAATGCCAGCGGCTCGAAGCGCATGCCGGGTGCATTCAAGTTCTCATCCACACCGCGATCGGTATGCACACGGTAGAAACCACCGACCACATAGCGGTCGATCATGTACACCACAGGCTCGGCGACTGCGCCGTTCAAGTCTTCAAAGGTATAGACCCCTTCTTGCACCAGCACGTCGGAGACTTGCATACCCTCTTTAACGACAGCCATCTTGTTGCGCTGTTTGCGGTTGAGGTCGCGCACTTCGCTGGCATCTTTTACCGACATGATGCCCATGCCATACGTGCCTGCATCGGCTTTCACGATGACGAAGGGGTCGTGCTTCACACCATACTCGGCGTACTTGGCGCGTGTCTGTTGCAACACCAAGTCTACCTGTGCGGCGAGGCAGTCTTCACCCACACGCTCTTGGAAATTCACTTGGTTGCACACGGCGAAATAGGGATCGATCAACCAAGGATCGATAGAAAGCATCTCCGCGAAACTGTTAGCTACCTGATGGTATGCCGCGAAATGTTTGGACTTGCGGCGCACATACCAGCCTGCTGCCAATGGCGGTAACACCGTCTGTTCCAAGTTCTTCAAGATGTCCGGCGCACCTGCAGAGAGGTCGTTGTTCAGTAACACTACGCAAGGATCGAAGCCTTCCACACCTAGACGATTGCCTCTGCGCTCCAACGGCTCCAGCGTGAGCGAACTACCGTTGGTCAGCTCTAATGTGGTGGGTGCGGTGATCTCGGGTAACAGCGAGCCGATGCGTACATTCAATCCTGCCTGCCGCAACATCAGCGCCAACTGAGCCACGTTTTGCAGATAGAACTGGTTGCGCGTGTGGTTCTCAGGGATGAGTAATACGCCGCGCGCCTCAGGGCACACCTTTTCCAAGGTACTTTGTACGGCATGCACACACAAGGGCAAGAATTCGGGATTGAGATTGTTGAAACCGCCGGGGAATAAGTTGGTATCCACCGGCGCTAGCTTGAAACCGCTATTGCGCAGATCGACCGAGCTATAGATCGGCGGCGTGTGCTCCTGCCATTGCGTGCGGAACCAATGCTCGATGGTGGGCTGTGCGGTGAGGATGCGTCGCTCCAATTCCAGCAACGGGCCTTTTAATGCGGTGGTGAGATGCGGGACCATGATGTGCTCGAAGGTTGATGAGTGAGCATTCTATCTGATGCGGCGGGACAAAATGAAACCGCCCGCGCGGGGCGGGCGGTTTATGGCATCGGAGAAACGTAGGGCGGGCAAGCATTGCCCACCCTACCGGGCAAAACCTTTGCCCCTATTTGCACGAAAAACTACCTACATCACTTGGCCCATAATAGGTAATTCCAGACAACACTCCACTGGAATTCCACGATACGGCGATATAACTACCATCCCAATTCGTATTGCTAGGGTTAATAGCTCTATATAGTGGGAAGTTTGTATTTTCAGTGACCATAGATGTGTTTGCACCAGCCATCACAATTGTTCGGGTGGCTGTGCCGTCGGTTGCAGTTAGCACACCTGTAGCAGAATCGTAGGACGCACTACAAACCGTTCCAGCGGGTGTCGTACCTCCAGAAGCTGTATTGGTTAGTGTCAGATTCTGGAAAGAGGGCACGACAGCGGCAGAGCAGTAAGTGTGATAAACGAGACCAGAAAGAATTCCTGTCCCTGGGGTATGCGTCGTACAGAGATTTGTGGAGAACACTGGAGGGTTGGTTGCCGAGATTCCCCCACCTGCCGCCGTGGTCGTAGCAGACGCGTCAGGCGTAGGCATGCTTTGAAGTGCGGCATTGACTGTTGCGACCCTGTAATAGTAAGTAGTACCAGCCGTTAGGCCAGTGTCGTTATAGCTTGTACCAGTGATGGGCGTTGCGGTGATCTTGTTGGCCAAACTGGTTGCAACGTATGCGGCATTTGCTCGATATATGTTATAGCCCGTTGCATTTGCCGCCGCTGTCCAATTCAAATTAACTTGAGATGAAGAGATCGTTGTTGCGGTCAGCCCTGTTGGCACTGCAGGAACTGTCGCCCCAGGAGTCGTCACCGTAAAAGTCCCTACAGTGACTGGCGTACCCGACGTCCCGCCGACAGTGATGGTGTGGGTACCTGCTGCCAAGCCTGCCGGTACTGTGAAAGTGATGCTGGTATTGCTTACGTTGGTGTATGGGCCTCCCGCATTGGTTGTTCCGAACTTGAAGGCAGGTGCTGGCGGAAAACCAGAGACGAGATTTGTTCCAGTAACAGTTACCGAAGTACCTACTGCACCAGTCGTTGGATTGAAGCCTGTGATCGATGGAGTTGGCGCTACCGACCCTCCGCTTCCACCTATCGCACCACCCAACGAACCGCTAGGCAAAGTGAATGTTGGGATTGTTGGAGGCGTTGCGCCAACGGGAAGCACACTTGATGCGCCGCCGTTGATCGCACCTAAAGCATTGTTGAAAGCGGACTGAGGAATGACCGCATTCACCGCACTACCTGCCGCCAACTGAGAAGCGATATTTTGCAAACGTGCGGGCAGATTAGCACCTGCGCCTTGCTGATTGATGACATGAGCCAAAGCGGTGAGTTTTAGGGTTGTGATGTTTGAGGTTTGTCCTTGCGCATTGAACACAGGCGCAGTCATGGCTTCCCCATAAGTCGAGCCTAATACGCTACTTGCCGCGCCCGTGATCGCCGCTACCGCTGAGGCTGCACTGAAGCCACTCGCAGGTAACATCGTTCTAGCCAACTCAGTCACGACTGTGACAGGAACACCAGAAGAAGCTTGTGCATCTGTTGCGGCTGGGATCAAACCACGCAACGGTGCACCTGCAGAAATAGTACCTGTTGCACCTACGCCACTGGTTTCATCTAAGAACGTACCAGACACCTCAATGGTCAATGGATATGCCACATTCGCCGGATAAGTCACCGAAGCCACACCGCTGGCATTGATGGTGCCGCCCGCACTAAGCGTGACCGCATTGCCGTTGGCATCGGTGAGAGTCACCGTACCGCTGGTGAACATGCCTTTGTAGGGAGTGATGGTCGTGGTTGTGGTTGCAGCTGAGCTGCTGCCGCTGGAGGAGCTACCTCCTCCGCATCCTGCAAGAATCAAGGCGGCTACGGCGGTCAGGGCAAAGCCGAGTTCGGTTGCTTTGCGTAGGCTGGGGGTGAGGTGCATGGTGTGTTTCCTAGTAAGAAGTTAAAGATTAAGTAAGTTGTGTCAAATCAAAAAGTCAGCAGCATTTAAAAGTACCAACCCGCGCCGAGCGAAAAGATATTGGCCTTGTAGTCGAGTTTGTATGAGCTCTTGCTTCCGGGATTGTCAGACAGGTAGTCACGAACTTGTTTGAACGAAGCTTTTAGGCGGATATTGTTGGTCAACGTCCAAACAGCCCCCCCTTCAAAATGGCTATATCTAGGCTGTTTGCGAATGATGTTGATGGGGCCGAATGCAAAATCACCATACACCGCCACCGAGTCCAGCGGATTAAAGGTTGCCGAAACATCTAGAGGGAATGAGGTTGATACGTAGTCGTATCCAGAACCCGAATACGTGTTTGTTGAGGGAGCAGGATTGAGGTAGTTGGAACGTAGGTGATAATTAATTACACCATAGCCTAATGCATACGAAAGTGGAGCACTTTCCATCCCCCAAAGTTTTCCGTGATACTCCAGACCCCACATGGCAGGGGCTGGGTCGGTGTTTTTTTTCGTCCACAGTTGCGAGGCATGACCCTCACTCGACCAGAAAAAACGATACAACTCTCCGTCATTGGCAACAGGATGGGGTTGCTCCCATGAGTAGGTATAGGTCGTGTCATGTGTCCTACCTAGCCATATATCTTGAGATTTTTCCTTGGCCGCTTTTTCGCGGGATAACTCTTGATTTACAGCACCAGCCAATGTGGCTGACATTGCGCCAGTACTATCGAGTAGTGACACCGAATGTAGATTCAAGGTGAAGGCTGAACCAGATGTTGGTGTATATCCGAAAGTCTGGTGCTCATACATCAATGCATTGTCTCCGGCGAATGCCGTGAACGAAGCCGTTGCCGCTAAGCCTAACAAGCTAAGAGAAAGGATGTTTTTTTGATTCATGTGCTACTCCTGAAATGGAAACGGGCGCATCGCGCCCGCTGTGTTGATTATTTGTAGTCGGCCTGATGATCCAATACATGCATGATCATTTGCAGATGCGCATCAGTAGATTTTTTGAAGGCGGCGGGGAATTTTGCGGACACGGGTACGACTTCTTTTTCATCGAGTGCATCCGAGCCTTTTGAGTAATCGACGGTGACTGCACCATCGTCAACTTCAGACCAACGCGTGCCGTAAGCTTTTCCATCAGACATTAAATCGCCGATGAATCCGGAGCCTTTGCTACCGCGATCTTTAGGCGTAATGACAATTCCATTATCTACAGGGCTACCCCATAAAGTGAATGGAATCTTGGCACCCACAGGGAAGGCATTGAACGCGGTTAAACGTGTACGGACCATTGGGGAATGTGTTTCGATCAACTCGGTCTTGATGGTGCAAGCGTCGTAGTTAAACTTCATTAGTTCGACTTCGAAGCCTACGGTAATAACGCCCGCACCTGATTTTGCGGCGGCATCCATTCGATGTGTAGGAATCGTGCCAGGTAATACCACCACATCGAAATCATCGGCAGCGCCAAGTGGCAGGCTATATTCAAACATCGGAATCGCATTAGGTGCGTAAATCGAATAGCCCGCAGAATTTAATTTTCCAATGGTCAAGAATGAATTGGGGAGGCGACCCATTACCGCATCCTTGCCATAGGAGTTACTGATATCAGGCGCAGTCAACTCAACATATTTGCCGCTATTCAATTTGCCTTTCAGCGCGATGCTGAATTCCGATTGTTTTTGTATGTCGGAAAAATTAACGACTTGGAACCCACGTTTTTTTAAGTCGGCAACAAAGCCCTTATACAATTCTTCAGTCACGGATTGAAACAGGGCGTCATCCCCTCTTAATGAGAAAAGATCAACAAAATTCCCTGTGCAATTTTTATCTTGGAGCTCTAGATGAGCACCTAGAGTTTCTCTGAAACGAACTTGAAATGCGCCTATCACGAATTTTTTCGTGTCCTTCAAACCATCTCCGTAATAATCAACCTTTAAACCAGACTTGATATCCGCACTGGGGGCCTTGGCAGCGGGGTCAAAATTGAACGCCTCTGGCATAGGAGGAGGTAATGCTTTACTTGCACAACCTGTGAAGATGATTCCTGCAAATAGGATTGAGGCTAGTTTGCCAAATTGAAACACCATGGTTATCTCCCTGAGTGGATGCAAATTAAAGTAGGAATATTGCAGGACGTAAGGTAAGAGTTGCCCAATCAGCGCACAATCCCGCGAATGCGGGGGGTGGCTTTCGGTGGAGCATTTGTTAGAGTCGCATTCCCGATTTCATTTCCTTCCTCTAATGCGACTGTTGCTGTCGAGACCGACCTATCTGCTAAGCGCGCTGTGGCTGCTATGCCTCGCCATGTGCGCGGGCTCCGCATTGTTCGCCGTCAACGAGCCCTCGCTCGGCATGGCTTTTGGCGTGCGCGAGGATCAGGTCGTGGTCGAAAGGATCACTGCGCCGCAGGCCGCAGATGTTCAGCCCGGCGCGCGCGCGGTGCGTCTGAACGAAGTCGAGATCGTGCCGGGAGACTTGAACAACGACCCCGATATGACGCTCAACTTTAAAGAGTTTGTTGCGTTTTATGCCAAGCTGGATAAATTGAATGCCGAGATGCATAAGCAGACCGTCACGTTCACTTGGCTGGACGTACAGCATGTCGCGCATGAAACTGTGATCCAGCCACGGCCACGCCAGCTACATGACCTGCCGCCGATATTCTGGTTCGTCTGGTTCGTGGGCAGCTTGTGTTTGCTCATCAGTGTCTGGATCTATGTGCTCAAACCGCGAGACTGGGGGGTGGCGATGTTCGCGTTGAGCGGGCTGATGCTGATGGTGAGCGCCGCTCCTACGGCCATCATCTACTCGCGCGAACTGGCGATCAGCGGGGAGTTGTTCCGCTTGATGATGTTGACCAACCATTTCGGTGCCCCGATGTACGGTGTGGCCATCGCCGCCATGTTTTTGTTTTATCCGAAGAGACTGATCAGGCCGCGTTATATCCTATGGATGGCACTGATTGCCACGGCGACCTTCAGCGCCGAGATTGCCCAGATCGGAAGCGCTAAGAACAACATCGTATTCATGGCCGTTGCGATGCTGATAACCGTCATTGCTGCCGTGATGCAATGGCGACTGACCCGGCAGCAACCGCTGGAGCGCGCTTCGTTGCGCTGGTTTTTTTTGACCACCATAATCGGCCTGACGCTGCTGACGGTCACGATCATTATGCCCCCTCTGTTTGGCGCACTGCCACTGATGTCCACCGGTTATGCCTTCGGCTTTTTCCTTATCATCTACATCGGCATCGCATTGGGGTTGCGCAAATACCGCCTGTTCGATCTGGACGAATGGGCGTACCGCATCTTTTTGTGGATGGCCGGGGCAACGGCGGTGATCACGATGGATGTGGTACTGATGACTTTCGGTATCGGGCAGACCGCTTCGCTCAGCGTCACCCTGCTGCTCTGCGGCGGTTTGTATTTCCCGTTCCGGCAATGGCTGTGGCAACGCATCGTGAACAAGCAATCGCCAAATTTCGAGAGCCTGTTGCCGGAGCTTTCTGCCATCGCCTTCACCACCCCCGCACAGGAACAACAGGCGCGCTGGAGCGCATTGCTGAAGCGCGTATTTGACCCTCTGGAGATGAAACCTGGCGACGAGTCAGACGGAGCGGGCATTAGTGATGACGGGCTAGGCATGATCGTCCCAGGATGCGGTAATCTGCCCGTTTATAACCTGCGCTATGCAGGACGAGGGGCGCGCCTGTTCTCCACTCGAGATGCTGTGTTTGCAACCTCGTTGAGCCAGTTGCTACAACAGATTATGCAAGGGCGCACTAGCTACGAACAGGGTGTAGCACAGGAAAGAATGCGTATCGGGCGGGACCTGCACGATAACATCGGCGCACGATTGTTGAAGTTGATTCATCAACTGCGGGGAACGCCGAGTGAAGATGTTGCCTATGAAGCAATGAAAGACTTGCGCACATCCATTGCTGCTATGAATGTGCGCCCTGTGCCGCTGATAGATGCGCTTGCAGATTGGCGTGCAGAAGCCAGTTCACGTTGTGAGGCGGCGGATTGCCAATTACATTGGCAGCAAGAAGTAATCCCCGTCGAACTTGAGATTTCGTCTCGGTATAAAGCGATGCTGGAATCAATTCTTCGTGAAGCGTTAACCAATGCTTTGAAGCACGCAGCCCCTTCGGAGGTTGCTGTGAACTTTGAGATTGATATGCCGCGTCTAAAAATCTCGATAGAAAATAATGGTGAGATTGGCAATCCGCTGCTTTGGGAAAAAGGGTATGGCTTACGCAATATGCGGGGACGATTAGAAGAGGCGGGAGGTCAAATGCAAATTGCATCACAAGCAGACCAAGTACGATTGATATTAACGGTGTCGCTACAATGAAAACGGCTTTGTTGTTGGAAGACTTGCCAGAGTCGCAAGTGGTCTTGATCGGTGTGATGCAGACCGCCTTTTCCAATATTCGAATAGGCTGTGAATCGAGTGTGAGTGGTGCGCTTGCGTTGGTAAGCCAATATCAATTTGATTTGGCGTTGATAGACCTTTCTTTACCCGATGGGGATGGAACGAGTGTCATTGAGGTGTTGGCCAGTCATAACCCAAAGTGCATGATTGTTGTTGCCACTATTTTTGACGACGACGAACACTTGTTCCCAGCGCTTCGAGCTGGTGCGCAGGGCTACTTACTGAAAGATCAGCCTACGGATCAATTGGTGAATCAATTGCGTGGCATCAGTGAGGGGCATCCGCCCTTATCCCCCGCTATTGCGCGACGACTGTTAGACCACTTTCGCACAGAGTCGGAGCAATCATTGCCATTAGATAGAGCCGAAGATGCAACGCTATCGGTACGTGAACGAGAGGTGTTGATGCAACTCGCCAGAGGCTTAAGCGTTAGTGATATTGCGTTGCTGATGAAAATTTCTCGTCACACAGTTGGCGATCATGTGAAGAGCATCTATAAAAAACTCAATATTAGTTCGCGTGCCGAGGCGGCGATTCGTGCAAAGGGAATGGGGTTGCTCTGACTTCTTTACAGCGGGACGGCTCTAGAAGAAACTGGTCACTTGTAAATAATAGTCACGTACCTTGGGAAAGTTATAACCGCCGTAGGTATCTTGCATTTCAAGTTTGATAATCAACGGCACAGCAAATTTGCCGCGCTGCCAAGCATCGACACCACTCCACGATAAGCCTGCACGCCATTGGTTTGCGCGAATCTTGGTGTTGGTTTCTAGTGCGCTGGTATCGGTACCTAGTGCAGAGGTGTATTTATCTTTGCCTTTGATATAGAAATGGCCTGTGGTGGAAGCGCGCCAGTCGCCCCAACGATGTCCCACCTCAATATCGTATTCCTGAAAATCCCCCAGATTGCGGCCCAATCTTTCTTTACTAGCTGCAGTGGCGAGTAACTGCCCAGGTTGCGGTACACGCATCGTTGCGTGATCAGCGAGCTGGGTAAAATTTTCTGCGAGTAGATGTAAATCGAATTCGTTACCGAGGTCGCGGAAATATTCCATTCGCAAACGGAAGTCGTTACTGCCGTCACCGACAGGAATATCAACCAAGCTGTCAGGATTGTCTCCTTTGGCAATTCCAAAGCGCATCCCTACACCAAGAATTGCACTAGAGCGCTCATCCTTGAAATAGCGCCACAACACGCCCGCAGTGGGATCGGAAATGCCTGACGTTTGGCTGTTTTCAATGGGTGCATAGCCGTAGCCAAAAATGGGGTTGGTAATTAGTTGTTTTAACCCTGCCGTGCCAACAGGTGCAGTGGCTCCCCCGCCTACAGGTGCAAAGGGAAAATTGCTCGCACCTATCGGCGCGTTGGGATTAAAGGCAGGGTTGAAACCAGTGTTGCCGCCCACCACGGAGAAGTCGATTTGACTGCGCGAGATGACGTATGGAATGAAAAATCCCAGCGTTAAATCTTCTTGTAGTCCATAACCTAAAACCACCTGCAAGGCGTCTAAACTGGCCTTGCTGTTAAGAGAGCTAGTACCCAAACTTGCATTCGGTCCTAATGCCGCTAAGGCGGGAAACACGTTCCCATTGAAATTGAGTCCATCGAACTCTGCATTGAACTTTTGTTCCTTGCCGTTGCTGTCGAACCACTTGTTGTAGCCATTTGTACGCAATTCAACCCTTGCTGCCCAATGCCCTAAAGGCGCCATTGCATCGATGCCATGACCGGAAGAGGGTGGCAGGGAATCGGCCTGAGCTGTGAAGGATAAGGAAAATAACAACCACGCTAGGGTGGAGTTTCTATTGAGCATTTTGTGAATTTCCACTTTTAAATTTGGATTGCCTTTCTTAAGGCGTATGACAAAGGAGTGGTGTCTCCTTCTGCATTAGGATTATCACCGCAAGGAAAGCTGAATAACGAGTTATGCGGACATTCGCTCCCGATAAACTCGGGGGCAAATTTATCTCCAAAATCTAAATTAATTGGGTAACGATGGATATGACTACCTAGGTTTTCGGCTAGCTGGCTGGGGCGCTCGACTACGGTGTCATTATCGTTAGCACAAGGAAACAGAGGAGAGAGAGGAGCCTTCCCGTGATAAGAGACTCCAACAAAATGATAACGAGCATGAAAGGCCTGATCGCTATTGTTTAGATCGTTCAAGTCGGGACTATCTGATGCGATCGACAATCCCCCGCGAGTCTTAAAAATTGAGGACAAACCATTCACCCAATTAGCTGTTCCATCGTGTGGCGTGTTGAGTGTCACAACTGCTTCGAAATTTGCTCCGAGTAGATTCATTTGGCGAGCGATAACCCCCCCCATGCTGTGACAAACAGCATAACGCCTACGAAAGGAGGAAATTTTTTGTCCATACTGGCGCATGAGTAGGTCTGCTATTTCAACAAAGGTGTGGCTATATGTTTCATACATTGGGGCAATGGAGGAGCAGTAATTTGCATTGGGTACTTGGCGAATTAAATAATCAATTAACTTTGGCATACGATAGCCTTCACCAACAGGATTGAAGCCATGCAAATACACGATCAGGTCATTGTCAGATCGGTTTTCTTGAGAAAGTAATGCGATCTCTTTTGGAGGGAGGATTGCTATTTCGCTGGCCATATTTTCTCTTTGATAAAGTTGATTAAATAATTCCCATCTGTTGTGCCGTAATCGCTGCTTCTGCGCGAGAAGATACATTTAGTTTTCGGTAGATCGCTTTTACATAGTCGGACACGGTGTATGTGCTGATTCCGAGCAGGCGAGCAGTTTCAGGAAGGGTGAGCCCTTTTGCGATACAACGTAGAACTTCGCTTTCCCGATCAGTAAGCGATATGTTCTCGGGTTTTGTTTGTGGCTGAAAGTAGCCCAGCATTTTGCGTGCGACGGGAGGGGATAGCGGGGGGCGACCTTCGGCAATGCCTTTTAGCAGTTCAATGATTTGTGCTTGTGGCTGATCTTTGAGCAGATAACCTTGTGCGCCAGCCCGTAGGGCAGGGAACAGGTGTTTGTCGTCGTCAAAGATGCTGGCGACGATGAGTAAGGTTTGTGGAGAGTTGCGATTAAGTTCGCCGATCAGTTCGACGCCACTGCCATCGGGTAAGCCAAGATCGATCAAGGCTAATTCCGGGGCGGTATGGGCGGCGAGCCAAGTACGAGCTTCTCTCAAACTGCCCACACAGCTCAATGTGATGGCGGGAAACACGGCGGTTAGTGCTTGGCTTAACCAGACTTGTGAATCAATAACGTCTTCTAGAATGAGTGCGGTTTTCATGGCCTAGATAATAGCGAATTCCGAACTGATTACACTCCCGCGTTTCGGGGGGGTAGGCTTTGTGTGGGGATGCGCAATGTCATACGGCAGCCATGAGGTGTAACTAGTGTCCAAGCAAGTGACGCGCTGAGTACTGCAGCTCGCGCTTGCATTCCTGTCATGCCGCGATGTTGTTTAACCGTGTCGTGCTCGAAGCCTTTTCCATCATCAACCACTTCCAATATAAGCGTGTCATGGTAAATCATGGTGCTCACGTTAATGTGCTGCGCATCTGCATGGCGCAAGATGTTGGTGATCGATTCACGCAGGATACGGCTGATGTTTAAGGCGGCTTCGGCGCTGATGATGAGTTCGCTTTCGTGCTCAGGCAACGGCCAAGTTAATCGGAGTGAAGTGGCTTTGATGCGTTGTTCTGTCTCAACGCGTAAATCAGCCAGCAAATCGTTCAGTGGGGTGGTGGCATGAGCAGAGCGAGACACAACGTCACGTAGATCTTGTAAAGCAGAGCGCGCAAGGTCGGCCTCTTTGCCATGATTTGAGCGCTCCGCTGAAATGGCCAAACCAAGCAGTTTCGCACCTACATCATCATGCAAATCGCGGTAGATGCGTTCACGTTCCATCAATGCTGCTTGATTGACTTCCAATTCGTGGCGCTCGGCAAAGTTTTTTTGTAGTTCATCCTGTGCCGCAGAAACACGCGCTTCCAAGGTCACGTTAAGACTTTCCGTTTCGTTCAGGGCTTTGATGAAACGTCCAATCAGATTCCAGCCGATGTAAAAAATAAGTAGAGGCGCTGAATAGGGAAGGATGTGATTGGTGTAAGGCAACCAATGGGGGATGAAGCCAGATTGGATCAACCAATCGTGGATACCGGTTAACAAAACCAGCGCCATGCTGATGCCAAGCCACTTTACGTAGCGTCTACCTCTCGACTCTGTTAACAACTCCCACACCACGATGAAACCGATCACCAAGCTGCCTACTTGCCAAATGACGGTGGTTTGGCTGATGAATTTCAAGTCGGTTAGTGCATAAGCAAGGGTAGAAAGTACGGCCCAGATGAGAAATCCAAGCTCTAACTTAGGGCGCGAAATGTGCGCGGTACGATGCGCAAAGATGGCCAGCGTGACCGTCCACCATGCGATGCAACTGTAAATCAGCCAATCCCAAGTTTTGACTGAGATGGGTATGTTGCGAATCACATTGTTCGATGTGTACAAAGTCCAAAATAATGCCATCAAGGCGTACCAAAGATACATGCTGTCAGTACGGCGACGTTGCCAGATCCCTAAGATAAATAATCCAGCGAACAGCGTACTGACAACAAGCGCACTGTTCAGGTCATTTTGTATCAATGCATGTGTTTCGTAGTGAGGACGCAACGAGGCATCAGGGCCAACTGTGATGGGGTTAAGCAGACCGTAACCGGGGTATGACTTGAGGCGAATGTAAAGTGTGTTGCTGCCGGATTTCAAATGGCTGAATGGGATGGTGAAGTACAAAGGACGATTCCAATTACGTGCCATCGGCTCACTGAATTGCCCGCTATCACCCACGTAAATATCGTTGATGTACACGGCACCATTCATATTCAGGCGCGGCACAAACACGCCCCAGTTTTCAGTGGGGGCTTGGCTTAACGGAATGTCGAAGCGGTACCAACCGTTGTCGCTCGTTTGATAACGCGCCATTGGCCATTCATCAGGAAGGGTGACGTGGCGCCATTCTCCCGCAATGGGCGGGATGGTGGAGTCAGTGATTTGTAAGGCAGCGTCGTTGAGTTGAATCGTTTCATCGGCTTGTGCGGAGGAAGACGTAAACAGTGCGAGTAAACCCACCAACAATAGTGCCGCCCAGTTTGGGAAAGAGGATGTGTGGGGTGGAAGAGCGGTGTGCATGGCAAGAGGATAACGTATCAAACGAAAAAACGCCGCCCCCTGATTAGGGGGGGTATCTATGAAAGGCGGAAATGTAGAATGTGCGCCTTCGAAAACAAGGCAACCCCATGCTTTCTACCGAAAATATCATCATGCAATTCGGGGCGAAGCCCCAATTTGAGAACGTCTACGTCAAGTTCGGCGATGGTAATCCAGCTTCCTTTGTTGCCGATTTCGCCCGCCTTGCTCGATTACTTTCATGTCGTACAACAGTTGACAGCGTCATAAATCGAAGAGGAGTACGCGAAAACGCACGGCGTGAAAGAGTGGGGGAAGGCATCGTATTTAACTTAGTGCGAATAATAGTGACGCAAGTGGACATGCTATTTCGCGCGAGTGGCACCGTGTGCATTTCGATTGGAAGGAGTCGTGAAATGAAAAGCTTAGTCCTGGGTTTGTGTTTGTTCTCCTCGCTGACCGGCACCGCTGTTGCGGCAGCAGTGCGAGTTCAGGGCGATGATGTTTACTATGTCAGGGACGATGGGCAGTCGTACCAGCTCACGAACAGTAAAAATAATGGCGGAGCCGTATTATCACCAGATGGGCAGCGAGTGGCCTATCTGCATATCAAACCCCGAGCAGAAAGAGACCATGAGCTGTTTCGCGGGAACGAGATTTGGTTGGTCGATGTCACGGGTAGTAACGCACGACGATTAGTTAAGACGTATGTCGACGATGAGAATGCCGAAGCCAATCTTGCTCAGTTCAACTCCCTGGCTTTCTCTGTGGCAGGCGATCATTTGTATTTTCTGAGTGCGGCGTGGATGACTTCTGATGCCCTGCACGTGCTCGATCTATCAACAGGAAAACAAAGGTATCTGGTCGATGGGAACAGTGTATTTGTCATTCCCACGGGGCACTATGCCGAGCATCTCATCGTTGAGCAGCGGCACTACCTTGAAGAGGGTGGCGCGACCAATTATTACTGGTTGCTGACCCCTGCGGGTAAGGAAGTAAAGATGGCAGGCAAAACATGGAAGCAGGCCATGCAGTTCGTTAAGCGCAAGCAGTAGAAGTTGCGATGGATAGTTCTTTTCTACAGTCACTGGAAGCGGAGTTTCAATGGTTGCCGGATCTGCTCTATATGGATGAAAGGGAAGTTGAACTCTGGCAATCGCAGTCGATGGGCGCTGCTAAGAGCCAAGCCCCAATAAGCACGGACGAAAGGAAAGATGTATGGATACCGCCACATTTACCCGCATCGCTAAGGCAGTGGCTTCCGCCAACCATTTTCGTTTGGGGGAAATAGACGAACCCAGCGTTGTGCCACAACTTCTGGTGCGCCGAATACACTTGCCTCATCAATTATCAGGAGGCCAAACGCTACCTGCTGTGTTCAACCGATGAGCGCTGGGCGGTTTGCAGTTCAGTGGAATATGCGCGCGCCGAATTTGTAGATTGCGCTGAAATTGCAGCCACGCTGAAATCGTTTTATGGAATAGATGTGGGGACTAAAGCGGACATGGATGCGGAGTTTGAATTGACTGTAGAAATATCCATGTTGGCGGGCTTCGGTGTTTCCGCGTTGAAATACTGGATGCCGCAGACCATGGGACAAGCGCAGTTTAACTGGTGGGATTGACGGATCGTCGGGATGCTGGCGGCACGGCGACTATCCGGGCGAAGATAAAGAGGGGCGCTTATTGCAAGCGATCATCATTGAGTGATGTGGAATAAAAATAGCTGATCGGAAAGTGATTTATGAGCCGAATAACTTCATTTGAAATTGTCGCCCCGCGTGGCAGTGCCGCGCAGTTGGTGCGGGCGGTGATTGCGCATCTGGCAGCGGAAGACAAAGACAGGTTGCTGCGCGCGCTGGAAACCGGGTCGGAGCAACTCATGCGGGATGTGGATCGCAACGTCTGCGATGCGCGCGAGGGTAGTGATCTGTGTCTGACCTTTCTCTTCCCGCCCGATGAGCTCTTGCGTGTTTTTGAGAGTGACAGCGAACTAGTCGGTGACGCTGCAACAGGCCGGGTCGCCGTTAGGTGTAGCTGGAGCGGTCTAGACTTTGGGGAATATTTTGTGAAATTTCATGCGACTTCGTTCGTATGGGACATCTGCAACTTGTTTTTCGAGTCGTCCTCGGTGCTCGACAGCTTCATCGACATAGCGAAGCAAACGCCGGGCGCAACGCTGGCGCGATACGATGATGTGCTGGAGCGCGACGACTTGATCTGGCGCGCGCCCGATGCTGCTGCCTATGCGTTGAGCTGTCCCAGGGCGGCTGAAGCCAGCCTGGTTGATCTCCATTGCTGGGAAATACTCGATGCCGTCGCATAAACGCCGCTCCACACTGTGGTGGAAACGCTACCCGGACACCAACCGCCATCTTTCCTGCGAGCCGGGACGCGACGACGTTGCCGACCCGCGTTTATCGGTCGGTACGCGGGTGCGTTTGTGCGGCAAGCCAAACAAGGCGCGTGCGATATTGAAAGTGGAATGGCACCGGTATCGCTACCGCTACGTGTACGTGGTGGAAGCGAGCGGCGGGTCGGTGCCGTATTGGTTTGCCGATCAGTTGATGCTGGAAGACGAATGGTTGTTGACCCATGGAGAGCCGATCCACTTCGCGGGCAGCCCGAGCAGGGATGAGTATATTCAGGCCATGCAAATGGCGATGCCTTCTAACACACCCATATGGAAAATCCTGCTGATGTCAGGCGGCGTGAGTTTAATCGCGGGCATCTGGTTGCTGGTACGGGATTCTTATTTCGATGGGCCGGGAACGGCAATGTTGTTGTTTGGGGTGATCTTGTTGCTGCTGCGGCGTTGGAAAACGAAATGGGAATTCTTGTGGTTTTCTGCTTTGATATTTTTGATCGGTGGTGTGATGTCATTATTCCAGGATTCCGATGTTTCCATGCCGGGGTTGCTGATGTTACTACCGGGGATTTTCTGGCTATGGATAGGCTGGAGCGCTAAAGATATGGGGGTGAACTGGGACAAAAATTCGGCGAACCGGGAACATTTTGCGGGCACGATCAGCGAGGCGGGTATTGATCTTCGTAATGAAAGCGCCTGGCGATTTATTGCATGGTCAAAGATGACGGCTTGGAAAGTTTCCGGCGATATGCTGCTGGTGTTTTCTGAAACGGGGCTGATTCTCATGCCCGCGTCGCAGTTCTCGCCGAGGAGTGAATGGGAGCGTGCCTGTGCCTATTGCGCTGCGAAAATACCGCAGATGAAAGATGAGAAGGATAAACCGGTCAATTAGACTTTGTCTTGAGGGGATGGTGGATGGAGCATTCGTTTTTAATCAATTGGGGTGAGGTACACGGCAGCGGGGAATTCCCCGCCGGCTGGAAGCGTTACGCGCTTTGGCCCGCGCCGGTAAATGAGGATGTGTGTTTTGCCGAAGCCGGTTTCAAGCATTTTAAATACGAGGATGAGCAGTGGTCGGAGCCGCACTGGGATGCGCAGGCAGAGATATTGCAGCAGCGACTGCTCGAAGTGCTTGCAACTATCGGCGCGCCCGTTCTGTTGAGCGAGCCGTTGTTGGCCAAGCGCGCTCTGGCAACATTATGGAAACCTAGAGAACCTTTGCCTTTGGCCGACCAGTTGCGTTGGCCGATATTGGATGACAGCTTGCCCGAGGTGGTGCTGCGTTTCGGCGATGTGCTGGAGCTGCGCACGGGGGGCGGGCACGAGTTGTACTGGATCGCCTTGTCGCCGGATTGTCCGCTGAGTTTCGACCAGTTGCTGGCGCAGCTCGCTGTCGGCTGGCCGGTGCAGCAGGTGCAACTGGATTGGGGCAAGCTGAGTTTTACGGGTTGAGCGCAGCGCAGCATTCGGGTTGCTGCGATTTTTGATGGACCATGGGAGGAAGTGTTCATGTTGAAGCGGGTGTTTGCAGTGTTTGTGTTAATGGTGGCGATCCTGTTTACGCCGTACTTTGGCTTCACTCAGATGACCTCTGAGTTCCTGGCGGCACTCTACATGGGAGATATGCCGCATGTACGAGCCATGCTGACCGGCGAAGAAGATGATTCCCAGTTCACCCAGCTGAAACACGGCGTGGCTCTGAAAAACAAGCCGGAGCAACCGCCCGTTGTGCAGTCGCAAGTGGCGGCAGGGCCGACAGTCGAAACGGGTGTCCCGAAATGAACCCACAACGCTTCAAATGCACCGGTGTCCCATACCGCCAAGGTTGGATTGAAGTGACTTCAGGGATTCACGGTGGCTTCGTGAATCTTGAGGTTTGGAATGTCACGCCCGAAGTTGATATATCGCCACTTGCCTCTGAACTCGCACTTCTCACTGATGACCAAATTGTCGGAAATACTGAGGTTGAGCTATCCGTGGCTCTCGCAAAAGAACTGGTCGCGGCGCTTGAGAGCGCAATCAAAGCTATCGAGCGGGCGGATGCGTAACATTTCTATTCACGTGACGTGTCAAAGCTAAGCTTTGTCATGCCCGCGAAGCCCCCCATCAACGTCTCGGCAGCTTCAGCGTGAAACCAATGTGCCAGCCGTAGCGCGTCTCAGCGGATCGCGCCACAAGGCTTTTTTGCGGGCGGGTGTAAGCAGGTTCGTCTCCGTTTTCTGCGGCTCGTTCGTGTACAGCCCCCAGAAGGGGAAGCGTGCATCCTGAGAGTTGCTCAACTTCGCGCCCTTGGGGGACGCAGAATCAAATTGAATGAGGTCGAAAATGAAGTAGCTATGCCCTTTCCCGTCTCGACTTGGAATGGTGATCGAACCATCTGACCCAGGGGGCTCCGCGAGTCGTTGCAATAGCAGAGTGGCAGCAGATTCATTGCCAAAGTGCACTAAGCGCGAATCACTCATTATGTTCCCCAAGCCTAAGTAACGATAACCTTGCACACTTGAAAGCAGAAAGAGCCTGCCTCCAATTTCCCCCGCCAGCCCGTTACCATGTGAGCTAGTTTCAATTATGAAATCCAGCTTACCGTCACCATTCAAATCTGCGTAATAAGCAGCATCGACAAACTCCCCTCCTAGGAAGTCTGCCATCTTCAACATGGTTTTTGCCACAGCATTTCCCGTTTCCTGAAGTTTCACTTCCACATACGTACCCACTTCGCTGCCTTCTTCAGCACGCTTATTCAACTTGGAAATGCTGGCGAAAGAAATGTCATAACCCCCACAACTCGCCCCTGCCCGCCCGCCCGCCCAATACACCATGCCCGGAGTCATTTTGCACTCGGCTAGCTTTACCGCTTGAACGCTACCGGCCTCGAAATTTGGTGCGTAAATAGGCGTAACGCCACCGCCCCAAGGCTCTGCAAACGTACTGCTCGCGAAAAGGCAGATGACTAGCCCCAAGGCAGTACATGTACGAGATAAATACATAACATGGCTCAGAAATTCCACTTCATTTCCCTTCGGCTTTATCCGCATAAATACGCCACTACTTAGAACGTCGGAATCTAATCGGGCTCATTACTCCCATCACTCAGACCTTCCCGCTGGATTTTTTGAGTAGTGCCTTGATCTTCTTGTCATCGGTCAACATGGCGGGGGTCTTACCTTCGCTGTTCTTTAGATTCGCGTTGGCACCTTTGGATAGCAAGAATTTAACTTCTTCCAATTTGTATCCAAAAAAGCACGCACTGTGCAAAGCCGTATTTCCATCGGCATCAACAGCATTGATATCTGCACCAAGACTTAGCAATAACTCCACAACCTCTTTGTGTTTTTTAAAATCGACCGATTGGATAGAAGGTGCATCATTAGGCCCACCTGCATTCACATTTGCACCGTGTTCGACGAGCAATTTAATTGCCTCTGCATGCCCGTTAAGTGTGGCGAAGTGAAGGGGTGTCATACCTTGAATGAATAGGCCGTCATCAATATGATCGGACGTTACATTGACTTTGGCTCCTTCAGAAAGTAAACGCTTCATTGCTGGAATGTCATTCTTCGCAGCAGCATCATGCAAGCGGTAATCTTCTTTCATCGCCACGTTGCATCGACTAGTTTCATACAAGGCAACGGGTGACAATTTTTCATCCGCAAAGCGTTGATAGAGCCCCTTCGCTTCATCAATGGGAAGCTCGCAAAAAGTAAATTCACCGGTGCTTTTTCGGCTGGCGAAATTTTGATCGATCAAAAGTGTCTTCAAGTTGGCCGAAGATTCGGCAGGGAGTTTAAGGGTTGCATTCGTTGCAAGAATGATCGCCGCACCCACCCAGCCTTTACGGTATTCCTCTTTCCTCCGAAGAATCTTCGACACGACGATGATCGAATTCGCAGAGCCACCTTGAACGCTTGATGCCGCCTTGCAGACGTTGGAGTCTGGTGATGAATTCGAATCAAGATCCTGACTGATCTTCTCGCACAAACTTTGAAAGGATGGCACTTGTGTCTCTGCGGCAACGTCTGCCGCAGAGCTGGTAAGGCTGAACAATGAGGCTGTAATAAATACACATAAGCGACGCATGATCATCTCCTGTGAGTGTGTTGATGTGTGGCTGGAAAACTAATAGCGAGTAAGTAAGTGTTGCTTATCTTTTTCAGAATCTCCGGCACATTTCACTCGATGGCCATTGGGCTTGAGCAAGCAATAATTCTCGACTGTGCCGCCGCCGCGTAGATAGGTATGCTTGGTGACGACAAGATAGCCTGCGTACTTTCCGTGCGTGACAATGTCCAGACTGTTGCCGTCGGTCACATAGTGCTGTTGTAACGTGGCGATATCGAGTTGATGCACCGCGCCGGAAGTAGTCCATGCGGCAGTCGTAAAGTAGAGCGATTTTCCGTCAGGCGAAAACTTGGGGTTATGCAGATGGGTCAGATTGTTTTCAGGATCGTCGTCGCGCTGGCTGCGGACG
Source organism: Sideroxydans sp. (assembly GCA_028707175.1). GTDB lineage: Bacteria > Pseudomonadota > Gammaproteobacteria > Burkholderiales > Gallionellaceae > Sideroxyarcus. Next base: position 551,913 of record JAQTUV010000002.1, read on the forward strand.
GCCATGCGGCTTGTGCGCGAAGCCATATCCACCAGCCATATCTCGGAGAGTGAATCATCCGGTGTTGTTTCATCCGCATGAATATATGCGCCCCATTTCCGGTCAGGCGAGATGACCGCGCCAGTGTTGTTTTGCCCGGCACTCATTTGCTGAACTTCGCCGCGCTCATTGCGGTGGAATATGCTGCCGTCTTGCTCGAATAAATCGGCGGCTATCGCGAAATCAGGCGATAGCATCAACACAACAATTGCGAACCGGCGCGCGATTTTCATCACCCAGATCCGGTGTTCAGGAAAAGTTATTCATCATCTTTGCCCGTCAAACCCAATTCGACCCCGTCGGCATCCTGAGCAATTGAATCAATCGTCGCCTTAAGGGTTGCGGGCGTTGCGTTGCCGGGAATTTGTGCGAGCAAAACGAGGCGAAATTGATCGGCTTCTTTATGCAATCCCCAAGCCCCGACGGGCATTTCAAGCGTGTGCTCCAACAACCCCTCGATGCTATCGGCTGAGATAGGATCATGCAGCGTGGCTGCAAACGAATACACCTCGCGAGTATTTGCTTTATTCAGCGAACTGCTGACGAACATGAGCTGAGTTCGTTCCGAACTAGGCATCTTGACGGTGATAGCGAAAGTCTTGGGAGAAGCCGCCTTATGGTGGTAGCCCAAGGAAGTCAGCGTTTCCTCGATATTCACAGGCTTTGCGGGGCGGTCAGCGGCAAGTACCGCAAGGGGGGCGACAAGGGCGATGCATAGCGCAAAACGACTACAGAAAATGAGTTTCATGATTTTTTCCTAAAAAAGCCTGAAGGTTTTGTGGCGAGACTCAAAGTTCATCCACATTTCCGGAAAGCGCTTGTTCGAGAATGTCGCCCCTGATCGCCGCCATCTTGATGGCCGCTTTGAGTTCATCCGAATCCGCATCAGCGTCTAATTTAATGATGAAAATCACGATGGAATACTGCTCTTGTTTAGCCAAGCTCCATGCGCCTACAGCTAGCGTGGCATTTTCTTCCAGCAATTGTTGAAGTCGGGCGCCAGGCAGTGGCTCCTTGCTGCGATAGGCCATCGAGTAAATAGCCCGAAACGCACCGCCATTTATTTTTTTTGGATTCACATCGACGTACACCTGCTGGCTGCGCTTATCATCAAAACTCATCACGACGTTTGCGGCACCTTCGGTCGGTATGGCAACATCAGCGTATCCCGCCATACTTAATTGGATTTTTAGAACATTGCGTTGATACATGTCGGCAAAAACAGAGCCCGACATAAGCAAGGTGGAAGTCAGAAAGAGGCAGCGTAAAAGCAGAGGTTTCATAGTAGGGTTGCCTGTGTTTGCATCTATTGTTCACGAATGAAAGGCGTAAAGCCGCTATTGACTTTCTTCTCGTTCACATCCATTCCCTGATTCAGCAGCGCTTCGGCTCTGGTTTTGTCGCCTGCTTCAGCCGCATCATGAAGTTCGTTTGCCCGAGCCGCCCCCATCGTCGCTAGCGCCAGTATCAAACCAAAAACCGAGACCAGAATTCGTTGCTTCATGTCATTGCTCCGTAAAAAGGAGTTCTCAGCATCGCCGAGAGGGCCTCAGTGCGCCCTCATCTCGATGGTGCTGAGTACGACAGTGGTAGCAGTAAACGGCATCATGCGATATTTGATAGCTCACTAGCGGCATTGAGCGCGCGTGTCACCACCCGAGCAATTGTTATTCCTGCGGTAATCAGCATTGCGACGGGCGTTATCTTTCGCCTCCATGTCCCGCCGCGTCTTATCCAGCGTTGCCGAATACCGCTCCCAAAAGCCGGAGCCTTTGGCTTCTTCTCGAGCACGGGCTTCCGCATGTAGTGCTTTGTCATACTCCTCAAATGAGGCATACCCTTTTGCTTTCAATTCGGCCAGATAGGCGGCCTCCGCTCTCTTGCGTTCCTCTTCCTTCTGTTGGGCGATGCGGATTTTTTCAAGTTCAGCAAGGCGAACTTGCTCCTTGGCCTTCACATCAAGTAGGGCGCGATATTCTGTGGCTAACAATCCATCTTTGTTGCGAATTTTGGGGTTTGCTCCCATTGTTATGAGCACCTCTCTTGCCCCCCAAGAGTCCTTTTTGTCATCAACGTAGAAAAGCACGGTATTGCCCGCTGTGTCAGCTTCATTTAGATGGTGTTGATACTTCGAATAGATGTCATACGAAGCATCACAATTACCATCCCGCCAAGAATCTCGTAAGAGAGTGTAGTTATATTTCGCCCCGTGGGATTTCAATTGCGCCACGATTTCTACATAGTCGGCGTTTTTGGATACAAGTTTTGTATGAATCACTTTTTTATAGTCTCCATGCCCAACAAAATCCGACAGAACGTATTCGTTATTAATTCCAATCTTGGCAAATGTATTGGCTTGCTCCAAGTCGGCAAACAAAACGGCATTATTCAAAGGAACCTGGCAATCTCGGTTGACCGTATTGACATCAGCCCCCTTGGATAGCAGATATTTGACGATTTCAACATTTCCGTAATCCACCGCAAATGCCAGTGCAGTTTTATCATCTGTATCTTTTTTAATTCGGCGATTCACTGGAACACCTGCCTCAATCAGCGTTTGCACTAAATCCAAGCGATTGCTTGCGATGAAGAGTTCAGTATAGGAATCAGAAAAATTCCTCACTTGATATTCACTTTCATTGATCGAGCGGAGTATTTCTTTGATGGTTTTATCATCATTCTCATTCCATGCTTTGACAAACATGGCATCTTTTTCCCTTATACCGGGTGTTGAAGAACACCCCACCATCACCCCCACGCAGCACACTAACAACCACTTCATAGCGATTCTCATTATTCACCTCCTTTCAACCCAGATTGTTCATTAGGCTCGCCATTCCCGCGCAGAAGGGTAAGCAAGGCGCAAGCAGTGCAACTTGCATCTCTACGGACTAGTCATTAATAAGCTAGGCCCTACTAAAACCAGCTTGCCATTGGCGTAAATAATGTCTCGAATTGCTGAGGTGGTCGAAGCTGGAGTTCTGTCTGCCCAATTGATGCCATCCCTTGAAGTTAAAACAACTCCTCTTCCAGAACCTGCCAAGTCACTCGAAAACAAAACAAACATACCATCTACAAAAATGACGCGGTGGTAAGTGACCATGCCTGGCATCAGCAAGCCGTTAGCCCACCCTTCGACAGTATCGGCACGTTCAGTCCAGTTAATTAAATCAGTGGATGTGGCGAGTGAGGGTTGGAAGCCATAGCTCCCAATTATTTGGCGGTTGCCCGCGATGACATATACGCCGTTACCATAGGCGACACCATATGAGAAGGCTTGGCTACGCGGCTTATTTCCTGCACCCGTTGTGTAATCAAAAGAATCTGTTGCATGGAAACTTTGTTCAGTCCACGTGATTCCGTCCTTCGATCTAACAATCAAGCCGCGCTCACCCACTGCTACGAATTCATTATTCAAAAACTGAATGTCAAGCAACCAATTAGGAGCGCTCAGTTTATGCACTGTCCATGTGATGGTATCTGGGGAAGTGGCGATGAAGTCGTAGCCTGTCACCACATACAAGCCTTTAGCGTAGGTGGCCGCAAACAAAGTGCCATTCATCGTGTAACCCGGAATAATTCTTTCAGTCCAAGTGATGCCATCAGGAGAAGTAACCAAGCGCCCCGAGCTATGCACCGCAAAAAACAAACCATTGAGGTAGCGAATGTTTGAAGGGGTGGAGCTTGAAATAAGTGGATTGGTTGAATAAAAACTGCCCAGCGGAGAAGAATAGATGCCAGAAATCCCGTCGCTGGAAAGCGCCATCCCCTCATAATTGACCCCCACGAAGAGGCCATTGCCATAGGCGATTGAGTTGCCGCCAAAACTGCGAACACCCGTGTATCGCCACGCGATGCCATCGCTTGAAACCGCGACTTTACCTGCAAGTCCAACTCCCACAAATTGCCCGTTCGCATAAGTCATCACCGTGGGCATGGCTTGCGATGAATTACCGATGACGGGAACTAGACGCTGTGTCCATGTGACTGCATCGCTGGATGTCCAATACACGGTAGGATTCAACTGTGAGTGCCAGAAAAGCTGTCCATTGGCAAAATTGAGTAAGCTTGAATTAGCTGAAATCGAACCTATCGTCGCACTCGCCCCACCTTTCGCTAGCCCCCATACCGCTCCATCTAAAGAAGAGACCACACAGTCCATCGTGTTGCCTCCCGAGTAACCCACATTCGGAGAAGTTCCGGCGGCCACAAATTTGCCATTAGCAAAATAAATAGTTGTGAGATTGGCGGAAATCACATTGGAGGTCGAAATGTTGCCCGTCGCCGCCAATGATGCACTGTTATTGAATGTCCAAGTAACTGCATCGGCAGACGTTAGAACAGTCGCTTTATCGCCCACGGCGATAAACATGCTGTTGCCAAATGTGATGCCGTTCAAATTGTTAATGGTCGTTGATGTTTGGGGAGTCCACGTGAGCAGGTCGGCTGAGGTCAGCACGACACCGCCAGCCCCGACTGCAACATAAGTTGAAGCGCCAAACGTCACGCTATTTAATTGCGCTGTGGTGGCTGAGGTGCGTGCTGCCCACGTGACGGCATCCGGTGATGTAAGAATCGTGCCCGCAGCACCTAATACGATGAACTGGCCGTTGAGGTAGGAAATGTGACTTAAGTTATTTGCAGTACCACTATTTCTATAAGTCCAAGTGATGCCATCCAAGCTGGTTTTAATGATGCCGCCATCCCCTACTGCCACATACTGCGTTTGATCTGTGGCAATTGAGCGATGTATATCTGTTGTATTCACAGCTTGCTGGGGATGTACCGTCCAATTGATCCCCAACCCTGGGATGGCGGGGTACTGTGGCAAGGCTTGGTTATTATTTACAACCGCCAGTGCGCGAGGCTCTTTACCCACCGCAATCGTGGCAATAAAAGTGCTGACATCGCCAAAGTTCGCCTGCCCTTTTAGCTTGACGACATTGATCGTGTTGTCCGTTATGTTGGCAATATAGGCATAGTTATTTTTGGGGTTGACAGCAACATCAATTGCTCCAGGCCGCCCCCCTGACACGCCCGCCCAATTTCCCTGTGTACCTATTTTATAGAGCAGCCCCGTACTGGCATTGGCTTGCGCGACATACACGCTGTTGTCGTTCGGATTGATCCCCATGCCTCTGAGGTTAGCGCTAACCATGGTGCGGATTTGTAGTGACCCAGTGCTGGTATCAAATACGGATATATGGCTGGAACCGCCTTCTGTAACAAACAGCTTGCCTGACACGGGATCAACTTCTACGTCATAGGGTTTCCACAAGAAATTTGAAGCCGTCACCGTGGTAGGCAAGGTACCGCTGACGGTGTTGGTCGAAGCGTCAATGACAGATACTGTGCCTCCGTTATTGTTAGCCACATAAAGCTTATTCGTGTGTGAGTCGATGCTAATGCCAAAGGGGGCGCTACCCACTGCGAGCGTGGTAATCGTCTGGTTAGTCAGACTGTTGATGACCGACACCGAATTGTCGAGAGAGTTGCTGACATAGACTCTCTCGGTAATCGGATTAACCGCCACGCCAACTGGATTGGCTCCTGTCGGAAGGGTAGTGAGTACCGTATCGGAGAGTGTGTCGATAACGGAAAGCGTGTTATCGCCTGTGTTGGCAACATAAGCGCGGTTGGTGGTGTTGTTCACGGCAAGCGCCGTGGGGAATTTTCCAACAGGTATTGTTTTGAACAGTGCATTTGTCTCGGCATCTATAACGGATATGGAATTGCTGCCTGAATTTGCCACATAAATACTGTTGGCGGATTTTGTAAGTACGCTTGGTGGCAGGCCCCCTACCCCTGAATCCTTGCCCGAGCCCCCACATGCAACCAAAGCGGCGGTGCATATTAAGATAGTCATTAACTTGCTTGCATTCATGGGATTTTCCTTGGATTCAAATGGGGCTATGGCTATAGCAGGTCGGTCTGGTTTTTACAATTATGGCTTCATCAGGGAATGGTTAAGAAAATGCCAAACGCTTCAACATTGCCTGTACCTACAGGGAAAGCTTTGTAGCCAAAGTCAATCATTCCCGCTCCCATCATGCCCACACTGATACCCGCCTTGTAGGCCAAACTATTGCCTGTTTCTCGCACATGCCCCTCATTGTAGTCGGAGCCGCTGTAGCCTAATCCGCCATACACATCAAAGGATATTGAGTCGTACTTAAAAAGTATCCGGTGATATTCGGCACCTACGTTATGCGACATGATGGTAGCGGCGGGATGGCTATTGCTTGATGGACTTTTTCGATATGAGTTGTAGACAGAGAGTGTGGTATCTACACGAACATAATCGTTTTCGGTGATGGGTAAAGGCATAGATAAGGGGAGTATCAGACCTTTGTATGCTTCGCCTTTGAATCTGCCTTGGAGGGTACCGATACCATTACAAGCTGTCAGTGACACGCTTAGGCAAGAAATGATTAGGATGAGCAGAGGTTTTTTCATGGCAGTTAGATCATTCGTTAAACATCGCAGAAAAGTAAAGTGGGGATGAACACGCCTACAATTGGTCTTTACCCGTCAGCGTCATTTCCAATTCATCGCCTGTGCCCGCGACGATGCTAATGACATCTTCCAATAAGACTTTGTCTGCATTGGCCGGAATTTGCACGGAATACATAACGACCGTATCTTCACCCGACTGCACGGTGGACACATAACCGACGGTGTAATTGGAATTGTTTTCAAATAACTCACGCGCTTTGGCATCAGATAAGGGTTTAGTGGAAACCGAAGCGTAGGTATAAACCTTGCGAAAACCTATCTCAATAGGTGCCACACTTTCAGATTCAATAAAGACCAGTTGCGCCCGATCTTGTATTTTTAGGGGCACTTTAAAGTTACCTGCACTTGAAACGTCGTATTCCATTTTCAGAGCTTTTAATTGGGCGGCGATGTTTTTATCTGGGATGTTTTCGGCAAGGACGGGAATGGCAGTCAGCGTAAATAAAAACAGCATGCTACGTGAAATCGTTTTCATTATTTCTCCTGTGTGAATAGTTGAATTAAGAGGTCTAAAAATATTTCTTAAAGGAAGCGATTAGTAATCGCGGTCGGTATAAACCGTCTCCGTCCCATCAGCAGCTATCTCCTCAAGAATGTAATAGCCTGGATGATCTGTATCTTTGGTGATGAGAAGATCCACGCTTTTGTTGATCCAATACAAACTTCCAGGCAATGCGTTTGATCGCAAACGTTTGTAGGTGTGGAATTTCACCTTATGACTCGATTTATTGACTTCACCCACGACTTGAGCAGTGGCGGCATATTCTTGTCCCCCAATGGTAATCATTGAGCTCGCCTCTGCCCAAAAGGTGTCATCCGCCTCGTTGTATTGCACATCATACAAACGCTCATAGGTGCGACCTATACCGCCTTGAAAAACGGGCGCACTAAAACTGGAGTAGCCATACCATTGGCGCTCAAGTAAGTCTTTGTAGGAAACTGCTTCAGTGGCATACGTCAGAGTTGATATGCAATATAGGACGATTAGCAGGAATCTTTGCACGGTTTTTTGCCTTCAAAGTTTTAATAGAAACAGCGTAGCAAAATGGATAGCAGACACCTATCCCGTGAATGCGGGGGGTGGCGAGAAACTGGGATGATTTTTTGCAACAAGCGACGTATTGAAAATAGAAATTGAGTTAAGTGACATTTCATGACGGCATTGGGCTGTTTTTTCCAGCCGAAGATCACCACCAATGCGCGCTTTCTTTCTTGAGTAAGCCTGCGCTTGCATATCTTGAGGCTCATCTTGAGCAAGACTTTCAAGGCATCGTTATATTTTCCCGCCCACCTATCCGGCTGAAATAAAAATGCCCGCCCCCACGTGAATGGGAAGCGGGCATCAGATGTGCAACTAGGGCGTGCTTACTTCTTTTCGACCTGTCCTAACTTGCGCCAAGTCTCCAGCAAGGTATCCGGATTGAGCGACATGGTTTGGATGCCGATCTCCATCAACCATTGTGCGAAGTCGAAGTGGTCGGAGGGGCCTTGGCCGCAGATGCCGACGTACTTGCCTTTGCGGTTGCAGGTCTCGATGGCCATCTTGAGCAAGACTTTTACCGCATCGTTGCGCTCGTCGAAACGGTCCGCGACCAAGCTGGAGTCGCGATCCAAACCAAGCGTGAGTTGCGTCAAGTCGTTGGAGCCGATGGAGAAGCCGTCGAAGTATTCGAGGAACTGTTCCGCCAGCAATGCGTTGGATGGGATCTCGCACATCATGATGAGGCGCAGGCCGTTCACGCCGCGTTTCAGCCCGTTCTTCTCCAGCGTGGCAACGACTTCGCGTGCTTCACCCACAGTACGCACGAAGGGGATCATCAACTCGACGTTGGTGTAACCCATCTTCTCGCGTACACGCTTCATGGCGCGGCATTCGAGTTCGAAGCAGTCGCTGAAGTTGGCAGCAACGTAACGACCCGCACCACGGAAGCCGATCATCGGATTCTCTTCCATCGGTTCGTAGATCTCGCCGCCGATGAGTTTGCGATACTCGTTCGACTTGAAGTCGGACATACGCACGATGACCTTCTTCGGCCAGAACGCAGCCGCCAAAGTCGCGACGCCTTCGGTGATCTTCTCGACATAGAACTCGACTGGATCGGCATAACCCGCGCAACGTTGCATCACCGCTTCATGGATCTTGGAAGGCAGGCGGTTGTGTTCCAACACGGCCTTGGGGTGGATGCCGATGAGGTTGTTGATGATGAATTCCAAACGCGCCAAGCCAACACCTGCCGACGGCATCTGGGCGAACTCGAACGCCAGCGTGGGGTTGCCTACGTTGAGCATCAGCTTCACAGGGATCTGCGGCAGCGCTTCTTCGCTATGCACCACGATCTCGAAAGGAAGCTTGCCGTGATACACGAAACCGGTATCGCCTTCAGCGCAAGACACAGTGACCGATTCGCCTTCTTGCAAAGCCGTGGTCGCATGGCCGCAACCGACGATAGCGGGGATGCCCAACTCACGCGCGATGATGGCGGCGTGACAAGTACGACCACCACGATTGGTGACGATGGCAGCGGCCTTCTTCATCACCGGCTCCCAGTTGGGGTCGGTCATGTCGGTGACCAGCACGTCGCCTGCTTGCACCTTGCTCATCTCGGAGATGTCGTGAACGATGCGCACGCGACCCGCGCCGATCTTTTGACCGATGGCGCGACCTTCCACCAACACGTCACCGCGTTGTTGCAGACGGAACTTCTCAGAACCACCAGCGGCAGCGTTGGACTTCACGGTCTCAGGACGTGCCTGCAGGATGTACAGCTTGCCATCCAAGCCATCCTTGCCCCACTCGATGTCCATCGGACGGCCGTAGTGCTTCTCGATAGACATGGCGTAACGCGCCAGTTGCAACACGTCTTCATCGCTTAGCGAGAAGCGGTGCTGGTCAGCGACGGGCACAGGTTCGATGCGGCATGAGCGACCGGCAGAACGTTGTTCGTCGAACACCATACGTTGTTGTTTAGAACCCAGACCACGGCGCACGACCGCAGGGAAACCTGCTGCCAGTTGTTGTTTGTGCACGTAGAACTCGTCTGGGTTCACCGCACCTTGCACCACCATCTCGCCCAAGCCATAGGATGAAGTGATGAACACGGCATCGCGGAAACCGGATTCGGTATCCATGGTGAACATCACGCCGGATGCGCCCATGTCGGAACGCACCATGCGTTGGATACCAGCGGACAGGGCTACGTCTGCGTGGGTGAAGTCCTTGTGTACGCGATAGGAGATGGCGCGGTCGTTGTACAACGAAGCGAACACTTCGCGGATGGCGTGCAGGATGTTGTCGATGCCGTGGATGTTGAGGAAGGTCTCTTGCTGACCGGCGAAAGATGCATCGGGCAAATCTTCTGCGGTGGCAGAAGATCGCACGGCGAAGCTACCTTCACCTTCGGCTACCAGCTTGTCGTAGTGGGTGCGGATCTCGGCGTTCAAGCGGTCTGGCAACGGCGCTTCCACGATCCAACTGCGGATGGTGCGGCCTGCTTCGGCCAGTGCTGATACATCATCAACGTTCAGCGTGGAGAGTCGCTCTTCGATACGCTTGTCCAGTCCGCCATGCGCCAGAAAGTCGCGGTAAGCCTGCGCCGTGGTGGCAAAGCCGCCGGGAACGTGAACGCCGGACGAGCTCAGATTCGAGATCATCTCGCCGAGGGAAGCGTTCTTTCCGCCCACCTCGGGAATGTCTGCGATACCGAGGGATTGGAATGGAATGACGTAGGGCTGCATAACTATCTCCTGATGATTAGTAACTACAAAGACCTTCACTCGCCAGATGGCAACTTACATCCGTTAACTTACAGATTTCTTGCACTGTGCTTCACCGCACTTGTGATTACCACAGCCACAACCTTCGCCTTCTTCTTTTAGTGGGCCGAACTCGGGGTGGCGCTCCGCGAAGCGCCTAGCGGCATTGCGTACCAAGATGAACGCAGTCATCAGCGCCATCACGATCAATATGGTTTGTACGTAGATCATTCTCCACCTCCTAATCCTGCGAAGCCCATGAAGGTCAACGACAGCAATCCGGCCAAGATCAGCGATAGCGCCGTGCCCTGCACCAAGGTCGGTACGTTCGCCAGTTGTAGGCGCTCACGCAGCGATGCCATCAACACCAAAGCCAGTGTGAAACCCGCGCCGCCTCCCAAGGAGAAGGTGAGCGATTGTGCGAAGTCGTAGTCGCGCGCTGTCTGGAACAATGCTACGCCTAACACCGCGCAATTGGTGGTGATGAGCGGCAGATAGATACCCAGCGCGCGGAACAGCGCGGGGCTGTATTTCTTCATCACCATCTCTACCAGTTGTACCGACGAGGCGATGACCACGATGTAGGAGATGAGGCGCAGGAAGTCGAGATGGAATGCGCTCAACAACAGGTTCAATCCATAGGCACACAGCGAGGCTACCAACATCACGAAGGTGGTGGCGATACCCATCGGCAACGCTGTTCCCAAGCGACCGGACACGCCCAAGAATGGACACAGCCCCAAGAACATCGCCAACACGAAGTTGTTGGTGAGTAGGGTGGCGATGAAAATCTGGCTCAATGACTCATTCATGTGCAGCTCCTTTCTCCGAACGACTGCGCATGAACGAGAACAGCAACAACCATCCGCCCAATACGAAGAAGCCACCAGGTGGCAACACCATCACCACCCAAGGTTGGAAGTGTTCACCGAACAACGAGAAGCCGAACAATTTGCCCGCGCCTAATATCTCGCGCGTCGCACCCAAGGCCAGCAAGCCGATGGTGAAACCGATACCCATGCCGAGTGCATTCACAACAGCTTTGAGTGGCGGGTTCTTGGAAGCATGTGCCTCGGCACGACCCAAGATGATGCAGTTCACCACGATGAGTTGGATGAATGCGCCTAGCGCTTCGTACAGCGACAGACTCACCGCTTGGATGATGTAGTCCACCAACGTCACGAAGGTGGCAATGATGACGATGTAGGTGGCGATACGCACTTCCTTCGGCACTAGGTTGCGGATGAGCGAGACCAGCAGGCAGGAACTCACCAATACGAATAAGGTGGCGACACCCATCGACACCGCGTTCACTGCGGAGACCGTTACGGCGAGCGTGGGGCACATCCCCAACACCATCACGAATACGGGGTTCTGCCGCCATACACCTTCCATGAAGGTGTCGAAGGTGATGCCTTCGTCGGGTTCTTTTTTCAGGCTCATGGTTTTAACTCCGCAACATGTGGCATTAACAGCGGCATCAATTTTTGCGCACTCTCATTGATACCGCGACCGACCGCTTTGGAAGTAACGGTCGCACCAGCGATGGCGTCGATCTCCCACGCGTTTTGTTTGGTGCCGTGTTTCACGACTTTCACCGCGTTCGCCAGCGCGATCATCTCCGCGTTCACGCGTACATCCAATGCGTCAAAGTTCTTGAGGAAGGCTTTGTCGGTGATGATCTTGTCGCCGATGCCGGGCGTCTCGCGCATGGACACCACACCGATGCCGATGATGCACTGGCACTTCGTATCGTAGCCATACAACACGCGCACCATGTCGGCATAACCTTTGCCTGCCGCTTCTGCCGCGATGCCTTTCAGCGCACCCGCTGAATCGTAAGCAGCGTAGAACTTCACGCCGCCTTCAGGCACGTTCCCCGTGAGTGCTTGGATGCCGCCTGCTGTGGCGACGTATTCACTCACCTTAGCTGCGCCGGGTAACACCTTGAACACAGCGCGTTCGACCATGATGCGTTTGTTGTTGGCGATGGCGTCTTGCGTAGTTTCGTAAGCCGCTACGATGAGAACGCCGCAGATGCTGGCGACCAAACCCATGGTGATGATCATCTTGTTGCTGGGGGTGGTATGCACAGGGACAGGCTCGGTCATGATTTCTCCTTTCCTGTGCCATATACACGCGGCTGGGTGTATTGGTCGATGAGCGGCGTCAGCGCATTGCCCAACAGGATTGCGTACATCACGCCTTCAGTGAGGCCGCCGAAGTAACGGATGATGACGGTCATGACACCGATGATGCCGCCATAGATCCACACGCCAACGGGGGTGACGGGGGAGGTCGCCATGTCGGTCGCCATGTAGATTGTGCCGATCATCAAGCCGCCCGAGAGGAGTACGAATAGAGGATCGGGATAGTGGGCTGGGTTATACAACTGGAACGCCCAAGCAGTGAGTGCTGCCGAGCCCAGTACCGCGACAGGGATGCGCCAGTCCATGAACTTACGGATGGCGAGATAAGCACCGCACAACAGGATGAGTAGGGCGGAAGTCTCGCCTGCGGAGGCAGTCACCGTGCCGGTCAGCAGGTCATGTGCCGAGGCGGTCACGTTCTCGAATTTCCAACGCGCCAAGGGCGTCGCGCCGGTGAAGGCATCCACCCCTTGTTGTTTCACCCAGCCCACGATGTCGGGCGGCATCATCAAGGGGGCGGTGAAGGTGGTGGGGACGAACTCGCTGAAACGGTTGGCCGAGAACGCAGGCACCCAAGTGGTGATGGCCACGGGGAACGCCGCTTGCACAAAGGCGCGACCGACCAGCGCAGGGTTGAACGGGTTGTGACCAAGACCGCCGAACATTGCCTTGCCGATGGCGATAGCGACGAAGCCAGCCACGATAGCCATCCACAAAGGGAAGGCTGGGGGCAGGGTCAGCCCCAGCAGGATGCCGGTGATGGCCGCACTCCAATCACCCAGCGTGTTCGCGTTGCGATTGAGCAGACGTTCAGTGGCGAGGCAGGTCGCGGTGACAGTGAGCAACAAGGCCAATGCCGATAAGCCGTATTGCCATACAGAAAAGCCGCAGATGGGCAGCATGGAATACACCACGTTGCGCATGATGGTGGGTACGCTGTGCCCGCTGTGCTGATGGGGAGCGGCGCGTAGCTCGATACGATGTTTACTCACGTCACCTTCTCCCGGTTCTTAAGAAAGTACTTGGCGACACGAAATTGTTGCACCAAAGGGATATGTGAGGGACACACATAGCTGCAACAGCCGCACTCAAAACATTCGCCAAGCATAAACTGCTCTGCCATCACGTCGTACTCACGTTTGGCAGCTAACAATCCCATTTGTGTGGGATTCAACTTTTTCGGACAGGCGTTCACGCACTCTCCGCAATGGATACAAGGATAGATCTGGGGTGGGATCGCATCCTTTTTACCGAAGGCCAACACGCCGCATACGCCTTTGGTGATAGGAACATCCACCGAGGGGATGGTCGTTCCCATCATCGGGCCGCCCAAGATAACTTCTGTGGCCGTACTGCGTGCGCCCACATGTTCGAGCAGAAAGCGCAGCGGGGTACCCAGCGGCACGATGTAGTTGCCGGGGCGTTCCACCGAGGGGCCTGCGATGGTGACGATGCGTTCAGTCATGCCTTCGCCTAGAGGCAGTAGTCTGCCCATGTAGGCCAACGTCATCACGTTGTTCATCACGACACCGATGGAGGAGCTGCGTTTTCCGGCGGGTACTTCGCGGCCTAACAGGGCAGTGATGAGTGTCTCGGCAGCGCCTTGTGGATATTTGGTTTCCACGACTTTGACTGTGACTGAACCGTCAGCAGGTAATGCGGCCTCCAAAGCAGCTACCGCATCCATCTTGTTATCTTCCACGCCGATGATGGCACGTGGTGCGCCACATACACGGCGTGCGTATTTGATGCCTTCCATGATGTCTTGCGCACGTTCCACCATGATGCGATGGTCGCAGGTGAGGAATGGCTCGCACTCCGCACCGTTGACGATGATGGTGTCGATGGTGCAACCGTTGGGCGGGATGAGTTTTGCATGAGTAGGGAAGGTGGCACCGCCTTTACCTGCGACGCCGACCTCCTGCATCACTAAGGCGAGCTCGCGTCCGCTCATGTTCTCTAGGTCGTGCGGATAGCGCACCTGCACTTCTTGCGTGTCGGCTTCATATACGCGGATGACGATACACATCTCCATCTCGCCGTTATCCGAGGGCATGGGCTCCAGCGCTTCGATGATGCCCGTCGCGGGTGCGTGGATGGGCAGCGAGAACAGTCCATCCGGTTTGGCGATGAGCTCGCCACGCAACACTTCCTGCCCCACACGCACGATGGCGATCGCGGGTTTGCCGATGTGTTGCTCTAGCGACACATACAGTTTCGGTGCGAACGGGAACCGACGGATCGGCAGGTGTCCGGTCTCTTTGTGATAGACCGGGTGTATGCCGTGATCGAAGGTCGGCGTGTGGTTGAAGAAAGGGAGGCGCATGCTCATCTCAATTGAATTTCGCCGCACGTGCCTTCAGTTTGTCGAGGTTCGCTTCGCTGCTGTTCCAAGGCGTGCCCGGGTGAATGATGCCAGCCGTGCATTTCTCCGCAGCTTTAACGATGTCAAGGAAACTACCCGCTTTCGGGTTGAGGATGACCGCTTTTTTCTGATCATTGTATGCAAATATCTTGGGGTTGATGTTCATGCACTCGTCACAGGCGGTGCACTCCGGAGTGTCGATGAATACGGCTTCGTAATCTGCCGCATTGGAGGCGGCAGGTGCGGCCACCGAGGCGGAAGCGCTAGATGTCGCCCCACTCATGCCCGACGACAACATCTGGATGAGTTCTTGCCGCACGCGATTGGCGATGGCCTCTTCGTTGCTGCTGGTACGGCCTGCACCACTCACATCTTTCAGTTGCTTCCAGAACTGCATGCGCTCTTCGCATGACAACACCATCTCTTTCGAGACCAGTACGCGCATCAGTTGGTTCTTCTTGTCCACCGACCAGATGAAGGGGAACTTGCCGTCGCGTTCGTCTTCCGAGAGGTGCAGGAAGTCACCCAGCAACACCATGTCGTCGTTCCATGTATCTGCCGGCGCTTTCTTGAACTGCTTGGCGAAGCGACCTTCGGTCAACGCGAAGTCGGCAAAGGTCATCGGCAAGATCATTGAATGCTGAGCGCCAGCCTCGTCCTTGTAGTCGAGTTTGTATTCCGGCCAATCGAAATCCAACGATGGGTTGCCTTCCAAGGTGACGCATTCCGAGAAGGTGATGCCCGCATCGGGATCGAAACGGAACAATGGGAACGCGCGCGACTCGACTGCCATCTTGCTCTGTGCCACGGCGCTGTTGTCGCCCACGCCATGCTCGGGTGGACACACCGCATAGACGTTGAACAGTGCAGGGCGGCGGCTGTTGAGACCGTCGATGAAACCTTCCAGCATGTGGTTCACATTAGAGAGCGAGCTTTGGTGGATGAACGCGGTGCGATGCGCCATGCCGATGAGGCTGATCTCTTTGCGGCTCTCGCTCTTGCCGTGTTGGCTCGCGCCGTAGGGTGACATGTCTGCCACTTGGCCGATGAAGCCGGAGGTACATGCTTGGCCGCCGGTGTTGGAATACACCTGCGTATCCACGATGAACACCTTGATGGGTTTGCCTGACATCAGTGCGCGTGACAGATTCTGGAAGCCGATGTCGAACATCGCACCGTCACCACCCATCGCCACCACGGGTGGACACAGATGGAATTCTTCATCGCTCAGTTGTTCCCAATTGAAGTGGGCGAAGAACTTGTCGCTGTCTTCCGGTACGTAACCACCTGCCAGCTCCATCTCGACTTGGCGTACGGCTTTGAAACCTTCCACCATCTTCGCCATGTGTCCTTCGAACACGCCCATCGCAACGGAAGGCGAGTCTTGGAACAGATGCGATGTCCATGGGAATGGATAGGGGTTGAACGGATAGGTCGAGGCCCACACCGAGGTGCAACCGGTGGAGTTGACGATGCCCATCTCGGCGCGGCCTTGTTTGGTCGGGCCTTCCAGGTAACGCCAGCGCAGGTCTTTCAATTTCTCCAACATCTGCGTCACACGTTTCAACCATAGCGGGTCGATCGGTTCTGCAGGGTGGCGCGCAAGTAGGGTCTCGGTTAGTTTGGCCAAGGTCAGGTCGCGTCCGCTGTAGTTCTGGATGGCTTGCATCAAGCCATCGGTATCAGCCAGATTGACCGAGCTACCAAGACGCAGACGGATGTGGTTCTCTAGGCCAGAGATAAGCGTGTCCAACTTGCTCACGTACTTCTTCACGCGTGGTTGCATCAATGCCGTCACAGTGGCGGTGAACAGGTGGATGGCACCCTTCTCGCCACAACCCAAGCACGCACCGTCACCACTGGCCAGTGATTGGTAGTTGTGTTTGTCGAGCAGGATGGTTTCCAGCGCGCCGACCTTCTCGTCCAGATCGTCGATGCGGCTGAATTCTTGTGGTGTGGTGGGTAGGTCTAGCCATACGCTCCAATCGTCGCGTAGGGTCTGGATAGTCTCGTTGGTCTGCGTCACCATCTTCAGCGCGTTGTCACCACAGACGTCTACGCAGATCGCACAGCCTTTGCAGGTGTAGGGGTTGATGGTGATGGAGAACAAGCCGCCGCTGCCTTTTTCCTTTTTTTCTTTTTGTGTCCAATACGGTTTGGTGGTGGCGAACTTGAAGCTGCCGATGCCATCGCGCAGCAGATCCAATTCGACTTCCAAGCGTGCACGTTCGTCACCTGTCGTCGTGTCTTCCGCGAAGGCTTCGGTGATGGCATTCGCCAGCAGTGCGCGCACATCCAATCCATCCTTGTCCAAAGAAGCACGCAACTTCTTCTCGACGGTACGGCTGAATTTGCGCAGGAAGCGGGTGGGGCGTCCGCTGGTTTCGATCTTCTGGATGACGCTGTTGAGCACGTCACTCGGTGTAGAGACCAAGCCGGGGATGGCGCTGTCTGGGCATTGGGTATAGCACTCGCCGCAAGCGGTGCAGTTCTCGGCGATCCACTCGGGCACTTCGAAACGCACCCCTGTCATGTCGCGATAAACACCCGTGACAGCAGGTACCACGGACATGCCGATGAATGGATCGACCAGATTGTCCGAGCCTTGTCCCTTCATATAGAAGCTGCCAGTCTGTTCCCAGAAGCGATGCACATCGGACTGGAGACCGTTACCCTCGGGTAACTGCTTGAGCATGACAGGCATAGAGGGGGCGGCTTTGAGTTCGCCTTTGGAACGCTGACCGACCTTCATTTGTTCCGGTTTGATCTCGAACAACTCTTCGTAACCGCGACGCACCACGCGCAGGTTGTCATCAACGATACGTTTGCCCTTCTTGCCGAACTTGGATTCGAGTTGGTTCTCGATGGCTTTGAACAGTGTCTCTTCGCTCAATCCAGCACGGTCTTTCACTGGCGAGGCATTGAAGAAGGCGCCCTGGAAGGCATTACCCTGCATACGTAGTTGCAAGTCTGGGTTGCTGGATTCAGCGCGCGCGATCTTGAATGCATCGAGGTAATACACGCGAATCTTGTGATCGACGATGTATTGCTGGGTGCGCATGGGGAAGGTCTGCCAAACTTCTTCGGCACTCTCCAGATTGCTCTGGATGATGAATACGCCACCGTCATTCAAGCCCTCCAGCGCGTTGGTGTGACCGAACACTTGAGGATCGGGCGACATCACGACATCCACACGGGTGTATTCGCAGTTGATGCGGATGGGTTCCGGTGCGGCGGATAGATAGTAGGTCGTGGGCTGACCTTTCTTTTCGGAGCCGTATTTCGGATTCGCCTTGATGTCCCAGCCTAGCAGTTCGAACAAGGTCATCGCCAAGTTCTTGCCGGTGGTCACTGCACCCCAGCCGCCGATGGAGTGCATACGCACGGCGATGGCACCCTTGGGTAGTAGGTTGGGATTCTCGGTGCCGCGCAACGCCATGCCCTTGATACCGGGGTAGGCGACTTGCAACTCTTGTTGGCGTATCTCTTGTTTCGGATTGGCGGATTCGTCGCGCACGAAATCGACGGACAAGTAATAGAACTTGCGGCGTGTAGCACCCGGCAACATGTTCTCGACAGCAGCGATCAAGCCTTCAGGTTGCAAGTCGCGCGAGCCCAATCCGTAGCAGCCGGAGTACAACGTCGGCATGTCTTTGGCGTGTTCGTACTTGGCGTAATCTGTGTAGCATTCTTCGCGGCCGTTCTCCATGCACTTGGTCACGGTGGAACGCACTTCGCGCATCAGCGGCAAGTCTTCCGACAGCGGTTGGTCGGTACGCTCCAACACAGCTACACCTTTCTTGCCTTTCAACACATGGCCGAGTAGGTCGCCAGGGAAGGGGCGGTACATGGTGATGTTGACCACGCCCACTTTGATCTTGCGGTTTTCGCGCAACCAATCGGCGACAGCGGCCGCTTGCACGGTCATGCTACCTTGGCCAAGGATGACATAGTCGGCATCCTCGCAACGATAGGTGTCGATACGGTTGTATTGGCGACCCGTTAGAGCTTTGAACTCAGCCGCGCATTGGTCGAACAGGGCGGGAATGTGTTCGAAGAAGTAAGGACGTTGTGCGGCAACGGCTTGCATGTAGGCATCTTGGTTCTGCACCACGCCGGTCTGCATCGGATTGTCCACGTCCCAGTTCATTGGTACGCGACGGCGCTTCGGTCCATACAACAGCTTTTGTGCAGGTGTGGGGGTGTCGATGATGTCATCTGCATCGCCTAAGAATTCGGCGACCAGCTCACGTTCGGGCACCAACATCGGCTCGATCAGATGTGTGGTGAGGAAACCGTCTTGCGCCACCATGGCGGGTGTCAGTGCCAGTTCGGCGGTCTTGCGTGCGAGCATGTTGAGGTCGGCTGCACCCTGACCATTCTTGGCGAACACTTGGATGAAGCCGGTGTCATCGGCGCAGTGGTAGTCGTCATGTGCGCAGTGCACATTGAGGGATGTCTTGGTGATGGCGCGGCAACCGAGGTTCAGCACATAAGGAAGACGTTTACCGACGGCGGCGTACAAAGACTCGTGCATGAAAGCCAAGCCTTGTGAGGAGGTGAAGTTGACTGCGCGGATACCCGTCATGGAGAGACCGGCAGTGACACCCGCAGCAGCGTGTTCTGATTCGGGTTCGACGAAGATGAGCGGTTTGCCCGCAGCGTTCAGATGCCCTTTGGCGACTTCTTCCGCCCAATACTCGCCCATCTGTGTGGATGGGGTGATGGGGTAGGCGCCGGCACCTTGCGAGGCTTCGCGTTCCACCATGATGACGGCGGTGTTGCCGTCGATGGCATCGCGTACGCCGGGGTATTTATACTGGGTTTGGGTCGCATCGGCATCTGATGCGGTTCCGAGGAATTTGAATTGTTTTAATTTGTTCAACATGGTCTCTCCCTATGCTTCTGCGATGACTGGTAGCGGTTCGATACGGATGATCTTCTTGGCGGCTTTGCCTTTGCTGATGTTGCTTCCTTCCATCCACACGATGGCCCCAGTGGGACAACGCTCGATGGCTGCACGCTGTGCAGAATCGTTCTTGCT
Organism: Sideroxydans sp.; assembly: GCA_028707175.1. Taxonomy (GTDB): domain Bacteria; phylum Pseudomonadota; class Gammaproteobacteria; order Burkholderiales; family Gallionellaceae; genus Sideroxyarcus. The sequence continues at coordinate 571,780 of JAQTUV010000002.1, forward strand.
GTAATCGATGACGGCGAGTTTGTTCTGGATGCTGATGAGGCCGGGTGCGGCGTCAACCACGCAACGCTCGCAGGCGGTGCACGCCACTTCACAAGCGGCTTCTGCGATGTCGCCTTCCGATTCGTTGCAACAGGCCAACCATAATTTGTGTGACTCGACTTGAAGTGAGAACAAGCCCTTGGGGCAGACATCCACGCAGTCGCCACAGGCTGTGCATTTAGCGGCATCTACGACAGGGAGGCTGAATTTATCCATGGTGATGGCATCGAAGTCGCACACGTCAGCGCAATCGCCGATGCCCAGACAACCCCAAGTGCAGCTCTTGCCGCCACCCGCGACGGCAGCCGCCGCACAGGAATTGAGGCCGTCATAGTGAGCGCGCATCTTGGCGACGTGTCTGCCGCCGGCGCAGGCGAGGCGGGCGATGCGTTTTTCGACATCGCCCATGGAGATGCCTAACATCTCGGCGATGGATAGATTCTGTTCGGGAGGGTTGACGGTGCAACGAGCGGGTTCGATGGTGCCGCTGACGACTTGTTCTGCGAAGTTGCGGCAGCCAGCGGTGCCACATGCGCCACAATTGGAGTGAGGCAACATCTCTTCTACTTCATCGATGCGGGGATCTTCGAACACGTATAGGCGTTTGCTGGCGACAGCCAGAAACAGCGCTAGCAGGACGCCAAGTCCTGCCATGAACGCAAAGGCAAAAAGAATGTTGTGCAGTGTTCCCATGCTGCTCCCTGAAGCAACTCGTTTCTACAAGTGGTGATTCCAACAGACTGACTTTTTATTATGTTTATTTCTATTTGTGACGGTAAGGTTATTAAAGTTACAATCATTTGGGGAATCAATAATTTCAATTTTCATTATTGAGAAAGCAATAAAGGGAGTGAAGATGTCAGCAGACAAGCAGGCCTATTACAAAAACAATCGCCTCAAGCAGATTCGTGCGTTCTGCCAAGTGGTGCGTAGTGGCAGTATTACTTTGGCGTCGCAAAAATTATTTCTGAGCCAACCTTCGGTCACCCTTCAGATACAAGCACTAGAACGAGAGTTAAAGACGACCTTGTTCGAGCGACGTGGGCCAACTATGCGCCTGACGCCGGATGGCGAGGCGCTTTATGCCTTGGCCGAACCGCTGGTGCAGGGGGTGGATGGGTTGCATGCGAACTTTGAAGCTCAGCATGGTCGCTTGGAGTCGGGTGAACTAAACATTGGTGCAGGTGAATCCACCATCCTCTACATCTTGCCGGAAGTGGTGAGTCGCTTCACCAAGGCTTACCCAGGCATCCATCTTCGTTTGCACAACGAGACGGGTCGTGATGGCTTGAAGATGTTGAAATTGGACGAGATCGACTTTGCTGTGGGTTCGATGTTGGATGTGCCGGATGACATCACCTATCAACCTTTGGTGACTTTCGACCCGGTGTTGATCGTGCCCATCGGGCATCCATTGGCTAAGAAAAAGAACCTGACATTGGCGGATGTCAGCCAATACGGTTTGATCTTGCCCCCCCGACACCTTTCAACTTGGGGGGTTGTGAAATATGTATTCCAACAGCATCAACTTTCGTTCAAGGTCACCTTGGAAGCCGGAGGGTGGGAAGTGATCAAAAAGTATGTCGAGTTGGGCATGGGCATTTCCATCGTTACCGATATCTGTCTGACTGGACAGGAAAAACTCGTTGCCATTCCGCTCTCTCAGTATTTCCCTCAACGCGGTTATGGCTTGGTCTTGCGTAAAGGTAAGTTCATGTCTCCACAGGCGAATCGCTTCGTCGAGATGCTGGTCGAGACCTACCGAGAGAACTCACTCCCTTCTTGAAAAATAAATCTACCCAACCTATTTCAGTCGCTTGACTTAATCAAGCGACTGAAATATCTTGTGGATGCCTTGCGGGATGACGATGCCGAATTCGGCGAGTAAGCCGCGTATCTGGTTCGCCTGTGCCGTTCTGGCTTTCACGAATCCCTGTCTGGCCCGGTGCACGGACAAGATCGCTTGTTGCTCGATGTTCTTGATCGGCACGAAGCGCATGTTGGGTCGACTGACCGCTTCGCAGATCGCCTCCGCATCGGCCATGTCGTTCTTGTTGGTCTTCACGTAGGGTTTGACGAACTGGGGAGCCATGAGTTTGACGGTGTGCCCGAACTCACCTAGTTTTCTGGCCCAGTAATGCGCGCTGCCGCACGCTTCCATGCCGATCAGACACGGCTCCAGATTGGCGAAGTAACTCGACATCTCTGCTCGCTTCAGTTGTTTACGTACGGCCACTTTGCCTCGCTCATCTATGCCGTGAATCTGAAAAACTATTTTTGCCAGATCAATGCCAATTGTCGTAATCTTCATTTTTGGATGCCCCTTTCTATGTCTAGTGGCCGTAATGCCACCACTACATTGGCACTTTGATGCCTCATTAGGAAGTGGGCGTCCATTCCATTACGTTGGGCCTCTCATGCGTGAGCTTCTAGCTGCCCTATGGGCAAATCAAACCGTCGGTTCGGTCGCTCGCTTTTTAGCTTGGGTGTTTGTGCTGTGTGGGCTTTTCGCTTTGTCAGCTGGAGTCTATTTCACCGTTACCGAAGGCTTCCCCACAGAGATGTCACTTCAATTTTTTGGCGTCATGGCAAGCACACTCTACGTTCTCGCTATCTTCCTGTTCGTCGCAATTAAAGGCAAAGCTCCTTCCGGGTGGCTCCCATGGAAATGAAACACCTATCCATGCCACTCAATGAATTGAGGCCCAACCCATCCATCGAGAGGGACCGCCTATCGGCATCCCCTCATGTCAAACGTTATGCCCTTTGAGTCATGAGCGCACTGCCCCTGTTGCCGATGCACATCGCATCAAAGTCAATCTCGAATGAAGAGGTCGTCCTACCAATGGCAGAGGCTCTCGCAGCTATTGATCTGTTTGAGTCAAAAGACGTGCTCATTTTGGGCTGGGAGGGCTGGGTGAAAGATAAGAATGGCCGCGTGGGGCATGGAAATGCACCTCAGGGAACAGTCAGTTTGGAAGACCTCTCGATTTCGGAGGCAGCGAAACTCTGCCGTGAAACAATCCCACAAGAGGCTGCCCGCTGGTTCACTGAGAATCCAAAAAACACAGACGACCTGCATTTTTGTATCACGGTGCGGGCATAACATGGCGCTCAACCTCGCTCACTTCGGTCGCTGCGCGATAAAGCCGCGCAGCGCCGGTTTGCTCTACGTTGGGGCGCAAGGTGACGGGCTACGCGGGCATGCGAATACCAAAATATTTATACCCGGATGTTATTGATCGCCACATTATTACCCGGGTATAATTGCGCCACTCAATTTATTGGAGATGATGCAAATGGATGCCTCTGAACAAACATCATGGATTGCCTTTTCAAAAGGCAAGTGCATTGCCTCTGGTGCACCGCGAGGGGTAGTTACTGAAGTCAAGCGATTCATGGACTCTCAAGCAAAGGATGCTGTGACTATTCTTGATGCTCGAACCAGTGAAACCGTTGAGGTCGATTTCCGCGGTTCCGTATCTACAGTCCTCAAACGTATCCCTTCTGCGCCAATCCAGAGCCCCGAAGGAAATATTGAGCCACTGCCCCCAGAACGAACCGTCGGCCGACCTAGGCTTGGTGTTACGGCGCGCGAGGTCACACTTTTGCCGAGGCATTGGGAGTGGCTTGGTACTCAGCCAGGAGGGGCGTCCACAGTCCTACGCAAGTTGGTTGAGCAAGCACTGCGTTCGAGCAAGGAATCCGACCGATTGCGCCAAGCTCAAGAGGCTGCCTATCGCTTCATGAATGTAATGGCAGGGGATAGTCCCGGCTTTGAAGAGGCCACGCGCGCGCTATTTGCCAACGACATTGAACGACTTCAGCAGCTTGTTTCAACGTGGCCTCGTGACGTAAGAAACCAAGCTCTATTCCTTGCTGGCAAAGCAATCGCTAAAGATGGCTGCCTTGAGCATGCGCCCCAACCAATCATTCCTCCGCACCTGTCGCGGCAAGCCGCACTAGGCCAGTGAATTCAAACGTTAGGCTTCTTGCCCACTGAATATCGACATTGCCAAAGAGAGAGTCACAACATGCCATACATAAACATCCAAATCACCAAAGGGGCCACAAGAGAGCAGAAGGCTCAATTGGTTAAGGACGTAACCGATTCACTTGTGCGCGTGCTGGGCAAAAAACCTGAGCACACGCATGTCGTTATTCAGGAAATTAATGAGGAAGACTGGGGATTCTCTGGTCTGCTTACGGACGAATGGAAAAAGCTCAAGTAGCTGTCTTCCACCCACCTACAAAGCCTAACCTAATGTTCGAGTGGGACTGCCGCGAAGCAACACGCACCAGCTACTCAATTTAACATTGGGCATCTCAGTAGCGATGACACTTTACACATCAATATCTGCATAAAGGAGAACAGCAATGATAACCAAGGAGTGGGCACAGCATTTTGCAATCGATTGGGTGGACTCTTGGAACACGCACGACCTTGATCGAGTTCTATCTCACTACACTGACGACTTCGAGATGAGTAGTCCGTTCATTGTCGCTTTTTCCGGCGAAGCTTCTGGAACATTGAAGGGGAAAGCTCAGGTTGGGGCGTATTGGCGTGCGGCTTTACAACGCATCCCTGATTTGCACTTTGAGCTAATCCAAGTATTTGTTTGCGTGAATAGCATCACCATCTACTACAAGGCCGTTTTAGGTAAGCTAGCAACCGAAGTGTTCTTTTTCAATCCAGATGGAAAAGCATTTAAAGCTCTGGCCCATTATGACAATTAGTGTCTGTGAGTTGGTGTCCGCCCCATCATTCCACCGTGTGCGGGAAAACTGCATGCACGGTTTGATGAGGGAGGGCAGGCGAGAGCCTGTTCTCTACTCTACCTATTTTAATAAAAATCAACCTAATCCATTTCAGTCGCTTGACTTAATCAAGCGACTGAAATAACTTGCTCGCCCGTATCAATTTTTGAGGCAAGCGTGAATTCGATTGCAAAACCAAGTTTGTGTGCTCCATTGATGGCGATGGCGCAACGTATGCTGGGACATCAGCCCACTTCGCAGGAAGAGACACGCTGGCGCGTATTACAGGCAGCGACCGAAGTGTTTGCCGAGGTGGGTTATCACGCTGCCACAACTCGCGAGATATGTCGTCGTGCCGAGGTGAACCTCGCTTCCATCCACTATCACTTTGGCGACAAGGCGGAGTTATATCGTGAAGTCTTCCGTCTGCCGTTCTTGAACGAGTGCAACGATTTCGCAATGTTGGATATCACACAGGCCTCATTACAGGAGGCGCTGGATGCTTTCTATACGTGGTTGTTCCAGTTGATGCTGACGAAGATCCCATGTTGCAACTCTTCTTGCGCCTGCATTCGCGCGAGGAAGCTGAGCCGAGTGGGGTGTTGGGTGATGCATTGACCAAGGCGTTCCACCCCAATCACATGCAGTTACAGCTTTTGTTGTGTCGTGAGTTTGGATTGAAGAAATCCGACCTCGAAGTGGACAGGCTGACCTTCTGTTTGGTGGGATTGGCGACGGTCTATTTCCATGGCGTACGCAGTGCAGTCGAGGAATTCGCGCCGCAACTGGTCAAAGGTAAAAAGGCTAGAGAGATGATGGTGGGTCGCTTGGTGGAATACGCAACGGCGCTGATTGCTGCCGAAAAAATTCGGCGGAAATTGCCAGTCAAGAATTAACGGTGACGGCTAAGGAAAGAGATTAATAAGCGAGATGAATATGAAAAATAAAAAGTGGATTATTGGTGGTGGGGTGGCGGCGGTTTTGATGGCCATTGTGGGCGTGATGAATTCGTCTAAAAATGAGAAGGTTGTCGAGCCTGTTGCAGCAGCGTCCAGTCGTCCTGCATTGACAGTGCGCACGACGTCATTGAGCGATCAAAACTGGGGGCGGACATTGACTGCGAATGGCAGCATTCTGCCTTGGCAAGAAGCAGTTATCAGTGCGCAGATCGCGGGGTTGCGTATCGCAGAAGTAAAAGTCAGCATCGGTGATTATGTGCGTCAGGGGGATGTGTTGGTGACGCTGGATAATTTCGCCAGCGCGCTTGCAGAAGATCCTGCTCGTGCACCGCAAGGTCGAATCGTAGCGCCTGATTCAGGCATCATTTCAGCTGCTAATGCGAATGTGGGCTCGATGTTGCAACCTGGCGCAGAGTTGTTTCGCCTTATCCGTCAAGGGCGCTTGGAATGGAAGGCTGATCTGACTGCAGACGAATTAATGCTGTTGCGTAAAGGCATGAGTGCAGAGGTCCAAGTGGGCGAAGGGCGTGTGATCAAAGGCACGATCCGAGCGATCTCACCGTCTGTGAATGCGCAAACTCGCTATGGCTATGCATTGATTAGTTTGCCAAATAGCAATGGCGTAATTGCAGGTGCGTATGCGCGTGGCGTGATTGACATCAGTGGTGGGAAAAAATCTTTGGCTACTTTGCCGCAATCGGCAGTGATGCAGCGCGGTACTAAGACCTACGTTTTGCATGTGGATGCGAATAGTCGTGTGAACGAACATGTGGTGGTGGTCGGACAACGTGTCGGTGATCGCATCGAAATCAAGCAAGGGCTAAAGGCGGATGAATTAGTGGTGGAAAGTGGTGGTGCATTTTTGACTGAAGGTGATGTCGTGCAGGTGGTGGGCTCTCCTCTCCCCACTCCTCTTCCGCAGGCGGGCGAGGGAGCAAACGGCTTGCAAAGCAAGGATAAAACTCAATGAACGTCTCATCATGGTCGATTAAGAATCCTATCCCCGCTATATTAGGATTCGCCTTGCTCACGCTGATGGGCATCATGGCTTTCAAGGCCATGAAGATTCAGCTTTTCCCTGATATTGATTTGCCGATGATCACGGTGACCGCTTCGATCCCAGGCGCATCGCCAGATCAGATGGAAGTGGAAGTGGCACGCAAAATTGAAAATGCGCTGGCCAGCGCACAGGGGCTGAAACATATCTACACGCAGGTGAAAGACGGCTCGGCAGTGGTTTCGGCTGAGTTCAGATTGGAGCGCGATTCACGCGAGGCGCTGGAAGATGTGCGTTCAACCATGTCCCGTATTAGGGGGGATCTGCCACGCGAGATGCTTGACCCAACCATCAATAAAGTGGAGATGGCGGGCAAGCCCATTCTGACTTACACCATCTCTGCTCCGCAGATGAGCGAAGAGGAGTTGTCGTGGTTCGTGGACAACAACATCACTAAGTTGCTGTTGGGGGTAAAAGGCGTGGGCGCGGTGACGCGCGTGGGCGGGGTGACACGCCAAGTACGTGTTGAACTTGATCCGACCAAGATGCTGGCGCTCAATCTCACAGCAGCTGAAATCTCTAGCCAACTCAAACAAATCCAACAAGAGGCACCTGGCGGACGTGCCGATATTGGTGGGGCGGAGCAATCGGTGCGCACCGTGGCGACGGTACAAACTGCCGAGCAGTTGGGCGTGATGGAAATCAGTTTGCGCGACGGTCGTCGTGTACGCTTGAATCAGGTAGCGAATATCAGTGATTCGATTGCGGAACGTCGTTCTGCTGCCTTGCACAACGGAAAGGAAGTCGTTGGTTTTGAAATCACACGCTCATTAGGCGCGAGTGATGTGGCAGTGGATGCGGGTGTGACCGCGGCATTAGAGGGCTATAAAAAGGATCACCCTGAAATCACCACAGAAAAAGTATTCACCATGGTGGATACGGTTTATCAAACCTATCGCGGCTCGCTGGAAATGATTTTTGAGGGCTCGATTTTGGCGGTGATCGTTGTGGTCTTCTTTTTGCGTAATGCACGTGCCACCATTGTTGCGGCAACTGCTTTGCCTCTCGCGGTCATTCCTACTTTTGTGCTGATGTATTTGTTTGGTTTTACGCTTAATCTGGTCACGTTGTTGGCACTGTCGTTGGTGGTGGGGGTGTTGGTGGATGATGCTATCGTCGAGATCGAGAACATCATGCGCCATTTGGAAATGGGCAAATCACCTTACCAAGCAGCTATGGAAGCGGCCGATGAAATTGGCATGGCAGTGATTGCCACCACCTTTACATTGGTGGCGGTGTTTCTGCCAACCGCGTTCATGAGCGGGATTCCCGGACGTTTCTTTGTGCAGTTTGGTTGGACGGCTGCGGTGGCGGTGTTGTTCTCCTTAGTAGTGGCACGTTTGCTCACCCCGATGATGTCGGCATATTTTTTAAAGCCGCGCGCTGCGCATCCAACCCCTAGTTGGATCAACGTTTATATGAAGGCGGCAGAATGGTGTTTGCATCATCGTAAAACCACCTTGGCAGTCACCGCTATTTTCTTCTTCGGCTCATTCATTTTGGCCGGCACGTTGGAATCAGCTTTCCAGCCCAAAGATAATCAATCGCAAACACAGGTCACTATTTCACTGCCGCCGGGTAGTAAGTTTGAGCAAACCTATGCCATGGCGGAACAAGCGCGCAAAATTGTGATGCGTAATCCAAACGTGATCTTGGTGTATACCGCGATTGGCGGCGGCGCCACAGGCGGCAATGCATTCGAGCCGTCGGGTACGCCTGAAGCGCGTAAGGCGACGTTGTCGATTCAACTGAAAGAACGCGATGAACGTCCCAAAAAAGAGATCATCGAGGACGATTTGCGTGAGTCATTGCGCGAATTGCCGGGCGTGCGCTTTGCGGTCGGACTGGGTTCTTCATCAGGCAAATATCAACTCGTTTTAACCAGTGAAAATGGCTCACTATTGAGTGAGCAAGCGCTTAAAGTGGGGCAAGAGTTGCGCACCATTCCTGGTATCGGCAACGTGGTATCGAACTCCAGCATATTGCGCCCTGAAGTGGTGGTGCGACCTGATTTTGCCAAAGCGGCCGATCTGGGTGTGACTTCGGCTGCGATCGCAGAAGCGTTGCGCGTAGCGACCAAAGGCGATTACGATCAGTCGCTAGCCAAACTTAATCTGCCTGATCGCCAATTGCCTATCGTGGTGAAGTTACAAGATTCGGCGCGCCAAGATATTGAACTATTGTCGCGCTTGGTGGTGCAAGGTTCGCACGGCCCAGTGATGTTGGGTAATGTGGCGACGGTGAGTATCGAAAGTGGCCCCGCACAGATCGATCGCTATGATCGACAACGCAATATCACCTTCGATATCGAATTGGCGGGGCAGCCTATGGGGGCGGTGCAAGATGCTGCGCTAGCGTTACCATCTGTGAAGAATATGCCAGAAGGGGTTCAAATTGCGCCGATCGGTGATGCCGAAGCGATGCAGGAATTGTTCGCTAGCTTTGGCTTGGCTATGTTCACGGGCGTTTTGTGTGTCTACATTGTGTTGGTGTTGTTGTTCAAAGATTTTATGCAGCCGATGACGATTCTATGGGCGCTGATCTTGTCGATCCCCGGCGCGTTCCTAGCTTTGTGGGTCACCCGTAGCGCCATCTCCATGCCGTCTATGATTGGCATCATCATGCTCATGGGCATTGCCACCAAGAACTCAATCCTGCTGGTGGAATATGCCATCGTGTCGCGTCGTGATCGCGGTATGAGTCGTACAGAAGCTTTGATGGATGCGTGTAAGAAACGCGTACGCCCTATCGTGATGACGACTCTGGCCATGGGTGCAGGTATGTTGCCGGTAGCCATGGATGTCGGCATGGGGGATGGTAGCTTCCGCTCACCGATGGCGATTGTGGTGATCGGCGGTTTGATCACTTCGACCTTCCTTAGTCTTTTGGTGATTCCGGTGGTCTATACCTATGTGGATGATACGATCGAGTGGGGTAAGCGGATGGTCAGAAAATTGCGCGGCAAGCAGGCGCAGGTCGTGCATGGTTGAGGCGGTATAGGGGTATTGTTATACTGCGGTGAGACTGACTAACAATGCAGTACATAGGAGAGTAGAGATGAACTTGGAACAATTGCGCTTCAATATGATCGAGCAACAGATTCGTCCGTGGGATGTGCTTGACGCTAAAGTATTAGATTTGTTGAAAGTGGTGCGTCGCGAACAGTTTGTCCCCGCTGAAAGTAAAGCGCTCGCATTCATGGATATCGACATCCCCTTGGGACATGGCGTAACAATGTGGCAACCCAAGATCGAAGCGCGTGCCTTGCAAGCGCTGAATCTTAAACCTACCGACAACGTGCTGGAAGTGGGTACGGGCAGTGGCCATTTTACGGCGCTGTTGGCAAAGTTGGCTGGACAAGTGACCAGTGTAGAAATTGTTCCTGAGTTGAGTGCATCCGCAGCCCAAACGCTGGTTGCGCACCATTTGGGCAATGTAACTTTGCAAGTTGGCGATGCAGCTAACCAATGGGGCGAGGCTGAATATGATGCCATCGCACTGACAGGTTCAGTGCCGATGGTGCCAGAGGCCTATAAGAATCAACTCAAGGTGGGTGGTCGTTTATTTGCCATTGTGGGTGATTCTCCCGCCATGCAGGCGCAAGTGATCACACGTGTCGCGGTAGATAAGTTCGAGACAAAAGTTTTGTTTGAGACATCGGTCGCGCCACTCAAGAACGCTACTCAACCACAACGCTTCGTATTTTGATCAAGTCCCGTTCTATTTAAATTGAAGAGAACGGGAAACTTGAGCCGCTTGTTGACCGCATGTTATATTAGCAATCTCTAATGTAGGAGCATCCCATGAAATTATCAAAAGTCGCGCTGAGCGTTATGTGTGCGTTGAGTATTCAGTCCCAAGCACACGCAACAGATCTGATGGCTGTTTACCATGCGGCGCAAGGCCAAGATGCGGTTTTTGCTTCGGCGCGTGCGGCGCAACAAGCCGGCCAAGAGAAATTGAGTCAAGGCCGTTCCCTGTTGATGCCCAGTATTAATCTGAATGCTAATACGACTTATAACGATGTCACGACGACTTATGGGACCACCTCGGCTTTCTTGGCGAGCGGCACAAAGAAATATAACAGCAATGGCTATGGCGTGAGCTTGGTGCAACCGCTTTTTCGCGAGCAGAATTGGGCCGCATATAACGAATCTGAATTGCAAGTCGCCATGTCTGAAGCGCAGTTCAAGTTGGCCGAACAGGATGTGATCTTGCGCAGTGCACAGGCATATTTTGATGTGTTGATCGCTCAGGATACGGTGCAATTGACCGCAGCTCAAAAAACAGCCATCGCTCAACAGTTAGAGCAAGCTAAACGTAATTTCGAAGTGGGTACCGCGACCATTACAGACACCTATGAAGCTCAAGCTCGTTACGATTTGATCTTGGCGCAAGAGTTGGTTGCTGCGAATAATCTAGAGGTCAAGCGCCGTAGTTTGCAACAGATGACTAATGGTGATGTGGGTGATTTAAATGTGTTGGGCAAGGCTTTCACATTGGAGAATCCTCAGCCAGCCGATGCGCAAAAATGGGTTGCCGATGCTCAGCAGGGGAATTACCAAGTCGTTTTGGCCCAAGCAGCATTGCAAATGTCAGAGCAAGAGGTCGCACGTAATCGTGGGGGGCATTTGCCGACGTTGGATTTAGTCGCAAACTATGCAAATAACAGCGCGAGTGGCGGAAGCTTTGGTGCAACAGACACACAAAGTAAATCGGTAGGATTGCAATTCAATATGCCGTTATTCCAAGGCGGAGCGACACAATCTAAATGGCGTGAAGCAGATGCGAATCGAGAAAAAGCGACTCAAGATTTAGAGAGTGCGCGCAGAAGTGTTGAGTTGCAGACACGCCAAGCTTATTTAGGCGTAGTGAGTGGTATTGCACAAGTACAGGCTTTGCAACAGGCACTGAAGTCTAGCGAAAGCTTGCTACAAGCGAGCAAGCTTGGGCAAGAAGTAGGGGTTCGCACCAGCTTGGACGTTTTGAATGCACAGCAACAGATGTATTCAACTCGTCGCGATCTGTATCAAGCTGAATACAACTATTTGATCAGCCATCTACGCTTGAAGGCGGCGGTCGGCAGTTTGGCTGAAGCCGACTTGAGTCGTGTTAACCAAGCACTTCACTAACCTTGCAGGGCGTTATTCATTAATTTGATCGCAAGTTCGGTGGCGCCCTGATTCTCACTTACAAAATGTAACCCCGCTTGGGCCATCGCTTGTGAATGCTGGGCATCTGCCAAGAGCGCGTTTATTTTTGCAATCAGTTCATCCGCATCATTAATTTGAATGGCCGCGTCACACGCGACGGCGAGTTCTGTAGCTTGAGCAAAGTTGTAGGTGTGCGGGCCGATGAGTACGGGCTTGCCAACCGCACAGGCTTCGATCAGATTTTGTGCGCCAAAGGGCAGCAAACTTCCCCCAATAAAAGTGATATCGCATGCCGAATAATAGGCGAACATTTCGCCCATGCTATCGCCCAGTACGATCTGCGTACTCTCTGCAATGACGCTATTCTCACTACGGCGCTGCATGTGCCAACCTTGTTGCAGAATCAAGTCCGCGACCTCGTTGAAGCGTTGTGGGTGGCGCGGCACGATGACCGTGAGTACGTTTTTGTCTGCCAAATTTCTTAACGCTTGTAGCAAAAGCGCTTCTTCTCCCTCGCGTGTGCTCGCGGCAAGAAAGATTGGACGTGCGCCAAATAAGTCGCGCAAATGAAGGCCCAGTTCCAGCATCAGAGCAGGAGGGGCTATGTCGAATTTGAGATTGCCCATCGTAGAAACAGCGCGTCCACAGAGGCTTGCTAATCGGTGTGCATCGTCATCGGTTTGGGCCGCGATGAGTGTTAGGCCATGCAGGCCCTCATGGGTGAGGTGTGGGAAGCGTGCATATCGGGCGGCTGATTTCTCGGACAATCGTGCATTAAGCAACAGCAAGGGAATGCTTGATGTTTTGCACTGATGGACGAGGTTGAACCACACTTCAGTCTCCAATAACACACCTATCTTTGGATTGAAGTGGTTCAGGAAGTGTTTTACGGCGAAGGGATAATCGTAGGGCAGATAGACGCGAATCACATCGTCGCCATACAGTTGGGTGCTGGCATCTCGGCCAGTGGGTGTTGTATGTGTGAGCAGAATCTGGTGGTCGGGGTGCTGTATGCGGAGTTGCTTGACCAAAGTCGCTGCGGCACGTGTTTCGCCTACAGAGACGGTGTGCAACCAAATCACGGGTTTATCTGATTTTATTTTGTAGCGACCAAAACGTTCGGCAATAAAAGCGAGGTATTCGGGTTGCTTGCGCGAACGCCACCAGAGATGAAAAAACACATACGGTAGTAATAGCCACAGCAATGCAGTGTAGGCGAAACGGGAATCAAGCAGTTTCATCATTGGGCGCGACCTAGGATGCGGTTGATTTGCAGCATTACATCCTCGACTTGGATGAGAGACATCGCATCGGGGTGGTGTACGCGTGTGTTCCAAGGGAGTTGATTAGGATCTTTGCCTAAGTATTTCGCAACCGCTTGAGGATAACGGTCAACACAATATTCCATGTGCTGATAAGGCCCTGTGAGCTTGGGCGATGCCACGGCATACAGGCCAATAACCGGTGTATCCATTGCTCGGGCAATATGCACGGAACCTGTGTCGGGTGCAATCAAACCTGCGACTTGTCCAAGCACGGCGGCAAGTTGTTTGGGATTGGTCTTGCCACAAAGATTCAATGTGTGAGCCGGAGAGATTTGCTCAAGCTGTTGGCATAGCGCCATTTCTTCGAGAGAGTCGCCCCCGGTCAATACGATGCTGGCTTGCTGTTGGGCTGTAATCTGCTGGATGATTTCGGCATAGCGTTCGGGTAGCCAATTACGCTCAGCTTTGCTGGCGTGAGGGTGGATCGCAATCCAAGGTTTGCCCAATGTGCCTAAATTTAGATGGGCCCAATCTACATCAGTTTGATCAATTGGCAACTGCCAACTCGCTTGTACTGCTCGGCCCGACAAAGTCTCAACAAAGGCGAGGAAGCTATCAACCAAGTGTGTGTCTTGAAACGGGATACGTTGATTGCAAAACAACCATTGGCCTTCACGGGCGCGAGTGCGGTCAAAGCCGATCTTGATTGGCGCGTGCAAAGCAGGGTAAAGCAGATTGATGCGCAGATTGGCCTGCATGGACAGTACGACATCAAACTTTTGATGTTGAAAAGAATGATAGAAATCTCGGTAGTCAGAGAAAGAGCGGGGTTTGTTCACGACTTCAAACTTAACCCCTTGCATTCCGTTGAGCAAAGAATAGGTGAGTGGGCTAGTGATCCACGTTATTTTCACATTGGGAATCGCTGCTTGTAATGCACGTACTGCTGCTGAAACTATAACTACATCACCCAGTGCGGAGAAGCGGACGATGGCAATGTGCGGATTAGGGGGTAAGTGTGAATGCACGGTGAGTTGGTTTTGACGATAGGTTTGTATTGTAACTAAGCTGAGTTCAATTCGGATTCGCAAGTAGCGCACATTGGCTTGATCCAGAAAGAGATAGGCCATCAAGAGGCTAGGTGAAAAGGTCGCCACACTTTAAAATGTAACCTCAGTCTTCGATGCTGGCATTTTATTCATGAAACAATTTATGAAACTCATCCCAACCATACTATGTGGCGGAGCTGGCTCCCGTTTATGGCCTGTTTCGCGCGAGACGCATCCCAAGCCATTCATTCGTCTAGCTGATGGGCAAAGCCTGCTACAAAAGGCGTGGTTACGTGGTGCAGTGCTCCCCGACGTGGTTGAGACCCTGACCGTCACCAACCGTGAGTTGGTATTCAAATCCGAAGATGACTATCGTGAAGTCGCGAGCATTCCCGCGAATAAAACCCTCACCAACCGATTCATTCTAGAACCCTTTGGTCGTAACACAGCACCAGCTATTGCTGCCGCAGCGCTACAAGTGGCTGAGATTCATGGCGAAGACGCCTGCCTGCTCGTACTTGCAGCCGACCACCTCATTGCCGATCAAACCGCCTTTGCCCAAGCTGTGGCAAAGGCCATGCAACTGGCCGCCCAAGGCAAACTCGTCACCTTCGGCATACAGCCTGACCTGCCCGAAACAGGTTATGGCTACATCGAAGCCGACGGCAACACCGTCAAACGTTTTGTCGAAAAACCCGACTTGGCCACCGCCCAAGAATACGTCGCCTCTGGCCGCTTCCTCTGGAACTCCGGCATGTTCTGCTTCCAAGCAGGCGTCATGCTGCGCGAATTGGAACTACACTGCCCCGACATCTTGGCTGCTACACGCACCTGCATCGCCCAATCACGCAGCACCAGCGGCAAAGGCTTCAGCCAACTCGAACTAGACGCCAACTCCTTCCAGAAAGTCGCAGACGACTCCATCGACTACGCCGTCATGGAGAAATCCTCTAACGTCGCCGTCGTACCCTGCTCAATTGGCTGGAGCGACATTGGCTCGTGGACTGCGCTGGGTGATCTCACCCCCGCGGACGAACAAGGCAACCGCATCGAAGGCGAAGTCATGCTGCACGATGTCAGCAACTGCTACATCCAAAGTAAAAAGCGCATCGTTGGTGCCGTGGGCGTAAAAGACCTCGTCATCATCGACACCCCCGACGCCGTACTCGTTGCAGACCGTAGTCGTGCCCAAGACGTCAAACACATCTACGCCCGCCTTAAAAAAGAAGGCCACGAAGCACATCGCCTGCACAGCACCGTCCATCGTCCTTGGGGAACGTACACCGTCCTCGAAGAAGGCCCTAATTTCAAAATTAAACGCATCGAAGTCAAACCTTCTGCCTCATTGTCACTGCAGATGCACCATCACCGTAGCGAACACTGGATCGTCGTCAGCGGCATGGCCAAAGTCGTCAATGGAGATCGAGAGCTATTCGTGCAGACCAACGAATCCACCTACATCCCCGCAGGTCACAAACACCGCCTAGAGAACCCCGGCCTATTGCCCCTCGTCATGATCGAAGTGCAGAGCGGAGAGTATCTGGGGGAAGACGACATCGTGCGTTTCCAAGACGTGTATGGAAGAGTACCCGCATGACACAAACGTTGACCTGTTTCAAAGCCTACGACATCCGCGGCAAACTGGGTGAAGAACTCAACGACGACGTCGCCTACCGCATCGGTCGCGCCTACGCACAACACCTGGGGGCCAAACGTGTCGTCGTGGGCGGCGATGTGCGTCTCACCAGTGCCACCCTCAAACAAGCGTTAGCTAATGGCTTGATGGATGGCGGCGCAGACGTCGTCGACATCGGCATGGTGGGTACAGAAGAAATCTACTTCGCCGCATTCCATTTGGATGTAGATGGTGGTATCGAAGTCACTGCCAGCCACAACCCCATGGACTACAACGGCATGAAGTTGGTCGCACGTGGCGCGGTACCCATTAGTGGCGACACGGGGCTTAAAGCCATCCAAGCATTGGCCGAAGCGAACCAGTTCGCTGTTGTAGGTCGGGATTCATCCCGACAACACGCTGTCGGGATGAATCCCGACTTACAACAGCGTGGAAACCTCACCGAACAATCCATTCTTAAGCCATTTGTAGATCACCTGTTGACCTACATCGACCCCACCGCCATCAAACCGCTGAAGCTGGTTGTGAATTCAGGCAATGGCGCAGCAGGTCATGTTATCGACGAGATCGAAGCCCGCTTCAAGCAACTGAACCTCCCCATCACCTTCATCAAAGTGCATCACGAGGCAGATGGCAGCTTCCCCAACGGCATCCCCAACCCCTTGTTGCCAGAGAATCGTGCAGCTACCACTGATGCGGTGAAGGCGCACAGCGCAGACATGGGCATCGCATGGGATGGCGACTTTGATCGATGCTTCCTGTTCGACGAACACGGCGAATTCATCGAAGGTTATTACATCGTGGGACTGTTGGCCGCTGCCTTCTTGGTCAAACACCCCGGTGAAAAGATCATTCACGACCCGCGCCTCACTTGGAACACCATCGACGTCGTCAAACAATCGGGTGGCAATCCCATCCAATCCAAGACCGGTCATGCCTTCATCAAAGAGCGCATGCGCTTGGAGAATGCTATCTACGGTGGCGAGATGAGCGCACATCATTACTTCCGCGACTTCGCCTACTGCGACAGCGGCATGATTCCTTGGTTGCTGGTGACTGAATTGTTGAGTCGCAGCGGCAAGCGCCTATCGCAACTGGTGGGCGAACGCATCAAAGCGTACCCCTGCAGTGGCGAGATCAACTACCGCGTGAGCGATGTGAAGGAATCGATCGAACGTATCTTGCAACACTACCTGCCGCTGAATCCTGTCGTAGATCGTACCGATGGGGTGAGTGCAGAGTTTGCAGATTGGCGTTTCAACCTGCGTGGCTCGAACACCGAGCCGTTGTTGAGATTGAATGTGGAATCGCGCGGGGATGTGGAATTGATGATGCAGCGTACGGCAGAGATTGCAAAGTTAATTGTGAATGAGTGAACAAAATAAGCGCGCTATAGCGGATGAGTAGTTTAAATCCGCCAAAAATTTTATGGATTGATGGAGAATATTTTGAGTACTAAAAAAGTTGCATTGATTACGGGCGTAACGGGGCAGGACGGCTCTTATTTGGCTGAATTTTTACTTGAAAAAGGTTATGAGGTGCACGGCATTAAGCGACGCGCTTCTTCATTTAATACACAACGTGTAGATCATATTTTTGAGGATCCGCATGTCAAAAATTCTCATTTCAAACTCCACTATGGCGATCTAAGTGATAGCTCCAACCTCACTCGTATTTTGCAAGAAGTGCAACCCGATGAAGTCTATAACTTAGGTGCGCAATCGCATGTTGCAGTGAGTTTTGAAGCACCTGAATATACTGCCGATGTCGATGGCATGGGTACTTTACGTATCTTGGAAGCGATTCGCTTGTTAGGTCTGGAGAAAAAGACGCGCTTTTACCAAGCATCTACTTCTGAATTATACGGTTTAGTGCAGGAAATCCCGCAAAGAGAAACCACGCCTTTTTATCCGCGTAGCCCATATGCAGTTGCTAAATTGTACGCTTACTGGATAACAGTTAATTACCGTGAAGCTTATGGGATGTATGCCTGTAACGGTATTTTGTTTAATCATGAATCTCCGCGTCGGGGCGAAACTTTTGTGACGCGTAAAATCACCCGGGGGCTAGCGAATATCGCCCAAGGGTTAGAAACTTGCTTGTACATGGGGAATATTGATTCATTGCGCGATTGGGGACATGCTAAAGATTATGTGCGGATGCAATGGATGATGTTGCAGCAAGATAAACCAGATGACTTTGTAATTGCAACTGGGGTGCAATACTCGGTTCGTCAGTTCATTATCTGGTCGGCTGCAGAGCTTGGGATTACGCTGAAATTTTTTGGTGCAGGTGTCGATGAAATTGCACAGATCAGTGCTATCGAAGGCGATAAAGCACCTGCGTTGAAAGTTGGCGATGTGATTATGCGAATTGACCCTCGCTATTTCCGTCCGGCAGAAGTTGAAACCTTGTTGGGTGATCCGAGCAAGGCAAAAGAAAAGTTGGGTTGGGTGCCAGAAATTACCGTGCAACAAATGTGCGCTGAAATGGCCGCGCACGATTTAGAAGATGCGCGCCGTCACGCGTTGCTCAAAAAGCATGGTTATTCAACGTCCACACCCAAAGAATAAATCTAATTTAACTGATGCGTAAAACTAAAATACTATTAACTGGCGGGGGCGGAATGGTCGGGCAGAACCTGCTTGAGCATCCTGCCATTAGGGAGTTTGATGTGCTCGCGCCGCGTAGCAGTGAATTGGAACTGCGCGACTTCAATTCTGTGCAGGCATACATGCATATGCACCAGCCGGATATGGTGATTCATGCGGCAGGCAAGGTGGGCGGCATACAAGCCAACATGCGTGAGCCGGTAGGCTTCCTGATGGAGAATCTCGATATGGGGCGTAACATCGTTTGGGCATCCCGCCAAGCGGGGGTCAAACGCCTTATCAATCTAGGTAGCTCCTGTATGTATCCGCGCAACCACAATGAACCATTAGTTGAGGAGTTGGTGCTTAAGGGGGAGTTAGAGCCCACTAATGAAGGCTACGCGTTAGCCAAAGTGGTTACCTCAAGATTGTGTGAATACATCACCCGTGAGGATGCAAGCTTTCAATACAAGACGCTCATCCCGTGCAATCTTTATGGTCGTCACGATAAATTCGATCCGAAGCATTCGCACTTAGTGCCGGCGATCATTCATAAAGTGCATCAAGCCAGATGCTCAGGGCAATCTTCAGTAGAGATTTGGGGGGATGGTACAGCTCGAAGAGAATTTATGTATGCGGGCGATCTTGCGGATGCCATGGTTCGATGTGTCAAAGAATTTGATTCGCTACCTGCTTTGATGAACATTGGCCTTGGCTATGACTACACCATCAATGAGTACTACCAAGCGGCTGCGGATGTGATGGGCTATACCGGAACATTTGCACATGATTTGAGCAAGCCGGTTGGCATGGCGCGTAAGCTGGTGAGTGTGGAGCGTCAGAAAACATGGGGATGGAGCGCGCAAAGCGACCTACGTGCGGGAATAGAGAAGACATACGAATTTTATTTGAAGGAGTTTTTGCAATGAGTTTCAAATTTCCACTCGCTACAGCCACTTGGGGTCAAGAAGAGCAAGACGCGATGCAACGCGTTATCGCTTCTGGGATGTTCACGATGGGGGCGAACGTTCAAGCTTTTGAGCGAGATTTCGCAAAATACGTTGGAAGTAAACATTGTGTGATGGTGAATTCAGGTTCATCGGCCATTCTGTTGATGGTGGCAGCATTGATCTACACCAAGAACCCAAAACTGAAGTTGCAACGTGGCGATGAAGTCATCGTGCCAGCAGTGTCGTGGAGCACTACTTACTATCCGTTGTATCAATACGGCTTGAAGATCAAATTCGTTGATATCGATCTGAACACACTGAACTACGATTTGGATCAACTGGAGCAGGCTGTCACGGACAAGACGCGCGCTATCATGGCGGTGAATCTACTGGGTAATCCTAACGATTTTGGACGTATCAAGCAGATTATCGGTAAGCGCGAGATCGTGCTGATGGAAGATAACTGCGAATCGATGGGGGCCAAGTTCGAGGGCAAGCAAACGGGTACATTCGGTGTGATGGGTGGATACAGCTCTTTCTTTAGCCATCACATATCCACTATGGAAGGCGGGCTGATCGTCACGGATGATGAAGAGCTATATCAGATTCTGCTGTCATTACGTGCGCATGGTTGGACACGCAACCTGCCTAAACATAATCTGGTTTGCGGCGAGAAGAGCGATGATCCATTTGAAGAATCTTTCCGCTTCGTTCTTCCTGGCTACAACGTACGTCCGCTGGAGATCGAAGGTGCGTTGGGTATCGAGCAGGTTAAACGTTTGCCGATGCTGATCGAAGAGCGTCGCAAGAACGGCAAGTTGCTGCAAGCTGCCTTGGCAAATCACCCCGACATCATCATCCAGAAAGAGATCGGCGAGAGTAGCTGGTTCGGATTCAGTCTGGTGATTCGCCCCGGCAGCAAGCTCACTCGCAAAGCGTTGGTAGCGAAATTAAATGAACTGGGTTTCGAGTGCCGTCCGATTGTTGCCGGCAATTTTGCTAAGAACGAAGTGGTGAAATATTTTGATTCGGAAGTGCATGGCACATTGAAGAATGCCGAGCATATCGACCAGAATGGACTCTTTGTGGGCAATCATCATTACCCAATACCAGAAGCATTTGCAGCGTTGGCGAGTCTGTAAGGAGACATACGATGAAGGCAGTTATTCTTGCCGGAGGGCTAGGAACGCGAATCAGCGAAGAGACATCGACGCGTCCTAAGCCTATGGTCGAGATTGGCGGGAAGCCGATCTTGTGGCACATCATGAAGC
>JAQTUV010000006.1 GCA_028707175.1 Sideroxydans sp.
GCTTCATGATGTGCCACAAGATCGGCTTCCCGCCAATCTCGACCATAGGCTTAGGACGCGTCGATGTCTCTTCGCTGATTCGCGTTCCTAGCCCTCCGGCAAGAATAACTGCCTTCATCGTATGTCTTCCATAACTTAATAAAATTTACTGAAAAAAACTACTCGCACTTATAACAAGAAAGTAATTATTAATATATCGATAATACCATCTTCCAACATAGCTCAACGCTCACCTCACAAAGCTTCTAATGCGATTCGTAATAAGCACACTTTCAAATAATAAAACGAAAAGTAACGCAAAAAAGAAGCCTGCCAAACCACTCAAAAAAACAATAACCCCCCGCTTAGGTTTTACCTTGACATCTGGGGGAACGGCAGAATCCAACACCTTAAACGCAAAATCTTTTTGGGTATTTGCCATCATTATTTTCTTTCGTTCATTAGAAATTAATTCAAATAATATTTTGCGCATCTCTTCGACCTGAGTGCCAATTAACTCTTTATTAAGATATTGAAGATTGCGCTCGCTGCGGGCAATTGCTTCTTTGGCTAAATAAAGATTTAATCGCTCAATCAATGAATTTGCCAAATCCGCAGCCAATTCGGCATCCTTCAAACTAAACGCAACACTCACTAGCTCCGTATTTTTATCTCTACTAACAGACATTACCTCATTCAAAAGCAAACGATGCGCATCCATTTGTCCTGGTTGCTTCTTCGGGTCTGCCTCAATCCATTTGTTAGCCGTTTTATCCCACTCATCCTCAAACAAAATCGGCATCAATTTTTTTTCTTGCACAAACGTCCAGAGAAACTCTCTCGATTTGAGAACAGCCAAGTTTTCTTCCGCACTGCCTCCGCCACCAATCGATATACCTGCCATAGAGGCTAAGCCACCTAAGCCACCTAAAGCCGAGGCCAATCCGCCTCCTTTAGCGCCTTCCGCGCTAACCGGTGCCAGCAATATTTCGGCTTGATAAATGTTAGGCAAGCTCATTGATATTGCGGCGGCAATAAGGGCTGCCCCGAGTGATGTAAAAATGATGCTTTTTTTGTATTTAAGCAATGTGCGCAACAGCTCAAGCAAATCAATCTCGTCATTAAGCACTTTGGATTGAACTACATTAGGCTTCATCTGCTCGCTCATTTAAACACCCCAACCGTCTTCATTGATGCTAAGGAAACGCCCACTTGCATCATCACTCTTGACCAATCCAAAGTGGCATCTAGGAAGTTAGACTGTTCGATGATCTGCGGCACGATAATGGTATCGCCTGGTTCAACACTCGCCACACTGTTGCTAAACCAGCCTTTTGAGCCAACATCCACTAGACCATTGGCGCGTACAACATAGAAATGCTCGACATCTCCTGTGCGAGTTGCCCCACCAGCCATTTTCAGATACACACTGGAATCGGTGTTGGGACGATAGACAAAAGCTGTTTGGTTATAAACCTCACCCAACACTTGCACCACATCTGGCCGCATAGGGATAACTAATTTATCGCCATCTCTGATGGCGATATCGAAGGTGCTCTCTTTAAGTTTTTCAACATTATCCAATTCCACGACAACGCGCCCTGTCGCTTTGATAGATTTCAGTTGCTCAGCGATTCGTTTGGCATTTTCCAATTTTGCCAATTGTCGTGCGCGCAAAGCATCATCGCGCAACGTTGCCCCTGTAGCCTCCATCTTGGTCACTTCAGCCTCAGTTTTACGAGCAAGCTCATCTAGCTGGGCTTGCTCATCCAGACGAACGGACTCACGTGTAAAGAAAGATGCACGAAGGTAAGCATCTTTCGTATAGCCGCCGGCTCGCATCAACACACTTGAAAGCCGTTCTCCCTCTTCGACCGGATACTTTCCTGGATGCACGACTTCACCTTGCAACTCTATCCAAGCACTGGGCTTCCAATTTGCGATGGTTCGAATGAACAGTTCATCATGTGGCTTAAGCTCCACATTGGCATTCGCGTTACCAGCCATTGCTTCACTCAGATTCACCTCAAAATGGCTACTTACGCGACGCTCCCCATCCACAATGTCATAACGTGTTAATTCAGCTACTTTCAAATAGGCATCTTCGCTCGGGCCACCCGCTGCAAAAAGTAAATCAAGCAGCTTCATTGGCTCAGCAAATGGGTATTGACCCGGGTTCACCACCGTGCCGGAAATAAGTACGACATTTAATGGATCAATCGAGGATTTTGAAAAGATGTAAACCTGATCATCTGGCTTCAACATCAAATCGGCTTGTTTATCTTGTTTGACCAATAAGTTATCCAAAGAAACACGCACTGTAGAAACAGCCCGCGTCAAAGGATCGGTGCGCTGAATCAACGCATAATCAAGGAAAGCCCCTGGCAACAAATCATCTGGCGATTTAATCAACTCAGTGAGTGGCATATCCTTGTGCCAACCATATTGGCCTGGACGTTTAGCATGCCCCAACAACGAGACCATATTGGTACGCACCGCAGGAATGGGGAACAACATCAGAATATCGCCATTCTTGATGTTCAGGCGCTCTTGCGAAGCAACATCGAGTAATGCACGATCTCCCGATGCCTCCAAACGATCAATTTGCATATGATTGACATCCGCATCAGACAAAGCGCCGCCAGCCATCAACAACACATCTTGAACAGTTTTCTCTTCGTTTAATTCATAAATTGCAGGACGATTCGCTTTGCCTGCCACACCAACAACACGACCAAGAGGCGGAACAAAAACAACATCCCCAGCCATTAACCTACGATCACCGCGACTATCACCCTTCAACAAAAAGTCATACAAGTCGAGTTCATTAACCGTCTTGCCAGAACGCTTTAACTTGATATGACGCAACGAACCGCTTTTACTTACGCCGCCCGCAGCGAACAAAGCGTGCGACATCGTGGAGAAACCACTGATTAGATAAGACCCCGGATGCTCAACATCGCCCAACACAAACACGCGAATCGAACGTAAGCGCCCCATCGTAACGGATGCACTGACTCCCACCGACTTATTGCTTATTTGCTCGGCAATTGCCGCTTTCACCTGAGCGAAGCTCAAGCCTGCCACCGTTAGTGTCCCCACTTTCGGCAACTCAACCACACCATTTCTATCCACTACAAGGGTCAATGTATCGTCACGGCTGCCGTAAAGCTGCACCAACAACTCATCACCTGGCCCCAAAACATATTCTGGGGGGACTGGAATATCAACCGCTGGTGAGAAAGTGCTTGGCGCACCTGAAAAAAGTCCATACCCATATTGCGAAATATCACTATCCACCTCACGCACAGAGGAGTTCTCTAAAAACCGCTCCCAAGCAGAACGTAACTCTTGATCTTGTTCCTTAGCTTGCGATGCACGCAACCGTTCAGTTTCGCGACGAAGTTCAAAAGGCGTCTTGGAAATAAGTCCGGATTCCCCCACTAAAGGTTTTGAATTCGAAGAATATTTTTCTTTCGGATTTTTCGAAAATTTTTCGTTTGCATCTAATGCATTTTTTCTATTCGGATCAGTTGCGAAATCTCTGCCCTCTTCACCTTGCACTCTAGCTTCTTGGGAATCGACGTTATTTGTTTTTTTACTGACCACTTTCAAGTCGGCATTCAACCGCTCACGCATGGACTGTTCAACAACACTGATGGGCGCGTTTGCTTTTTCCAACTGCCGATCAAATTCAGATTGCGGCTGCGTCGATATATTTAAATTTTTCTGCTGGGGCTGCACAGCCTGCAGGTCTTTGTTCATCTCATCAGACTTGTTACTTCCTGACGACTTCAAATCATTACTTAACTTAAGCCCCCCTCCAGCAAGATACTGAGACTTCAATGCCTGAATTTGCTGATCGGACATCTGAGGAGTTTGTGCCTGAACGACACCAGGAAATGCGCAAAAAACTGATGCAATAAACAATGCATAAATATTTGATTTAATTTTCAAAACGACTCCCCGAGCACTTAAGCGGCTATCACCAAAAATTTTATCCACATGGCCTATTCACGTGAATTAAAGAACAATAACTTGTTAAGCTATTATTCTTTTACACAGTAGTGCGAGCAGACAATTCCTCATCTGCTTTCGATTATACCTTGCTAGCGCGCAAGAACTCCAAACCACCGCCGCCCATCAAGTTTAATAATCTGTCCGCAACACACGCATCGGCGGCAGCGTGATCACTTTACGAGTAGATAAGACTCCCGCAATCACCACAATCAAAATTCCCCCTGCAATACCGAGCAACCAAATAAATAGATTAGCCTGATACGAAATTTCCAACACGAACAGCGCCAACACCCAACCTAGCAAAACTGCCCCAGCCGCAGCAAATAAACCGCTGATTGCGCCCAAAATTGCAAACTCAGCAATGTGCAACCGACGCAGATACGCACCATCCGCCCCCAAGGTACGCAGAATCGCCGCCTCGTGGCTGCGTTCGTCTTGCATCGCTAACAAGGCGGCATACAAAACCGCCAAGCCAGAAAGTAAGGTGAATAGGAACACCGCGCTCACTGTCTGCGCAATTTGATCCATGATGCTACGCACTTGCGCGATAACCGCCCCAGTATCAATCAGCAAGATGTTAGGAAAAGCACGCGACAGCGCATCCCCCGCTTTAACCTGATCAGGCGGCAAATAAAAACTGGATAAATAACTAGTCGGAAAATCTTTCAGCAACTCGGGCGTAGTGATGACGAAGAAATTCACCTTCATCGAATCCCACTGCACCTTGCGCAAATTGGTGACATGCGCAGTGAATTGACTACCCGCCACGTCATAAGTAAGTGAATCCCCCAATTTAATGTTCAAGGTTTTCGCAATGCCTTCCTCGACCGACAACTCTCCGTTAGCTTGCGGTGTCCACCAAGCCCCACTCACCACCTCGTTCCAACTGGGCATCTGTGCCATATAAGAAAGATTGAACTCACGCTCCACCAAGGCTTGAGCACGCGGCTCGGCATAGCTATCGGCATTGACTGCCTTCTCATTGATGGCGATCAACCGCCCCCGCACCATCGGCTGTAACTCAGGTACAGGCAAGGTTTGTTGCTTAAAAAAATCTTGAATGGCTTGGAATTGGTCTGTCTGAATATTCACCGCAAATCGATTCGGCGCATCCACGGGCAACTTACCTTGCCATGCCTCCAGCAAATCACCGCGCACCAAGGTCAGCACCAACAGCGCCATACCGCCCAAACTCAGCGCCACCACCTGCACTGCCGCGCTCCTGCCGTGGCGCGCTAGATTGTTGAATGCTTGCCTCCAGTGAGCTTGAAAAAATCTCGAGTAGCGTGCTAAGCCCTGCAACAACAACCACGCCAACCAGCCAAACAACAACAGCCCAACCAACAAACCGCCCAGCACCGCCAATCCTAATTTCAAAGAACCTGCGTGCCACAAAAACAATCCCGCCAACACCGCCACGGCTAGACCATAAACCAGCCAAGCACTTGCCTCTGGCGCCCCTAACTCACGTCGCAACACGCGCAACGGAGATACCTTGCGCAACTGCAACAAAGGCAAGAAAGCAAAGCCCATCAGCAAAGCAAAACCACTCGCGGCGGCTTTGAGCAAAGGCAGCACACTCGGCTGCGGCAACGCTGCCTCACGCATCGATGCGATGCTTTCCACCAGCGCCGCTTGCGTGGCATAACCCAGCAAACCACCTAGCACCACCGCCACCAGCCCCAACAAAATGAATTGATTTGCGAACAACCACAACACCTGCCCTTGTTGTGCGCCAAGGCAACGCATCACAGCCACACCATCCAGATGACGCAACACAAAACGCCGCGCCGCCAACGCCATCGCCGCGCCCGCCAAAATAGCCGCCGTCAACGCAGCCAACCCCAGGAAATGTTCCGCACGTTCCAACGCCGTACGAATCTCAGGGCGCGCATCGCGCACATCTTCCAACTTCTCGTTAGATGACAACTTATCTTGCAACGCCGCCTTCAGCGCCCCCACCTGCGCAGCATCACCAGCAAACATCAAGCGATACGAGATGCGGCTCCCTTCCTGTACCAAGCCCGTCGCCAACAAATCCGCCTCGTTCATCAATACCCGAGGCGCGAAACTGGCAAAACCGATGGACTGGTCGATGTCCTTCACGATGCGCGCCGCCACCTTAAGTCGCAGCGCCCCAATGCCCACCTCATCCCCCACCTGCATATCCAAGCGCCGCAACAATCGCTCATCGACCCAGACCGTCCCGCGAACGGGAATGGTGGAATTTTGTAGGTCGGGTTTTAACCCGACACGGCCATCCTGTCGGGTTAAAACCCGACCTACATTCTCGCCATCAATCTCAATCTTCCCCCGCAACGGATACCCCACCTCCACCGCCTGCATCTCGCTCAACAACACTTTCTCGCCAAACGACACCATGCTAGGGAATGTGCGACTCTGCACCACCTGCAAGCCTTTAGCTTCAGCAGATTGACGATAGTCAGAAGGAAGTGGACGTGTAGAAGTGATACGCAAATCTGCACCAATAAGACTCTGCGCCTGCTGTTGCAACGCCTGCCGCACACGGTCAGCGAATAGCCCCACGGTGGCCAAACTACCAACAGCCAGAACCAGCGCCAGTAGCAACACGCGCCATTCACCTGCGCGCCAGTCGCGACGTAACAGATTCAACGAAAGACGAAATAGATTCACTGCACCACCTGCCCAGAAGCGAGACGTATCTGCTTACTACAACGTCGCGCCAAATTCTCATCATGGGTGACCAGTATCAGGGTCGTGCCTTGTGCGCGATTCAGCTCCAGCATGAGTTCGATGATTTGTGCGCCGGTGGTGGCATCCAGGTTGCCAGTGGGTTCGTCGGCGAAGAGGATTTTGGGTTGAGTGACGAAGGCGCGGGCGAGAGCGACACGTTGTTGTTCGCCGCCGGAAAGGTGTTTGGGTAGATGATGCACTCGTGCGCTTAAGCCGACTTGTTGCAATGAGGCTTGTGCTCGTTGGCGGGCGTCTTTGTTGCCTGCCAACTCCAGCGGCAGCATGACGTTTTCCAATGCGCTCAAGGCTGGCAACAGTTGGAATGATTGGAACACGAAGCCTGCCAACTCGCCGCGCAAGCGGGCACGTCCATCTTCATCTAAGTTGAAGAGTGATTTGCCATTCAACAACACGCTGCCACTGCTGGGCACATCCAAACCTGCCAGCAGGCCGAGCAAGGTAGACTTGCCTGAACCCGATGCACCGACGATGGCGAGACTTTCGCCCGCTTCGACCTCGATGCTGACTTCGTTCAGGATGACCAAAGGTTGATCTCCACTCTGCACTTGCTTGGTAAGACCTACTGCCTGCACAATCGCTGCCATGAAATCATTCCTCAAGATCGTTTTGCTCACCGCCACCTTGGCGCTTTCTCACACCGCACTCGCGGCACAGACTGTTCTAGTGTTTGGCGATAGTTTATCAGCCGGATATGGAATCGCGCGTGACGATTCGTGGGTGAGTTTATTGCAGCAGTCCCTGAAAAAATCTCACCCGCAATTCTCAGTGATGAATGCCAGCATCAGTGGCGAGACAACTTCGGGCGGTGTGCGACGCATCACAAAAGCATTGCAGGAACATCGTCCCGCCGTGGTCATTTTAGAGTTAGGCGCGAACGATGGTCTGCGCGGAACATCGTTAGAGGAAACAGAGAAAAATTTGAATCAGATGATTCAGCTAGTTAAGAAGGGAAATGCCAAGGTGGTGTTGCTGGGCATTCAGATACCGCCTAATTACGGACTGGATTACGCAAAAAAATTTGGCGCGCTGTACCCAAAGATGAAGATGAGGCACAAAGTTGCTTTAGTGCCTTTCATGCTCAAAGACATTCCACCTGAGCAGTTCCAAGTAGATAACCTGCACCCCAATGCGGCAGCACAGCCGCAAATATTGCACAACGTGCTGCCCGCGTTAACACCGCTGCTTAGCGCAAAGTAACGCCGCCCACCTGCGCACCGAAACCGGGGAAGTTACTTGCCATGCCTGCGCCGAACTTCTTGGCGATACGATCCGCAAAGCCTTCATGCGTGGTGAAATCCACGATGTTTTCGACTTTAATGATGTCGCGCGCAACGGAATCCACGCTGCCGATTCCATCCGCCAAGCCCATCTCAATGGCTTTATCGCCACTCCAGAACAAGCCGCTGAACATCTCTGGCGTTTCTTTTAGGCGCTTGCCACGTCCTTGTTTCACCACATCGATGAACTGCTGATGAATCTCGCCCAACATCGCTTTGGTAAAAGCATCGTGTTTAGGATTACGTGGTGAGAAAGGATCCATAAATCCTTTGTTCTCTCCTGCAGTCATCAAACGACGTTCAACACCCAGTTTTTCCATGGTGCCCGTAAATCCGAAGCCATCCATCAACACACCAATCGAACCCACAATACTGGCTTTATTGACGAATATCTTATCGGCTGCAGCAGCAATGTAATAACCGCCCGATGCGCACATATCTTCCACCACCACATACAGCGGAATCTGAGGATGTAACGTACGCAAGCGGCGAATCTCATCATTCACCAAACCTGCTTGCACTGGGCTACCGCCAGGGCTGTTCACGCGCATGATGATGGCCGCAGTGTTCTGATCTTTGAATGCCTCTTGCAAACTGCCAATGAGGTTATCGGCATTTGCCATACTGTCGCTAGAGATGACTCCCTGCAATTCGATCAGCGCAGTGTGTTTGTTACTCGATAGCGCGCCATCTGCATTCTCATCCGCCCACCCCATGATCAGGGTGAGAATCAAAAACAAATATCCGAATGTAAGCAATTTAAAGAAGATGCCCCAGTGACGCGCTCGACGCTGCTCTTGGATCGCCGCCATCGCCAACTTCTCTAACACGCCACGTTCCCAATTATTTTCTTCAGACATATCTATCCCTCACAATCCATTATTAAGCGTTCACTTTGAACCAAGCGCGCAATCCGTGAAAATCATCCAGCAAAGCCAATGGCGACAAGGCACGCAATTGGTCTTCAGGATGTGCGCCATGCGTGACACCTACCGCATCCACACCTGCATTGATCGCCATCTGCAAATCATGCGTGGTATCACCGACCATCAATACTTGCGCCCGATCCAAGCCCAACTCATCCATCAACTCATGCAACATCGCCGGATGCGGCTTGGAGAAAGTCTCATCCGCTGTGCGTGTAGCGATGAAGAATTCGCGCAGCCCACTACTATCCAGCACCCTGTCTAATCCCTTACGACTTTTTCCCGTCGCCACCGCCAGCAGATAACCAGCCTCTTTTAACTCAGCAATCGTCTCTGCCGCGCCATCAAACAAAGGAATCGATTGATCCTGTGCCAAGAAATAATGACGATAACGATCCGCCAAGGGTTCGTGCATATGCGCCGGCGCATCCGGCACGGCATGCTGCAACGCCTGCGCCAAACCCATGCCGATGACATGCCGCGCCGCTTCATCACTCGGCACAGTCAAACCAAGGTCGCGACATGCAGATTGGATCGACGTGGCGATGATCGCCGTGGAATCCATCACCGTGCCGTCCCAGTCGAACACGATCAAATCATATTTCTTTGCCATGAGTACCACCTAAAAATGAGGCGCGGATTCTACCACCGAGCCAAGCGTCACCTCGTATAATGCGCGCCCCTTCGATTGGTAACATCATGAGTCTTATCTATATCCTTGATTTGTGTGCGGTGGGCGTATGCGCCATCACAGCCACACTGGAAGCCCAACGCCGCGAGCTTGATTTGTTCGGCGTGGCGACCATCGCGGTAATCGCGGGCATTGGCGGCGGCACAGTGCGTGACATTTTGCTGGGACGCTTGCCTGTGTATTGGATTCACGACCCTATCTATGTCGTGGTGGGCGTTGCTGCAGCCATGTTGACGTTCTATATGGAACGCAAGGTCAGCATCCCCAAAAATTTCTTCCTACTACCTGATGCCATCGGCCTCGCCTTATTCACAGTCATCGGCACCAGCATAGCAATGAGTTTGCAGGTACATTGGTTTATCGCCGCCTTGATGGGAGTCATCACAGGTGTGTTCGGTGGCGTGATTCGCGACATACTGTGTAATGAAGTTCCGCTCATTTTCCGCACTGACATCTACGCCACTGCGGCACTGGTCGGCGCACTGCTGTTAATTGCCCTCGACCATTTTGGTATGGCTCACAACCTTGCTTTAATTGCCGCGATGCTTGTCATCGTTATCATCCGTCTGGCGGCTATCCGCTGGCATATCCACTTACCGAGATTCCGCGCCTACCCATGATCGATCCCACCCTCCCCGCTTGGCTCATCTATTGCCGCCCCGGCTTTGAACGCGACTGTATCGAAGAGACTCAGGCCAAAGTCATCGAAGCCGATGAGAACAGCGGCTTTCTGGTGCTGCAAGGCAAAGCAAAACTGGCCTACAAGCAGCTCACTTTCGTACGCCAGTTATTGACCTTCCACAGTGAGGTGGCTGACCTGCCGGAGCGTGACCGACTCAGCCCATTACTGGCGGCCATTCCTGATGCGCCAGAGAAATTTGGCGCGCTCTATCTGGAAGTGCCCGACACCAACGATGGCAAAACGCTATCGGGCTTTACCAAGCGTTTTCAACCCTTACTCGAAGAGGCGCTACGCGAAACAGCACGTTTAGTTGACGATCCCAGCTTGCCGCGCTTGCACATTTTTTTCCCAAATGAGCAACGCGCGTTCATCGCCACCAGTAATCCAGACAATAGCAACAGCGCACTCAATGGCATCCAGCGCGTAAGCATGGTGAACGACGCGCCCAGCCGTTCATATTTGAAACTGGCTGAAGCCTTCGAGGTATTCCTAAATAAAAAGGAGCAGTCACAATGGTTAAAGCCACACATGACCGCCGTGGACTTGGGCGCAGCACCCGGTGGCTGGACTTGGCAGTTGGTACAACGTGGCTTGAATGTGACTGCAGTAGATAACGGCCCGCTCAAAGGCGCTGCCGCAGGTCACCCAAACATCAAACATCTACGCCAAGACGGCTTCAAATTTCGCCCGCAAAAAACTGTCGATTGGCTGGTATGCGATATGGTGGAACAACCCCAACGGGTAGCAACTTTAGTGACAGAATGGTTCATCGGTGGGCACACCATGCACGCCATCTTCAACTTAAAATTACCGATGAAGAAACGTGTCGAGGCGTTGCAAGTGGCGCTGGGTTCGATACGCACAGCACTCAACACAAAAGGCGTGCGCTATCGCTTAGAGACCAAGCAGCTCTACCACGACCGTGAAGAAGTAACCGTATTTCTGACTCGGGCGAAGAAGTAACTCAGGCTTTTTCATCGACATGCTCGACAGCATGTCCACCCAGCAAATCATGATGCCGTCTATCCACACCAGAACGCAGCTCAATCAATACCTTTTGATTGTGGATACGGCGACAGGCTTTGCGCCTGTCTTCCACGGGCAATCTTGTTAGAGGCTGTTTATCCGCCTCTACCGAATCTTTCGGCTGATTATGATGCAGTGCGGTAACTAAGAAGACCGCCTGCTCACGAGAATGGATCGGCTTCACCGCATGCACGGATGACAAGCTAGGCACGAGGCTGGAATTCACCCCCGTTACCACTGGCTTTACATCCGACACATAGCGCATGACAACCTCCTCTACGTTCATTACAACTGAACTATCGGCAAGCACTCAGAAAAGATGAGTAACTTATTTCGGCGTGACGTCTGGCAGATTGGGATGAGCATCGTGCATCACGATGCGGGAAACATACCAGATGGCCAATAGGTTAGCCACGATGGCGACATAGCCTACGTTCTGATACCCCACGATATTGCCGCTCGCATCTTGCGTGATGATGAAGCCGCTCAAAGTCGCCGCCAGCCCCATCGCCAAGGATTGCACCGTGCCATTAAGAGACATAAACGTTCCCCGCAACTTGGGTTGTGCTGCCGAAGTAATGATTGCCATCGCAGGGATAAAACGCCCTGAGATCAGCACGAAGAACAAGGTCGTGCAGACCAACCACCACCCCAACGAAGCGGTTTCGATCTGCGTCACCGCCAACAGCGGAACCATGGCAGCCAACGCGACGATGCGGTACACACGAACCTTCCCCGCCACATCTGCCCAATGCCCGATGAAGCGTGCCGTTACCAAGGTCGCCGCCCCACCCACCAAATAGATGTAGGCGATGTCATGCTGGCTGATGGCGATGTTGTTCACCGCATACACCGTGATATAGGGGATGACAGTGAAGCCAGAGAAGATGATGAGCGCCGACAACATCATCGCGTGCCAATGGTTGGCATCCCGCATCACCGCAAACAATGCCGAAAATGGATGCGCCTGCTTCTCTTGACTCATGTGATGACGCAGTTCTGGCAAGACACGTACCGCGACCACCATGAAGATAGCGACCAAGACCACGATAAAGATGAAAGGCGCACGCCATTGAAAGTGACTCGCCAACCATAAAGAGAGCGGCACGCCCGCCACCGTAGAGAAAGAAAAGGCGGCTGACACCGTTCCACTTGCCTTGGCTCGACGTGCGAACGGAATGGTATCGCCGATAATGGTCTGTACCAACGCCCCCAATACTCCACCGAAGGCACCCGCCAAACCACGCGCGATAATCAAGGTGGCATAGCTGGGTGCCAGACCACAAGCCAGTGTCGCCAAACCGAAGAACAGGAACATGACGAGAATAAGGCGCTTACGTTCGAACCGATCTACAAAGGTAGCCGCCAACAAACCGGAAAACGCCGCGCTAAAACTATACGACGCAACCAATAGGCCGAACTCATGTGTGGTGATTCCCAACTCCCGCATCAACAATGGCCCCAAGGGCATCATGATCATGAAGTCGAGGATGTGACTGAACTGGATCCCCGCAAGCGTCAGCAGCAAGGTACGTTCGGAATACTTAGGCAGCATTGTTCCACTCATTGCTTGGCATCCAATTTATCTAGATATTTCTGTAACTCTGGCGCCAATGGAGCGGTGATGCCCAACGGCTCACCCGTCAGAGGATGGTTGAAGGCGATGGTATGGGCATGTAAGAACATGCGCTTAAGCCCTTGCTTCATCAACTCTTTGTTGCGAGCAAAGTCGCCGTATTTATCGTCGCCGGCGATGGGAAAGCCCAGATGCGAGGTATGCACACGAATCTGGTGGGTACGACCGGTCTTGAGTTGCGCTTCCAGCAAAGTGCTTCCTGCGTAACTCTTAATAATGGTGAAGATGGTGTGTGATGCCTGCCCATCCTCGCGCACCATGACACGTTTTTCGCCTTGAGGGGTGTCGAACTTGTGTAGCGGCAGCTTAACGTGTTGTTTGGCGTTCTTCCATTGCCCCAGCACCAAGGTGAGGTAGCGCTTGTCGCTATTTCCTTCGCGCATGATCTCGTGCATCGCAGTCAAGGCAGAACGTTTCTTGGCGATCAACAATACGCCGGAGGTCTCGCGGTCTAGCCTGTGGACCAGTTCAAGGAACTTGGCTTGGGGACGCGCACTGCGCATTTGCTCGATCACGCCAAAGCTCACCCCACTGCCCCCGTGTACCGCTGTTCCTGCCGGTTTATTAATGGCGATGAGCGCATCATCCTCAAACAATATAGGGAATTCAGTGGCGGGGACGTAGTCTGCCTCGGGCTTTTCAGCCACACGGATGGGCGGGATACGTAACAAGTCCCCCATCTGGAGCCGATAGGTCTGGTCGATACGTTTTTTGTTGACCCGCACTTCACCCCGCAAGATGCGGTAAATATGACTCTTGGGAACGCCCTTGAGGTGCTTGAAAAGGAAGTTGTCGATACGCTGACCTTCGCTGCCTTCGTCAATTTCCACCCAAGTGACGGATTCTTTGCTCAAACCACTCATTTTGAATATACTCCGCGCCTCGCGTGTGCGCCTTCGTTAAACGGGTATTTATTACTCGTCCAACCTAAGGCAGGCAATCAAGCCGCCTACGAAGCAGCCCCGCCCGGTTAATCTCACTCACCGGAGACAAGCAGTGATGGTAAATGATTTGCGCGCTCTAAGCACCAAGCAGAGAAAATTTTGGCGAGTTGCCCCCTTTCGGCAGCTTGCAAGTATCAAAAAGCTAATAACGAGAACAAGCACTTGGACCTTTTTAAGTATCACAACCCGAGCATCCGACTTCTCGCGCGCTAACTGCGCGTAGCTTTGCCCTGCCCGTGTCAGAGCGCGGGAGAATAATAAAATGAAACGCATGTTATTTAATGCGACGCAGCCGGAAGAACTTCGCGTCGCCATTGTGGATGGTCAAAAACTCGTTGACCTCGACATTGAAACCGCCGGTAAAGAGCAACGCAAAAGCAATATCTACAAAGCCATCATTACGCGCATCGAGCCAAGTCTCGAAGCGTGTTTCGTCGAATACGGTGGCACACGCCACGGTTTCCTGCCTTTTAAAGAAGTCTCTCCACAGTATTACCAATCTGGCGCTAACAGCCGTTCTTCCATCAAGGAAGCACTGAAAGAAGGCCAAGAACTATTGGTTCAAGTGGAAAAGGATGAGCGCGGCAATAAAGGCGCAGCGCTTACGACTTACATCAGCTTGGCAGGTCGCTACATTGTTTTGATGCCGAACAATCCGAACGGCGGCGGCGTATCGCGTCGTATCGAAGGTGAAGACCGCAACGAATTGCGCGATGTGTTAGCGCAACTCGAAGTGCCTAAAGGCATGAGCATCATCGCTCGCACAGCCGGTATCGGCCGCAATGCAGAAGAGCTGCAATGGGACCTGAACTACCTGAATCAACTGTGGGATGCCATTGAAGGTGCTGCCAATACAGAAAAAGCGCCCTCCCTGATTTATCTGGAAAGCAGTTTGGTGGTTCGCGCTATCCGTGATTATTTCAATCCAGAGATCGGCGAGATCCTCATCGACACCGATGACATCTTCGAACAAGCCCAAGCTTTTATGGGTACGGTGATGCCTGATCATGTCGACCGCATCAAGCGTTATCACGACGATGTGCCCTTGTTCTCTCGTTTCCAGATCGAACATCAGATCGAATCAGCGCATGCACGTCAGGTAAATCTACCTTCCGGCGGCGCGATTGTGATCGACCATACCGAAGCCTTAACTGCGATCGACATCAACTCCGCGCGTTCTACACGCGGCAGCGACATCGAAACCACCGCACTCAACACCAATTTGGAAGCGGCTGACGAAATCGCCCGTCAATTGCGTCTGCGTGACTTAGGTGGCTTGGTAGTCATCGACTTCATTGACATGGAAGCTACCAAGAACCAACGCGCCGTGGAAGATCGTCTGCGCGATGCCTTGCACTTTGACCGTGCGCGCATCCAGACTGCAAAAATCTCACGCTTCGGATTGTTGGAGCTATCACGCCAACGCTTGGCACCTAGCTTGGAAGAAGGTAACCACACGACTTGCCCACGCTGTAACGGCATCGGTCACATCCGTGGCACAGAGTCTTCTGCATTGAACATCTTGCGCATCATCCAAGAAGAGGCAATGAAGGACAGCAGCGCGGCTATCCACGCACAAGTGCCTGTCGATGTTGCCACCTTCTTGTTGAACGAGAAGCGTTCCGACATCCATCGCATCGAACAGCGCTTCAAGGTGAGTGTTGTGCTGATCCCTAATCCGCACATGGAGACCCCCCATTACACGGTGAATCGTTTGCGTTCGGATGACATTACCGCCGACCATCTGCAAGCCAGCTACAAACTGGTAGAAAAGCCAGAAGAAAAAGCGCTGGCCGCAACGTCGCAAGATCCTAAAACTGCACCGCGTGCGCAAGCTGCTGTAAAGGGCATCACCCCTGCACAGCCAGCACCAAAGCATGAAGTAAAGGAAGAGAAGAGCAGCTCTCTGTTAAGTGGCATCATCGGCTGGTTCAAATCTTTAGGCGCTGAAAGTGAGCCCGAGAAAAAGCCAGTTGCCCCCGCACGAGGTAACCGCAATGGCCGCGACCGTGGCAATCGCAGTGAACGCGGCGAGCGTAGCGAAAATGGCAACCGTCCACGTCGTGAACGCGGCGAAGGCGGTAAGAAACCACGTGATCGCGATGATGCCCCTAAAGCCGATAACGCCAATAAGGACACTCAACAACCGGCTACTCGTAACGAGCGCCCTCCCCGTCCTCCGCGCGAACCACGTGAGCCTCGTGAACCAAAGCCCGCATTGGAAGCAGTAAAGCCTGTGGTCGCTGGCGAACAAGGTGAAGAAGCTAATCGCGAGGGAAGTGGTCGCAAACGCGGTCGTCGCGGTGGTCGTCGTGAACGTGAGCGCCGTGACCCCAATGTGGCAGTCGCCCCGACGGAAAACAACAGCGTTGCCGCATTCGTGCCCAATGATGTCGTTGCTGTAGAAGCACCTCGCAACACGGCCCCCGCACAAGTGAAGCCAAGTGAATACGTAGCGTATCCCGATTCGATGAAGCGCCTGACGCCAACCGAAGTGGTTTGTTATCCGACGAATGTGGCCCCTGCGGCAAAAGCAGTTGCACCAGTTGTCCAAGCAGCCGCTACAGCCCCTGTTCAAGTAGATTTGAGCAGTGCTGGACTAACTATGATTGAGACCGACCCAAACAAGGCAGCATCGGTTCACATTCCTGCTCCAGTTTCACAAGAGCGTGCACCACGTCGCCGTCAGCGTCCACGCGAGATCTACACAGCAGAAAACAACGAACCACTGATCATGGTTGAAACTCAACCGAAGTAATCGTTGATCAAGCAGTAAATAAAAAAACGCACGGCATGCCGTGCGTTTTTTTATTGCGGCAAAAGAATTATCAGCTCAACAAGATCAAAAATACAGCAACAATCGCCGGCATCGCTTGAATGAACAGTATCTTGCGTCCTACCGTCATCGCACCATACACCCCAGCAACAATCACGCAGCCTAGGAAGAACAACTTGATGCTGAGCCCCTCATCCCCCAAGCTCAATCCCCACAGCAATCCTGCTGCGAGAAAGCCGTTATACAAACCTTGATTGGCAGCCAAAACCTTAGTCACCTCCGCTTTCTCTGGTGTCATACGGAACGTCTTCAATCCAAGCGGCTTATCCCACAGGAACATTTCTAATACGAGGAAATAAACGTGTAGCAACGCGACGAGAGCAACGATGCTGTTTGCTATAAGAGCCATATTGATTCCCTAGTTAAATTTATTTAAGGTGCTGCTGCTTGATGTGCTTCAACAGGCCGTTGGCCGCGTCTTCCACCAAATCCAACACATGTTCGAAACCTTGTGCGCCACCATAATAAGGGTCTGGCACTTCACGTTCATCATGCTTCTCTGCGAATTCCAAAAACAATCCTAAATGGCCTTCAGCGTCACGTGGACGTAAACGTTTCAAGATAGCCAGGTTAGCTTCATCCATCGCCAAGACGTAATCGAAACGAGCAAAATCCCCCTCTTCCACCTGCCGCCCACGCAATACACTCATATCGTAGCCACGTTGTGCTGCGACGCGTTGAGTCCGCCCATCCGGCGCATCACCAATGTGGTAATCGTGCGTACCTGCGGAATCGATATGGATGGTCTCAGACAATCCTTCTTGCTCGACATAATGGCGAAATACTGCTTCGGCAGTAGGAGATCTGCAAATATTGCCCATGCAGATAAAAATTACGCTGATTTTATTTTTTAAATTCATCACATCATTCAATTGATCATGGCTTATATCTACCCTACCGGCTGCGTTCTTATCATAATCATATAAAAATCAGCAAGCAATTGGGACTTGAAATATGCCTATCCTCCCACATATAGAAACCCAGTCATTTAATTGGAGACACCATGAGCGAGCCTAAACATATCGTCTGCCCCCACTGCGACGCAGTGAACCGTGTGCCCGATGACAAGCTAGGTGCAGCCCCGACCTGTGGGAAATGCAAACAAGCGCTGTTCACCGCCCACCCCGTCGAACTCAATGCGAGCAATTTTGCGACTCACATCTCGCGCAGTGATGTGCCGGTACTGGTCGATTTCTGGGCACCGTGGTGCGGCCCCTGCCGCATGATGGCGCCAGCCTACGCACAAGCTGCCGAGCGTCTTGAACCGAACATGCGCGTAGTGAAGTTGGATACGGAACAAGCACAACAGATCGCCGCGCAATACAACATCCGCAGCATACCGACGCTGGCGTTATTCAAAGGTGGTAAAGAGGTCGCACGTCAGGCTGGGGCGATGGATGTGAACGGTATCGTGAGCTGGGCGAGATCTAAATCATGAAAATGCTCTGGATATTTTCAGTGTTGATACTGGTCGGGTGTGCCGATCCGGCACGCAACCTATATGAAGGTATCAAGGCAAACAACGACGCTAAGAGGGCGCCCAACGAGCGAGCTACGACACCAGCCCCGAGCTACGACACTTACCAAAAAGAGTTGGAGCAAATGAGTAAATAAAAAGGGAAGCGGCAACGCTTCCCTTTTTGACTAAAGTCGCCAGACTCAATGTATCTCTGGTTTCTTTGCGGAAGGTTTGATCCTATCCAACAGGCGGCGCATATTACCCAGCGAGGCCAGATGCAGATACGCCATCCCCAATGCGCCACTTCTAAACAAAGCAGGGAGTTTGTCATCGGCGAGCTGGCCGAATTTCACTTCATCGATGAGATAGAAATCGTTCAACTGAAAGGTTTCGCCATTGGGGGTGTCAAAACGTGCGCCTTGTTGCATGAACAAACCTAGTTCGTCCAACTGTTGAACCAGCGTTTCGGTGCGCGCGAACTCGACTTGGAAATTCTGCAGGAACTGCATCACTTCGTTCATGCGCGGTTGTAGCTGCCCCGCTTCATCGATGAGAACCTCGCCTATGCTCGGATTCAACGCTGGACATTCTTCATCGATGCACACCATCAGCTGTCCTTGAGCACCGCCCTCTGCCATCACGAATGGATAGCGACGCACAAACGCAGGGATGTAATGCGCATCCCACTTGCCCTTGTCATCCACATAAAGGTTCTCACCCGTGCGCACCCCTAACAACACAACGGGGCGCATCTTTCCATCCTGCGCTTTGATGAACACGATGGGATATTCGCGTGCCGCTTCAGCGAACTCGATCGCGCCCAATAACACCGCCGTGGTGTCGCGCACGAACTCGAAATTGACCTTGGCGGTATCGAATCGCAGATTGCGATGGACGTTTGAATTGAGGGGGACGACTTTTTGATAGAACGCAAAGCTACTCAAATTATTCTCCTTTGAATTTCACGGAACGACCACACAACCACCACCGCTAATACCCGACTTTTTAGCGCCCTCGATGCTCTCCAACTTGGCATCCCCTCCCATAAAACTAGGAGTCGCACCCAAACGAGTAAGGAGCTGCTCATTGCTAAAACCACTTTCTCCTTTACCTAAGTCGATTTTCTCATCGCCTTTAGTCAAGATGACCTGCCCTTCATTAACCGACACATAGAATCCTGGCTCACCATCTGCATGCCCTTCTTCGAATAGTTTATCGATGTCTACGGGTACGCTATCCGGTTTAGGGGCTGTATTTTCTAAAATACTTGCAGGCACTGCTAAAACTAAAACCGGCTTACCTGTTTCACGGGCAATAATGGCTGCTTGATTAATAGCAACCGTGAACGCGCCCCCTGGGCTAACCAATACGACTTCGCCAGCCCATACAAACACGCCTGCACCATCCAATGGATTGCCCGCCGTCGCACCAAAATTTTCGGCTCCTTCCGCACATGGGCCGTTACACCAAGCATCGAACCCCGTACCACGGATGCCAATCGTCGCGGCAGAAACTCTGAATTTGTAATTGTCGTGATTAACGCGCCCAATCAATCCTGTCACTACACGCACGCCACCTTTGAGTAAGCGTAAAGCGATGTTCTCCTGATTGGCCACCTTGTCGTATTTGAACGCCTCAATATGGAAGACACTGCTCTCTTGCAATGTGATTCGTCCTCCATCGCGAAATACCACGACAGCGTGAGATTTCAAGCTACTTTGCAATGTATCTCCTTCGTACACGGGCGACCCTAAAGTCAGCCTGCGCAACTTAGCGTCTATACCTTTTGCAGCTAATTCCCCTTCGATCAGCATGACGCGTCCCACCGCTTTTACTTGGAGCGACTTTGTCTTTGTCAGTTTTGACTCTGCCTCAGCAGAACAATCCGCCGCAGCACATAGTCGCGCAGTAAAATCTGTTCCTCGAATCCCCAGCGTCGCTGTCGCTGCGTGTAGCTTGTAGGCGTCTTTATTTCCACGCTTACCAATCAAGCCTGTCACCGTACGGAAACCACCTTTGAGCAAGCGAAATACAGCAGAGTCCGCTTGAGGTGCATCGGATCTGAATGAGTAAGTCTCGATCTTAAGGTTGGAGTTGGGACGCATCGTCATTTTGGTACCGTCGTTCATCACCACCTGCGCGTAGCTATCTTTTGCAGTGACCAACAAATCACCTGCAGAAACATCTGCTTTGGGCGCTAACACCTTTATCGTTCCATCAGGCCGGTGAGCAACCAGCGCACCACTCATATAGCCAATTTTCCCCGATGCTTCTGCATAAGCGGCCGTCGTAACAAACAGTAGAATTAATGACAGCAGAATATTCTTTATCACGTCACACCTCGCTCTTAGAATGCCGCCATGAGCGAGGCGTGGATACGCCAGTCGCCCTTCAATTGTTGAGGATCTGTGCCAGCTTTAATAATGCGTCCTGCATCCATCTTCAGCGAAAAATTATCGGTATAGCCAGAGCGCACCCCAAAACCTGCACTTGAGATATTGGTGCTATTGCCTGCCTTGGCTTTCACATTGCCACCATCCACAAAAACCAAGCCGCGCAGTTTCGCATCACCTATCTCAAACGCAGGTGAATAGGTCTCGATGTTAAAGCGTGCTCCGACCTCCCCCATCTCACTCCCTTCCGAGAATCCACGCACACCGTCAGCACCACCAAGGCGCATCTGCTCCGCTTGGATGAGTGTGTCGCCACTCCACTGAGCGCTCATCGCAGTACGGAACTGCCAATCCCCCCCCAAAGCAGTGAAATAGCCTGCACCGAAGCGAACGGCTTTGTAGGTCGCAGTCGGTTTTGAAGAATTCACCAAATCATAGTTGGCGAAATCTGCCGACTTGCCTTTGTCCATCAGCGGCATATTGAGCACGAACGCGGTATTGAAATTGACATCGCCTTTACCTACCTTACCTTGAGCGGTGTAACTCAGGCTAAACGGCGTAACGACGATGTCGTTGTATAACGGCTGCGTTATCCCCGTCATCTTGATCTTATCGAACTTGCGCAAATCTAATCCGAATGTGACGCGCGGATCGAACGTGCTCCAACGATCAAGCGGGATGTTGTAATGTGAACTCAAAATGAGGCCACCACCTTGGAAGCTCGTCGTACCGACCAAAGAATTGACGTTGGAATAGCCGCCGAAGAATTCGATACTGTGGCCGTTCTCATACAGCGGAATCTTGTAACTACCGCCAATGACTTTGACGCGATCCATGTACGACGGTGACACCTGCATATTCACTTGAGCAACATGATCCTTGTCGAATAAATTGGCATGACGATAAGCCAGCCCCAGACGTGACCGTCCTGTTTCGGGTGAGCCAGAGTTATCGAAAGTTACCGTCCACGCACTAGGCTTGCTATCAGTCACCAACACGCTGGCATCCACTTCGTCATCTTTTGCTCCGGCTTTAAGGACGACGTTAAGTTGTCTAGCTGGATTCTCATTTGCCAACCTCAATTCACGCCCCAGCTGTTTTGCCCGTGGGATATTCCCTGTGCGTATGGATGGAATTGCGTTTAGCACATTAGTTTCGCTGAAAAATTTATTGTCTTTAGCTTTGACCTTGCCGAATCTAGCTTCGATAGTCTGAAAATGGACATCCCCCTTCTCCAATTCTTGTTCCGGCAACAACAACTGTACCGCTGAGAATCCTTTACGAAGATACAGATATTCCACGGCCTCAAGCGCATGCTGAACATCAGAAAAGTCTTTTTGGGCCCCTACGTAAGGTGACACTGCGATATCGATCTCCTTTTGACTCAACAAGGTCGCCCCATCAACCGTGTATCCGGAAATATCAAATCGCAAAGCCTCAACAATCTCTTCATGTGGCGCGCCCGCGCCTTGCGGCTCAGCTTGAGCTATCGCAGTGCCCAAAAAGGATAACGACACGCCTAACAACAACCCAAATGGCTTATGTATAGTTTTCATATTCGCATCCATTTATTGGCAGATAGGTAATTGAGAGACGAGTGGGATGCCGCTCCCTTCAGATAATCCTTCTTCCAACAAGGAGGATACGTCTCGGCTTTCTTCCTCAGTCTCGTCAGGGGTCGAGAAGTACTGATTGTCTGATGGAGCCATGCTAATCACGATGTTCGTGATTTTTTCGGCTTCCCCATATTGATTAATAGGTTTTAAAACACTGCCTGCTGCATACAAAGTCCCCCCTATGGTCATGGGGTAGCTCATTTCAATCGTACCTGTGTTAAACAGTGTTCCTGCAGTCAAAGAGCGCGTCCCTAATGTTCCAACGCTGTTAATCGTGTTGGCATTGCTCAACACCCCCGCCACACTAAGGGAGCTCGCACCACTCGTTAGTGCAGGATCTCCAACATTGATTACACCAAGATTGTTTAAACCTGCAGTCGCATTAAAGGTGGGCGCTGCACCTCCTGCAATATTAATTGTTCCTGTGTTTAACGTAGCGCCCGCATTCAGTACGCCTTGAACATTCAACGTAAAGTTCGATGTGTTTATCAATGATGAGACAACCGTCAATATTGAGCCATTCGCAACCGTCAAACTGCCGTTGTTAGTTAACGAATCAAGTGTTGTCGTTCCTACTGAACTGTCAAACATCACTGACGAACTGACGGGAATCACCACTGCTGCCACATTCATTCCGTCAGGCAATGCACCACCGCTCCAGTTCGCGGCGTCTGACCACAAACTGCTCAACCCCAACCCTGTCCAAGTCACGCTCTGTAGCTGGCTAATATCCGCCGCTGCACTAGCAGTAGCACGCTGTAGCACATAGTTACCGGCATCAATGCCCCCCAAACTTATTCCACCGATAGTCACCACTTTTCCTGTTCCGACATTCCGATCAGAAAAACTGCCCGTCGCATTAGCCACTGTCAAACGATCTCCTGCGACCATCCCGCTGAATTGTGCTACTCCAGAATCAAGTATGCTGGACAAATTCCCATCATAAACTTTGTTGTTTGCCCTCATTCCGATCACCTCAACAATGCTTGCTTTACCAACGTTATAGTTAGCTGCCGAGGTAAATCCAGTGAAGCTGTAGTTCGCAGCATCTGCCCCACTTAGTGAAGTGGCAATTTGGGTGTAACTCCCAGCGTTTAAATTGCCGCTACTGCTCAAGTCAGACGCTACGCTATTAACGGTCGCAATACTGCTCACAACATCGCCGGCAATGATGTTGCCAAAGCTCACTGCACCTGCAGCTGCAGGGGTTCCATAGGTGGTGTTGATACCTGTGATCTGCGTCCCATTTAAGGCCAATTTATTAACGTTATAGTTAGCTGCCGAAGTAAATCCAGTGAAGCTGTAGTTCGCAGCATCTGCCCCACTTAGTGAAGTGGCAATTTGGGTATAACTCC
Source organism: Sideroxydans sp. (assembly GCA_028707175.1). Lineage (GTDB taxonomy): Bacteria > Pseudomonadota > Gammaproteobacteria > Burkholderiales > Gallionellaceae > Sideroxyarcus. Next base: position 23,577 of record JAQTUV010000006.1, read on the forward strand.
CAGCATTTAAATTGCCGCTACTGCTCAAGTCAGACGCTACGCTATTGACGGTCGCAATACTGCTCACAACATCGCCGGCAATGATGTTGCCAAAGCTGACTGCGCCAGCAGTTGCGGGGGTTCCATAGGTAGTGTTGATACCTGCGATCTGCGTCCCATTTAAGGCCAATTTATTAACGTTATAGTTAGCTGCCGAAGTAAATCCAGTGAAGATGTAGTTCGCAGCATCTGCCCCACTTAGTGAAGTGGCAATTTGGGTGTAACTCCCAGCGTTTAAATTGCCGCTACTGCTCAAGTCAGACGCTACGCTATTAACGGTCGCAATACTGCTCACAACATCGCCGGCAATGATGTTGCCAAAGCTCACTGCACCAGCAGCTGCGGGGGTTCCATAGGTGGTGTTGATGCTTGAGATCTGTGTTCCGGTGAGGGCTAGTTGACTGATATCCCCAATTGCTGCATTCGGCGTAAATAGGTATTGATAGCCGTACACATTCACACCACCATTAGTCGCATACAGATTATTGGCTACGGTGACGACTTTGCCTGTTCCTGCATTTTTATTATCGTATGTACCCGATGTTGGCGTAACCAAACTATCACCATCAAGAGTTCCGGAAATTGCAAAATTATCCACAGTCAGCGCGGCCAGTGTCGTACCGTCATACACCTTGCTGACGGAGCCTGTTAAACCTACGCTTACCGTTGGTGCAACGGTGTAGATAAACCCGCTGCCTGTCCCCAGAATCGTCCCACCAAAGGCAGTGTTGTATTGTTTAAAGTTGTAACTTAAACCACCTTTCGCATCGGTTAAGGGGCCGTTTGAATAGACCAACCACCGCCCTGTAGCCGAGAACGGATTTCCCCCTAAGTTGGTAAAGTTATTGGCTACAACGATGATGTCTGTACTAGAAGAAATGACGGGGGTAGATGAGGGGATCAATACATCACCAAATGCAGCGATCATGATGGCACCACTAGTGGCGTTTAAAGCATCTACTTGAATATTTCCCCCCGTGTTGGTTAGATTGATTTGGCTTGCAGCAATCGTTGCCATCGTCGTATCAATAACGGCAGCACCGGATTGACGAATCCCTGCGTCGGCCCCCGCGTCATTGGCGGTGATATTCAGTACACCTAAAATATCTATCGTATCGTTCAACACCACGCTGCGGCCTGCTTGTAGGGTCAAACCGCCTGAACCCGTTGCACTGATGCTGGCACCCGCTTGTTGCGTAATATCGTTGTGCGCTTGCAATACCACATTGGTGCCTAGATCCAATGTGCTGGCTATCCAACCTGCAGAAATAGTCGTATCTGTGTCAGGATTATCAGAGAACAATAATCCGCTGGCGCCCGCTAAGGGCCCCCCCAGCAAATAGACCCCGCCACTGCCACCATGAGCCCCCCCACTGCCAAGCAAGACAACACCAGACTGACCTAATACTTCGTTAACATCGTAGGGATTGAGTTGCACGCCAAACACACTGTTACTGGCTGATAGTTGACCAACCGCACCGGTTGCCCCATTACCCCATGTGACAGCACCGCTACCACTCCAATTCGGACTGAATACAACATAATTTCCATCCGAAAGACTCAGGATCCCGCCAGGAGTACCGCAGTCGCACATGGAATAGCCTCCGACACTATCTCCAACTGCACTGCCCACCAAGCTATTAGTCCCCGACAGCACACCACCAAAGGCTCCGTCAGCTAACTTACCATTGGTGCTGTCCATCCAAGTAACAGCACCTTTGTTCCCTCCCCAACTCGAACTGGTGATCAGCCAATTGCCATTGACCTGCAACACATCTGCGCCGCCGTCACCCAGATTGTCGTTGAGTGCACTCCCTAGCAAGCTGTTACTGGCGGATAAGACTGCACCATTGGCACCGCCAACTAATTTCCCCGTTGCGCCGTTCATCCAAGTGACCGCACTGAGCGAACCATTCCAATACTGACTACGGATCAATAAACTGCCGTTGCTCATGATGTTCACACCGCCGGAAAAACCTCCTGCCACACCTACTTGGTCACCAATCGTCGAACCCACCAAGCTGTTGCTAGAACTCACCACTCCACCGACAGCGCCAGTGGTGAGTTGCCCGGTTTGCCCGTTCACCCAAGTCACTGCTCCTAACGCATCTAAGTAATAGCCCGCACCCACACCCCAACTCGAACTTTTCACCACATAGTTCCAGAATGTGCGGCCATCACTGACTAGCGTGATGCCACCCGATCCAATGGCATCGTTCGCTGCCCCACCTACCAAACTGTTGCTGCTCGACACCACACCGACCGTACCGTTCATACCATTGCCCAGCGTCACAGCACCCGCGCTGCCATTCCAGTACGGACTGGCTACCACATAGTTCCAGAATGTCGATCCATCGGTGATCTCAGTCAACCCGCCCGAACCGACCTGATCCCAGCCAAGACTACCGATCAGACTGTTGGCATTTGAAATCACCCCGCCGAATGATGCATCCTTGAGTTGCCCTGTGCTACCGTTCATCCAAGTCACCGCGCCTGCATAAGTCGCCCCAGCTACATTCGTGTCTGTCCAATACAAGTTGCTGAATACAACGTTACCATTCCCCAATACCAACGGTGAACTGTTCCCGACATAATCGGATGCGGTCGAGCCGACCAAGCTATTTGCCGTTGAAATAATTCCGGAGTTATTCGCAGTCTTGCCAGTCGCACCATTTACCCAAGTGATCGCCCCCGCATTGGCCGCTGCACCATTGCTCCAATTTGAACTGAGCACCACGTAATTCCAGAAGTTGTTCTGATAGTCGGTGAGTTCAAATACACCTGCCGACCCCACGCTGTCATTTGCCGTACTGCCTATCAAACTATTCGCTGCAGAGATGACGCCGAAGGATGTCCCATCCGACAATGCGCCAGTTACGCCGTTCATCCAAGTGACTGCACCGGCACTCCCGTTCCACTGTGGACTTCTGATCACAACGTTGCCATTGCCCAGTTGCATGAGGTTGTAATTTCCCACTTGGCTGTTTGCCACATCACCGACCAAGCTATTGAATTCGGTAATCAACCCACCTGAGCTTCCATCGATCAGCTTGCCGGTAGCCCCGTTTATCCATGTGACCGCGCCAGCGTTATCTGCACCCAGCCCAGTCGGGTTGTGCCAATTATGTGTCCGCACCAGAACATTGCCGGAGGCCAACACATCAATACCGGCACTACCAACCTGGTCCGCACCAACGTAGTAAAAATATGGGTAGTAAATTGACGTTGTATAAACGCCGCCATATGCACCCACCAAACTATTCGCCGTACCAATCACGCCGCCATAAACCGGTGTGCCGACAGTGCTGTTGGATAGCTCACCCGTCGTACCATTCATCCAAGTCAATGCACCAACGTTTAGATTGGAACCATTATCCCAATTCGAATTTTTCAAAAGGAGGTTGCCATTGCCAAGCTGGATGATGCTGCTATAGATATTAAAACCAGACATGTCTCCGGCTGTCGAACCTACAAGACTATTGGTATTTGAAACCGCACCGCCACTCGAGAGGTCGGCGAGTTTACCTGTTGTGCCATTCAGCCAAGTCAGCGCACCCAAACCTGTACTGGGGCTACCGCCATTCCAGACCGGCGTGGTTGCCAGAAAGTTACCGTTATTCAGTGCGACGACTGCGCCAACATTGTCGTAGCCATACGCACCTATCAAGCTGTTGGTTCCATCGACCATACCGCCGGAGCTACCATTGCTAAGAGCGCCAGTCGCACCGTTCATCCAGGTAAGAGCCCCAGTATCGATATTCGTATTGAAGTCAAACCACGGACTTTTCACCACAAAGTTGTTACCGCCGATTTGAGCCGTGATTCCTTGCGCCCCCACAAAACTACCGGCTGCAGAACCCACCAGACTGAATGCAACACCTGCGGTTTGAATGCCTGAAACGACACCGGACGTACCGGTCGCTCCATTACCCCAAGTCACCGCACCCGTACCACTCGCCCACTGTGAGCTCACAACCACGTAGTTACTATTGGAAAGCACAACCAATCCGGGGTCTGCGGTAAATGAGTCCGTCCAGCCTGCGCCGACCAAGTCATAAGCCGTTGATCCGACAATGCTGTTAGTGGAAGAAACATCGCCTGCCACGCCGGCTGTACCACTCCCCCAAGTGACCGCCCCCTTGCCTGCATTCGCGACACCGCCGCTACCCCATTGTCCGCTACGGACCAGATAGTTGCCATTTGGCAGCCATACGACCCCGCTCGCTTCCGAGGACAACCAAGAGTATGGCTTCGTATCCACCGTACCGATTTTGTCGCCGGCAGTAGTTCCGACCAGACTATTGGTGCTGGAAATGGCACCGCCCAAACCGCCCCCAACCAAAGCGCCTGTAGCACCGTTCATCCAGGTGACGGCACCAGCACCTGCCAACGTGCCGCCGTTATTCCAATTGTTACTGGTGATAACGATATTGCCATTGCTCCCTACAGATATCCCGCTTTGGTCATATGTGTACGGACTACCGCTGTTGACCTGCTTGATGCTCATCAAGCCGACTTTGTCACCTAGCGTTGAGCCAACTAGGCTATTCGTACTACCCAATACATCGCCATTTACACCAGTAGACAACGTGCCGTTGCTGCCATTTACCCAGGTCACGGCCCCCAAAGCGTTAGCAGCAACACCCCCACTACCCCACAGAGGACTGCGCACCACATAATTTCCGCTCACTTGAGTAATTCCACCGAAACCGACCATGTCGCCCGCTGTTGAGCCGACCAGACTGTTAGTCGACGAGACTACACCACCGTTTGCTGCGTTGGATAATTTGCCATTGCTACTATTCATCCAGGTCACTGCACCCAACGCGTTTGTCGAGGTACCACCGTTATTCCAATAACTGCTGCTGATAACGACATTACCGTTGACCAGTTGAGTAAGTCCGTTAACATTACCGATGCTCCCGACCTTGTCGCCCACATTACTGCCCACCAGACTATTCAAATTGGAAACTGCACCACCAGCACTCCCAGTGGAAAGCAACCCTGTCGAGCTCATCCAGGTCACCGCACCCATGCCACCGTTCCAGTTATCGCTGGTGATGATGACGTTACCATTGCCGAGTACAGTAACTCCGTTGTAATCGTAAATGGTATAAGCCCCCACCTTGTCGCCCGCTGCCGAACCCACCACCGATGAGATAAGCGTTCCAGTTGAGGTGTACAGATAGACCGCGCCCGAATTGGTACCGAACGTGCTGTCGAGTGGTGATGAAATCAGGATGTTGCCGTTACCCAACTCGATATTCTGCCGACCACCGAATCCCTCGCCTGTCCCCGGTGTCGGATCGAGGATTTCCTGATAAACCGAGCTGGCCGCACCACTTCCCGCCACGATGGTGATGTTGCGCGGATCAAGCAGCAGCGTCCCATTCAAACCATTCGTTGCCGAAAGATCGGTCAGGCCGCCGTAACCGAGTGAAGTCAAACCGGAGACTTCGGCATTGCCGCCGTTACCACTTTGCACACCACCTTTTGCACTGATGTTGCCTGCAAATCGCACACCTGATCAGACCACAGCACAACCTCACCGCCAGCACCGTTTTGCAGCGCATCCGCTTTGATGCTAGTGGAACTGTTAGAAAGAACATTGGCAGAATTGGCGAGCGAAACACCTTGCGCACTGAATCCCAATGCGCCGTGCATCAATCCACCGATATGAATATTGCCGCCACCATTCGTGCCACTGGCATCGAGCTGTGTACCGGCAAGTTTGATCTCGTCACCAGCAAGTGTGAGGTTGCCACCAGTCAAGCCAGTCGCGCTATATGAACCAGAGGTGTAGTTGGAAACCGTCGCAGCAACTAGGATGTCGCCGCCCTGACCTTGATTACTGTTGGCGCTGTAATGCGCTGACGTAGTGGAGATCGCGCGATTACTGGCCTGCACGCTGATTTGACCACCAGCTGTCGCACCATCTGTTGAGATACCTGCGGAAGAAAGGATGCTATCTCCGCTCAGATTCACTGCGCCTCCAGCACCTGTCGTTCCTCGCGCATGAATACTGCCAGTGTGTACCACAGATCCGGGCGCACCCATATCGGTGGAATGACTCGCTGCGATATTCACACTACCGCCGCTCGATCCATTGGCAGAGACCGTACCGCCCAACTCCACACGTTGACTGGCTCTGAACACGATCTTGCCACCTTGCAGGGTGGCGCCATTTGCACTCACTGAACCTGTGTTCTTAACGACGGTGCCGAACAAACCGAGCCGACCTGCACTGGCGACCAATTGACCGACGTTGGTTGCATCACCTGCCGGAGCGGTGATGTTGACGCGAAGATTGGGATCAAGCGTGTTGACGAGTTGGACTTCATGTCCGGCAGCGAGAAGTATCTCGCCATTGGGTGCGGTGATAACACCACTGTTCTCAACCTTAGGAGCGATGAGGTATATCTCGCCGCCACTCTGCGCGGTGATGTTGCCTGCATTACTGACGGCTTGTGCGCCTGGCGTTAGGGTGAAATTACCTCGCCCCGCGAGAAAGTCTGCATCACTCAAATTGAGACTGGTGGCCACCATGCCTGCTACGTCAACCGTTGAACCCGCGCCGAAAACGATACCACCCGGATTAACTAGGAACACACGCCCATTGGAACTGAGTGTTCCAAGGATGACGCTAGGATTGCTGGTGATGACACGATTGAGAACAGTGGAGGATGCGGACTGCTGAGCGAAGTGCGTAATCTCGTTACTGTTGATGCTGAAGCCTTGCCAATTGATGATGGCGCCTGGTGTATTAGTGACGGTGAGCGTATTACCAACAGCATTGAAACTGGCATTACCGTTGATGACTGACCCGCCATTTGGATTTGCACTCGCATTGATGCTCAATGCGAATAACACTGCCGCACACATCGGCCTGAATTGGAACGATGGTTTTTTCGACCTCGTGTTCTTGCGCATGATGCCCCCCCTTACTACTCAACATACTACGAACTGATGCGAATGATTATCTTCCTATTTAGGCACAAGGTGTATAGGCCAACCGATCTATATCTCGGCCTATGCCTTAGCAAAACTTGAGTAATAGCCTCAGATATGACTGCGTAGATTGTTTTCGCAACCAGATGATTATTATCTACTTATTCAACGCCACCAAATCAATCAGCGCCGACATGCCGCTATGCCCTGATCCTTCGTGGATGATGTCGTCGTGTTCAGCCAGATGCAGAATATCCATATCGGCGAATGCGTCGCGCAACATAGTTTCGGTGTAGAGATTCTCGACTTGTGAGGGGCCGCCCGTTTTGAATTCGAGCTGACGCGGTGTGTAACCTTGTAGCAACAGCAAACCACCAGGCTTCAAAAAACGCTTCAGATTGGCAAATAGTTGGGGGCGTAATTCAGGGCCTACAAACTGAATGAAGATGCCTGCAATCACATCGAATTGCTCACCGCCGCCATCCCAATTCATCAAATCGATCTGTGCGAAATCCATTTTCACACCGCGTTGTTGAGCCAAGCGTTGCGCCTTGGCTTGCGCCACCGTAGATGAATCCACCGATAACACTTTCAAGCCCTGCTCGGCTAACCACACGCCATTGCGGCCTTCCCCATCTGCCACTGCGAGACAACGCAACCCAGCCTTCAACACTGCCTGTTGAGAAACTAGAAATGCATTCGGCGCCGTACCGTAAAAGTATTCCTCGCTCGAATAACGTTGATCCCAAATATTCATGCCGCCCCCAAGAAATACCACCATGCCGTGAGTGTAAAGAATGAAAGGATCAATCCAATCGCCACCATCAGGTTCGCCAAAGGTGGATCAAGGTCGTGCTCACTCGCCACGATGGCGGCGGTGATCATGGGCGGCATCGCCGCTTCGAACAGAGTGACTTGCATGCTCAAACCGTGTGCGCCAAGTATCTGCACGTAGAGCAGATAAATCGCCAGTGGCGCAAGAAAGAGCTTGAAACCCAAACCCAACGCCAGATTACGTTTGTGTTCCGCAATATGACCTAGACGCAACTGCAAACCAACCGAAAGCAGCGCCAAGGGAGCCAAGGTGTCGCCCAAACGTTTCAATAATACAGAGAACCAATCTGCATACTCGATGGGAATGAGCAGCAGCGCGATGCACAATGAGATGAACGGAGGGAACAGCGCGATGCGTTTGATGATCTGCGTCGCAGTAGGACGGCCCGATGAATAGATACCCGCAACGGTGATGCCCAACACAGAGAGTGCGAAGAACGAACCGAGTTGGTCTGCGATGATAGCTGTGGTCAGCCCTGCTTGACCGTAGAACGCCTCCACCATCGGCAAACCAAAGAACGAAGTATTGCCCAAGCCTCCGACCAATATCAACGCACCCGTCGTGGCGCGCGACAGATTCAACCAGCGCCCCATCAACCAGAAGAAACCGGCCGACAGACCGAATACCAACCAAGCCATCAACCCTGTCAGCAACACATCGCCGGAAAATTTCAGTTGATGGATGTACAGCAGGGTCAGCGCAGGCAGCGAGACGTGAATGATGAAACTGTTGAGAGAGGCCGGTGCATTGTCTGGCATACGCTTGAAGCGGCGCAGCAGCACACCAACAATGAAACAGAGGATGAGTAGGATAAGGTTGTTCATTCTTTTGTCATTCCCACCCTTCAGCGCATTCAGAAACATCTGAGCCGCAGTTCGGCGAGAACATGGCTTTAATCATGCCCATCATTTTGCCATGCCACTCGATATTGCCGAGGGATTCTTATCTGAGTATCTACATAACTCGCATCGCACCTAATACCTAAGACTAATTGTTCCAACTTCTTGAAGTGGGTAGTCTGCTTGGCCTTCAAGTTATATCCGCTTTACCCGCCAACTTCTTTAGCCACCCTGATTTGACGTGGGGGTGATGTGGTGCAAATATGGAGGTGTCGCTCATGCGAACAAACGAACTGACGATCACAGACAGCATGAACATCCTCATCGCCGATGACCACGCTCTATACCGCAGCGCACTTGTGCAGGTGGTGCAGCAATTGGCCGATCAAGTATCGGTCATGGAGGCGCACAACTGGCAGAGTGCATTGGATCAGCTCGCCGCCCACCCCGACCTCTCTCTCGCCGTGTTGGACCTCAACATGCCGGGAATGGAGTCGTTCGATGGGCTAGCGACTTTCTTGGAACTCGCTCATTTCACACCAGTCGTGATCGTCTCTGGATCTGAGAGCCTACAAGATATGCGTCGTGTGTTGGATGCGGGCGCGATGGGTTACATCGCCAAGAGCGAAACGACACCTATCCTGCTGAGTGCGCTGGCTCTGGTATTGTCAGGCGGCATCTACATTCCACCCCGCCTCATTCAGAACAATGCGACCAGTCAACCTGTCGCCCTCGTTGCTTCGTCTTCGAATCTCACTCCCCGACAGCTTGAGGTGTTACAGGCTATCGCACATGGCAAGTCGAACAAACAGATCGCACAGGAAATGGGCTTATCTGTCGCAACCGTCAAAGCGCATGTGAGCGCCATCTTCAAAACTTTGAATATCTCCAAACGATTTGAAGCGATCCATGCCGCGAACCACCTTGGATTGAATGAGTAAAGTTAGGTCTGCATCCGCCTGATACGGCGCAGGTATGTTCTCAACTGTGCAGGTTGTACTGGCTTATGCATCAAGGCGAAACCACTCTTTTTCACCTCTCGTAAACGTTCCGGATGTGTATCGCCCGTGATGATGAGCACGGGTATATCCACACCCGACTCTTCCCGTATTCGCTCTATCGTCTGCACACCTGTCTTCCCATCACGCAAACGATAATCGGCCAAGATGATCTGAGGGATATTGCCTGCGCTGAGTGTAGACAACGCCTCTTCTTCACTTCCCGCCAAGCGCGCATCACATCCCCACCCTTGCAAAACGGCCCCCATACTTTCCCTGACTGCCGCCTCATCGTCGATCACTAGCACTCTCATCCCAACAAGATCTCCTTGCCCATGGATCACGTGATGAGAAGTATCAGACTCAGCAAGCAACTCCTTCGTTTTCATACCTGCTTGCGGAACAACAAGCGAGAAGCGTGTCCCCTTACCTAATTCCGATTCCAACACGATACGATGCTTTAGCAACAAAGAAAGACGCTCGACAATAGACAACCCGAGTCCAAGACCTTGGGTTCGGTCGCGCTCAGGATTAGACAGTTGGTAGAACTCTCGGAATATCTCTTTGTGCATCTCCTGCGGGATTCCCAGCCCCGTGTCTGCGACATCGATAGTGACTTCACTCTCGCTGCTATGGCATGAGACGCTTATGCCGCCCGAAGGCGTGTAACGGATAGCGTTACTGATCAGATTGCGCAACATCGTTTCTAACAACGCTCGGTCACTGCGAACACATTCGCTGTTGACTTGAATCTTCCAATCCAAGCCTTTGGCCTGCGCTTGCGGTGCGTACTCTTCATTCAATTGCTCCAGCAGCGGGCGCAAAGCAAAGTCAGCCAGATTCGGCTTCACGATATCCGCATCCAGTTTCGAGATATCCAACAAAGAGCCTAGCAATTGGTTCAGCGCACCGATGGAGCGCCCCATGCTATCCAACAGAACCTTTGCTTTATCACTGCTCACCTCGGCTTGGAGCGCTTCAGAAAACAAGCTCAGCGCATGGATAGGCTGGCGCAAATCATGGCTTGCAGAGGCGAGAAAACGTGTCTTGTCTCGGCTGGCCAATTCCGCCGCTTCTTTCTCTTTTTGATAACGCTCAAGCAGTTCCAGATTCTCGAAGCGCAAACGGATCGCAGACAGGGCTGCAGCGTTGATGTTGCCTGCGATTCTCGCAAGCACGAATGCGAAAAGCACCATTGCAAAACCCAGCCATTGGTAGCCCTCACCCTCCGCCACCAAACGCAAGGCACATAACACCAATGTCGGAATGATAAATGCGTAGTAACTCTCCAACCAATAGGACGAAATCATCATGGAGCCCGAGATCATTCCAATCACACAGGTATATAAGAACACCTGAGTGATCGCAGAATCAGGAACGAAGAATAAAATTCCCGCGCTCCCCCACAGCAGGCCATTCATCAATGAAGTCCATGCAAAAAAACGCCCCCATCTGGGCGCTTCATGCAAAGCCGGACGATGCTGTTGATATAACTTTAAGAGGTGATAACGAGAATACAGAATGGCAATCGCCACTGCACACCATAGAAACAATTTGAAATTGGCGATGCGCCCCCACATGACTGCGAGCATCACCAACATCATCAGCACATTGCTGATGATGTTCATGCGCATATTGACGTAGAGAATATCGATCGCCTGTGCAGTGACCTGCTGGTCGTAGCGATCTGTTGCTAGGTTTTCAGAGGGGAGACTACGAAGCGTCTTCATTCGTTCATCTTTCGATGTGGGTCATTCATCCCGCCCCCCTTCTCCTACCTATTCGTCACCGTGGAACGTTCGCCGAGATGAACGCCTTCAATGTCGCCACATCCGCATCCATCACTTCGCAGCGCTGCGGCAAGTCCTCGATACCTTCCAAGGCCGCAGGACGCTCTGGCTGACGACCCAATGCTTCTTGGATGGTCTCGGCAAATTTGGCGGGTAATGCAGTCTCAAGGCAAATGAGTGGCAAGCTAGGACGACGTTGCTCCAAGCCCACTTTCAATCCGTCAGCCGTGTGCGTGTCGATCATCACGCCGTACTCTTCCCAAACTTCACGGATGGTCTTGAGACGGTCTTGATGTGAGCTCTTGCCGGAGGAAAAATGGAACTTGGACAGTTCGTTCCAGTATGCAGAATCCTTGATATCGAACGCGCCGCCCGCATCCACTTTGCCCCAGAACTCTCGCACCTTGGCACCATCGCGCCCGACCAAGTCGAACACGAAGCGCTCGAAGTTGGAGGCCTTGCTGATATCCATCGATGGACTGCTGGTCTCGTAGGTGTGGTCGGTGCCGCGCGGACGATACACACCGGTGCGGAAGAACTCGTCCAGAACATCGTTCTCGTTAGTGGCCAAGATCAACTGACCAATAGGCAAGCCCATCATGCGCGCGATGTGACCTGCGCAGATGTTGCCGAAGTTGCCGGAGGGAACAGAGAACGCGACTTGTTCGTCATTGGACTTCGTCGCAGCGAAATAGCCTTTGAAGTAATACACGATCTGCGCCGACACGCGCCCCCAGTTGATGGAGTTCACTGTGCCAATCTTGTGCGCGGCTTTGTAAGCGTGGTCGTTGGACACCGCCTTCACCATGTCCTGAGCATCGTCGAACATGCCGTTGACGGCGATGTTGAAGATGTTCGGATCTTGCAGTGAATACATCTGCGCGCGTTGGAACGACGACATTTTGCCGTTCGGCGACAACATGAACACACGGATGCCGCGCTTACCGCGCATCGCGTATTCCGCCGCAGAGCCGGTGTCGCCCGAGGTCGCCCCCAGAATGTTCAACTCGGCATGGTCTTTCGCCAAGGCGTACTCGAACAGATTGCCCAACAACTGCATCGCCATGTCTTTGAACGCCAGCGTCGGCCCGTTGGAAAGCTCTTGCAGATACACGCCCTCGCTCAACTTGCGTAGCGGCGTAATGTCTTTGGCATTGGAATCCACTCGCCCGTTGCTGTACACCGCGGCGGTGTAAGTCTTGCTAACGATGGCTTTGAGGTCTACCGCAGGAATGTCGGTCGCGAACTTGGACAACACCGCGAATGCGAGGTCGGCATAGGACAGATTGCGCCACGCATCCAACTCGGCACGTGTCACCTGCGGATATTGCTCCGGCAGATACAGGCCACCATCGGGTGCGAGACCGCCCAATAGGATTTCAGTAAATGTTTTTGCGGGCGCATTGCCACGGGTGGAGATGTATTTCATTTTTATTCCTCAACAGACGCACATAGCGCCGGATGTTTTTGGTGCAATGCACTACACTTATTGCACCCTACGATTTCAAATCTCTTTTCTCTTGCTGTGCTGGCTCACCCAATCGAGAATCCATACGCTTTACCCAACTAGAATGTGGGAGAACTATTTTCATCGACTGCGAAATTAAGCCACTATCAGCATCTTCCATTTGCTTTTCGATTTCTACACGCACCAATTCCCAAGCGGGCGCAAATCCAGGAACTCGCTGATTCAATAAACTGATAGATTTGTACAACAAATACAACTCTCTCATTTCTGTACGACCAGGTTTTACTTTGTACTCCATTACCCGATTTTTAAGTTTAAAAACTTGCTCTTTCAGCTCATCAAGATCACTCAACAAACGTTTTTCACCCTCACCATAGATTTTCATGTGAGAAAGGATGTGGCCCTTTAATTGCCTTCGTTCAATTAATCCAAAAACAAACAAGAGCAGCGCGACGCACAACCCAACCGACAATCCCTTGACAAAAGGGTCTTGCAACGCGAATAGAATCATCTCCATTGAACTTATTTCCCCAACTCTTCCAAACGCAGCTTGGTGACCTTGCCCGCCACCACACCCAACGCTTCGATCTTCACGATCGCGGCATTGATGCGCTTCTCGCGTGTCAGGTGCGTCAACATGATGAGGTCGGTCTGCTCTTCGCCTTCTTCTGGCTCTTTCTGAATCACGGCATCGATAGAAATCTGCTCATCCGCCAAGATGCGCGTGATATCAGCCAGCACGCCCGGTTTATCTTGCACGCGCAGACGCAGGTAGTAGCTAGTCTGCACTTCATCCATCGGCAGTATTTTCAGGTCAGCCATCGCGTTCGGTTGGAACGCGAGGTGCGGCACGCGATTCAATGGATCAGCCGTATGCATACGCGTCACATCCACCAAGTCGGCGATGACGGCACTCGCAGTCGGCTCTGCACCTGCCCCCTTACCGTAGTAAAGCGTCGCACCAACCGCGTCGCCTTGCACCACGACGGCATTCATCGCGCCTTCCACGTTAGCGATGAGTCGCTTGGATGGGATGAGTGTCGGATGTACGCGCAACTCAACACCTTCAGGTGTGCGCTTGGTGATGCCCAATAGCTTGATGCGATAACCGAGTTGTTCGGCATATTTGATGTCGATAGCATCCAGTTTGGAGATACCTTCCACATGCGCTTTGTCGAACTGCATTGGGATACCGAACGCGAGCGCAGACAGAATGGTGATCTTGTGCGCAGCATCCACACCTTCGATGTCAAAAGTCGGATCTGCTTCGGCGTAGCCCAAACGTTGTGCTTCTTTCAGCACGGTGTCGAAGCTCAAGCCCTTGTCGCGCATCTCGGACAAGATGAAGTTGGTGGTGCCGTTGATGATGCCGGCGATCCATTCGATGCGGTTCGCAGTGAGGCCTTCGCGCACTGCCTTGATGATGGGGATGCCACCTGCTACGGCTGCTTCGAACGCGACCATCACACCCTTGTCTTGTGCAGCTTTGAATATCTCATTGCCGTGTGTCGCTAGCAGTGCCTTGTTAGCGGTGACTACGTGTTTGCCGTTGGCAATGGCTTTCAGCACCAACTCTTTCGCCACACCGTAACCACCGATGAGTTCGATGACGATGTCCACTTCAGGATCGGACACCACGGAGAACGCATCGTCCGTCACACGGCATGTGCCGCCAGTGACCTTCTTCGCCAACTCTACGTTCTTATCCGCGACCATCACGATGCGGATAGGGCGACCCGCGCGGCGCGCGATCTCTTCTGCATTGCGTTGCAACACGGTGAACGTACCACCGCCAACTGTTCCGATACCGAGCAGTCCTACATTGATTGATTTCATTTAATTAAGTCCTATTTGTGTAGGTCGGGATTCATCCCGACAGAGTAGCGTCGGGATGAATCCCGACCTACATCTCAGTTGGTGCCGTGTTGCTTACGATAATTTTCTAGGAAGCGTGCGATACGCCCGATGGCTTCGGTCAGGTCATCCGCGTTGGGCAAGAAAACGACGCGGATATGGTCAGGCTGTTTCCAGTTGAAACCACTGCCCTGAACCACCAATACTTTTTCTTGTTCCAACAACTCAAGAATGAACTGCTGATCGTTATCGATGGGATATATCTTCGGGTCGAAACGAGGGAACAGATACAGCGCCGCCTTCGGCTTCACGCAGGTGACACCGGGGATCGCTGTGAGCAGCTTGTAAGCCAAGTCACGTTGCTTGCACAAACGGCCACCGGGGGCGACCAGATCGTTGATGCTCTGATAGCCGCCCAAGGCGGTCTGGATGGCGAACTGCCCTGGCACGTTGGAGCACAGACGCATGGAAGCCAAGATGGTCAGGCCGTTGATGTAGTCCTGCGCATGTTTCTTCTCACCCGAGAGCACCATCCAACCCGCGCGATAGCCGCAAGCACGATAGTTTTTGGACAGGCCGTTCATGGTGACGAACAACACATCATCCGCCAACGAGGCCATCGAGGTATGTGTCACACCGTCGTACAACATCTTGTCGTAGATCTCGTCGGCGAAGATGATGAGGTTGTGCTCGCGCGCCAACTGGATGATGGCTTGCAAGGTCTCGTCGGAATACACCGCCCCAGTCGGATTGTTCGGATTGATGACGACGATGGCGCGTGTGTTCTCGGTGATCTTGGACTTCATATCCGCCAGATCAGGATTCCACTCTTTCGCTTCGTCGCAGATGTAATGGCGCGGTGTACCGCCCGCCAAGGTGACCGCCGCTGTCCACAAGGGATAGTCCGGCGCAGGCACCAGCACTTCGTCGCCCGTGTTGAGCAACCCTTGCATCGCCATCACGATGAGTTCGGATGCACCGTTGCCGATGTAGATATCGTCCAAGCCCACGCCCATGATCTTCTTGGACTGGCAGTAATGCATGATGGCCTTGCGCGCGGCGAACATACCTTTGGAATCGGAATAACCCGCCGAATTCGGCAGATTCAGGATCACATCCTGTTGGATTTCTTCAGGCGCTTCGAAGCCGAACGGCGCTAAGTTGCCGATGTTCAGCTTGATGATGCGTTGTCCTTCCTCTTCCATCTGCTTGGCGCGTTCCATCACAGGGCCGCGAATGTCGTAGCAAACGTTGGAGAGCTTGGTCGATTTCAATATGGGTTTCACATTAACTCACTTTTCGTCAGGGATTTAGCCTGCGCCCCGGATGGTAGAATTCGGCGCATCTTAGCTATTCCCGCAAGGGGCGGGATTTTACCTGCGCCACCCCTGATGCGGCAAACAATTGGAGAACGAAAGTTGGCCTTACATCTGCAAACGAACACCCAGCAAAAACTATTTACGGGACATGGCGCTGGATATGTCGCCATCAACGGTCAGCCCTTTCAACAAGCCATGGTCGTCATGGCCGAAGGTGTGCGCAGTGATTGGGGCGTCACCGACTTCGGCAGTCTCAAGGCTGAGCATTTCGACTATTTCCTCCCCATCAAGCCTGAAGTCATCTTGATCGGCACTGGCGCCAAACAACAATTCGCCCACCCCAATCTGTATCGCACCCTCATCAACGCCGGCATCAGCATCGAATTCATGGACACCCCTGCCGCCTGCCGCACCTACAACATCCTCGTTGCCGAAGACCGCAGAGTAGTGGCGGCGGTGCTGTTATGAGCATCGAACTGAGCAAAGCAGACCGCACGCAAGCGATTGCCTCCATCGAGCGCTATTTCAAAGAAAACCTTGAACAGTACATGGATGAAAAATTAGGCAACATCGCTGCCGAAGCCTTACTCGACTTTTTCCTGAAAGAAATCGGCTCATCGGTCTACAACAAGGCCATCGCCGATGCACAAGTGAAACTCCAAGCCCGTGTAATGGAACTGGACATCGAGATACACGAAGAAGAATTTCAGTATTGGAAGAACAGCAGTCGCACCACCCACCGCAAATAGACAGAGCGAATTTATGAGCCAATCCCTAAAGAACGTCATCGCCCAAACCGAACAAGTCATCCTCGGCAAGCCGCATCAAATCAGGCTGGCACTCACCTGTCTGTTAGCGCGCGGACATCTGCTTATCGAAGACTTGCCGGGTGTAGGTAAGACAACATTGGCGCATGTGCTAGCCAAGACACTCGGTTTGCAGTTTCAACGCATCCAGTTCACTAGCGATATGCTGCCCGCCGACATTCTCGGTGTTTCAATCTTTCAACGCGAAACGGGGGAGTTCAAATTCCACGCCGGCCCCATCTTCGCGCAGATGATCTTGGCCGACGAGGTGAACCGTGCCACACCCAAAACGCAAAGTGCACTGCTGGAAGCAATGGAAGAACAGCAAGTCACCAGCGAAGGCGAGACACGCCCGCTGCCCTCACCTTTCTTCGTCATCGCCACCCAGAATCCGACCAATCAGATCGGCACTTTCCCACTACCCGAATCCCAACTCGACCGCTTCTTGATGCGTATCGAGCTCGGCTATCCCGATGCACAAGCCGAGCGCGGCTTGTTGTCTGGCGTGGACAGGCGCGACATCGTTGCCAACCTTGCTCCGCAAATGACAACTGCCGAATTACTGGATTTACAACGGAAAGTGCGCGAGGTCTTCGTCTCTCCCGCCTTGCTCGACTACGTACAAGCCATCCTGCGTCATACCCGTGAGTCAGCCAAATATGTACATGGCTTATCGCCCCGCGCCGGCCTCTCCCTGCTCGCCGCTGCGCGTGCATGGGCGCTGCTTGATGATCGCAATGCAGTTACCCCTGAGGACATCCAAGCCGTGTTGCCAGGTGTCGCAAGCCACCGTTTGCAATCCGTACAAGATACGCAAGCATCGAATGGTGAAAAACTGGCGCGTGAATTGATCGAGGCAGTAGCCATCCCCTAATGGACAAAACAATTCCCTTGTCCATTCCCTCACCTCAATCCTCTCCCGCACGCGGGCGAGGAAGCAAGCGTACCGCTACGCGGAATTCTCGTTAATACTGTGTTAAAGAGATTCAAAAAACTCTTCCGCAACTGGGCGTTCCGCCGCACCGTAGAAACGGGTACGGTGGTACTCAATCAACGCCGCATCTACATCATTCCTTCACGCCAAGGATTTGTCTTTGCGATGGTGCTGGGGGTGATGTTGTTGGGCGACATCAACTACAACTTAAGTCTCGGTTATGTGCTGACATTTTTGCTTGCCACCACAGCAGGCTTAACCATGTTGTATGCCTTCCGCAATCTGGCGCAACTGGAGATTCATGCAGGTCATGTCGAGCCCGTATTCGTGGGTGAGCCAGCGAATTTTGTTTTCCATTTCAACAATCCCAGTTCGCTCATTCGCTATCAAATCCATCTACATGACGATGCTGAACACGAGACGATATTCGATCTTCCCGCTCAGTGTTCAACTCCCATCTCGCTCGCCATTCCTTCCACACAACGCGGTTGGATGGATAGTGAACGTCTTTCGCTGTACACACACTTTCCGCTGGGTTTGTTCCATGCGTGGACCTACATCCACTTCGATGTACGCTGTTTGGTCTATCCAAAACCTGCGATACCACAAGCTTTGCCTGAAGCCTCTGCCCAAAAAGGCGAAGGCAAAACCATCGCCACGGGTGATGAAGACTTTTCTGGTTTGCGTAACTATGTAGCGGGTGATGCCATGCCGCGTATCGCATGGAAAGCCTTGGCGCGTGAGCAAGGGCTGCAAGTAAAACAGTTCTCCGCACAGCAAGGCCATTCACTATGGCTGGATTGGACTCTGCTCCCCAACATCGCGCAAGAGCGCAAATTGGAATTACTGACGCGCTGGGTGCTGGATGCCGATGTACAAGGCTTGGCGTATGGCTTGCGTTTGCCTGATGGCGTGCTTGAACCACAGAACACTCCCGCGCACCGAGCTGAATGTTTACGTCGATTGGCTTTGTTTGGAATGAGTGAACAATGAAGCTCACCGCCCCCCTCATCTACGGCCTTGTCGCTTGCATATTGTTGGTCAGTGCACCGCATGCAGACCATCTACCGCTATGGGTCAGCGCAATGTGTGCTGTGCTGCTTGGTTGGCGCGCCTTCATCACTTACCGAGGAAGGCCGCAACCCAATCGCTGGATGTTGTTGCTGGTCACGGTGGCGTGTGTGGCAGCAATCGGCGCGACCTACCACACATTTTTCGGGCGTGACGTGGGCGTCACCTTACTTATCTTGCTCGCCTCGCTCAAACTGTTAGAACTTAAGGCGGTACGCGATGCGACCGTGCTGATCTACTTGTCGTGTTTCATCATCATCACGAATTTCTTTTATTCGCAGAGCATCTCCACGGCACTTTTCATGCTGTTCACGCTCATCGTCATCATGGCGACATGGGTGAATTTGCAAACGGGCACGCTTGCACTCAAGCCTAGGCTGCGCATGGCTGGCATACTGTTGTTACAAGCCATTCCCTTATCGCTGTTGTTATTCGTCCTGTTCCCGCGCATCCAAGGCCCACTATGGGGAATGCCGCAAGATGCGTACGCCACTAGCGGCCTCTCAGACAAGATGTCACCCGGCAGCATGGGCAAGCTCTCCCTATCGGATGCAGTCGCCTTCCGCGTTACCTTCCAAGGTAGTGCGCCACCACGTGACCAACTGTATTGGCGCGGCCCTGTATTGTGGGACTTCGATGGCACAACCTGGACACGTGGCCGTAATGCGACCTTGCAAGCCCCCACGCTCACCGATGTTGCACAACCCATCAGCTACACCATCACTCTCGAACCACATAACAAGAACTGGCTGTTCGCACTTGATATGCCTTCGCAGATATCTATTCCGGCCGAATTCGCACCCGACTTTCAGCTGCTGAGTAAAGATACGGTCAGAGCCAGAATTCGCTATAACGTGACATCTCAGCGGAGCTATCGCGCCAACTTAGAAGAGCCAATGCCACAGATGGTGCGCGCGTTCAATTTCCCACGGGAATACAACCCCCTCGCACAGAAAGTGGCACAACAATGGCGAGCCACTAGCCAGAATGATGAAGAGATCGTGCGCACTGCACTCACCTACTTCAACCGTGGCGGCTTCGAATACACACTCGAACCACCATTACTCGGCAAGAACAGCGTGGATGATTTTTTATTCACCACCAAAAAAGGATTCTGCGAACACTATGCATCTAGCTTCGTTTTCTTGATGCGCGCAGCCGGCGTTCCGGCACGGGTGGTAACTGGGTATCAGGGGGGGGAATTCAACGACCTTGGCGGCTATTACATCTTGCGACAATCAGATGCTCATGCATGGGCTGAAGTCTGGTTTAGAAACCGAGGGTGGGTGCGTTTTGACCCAACCGCAGCCATCGCCCCTGCACGCGTCGAACGCGGATTAAGCGCTGCATTGAACAACAATAGCGCCCTGCCCTTTCTGTCCCGCACTCAATCCACTTGGCTCATCAATCTGCGCTTCAATTTTGATTCCATCACCAATCAATGGAACCAATGGGTGCTTGGCTATGATACGGAACGGCAATTCGCCTTCCTCACTCGCATGGGAATGGAAGACATCACTTGGCAAAAGCTGGCCACCAATATGCTTGCGGGGATTTCACTACTAGTGGGCATTTTCACTCTCTTCCTATTACGTCGTTTGAGAATAAAAACAACTGATGAGGTACAAAAAACGTGGCTCAAGACTTGCCTAAAACTAGAAAAGGCGGGCTTTCCACGTTTGCCACACGAAGGCGGAATGGATTACGCAACACGCATAGCAAATGTCCGACCTGACTTAAGGCACGACGTCCTTGACCTTGCTACGCGCTATACATCCTTGCGCTACGGCAATGCTTCAATGAAAAATGATTTAGCTGCATTCCAAAATGCAAGCCGACGTTTCAAAGTCAGGCGCGCACCAACATCGCAATAAGCACTCAAAATGAATCAAAGCCACTTAGAACTATTAGTGACCCGCACGATGCCTTACGGAAAATATCAAGGACGCTTGATTGCCGACTTGCCGGGAAATTATTTGAACTGGTTTGCTCGCACGGGCTTTCCCAAAGGAGAACTCGGACAGCTTTTAGCATTGATGCAGGAATTGGATCACAACGGACTATCTTCGCTGCTTGATCCGCTCAGAAAGTGAGCAGAAAGCAAAAAGGCTCACATTTCTGTGAGCCTTTTTTAATATGGCGTCCCCAACGGTATTCATATCTACATATTTTTCATATAGTTAATAAGTTGTTACCATCAGCATTACCAACACAATATCATTCCAAACCCCAGTTGGTGTCTTACCTATCCCGTATTTGAATTACTGTCTGTCGCATCCTCGGCCTAAGGCGCCGGTCAGCGAGATTTAAAAATGCCGTAGCCGAATGCCCGCTTTTGAGTTGAGGAATGAGTCATGGCATCCAACACCAATGACAGCTCCACCGCCAAAACCGGTCAGTCAGGATTTTTTCTGAGAAATACATGCGAAACTGAAATGAATGTCCGCTTCCTTAAAAGCTGATCGGCAGCAGCCGACCCGAAGCAGACTGTTAAGAGTATTTCAATGAAGGCACACTTCCAGCCAAAGCGGTCATTTCCGTTCCGCGATCAGCCGGGCTGCTTCCGAGTTGCCAACCGGACATTCAGAGAACTCAACATTCCCGACATATCCAGACGACAAGGCTCCCTCGATTCCATCCCGTGCGTTAAGTGCAACTATTGAAAATGCAGTTGCTAATTCTAAGCAGAGTTGAACGTACGGCGTGCGTTGTCTGTGATGGCTCTAACTACATTACCAAACATCGCTGGGGGAAGATCATGGCCCATTCCATCGACTATCAGAAGTTCGGCTCCTTGAATATTGGCAGCTGTGTCTTTCCCCGCTTCAGGGGGAACTAAAGGATCATCTGCCCCATGCAACACAAGAGTGGGAACGGTTATGTTGGCTAGATGTGCTCTTAAGTCACCGGTGACAGCGATAGCGGCGATTTGCCGCAAAAATCCAGTTGGGTTGTATGCTCGTTTGACTTCGACCAAAGCTTGGTCGCGTTGAGCCGATTCGTCAAACGGATAGCCCCGACCGGAAATTGCTTGCGACAAAGCAACACAATGTGCGAGATACCCCTGTTCGTCTTGCAAAGGATGTGGCGCAGGTGATGTCATAGCCGCCATTACTTCAGGGCTCGCCTGCGGCAGATTAGGATTACCGGTGCTCGACATAATTGAGACTAGAGATAGAACTCGCTCAGAATGTTCACTTGCCAACAATTGCGCAATCATGCCCCCCATTGATCTTCCAACCACGTGTGCTCGGTTGATCTTCAGCTTATCGAGAAGGCCTACCGCGTTGTTCGCCATATCGAAGAGCGTATAAGGAACATTGGGCATCTCACCGCGAGAAACTGCCCTAGCAATTGCAGTGAAATCGGGCATTGGAGTGGTATAGAAGTGGGTTGAGAGGCCTGTATCGCGATTATCAAAGCGAATCACGCGATAACCTTGTTCCGCCAACATCTGGCAAAACGTTTCGCTCCAGCGAATCATCTGCGTTCCTAAGCCGGAAATTAGCAGAATTGCTTCTGCATCGTCTTTGCCAAAGCAATCATATTCAATTTCAATTCCGTTCGATTCAGTCTTAGGCATGGTATGTGTTCCTTAAATGCTATTGGGCCGCGCGTTATTGGACACTCCGTTTAGCCCACCTCTCTGCAACAGAAAATTCGACACAAGGCAAAACTTAAGAGAGTGCTAAGGATGGTGCGCAAGCCAACGTGTCCAGCGCTGTGGAAACCAGTCCGACCGTGTCTGGGGTAATTGATGTGACAGCTCTGGAGCAGATGCTGTCAGCCGTCTCACGTGCGGCGTTGACTAGCACACGCCCTGCCGGGCGAAGTACCACGTAACGCTCATTGTTCTCGCCGTCGCGCACGACGAGACCAATCTTCTCCAGCAAGATCAACTGACGCAGCACAGCTGACTGTGGCAGACCGAGCGGGCGCACCAGTTCGACAATGCGGACTCGGCTATTTGCCGTTTGCGCAAGCAAATTCAGCAGCACAAAGTCGCTAAAACTGATGCCATGGTAAATGCCTAGCTCGTCGTCAAGCTTGAGTCGCAGGCTAGCGTGGGCACGTTGAAGCGCCAAACAGAAGGAGAGATTTGTATTCATCATGCCTTGTTCCTCGGGTCATCGTAACCACGTTCACCCATACACGGGATTTCCTGCCGCCACAGATTTACCAACTCTTCCAGTTCACGTGTGGCTTCGAATGCAGGGTCTTCACTCGGTTTGACAATATCGAGCACTTCAAAGATGAAGCTGGTTTCGCCATATTTGGCCCAATCCTGTGCAAGCCTCACGTTGCGATGCTGCCCAAATCGCAATTCAAAACGATGCCGGTTAAGCGTACCCTGAACATTGGTACTTCCTGCCACCATTGCCCTACCGGTAATTTGATTTCGGATTGCATATACGCCAGCCCGGGTTTTCGTTTCCATATACTGTCGCTTCAATGCTTGTTTGTCGGACATAGTCATACTTTTTTGTTCATTGAGAATCATTGCGCGTCCGGCTTCTTGCGCGGGCTCAAGATAGTTTTTAGCAACCATAAGCCAAGCACCAGACGTAATCGCGGATATCAACCGGCCAGCCTTCGATTTGCTGGCGGAACTTTGCAGCATCGTTTGCGAACAGCGCTCGCGAAGCTTCTTCGAAACCTGCGAGATCACCGGCCATTGCTGCCATGAAGTGGTAGGCGCATTCACTTGCCTGACGTTGCCGGTCTTGATCGACATTGACCCGGCGCGCTTCTTCTACCAGTTTCCGCAAAGTCACCGAGGCTCCTCCCGGTTGTGAAGCCAACCAGTCCCAATGACGAGGTAGTAGCGTCACTTCTCGCGCGACTACCCCTAGCTTTGGCCGGCCACGTCCACGAGGTTCATCCGGTTCACTGGAATTGGTCGGTGCCGATGAATTTTCTTGCGACGAGCCTTCTTCTGAATGCAGGCGTGCCAACATCTCGGCATCACTTCCTCGAGTATCGATATCGACGACCCGACCAGTCTGGTCGCAGAAAATCAGCAGTGGACCAGGTTCGAAAGATGCCATAGCGTGTTTCACAGCCAATGCATTGGTCTGCAAGCTGCCTGAAGCAATGCGCTTGTGACCATCGAAGGTGGTATAGGAGGGGGAAGCGGTATCAATCACAACGGACTCATCCTTGGTTTGGATGATGAATAATACCCGGGTACTATTAGCGAGTCAATAACACCCGGGTATAATTTATCTATGCCTACAACTGAATCAAAGCACAGGCCGCCCCACTTGACCGGCAATAGTCACACGAAACGCAAAGAAGCCCTCTTTAGGTTTGGGCACATCCGAATTTTTTGGGGTATGTCCGGTTAGCCTCATGTAGCTGTCGGATTCAGTGACTGTTTCGGTCGACTGCTTTGGCCGAGGATCGGTAGCTCCCCGTGTTGTGCGTGATCGTCTGCAACTGGCACGGAGCACTCATAGCCTAAGGACATTCCAAAGCGGACGCCGACTGTAACGAAGTCATACCGCAGAATCAGATTCCGTTCAATCAACAAGGAGTCTGAAATGGAAACCATTCAATCCCACGAACCATGGAACAAAGGCAAGCTGATCGGACAGAAGCCGCCACTGAAGCTGAAGGACATCTGGGCCATTCGCATCCATCTGCAACTCGGCAAACGTATCCGTGACCTAGCAATGTTTAACTTAGCCATTGATAGCAAGCTGCGAGGCTGTGATCTAGTCAACCTACGGGTGAGAGACGTTGCGCATGGCAATCAAATGTTGACGCGGGCGATGGTCGTTCAACGAAAAACGCAGAGGCCCGTTCAGTTTGAGCTGACCGAAGATACCAGAAATGCGGTCGCCGCTTGGATTGCCAAGGCGGGTCTGAAGTCGGAACAGCACCTGTTCCCAAGTCGGCTGCAAAACTCTCCGCATGTTTCGACCCGGCAATACGCTAGGATCGTTCACCGATGGGTCGCCGCTATTGGCCTAGATCCAAGCGCCTATGGCACACATACGATGCGCCGAACCAAGGCCACTCTGATATACCGGCGAACCAAAAACTTGCGGGCAGTACAACTGTTGTTGGGGCATTCGAAGTTGGAAAGCACGGTGAGGTACTTGGGAATTGAAGTTGACGACGCACTGGAGATTTCCGAACAAACCGAGATATAACCAATGGGTTTGCGGCCGACTTTTAAGTTGGTCGCTTCCTAGAACTCTATAAAGCCTAATATGGCCGCTTTGCGGTAGCCTTGGGCTATGAGTGCTCCGTGCCATAACCGGCCGCTCGTATTTATTTCCCAAAGAAGACATTCGTCCCCGCCCGTACTATTATGCATATGTGGAACAGTAAATTCGGGAGATTTCAATGAATCAATTGGTTATCGAAAATATGCATTCCACACTATTATCAATAGTACAGATCGGTGGGTCTGTCTAATAACTGTTGGGCATCTCGGTAAATGACTGGTATCTGTGTAATCTTTGATTTGGACGGTACGCTCGTAGACAGCGAGGGACTTTGCAATCAAGCGTTTCTCGATCTGCTTCCGCAACTGAACGACACAGTGGAATCATTAGCCCAGCGGTATCGTGGCAAAAAGCTGGCTCCAATCCTTGCTGACCTTGAGAGCCGCCTATATCAGAAGCTGCCAGATGCGTTTGAACAGCATTATCGGCAGCGTGTCGCGAAACTCTTCTCGCGTGAGTTGAAACCTATGCCCGGAGTTCTTGAAATGCTCGAAACCACGAATTTCCCCAAGTGCATTGCATCAAGCGGGCCTCTTTTGAAAATCCGTCAGGCGCTGCAAGTTAGCGGCATCGCCCACTACTTTGGTGACAGCATCTTCAGTTCATATGAAGTTGGCTCTTGGAAGCCGGAGCCAGGTTTATTCCAATACGCAGCAAATGCGATGGGTTTTATGCCTAGCCAATGCATGGTCGTAGAAGATAGTGAAGTTGGGATTGAGGCAGCATCAGCAGCAGGAATGAAAGCATTCCGATATGTGCGAAATGGTGAAAAATCGCCATGCCGGATCGGGGATGAAGTGCCGTTTGACAATATGTTGCAGCTTCCCCGATTGCTAGCTCAATTTGGCAGCAATGCCCAACCCATCATTCAACCCGGACTGGCGCGATAAAGCCGCGCCAGCCGGTTAATTCAAACGTTAGCGCTTTTCCATGAAAAACCTCATTGATCATCTGCGGAAAAGGCGTGCGCTACTTTTGAAGGCGTACGTCATACATGTGGGGTGGTTCGCTTCTACGTGTGCCTTTGCTGCAACGGACACAGTTCAGATCGGGCTCGCAACTTCTCTGTGGCTTGCTCTATTAACCATGCCGCCAGTTATCCTTTACACGATTTCTGTTCATAAAGCGTGCCGAGCAATAGACCCCTCTGCAAAAACAGCAGGCTGGGTACACGTCATATTCTTCACCATTGTTCTAACGCCTCTTGAGGCTGGGCTCGTTCTGCCGGCAAAGAATCTATTGGTGTCACCTCGTATTCTTCGCGCTTGCGACAAAGCTCTAACCCTATGCTCAAGCGGGACAGGCCAGAAGCGGCCTGCCCTTTAGCTCCACGTTATGCATCGGAGGCCAAATGAGCGAGCATGTCATTTTTGAGAGATTGCGAGAACTTGGCGCTGGGGAGTTTGAGCATTTGAATGGAACACTACTCAGTCATTTGATAGGAACCCACGATTTGTTACATCGTTGGGGAGCAAATGAAGTTCTATGCAAGGCAGGTCTTTATCATGCTGTGTATGGAACTGATGGCTATGATGGAAAATTACTTGCTCTAAATGAACGCTTGCAAATACAGGAGTTGGTCGGCTCGGCATCTGAAGAGGTTATTTATATGTATTGTGCTTGCGATAGAAACTTCTTTTGGCCTCAGTTCGGGGTGGTTGAGAATCCCGTTTTCCGAAACAGATTTTCTAGCGAAGAATATGTGCTAGAGAATGATGCACTCAAAAATTTCTGTGAATTAACAGCAGCCAATGAATTAGAGATCGCTGGCGGAAGCACTCAATTTATTAGCAAATATGGGACTGGCTTGCGGTCTCTTTTCATGCGAATGAAACCCTATTTAAGCAACCCTGCTTACGATTTTTTCGTAGAGACACTAGGTGAAGCAAATGCATAACACGTCGCTCAAAGGGACGCCGCGCCCCTTAGCTTGGCGTTAGCCGTCGAAAGCATCCATGCCCGTAGTCCGCGAATATCTGCCGAACGATTCAGCGCAAGTCAATGCGCTGGCTCAACTAGCCTTTGAGCAGTTCAAAGACTCGTACCACGATTGGCCGGCGTTTCTGGCAAAGATCGGAAATATGTCCGCGCTTGCCGATGTTGGAGAAGTCATTGTCGTTGAAGTGGAAGGTCAGATTGTTGGCGCTGTCGCGTATGTTGGCCCCGGTGCGCCCAAAGCGGAGTTCTTTCAGCCAGAGTGGCCGATCATGCGAATGCTTGTCGTTGCCCCCGATTTTCGCGGTCGAGGTATCGGTCACACGTTGGCGCAGGAGTGTCTTCGCCGTGCCAAGCGTGATGGTGCGACTGTCTTTGCTCTTCACACTAGCGAGCTTATGCACGTAGCTCTGCCGATGTACCAGCGCATAGGCTTCAAGTGGAAGTCCGCCGCACCAATGATTCACGGAGTCAAATACGATGTGTATGCCAAAGAAATCGGCGGCTAATCCTATGACTGCGCAAAAGCGCATAACCCCTTAGCTCCGCATTAGCCCCCCCCTGAATGTCGACATTACCAAAGAGAGAGTCACAACATGCCATACGTAAATATCCAAATCACCAAAGGAGCAACAAGAGAGCAGAAGGCTCAATTGGTTAAGGACGTAACCGATTCACTTGTGCGCGTGCTTGGCAAAAAACCTGAGCACACGCACGTCGTTATTCAGGAAATTAATGAGGATGACTGGGGGTTCTCTGGTCTACTTACGGACGAATGGAAAAAGCTCAAGTAGCTGTCTTCCACCCACCTACAAAGCCTAACCTAATGTTCGAGTGGGACTACCGCGAAGCAACACGTACCAGCTACTCATTTAACATTGGGCATCTCAGTAGCGATGACACTTTACACATCAATACCTGCATAAAGGAGGACAGCAATGATAACCAAGGAGTGGGCGCAGCATTTTGCAATCGATTGGGTGGACTCTTGGAACACGCACGACCTTGATCGAGTTCTATCTCACTACACTGACGACTTCGAGATGAGTAGTCCGTTCATTGTCGCTTTTTCCGGCGAAGCTTCTGGAACATTGAAGGGGAAAGCTCAGGTTGGGGCGTATTGGCGTGCGGCTTTACAACGCATCCCTGATTTGCACTTTGAGCTAATCCAAGTATTTGTTTGCGTGAATAGCATCACCATCTACTACAAGGCCGTTTTAGGTAAGCTAGCAACCGAGGTGTTCATTTTCAATCCAGATGGAAAAGCATTCAAAGCTCTGGCCCATTATGACAATTAGTGTCTGCGAGCTGATGTCCGCCCCATCATTCCACCGGACCTGCGCGATAAAGCCGCGCACTCACGTGAGTACCTCGTGAATCAGATTTTCACTCAGATGCCATCCCTTGTGGGTGAACACTATGTTCATCGCATTCCTCTATGGCTCACCACGCTCCTGCGCCTACTTTTCGGAATCATGGCCATTGCTGCAGTCGCCATGATCTATTCGAACTGGGGCGATATGCCGCTGGGCTTTCGTGCGTTAGCTTGCGTTCTCGTGCCAGCATTAGCCTTTGGCGCGCTCCACAAAAATTTGTGGGGAACAATCGATTTTATTGCTGCTGACAACGGAATTATCTTCCCCTGTAATGAGCTTAAGGTGATTACCCTTGGCCGGGAACGCAAGAATGCATGGCTATTGGTTCCCTGGACAAACATCGCCCATTTGCGACTCGCCAAGTATCTCGACAATGACAATGATCTGAGAACATGTGTCGCCTTTGATTTGAAAGTTTCACGGGAGGAACGAGCCGGTTTTTTCCAGCACACGACTAACCCGACAGATAGTGCAATCCATTCGGAAAATTTCGTGTCTGTCGCCTATGGCGGTACGCCACCATCACCCAAGAAGGTCTTCACGCTATTGAAGAAATTAGAACTACGGCATAACGATTTACTCTCCGAGACGCGCCGCGATGAAGCTGCATCGCGCCCCTGACTTTTGCGTCATGGGTATTGAAGGACTTATATTTTGAAACGATTTTTACTCATTGCTGTACTTTTAATCCCAGTCGCCGCTTGGGCATTCATCAAGCCCGTGCGAGTTGTTGCTCCCGAGTTGGTCGGTATCTCATGTGGCAGTGAGTTTGTTTGCACAGACGATGCCTCTCGCTATCAGGAAGCGGCTGCACTTTATGATGAGGCTTTGCATTTTATCGGCTCAGCAGTTGGCTCAATTGAAAAACCCCCTCGCGTCATTTTTTGCTCGACTGATGAGTGCTTTCAATCTTTTGGTTTAGGAAAACGTTCGGCGGCTACGATTGGAACTTTCGGTATTGTCATTAGCCCTCGCGCTTGGAAGCCGTTCTATGTGCGCCACGAAATGATCCATCATCTGCAAAATAAGCGATTAGGCATGATCAAGATGTGGCGTGCCCCTCAGTGGTTTGTCGAAGGTATGGCGTATTCACTTAGCGAAGATCCGCGTCCAAAATTGTCCGAGCCATTTGAACATTATCGTTCCCAATTTAAAGATTGGTATACACAGGTAGGCAAAGAGCTGCTATGGACAAAGGCAAGTAACTTATGAGCACGCATAACCCTGCGCTCAAGCGGGACTGCGAAAAAGCACGCAGCCCCTGAATGTCCGCTGTCAGGAGTGAAGCGGACAGCCAGTCAGAACAATCAAACAGCCTTCTCAGCAATTCCCTAAGGTCTCTTATGGCCGATGAAGAGACGGCGGTTGTTCGGCCATTGCGTACCATTATGCAGCTTCGCGTGGATGTCTAGTCAGCCCGCCATAGCAGACGCCCCATAAATTTCTGAACGGATATGCACATTGACAATTTCTTCTTCATATCAGATGATAAAAATATGAATCGCACATACACATCTCATCAACGCATCGCCGCCGCCCGAGCTACACGAGCCCG
The DNA here is from genome assembly GCA_028707175.1 of Sideroxydans sp. Classification (GTDB taxonomy): domain Bacteria; phylum Pseudomonadota; class Gammaproteobacteria; order Burkholderiales; family Gallionellaceae; genus Sideroxyarcus. The sequence goes on from JAQTUV010000006.1 coordinate 53,580, forward strand.
TCGCGCGCGCCGTGCTGCGTTCGAGAGATGCGTTGAGTCAGGTTCTGGATTGATGTAACCAACCACTGAATCGCAATTTCGAGAAGGCCACGGCACACACCGTGGCCTTTTTGTTTTTGCACTACAAGGAGATTTAAATGCAGACCGCCCAAATGCCTCCCACCGACAATTTGATGCCCGTAACGCACAGGCCGGACGTAATTTTCGTTCGCGGCGAAGGGGCGTATCTGTTCGACGCGCGGGGAAGGCGTTATCTCGACTGGATGCAGGGTTGGGCCGTCAATTGCTTGGGGCATGCTGCGCCAGTGATTGCCCATGCGCTCGCGCAGCAAGCGACGGCGCTCATCAATCCTAGTCCGGCGTTTTACAACCTCCCCTCGTTGGAACTCTCCAATCTGCTCATCCAACACAGCTGTCTGGATCAGGTGTTCTTTGCCAGTTCGGGTGCGGAGGCGAATGAGGGGGCCATCAAGTTGGCTCGCAAGTGGGGCGAGCTGAATAAGCAAGGTGCGTTCGAGATCATCACCTTTGACAACAGCTATCACGGGCGAACTCTGGCGACGATGTCGGCTAGCGGTAAGCCAGGCTGGGAGCATCTATTTGCCCCGCATGTTCCCGGCTTCCACAAGGCAGTGCTGAACGATCTCGATTCGGTTCGCCGGCTGATTCACGCCGGCACCGTGGCGATCATGCTGGAGCCTATACAAGGTGAGGCCGGCGTCATTCCGGCGACCATGGAATTCATGTGCGGATTGAGATCGCTCTGCGATGAACATGGACTGCTGCTGATTCTGGATGAAGTACAAACCGGCTGCGGGCGTACGGGCTCTTTGTTCGCCTATGAACAGCTGGGCGTCGAACCCGACATCATGACTTTGGGCAAAGGGCTAGGCGGTGGTGTGCCCCTGTCGGCCTTGCTAGCGAAGAAATTTTGTTCCTGCTTTGAAATGGGCGATCAGGGGGGCACATATTGCGGCAACCCCTTGGTATGCGCCGCCGGGGTGGCGGTGATGCACAGCCTGCTGGCGGATGGCTTTCTCGGAAGCAGCCGAGTGAAGGGCGAGGAACTTGCTACGGCACTGCGCGCCGTAGCGAAGGAGTTCGGTCTTGGCGAGGTCCGAGGGGCGGGCATGTTGCTCGCCCTGGAACTGGGCGGGAATGATGGTACGCAAGTAGTGAAACTCGCCAGAGAAGCTGGCTTGCTGCTCAACGCACCACGTCCGCATTTATTGCGCTTTATGCCTGCGCTCAACACGACGTCCTCGGAAATAGCCGAAGGGATGGAGATTCTGCGTCAGGTCATTCGGACAGTAACCCAATAACTTAACCTGATAACACAAGGAAAACATCATGACAAAGACAGCCTCAGCACCTTCACCCAGAACACAGATTCGCAGAGTGCGCGAACGCGGACATTATGACCCGCAGACAATTGAGTCCATCGCGCGGGAAGCGTTGATATGCCACATCGCATTTGCCGATGATCGCGGTGTGCACTGCATTCCGACGGCCTGCTGGGTGGATCGCGGCAATTTGTATGTCCACGGCTCAAACGGCAGCCGCATGATACAGGCGCTGATGGCGGGCGAAGCGAGTGTGACGATAACGCATCTCGATGGCATTGTGCTGGCCCGTTCGGCCTTCCATCACTCAATGAATTACCGCTCTGTCGTGGCTTACGGAAAATTCGAGAAAGTCGAATCGGAGGCGGAAAAGATAGCGAGCTTCGAGGTCTTTATCGAGTTTTTATCTCCCGGTCGTTGGCCGCAGGTGCGTCAGCCCAGCCGCAATGAACTGGCCGCAACCACGGTATTGCGCCTGCCGCTCACCGAAGCGGCTGCAAAAGTTCGCGACTGGGGTGTCAAAGACGATGAGGCGGATATGCTGCAGGCAGTTTGGGCCGGAGTGATCCCGCTGAGTATGGAAGCGGGCATGCCGGAGCCGGATGTGGGGTGCGAACACATGGCGGCACCACATCAGCCAAGTCTTGGCGCGTAGATTGGGCAGGACAAATGTTCTTCCCATCCTACTGCAATGCCCGTTTCCAACTTACTTAACCAGCGATACTATTTACACGTATGAGAATTGAATATTTAGCAGATTATCCGGAGCACATTCCTAAGTTAGCATCTTGGTTCTATGAACAATGGAGCTGGTTCCTTCCACCGGAAAACTCAGCCGAGACAATCGCGACAAAATTTCTCACGCACCTGAATCGTGACGCTCTTCCATCTGCGCTTATCGCGTTGGATGGCATTGAACTGTTGGGAACCGCAAGCCTGAGAATCAGCGACATGGATATTCTTACCGAACTATCCCCGTGGCTTGGCGGAGTATATGTCGCTAAAGATCATAGACAAAAGGGCATCGCTCGACAGCTTGTTAGCGCAGTCGAGCAAAAAGCCCTGGAACTTGGATATCGATCGCTCTATCTCTTTACCTATGACCAAGCGCCTATGTACTCAAAGCTGGGATGGGATGTACTGAGGCAACTGGAATACCATGGGCATCCGGTTGTCGTAATGCATAAGTCATTGTCGGTGACATGAAACAAGATAAACGACATCGGTCTTAGCCTAGTTGAACATAGGTAACTTGACGTTCAGAAATGGACGAATGCATAATCCGGCCACTCGCAACAGATTCTCAACGAATAAAGCCACAATGATTTCCTTCGCTTGCAATATTGTTGTTCCCACTCTTGGCGCTTTCGCCCAGGTAAGGACGCATATTGCCGTTGCGAATAAATCGAAGAAACAGCCGCTCATCTGACCGGGGCGAACTGTCCCGTCAGGTGGGCTGACAGGACAGTAGACGCACTGGTTACACTCCTCTGCAATTCTCTTCTTGTAACTCCTCTGGCGGTGACTTATCGGTCAACATCAGGAGTTTTTTATGACAAGATTTACAGGTATCTGGGTGCCATTGGTCACCCCATTTCACAATGGAGAAATTGATTTCCCCGCACTAAAGGCAACAGCTCGAAAATTGAGTGGCGCTGGAATTTCCGGTCTGGTCACCTGTGCCACCACTGGAGAGGCAGCGGCGCTCAGTGAGGACGAACAGTTCGCTGTTCTGGATGCAGTAATTGAAGCCGTTCCCGGTGAGCCAGTCGTTATGGGCTTATGCGACAACAATATGCAGTCTCTTCTCAGTCGGCTGAAGCGGATCCAAGAAAGGTCGGTCGCCGGATTGTTGGTTACGCCGCCCTATTACATACGGCCCTCGCAAGCTGGTCTGATCGAGTACTTCAAGGTGCTTGCAGACGCTGCGTCCGTTCCAGTCATTATCTACAACATTCCCTATCGAACAGGCGTTGTGATGGACTTGGAAACTTTGCGTGCAATTGCACAACATGAGCGCATCGTGGCAATCAAGGATTGTGGCGGCAGTCTGGCACTGACGATGCAGTTGATCGCCGACGGCGATTTGGATGTTCTGGCCGGAGAAGATCAGCAGATTCTCTCGACACTTTGCCTAGGAGGTAGTGGAGCTATTGCAGCCTCAGCTCACATTCGACCAGACTTGTTTGCACGGCTACCTCAACTGGTAAATGAATCGCGCCTAGATGAAGCGAGGGAAATATTTTATCGCTTGCTGCCGATGATACATCTTGCATTTGATGAGCCAAATCCAGGACCAGTCAAAGCTGCTCTGGCGATAATGAAGCAAATGCGTGACGAACTTCGATCACCCATGCAGGCGGCTTCCTCAGAATTGCGTGAAGTACTGAGAAAGGAGTTAGGACGTCTGGATTGCATCTAACGGGGCACATTTTGCATGTGACAGTTGAGGTGGGAGCGGTTTTCAACTAGCGAAAACAAACTTAGTGCGCAGAGCCTACGCGATAGAAATTCGCTCCCATCAGTGGAATTGGCTCATACTCCATCCGACGGGTATCGTCCGATTATCGGTGAGGATTCAACCCATCGATGCAACACACTAAACTTTTCGAAAGCAAAAAGAGTGTTGCAGATGAAACAAAGACTGTTCGGAACCTAGTGAAGAAATTTTTTAAAAATCACAATCGCATTGTGTCCACCAAATCCAAAAGTATTACTCATCGCAATGTCTACTGTACGTTTCACGCCTTTTCCAAGCGTTAGGTTAAAACCTTCAGGTACACCAAGATCAAGTTGGTTGACGTTAATCGTGGGGGGGACAAGATCGTTTTGAAGAGCATTAACGCAAGCAATTCCCTCCACGGCACCGGCTGCACCTAATAAGTGTCCTGTCATGGATTTCGTGGCACTGATGTTCATTTTCTGAACGTGAACACCGAACACGGATTGAATTGCTTTTAGCTCATTCAAATCGCCATCAGGCGTTGAAGTCGCGTGAGTATTGATATAGTCAACCTCATCACAACGTATGCCAGCATCTTTCAGCGCACGGTTTAAGGCGAGGCGCACACCTAATCCGTCAGGATGGGTAGCTGTTAAATGATATGCATCAGCGGACATTCCAGCACCAATGATTTCGGCATAGATTTTCGCGCCACGCAGTTGTGCGTGTTCCAGAGATTCAAGAACGAACGCACCTGCGCCTTCGCCCATCACAAAACCATCTCGATTCGCATCGTAGGGGCGTGATGCTGATTGTGGGTCATCGTTCCGCGTTGACAAAGCTTTCATGGCGTTGAAGCCGCCGATGCCCCCCATGGTGATAGAGGCTTCTGAGCCTCCAGCAATCATTACATCCGCCTTCCCCCATCGGATGTAATTGAATGCGTCCATGATGACGGTGTTTGAGGTCGCACAGGCTGATACAGCAGTGTAATTTATCCCTCGAAATCCATAACGAATCGCCAGTAAGCCAGAAGTAGCGTCTATCAGTGTTTTGGGAATAAAGAACGGATTGAAACGCGGCGAGCCATCGCCTTTTCCGAACTCAATCATTTGTTCTTCGAAGGTGTTCATCCCCCCAATACCGGATCCCCAGATGATGCCGACTTCATTTCGATCTACCTCACTTGCTAGCAGGTCGGATGATTTCAGCGCTTCATCAACAGCAGCAATGGCGTAATGTGTTACTGGATCCGTCTTCCGCGCATCTTTGCGGTCAAGGTATTTGTCTACTTCAAAACCTTTCACTTCGCACGCAAAGCGTGTCTTGAACTTTGTGGCGTCAAAGTGTGTGATTTGACTAGCACCGCTTTGCCCCGCTGTAAGATTTTTCCAAAACGTCTCAACATTATTTCCGAGAGGGGTGATGGCCCCCATGCCTGTAATAACAACACGACGCATTATTTTCCCCTTACTTTAGAACTGGAACGCTTAGTTGATTTTTTTGAAGGACAGATATCTTTGACGAGCTGACCGGAAATACTTTGAAACTCCTTCTTTCCGAGGATGCGAGCCATATGCAGCGAAGCAGCTAAATTGGTTGCAATTAACAATGCTCTGGTACGCGGCAATCCATCAAAAGTGAAATCACCACATTGCCTCCCCTCGTCCAACAAGTCAGTAAGCCAAGCAATAATATCGAGGACAAACAACCTCACTGCGCCACGTGTATCTTCGCTCAAGGAATAGAAGTCGGCCCCTGCTGCCCCCATAAGACAGATTTTCCCTGTGTCAGCATTTTCAGCAAATATGCGGACGAAACTTTTAAGCCTTATCTGAAGGTCGGCTTCAAGTAAAACTCTTTCTGAAAACGAATGAAAAGCTTCGCGCGAGCGGTTGACGATAGAAAGAGCCAGAGCATCTTTCGTGGGGAAATGATAATGAACCGCAGCCGGCCTGACCTTAAGTGCATCAGCTAGGTGGTAATAGCTAAAAGCATTAAACCCATGCATTCGCATTAGGTCATCGCCAAGCCTTAGGATTTCATCATGTGTACTCATGGCGCCAATATACTGACTACTTAGTAAGTAGTCAATTCAAAATTGGCGGCAGCACTATGAAAACTCTATGGACGCTGCGAACCTAGACCAGAAGTAGCCGAGACCGAAAATGATTGGCGATGCGGAGGCAATTCATCCATCTTCACTTCGACTATTGTTTTGATAGTAAGTGGTATGCCATTCCGAAGCGAATTAACTCCAATAACTGAGCGAACGTGCTCCCCCGATGAGCCAAATATCTGCACTAGGAGGTCGGAGGCTCCATCAAGAACCTTTGCATGCTCTTCGAATTCAGGGGTGGAATTTATGGAACCATTGAGTTCGATGAATCGAACAATCCTATCGAGCGAACCAAGCTGATGTCTCAAGGTGGCAAGCAAATCAATACACGCAGATCGCGCAAGATTGTATCCATCAACTGTTGAATAATCGCGTCCTAGACGCCCCTTAGCAGCCCTACCATTAACTGGAAGAGGCCCCCTTCCAGATGTATACAGAAGATTCCCAGATTGGATGGCTGATACATAGTTACCCGCAGGAGCTGTGGCAACTGGAAGCTTAATACCAAGCTTAACAATCTGTTGTTCTGCGCTCATTAAGACACTCCACATCATTAGGTGTTATCTACCGATGCTCGTAATGCTGACTCAGAAATTGCCCTATTTACTTGGCGAATGAATCGCCAGTGAATAATCCAAAGAGGGAATGCTATAAATCCAGCAATCGCTCCAAATCCATTGGGCAGTAATGAAAAGATCTGAGCTGTACACCAACCAATTCCAGATACCATCCCAAAGCTTTTGAACGAATAAAGAGCCGCATTTGTTTTTGCTTCGCGCTCAAGAGACCTCGCCACGTTAGCGATGATGAAAAAATCTTCCACAAAGTTGTATGGAATTAAAAACATCAGCCAAACACTACGCGGTGCTGCCATTCGAGCAGACGGATGCACCAACGTGAGCGACCTATTAAGATCACGGCAATAGAGGAAGACTAAAGACAAAAATGCGAACGAAAGAGCGACTGCACCGAATACTCCAAGCATCACAATCTCATTGAAAATCCCCCCTGCGGCGGTTGGATGTAGAAAGGGATAGGCGAGAGCAAAACCAACTGGAATGGTGAGCGCAATCTTGAATAGAATTAGTGTGGCACTTCTATTCATGTCTAAAGCTTTAAAGAATGCCGCGCTCTATCTCTTTAAGATAGATGAACTCTGGGGCTTTTACACCTGCTTCCAGCCGGAGCTGGACTAACTCAGGAGACTCAAAGAAACGTCGCGCTTCTTCCAATGAAGACCACTCAGAGAAGTGGACGATATTGTGCGCATCATCATCGTAGCGCAGTAATTGATAGCTAATTTCACCCGCTTTTTTTCTGATGCTCGCAGCTTGATCAAAGATGACTTTCCATAGCGGATAGTCCTCAACCTCGTGAATAATCAATACATGTTGCATATAGCCTCCTCCATTATTTTCGTGGTTATAGAAACTTGCATTAGGATTCCACGTGTTGCGGTCGCGGCATTCTTCTGAATCCACCTGCCATTCGATTCCAGAAATTAGCTAATGAGATTGAAAGGCTGAGCTCTACAATTTCTTGGTCTGAAAAATGCCCCCTCAACGCAATAAATTCCTTATCTGAAGCATGCGAAGTTGATATGTTCGTCATTGATTCAGCCCATGCTAAAGCTGCTTTTTCACGAACATCGAAAAATGGCGCCTCGCCCCAGACAGGCAGCATGTCAAGACGTTGTTGTGACTCTCCCAAGTTTCTTGCTTCTTTAAGATGGAGATCGGTGCAATATACACAGCCATTAATTTGGGAGACACGAATTTCAATCAACGCGCGAAGCCTTGCATCAATTGAAAATTCTGTTTGCGCTTGAGTAAGTTTGCGCATATCGGTGACAAATTCAGGTGCATGTTGAAAATAGTCGATTCGTAACATTTGGGTACTAAACCTTTCTACGTGAGTTCAAATAAAAGTTTCACTTCTAAATTGATGAACGCGAGACTGGGACAGGTCAAAAGTTAAGGGTTCCTATACTTTTGCTACCCCAATACCTCCCACAACAATTTCGTTGCCAACAAGATCAGCATCACCGCAAATAGTTTCCGCAGCAATTCCACCTTCATGTAATGCGCTGCTCTTGCTCCAAGCGGAGCAGTGATCATGCTGGCTAGAGCAACCCCGAACAGAGCTGGTAGATACACGTAGCCCATATGGAAATCTGGGAGGCCGTCGATATGTGAACCGACAGCGATGTAGCCTAATGTGCCGCCGACAGCAATGGGGAAACCGATAGCAGCGGCAGTCCCAATGGCGTTGCGGGTTGGTACGTTGCACCAGATCAGGAAGGGTACGACGATGGCACCGCCGCCGATGGAAACGAGGCTGCTGATCCAGCCAGTGAGTGTGCCGGTGAGCGTCATGCCTGCTGTGCTGGGCAACTGGCGTGACGGGTGTGGGGCTTTGCCGAAAAGTATCTGCGCGGCGATGAAGAAGGTGAACAGCGCAAAGAAAATGCCGAGTCCTTTGTTCGGAATGATAGAAGAAGTCAATGCACCGAGGGTAGTACCAAGCAAGATGCCAGGAGTGATACGGCGCACGACCTGCCAGTTCACCGCGCCGTGCTGGTGATGCTTGCGCATACTGGAGAGTGAGGTAAAGATTATGGTCGCCATCGAGGTGCCGAGGGCGAGGTGCAATGTGTGCTCAGACGAAAAATACTGAGCGTCGAACAGCAAAAGCAGAACGGGTACCAACACCAATCCGCCGCCGACACCGAAGAGCCCTGCGAGGAAGCCGGTGAGGGTTCCTAATACAATATATGCTGCGTACCACTCCATCAGATCACCTCAAATTCCTGACATTTTGGTGCCGTCCGTATTCACTAGAAACATCATCACTATGTAGCGAACAGAATGCATTTCTCTCACTCTCGCCAATCGAATTGGCGGTAAAGGCTCTTTCGTTCAGCTTTAATATGGCGAACCGTCCTTGTGAGCAAACTGCCATTGCTGATTAATGAACTGCGCTTGTAAATCATCGTCGGGATATTGAACTGAGTCACCTGCACTACGATCACCTACTTCGAGGTAATAAACATCCTCATTGGAGCGGTTAATGAGTTGGTGAGCATTTCCAGTACCCGCCTTGAATCCCGCACACATTCCTGGAAATAGTGGAGTCTCCCCATCATCCGAAATGAGTATTGGGCTACCTTGCAATATGTAGATAAACTCATCCTGTTTTGAGTGAGCGTGCCTTAGCGCAGAACCCGCTTCGGGTGCAAGTTTTGTCAGATTGACGCCAAAGTTTGAAAGCCCAAAGAGATCACCTAATGCACGTTTCTCTCGTCCAACCATTCGTGAAGCGAATGGTTGCGGATAGATCGAAGGTGTCGTGCGAGGAGAAACTTCTTTTGCCATGGCTGCTACCGGTATATCAGGTTTGTTCATAAGGATCCTTGATGCATTTATGTGAAGGTTGGGCGCGGAGTGCGTCGACTGCTTTTCAAGCATCTCAGTTTTAAGATCGAGCAGCTTGGGAGTTCCGATACCCGCTGAAATAGGGTAACTACCAATCACCCCAGTTCTGCGGTAGCCGCGCCTTAAGTAAAATTCAATTAGTTCATGTCGGGCCGACAAAACCGTCATAACAAAATTCTCGGGGTGATACTGTTTTTGGGCGAATTGTTCTGCGAATACCAGTAACTTTTTACCTATGCCCTGCCCTTGAAAATTTGGATGCACCGCGAAAAGACCTAGGTGACAGTCTCTCCCCTCCTTTTCAAGATGAATGCACCCCACAAGAGAATTGTTTCGAAAGCCGATGATAATGGTCGAGTCAGATTTCGATATTAGTTCAGACAGAAAATCAAAGTTTGTTCTGCAACCATCAACCAGATCAGATTCATGGGTCCAAGCTGAGGAGCCAGATTCTGGTCGATATGCCAGATTAACCATGGAAGCAATTTGAGCTAAATCTGCAGTGCAGGCAACTTGAAATCTATCGATTTTAATCATAAGAATGCTGTGGCTGGTTTAGTAAAAGAATACTTCTTGATCAGTTCATGTCACAGAGCAGATTCGATCTGTCGCAAAATTTCCCCACATCCCCAATAAACATATAGAGCTCAATAGCCATGCGGAAAAACGGTAAGTCACACGATTACTGGTGACCTGAATCAGGCTGTGAAGTGTTCTAAGTAAAACAAATATCCATGCGGCCACCACATACCCAAACGTTGTCTCATGGGTTACTTCAAGAGCAAGACATAGGATGTAAAACAGTACCGGCAATTCGAAAAGATTCGAGAAATTATCGGATGCTTGGCTGTTCTTTAATAGGCTACTAACTCCGCGTGATGTCGCAAGCGATTGCGGTGAGATTCTGTTCACTCGCATTTCTTGGATGCGTTTGTAGACAGTCATAGCCCAGATAAGTGAGGTAAGACTTACCAATGCAATACAAGGAAGAAATATGTCATTAAACATAAGTTATCTGCCAGATGCTTGTTTGCCGCGCAATGTCATGACTGAACTAATTGCGATCGCAGCAACTTTTCCATCGTCGCGGATGATTTCGCACATGTAATGGCTAACGGTATTTCCGCTTTGAACAGGCTTGGCAACTGCGCGTAATGTAGATTTCCATACGGGCCTAAAAAAGTTCACTTTCAGGTCAATGCTCGCAAAGGACTCACCCTCGTTCATCAGTGTGGAATGAGCCGTGCCAATAGCTGCATCAGCTAGTTCTGACATCAGACCGCCGTGGACGGTACCCTGCTGATTTCCATGAATGTCAGAGTCAGCATCAATCTCTACAGTAGCAGTGCCCTTGCCGATTTCCACTATCCTGATACCCAAAGTCTGTGAAATTCGAGTCGGGTACGCCATGTGAGTGACATCATTCTCATCTAAGGAATTTGCAATTTGCTTTTCCAAAAATTGCAGCACTGGCAACTTGGTGATTTCAATATTCATGCTTCCTCCAGTTGGATGTAACAGTATGTTTACGATTTGAATTTACCATCCAGAAAGCAATAGCTATAATTAATTTAACTTATCCTATAAATAGGAATTTACTATTATGAAAATTCAGCATCTAAGATTTTTAACCGCAGTTGTCGACTACGGGGGAGTAATCAAAGCGTCAGAAAGGCTTCATTTGTCTCAGCCTACAATTACGATTGGACTTAAGGCTCTCGAGCAGAATCTGGGGAAGCCGATTTTCGATAGATCTGAGAAAACAAATAGACCTTTGAAACTTACGCCAGATGGACGAAGGTTTTACCAACATGCGATCGAAATTCTCCGCCAGTGCGATATCGCGCGGGCAAACTTTATTGAGGCGGCAACTGAGAAAAATCAGATGCGAATTGGCATTATCGATACGCTCCCTCAAAAGGTGATTAACAATGTGATTAGAGAGGTAAGACAAAAACTTCCTGATGTTGAGATTGAAATTTGGGAAGGCTCGCCAGAACAAATATCGAAATGGTTAACTCAAAATAAAATTGATTTTGCATGGACAAATGTTAACGACCTCACTCCCAATGCGATAACTCTTTGGCGCGAACCCATTGTTGCAGTGATGCCACCCAATCATGTTGTAATCAATAGTCACGCTGATTCGATAGCACTTAGAGATCTAGAAAAAATCCCGTTCATTTTTCGATCCAGGTGCGAACTGGACGCTGTAGGACGTGCGGAACTTAAAACTGCTGGAATCAGACTTAAGGTGAAAGTACGGGCAGAACGAGAAGATTTTGCATTCCAGCTGGTTCGTGATGGGGAAGGATTTACATTCGCTCCCAGAAGTTTGGTTCCTGATGACTTGGCATTCATCAGGGTGTTAGATTTTACTGTGCGTAGAGTCATAGGGCTGCAATGGCAGGAGAGTGCGGACTCATTTCTTAAAGGTGTCTTGGTTGAAGCAGCAGAAAAATCTTCAAAGCAGTTTCAGTAAATCCAGCGTGGCTAGAGAAAGTAAGTAGCTTCGTTTTCACCCTTGCCAAAAGGTGAAAACGTCCATCAAGCCGCAATCCTGTCTCACCCAACTTTTCTCATGTACCCAACGATATTCTGGATAAAGCAGCAGAAGATCGAATGCTAAAGGGCTACCTAGAATAAGTAGCTGTAAGTTGTGCTTTCGCCAAGCTATTACTGTTAAGCATATAACCAATTAATGCAGCACTTGCATCCTCAGGAACGCCGAGCTTTGCAACCTTTAGCGCATACAAAGTAAATATATAGCGATGTGGTGTATCTCCGGGAGGGGGGCAAGCGCCCCCAAATCTATTTTCACCAAAATCGTTACGCCCTTGTTTTGCTCCAGGAGGAAGTGGCGTCTTTATAGCGATACCAGAAGGCAAATGGGAAGTTGAAGAGGAAATGTCATAAATAATCCAATGCCACCATCCGCTACCAGTGGGTGCATCAGGATCATGTACGGTTACTGCAAAACTGAGCGTCCCAGCAGGAACATCTTTCCAAATCAATGTTGGAGAGAAATTGTCTCCACTACAGCCGAAACCTTTGTATATTTGAGCGGTATTTAGCGTACGCCCCGTCGCGATATCTGGGCTAAAGAGATCTAGTGCGAATGCGTTACTGGTGAATAGTAATGCAGCTGTGAGAAAAGCTATGATGCGAATCATGAATAACTCCTAAATACGTTGGCAATGTAGGAAGTTTAGACATGAAGCAATATTTCATTTGCTCAAAATATACTGTCAATCGCTCAACTTGAAATTAGCCACTTCTGCAGGATCAACTCCAAAGCGTTTCGAAAAACTGAGACAAAAAGCGGGAACTGAGAAATATCCGTGTTCAGCAGCCACCACTTTTATTGGCTTGGTAGATGTCTGCAAATGCATTAGGGCAGAATGCAGGCGAGCATCCTGTATGAGTTCACGCAACGAAGTGCCCTCAGAGACTAAACGCCTTCTAAGAGTTGCACCGCTCAAATGAAACAAGTCTTCAAAATATGCGGAAGACCAGTCGCGCGCTGGACTTGCTGATACGGTCATCCGAATTCGTGATGAATAACTTGGGTCAAGTGATCTCAGAAATTGCCCGTGTCCAGTACGAAACAACTCCAGCAATATTCCTAATAGTCGATAATTTCTTACTGCAGCGTCAGAAGCGTTTTCATCAGCAATGTAGCTCAGTATTGACTGATTTATGCAGGACAAATCCCCAACACTGACAACATCTTGATGTTGTTCCAAAGGTGTGAGATATGTTCCGGAAACTAGGTTGCGAGCAATATTCACGACTTCCCATGGAATTTGAATTACCAAAGCTCTGTAAGGCGCATCACTATCTGGAAAGTTTTCACTATTAGCTTGAAGCGCTGCATGCGACATTAGAAATTGTCCTGGTTTGCACTCCCAATACTTCGAACCAACATTAAATCGCTTGCGCCCTGTGAGCGGAATAATTACTACAGGGGTGTCACACGAAACAGCGGATAGTTTGTAATAATTCCAAGCTACAGTTGATGATTGGTAGAGCGAGGTCTGGGCCAAAACCTGAGCTAATCTGGAAATTTCTGGGACTTTGCCGCTACTCTGTAGCTTCATGGGGAGATCCAAAATGTATTTACTAGGAAATGGCTGCCGCAACATCCTATACTCAAACTGGACGAGTATCACAACTTGGCTCAACTATACAATCTAGTATCGCCATCGTCATAGCAGCCGGATTCAATACATTTTGATTTGTATGTTTTGACCGAGATTCTGCCTATCTCTTATTCGGCTATTACGGACTGTTGTCTGGCCTCTCGAAAATTTCCGATCTTGTCTAAATAGCGGTCGTTCAATAATTATATATAGGCCGCCTTGGAATATTGCTTTGCTGTTTAATGCGGCCTAAGCTTCGTCCGTCCTAACTATTTATGCATATGCGGACAGAAAATTTAAAGGGATTTAAAACGCTTCAATTGGTTATCGAAAATATGCACGCCCTATTATTACCAATAATACGGATCGGTGCGTCCGTAAACAGGAGTCTTTCTTGATTCAATATCTCCGCAAGGGTCGTTCGAGCGTTTATCTACAGTTTAAAAACGATGGATTTAGCATTGGAGCCGAGAATTTCCAAGCCGAAACTTCCAATCAAATAACTACGCTAAGCTTTACTCTACATCCGGTAGACGGAAATCAACGCGACGACGAAAAATATCTTCATTCTGGCGAGCTATTATCAATTCAAATTCACGATGATTTTGTAATTGAAAATCTTACCGAATATCTAAAAAACCATTCAACCAATGTATCCGCATTACATCTGGAAATACTATCTAAAAACAAAAAGTTCACCTACTCGGTTGAGTTTGGGGCGGCTGGTCTTAACTTCCTCCCATTAATAGTTGAGCGCATCATTGGCTAACCCATCATACAAGCGGGACGCGCAAAAGCGTGCCCCTTAGTTCTCACAAGGAAAACTACATGCCATACCTGAACGTAAGAGTTTCCACCCCTGAGTCCGCTGAAACTGCGGAACAAATCGTCGCAGTGCTGATGAAGCACACGAGCGAGGTACTGGGAAAAAAACCTGAAGTTACCTCCATAGAGGTGGGTTTCATACCGCCCAACAATTGGTTTGTTGGTGGTACGCGCGTTAGCGAGGAAAAAGCTGTTACGTTCTATTTGGACATCAAAGTTACCGATGGAACAAACACAAAGGCAGAGAAGGCAAAATACGTAAAAAATGTGTTCGCTGATTTTGAAGCACTTCTTGGCCCAATTACTCCAGCAAGTTACATCGTCATCCATGATGTGCGCGCTGACTCTTGGGGTTTTCAGGGGCGCACGCAAGAATATCGGTTTATTCAATCTCAACCGTTATGAACTAACAATCACTTCGAGAGGGACGCTCTGCCGACAAGCCGGCTCCGCATCCCTCAAGCTCTACGTTGATGCCTGCTGGTCGGCTAAGCTGCCAGATGCCAACGCATGAGAATTGACCGCTATGGCCTAGAACCAGCCTGTCTCTTGCTCGGCCCAAGCGGACGTAAGTGAGCTTTTCACTAGGTTCGCCTTGTCCCCTTTTCTGGCCGAGACATTTTCAGGCCATTAACTCCGGCAATCTGGGCAGTAGCCTTACTCACACCAATCGATGTCCCCCATCATTCATTTTTGCACTGGCGATTTCCAGAAAAGCGGGCATCTCGATATTCATCAATATTCAGGATTGACTCAGTATTTTTTATAAAGCATAATTTTCACACCATGTTTAGTAAGCACTTTTATCAATCGTTGATTATTACCACCATTCGGAGAATGGTGGGTTAATTCGCGTCTTGATATCGCTAAACAACCCGCCCCTTGAGGCGGGTTTTTTGTTTCCGCTTCCTGGATATTTAGACGTAACTAGGAGAAAGCAATGCCAGCACATGATCTCAGGCACTACATCGAAAAAGCAGATGCTGCAATCAACAGTGAAAACTTTGATGAGCTGATGAACTTTTACTCTGACGATGCAACCCTTGTCATAAAACCCGGTTTAAATGCAGTTGGGAAAGAGCAAATTCAAAAAGCATTTGTCGCAATTGCCGACTATTTCAACCATAGCCTCATTGTGGAACAAGGCGAAATGCATGTTATTGAGGCTGGGGATACAGCTCTTGTCCTGGCGAAGACAATTCTCAATGCTAATCAAAAAACTGATTCTCAGTTTTCGATGGAGCGATATGCAACCTACATCTTCAAGAAAGACTTGAACGATGAATGGAAATGCATCATAGATAACTCCTACGGTACAGAGTTGCTGACGTTGAACAACAATCCAACTCTACATCTCATCTGCGGGAAAATTGCCTCAGGGAAGTCGACTCTCGCAAACAAACTGTCTATGAGCCCGAAAACCGTATTAATTAGCGAGGACGAGTGGCTTGCCAATCTTTATCCTGAACAAATAAAGAATATCTCAGATTACGTGCGATATACCGGGCTTTTCCGTAATGCGGTAAGTCGGCACATCGAAACGTTATTGAAGTCAGGACTGTCAGTTGTACTGGACTTCCCGGCCAATACACCTAACACAAGAAAGTGGATGCTTGGGCTAATCCAGCAATCAGGCTCCTCTCATCAACTGCACTATCTAGATTGTTCTGATGCAATTTGCAAAGAACGCTTGCGATTACGGAATGCTGATGGCTCACATCAATTTTGTACAAGTGAATCCGAATATGAGCAAATTACAAAATATTTTGTACCACCATCTCCAGAGGAAGGATTTAACGTCGTCGTGGGCTAATTGAACTGTTAGCGAGCGACGGATAGCCACTTTACTGAAAGTGGCCATCCGTCGTCATTTCGATGCCTAAGCGGTCGTTACAGCTATTCTTAAATTTGCATTTGGGTGTAGGCGGTTATTCATTATTTAACGAGCCATTCTTGCGATTTAATTGCCTACATATTTCAGGGACTGCTCGATACAGGCATGAGTAGTGTGACAGACCGCTAAATATTTTATATGTGGTGCAGTTCGGGATCGTTGACCCCAAGTAATCTGCCATCCGCCTTGGCGACCAGTTGTCCTCCGCGCCATGCCAGATGTGAGTATCGACAGAGATAGCCGCAAGCGTGTCATTCCACGGATGCACATAAGCCTGAATATCCCTTGCGTAGCCTCGGACGTGACCGGCAAAACAAGACTTCAATACGCTGGTGATGCCAGATTGAAATTCGCGCTTCTCGGCCAATGCCTTGTCCTCGCCTTCGGCACTCGCAAACAACAAACGAAATAAAGCATGGGGGAAAATCAACGCCAAAATCCCTTGCCAGTAAGACAGCAAGATAAACAAGGCGGGAAATGATTTCGCCAACTTGAACACCTGCTTGCCCGCCATCGCCTCAAGGAAATCCCCTGCTTCCAGCGGCGCTGCAGCAGAGATCAAATGCAGACTCGACACTTCATTCGTCAGATGGCGACAGGTCTGCAAGGCAATGAACGCTCCGATTGAGAATCCAACCACATCGACTTTTCTTCCGTTGGCGATCTTTGCGATCTCTTCGGCCAGTAGCAGGTAATAGGTATCACCTGAGACCGATGGACTCACAGCAAACCGATCAAAACAAACAATGGTCAGGCCGCAATCCCGCGCAGGCTGCTCAAAGACACTACACTCTTCCGGTGCCCCCGGAGCGCCATGAAAATAGATCACGAGTCGTCCATTGTCAGCACCGTACTGACTGAATCTCAATGGCGGCATGTTTTTGTCGCTCCCGTTCGGCATCGTGTCTCGCTTTCATTCTGCTGATGTGGTTAACAGATTATCGCTGCCATAAGAATCTCATTGCATCAAACTCCAATCAAACGCCGGGTTTTGATTGGCGAAATTTGTATTGATGAACTCTAGCCAGTGCTAACCTTATTCCATCGCATAACGCAGGAGGAATGCATGAACAATATTTCGATGCCGCAGGATGATCCCGTGTATGCGCGCCTGCTCAAGGCTGCGCTGGAATGCTTCCTGTCCGATGAATACCACAATGTCACTACCCGGCTTATCGCTGAAAAAGCCGGGGCAAACGTATCCATGATCCGCTACTACTTCGGCAACAAGGAAGGACTGTACGAGGAGATGATTCGCGAGACGCTCAAGCCGCTACTCGATGTGTTGGATGGGCGCATGTTGTCTGAAGTCGGAGGGTTCGCCGAATTGATGCGTCTCTATTACCACACGATGAATAAACATCCCGAGTTCCCCAAGCTCATCTTCAAAGTTCTCGCGCTCAATCAAGGGCCGGGGCGGCGCTTCGTATTGCAACTGCTCGAGCGAGGACGGACGCGCGGCGCTCAGAAAGTAGAAGAACTCAAAGCCAGCGGGCAAGTCGATGCAGCCGTCGATCCCGAGATTGTGCGGATGGCATTCGTCAGTCTCGCGATGACGCCCATGCTGTTAAAGGATATCTTCGAAGAGCAACTGGGAAAAGCGATGGATGATGCCTTTCTGGACAAACTGGCCGACTTCAACTGCCAGCTCATTGAGGCAGGCATGACTTCGACTAGATAACACAACGAAATCGCCATTCGCTTGTTCAAAAAGTGCGGATCCAGTTACTTCCGCGTTATGCCCTCATAGGGCATCCATCACTAACGGAGTGCTTCCTTGTCATCCTCTTACAATATTTTTCTAGTTCTTGGTGCTGCCCTAAGCACAGCAGCAGCTGTGTTGCATTTCGCTTGCCTGATATGGGGGGCACCACTGTTCCGGTTTCTAGGTGCTGGTGAGGTAATTGCTCAAATGGCTGAAAAAGGACATTGGTATGCGAACTTCATCGCCTTTGCAATTGGGGTGCTACTCACTACGTGGGCTGCTTACGCATTGTCGGGTGCAGGGCTGCTCATGCAACTGCCCTTTGCTCGACTAGCCCTGAGCGCAATCACGGGGATCTATCTTCTGCGTGCAGTGGCTTTTCCTCTGTTAAAACCCGCCTTTCCTGAAAATAGCGACACATTCTGGTTAGTTACGTCTGGAATTTGTTTGGTTATTGGACTGGTTCATCTAGCAGGTCTCCGCCAAGTATGGGATCAATTGTAAGTCCTAGCCTGACACTCTAAATCGCTCATAAATATTCTCGGAAAGACTGATCATGACATTGCAAAGAAACCCAGGTGCGGTAAAACGCTTCGGCAAACTGACAAGATTCGCCGCATGGTTGCAGGACATACCCAACAAGGTCACCCCAGCGCCATTCCGGCTGATGCAGATCGGCTCAGCGTTCTGGCAATCGCGGGCGCTTTATGTGGCTGCACGGCTGAATATCGCGACGCTACTTGCGGACAAGAATCTGTCCGCAGAGGAGATTGCCGCACATATCCATACGCAACCGGATGCGACTTATCGCCTGCTCAGATTCTTGGTTGCGATGGGCATATTCGCCGAAGTCTCGCCGCGTTCATTCGGCAACAATAAACTTTCCCATTACTTGCGCGATGACCATTCGCAGAGCGTGCGCAGCATGATCTTGATGCACAACTCACCGGAGATGAGCCGACCTTGGTATGAGCAGTTGGAGAATTCCGTGAGAGATGGAGATGCTGCTTTCGGGCTAACGCACGGGCAAGAGCTGTTTCCCTATATGGACGAAAATTCCGAATTCGACCATCTTTTCTCGAAAGCGATGGACAGTGTAGAAGCCCTTTCGGGTGACAGCTTTGCTACCGATTTTGATTGGACACGTTTTGACCGCATCATCGACATCGGCGGATCGAAAGGAAGCAAATCCATCACTATTTTGAAGCGACATAAACACCTGCATTCCCTAGTGGTCGACCGCGCACAAATCATTCAAGGTGCCGCTAGTTACTGGGAGGGGCGAGAAAATCCGACGTTGCTTAAGCGTATGTCTTTCCAAGCGGGAGATATTTTCAAATCTATCCCGTCGGCGAAAAGCAACAAGGATATCTATCTGCTGAGCGCCGTGTTGCACGGTTTCGACGACGAGGCCTGCATCTTTGCATTGCGCAATCTGGCCCGCGCCAGCGCCGGAACTTGGGCGACCATTGCTCTGATGGAGATTGTCATGCCTGAAACAGGCTCCGATGTGGCAAGCGCATCATTCGATATGCAGATGTTTATGGGCACCAGAGGTCGCGAAAGAACACTAGCTGAATGGCAACGTCTGTTCGAGAAGAGCGGCTTGATGTTGCAAGAGGTCGTGGGTCTGCAATCCTTCGCAAAGATGCTTATCATTAGAGGCGTGTAGTGTTGAGCCAAATTGCCCATGATTCACTTGATGTTTCCGTTTGTTATGCGTTGCGTAGTGGACGTTGTCGACCAAACAGTAATCGGCCATAGCTGCCGTTTTAGTGGCCTGAATTACCGTCTGTTGTTGTATCCATTGCGGACGTTCTAATTGCTCAAAGCACCTATTGCTCCCTGTGAAATTCTACTGAATTGAAAATCGTCTAACTAAAGATAGCTTCTCGAATCTTCTTTTCTTCAAAGCCATACACCCATTCAGCCCCAGCAGAAAGAAGCTCTTCTGGAGATGTATGGCTTCGTTTTCCTTTGATGGCAACTATTTTCTTTCCATACTCTTTTGCCTTAGCGATTTCCCAGTTTATCCAGTCTCTACGATGGGATTTTTTTCCAACAAGCACAATAAATACATCGCACTGTTTTATTTTGTCTGAAATCACCCGCTTAATATAGGCCTCGTTATCGCTCCTGATCGAGACATCTGTGGAGACATCCTCGAACTCAAGCTCGAATTTGTCGTTCGCGCTCCATGCCATCAACAGCCTTTTGTAATGTCTGTCCGAGTCGTAGTAATAACTGACGAAAACCTTCTTTTTACCAGTTAGCAGCTTATAAACGCCAAAAGCCGCCGCCGCACCCACGACCAGCCGAACCAGTGGGACAATCATGTTTTCCGTCCCTTGTTTCTTCTACGCCGACGCACAGATGGCACAGCAGCCCCCTGTGGTGTGCGCTTATCCAGACTCAACACCATTTCATTCGCCTGTGGCAGATTGAATTCCAGCATGCGCTCGAATAACGCGAGACCATTGGTTCGATGCGGCTCAACCATATCCTGAAGGGCCAAGGCTATTGCCAATAGCGATTCGCTGCGCAAATACCATGAAGTTGCGATATTTCCCATCGCTTCGCCGACTTGATCGAAAAGTATATTGGCCAATCGCGCCACACGCTCTGGCTCCTGTTCGACCATATACTCCAGATGCTCCACCAAAAATTCGGCTGGCTGCATTCGCAATATAGCTGGATGTTCGCATAGCGCATCCAGCAGCTCACGGGTCTGTTGATCGGAGAACCAGGATTGAGTCCGGAAGATGCCCGTCAATGCGTAAAGCACATCATTTTCCTTACTTCCGAGAAGCGGGAGCAAATAGCCATGTGCAAGATTTCGGTGATCCGGCTCCGACCACAATTGCACGAGTGCATGTGCTATTCCTGTCCGTATGCTTAAAGCTTCTTTGTCAGTCGAATCGAGTAGTGCGACCACATGGTTCTTGCGAAAAATCAGATCAATTCCATTCATGGCGAATTTACCTAACCAAGAACGAAAAAAGCCTACGGAATCCAACCAGCGAAGTGCACGAAGATAGATTCTGGGAGGGCTAAGGCAGTTGATCAGAGCTTTCTTGGGGTAATCTTCATTTGGAAACAATGCGTGACGCACCATGAGCAACTCACCATAACCTTGCGCACCATCGCCGCCTTCGTGCGCCATGATATCCAGCCAGTTCCTAGCATGCTCGGGCGACATCCAGTGCTGGATGTAGGCCAACAGGTGTATACCCTCCTGCCTCCCCAGCACAGATGGATAAGCATGGAATAGACGATCCAGAAACAACTGCGCCCTGTCGTGGGATGCCAACCTCAGCCAGCGAAGATAACGCCACGCTACCGTTGCCCAGATTCGGGGGGATTCGCTACGCGACAAATGGCCTTCCAGAACGTCCAGCCAGCGATCCATTAGTGGCGGCGTGACTACAAGGCAGGCTCGGGAAATCGCGGAAAGTGCTGGGTAGTTTCCGGAAGGAAGGATCACCATCCCTCCATGCCCCCACAACAGGCTCTGTTTGTGCTCTTTTGCCTTCTGCTCGCCAGCAACATCTTCCGATGTCGGATCGACGGAAACCAGCCAGCTTGCCAGCAACTCCAACAGCGATTCCGGTACGAGGGCTTCTGCGCTGGCAGCTTCTTCAATCGCATGAGCGGCTTCATGGCGAAAATGATTGCTGTTAAATCCCTTGGCGTTCAACTCCTCAATCAGCGCATAGAGCGCTTCGCGCCCATATCCAGCTTTGACCAAATTGCGCAGTACTTGACCTACCGGAATTTCATTCCTGCCAGGCTGGAGGTTGCGCACTAGTCGCACGGCGCGCTCTGCATTGGCCTCCGCCAGCTTGGCCAGTTCACGACCAGCCTCAATGGCGCCGCCTTTCATGTCCTGACGTGGGTGTCGTCTATCCTGATTGTCGGTCAATTCCGCGAAGAGATGAAGAATGTCTTCATCTTGGGCCTTTTGCATTTGATCGGCACTAACTGGGCTGTCGATCCTGGACATTCCGGAGAACCACATATCCCGATCCGACAAGTTCGGAAATGCGCGTTCCTCTTCCTCTACCAGTCGCCTAATTGCAGGGTTCAAGCGCTCAGCAGGCAATGCACGCAGCAGGCGCAGTCGATTCTGTCGATCCCATAACAAACGATTCTTCTTTGTATGAGCATCGTCGTCCGGCATATGTCTGTAGTGATGCCAATTCCGCAATGTATTTTCCAACTGCAAATATTGCGCTTCATCCAGATGGGGTGCCACGGCCTGGATTAACCTCTGACTATCCCGATAATTATTCGAATGCGGCCCGAGGGCTAACCGACGCGGATCGGCACAAAGGAATTCCAATACAAACGCTGGATCATGCGCGGCACACTTCACCAGCCCTCTTGCCAGCCAACGCTGTACGATCAGCATATCCACCTTATCGTTGGAGCGAACAAACTCCAGAAACGCTTCTGGATCAGCTTCTGCCCAAGCATCTATTGCCAATGAAATCGCCTCTGGCATAGGATGGTCAAGGCGAGAATCCTCTTCATCACCCAGCCCTTCGAACAAGACATGACTGTCACGGTAACCCACTACAAACGGGTGAGCGTCACTGGTTACCGTATACAGCATTTCCATATACAGCACCCAAAGTGCATGGATGAACGCGAACGGTGCCGCTTCAGCAATGGCAGCAAGGTCGTGCAGGTCGCGGCAATGCAGTAGCGACTCAATCATCCTGTCTCGTGGCGAAGAAAATTTATCCAGAGCCTCCGTTTCGTCATCGGCGGGTAACACAGGTGTCTTTTCCATCTGCATCATTTGCCATTGATGCCTCATCCAGGCCGCCACCAAGCGTGGCGCCTCTTCCGGCAGCACGGTGCTGACGATGCCGGCTACATGACCAACCGCCCAAGTGGCAAAGTCGGTTCGGGAAAGCATGGTTTCGATCCGGTCAACCCAAGCTCTGTCCTGTGGCGGAAGCCCACCCATCACCAGCACCTGCCAACTTTGGGCATCCCGGCTCGGATGCGGCAACCAATTAACATCCACCAGCGCCAACGCTTCTTGCGGTGCGAAACCCATGGCCTGACCGATAATTGGTTGCACAATTGCCGCCTCCTCAATGGGGCGGGCCATGAGCATGGGCAGATGGTTAGGTGTCAGTTGCGCGAACCAGCCTGGACTGCCCGACGCGGCATTCAGGAATCGGCGCTGGAACCATGGGTCGTCAAAACTTTGGAAAGCCAGTCTTACTTCGGAATTCAAAGGCTTTGTCTGTCGCCCCAGAAACTCGATGATCAACATGCGCAAGTGCGGACGCAGGTCCGATGCCCAGAGGCGAGAAAGTTCTTCCTGATAATCGTTTGGGGCCACATCCCGCAGATGCCCTAGTGCGTGCCAGAGCTGCGGGCGTACGCGCAGGCTGTTTTGACCGGCAAGCACAACCTCGGTCAGGCTTCCTTCTACATCCAGAAAACTGTGAACACGGACGAATTCGTACAAGGTCTGATGGCGGAAACCGATACGGCCTGTTCCTTCTTCCATGCGCAACAAATTTGCAGCCACCAATTCCTTTACCAATTCAAAGCGATCTTCGAATCGTGCGAGCGGCAACCACAACATCTCCCGCTCGGCCATACTCCGCGCCAGATCAAACAGCAGCGCCTTGCGCCCATGAATGTTTCCATCGCACAGCACCCTTTTTTCCCATTGGATTTGCAGCATGCCCTGATAGCTGTGTAGCAAGCTCAACTCGTCTGTCCCGCCTAACAGGGAAAGAAACGTGTCCAGAGCCTGGGGTGAGAGTAAGGTTTCGCGCATTTCCTCGGCCCAGGCCCCTGCCTGCACTCCGTTGGATTGCAGAACGGCATCTACTTCTTCCCAGCCTGGCAGCGCCATCGTAAGTGATTCCACATCGAGATTGCGCAGGCTGGGGTCATGGTGTTGTTCGAAAGAACGGCAAGTGGCTACAACATGCACATTGTGAATGTCGTTCAGGTCGCGAATCAGATTAAGCAACACTCGTAGCCGTGCTGAATGCTGAACCACCAGCTCAGCCAAAGCATCGAGCTGATCGAGCAGCACTAGTACCGGCCCTTCTTCCGCCAGCCATTGCACGGCTGCAAGTACAGATACAGGCAACTCAAGATATTGCATGAGCGACTGCGGTGTCAAAACGTCTTCCGGCAGAAAGTCCGCCTTGATGCCTAGCACCGGAATTCCTTCTTTCTGCATTGCGAGACCCAATCGAGCCAGAAGAGCCGATTTGCCGCAGCCAGGTTCTCCCAGCACTAGGGTCACTGAGCACGAAGATTCAGTAATGCGCTGGCACAATTGTTCCAATTCAGGGCGAGCCAGCCATTTGTCTCCGGATAAAGTCGACGGCCAAGTGAGCAGGTCGCGTGATGCACGGCGAAAAGGTTCAATCAGGGTTGCTAAGCCTAGTGACAGACCAAGGTTCGTCAGTTCCCCAGCAATTCCAGCGCGCAGCTTTTCTATCAATTCTTCCCTACTGGAAAAACGCGCGGGCCGCACTTCGTTTCTAACCTCAGATTGAAAAGCCTTCACCGCCTCCATCTCTGCCGAATCGAAAATATCGGAAAATTCGACATTAGGGATGGAAGATGACTGGAGAACTATCCGGGGTATGTTGTGCTGGCCAGCATGGCGATATTCCAAATGGGTATAGGAAAGGTTGTCCGGGTTACTCTCGGTTGGCCTGCCACCGTAACGATAACCCTGAATCAGCACATATAGGTCGCAGCCTTCGACATCCGCAAGACAACTTTCGAGTACTGGACGGCTATCAGGCCCGTAGCTTCCAATCGGCTCATGCCCAGCGTTAGTCAGCCAATTCTCAACCGCCGCACATTCGGCGAGAAGATCAAGACGAGTGGCAGAAAGATAGATTTTGGCCATAGAACTGTCGTCGAATTTTCTCAGTCTTGGCCCATGCCAGAATCGAGCGCACAAACTGTTTTTATTATCGTACGCATTTCGTACCTGACTGCTTTTGCCATCACACGACCCTGAATTATCTATTAGAGGTCGGCCACTCGATATGACATGAGCGCCTGAAGGGAATGCTAACAGCTTTCGGCTAGTAACTGGCTTAACAGGTGGTGTACGAGAACGTCGGCCCTTTAGCCCACAGAGGAAGTCACAACCTCAATATCTCAATTCCCACTTAGGCACCGAAGAGCAAACAGGCAGGCAGCTTCTCGACCATTTCTGCCGATTCAGTTACCTGAATCTTTGTCTACTGCTTTATTCATTGCGGAAGTTCTAATCTCTCTGGTGCGCCAAATATGATTAATCTGGGCGCTGGCAAGAGTCGATTGCCCAAAATGGTTCGCCGGAAATTATGTTTAGCCGAAATATGTATTTTCATTTGTCTTTGCGGGCTATCCATTGGGTATGCTCACGCGAGAATGCGTTCTCGGCATCCCCAACAAAATTCGACAATTGTTCATCACTCATTGAATGGCTGGCTTGCTGCCTGATAAGACTTATCTCATGTGCGGCCAATGCATATGACGCTGAGAGTTCTTGGAAGCGTTTTGCTTGAATCCAACTCAGTAACGCCGCTGCAACGGTAACAAAAAAATCAGTTGGCCAGAATTGAACCGTTGGAAATCTAACTTTTGCAATTGAAAAAATTATCGCCATTCCAATAGTTACAATTAATGCGATGAAGTATCTATTAACCAAACGCTTATTGGTGCTGGCTTTTGCTGCATACCAATTTTGCTGATCAACGATGCGGTGAACTTTGTAATAACCCAAGCGATCGACAGCAGAGGCTTGCCGTAGGCGATCCATTTCAGGTGAGATTTGCACACCATCAAGGTGCGTGGTGAGTAAGCCTGCAACATCTTTATTCTGTTCCACAATGGCTTTCAGCTTCAGAACAAAATCATGCCGGTCCATTTCATCTGAATTGTTAAACGGTTCCGACTTGGTGATATAACGCCACGTGATTGTCTTGATGGATTCGGCGACCGCACGGCCTGAGTACCAATGCCGATCTGGCCGGACAAGAAAAAGATAAGTAGCACAGGCCAAAGCGCCGATTAACACCAGAGCTTGAAGAATCGCGACATCAGGGACAGGCGAGTTAGCAACAGAAATTGCTGAGGCAGCGGCCAAGAGACTCATGTGAGACAGGAATGCACGATAAAAGGCATTTTGCGCCCCCTGAGAGAGGTCGGAAGCTGACTGATATAGTGCTGGATAGTCGTCTTTCTTCATTTGTTTTTGGCGTAATAGAGGTTCCAGATGGCATTGATGAGTGGCTGTTTATTCCATCCCACATGATTGTCTGCATTGCTAACTACAATATCCGCATTCTTTTCTTGCGCCCACGGGCTCACAGCGAGAATTGGCTTATTGTGATCCTTCGCTGCTTTGATTTCCTTTTGAATCCACTTGCTATGGTTCGCATACATTCCACTCGGGATAACAACTACGTGTGACCGGGCAATCTGATTAAAAATTGCCTGCTGCAAGGCCTGCGTATTGGGTGCGTTATGGATTGGATTGTCCTTGGGAACTGAGTAGTCATGAAAATCAAGAGACGCTTGGCCGACAGACCATGGTTCTTTAAAAATCCACGTTGCCAAAGTATCGTAGTGCTGTGAATATGCCCATGCATGACTAATAAATACATGAATCTGTCTTGTGCTCATTTGTACTCCTTGTTTGGCCTCGAACCTTAAATGCTTCCCTCCCCGTTCAAGCAACACGGGAGGCCCCAAATACATCCGCCCAAAAGCTAGCACGAATGCCATTAAAGAACCATATGCCAGAATATATAGGCAACGGCATATAGCAATTGAATGTCTCAGGGCTAAGGAAGTAGCTAGAGGTTGTGATTGATGTGTTTCTACCCACATTGAGATGCAATTGGCGCAACCGACGATTCTTCCGCAATGGAATACCGCAGCAGACTAAGATTCAAGCAACTGAAATGGCACAAATGGGTCGGGAACAGACTAAATCAATAGGTAGGCCATAGCTGCCGGTCGACGAATACCTCGCACGCTTCCGCTACGTGCCATAAGGAGACATTCTTATTAGTCCGTACTACTATGTCTATAAAGTTGCACAGACCGCCCACTTCCACGTTAGCTTTCTGAACAATGACCGATCTCAACAAAATAGAATCCATAATTCGATTTAAACGACAGCTTGTCTCAGAGTTGCCCTATGCGCCGAATAAAAAGGAATCCAAGGATTATTTGCTGTCTTTGGATATCGGAGAGATTGTTCACATTTATGATTTTTGGCAACAGAGGCGGATCCATGTCCATCCTCGAAATACCATTGTAAGTAGCCAAATTCGAAATTGTGCTTTGTATTTACGCAATAGGGAAAGAATCAAAGTGATCCTGAGTCGTGTAAGTAATGGCTTGGATGTCAATAGATACTTATCGCACAAGGCTCATAACGCAACATTTGAAGTAGAACAATTCAAACAAACTCATAGCTTCAACTCTTTCCGGGATCAGATTCTGATATGCGAAGGTTTTCATCACTTGCACCTTGAGGAATTCCCAAAGAGATCGGATGAAGTGCTCATTGCACACGTAACATCAAGCACCTTCGAAGTCGTTCAGATTGCAAGCCATGACTTGTTTAAAAGTGATGCAGAAGCCCTCGCCGAATACGAGAAACATATCAATGCATTTGTGCTTGCAAAGAATCCCAATGGGGGATTCATTATCGGAGGAGCTGGTGGCGGCATGCAAAATCTCGCAGGGAGTTCTATTGAGTCCTCCATCAAACAAATAACTGTGAGTAAGATCCTCCAAAATGTTGAAATTGCGAATACTGGAATAGAAAAATATGTAAAAAACCTATACCAACATTGTTATAACCGTAACCCACACCACATCAATCCAGAATGGCGAATGCTCGGAAGAGAAATAGCTATCTATGACAAGAAGAATAGAGTGCAATTTGAGGGCAATAATCTTCTACATAGATTTGTATGAACAAAGGCCGACCTCGCATTCGTGAGGGATTGGCGCATATGCACACGGCTAAACAATCATTCGCGCAGCCCTCAGTGAATGTCTGCAACGGGTCGGCTGCTGCCGATCATCTTTTAATGAAGCGGACATTCATTTCAGTTTCGCTGTTTTTTTTCAGAAAAAATCCTGACTGACCGGTGTTGGCGGTGGAGCTGTCATTGGTGCTGGATGTAGTGACTCATTCATCAACTCAAAAGCGGGCATTCGGCTGCGCCATTTTTGAATCTCGCTGACCGGCGCCTTAGGCCGAGAAATCGACGCTGAATACCTTGCTGCTATATGCTCCGACAGACTTGATTGCGTAGCTCTCGAATATGGTCAGTCGTGGCTATATCTTTACCCCGCCACCGGCAACTCCCCCCACTCTGTCGTATAGCTAGGCGATTTACTCTCCCTACGCATCGCCCACTTCCTCTCCGTTCCCGATGAGGCGATGGTCATACTCCCCTTCCCCATCTTGCGATTGATATCGTCCATCACCTTCATCAAGGAAGCTGATTTCTCTGTATCGCACACTTCATCAAATATTGACTGTTGGTAGATTTGCTTGGGTTGTAATCCCATCAGCAATACACCTGACTTCTGATATCTGAAGCCACTGCGATAAGCCAGCGTTAATCCTGCTCGGGAGGCATGGATTAGTTTGAGTGTGTCATCTGTAGGTTGGCTGAGTGGCACGATGAGGGAACGTTGATACTGTGGTTCACCTTCCTTGAAGGGATTGGTTCTGAGATAGACGCATATGCTGTTGGCGACTGAACCATCTTTGCGTAGCTTCTCTGCGGCTAGGGTGGTGAAGTAGGACACGGATTCAGATAGCTCATCGAAGTTGGTGATGAGTGAACCGAATGAGCGAGACACCATGATCTGTTGTCTGGGGACGCCTGCCTCGTCTAGTTCGATGCAGGGAATGCCGTTCAACTCTTTGACGGTGCGCTCAACTACGATGGATAACTGCTGGCGGATGTATTCAGTATCGGCGCATCTCAAGTCTTCGATGGTGTTGATGTTCATACCAGACAGCTTCTCTGAAAGACGACGGCCTATGCCCCACACTTCGTTGACGGGTAGTTTGGAGAAGACTTTGCTGAGTTGTGCAGCATCTAGGCGTCCAAAGTCGCATACACCGTCTTTGCCAGCATGCCCTTTCTTGGCGCAGTGGTTGGCTAGCTTGGCGAGTGTCTTGGTTTCAGCGATTCCTACGCATACGGGGATGCCTGTGCTTTGTTTGACGGTGCGACGTATCTTCTGGCCGTAGTCCATGAGGGTATTGGGATCAAACCCCGCCAAGTCTAGAAAGCATTCATCAATGGAGTAGATTTCTTGATGGGGTGAGAAGTTAGACAGGATGGACATGACACGTGCGGACATGTCGCCATACAGGCTGTAGTTACTAGAGAGTGCAATGATGCCGTGTTGTTTGGCGAGGTCTTTGAGTTTGAACCACGGTTCAGCCATTTTGATGCCGAGTGCTTTGACTTCGTTGGAACGTGCAACTGCACATCCGTCATTGTTGGAAAGGACGACGACAAGCACGCCTTCAAGACGGGGATTGAATACGCGTTCGCAGGAGACGTAGAAGTTGTTGCAGTCAACGAGTGCGATAGGCATGGTCAGCGATGCTTCTTTACTGATGAAGTCACCACTCCCCAGACTTGAAGCTCTTCACCATCCTTGAATTCGATGTCTTTGAACTTGGCGTTGGCAGGTTTGAGTAACACTGTGGTGCCTCGCTGGGAAAGATATTTGACCGTGAACCCACCATCGATAATAGCTACGACGATATCGCCGTCATGGGCATTGAGTGATCTATCCACGACCAGCAGATCGCCATCGAAGATGCCTGCGCCAGTCATGCTGTTGCCCCTGGCTCGGACAAAGAAGGTCGAGTCCTTGTGTTGGATCAGGTGTTCATCAAGGCTCAAACGCCCCTCGGTGTAGTCATCAGCAGGTGAAGGAAAGCCTGCGGCCACACGGTCACTGAAAAGCGGCAGATAGATTGGCTCAACGCCTAGTGCTGGACGAAGGGTTTGAAGTGTTTGGATTGGATGGTTCATGGCAAACCTTGCGATACGAGGTTTGCAGGATGGTAAAGAACGTTCGTTCTGTTGTCAATTTTAACTGTGGATTCGCGATTGCACTATGATTGACGCTACTGTTTGCAGCATCACACTTAGATAAGGAATTACACCATGCGTTTGCTCCACACCATGATTCGTACTGGCAATCTTGAACGATCCATTGAGTTTTACACCAACGTGCTTGGGATGAAGCTCTTACGCCAGAAGGACTATCCAGAGGGAAAGTTCACGCTGGCCTTTTTAGGCTATGGGGACGAAAGCAAGGAAACCGCGATTGAACTGACGTACAACTGGGGCGTGGAGAAATATGAATTAGGAACAGGCTTCGGTCATTTGGCGATTGAAGTGCCCGATGCGTACGCATTCTGCGAAGAGGTTAAAAAGAATGGCGGACAAGTCATTCGTGAAGCTGGGCCAATGACGGGTAGCACCACTGTGCTTGCGTTTATTAGGGATCCGGATGGGTATTCGATTGAGTTGATTCAGAAGAAGGCGTGAATTCTTCGAAAATTATGCAAATGCAATTTGCAATGCAATACATCGGTTCATCATACGAATAGATTGGCTGTCAGCTTCTCGGCCAAAGCAGCCAAGGCATCTTGCATCGTAATCTGGCTGCTTAGCGCGCCAAAACAGACACCACGTCCGAATCACCGGTCCGAGTGTCTGTTCGCGCCGCGACCAAGAGATTGAGAATCACTACCCCATGGATTCCCTCATTCACTAGTGACTTTGGTCTTAGTTATTTCAGGTTCAAAGTTACGGCTAAAAACGGTAAAGATAACCAACTGCAACTAGGGGAATGATCTTCTTATCGACAAGCGGGCTATCCGATATCTCTTTGCCCAATGCAGTGGCATTAGCTTCCAGAAAGACCGTTTGTTTCCTATCCAACATATAGCTTGTACGAAGCCCGAACTGAAAATTAACAGTCGATGCACCCTCATAAGCGGAACGGTACGAGGTAGCCTCCGATGAAGTCACGCCAAAGTAGTAGTTAACGTATTTATTGTCCGCATATCGAATTGCCGCATGCGGGCTCAGTATGAAGGAACCGCTACGGAAATCGCGCTCGAACTTCAGCGCGGCCTGCCGTCCATTGCTCTTTCCTGATACATCGCCTAGTGCTTCGAGAGATACCTTCGCGAAATCGGTCTTCAGCGTTACGGCCCCCCCCATCCATCCTCCACCGCTGCGTTCATTCATTCCCGAGAGAATTGGTGCATCACCGGACTGGTAGCCGTCCAGCAATGAATATCGAACGCGCAGAGCGAAAGTCCACTGGTCTTGCGAAGCAAGTTTCATATCTATTGCATCGATGGCGACTCTGATGTGTTCGCTGATGTATAGGAAATTCGGAAAGACTACCGTTTTGTTGCTCATGTTGATGTAAGGTCGCTCTGCAACCGATAAACCGATGCCCAGCCCCCAGACAACGGGCGGCTGGGTCATTTGCACGGGTGGCTGATTCACTTGCGCGGGCGCCTCATTCGCCTGCTGTTCTGCGAATGCGCTGAGGGGAAGAAGTGCTGCACCAAATGTCAGCGCCCAACGTTGAATATGAGGTAAGTACATATAGACTCCAGGTAAATCGTATCAATAGAAAATTAATGGCCTTAATGGATTGTCCAGTCGGTTCTTTACCCGAATAGTGTTCTTCGAGAACCGGCTGACTTTCCGTAGCCTCCAGCGTTAATCCACTTGTATACAGTGGAATATTGTTCGACCAAATGCAGTTAAGTCATCGTCGTCCCCTCGGGCAGTCGCCGTCGTAGCAAGACTCGTGAACGCCCATCGCTTTGCCTACTGCAGTACCGTCAAAATTCACGAGCGACGTCAAACCGCAGTTCCGACAGGTAGGCAACAATGGTCGAGCCCCATAGGTGTTCATCGTCTATTTATCCAATATTGGCTCGCCAGCTTTCCGCGTAAACCAACTGCCCACGCGGCGCTCGATGCTGTCGACATAGGTAAAGGCCACAGGCACTACAAGCAGGCTGAGCGCGGTGGAGGTCATCAGGCCGCCGATCACGGCGATCGCCATCGGTTGACGGAAACTTGCGTCTGCACCCATGCCAAGTGCGATGGGCAGCATGCCCGCGATCATCGCCACCGAGGTCATGACGATAGGGCGGACACGTTTGTGGCATGCGTCGAGCAGTGCGTCGTGCATGGACATGCCGCGCTTGTGGATGCCGACCACGGCATACTCCACCAGCAGGATCGAATTCTTGGTGACGATGCCCATCAGCATAACGAGCCCGATCAATGACGGAATGCTCAGCATGCCCCCGCTCAGCAGCAGCGCGATGAACGCTCCGCCCAGCGACAGCGGCACGGCAGACAAAATGGTGAATGGTTGAAAGAAGTCGCGGAACAGCAGCACCAGCACGCAGAATACGCACAGAAGACCGATGACGATCGCAAGGCCGAAGCTGCCCATCAACTCCACCATGACTTCGGCATCGCCGGTCTCGATCAGCTTGACGCTCGACGGCATAGTCTTGACTGCCGGCAGCAACCTGACAGCCGCAAGCGCCGATCCGAGCGGGGTACCAC
Source organism: Sideroxydans sp. (assembly GCA_028707175.1). Classification (GTDB taxonomy): domain Bacteria; phylum Pseudomonadota; class Gammaproteobacteria; order Burkholderiales; family Gallionellaceae; genus Sideroxyarcus. The sequence continues at coordinate 86,145 of JAQTUV010000006.1, forward strand.
CTAGATCGGCGCCCACCGTCACGTAGCGGAGCCGGTCGTAGCGATCGATCTGCGAGGGACCGCTTTCCATCGACAGGCTCGCCACGCCGGACAGTGGAATCAATCCGGCGCGACCATGTACTCGCAGGCCGCCCACCGCGTCCATGTCCTGCCGGGCCGCGTCTGGCATACGCACCAGGATGCCAACTTGCCGATTGTCCAAGTTGAGCTTGGCGATCAGGGCATCGAAATCGCCGCTAGTGGCAATGCGTACGGTCTCTCCGATAACCGAGGTGCTGACACCCTGGTCGGCCGCGCGCTGGGCGTCTGGACGCACTACGATCTCCGGCCGCTCCAGACTGGCGGTGGAAGTAATGTTGGAGAGACCCGGCACGCCGCGTAGTTCGCGCTCCAACGCCTGGGCAGTAGCCTTCAACACCAAAGGATCTTCGCTAGCAAGGATCAGCGACATCTTTTCTCCCGGCCCGCCGACGCCTAACGAAAAGCGCGCACCGGGCACAGCGGATAAGACCCGCCGCATCTCGTTTTCAATGGCGGTCTGGCTCGGCCGTGTGTCGCGCGGCGCAAGCATCAGCGTCAACGTGGCGCGCCTTACTTCCCCCGCCTGCACCCGCCCGCCTCCCCCTGCCTGCGGAGTGCCAACGGTAGTCATGACGTGCTCGACACCCGCAACTCCGGCGATGGCGCGGCGCGCGGCTTCCGCCGCCGCTTCCGTGCTCTTAAGGCTGCTGCCCGGTGGAAGTTCGAGGCTAACGTCGCTGTAACCCTTGTCGGATGGCGGCATCAGGCCTGTATTGAGGAGCGGCACCAGCGCGAGCGAGGTGATGAAGATACCCAGCGCGCCGATCAGCGTGGCGCGTCGATGCGCAAGGCACCAACGTACCCACCCAAGGTAATGGTTCATCAGGTGTCCGTCATCCGCTATCTTCTCGCCCGGAAGGGTCTTCAGAAAATATGCCGCCAGCATCGGCGTGAGCAGCCGCGCCACCAACAGTGAAGAGAGCACGGCCACCACGGCAGTCCAGCCGAACTGCTTGAAGAACAACCCGGGAATACCGCTCATTGAGGCAGTCGGCAGGAAGACCACCACAAGCGTCATCGTGGTGGCGATAACCGCCAGCGCAATTTCGGTTACGGCGTCGCCCGTCGCCTGCGCGATGGGTTTGCCCATGCGGGCGTGGCGCTCGATGTTCTCGATCTCGACGATGGCATCGTCTACAAGGATACCGATGACCACAGCCAGCGCCAGGAGCGTCAGCGTGTTGAGCGAATAGCCGAGCCAATGCATGGCGGCGAAGGTCGGCAGAATCGACAAGGGCAATGCCGAGGCGGAGATCAGGGTGGCGCGCCAGTCGCGCAGAAACCACCAGACCACCAGCACGGCCAGCAGCGCGCCCTCGTAGAGCATGTTCATGGAGCCTTTATACTGCTCAAGGGTGTAATCGACCGAGCCCGAAATCTTTGTGAAATGGAGGCTGTCGTCCGCAGCTTCGAGTCGGCTCAGCGCCTCGGCAACGCCTGCGGCGATACGGGTCTCGTCAAATCCCATTGCCCGGTAGATCTTGAATCCCACTACCGGTTTGCCGTCGAGCAGTGCCACCTGTCCACGCTCGGCGTGGCTATCGCTGACGGTTGCCACCTGGTCCAGAGTGATGCGTCGTCCATCGGCCATGACAATGGCAAGGTGCTTGAGTTCGTCGGCCTGACGTATGGTGGCGGTGGTGCGCACCGCCTGCTCGGCCCCGCCAACCTGCCCGCGCCCGCCGGAGGATTCCTGTTCCACCGAGCGCAAAGCGCGCGACACATCGGCAGCGGTGACACCCATGCCAGTGAGGCGTGCCGGATCCACTTCAACGCGCACCTGTCGCTGCACACCGCCGACCCGCTCAAAGCGTCCGATGCCAGGCACACCCAACACGGCCTTGCTCACCTTGTCATCCACGAACCACGACAGAGCTTCTTCGTCCAATCGCGAGGACGCCACAGCGTAGACGACGGTAGCTTCGCGCGCGGCACGCACTGCGCTGATGGATGGCTGTTGCAAGTCGGCGGGCAGGTCGGAACGCACGCGGTCAACCGCATCCTTGGTTTCGATCAGCGCATCGGACAGTTTCTTTTCGAGAATGAATTCGATATTGATCTGTACTTGGCCGTCAGTGATAGCGGTGCGCACATGTTTGATCCCTGACAGGGTAGCCAGCGAATTTTCCACCTTGCGCGCCACTTCGGTTTCCAGTTGCCCTGGTGCCGCGCCTGGCTGACTCAGGTTAATCGTAACCATGGGCAGGTCGAGATCGGGCAGATTTGCGATCGGCAGTTGCCGAAAACCGTAGAGACCGGCTAGTGCGAGGAGGATGAAGAGCAGGATGGCCGGTGCCGGATTTCGGATAGACCAGGTGGCGAAGTTCATGCCTTACTCCTTCGTGGACGGCGCGACGCGAACCACGTCGCCGTCGTTGAGAAAGCCCGCGCCTTGCACCACAACCCGTTCGCCGACGGTAATGCCCGCAAGAATTTCGACGGAATCGTTCTGGCGGCGGCCGACCGTCACCGCTTGCTGAGCTACGCGGTCAGCACCTACCAGTTTCAGTACGTAGTTGCGACCGTCGCGAATGACCAGACTGGCGGCGGGAACGATGACCGCGCTGCTTTGCGCCAGCAGTACGCTACCCTTGGCGTACGCGCCTGCACGGGCGCCGCTGCCGGAATCGATGTCGGCATAGACGATACCGAGCCGCGTCTGCGCATCGAGGCTCGGCGCGGCCTGTCGAACATGGGCAGTGGCAGTACTGCCGTCGGGCAGCTCGACGCGCACACGCTGACCCGGCTTGATTTGAGCCAGTTGCAGTGCGGTCAATTCACCACGCCATTCCAGGCGGTTCTGACGGATCATGCGGAACAGCTCTCCGCCGCTAGCGGACACCGCGCCCAGCGTGGCGCTACGGGCACTGATAACACCGTCGTCAGGCGCGACCACCTCGGCATAGCGCAACTGCAGCTGGGTGGTTTGCAATTGGGCCTTGGCTACGTCTGCTTGTGTAACGTACTGAAGTACCTCCACCTCGCTGATGCTGCCGGTGCCCTTCAGCAGGAGGGCGCGCTGCCGGTTGGCTTCCGCCTGCTGGCTAGTAGCCTTCACACGCGCTTCGTCGGCTCGCAGCAGATCGGCGTCGAAACTCGCCAGCACCTGACCGCGCTTGACCTTGTCACCCACATTGGCGCGGATGTCCGCCAACCGCAGACCTGACACTTGGGCGCCGATCACTGCTTCCTGCCACGGAGCAATAGCACCGCTGGCCTCCAATAACGCCGCCCATTCGGCTTCCGCCGCTGGCGCAACGGTCACGGTCATTGCAGCGGCAGGCTTGGCCGGCGCTGGCGTGGCAACGGAACGGGAGACGAGGAATAGGACTCCGCCCGCGATGACGACCACGGACAGGCTGGTGATGAGGATGCGCTTGGAGCCAAGAATCGGCAGGTGCGCGAACAGGGCGTTGTGCTTACTCATGTGCAGTGTGCTCCGGGGAAATGGTGACGGCGCCGCCGGTGGCTTTGACCAGCATCACCCAGGCTTGCGCCTGATCACGCTTGGCAACTATCGCGGCGTCTTGGGCTGAGGCGAATTGCCGACGGCTATCTTCGAGGTCGAGCAGGTTGATGGAGCCGGCGCCCCATTGCGCTTCGGATGCCTTCAGCAGAGTTCCTGCGGCAGCCACGCCCTCACTGGCCGAGCTTGCCCGCGCTTTGGCAGACACTTGCGCAGCCAGCGCGTTTTCCACATCCTGAACGACGGATCGCAAGGTTCCTTGCAACGCGGCCATCGAGCGCCGATAGCGCGCCTCGGCAGCATCCACATTGGCCTCGCCAGCTCCACCATCGAACAGGGTGCCGGTGAGCGCAGGACCGATGGACCAAGTGGTGAAGTGAATGGCGCTGCCAGCTGCGCGTACCCATTGACCAGTCAGGGCTGCCGCCAAATTCAGACGCGGCAGTCGATTTGCACGTGCGGCGCCGATCTCTGCCCAGGCTGCCGCGGCTTCGCGATCTGCGGCAATGATGGTGGGATGATCGATCAGCACGGCGGCAGGCAGTTCCGGTGTCGAAGCCGGAGCTTCGGGCATGTACGGTGTAGCCGTCGTTGCCGATGTGAGAGGCACTTCTATCAACCGACGCACGGTGGCGGCGTCCTGACCACTTAAGGCCACCAGCGCATTAGTTTGGCGATCACACTGCTCACCTTGGGCGGCCAAACTGGTCTTGACCGTTGCGATGCCTGACCGTGCGCGAGCTTCGTCGATCAATGCTGCAAAACCAACTGCGATGCATTGGCTGGTAAGCGCCAGACTCTTTTCTCGGGACTCGATGTCGTTGTTCAGCACTCGCCGGGTATTTGCGCAAGCACGCAGAGACAAAACAGCGGTCGCAACGTCCGCAGCCAAGCTCAAGCGCGCGGCAGCGGCATCAGCGGTACGCGCGTCGAGTCGGCTCTGCGCGGCCTCAACGGAATGGCGCACCCGACCGAAAATATCTATTTCCCAACTCAAGTTGGGGCCAGCAGATGCGCTGGTTGTCTGCAAAGTGAGCCCGGTAGTACCGGCGGATGTGTTTTGTGTTTGGGCTCGGACGACACCGACGCTCGCGCCTACATTCGGAAGCTGCTGTGCAGCATTGACACCCAACACCGCATGGGCTTCGTCGATCCGGGAGACAGCCTGTGCCAGGGTCGGGCTGTCGGCGAGAGCTGTGCCAATCAGGACATCGATCACCGGGTCGTGCAGGACAGTCCACCACTGTTCAGCGACAGTGGACTTCTGCTCCTGTGGCGTTATGGCGCCAGCCGACCACGCGGCTGGAGTATTCATTTCCGGCGGCGTATAGGGCGGCTGGACGGCGCAGCCAGCCAAGCCGATCACCGCCGCCCACGCGCTCAGTAATTGAGCATTCGGACGGGGGAGGAAGCCGACAAGACGGCTTGAACTAGCAATAGGGTTTGGACTCATTCTCATAACGAAACCGTGTGGTACCGTTTGAAGTATGCTTTAATTCAAGCCTGAACGCAATCAAAAGAGTACCCACCGGTTTCGTATGGACTATTTGCAGTGAGAGTTAAGACTGATGCCCGCCGAGAGGCGATCCTTTCCGCCGCCAAGGAGGTATTTGAGGAACTTGGTTTTGAGCAGACCACCATGTCGGAGATCACGGCACGGCTCGGTAGCTCAAAAGCTACCCTATACCGTTACTTCGACTCCAAAGAAGCCCTGTTCTTGGAACTGGTACTCCGCTCTGCCAGCGAACACGGCGGCGAATCGATGTCCATAGCACTTAAGCATGGACGAAAGGTTCCGGAGCACGAATTCCCCCCCAAAGTGCTGGAAGCTGCAGATCTCCTCGATCCAACTGAGGATGTAGCATCCGTACTGAAGCGCGTTGGTAAATTTATCCTGAAAAACTTCCACACCCCGCAGAAACTGGCCACGCACCGTATGGTGATAAGCGCGTCGATCAACCCAGAGATTGGAAAGCTCTTCTACGAGAACGGGCCCAAGAAAGGAATGAAGTTTCTGGAGCGATACTTTGAAAGTGTCATGAATAACGGCAAGCTGCGCACGGCCGACGCCCATGTCGTCGCCTGCCATTTTCGCGGCCTGTTGGACGCTGAAGCGCACGAGGCAGGTTTATTCAACGTTGTGACCGAACTAAGCGACAAGCGGATTGCGGGCATCGTTGATCGAGCAGTAGACGTCTTCATTCGTGCTTATGGAAGCCCATCTGCTCCAGGCTGAAATGTAGCGGTGCGCCGAAGTAATTTCGCCAGCCGTAAATAAGGTCCGCTTTGTTGCGTTCTACGGACGTAATGTATACGAGCCCATAATGGCAGTTTTGGCCGATTTGGAGACGACTAAATTAACTAGTCAATTCTTCTGTATCACGCAAGCACCACATAAGCACTTCTTCTCACGTACTAGCAAGGTAAGGGAAATCGCCCCACTACTGTTCAGGAACAAGCAATTGCCACGGCTCAACCTCAAGCGCTGCAGCGATCTTTCCGATATTCCCTAGCGACACATTCCAAATGCGACGTTCGACCGCAGAAATATAGGTGCGGTCCAAGTCACATCTGAATGCCAAGTCTTCCTGCGAAAGAGACTGCTCACGCCGAATACGACGAACATTCTGAGCAAGGATGCTTCGCAGTTCATCCTCTCCTGAGGATTGCTGAGAATTGTTTGTACGTTTTGCCATGACGTACAGAATCCTTTTTTGCAGCGTTTATTTCTACGGAGTTTGCTTCTCATTTTATTCTGAGATAAAGTCCCATTTAATCCGCACCACATGCAATTCCCTCGTAGAACCCAATAGCGATTCGGACTTTGCAGACACCCCGGCATCAACGTTGAAGGCCGGAGCAACAGCCATTGACAGGATGGTGCTGAGAAAAGGAGGCAATCAAAATGGATACTGTCGCAACTCAATACCTTGTCCCAATTGTTGTGCTGGTAGTCAGCACAATCGGTGCCGCATCGGTTCTGGCTTGGACGCTCAAAAAAATGACGGATCTCTTTAAGCCGTATGGGGCAGGCACTTTGCTTCAAGTGTGCAGGGATCGAGAGGATGCTTGGACAAAGTGGGAAGACCTCCCACAGTACAAGGGGCGCACATGGTTCTGGGGTCTTCCTTACTATCGTGATGTGATTGTCCCTAACAAACACAACTACGTGACCGTAGTGTATATGGATCACCCTGTTAAACAGTGGGTGTATGACTGGATGGCATCTTGGAAAGCTGTTGCCAACGACAAAGAAAATCCATACGGGGTGTTTGCCCTATTGTGTTTCTTGGCACTTCCATTTCTATTTAATAAGTTGTTTGGAATCTTAATTTTGGTTGCCGCTGTGTTGCTATTTATCTTTGGTGCACCAAGCGGAAAACGTGCTGTACGACGTATGGCCGAGCGCTCCAGAAACTTAACACATGATGACTGGAGGAAGGTATACAAGGAAGTAGCAGAATCAATCGAGCGCGAAGATGAAATGGCGAGAGCCTTCCGCAAAAGCGGTGCTGGCTGGGGACGTTGGTAGTGCAACTTTATAGAGAATGGAGTGAATAGGAATGTTTACAAAGAAATTGATTGTTGTATCCATCATCGGAGCTTTGACAGTCGCTAACGCCAATGCAGTAGGTCTTGGCGACCTAGTTGGAATCGGACTGCAAGTAGGTGGAAAAGTGGTAGGAGCAGGGGTTGATAAAGTCAGCGACTCGATGCGCGATCCTGAAGCGGAAGCCGCCAAAAAACGAGCTGAAGAGCGTCAAGCCGCTGAGAATTTCAAAAGGATTACTGATGAAATTGAAACCAAGCCCGGCTTGCGCCCCATCCAACGCGAGAAGCTTATATTGACCCTTAAAAAGCAAAGACAATGGGCAGAGCAGATGCAGTCTCTATCCGCCCAGTCGGAAGCTAAACAAAAGGAAGAGCGCGACAAGATATTTACCACGTCCGGCTTCCTTGGAGTGGTAGGGAGTGCGGCAACGGGTGTGGCGGCGAGTCAAGCAACGGTGCAACTAGCCGCGAATGACCCGAATGCACTGAAAAACATAGACCGGGCAGTAGATGCTAAGAATCAGGCCGTGACCGCTTATGCAGTTGGAGTTGCCATCGATGATGCCAAGCAAGCAGGGACGGCAAGTGCGGCATCTGCAACTACAACACAGCAATCCAGCGGAGATCCTGCCGCCATTCCAGTCACGCCAGATGCTTTCTCGATGGACATGGGTAAGGCGATTTACATTGAGTTTGTTGGCTCACCTTCCAGAACAGAACGTTTGAAAAAGTTGCTATCCGAACGTGGCCATCGTGTGGTCGACTCAAAAGAGCAGGCGGAAGTGAATTACCTTGTGGAAGGTGAATACTGGATACCTGAGACGAAGTTGCATGACGGATATAGCCGAGACTTAGGAAATCTGTTGGAGACCTCTGTGGCGCTGCCTGTGCCGGAAAAGAAGTTGTCTGGTAGCATCGGTCGGGGTATCGGCGTATTCATGCTCACAATGGCTAAAGCGCAAGGGCAGCAAGTGCCAGATGTACCCGCCAGCAAGGACGGCGTATATGAGCAGCGCACTTTGTTGGTAATCGCCAGACAGCCGAAGATAGGAAAGGAAGCTCGTTACTCTGTACTCAAAGAAGTGGACAGCGGAACGATTGATGGAGCGGTGATGAGCAAAAATGCTGTGGGCGATATGTTTGATAATCTCGGGCTGAACGGTTTTGAAACCAACTAAGCTCGCATGCTGTGGCTTAGTGGACTGAGGTGGCACCAAGCGCTAGCGAACAGCGCCCTTCCCAAATATCGACACGACGTTCGTCCCCTCGAATTCCTTGTGAGCAGCAGTCATTTCGACCGAGCGCTTGATCAGATCACCAAACGAGCTGGGAATCTGCTTCCCTTTCACCAGACTGGCGATATCGTCCCTGACGTAGTTGGATGAGTTCCCAAGGATATTTGCCAATCGCTCTGTCCGCATCACCCCATCCACCACTACTTGTTGTTCATCCATGATTGCTCCCGCTGCTTTATCCGCAAAAGTCACATTCCTGATAATAAGGATTATCAGGAACTGCACGTTGAATCTCGGCTGATGAGATCTGACTCGTTACGATACGATACGATTGCTATGATACGTTACGAAATGCCCTCGTCAGGAATATACGCATGGCTGTTACCCGCGATCAATTGAAGCTCATCAACGGCAACGGCCATGAATTCAAGGAAGCCATTGGTCGCCAACTCGTAACTGCAATCCTTAAACGCGATGATGTCGAATACGACAAACTGCGCAGTTCACTTCACCCCACCGTCAACCTCTCTATTGTTTCTACTCAATCTTCAGGCGAAGAAGAAATGATGACGGCGGGAATGGATCAAGCAGCGTAAACGCTCTGCCCTTCACCCTGATAACTCTGCTACACATGCTCAAAACCTGTAAACACTCAGCGCCGAACCACCGAAAATACCAAAGTGGCTCCCCATATTTGAAGTGTCAGTGCAGTTGTATCGAACACCCCGCCTCTTGGGCTGTTGCGTATCCTTTGGCCTTAAACATCTAGCAGGTGCTGATCAACTGTTTGAGAATGTCGATCTGTAGCGATCAACGTCTTTCAGGCGTTTGTTGAAGTGCGATTTTCTGAATGTGCCCTCCCCCTCTGTTTCGATCTCATTCAAGCCAGCAATAAATTTAGCTGCGGGATATGAGACCTCCACGTCGCTCATTGTGACCAGCGATAACAACTTCACCTCATCCTCGTCTAGGATGAATCTGCCGTCCTGATAATTGATAGCCGTCCCGTTATCCTGAAATAACAGCGCGCTGATGGAGATGGTGTCGTTTATTTGCATGATTGTGGTCAGCTTAACCCAACTCGCAAAAGGCGTTCATCCCTTCACAGCAACTACAGAACGCCTACAGCACACCTGATGTATGCGGGCGGCAACATCACGCGCGCTACAGCACAATTCCAGCGCATCTAGCCCCTAGGATGCGCGAAGCATCCTTCTACAAAATATTTTCGATAGCCTGCAAATTTGCAATCTATCGGAAGGATTTTTGCGTTCAACAATCCTAGACTCCTCCAGTCATTAAATAACTAGGAGTAATTACTACATGGAGAAACGCCAAGCAATCAAAATAGATCCGTCCACATTCAAGTTCATAGCAACCTTGGACATCTTCGGCTCATCCTTTATCAAGGATGAAGGACTCTTTCCCCCTGAAGCCGATCCATCCGCTCTGGAAGCCATGTGTGATGAGTTCCTGATTGGTGCGCCATATTGCTCCCCCTATGCGATCTCAACAGGTGAAATGAAGCCGCGCCGATTCGAGTACAAAGACAGGTTCATCCAATTTTCACCCAGCCCTACAGGGCTACCAACCATTCGAGACTTGGACGTTCTTATCTTTTGCATTACCTGGATAGCCAATGCCGCGATGGACGGAAGAGATGGTGATGTCGGCCCGGTATATCAGTTCAATGTAGATGATTTCTATGCGTTTTCTGGGCGTGCTAGAAATGGTGAGCGGGAGAGCATATTTGTCCAAGGTTTGGAACGCCTTTCTGGTGCAAATATTCTCACCAACACAACGCCGATTGGACTGGATGTCATAAGCTGCAACTTTGTAGAGAAATACCAGCTTGGACGTGATGATGCAGGTCGGCTTACGACGGTCACAATCAAGATTCCACACCGATTCTATTGCCTCGCACACAACGAGTTCTTTACCCCTCTCCATCCCGACTATTTCGCTCTTTCTGCCGCACGCAGGTTGATCTATCTCTTTCTCAAACAACACTGCGAATGCGACGAGAAATTGCCGGTGACCTATGCCAAATTGCATGAAGTGAGTGGTTCAACATCACCTCTGCGTAAGTTTCTTCCCGTCATAAATGAGCTGGTGGCCAAGCCGCTACCGGAATTTTCCTCTGAAGAAAATGTGGCAGCGGAAACTTTGTCCTTCATCTGTACTGAGCAGTAAATCTAGCAACATGGACGATTTTTCCGCACGCAACATTATGAATAATAACTGGATATATTTTCCGCTGATGCCGGACGGAAATTCCGTCCGGCTGGGTGTAAGCGTAAATGCGGACGGAAATTCCGCTGCCGGACAAATTTTCCGCCCCTTGTTTTTGCGCTCATTTAGCACTCAAGTCGATGATTTGATTACGAGCATTAGTTCCGCGAGTCAGATGTTTTGTTGGATGCAGGGGCGGTCAATTTACCGCGCCGCCAGAACCTGACGGCGTAGAAGTAAAGGTAGGCCAAAACAAGTCAATCCGCACGGCGCGGAAATAGCGGAAATATGAGATGTGTAACCAATCTTGGAGGATGTATGGATTCAACGAAGGAAATCGGAAAAACAGATAAGGCTATTCAATCCCTGCGGAATCATGTCGAGGAGTTGGGGGCGAAGGCTACGGAATTGTGCCAGCAACACTTCGATCTTGTGATGGCGGAAAACAAGCTGAAGTCATGGGATGGCAAGAGCGTGTTGTTTGTGCAGACGAGACTACGCGGTAACAGCTTGACTGCGAATTGGTACGAGGTTCGGTGGTATGGGTCAAAGAGTTCAAAGACACGTCGCATGACAAAGAAGCTCATCCATAAACAGAAAGGCGATTATGGCTACAACATGGCCGTCTTGCTCAAGCTGGCGCAACCTTGGGAAATCGACATGATTCAAACCATTGAACCAAAGCTGAGGGAAATCCGCCGTGAAGTTGCTTTTACAAACAAAGCATTGTTCTACCTGAATCAGATCGAACGTATTGAATCCTAATGAACGAACTCGGATACCTCATTAAAGCCCTTGCAACCCTCTCGTGGCGGTTCAATACGTTCAGAGGGCAATACGACAGACATGCCCGACTCAACGGGCTTGTGAATCATTCACAAGTGGAAATAGTTGGAATTTGAAACATGAAAATACGAATAGAGGATCTTCCTGACATCGTGCCGGTAAAGTTAGCCGCAAAATTTTTCAACTGTCATAGAACAACACTTTGGCGATGGGAAAAAGAGATACCAAACTTTCCCAAAGCTAAGCATTTCTCATCCCGGAAAACTGGATATTTGCGCTGCGACATAATTGCCTACATTCAATCTATTAGATGATGGCACAGATATCGCCTGCAAATTGCTCTGAGGGCAATGTCGATATATTCGAATCGAATGAAGATCGAGCGGTTGCCTACAGTCGTATCGATAGGAACCGGGCATAAAAGTGCCAAAATATCCAATTAACAAACCGGATTCGGTAATCGAGTTTCAGCGCAATCGTGTGAGACTAAAGATTGCGCAAATAAACCTTGCTCATCCCCCTTCCATATCGGTTGATAGCGACGTCCCAAACACAGGTGATACTAGAAATGAGGCGCTTCAACTTCCTCGCTGGAGTGACACTCGGCGCGCAATCCCGAACGAATATGCAAGATCTGCGATCTTTACTGTGAGAAACAAAAAAGTGGAAAGACGGACATTCACAAATACTAATGTGTTTGTTGTGGGTAATTGTGTTGTACGTTATACGGGAATTGAATTGCGCGCCTACGACGATGAGTTGGTTTGGCTTGAGGTATTAAGCCTTGCAAAAAGTTTTCCTCTTGGCGAATGGATTCAGTTTTCCCGCTATCAGATATGTGCTGCGATCGGATGGTCAACGAGTAAATTTTACTACCAAAAAATCCATGAATGCTTATTGCGTCTGAAAGCAACTGCAGTAAGTATTGAAAACAAACGGCTTGGAAAGGGTAAGGCAATTGCATTCATTGAGGACTATGAATGGGAGGATGCGACAGGATCTAGGCTACCGAAATGTCGAATCAAAATTCATAAAAACATGAGCGCACTATTCGGAGGGCACCACTTTACTGAGCTTGAATGGAATGCATATACGAAATTGAGCCCAATTGCCCGCCGAGTTTATGACTATGTTGCGAGCCATAGGACTCCTCATGCACTTCGTTTAGATACTGTTAGGAATATGTGTGGTTCAGAATCAGTTAACAGTGACGGAAAGTGGAAGCAACAAGTTAATCTGGCTTTGGATGAACTAAAGCGCTTTCGCCTCATTAAAGTTGGCGAAATTAGGATAGGGTTGGTAAATATTCAAAGGTAGTATCGTCACTTGAGGTAACGGAACATCGACATAAGTGTCGTCATTTGAGGTGCGAATCATCGTCATATGAGGTACATAACTATCGTCACTTGAGGTGCGGGGGCAATGTCAATTAGTGAAGTTACGCAAGGGTTTGAAGGGCATGTTTTACTTACGCTAACCATTTATTAACCAAATACTATAACCATCAATCTGTGGATAAGTCTGTTGACTCCAAAGTGTGATAGCAATCACGGATGAGACTAGTAGTTAGAGAGAGCTCAAGAAGTTGGACCAGTGTTGCATCATCGTTCTACGATCATCTATAAACTGGGTGCGATTGTAAGCTCGTCCAAGAGGGTCTCGGACGACATGCCCGAGTTGATGCTCAACGATATCTACGGGAAATTTTAGATTTTCAACCAGAAGTGTTCGCGCGGTTGCGCGCCATCCATGCAGGCAGTGTTTTGTAGACCATCCTGATCTTCGAAGAATTTGAGTCGCCGTCATATCGGAAATCGGTTTTTCATCTGGGACTGATGCAAAAAGGAATGGAGTGTTGCCCGTAAATTTATTCAACTCTTTTAGTAGCATCAACACTTGTTTTGATAGAGGAACGATGTGTTCAGAGTTGACCTTGCCCATCGTATAGCGCCATTCCCCAACTTCCATGTCTATATCAGCCCATTTTGCCAACCGCAGCTCTCCTGGTCGGGTGAATATATGGGGAATGATTTGCAAATACAATCTGGTTACTACTCCGACCGTTGGGTGCTCGTTGATAAACCGAAGGAGCTTTCCAATTTCCACTGGATCAATTACTGCGGGGCGGTGTTTAACTTTTAATGGCTTCATAGCGCCTTGAAGATCGTGAAGTGGGTCGCGTTCAGCAAGGTCGGCAGCAACCGCATATCTGAAACATTGGGAGAAATCCGTTCTAACTTTTTTTGCAACACTAGGACTGCGTGCTTCTATCTCACGCAGCAAGGGTAGAAAATCTGCAGGACGAAAGTCTGCTATTGCCTTTTTTCCTAAGCTTTCCAAAATAGGGGCGCATCGAGACTGCATTAGGGCTTGGTGCTTTGCTGTGAGATCGGATTTCTTGATAAGCATGAACTCTCGAAATACTGATTCGAGTGATCGTCCCTTAGCAACTGGAGTGGGATCAAAACTATCGCGGAGACGGCGAGCTTCGTGTAGCGTGACCTGAGGATATACGCCTAATGATTTGAGCTGTTGTTTACCATTTAGCCGATAGGCAAGTCGCCACCACTTGGATCCGTTGGGACGTATCTCGATGTACATACCTCCGCCATCTGATTTTTTGTACGGTTTTTCCCGTGATTTGAAGCTTCTAACCTGGGTATCCAATAATTTGTTGGTAGCTGACATGTTGGTAACGAGAACTGGAAGAGTTACCAACAAAGTTACCATCAGGAGGGTGAAACACACAACAACATCTTGCAACAACAAAAAAGCCCCGAAGGGCTTTGGATGCTTTGTTTCATTGGGTTTCTTGCTGATATTGCATCGTCCTGAAACAACGTGCAACTTGAAGGTGGCGTCCCCAACGAGATTCGAACTCGTGTTATCGCCGTGAAAGGGCGGTGTCCTAGGCCTCTAGACGATGGGGACTGCGGTACTACATTTTCTTTTTGGTGGAGATAAGCGGGATCGAACCGCTGACCTCTTGCATGCCATGCAAGCGCTCTCCCAGCTGAGCTATACCCCCCAGGGTGCCCCCGAAAAGAGCGCGCATTATAGTGATGACATGCAACCTTGTAAAGCAACTCATCAAGTTTTTTTCACAAGAGATTTTTCGATGCGCGACAACACCATTTCCCGTGTGAATAAAACCACCAATGCATCCACGGAAGGCGCTTGCGTTTGGCCTGTCAAGATCACGCGCAAAGGCATGGCAAGCTTGGGCATCTTCAAACCGTGCTTGGCAATGACCTCTTTGATAGTGGCACTGATAGCACTTACCTCCCACGGCACGACTGCAATTTGTTGTGCAAAATCTTGTACGGCTGGAATCGATTCTGCCGTCAGCTGCGCCTCAAGCAAAGCAGCATCTGGCGTGACCTCGGTATAAAAAATCTCAGCGGCAATTGCAAGTTCATTCAATGTCGAAACACGCTCTTTATACAAGCCGACGATTGCAGCAAGTGACGGCGTATCCGAAACTTTGATATCGCGTGCTTCAAGACGTGGCTTAACCAATGAAGCCAACTTCTCGTTGTCCATTTGCTTCATGTAATGATTATTCAACCAGCGCAATTTTTCAGTATTGAACTGCGCAGCAGATGGCGTGATGTGATCCAGATCGAACCATTCGCAGAACTGCTCGACAGAGAACACCTCATCATCACCATGCGACCACCCCAAGCGTGCGAGATAGTTAATAACTGCTTCACGCAAGTAACCTTCTTCATCGTATTGCATGACGCTGACTGCACCGTGACGCTTAGATAGCTTTGCGCCGTCATCCCCCAAGATCATTGAAAGATGTGCATAGCTTGGCGGTGTCGCACCTAACGCTTTGAGAATATTGATTTGACGCGGGGTATTGTTGACATGATCGTCACCTCGAATCACTTGAGTGATCCCCATATCCCAATCGTCGACCACCACGCAGAAATTATAGGTGGGCGTACCATCCGCACGGGCAATGATCAAATCATCCAACTCGGCGTTACTGAACTCAATATCACCTTTAACCATATCCTTCCACGCAACGACACCTTCGATTGGATTCTTAAATCGAACGACTGGTTTGATATCTGCAGGAACGGGAGGTAAAACCTTTCCCTCATCTGGCCGCCAAGTTCCGTCATAGCGCGGCTTTTCACCACGAGCGCGTTGCGCTTCGCGCAAGGCGTCCAACTCTGCGGGCGAGGTATAGCAGTAATAGGCTGTTCCTTCAGCCAACATCTGCTGAATAACCTCCTTGTAACGCGGCATACGTTGCATTTGATAGAACGGGCCTTCATCGTGATTCAATTCAAGCCAATTCATTCCATCCAATATCGCTTGCACAGCTTCAGGAGTCGAACGCTCAAGGTCTGTGTCTTCGATACGCAAAATAAAGACACCTTTATGTTTGCGTGCGTAAGCCCAAGAGAACAATGCGGTGCGTGCCCCGCCAATATGTAAATACCCTGTTGGGCTGGGAGCGAAACGTGTACGAACAGTCATATTGCTGTGCTTTCTTATCGAGAATGGGAACGACTAACTACGAAGGCGCGCATTTTACGACAGAAGGTTTCTGCCGATAAAGAAATTGACCCAATCGATTCGAGCATGATTAAATTCGCGCCCTTGATTGGGCGGTTAGCTCAGCGGTAGAGCACTGCCTTCACACGGCAGGGGTCACAAGTTCGAACCTTGTACCGCCCACCAATATTCTCAGAACATCAAATCCATCTATCAAGCCGCTAAACGGCTTTCTGGTGCGGCCGCTAGATCACTGTACTTCTCCGCGATCTCCACGAACTCATATTGAATTGCAATGAATGCATCGACGATATCTGGATCAAAGTGCTTGCCGCGCCCCTCGACAATGATGTCGACCACATCCTCGTGTCGCATAGCCTCTTTATAAACTCGCCGACTAATCAAAGCATCGTAAACATCGGCCAAAGCCATCAATCTAGCTGGGATAGGGATATCGTCGCCACTCAATCCGAGAGGGTAACCGCTCCCATCCCATTTCTCGTGATGGCCTAAGGCAATCTCTCGCGCTACCTGCAAAAAAGCACTCTTAACATTCAAACGACTCTCTGCAGCCGCAATCGCATTTCCACCCAATGCTGCATGCGTCTTCATAATTTCGAACTCTTCTGGCGTCAACTTGCCTGGCTTAAGCAATATCCGATCAGGAATACCCACTTTTCCAATGTCATGCAACGGAGCAAGTTTGTATAACAACTCGATGTTCTCGATGGTGAGATAGGATTTAAATCGACTGTGATCCCGTAGGCGAGTCGCTAATGAATACACGTAATTTTGCGTTCTCTGAATATGATTTCCTGTTTCGTTATCGCGCGTTTCGGCGAGTGACGATAGCGCTAAAATAGTGGTTTGCTTGATAATTTCAATCTCGTCAGTGCGCTGGCGTAGCTCTAAAGTACGGTCTTGCACCAGTAACTCCAGCTTGGTACTGTCGTCTTGCAATGCGGCATTAACCAATTCGAGGCGACGGTGCGCCTGTTCCAACGCCTTCTTTTGTTCAGACACTTTTTTTAACAAGTCGCTGTTCTCAAAACGTTGATTGAGCGACAGCATAAATGTCTTATTCAGCTCACGACCTGCCATCACGATCACCACACTAAATAGCAGCAACATGGCAATCAATAACCAATGTAGCGCATCGTTTTCCATCGCAATGCGCCCTATCATCGGAATCAATATCCCCAAGAGGTACGCATACAAAGCGGGCGGATGAACAGGATTCATGGTCACCCCTCCCGCGACCAATCCCACCATTACGCAAATGAGCAAGCTTTGATAGGCCAAGTCATCGGGAAAAAACAGCACCACTGCCATGCCCCACATTGCCCCTACTAACAAAGCAAAAATTGTGAAGTGCTTATTCCACCAACGGCATTGATCAACTGTCTGCAACTCATCTCGGCGGCGGAATAGTTGAATCATTTCCACCGAGTGGATGACGTACATCATGCCGAGCCAAGCGAGTAATTCTGAATGTGATGCACGCTCCCAAAAGAGCATGACGAGGAATGGCTCAAGCGCAACTTGGCTAATAATCAACGAGGGGTACATGGCCATACGTGTTCGCAATTGCTCTATACGCACGGCCAAATTGGCATCATCAATGCGAAATATCGCATTGCAAATTCCAAACTGACATATTGCTACGATGCCCATCGCCGCCCCCCGAAGAATTCGCTCCTTGGCCATTGTTAAAACGGCCAAGCGCACTCTATTTAGGGGTATCGACCTCGCAAAGTAAAACTTGAGGAGAAATAATTAACGATGAAAAAATGCTAGAAATGATTAGGCCGCACACAAAACGCAGGCAAAACCACCTCCCAATGTTCTGAAGTTGGTGGTTTGCCCTTGGTATAGGCGTGCGGCGATGAGCTGGATGTGTCCGGCATAGACATAACAACGTACGTCGTACTTCAACGATAAAACTTCCTCTGCCACTTTCACGGAGCATTCGCCAGGAACAGCTAGTCGTTGCGCCACGTAATCAGATTGCATGATTTCTTCGAATACACGCTTTGTGACCTTGTCGCCGCGATATGCACCTTTACTGCCGTACCCACTCATCGGCTTGAAAAACCATTGTTTGCGGTCTGCCCACCATTGCTCGGCATCTACTGCACGGACAATTTTGGTTTCAGGCACACCTGATAACAGGGCATCGATATTGGGCTGCGACACGCCTTCAGCTCGTAATAATTCAGCATCAGAAAATTGGGCCAATTTGCGCTTGTCCGCATAACGCTCATAGTGCGTTGGATTGGGAGTTACCACGATTTGATTCATTTCCCACGCAGTGCGGATATGTGGGTAGCGAGTTAGAGCGAAATCGGTCAGGCGGTTATAAATTAAATCGATGCGCTGCCCGTCAACGTACAAATTCTCTTCAAGCACATGTAACTTAGCAGGATCAACGATGTAAGCCATGATTCCTGCGCGTGCAAACATCTGCTTCGCCAACAAGAATTCTGGATAAAGGAACTGCGCTTCTGGGTTTTCATCCACGATGGCGATTGTCTTCAGCGGCACGTCGCCATGCGCTAACCGCCATTCGTTGCGGAACATCTCGATGAAGGTCTGCTCAAGATTCTCACCAGAGATCGAATCAGCGCGCTGGCTTTCGATCAGAAGTGCATTCAGAAATCCGCCGCCCGCATTGGTATTCACCTCGATGAGGTGCACCCCCTGCTCGTTGACATGAAAGTCATAACCGAAGAACACACCGAGCGCGGTATTCGCTTCCGGCTTGCCTACCACCTCTTCCACAGCCGCGATGACCGAGCGCATCTTTTCAATCTGTGAGATTTCCAGATTCAAGACCGCGTTCGAAAACAACTGCTGCTGAATAGGCGCAATCGCTTCTGCGAACGCACCGCCCTCAAGCGATATCCTGTCGTTAAGTGCTTGCCGATTAATTTCGACAAGCTGGGCTGTCGTTTCTACCACTTGTTCGTTATTTGATTCCAAGCATGTCTTTCTTCAGATCGTTCTGCACCGGATTCTCACCCAGCCATATCTTCAGCAAAGCGCGATTGATGTTCGCACCTTCCACCAAACCACGCTCCTTGCCATTGATGGTCACCTTGGTACCCACTGCCGGCACATAATCCAGATAGATCGTGTCGCTGGGACTCACGCCCGAGACTGAATCAAAGATCGCATAGAACTTCTTCATCCCTGCGTCGATGGTGGTCAGTTCTGCCGGGCTGTGGTTCGCTTCGATGGCGTCTTTGAAGGCATTCAACAACTTCTCCGACTTCATACCGTACAACATGTGCAATGCCACACGTTTCGCACCCGCATCGGCGAACACCACATCGGCGCTATTCGTGGTCTTGCCCAGATACAGCGCTGCGACATACACATCGATGATCACCCTGACACGCGTCCCCGCACCGTTCAATTGCAGCGAAGCACCACCCACCTGCGCCGTATCGGGCACGTTCACATCACCGACGAAACGCGCATGTGCATTCAAGCTCAACAACAGACCACAGAACAACACGAGTAATTTATTCATTTTCATCCCTTCACTTAAAGTGCTTCAAAGACACCCGCTGCGCCCATACCCGTGCCGATACACATCGTCACCATGCCGTACTTCTGTTTGCGGCGACGCAATCCATGTAGCAAAGTCGCCGTACGGATCGCCCCAGTTGCACCGAGTGGGTGACCCAAGGCGATGGCTCCACCCAGTGGATTGACGATCTCTGGGTTCAAACCAAGGTCACCGATGACTGCCAACGACTGAGCGGCGAACGCTTCATTGAGTTCGATCCAATCCATCTGATTCAGATTCAATCCCGCCACCTTCAACGCACGTGGGATCGCCTCTTTCGGGCCAATCCCCATAATCTCGGGCGGTACACCCGCCACGCTGAAGCTGTGGAACTTGCCGATAGGGGTGAGGTTATAACGCTTCAATGCAGCTTCGCTACACAACAACACCGCGCCAGCACCATCCGACATCTGCGAACTGTTGCCCGCCGTCACCGAGCCTTTTTGCGCGAACACCGTCTTCAATTTTCCCAATGCTTCTAGGGTTGTATCGGCACGCGGGCCTTCGTCTTGCACCACATCACGCGCCTTGATCTTTACTTCGCGCGTGTTCATGTCCGGCACATGATCAGCGAGATGGTATGGCGTGATCTCATCTTTGAATTCGCCATTATTGAATGCCGCGATAGCACGCTGATGGCTCTGCAAAGCGAAAGCATCCTGCGCCTCGCGCGACACCTTCCACCGCTCCGCCACCTTCTCCGCCGTCAGGCCCATGCCGTATGCGATGCCGTAGTGCTCGTTCTTGGCGAAGATGGCGGGATTGAATGCGATCTTGTTGCCCATCATCGGCACCATGCTCATGCTCTCCACACCTGCCGCGATCATCACATCCGCCTCGCCCAGACGGATACGATCCGCCGCCAGTGCCACTGCTTGCACACCGGAAGAACAGAAACGGTTGATGGTCATGCCCGGCACCGTGTTGGGCAACCCCGCCAACAACAGCGAGATACGCGCCACATTCATTCCCTGCTCCGCCTCAGGCATCGCACAACCGACGATCACATCGCCGATGCTCGCCGGATCAAGCGAAGGCGCTTGCGCCATCACCGCCTTCAACACATGCGCCAGCAGATCATCCGGTCGCGTGTTGCGGAACATGCCGCGTGGCGCTTTACCGACGGGTGTACGCGTAGCGGCGACGATGTAGGCTTCTTGGACTTGTTTGCTCATGTTCGTCTCCTTAATTACGCAGTGGTTTGCCACTCTTCAACATATATTCGATCCTTGCCTGCGTCTTCTCGGTCGCCAGCAGTTCCATGAAGTTCTTGCGTTCCAAGTCGAGCAGCCATGTC
Source organism: Sideroxydans sp. (assembly GCA_028707175.1). Taxonomy (GTDB): domain Bacteria; phylum Pseudomonadota; class Gammaproteobacteria; order Burkholderiales; family Gallionellaceae; genus Sideroxyarcus. Next base: position 106,880 of record JAQTUV010000006.1, read on the forward strand.
TCGTCCACTAGACTACCCGCTTCCACATCTCCGCCGCACATGCTCTCGGCCACGCGGCAGCCGATGTTGTAGTCGTGTTCGGAGATGAAGCCGCCTTCGAGCATGTTCAACATGGATGCCTTGAAGGTGGCGATGCTGGTACGGCCTGCCACGGGGATCTGATGTTGATGCAAGGGTGGGCGGTAGGCCGTGGCATTGAGCGCTTTGGCCTCTTCTTTGGCGATGTGTAGCAACTCGAATTTATTGAGGACGATGCGATCCGAGGGACGCAGGTAACCCATCTCACGCGCCATCTCTGCACTCTTGGCGACTTCGCCCATGGCGATGTGTTGGAAGTAGCGTTTCAATATCGGGAAGATGTCGCCACCTCTTGCTTCGGCAGCGGCACGTTGAGCCATCTCTTTACAGCCACCGCCTGCGGGTAACAGCCCCACACCCACTTCGACGAGGCCGATGTAACTTTCCAGCGTGGCGACGATACGTGTGCAGTGGATAGAGAATTCGCAACCGCCGCCTAGTGCCAAGCCATCTACAGCAGCGATGGTAGGTACTTGAGCATATTTGAGACGCATCGAGGTCTGTTGGAACTTGGCTACTACCTCTTCGACCTTGGGCACATTGCCAGTCGCTGCGTTGAACAGATCGCCCATGCCACCACCACCGGCTGCGGTGTATTTCACACGACTCACTGCACCTTTGAGTTTGCCGAATAGACCAGACTCTGCTGGCGTCTCTTGCACGCCTTGCATCAACTGCAACAGATTCGCACCCGCAGAGAACGGCGCTTCGGTTTGCCAGATAACGAGTGCGCTGAAGTTTGCTTCGGCTTCGTCCACCGCGCGCAACACGCCATCCAGCACTTCGTTGTTGACGGTGTGCATCTTGCTCTTGAAGCTGAGGATGCCGATATCATCGCCCATGTGCCACATACGTACTTCGTCGGTCTCGAACACGGTCTCGCCATAGTGGTGCGTCTCACCTTGCAGCGCATCGGGGAAGAGTTGACGGCGATAGACGGGAAGTGTCGAACGAGGTTGATCGTTCTGACTGGTGGGCGAGAATGAACCTTGCTCAGAATGAACACCGGTACGCGATGGCGCAGTCACCCAGAACGGCAACGGCGCACTCGCCATCGCTTTGCCTGCGGCGATGTCGGCATTGATCCAGCCCGCCACTTGTTGCCAGCCCGCCGCTTGCCAGATTTCGAACGGGCCTTTGTCCCAACCGAATCCCCAGCGCACGGCAAAATCGACATCGCGCGCATTGTTGGCGATGTCGCCCAGATGTAGTGCGCAGTAGTGGAACACGTCACGGAAAGTAGCCCACAAGAACTGCGCCTGTGGGTGTGGGTTCAAGCGCAAGCCTGCGAGCTTCTTAGCCCAGTCACGTTCACGCAGAATATCTTTGACGCCATCGTCCACCTTCGCATCGGATAGTCGATATTCCTTGGTGTGCAGATCCAGCACATGGATCTCTTTGCCGATCTTTTGGTAGATGCCGCGTTTGGTCTTCTGCCCCAGCGAACCCTGTTCGATCAGATACTGGAACCAACTCGGCAACTCATAATGCTTGTGCCACGGATCTTCGCTGAGGTTATCGCGCATGGTGTTGACCACGTGTGCGAACACATCGAGACCAACCACATCGAGCGTGCGGAAGGTGGCACTCTTGGGTCGACCAAGATAACGGCCAGTCAGTGCATCCACCATATCGAAGCCAAGATTGAACGCCGCCGCATGATGCTTGGTGGCGATCATAGAGAACACCCCGATGCGATTGGCAATAAAGTTAGGCGTGTCTTTTGCGCGCACAACACCTTTGCCTACGGTGGAGACGAGGAAGGTCTCCAGTTGATCGAGCAATCCCGCTTCTGTACCTTTGCACGGAATAAGTTCGACCAAGTGCATGTAGCGTGGAGGATTGAAGAAGTGGATGCCGCAGAAACGATGACGCAGATTCTCAGGAAAGGCTTCGGCCAGTTTGTTGATGGAAAGACCGGAGGTGTTGGTCGCGAAGATGGCATTCGCATTCACAAACGGCGCGACCTTGCGATACAGGTCAGACTTCCAATCGATGCGTTCAGCGATGGCTTCGATGATGAGGTCGCAATCGCGCAATTTCTCCAGATGCTGGTCGTAGTTCGCAGCTTGGATGTAGCTGAGTTTGTTCGGGCTAGCGATAGGCGCGGGGTCGAGCTTCTTGAGACCATCAAGCGCTTTGTTCACGTTGCCGTTCGGATCGCCCTCTTTTGCCGGCAACTCGAACAACAAGGTCTCCACATTGGCATTCACCAGATGCGCGGCTATCTGCGCACCCATCACACCTGCACCTAGAACTGCGACTTTACGGATCTGTAATGTGCTCATCAAAACCTCCAGTTGAGTCTGTCAAAGTCCCTCTCCCGTGGACGGGAGAGGGGTTGGGGTGAGGGTGTTGGAGACACAATATTTCTTGGTTGCACCCACAGCCCCTCATCCCCAGCCCTTCTCCCGCCTGCGGGAGAAGGGAGTTGTTTCTCTAAGCTTCCGGCGGCACCGGACGCGGTTTACGTTCATCACTCACTGCGACATAGGTCAGTTGCGCCTCAGTCACTTTGTGGCAAGTCGGATTCTCGGGGTCACGCTGCACATAGACTTCCACATCCACCGTGATGGAGGTGTTGCCCACCTTCACGATTTGCGTATAGAAACTCACGATGTCGCCCACGAAGATGGGTTGTTTGAATATGAAGGAATTCACCGCAACCGTGGCGACTCTGCCACGTGCGCGATGCACCGCAGGAATGCTACCCGCTACATCCACCTGCCCCATCAACCATCCGCCAAAGATGTCGCCCGTGTAATTAGCATCCGACGGCATAGCTGCCACACGCAAGGTGGGCTGGCGATCAGGTAAAGTCGTGATCGGTGTTGTCATCTCTTAGTGCCCTTTATATAGTTCGTCTATCTGGGTCGTGAACATCTCGACCACTTTGTTACGCTTCAAACTCAATTTTGGCGTGAGCAAGCCGTTGTCGATGGTCCATGGGTCGCGCAACAACAAAACACGATTCACCTTGGCATACGCAGGGAAGCTACTCAGATTGCGCGCGATGCGACGCAACACTTTCGCTTCCACTTTACTGTCGGTAAGCGACTCGGGCATGTCAGGATGAATGCCCATCTTCTCCGCGATCGCCTTCCACGTATCTGGATTCAGCACAGCCAACGCCACCAAGTAAGGTTTGCCTTCGCCATGCAGCATCACTTGATCGATCAATGGGTCGGTCAGGATGGACGCTTCCATGTCTGCCGGAGGGAATTTTTCGCCGTTCGCCAGCACGATGATCTCTTTCAGACGTCCGGTGATATAGACATGCCCCGTCTCGCTGATGCGCGCAACGTCACCCGAGTTGAGCCAACCGTCATCATCCAGCACCGCCTTGGTCGCCTCTGGGTTGTTCCAGTAACCCATCATCACGTTCGGCCCTTTGATGAGCAGCGCGTTCTGAGGCCCCAGCTTCACCTGCACACCGCGTATCGGTTGTCCGACGCTATCGGGGAAGTTGTTGTTCAGCTTGTTACCCGTTGCGATGGGGCTGGTCTCGGTCATGCCGAAGCCTTGCACCACTGGCAAGCCCAGCCCAACGAAGGTATGCGAGATTTCAGCCGTCAACGCAGCGCCGCCGCTCACAGCCGTGCGCAGACGACCACCCAACCTATCCATCAACTTCTGCGCCACCAACTTCTGCAAGATCGGCCACAACAAGAACGAGAGCTTCCAACCACCGCGCCCTTGGTCGCGCAGGAAACGCGCCCAACCCACTTCCACCGCCAACAAGAACAGCTTCTTGCGGATGGCCGGACCTTCATCCAACTTGGCATGCAGCGCCGCATAGATGCGCTCGTAGATGCGCGGCACCGAGATGAGGATGCTCGGCTTGATAGTTTGCAGGTCTTCCGACAACAGCGGGATGGAACGTGCGTATGCCACGGTCGCACCCGTCATCACTTGCAAGTAGTAACCACAGGTACGCTCAAAGGTGTGCGACAAAGGCAGGAAGGACAGCAGTAAGTCATCGGGATAAATGACGAACGTACCCAGTGCGGCGTGGGTGTTGCTCAGCATGTTGTTATGACTGAGCATCACGCCTTTGGGTTTGCCGGTCGTGCCCGAGGTGTAGATGATGCTGGCGAGTTCACCGATCTGAGTCGGCACAGGGGCTTGCAAGGTCGCGCTCGCAGGCAAGTAACTACTTGAACCAACGAGGCGTGGCTCGTTATGTGCAAAGGTATCGAGCGCGATGAAACGCTGCACACAGCCCATCTGCCCAACCACGTTACTCAATTCTTTCCACTGGTCTGCCGTCTCGAACAACACGACCTTGCACTGCGAATCATTGACGATGTAAGCGATGTTCTCTGCTCGATCTACGGTGTACAGCGGCACGGTGATCAATCCTAAAGACATCGCCGCCTGATCGAAGATGACCCACTGCGGGCAGTTGCGCAACATCAAGGCGACGCGGTCACCTTTGGCTAACCCTTCTTTCGCCAACGCCGCCTGCCAGCGTGCCACTTCCGCCAGCATCTGCTTCCACGTCAGCGATATCCACGCACTCTTGCTGTTGTCGAAATAGCGGTAAGCCTCTTTGTCGGGCGAGTGTTTGACTCGCTCAAGGAATAATCCGTGCAAAGTACCCGCTTGTTCTGGGGTGATCGCATCTTCGGTATGTGTCGTCATTTTTATCTCCCTTTTTTTGACGTACTAATCGAGGAACAGGTCTTTGAACGGTGGAACACTTGGATCAAGTGCGTAAGATGAGAAATCAGTGATGCCGGACTCGCGCAACACGTCTTCATCGATAAAGAAGTTGCCACTACACATCGCGCTGTCGCGCATCAGGATGGCATGCGCCGCATCCGCCATGATGGCCGGTTTGCGTGAAGCACGCAGGATGGCTTCGGGGAAATTGAATTCGATGGCAGCAGTCGCAATGGTGGTGCGCGGCCACAGCGCATTGAAGGCGATACCTTCGGATGCAAACTCTTTCGCCATTCCCAACATCACCATACTCATGCCGAATTTAGACATGGTGTAGGCGACATGCGGCGCGAACCACTTTGCCTGCATATCCAGTGGTGGTGACAGTGCCAGCACATGCGGATTCACCGCATTTTTCAGATGCGGGATACATGCTTGTGAAGTGAGGAAGGTCGCACGCATGTTCACATCCCACATCAGATCGAGACGTTTAGCGGGCGTTTGCAAAGTCGAGGTAAGTTGGATGGCGCTGGCGTTGTTGACCAACACGTCGATACCGCCGAAATGGGCGACCGCCTGCGCGACAGCCGCTGCGATGGCATTCTCATCACGCACGTCCATCTGGATCGCCAACGCCTGCCCACCCGCTGCAATCACCTCCTCGGCGACTGAGTGGATAGTGCCCGGCAACTTAGGATGCGGATCGACAGTCTTGCCCGTGATGATGACCTTTGCGCCATCCCGCGCACAACGCAGTGCGATTTCACGACCGATACCACGACTGGAGCCAGTGATGAAGACGACCTTGTCGCGCAGGTCGCTCATACTGGGTTGGCCTTCATTTGTTCTGGCGCAAAATCATCCACCATGATGACTTTACGGCGTAGCGCAAAATCACGCTCTAACTGCTGCACTTGTTCAGCCGTCAGCAAGCCTTTGCTGTGCGCTTCGGCGACTAGCTTCATTTCATCGCGAGATTTGAGCTTGCCTTCTTTGCGCGCCTTTTCCAGCTCAGCTTGCATTGGTTCGCACACCAAAGTGCTCGCCAGCGAAGCTTCTAAAGCCCCCACCGCATCAGCCTCATCAGTTGGAACGAACATACCGGCAGTGAGTCTGTCTCGTGCTGCGCCGGGTTGCATCAACAACGACGACACTTGATGCCCCAACGCATCGCTAGGCGGTCTGCGGCATTGCCCCAGCGGGAAGATCAGCGCACGCATCAACAAGGCAAAGAAACGATTTGGGAAATTCTGCAACACGCCATCGAATGCGCTTTGAATGCGGAACAAGCCATCTTCCATCGCCCAATGCAACAAAGGCAGATCGGCCTCAGGGCGTCCGTCATCTTCAAATTTCTTCAACACGGCCGAGCACAGATAGAGTTGACTCAATACATCACCCAAGCGCGCAGACAATTTTTCACGGCGTTTCAACGCGCCGCCCAAAGACAACATGGCAATATCAGACGCAAACGCAAACGCGGATGCGTATCGCGTCAACAACTGGTAATAACGTGCGGTTGGCTCTTCTGTTGGTACGGAGATAAAACGCCCGCCGAAAAGTGCGTATAAGAAAGTGCGCACCGCATTGCTCAAACTAAAACTGATATGCCCGAAGAACGCCGCATCAAAATCGATCACAGCTTTTTTATTGTTCTGTTCGTTGGCCGCTTGAATCTCTTTCAACACATAAGGATGCGCACGCACCGCCCCTTGTCCAAAGATAATCAGACTGCGCGTTAAGATGTTCGCCCCTTCCACCGTGATGCCAATTGGGGTCTGTTGATACATACGCGCCAAATAGTTATCTGGCCCCATGCAAATGCCCTTGCCGCCATGTACGTCCATCGCGTCATTGATGACAATACGTCCGCGCTCGGTGCAGTGATACTTAACGATAGCCGAGATCACAGAAGGCTTCTCACCCAGATCAATTGCCAAGGCGGTCAGTTTGCGTGCCGCATCCATCACATAAGCATGGCCACCAATACGAGCCAGCGCCTCTTCAACACCTTCGAACTTGCCAACCGGCACATGGAACTGTTTACGCACACGCCCATACGCGCCACTGCTGCGCACCGCCAGCTTGACGCCACCCGTTGCACTTGCAGGCAATGAGATCGAGCGCCCCGCCGCTAAACATTCCATCAACATACGCCAGCCTTGGCCGATACGTTGTGTACCACCAATGATGAAATCCATCGGAATAAATACATCTTTACCTTGGGTAGGGCCGTTCTGGAATGCCGAATTAAGCGGGAAGTGACGACGCCCCACTTGCACCCCAGGGGTGTTCGTTGGAATCAACGCCAAGGTAATGCCACGTGAACTTTCTGCCCCCAGCAAATGATCGGGGTCATATAACTTAAAGGCGAGGCCCAACAATGTCGCCACAGGTGCCAAAGTGATGTAACGCTTTTCCCAAGTGAGACGAATCCCCAGCACATTGGTTTGCCCATTAAATTCACCGTAGCAAACGATACCCTCATCAGGAATCGCACCCGCATCCGACCCAGCCATCGGGCCCGTCAGAGCAAAACAAGGCACTTCCAAACCTTTTGCCAAACGGCGCAAATACGCATCTTTTTGCTCATGTGTTCCGTACTTCAACAGCAATTCGGCGGGGCCGAGTGAGTTGGGCACCATCACCGTCACCGCTGCTGTGCCACTACGAGACGAGACTTTGGTCACGACCGCCGAGTGTGCTTGTGCCGAGAACTCAAGACCACCATAGGCCTTCGGAATGATCATGCCGAAGAACCCCTTATCCTTGATGAACTGCCAAGCCTCTGGCGACAAATCTTGGCGGGTGTGGGTGACATCCCAATCGTCAATCATCGCGCACAACTGCTCGACTTCGTTATCGAGGAAAGACTGCTCTTCTTGGGTTAAGGATGTCTTAGGAAACGCGAGCAATTTAGACCAATGAGGGCGACCACTGAACAACTCGCCATCCCACCACACTGTGCCCGCATCCAATGCCTCTTGTTCGGTTTGCGAAACTTGGGGAAGGATTTTGCGGAATACTTTGAGAACAAACCCGCTAATGAGGAGACGACGTAAGAAAGGCACGCCCAAGATCAATACGAAAGAAAACAAGGAGAGGTAAACAATATTCAGCGCATCGTCACTGATACGGCTATACATTGCGACAAAAGGAACGATGACGATGGTGGCAATCAGCCAACTCCAGATTGAAGCTCTAAAAAAAGCCAGCACAAGTAACACTGCCAGCACCACGATCATTATCAATATCGCCATATCGAACCTCTTATTTTTGTTTGTGGATAACGCGAACTGTAACGCCAGCGAGAGAGACTGACAATGGATATGTAAATCGCAGCCGCAAGAACCCCGCGCATCACTGATTTGCTTCAAAAATTCAGTCGTGTGGTTTTACAAAGCATCGCAAATTTTCCTGAAAAAATGAACGTACTAACCACTCAAAGCCAAGATAGAGGCAAGAGCAATCACACCCCAGTTACAATTCCGCATGAATTTAATTTACGACATGCCGCTGTTCCGCCCGCCTTCCGAAGGCGACAACCTCATCATTCAGGCCACGCTGGGGTGCAGCTTTAATCAATGTAGCTTCTGCGCCATGTATCGCAGCAAGCAATATGTCGAACGCCCCTTGGCCGATGTATTCGCCGACATTCATCAAGCCGCCGCCGATTGGCCGGACGCACAGCGCGTATTCCTAGCCGATGGCGATGCACTCGCCCTACCCACCGAACACCTGCTCGCCATCCTGAACGAATTGGCTGCAACCTTTCCACGTCTCACGCGCGTCTCCTGTTACGCCACACCCGGCAACCTCCAGCGCAAGAGCGCCGAAGAACTCACCCTGTTGCGCGAACACAAACTCAACCTGCTCTACTTCGGCATCGAATCTGGCGCCGACCTCATCCTGAAAAAGATCACCAAAGGCGCCACGCAAAAGCGCATGGCCGAAGTGCTGCACAAAGCACACGCCAGCGGTATGAAAGTTTCCGCTACCGTCATCCTTGGGCTGGGTGGCACACAACACAGCGACGAACACATAGACGGCACCCTCGCCCTACTCAACAGCGCACCCGTCACTTACCTTTCCACACTGCAACTGTATCTGGACGAAAGCGTAAAAGAAGAATTCCACCGCAAATTCGGCGAGCCATTCCAGATGCCAGACGACCTCGCAATATTGAAAGAACAGGAAAGACTCATCAGCGGCCTCACCCCACCGCAGCCCATCATCTTCCGCAGCAACCATGCCTCCAATGCCTTAGCACTTGCAGGCAACCTGCCGAGAGACAAAGAGAAATTGCTGCTGCAATTGCGGGAGGCCATGGCAGGACATAGACCGTTGCGGCCTACCTTCATGCGCGGACTATAAAACCAGCATCCCCTCTCCCGCAGGCGGGAGAGGGTTAGGGTGAGGGGCGTCAAGTTGAAGCCGTTCCCACAAGGGCCTGCCACCCAACGGCACACACACAGCATGTCGAATCAGAAATGGAAATGCACTCAACAATGCCCCTACCCCTCCGCATTGACACTTCACACCTCGCAGTAATACAGTTCGGCCCACTTGCAGATCTACTCAACGCACATCACGCCACATGAATGGCGCGAGGCACACAGCAGAATCCCCAGAACAGTGAGGCTGGCGCAAGATAAAACCCGCAATGACGGGATGCATCGCCAGTAAACAAACTGTTCAAATGAGGGGAATCACTTGAATCACACCACACCGAGCACGCATTGCTCAGGCCATTTCAATCGTGGCTTGTTCCACATCGTTCTTCAGATGCTGGGCATTGCGACTGAACCATTGGCGGTTTGCAGAATTAATTGCGATGCTGCCTCCATATCGCTTCTCGAAGGATGCTGCAATGCGTGAACCACGATTCTATGTGTATAAATGTGTCGTTGATGATGGCGGGGCCCCCTGCATCGACAACAACATGCTTAGCCTTACTATATGCAAACCCTACATTCGTAGTACAGCCAGAAAAGGGGATTTAATTTTCGCGTTTGGTTCAAACAATGAAACGCCTAATAATCGCTTGGTTTATATCGCAGAAGTGGCGCGCCAATTTACTGGCGGTGAATATTTCGAACACGATGAATTCAAAAGTAGGGGCGACTGTATTTATGAGCGCAATCAGTCAGGAAAGCTGGTGCGCAGAACGGATGCGAAATTTCACAACTTTCCAACTGCGTGGATCAGCGATCTTGGAGAGGGTGAGCATTATCCCAAAGCGAATGCACTTGTTGCGAACGACTTTCGGTATTTTGGGAAGGCGGGTACCTCTGCTTGGAAATCTACGCATCCCAGACTCAAAGAGCTTATTGAGAAACTAGGCCAAGGACATAGAGTAAATTTCACTCAAGATCTACGGAACGAATTGCTGGAACTAAAAAGCAAAATATGGCGTGAATTTCCAGATAACCAAATTTTGGGAACCCCTATGCATACACCAGACGAGCATTTTGATCCAGATGACGGTGACGTCATAAAAGTCTGCAACAGTCGTTGTTATTACATATCCAAGAAATGCAAATAATAGGAACTTCAAATCAAAATATGACTGAAGCCCCCAGCACAAACCCACTACTTGATTTGAAAGGCTATCTATCCGCCTGTCAAAAAAGTTATGAAAAGTGTATTGATGTAGTAGCGCATCAACATTCCATCGCAGGCCTTGAGGCAACAATACGTCTGCATCACTTGAAATTTGACGGGAATGGACGACCTATGATTTCGGCGTTGGCCGAGACTTTGTACGGTCACATTATTGACTACTGTCTCGCAGTACAACACCGCACTACGCCTCTTACTTCGATAGAGTCAGCGAAGCTGACTAAAGAAGCAAGAAAGCTCTTCATTCACCCAACCAATACGCCAGCCAATCCCGATACGACAGGAGAAGCAGGCGAAGTATTGCTCTATTTTCTTCTGGAGTCAGTTCTGGGCGTGCCGCAAGTTGTCGCCAAAATGGAGCTGAAAACGAACCCTAATGATGAACTGAAGGGGTCTGATGGAATTCACATGTGCTGGAACGAACAGGACAAGCTTGTGGACTTATTCTTTGGTGAGGCAAAACTATATCAAGATGTTGGTGGTGCCATAACATCGGCACTTAAAAGCATAGCTACGTTTCACGACAATGGTATGCACCAGCATGAATTTTCGATGGTCACCAAGTACTTCAAATATGCCGATGCGAATGTCAAAACTGCCGTCACTCAATTGTTTGAATTCGGCGCACCTACTGGCGAAATTCGAATTAATCATGCGTGTTTGATTGGCTATGACTGGCAAGAGTATGGAAGTCTCCCGAAATTGGCAACCCCGGCATTGACGGAGGAGTTTAAGAAACGATACTTAGCCGATAGCCAAAGACTACACGAACATCTTCAAAAGCGATTTGATACTTTTCAGAAAAAGCATCTCCGATTTGAGGTGTTTTTTATTCCCTTCCCCACAGTCCAGGAATTTCGGGACGCTTTCAACAAAGCTCTAGATTAAAGGGTAAAGCAGATGTCCGACGTGAGCTATTTAGCAAGACCGGAATTTCCAAAGTTTCGCGACCTGTACAGCAAACTGCTCCGTAACGACATCAATGTGCAGCTACCAGGAAATGCCTTAGTTGATCCTGAGCCAATTACGGATAACGAAATACGGCTGCTTGTTGGATATGCATCTATGCTTTCCACTTCATCCGAAGTGCTTGATCGTGCGCAATCCTATGAGATTGCAACGCGCCTGATTGAGATAGATGATACGAACAGCTCTAGCCTAGTTGCTATTGCAGACATTATCTTGTCGCGAATTGGCAACTTCCCAGGAAGGAGTCTTTTGCGCGATAGATACACAACGACTCCAGATGTGGCACCACATGCACCATATAGGCTGTGGCTGGAACGCGCCACGCGTGAAATTGAGAATTCAGTAACTCATTTCGAGGGCAGCGATATTGCCTTAACCGACTTTCAATATAGGCTGTTCGATGCGTTGGATCAGTCATCATCCGTGAGTGTGTCGGCTCCCACCTCGGCGGGGAAGTCATTTGTAATGGGCTTGGATTTGATTAGACGGCTGAGAAAAGGTGGTCCAGCTTGCGTCGTCTATTTGGTGCCTACTAGGGCACTAATCAGGGAAGTTTCCTCAAAGCTACGCGAACACTTACGGAAAGCTGGTCTTGAGACTGTTCCGGTGCGTTCCGTTCCTTTTCCCGTCGATAAAGAAAAAACTCAACAAGGAGCTGTTTATGTATTAACCCAAGAGCGATTGATGAGCTTGCTGCACTCTGCTCAAGGAAAACCCTGGATTACGACTCTAGTGGTAGACGAAGCACAGGGGATACAAGACGACAGCCGTGGAATTATTCTTCAGAGCGCCATTGAAGCAGTGCTACGACTTTTTCCAAGTGCTGAGGTATTCTTCGCAAGTCCCTTAATTAAAAATCCTGAATACCTTTTATCTCTTTTTGGTCGATCTCAAGGTGAGGTGTCATTCATAGAGACGCAGTCTCCAGTGTCCCAGAATCTTATTCTGGTTTCGCAAGTCCGGAATAAGAAGGACCGAGCTCAGTTCGAGGTTCTTCTTCAAAACGAGCGCCTTGAGCTCGGGATCAGGGATTTGGGATTTTCTTTTCGTGGCAGCAAGTTCAAACAGCAAGCGGATTTGGCACGAGCTGTCACCCGCGACGATGAAGCCACAATCCTTTTCGCTGATGGAGCGGCATACACAGAAAATCTAGCTGAGGCGCTAATTGAAGGGCTGCCGGAACCCGCGCATACCGATCCGGTAATTGCAGAGTTTGTTGAATTTCTCAGAAGTGAAATTCATCCCGAATATCCATTGATTAAGATGCTTCCACATGGTGTGGCTTTTCACTATGGTGATATGCCAGCTATTGTTCGAGCTAGAGTCGAAGATTTATTCAAAGAAGGTTTACTTAGATTTGTCTGTTGTACTAGCACGTTGCTTCAAGGCGTAAATCTACCTGCACGTCACATAATTATTGAAAACCCAAAGCGAGGTTCAGGCAACGCAATGCAGCGCAGAGATTTCTTGAATCTTGCAGGTAGAGCAGGAAGACTGTTGCACGAGTTTCACGGCAATATCTGGTGCATGCGCCCTACTGAATGGGATGAACATTGTTACGAAGGAGAGTTGCTACAGGACATTCACTCTGCCATGAGCGAGGCTATGGCGGATGGCGGCTCAGCCATACAGCGCCTGCTCGCTAATCAAGCGAAGCCAGATGAAGTGGATATAGCAGAGGCAGCTTTTGGGAAAGTCATCAACGACTTTATCGCTACCGGCAATAGTCTTTTGGACTCGGAGTTTAGAACTGAAGAAAATAAAGCTGTGTTGGAGCAGACCGAAAAAAAGTGCCAGGAAATAAAAATTACACTGCCCATTGAAGTTCTAGACGCCAATCGTGCCGTTAGGCCAGATCGTTTGCAGTCGCTTTATAACTACATGAAGGCGGAGTTAGATCCGGCAACTCTACTGCCAATAAAGCCGGGGTTGGCGAACTCCAATCAACGAATGAAAGAGATTATAAAAATAGTTCAAGAAAAACTGGCTGGAATTCATAACGGGAGTTACATTTTTTATAGTCAGTTGGCGTGTAAATGGATTTACAACACTCCTCTAAAGAAAATTATCGCAGAGCATATTGATTACCTACGAAGCCAAAACGACAACAAGAAAGCTTCGGTAATTATTAGGGAGTTGCTACGTACGCTGGAAAAAGAAATTCGTTATCGATTAGTTAAGCACTTTATTGCCTATACAAGCATTCTGGCGTTAGTCCTCCGAGAGCGTAATGATGTCGCAGCGGAAGAGGCAATTGAGCCATTCCATATCTACCTTGAATGCGGCGCATCTGATCGAATTGCCTTGAACCTAATTGCGCTTGGGTTTTCACGAGTAACGGCAATTGCACTCCATGACAAAGTAGCATTCCCCGCCGATGCGACGCCGGAAGATTGCCTTAACAAGTTGAGCCAAATCAATATTGAAAGTCTCAATATCTCAAAGCTTTGCATCAGAGAAGTTCGCGAACTGTTGGGGCAGCAATAACTGAATTTAAACGGGGCAGCATCGACTCCCCACAGTTTTTATCGGAGGTCTATCCGCCCGCTCGTTCTTAATAAATTAAAGGGGGCTGCGTCGCATATCAAAATACAATACGATGCCAAACCCTTTAATTTTCCAACTCTGCAAAGGTTCTCCATGTACCCCGTTCACGACGACGATGTCGCCCTGCTGTTGTCCCTTACCGTTGCGGCCAAGCGTCGCCCCGCCGCGCTGGATGAGATCATCACCGCGTTGGCCACGGCCCAGCACGGCGAGATTCCAGCCAAGTCCAAACTGGTGGATGCGTTTGCCCGCATGAGCGTTTGCGGCTTGATCGCCGAAGCAGCGGGTGGCTATACCCTCTCTACTGCGGCACAGACAATAATGGCGGTGCTTCGCGCCAAGGATGACAGTGCCACCCGACTAGCCCGCATCAAGCAACAGCTCACCGACTTTGATGCCAAGGACAAACACCCAATCATTCGAGTGACCCAAGAGCAGTTGCTGGCGGCGATTCAAAGCTACAAAGCGGCTCAACACAACCACCACGGCAAGAACATTCAAACCGACAAACCCAAGACGAAGACCAGCTGGATTCCAACCAAGGATCTGGTGCAGGGCAAACAGCACCTGCCCTCAAAACGCAGTAAACCGTAAGTCTGCCAGCGAGACTAACGTGACTGGGCTCGAATAAAACGCACAGCTAATGGGGCAGCATCGCCATTCCTCCGTAAGGGATCACGATGATGCCTCCCAGCAAGCGATTGACTCTCCCCCCACTCTTCGCCACACTGCAGCCATGTCTCGCCTAACCCGAAAATTCATTGCTGTGTTCATGCTGCTGTGGTTGCCGCTCTCTAGCGGTAGCGCATTAGCGGCTTCGCTCGCGATGCAGTTGCAACAGGGCGAATGTCATGAGTCGGCTGAAATGATGTCGATGTCGCACGAAGACATGATGCAGCATGACCATGAAGCCATGCAGACGAGCGATGAAGGCGCGTCGGGTTGTAATGCTTGCGGCGTTTGCCACTTGGCTTGCACGGCTTATCTCGACACACCCGTGGTTGCCATGCAACTGTTCGATTCTGGTTCGCAAGCCGTTAGTTCTATCCCTGAAACTTTCGTTTCTCATCTTTCCGCACCGCTCGTTCCCCCTCCTCTCGCCCGCGTCTAACGCAGGACGAGTCCGTCTGTAATTCCTAAACGTTTCTCGTTCTGTCCGTTCGGCAGTCGTTTTCGGCTGTCCGTTTGAAGGAATTGCAGATTGCCTTTCACGTTTGTCCTTTCTCCCGCTTGCGGGAGAGAGTTAGAGAGAGGGGCTTCTGCTGAAAAAAACAGGATGTGGATCATGAAAATCTATTTAAGTCTGATGACGTTAATGTGCGGTGTGTGGCTATCCAGCAGCCATGCGGTAGAGGTGTTACCTCTGCAAAACAGCAACGCCCTCACCCAGCCCACCGTTAATTTGGCTGGCACGATTTCGCTTGGTAGCAACGTGGAAGGATTGTTGCGTTATGCGCGCGAGCACAACCCCAACCTTGCCGCCGCACGCTTTGATGTTGCGGCTGCTACCCAACGTGCCGAGCCTGCTTCCGCTTTACCCGACCCCGTGTTGCGTATCGAGCCGATGGATGTGACTCGAAATGGAGGCACACGTTTTCTGGTGATGCAGAGTGTGCCGTGGATGCGCAAACGCGGACTACAACGCGAAGTGTCCGAGGCCAAGAGGGCGCAAGCCGATGGACAGATGGCCGCGACTTGGACTGAGCTGGCGAGCCGCATCAAGCAAACCTATGCGATGTATCACTACACCACCGCGAACGAACGCCTGACGCAGCAGACATTGGACTTGCTAGACAACATGGAGCAGATCGTCCAGACACGTTATGCCAATGGATTAGCGACTCAGCAAGACGTGATCCAAGTGCAAGTGGAAAAGACTTTGTTACGCGGCGAGCTCATCGCCTTGCAAAACGAACATCACCACAGCCATGCAAGGCTCAACGCACTGCTGTCGCGCCCAACGAATGCGCCACTCGCCGAACCAGAACAACTACGCAACATGCCATCACCCGCTTCCCTCGATGAATCGGCCTTGCTGGAACAACTGCTCGCACGAAACCCGCAACTGCGCATCGCCGAGGCAGATATTCAAACAGCAGAAAAGAGCCGCGAGTTGAGCTATGCCAAGCGTTACCCCGATTTCATTTTTGGCATCGCCCCCACCCAAAGCGGTAGCGCAATCAAACAGTGGGACTTGATGTTGGAGTTGAACATCCCTTTGCAACAATCCTCACGCCGCGCGCAGGAAGGTGAGACTGAGGCAATGTTATCCGCCTCGACAGCACGCAAACAGGCGCTACTCGACCAGATGCAATCGGAACTCTCTGAAGCATTGTCGGCATTGGAATCGGCACGCCGCACGGAATCACTCATTACCACGCGCCTGTTACCACAAGCAGAGATGACCTATCAGTCTGCATTAGCTGGATACGAAACGGGCAAAGTGTCTTTCAGCATGCTCATCGAAGCGCAGAAACAAATTCTCAAAGCCAAGCAGCAACACCTGCAAGCACAGACCGACATGCAACTGCGTCTGGCTGACATCGAGAAGTCTTTAGGAGAAGAATGATGAAATCAAATAACTCGTTAACACCACAATCCCCGCCCCCTTGCAGGGGGAGGGCTAGGGTGGGGGTAGAAATATTCGACCGCCTAAACTCTACCCCCATCCGTGCGTATGTTGTTGGCGCTTCAGCGCGGTACAACTACGGCCTCTCCCTGCAAGGGAGAAGGAACTGGTTCGGCTGTGTCGAACAGTTTGGATTTGCAAAAATAAGTAGCCTCATCAAAATCTTTTTTGCAGTGCTACTGCTACTTGGTGTTGCGTCCATTGGCTACTGGATGGGTAACCAGCGCGCGTCTAGCACTCAGACCGCAACCAGCAAAACTGGTGAACGCAAGGTGCTGTACTACCGCAACCCGATGGGCTTGGCGGACACCTCCCCCGTACCCAAGAAAGATTCAATGGGCATGGATTACGTCGCCGTGTATGAAGGCGAGGAACAATCCACCGCCTCCCTCAACATCAGCATCGACAAAGTGCAGAAGTTGGGCGTGAAGAGCGAAGCAGCAGCGTTACGTGAACTGAACAGCAGTTTGCGCGTGACCGGACGTATCGAGATCGACGAGCGCCGCACCTACACCATCGCGCCGAAATTCGAAGGCTGGGTGGAGCGCCTGCATGTGAACACCACAGGCCAACTTGTTGCAAAAGGACAGGCGCTGTTCGATGTGTACAGCCCCGAACTGGTCTCGGCACAGCACGAACAGACGCTGGCCGCACAAGGCTTGGTCGCCATGAAAGACGCGGATGATGAAGCCAAACGCAGCATGCAACGCTTGGCCGATGCTACCGCCACACGCCTGAAGAATTGGGATGTTAGCGGTGCCAAGCTGAACGGCAACCGCATCACCTACCACGCTAAAGAATCCGGCATCGTGCTGGAGAAAAAAGCCGTGCAAGGCATGCGTTTCATGCCGGGTGAGGTGTTGTATCAGATCGCCGATCTATCTTCCGTTTGGGTTGTTGCCGAAGTGCCGGAACAGGACATCGTGCAACTCCAACTCGGCAGCACGGCGCAGATCAAAGTCGACGCTTACCCTGAACGAGTATTCGACGGCAAAGTCGATTTCATCTACCCCACCTTGAACAGCGCGACGCGCACAGTGCAAGTGCGCATGCAGGTCGCCAATCCACAGACATTACTCAAACCTGCCATGTTCGCCAATGCAAACATTGCCGTAAGCAAAGGAAACAAGGTACTGACCGTGCCGACCTCGGCCGTGATCGACAGCGGCACAAGGCAAGTCGTGCTGGTGCGTCTGGCTGAAGGACGTTTCGAACCACGCACGGTCTCGCTGGGCAATCGCTCAAATGACTACGTCGAAGTGTTGAACGGTATCGCGGAAGGTGAACAGGTCGTGACCTCTGCTAACTTCCTGATTGATTCGGAGAGCAACCTAAAGGCGGCGCTGGGTGGCATGTCAGCCACCACGCCCACCGCTGTTGTAGGTCGGGATTCATCCCGACAGACCCGTTCTCACAGCGCAGCTGTCGGGATAAATCCCGACCTACAGGGCAAGGCCGTCGGCTATCAGGCTCAGGGAATCCTAGAAGCAATCAATGACGATGGCTCAGTAAGCATCACGCACCAGCCCATCAAGTCATTAGGCTGGCCGGGAATGACGATGGATTTCGCTTTGGCTAACACGGCTTTGGTGAGCGGTATCAAAGCGGGCAGCAAGATAGATTTCGAGATCGTCAAACGTGGCGAGGATGAATGGGTGATTACCAAGTTGCAAGCGCATCAACATTAAGCCCCTCGCCCGCAAGCGGGAGAGGGGTGGGGGTGAGGGACGCGGCGACAAAACAAATTTTGCTTAAGCGTACACCCCTCATCCCCAGCCCTTCCCCCGCCTGCGGGGGAAGGGAGCAAATTCGCAGAATGCAATGATAATTTTTCTAAGGTGAACATATGTTAAACAACATAATCGATTGGTCGGCGCGCAACCGCTTTCTGGTTCTGCTCGCCACGCTGTTCATCACACTGGCGGGTATTTATTCACTGGTAAAAACCCCGCTGGATGCGCTGCCCGACCTGTCCGATGTGCAAGTCATCGTCTATACGGAATATTCTGGGCAGGCACCGCAGGTGGTGGAAGACCAAGTCACCTACCCGCTCACCACGGCAATGTTGTCCGTACCTAAATCCAAAGTAGTACGTGGCTTCTCGTTCTTCGGTGCGTCGTTCGTGTATGTCATTTTTGAAGACGGCACGGACATCTACTGGGCACGTTCGCGCGTGTTGGAATATCTCAACAGCATCGCGGGGCGCATGCCTAAAGGCGTCACGCCGCAGCTCGGCCCCGATGCCAGCAGCGTGGGATGGGTATATCAATACGCGGTATTGCCTGTCCTGAGCTCAGTCGAAGGGAGCGAGAAGCACAACCTCGCACAACTGCGCACCATGCAGGACTGGTATCTGCGTTACCAACTGACCAAGGCACACGGCGTGGCAGAGGTCGCTAGCATCGGCGGTTTCGTTCAACAGTACCAAGTGACGGTCGATCCATTGAAGTTGCGCGCCTACGGCATCCCCTTGAGTAAAGTCACCCAAGTGATCCGCGATGGAAACCGTGATGTAGGCGGACGCGTGGTGGAGATGGCGGAGACTGAGTACATGGTGCGCAGCCGTGGCTATCTGCATGGCATCAGCGACATCGAGAATCTGGTGGTGAAGGCGGAACGCGGCACGCCCGTTTTGTTGCGTGATGTGGCGCGTGTTGAATTGGGGCCCGATGAGCGACGCGGCATTGCCGAACTTAACGGCGAAGGCGAAGTGGTGTCCGGCATCGTGATGGCACGCTACGGACAGAACGCGCTGGAAGTCATCGAAAATATCAAAGCCAAGATTGCCGAGATCACGCCGGGACTACCCGAAGGTGTGAGTATTCAAGCGGTGTACGACCGCTCGGAATTGATTCAGCGCGCCATCGCCACGCTGAAAAAGACGTTGCTCGAAGAAGGTGTCATCGTGGCGTTGGTGTGCATGGTGTTTTTGATGCACGCACGCAGCGCACTGGTCGCCATCGTGATGCTGCCCATCGGCGTGCTGATCGCCTTCATCGCCATGCGCTTTTTGAATCTGAACTCGAACATCATGAGCTTAGGCGGGATTGCGATTGCCATCGGCGCGATGGTGGATGCGGCGATTGTGATGATTGAGAATGCGCATAAACATTTGGAGCGATTGGAAACCCTTTCCTCCGTTCGTCCTGAGCTTGTCGAAGGAACGAGCGGCGCTCCGAACGAAAATGTCAAAGCGGGTGTTGACCTTGGTGCAGTGGACCGTCCCCCCTTCGACAGGCTCAGGGCGAACGGTGACAGATTCGGCGAACGCTATAAGGCCATCCTCGCCGCCTGCAAAGAAGTCGGCCCTTCCCTCTTCTTCTCGTTGCTCATCATCACTGTGTCGTTCCTGCCGGTGTTCACGCTGGAAGCGCAGGAAGGAAGATTGTTCGCACCACTCGCCTTCACCAAGACCTTTGCCATGGCGGGCGCAGCGCTACTTTCCGTCACGCTTGTTCCAGTGCTGATGCTGCTGTTCATCAAAGGCAAGATCAAATCTGAATCGGAGAATCCGCTGAACCGCTGGATGATCGCGGGTTACCGCCCGCTCATCGCCTGGGTGCTGCAACAGAAGAAAGCCACGCTGGGTTTCGCTGTTGGTGTGATGTTGTTGTCCGCCTATCCCGCGCTGAAGCTGGGTAGCGAATTCATGCCGACACTGAACGAAGGGGCGCTGTTCTACATGCCGACTGCATTGCCTGCAATGTCGGTGACTAAAGCCGCCGAGTTGTTGCAGACGCAGAACAAGATCATCAAGAGCTTCCCCGAAGTGGCATCGGTGTATGGCAAAGCGGGACGCGCGCAAACCGCAACCGACCCCGCACCGCTGGAGATGTTCGAAACAGTCATCAACCTCAAGCCGCAAGAGGAATGGCGCGACGGCATGGACACTGACAAGCTCATCGCCGAGATGGACAAGGCGCTGCAATTCCCCGGCGTAGCGAACTCTTGGACGATGCCCATCAAGGCGCGCATCGACATGCTTTCAACAGGCATACGCACGCCCATCGGTATCAAAGTGTTCGGCAAGGATTTGAACGAGATGGAACGCCTTGCCAAACAAATCGAGGCAATCGTAAAGAAAGTGCCGGGTACGTCGAGTGCCTATGCCGAACGTATCACTGGCGGTTTCTATCTCAACATCGAACCGGATAGGTTGGCATTGGCGCGCTACGGTTTAACGATGGAGGAAGTACAAGATGTCATCGCCACTGCATTGGGGGGCGAGAACGTGACCACCACGGTGGAAGGCTTGGAACGCTTCGGGGTAAACGTGCGTTATCCGCGCGATTCGCGCAGCACACCAGAACAGATCGCCCGCGAAGTGTTGGTTTCCACGCCTGACGGCGCGATGATCCCGCTGGGGCAGCTCGCCAAGGTGAGTCTCAGTAAAGGCGCGCCCTCGATACGCACCGAGAACGCTCTGCTCTCTGCCTATATCTACGTGGACATCCGCGAGCGCGACATTGGCTCCTATGTGGACGAAGCGCGCAAGGCCGTGGCGGCAGAAGTGAAATTTCCGCCCGGCTATTACGCGACGTGGAGCGGTCAGTTCGAGTACATGGAACGTGCGACTGCGAAGATGAAGATCGTGATCCCTATCACACTGCTCGTCATCTTCCTGCTGTTGTATCTCAACTTCAAGCGCGTCACCGAATCGCTGGTGGTGATGTTGTCTGTACCGTTCGCGCTGGTGGGGGGCGTGTGGCTGCTGTGGCTGATAGATTACAACTTGAGCGTCGCGGTGGCCGTGGGCTTCATCGCACTGGCGGGTGTAGCGGCAGAGACGGGGGTGGTGATGCTGATCTATCTGGAGAAGGCTTGGCAGGATGTGCTAACTCGCTGTCGTAACGAAGGGCACCGTCCAAACGCTGTCGATTTACATCAAGCCATCATGCACGGCGCAGTGGAACGTGTTCGCCCCAAGATGATGACGGTGGTGGCCATCATGGCGGGATTGTTGCCTATCTTGTGGAGCTCAGGTACTGGATCTGAAGTTATGCGCCGCATCGCCGCACCGATGGTGGGCGGAATGTTGTCTTCGGCGGTGCTGACGCTGTTGGTGATCCCAGTGATCTACGCGCTGATCAAACAGCGTGAACTGGCTTCAACACGCCAATCACTTTGAACGATGTAGTTAGAGATCAAAAGCCAAGTCGGCTGCGACCTCATCACTCATTCAGGGAATGAAAAAATGCTTGATTGAAATTCAATCAGTATTCGAGGAAAAAATCTGAGTCCGATGAGGACGGGATAAAAATAAGATTTAGGCGCTATGAAGTTTCAGCATCGCTGCTTCGAGCTTACCTTCGATGATGAGCGATGCGACGTCTTGTGCGCGTTGCACTGCTTCATCAATTAAAACTTGCTCTTCTTTACGTGGCGCATTGAGTACGAAGTTGACCACTTCCGCTCTATCACCCGGATGACCGACACCGATGCGGAGTCGCCAAAATTCTTTGGTGCCCAGATGCGCGATGATGTCTTTCAGACCGTTGTGCCCACCGTGGCCACCACCTGTTTTTAGTTTGGCGCTGCCTGGGGGTAAATCAAGCTCGTCATGCACCACTAAAATTTGCTCAGGTGCGATTTTGTAAAACTGAGCCACTGCACCAACTGCACGACCACTTACGTTCATGAAAGTTTGCGGCTTGAGCACATACACTTCATGCCCATGCAGATTGGCCTTGGCGATCAAGCCGTGAAATTTGCTATCTGCTTTGAAGTTGGCGTTATTGCTACGCGCCAGCTCGTCCACCCACCAAAAACCTGCGTTGTGGCGTGTGGCTTCGTATTCTTTGCCGGGGTTGCCTAGTCCGACGATAAGTTTGATTGCTTCGCTCATAATGAAAAAACCCGCCATGCACCGTTAGATGACATGGCGGGTTGTTCCTAATGCAGATTACTTCTTAGCAGGAGCGGCAGCAGCAGCGGCTGGTGCTTCTGCTGCAGCGGCAGCAGCGGCTTCTACGTGGCCACGTGGCACTTGGATAGTCGCAACAGCATCGGTTGCATGGTGATGACCTGCAACTTCAACGCCCTTAGGCAACTTAACGTCAGCAACGTGGATAGAGTGGCCCAAATCCAAACTAATCAAGTCAACTTCGATTGCGGTTGGCAGGTTAGATGGCAAGCAAGTGATGTCCAGTTCGTTCAGTACGTGACTAACGATACCGCCACCAGTCTTAACGCCAGGGCATGTTTCAGCGTTCAAGAAGTGCAATGGCACTTTCATGTGGATCTTTTTGTTTGCATCGACGCGCTGAAAGTCGATGTGTTGCACTTGCTGACGGAATGGGTGCATTTGGAAGTCGCGCAACAAAACGGACTCTTTCTTGCCATCCAACTCAAGCGTCAATACAGAAGCGTGAAATGCTTCTTTTTTGAGTGCGAAATAAACGGTGTTGTGATCAAGTTCGATCATGGTTGCGTCACCCGTACCGTAGACGATACCTGGGACCAAATTTGCTTTACGCAGACGGCGGCTCGCACCCGTTCCTTGCGTTTTGCGTGTTGTTGCGCTGATTGCTGTTGTCATTTCTACTTCTCCACTTCAATTTGGAGTCATCCGCGACCAGATGCTCCGGGTTAGGTAGCCGCCAACACGGCGACTACGATGATCAGTCCACAAACAGTGAACTGACTGATTCTTCTGCATTGATGCGACGTAACGTTTCAGCCATCAATTCTGCGATGCTCAATTGACGGATGCGTTTGCAGTTACGCGCTGCTTCGCTTAACGGGATGGTGTCGGTGACAACCAATTCGTCGATTGCTGACTTTTCCAAACGTTCAATCGCGGGGCCAGACAAGACGCCATGTGTGCAATATGCGACGACGCGCTCTGCGCCTTTTTCCTTCAATGCATTCGCAGCTTCACACAGGGTATTGGCGGTATCCACCATGTCATCCATGATCAAGCAGGTACGACCCGCAACGTCACCGATGATGTTCATCACTTTTGCGACGTTCGGCTTAGGACGACGTTTGTCGATGATGGCCAAGTCAGCGTCCAATTGTTTTGCCAAGGCACGCGCACGCACCACACCACCTACGTCTGGCGATACGACGATGAGATTCTTGAAGTTGTTGCGCCACACGTCAGACAACAGAATGGGGCTGGCATACACGTTATCCACGGGGATATCGAAGAAGCCTTGAATTTGGTCGGAGTGCAAATCCATGGTCAACACGCGGTCGACGCCGACGCCAGTCAACATGTTGGCAACCACTTTAGCGGTGATAGCAACACGAGCGGAACGTGGACGACGATCTTGGCGGGCATAACCAAAATAGGGGATGGCGGCGGTGATGCGGGCAGCTGAAGCGCGGCGCAATGCATCGACCATGACCATGATCTCCATCAGATTGTCGTTGGTGGGTGCACAGGTGGATTGAAGAATGAACACGTCCTTGCCGCGTACATGCTCCATGATCTCGACCATCACTTCGCCGTCGGAAAAACGGCTAACGGTAGAACGACCAAGGTGAATACCCAGATGGCGTGCAACACTTTCAGCTAGTTTGGGATTGGCATTACCCGTGAAGACCATCATGTCGCCGGACATAAGCACCTCTCGATATTTGATGTCGGCGCGGACGCCCACGATGACTTTAAGAAACTGGCTGGGGAGGTAGGGATCGAACCTACGAATGTCGGAATCAAAATCCGATGCCTTACCACTTGGCGACTCCCCAATAAAACCTATTTAGAACCTGTTCGACTTACGCTGAACAACTTCTTCAAAATTTATACTGCAAATTCTTTTAGCGGATGCTGCTGCAAACCTTTCGCGATAAATCCGCGCATATTGGTCGGCAACTGCTGCAATACCGCTTGTGCTTCTTCTTCCTTTTCAAACTCGGCA
The DNA here is from genome assembly GCA_028707175.1 of Sideroxydans sp. GTDB lineage: Bacteria > Pseudomonadota > Gammaproteobacteria > Burkholderiales > Gallionellaceae > Sideroxyarcus. The sequence continues at coordinate 131,258 of JAQTUV010000006.1, forward strand.
AACACGCATGCGCCGGAGCCTGTCATCAGTGAAGGCGCAAACTGCGAAAGCCACGCCAGATGTTCTGCAACTTCGGGAAATAATTTACATGCAACCGCTTGTAAATCGTTACCCAGCTTCAAATCACCCTGATTCCGACCTGACTTGAATGCTTGCCCTATCGGAAGGGCGCGCATTGTCATCGAAAACGTATTTCGTGTCAATTCCGGATGTGTAAAAATCTTTGCGGTGGGTACATGCACGGGTGGGCACAGCACTAAGTACCACGCTGGAGGTAGGTCATAGCGCTGTAATTGCTCGCCGACTCCTTCGGCAAATGCATTATCACCAAAGATAAATACAGGCACGTCTGCACCCAGCGTAAGCCCTAATTCCATCAGTCGCTGACGCGGCAAATCAAGCTTCCACAGGCGATTAAGCGCCAACATGGTGGTAGCCGCATCTGAGCTCCCTCCGCCCAAGCCGCCCCCCATAGGAATGCGTTTTTCTAATTCGATATCCACGCCTAATGTGCAACCAGTTTCTTGCTGCAATAATTTAGCTGCACGCACGCATAAGTCCTGCGCTTCAGGAACACCTTCGATCTCATTAATGCGATGCACTTCACCATCTGTGCGCACGCTAAAACGCAAGGTGTCGTTCAGCTCAATAAAGCGAAATAAGGTTTGTAACAGATGGTATCCATCGTCACGTCGCCCGACTACGTGCAAGAAGAGATTGAGTTTTGCAGGGGCCAAACAGGTTAATGCAGACATTCAAACACCTTCAATCGAGCGCAATGCTCATTGTTGTTCCCATGAATCGATAACGAGTTTCACTTCAACCTCGGCACGGCGCATTTCTAGTTGCAAAGGCAATGCGTTTGCAACATTGGATGTAAAACGCGTGTAGCTAATATCCCAGCCATCTTGCTTGAGCAGTGTGATGCGTCCTTTTGCGTCTCGCTCAAAACTAAATTCACCTTCAGGTGCGGGAATACCGGTCACCCAATAACGTAAGCCGGACAATGGCAATTGCCATCCCAACGCTTGTTGCATCAATGATTCGGCGTCTTTCGCCGAAAGACGCCGTCCTCCGGCATCTTCCAATGTTGCGCCATCCGCATTTCGATTAATGCGCCCTGCGGTATAACCCAATGGGCCCAACAACAATATTTCATCGCCTTCTCCATGCGCCCAATGTATCCCTCCGCCATCGCGCATCATGCCTTGCGTAATCAAGACTCGGCCGTTGAAAACGAAAGGCGCATCCGGCTTAACTGGGCGCTCCATTTTGACAGGTGCCGAGGCGCAGCCCGTCAGGGATAACAGTAGGAGTATCAAAAGTGAACGCATAATTTTATGGCTTCAGTCGTTTAAGGGTGGCTTTGAGTGCGTCGCTGCTGGGATGTGCAAGCAAACTATCGTCAATGAGCTTCTGCGCCTCTTCTTTGTTGCCGCTCATCCACAATGCTTCGCCAAGGTGCGCAGATATTTCTGGATCCGTGTTGATCTTGTATGCCTTACGAAGGAACTCGACACTATGCTCGTACTCTCCCAATCGAAAGTATCCCCAGCCCATGCTGTCGATGATTGCCGCATCGTTCGGCGCTATTTTGTAGGCCTTAGACACTAAATTCATACCTTCCGAGACACGTATATTACGTTCTAAAAAGCTATAGCCCAATGCGTTGTATGCGTGTGCATTGTTCGGCTCAATTTCAATCAGTTTGCGCATCAACTTTTCAAACGTATCTAGTTTATTTAGCTTGTCTGCCGTGAGTGCGCTTTGATAAATCAGCTCTGGATTGTTAGGGAATTTAACCAACCCTTGTGCTAACACCTTAAAGCTTTCTTCATGCTGATTAGCTTCGCGCAAGAACTGCGCTTCAATCATCACTATTTGGATCTGTTGAGATTGCCCCTTCGTCTGAGTTGATTTAATAAATTTACGCGCTTCTTCTAAATGACCTTGCTTGTTCAAAAGATAGGCAACTCGCAATCTCGCTGTATAGGCATTTTCGCCCCCTTTAACCAAGCGATACTCTTGCAATGCGCCAACATCATCTTTCTTTGCTTCGCCTAATTGGCCGAGATAATAGTGCAGCGTATCGTTATCTTGATTCTTGTCGTTACCAGCTAGCGCTTGACGCAATTCTTGTTCCGCACGATCTAACTCGCCCAACTGCAAAGAGATCATCGCAATTGCAAAAGCAAGTTCGGGACTATCGGGGCGCTGCTGCAACAATTTGCCAAATTCTTCTCGCGAGGCAGCGTATTGTTTTTGCTCTAACAGCATGCGTGCATAAAACAAGCGGACTTCTTTTCGGTCATCATGCGACTCAAGAAATTTTTTAAGTAAATTCGCACCTTGCTGCGGATTTGTTTTTTGCGTCAGTTGAGCTTCCAAAACAACCGCGCCATCCCAATCCGGCTTTAGCACTACCGCCTGACGAGCTTCACTTAAGGCTAGTTCGTACTTATCCGCCGCTTGTGCAGATTGCGCTACCACCCAGTGCCCTTCTGCGATGTCCTGATAAGGATGGGTAACCTCAAGTATCCAATCTAGCGCTGCTTGCGGGTTGGCTATTCGCGCCAACTGGCTATGAAAATTCAAGAATGAACGCGCTCTGTTTTGCGGGTCTGATTCCAGAATCACTGTTGCATGCGGCAAAGCTTCCTGCAGCTTTCCACCACTCAACAAGATGCTAACCAGCATCTGCTTTGCCAAGGGTGAAGCAGGCTCTAGCTGTTGCCACAGCTGAAAAGCTTCAACGGATTGGTCGAATTCATGAGCTTCGTAGGTGAGCTGTGCAGCGCGTCTTGCTACTCGAGGATCACGCGTGGTTTTAGCGAGATCAAGATAGGCTTGGGCTGCCAATTCAGGCCGTCCGCGTTGCCATGCAACATCTCCCAGTAAGAACTCAAACAATAGTTGATCTGTTAGGGCGACATTAGGCAAATCAAGCTGCGGGGGCTCAATGATTTTTTCGAGGTGTGCCCTACCCACTTCCTCCCCAGCACTCGCCACTTGTATGGTCTGAATATTTTCAGCTTGTTGCGGCGCGTGTGCGCATGCAGTCAACAAAAAACAAAAAATCGGTAGCAGGCGATAAGGAGTAAATGTCATGGCTATTCGTATTTTGATTCGAGCCGACATATTAGGTTATATTCGCCGCAATTCAAAACAGCCTACTTCCTACTGCATGCCAGCCATAACCACTCTTTCCGCTCAACAGCTCACGCACTTTCGTGGCAAGCACTGCGTAGTGTCTGATGTATCGCTGACGCTACACCAGGGCGAGGTGCTTGGGTTGTTGGGGCATAACGGTGCCGGCAAAAGTACGACGCTGCAAATGTTGGCAGGGGCTTTACCCCCTAGCCAAGGACGAATTTCGGTGTGTGATTTTGATTTATCAACCCACCCCGTTCAAGGCAAAGCCTGTTTGGGGTTTTTACCGGAACAACCGCCCCTCTACCGAGACATGCGGGTAGATGATTATTTACGCTTTGCAGGACGCTTGCACCGTGTCTCAGCAGATAAGCTCGATGCTTATCTTGAGACAGCCAAACAGCGTTGTAGCTTGATGGATTGCGGAAAAAAATTAATCGGCACTTTGTCTAAAGGCTACCAGCAACGTGTAGGGATTGCGCAAGCTATCATCCATCAGCCTGCCGTTATCATTCTTGATGAGCCAACTGTAGGCCTAGATCCTACGCAGATTCGTGACATTCGTGACCTCATCCGTGAGCTGGGAAACAGTAGTAGCGTGATTCTTTCAACTCACTTACTCAACGAGGTTGAGAATATCTGTGACCGTGCACTTATTCTTCAGCAAGGCAAAGTGGTGTTCAACGATACAACGGATGAATTGCGTAGACATAGCGACATCGAATCTAGCTTTATTCGCCTTACCGCCATGCAACCAGAAAGCGCGCAACGATGATTCGCTTAATCGCAAAAAAAGAACTACATAGTTTGTTCACGGCTCCTTCGACTTGGTGGGCGCTAGCGCTACTGCAGTTCATCTTCGCTTGGTTTTTCTTGGCACGCTTGGATGATTACTTACAAGTGCAAGCGCAAATGGCTCAAATGGGCAATGCGCCGGGTGCCACCATCTCTATCGCGACGCCTCTAGCCAGTATGTTGTGCATCGTGTTGATGATGCTCACGCCTTTATTCACGATGCGATTAATTGCGGAAGAACGACGCAATCAGTCTTGGATATTGCTGATGACAGCGCCTGTTTCAGCCTCTCAAATCGTACTCGGTAAGTTTATTGGTTTGCTTGCTTTGCTCTCCAGCATCATCTTTACCTGCGGGCTCATGATGCTGCTGATTGCGCTGGGCACACAGGCTGATTTTGGCTTGATTGCCAGCAATTTGATGGGGGTTTGGTTGTTAACCGCCAGTTATGGAGCACTTGGGCTATATGTCTCTTCACTTACGACTTCCCCCATCGTTGCCGCGTTTGTGACGATTGCCATTTCATTTGGCTTGTGGATGCTTGAGATGAGTAGCGGCATGATACGAGCCCTGTCACCCAACGTTCACTTTCAAAGCTTGAATGTCGGGCTAATCAGCACGACGGATGTGTCCTTCTTTATCCTATTTATTGCCGGCTTCGTATTGCTGACCATTCGCCGCATCTCTCATGAACAAGGAGTTGCGTGATGCGTACCTTGTTTTTTAAACGTTCACTCTTCCTGCTTTTCCTGATCACGAGTTTCATCGGCAGCTATCAACTCGCTAGTCGATTCCCTCTTCAGTGGGATGTCACTCAAAACGCATTGAATAGCCTAGATCAAGGTAGCGTGGATGCGCTGAAACAATTGAATGAGCCACTGAAAATTACCGTTTATGTGGCAGAACAAGATGCACAGTTAGGCGATGTTCGTAAATTGGTGACAGATTTCGTTGGTATGTATCAGCGCTATAAAACCGACATCTCGCTTACTTTTGTGGATCCTGTAAAAGAGCCGGACGCAGTTCGTCAATCAGGCATTCGAGGCAATGGCGAGATGGTGGTGGATTATGCGGGGCGACGCGAGCACATCATCACGCTAAACCAACAAACCCTGACCAGCGCACTACTACGTTTGGCGCGAAGTAAAGATCAGTTAATGATGTACGTGACGGGACATGGTGAACGTAAGCTAGACGGAGTCGCCAATCATGATTTGGGCGAATTCGGCAAGCGCCTCTCACAGAATGGCTATCGCATCGCCCCCCTTAATCTCTCTATCGCGCAAGATGTGCCCAGTAATGTTGGCGTGTTGCTCATCACCCATCCGCAGGCCGATTTCTTTCCCGGAGAGACAGATAAAGTGATGCGCCACATTGAGCAAGGTGGCAACGTACTTTGGCTGATTGATGCTGAACCCTTGCGTGGCTTGGAGCCTTTAGCTGAGCAATTGGGCATCACTCTTACCCCAGGCGTAGTTGTAGATCCTGCGGCACACGACGTGAATGCACCAACTGATTGGACTCTGGGTACAGGATATGCGCCACATGCCATCACTCAGAATTTCGATCTAATCACTGTCTTCCCTTTTGCGCGCGCACTTGGCACAGAAGATTCATCCAATTGGGAACACCATGTATTGGTAGAAGGGGCGACAAATGGTTGGGTGAGTGCCTCACACTCCACCAAATTCGACAAACGTAATGACACGCCAGGGCCTGTCAATTTAGCCATTGCACTACAACGTGAAGTTGCAGGCCATGAACAACGCATCGTAGTCATTGGCAGCGGTGCTTTCCTGTCCAATGCGTATTCGGGCAACGGCGGAAATCTCGATCTTGGTATCAATATTTTGAACTGGCTCTCGGGCGAGGAACGTTTAATCACGCTCAGCCCACGCACAACACAGGACGGCACTCTTACGCTAAGTAGAAATATGCTGCTGTTTATGAGTGTAGGACTACTCGTTGCTTTTCCATTCATCCTGATCGCCATCGGTGGACGACTCTGGTGGCTGAGGCGCTAAATGCCTGAATTGCCCGAAGTCGAAACAACGCTACGTGGTATCGCGCCACATCTGCAGGGACAAACGGTATCCGATGTTGTCATTCGCAATCCTCAATTGCGTTGGCCGATCCCCACCGCTCTGCCGACGCTATTGAAAGGTAGCGTGATTCGCAGTTTGCACAGACGAGCAAAATATCTATTGATTGATTTCGACCACGGCACACTGATCTTGCATTTAGGTATGAGCGGTAGCCTGCGCATCCTGCCGTACCCTACACAACCGGAAAAACATGAGCATTTCGACCTAATACTGGATAGTGGTGAATTAATGCGACTACGCGACCCACGCCGCTTCGGCGCTGTGTTGTGGCATACAGATGATGAATCCGAACACCCGCTCCTCGCTCATCTCGGCCCTGAGCCTCTCAGTTCGAATTTCGATGCAAACCATTTATATCAAATGACTCGTAGCCGGACGATCGCAATCAAATTAGCGATCATGGATAGCAAGTTAGTTGTCGGCGTAGGAAATATTTACGCTAACGAGGCCTTGTTCCGCGCAGGAATCAAACCACATCTAGCCGCTCACAGAGTCAGCAAAGCGCGTTGTGAAACGCTGGCCTCCACTATCAAAGCTGTATTAACTGAAGCGATTAAACAAGGCGGGAGTAGTTTGCGCGACTTCATCCACAGTGATGGATCAAGTGGTTATTTCCAGCAAAACTATTTTGTATATGGAAGAAAAGATGAGCAGTGCAAAGCCTGCGGAACCTCTATAAAGCTCATAAAACAGGGACAGCGTTCCAGCTTTTATTGCCCTCACTGCCAGAAATAATCGGTGCTAGATACTTTCAGGGAGAAGTGCTTACTTTGCCCGCAGATTCAACCACGCTGGAAGTAGCAGGTTTATCCTCAATGACTTGATAAAAAACTTCGCCTTGCTTGACCATCCCCAATTCACTTCGAGCACGTTCTTCTAATGCTTCTGTGCCTTGATTCAAATCACGCACTTCAGCTCCCAAGGCCGCATTGCGCTGCCTTGTTTGCTCATTAATCAATTTTTGCTCATTAAGCTGGCGATTGTTGTCCCACACCTTCAGCCAACTCCCCTTACCCAGCCAGAGCGGATATTGCAAAAGCAGGATAAGGGCGAGCAGGATGTAGGTTACAACACGCACTACTTAGCCTAGCTGGTAGTAAGCCCCACGACCAGGGTAAGAAGCGCTGTCACCAAGATCTTCTTCGATACGCAATAATTGGTTGTACTTCGCCATACGGTCAGAGCGCGACAAAGAGCCGGTCTTGATCTGCATAGAGTTTGTCGCAACAGCCAAGTCAGCGATGGTGGAGTCTTCTGTCTCGCCGGAACGATGCGAGATGACTGCGGTGTAACCTGCACGCTTCGCCATTTCGATAGCTGCAAAGGTCTCAGTCAGCGTACCGATCTGGTTCACTTTGATGAGGATAGAGTTAGCGATGCCGCGCTTGATACCTTCGCGCAAGATCTTGGTGTTGGTCACGAACACGTCGTCGCCCACCAACTGGATCTGTTTACCAAGGCGATCAGTCAATGCTTTCCAACCGTCCCAGTCATGTTCGCTCATGCCGTCTTCCAGTGTGATGACGGGATATTTGTCGACCCAAGAAGCATACATGTCGATGATTTGCGCAGCAGTCAAAACCAAACCGTCAGCCTTCAAATGGTATTTGCCATCCTTGTAGAACTCGGAAGCGGCCGCATCGATACCGATCGCTACGTCTGCACCAGGTACATAGCCTGCTGCTTCGATCGCCTCAACGATGACTTTCAGTGCGGCTTCATTGCCACCCAAAGCAGGGGCAAAACCACCTTCGTCACCAACCGTGGTGGTCAAACCACGATGATGCAAGATCGCCTTCAAAGCATGGAACACTTCTGCGCCGCAACGCAATGCTTCGCGGAAGCTTTGTGCGCCAACTGGGATGATCATGAATTCTTGGATGTCTGCACCACCCGTCGCATGTGCGCCGCCGTTGATGATGTTCATCATCGGTACTGGCATCTCCATACGCGCTGCACCACCAAGGTAGCGATACAGTGGCAAGCCACTCTCTTCAGCAGCGGCACGCGCCACAGCCATAGACACCGCCAAGATGGCATTGGCACCCAAACGGGATTTGGTATCTGTACCATCCAAATCGATCATGGTCTGATCGATGAAGGCTTGTTCAGCCGCATCCAAACCAATGATCGCTTCAGCGATCTCGGTGTTCACGTTCTCAACAGCTTTCAGCACGCCCTTACCCAAGTAGCGCTGCTTGTCGCCATCACGCAATTCGATAGCTTCCTTCTCTCCGGTGGAAGCGCCAGACGGCACGGCCGCACGGCCCATCACGCCAGATTCCAGCAACACATCAGCTTCTACAGTCGGGTTACCACGGGAATCCAAAATCTCACGGGCGATGACATCAACGATTGCACTCATTCTCTATATTCCTTTTTTCACACACTCTTTAAGTTAACGTTCTCTTCAATAAAACCTTGCTGCTTCACCAAAGCATCTATTGCTTTGAGTGTTTGCAACATCTCTTGCAGATGCCCCAATGGAAATGCATTCGGGCCATCCGACAATGCTTTTGCAGGATCAGGATGGGTCTCCATGAACACACCTGCCACACCTGCTGCCACAGCAGCACGCGCTAACACGGACACGAACTCACGCTGCCCGCCACTCGCAGTCCCTTGACCACCGGGCAATTGGACAGAATGTGTGGCATCAAACACGACTGGACATCCTGTGTTGCGCATCACAGCCAAGGAACGCATGTCCGAGACTAGATTGTTGTAACCGAACGATGCGCCGCGCTCACATACCATGATGGTGTCGCCACCGCTTACTTCGCGCGCCTTGTCCACCACGTTCTTCATGTCCCACGGAGAAAGGAACTGACCTTTCTTGATGTTCACTGGCTTGCCCGATTTCGCAACAGCATGGATGAAATCGGTCTGACGACAAAGAAACGCTGGCGTTTGCAATACATCTACAACGGATGCGACGGGAGCGATCTCGTCTTCATCATGCACATCGGTCAGCACGGGCACGCCAATCTGCGCTTTTACTTTCTCTAGAATCTTCAACCCAGCTTCCATACCAAAACCACGGAAGGTCTTGCCAGAACTGCGATTGGCTTTATCGTAAGAAGACTTGTAGATAAAGGGAATACCAAGCTTCTGGCATATCTCCTTTAACTGCCCAGCAGTATCGATGGCCATTTGTTCAGATTCGATCACACAAGGGCCGGCGATTAGGAATAGTGGTTTATCTAGACCGACATCAAAGTTGCATAACTTCATACGGCTTCCTTGTGCGACACAGCAGCTTTGACGTAAGCCTCGAACAGAGGATGTCCATCACGCGGTGTAGAAGTGAATTCTGGGTGGAATTGAACACCAACGAACCATGGGTGCTGACTTTGCGGTAACTCCATCATCTCAGGAAGATCTTCGGATGGGGTACGCGCAGAGATGATCAAACCAGTTTTCTCTAAGGCTGGTACAAAATGATTATTCACTTCATAACGATGGCGGTGACGCTCATTGACTTCATTGCCATAGATAGACTGAGCCATCGTATTCGGTTTAATTGGGCAACGCTGTGAGCCTAAGCGCATCGTGCCACCGATATCGGAATCAGCACTACGCTTAGCCACCTTACCATCACGGTCCAACCACTCAGTAATCAGCGCAACAACAGGATGTTCTGTTTCAAGATTGAATTCTGTGCTGTTCGCATCAGCCATGCCCGTCACATGACGCGCGTATTCGATGACCGCGAGTTGCATACCAAGGCAGATACCCAAATACGGGACCTTGTTCTCACGTGCGTAACGGATGGCAGCAATCTTGCCTTCCGTTCCACGCACACCAAATCCACCGGGAACCAAGATTGCATCTAGACTCATCAAACAATCCGTACCTTCAGTCTCGATGACTTCAGAATCCAAGTATTCGATGTTCACACGCGTAGATGTATGAATGCCTGCATGACGCAAAGCTTCAATCAATGACTTGTACGACTCTGTCAGATCGACATACTTGCCTACCATGCCGATAGTGATCTGATGTTTAGGATTCTCTTGAGCAGTAATGAGGTTATTCCAAACAGATAAATCTGCAGGTGGAGCATTCAGCGCAAGCTCTTCACAGATGATGCGATCCAATCCTTGCTCATGCAGAACTTGCGGTACTTTGTAGATGCTATCCACATCCCACATCGAAATCACGCTGTCTTCACGAACGTTCGCAAACAAAGATATTTTTGCGCGCTCATCGTCAGGGATGCGACGATCTGCACGACAGATCAATGCAGTTGGAAAGATACCGATCTCGCGTAACTTTTGCACGCTATGTTGTGTCGGCTTGGTCTTCAATTCACCCGCAGTTGCAATATATGGAACAAGTGTCAGGTGCACATAGGCGACTTGATTACGTCCCATGCGCAGCCCCATTTGGCGTGCAGCCTCAAGGAAAGGTAATGATTCGATGTCACCAACAGTGCCTCCAATCTCAACGATCGCCACATCCGCCTTCCCATCCAAAGACGCCGCAGCACCGCGCTCCACAAATGCTTGGATCTCGTTGGTGATATGAGGAATCACTTGCACGGTCTTGCCCAGATACTCACCGCGACGTTCCTTGCGGATGACGCTTTCGTATATTTGGCCTGTAGTGAAATTGTTGGCTTTGCGCATCTTTGCGCTAATGAAGCGCTCGTAATGCCCTAAGTCTAGGTCGGTCTCTGCACCATCTTCGGTGACAAAAACCTCACCGTGCTGGAATGGACTCATCGTGCCTGGATCGACATTAATATAAGGGTCCAATTTGAGCATCGTGACTTTCAAACCACGAGATTCAAGAATGGCCGCAAGCGAAGCGGCGGCAATGCCTTTTCCTAAGGAAGAGACAACGCCGCCGGTGATAAATATGTACTTGGTCATGGAGTGCGATGATACCGTAAAAGTAGGCTTCTCTCAAAGGGAAGAATCAGAAACAAAAAAAAGCAAAAACCCTCAAGTGAATAACTTGAGGGTTTAGCTTTGTAAGGAGTCTGACGATGACCTACTTTCACATGCGAGATGCACACTATCATTGGCGCGAAGTCGTTTCACTGTCCTGTTCGAG
>JAQTUV010000007.1 GCA_028707175.1 Sideroxydans sp.
AGGCTCTTGGACATCTTCTCGTTGTCCACGCGCACGAAGCCGTTGTGCATCCAGTAGTTCACATACTGGCATTGGTGCGCACCTTCACTTTGTGCGATCTCGTTCTCATGGTGTGGGAACTGCAAGTCGGCACCACCACCGTGAATGTCGAATTGATTGCCGAGCAACTCAGACCCCATCGCGGAACATTCGATATGCCAACCGGGACGACCTTTGCCCCACTTGGAATCCCACTTCACTTCGTCTGCTTCGCTCTCTTTGGCGGATTTCCACAACACAAAATCGAGCGGATCGTTTTTGTCTGTCGCCACGTCCACACGCTCACCTGCGCGTAGGTCTTCCAGCGATTTACCTGAGAGCTTGCCGTAGCCTTCAAACTTGCGCACGGCGTAGTTCACATCACCATCGGCAGCTTGATAGGCTAGCCCGTTCTTCTCCAGCATTTCGATCATCTCCAGCATCTGCGGCACGTACTGTGTGGCACGTGGCTCATGATCGGGGCGCTGTACGCCCATCGCGTCGGCATCTTCGTGCATCGCGTCAATGAAGCGTTGCGTGAGTTGATGGATGGACTCTTTGTTCTCTGCCGCACGCTTGATGATCTTATCGTCGATATCGGTGATGTTACGCACATAGGTCACGTCGTAACCACTGGCCTTGAGCCAGCGTTGCACCATGTCGAACACCACCATCACACGGGCATGGCCGAGATGGCAGTAGTCGTACACTGTCATGCCGCACACGTACATGCGAACGGTGTTCGGGATGAGGGGTTTGAAGTCTTGCTTATCGCGTGAGAGGGTGTTGTATATCTTCAGCATCGGATTTATACGGGCATCGGTTTGTTGTCGTTGAGATTGAGCCAGCCTTTGACGATTCGATACACCATCCAACAGAAGCCTGCGAACAGGATGACGAAGCCAATCACAATGACCAGCGTAAACCAACCAATCAGGCACCACAGCAAACCGTACCAGAAAGTGCGAATCTGCCAAGTGAAGTGACTCTCCAGCCACGTGCCTTTCGCATCGTCACGCTTCACATAGTTGATGATGATGCCTACGATGCCGGTGATACCGGTGAAATATGACAACGCGTAAAGCACGTACACTACTTGGGCGATTGTCTTCAGCGACTTCTCTTTGTCTTCATTCGATTCGATGATTTCGTTCATGCCTATTCCTTCGTCCAAGAATCTTTCAAAGTGACGGTGCGGTTAAACACCAATTTATTACCCGCTTGATGATCGCGACGGTCAGTGCAGAAATAGCCGATGCGTTCGAACTGGTAACGCGTCTCCGGCGCTGCATCTTTCACACTCGCCTCCACCCAACCTTGCACCACTGTGAGCGAAGTCGGATTCATGTGGGTAAGGAAATCCACATCCTTGTCACCGTCTGGCTCTGCCACGTTGAACAAGCGGTCATACAGACGAATCTCCGCAGGGAGTGCGTGCTCACGCGACAAGAAATGGATGACGCCTTTCACTTTGCGTCCTTCAGGATTCTTGCCCAATGTCGCATGGTCGATGCTGCACTTGAGTTCGATGACATTGCCTGTCGCATCTTTCACCACCTCGTCGCAACGCATCACGTAGCTGTGGCGCAAACGGATCTCGCCGCCCAGCGTCAGACGCTTCCATCCCGCAGGTGGAACTTCGGCGAAGTCATCCGCCTCAATCAGTAGATCTTTGGAGAAAGGCACGACACGCTTGCCCAACTCTGGCACGTTCGGATGGAAATCTGCTTCGCGCGTCAACGCGCCATCGGCATTGGTGATAGTCACTTTGAGCGGATTGATGACGGCCATCACACGAGGCGCACGCAGCTCCAAATCTTCGCGGATCGCACCTTCCATGATCGCCATGTCCACACTGTTCTCGCTCTTGGAGACACCGATGCGCTTGGCGAACTCGCGTATACCTTCGGGTGTGTAGCCGCGACGGCGCATGCCGCTGATAGTGGGCATACGCGGGTCATCCCAACCGCTCACCTTCTTCTCGTTCACCAGTTGCAGCAACTTGCGCTTGCTGGTGATGGTGTAGTGCAACTCCAAGCGCGAGAACTCGTACTGGCGCGGATGGCAAGGGATGGTGATGTTGTCCAGCACCCAGTCGTACAAGGGGCGGTGGTCTTCGAATTCCAGCGTACAGATGGAATGCGTGATGCCTTCCAGCGCATCGGAGATGCAGTGCGTGTAGTCGTACATCGGGTAGATGCACCACTTGTCGCCCGTGCGGATGTGATGGGCGCGACGGATGCGGTAAATGGCTGGGTCGCGCATGTTCATATTGGGCGAAGCCATGTCGATCTTGGCGCGCAACACCATCGCACCGTCGGCGAATTCGCCGTTCTTCATGCGTGTGAACAAATCAAGATTCTCGGCGACAGAGCGCGCACGGTTCGGACTATTCTTGCCCGGCTCTTTCAATGTGCCGCGATATTCTCGCATCTGCTCAGGTGTCAGATCATCCACATAGGCCAAGCCCTTGTTGATGAGTTCGACCGAAAAATCGTATAACGCATCGAAATAATCCGACGCCCAGCGCACCTCGCCATTCCACTGGAAGCCCAACCACTGCACGTCGTCTTGGATGGATTGTGCGTATTCGTTGCTCTCTTTTTCCGGGTTCGTATCGTCGAAACGCAGATTGCACAGGCCGTTGTAGTCCTTGGCCAAACCGAAGTTGAGACAGATGGATTTGGCGTGGCCCACGTGCAAATACCCGTTCGGCTCGGGCGGGAATCGTGTCTGAATGGTGCTGTGCTTACCACTCGCAAGGTCACCATCGATAATGGTGCGAATGAAGTTAGATACGGACGCTGTTGGTGCGGGAGTATTGCTAGTCATAATTCTCTCGAAAAGATACATGCCATAAAGGTCGGTGATTTTACCTGAATACCACTTCATCAAAGCACCCTGTTAGACACGCAGTCAATCTGTGTGGCACCCGTTATTCTTTGGTAGAATCGCGCCCTGACTTTGTAGCCTCTTTTACTACCAACCTTTCACGGAACGACCAACACCATGGACATGTTCAACAAACTCAAATTAGGCATTACCTTTTGCGCCTTGCTGATGTTAAGCGGCCTGAGTCAGGCGGACGACATTCAAGATGCCAACAAACTTTTCAAGCAAGGACAAAATACACAAGCACTTGAAAAAGTTAATTCCTTCCTCTCAAATAAGCCCAAGGACCCTCAAGCTCGTTTCCTCAAAGGATTGATCGTCAACGAGCAAGGCAATCCAGCAGAAGCAATCAAAATTTTCACCGCATTGACGGACGACTATCCAGAACTGCCAGAGCCCTACAACAACCTCGCTGTGCTGTATGCAGGTCAAGGTCAATATGACAAAGCGAAGATCGCATTGGAAATGGCTATCCGCACTCATCCCAGCTACGCCACAGCTCACGAGAACCTTGGCGACATCTACGCAAAAATGGCTAGTCAAGCCTATGATCGCGCACTACAACTGGACAAAAACAACACCGCCACGCAAACCAAGCTAGCGCTGATTCGCGATCTGTTCGGCAAAAAACAAAGTGGCAAACCTGTCACCACAACGACAGCTGCGACAACAACCAAACCCGCCGTTGTTGCTACCGCACCGACCACTCCAGCCACCACTTCCACACCTGCGTCAGCTGATACAAACGCCGAAGTATTAAAAGCAACCAAAGCGTGGGCTGCAGCATGGTCTGCTCAAAATAGTGATAAATATTTGAGCTATTACGCCGCCGACTTCAAAACACCGAATGGTGAAGGACGTGCAGCTTGGGAAGCGATGCGTAAAGACCGTATCAGCAAACCCAAATCGATTGATGTTGGCATCAGTGAAGCCAAGGTCAGCGCAATTGACGCACAACATGCCAGCGTCAGCTTCAAGCAAAGTTATCGTGCGACACACTTAACCTCTAGTAGCCATAAAGTGCTGGTATGGGTAAAGAACGGCAACAACTGGCAAATCACCGAAGAGCAATCATCTAACTAAAGCTAATGGAATTTAGATTACTTGCATCCCTTCTGGTCTCTCTCTGCATCGCCCCCCTAGCGTACGCAGAACCTGATTCACGCGATTTAGAGCAAGCATTGGCACACAGCCTACAAGCTGTGGCCAATAACGAGCTAGATGTCGCGCTGAAGGAAGTCGATGCCATCATCAAACGCAATCCCAATTTCAAATTGGCACAGCTCGTCAAAGGCGATCTGCTGATGGCGCGTGCGCACCCCCTAAAAGGGATCGGCGATGCAGCCAATGCCCCGCATGATCGCGTGCAAGATTTGCGAGATGAAGCAAGCGCACGTTTGCAGCGCGTACAAAAACAAGCGCCCACCACCTTGCCAAAATACCTGTGGCAACTTGAGCCCTTACAACGGTTTGCGCTAGTCGTCGATGCAAGTAAATCCACCTTGTATCTGTTTGAGAACGTGCAAGGCGAGCCGCGCTACGTCACCGACTTTTATATCAGCGTCGGCAAAAACGGCGCTGCCAAGCTCACCGAGGGGGATCAAAAAACGCCGCTCGGTGTGTATTTCATCGAAGACCACATCGACAAAGATAAGCTCACTGATTTCTACGGCCCCGGCGCCTACCCGCTAAGCTACCCCAACGAATGGGATAAACGCGAAGGCCGTGATGGTCATGGCATCTGGCTACATGGAACACCCAGCGACACCTATAGCCGCCCGCCCCGCGCCAGCAATGGTTGCGTCGTACTCGCTAATGCGGACTTCAAAAAGTTAGAGAAAAATCTACAAGTGGGAGTCACCCCAGTCATCATCGCCGACCACATCGACTGGAGTGACGACGCCGATAAAGCAGACCGCGATACATTGCTCAAATCAATCGAGCAATGGCGCAATGATTGGGCAAGCCGAGACACGGAGACGTACCTCAAACATTACGCACGCGATTTCTCTACAGGTACGACAAACTATAAAGAATTCGCCCAGCAAAAACGCCTCGTCAACTCAGGCAAGACGTGGATACGCGTCAATATCGACCACCTTAGCGTATTCCCCTACCCATCACAGCCCGGCTTGGTGGTGGTGAATTTTGAACAAGATTATGAAAGTAACAATCTGTCGAATCGCATGCTCAAACGCCAATATTGGATCAAGCGTGATGGGCGCTGGAAGATCATCTACGAAGGAGCTGCTTAAATGAAAATCATGCGCATCGTTCTCTCATTTCTGTTGGTAGGCCTGTTCGCCCTACCTGCACATTCCGCATCCACTACCTCAACTAAAGGAAAAGCAACAATGGTCAAACTCCATACCAACCACGGCATCATCACTTTGCAATTGGATGCAGAAAAAGCCCCCATCACGACTAAGAATTTTATCGACTACGTAAATGCAGGCTTTTACAGCAACGTAATTTTCCACCGCGTCATTCCAAATTTCATGATTCAAGGTGGCGGTTTTGAACCTGGCATGAAACAAAAATCCGTTAATGCTGCTATCCAAAATGAAGCCGCGAATGGCTTGAAGAATGAGCAATACAGTATCGCCATGGCACGCACAGGCGACCCTCATTCCGCAACTGCACAGTTCTTCATCAACACCAAGAACAACAGCTTCCTTGATTACCCAGGACAAGACGGCTGGGGCTACTGCGTGTTTGGCAAAGTCGTCGAAGGTCAAGAAGTCGTTGATGCCATCGGTAAAGTCAAAACTAGCAGCAGCGGCTTTCACCAAGATGTGCCCCGTGAAGATGTGATCATCACTAAGGCAGAAGTTGTAGCGAAATAACAAACGGCGCCTCGGCGCCGTTTTACTTTCATGCCCCACACTTTATTCATCTCCGACCTACACCTGAGCAACGCGCATCCACTCAGCACAGAGTTGTTCTACCTGTTTGTCGCAGACACCGCCCCCAAAGCAGAAGCACTCTACATCTTGGGCGACCTGTTCGAATACTGGGCGGGCGATGATGACCTGAACGATCCTTTCCATTTATCCATCTGCTCCGCATTGAAGGCATTGAGCGAGAACGGCACGCGCATCTTCATCATGCACGGCAACCGCGACTTCTTGATGGATACGCAACTTGCCGCCGCCTGTGGCGCGACGCTGCTGGCAGACCCAACGTTACTCGACCTCTACGGCACGCCCACTCTGCTCACCCACGGCGATGCCCTATGCACCGACGATGCCGGCTACCAGCAGTTTCGCAGCATGGTACGCAGTGACACATGGCGCACCGACTTCCTTGCGCAACCACTCGCGCAACGCAAAGCGCAGATCGAACAACTGCGCACACAAAGCGAACAGTCGAAACGCACCAAAGCCATGGACATCATGGATGTGAACACCGAAGCGGTGAGCGACCTACTGCGCCGACACCACTACCCTCGCCTCATCCACGGCCACACCCATCGCCCCGCCCAACACACGCATCAAATAGATGGGCACGACTGCGAACGTTGGGTATTGGGTGACTGGGATAGCGGCACTGCACGTGTTTTGTGTTGCGATGCGGATGGGCTACATTGGGAAGAGATTTAGGTATGATCAACCGAGTTCGGCACGTGACTCAACCTTGCAGGAGGCAAATATGCTCGATCATCTTGATCACTTAGTTCTAACAACCGCGAATCAAGCCGCCTGTATCGATTTTTATACTCGCGTACTTGGAATGAGGCTGGAGACCTTTGTGGGCGGCACTCCTCCTGTTGAACGCACAGCGTTCAACTTTGGCAATCAAAAAATCAATCTTCACATCAAAGGTAAAGAATTCGAACCCAAAGCGCACTTGCCCACGCCAGGTTCTTTAGATCTGTGCTTTATCGCTAGCGTGCCACTAGAACAAGTGATTCGCAATATTCACGCTGCCGATTGGCCTATTGAAGAAGGGCCTGTATTACGCACTGGAGCCACATCAAAGATCAGGTCTGTGTATTTAAGAGACCCTGACCTCAATCTCATTGAGATATCCGAGATATTGGAATGATGCTCTATCGGCGATGAAGCATCGACCAAAGTTTGACTGTCGGCTCAAGCTTCAGAGCCTCCCACCTCAAGCAGTCGTAGGTTGAACCTATACTGATCGAATTAAGATTTTTAGCTCCGCTAATGAAATCGGACGAAGGCTTCGTTCGATTGCACCATCAGTCCAACACCCCGCACAAGCTCTCACAAGGAATGCCATCTTTGTTGGTATCCAACCTTTTGACACCACACACTGTCAGATAGAAATGCGCCTCGTCACAGGTGACCATCTGTGAGCAGTAGTTCTTCTTGCCGCAGGCCAAGGTGCTAAATTTCTCCAGCTTTTGAGTTTGTGGCTGTACCTTTTTTTGCTGCGGTTGTATGCGTTTGGTCTGTTCGGGTGGATGCAGCTTGCGCCACTGCGATGGCTGCTGCGGGGCAGATTGAGACCACAGACCACGTCTTGCTTGCTGCGCTTCGCTCTGTAGTTTGTCGTAGGCTCTACCCTCACGAGAACGCGAGTACGCCCACGCCATACCGCGCTGTACTTGCTCTTCGTTCACATTGAGCTCGCCGATACTGATGAGCGCGATGGTGCGCCCGAATTTGTCCACGGCTTTGCTCTCGACATGGATGACTTTGCCACCGATGAGCGACTGTAACGATTCTTGCGATTCCTTACCAAAGGGCTGATCTTTCTCTGGCGCGTCGATGTTCACCAGCCTGAGCTTTGCTTTGAATGGGCCGCTTTTGACGAACACGGTGTCACCATCCATCACCGCCAATACTTTTGCCTCAAACGATTCTGCCTGTACGTTCAGTGCAAGGAAGAAGAATAGTGTGGCAAGAATCTTCATCACTAATAGTTCACTACCGCGGTCGTTCCTTCCCCCATGCAGGGGGAAGGTTAGGATGGGGGTTGAGTAGTAGGGATACCTCGTTTCTACCCCCACCCTAGCCCTCCCCCTGCATGGGGGAGGGAATAATGGATTTGATGATCCATCTAGATTCAAGTGAGTGCGATCTTGATAACAGCGAGACACAGCAAGGCATAGCCTGCTGCGAGGAGGTCGTCGAACATCACACCGAGACCGCCATGCCAGTGCGAATCGAAATGGCGGATGGGTTGCGGTTTGACGATGTCGAAGAAACGGAACAGTGAAAAGGCAAGCACTTGCCAGAAGAATCCTTCGGGCGTGAAGAACAGCACCAGCATGAAGGCCACGATCTCATCCCACACAATGCCGCCGTAATCGCCCACCCCCAGCTCTTTGCCTGTCTTGTCGCACACCCACACACCGATGGCAAATGCCCAGATGAGGACGAAGAGGAACATGGCATCACTCAAACGCGGCGCTAAGAACCAATACAGGGGGAAGGCGACCAACGTACCCGCTGTGCCCGGCCCTTTCTTCACCAGACCTGCGCCAAAACCAAACGAGAGTAGATGCGCGGGATGACTGAACAAGAACTTCCAGCTTGGCGTGATCTTCAATTCTTCATGCGAAGTGGTCATAACCGCCTTTCTCTATCTTGATCGCTTTGCCTTCACCATCACGCACCACGCAGCCAAGCGCCTCTGTGATGTGACCGATGCGCGTGAGCGGGAATTTGAGTTGTTCAGCGAGCGCCATCAGTACCTCTTGCTGACTTTCTGGCGCGGTGAAACAAAGTTCGTAATCGTCACCACCGGCCAGTGCGCATTGTTGCGCGACATCTTTCTCGACGCCGTCATCCACGATGGGGAGCGCTTCGATCTCGATCTCCGCGCCGACACTGGAGCGTTCCAAGATGTGGCCAAGGTCGGCGAGCAAGCCATCTGAGATGTCGATGGCACTATTAGCGATGCCACGTAGCGCCAAGCCCAAGGACACTCGCGGTTGTGGCTGATGCAAGGCTTTGAGGCATTCATCGCGCACCTCGCCATAGAATTTTAATTTGCCTTGCAAGTTCGCCAAACCAAGTGCGGCTTGGCCCAACTTACCCGACACCCAGATGTCGTCGCCCACCTTGGCACCATCTCGGCGCAAGGCCTTACCGCGTGGCACATCACCCATGATGGTGATACACAAATTGAGCGGGCCGCGTGTGGTGTCGCCTCCGATGAGTTCCACTCCGTTGTCATCCGCCAAAGCGAAGAAGCCTTCGCTGAAACGCTGCAACCATTGCTCATCCACGGCGGGTAATGAAAGTGACAGCGTCGCCCAGCGCGGCACAGCGCCCATCGCGGCGAGATCGGACAGGTTCACCGCGAGTGTCTTATGGCCTAACAGGAAGGGGTCGGCATCCGCAAAGAAATGCGTGCCGCTCACCAGCATGTCAGTGGAGATAGCGAGTTCTTTGCCGTCTGCCACACGCAGCAATGCAGCATCATCCCCCACGCCAAGCTCTGCGCTCGGCGTGGGTCGGGTGAAAAATTTGTGGATGAGATCGAATTCGGACATCTCTATCGCTTAGGGAATAAAACTAGCTACGGATAAACGCTGATTGGCACGGAGACTATGCAGTGGCATCCGTGACTAATCACGACATTACTTGGCGTTGATTTCAGCAGCGCGAACTTTTGCCGCCAACTTGTCCAGCACGCCATTAACGAATTTATGACCGTCACTCCCACCAAAAGTCTTTGCCAATTCGACGGCTTCGTTAATGACGACGCGATAGGGGACTTCAGGCTGATGGATCAACTCATACGCACCAACCAATAGCACTGAAAATTCGACGGGGCTCAATTCGCTCACAGGGCGGTCTAAATGCGGAGTGAGTTGCTCTGCCAAGGCTTCGCTTTGCCCAATGACACCACGTAAAAGCAGACAAAACAGCTCCAAGTCATAACGACCAATACTTTTTTCGGCCAGCGTAGCGCGTTCAATCAATGAAGCTGGTTTATCAGACAAGCGCCACTCATAGACGCCTTGCATCGCCAATTCGCGCGCACGATGACGTAGGCTCTTTGCGGGTGTCACTGCTTTTTTTTCGTTCATTCTATTTCTTCCAACAAATTGACCATCTCGATGGCGACCAAAGCAGCCTCCGCACCTTTGACATTCATACGCACTTCGGCTTGTTCGTCCGTATCGGTGGTGAGAATTGCATTTGCGATTGGCACACCGCTGTGTAATTGCACTTCACCAACACAACGCGCTGACTCATTGGATACCACTTCAAAGTGATAGGTATCACCGCGAATGACGGCCCCCAATGCGATGAGCGCATCATATTTCCCACTCAACGCCATCGCTTGTAATGCCAAGGGGATTTCCAGTGCACCAGGAACGGTAACCAGCGTGATATCGTCTTCGCTGACACCATTTTTAACCAGTTGGGCGCGGCATGCAGACAACAAACCTTCGCAAACGGGTGTGTTAAAACGGCTTTGCACGATACCGATACTCATGCCTTTGCCGTCTAGGTTTTTTTCAATCTCTCTCATTTTTCATTCCCTGAAGAACAGTAACTGACGATTTCTAATCCGAAGCCCGCCATGCTCGGCATCTTGCGCGGCGTGGCAATGAGACACATTTTTCCTACGCCCACATCACGCAAAATCTGTGCGCCGATGCCGTAACTTTTTGGATCCCATTTCGTCGCATGGTGCGTAGCAGGGGTGTCCAAGGCGCGTGCCAACAAACTTTGTGGCGTTTCATCTTGATGCATCAATACCAATACACCACCAGATGCGGCGCTAATCTTGGTCAGCGCGTCGTGCACACTGGTACTCTTCTCGAAGCTGCCATGTTCCATAAAATCCATCACAGATAATGGCTCATGCACGCGCACCAATGTCTCGAATTCTGGCTTGATATCTCCCTTAACCAAGGCAAGGTGAGTACGCTGTGTGCTCTTATCAGAATAAGCAAACAACTCGAATTCCCCATAGGCAGTCTGAATGGTGCGCTTGCCCACACGTTCGACCAACGTCTCATTGTGGATGCGATATTCGATGAGGTCAGCGATGGTGCCAATCTTTAGACCGTGTTGCTTAGCGAAGGGAATGAGATCGGGCAAGCGTGCCATCTCGCCATCTTCTTTCAATATCTCGCAAATGACTGCAGCAGGTGTCACACCCGCCAACTGTGACAGATCACACCCCGCTTCTGTGTGCCCCGCACGCACCAGCACCCCACCATCACGCGCCATGAGCGGAAAGATATGGCCGGGCTGCACGATGTCGGTGGGTTTCGCATGTTTGTTCGCGGCAGCCAGCACAGTGCGCGCGCGGTCTGCCGCCGAGATACCGGTGGTAACACCCGTCGCTGCTTCAATGCTCAAGGTGAAATTGGTCGCCAAAGGCAAACCGTTCTCGCGCACCATCAAAGGCAAATCAAGTTGCTTACAATGGCCTTGCGTCAAGGTAAGGCAGATCAAGCCACGTGCATGCTTGGCCATAAAATTGATCATGTCAGGCGTAGCAAATTCGGCTGCGAACACGAGGTCGCCTTCGTTCTCGCGGTCTTCCTCGTCAACCAGCACGACCATCCGGCCGGCGCGTATCTCTTCGATGATTTCAGTGATTGGTGCTACATCAGTCATTTCAATTATTCTTTCTCTGCTTGCATCATGCGTTCTACATAACGCGCGATGAGATCTATCTCCAGATTCACATGCGCGCCGACTTTTAATTCATTCAAGGTGGTCACTTCCAAAGTGTGTGGAATGAGGTTCACTTCGAACTCATGACCCGCGACACGATTCACCGTCAGGCTCACCCCATTGATGGTGATCGAACCTTTCGTGGCGATGTATTTGGATAACGCTTGCGGTGCGCGCACCACCAAACGCCAGCTTTCGCCGATGTCGTTAAACGCGATCACTTCACCCACGCCATCCACATGCCCGCTCACCAGATGCCCCCCCAGCCGGTCGGAAAGACGCATCGCCTTCTCTAGGTTCACATGCTTGCCATGCTCGCCCAAACCTGTGGTGCAATTCAGCGTCTCGCGCGACACATCGACATCAAAATCATTACCATCGATCTGCACCACTGTCAGGCATACGCCGTTCACCGCGATGCTATCGCCAAGTTGTACGTCATCCATACCCAGCACTTCGGTCGCCACGGTCAGGCGCAATCCGCCCTCTCTGTCCTTTACCGATTTGATGAGGCCTGCATCCGCAATGATTCCACTAAACATGTTTTATCCTCGCTGTGATTCGAATGTCGTTACCAACATGGCGCACATCCTGCCAAGCCAACTCCACTCGTTGTTCCAATTGCGTCAATTCACCCAGATCCGCCAAGCCACGCGCCGCATCGCCCAACAATTGAGGCGCGAGATACAACACCACTTCATCAACCAATCCTGCTTTCAGCAATGCACCATTCAATACCTTGCCTGACTCCACCAACACTTCGTTGATGCCACGCTTAGCTAAATCACTCAACACCGCAGCAAGTGGCAATGCCTCTTTTTCTGTTTGCATCACCACAACATCGGCACCTCGTGCGCGCAACGCATCTTGCTTAGCTACATCTGTCGAAGCGGTATAGATCAGCGCATTTCCGCCCTGCAATATCTTTGCATCCGCAGAGATTCGTAGACCAGTATCCAACACCACGCGCAATGGTTGCCTTACCGCCCCCGCATCACGCACATTGAGTTGCGGATCGTCCGCCAACACCGTGCCGATACCGGTAAGCACCGCGCAAGAACGTGCGCGCCACTGTTGCACATCCTGCCGCGCTGAGCTACCCGTAATCCACTTGCTCACGCCGTTCGCCAAAGCGGTGCGACCATCCAGACTCGCCGCAATTTTGCTGCGCACCCAAGGTGTGCCGCGTGTCATACGCGAGACGAAGCCGATGTTGAGCTCACGTGCAGCCGCTTCCATCAAACCACATTCGACTGCGATACCTGCCGCTTTCAATTTGGCGATACCCCGCCCTGCCACCAAAGGGTTCGGATCTTGCATCGCGACTACCACTCGCTCTACACCAGCAGCGATCAGTGCATCAGCGCAGGGCGGTGTACGTCCGTGGTGACTGCATGGTTCTAGCGTGACATAAGCTGTCGCGCCACGAGCGGCTTTACCTGCCACTCGCAAGGCATGCACTTCCGCATGAGGCTCGCCCGCACGTTCATGCCATCCTTCACCGAGGTTCTTTCCGTCTTTGACTAACACACAGCCCACGCGCGGATTGGGCGAGGTCGTATGCAAGCCACGTTCTGCCAATTGCAACGCACGCGCCATCCAAGCTGCGTCAGCTACCAGCGTCATGATTTATCTAGCTGACGCCGACGCACAGGTGACTTGCGTACGGCATCCACCGCATCGGTGAAGTCATCCACATCTTGAAAACTTTTGTACACTGAAGCGAAACGAATATAGGCAACCTTATCCAACTTCAGCAATTCTTTCATCACCATCTCACCGATTTGGCGCGAACCGATCTCGCGCTCTCCGAAGGCGAATACCTTCTGTGTGATGTGATCGATAGCAGCATCGACCAATTCGGTCGGTACTGGACGTTTGTGCAATGCGCGATTAAAACTGGTGCGCAATTTCGCATCATCAAACTCACTACGCATGCCATTCTGCTTCACTACTTGCGGCATCCGCAATTCGACATTCTCAAACGTGGTAAATCGCTTCTCACATGACAAACAACGACGACGACGACGCACGCTGTCGCCTTCTTCGCTTTCGCGAGTATCAACAACTTGCGTGTCGGGATGTTTGCAGAAAGGACACTTCATAGATTCGAGGAATCAGGAACTAGGTTCGGGATTCAGGTAAGTTGCTGCGCTCACTGAATCCCGATCTCCGGCTCCCGTATCCTATTAAGCTCCGTACACTGGGAACTGCGTCGTCAGCTTCTTCACTTCACCGACCACACGCGCGATCACTACTTCATCAGTCGGCGCGTCCAACACGTCGGCGATGAGGTGAGCCAATTTCTCAGCTTCCAACTCTTTGAAGCCGCGTGTCGTCATCGCTGGTGAACCAATACGAATGCCGGAGGTGACGAATGGCTTTTCTGGATCGTTAGGGATAGCGTTCTTATTCACGGTGATATGTGCTTTGCCCAAAGCGGCTTCAGCGTCTTTACCAGTCAGCTTCTTGGCGCGCAGATCGACGAGGAACACGTGACTGTCGGTACGGCCAGACACGATACGTACGCCGCGCTCGGTCAATACCTTTGCCATCACGCGTGCGTTGTCGATGACTTGTTTTTGGTATGCCTTGAATTCGCTGCTCGCCGCTTCTTTGAATGCCACAGCCTTGGCCGCGATGACGTGCATCAACGGACCACCTTGCAGTTGTGGGAAGATGGCAGAGTTCAAGGCTTTTTCGTGTTCCGCTTTAGCCAGGATCAAACCACCGCGAGGACCACGCAATGTCTTGTGAGTGGTGGTGGTCACGAAGTCAGCGATGCCGACTGGGCTTGGGTAGTAACCTGCAGCGATCAGCCCCGCGTAGTGCGCCATGTCCACGAACAGATAAGCGCCAACGCTGTCAGCGATGGCACGGAAGCGCTTCCAGTCAATGACCAGCGCGTAAGCAGAAGCCCCAGCCACGATCATCTTGGGTTTGTGTTCGGTCGCCAAAGCTTGCACTTGGTCATAGTCGATCTCTTCTTTGTCGTTGAGACCGTACTGGATGGCGTTGTACAACTTGCCGCTGATGTTCACCGTCGCACCGTGGGTCAAGTGACCACCATGCGCCAAGCTCATACCCAGAATAGTGTCGCCGGGTTTCAATACCGACACATACACACCTTGGTTGGCCTGTGAACCCGAGTGCGGTTGCACGTTGGCGTATTCGGCACCGAACAATGCCTTAGCGCGGTCGATAGCCAGTTGTTCAGCAATGTCCACATACTCGCAACCACCGTAGTAACGCTTGGCAGGATAACCTTCAGCATATTTATTGGTGAGCTGGCTACCTTGCGCCTCCATCACGGCAGGGCTGGTGTAGTTTTCAGACGCGATCAACTCGATATGATCTTCTTGGCGAACAGTTTCTTGTTGAATTGCGCTCCACAATTCAGGATCAACAACAGCAAGGGTATTTTTACGCGAGAACATAATGGTGAAGGCCTTCCAAATTTAAAGGTGAACAAAGAAAGGCGCGCATTTTATCACGTCAACCCACCCCGCCACCGAGAAGAAAGAGCCAAGAAAAAGCCGCCAAAATGGCGGCCTCTTCCTGCGACAATTTCGTCACACCCCACTCACATTAGCGCGGCGCTTCAAACATGCTCGGCACGTCCCATTCTACCGATTGTCCAGGGCCATACATCTGACGTACGCGCATAAAGTAGCGCCCCGACTTAGGCCTAGGAATTTCAATGACGTTGCGATCTGTATTGACATCTAGAAGGTTACGTTGGAATTGCAAATTATCGGCGACTTGCACCTGATAACTGGCACTCTCTTTACGACCAACCCAACGCAACTGCAAAGTCTCGCCAGAGATATATGTTTTGGTCATCGGGAATTTACGCACAGGTGCGTTCACCTTGAAGGCAACCTTCGCCTCTGTTCCTTGCAAGCCGTTTTTATCTACCGCACGCAGCCTCATCCAATATTCCCCGTTCGGCAATTCATTCAAACGGATTTTTCGTCCATCGCCACGCACAGTTACCAAACGATTTGAAAACGTTTCGTTGCGCGCTAATTCGCCGATAAAACCAATTGATCCAGACAACTCCGGCATCGTCCATTCGACGAAAGGCATGTCGAATACACTAGGCAACTTAGGAAAGGTCGGCGCGGGCAACAAAGGGATAGCCTCTACCGCTCTCACGCCATCGGACACTGCACCATACCCCCCAGCCAATACCAACACAGTTGGCCTGTTGACTGCATCTAAACCGACCAATCCCTCCTCAATTTCCGCATAAGTATTTTGATCGTCTTGGCGCATACGGAAGCGGGTGCCTCGCACACCGATGGTCGCGGTTTTAGCGCGCACACTCATGTTGGCCTGCCCCTCTGGGTACTTCCGTTTAAAGGCTTCGATCTGCCCTGTAACCAATCTAAAAAGAGACGAAAACCGCTCGCCCGCTTGCACATCAAGCTTCTCAACTTCCAACTGGGAGTTTTCCATCAGGTTAACTAACGATCCGTCAGGCAAGCGCAAACTCAATGCTGCCTCAGCAGGCGTTGCAAGCTTCGCCCCCACAGGCACCTCATCACCCAGCTTGAGTGCTCGGCCATCCACTGTCGCCGCACCCGAAACACCCTCAACTTTCAACACACTAAGCGGCAGTGCTGAAACAGTAGGCGTCTTCATCCAAGGCTGCTTGATGCGCAACACTTGTTTGGGGGTAATACGATGCGGATCTTTCAATTTGTTATAGGCCGCAACATCTTTCCAACGCGCAGTCTCAGCCAACAAATCATGGGAAAGCTTGCTCAGCGTGTCACCCGGTTTAACTTCATAAACAAAATCAGGCGCATCAGATGGCGTTTCAAGCGCATATCCAGCCTGAACAAACAACATCAAAAAAGATAAAAATATGACTCTCATGATCCCCTCCAATTAACTCCCTGCAACAGACATCTGCTCCACCAGGACCGAACCACATTGGCGCGAACCTTGCACCAATACATCCCTTCCGACGGCAACGATGCTCTTATAGATATCTTTCAAATTTCCTGCAATCGTAATCTCTTCGACAGCATATTGTATCTCACCACCGTCCACCCAGAACCCAGCTGCACCACGCGAATAATCACCTGTAACAGGATTAACGCCGTGCCCCAACAACTCGGTGACAAGTAATCCACGTTGCATTTTGCGTAACAGCCCAGAAAAATCGTCTGTGCCGGAACGGACGATCAGGTTGTGCGTCCCGCCTGCGTTACCGGTGGTCTGCATCCCCAACTTTCGTGCGCTATAACTGCTCAAGAAGTACCCGCGCAACATCCCTTCATCAACAATTGTACGGCGACGCGTGCGCACACCCTCATCGTCAAATGAGCTGCTCGACAAACCGCGCGCAATATCGGGAACGTCATCGACATGTACAACATCAGAAAATACTGCCTGATCCATCCGGTCAAGCAAAAACGAAGATTTACGATACAAGCTTCCGCCACTCACAGCCTGCACAAAATGGCCAAATAAACTAGCAGCGACCGGCGCTTCAAATAAGACTGGGCATTGCATCGTAGGTAATTTTCGAGCTTTCAAACGCCTCACTGTCCGCTCGGCCGCAATACGACCGATCTCATCAACACGCAGAATATCGTGTGCATTGCGGGCAACGCTGTACCAGTAGTCCCGCTGCATATGCTCGCCTTTGCCTGCAATAACTGAACAGCTCATGCTATGGCGCGACGTTGGAAAACCACCAATAAAGCCTAAGCTATTAGCATGAACGAAATTTGCCTCATGTACGTTGACCGACGCCCCTTCAGAATTAGAAATTCTTCTATCTGTATCCAACGCAGCTTGCTCACACTCGCGAGCCAAGTCCACAGCCTGCTCTACGTTTATCTTCCACGGATGATAAAGGTCTAAATCGCTGAATTCGGTTGCCAACATCGACTGTTCCGGCAAACCCGCACAATCATCCTCCGCAGTAAATCGTGCAATGTTGAGTGCCGCATCGACCGTATCTCGCACTGCTTGTTCCGAAAAATCAGAAGTACTGGCATTGCCGCGCTTATTCCCCAAGTAAACGGTTACACCAAGCCCCTTATCACGGGTGTACTCAATTGTCTCGATCTCCCCCTGACGCACACTGACGCCTTGCCCTATCGCTTCAGAAACTTCCGCAGCACTGGCTGTAGCGCCTCGTTTACGTGCGTAGGCCACCATATCAGAGGCGATTTGATGCAAAGTGTCGTTATGGGTTGGAGGGGTATTTTGGGAGGTCGTCATAAAAATTTCAGTCGGGCAAATGCGACAGGGGCGCTATCATAACAATATCTTTAGTTATTCCAGAGTAGATGATGAGACCTCAGCCGCAACAACAAGACAACGAAGAAGAACTCCCCCCCAGCAAGACCAAGATCAAAAAACAGATGCACGAGTTACAAGACTTGGGCGAGATCATCGCAAACTTACCGAAAGAAAAGTTGCGTCAGCTTGACCTGCCTGAAAACATTTTTGAAGCCTGCCTTGAATACAAGCGCATCTCCAAATTTGGCGCACTTAAACGGCAAATGCTCTACATCGGTCGCTTGATGCGCGATATCGACACCGCCCCCATCTTGGCCAAAATGGACACATGGAACGGCAACTCTCGCCAGCATACCGCTTGGCTTCATTTGGTTGAACGCTGGCGCGATCGCCTAATGGAAGAGGATGAAGCACTAACCGAATTCATGGCTGCCTACCCAGCAGCGGACTCACAACAATTGCGCGCGCTCATTCGCAATGCAAAAAAAGAAAAAGAGTTGATGAAACCACTCAAAAGTTACCGAGAGATATTCCAACTGTTGCGCGAGTTGATTCCTCAACCATGAGCAATTTGCTCTCACATATCGTTCTGGAAACAGGAAAAAATCCACAGTACAGCTTGATTTGGCTGCATGGCCTAGGGGCAAACGGTGAGGATTTTGTGCCTATCGTTGATGAGATACACCTTGCGCAGGAGGTGCGCTATCTCTTCCCCAACGCACCCAAACGGCCTGTCACGATCAATGGTGGTTTTGTCATGCCGGCTTGGTATGACATTCGCAATGCCGCGATAGACAGCGCACAAGATGCTGAAGGCATTCACGCATCACAAGTACTCATCGAACAATTGATTCAACATGAGGTCAGCAAAGGCATTCCTGAAAAGCATATTTTTCTGGTTGGATTTTCGCAGGGAGGGGCAATGGCGCTGCACTGTGGTCTGCGAACAATGAAACAGCTAGGTGGCATTGTGGCGCTTTCAGCCTATCTCCCTCTGGCTGAGCGCGTCGAAGCAGAAGCCAATGCACACAACCTTTCGATGCCCATATTCATGGCACACGGACTCAGCGACCCAATCGTACCTTTCGAGCTAGGAAAAACTTCTGCGACAAAACTAGAACAGATCGGCTACCCCCCTGAGTGGCACGTATATCCGATGCAACATACGGTATGCATGGAGGAGGTAGCAGATATAGAACGTTGGCTGAAAGAACGGATGGCAAAATAATGGTTTATTCTTCCTGCCCTATTTCTTGCTGCATCATGCGGTAACGCGCAAGATCATAGTCATCGCCACGCTCGCTCAAAGCAATCGGCAGCAACAAATATTCCTTACCGTCCAAGTTCATCACCAAACTGCGCCCCACGGTGAATGTCTCTGACTTCATCAGCAACCACGCCTCACCACTATTGTCATTGGGCCTGTTCAAATAGAGTCCCCACATAGAAGCGTCTGCCCCCACTTTAGTTTTGTCGTACAAACTCACGCCAATAAACCAAGTGCTCAATACCTCCACGCCAACATGCAAATTATTGTCTGCGTCGAAGCTCAAACGACGTACAACACCGGCCCCCCAATGAGAGACACTTTCCGCGCGACTCCCCAGTAATGAGCCAATCTTGATGTCATCGACACGAGAGAGAGGAACTACACTTCTGAATCCAGTTGCACTCACATCTTCGACATCCCATGTTTCGCAGGACTCCGCGTTAAAGTTCAAACCAACTTCAGTCTGTTCTAACATCCGAGAAAAACCATTGGCCACTTTAAGATTCACATTGATCTTACGGCGCTGATTCCGCCTTTTAGGTGCAGGAAGCGTGATACTTTGCAAAAGTTTCCGAGCAACATCCGCAACCAATTCAGCCTCATATTTAGCACCAAAAAAATTGAGGCCATCTGAAAATATCCCCTTATCAAGCGTGCGCACCAAGCCTTCCAGCGCTAAACGCGCACCTTCTGCTTCAATGAATCGCAATGACGGATGAATCGTGGCATCAACGGTTGCTCGCATCGGTGGCGTAGGTTGCACCATGTCAAACACATATAGGCCAAACCCATTGTATGACTGTCCAATCTTGAGCCCCTTGCCCAGATAAGAATAGATACATTCAGCAATGTGGCATTGTGCCGAGTTCAACGTGCCTGCTGTCGAGCCATACCATGCCAGCAACACTGAGAACTCTTGTGTAACCGTTGTATTCAATCCGGTATACATTGCCATGGGATACTGTTCAAAGCCTTGTGACTCGGCATAACCATAGTATCCAGCTAGATGTTTCCACAAAGCAGGGTCAACCAATGAATGTCTCGATGCCGCCAATTTGAGGCGGCCTTTAACGAGCGATATTCCTCGTGCGCATAAGAGCGCCAGATCCGGCTTGAGCGTAGCCCCGCCCTTTTCCCCATTCCGATATCGAGTTAATACATCGAAATGACACTGCTCACTTTGAGAATAGAAGTTGTCCAGCAGTGTTCTTAAACGATTCTCTTGAAATTTAGACAGGGGCTGCAACGTGAAAAATTCACTGAGTAGTTTGCGCACATGACCTTGCGCAGCTTGGTCGAACATGCGTAACAATGCCCACTGGTGATCCAACCGAAAATCACCGGCCAATTCGCGCACAGACTCCAAGATATCTGCCAACTCTTGTAATGATTTGATCGCATCAGCCTTGGGAAGGTCGTCCAAAAGCATCTGCGCAGATTTGATATCTGCCAGAGGATGATCTGACTTCTTCCCAAACAATCGCATTACCAAATTCACCTCCAAGATTCATAGATCAAGTGTCGCACACACCATCAGCCAACCGTCAGCCAACCTTTTTCAAAACAGATTGTAACTTATCGGCATTTTCGGCACATTACTTCCATCACCCCTGCGAGGTTGGTACGCTAACGCCCCTATACTCTCGCTATCCACAACTCAATATAAATGGTCATGATTCCGATATTGCAACCTAACATGCCTTTGCCGCCAGCAAACCGAGCATTATTGAGCCCTAATGGCTTGGTCGCAGCAGGAGGAGACTTGTCGCCGTCTCGCTTAATTGAAGCTTATCGGCATGGCATTTTTCCTTGGTTCGGAGCCGACGATCCTATTTTGTGGTGGAGCCCCGATCCTCGAATGGTTTTGTTTCCATCCGAAATTCACCTATCGACCTCATTCAGAAAAACTTTAAAGAAAAAGCATTATGAAGTGCGCACCGACTCCGCATTCAAACAGGTAATGCAGGCCTGTGCTGCACCACGCAAAGGGCAAGAAGGCACGTGGATCACCACAATCATGATCGAAGCCTATTGCGAATTGCATCGCAGAGGATTGGCTCACTCCGTCGAGGTTTGGTCTTCCCAAGGTGAGTTGATTGGCGGCCTTTATGGCGTCGCGATCGGCAAGATATTCTTCGGAGAATCCATGTTTAGTCGGCAGGCAGATGGCTCCAAGATTGCTTTCGCACATTTGGCCAAACAACTTGAGCGTTGGAATTTTGGCCTGATCGACTGCCAGATGCACACTACTCATTTAGCCTCATTAGGAGCACGCGAGATCCCACGCGCAACGTTTCTCACTTACCTAAATGACTTGATAGACTGCGAACCCATTTCAAACTTTGAATTCGATGGAGATCTCTTCGAATGAGCCTGCTCACCGACATCCCACTCTCTGCCATCCAACTCTATTTGACTGCGCCCTATCCGTGCAGCTACCTCTCAAACCAAGAAGCACGTTCACAAGTTGCAACCCCAGCACATCTCATCACCGCACCGGTCTACTCAGAGTTGGTGCAACGCGGCTTTCGTCGTAGCGGGACCTTTACCTATCGCCCGCATTGCGAGGCATGCCAGCAATGCACCCCCGCTCGATTGGTCGTTTCCGAATTTGAACCCAGTCGTTCGCAGCGTCGTAGCTGGAACCAGCACCGCGACCTGTCCATACAATTGCACCCCTTGCAGGATAAGCCAGAATATTTCGATCTTTATCTGCAGTACCAAAAAGATCGCCACGCGGATGGCAGCATGAATGACAGCGATCCAGAGCAATACCGAAGTTTTTTACTACAAAGTCATGTAGACAGCCTGCTAGTTGAATTTCGCCAAGGCGACGAATTGCGCATGGTCAGCGTTATCGACGTATTGGAAGATGGACTATCTGCGGTCTATACGTTTTATGAGACCCGCATTCCTCACACCAGCTTTGGAACATTCAATGTGTTGTGGCAAGTCGAACTTTGTCGCAAACTGAATCTACCGTATCTATACTTAGGCTACTGGATAGAGGACTCCCGCAAGATGGCCTACAAAGCAAAATTTCAACCTTTGCAAGGCTTGCGAGATAATCACTGGCAACTCATCAACCCAACAGAATTAAAACAAAAATGAAAACTCGATTAACACTGTTTTTTGTCATACTTTTTACCATCCCCATGGTTGGCATGTTGGTGAGCGGGGGACAACCGCTTGAACTAGCGATGCTTGACGCAACTCGCGAAGAATTGACACCACTCGCCTTAACATCCCTCATGTTGTTGATTTACACAGTTGCCATTAATTTTTGGCTCACACGACGTAGCGGCAACAACACTTTTAAATTGCAGCGCAATTTTTATCTTGGTGTTGCACTGATCGGACTGGGTCTAAATTGGACCTTAATCTATCTCAACAGTTTTGTAGCCAGCTGGTTCACCGAAGAGATGCTGGGCATCGCTAATGCAGCGATCCAATCATCACTATTTTTGCTCCTCGCCCCCGCAATCTATATCACCCGCGCATTGCTTGGGTCTTTCGGCGGATTACTTAAACGTCTGACACGCAACTTTACGATTAGCGCCCCAAAAAATGACACATTGATCTACCTGCTGACGCCCATCGCCTTGATCGGTTTGCTCGGCGGGGTCGCGTGGCCAAACATGTTATTTGCCTTATTTTGGATTGCTCCGCTATTGTTGATCGTCACCCTGCAACTTCTATGGCACGAGAGCACCATCTTCGCTGGCATTCACACTGGCGATTGGAGTCGAATCGTCACAGCTGCACTGGCTGGCATTCTCGTGGCGAATCTCACCGCGATAGCTTACACAATCGCTGGCGGGACACTCATCATCCAACTCCCCAATCTTGCTTTGGCTCAACTTGGATACGCGCTGTACGGATTGCTCATCTTGCAACTCGGCGATGTCGTCGCAGAATTTTGGCGCGGCAAAACACAACCCTCCAAGAAAAAACCTTTTCCAATTCCTGTCGTCGTCAAATAATGAATCCTTATTCCCTACTCCGCCCAGCGCTCTTCACACTTGATCCAGAGACTGCACACGACGCCACGCTCACCTCACTCAATACCGCACATTGCTTGGGGCTGACACGTTTAATACCCCAGCCAAAATCTGATCCAAGACAAGTAATGGGTATCGAATTCCCCAATCCTGTAGGACTGGCCGCAGGTTTGGACAAGAATGGTGACTGCATCAACGGCCTTGCCGCGCTCGGCTTTGGCTTCATCGAAATCGGCACCATCACGCCGCGCCCACAACTAGGCAACCCGCGCCCACGCTTGTTTCGTCTGCCCGATGCTAAGGCCATCATCAACCGCATGGGTTTCAACAATCACGGCGTAGATACGCTAATAGCGAACGTTGAACGGGCAAACTTCAAAGGCGTCTTGGGTATCAACATCGGCAAAAATGCCGACACCCCCATCGAAAAAGCAGCGGATGACTATCTCATCTGCTTGCGTAAGGTGTATACACACGCCAGCTATGTGACAGTGAACATCTCTTCGCCCAACACCAAGAACCTGCGTCAATTGCAGGGGGGGGACGAGCTGGATGCCTTACTCACACAACTCAAATCAGAACAAGAGAAGTTAGCGCAACAACATGGCAAGTATGTACCCCTGGCATTAAAGATCGCTCCCGACCTAGATGCAGAACAGATCAAACAGATCGCCTCGCTACTCATCAAACATCGTATCGACGGCGTGATCGCCACCAACACCACCTTGTCACGCGAAGGCGTGGAAGGGCTCGTTCACGGCAATGAGACAGGTGGATTGAGTGGTGCACCAGTGAAAGAAAAATCGACCGCAGTGATTCGCGCATTGTCCACCGAACTCGGTGGCGCACTCCCCATCATTGGCGTAGGCGGCATCATCAGCGGAGCGGACGCTGCAGAAAAGATGCAAGCAGGCGCATCCTTGATACAGATATACAGCGGGTTGATCTATCGCGGCCAATCGCTGATAACCGAGGCCGCAGAGTCGATCAGACTAGGAAGTAAAAACTAAGAAGTCACAACGGTTCTGTTGCGGCCGGCATCCTTGGCCGCATACAGGTTGTTGTCGGCACGAATCAACAAGGCTTCCAGCGTATCGCTAGATTGGCTCTTCTCAGCCACGCCGACACTCACCGTCATCTTATGCTCTCCACCATTCTGCAAACGCAAACCTTGAGCGGCGACATGCGTACGTAAACGTTCCGCGCATTGCACGGCGGCTTGCGCATCCGTGTCTGGGCAAATCACCAAGAACTCTTCCCCTCCATAGCGACATACGACATCTTGAGTGCGCGCTGCGCGCCGCAAGGTATCCGCCACCAGTTTCAAGGCTTCATCCCCCACTTGATGCCCGTATTGATCATTGATGGATTTGAAATGATCAACGTCAACCATCAAACAGGACAGTGTCCTATCTCCCCGCTTGGTCAGCGCCCACTCCTGCTCCAGACGTTCCATAGCGAAACGGCGATTAGGCAAACCTGTCAGCGCATCCGACAATGCTTGCGCTTGCAATCGTTCATTTGCGGCTGATAGCTCAGACGAAAAACGCAGCAACTGCTCGCGATCAAACGCGATCTCTTCTTGCAACTCAACCACACGTTGCGCGGCTCTCAATCGTGCAAAGAATATCTTGGGGGTGAGCGGTTTGTGCAGATAATCATCTGCCCCTACCTCAAATGCTTCAACCAACTTATCAGCCGACTCTTCCGACGTCACGATGATCACATAGATGCTGCGATTTTCAGGCTTGCTACGCAGCTCTCGACAGAGCGAGAGGCCATCCATCTGCGGCATGATCCAATCCGTCACAATGAGTTGAGGACGTTCTTTTTCGATCAATCTTAGCGCCTCCACCCCATTGGAGGCGATGACCACCTGATGTCCGGCGGCAAGCAACATCTTTTCCATCAACGTGCGCATGGCGCGATCATCTTCAACAACCAGCACGCGCATCTTGTAATCATGGGACGAATAATCCCCTTGAGGCATGACGATCTCTTCTGGCTCGTTATCCACATAATCAAACAGCTCCGCGAACGAATGTAGATGGCGCGCGCCCATGTTCAACAATGTCGACCACTCCATCCATTCACGCGCGCACTCGTCCGCCACTTTCACCAATGTTTCCTCTTCGAGCGCAGCCAATGCCGCATCCGACCTTAACTTTCTGGCCAATTTATTGCGCACCGCAGGCGTGCCCAGACTCACCTCTGCCATCAACGACGCCAAATGCAACATGTTCATCAACTTCCATTCGCGCGACCCTTCTACAACGCGGCTAACTTCTGGCTGTGGATAGTCATGAATCAAAGTCTGGAAGATGGTGGGGAAATTCATATCCGCCAAGATAGCCGCACTCAGTTCGGCCTGTTCGAAGCCAAACTGTTCTCGTTCTTTGCGGTATAACTCATCCAAGGGTTGGAGCTCAGAGTCAGAGAGCATGTTGCCAAACTCGGCGGGATACACGGTCGCCATCGCCAATTGCCCTATCCCGCCCAATAAACCGATAACGAACACCTCTTCTGCGGCAGCTAGGCGCGAAAGCGCCGCAAGATGTCGCACATAGATACCGGTCAACAGCGAATGCGCCCAGAAATGTAAATAGTTAAACTGTTTGCAAGGGCCATGTTGATAATCGACGATGAGCGCGATCCCCAGCACAAGCTGCCGCAAAGCACGAACACCCAAGACGGTAACAGCATCTGAGATGGTGACGATGGGACGCGAAGAACTAGAGAGCAAGACATTGGCTGCTTTGATGACACGCATACTCAGGGCAGGATCGGCACTGATGAGGCGCACGATATCTTGATTCGAGGCATTCTCCCGTTGTGTCAGGTTGATGACCTCTAACGCCACTCCTTTGGGCGTGGGCAGGCGACCACTGAGCTTGAGTTTGGCCAATATATTTTTCTGGTTAGATGTCACCGATTTCCCCTTGAGCGAACTGATTCTAAACCTATTTCTGCACCCCAGATAAACACCTCAGGTTATATCCTTATAATGCCTTCTTGGTTGAAGCAAGCTTCAATCGGGCGCATAATCCGCGCCTATTTCAGTCTCTATCGGCAAGTTTTTGAATGTCTGAATACCTATTGATTCTCGTTGGCACGGTTTTCGTAAACAACATCGTCATGGTCAAGATTCTTGGCCTGTGTCCTTTCATGGGGGTTTCCAAGAAGTTGGAGGCCGCTATCGGCATGGGCGCGGCCACTACGTTCGTGCTGACATTGGGCTCAGGCGCAAGTTATCTCATCCAGCATTACCTGCTGGGCCCCGAACTCGCCTACCTGACCACCCTGTCATTCATCGTGGTCATCGCAGGTATCGTGCAGTTCACCGAGATGGCGATCAAAAAGACCAGCCCCGACATGTACCAGACACTGGGCATCTATCTGCCACTGATCACGACCAACTGTGCGGTGTTGGGCATTCCCTTACTCAACGTCCAAGCCAAACATGACTTTATGCAGTCCTTGCTGTTCGGCTTCGGTGGTGCAGTCGGCTTCACGCTGGTGATGGTGCTGTTTGCTGGCATCCGTGAACGCTTAGAAGGAGCTGATATCCCCAGCATCTTCAAAGGCACAGCCATCGCCATGGTCACCGCTGGATTGATGAGTCTATCGTTCATGGGGTTCTCGGGTCTGGTGAAATGATCTCTGCGTT
Organism: Sideroxydans sp.; assembly: GCA_028707175.1. Classification (GTDB taxonomy): domain Bacteria; phylum Pseudomonadota; class Gammaproteobacteria; order Burkholderiales; family Gallionellaceae; genus Sideroxyarcus. The sequence goes on from JAQTUV010000007.1 coordinate 26,731, forward strand.
GTGGGTGATGATCGGCATCTCTTTGCTGCTCGGCGCAGTATTGGGCTATTCCTCCATCAAATTCAAAGTTGAAGGCAATCCGCTGGTCGAGAAGATCGATGCCGTATTACCGCAGACACAGTGCGGCCAGTGCGGCTACCCCGGTTGCAAACCCTACGCCGAAGCCATCGCCAAAGGTGAAACAAGCATCAACAAATGCCCCCCAGGCGGCGAAGAAGGCATTCAGAAACTAGCTGATTTACTCGGTGTCGAGTTCCAACCTTTCGGAGAAGGGGCTGCCCCTAAAGGTAAAGCCGTCGCGTTCATCGATGAACAAACCTGCATCGGCTGCACACTGTGCATCCAAGCCTGCCCCGTCGATGCCATCGTAGGTGCCGCCAAGCAGATGCACACCATCATTGCTTCCGAATGCACAGGCTGCGAACTGTGCCTGCCTCCCTGCCCCGTCGATTGCATCACTATGCAAGCTATCGGCGAAAACATTACCAATTGGAAGTGGCGCCATCCTGTGATCATCCCCATCAAGGCGGCCGCATGAGGAAGCTCTTCTCGTTCCACGGCGGCGTACATCCCCCGACTCATAAAGATGAGTCAACTCGTTCGCCCATCGCACAAGCGCCACTACCATCGAAACTAGTCATCCCTTTGAGCCAGCACGTCGGCAACCGCGCTGTACCTATCGTGCAAGTAGGTGAGCGTGTACTCAAAGGTCAACAGATAGGCCGTCCAGAAGGCAAACTGTCGAGCGCAGTGCATGCCTCCACTTCTGGCACAGTGACCGCTATCGACATGCAACTGGTTGCACATCATTCTGGATTGCCGGATCTATGCGTCACCATCATCCCCGATGGCAAGGACGAATGGATAACGCATGCGGGAATGGATCTCAAGAACACACCACATTCCGAATTGCGCAAACAGTTGCGCAATGCAGGGGTAGTCGGCTTAGGCGGCGCGGTGTTCCCCAGCGACCAGAAAACCGACGCACACCATCACCAGATCAAGACGCTCGTCATCAATGGCGCAGAGTGCGAACCCTACATCACCTGCGACGACCTGCTGATGCGCGAACGTGCCGCCGACATCCTGCATGGTGCCGAGATATTGCGCGAACTGCTACATGCCGAAGAAGTGCTCATCGGCATTGAGGACAACAAGCCAGAGGCCGTCGCTGCGATGCAGTTCGCTGTAGAACAAGACAAGCACGACAAAATGGAAGTGTTGTCCATCCCCACCATGTATCCGAGCGGCGGCGCGAAGCAACTCATCCGCATCCTCACCGGTATCGAAGTCGCAGCAGGAGTACGCTCCACCGAGATGGGCGTGCAATGCTTCAACGTCGCCACCGCCTACTGCGTATGGCGCGCACTGGCTCACGGTGAACCCTTGCTGTCACGCATCGTCACCGTCACCGGCAATGTGACAGATGCACAAAACTTCGATGTGCTGATCGGCACCCCACTTGATGAACTGGTCGCACTGGCAGGCAGCAAACCGGACACGGATCGCCACATCATGGGCGGGCCGATGATGGGGGTGGATCTGCCGGCGGGTACAGTAGGTATCACCAAAGCGACCAACTGCATCATCGAGTCCTCGCCCAAACTTTTCCCGCCGCAAGCCCCCGCCTTGCCGTGCATCCGCTGCACGCGTTGCGCCGATGTGTGCCCTGCCGAATTGCAACCACAAGATCTGTACTGGTTCGCCAAATCCAACAACTTCGGCAAGACGCAAGAGTTCCACCTATTCGACTGCATCGAGTGCGGTGCGTGTGCCTATGTCTGCCCCAGCAATATCCCGCTAGTGCAGTACTACCGCTACGCCAAGAGCGAGATACACGAACGCGAACGCGACAAAAAAGCTGCGGACCTTGCGCGCGAACGCCACGAATATCGCCAACTGCGCATCGAGCGCGACAAGCAAGAGAAGGCTGAAAAATTAGCGCAGAAGGAACGCGAGGCGGCGGCCAAGGCGGCTCAAGCTGCCGCTGCCGCGCCTGTTGCTACGCAGAATGATGCACAGCAGAAACTCATCGAAGAAGCGATAGCGCGCGCCCAAACTCAAGCTGCCGTTGCGCATCCGCAAAACACTGAGGCTCTCACACCCGAGCAATCGGCAGAGATCGCCGCCATCGAAGCGCGCCGCGCCAAGATACGAGAGATGGCGACCGACGCGGGTGCAGACGATGAGCCGCACAAACAGTAATCGAGGAATATAGAAGCATGTTGAGTTCACCTTTCATCGCACAACCCAGCAGCGTCAGCCAAATCATGCTACGCGTACTGCTCGCGCTCATCCCCGGCATCGCACTGTACGTGTGGTATTTCGGCCCTGCGATCTTGGTCTCCATCACGCTCGCGTCCATTACCGCACTGGCCACCGAAGCGGCGATGCTCAAACTGCGCAACCGCCCTATCAAACCTTTCATCTCTGACAACACCGCGCTACTCACCGCTTGGCTGTTGGCGTTATCCATTCCGCCGCTTGCTCCGTGGTGGATGGTAGTCGTAGGTACAGCATTCGCCATTGCTGTCTCCAAACATCTGTATGGCGGTCTCGGTAGCAACCCGTTCAATCCAGCGATGATAGGCTATGCGGTGCTCATCATCTCTTTCCCCGTGCACATGACACACTGGCTGACTCCTCACGCGTTGAGCGGCGTAGAGCTGACCTTCATCGACCAACTGAACTACATTTTTAATGGTGTACTCCCCAATAATTTGACGCTGGATGCCATCACCATGGCCACCGCGCTGGACACGATGAAGACGCAACTGCATCTTGGTCTATCCGTGAATGACATTCGCGACATGCCCATCTATGGCCGTCTAGCCGGCAAAGGCAGTGAGATGGTCGCTATCGGCTTCGCCATCGGCGGCCTCTACCTGCTTTTCACTCGCATCATCACTTGGCATCTGCCTGTGGCTTACCTAGCCGCACTGTTCGCCACCTCAGGGATATTTCATCTCGTTGATCCGCAACATTACGTCACACCGCTGTTCCATTGGTTCTCTGGCGCGGCGATGATCGGCGCGTTCTTCATCCTCACCGATCCCGTCACCTCTCCCACCACCGCCAAAGGCAAAATCATTTTCGCTGTCGGCGCAGGTATCCTCACTTACCTCATCCGCGCTTTCGGCGGTTTCCCTGACGGTATGGCCTTCGCCACACTACTGATGAACATCTGTGTGCCATTGATCGATACCTACACACAACCCAAGGTGTTCGGCAAAAAGGGGGGCGGGAAATGAAACGTATCGCCCGCTCCACCCTGCAAACAGCGGCTAATTTGATCTTCTTCGCCATCATCGGCACCGCCATTCTCGCGTCCACCTACTTCATGACACATGACGCTATCGTGAAGAGCGAAGAAGCTGAAAAAATGAAACTCATCACACAGATCGTGCCGACGACGCTGTTCGATAACGACATCATCCAAGACAAACTGAGCGTCGCACCAAGCCCGTTGCTGGGTACGGAAGACGTCACCATCGCCTATCGCGCCCGCCTCAATGGCGAGCCGTCTGCTGTCGTGCTGGAATCAATCGCACCAGATGGTTACAGCGGCAAGATCGCACTCATCCTCGCCGTGCGCGCCAATGGCGAACTAGCCGGCGTACGTGTGGTGACTCACAAAGAGACCCCCGGTCTAGGCGACTATATCGAGCTACCGAAAGACCCTTGGATCAAAGGGTTCGACGGCAAATCGCGCGAGGTGTACAAAGACGATGATTGGAAAGTGAAGAAGGATGGCGGCCAGTTTGCATACATGGCAGGGGCAACCATCACCCCACGTGCCATCGTGAAAGCGGTGAACAAGGCACTTATCTACTACGCTGAGAATCGTGAACAATTGTTCGCGGCGAATGAACCCGTGAAGAAGGAGAAACGCAAATGACTCTCCAAGAATTCCGCGACATCTTCCACAACGGTATGTGGAAGCAGAACCCAGGCATCGTGCAATTGCTCGGCCTGTGTCCACTGTTGGCTGTGAGTAGCTCGGTGGTGAACGGCGTGAGCTTGGGACTCGCTACCGCCATCGTGATGGCATTGAGCGGCGCATCCATCGCGCCTATCCGCAACTACGTACCGAACGAGATCCGCATCCCCGTATTCATCCTCATCATCGCGGTGTTGGTCACCGTGGTGCAATACCTGATGAATGCTTACATGTACGGCCTGTACGTCGTACTCGGCATCTTCATCCCCCTTATCGTCACCAACTGCATCGTGCTGGCACGGGTGGAAGCCTTTGCCTCCAAGAATGGCGCAATGGCTTCCGCATGGGATGGATTCTCCATGGGGCTTGGCCTGACTGCCGTGCTCGGCGTATTGGGAGCAATACGTGAAGTCGTCGGCAAAGGCACTCTATTTTCCGGTATTGATCTAGCCTTGGGCGACATGGCGCATGGCTGGGTGTTGCATGTTATCCCCGACTACAAGGGCTTCCTGCTCGCCATTCTGCCACCCGGTGCATTCATCGGCCTAGGCCTGCTCATCGCAGGTAAGAACTGGCTGAACCTGCGCGCCGAAGCTAAGGCGCGCAACAAACCCGCGTCTGCTCCGACCGTGGGCGAGGCTGTGCAAGGATGAATGCGGCAAAACGGCGCGAGATCTTCTTGCGCCTGCAAGCGGCCAATCCTCACCCCACCACCGAACTAGAGCACAAGACCTCCTTCGAACTGCTGGTCGCGGTGATCCTCTCTGCGCAAGCCACTGACAAGAGCGTGAACCTTGCCACGCGCGAACTCTTCCCTGTCGCCAACACGCCGCAAAAGATAGCCGACCTCGGCGAGAACGAATTGCGCGGGTACGTACAGCGCATCGGCCTGTATCAAACCAAGAGCAAACACATCATCCAGATGTGCCGCATCCTGCTGGAGCAACATGACGGACAAGTGCCGCAGACACGCGAAGCGCTGGAAGCCCTGCCCGGCGTGGGCCGCAAAACCGCCAACGTCATCCTCAACACCGCCTTCGGTCAACCCACCATCGCCGTGGATACACACATCTTCCGCATCAGCAATCGTATTGGTTTAGCACCTGGCAAAGACGTACAAGAAGTCGAAAAGAAACTATTGAAGTTCGTGCCGGATGAATTCAAACTCGACGCGCACCATTGGCTCATCCTGCATGGACGTTACACCTGTGTGGCACGCAAGCCAAAGTGCGGCGACTGCATCATTGAAGATCTGTGTGAATACAAAAAGAAAGAATTGTGATGTTCAATCCCACCCGCGATGAAGCGCGTCTTTTCCTATTCGAATCTTGGCGTAAGCGCTGCGCTAAGGAACTGCTGTCTCCGCTAGAAGACCTGACGGCGCAGCTGATCGACAAACATCCCGAATACCACGCCATCTTCAACGATGCCGAAAAGAATCGAGATAAGGATTTTGCTGCGGATGGTTCCGTGGTGAATCCTTTTCTGCACCTGATGATGCACCTGACCATCGAAGAACAAATTTCTATTGGCCAGCCACACGGCATCCGTGAACAATTTCAGCGATTGACGCAGAAGTATGAATCCGAACACGAAGCGCAACACGCAATGATGGATTGTTTAGGCGAGATGATTTGGCAGGCGCAACGTAATAAAACCGCTCCTGATGCAGCGGTTTATTTGGGGTGTTTAGGAAAACAGTAGGGAGTGATTAAGATTCACTGGCAGGTGGAATGGTTGGCTTGCGCAAAGCAAGCAATGCCGTCACGTAACCAGATAAACAGTATCCAAGAAATAACAAGAATAAATTTTGCGCAGGATTTTGCGCAACAAATATAAAAAACAGTGCGACCAAAAAGATGCTAAAGAAAGGCACGCTCTTGCGCATGTTGATGGTTTTGAAGCTGTAGTACTTGATGTTACTAACCATGCTTAAACCCGCAAAAACGGTAAGTGCTGCAGCCCCCCAACGCAAGTCATGCCCTGTATAGCCATAATCTAGTGCCACCCACACAGCGCCAGCCACCAAAGCCGCAGCCGCTGGGCTGGGCAATCCTTGGAAGTAGCGTTTGTCGATCACATCGATATTGGTATTGAAACGAGCCAAACGTAGCGCTGCACTCGCGCAATAGATGAAAGCGGCGAACCACCCCCATTTACCCAGATCTCGGAACGCCCATTCGTACATTAAGATGGAGGGCGCAACGCCGAATGAAACCATATCAGACAAGCTGTCATATTCCGCGCCGAACTCACTTTGCGTGTGTGTCATGCGTGCTACTCGCCCGTCCAAACCATCCAATACCATTGCAACAAAGATAGCGACCGCAGCCACCTCATACTTGCCATTCATCGATTGCACGATGGCATAGAAACCTGCAAACAGGGCCGCCGTGGTGAACAGGTTGGGCAGCAAATAAATGCTGCGCCGACGGAGGTTCATTTTTTCGCGCTGTTTGAGATCAATCATAGTGAGGGCACTGTTGCCAAGTTTGGGGTCGTTGAGGGCACTTTATCACCGAAAGTGACTTGGGCGTAACATGAAAAAAGGGGAAGCGATTTGGGCACGGAGATTTTAACCTCCTCCCAAACCCCTTCCCCTTCGTGCTTCTTAGTTCTTAGATTGATCGACCAGCTTGTTCTTGGCGATCCAAGGCATCATTGAGCGCAACTGATTACCTACGACTTCAATAGGATGCTCTGCATTCAGACGACGACGCGCAGTCATCTCTGGATAGTTTGTGCGGCCTTCCAAGATAAACTGTTTAGCGTATGAACCGTTCTGGATGTTCGCCAGACATTCTTTCATCGCAGCACGAGCTTGGTCAGCGATCACGCGATTACCCGTGACATACTCGCCGTACTCAGCATTGTTAGAGATGGAGTAGTTCATGTTGGCGATGCCGCCTTCGTACATCAGGTCAACGATCAGCTTCAGTTCATGCAAGCACTCAAAGTAAGCCATCTCTGGAGCGTAACCTGCTTCGGTCAATGTCTCGAAGCCTGCCTTAACCAATTCAACCGCACCACCGCACAACACTGCTTGTTCACCGAACAAGTCAGTTTCTGTTTCTTCACGGAAGTTAGTCTCAATCACGCCGCCCTTGGTGCCGCCGTTAGCTGCTGCGTAAGACAGTGCGATGTCTTTTGCTTTGCCTGTCTTGTCTTGGTACACAGCGATCAGTGTTGGTACGCCGCCGCCTTTGAGGTATTCAGAACGCACTGTATGGCCAGGGCCTTTAGGAGCAATCATGATCACGTCAATGTCAGCGCGTGGCACAACTTGGTTGTAATGCACGTTGAAACCGTGAGCAAATGCCAATGCAGCGCCTGCTTTGATATTTGGCGCAACTTCATTGTTGTACACGTCAGGGATGTTCTCGTCAGGCAACAACATCATCACAACATCAGCGCTCTTCACCGCATCAGCCACTTCCGCGACCTTGATACCCGCTGCTTCAACCTTCTTCCAAGAAGCACCGTTCTTGCGCAGACCGACCGTCACGTTGCAACCGGACTCTTTCAGGTTCTGTGCGTGGGCATGGCCTTGGGAGCCGTAGCCGATGATGGTGACTTGTTTACCCTTGATCAGGGAAAGGTCTGCGTCTTTGTCGTAATAAACTTTCATGTTGGCCTCGTCGTAAAAATCAGTAATTAAAAGATTGTTGTTAAAGTTTCAAAACACGTTCGCCACGCCCAATACCTGAAGAACCGGTACGGACAGTCTCAATGATGAGACCGTGATCAATGGCTTGCAGGAAGCTGTCCAGCTTGGAACCCGTGCCGGTCAGCTCGATGGTGTAGCTGGCGCTGGATACGTCGATGATGCGACCACGGAAAATGTCGGTGATGCGCTTCAGCTCTTCACGCGCCTCGCCCACCGCACTCACCTTCAACAGCATCAACTCGCGCTCCAGATGATCGCCGTCGGTCAGATCCATCACCGCAACGACATCCACCAATTTGTTGAGCTGCTTCTTGATCTGTTCGATGATCTCGTCCGAACCGCGCGTGACGATGGTCATGCGCGACATGGTCGTATCTTCCGTCGGTGCGACAGTCAACGATTCAATGTTATATCCACGTGCAGAGAACAAACCCGCGACGCGTGACAATGCACCCGCTTCGTTCTCCATCAATAAAGAGATGATGTGACGCATCACAAGTCCTCCGCCAAAATCACTTCAGACAAACCCTTGCCGCCAGGAACCATCGGATAGACGTTTTCTGTCGAGTCGGTACGGAAGTCGAGGAACACCAGATCATCTTTGCGCGCAAAAGCTTCTTTCAAAGCGCCTTCCACATCGGAAGGTTTATCCACACGGATACCCACGTGACCATACGCCTCGGCCAACTTCGCAAAGTCTGGCAATGCATCCATGTAGGAGTGCGAATAACGATTGCCATGGAAGAACTCTTGCCACTGGCGCACCATGCCCAAATAACGATTGTTCAACGCAATGATCTTGATGGGAATGTTGTATTGCTTGCAGGTGGACAGCTCCTGAATGTTCATCTGGATACTGCCCTCACCTGTCACACAGGCCACAGCCGCACCTGGATGAGCGAGTTGCACCCCCATCGCAGCAGGCAAACCAAAGCCCATCGTGCCCAAGCCGCCAGAATTGATCCATTGGCGAGGTTTATCAAACTTGTAATATTGAGCCGCCCACATCTGATGTTGCCCCACGTCAGACGTGATGAATGCTTCACCACGAGTGATCTCGTATAGCTTCTCGATGACGAATTGTGGCTTGATGAGTTCGTCGGAGTTCTTGTAGGTCAGCGACTTGCGGCTACGCCACGTATCGATCTGCTGCCACCAAGTCTTCAGGTTAGCCGCATCAGGTTTCTGTTTGCTCGCAGCCAACACGCCCAGCATGTCGGTCAACACTTGCTTCACATCACCAACAATAGGCACATCGACTTTGACGCGCTTCGAGATACTTGCCGGATCGATGTCGACGTGGATGATCTTGCGTGGTACGGAAGTGAAATGCTTCACATTGCCAACAACGCGATCATCGAAGCGTGCGCCAACTGCCAACAACACGTCGCAATCCTGCATCGCAAGATTCGCTTCGTAAGTGCCGTGCATGCCCAACATACCGAGATTTTGCGTATCGGTAGCTGGGTAACCGCCCAAACCCATCAGCGTATTGGTGACGGGGAATCCAAGCTTTCGCACCAACTCTGTCAGTTGCGTGGAAGCATCAGACAGCACCACACCGCCACCGGCATACACCATGGGACGTTTAGCTTCGAGTAACAGCTTAACCGCTTCTTTAACCAACCCCATGTCGCCATGCGTTTGCGGATTGTAAGAACGGATGCTGACAGACTCGGGATAATGGAACTCGGTTTTAGTGTTTGAAACATCCTTAGGGATATCCACCAGCACAGGGCCCGGGCGTCCGGACTTCGCCAGATAGAACGCTTTTTTCAGCGTAACCGCGAGGTCTTTGACATCCTTGACTAGGAAGTTATGTTTAACGCAGGGGCGTGTAATACCGACCGCATCCACTTCTTGGAACGCATCTTCACCGATGAAGCTGGTCGGCACTTGACCGCTGATGACCACCATCGGGATGGAGTCCATATAGGCAGTGGCGATACCCGTCACCGCATTGGTCAAGCCGGGGCCGGAGGTGACTAATGCCACGCCGACTTTGTCTGTGGAGCGCGAATAGCCGTCTGCCGCATGCACAGCTGCCTGTTCGTGACGCACCAAGACGTGCTTAACCTTATCCTGCTGAAACAGTGCGTCGTAGATGAACAGCACTGCACCGCCAGGGTAGCCAAAGACGTACTCGACGCCCTCTTCCTGCAAACATTTGATGGTTATTTCTGCGCCGGTCAGTTCCATGAGCGAAAACCTATGAATTGCTTCGAATTAAAGACCGCGCAAGATAAAGGCTGGCGGCGTTTTGGTCAACCCCAATCAAATCAAAAAACCGCGAAAACCCTTGTAGCAACAGGAATTTGCTATGATGCGCGCCCCAAAGGAGCTGCAATATTGTCCACCCGAGAACAACTGTCTGATTTTCTTGCCAGCGTCGAACGTCGAGCCTACAAACACGCGACATTCGCGGTACGCGACCCGCATATTGCATTAGATATCGTGCAAGATGCGATGCTAAAACTGTCTGAAAAATATGGCGACAGACCATCAGAAGAGTTCCCGATGTTGTTTCACCGCATCCTGCAGAACACCATTTTGGATCACTTTCGCCGCCAAAAAGTACGCTCCTTTTGGCTCACCCCATTTTCCTCATTTACCTCACAACAAGCAGAGGAAGAGTTTGACCCACTAGATGTCTTAGAAGACCCCGACAATCCAGCCCAAGCTGCGCACCCAGATGATTCATTACAACAAGCCCAGATCATAGACATCATTGAAACAGCGCTTAGTTGCTTACCCCCCCGTCAACGAGAAGCCTTCTTATTACGTTACTGGGAAGAATTAGATACTGCCGAGACCGCCGCTGCGATGGGATGTTCAGAAGGCAGCGTCAAAACACATTGCTCACGTGCAACACACGCTATGACAAAAATGCTAAAAGCGAAAGGAGTCGATTTATCATGGGAATCAAATTAAACACCAGCGAATTTCGCCAACACCTAAATCGCTCAACCACGCAACTTGAGAGCGAAACAATAGACAAACTTCTCAGCGCTCGCCGCAATGCCTTACAAGCGCAGAATCGCTATACGCAACGTGCCCCTGTTGTTGCTTGGCTGTACGAACACGGCATCATTGGACACCACTCACACAACAAACGTAGCGCACTAAATTTAGGTTTGGCTGCCTTGTTCGCCATCACCATCATCAGTGGTTTTACCTACTGGCAAAGCAATCAAAAACACATTCAAAGCAATGTTGACATCGCCATCCTGACGGATGAGCTACCCGTCAATATGTACGTTGACTGATTTGGATCAATCTGGAGTTGATATGTCACGATTTTTTACTCACTTGATGGCCGGCCTGTTACTCCTTCCACTTGCTGCGCAGGCAGACTCTTGGGCATCTCTGAGCGCAGAACAGCAACATATCCTTGCGCCACTTTCAAGCACATGGAGCAACCTTCCTAACGAAGAACAAGAGAACTACATTGCCATCACGAAGGGGTACGCCAAACTTACTCCCGAGAAACAACAACGCCTGCACGAACAGATGGCAACTTGGGCAAAATTAACACCGGAACAACGTCAGCGTGCGCGCGAAAAATTCACTGCATTTAGCAAAGTCCCCGCAGAAAAACGTGAGGCGGTGAAACAGATGGTGCGTGAACAACAAGCCGATCCTGCCAGCACTACAAAATAAACGCCAAGTCAGCGGCGCTCAGTGCGCCACAACATCGCCAGCGCCAGCCCAAGGAATATCCACATCATGGCCGTTGCACTGAACAGCGGCCACCAATCCTTGAGCGCACCCAAATTAGCGAACAATCGGCTAGAAAAGTGGAACCCCAAGCCCAACACCACCCCCAAGAATATCTTGCTGCTAACGCCGCCTTCGCGTTTGTTATAAGAAGAGAACGGCAAAGCCAATAACATCATCACCAATACCGCAAAAGGGTAAGCCAACTTGTTCCACATAGCGATCTCGTAACGCGCCGTCTTTTGCTTGTTATCGTCCAGATGCTGGATGTATTGATACAAGCTCCACGCCGACATCTGCTCAGGCTCGATCAACAACACTGTAAAAATATTCGGGTTCAGCGCCGACATCCATTCCATCCTGTCTAACTGATTCGCCTGTGCACCAGCCTCGCTGAACTTCGTCTGCTTAACACCCGTCAACTCCCAATTTTGTCCATTTTGATAAGTTGCACGTTCTGCCGCCGTGATGCTGCGCAAGTGATACCGCTCATCAAACTGATAAATACTGAGCCCCATCAAAGTGGTATCAGGCAATACAGTCTTCACATTAACGAAGCTCCCTTCGTCCTTCAACCACACGCCCGAACGAAACTCGCTCAAGCTCACATTCGCATTTTTAGCTTTTAATTTGATCTGCTTGGCCAAATGTTGGCTGGGTGGTGCAACAAACTCGCCGACCACAAAACAAGCCACCATAAAAGGCAGTCCGATGCGCAACAAGGAATAGATCAACTGCTTTAGCGAGACCCCCGAAGCTCGATAAACAGTGAGCTCTGAATTTGCCGCCATTTGCACCAGCGCAAAGATAGTGCCGATCAAAACTGCAACGGGAAATAGCTCGTAGATATGGTTAGGGGCGGTGAGCAAAACAAACAGCAACACATAACCCATGTGATAGCCGCTCCCCTCGCCCATCTCATTCATCTGATTGATGAGGTCGAGCAACTCAAACAACATAAGCAGTGCCGCGAACACCATGAGCACGCTCAGGTAGATCTCTTTTGCCAAATAGCGTGTTAACAGATTCATCGGCGCCACCTTTGCCAAGAGAATGGCGAGCTACGGTGATAGAAATACACAATCGTGCCCACCAACAACACCAGATGAATTCCCCACAAACCGACCAACATGCCAACCTTCTCACGTGCAACCCAAGAGACAGCGATCGTCGACATGTTGTTGTAAAACATATAAATGACAATAGCGGCGATCATGCTAAATGAGCGCCCCGCACGCGGGTTCACGTAACTCAACGGTATCGCCAGCAAAGCCAGCATAAGCGCTCCGAGCGGCAAACTAATACGCTCCACTAACTGAGATTGGTTCAAAGGATCTGGGTGCTGAATGAGATAGAGCGTGGAATAGGCCCTTCGATTATGCGTCTCCTGCGGCAGCTCCACCGGTTCGATACGGATGGAATAACGTTCGAACTCCGCAATCTTAAAATCCGCCCGCCCTGGAATTCCTTCGTAACGAGAGCCATTCAACAACACGAGGAATCGATCACCGTTGGCCGCAATCTCCTGATACCCCTCTTTCGCCACCATCGTTCCATCTTTACCATTCTGCACAGACTGCACAAAGATATTGGCAACACGCTTCTTCTCGACATCAACTTCTTCCAGAAAAAACACGCGATCCGCCTGCTTAGATTCCCTAAACACGCCCGGCGCAGCGGACGAAACATCGTCACGACTATTCAGACGCCGCTTGAACTCATCCGCCATCGACCATATCCACGGCGACAGCACCAAACTCAGCAAAGCGATTACGGTCACCACAGGAAGCGTATAAGCCATCACAGGCCGTATGAATCGCGTCAACCCAACGCCTGACGAGAACCACACCACCATCTCGCTATCGCGATAAACACGGGTCAATGTAAGCAATACAGATAGGAACAGACTGATGGAAAGTAAAACCGGAATAAAGCTCAAGGCACTAAAGCCCAAGATCACCATCACACCGTCCACCGCTAACGCACCACTGACGGACTCCCCCAGCAACTTAATCAATTGGGTAAAAACAACGATACCCATCAAAATAGAGAAAATACGTAAGCCCGTACTCGCAAATTCCTTCACCAAAGACCAATAGAAGATGCCACGCACAGTACGCGTGCAATGCTTCTTTGACTTTTGGTCTGGGGATTGCGGATAATCGGGCATTGAAGTTCAATTCTGAAGAATAAGGAGTAGCACGTGGAATTTAGCATAAAACAAGGCAATCCGGACTCGCTGAAGAGTGGCTGTGTAGTCGTTGGCGTATTCGATGGCGGCAAACTATCTAAAGCGGCGCAACTCCTCGACAAGGCCGCAGCTCATGCTTTAAGCGACCTCATCGCACGTGGCGACATGACCGGCAAAGCCGCAACCACACTACTGCTACAAAAACTCCCCGGCGTCACCGCCGACCGCGTACTGATGGTTGGTTTAGGCAAAGCAAGTGAATCAACACACAAGTCCACACTCGACATTCTGAATGCCACTTTCAAAGCATTGAATGGAACGCCCGCCAAAGACGCCGCACTATTCTTAAACGATGAAGGTATCGGCAAAGATACAACGTGGACAACCAAGCAAGCCGTGCTCATCGCCGCTGAACAAAGCTTCCGCGCAGACGGTTTAAAGAGCGACCCCGCCAAACCAGCAACACTCAAACACGTCGTTTTTGCCTCATTAGAGAAACCATCCGCCGCGCTAAAGACCACCTTGGAGCAAACCGCTGCCATCGCCAACGGCATGGAATTAGCCAAGACTCTAGGCAACCTACCCGGCAACATCTGCACCCCCACTTACCTCTCCGCGCACGCTTTGGCGTTGGACAAAGTACACAAAAAAATCAAGACCACCGTGCTGGAAGAAAAGGACTTGCAGAAGTTGGGCATGGGTTCTTTCCTCTCTGTCACACGCGGTAGCGAACAACCTGCAAAACTCATCACCCTCGAATACAAGGGCGGTGACAAGAAACAGAAGCCCATCGTGCTGGTCGGCAAAGGCATCACCTTTGATACTGGCGGCATCTCGCTCAAACCCGGCGCCGAGATGGATGAGATGAAATACGACATGTGCGGCGCAGCCAGCGTGCTCGGCACCATGCAAGCCATCGCCGAGATGGGATTGGAACTGAACGTAGTCGGCGTCATCCCCACTTGCGAAAACATGCCTTCCGGCATCGCCACCAAACCGGGCGACATCGTCACCTCCATGTCCGGCCAGACCATCGAGATCTTGAACACCGACGCTGAAGGTCGCCTCATCCTGTGCGACGCACTCACCTACTCCGCCAAGTTCGAACCCGACACCGTCATCGACATCGCCACATTGACTGGCGCATGCGTCATCGCCTTGGGACACGTCGCACACGGCTTGTTCGCCAACGAAGACAAACTGGCGAAAGAACTATTGGCCGCCGGCGAACAATCACACGACCGCGCATGGCAACTGCCGCTGTGGGACGACTACCAACCCTTGCTCGACAGCAACTTCGCCGACATGCAAAACATCGGCGGCCGCGCAGGTGGCACCATCACCGCTGCATGCTTCTTGGCGCGCTTCACCAAGGAATATCGCTGGGCGCACTTGGACATCGCAGGTACGGCATGGTTGTCGGGCAAACAAAAAGGCTCGACAGGTCGCCCTGTACCGCTGCTCACGCAATACCTCATCAATCGCGCAGCGGCAAAGTGACCCGCGTCGACTTCTACACAGGCTCAGAAGACAAGCTACGCACCGCTTGCCAACTGAGCCAAAAAGCGATGCAGGCTGGGCAGCGCGTCTTGCTACACGTCGCAGATGAAGCAACCGCGCAACGACTCGACCAACTGTTGTGGCACTATCCGCCCACGGCCTTTATTCCACATTGCCATAGCCATCAAGCAGACGCGGCGAACATGCCAGTAGTGATTGCATGCGATGAACAATTTCCTCACTCCGAATTGCTCATCAGCTTGCACGACGAATGCACCACCTTCTTCAGCCGCTTCGAGCGCGTCATCGAAATTGTTGGCGAGGACGAAGAAGAAGCACGCCTCGGACGACTGCGCTTCAAGTTCTACCGCGACCGAGGCTTCGACCCACACCATACTGACTTGAAAAAAATAAACCGATGACACAGCCACTCAACGATTCAGATGATTTCCCCACCTTAACGGATGTGGTCGGCGAACCAACCGGCAGCCATCCCATTCCGAACACAGAGATAGGTGATGCGACAGGGCAATACTCCTTACACACACAAGTGATCGATCACAGCGAATCCGCTGATACGCCTGCCGCACTCCCTATAAACGACCCAACCGCCTTTTTAATCCAGCTCCACCAAGACCTTGAGACACATATCGAGAATGTCTTCGCCAAGAAGCTACAACGCCATCTAGCAGACGCACAACAACGTGCAGTCGAGGCCGCTCTTGCCGAGCTAAAGGACGAACTGCCACAACTTGTCGTCGATGCATTCGAAGCAACGAAGACATCACAAACCCCCACCTGAAGCGCCCGCAGGCTTACGGCCTGTCTTGTATAATCGCGCCCCTCAAAAGCCACACGGCTGAACCCTACACATCGCACGATCATGACTCAAAAAGAACTCGCAAAAAGTTTCGACCCCAAAGACATCGAAGCACGTTGGTATCCCGAGTGGGAAGCCGCTGGCTACTTCAAGGCTGGCATAGACGCCGCCAAGCAAGACAACTTCTGCATCCAACTACCGCCGCCCAACGTCACTGGCACCTTGCACATGGGCCACGGCTTCAACCAGACTTTGATGGATGCGCTCACGCGTTACCACCGCATGCGCGGGGACAACACTCTGTGGCAACCGGGCACCGACCACGCAGGCATCGCCACGCAGATCGTCGTCGAGCGCCAACTCGATGCGCAAGGTGTATCGCGCCATGACCTCGGACGCGAGAAGTTCATCGAAAAGGTGTGGGAGTGGAAGAAATTCTCTGGCGACACCATCACACGTCAGATGCGCCGCCTCGGCACCTCGCCCGATTGGTCGCGCGAACGCTTCACCATGGACCCCGCGCTGAACAAGACCGTCACCGAAACCTTCGTACGCCTGTTCAACGAAGGCCTCATCTATCGCGGCAAACGTCTGGTGAACTGGGATCCGAAACTGCACACCGCAGTGTCCGACCTCGAAGTCGTGCAAGAGGAAGAAGACGGTTTCATGTATCACATCCGTTATCCGCTGGCTGATGGCAGCGGCCACCTCACGGTCGCCACCACTCGCCCAGAGACCATGATGGGCGACGTCGCCGTGATGGTGCATCCAGAAGACGAGCGTTACAAACACCTCATCGGCAAACAAGTCACGCTACCGTTATGCGACCGCACCATCCCCATCATCGCCGATGAATATGTCGATAAAGAATTCGGCACCGGCGTGGTCAAGGTCACGCCCGCGCATGACTTCAACGACTACGCCGTCGGTCAGCGTCACAAGTTGGAGATGATCTCCATCCTCACGCTGGATGCGAAGATCAACGAGAACGCACCCAAGCAATATCAAGGCATGGATCGATTCGCCGCACGCAAACAGATCGTTGCCGATCTGGAGACAGCAGGCGTATTCGACAAGGCCGAGAAGCACAAACTCAAAGTGCCGCGCGGCGACCGCACCGGTGTGGTCATCGAACCGATGCTCACCGACCAATGGTTCGTCGCCATGAGCAAGCCGAGCGACAACGGCAAGAGCATCACCGAGCAAGCGCTGGAATGTGTGAGCTCCGGCGAGATCAAGTTCCATCCTGAGAACTGGGTGAACACCTACAACCAGTGGCTCAACAACATCCAAGACTGGTGCATCTCGCGCCAACTGTGGTGGGGTCATCAGATTCCCGCATGGTATGGCGTGAACGGCGAAGTGTTCGTTGCGCATGACGCAGACGAAGCGCGCAAGCTGGCCGACAAGGCAGGTTATGCCGGACAACTCGACCGCGACAACGACGTGCTCGACACGTGGTTCTCTTCCGCGCTGTGGTCCTTCTCCACACTGGATTGGGACATGAGCAAACCATTCGATGCGCAGAATGAATTCGTGAAGCAATACCTGCCGTCGTCAGTGCTGGTCACTGGCTTCGACATCATCTTCTTCTGGGTGGCGCGCATGGTGATGATGACCAAACACATCACCGGCAAAATCCCGTTCAAAGACGTGTACGTGCACGGCCTCATCCGCGACGCGGAAGGCCAGAAGATGTCCAAGTCCAAGGGCAACGTGCTCGACCCTATCGACCTCATCGACGGTATCGGCATTGAAGAGCTGGTGAAGAAACGCACCACTGGATTGATGAACCCGAAAGACGCCGAGAAGATCGAGAAGCGTACGCGCAAAGAATTCCCCGAAGGTATCACCGCGTTCGGCACCGATGCGTTGCGTTTCACCTTCGCCTCGCTCGCCTCACCCGGACGCGACATCAAGTTCGACATGCAACGCTGCGAAGGCTATCGCAACTTCTGCAACAAGTTGTGGAACGCCACCCGTTTCGTTCTGATGAATTGCGAAGGCAAGGACGTAGGACAAGACGAATCTCTGGCACTGGAATTTTCCGCCGCCGACAAGTGGATGATCAGCTTGCTGCAACAGACTGAAGCGGAGATGGCGAATAACTTCGCCGACTACCGTTTCGACATGGCCGCACGTGCGGTGTACGAACTGGTGTGGAACACTTACTGCGACTGGTACGTGGAACTGGCGAAGGTGCAGATCGCCAACGGTAACGATGCACAACAACGCGCCACCCGCCGCACCTTGGTGCGTGTGCTAGAGACCATCCTGCGTCTCGCGCATCCGATCATCCCGTTCATCACGGAAGAGTTGTGGCAATCCGTCGCACCGATGGCGAATACACAAGGCAGCAGCATCATGCTGCAAACCTATCCAAAATCAGACGACGGCAAGATCGACAACGCAGCCATCGCACAAATCGGTTTGCTACAAGAACTCATCACCGCATGCCGCAGCTTGCGTAGCGAGATGAATCTGTCGCCTGCCGCACGTGTACCGCTCATCGCCGCCGGTGATGCAACGGTGCTGAACGCACTCGCGCCTTACATCAGCAGCCTTGCCAAGTTGAGCGAAGTGAATGTGGTGGCTGAGTTGCCAGAAGGTGACGCACCCGTTTCTATCGTCGGCAATTTCAAACTGATGCTGAAGGTGGAGATCGACGTAGCTGCCGAGCGTGTGCGTCTGGATAAAGAGATTGATCGTTTGACCAACGAAGTCACCAAGACACAAGCCAAGTTAGGCAATGAGAGTTTCGTTGCCCGTGCGCCAGCTGCTGTGGTGGAGCAAGAGAAGAAACGCATGGAAGACTTCGGCGCGACGCTGGTGCAGTTGCAGGCACAGCGCAAGAAGTTGGGGTGAACCCCAACCCCTCCTAGTTTTTGTAGGTCGGGTTTCAACCCGACAACACATGTCGGACTGAAGTCCGACCTACAAAGCGCCCTCCCTGACATGGGGGAGGGATGGGGAGGGTTAATTCTTATCGGCGGCGAATAAAGAAAATAAATTCGTCGCCCTTTTCTTCTGACGACAGCAATTCATTTCCCGTCTTGCTACAAAAATCTAAGAAGTCTTTGGGCGAGCCTTTGTCTGTCGCCACCAACTTCAATACCTGACCACTCGTCATCGGCGACAGTGCTTTCTTGGCTCGCAGGATAGGCAGCGGACACGCCAATTGGCGCACATCCAACTCCACATCGAATGCCATCTCGCTCATGCGACGACCTCGCCACCCGAGTGATACCAAGCGGTGATACCACCTTGCAGGTTGTATACATCGGCATGGCCTTGCGCCGCCGCAAACGCAGCGGCTTGTGCCGAGCGACCGCCCATCTGGCAATAGAACACGGTGGGTTTGCTTGCATCCAATTCATTCAATCGCATGGGCAACAAATGTAAAGGCAGCAACACTGCGCCTTTAATGAAGCCTCGCGCCACTTCCGCATCAGTGCGCACATCAACCAACGATGCGCCGCGCTCCAACATCCCATGCAACTCATCAACCGTGATATTTTTAAAACCTGACATTACACTTACTCTCCAAAAATTATTTACTAACCTTCTGCGCCATCACTCAACAAGCGCGAGATGCGCGTGTTGGCAACAGCTAATCTTTTCACCAACATACCCAAGAACGCCTCGCTGAATTGAAAGCGACAATTTGCAGAGGCCAGCGCCAAGACTGCCGGATCGATCTCGATCAACTTCACATCCGTCTTGGCGAACACATCGGTAGAACGCCTCGCATCCTCGCCCGAAAAATGTGCCATCTCACCAAAACAATCGCCCTTATGTAGCAGGCTGATCAACCTACCTTGCTTCACCACGCGCACCGAACCGTTCGCGACGATATAGAACTTTTCCCCTAGCTCGCCCTCGCTGATGATTTGCTCATCCTTATGAATCTTGCGCCATTCACTGATGCGCAACACCTCCCACAACTCCACATCGCTGAAACCTGCAAAGAATGGTAAAGCGCGCAAGGTATCGAACTTTTCAGTATCAAAAAATTCTGCCTGCTGCGGCACGTTGTAGCTGATGAACGACACCAAGTCGCGCGCAAAGGCATCCCATGTCTGGTAACGATGTGCCACATCCTTGCACATGGCGCGCATCACGATGGCATCTAACTCAGGCGGAATCTCCGGACGGAAAGTGCTCGGCACAGCCGGATCGATATTCATGATCTGATAGATCATGCTGAAATTATTCGCGGCCTCATAAGGCAAACGCCCTGTCAGCAAGCGATACATCGTGACACCCAAAGAATAAATGTCAGTTTGATGCGACAGCTTTTGTTCTTTGATCTGCTCCGGCGACATATAGGCAGGCGACCCTACGCCCGTCACCTGCGTCGTCTGATGATTCTCCAGCAGCGCCGCACCGAAGTCGGAAATCTTAATATCGCTCTCACCCTGAATCAGAATATTCGCCGGCTTGATATCGCGATGGATGACACCTTGGAACTGCGCGTATTCCAGCGCCTTAGAACATTTATAGACAATCTCGGCGATACGTCCAAGGGGCAGCAGATGATCGACCTCGCCGAACTTCTCCAACGTCTCACCCTCGACGTATTCGATCACCATGTAATTCACATCCCCTTCCATCACCGCGTCCAGAATCTTGACGATATGAGGATGAGATAGTTTTCCAACCAGCGACGATTCAACCAAAATCAGCTTACGCATCGCCCTGCCCGCTGTGGTTAATTTCAACACATCAGAGAACACCTTCAACGCCACCTGCTGTTGATTGAATGGGTCTAGCGCGAGGTACACCGTACTGGTGGCCCCGCTTCCCAACTCTTTCAAAATTCTGTATTTCCCTACTAATTGCATGGTAGTTACTCGCGCTGAATAGCCCATATTCTGGGGCTTTGAGGCACTACTGTCCAGTTCACGGGAACTGATTCAGGGCGGTGCTATCATATCCGCCATGAGAAAAATATTACTCCCCCTGTTACTCCTTCTGCCCCTACACAGCCATGCCGATGGCCTACCCGATTTGGGCGACATCTCACAAACCATGGTCTCGCCACAGATGGAACGCCAGATCGGCGAGCAAAGTATGTTGCGCATCCGAGCCAGCGAGAGCTACCTCGATGATCCCGAGCTAACTGACTACATCAATCAATTGGGCGCGCGCCTCGTTGCCAACAGCAGCGAACCCAGCCAACCCTTCGAATTCTTCATCATCAACGACAGCGGCATCAATGCCTTCGCCATGCCCGGTGGGTTCGTTGGCGTCAACACTGGCCTGCTGCTATTGGCACAAAATGAATCTGAGCTCGCCTCAGTGCTCGGCCACGAAGTGTCACACGTCACCCAGCATCACTTAGCGCGCATGGTGTCGGGTCAAAAATACGACTCACTCGCCGCTATGGCCACCATGGCGGTTGCCATCCTCGCCGCACGTAACAACCCGCAAGCGGCCAGTGCCGCCATCGTCGGCGCACAAGGCGGCATGATGCAACGCCAACTCGACTTCACCCGTGAACACGAAAAAGAAGCTGACCGCTTCGGCATCAGCATCCTAGAAAAATCCGGCTTCGACACCCGCGCCATGCCGCTCTTTTTTGAGCGCATGCAAAAGGCCACGCAGATATTAGAAACCAATGCACCTTCTTATCTACGCACCCACCCCATCACCACCGAACGTATTGCCGACGTGGATGGCCGCGTACAACAGATCCCCTTCAAGCTCGTACCTGACAGCCTCGAATTCCAACTCATGCGCGCACGCGTGCATGCCCTGCAAGATGCACCGCGTGACGCTGTCGCCTACTTCAACGGCGCACTGGGAGAACAACGCTTCGGCAACCCCATCGCCCAACGCTACGGCCTCGTCATTTCATTGGTGCGCGACAAACAAGATGCACTCGCCACACAAGAATTTGCCACCCTCTACAAACAAGCACCGCACAACGCCACCATCGAAGCACTGGCCGGACAGATTAAACAACTCAACCACGACAAAGACACCCTCAGCTTCTATCGCAAAACATTCAAACAATTCCCCACCCATCACGCACTCATCTACGACTATGCCGAAGCCCTCATCGATGCCAAGCAATACCCCGAAGCGGCCAAACTACTCGACGCACAGGTGAACATCAACGGCAACGACCCACGCCTGTACGAACTGCAAGCGCGCAACTACACCGCCCTCAACCGCCACCAAGAAGCACACCACGTGTTGTCTTACTACCAAATTTTGCATGGCAATTTGCGCGGCGCAATTGAACAACTCGAACTCGCCAAACTATCGGGCAACGACTACTACCAACTCTCCACCATTGAAACCGAGCTCAAGCAGTACCGCGAGATCATGGATGCACAGCGCAGTAAGAAAAAATAAAACCTAACCCACACACTCACGCCATGATCGAAGAACGCCTAGAAAACATCGAAACCAAACTCAGCTTCCAAGAAGACCTCGTGGAAGAACTGAACAAGACTGTGTACCAGCAACAGCTAAAGATCGAACGACTGGAAGCCATGTGCCAATCACTCGCACAAAACATGCAATCCCTCTCAGCAACGCGCAATGATGGCGGCACGCTAGACAATGAAAGACCGCCGCATTATTGATTGGTAATTGCTCCACCAGAAACGAAAAAGCCGCGCAGTGATGCGCGGCTTTTCAACACCAAATAAATTTACAGCACTCATCCATTCGACCATTCTTCCGACAAGACTTCCGCTTGCTTAAGCACAAGTTCGATAGCGGCTTCCTGCATATCAGGCGGGTATTTATGACGACGCAACGTGATACGCACTAAATTGCGCAACCTAGCACGAACGCTGTCGCGTTTCTGCCAATCCACCGTCGTGCTGTTGCGCAGCTTATCGGTCAATTCGTGCGCTATCGTTTTCAAAATCTCATCGCCGAGTTCACGCACTGCACTTTCGTTATCTGTCAGGGCATCATAGAAAGCCAGCTCAGACTCATTCAAACCAAGCTCATCACCACGCTTAGCTGCTTCGCGAAATTCTTTGGCCATAGCGATCAATTCTTCAATCACCTGCGCACTTTCAATAGCACGATTACGGTATCTGTTCAGCGCAGCCAGTAGACGGTCACTAAATTTTTTCTCTAGCAATACGTTAGTGCTACAGCGCGATTTAATTTCGTCATTCAATAACTTTTGCAGCAGCTCCACCGCGAAATTACGCTGAGGAAGCTGCCGAACCTCTTCGAGAAATCCATCCGACAAAATACCAATATCCGGCCTCTCCAAACCTGCCAATTTGAAGATATCTTCCACGCCTTCTGCCAGCACGGCATTGTCGAGTATCTGTTTGAGCACCGCATTTTTATGCTCTTCCGAGAGTTTCTTGTCAGTTTCTGTTGCCTTGGCAATCACGGCTTTAATCGCTTGAAAGAAAGCGATCTCCTCACGCAGTGACATCGCTTCATCCAACGTACCGCACAATGAAAACGCCTTAGTGATTTTCAGAACAACATCAAACCAGCGCTTCTTTCCATCTTCTAAACCCAGCACAAAATTAGCAGTAGGCAACAGTAATGTCGTCGCCTTGGTTCGATAAGCTGCGTAGTCGAAGCCGCTCAACTGCCCGCGCGCAATCTCCATGTATTCTTTTAGCTTGGCCAGCGCTTCGGCAGCATCCAACGTCGGCATGCCCTTGCCCCAGCTCTCGGTATAAATCTTCAATGCCTTGCGCAACTCAGAAGCGATGCCGATGTAATCCACCACCAGTCCACCTTCTTTATCGCGGAATACACGATTCACCCGCGCAATCGCCTGCATCAAATTGTGATCACGCATCGGCTTATCCACATACATCGTATGCAGACACGGCACATCAAAACCTGTCAGCCACATATCGCGGACAATCACCAACTTCAGCGGATCTTTTGGATTCTTGAAACGCTTCTCCAACTCCTTCTTGGTCTTGCCGTTGTAGATGTGATGACTGGCTCGGTATCCGCTGCCGAGCCAGTCATCACCACCTTGATCGCCCCCTGCGTTGGGTCGTCGCTGTGCCAGTCCGGACGCAATGTCACGATTGCCTTGTAAAGGTGCGCGCAGATTTCACGGCTCATGGCCACAATCATGCCCTTGCCTTCCACTGCGGATGTGCGCGCCTCGAAATGTTGCACGATATCTTTCGCTACTTGCTGAATGCGTGGCTCTGAGCCAACCAACTTTTCCAGTGCAGCCCACTTAGACTTCGCAGCTTCACGCGTCGCTGCGCTCTCCTCATCTTCGAACACCTCCTCAACATCATCGTTGAGTTGCTCAATCTGTGCTTGATTGATGTCCAGCTTGGCGAGACGACTCTCGTAATAGATCGGCACCGTCGCACCATCATCCACCGCATCTTGTATGTCATAGATGCTGACGTAATCACCAAATACTGCGCGCGTGTCTTTGTCGTCGTTCTCCACTGGCGTGCCGGTAAAACCCACAAAAGTTGCATGCGGCAGCGCGTCACGCAAATGCTTGGCGAATCCGTATTTGAACTTGCCAGTTTTCTTATCCAGCACAGCATTAAAGCCGTACTGCGAACGGTGCGCCTCGTCAGCGATCACCACGATATTGGTACGCTGTGTCAGCGTGGGGAACACTTCCTCATCCTTACTTGGCGCGAACTTCTGCATCGTTGTAAAAATAATCCCACCTGATGGACGCCCATCCAGCAGCACGCGCAATGCGTCTCGATCTTCAGCCTGTTGCGGCGTTTCTTTCAGCAGCGCACGCGCACCGGTAAAAGTCTGGAACAACTGCCCGTCCAGATCGT
Source organism: Sideroxydans sp. (assembly GCA_028707175.1). Taxonomy (GTDB): domain Bacteria; phylum Pseudomonadota; class Gammaproteobacteria; order Burkholderiales; family Gallionellaceae; genus Sideroxyarcus. The sequence continues at coordinate 51,337 of JAQTUV010000007.1, forward strand.
TGCGGTCAGTCACCACCACGATGGTCGGATTGTGCATCTTCGGCTGTTGCATCAGCTTGCCGACGAAGCACACCATCGAAATGCTCTTGCCCGAACCCTGCGTATGCCAAACGATGCCGCCCTTGCGCGAACCGGGCTTCACTTCCTTGCCGTAAGTCGCACGCACCAGCTCCGCCGTATTGGGCAGCGGCCCTGTGGCCGCAACCACCGTCGCCCGCACCGCCTCGCGGACCGCATGGAACTGGTGATAGCCCGCAATCTTTTTGACGATGCCATCCTCGCCTTGTTCGTAAAGGATGAAATAACGCAAGTAATCCAGCAGCAGATCGGGCGCGAAGAATCCGCGCACCATCTTCTCCAGCTCGAACTCCAGCAAAGGCTTATCGTTCTCACTGCGCAAGGTGCGCCAAGGCAGATAGCGCTCGCGGTCTGCAGTGAGCGAACCCACGCGCGCCAGCAAACCATCCGAAATCACCAGCGCCTCGTTGAACACAAACAGATCGGAAATTTCCGCCTTATACGTTTCCAGTTGATTGAACGCAGACCAGATGTCCGCCTGCTCGGCAGCCGGATTTTTCAGCTCGATTACTGAGATGGGCAAACCGTTGATGAAGCACACCAGATCGGGGCGGCGTGGCTGCTTAATACCCTGAATGGTGAACTGATTCACCACCAAAAAGCGATTGTTCTCGGCATGCTCAAAATCCATCAGCCGCACGCGGTCACCGCGTTTCACGCCGTCAACTTCCACCTCCACCGCCACACCGTCCAGCAACAGCTCGTGAAAGCTGCGGTTACTCTGAAGCAGCGAAGGCTCGTGCAGCTTGCTCACCCGATGCGCCACCTCATCTAGCACCGATTCCGGCACACCCGGATTCAGTCGGCGCAACGCATCAAGCAGACGCTCTGCCAGCACTACCTGCCTGTAGTCTGCGCGCTCAGGTGCTGTGCCATCCGGCGCAATGTCCGGACCATAGCAATATTCCCAGCCGCAGTCCTGAAACCAAGTAAGGGCAAGTTGTTCTAGCTGATCTTCGTTAATCATTGCTACTGCCCTTATTGCTGGTATATGCCTGCTGCGGATGCGTCGGCACTGTTGGGAAGGCCAAAGCCAGATGGCCGCTATCAACCAAAGGCTTCAAAGTATTTTTTCTCAACGCTTCCGGTTTGCGATTCACAAGCTCCGCCAACACTTGCTGCGTCAGATAAACATCCTTGCATAGCCTTGTAAGAATTCTTGTCATTTCATCCGGAGCCATTCGAGGTTTATTTCTAGCTTCCTCGGCTACGGACATTAGCTCCTGTCGCAGAGTATCTGGCAGTAGAGCAATGTTATCTATCAAGGGCTTGTTTAACCCTTTGACCAGCAGGTGGCCATCTTCATGGCGGGCCGATTTGGGCTGTATGCAGTCGTTATGTCCGGAGCTCAGATCGTTATGTCCGGAGCTCAAATCTGAGGGGGAATCCTGAGCTCCGGACATAAAGCTACCGTCACCAAACGCTTGATCGGGCGTCGGCAGATTTTGCCCCGGCAGATGGTAAACCGTGCCTTTACCATGCCCACTAGATTCCAAAATTTCTGATTTAACCAGTCTCTGGAAAGCCAACGTCAGATCATGTGCATGTTCCGTGGAAATTTCCGCCATACGCCTATGAGTAACGGTTTGCTCTGTCGCTGCCGCTGCAAGAATCAATTGCTCCAGATGTGGCAAGTGGTCGAACATCTTGCCCAAGCTCTCCCGCAATTCGCGAACCGCCCCTTCCGGCAACAAACTTAACATCCTGAGCTCAAGCAGCGTTTGCTCCGATGGTTGTTCTTTTTCCACCAGCAATGGAGCACGCCAATGCTGGCTATCCCACCCTTGATATATCTTCGGTATCCCCGACCCGGCCTGCTCACCCAGACCGATATAGCGGAACATCTGATGCAGCAAACGATTACGGCAATCACTATCACCACCGGCAACGGCAATTTCCTGCGGCACCCGCATCAAACCTGGATTGCGGAAACCAAACATATCTGGGCGCTTAACCACCAGAACCGAGGCCCGCCCTGAATAGTCCGCATGTACAAGCGTATTGACCAAAGCTTCACGCAATGCCTGATGCACCGCCGTATCGTCCTTGCGCAAATCGCCTTCCAGCGAGAAGGGCACCTTCAAATCACTCGTCAGCTTTTTAATCACCCGCCGGTAAAAATCAAACAGATTGCCGGACCACGAACCATCCAGCGTCAACCGATCAACCCAACGCGCCTCAGTCTTGGCCTCGGCACGCTCCTGATAGTCGAGCATATAGTTAGGAAACGCCTCTTGAATGGAAGGCAGTCGACCGAACATCAGCAGCCCGGCGCGAGTGAATCCACCTTGCCCCGTCTCCCGATCTATCCGCCAAGCACCAATATTCCGCATAAAGGTTTGCGGATCGCCCTGATTCCACGGATGGTCTGGTGAGCGAGCTGCATAAAGATTGCGGTAAGCATTGAAACTCTCTACATCGATATCATTCAGACCGTAGCCTTGGAGAATCTCGTTGTCGCGGCTATCTTCCACCTGCTCCGCCAGCATGCGACGCACGCTTTCTTCATCGCATTGATAATCGCCGCTGTTCTGCCTTTTATAAGTGCCCGTTATCGGATTGCCACCGATGTAAACCGGCCGACTCTTACGGGCTGCCCTCGGCACATGAATGCGAATCACCGACTGCCCGTCAAGATCAATCACCTGCACATGTTGCTCATTCAGCAGATTGGCGCTCACCTTCTGCGAGTTGTTCAGGTTATTCCAAAGTTCTTCGATGACCCTGCCATGATTCACGATGCCATGAATCTGAAACCGCCCCGCATTTTCTTTCACGCCAAGCAACACATCGCCACCATAGCTGTTAGCCAATGCGCTATAGGTCGCCCAAAAGTCCTTCGGCAGCTCACCCTTGCCATCGCGCCCTGCCGCCAGCTTGCATTCCACCTCGAAACTTTCTCGGAGTGCCTCAATATCGGCAATGGATTTAATTTCAAGCATCAGGCTCCTCCATCACACAAGCGATCCAGCGCGATGCCTAGTCCGCAGCAATACCCAACCCACATTCTGGAACCAGGTGTGTGTGAGTTGTTTAAAGTGGTCTCGGCTATCACAAAATTGTCACCACCAAGTGCCGGCTAACTGATTACCCTTAAACCAGAGCAATCGTATTTCAGCGTACCTAAGTAAATCTTTAACGTTTGCTTCCGGCTCTTTGGGAAGTAAAACAGCCATATCGACTTTATCTCGATTGTCTAACTGCCGATGGTAATCAAGCAGTTGTCCTATTGCCATCCGCACATCCGATATTTCAGTGCTGGATTTCACCTCAATGAGCAAGTCAGACATGCCGTCGTAATCCGTAACCAAGGCATCGTATCTACACTTCTGATCGCTCCCCTCGACGATCTTGCCTTTTCCGATAAAGACACGCAGCAATTGGTTGGTCAGATCATTGTGTATTCTCTTCGCCTTCACCGACAGGTTCTTCTTCAGCACCTCATAATCATCTGCGTCCTTAGGCGGTAAATCTCTGCTCTTAGGCGTAACCAACTTAAACTTGTTTTTCAGTTGTTGAATTTCTTTTGAATCCCATTTTCGAAGTTGATCAAGGTCTGCCGCGTCTTTTACGCCTTTACTTCCTAACAACGATACTAGCGCCGAATACTTAACAGCAAGCTTGGCCTTATTGACATCAAATTCACGCAACAGGTTTACCACGTTGACTGATCCGTTAATAATCGGGAAACGTAAATTAGGATCAAGACAAAAACAAAGGGGGGAAAGCAGATATTCCGGATGTGCGGCACGTTCCCCACTGGGGGAAGGTATTGGGCTTAAGCTGCTTATTTTTTCTGCAATTAGCACACCCTGATTATCTGATTCCGATGAATATGTATCCTTCAAAATTGCCGATATCTTCGACCGATTTGCCCGTATCCAATCCAGAGAAGAATTCCGATAGGCCTTATAAAAATTGGTAAATCCCGTACTACCCTCAATGATGGGCTTTACCTTTGATGCTGGTTCGCCCGTGATTGCCTGTATGTCTTTTGATACATCTGATAATGACCACCCAGAATAATCCCGATTAAAAATCGTACCGAGTGCTGGTAGTTTGGTGCTTATCACGTAACTGCTATCAGTCACTGCCTGCTCATAGTTCTTTGTAATCCACGTAAGCTTGACCAAGGCGTGCATCGTCTCAGCCTTCACACTTGATGTCCGGCTTAGATACTCATAACAAAACCTGACCAATTGAGACGTAAGCCGCTGCTTCTTGGACCAGACATCCGCGTAAGAATGCTTCTTTAGCGATTTAAGACTCACTCTGCCCCTCCGTAATCTTTACGGGCACGACCACTTCAAACAATTTATCCAACACCTCTTCCCGCACGCTTGCTGGATACCCATATTTCCGCAACACCACCCTTGCCGCATTGCGCATCGCGGCCTTGATGCTTTCGCGCTTCTCCCAATCGACATATTGGTTTCTGGCGATTTCCGCAGCCAGTTCGCGGGCGATAAGCTCCAGACGCGATGCCTCTACCTGTGCACTATCTGTTGGTGCAGACAAGACCTTTTGGAATTCGGCAATCAATGCTTCAGCTGGCTCGACCTCTATTTCTTCGGTAATTTCCGGCAGTGGCTTCTCAGTTTCTTGCTGCTTACGTTTGACAATCTCCTCCTCGCGCATTTGCTGCGCCTCTTCCGCCACCATGATGTTGCAGAACGAGGAAGCTCCAATCAGGTCAGGGAACAGGCTGGCATGGTGCACGTTCATCATGCGTAAATGACGCAAACAATCCGTTCGGTCTTCGTTTGGAATATAGATTTTGCACAGATAATTGGACAAAACTTCGGCCTCGTCATCCTCAGGCACATCCTGCAACACCTCATCCTGCAAGGACTGAATTAAGAAATTTTCCAGCGTATTTCCATAAGAAGTATATGTGAACAACCCAGCCTGATTCACCAGACGACCATGATCATCCTTACGCGGTTCAAGGACGCTCACATCCGGACACTGATCCGCTGCCTCAACATGCGTTTTGTTCAGCACGTAGATCGCACGGTATGGATTTTCCAATTCACCCTGTCTCGGATCATCCACCTCAAATGCAAAGAACAAGGCCACATAGGGCGAATATGTCCAATCTAGCAGCGGCGTCAGCAAACCGTGATGCTGCCCCACCGACCATAGTTCATATTCTTCTTCCATCTCAACTAATGTTCGGTCTGAAAGGCGACCGCGCACCGCACGTCGGAACAAGCGCAGCTGTGCATCGGCCACTTCTTGAGTAATGATCCGACGTGTATCAAATCTCCCAAGCGATGGTGTCAGCGGCCAGTCATAGCGGCGGTGACCGCGAAAAATCAGTTGTGTCTTGGGTCGATTAAAGAAGGGAGCCTCCAACAACTCTGGCAATTTCCTCCAACTTGATACTCGCGTTACCGGTATACGCCCGCTAACTAAATCACCTGTGACTGCAAACACAGGCCACTCCGGCACGTTATCGAAGTGTTTTGTGTCAAGCATTTCTTCGGGCTGATCACTCATGTATCACCTGTAACCGGAACGCGTAATTCGCCGGTGAGTAGCTTTGGAAGCAATGCATCGCGAGCATCTGCCAAGCCGATGTTCTGTACATTAATGGCGGAAGTTTTTCGCCTAAGGTCAAGCACACATTCATCGAAATGATTCCGCAAGGCGATTGGCGGCATCAACACTGAAAGAGCGCCTAGCCGAGTCCGTGACAACTCAGTCTGGCCCGTACTTCCCTCCCCTAGCGCTTCAATCTCGGCTTGCCGTTCCAGCAACACCACGCCCAAATAATTCCAAGATACTTTCTGCGCGTCTGCGCGCACAACGGTGACATGAGAATCAACAATCGTTGGTTCATCTATTACGAGTATTTGTGCAACACGACCAAGTGTTCCTACACCTGTCGAGTTAACGAGAATATCGCCTATCTTAATATCTCGATCATCCACACCACGTTGTGTTGGGTCATGACGCCGGCCTTTCGATGTATCGACATGACTATCACGGACACACTTCTGGTTGAGAACCAGGATCCCTCCATCGTCAATGTACTTAGGCGAAATGCCACGACCGAGGTAGTTCGTTAACTGATCGAGCTGCTTCACTTCCCACCCCTCCGGTATCTCGCCGAGTTTGGAGACCACGAGGCGGTCGGGGAAGAGAGCGAGGAGTTCGGGGGTGAGGCCAAGGCGTTGGCAGATGGATTCGGGCGGTTCGCCGTTCATCTTGGCGCGGACGGGATCAAAGCTCACGAACCACGACTTGAACAACGCCCGCGCGATGGCCTCCAGCGTTCCGTTCATGCGGCGGTTCAGTTCGATCTTGTCGTCGAACGCGCCAAGGATATGGGCGATTGCGCGTTGCTCTTCCGGTGATGGAAGGTTTACGCTCATGCGTTTCAAGTGCATTGGCCCAAAATGCTTAATTACGCTTCCTACCCCAGCAGCTTCAATCTGATGCTGAAAATCAGACGAAGCTAAGAGGTAACGAATAAATGGAGCAAAGACACGCCGATCACGCGGGCGCATCCGAATCAGACCCGTGTAGGCAATTGCGCCAATCCCATCTGAGCCAACAACTGCAACACGCCCTAGAGACGCAGACGTGCTAAGCAGTATGTCACCTTCTTGAAGCGCAAAATGCGACCATTTCTTTGCAACCATTTCAGGATCGAGGTAGTTACAACCATTCAGGATCGACGCACCCACATCAAGACCTGCCAACCTAACAAGTGGCACGCCTTCTTCCCTAAAGTCCTTTGCGAGAATGCCCGGCCCTTCCTGAAAGTCTATGACTTCAGCAAACGGCCAATTCGTATATTCCTCACCCGCCATAACCCAGCCTCGCCAAGTTATCGCGTATCGCCCTTTCCAATCCCGCACTCTCGCCGAACTGCTCGTTCAACTGCGCAGTGAGCCGCGCCATCTTTTCCTCGAAAGGCTCGCCGTCTTGTTCCTGTTCTGCCGCGCCAACGTAGCGACCTGGGGTGAGAACATAGTCATGTTTGCGAATGTCATTAAGCACGACGGATTTGCAGAAGGCGGGTATATCTTCGTAGCCTTCACCTTTTTTCCATGCATGGAAGGTGGCGGCGATCTTGCGGATGTCTTCTTCCGCGAAGTCGCGCAGCACGCGATCTTTCATGTAGCCGAGGTTGCGGGCGTCGATGAACAAGGTGTGGTTCTTGCGATCTCGCCAGCCGCTACGTGCCGTCTTGTTGCGGGTGAGGAACCAGATGCAGGCAGGTATCTGAGTGTTGGTGAAAAGCTGACCGGGCAGCGCGACCATGCATTCGACGAGATCGGCTTCGATAATGGCCTTGCGTATCTCGCCTTCGTTGTTGGTGTTGCTGCTCATGGAGCCGTTGGCGAGCAGCAGGGCCATGCTGCCGTTGGGGGCGAGGTGGTGGATCATGTGCTGCATCCACGCGAAGTTGGCGTTGCCGGCGGGCGGGATGCCATATTTCCAGCGCGGGTCGTCGTCTTTTACGCCGGCGTTCCATTCCTTCATGTTGAAGGGCGGGTTGGCCATGATGAAGTCGGCACGCAGGTCGGGGTGCTGGTCGCGGGTGTAGGTGCTAGCGGGTTCCTTGCCGAGGTCGAAATCCATGCCGCGAATCGCCATGTTCATGCAGGCGAGCTTCCAGGTGGTGGGGTTGGACTCCTGCCCGTAAACGGAAAGTTGGCCGATGCGCCCACCGTGTTCTTCGACGAATTTTTCAGATGAAACGAAGAAGCCGCCGGAGCCGCAGGCGGGGTCGTACACGCGGCCTTTATAAGGCTCCAGCATTTCGACAATGGTGGTGACGATGCTCTTGGGCGTGTAGTACTGCCCGCCCTTCTTGCCTTCGGCAATGGCGAACTGGCCGAGGAAATATTCATAGACGTGGCCGAGGATGTCTTTGGCTTTGAGCGTGTGATGCTTAAAGGGGACTTCGGCGATGAGGTCGATCAGACCGGGGAGTGCGCTGTCGATCTGTTTGCGCGCATAGTCTTTTTCCAGCACGCCTTTGAGTTTGGTATTTTCTTTTTCAACGGCTTCGAGCGCGTCGTCAAGCAGGCGTCCGATGCCGTTGAATTTGTATTCGTAAACCTTGCCGTTTTTGACCTCAAGCTTGGTGCCGTTGGCGACCTTGGCGTGATCCTTGATGAAGTCCCAGCGCGCTAGCGCAGGCACCCAGAATACGTTTTTCTCGGTGTAGTAGTCACGCGCTTCGAGTTCCTGTTCGATCAGCTCTGCGCTGTCGGGGCCGAGGTAGTAATCGTTCTTAGGGTCAATGAACGCAGCCTGCAATTCTTCGCGACGTTCTTTGAATGCATCGGATACGTATTTGAGAAAGATGAGGCCGAGTACGACGTGCTTATAAACTGCCGCATCGAGCATAGGAAGCAGCTTGTTTGCTGCGGTCCATAATTTCTTGTCGAGTTCGTTGAGAAACTGCTGCTCTTCATTATTCATAATGCCAACCAACTCCCCTTTATTGGCCGCAGAGTGTCGCATTCAGCGGGCGGTGTGTCTATATGCCATTTGGCCTATATATATTCAGTGCGGCCATATACCTTTTGTTTGTGGTCACAAATTGTGGCCATAAAGAAGAAAGCCTCGCATCGCTGCGAGGCTTTCGTTATTAGTGCACTTGCACTTTCAATGGTGCAGCGCTTTATCCAACGAGTGGTGAAACTTCTCGGCGTCGTGTTGGTTGACGTGATATTTGATGGTGGGGCCGGTCATCAATTTGGCACAGGAGTTCACCAGTTCCATGGCGATGGGATATTTGCCAGTAGCGATGGCTTGGGTGAGGAAGGTGAGGCGATTGCCTGCGTCTTCTAGGGTGAGGCAGAAGTGGTGTTCGTCATCGGTGATGCTAATGCTTTTGACACCTGCGTGGGTGACGGCTTGGCAATGGAAGCGTTTCTTTGACATGGTGTTCTCCGGTGGTGATGTGTGCTTTGCGAATGCGCGGCAGTCTGCGCGCGGCCGCTGGGTGTGTCAAAGTTTTCGCTGTATGCGTGCGGGTTGCTGTTTGTCGTGCGGGTGTTGTTGTGCTGGTAAAGTGGGCGCCTATCGCGATCTGAGGATTCATCATGAGTGTTGAAATGTGGCTGCTACGTTTTGGGTGTCACTTGGGCAAGGCGCTGTTGTTGCTGGCTTGTGTGATGGCTTCAGCGAAAGCAGAGGGCGTGGGCAATGCGGATGAGGGGGTGGTGACGTGGTCGCTGACTGCGCAGGATTTTGTTTGCTTGCAGGATAGCCAGGCTTGCTCTACTGCTGGGCATGCCAGCACTCGTGGAGCGGTGGATATGCGCCCCTGTGCGGGTGAATCAGCGGGGAAAGTCAGCGTCACTGCATCAAATCAAATTCCAGCGTGCTTTTTCGAATACTTGGCGGATTTGCAGGGGGTGGATTTTGCTTCGCCTGATTTGCTCTGGCAGGCGGTGAAGGCAAAGTTTGTATTGGCTAACTATCACTACTCCACGCAACAAATGATTGAAAAGGTGATCGATCGCAATATCGGCGAGGTGCTAGATGCAGCGACACTTAAAAAAGCCCGTGGTGAGTTGGGCCTATGGGGGCAGTTTGAGACGCTCAATGGTCGAAGCATTAAGCATTCGACAGATTTCAAGGCTGAGCTGAGTCGTTCGCTCGCGGCGCTTGGTGAGCGATTAGAACCTTACCGCGCCGTGATGATGAATCAGGCACGCAAGGTGCACCGTTACGATGCGGGCAGCACAGTGCAATGGCAGCCTTTGCGCAAGACTGAAGGTGCATTGGCTGGTGAGGTGTATGGCTTCATGCCGTTCTGGCTGGCGGCTGAAAAGCGTGTGATTGATTTTGGGGCACAGACTCGGCTGGGCTATTACGCGGTGAGTTTTGATGAGCGCGGCAGCGTGACGCATGATGAGCCGTGGCGCGCGTTGAATGGGGCTTTTTCCCAACAAATCGGCAAGGAAGGTGGCAAGTTGGATATGGTCGTCTATCGCAATGATTGGGCGGCATGGGCGCGACTGAGTGGTGCGGATAAGCAGCGTATTTTTTCAACGCTTGCTGACGATATCGTGAAGCGGGTTGAGATTCCGCGCAGCCATTTATTTTCCCGATTGAAGCCCTATCTGACTTTGGGTTTGAGTGATGCGCCTGTGCTGGGCGATGGCGTGACGCTGTATTTCGAACACTATCCACAAGATGCGGAATCGGTTGAGGCGTTCACATTTTTGCTGGATGCGCTGAGTAACAAGTTGGATGCAAATAGGCGCGGCGTGTCGCTGAACATCATGTTGCACAGTGATGAGATGGGCAAAGGAATCTACGACTACGAAAGATTGCATGCACGTGTGGCGCATCCATCCAAACAGAATTTGAAGACGATGCTGTTGGTGATGCTACAAGAGCCAACGATGAACAATAAAAAGCAACTGAGATTCGCCATCGAAAACGCGCTTCATGGCGAGCAAAGACAAACGCTGTTGCGACATACCGTGATGGTGTTGAGCTTTGATGGGCACAACGTTCCCCAATTAGAGGACGATATCATTTACGCCAAAGATAATTTCGGTGGGGTGGGATTCTGGATGCAACCTGCAACTGTGAACACCAACGAAGTCAACGCGACGATTGCGGCAAAGTTGCACGAACGTTATCAACCTTGAACATCGCGGCAATGGCCGTGCTGCTGTTGTCAGATTGATGCGCAAAACAAAGCGGCTTAAGGGATCAACCTTAAGCCGCCTGTTTTTTTGGTGGGCCCTCCCGGACTTGAACCGGGGACCAAAGGATCAATATATTTTGAAACCTACTTGCGAAATCGTCGGTCAAGTATGCGTCCAGTTATTGGTCAAGCAAACCCCAAGAAAACTGCTAACGCTCGATTGACTGCCAACATCGTTTGGTCGTCCATATGCCCGATCACGTCGCCAATCTTGTCGCGTGAGATGGATTGCGGTTTATCCACCATCACTTGGGATGGTTTGCCCAATCCGTTTTGCTCCGTTGGTGTCACAGCGATTCGAAACAATGGGGTATCACGCAATTCGCTGGTGATTGGCAAGATGGTGACGGAAGGATGGCTGCCGAACATATCTGATTGGATGACCAAGGCTGGGCGAGGTTTGCCAAGATCGCCCTGCAAGGCCACTGTTACCAGATCACCCCGCCTCATTGCCAACCTTCGTGATCACCTGCCGCTTCAAGCCATTCGGTCGTTTCGCGTTCGTGTGCATCACCTTGCAGTAAAAGCGATTGACGTCGGCATTCTTCGGCAAAACCCGCACGTCGCGTATCTGGCACCCATATTTGTACTGGGCGCAAGCCAGATTCGCGCAATGCGGCGCGATGCTTTTGTACTCGTTCAGATGTGGCTACGCGCATGGAAACCTCCAATTGTTTTCATTACATGTAACGCATGGTAGCTGGGCTTTTTGTTACATGCAACAAAAAGCCTCGCATCGCTGCGAGGCTTTCGTTTTTGGTGGGCCCGGACGGACTTGAACCGTCGACCAAAGGATTATGAGTCCTCTGCTCTAACCAACTGAGCTACAGGCCCGTAAGGCTTAGCTCTCGCCGTCGAGGAAGCTCTTGAGCTTCTCGGAGCGTGAAGGATGACGCAGTTTGCGCAGTGCCTTGGCTTCGATCTGGCGGATACGTTCGCGGGTCACGTCGAATTGTTTGCCGACTTCTTCGAGTGTGTGGTCGGTGTTCATTTCGATACCGAAGCGCATACGCAATACTTTGGCTTCACGTGCGGTGAGCGAATCCAAGATGTCTTTGGTGACGTTGCGCAGGCTGTCGTAAACGGCGGCTTCGACGGGTGCGAGGCTGTTGCCGTCTTCGATGAAGTCACCCAAGTGCGAGTCGTCATCATCGCCCACGGGTGTTTCCATGGAGATTGGCTCTTTGGCGATTTTGAGAATCTTGCGAATCTTGTCTTCTGGCATTTCCATCTTAGTCGCCAAGGTGGCGGCATCGGCATCCACACCTGTCTCTTGCAAGATTTGGCGCGAGATGCGATTCATCTTGTTGATGGTTTCGATCATGTGCACCGGAATACGGATGGTGCGCGCTTGGTCGGCGATGGAGCGTGTGATCGCTTGGCGAATCCACCATGTTGCATACGTCGAGAATTTGTAACCACGACGGTATTCGAATTTATCCACGGCCTTCATCAAGCCGATGTTGCCTTCTTGGATAAGGTCGAGGAATTGCAAACCACGGTTGGTGTATTTCTTGGCGATGGAGATGACGAGGCGCAAGTTAGCCTCGATCATGTCGCGCTTCGCACGGCGTGCTTTCGCTTCGCCGTTGGTCATTTGTTTGTTGATGTCTTTCAGATCAAGAATGGGGATGCCCACGCGTTGCTGTAAGGCATACATCTTTTTCTGTTGCTCGACGATGGCATGTTGGTAACGCACAAGTGATTCGCTGTATGGCTTCTTAGCGGCGATTTCTTGTTTGACCCATTCCAAGTTTTGCTCGTTAGGCGGAAACACTTTGATGAAGTGTGGGCGCGGCATACGTGCTTTGGTGACGCAAATTTCTTGGATGGCGCGCTCACAACCGCGCACTTCTTCTACCAAGCCGCGCATGGTGTCGCACAAGGCGTCCACTTGCTTGGCTGAGAAGCGGAACTGCATCAGTTCGTCAGAGATCTGCTCTTGCAGCTTGTCGTATTGTTTGCTGCGGTAGCCGTACTTTTCGTAGGACTTGCCAAGCTTGGTGAACAGTTCTGCGATGGTGGCAAAGCGCACCAGCGCATCTTCTTTCAATTGTGCGAGGTTGGCGGCAGCGGCAGCGGCAGAGGCGGCTTCATCTTCCTCTTCGTCCTCAGCTACTTCTTCTTCCTCAACTTCTTCTTCCTCTTCTTCGCCAATCGTTGCTTCTTCTTCAACGTCAACGAAGCCGTCGATGACGTCATCGATCTTCAATTGATCTTTAGATACTTTGTCAGCGAGCAACAAGATTTCAGCGATGGTCGCAGGGCAAGCAGAGATTGCCATGATCATGTGCTTCAAGCCGTCTTCGATACGCTTGGCGATTTCGATTTCGTCTTGACGAGTGAGCAGGTTGACTACGCCCATTTCGCGCATGTACATACGCACAGGATCGGTGGTACGGCCAAACTCAGATTCAACAGTAGAGATCGCGGCTTCAGCTTCTTCGGCAGCATCTTCATCTGCAGCAGCAGGAGCGGTCTCGTTCAATCCCAAACCATCGTTTTCAGGGGCGACGTCACAAACGGTGATGCCCATGTCGTTAATCATGCTGACCACGCCTTCGACTTGCTCGACTTCGAGCATTTCTGGAAGGTGGTCGTTGATTTCTGCGTAGGTCAAATAGCCGCGTTCTTTACCCAGCAAGATAAGCGCTTTAAGACGCGTACGACGCGCTTCGACGTCTTGTGCAGCGTCGGTTGTTTCGGGTTCAAGTGCAGCAGCTGCCGCTTTGTCTTTGGCAGTTTGTTTTGCGGGTACCGGTTTTGCTGGCACTGGTTTTTTGATTTGTTTCGGAGTCGCCATTGTGTGGATTTCCAAAGTTGATTCTTGCTAAATTACATCGTGCGGGATTCAAAAAGCGCCGCCGAAAAGGTCGCGGATTATACCCGATTTCTAAAACATTTCCGAGGCTTAGCTACTCAAGGCGTGAAATGAGCCCCCGCAAATATCATGCCTGCGAGGTAAGCCGCTAGCTCGCTTGCGCTTTGAGTTGATTGCTTTCGGCCTGCAATCGCGCACGCAATTCACGTTCGGCGCTGGTCATCTGCAAGCCCTTTGCCAACAGTGCGTTCATTTCCGCTTCAATGGCATCTAGTCGCATTTTTTTGAGGACACCTTCAAACTCGGCCGTCACATCAAACTCTTCGCCCCACTGCATCACCTCGCCCTGGGCAACTGAAAACACGGGTTCGTGCATGCTGCCCTGAAAGTGCTGAATCATGGATGCGGTACTGGTCTCATCGGCAGATTCATTTAGCCAGTCTGTGAGGGCGTGAATAGCGGCACCTTCGGCGCCATCACTTTGCCAATCACTGGGTAGCTGTCGCGCCAATTCCGGCTTCATCACCAAACAACGTAGCAGACTGCGCATACCGGAAGGTGCGGCACGTTTCGTTTTCGGCGGTGCGGCGCGACGTGGTGCAGCAATGGGCTTGATAGACCAGAGCCCTTCCAATTCGGCCTGCTCGATGCCCGCTAAAGCCGCCACTTCTTTGCGCAAAATTAATGCGGTAGTCGGCGCCGTAATGGCGGTGAGCAGCGGTTGCGCATTCTTCAGCAAAGCGCTGCGGCCTTCTTGCGTTCTCAGATCGACTTGCGCGGTGAGTTCGCGCAACAAGTAACCGGAGAGCGGCAGCGAATTTTCGACTTCGTGTTCGAAGGCGTCGCGTCCGTATTCGCGGATGTAGGTGTCGGGATCGTGCTCTTCGGGCAGAAACAAGAACCCGATGCGTTTGCCGTCTTGCAGTTGTGGCAGGGCGTTCTCCAACGCGCGCCACGCGGCTTTTTGGCCGGGCTTGTCACCATCAAAACAGAACACGATCTGTTCACACAGACGCAGCAGTTTTTGCACATGGAACGGCGTGGTCGCCGTACCCAAAGTGGCAACGGCGTATTCGACACCGTTCTGCGCCAACGCCACCACGTCCATGTAACCCTCGACGACGATGACGCGCTGCTGCGCGCGAATGGCTTTCTGCGCTTGATACAGACCGTAGAGTTCGTGGCCTTTTTCGAACAATGTGGTCTCGGGCGAGTTGAGGTATTTGGGCTCGCCTTTATCCAACACTCGCCCACCGAAGCCGATGATCTGGCCTTTCACGTTGACGATAGGAAACATGATGCGGTCACGGAAACGGTCGTAACGTTTGCCGCCCTCGCCTTCGATCACCAATCCTGTCTCGACGAGGCTGGCATCTTGGTAATTCGATACGGCGGCGCGCAGATTCTGCCAATCGTCGGGCGAATAACCGATGCCAAAACGCGCTGCGACTTCTCCGCTCAAACCGCGCTTCTTCAAATATTCGATGGCGCGTGGCGTGACTTTGAGTTGTTCGCGGTAGTAACGCGTGGCGGATTGCATGAGATCGTAAAGATCCGGCGCAACTTTGACTTGCGTGATGTTGTTAGAAGCTTCTTGTGGTACGGCGAGACCAATGCCTTTGGCGAGGTCTTCGATGGCTTCGACGAAACCCATGCCGGTGTGCTCCATGACAAAGCCGATGGCCGTGCCATGCGCGCCACAGCCGAAACAGTGATAGAACTGTTTGGATTGGCTGACAGTGAACGATGGAGATTTTTCAGTATGGAACGGACAGCAGGCGACGAAGTTGGTACCGGCTTTTTTGAGCGGGACGTAACGATCAATCACGTCCACAATATCAAGGCGATTGAGCAGATCCTGAATGAAACTTTTTGGAATCACTCCGCCCTCCCGCTTTCAAGTTAAAACATTGAAGATCACATCGCTGCGCGTGTCGGACTGAGGGCTTGCCCACAATTCTGTAGCGAAACTTGTAGGTCGGGTTTTAACCCGACGGTGCGCTGTCGGACTGAAGTCCGACCTACCAACCCGCACTACGCTATTTTGTGAGTTGAGCTTTGATGAGGCCTGAAACTTTGCCCATATCGGCACGACCTGCCAACTTAGCTTTGACCACGCCCATTACTTTACCCATGTCTTGCGGGCCGGCTGCGCCTGTGGAAGTAATGGCTTCGGCAATAGCAGAAGCGATTTCGGCTTCGCTCAGTTGCTGCGGCATATAGGTCTGCAAGATGGAGACTTCGAACTCTTCGACATCGACCAAGTCTTGACGATTAGCTGTCTTGTATTGACTGATAGAGTCGCGGCGTTGTTTCAGCATCTTTTCAATGATGCTCACCACGTCGGCATCGGTCAGCTCGATACGTTCATCGACTTCGCGCTGTTTCATGGCTGAAAGCAAAAGACGAATAGCCCCGAGACGTGCCGTTTCTTTGGCGCGCATCGCGATCTTCATGTCTTCAGTGATTTGGGCTTTTAAACTCACGATATCCCTCACTACAAAAGCAAACGCCGCAACCACTAAGGATTGCGGCGTAGCTAATGAAACAGAATTAGTAAAGCTTAGGTGGCAGTGTTTGGCTGCGCAGACGCTTGTAGTGACGCTTAACAGCAGCAGCTAGCTTGCGCTTACGCTCTGCAGTTGGCTTCTCGTAGAACTCACGAGCGCGCAACTCGGTCAACAGACCTGTCTTTTCTACGGAACGCTTGAAACGACGCATTGCTACTTCAAACGGCTCATTCTCTTTTACACGTACGGTTGTCATGGACAAACTACCTTCTACCAAAAATTTGAGGGCGCGATTCTACAAAAGACCGCCTTATTACACAACCTATATTTACTGAACAGTGATTCGCCCGAATTTTCGCTTGCCGACTTGCGCCACAACCACCACGCCAGCCTTGAGTTGCAGGGCTTTATCACTGACTTTTTCGCCATCCAGTTTCACTGCGCCCGCATCAATCATGCGCAAAGCTTCGGATGTGCTAGCGACCAAACCTGCGTTTTTTAGCAAATTGCCAATGCCAATCTGGCCGTCCGTGCTGGCGAGGGTCACTTCGGGCATGTCGTCCGGCAACACGCCTTTTTGGAAGCGAGCTTCAAATTCGGCCAAGGCATCAACAGCGGCTTGCTTGGAGTGGAAGCGAGCAACAAGTTCTTGCGCCATCAGCACTTTGATGTCGCGCGGGTTGCGACCACCCGCAATATCTTCTTTCCACTTAGCAATGGTCGCTAAGCTTTCAAATGATAGCAACTCAAGGTAACGCCACATTAGCTCATCCGAGATGGACATCAGCTTGCCAAACATGTCAGTTGGGGTGTCGGTGATGCCAACATAGTTACCCAACGACTTGGACATTTTATTCACACCATCCAAGCCCTCTAGTAGCGGCATGGTGAGCACGCACTGAGCTGGCTGCCCAAAATGTTTTTGGAGCTCACGCCCCATCAGCAGGTTAAACTTTTGATCAGTCCCACCCAGTTCGATGTCGGCTTTCAGCGCAACGGAGTCATAGCCTTGCACCAAGGGGTAGATGAACTCATGGATGGCGATAGGCTGGTTGCTCTTGTAGCGCTTGGAAAAATCGTCCCGCTCCAACATTTGCGCCACAGTGTGAGTGGCCGCCAACTTAATAAGGTCAACCGCACTGAATTTATCCATCCAAGTAGAGTTGAATACAACTTCGGTCTTTTCTGGATCGAGCACTTTAAAAACTTGCTCTTTATAGCTTTGCGCATTGGCGAGCACCTGCTCACGCGTCAAAGGCGGCCTTGTCGCATTTTTACCTGTAGGATCACCAATCATGCCGGTGAAGTCGCCAATCAAAAATAAGGCGTGGTGCCCCAAGTCCTGCAATTGACGCATCTTATTTAATAGGACGGTATGCCCAAGGTGCAGATCTGGCGCAGTAGGATCAAAGCCCGCTTTGATCCGGAGCGGCCTGTTTTGCGCAAGCTTTTGTTTAAGTTCGAACTCGACGAGCAGTTCGTCTGCGCCGCGCTTAATGATGTCTAAGGTTTCTTGTTGATTCATATCGTTTTATCTGTATTAACCGTTCGTCGGAGACCCCCTACTGACCGAACGGATTTTGAGGGGATACCCCTTTCTGTTACAGTCCTACCCACTCAAGGAAGCGCCAAAGCAGCCGATGTTAGGCAAGGCACTTCTGGAATAACCGCCGAGGGAGGCGAGAATGTTACAACAAAACTCTTTGCTGATTGCACACAAGTTGAAGCTGCGCTGGTTCGTGGTGTTGTCCACACTGCCTTTGCTAGGCGTGGTCACCGCTTTCGGTATCATGCCGCAAAATGATGTGTTCTCTACTCCTCAGAAGACCATTTTGGAGGAAGTTACCCTTCCTTCCATGGAACAAACAGTCCCTTCCGCAGCCACTTTTTGGCGCAATGATCGCGTTCAAAGTGGCGACACAGTCGTTGATCTGTTGCGCCGCCTCAATGTGGACGACGAAGCAGCAAGCAACTACTTACGTCAAGATTCTGCTTCTGCCTCACTGCGCCAATTAGGCGTTGGCAAAGAAATTCAGGCAGAGACTACAGCCGATGGCGGCTTTGTAGCGATGCGTTACGTTGATAATGAGGGCAATCAAGTCATTATCAGCAAATCTAATGATGACTTTTCCACCGAAGTAAAAGCCGCACAAATTGAACAACGCACTTTTGTCCGCACTGGCGAAATCAAGACCACTCTATTCGCGGCCACGGACGCAGCTGGCTTACCCGATGCAGCAGCCAATCAACTTTCTGATATTTTTGGCGGCGATGTCGATTTCCACCGCGACTTGCACAAGGGCGATAAATTCAGCGTCATTTACGAGATGACTTATGTGAACGGAGAAGCGTCACGCATTGGACGTATTCTCGCAGCAGAATTCATCAATCAAGGTCGTGCTTACCGTGCGGTTTACTTCAAAACCAGCAACTCATCTGGAGATTACTACTCCCCAGATGGACAAAGCACTCGCAAAGCATTTTTGCGCTCCCCGATTGAGTTCTCACGCATTAGCTCTGGCTTCACTACTGCCCGCTTCCATCCAGTTCTAAACAAGTGGCGCGCACATAAAGGGGTCGATTACGCATCCCCAATTGGCACCAAAGTGAAGGCCACATCAGATGCTGTTGTCGCATTCGCTGGCAAACAAGGCGGTTACGGCAATGTCGTGATGCTGAATCATCAAGGCCGCTATCAAACTGTCTATGGACACCTCTCTCGCTTCGCAAGTGGCTTGCACGCAGGCCAACGCGTCAGCCAAGGTGATGTAATTGGTTACGTGGGCATGACAGGCTTGTCCAGCGGGCCACACCTGCACTATGAATTCAAGGTTGCAGGCGTTCAGCATGATCCACTCAAAGTCGCGTTGCCAGATGCAAGGCCAATCAATGAATCGCAAAAGGCTGCATTTATGGAAGCAAGCCGAGATTTTCATGCTCACTTATCTTTGTTACGCGACACTCGCGTAGCCAAACTAGACTAATTCTCTGTTGAAACCAGTGTCGGCACTCTATGTTGGCATCATGTCTGGCACCAGCTTGGACGGTGTTGATGCGGCACTGGTTGATTTATCTCATATCCAACCAAAGCTGATTGATAGCTATTTCATTCCATATAGCGCATCACTCAAGACATCGCTGCTGCAATTACATCAGCCTGCTCATGATGAGCTTCACCTTGCGCAACTCATTTCAATACAGCTCGCAAAAATTTATGCGGAAGCCACACTTGCTTTGCTCAAGAAGGCGCACATCAATGCAAATCAAGTTCAAGCTATCGGATGTCATGGGCAAACCGTTCGCCATCGTCCCGAGCATGGCTACACCATTCAGCTAAACGCCCCCGCCTTACTCGCCGAGCTGACAAACATCCACGTGGTCAGCGATTTTCGCTCACGAGACATTGCGGCTGGCGGCCAAGGCGCACCCCTTGTTCCGGCCTTCCACGATCAAGTCTTGCGTCACCCGAATATCCATCGGACTATCCTTAACATTGGCGGCATCGCCAATCTAACGGACCTCCGTCCCAATACCGTTACGACTGGCTTTGATTCAGGGCCAGGCAACCTGCTGATGGATGCTTGGATTCACCTCCACCAAGGCAAGCCTTACGACCAAAATGGGGCTTGGGCAGACAGCGGAGAATGCTTACCTTCACTCCTAAATCGCTTGCTAAGCGAAGCCTTCTTCACCACCCAACCACCCAAAAGTACGGGGCGCGATTTATTTAACCTTCATTGGTTAAAACAACACCTTCAGGGAAATGAGCGGCCTCAAGATGTACAGGCGACTTTGCTAGCGCTGACGGGTGAAAGTATCGTGCGTGCGATTCAACAGTTTTGCGACGGCACACAGGAAATTTATTTGTGCGGGGGCGGCGCACATAACCAAGCATTGGCGGCCTATATACAAGGCGCGCTACCTCATTGCCTCATCGCAAAAACAGATGTGCTTGGAATACCCGCTGATTGGATGGAGGCGTTAGCGTTTGCGTGGCTGGCTCATCAAACCATGCACCTACACCACGCCAACCTACCTGCCGTGACAGGTGCACGACACGGCGTCGTACTGGGCGCAATCTACCCAGCTTAAATGCAATCGGGGCGCAGAACGCGCCCCGATCTTTTGCAAACTTAAAAAAACTTAAGCCGAGAAAGACGATCCACAACCACAAGTGGTCGTTGCATTTGGATTTTTAATCACAAACTGAGAACCTTCCAAACCTTCGGTATAGTCAATCTCTGCGCCCACTAGATACTGAAAGCTCATAGGATCGATCAGCAACTGCACGCCGTTTTTGCTCATTACGGTGTCATCCTCGTTAGCGACTTCATCAAACGTGAACCCATACTGAAAACCAGAACATCCGCCACCGCTGACAAATACGCGTAGCTTCAAATCCGCATTACCTTCTTCCTCAATCAATTGCTTCACTTTATTTGCCGCGTTGTCGGTAAACAAAAGTGGATCTTGCATCTCAGTCACTGCATTCATGATTTACTCCTTAAAGATTGTTTATTTAGAATCCGTGCCACTTAACTTGAGCGATACCACTTTTTCTGAAGCATCGCCCACATGTACCAAGCGCCCTTCAACAACCGCGCCCATCTGAATTTCCAGCGTTTTATATTTGATATCGCCCGTTACTTTTGCCTTACTTTGCAGCTCTAGATATTCAGTCGCATTGATTGGGCCATTCACCACGCCGTTGATCACCAAATGCGTCACTTTTATCTCACCGTCCACTTTGGCACTTTCACTCAAAACTAACGTGCTGGACTTGCTGACATCAGCATAAACATTACCAATGATCTCACCATCGACTCGTAGTCCGCCTGTGAAATCAACATCGCCTTTCACTTTAGTACCCAACCCAATCAAAGAATCTATTCGATTTTGAGGTTTGCTATTCTTATTGAACATCTAAACTCCTCCTTTACGACAACACCAACATCTTCTTTATTTTTGGCTCTTGCACGCCACTCTCGAACACCTTGACCTCGACGCTATTAACTTTCATCTCGGCGGGTATTTTAAGTACGTGATCCACACGTTGGTAATACTTAAAACTGAGCCGGTAATCTCCCATTTCTTGAGCATTTTTCTGGGGGAATTGTATCACTACCTTTTGCCCTGCTTGCTGACCGCTCACGAGCACCACCATTTCCCCCTCGAACTCCCTACCGCGACGCTGAACGCCCTGCACCAGCAGCATACGGCAATGATATTCACCGGCAAGTTGGCTCGCTTCAACCTTTAGGCTATGAATCGACAACTCCGCATCACTACCACCAGCCAGAGGTAGATTCTGAAAGAAAGCGAGATCATCTTTGAGTAAAGTATTCTCATCTTGCAGCAACTTAATCTGCATCTGTATCTCATCCGATGACGCCTGTAGCATTTGTCCTTGCCGCTCATCTATTGCAAGTTGATTGGCCTGCTTAGAATTTTCAGCCTCAAGCTCAACGACTCGCTGCCGCAAAACAGCTATCTCGGTTTCTGCTTTACCCCGGTGAAAGCCAGCGAACTCCATTCCTGCATCGTATGACCACCAAACTAGGAATCCTGCCATCAAAAAAAATGGGGTTGTTATCGCCCAACGGATATACCAAGGCACGTGTGGACGTACCGATAATCGTGTGGCAGAAATCCCAAAACGCCGCTTGATACTACGCTTTAACGAACGCATCGCCTTATGGCAGCAAAGGAATCATGCCAATGCCGGAGGCCTCAGGAAAATCGAACATGATGTTCATATTTTGCACAGCCTGACCTGCCGCACCTTTAACCAGGTTGTCGATCACCGATAACACAACGACCGTATCCCCTCCCTGAGGGCGATGGACTGCGATTCGACAAGTGTTAGAACCCCTGACAGAGCGAGTCTCGGGCATGCCACCTTGAGGTAAGACATCCACAAATTTTTCGTTAACAAAACGCTGCTCGAACAAAGCTTGCAGATCAACATCCTTCGTCAGTCTTGCGTAAAGCGTGGCGTGAATACCTCTGATCAAGGGCGTAAGATGGGGCACAAAAGTTAACCCAACGGGCGCATTAGATGCCCGAGCTAAGCCTTGCTTAATCTCAGGTAGATGACGATGACCCGCAACACCATAGGCTTTAAAATTATCCCCCGCCTCGGAGAACAAGGAATGAACCTCAGCTTTGCGCCCTGCCCCAGATACACCCGACTTTGAATCTGCGATCAAAGAAGCAACATCCACCACCCCTGCCTCAAGCAAAGGCAAGAAGCCCAATTGAACAGCGGTTGGATAACAACCTGGGTTAGCAATCAAACGAGCGCCTTTGATTTGCGCACGGTTAACTTCCGGCAATCCATAAACCGCCTCAGCGACCAAATCAGGACAGGCATGTGCCATGCCGTACCATTTTTCCCATTCAGCGATGTCCTTGATGCGAAAGTCTGCGGCAAGGTCAATGACGCGCACACCCGCATCCAACAATGCGCGTGCTTGTTGCATTGCAATCCCGTTCGGCGTCGCAAAAAATACGACATCGCATTGCTCCAAATGAGCTTCGTCTGGATGGGTGAAATTCAGATCCACATGACCACGCAGGCTTGGGAACATCTGACTGACAGCTGTCCCAGCATCCGCACGTGAAGTAATAGCATGCAACTTGACGTGTGCGTGCCCTGCTAACAAACGCAATAGTTCAACGCCCGTGTATCCCGTGCCACCAACGATTCCAACCTTGATCATGTCACCCCCCATGTAAGTCTTAGAATGATAAATGAAAAAGCCGCCCAAAGGCGGCTTTTCCAGTGCTCCACAAGCTTAACGCTTGGAGAATTGTTTCCTGCGACGCGCTTTGCGCAAACCGACTTTTTTACGTTCGACTTCGCGTGCATCACGTGTAACCAGACCCGCTTTGCTCAATGTTGGCTTCAAGCCTGCATCGAATTCGATCAGTGCACGAGTGATGCCATGACGCACCGCACCTGCTTGACCTGACTCGCCGCCGCCGGACACGTTGACCATGATGTCAAACTTGCCAGACATTTCAGTCAACTCTAGTGGCTGACGTACAACCATACGACCTGTCTCACGAGAGAAAAACACGTCCAATGGCTTGTCGTTAACAGTGATGTCGCCCTTGCCAGGCTTGATGAACACACGAGCAACCGCGCTCTTGCGGCGACCTGTTCCGTAGTTGTAAGTTGTGCTCATATTATGCCTTCAACAGTTCAGTTGGTTTGGGTTGTTGCGCGCTGTGCGGATGAGTAGCACCGCTGTAAACCTTCAACTTAGCGAGCATTGCGTAACCCAATGGGCCTTTTGGCAACATGCCGCGTACGGCCTTTTGCAAAACGCGCTGTGGATGACGTTGCTGCAACTTAGTAAAGTTGGTTTCAAAGATGCCGCCTGGATAACCAGTATGACGGTAGTACATCTTGTCTTGCGCCTTATTACCTGTCACGCGAACCTTGTCGGCGTTGACAACAACGACGAAGTCGCCGGTATCTACGTGAGGCGTAAAGATGGCTTTATGCTTGCCGCGCAAACGGTAAGCGATTTGGCTGGCCAAACGGCCTAGCACTTTGTCGGCTGCGTCAACGAGGATCCAGTCGTGCTGGACTTCGTGAGACTTGGCGGAAAATGTTTTCATAGCATTTCCTAAAACTAAAAATAAATAACGGACTGCGAAGGGCGCGCATTCTATGTGAGACATCAACCTCTGTCAAACATTAAGTCAAACAGCGCGCATCGCTACGCCAACTCATTGTCTTGACTGAGATTAATTAACGCATCAGCCACCTCATCACACACTCTACTTGCACTCCACCCCATAATATTCGCAATACTTTCTGCAATCCGCAGCAAGCCTTCCTCATTCCAATGCGCTAAAATCGTCAACGGTAAACGGCGGCGTAACAAATCGTCTAGATGAACGACCATCTCACTCTGCGCGCAATACAGCAAGTCGGCATAGATTAGCGGCAACTCCGGCGTGATGCGCCCAGCCTTTGTGTGATCACCCTCAATCATCTGCAAAACATGGCGCACATTATCGCCATGACGTCGCAATAACCATTGAGCAGATTCGGCATCCACACCTAAAGCAGATGCCTGAGCTGCGGCCTCACTACGCCAGTCCTCATACCGTTGTTGCGGCTTCCAAGGGAAATCACATCGCCCCGTTTCGCACGAGGACAATATGCCTAGGTGGGCGCACACCACATCAACGATCACGCTCGCATCTTCACGCGCCGAGGTGATCTTGCCGCCGATCGCGTGATGAACCCGATTACTTGCGGTACGCAATTCCCAATCCCGAGTAACATCCGACGGCTTATTCGCAGCACTCTGTTGCAACACACGCAATCCCGCGTAAGCGCCAATGACATCCGCCTTTTTCCACGCCACGTCGAAGTAGCGATTCGCCGCATTCAGCAGATACTCCACATCGGGATCCGCAACCTTCACAGCACCAATGTCGCCCACATAATCCGTATCTGTCGTACCTAACAAAGTGCGCCCATACCAAGGGATGCAAAAGAACACCCGCCCATCTTCCTTTGCAGTAAGCAACAGCGCTTCACCACTATTTAAAGCTGGCATCACCAAATGCACGCCCTTGCTCAGGCGGCAGAATTGCCCCACGTCAGCCTGTTTGCTAGACCACTGCCCGACGGTACTCACATATTGGCGCGCATGGATATGCGCCACCTCACCCGTTTCGACATCTTTTATGTTGGCACCACTCACAACGCCATTCGACTCACGCCACTCAGTTAACTCCGCATAGTTCAAACATACCGCCCCCGAGTTCTGAGCACCCGCCACCAATTCCAGCACCAAGCGTGCGTCATCGGTTTGTGCATCGCCGTAAGTAAAGCCACCTTTTAAGCCGCATTGATTGAGGAAAGGGAAGCGCCCAACAAACGCTTGCGGCGCAAAATGCCGATGTCGCATCGAATTGTCGTTATCGCCAGCCAAAGCGTCATACAACATCAACCCCGCTTTCAGCTTCCACGTGCCATTACGACTATCGCCATATACAGGCACACCAAAGCGTAGCGGCCACACACGATGCGGCGCGACCCTCAATAGTGTCTTGCGCTCCTTGAGTGCCTTACGCACCAACTTAAAGTCAAACGTTTCTAGATAGCGCAAGCCGCCGTGAATCAACTTGCTCGATGCGGATGAAGTTGCGCTGGCCCAATCTCCCTTATCCACCAACGCCACTTTGAGTCCACGCAAAGTCGCATCGTAAGCAGTCCATGCGCCATAGATACCTCCTCCGCAGACCAGCAGATCGAACTCCCCCTGCAACGCAGAAAAATCACGCTTCATCGCACCCTCATTTGCAAGGCCTTCTGCGGAATATCGCTGATGAGCACATCCACCTCAAGCCTCAACGCACGACTGATCTGCTCATCAGTATTGCAGGTGTAAACCCCAATAAATTTGTTATGCCGATGCACCACACGCATCATTCCTTCATCAAGGGTGGAAATATGAACACACACCCCATGTAAAAACGAATGCTGCTCCAACATACGCTCCGCGAAAGAAGCATCATGCTCTGGCTCCAGATTAAAAACCAAGGGGAAATCTGGCGAGAGTTGATACGCATACAGCAAGCTATCCAAATCAAAAGACGAGGCAATCACACGATCACTCAACGTCGCTTGAGCCAATGCCAATGTTTGGCGCACCTTGCTCTCCTGTTGCGCCTGCGGCTCATTCGGATAACGTTTTATCTCCAACAACAAACCACAGCTCGACTGATAAGCGCCCACAAAATCCTGCAACGTCATCACCGATTCTTTTTTTGCCCCCGCAAAATGCGCGGCAAAATCCAAGTCGGCCAAACTCAAAAAATCGAAATCATCGATGCGCTGCTCGGGATACCCCAATTTAGCAAGGTCATCGTCATGCCACAGCACGGGCACGCCATCACGCGTTAGCTGTATGTCGGTTTCAATCCCATCAATCGGATAACACAGCGAGCGATTGAAAGCTGTACGAGTATTTTCTGCCGCCTCTTTATTCGCACCGCGATGGGCATATATCTGCGTCTTACTCATGGCAATCCTTCAATGAATTTTTGCATTGATTTTTCCAAGTCGGCGAAGTGTGGATTAAAGGTTAGGCGACATAACAAACCCTGCCGAAGATTCTTGCTCGTCACCTCACCCTGCCACACACTTTCGTGTCGATTGCGACAGCGCGAAGCATTTTCTGCATCACGAGTGTGATAATGAAGGCAACTGACATATGCCCCCATCTCGCCATAGTGAGGATCATGGGGGGGAATGACAACGGCGGTATGCGCACCACTCAATATCATCCTCTCAGGTATCGCGCTATTCACCCACGTGACCTTTGGCATCGCCAACTCTTCAGTTGCATACCACACCAGCTGATTCGCCTCATGAGTAGAAGCTTGCATAAACGCTAACGTTGCCACCGATTTCACCGTTGCATCATCTGCACTGGCCGCAGCAAACACAGGTACCTTTACCGAAGAAGGCAAATGCTGCGTAAGTGCGAACATTTGCGCTGCCGCATTCTTGCAAAAGGACTCATATTTATAATCATCTTCATCAGGCATAACACCAACCCATGCAGCACGCGGCGCAAACCAGCTATAGATGCGATGCACATTCGCCCATTTCGCACGTGCCGTGATGGCCAACGCTGGGGAGAACAAAAATACACCTCTCACCCGAGCATCGTGCTCGGCGTGATACACACTCAAAGCACCACCTGCAGAAAATCCCGCCAAATAAAGTTCATCCACCTCTTCCGATAAACAATCTGCACCGTAGGCCACCGTTGCTGCCCACGATTGCCACCGAACATCCAGCAGATCACCCGGCTGCGTACCGTGCCCAGGCAACAAAACTGCCATCACACGAAAGCCCTGACTCTGAAAGAACGCGCCCAGATAACGCATGTGATACGGCGAATCGGAGAGCCCATGAGTCAGCAAAATGCCACGCCTATAGGGCTTCTCACAGCCTCGCTCATACCCGCCTACGGGACACAACTCAAAGGGCGCATTCCCATTTACGATCTGCTCTGCTCGCACCTTCCCAGCGTGCGCCTGCGACAACGCATCGCGCGTTCGCGCAATGTAAGTTGCAAACGAGTCGCCCCCCTCAACCTGCCTCACAGCAAATTTCGACGACCGATGCCTCTCGCCCAACTGGATGTTTTTTAAACTGCTCATACCAACATTGTACCTTCCACGCGTTGGCATCAAGGTAGGCTTAGGGCATATCATGCGCAACCTTTTTTCAAACACAAAAACATGACTTGGCTCATCACCAATCTGCTCAGCACACTTTTGCTACCGCCGCTAAATCTGCTCATCGTAGCGGGCATAGGCCTGTGGTTATGGCGCACACGTCCCGCCATCGCACGAACGCTCATCACACTGGCATTCACTGGGCTGTGGCTACTCTCCACACCTTATGTATCAGACACACTACTACAGCGCTTAGAAGGCCAACCCAATGCCGCCGATACACAGCTCAAGTCACTGCCCGATGTGATTATCGTGTTAGGAGGAGGGACGTACTTCAACGCGGCAGAATACGGTGGCGACACCGTGAGTAAAGAAACCCTAGAACGACTTCGCTACGCCGCAAAACTACACCGCGAAACCAATCGCCCGATCTTAGTCTCCGGTGGCAAACCGCTCGACACCGTGCTCTCAGAAGGACGACAGATGCAACAAGTGCTAGAAAAAGAATTCAACGTACCCGTGCAGTGGGTTGAAAGCGATTCAAACAACACACTTGAAAGCGCACGCCTAAGCTATTGGACACTGAAAGATGCCGGTTTCACCCACATCTATCTCGTCACCCATGCTTGGCACATGCCGCGCGCCATCCAAGCCTTCCAAAGCGCTGGGTTCCAAGTCACCCCTGCGCCAACTGCATTCACCACCCGCCACGCAACCACGCTACTAACCTTCCTGCCCAACGCCGATGCCTTACTCGATAGTCGATGGTATTTCCACGAAATGATAGGCATGCTGTGGTATCAGTTAAAATCCAAGCATTAAGAACAAACGAGGGATCGAAATGAAAGCACGTATCAAATGGGTAGACGGTATGACATTCATTGGTGAAAGCGAGAGCGGCCACGCCGTCGTGATGGATGCATCCCCCGAAGTCGGCGGGCGCAACCTAGGGCCTCGCCCGATGGAGATGTTGTTATTGGGTGCCGGTGGATGCAGCAGCATCGACGTGATGATGATCCTAAAAAAGTCACGCCAAGCCGTATCCGACTGCTACGTAGAGATGAGCGCAGAACGCGCTGAAACCGATCCCAAAGTATTCACCAAGATACACATGCACTTCGTAGTGAAGGGTAAAGACATCAAACCAGAAGCGGTGGAAAAAGCGGTGAAACTATCCGCAGAGAAATATTGCTCGGCCTCCATCATGTTGGGAGCCACCGCAGAAATGACGCATGATTTTGAGGTGGTACAGGCGTAAGCCCCACGCTCTCTGTAGGTTAGATTGCCCCGTAGAGGCTCTCGTACCCCTTGGTGCACCCCGACAGCTTGATGAGGAAGTTAATGATTGCTGTCAGGCTGAAGTCTGACCTACTGGGAACAGCGGTTTGATGAGATGTTGTAGGTCGGACTGAGCGTGTGGTGTTGGGGCTTTAGCCCCGTACAGCCACGGCCTACCCCTTGCGGGTATTAGTCCGACAGCGCTCTAGCCCCACCTACACAAGCCACATTAGCTTCCCACATCAGGAAGCGCGAGCTAAACCCAATACACCGTCTTCGTCATCACCTGCGACATCCCGCGCATCGCCACCTTCACCGGCAACGGCAACTCAGCCGCGCCCAGTTCCACCGCCATATCCGCATGCCCGACCTCATCGGTGAACATCTGCTGCGCCACGGCGCGGCTCTTGGCATCTTGCGGCGGTAAAGTGTCCAGATGGTGTTGCAAGTGCGCGCCAACTTGGCGCTCCGTCTCAGCCAAAAATCCTAGATTCCACTTATCGCCCAATGCGCCCGCTAACGCCCCCATCGCCAAGGAACTGGTGTACCAGAAGGGATTGAGCAGACTCAAACGCCCGCCCAACTCATACACGCGGTGCGAGGTCCACGCCAGATGCTCGGTCTCCTCCCACGCCGCATGGTTCAACTTCGCCTCCACAGCAGGATCTTTTGCCGTCAGCGCCTGACCTTGATACAACGCCTGCGCGCAGATCTCGCCCGTGTGGTTGATACGCATCAATGCGGCAGCGTGTTTTTTCTCTGCATCCGTCATTGCGGACTCTTCGATGTTGGCATCAGGATAAGGACGTGCGGTCGGCGCTTTGGCGAACAAAGTGCGCAGACCTTTATCGAATTCGATGATGAGACTGTCTAGGTTAGGCATGACGTGCTCCCTTATTTTTCACAGGCTGGAGATTACTGGATTCCCGCCTTCACCCGCAAGGGGTGCGCCGTCGCTGTAAGGAGCATTCGCTCCTACACCGCACGCAGCACGGGAATGGCTCACAAATAAAAACGGGCATCCGAAGATGCCCGTTTCAATCTAAAACTAACGGTTAGGTCAGATTATAGCCAACAACTTTGGCTGCGGTTTTTTGCAGCCTTAGTTATGGCGAGTAGTTTCATCAGAACTTCTTACGCAGACCTACGCCAACCAAGCTAGAGCTTCCGCCGCCAGCAACCCAGCTTGGAGCTGTTGATGCTGCCAACGCATTCCCAGACACGCTGTAAGCGCTGGTAGCAGAACCATTCTTCACGCTAGACACAACCACATAGCCCGTTGTGGACTTGGTAAATGTGTGCAAATAGCCTGCTGTAATGGCACTAGCACTACCTGATGAAGCTTCTTGATTCTTGTTTGCGCCATACATCACAGCGAATGCGCCAGTAGAAACAGGCATTACTGCAGCCAAGGAGTAAACGAGGTCATTCTTAGCCAAATTGGTGGACTTAGAAGATTGGTACGTACCCATCAACTTAGCAACACCTAGATCGTAAGATCCACCGATTGCGAACTCAGAAGTGGTAGCGATATTAGCTGCGGTACCAGTTGTATTGTCATTGCCTGTTTTTGCATAAACAGCACCAACGGACAATGCATCCACTGCATAGTTTGCAGACAACAGAACAGCGGTTGATTTCAAACCAGTTGTTGCAGCACTATCCACAGTCAAGTTACCCAGACCAGCCAATGCTGTCGCATAGTTCACAGCGAAAGTCATGCCGTTGATGTTTGGAGAGAGGTACGCAATCGCACGTTGTGCGCGCTGACCGCCATTACCAACCAAGTGGCCTTTAGCAACGATTGAGTGTGCAGAAGAACCAGAACCGTAGATCGGGTCGTATTTAGCCAAGAAGTCATACGCTGCAGTTTGCAGGTAGCCAGTTGCAACCGTACCGAAATCACCCGCCACGGCCAACATTTGTTGACGTGCGGTAGCAGCAGACAAACCTGTTGATGTTTGCGCATCTAAGCCGTATTCCAGAACAGCAACAGCTGTCAGGCCATTGCCGATGTCTTCAGTGGCTTTAACGCCAATACGAGATTGAGAAGCAGCGCCGGAAGTCGCGAGCAGATCGCTCTTTTGACCGCTAGCAGAGATAGCTGCAACAGCAGCATCAACGATGCCGTAGAAGCCGACGTCAGCGAAAGCCGGGGTGGAGAAAGCAGCAGCAACAGCCAGTGCGATGATTTTCTTTTGCATGTAGAACTCCTCAGTAATTTAAGTTTATTTTCTAATCACGAAGGCAATTGCTTGTACCCCTCAATCGCCTCATGCACAAACGTACTACCCACAACTTACGACATGCTTACAGTGTCACAAAGCCTCTACTTCATGCTTTTCGGTGGCACTCACCACAAACTCCTAATGCGAGTTCGGTGCGGATTCTGCATCAACAATTCCCTGACAAATTGACCTGCATCAATTATTTAATAATTCTGTAGCAAATTTACAACATACCGAACACGTGTGCCAATTCGACGCCCGGCTCTTCTGCGCGCATGAATGCTTCACCCACTAAGAAGGTATGGACTTGATGGTCGCGCATGAGCTTCACATCGTCTGCGGTGAAGATGCCACTCTCGGTGACCACAATTCGATCAGCGGGGATGCGCGACAACAGATTGAGCGTGGTCTGCAAGGTGACCTCGAAAGTGCGCAGGTTGCGATTGTTGATGCCAATGAGCGGCGTCTTCAGGTTAAGCGCCACTTCCAATTCGGCACCGTCATGCACCTCCACCAGCACTGCCATACCTAGCTTGTGTGCCAGCAGCTCGAACGCCTTCATCTGGCTCAAGGTCAATGCAGAAGCGATCAGTAGGATGGCATCCGCCCCCATCGCTCGCGCTTGGTAGATCTGGTATTCGCTGACCATGAAGTCTTTGCGCAACACGGGCAAGGCGCAGGCAGCACGGGCTTGCTTCAGGTAGTCCGCATTGCCTTGGAAGAACTGCTCGTCGGTGAGGACGGAAAGACAGGCTGCGCCATGTTGCTCGTAGCTCTTTGCAATATCCGCTGGGCGGAAGTCCGCGCGGATGACCCCTTTGCTGGGGCTGGCTTTTTTGATCTCGGCGATAACGGCAGATTTTCCAGCAGCTATCTTGCTGCGGATCGCACCCACGAAATCACGGGGGGGCGCGGCTTGTTCTGCCTCGGCACGAATGGCGGGGAGGGATTTAGCGGACAGCGCGGCAGCAACTTCTTGCGCCTTCACTGCCAATATTTTTTTAAGGATGTCGGACATATTCTCGAAAATTTCCTAGATTTACCGTAGGTCGGGTTTCAACCCGACAAGGTCAATGTTTAACATTAGACTGCGTCGGGATAAGTCCCGCCCTACACTGAACAGCCTAATGAATTAAGGCGCGCATTCTAGCGCAAGCGGGATGCTAAAATGCGCGCCTACTTTGTAGGTCGGGTTTTAACCCGACAACTTCTGTCGGACTGAAGTCCGACCTACGGAAACCGCGAATATAGCTATGCTGGGCTTCAGCCCGGCCTACTAGGAAAACCGAACACCATGGAAGACATCAAGCAATACATGAAAGGTGTGGGACAGCAGGCACGTGCCGCTTCTCGCATCGTGGCGCAAGCCGACACCAACGCGAAGAACCGCGCGCTGGAGAACATCGCCACTGCCATCCTGCTCAACACCAGCAAACTCCTCACCGAGAACGCAAAGGATGTCTCTACTGCAAAAGCCAACGGACTCGACGACGCATCTATCGACCGCCTCACCTTGACGGAGAAGACCATCAAAGGCATGGCAGAAGGTCTGCGCCAGATCGCCTCACTGGCCGACCCTATCGGCGAGATATCCGACATGAAATATCGTCCTTCAGGCATCCAAGTCGGCAAGATGCGTGTGCCACTCGGTGTCATCGGCATCATCTATGAGTCGCGCCCGAACGTGACGGCGGATGCTGCTGGGTTGTGCCTGAAGTCGGGCAATGCCGCCATCCTGCGCGGTGGCTCCGAAGCCATGCATTCCAACCAAGCCATCGCGGCTTGCGTGCATCAAGGCTTGCGTGAAGCGGGACTGCCCGAGACGGCCGTGCAAGTGGTGAACACCACCGACCGCGCTGCGGTGGGTGAACTCATCACCATGAAAGAGTATGTGGATGTGATCGTGCCACGCGGCGGCAAGAGCCTCATCGCGCGCATCTCGGAAGAAGCCAAAGTACCCGTCATCAAACATCTGGACGGTATCTGCCACGTGTACATCGACGACGAAGCCGACCTAAAGAAAGCCATCCGCATCGCCGACAACGCCAAGACTCATCGTTACGGCGTATGCAACGCGATGGAGACGCTACTGGTGAATGCCAAGGTGGCTACCCAAGTGCTACCTGAGCTGTGCGCCATCTACACCAAAAAAGGGGTGGAGTTGCGCGGCGATGACGCTTCGCAAAGTTTAGTGGCAGAGATGAAAGCGGCGACGGAAGAAGATTGGCACACCGAATATCTCGCGCCTATCTTAAGTGTGCGCATCGTGGCGAATTTGGATGAGGCCATCAACCACATCAACACATACAGTTCGCAACACACGGACAGCATCGTCACTGAGAACTACACGAAGGCGATGCGCTTCCTGCGTGAAGTGGATTCCGCCAGTGTGATGGTGAACGCCTCCACCCGTTTCGCGGATGGTTTCGAATACGGCCTGGGTGCGGAGATCGGCATCTCCACCGACAAGATCCACGCGCGCGGACCAGTCGGGCTGGAAGGATTGACGTCGCAAAAATTCATCGTGCTCGGCAACGGGCAAATTCGGGTTTAAGCAGCAAGTCCCTTCCCCCTTGCAGGGGGAAGGCTAGGATGGGGGTAGAGTCAATGAGCCTTAACACTTCTACCCCCTCCCTAACCCTCCCCCTGCAAGGGGGAGGGAATAAAAAACAGAACATTTACGGAGAAAAATAGCATGAGCCAAACTATCGAAATCAAAGTGCCTGACATCGGCGGATTCAAAGGTGTTGCAGTCATCGAAATCAGCGTCAAAGTCGGCGACACCGTGGAGCAGGAGCAAGCGCTCATTTCGCTGGAGACAGATAAAGCCACGATGGAAGTGCCCTCCCCCGCTGCTGGCGTGGTGAAGGAATTGAAAGTGAAGTTGGGCGATAAGGTGGGTGAAGGTTCGGTGATTTTGATGTTGGAAACCAGTGGCGAAGTCGCTGCCCCCGTTGCCAGCACACCTGCTCCACAAGCAGCTCCCGCACCGGTTGCTGCACCACAAGTCGCGCCTACTCCGGCCTCCGCTGTCGCAAAAGGCGACATCCACGCTGAAGTGGTCGTGTTGGGCGCAGGCCCCGGCGGATACACCGCCGCTTTCCGCGCTGCCGATCTGGGCAAGCAAGTCGTGCTGATCGAGAAGCATGCTTCACTGGGCGGTGTGTGTCTGAACGTAGGTTGCATCCCATCCAAAGCTTTGTTGCATGTTTCCAAAGTCATCAGCGAAGCAGAAGAGGTATCTCATCACGGCGTAACTTTTGCGAAACCTAAGATCGACATCGATGCGATCCGCACATGGAAAGAAAGCGTCATCAGCAAGCTCACCGGCGGTCTCGCTGGCTTGGCGAAACAACGCAAGGTACAAGTGGTACGTGGCGTGGCGAAGTTCACCTCGCCCAACAGTCTTGAAGTCGAGACGGCTGAAGGCATGAAGGTCGTCACCTTCGACAATTGCATCGTTGCCGCAGGTTCTAGCGTGGCACGTATCCCCGGCTTCCCATACGACGATGAGCGCATCATCGACTCCACCGGCGCATTGGCACTGAAGGATGTGCCGAAACGTATGTTGGTCATCGGTGGCGGCATCATCGGCTTGGAGATGGCGACAGTGTATGACGCGTTTGGCAGCAAAATTTCTGTGGTCGAGTTGATGGATCAACTGATGCCAGGCGCAGACAAGGATATGGTCAAGCCTTTGCATAACCGTATCGGCAAGCGTTACGAGTCCATCATGCTGAAGACCAAGGTAACCAAGATCGAAGCGACCAAGGCAGGCTTGAAGGTCACCTTCGAAGGTGAACAAGCACCTGCTGAACCTCAAGTGTATGACCGCGTGTTGATGGCGGTCGGTCGCAGCCCCAATGGTCGCCTCATCAATGCGGAAGCAGCGGGACTCATCGTTAATGAGCGCGGCTTCATCCCTGTCGATAAACAGATGCGCACCAACGTGCCGCACATCTTCGCCATCGGCGACATCGTAGGTAACCCAATGTTGGCGCACAAGGCTGTACATGAAGGCAAAGTGGCGGCAGAGAACATCGCTGGACACAAAGCGTTCTTCGAACCGCTCACCATCCCATCCGTGGCGTACACCGACCCCGAAGTGGCATGGATGGGTCTGACCGAGACCGAGGCGAAAGCAAAAGGTATCGAATACGAGAAGGGTGCATTCCCTTGGGCGGCATCAGGTCGCGCACTTTCCATCGCGCGCGAAGAAGGCATGACCAAAGTGTTGCTCGATCCAAAATCGCGACGCATCTTGGGCGCAGGTATCGTGGGCGTAAACGCAGGCGAACTGATCGCCGAAGCGGTGCTAGCTTTGGAGATGGGCGCGGACATGGAAGACATCGGCCTCACCATCCATCCTCACCCGACACTGTCGGAGACGTTCAACTTCGCTGCCGAGATGGCGGAAGGCACGATCACTGATCTGTTGCCACCGAAGAAAAAATAAAGACTGTCGGACTGAAGGCCGACCTACAAGCGGGGCCATTGTAGGTCGGGTTTTAACCCGACAACGCCGTTCCCTGACCACGCACTCTCATTAAATATGGAGCGAACATGAACATCATTAAACTTAGCACTGCAATTCTCTTTCTTGCTAGCTCGCTCCAAGCGAATGCGCTCGACTTGAGTGGCCTACTAAAAGAAAAACTCAGCCAAACCACCAGCACAGCCCCCGCACCTGCGGCTTCTGCGCCAGCTGCCACATCAATTGCGACGACAACACCCGCAAAAACCGCTGTCGATTTATCGATGTTCAGCAACAAGGACAAAGTCGCTAGTTTGAAGCAGGCACTTACGCAAGGCGCACAGACTGCGGTTAAAGGTTTGTCTCAAGAGAATGGTTTCTTGGGGAATGACAAGGTGCGCATCCCGATGCCGGACAACCTGAAAAAAATCGATGCCACGCTGCGTCAATTCGGCATGAGCAAACAAGCGGATGAATTGGTGACCAGCATGAATCGTGCTGCCGAAGCTGCCGTCCCGGAAGCACAAAAATTATTGGTCGGCGCAATCAGCAAGATGTCAGTCACTGATGCAACTAATATTTTGACTGGCAATGAAAATGCCGCCACACAATATTTCCGCACCAAAACAGAAGCAGATTTGGCCACTAAATTCCAACCCATCGTTGCGCGTTCGATGCAAAAAGTTCAACTTGCAGAGAAGTACGATCAATTCGCTGGCGCAGGTGTCAAGCTGGGGATGGTGGATGCGCAAGACGCCAATCTCAATAACTACATCACACGCAAAGCGATGGACGGTTTGTTCGTAATGATTGCGGAACAAGAAAAAAATATTCGCGCCAATCCAGCCCAAGCAGCGGGCAACGCGGCTAAGAAGATTTTCGGCGCGCTGCTGAAGTAACTCATTCTGCGTAGCGGACATACAGTTTTGTCCCGCTACGCGGCCTCGCTTTTTCCAACTGGATTCCAGCTTCACATTGATGACCGGCCACGATGGAATCCATCACCCAATTTTTCGCCAGCGACCTTAGCCTATGGGGACTATTTCTCTCCAGCCTACTCGGCGCAACCTTGCTTCCAGGCGGCTCTGAGCTCGTCCTCATCGGCACATTAAAAGCACAGCCTGAATTATTCTGGCCCGCACTCATCATCGGCACACTGGGCAACACGATTGGCGGAATGATGTCGTTTGGTATGGGTTGGATGTTACCCATGACACAACAACTCAAGCATGTGGAACGCGTTCGAAGTTATGGCACACCGGCATTGTTGTTCGCGTGGCTGCCATTCATAGGCGATGCGCTGTGCATTGCGGCGGGCTGGTTACGACTAAATCCGTGGAAGGCAGCGCTGTTCATGGCCGCAGGTAAATTCGCGCGCTATTGGCTAGTCGCAATATCTGTCTGATCAGAAGTAGTGGAAGTAAGCCAGTTGCACGTCAGAATAACTATCCAACGCAGCGCCACCTTTACTTGTCGATTGACGTGATGCATTAAGTCGGATGTTGTTCTGATCATTGAATACATCCCACGCGACACCCGCAGTCACACGATATACACCCGTATCGCGCAGACCACCTGCCACGTTCCAAAATGCCCCTACGCTCGCCTCTGCGCGCCACCTTGCTTCGGGTTGCCACATCCATCCCGCGACGGGACCTGCTGCCAAGCTTGATGCGCCAGTTCTCAACCGCGTGATGGTGTCAGCGATGACGTACATCTGACTATGTTCGCTGATGCGATAGCCTTCGCCTCCACCCAGCTCGATACGGAACACAGTAGGCGCTGACACATCGTTACGCTGCACCTCACGACGCACAGAGATATTGGCTTTGATGGTCAGCGGGCGATACCAATCGGTACGTACCGAAGGCAAGAAGACTTCAAACAAGTCGAGGCGTTCGAAACGGATGTTCTTGTCATTAAAGCGCAGATACAGGTCGCCAATCTTGGAACTCACTCCGGGAGAGAAGCCTGCGTTGGGGTCGAGTCCATCGTGATACACCAAGCGCGTGCTGAGTTGCCCATAGCCCACTCCATCCACTTGCCCCAAGGCCATGCCGACACGGAAAGAGTTATGCCCTTCATCTGGGCTTTGGCGCGGTGTGGGCGCAGGTTGATAGGTTGCTGATGCATCCACTTTGCTGCGCAGCATCGCCAGCTTGAGTTGGAATTGGTTGAGCGGTGCAGCCTCTTGCTCTGAGTTCTTTTGGTTACGCTCATATTCCAACACACCCAACGCTAGATCGAGCAGCTGCGCCTGTTCTTGCGCATTCACCCCTGGTATCTCTTCTGGCAACGTCAAACTGTGGGCGAGTGCGACTGCTTGTTCGCGCACCTTATCGGGCGCACGCTCGACATTGGATATGAGCGTGCTGTATTGCGAAGGACGATAACGTTTCTTGGTCAGCACATTGGCATCGCGCAAGACTTTGACGGTATCCAACGGTGCCAGCCATGGCTTGGCCGAAGCAATCAGCCCCAAGTTCGGCCGCCCCGCTTCCAATGTCGCGAGCAAGATCAGGGCGCAGTTGTCATCAGCAAAGTAATAATCGGCATAGGTGAAGCTCTGCTCCCAAATGAAAGCGTGCATCTTGTCGATCTCTTCTGGCGTGAAGTCGGTCTGGTATTCCCATAGGTCACGATTCTCTAGATCGGCGTACTCGCGCACTTTCATGAAATAGGGTACGGAGACGAAGTTGCCGGGGAAGCC
The DNA here is from genome assembly GCA_028707175.1 of Sideroxydans sp. Lineage (GTDB taxonomy): Bacteria > Pseudomonadota > Gammaproteobacteria > Burkholderiales > Gallionellaceae > Sideroxyarcus. Next base: position 89,349 of record JAQTUV010000007.1, read on the forward strand.
TCCTGCCAAGCTCTGCGCCAAGAACAGAGGGCCGAAGTCGCCATTGCTGTTCACTGTGTAACCCACTGTCGTATCGCTGAGGCGGTTAAATTCGCCCGCTTTTGTGCTATCGAAACGCATGAAGATGTGACCATACATCGATGCAGGACTGTTGAGATAGATGGAGGCAAAGATCATCGTGACATGATCGCGCGCCATGCCTGACTTCCAGCGTTCGAAGCCTTCGCAACGTGGCGCTGGATAGTCAAAACCGAGCTCCTTCATACTGCGATTGAGGTATTGATAACGCGCCACCCAACGGCACAACTTGGGCTGTCTGCTCTGTTCTGCCATACCTTCGTCATAAGCCGCGCGGATGGTCGCTTCCAACTCGGCTTGCGGATCGCGTTTGCCATTGGCCGCCAAGAAATAGCTAGCGTCATCCACACGGCTTTTCACGCCACCTAATGTGGGATGATATTGATTGATCTTGTGCCACTCGGCACTTTGATCCAGCCGCGCCTGTTGAGCCAGTCGCAACATGCTGTCGATGTTCGCCTGCTGCTGCGCAGCGCTCTCTTGAGCGTGACTCATCCCGACGAACAAGCCCAAGACTGTCGCCAACAGAACACTAGAGAGGAAAGAGTAGATGCGCATTAAGATTGAAATCCCCAACAAAAAGCCGAGGTGATTAGCCTCGGCTTTTTTGACACTACAAACTGACTTAGGAAACGAAAGCTTGCAGAGTCTGTGTCACGGCTGCTTGGATCTCAGCAGTGCTAGCGCCGCTGAAAATAGAAGCTTGGTTAGCCTTCAGGGCGCTGGTCGCAGCTGCACGATCAGATTCCTTCACGCCGTACATATCAACCAATGCTGCCAGATGCTCACCTTGACCTTGTGCAGTCTCAACAGCCAGTTGTTGCTTGTTGAAATCGATAAAGGTAGCGATCTTGCCCTTGATGGATGCAGACTCAGGGCAGTTCAAGATACCCAGTGTCATCGAAACAGAGCCCGACAGATAGCCGTTAGTCGTACTAGCCAACAAGCTGTAAATCAAACCAGACTTATCTTTGAAAATCATTGTACCAACGCCGCAACCCGCTGCATCTTGTGTTGTTGATGCATTTGCACCCATAGCAGCCACGGATAAAGACAAAGCCAAAAGCGTTTTCTTCATTGCAGATTTCATATGATTTCCCCTTACGTAGAGTTAACGAATTACAGAATTGCCTTTTCAAACGGCGATTTGATAGTAGCAAACCGCCCACACCAAAAGCAATGAATAAAATGACGGAAATGCTTTTACGCCACAACCGAGTGAACGGGCAGCATTCTCAGCCCCCAAACCACACCAAAACCCGTCACTTCCGTAGCCGCCGCCGAGCCATTCATGTCGGTGTGCATGTTGTACATAAGCTTCCAATGTTGCAAACACCTCCTCCGACACATTCTTGTGTAGGTCGGACTTCAGTCCGACTTGTCGGGTTGAAACCCGACCTACGACAGCACCAATTCCGTACAGATTGATCTTCTCCAATACCTTACGCTCATCCTTCTTTTTGTTCACGGGCAGCAAAGCGCCATTCACCCATGCACCATATACAGCCAGCACAGCCGCACGCTGCGCGTTTGGGCCTGACACGACGATGCTCAATGTACTGGTTTGCTCATCCAACAAGAGTTGCATTGCTTTGCGCACTTGCCTCTGCAATGCAAAGGGCTCAATTTCAAAGTCCAACATCGCCCACGACACCAAGCCACCATTCGTCGTATTCGCAGTGACAAAAGCTTTCGCAAACGCATCCACTTTCATGTCGCGGCGCTTGAGCATCGCAACCAGCAAATCGCCGTAGAGAATATCTTTGGGCAACGCCTTCGATTTGGGCAACAGCACCAGCAGGTGCGTGGCTACCAAGCTTGCAGGCAGGGAGGGGAATAGGGGCAAATGTGCTAGCATTGCCTCCTCAAATTGAGTCACAGAACGCCGCGATTATAAGGGCTACCCCATGCGCCAATACCTAGACCTAGTTAAAACTGTCCTTGAAATCGGCTCCACTCAAGAGAACCGTACAGGAATACGAACCATTTCCATTCCGGGCGCCATGATGCGCTTCGACTTGGCTGATGGGTTTCCGGCCATTACCACCAAAAGGCTAGCATTCAAGACCGCCATCGGGGAATTGGTCGGCTTTCTACGCGCATATAAAAGCGCCGCAGATTTCCGTGCTCTTGGCAGCAAGGTGTGGGATCAGAATGCCAATGAGAATAAACAGTGGCTGGAGAATCCCTATCGAATGAAGACTGATGATCTTGGCGAGATATACGGCGTGCAGTGGCGTCAATGGCCCGCATACAAGGTTCTTCAGGCATCCAACACTGCGCAGATTAATGATGCACAGCAGCGTGGCTTCAAACTAATCACCCAGTTTACCGAGAACGGGAACGAGCAAGTCTTACTTTACAAGGCGGTTGACCAACTACGCCAATGCTTGGATACCATCATTTCAAATCCATCTGACCGCCGGATTATTTTTCACGGATGGAATTGGGCTCAACTTGACCAGATGGCACTTCCGCCTTGCCATTTGCTGTATCAATTCTTGCCGAATGCGACGACCAAGGAGATTTCTCTTTGTCTCTATATTCGCAGTAACGACTTGGGGCTGGGCGCTCCGTTCAATATCGCAGAAGGTGCCGCATTACTGTCACTCGTGGGCCGATTAACCGGATACACCCCACGATGGTTCACCTATTTCATCGGCGATGCTCATGTTTACGAGAACCATCTGGAGATGCTTCAAGAGCAACTAAAGCGAGAGCCATTCCAGAGCCCAAAATTAATCATCTCAGATAGAGTGCCGAGCTTCGCAGAAACCGGAAAATACGAACCGGAATGGCTGGAAATAATTGAGCCGACTGACTTTATTTTGGAAGGCTATCAACATCACGCGCCGCTAACTGCGCCCATGGCTGTTTAACAAAAATTATTCACTGGCAGTTCTCGACGCAACATACTGAAAAACGCGCGCAGTATTAGCAGGAGACGAATAGCCCTCCTCGTTATATTCAATAGCCGGGGCATACGCGATTTGAATGCTCTCGTTTTGCATTGAGGCCAGTCCCGCGCCCACTGTAGATAACTTCGTGTTCATAGGGCAAACGACGACATTAAAATCATTGTTATCTGTAGCAAGTTTCAATATTGTTTCTTTTGCCTCAAACGGATCAACGCATGAAATATAACAAGTCTCCACCGCAGTTTGAGTGGACTTAGTTCGTTCAACAAAAGACCACACCTTCTCAAAAAAATGCTTATTCGTCTCAAAGTGCTCCGAGGAAACTGACTTCTTTGGATCACCATAAATGATGGTCAAACGAGCAGGTTCAAACTGCTCAATTACAGCCGCAACTCTTTCATGCTCAAAGCCGACTATCACAACCAAATGAAGCTTCTTAGATGGCGAAAAACGACCGGGATAGCCAAGGACTGAGCGTATTTGCCCAACCCCCCTAGTTAGCCAGACATTCTCTTTGTCTGTGTTTGTACTGTACCGTTCTGCGCCGGTATAACCCATGAATATTTTGCAGCACGGCTTTAGTAATTCAAAGATCCTTAGCAATATTAATAATTGTTCATGGGTAAATGTGGTTGTATCAACCAACACAGAGCCCGTAATAGCTGGAAGTAACGGAGCTAAGAACTTTGCAAATGCATCGGCGGTAGAAGTCGGCGTGTTGATATCAAGATCAACAACTGTATTCTTCCCTCGCGACATTTCAATCATGCGATTAAGATTTTTGTCAGCTATCGAACCGCAATCTATATTTCTCAACAACAGCACTTGTACTGATTCAAGTTGCAAATTCTCAAGAATCGACAGGCATCGATCTTCAAAACTAACCATCCCGATAAATAGCGACACATCATCTGGGAATGGTTTTCCGAAATCACTTAATGGAATTTGCCTAATCATGACTGAAACTCCAGTGGCAACTGTGCGTTCTCAATCACATTGCCAAGACGACCACTCTCAAATTCAGCGACCGCCCTACTTGGATTAAGTATCGCAGTTTGCAACAATTGCGTAGTAACAAATAAATAACCAGAAAACCCCGTTGGATCGAGCTTAAACAAAGGGGCGAGTCTTCTTGTCATCACATAACGGCGCGTTCGCCAGCGACCATCTTTTGTACCAATGGCAGCCTCGTATAGGTAACCATGCTGCACCCCCAAGTCTAGAATATTCATTATTTCTGTTGGGGGGGAATCTGATAATGCAATCGAGAATACTCGCCGCTCTGATCGATTAGAAAGAAGGATTGCTTGGAATATTCCACCTAAGGCTTTAATCAAGTTGCGCAGCTGTCCAAACTGCTGCACAGAAGCGCCCAATTGATCTGCCGCCGCATCTTTTTCCAATTTATCCAGCGCGCCAAAAAATAACTTATCTGCACTATCTCTTACAACCTGATCCTGAATTGATGGCGATATACGACTCAACCCCACATCACTTTTCGAGCCCGATGAAAGCTTTGATTTCAACTCATCGCCATACATTGTTGCTGCATTGTCTAGAAAATATCTAATAATTCCAGATGAGATGTGAACGAGTTGATCGTACCCAGCATATGAGTAAGTTCGCATTTGTTTAGCGCCAAGCCCCTTTATGTAATCAGGTCTTGCGTATCGATAAGCATCATCGCCCGGACGAAAGCCTTTCCCCTCAACCTCCCAATTCTCAATACGTTTTCTCGCCAGAGCTTGTATTTTTGTTTCCTGCTCATAATCATTTGGAAAAAATTCTTGCGCCGAAGCTTTTATTGCGCATTGTGCCAATCTCTTGTTTACAACATCCTCGACCCATTTGGGGTAAGCAGTTTTAGAAGGCTTTCCCGTGTATATGGTCGAAATGTCGACTTCCTTAAAATCGTGCGGCGTTTCAATCCGCTGCTTAGTTGTCGTTCTCCAAGTCTTATAGCCGCGTTGCGTTGAAATCTTGAATGAAACCTTATTGCCCGTTCTGAAAGAAACCCAGTTATTCAATACTTGAGTTTGCAAAAGGCTCAAGTTATCAGCATCGTCGAGAAGCAAATAAACAGGCTTACCCTTAGGCATGCAGTCTAGTTGAGTCAACTCGCATAAAAATGGAAACAGGAAATCTCTATAACCCACAAGAGGGCCAGAATATGGAATGTAACTTTCATTTATCCCGATCTTCCTTAGGTAGGAAGTCATCAAACCGTATACATCATCTATTACTCGGATGGATTGCTTCAGAACCTCTGCAGTCGAGGTCAAATTATCGCTTACTGAGAAATCAGCCCCAACCGACCTAAGCTTATCAAGCAACAAATTCGAGCAAAGTCTTTCTATGGCTTTGGGGGCCTCAACGTTATTAAGCGAATCCCCCATATGCTCACGTAACGATTGGAGTACTTTAGATGTAACAAATAATGACAGTGAATGTTCCGCCAGAACCAAGCCGGCATATTGGTTATTAATTCGGTCGAAGTCTGTCAGATCAAGGTCTGTAGACTTTATGGTTGCATACAGCCCTAAAAATGGCAGATCGCTTAAAGACTTATTAAGTGAAAGCATCAAACAGTCAGGAGTCATCTGACGCAGCATCATGCTTTTTCCACAACCTCGGTGCCCATGGATAAATAAATGTCCTGGCGCATCAATCTCAAAATTCTCAGAAAGAGGAACAAATAGCTTGTTTATCTCGTCCGCCCCCATCATCTCAGGGGACGAAACCGCAAATGGATTAATATTCATCACCATGCCTTCCCCGCAAGATTTTCCCCTTTCAATTCAGACATCTCTTCCTTTTCGCGCCAAGCAGATGGAACAGAAGGATATCCCTCATCTTTAATTGTCAAATCGCGTTGCTCGCAATTTGTGGTGACTTTGGTGCCACTCACATCAATCGTTTTGAAAAATGTCATTTTTATTTCCAAACGATCCGTCTGCATTGATGGCAAAAGGAATCGGTTACAGTAAACCCGTTCATGATTTAACTTGTTAATTCGATCCCATACATCATCAATCAAATATTTTTCCGTCTGATTGCCCGCCTCGTCCTCAGGTGTTAAATACTTATGCACAAACAGGGCGGTATCGAAGCTAAATTGAAGCTTGTAAGCCTTGTTGTATCTATCGGGTTTAGCCCCTGCAATACTTGCTGCGTAATAGTGGAATAGCATATTTACCTCAGGCAAACTTCCCTCACTCACGTGATGCATCGAGGCTCGCGCGCTGTGCTCGCATATTTCATCGGCAAACCTTACTAGAGCTGCAACCAACTGGGAACGCACATCAACACCACCACCGACAGTAGTCTCCTCTGGAACAGTCTTTCCAATTGTGTCTTTGTCATCATCTATAGTGCGCCCACCATGAGCTTGAGCGATAACAGCTATAAGATTTAGCTCAGTAGCATCTAATTGAATCTGGCCACCATACTTCATCAATATGGCGGAAGCTTTTTTTTCATGCTCTTCTCGTCCATCAATATTCCCAGCATCATGAACACGAATTGCACAAAGCAGCAAATAAAGTTCATAAGGGCGTAGTGCAGAATTTTGTTGATTGAACGTATCTTCGATGAGAAGCCCTGCAAACTTAACAACCTCATCGAAGTGACGAGCGCCGTGATCCGTATAAAAGCCAGGTGATTTAGAAAGGCAAGACAGACCTGCATTTATGTGTGGGTATACATTCAAGTCAAGGTTCGACAATAACGCCGTATACCTATCCCAATAATCAGCATGCTGATTAGGGAAGTCATGCTTCATACTACCAGCAAATTCTTTTAATTTTAGTTCTAGCGGAAGCCAATGTCTGCTGCTCATAAATATTCGCTCGTAGTTTGCTTAGTTGCGCCCAGCAATGGTTTGAAATACGGCTTTTGCCAACAACGGCGGAACAAGATTTCCAACCTGCTGTTGTTGAAACCCAATAGAACCCGTGAATCGGAACCAGTCTGGGATTGATTGCAAGCGAGCTGCTTCCCGAACAGACAACCCCCTGTCTTTCCATGGATGAACCAACATATTCTTCCGGAAATTCCCAATCACAACCGAAGGCTCATCTTCCTTCAACCTTCTGTAAATACCTGTATGGCATCGCGAAACATCGGTGTAGTTTTTCATCAGCCGTTTGGGAATATCTTCCCAGTTTCCGCCCTGCGGAATGTGTCCATACCGCTTAACTATATGCGGCGCATTATTGGTAACGACGTTATTTCCACACTTCTCAAGATCGCCGCGCATCAGCTTGGCATAAGTAGTTCGAGCGGCTTTAGAATATTCCTCGATATCAGGTGCATCGCCGTTTTCCAATTCCGGCAAATCAGAAATTGCGTCCTTAACAGTTCTATATTTTTTTACTGTTGGCTTTGGCTTGTCGATTTCGACACCATGGAGTGAGCCAATAATGAACAAGCGATTTCTTTTTTGAGGTACGCCAAAATCAGCCGAGTTCAAAACAAAATGACTGGTGGTATAACCAAGCTCCTTGAATCCATCGAGAACAGCATCCAGAAAAAAACCATTCTCCGTTTCGAGTAAACCTTTTACATTTTCAAACACTATCCAATCAGGACGAACTTCACCAACCAAGCGTACATATTCCTTGTACAGCCAGTTGTTGGGATTATCCATATCACGGTTTTTTTGGTTTGAGGTAGAGAACCCCTGACACGGCGGCCCCCCAAAGATGACTTTTTGTTTTTTCTTAACCAGATTGCGAAACTGCGCTGCAGTCACTTTCCGAATATCTTGGTTCAGTAGCGTTGTGCTTTTATGGTTAAGCTCAAAGGTTGCCGCAGCATGTTTATCCAACTCAACGGCATAACGGACATCTATGCCACTCATAGATGCCCCAACGGACATCCCCCCCGCACCGCTAAATAAATCAATGGCTTGCATTTTACATGCTTCATATATTTTAAAATTGCCGCACCGTAACACATCCACATACCAAGTCAACGTAGATGAATATCTATGCCACATCCAGCGCTTGCGATTCCAAGGTCACGCAAGGATGCCACCACCATCACTTCTAGCATAAAATTGGCATTCGTTATTTTTCACATCCTTCAATGTTAAATATATTCAAGCTTTCCATCATCGTCGCCATGGCGCAAAACCGCACCATCGGCATCAACAACACACTCCCTTGGCGTTGCCCTGAAGACCTCAAGCATTTCAAGGCACTGACCATGGGGCATCACATGATCATGGGGCGTAAGACTTTCGATTCCATCGGTAAGCCGCTACCGGGACGCACCACGGTGGTCGTCACGCGTGACAAAGATTTGAAGATCGATGGCTGCATCGTCACTCATTCGTTGCAAGAGGCCATTGCCGCCTGTGCAGGTGACACCGAGACCTTCATCGTCGGCGGCGCGGATATCTACACCCAGTCGTTGCAACTTGCCGACACGCTCTACATCACCGAGATACAGCAAGATGTGGAAGGTGATGCACACTTCCCGATTTTCGATAAGCGCGCATGGCAAGAGACCGCTCGCGAAATCCGCTCGCAAGAGACACCGCAACCTTTGCAATACCATTTCGTCACGTATCAACGTACCAAGGAGTCAGCATGAAATACCTGAAGTCAGAACTACCCATCGCCATCGCGCTCATCGTCCTCGGACTCGGTTTCGCACTTGAACACGGCGCAGTCGAACACGGCGGCATGGTTTTATGGGGATTGCTACTCGTCATCTTGGCCGCGATCATCGGCGTCGCTTTCCGCATCGCGCACCATGCTGAAGTTCTGGCTGTGCGTTTCGGCGAACCCTATGGCACCTTGATATTGACGCTTGCCGCCGTGTCGGTCGAAGTGGTCATTTTGGTGGTGTTGCTGATGGGCGAACCGAACCCGACGTTGGCGCGCGACACGGTGTTCGCCGCCGTGATGTTCGACATCAATGGCATCTTGGGATTAGCCGCCATCGTGGGGGGGTTGAAACACGGTAGTTCTAAGTACAACGTGGACTCAGGAAATTCTTTCGTCGCCATGTTGTTGGTCGCTATTGGCATTGGCATGTTCGTTCCCGATTTCGTACCTGATGATAAGTGGCATATCTATTCCATCTTCTCCATCGGCATCATGGCTGTGATGTACGCAGCCTTCCTGCGTTTGCAGACGGTGGAACATCGCACCTTCTTCGAATATTCGAGCGAGACGGACGAAGAAGCCCATGATGAAGCGCACAGCCCCAATAGTCTTCACATCGGCATCATGATCGGCGCCATCGCATTGGTTGGCTTGCTTTCAGAAGTGTTGTCAGTATTGCTCGATGCAGGGCTCGCTGGCAGCAGCCTACCCAAGTCTATCCCTGCGGTATTGGTCGCGCTCATCTCCGCCAGCCCCGAGATTCTCACCGCACTGCGCGCTGCACAAAGCAATCGCATGCAGACCACGGTCAACATCGCGCTCGGTGCATCACTCGCTACCGTGCTACTGACGCTGCCCGTAATCGAGGCCATCGCCCTGTTTAATGGTGAACGCATCATCATGGCACTGACCCCAGTTCAAGGCGGCATGTTGCTACTCACCTTCCTCACAGTGATGAACAACCTGCATGACGGTGAAACGAACGCCATCGAAGGTATCAGTCACTTCGCACTGTTCGCGGCGTTCATCGCGTTGGTGACGCTGGGCTTGATCTAAGCGCCTCATACTCGAACACAACAGAGGCCGACCTGATACGTCGGCCTCTGCACTTTCAAACCCTGCTTCACTCAGAACTCGTATTCGAACTGCATGCGTAGTGTCGTCGCCGGTGCTGCATCTGTCACACCCGCTAACCACGTCGCGTTGTATTTGATCGCCTGATGCTCCCCTAACACCAGCTTGCCGAACACCGCAGGGCCCATACGGTGGTTCTGTGCAGCCGTTTTGCTCCACTGATTCCACTTACCCATCTCGCCAAAACCTTGGATGCCGAGATCAAATGCGCCGCCTGCCCTATATCGCGTTTGCCATTGATATCCGATGTTGGTCACCTGCGCCACGCTATCCTCATCCGCCCCGCTAAAAGCACGCTCAAAGATGACGTTCCCATTCACTTGCCACTTCCCGACCTTGGACTGGAACAGCGGCCCTGCGCGCAATTCCCACGGAGCACCATTCGTGAGTGGCGCTTCCAATTCAGTCACCCATCCGATATCGGCTGGCGCGCCTTCGCCACCGACCAGCAAGAAGCGGTTTTCCCATTCGATATAGCTGCTATCCCCTCCCACGTTGTGCTTCTGCTTCAGATATCCCTCTGTGAACCAATGCTCCGTTACGCCGTAGCCCAGACCGATGCTTGCCGCCTGTGGACGCGAACCCGCATTCGAAGTGGCCGTCCCATATTTGATATCTAGCTCCAACTCGCCGCGTTCGATATGTGGCGTATATACATAATCTGCTGGGCCCGCGATACACAAGGGCGATAACACAAGCCCCACCAAGAACATCGGCAATTGCATTCTCTTTCTCACGGCACTCTCCTCATTTGGTTTCAGGTGACTCACTCTGGGAAAGATTTTTCCATACCGATCATTTTTCCATTGTCGCAAACGATAATCATTCTCATTTGCATTTGCAAGCACTTTTGGGCATGATGCAAAAAATCATCCAAGGACACACTTATGAACGAACTGGAACCGGAACACCTGAAAAGCGCCGGCTTGAAATCCACCCTCCCTCGTCTGAAGGTGTTGGATCTGTTCAAGAATGGGCAAGCGCGCCACATGAGCGCGGAGGATGTCTATCAGTTGTTGCGTGATAGTGGTGACAACGTCGGACTAGCGACCGTGTATCGCGTGCTGACCCAGTTCGAACAGGCTGGACTGTTGGTACGCCACAACTTCGAAGGTGGCAAATCGGTTTTTGAGTTGAACGAGGGCACTCACCACGATCACATCGTCTGCATGCAATGCGGCCACGTCGAAGAGTTCTATGACAGCGCCATCGAATCGCGCCAAAAAAAGATCGCCGCCGAGCTCGGTTTCGAGATTCACGACCACACGCTACAAATCTACGGCGACTGCACCAAAACAAAGTGTCCGCACCGACGTTGATTGCGAAGGAATAGCTAATTCCTTCTATACGTTCTTGTAGGTCGAGTTTTTAGGCCGATGGGCTTGTACACTTTGGGTGCAAACCGACAATTCGTTCAGCATCAAGCATCGCTGTCGGGTTGAAACCCGACCTACAAAAGTCTGCGTGGTAACAAATCCTTACCTGACTTCACATGCTTCGCGGCGGAATGTCGCGTGTGTCTCTGTATAATCCTGCCGCATGTCAAAACACAATCCCACTCTCGAACTCCTCGCCCCCGCTAAGACTGCCGTTATCGGTCGCGAGGCCATCCTGCACGGCGCAGACGCGGTGTACATCGGCGGCCCCTCATTCGGCGCCCGCGAAAAGGCAGGTAACTCCATCGCAGAGATCGCCTCGCTGGTTGAATTCGCGCATCGCTTCCACGCCAAGATATTCGTCACCCTCAACACCATCTTGCACGATGCCGAATTGGAGTCTGCTCGCAAGCTGGCATGGGATTGTCACGACGCGGGAGTGGACGCACTCATCGTGCAGGACATGGGCTTGCTGCAACTCGACCTGCCGCCGATTGATCTGCATGCCTCCACTCAATGCGACATCCGCACGCCAGAGAAGGCGCGCTTTCTTGCCGAAGTCGGCTTCTCACAACTGGTACTAGCGCGCGAACTCACTATCCAAGAGATAGCCAAGGTGCGCGCTGCCGTGCCGAGCGACACCGTCATCGAACACTTCATCCACGGCGCGTTATGTGTGGCTTATTCCGGCCAGTGCAACATCAGCCACGCTCAAACGGGACGTAGTGCGAATCGTGGCGATTGCTCGCAAGCCTGTCGTCTGCCCTACACACTGGAAGACAACAAAGGTCAGATCGTCGCCTTCGAGAAACATCTGCTATCAGTGAAGGACAACAACCAGAGCGACAATCTGCGCGCGCTGATCGATGCCGGTGTGCGCAGCTTCAAAATCGAAGGGCGTTACAAAGAAGCAGCCTATGTGAAGAACATCACCGGCCACTATCGCCAACTGCTCGATGAGATATTGAACGAGCGTCCCGAGTTACATGCCTCGTCTAGCGGCAAGACGAAACTGCTGTTCACCCCCAACCCAGACAAGACCTTCCACCGCGGCGCGACGGATTATTTCTCGCAGGGACGCAAAGCAGACATCGGCGCATTCGACACGCCCACCTTCGTCGGACTAGAGTTGGGCTGCGTAACCAAGGTCGGCGACAAATGGTTCGAGATGGAGTCGAACGAAGACCTCGCCAACAGCGACGGCCTGAACTACATCCACAAACGCGAAGTCATCGGCCTGCAAGCGAACGTGGTGGAGCGCAAAGCTAATGTGTGGCGCGTGTTCCCCAACGAACCCATGCACACCTTGGTCGGCTTGCGTGCCGGCCTCACCATCAGCCGCAATCGCGACCATGCTTGGGAGCAAGCGCTCAATAAAAAGTCAGCCGAACGACGCATCAGTCTCTATGCAACCTTTGCTGAAACCGCAGAAGGTTTCGCGCTGACCTTGCAAGATGAAGACGGCATCAGCGTCACCACAGCAGCGGCTTTCGACAAACAACCCGCGAAGAGTCCTGATGAAGCCGAAACCAGTGTGCGCGAACAACTCGCACGCTTCGGCAACACCGATTTCGAGTTGCACGAACTGACTATCGACTGGAAGCAACCGTGGTTCATCCCCAGTTCACTCGCCAACAAACTACGCCGTGATGCAGTCGAGCAACTAGAAGTGGCACGCCTAGCGGCATACACCCGCTTGCCACGCAAAGCTGCGATAGAACCGCCCGCGAAATATCCGGAAGAATCGCTCTCCTTCCTTGCCAACGTCTATAACCAAGCCGCGAACGATTTCTACAAGAAACATGGCGTACAACTCATCGCTGCCGCCTATGAATCACACAAAGAAGACGGTGATGTGTCGCTGATGATCACACGCCACTGCATCCGCTATTCCTTGAGCCTATGCCCCAAACAAGCAAAAGGCGTGATCGGCGTACAGGGCCAAGTGCGCGCCGAACCGATGACACTGATCAATGGCAATGAAAAATTGCGTTTGGAATTCGACTGCAAAGCCTGTGAGATGCACGTGATGGGAAAGATGAAAAAACATGTTATGAAATCGGCACCACCGAGCGTAGTGCCGGTTACGTTCCATACTCGTCGAACTTGAATATCATTTGCCACGCAATCCGAAAGTCGCAGCCTAGGTTCAACACTTGGAACCCCAAAGCATGTCTTCACCATTGCGACTCAGCGGATTAAACAAGCCTCTGACGCTTTTGAAATATCCAAACTGACCAAGCTGAAGCAATATCAATTTCAGGCAACTATTCTTCAGTCTTGTTGCCCATGTTGAAGACGAGGAATATTCCCAACCGCTCAGCACATTGGATTAGAATCGGTAGCGCTGATAATCAAAAAACACCGCTATAAAGTTCAGCCTACCCTCTCCTATAGCGTGTTTGGTAACTTGACGAGCTATTCAATGAGTGTCGCCCCATTCAGCTTTCTTCGGCTTTATTTGCCGATTGCCTTGTTGGTATTAGCCGGCGCAGCCTTCTATAGCAATCAAGCCATCGAACATGAGCTAACGCAAATACGTAATCAAGAGTCGGCCTATATCAAACTGGGTTCAGGAGCGCTGTCTAACAAGATCGGATTTGTTAGTCATGACTTGATGTTTCTATCTAGGCACACCGCGCTGCACGCTGCGATAGAGCAGCCTACGCAAAAGAATCTCGCGCATTTGGCTGAAGACTTCTCGATATTTTCCGCAAGTCTAGGGCATTACGATCAGATACGTTGGATTGACCAGCACGGAATGGAGCGGGTGCGGGTCGATTATTTGCAAGGCAACGCAGTGGTGATCCCGACCGAAAAGCTGCAAAACAAAGGTCAGCGTTATTACTTCACCGACACCATCAAACTCAAACTCAATGAAGTATTCGTTTCACCACTCGATCTCAATATCGAACAAAACAGCATCGAGGTGCCTTACAAACCAATGCTGCGTATTGCCACTCCCGTTTTCGATCAGCGCGGAAACAAACGCGGCATTGTCATCCTTAATTACTTTGGCAAAGAATTGCTAGAGGCCTACTCAGATGCAACAGCCAGAATCGCCGATCACAGCATGATTATTAATGGAGAGGGGTTCTGGCTGAAGCACCCTAACCCGAACGACGAGTGGGGGTTCATGTTCAAACGCCCCGACCTCAGTATGAAAGCGCGTACACCCTTGGCATGGGGACATATCAGCAACGCCGAAACAGGCCAGCTGGAACTCGAAGATGGCTTGTGGACATGGGAAACGTTATACCCACTTAGTGCCACCGAAAAATCCAGCACCGGCGCTGCCGATGCCTTTACTCCGAGTAGCGGAGAAGTAGGAGCACGACAATATTCATGGAAATCAGTTGCTCATTTCCCTAAGCACTCATTGAACTCGATTCGTCATGAAATTTGGATCAAAGTTATATGGATCTCCGGCATTTTGTTGATTTTGTTTGGTCTGGTCATCTGGCAATTGGTGCGCTCTTGGCAAACGCTCGCCGCTGAGAAATTGAAATTCAGCACAGTCGCAAATTTCGCCTATGACTGGGAAGCTTGGCTTGATCCAAATGGGCGCTATCTCTACTGCTCACCTTCCTGCGAACGCATCACAGGCTGGCCTGCGGAAGCATTCATGGCGGACCCGAATCTCTTGCTTAACATCTGCCATCCAGATGACCATGCGCGTCTAGAGTCCCACTTGCTGCTTCATCAAGCATCAGATCCGCCTTGTGAGTTTGATTTCCGTATCGTACTGCCCGATGGAAAAATCCGATGGTTGGAGCATGCCTGCCAATCCGTATTCAGCAACTCGGGAGCGTTCCTTGGGCGTAGAGCATCGAACCGAGATATCACCGAGCGCCAGCTTTCTGAAGAAAAAATTCGTTACAGCGAACAACGTTTCCGAGATGTAAGTAATGCGACAGGCGAATATCTGTGGGAAATCGATAACGACATGAGGTACACCTACGTGTCCAACCGCTCTTCTACAGTGAAGGGGTACTCGCCAGAAGAGTTGCTTGGACATACGCCGATGGAGTTCATGCCCCCCGAAGATATTGCGGGAGTGGACGAAATCATCAATCGGGCGATCGCAGATAAAGCGCCATTCCATTTGCAGCACCGCGATATTACAAAATCGGGCGAGTTCATTTGGGAAGAGGTCACGGGCACCCCTTTCTACGACAATCAAGGTAATGTCATTGGGTTGCGCGGAGTGGGACTCAACATCACCGAGCGCAAAGAACGTGAAGACCACAACAATTGGTTGGCATTTTACGACCCACTTACACGCCTACCCAATCGAAGACTTCTGAATGAGCGCCTAAGCTATGCATTAGCAAACAGTAAACGCACAGGGCTTTATGGCGCACTGATGTTTCTCGACTTAGATAATTTCAAACCCCTCAATGATAAACATGGGCATATCGTTGGTGACTTGATGCTGATCGAAGCAGCCAATCGCATAAAAAGTTGTGTGCGCGAAGTAGATACCGTTGCCCGTTTTGGCGGCGATGAATTTGTAGTGGAATTGAATGGGGTGAATGCTGATCGGGAAGAGGCCATTTCACAGTCGCGCATCATCGCAGAGAAGATTCGCTCATGTTTATCCGAACCTTATCTTCTCTCCATCTCCAATGAAGATGTGGATGAAATAGTCGTTGAACATCACAGCTCGGCCAGCATTGGCGTAACCATTTTTGGCAAGGATGCGACCAGCCAAGAGGAGGTCATGAAGCAAGCTGATGCCGAGATGTATAACGCAAAAAATTCTGGCCGTAATGTTATTAGCATCTACGAAAGAGGTGCTAACTGATTCCTGAGTGCGGTAACTCGAAGGCCTCCCCCTGCCCCTGCATACTTTTCACGATTCGTGACCGACCAGGCTGATATGCCGAAAATTATCACCCAGCAATCCAATCTTCTATAGAATAAATCCAATACACATTTGCGTTCTGGCCATACGAAACATTAATGAAACTTTCATGGATTCATTTTTATGCGTCAACTAATTGACCACATCGTTCGAACATCCAACCAAAGAGATCACACCAATCTCAGCGTATCGGTCGCAGACGCCCTCATTAAGCTCTTTCAGCCGCACTCATTGACCATCTATCGAGTATTCGATAACGGCGACACGTCCATGATTTACGCCTGCGCAGGTAGCCAAGGAGAGTCCAGATTTTCCCGAAACGCCTATCTCCCTGACACCCAACATTCATTTTTGATCGACACGGATCCGCTGTTAAATCAAGCGAACAAGCTACGCCTTCCCTTTGTAGAAAGTAACGACAAGGATGGTTATCGAGCAGCATTTTTAGTGATGCCGCTAGACCAGTTGCTTTACATCGTTGATATCCGCTTCGCGCAGCCGCCCTCCGTCGAGCAACAGACCGTACTCAAGGGATTCATCGAGTACTTCAGCAATCACGTAGGGCTGCTTGACTATGGCGAGACGGATGCGCTGACGCGCCTCCCCAATCGAAAGACATTCGATAAGCACCTATATGAAGTCCTTTCACAAGCAGCGATTGATGAAAGCAGCTGTCTAGCCAATCCTGGCTTCCCGCTCCGCCGCCAACCCAAACCAGAGCCACATCACTGGCTAGCAGTCATGGATATTGACCATTTCAAATCCGTGAACGACACCTTTGGGCATCTGATCGGTGACGAAGTATTAGTGATGTTTGCCCGCCTCATTCGCGAGACATTTCGTTTCCAAGATCAAATCTTTCGCTTCGGAGGGGAGGAGTTCGTGGTGGTGACACAACCCACTGATGCCGAGTCAATTCAAAAAGTCTTCCATCGTTTTAGGCAAAAAGTCGAAGACCATCTGTTCAGTCAAGTCGGCAAGGTCACCGTCAGCATCGGCTATAGCCGACTGGCCACAACGGACACGCCGCCCAATGTGATTGATCGAGCAGATGAGGCGCTGTATTACGTCAAGCAGCATGGGCGCAACAACATCGCATGCCACGAAACACTGGTGAGTTCTGGCGAGCTGACAGCAAAACAACACCAATCCGACGATATCGAACTGTTCTAACCTTTACTTGGCTCAGCCTGCGCCAAGTAAAGCGGTGTATTGCCGCCATTCCCCCCCCCTTTTCACTGTATTGAATTTTCCGCCGCGCTCTATCCTGCATGCCTATGAAACGCTATCGTGTCCCAATAGATGGGCTGTATTGATGAAAACAACTCACTCAGAAAATGTAGGCGTAAGTACGCCATTTTTAGGACTGGCGCCCTATTTACGCGCCAGCATCGCTGGCGTCGATTTGCGCCCGCTTGGACAGGAGATGTTGGCACAAGCGGAATTGAATCCCGCTGATGCAGCGTTATGGATGAACCTGTCGGTGGCCATGCAATGTGTCGGCCAGCACGACATCGGCGTGACGATCCAATCCCTAGCATTGGAACAACAACGCGTGTATCAACTAGCTGCCGCCACACAAGCTGCAAAATTGCGTGTGCTCTTATTGCTCGTTGCGGGCGATATCGCTGCCAACACACCCATCGATTGTTTGTTAGAGAACAGTGATATCGATCTCATTTTTTATTACGTCACACCGAATGCACCGCTGGCACAGCCCATCCCAGAGCATGACGTATTGATGCTCTGCATGAGCGAGGTCGATGAAAATCACGACACCCTCATCGCCCTTGAAAAAGCACTGGCGCACTGGCCTAAGCCCATTATCAATGCGCCGCAACACATCGCCAGCACCGGTCGCAACACTGCCAGCACATTGCTGCAAGACATCGCCGGTTTAGCGATTCCTCCCACATTACGGACGACACGTTCGACACTCACAGCCATCGCCAGCAATGTCACGACGCTGGGACAAAGTTTTAGTGATTGCGACTTCCCCCTCATCGTGCGCCCCGTCGGCTCACAAGCAGGACGTGACTTGGCACGCATCGCCACACCAGATGAACTATCCAACTACTTAGTGCACGTGAATGCCCCGGATTTTTTCATTGCGCGCTTCATCGATTACAGTGGTACTGATGGACAATTCCGCAAATATCGCATCGCACTCATCGACGGCCAACCTTACGCGTGCCACATGGCAGTTTCGAATCACTGGATGGTGCACTACGTCAATGCGGGTATGTATGAAGAGGCTAAGAAACGCGCAGAAGAACTCGCCTTTTTCGAAAACTTCGATGATTTCGCCATTAAACATGCAAGCGCATTGAACGCTATCTATCAACGCACGCAGATGGACTACCTCTGCCTTGATTGTGCCGAAACGCCCGATGGGGAATTGCTGATATTTGAGATCGATCACACGATGGTGGTACATGCCATGGATCCGGAGAGCCTGTTTCCTTACAAGCAGACTCACATGCGAAAAGTGCAAAATGCATTTCGCGACTATCTCATTCGCTTAAGCACACACACATGAGCACAACACGTACGACCACACCCCAACTACGCAACAGCCTGAATTTTTCTGGCGGCCCCGGCGCTTTGCCAGAAAGCGTATTGCAACAAGTTCAACAATCCATTCTTGAAGTGCCTGAAGTTGGCTTATCCATCTTGGGGATTAGTCATCGCTCTGATTGGTTCGCCTCTGTCGTAGCGGAACTAGAGAACAACATCCGCCTGTTGTTGCAGCTACCGAACAACTATCACGTGTTATTTCTACAAGGTGGGGCGACACAACAATTCTCGATGATCCCCATGAATTTATTGCCGGGAAAATCTGCACCAGCAGAATATCTGCATACAGGCTATTGGAGCGGAAAATCCATTGCAGAAGCACAACGTGTCGGCAACATTCATACGTTATGGGATGGCACAGCGACGGGGTTTGGCTCACTCCCCAAAGATGAGGAACTCGATTTCGCTGCGGATGCTGCGTATTTCCACTACGTCTCCAACGAGACGGTCGAAGGCCTACAGTTCCATCACGTATTAGGTCGCGATGATGTGCCACGCGTGTGCGACATGTCCTCGGATTTTTTATCGCGCCCCTGCTCAGCAGAGCGCTACTCACTCATCTATGCTCATGCACAAAAGAATATTGGCCCTGCGGGTGTCACAGTCGTATTGGTGCGTGACGAAGCGCTTAAAGATGCGCCGAACAATCTGCCCGGATTCTTAGACTACCGTAGCCACATCAACGCACACTCCATTTTTAATACGCCGCCCGTATTCGCCATCTACGTAGTGCTACTCATCACACGCTGGCTATTGAAGGACATCGGCGGCTTGTCGAATATGGAAGCAATCAATCGCAGCAAAGCCGCATTGATGTATCACGCACTGGATGAAAGTAACGGCTTCTACCGCGGACGTGCTGCCCATGCAGATCGCTCAATGATGAACGTCTCCTTCTCACTGCCCACAAGCGAGATAGAAAAACGCTTCCTTGCCGAAGCGCATAGCGCAGGATTCTCAGGTCTCGCCGGCCACCGCTCTGTCGGCGGCATACGTGCCTCTATTTACAATGGATTGACGGTTGACGCAGTGCATGAACTGGTCGACTTCATGAATGCTTTTCAAAAACGCAGCTAGATTCATCCTAGATGTTTTGCGCCCACCACAATCTGAACCGCAACCCCAACTCAGTGGTGTAACCTACTTCAACGAACTCGATCTTGCCATTCGGCGCGACGATAAAACTGGCTGGCACTGCATGCACGCCCCACGCAGCTGAGAGCGTGCCATCTGGATCATTCACCGTAGGGAAGTCGATTCCCTGATCTTTCATGTATTGCTTCACTTCGTTACTGAGTCCGCTGTTCATAGCAACAGTGATGGTGTTCGGATAGTCACGTGCAATGGCTGCGATATTGCCTTGTTCGGTACGGCAAATAGGACACCATGTAGCCCAAAAGTGAACCAGCATCGGCTTAGTGGGATGAGCCGGCAATGAGTAGATCGCCTGCTCCAAGGTGACCCCCTTCAACTCGGGCGCAACACCGTTCGCCATATCGCGTTGCTGCCACAGCCGGATGCCTGCAACGACCACAACAATAACCAATACATTGAGCACGTAGCCGCGCCACTTGTTAGAAGACAACTTACTGATTGGCTGCTCAGACATTTACTCGAAATCGCCCCAAGCGCTTTTTGACACAACTTTTGTGCGCGTCTCAAACTTCTCGATGTCGCGTCGATCACGTTTGGTTGGACGACCTTTGAATGAGGGGAGTGGCAGCGCTTTGTTCTGCTCGGCAATTTGCGCACGGCGCGCTTTGCTCTCGTCCGTCTCGCGATACAACTTCTGCGCTTCGGGTGCGCCGCCGCGTTTGTTGGAAAGTCCCAACACTTCCACGTCGTAGTAGATCTGTCCTTGGCGAACGAGCAACCTATCCCCCACGCCGATAGTCTTGGCGGGTTTGATACGCGCCTCGTTCATCGTCACCTTGCCGCTCTCGACCGCATCGGAGGCGATGCTACGGGTCTTATAAAAACGCGCCGCCCATAACCATTTATCCACGCGCAATTTTTCGTGTTCGTCATTCATTGTTTATGCTCGCTTGCATCACGTTTCAAATCATCCTCAACAAAGCGCAAAATCGTTTCAAACAACACCTCTCTCGGAAAAGCGTTGTGGTAACTCAAGAGTCGATTCCAGATGGAACGTTTGGATCTATTGAATGGTAATGCCACCGCCCAATGATCACTCTTGAGATAAGCAAGTAAAGATGCGCCGGGGAGTACTTGGTCATGGATAAGCATGTGACTATCGTTGCGCGGCTCCACTTCTGCCAACTTGCCGTACAGGAATCCAAGAAACCAATGCATACGTTGCGGCGTAGTGAAGGTAACTAAAGAGTAATACCGAATGCCTTGCGGTAAGGTGTGCCAATTTTTTTGCAACCAATGCAAGCAACGATCACGGCTGATGCTCTTCAGGAAATTCTCGTTGATGTGCGAGCAGGCTTTAGGGGTGGGTAACAGTTCCAAGAATTTCTTATAGCGGTTGAGCCAATCGGCCAAGGGGCTGCCACTCACCACGCCCGCCACACTGATCAAGGCACGCAGGTTCTTTGGGGCCTCGTCACCCATGCGGCGCAAAGCCTCCAGCGTATCCGGCACACCTTTGGAATAGGCAACGATGATGACGTTGGCAGCATCTTTATGTTTTCGAATCGCCGCCTCGACGATCTTCGCATTGTGTTCGGAAGTAGCGATGCCACGAACCGGAACAACTTCGATGGCCGCATAGCGTGGCTTGAGGTAATCGTATTCCGTAGTGACATCGACCGACTTACCTTCACCGAAGGGCAAGGCGACATCTGAGACACATTCCCACAGCACCCCCGAAACGATGATGACCACGAGATCAGATGGTGTAGCGGAAAGATCGACAGGATGAGCAGCTAACGGCGGCTCTCCAAGGTCATGCAAGATGTGCTCGACCGTGCGTTCATCCTGATATCGACCCTGGCGAAGTTTTACAACCTGACCGAGAAAGTTGCGAAACTTCGCACGTGCATCGACCACTGGCGGCATACCCAATGGATGAAGCACGAGCGCGGGCGGCATTTCCTTCTCGCGCAACATGTAGGTGCCGAACAAAAAGCGCCACGCCCACAGCAAAGCGAACGCACCGACGAACCACCAAACATTCTGCGTCACTCCAAATAACAGGAGTGCCAACACCATCAACAGGACGAGAGACACTTTCACATCAGCCTCTGCAACCCGTTGCGCTAGTTACTTCACACAATCCACGTAATAGAAACGTTCCCCATCACGATTCTCTGCAACAAGTCCGTGGATGTCCGTCTCGAACCCCGGGAACTTCTTGTTAAAGTCACGCGCGAACCGTAGGTAATTCATGATCGTCTTGTTAAAGACTTCGCCGGGAATGAGCAGCGGGATGCCGGGTGGATAAGGTGTGAGCAACACAGCGGTGATACGACCTTCCAAGTCGTCGATCGCCACACGCTCGATCTCGCCGTGCGCCATTTTGGCAAAGGCATCCGATGGTTTCATTGCTGGAATCATGTCGGACAAATACATCTCAGTGGTCAGCTTCGCTACATCATTAGCCTTGTAGATACCGTGAATCTGGTCGCACAAGTCGCGCAGACCAATCTTCTCGTAGCGAGGATTTTTAGCGATGAACTCTGGCAATACGCGCCACAACGGTTGGTTCTTGTCGTAGTCGTCCTTGAACTGTTGCAACTCAGTCACCATGCTGTTCCAACGACCTTTGGTGATACCGATAGTGAACATGATAAAGAAGGAATACAACCCGCACTTCTCAACAACCACACCGTGTTCAGATAGATATTTAGTGACGATACTTGCAGGAATACCGCTGTCAGCGAAGTCTCCCCCTACATCCAAACCAGGTGTAACCACCGTCGCTTTAATCGGATCGAGCATGTTGAAACCTTCGGCCAAATTGCCGAAACCGTGCCAACGATCATCTGCACGCAACACCCAATCCTCGCGGTCGGCCATACCGTCTTCCGACAGGTAATCTGGGCCCCACACCTTGAACCACCAGTCTGCGCCCCACTCTTCATCTACCTTGCGCATTGCGCGGCGGAAGTCGAGTGCCTCAGCGATAGACTCTTCCACCAGCGCTGTGCCTCCGGGTGGCTCCATCATCGCGGCGGCCACGTCGCACGAAGCGATGATGGCGTATTGCGGCGATGTCGAGGTATGCATCAGATAGGCTTCGTTGAAGCAGTCGCGGTCGAGTTTGCGGGTCTCACTATCACGCACCAAGATCTGTGAGGCTTGCGACAGACCCGCCAACAACTTATGCGTGGATTGTGTAGCGAAGATCATCGACTCTTTTGCACGCGGACGGTCGCGACCGATGGCGTGCATGTCTTTGTAGAAATCATGGAAGGCGGCATGTGGCAACCATGCTTCATCGAAATGCAAGGTATCAATCTTGCCATCGAGCAATTTCTTCAGCGTCTCCACGTTGTACAACACACCGTCGTAGGTGCTTTGGGTGATGGTCAGCACGCGAGGTTTACGTGTCTTGTCTTTGATGAACGGATTCGCGTCGATCTTGCGTTGAATCTCTTCTGGCTGGAATTCGCTCAAAGGAATCGGGCCGATGATGCCAAAGTTGTTACGTGTCGGACGCAAGAAGACCGGCACCGCACCCGTCATCATGATCGCGTGCAGGATGGATTTGTGACAGTTTCTATCCACCACCACGATGTCGTCCGGTGCAACCGTAGAGTGCCACACGATCTTGTTCGAAGTGGACGTACCGTTGGTGACGAAATACAGATGGTCAGCATTGAAGATACGTGCTGCGTTGCGCTCAGAAGCCGCGACTGGACCGGTGTGGTCAAGCAATTGCCCCAACTCATCCACCGCGTTACACACGTCGGCACGCAACATGTTCTCGCCGAAGAACTGGTGGAACATACGCCCAACCGGCGACTTCAAGAACGCTACGCCACCCGAGTGTCCGGGGCAATGCCAAGAGTAGGAACCATCTTGCGCGTAATCCACCAGCGCGCGGAAGAAAGGCGGCGCGAGTGAGTCCATGTAGGACTTGGCTTCGCGGATGATGTGGCGCGCCACGAATTCAGGTGTGTCCTCATGCATGTGGATGAAGCCATGCAACTCGCGCAGGATGTCGTTAGGAATATGTCGTGAAGTGCGCGTCTCACCGTATAGATAGATGGGGATGTCCGCGTTCTTGTAGCGGATCTCTTCCACAAAGGCGCGCAGAGTACGCAGCGCAACTTCGGTCTCTTCGACACTGCCCGCACCGAACTCTTCATCGTCGATGGACAACACAAAAGCGGAAGCGCGACTTTGTTGTTGCGCGAAGGAAGTCAGGTCGCCGTAGCTGGTCATACCGACCACTTCGATACCTTCTTTCTCTAACGCGTCGGCCAGATCACGAATGCCGTGACCGCTGGCGTTCTCCGAACGGTAGTCTTCGTCGATGATGATGATAGGGAAATTGAATTTCATGGTTGACTCCTAATGGAGATTACAAATTAATAAATAAGGTGGGTTCTTCGCAGGCTTGTAGTCTAGCTGCGCTTTGTTACGAAACAAGGATTATCCCTGTGGTGGATATGCACTCTCAAGGTTGTTCATCAACTCGATGAACACGGCGCGAATCTGCTGCTCGTCGCAGCCCATAAGAACTGCATCTTCAAAAGCGTCTTGGCAGACTTGGCGTATCTCGACGAGATTCTCTTGCAAGACTTTGTTCTTCTCCACACAAGCGATGACATCGCCAGTGGGAGAACGCCAGATGATCTTCTTACGGTGTGGCATTTAGATCTTTGGCAGGGTGACACCGATCTGGCCTTGATACTTACCGCCACGGTCTTTGTAGGAGGTCTCGCACACTTCGTCGCTCTCGAAGAACAACACTTGCGCCACGCCTTCGTTGGCGTAGATCTTGGCGGGTAGCGGTGTGGTGTTGGAGAACTCCAGCGTCACATAACCTTCCCACTCTGGCTCGAACGGGGTGACGTTGACGATGATGCCGCAACGCGCGTAAGTGGATTTACCCAAACACACGGTCAACACGCTGCGCGGGATACGGAAGTATTCAACGGTACGCGCCAAAGCGAACGAGTTAGGCGGGATGATGCAATAGTCAGCCTCAACGTTCACAAAGGAACTGGGGTCGAAGTTCTTGGGATCGACGATGGTGCTGTTGATGTTGGTGAACAGCTTGAATTCACGCGAACAGCGGATGTCGTAGCCGTAGCTCGATGTGCCGTAGGACACGATCTTCTGCCCGTTCACTTCCTTCACTTGGTTCGGCTCGAAAGGCTCGATCATGCCGTGCTGTTCGCACATACGGCGTATCCACTTGTCTGACTTGATGCTCATCCTGATTCCTTGAGGGGTTTGTGCGGGCGCGATTTTACCCAAAATACTCGGCGGTGCGTGGGTTTTGCTACAATCGCGCCCTCATCGAATTTATGTATAAAAGCGAGCGAGGCTGATGCAATGCCTTCGCAGCCGCTTTTAAAGGAAGCCCGCAATATGACCCGCAAGATTTTAGTTACCTCCGCCCTGCCCTACGCCAACGGCAGCATCCACCTCGGCCACCTCGTTGAATACATCCAGACCGACATCTGGGTGCGCTTCCAAAAGATGCGTGGCAACACTTGCCACTATGTCTGCGCTGACGACACCCACGGCACGCCCATCATGTTGCGCGCCAAAACAGAGGGAATTACGCCCGAACAACTCATCTCGCGCGTATGGCAAGAGCACTACGACGATTTCGCCGCCTTCCATGTGGCGTTCGACAACTACGGCTCGACCAACTCCAGCGAAACTCAAGAGTTCGCGCAGGGCATCTACCGCACATTGAGAGCGAACGACCTCATCGAGGTGCGCTCCATCGAGCAGTATTACGACCCAATCGAAAAGATGTTCCTGCCGGACCGCTTCATCAAGGGCGAATGTCCGAAGTGCCACGCCAAAGACCAATACGGCGACAACTGCGAAGTATGCGGAGCAGCGTATGCACCCACTGACCTCATCGAGCCATTCTCTGCGGTATCGGGCGCGAAACCTGAACTGCGCAATTCCGACCATTACTTCTTCAAGCTATCTGCCGATTCCTGCCAAAAGTTCTTGCGCGAATGGACTCGTAGCGGTTCGCTACAAAACGAAGCCGCGAACAAGATGCAGGAATGGCTGGGCGCGGAAGGTGAGAACAAGCTAACCGACTGGGACATCTCGCGTGATGCACCTTACTTCGGCTTCGAGATCCCTGATGCACCGGGCAAATATTTCTATGTATGGTTGGATGCGCCCGTCGGTTACATGGGCAGCTTCAAACAACTATGCAACAAGACAGGCATCGATTTCAACGACTACTGGAAGCAAGGCTCGGATGCCGAGCTGTACCACTTCATCGGCAAGGACATCCTGTATTTCCACGCGCTGTTCTGGCCTGCGATGTTGCAACACGCTGGTTTCCGCACACCGACCAAACTTTTCTCGCACGGCTTCCTCACGGTGAACGGCGAGAAGATGAGCAAATCACGCGGCACCTTCATCACCGCGCGCAGCTACATCGACCACATCAAGAACACCGAATATCTGCGTTATTACTACGCCGCCAAATTGAATGGCTCGATGGAAGACCTCGATTTGAATCTTGAGGATTTCGTGGCGAAAGTGAACAGCGACCTCATCGGCAAGTACATCAACATCGCGAGCCGTTGTGCTGGATTCATCAGCAAGAAATTCGACGGCAAGCTTGGCAGCACCGACTCCGTAGCGACTGCGGAATTCAAGTCATCCTTCGACAATGGCGAGATCGCTCGCTGTTACGAAGAGCGCGACTATGCACGTGCCCTGCGCGAGATCATGCGTCTTGCTGATGTGGCGAACCAATACATCGCTGAGAAACAACCTTGGGCGATGGCTAAACTCGAAGGCAAGGAAGCGGAATTGCACGAAGTGTGCACCACCGCCATGACCATGTTCCGCGACCTCACGCTTTATTTGAAACCCGTGTTGCCCGAGCTGGCTGCGCAAGTAGAAAACTTCCTGAACATCACTCCACTGACATGGAGTGGCACATGGCAAGCGCTGCCTTCTGCTCACGCCATCAACACATACCAACATCTTGCGACACGCCTCGATCCTAAACTCATCGAAGGCATGATCGCTGCCAACCAAGAAAGTTTGAAATCTATGACCGAAACTACTGCCGTCGCCAAACCCGCCATCGCCCCTATCGCTGAGACCATCAGCATCGATGAATTCAGCAAGATCGATTTACGCGTGGCGCATATCGTTAACGCAGAACACGTAGAAGGTGCGGAGAAGTTGCTGAAGCTGACGCTGGACATCGGCGAAGAGAATCCACGCACCGTATTCGCTGGCATCAAGTCGGCATACGACCCTGAGAAGTTGAAAGGCCGTATGACGGTGATGGTGGCCAACCTCGCTCCGCGCAAAATGAAATTCGGCATGAGCGAAGGCATGGTGCTGGCTGCTTCTGGCGAGACACCTGGCTTGTTCATCTTGTCGCCGGATGATGGCGCACAACCTGGCATGCGCATCAAATAACTCTTTTTAGCCCTTCTCCCCCTGCGGGAGAAGGGAGCAAGTCCGACAACGATCACTCACCGGAGCACGCACATGGACTACGACATTCTCATCATTGGCTCCGGCCCTGCCGGGCAACATGCTGCGTGGCAAGCTGCACGGATGGGTAAGCGTGCAGCGATCATCGAACGTAAACCCAAGATAGGTGGCGCTGGATTACAGACCGGCACCATCCCTAGCAAAGCGATGCGCGAAGTGGCGTATCTACTTTCGCGCTCGGGTGGCATGCGTCAGGCGCTAGCGCCGGACAGTCGAGGTCGCCACGGTCTGTTAGCCGATGCGGTGCGCCGCAAGGAAGGTGTCATCGCGCAACAGGAATCGGTCATCTTGCAACGTTTGTTGCGCCACGGCGTGGCACTCATCCCGGGTGAAGCTTCTTTCGTCGATGCACACACAGTACAAGTCGCGGATGCCAGCGGTAACACGCGCAAGCTCTCCGCCGAAGTCATCCTGCTCGCCAGTGGTTCGCGCCCGCGTCGCCCCAACAACATCCCCTTCGACAAGAAGACCGTTCTCGACTCCACCTCTATCCTCAACCTGCGCCATCTGCCAGATAGCCTGCTCGTCGTGGGCGGTGGTGTCATCGCGTGCGAATTCGTCTCCATCTTCGCCGCACTCGGCGTGCAGGTCTGTGTAGTGGATAGCCACACACAGCTGCTCGAATACCTAAGTGAAGACGTGGTGGGCGTATTGGCCGATAGCTTCCTCGGCATGGGGGTGGAGTTCCACATGCAAGAACGTGTGGCGGAGATCCGCAAAGAGGGCAACGGCACACTCACCATCTTGGAGAGCGGCAAACAGATACGTACGGATGCCGTGCTTTACGCTCAAGGCAGAGAACCCAATAGCGGCGGCTTGAATGTGGAACGCGCGGGCGTCGCCGCACAAGACGGCTGGATAGCGGTCAACACCCACTTCCAAACCAATGTGCCACACATCTTTGCCGTGGGCGACCTGATCGGCCGCCCTGCACTCGCCTCGACCGGTATGGAGCAAGGCCGCGCTGCCGTGCTTCACGCCTTTGGCGGCGAGCAACATGTGAGCGCAGAGAATCTACCGATGGCGGTCTACACCATCCCCGAGATCTCTTATGTAGGTAAGACCGAGAAAGAAGTGCAGAAGGAGAACATCCCTTACATCATCGGTCGCGCCTATTTCAAAGACAGCGCGCGCGGACAGATCATTGGTGATGCGCAAGGTATGCTCAAACTCATCGTGGATGCGCGTAATGAAAAACTATTGGGCGTGCACATCGTGGGCGAACAGGCGAGTGAACTGGTGCACATCGGACAACTGGTGATGAATCTGAACGGCAGCGTGCGCGACCTCATCAGCAATGTATTCAATTATCCGACCTTGGCGGAATGCTACAAACTCGCCGCATTGGATTGCACGCATCAACTTGAACAACGTAAATCATAACAACGAGGTGACCAAGTAACATCTATGAATAACTCTTTGCTGGCGAAGTTCTCCAAGTATTTCCGTCCACGTCTGATTGACGCACTTCACGGTTATGACCGATCTCGCTTCACGACCGACATCACCGCCGGCATTACGGTCGGGGTGGTCGCCCTCCCCCTCGCCATCGCTTTTGCCATCGCCTCTGGCGCGAAACCTGAAGCAGGTATCTTCACCGCCATCATCGCGGGTTTCATCATCTCTGCGCTCGGCGGCTCACGTGTGCAGATCGGCGGGCCGACCGGCGCGTTCATCGTCATTGTGTTCGGCATCATCGCGCAGTACGGTTATGCCAACCTACTCATCTGCACCATCATGGCGGGCGTCATGCTCATCCTGATGGGCGCGTTTCAACTCGGCAGTCTGCTCAAATATTTCCCGCGTCCGCTCATCATCGGCTTCACCAACGGCATCGCGGTGTTGATCGCCCTGAGTGAACTCAAAGATTTCCTCGGCTTGCAGACAGAGTCCTTGCCTGCCGAATTCTTCCAAAAGGTCGCGGTGCTGTGGCACGCCATCCCCACCTTTGACATCCTAACCTTCACACTCGCCACCGTGAGTGCGCTGTTCATCTGGTTCTACCCCAAGAGTTGGGCGAAACGTTTCCCCTCCCCCATCGTCGCGCTAATGCTGGGTACCATCGTGGTGACCTTGCTCGAACTACCGGTGGAGACCATCGGTTCGCGCTTCGGCGGCATCCCGCAGGGCTTGCCTGATTTCGTCATGCCCGAATTCTCTGTCAGTTCGTTGCGCCACCTCATCATGCCCGCTTTCACCATCGCCTTGCTGGGCGCGATCGAATCGATACTCTCTGCAGCCGTCGCAGACGGCATGATCGACGACAAACATGATCCAAATCAGGAGTTGATGGCACAAGGTATCGCCAACATCGTCGTGCCGTTCTTCGGCGGCATCCCCGCTACCGGCGCTATCGCGCGCACCGCGACCAATGTACGTTCAGGCGCGACCAGCCCCATCTCTGGCATGGTGCATGCGCTCACCTTGCTGCTCATCGTGTTAGTCGCCGCCCCCTTGGCGCAATACATCCCACTGGCATCACTCGCCGCCATCTTGCTCATCGTGGCGATCAATATGGGCGAGTGGGGCGTGTTCAAGCGCCTCAAGGGATATCCACGCCATGATGCGGTGGTACTGATGGTGACGTTCCTGTTCACGGTGATCTTCGATCTGACCGTTGCGGTGGAAGTGGGCTTGTTACTCGCCGCCATCTTCTTCATTCGCAACATGACTGAACTCTCACACGTTCAACTTTCGGAAGAACACACGCTGATGCCGGACGATGGCGAGGCGACCCGTGCGCGCAAGATGGCGCCGCCCGGTGTACTCATCTATCGCCTCTACGGTGCGCTGTTCTTCGGTGTGGCAGACAAGCTAGAGAGTGTGCTGCACCAGCAACACACCGAACCTGAAGTATTGGTGCTGAATATGAGCGAGGTCATCAGCATGGATGCGAGTGCGCTGCATGTGTTGGAAGACCTGCATGGGAAATTACAGAAGCGCGGCAAACATCTCATTTTGTGCGGCCCGCATACGCAGCCGTACTTCCTGATGGCTCAGGCGAACTTCTTCAAGTTACTGGGGGAAGAGAATCTGACGGCCAATTTGGATGATGCATTACAACGCGCACAGCAACTTCTCAAACTCAAAGAAAAATAAACGTGCGCGTTACTTGTGCTTATTATTGTTGTAGTAATGGAAGCGGTTCTTTCCATTCTGCTTAGCGATATACATGGCCTGATCAGCG
Source organism: Sideroxydans sp. (assembly GCA_028707175.1). Lineage (GTDB taxonomy): Bacteria > Pseudomonadota > Gammaproteobacteria > Burkholderiales > Gallionellaceae > Sideroxyarcus. The sequence goes on from JAQTUV010000007.1 coordinate 119,738, forward strand.
TTCTTCAACAAGGTGTCGCCATCTTCCCCATCTACTGGGTAGAAGGCGACGCCGACACTGGCCGACACAACCACTGAATGCTCACCTAATTGCACTGGAGCGGCAATCGTCAGCATCAGCCGCTCTAATATTTGGGAACACTCTTGTTCATGTGCCAAATCATTGAATAACACCGAGAACTCATCCCCTCCCAAACGCGCCACGGTATCACCCACACGCAATTCATTCTGGATACGACGAGTGACTTCGATGAGCAGTTGGTCGCCCTTCTCGTGACCGTACATGTCGTTCACTTCCTTGAATCCATCGAGATCGACATAACAGATGGCGAGTGTCCTGCCACCACGTTGTGCGATAGCAACTGCCTGCCCGAGCCGGTCCGCCAACAATCTGCGATTGGGAATGCCCGTCAAAACGTCGTAGTTGGCGACGTGACTCAGCTCCGCTTCGTACTCTTTGAAATAGGTGATATCGGAAAACACACCGACGTAGCGCTGTACCAGCCCACTCCCGTCTCGAATAACCGAAATGGAGAGCAATTCCGCGAAGAGTTCACCCTCCTTGCGCCGATTCCATAATTCGCCGCGCCAGCTGCCTGCCTCACCGAGAGACTTCCACATCTCTTCATAGAATGTTTTGTCCTGCCTGCCCGAACTCAATATCTTCGGATCTCGCCCCATCACCTCTTCATGCTCATAACCGGTGATGCGCGTGAATGCCGGATTAACATCAATAATGCGGTTGTTGGCATCAGTAATGACGATGGCTTCCTGCGTGGTATCGAACACGCTGGCGGTGATGCGCAGATTCTCTTCACCACGCTTACGCTCATTGATATCTCGCCCTATGCCCAGCGCCCCGACGACGGCTCCCTCTTTGTTCAATTCGGGAACAAAGATGACGTGATGCCAATGCAAACTGCCATCTGGATGTTTTATCTCGAACTCGGTCTCCGCTCGTTCGCCACTCGCCATGACCTGCCCGACCATACGTTGCAAATCACGTATCAAGAGTGAATCGGGGACGGCCTCTACAGGCAATTTACCCACGACAGGCAACATCTCTGAACTGACCGTGCGTGCCAACGATGGGTTCATGTATTGCACCCGACAATCGCGATCATATCGAATGATGTTATCCGGCAAATTTTCTGTCAGCGTCTGAAATTCACGTTCGCGCAAATGCAACAAGCGGTCACTGCGCGCGCGCTCCAATTCTGCCGCGACTCGAACCGACATCAATTTCAGTAAACCTGTGATTTCTGCTTCGTTCGAAAATGGCTTCCCATCCATCACCGCGATCAGCCCGATAGGTTGCCCCTGCGAGTCCCACAGCGGAAGGCCCGCATAACTTTCCACTTGAAGTTCGCCTAACAGACGATCCTCGGGGAAGATCGCCTGCACGCCTTGGCGGTAACAACACTGCTGCTTTCCAATCACATTGTCGCAAGGTGTTCCCCGCAACTCGTAACGCATATTGGGGATGATCTGCCCCTTAGCATAGAGTGCAACGGTTTCTGCAAAACCCTCTTCCTCAGCCAGTCTGTCGATCAGGACGTAATCCACCCCTAACACTTCACCGAAGTGTCTAACCAGATCACTCAAGATGCTTTCGGCGTTATCACTGCCACCGCGTTGCGCCATGAAGTGCAGCGCCTCTTCGGTACGCTTGCGTTCGGTGATATCTCTACCTATGCCCAATGCCCCGGTGATCTTGCCCCCAGAATCCTTTTCTGCGACACACACGACATGGTGAAAGTGCATTGTGCCGCCTGAATGCGGTATGGCTATCTCGAATTCATTGCTAGCGCCGGTCGCCAGCACTTGTTCGAGGCGTTTCTGATAATCCGCTACCACTTCGATGCCGGGATGAGATTCCACTGGGGTCATACCCACTATCGGCTGCGTCTCTGGTGCCATGCTGCGAGCCACCGCTGGGTTCGCGTACCGCACTTGGCATTCTGTGTTGTATCGCATGATGTTGTCTGGCAGATTCTCTGCCAGCGTGCGGAAGTCTTGTTCGCTTTCAGCCAGTGCACGCTTGGTGTGCTCTCGTTCCGTAATATCGCGCGCCACCCCCAACACACCGATCAATTTACCGTGGTTGTCGTGCATCGGTGTCTTCACCGTTTCAAACAGTCCGCGATAACCATCCTCAGCGAAGGTGAGCCATTCCTCATTACTACTAGATTTGCCCGCCGCCATCGCCTTACAGTCATGATCGCGAAAGAAGTCTGCCAACTCTTTATCCACAAAATCGTAGTCAGTTTTTCCGACGATTTCTGATTCCCTTGCACCGAAAAACATCTCGAAGCGGTGATTACATGCGAGATAGACGCCACGCTCGTCTTTTAACCAGACCAGATCAGGTAGCGTATCGAGAAGGATGCGCAGGAAGTTTTCCTCTATCCCCGCGCGCTCCTCCGCTAGGCCTCCGACTACCACCTGCGTCAGGTCATGTTCACTCACTAGACCGACCATGCGTCCCTCATCATCCACTGCCACCAGATGACGCACCTTGTGAGCAAGCATCTTTTCAGCAGCCTGATTGGTGGTTGCGCTACGCGAAATAGTCAGCACGGGCGTGGCCATCACTTGCCCAAGCGCTAGGTCGGTATACGATCTTTCGCCGGAATAAAATCGCACCATGTCGCGTTCAGTAATAATGCCGACAGGCTTTTCGTTCTCGACCACGATCACACAACTCTTACGTTGTGCCTGCATCAGTTCGATGGCTTGCGTTAATGCACAGTTGGGGGGTAGCGCAATGGCAGAATGTTTAGCGAGTGAGGATATTTTGCGCCGCCCAGCTAGCGCGGTCAGACCAAGATGTGAACGGAAGTCGGTCTCGCTGACAACACCTGTGACGACACCTTGACCATCCACCAACACCAAGTGACGGATACCAGCATGCAAACATTCCTGATATGCCTCAAGACAATCCTTATCAGCATGCATGGTGATGACTGGTGCAGACATGCCGACCCGCAATGAACTATCCAGCGGCACTCTGTCGTGCATAACTTTCAGGATATTACGTTCGGTGATGATTCCTACAGGATGCCGGCTGTCGTCGATGACCACGATGGAGGAAAAGCGCCGCTTCGCCATCAAATTTGCCGCTTCACCTAGTGTCGCAACAACAGGCAGACAAGCCACATCACGTGTAGCAATATCCCCTAGCAATACTGCGTGATCAGTCATGTCTCTTCAACTTTCGTTCTTCAGTGAGGACTGCCTAATAAACGCGTGAACTCAGCTTTCACCACACCATAACATTCGCAGCAGATTTTCTCCAGCCCTGCACGATCCAAGACCCTGATACGCCCTCGGTTATAAGCGATCAAGCCCTGATTGCGTAACTCACTCGCGACTTCGGACACGCTCTCACGGCGCACGCCTAGCATGTTAGCGATCGCTTCATGAGTGAGCACGAAGTCATCGGCCAACGCTTTGTCGCTGATCAACAGCAAATGTTGGCAGAGCTTCTGTGTCAATGAGTGATGTTTCTCACACACCACCGTTTGCGATATCTGCGTCATTGAGGCTTGCGCATAAAGCAAGAAAATATTCCTCAAACCTTCCTTGCTCGAAGAAAATTTCGCCAGCACTTTTGCTTCAATTTGAAATACATGCCCCGCAGTCTCGACCACTGCCCAGTATGGAATGGTGTTGCCGCCCAACACTTGAGCGACACCAAACATTCCTTCGTTACCGATGATGACAACGCCTGCCGATGAACCTGACTCTAAACGATAGTACAAAGAAATGGCGCTATCGATGGGGAAGCATACGTGGGTCAGCGATTTGCCAGATTCAGCCAGCACCTCACCTGCTTTGAGGTGAATGACTTCTAAGTGGGGAATAATTTCTTGAAGATCTTGAGGGGTTAATGCCGCAAGTATGCGATTTTGATGAAGTGTGTGACGATGTGGCATCCGTGTTTCCAGTTTCTTATTTGATGCGAGTGATGTCTACTGCAGCAAGTTTAGTCAATCTCTTGAATGCAGAAAGCACACCCACTCGAACTAGGTCTTCGCCTCAGCTAAGACTCTTTAATCCTCTCATTACAAGCTTAACAAATCCCTCTCGAATGCTTCGTACGGTAACACACGCAAATCAATAGGAAGCCAAGTAGCCTCATAAATGAGTGGGATATGCACGTTTGCATCCCCCACTCACTCCTTACCAGATTTACAGAATTGCCTGCGAAACTAACGGCAAAATGACTTACCCAACATCCGACGGTAGAGCGATAAACGTAGGTCTATGACTCGAACTGAAATCGTTATTTATTTCCGTAACGCGCCACCACCTCTTCAGGGCTCATTGGCTTAGCCACAAGGAATCCTTGACCGATATCGCAACCATAGGCACGCAGTATCTCAAGCTGCTCTTCGGTCTCAACCCCCTCTGCGACAACACTGAACCCCATCGCCTGAGCCATGAGCAGGATCGTCCTTGCGATAGACTTTGCATCATCATTGTGAGCAATGTCGCAAATAAATTCGTAGGGAATCTTCAACTCATAAATGGGCAGTCTGCGCAGATAAGAAAGCGATGAGTATCCAGTACCAAAATCATCGATGCTTAGCTTGATCCCTAGCGACTTTAATTCGAGCAACATCTGCTGCGTCGTCTCAGAATCTTCAGCTAGCGCATTTTCCGTCAACTCAAGCATGACTCTTGAGGAGTCCAAGTTGAACTGGCTCAGGAGTTTCAACATCATTGCAGGGATATTGCTACGCCTAAACTGAATCGGCGACACATTGATAGAGATACGCGGGATGGGCTGACCTTGTTTGATCCACTCTGACATTTGCTTGCACGCCGTGCTCGTTACCCATTCACCCACTCGATCGATCATGCCTGTTTCTTCAGCAAGTGGGATGAATTTGGAAGGCGGAATCAATCCTTCAGTTGGATGTTGCCAACGCACTAATGCCTCAACACCAAGTAGCTGGCCATTGGCGATATCCCATTGCGGCTGATAAACCAAATAGAACTCATTGCGCTCGATAGCGACACGCAATTCGGTTTCTAATTTGAGCCGCTCGTCAGCAATGCGCTTCAATTCATCCGTGAAGAAATGATGCGATCGTTTGCCGGAATCTTTGGCTTGATACATCGCACTGTCCGCATTCTTTAACAATGTCTCTGGATCAAGTCCATCCGTTGGATATAAGCAGATCCCGACGCTGGCGCCGGGGTAGATGTTCTGCCTCCCAATCGGATGCGGATTCAGCATAGCCGCAGCGATGCGATGCGCTGTCATTTCTGCGTCTGCGACAGATGCGTCTTCTATCAATAATGCAAACTCATCCCCACCGAATCGCGCCACCGTATCACCGCCGCGAATACAATCTCGCAAGCGCAACGATATCTCTTTCAGTAAGTCATCCCCCGCAGCATGCCCCATCGAATCATTGATGACCTTGAAGTTATCTAGATCGATGAACAAAACAGCAAAGGTCTTTTCACTACGTTCGGCATGTGCGATGGCTTGACGCAAACGGTCCATGAATAAAGCACGATTGGGCAACCCTGTCAGTTCGTCATGGGTTGCTAAGAATTCGACTTTTCGCTGAGACTCTTTGACCACAGAGATATCACTAAAGATACCTACATAATTAGTGACCTTGCCTTCAGCATCATTAACCGTGTTGATCGTGAGCCACTCGGGATATATCTCACCGTTCTTGCGTTTATTCCATATCTCACCTTGCCACCAGCCATGTGCTTCAAGGTGAAGCCAGAGTGATTTATAAAAAGCGGGCTCGTGCTTTCCTGACGAAAGCATGTGTGGGTTATTCCCAATCGCTTCTTCCGAGGAATAACCTGTGACCTGTGTGAAAGCCCCATTAACCGTCAGTATTTTCTGGTGCGGATCGGTGACGATGATCCCTTCTCCTGATCGGTCAAAGACGCGTGCGGCAAGGCGCAATTGATCTTCCGCATGCTTGTGTTCAGTGACATCAACCGACTGTGTGCAAATACTATATACGACACCATCTTCAGTCAGCAGCGGGAAGCGTATCGAATGGAGGAAGCGTTCTTGTCCGGTCGAGAAGACCAGATGGTCTTCAAATTCATGTGGTGCATGAGTGCGAACAACGTCCAACTCTTTGGCGCGAAAATCGTCGGCGATCTTCCTCGGCAGGACTTGAACATCTGTCCTACCCAAGACATCTTTAGATTCCAGACCAAAAAATATCTCGAATTGCCGATTAACGAATTCGTAACGCCCACTAATATCTTTTAGCGCGATGATGGAGGTCGAGTTGTTCATGATCGCAAGCAACATCTCGCGGTTCTTTCGAACGTCACGCTCTGAAGCCAATCGCTCGGTGTAGTCCAACAACACGATGACTGCACCGCGAACGCCCTGTTGCTTGGTTTCGTAGGGCGAAGCATGTAGTAGATACTGCCGCTCTTTGGAAAGGATCTGCGCCTCAACAGCTCGATTGTTCACAATCGCTTCGTGAATGATCGGGGAAAAATCCTCCATCCCCACGGGCATACGCACTAGCCGTAAAGATTGTCGTATCGAGGCGGCAGATAGTGAAAACAATCCCGCAGCCGGGCTATTGAATCGGCTCAACTCCAAGTTGGCGTTGCACACCATGATGGGGAAGCCGACACTGTTTTGTATGTTTTCAAGGTCGTTCAGTATTTCAGCCAACTCACTTGAGCGCACCTGAACTTCTTCATTGACGGTGGTGAGCTCTTCGTTGGTGGATTGCAACTCCTCGTTCGTGGACTCTAACTCTTCATTGGATGACTGAAGCTCTTCATTGGCGGCGACCACTTCTTCGTTCAGCGCCTGCATCTCTTCGTTCGACGTCTCCAACTCTTCGATCACCGTTTGCAATCGTTCGCGCGTCGAGATCAGCTCTTCTTCTAGTTCGCGAACATTGCGCCCTTCTTCAGTTATTTGAGACACCTCTTTCTGATCGTCCAAAACGACCAGTTTGGGCAATATCTCAAAACTAACGAGAAAGAGAGGACTGGTGATCCCGCCTTCCATGGGATGAATCGCCAAACGTACTTCTCGTTTGCCGTCCCCAATAACAATGGCATGTGGACGACCAATAGCCGACTCATGTTTATGCTCTGCATGATGTTGTAACAACTGCAGATCAGCACGTAGTTCACGCCTTAGCAAATGCTGCAAATTGAAATTCGGCTTGCCGGGCAAAACCGCCAAGAAGGGGGCCACCTCCCCATGGATATGCAAAATATCAAAAGCACTATTGATCAAGACAGTTGCCGGCACATACCGACGAACAGCCTCGTTCATCAAACGCAGTTCCGAATCCGCAACCACTTTTGGCGCGACGCGCTCAGTGGTATCAGGAAGTCTGAATGCGGGCACGTTCAAGCGTGACTCACCGACGCAGCGCCGATAGATTCGTGCCGCTTTATCGATCACCTCAAATAGGTTCTCTTGCTGAAAAATCCCCTCGGATTTACCCAAAAACAGGATGCCGTTAGGCATCAGGCTGTAATGAAAGGTGGACAATACTTTGGATTGCAGTTCGTTCTGCAAATAGATCAGAACGTTTCTGCAACTCACCAGATCCAGCCTCAAGAAAGGCGGGTCTTGCACCAAGTCCTGTCGGGCAACGACCACCATATCCCTCAAGACACGGCTGACCTCAAGTCGATTGCCGACCTTCTGGAAATAACGCACGGCTAAACCTGGTTCAAGATCAGCCAACGCACTTTCCGCATAGGAACCCTTGCGCGCAACCGCAAGCGCGTTGACATCGATATCAGTCGCAAATATCTGGATGCGGTATTGCGACACGCTAGGCCCTAACGTCTCTGCCAGTAGGATCGCTAAGGTATAGGCTTCTTCTCCTGTAGCGCAAGCCGGCACCCAAATACGGATCTCGTCACCGGGACGTTTGTTTTTAACAATGTCGTGCACCGAAGTACGCAAAGCTGAGAAAGATAAAGGATCGCGGAAGAAGGCCGTCACCGAGATCAGAATGTCACGCCCCAAGTGCTCAAGCTCTTCTGGTTGTGCTTCAACCAAGATCAAATAGTCATCCAAGGTGAGTACGTGGTTCGCAGCCATGCGGCGCTCGATTCGACGCCACAGCGTTCCCTCTTTGTAGCCGCTAAAATCGATGCGCGTCTGCTGCTTGACCTTCATTAGGAGCTTTTTCAGCGTAGTCGCCGTAATGGGTTGTTTCTTGGCAACCGTCACCACACCATGGGAGCGCGCAATAATGGCGATCTCTTGCGCGATTCCTTCGGGCGAAAGCACCCAGTCCACACATCCCGTATCAATTGCCGATTGGGGCATGCCTGCATATTTTGCAGTCTGCGGATCCTGCGCGAATGTGTACCCGCCTGCTGCCTTGATATCGCGCAACCCTGCAGCACCGTCACTTCCGGTACCCGAAAGGATCACACCAATAGCGTCTTCTATCTTTTCTTCAGCCAGAGAAGTCAAAAATACGTTAACGGAAGGGCGAGGCGATATTTCTCGCGGGCCTTCGATCAGTTCAAAACAGCCGTCTTTCATTTTCACATTGCTGCTCGCAGGTGCAACGTAGATGGTGTCGGGTTCAGGCTGAACACCGTTCTCTACATCAACCACGGCCATGGACGTTTCACGCCCAAGCAATTGCGCCATCATGCTTCGGTGAGTCGGAGAGAGATGCTGTAAAACGACGTAAGAGATTCCAAGGTCATGCGGAAGTGCGGCGATCATGACGGAGAGCGCCTCTAGGCCTCCTGCGGAGGCGCCGATACCGACCAAATAGGGGCGGGGGGCCGACGGCAGGCTTAAGTCAGAGCTGGTTAGTAGGGTATCTGTTGGCGAAGTGAGTGACGCTTCAGTTTTAGATGCTTTTTTCTTCTTGGCAGGCTGAGTCACATTCTTCTCTCGGTAACGTAAATTGGAGTGGGGATACCCCTGTCTCGAAATCCGGCCGTAAGATTAACAAACCACATTACAAACTCTTTGTATGGTAGCGCACACAAAAAGAATGGGAAACGCTTTTTATCCTATCTCAATAGGTCTTTATATGTAGAGGACTTGCACATTCTGTTCTCCACACATAGTACGTAACCCTTCAAGCAGTTCATCAGGAAGCGTAACTTGCCAGTCCTCACTGAGACGTAGTGGCGCACTTCCGATGAGGTTTTTGTAGTTAATCTGGATAGGACATTTCCCCCCACGATAGGGGCTGAGCAGCTCGACCAGCATAGGTACACGCACATTTCCATCTATTGAGCAGTCGATGTCTAGACGTTTGGCAAAAGCTGCACGTGCCGAGGCAAAATCAAAAAGCTCGTCTGCAGTGACGCGCATGCTGCCGGAATAAGCATCCAACTCCGCTTTGCCGTTTACCACCAACAACTCATCGTCGCGCATCCAATTGCGGTTGGCATCGTAAAGTTCACTGAATACCACGACTTCTAATGCGGCACTGCCATCATCTAGTGTCAGCACAGCCATCTTGCCGCGCCGTGTCTGCAAGATACGTACACCGCTCACCATTCCCGCCAACACGATAGCTTTCGCATTGTTGCGGCGACCACCTCCATTGCCGTAACCACCGCTGTTACCACTTGCAGGGGTGATGATGTCTGGCGTCACATCAATCAACTTGTACTTCACAAAATGCGACAACTCGGCGGCAAATTCTTGATAGGGGTGACCGCTCAGATAGAAACCAAGTGCGGTCTTTTCCTGCGCCAACTCTTCGCGCATCTTCCAGCGTGGCACATCGGCCATCTGGACGGGCATGTCGCCACCATCGTCATCACCGAACAAGCTGTTCTGGTTCGCCGCGCGTGCATATTGTTCCGCACTGCCCAATGCTGCATCCAGCGAGGCGAGTAATTGGTAGCGATGATCGTTGATGCCGTCGAATGCCCCCGCACGTATCAACGCTTCGATAGAGCGGCGATTGACGATACGCTTGTCCACACGACGACAGAAATCGAACAGGTCTTTGAACGGACCATCCTTACGCGCAGCCACGATGTTCTCCACCGCTGCCTCGCCCGTGCCTTTGACTGCGCCCAGTCCGTATGCAATGGTCTTAGTATCCACTGGCCGGAAACGAAAGCCGGAGGAGTTGACGTCCGGCGCCAAGATAGTGAGGCCTTGCTGCACGGTGTCTTGATAGAAGAAGCTGACCTTGTCGGTGTTCACCATTTCCGAAGTCATGGTGGAGGCCATGAACGCAGCGGGATAGTGACACTTGAGGTATGCCGTCTGGTACGCCACGACCGAATAGGCTGCCGCGTGCGACTTGTTGAAGCCGTAGCCCGCGAACTTTTCCATCGTGTCGAAGATTTCGTTCGCCTTCTTCTCATCGATGTTGTTCTTCGCTGCACCCGCCACGAAGATGCTGCGCTGCTGCGCCATCTCCTCGACATTCTTCTTACCCATCGCGCGGCGCAACATATCCGCGCCGCCCAGCGTATAACCGGCCACCACCTGCGCCGACTGCATCACCTGCTCTTGGTACACCATGATGCCGTAGGTGGTTCCGACCACTTTCTCCAACAGCGGGTGCGGCAGGATGACCTGTTCTTTGCCGTGTTTGCGATTAATGTAGTCAGGGATAAAGTCCATCGGACCGGGACGGTACAACGCATTCAGCGCGATCAGATCATCGATACAGTCGGGCTTCGCCTTGACCAGCGTATCCTTCATACCGCGTGATTCAAACTGGAACACGGCAGTCGTATTCGCGCTCTTGAAGATGGTGTCGTAGGTTTTTTTATCGTCGAGCGGGATGGTATCGATGTTGAAGCTTTGAGCACCTTCGATGGTCGACTCTTTAATATAGCGTACCGCCCAATCGATGATGGTCAGCGTGCGCAGCCCCAAGAAGTCGAACTTTACTAGACCGACCGCTTCGACATCTTTCATATCGTATTGGCTCACGGTGCTTTCGCTACCTTCAGCGCAATACAGCGGACAAAAATCAGTGAGTTTACCCGGTGCGATCAATACTCCACCGGCATGCATACCAACGTTTCTCGTCAGATCTTCCAGACGTATGCCCAACTCCATCAATTCATCCACACCATCTTCATTGGCGATAATGGCATTAAACTCTGGCTCAATCTCGCGCGCCTTAGTGAGAGATACAGGCTTCACTCCATCCAGCGGTACCAGCTTAGACAGTCGATCGCACAGCATGTATGGAAAATCCAAGACTCGCCCCACGTCTCGTATTACGCCTTTGGATGCCATCGTTCCAAATGTAGCAATCTGGGAAACGTTCTGTTGGCCGTATTTGTGACGCACATATTCGATGACGCGCTCACGTCCATCCTGGCAGAAATCCACGTCGAAGTCGGGCATGGAAACCCGTTCTGGATTAAGGAAGCGCTCAAACAGTAATTCGTAACGCAACGGATCTAGATCGGTAATTCCTAATGAGAAGGCCACCAGCGAACCCGCTCCCGATCCACGTCCCGGGCCTACAGGCACACCATTGGGAAATTTTGCATCGCGGAAGGATTTCGCCCAGCGTATGAAGTCGGCCACAATAAGGAAGTAGCCGGGGAACTTCATATTGATGATCGTCTCAGTCTCGAACGCTAGACGTGCCTCATATTCAGGCATCTTTGCGGTACGTTGTGCTTCGTCGGGATACAACTGAAGCATGCGCATTTGCAAACCCGATTGCGCTTCATTACGCAAAAAATCGTCGAGGGTTTCGCCATTAGGCGTAGGGAAATCAGGTAAATGGGGTTTCCCCAGTTTGAGAGAGAGATTGCAGCGCTTCGCAATCTCTACGCTATTCTGCAATGCTTCCGGCAAGTCCGCAAACAGCGTCCGCATTTCAGCCTGAGTTTTAAAATATTGCTGATCAGTGAACACACGCTGACGACGTTTATCATTTAGCACATATCCTTCTGCAATACATACGCGCGCTTCATGTGCCTTGTAATCGTCAATACTAAGAAACTGCACCGGATGTGTCGCAACAACTGGAATATCCAACTCAGCAGCGAGCTTTACCGTTTCACGCAAATGAAACTCTTCACGCGGAGCGCCAAAGCGCTGTATTTCTAAATAATAACGTTTCGGAAACAACTCGGCATATTCCTGAGCTGTCATTAGTGCAGCACCTAAGCTGCCACCGGCTATAGTCATGCCCACTTCGCCCAAGTGCCCACCAGACAAGGCGATGAGTCCCTCCGTCCCTTCGCGCAGCCAATGCTTACGTAATTCAGGACGCCCACGATACTGATTTTCCAAGTACGCGCGTGTGAGCAATTCACACAAGCGCAGATATCCCGCATGAGACTGGCACAGTAATAACAACCTAAAGGGTTGGTCACGCACTGCATCATTGGTCACAAATACATCACAACCAATAATCGGCTTAATCCCTTTAGCGCGAACATCCTTGTAGAACTTAACCAAGCCAAAGACATTTGAAAGATCTGTCAGCGCTAGCGCTGGCATAGCATCAGCCTTAGCTGCTGCGACGGCTTCATCGAGGCGGACGATACCGTCAGCGATAGAGTATTCGCTGTGCAAACGAAGGTGAATGAAGGAAGGTTGCATGGGAATGATGTGCGAAATCCGGCCAAGATTTTATCACTCAGCCGACATTCTCGAAGAGAAAAAAGGCCGAACGAACGCTTGATGCAAAACACATCAAGTCATTGTCGAATATTTTCGTAATTTTTTAGAAATGCAAAAAGCAAAAACCCTCAAGTGAATAACTTGAGGGTTTAGCTTTGTAAGGAGTCTGACGATGACCTACTTTCACATGCGAGATGCACACTATCATTGGCGCGAAGT
>JAQTUV010000008.1 GCA_028707175.1 Sideroxydans sp.
TGACCGCACCCAATACCGAGCCACTCACGCTCGCGGATGTTGCGGATGTTGTGCCGTCATACACTTTGCTTAGCGTGCCGCCGATGCTCGCAGTTGATGTCAGCGCTTTGGTGCTGATCGTCACGGCGGCATTCGCTGCGTTAAGTGTGGGCAGTTGGTAGTTGCTGGCGAGGCCACCGGATAGGTCGGTGGCATCAGCTAGGGTGAGTGCGTTGATGTATTTGTTTGCCGTCGCTACGTGTGCATCGTTCGCTGTTGCGCCGGTGTACGTCAGCGTTTCCCCTGAAACTCCCGTGCCCAGCGTCACCGCACCCATTAGACTGGTGGTACCGTCGTAGGTCTTGCTGGCTGACAGCGCCACTGTCTTCTTCATGATGTTCGCCGTCGTGCTGCCAGTGGTCGAGGCAAACGTGTAGTTCGCCGAATCGGTGCCCGAGATGCTTGCGCCGGTGACGTTCACGACGACACCATTGGCTGCGTTCTTGTCCGCAAAAGTCGCTGTGCGTGTGATGCTCAGCACATCGTTGGTGATTCGATCATCGCCGGTCGTTACCGTTGTGCTGGTGGTGCCATCATAGGTTTTATCGACGCCGGTATAGCTCACCGTCAAGGCTTTCTGGGCGACGGTGAGCGTGCCGTCAGTATAGCTGCCAGCAGTGCTGGCGTAACCTAGTTGGCTGGTGCCGAGACTACCGGAAGCGGTCAGCGTGTGGTTGCCCGCTGTGTAATTGCCCGAGGTGGAGGTGGTGCCGCCCACGGTGACCGTGGGGCCTGCACCACTAAATGCCTGCGCCAACGTGTCACCGTTCTGGCTACCAGTCATGATGAAAGCCCAAGTTGGTGTTGCGTCGCCATAAGTGATGTTCTGATTACTGACCGCCAGCGACGAGATCATTGGTTGTTCGCGGTAGATAGCGTTCAGTCCCGTAGCGAGCGCCGTCGTAAAGTTGCTTGCGCTTTCGTCGCTGTTGTAACGGAAGCGGCCACTGCCACTGCCGATCAAGGCCGTCAACCCGGTGCTGCCACTGATGCTGCCCGTGTAGAGATTGGCCGTGCGGCCATTGTTCACCAAAATGCTCGGAGTGCCGCTCAGCACGATGTTGCCGCCCGTTGCCGTGCCCGCCGCTGTGTTGATGCCGGCATTGAGGATCAGCGCCACCGCAGCTGATGTATCCGTCGTGCCGACATTTTGCGAGACAGTCAGATCGCCCGTCGTCGTGCCGATATTGACTGCACCCGTCGCCGACACGCCGTTGGTGCTGCCTACCGTGCCGATGGTCAGTGCGTTGCTGTCGATATAGGTCAGGCCGCTCACGCCGTTCGCCGCCAAGGTGCCGACGGCGTTACTGCCACCGTTCAAGGTCACATTGCCGCCCAGCAAGAGCAGATTGGCGGCGGAAATGTAGCCGCTCGCACCATCGGTAATGGTGCCGGAAGCTTGCAGTGTGATGGTGTTCGTGCCTGTCGCGGTCAACCCCGCATCAATGGCGATGTTGCCGCCGTAGATGTTGATCGGGCCGGCGATGCTGGTCGCGCTGCCGATGGTGATGGCTTGGGTGTTGCTGGCCTTGCCAATGGTCAGGCCCGAAAGGTTAGCGATGTTATTGATTGTCAGCGTGCTGATCGACCCGGTTCCGACCAAGTTGGTTGTGCCGGAACCACTCCAGATGAATGGCGAACCAAAGGCGTTTGAATTGGGTGCCAAGTTCAAGGCTCCGCTGGTTCCGACATACCCGCCATGGTCAAAGAAAAGCAAATCCGAAATCAGAGAAAGATTCGCGGTGGATGCCGTGACGAGAGGCGTAATACCATTCACTGCGGTGGCATCCTTGCGATTACCAAAATAGCTGTAACCGTTTAACGCCAAACCATATCCGCTGGAGTCTTTTCCGTCTCCCGTAAGAACAATGCTTCCGCCCTGAGAAAGAATTTGTGCAATTGCTGTTGAGGCTCCGCCATAACCAGCCTGAAGTGATCTGGCGTTACCCGTTGAGTGACCGGTAATTGTTACGCCACCATTTGCCCCCGTAGACTGGATAAGCGCATTTCCAGTCTCACCCCCGCTTTTGTAGGCAAGAACCACGCCCCCGCCGTTAAAGCCCATGTTGTTGTTGAGATTGCTCGTGGTGCCGTCAATGGTGATGGCCGTTCCACCGGTATGTGCCGATTGAATGGCATAGTTAGCAGCGGCACCGTAGGAAAAATTGACCCCATTGGAAACCGTCGATGTCCCTGTGATCGAGATCGTTCCTGTGCCACTGTCAATCAAAAACTTGTCTTGAGACACGACACCTGGCGAATTGGTGCTCGTGGTGGATTGCCCACGAATGACAATATCTCCGCCCGCCGAGTTCAGGGTAATGCCGAGACCGCCGACACCGGTACCCAGTGCAACGCCTCCTGAACCAGCAGTAGCACGGTACGCATAGCCGTCGGGGAGACCATCACCGTTGCTATCCAGACCACCCGCCAGCACAATCTTGCCGCCTTGCGTCGTGATGGAAGCACCATCGGTCAAAGCCACTTCGTTGCTGGTCGCGCCGGATGTCACGTTGCCGGAGTTGGCCCAAAGAATAACGTTGCCGCCGTTGGTGGCGATGTCTGCATTAGCATTATTCAAATGGATGAAGCCAGATGCCTTCAGCAACACGTTGCCGTTGGCGGCGGTCGTGGTTAAACCCGCATCAACAGTGACGTTGCCACCGTAAATGCTGATTGGCCCGGTGATGCTTTGTGCCGCTGATACAGTGATGTCTGCGGCATTTCCAACTTTACCAAGCGTCAGCCCCGTCAGCCCGCTAGATAAGGTAAAACCGGTTATCGGATAGGAAAGAGCAGAAGCGAAACTGGTGCCGTATGGCTCAATGGTCAACGTTCCTGTCGTCGCAACTGCGCCGCCATTAAGATTTATTTTATCTCCGACGATGTCAATATTGGCCGATGACGACGTAACAAGCGTACTTGCTTTTTGCCCCAAGGTTCCAAGCACCTCAACGGCATAACCCGAAGCGCCATAACCTGTACCGGTCAGAGTAAGCGTTCCACCAGACGCCAAAATATTACTGCCGGATGCGAGAGTTACACCTGAATTGACCCCACCACTACCCGTGATGCCAATACCCCCGCCGTTGGTCGAGAGGATGCTATTGGTGATAGCCCAAACATATACGCCATAAGAATTGCCAAGCGTTGACGTAGAAATACCGTTCATCGCAATGGCATTTGCGGCTGTCGAAGAGGATTTGTATGTCGACGAACCGTATCGGCTTAGCTCGATGCCATTGCTTGAAGCTCCGTCCGTGGCATAGGCATTTCCCCACATATTGAGGGTGCCAGCACCACTGTCGATATTGACACTGCCAGCACTGCGAATACCGTTTGCATTATAAAGGACGCCATCCGAACTGCTTATTCCTGTAGTCGTCGTGGCACTTTTACCGCGGACAACTATGTTCCCACCGTAGGAATTCATCGTTACCGAATCGAGGGTGACCCCGTTTGAATTTGACCCTGCAATACCCGTTGCATAGCCCGTCGTCGCCAATGCCGTCGTGTCGGCGACATTGCCACCTGACACGGTGATATTGGCTGCGGATGTTGTCGATACGCTACTGCCGGCAAGAAACCATACATACCCGCCGCCTGAGCCATCGCTGTCCGCCCAGTAAGTGGCACTTCCTCCATTGGTCTGCACGGCGGCACTTGCGCCCTGGAAGATGTAGCCGCTGCCTTTGAGCAGAATGCCGGCACCCGACGCCGAGCTAGTCAGGTTGGCGTTGACGTTGATGTTTTTCCCGTAAATGTTGATCGGACCATTGATGGAAATGTTGTTACCGGCGTAAAGAGTTATATCCGCGTCTGAAATTCCATCCGCGCTGGTCGCGCTCTTGCCGATGGTCAGCCCGGAAACGGTGCTGTTCAGCGACAGGTTTTGCGTCGAAAAACTCGTTGTGAAATCGTTGCCGAATGGCAGCACGCTCAAAGTGCCAGTCGTGTTGATGGCTGTCGTTCCTGCAAAAGAAAACGCATCACATGTCAGTGTGATATTTGAGCTACTGCTCGTGATACTGCTACCCGCTTTACTGCCTAATACAGCACCCGCTGTATAAATAGGTTTGCTTCCACCATTAAGCGTAATAGAACCCGATGTGGCCAGAACATCTTGGTTTTGCAAAAATATTCCATATGCACCCGTGCCTGCCGTACCTACGATGGAGATGTCACCTCCACCTGTCGCCAACATCTCCTTTGGATTGTTGTAATTGAATACAACGCCAAGGTTGGCTGATGATGTGCCCGTAATCGAGATTGCCGTTCCTGAAGTTTTATCAGAAATCAAACTAAGGCGCTTAAGGCCATCATTCTGATTTGTGGGGTAACCAAAGTTCACACCAAAATAATTTGTGCTCTGCCCCGTAACAGTGATACTTCCCTTGCCCGCATTGGCAGTGAATTTCTCTAATTGGAAAACACCAATATTATCAAAAGCCGCTCCCGCATTAGTACTGGAACCACGGATCAGGATGTCTCCGCCACCCGAGTACATTTGAATAGCGCTGCTTACACCAGTACCAAGCTTGACACCATTTCCAGCTGAATTGGATGCAAAACCATCCGGGGTTCCGTCACTTGCCGTGCCACCATTAGCACCGTTATCCGCCCCACCTGCCAGAGTGATTTTTCCACCGCCCGACAAACCGCCAGCGGTTGAGCCGTTGGCACTATTGATCGTCGTATTGTCACCAATTGATATATATCCGTTACCGCTGGCGTCACTGTCGGCCCAATAGCTGATATCCCCATTGTTGGTTTGCACGGTTGTGCTGGCAGCTTGCGTGATATTGCCGCTGGCCTTGAGCAAGATGTCCGCACCCGCTACCGTGCTGGTCAGGTTGGCGTTGGCGGCGATGTTTCCGCCATAGATGCTGATAGGCCCGGCAATGCTCATGGCGCTGCCGACGGTAATGTTCTGGGTGTTGCCTGCCTTGCCGAGCGTAAATCCTGTAAGTGTAGAGCCGTAGGTATAGTTGGCCGTCACGGCACTGGTGAAGCTCGCGCCGCTGGGCTGGATGGTGACCGCACCCGCACCAGCGAAGCCGCTGGTGGTGGGCGCCACATCGTTGTTGAAGACGATGCCGCTGCTAGTCACCGTCGTCAGGCCGGTGTAGGTTGCCGCGCCGTTCAGCGTCAGGATGCCCGCGCCGCTGTTGGAGAGGGTGCTGCCGGTGCCGGAAATGGCGCCTGCAATCGATGAGGCCACACCAGCATTGATTTCGAGGCTGCTCAGGCTGGCCGCGCTGCTGCCCAGCACTACGCTGCCAGCACCAGCGCTCAACTTCAGCGCTGATCCGGCGGCCGTGGCACCGCTGCCAACCGTGTAGCGGACGATGACGGTGCCTGCCGTCGAGTTATATGAAGTGGGGTAGTTGGCCCAACTGCCGCCCTGACCAGGGGTGGTCCCCGCACTCTGGCCGCCGACGCCATAATTATTATTCGAACCCGTTATGCTGGACAGATACCCAGTTGTCGTAGCGTTGACTCTGGCCGCACCGGCGCCGTTGCCTCCGCAATGCATACAATAAGTATTGCCGACCTGACCAGTCGCACCGTTGGCCGAACTGCCCGTGCCACCTGCGCCACCGGCGACCCCTGTCGCACCACCGCCACCACCACCGCCGCCGCCAACTACATAGGTTCTTCCGCCAATCGCCGGATTGTTGTTGCCGGTTCCGGTCAGACCCGCCTGTGTGCCGGTCCCATATATATCGGTGCCGCTACTGCCACCGCCACCGCCACCGCCGACCCAGATGCCGATCAATCCGGTGTCGCCGCCGTTCGTTCCGTTCGCAGTGTAAGCGTTGCCGGCGGTGCCCGCCGCTCCCACCGTCACGGCATAACTGGTACCTGCAGTGACCGTCGTCGAACCGCTGTACACACCACCGCCACCGCCACCACCGCCGGAAAACTGGCCGTTGACACTGCCGCCGCCACCACCACCACCGCCGACCAGCAGGTAGCTGATGTTCGACATGCCCGTCATACCCCAAAACAGGCTGCTCCCCGCCGTGGTGTAGCTCACGTACACATCGGTGGCGCTGCCGGTAACCGCGCTGGCTGTGGCACCGATGGCCAGGGTGTTTTGCATCACAGCGGCATAACTTTGCGCCGTGCCACTGTAGTTGCTGACCGCACCACCGAGGGTGATGTTGCCGCCGCCAGTGGCCAGCATGAGCGGGTTGCCGCCGCTATTGAAGTTGGCGATCTGCACCGGGCCGGTGATATTGATGTCAGTACCGCTGGTGGTGACATTGGCAGTCAGGTAAGACGTGCCGCTGCCGGTTTTGGTGAAGCCGCCACCGGCCGTGATGGTCTTGCCGATGCCGCTACCAAGGTCCAGCCCCATCAGGAAATTGCCGGTAGCGTTGACCGTCATCAGGCCGCCGATATTGACGCTGCCGTCAAGCAGCAGATTGCCGGTCGCCGTCAGTGTCAGGCTGTTCGTCCCGGTGGACGTGAGATCACCCAACACGTCAAGGTTGCCACCATAGAGACTGATCGGGCCGTCGATACTGATGGCGCTGGGAACGAGAATGTCCTTGGTGTTGCCGGATTTGCCGATGGTCAGCCCTGTCAGGGTGGAGGCGTAGGTGTAGTTGGAGGTTACTGCGTTGGTGAAGCTCGCGCTGCTCGGCTGGATGGTGACGCTGCCAGCACCAGCGAACCCGCTGGTGCTGGGGGTTACATCATTGGTATAGGCGATAGCGCCACTCACCGTCGTCAGTCCCGTATAGGTCTCTACGCCAGTCAGCGTCTGTGTGCCGCTGCCGTCCTTGGTCAGCCCACCAGCGCCGGAGATCACGCCGCCGAAGCTGGTCGAGGAGTTATCGCCCCCCGTCGTCAGAGTGTAACTGCCGAGATTGATGTTGCCGCCCGTGCTGCCGCCGCCGGCCAGCGAACCGATGGAAAGATTCGACAGCAGGCTGAGTTGTGTGCCTGCGGTGTTGTTGATCGTTAGCGCCGAGTTGTTACCTAGGGCAGAAGCGTTGTTGGCTTGCACCACGCCGCCGCTGATGGTGGTGGTGCCGGTGTAACTGTTGGCGCCGCCGAATGTCAGCGTGCCGCCGCTGGCGTTGGCGGTCAGTGCGCCGGTGCCGCTGATGGTGCCGGTCAGGCTGGCCGATAGCGGATCGACCGTAAACGTGCCGCCGCTGGTGAAGGTGTGAATGTGGTAGCTAGCGCCCGATACTGTTACGGTGCTTTCGGTGCCACCCGTAGCTACATCGCTACCTAGATAGCGAACCACGACGATACCGGTGCCGCCAGCTCCACCAGCTTTGCCATAAGCGGTACCTGCGCCTGCGCCGCCGCCGCCACCGCCGCCGTTGCCCGTGTTGGCGGCTCCGGTTGCTCCGACGGTGAAATTTGAAAGGCCATTCCCCCCACTACCGCCGAGACCATATGTGACGGCGCCTCCGGTAAAGGAAGAACTGCTCCCGGCCCCACCCGCTCCGCCGGTATTGTTGGATGTACTAACCCCAGCACTAGAGTCGCCACCTCCGCCACCGCCAGCTCCCCCAATACTAGCGTTCGGGGTGCCCCCAGCCTTTGCCGCACCACTGGCACCACCCGTGCCGCCAGTGACCCAAGTTCCGGTAGCACCACCTGCACCGCCAGCCGCGCTGCTACCGAATACACTTGAGTTGGAGCCAGTCCCGCCATCACCACCTACCCCATTAACGTTAAAGCCGCTGCCAGCCGTGCCCGCAGCACCGCCAGCACCGACCACCACGCTGTTGCTGGCAAGACTGGCGAAGGCAGTGCCGCTCACGACCTGTCCTGCGCCACCACCGCCACCGCCCGTGCCGCCGTTAGGCCAATTATTGTTAACTCCACCGCCCCCCCCGCCACCGCCCCCCCCAACAAGCAGGTACTCAACAGCCAAGGAGGCAAAGTCGATAGACGCCGCGCCGGCCAGGTTGATGTTGTTGCTCAGCGTGATGCCATGCGCCAGCGACAACGTGGTGCCGCCGCTCAAGACCAGACTGCCCGTGCCGGACACGGAACTGGTGCCACTGCGCAGCACCAGCCCCCCGGAGCCGGACCGAGTGATGTCGGCATTGATGACGATGTTGCTGGCAGCTTGGAGTTCCAGGGTGTTGACCGAGCCGGAACTGATCGCGGACGATATGGTGATGTTGCCGGTGCCTGCACCGGTGGCACCGTAGCTAGGGTTGGAACTGGCGGTGGTGACCGTGACATTGCTGCTGCTCAACGCGGAGCCGATGGTGGCGGCTTGCGCGCCACCGATGGTGTAGTCATAAGGATCGATCAGCCACAAGCCACTCTGGCCGGTATCTGAGCGTGTGTTGACCGCGAAGCCGTCGATGTCGATGTTGTGGCCGGAGGTTTCGACCTTGCCGCCTTGTCCGCCTCCCGCGCCTTGGGCGATGACGCTGCCGTGCGCCGTGGTTTGCGAGTCGGCGTTATGCACATCACTCCACAACACGACCTTGCCGCCATCACCCTGTTGCGTGGCGCTGGCATCAATGCGGGCGCTGGCCGCCATGGTGACGGTCGTGGCTTGGGCGATGTTGCCGCTGCCTTGCCAGTCTCCGCCGATGTTGACGCTGCCACCACCTGTCGCACCCGTGGCGTTGAGGCTGGCGTTGCCTGTGATGAGTACGTCGTGAGCGGTGGCGATGAGGGTGCCGCCGTTGCCGGTGATGGATGAAACATCCACGGTGCCGCCGATATTAGCCGTTCCCGTAGTTGTCCCTGCCGATAGGATGATGGTGCCGTTTTGATTCTCTACCGCGCGTGCTTCGAGGATGCCGGTGTTATTCACGACGCTGGCGAGCAGTGCGTTTTGCGCACCGGCGGTCATGACGATTTGCCCGCCATTGGCTTGTATGAGGCCGCCGTTTTCGGCGAGGTTGTCTAGGGTGCTTTGGTCAACCTGCATGTGCGCCAATCCGCTGCCGTTGAAGGTGAGCGTGGCGGCGCTGCTCGCGCCCAGTGCGACGCTGCCGAGTTGGGCGACGATGCTGCCTTGGTTGCCAACGTGATTGCCGAGTAATGCAACATAGCCACCATTGGTCGTATTGATGCTGCCTTGGTTGATGATGCTGCCGCTGCCATTGCCTGAGAAGGCAACGCTGCCGCTACCTATTTGGGCATCATTAAAATCCAGCGCGGAAGCAACGAGACCGCCGACGTTGACTTGCGCGCCTTGTCCAAACAGTACGCCATTCGGGTTGATGAGCCACACTTGGCCGTTGGCATTCAGGTGGCCGAGGATTTGCGAACCGTTGGTATCAAAGATGCGGTTGACGGCAATGGCGGTTGCCGAGGGTTGCAGGTAGTTGATGGTTTCAGTAGGGGATACGTTGAAGGTTTGCCAGTTGAGCGATAAATTCTGTGAGGTTTGCTGAATGTTGGTGGTGCTGCCAGTCTGAGCGATGGTGCCGCTGCCTGATACGACTTGTCCGCCGGTGGGGGCGGCTTGCGCTAGCGGCGCTAGGCTTAGGGCTAGGGTTGTGACGAGTACTTTGCGCTTTGTGGCGCTCTTACCACGTCCTTTGGTGTTTTCAGATACAGCAATCCATGTGCTGAGCACATGACTCCAAATAACACGAAAGATACGGTTCATGAGAATGCCCCTTAACTTATCTCAATGAGATTTTTTCTACTTATAAATTCAATGCATTACAAATTTTACAAAATAAGATCCGCGCGAATTTTAGTCGTTTTTCCATATGTCGCCGAACGTACATAACTATGCATCTCGGCATATTTTTAATAACCTTTAATAGAAAGGTTTTTATCCCACTGTTTGAGCGTTAATTATTCAGCGTCACTGAGACGCTGACATGGAACGGGTACTCACCCGATGTCATCGTTGCATGCTTGAAGCGGGAATGACCAGACGAGCACGGATGCGTATCAGCATTGAAACGGTAGATGGATTTATCAGGATGCCACAAGGCGTGGCCATATCGTAGAGGGGGCGAAGAGGAACGGACACACACCACCTACGTCGAACGCAAGAGTCGCTATCTCATTGCAGGCAGGCTTGCCAATAAGGCGGTTGAAAAGCAACGCAGGTAGTGACTTCCACATTCAGACGAATACACGCTGAGGGGATTGAAAACAAACTAAAACGGCGGGTTAAAAAACCCGCCGTTTTGATTGAACCTCAAATTTTACTGCTGAACTATTTTCGTGGAACAGAACGAATTTCTACTCGACGATTCTGCGCACGCCCTGTTTCAGTTGAATTGTCGGCAATTGGATTATCAAAACCAAATCCCTTAGTCTCAATGCGATCACGAGAAACTCCATTCGCCACGAGATATGCTTTCACCGCATCCGCACGGCGCTCTGACAACTTCATGTTGTAAAGTGTCTTGCTACCTACACGTTTATCCGTGTGTCCTGTAACCAGCAAGTTCGCATCAGGATTAGCGCTAGCATATTTTAGAACAGTTTCCAGTCTTGGCACGGCCTGAGGTAACAAAGCCGCCGAGCGCACATCAAAGTTCGCGCCATCCAAATTAACTGGGGTAGTTGCGGTCATAACAGGAAGTGCTGCGGCAGGTTGCTGTGCTAAACGCTGCCGTGTCGTTGCCAGCGCATTCGCAAATGCTTTTTCTTTATCTACGGCCATCACCTCAGGTGCTTCAGCTGGACAACGCGCCATAGCCTCTTCGTTTGACATCACTGACTCTTCAGGCTGAGAGGGCTCCAAAGGGTCCATCTTAATGGTTGTCAACAACGTACCCGCTGCCGCAAAAACACGAGAGTGCGCGATATTCAAATCAGCCTCACCGTTTACATAAGCACGGCGCGCTTCAAAATACTCGTTCTCAATGTCCAATGTATCCAACAAAGTGCGTTGCCCGATATTGAATTGCTGGCGGAAAGCATCGCGAGCCTTTTCAATAGAAAGTTGATGCTGATCCAAGTACGCTAATTTCTCATTGATACGCGCAACATCATTCATCGCGATCAAAATAGTTTGACGCACGTCACGGCAAGCTTTGTCACGCAAATCCATCGCAACATTCACTTGTTCACCGTACATATTTACCCGAGCTTTATCGGAACCACCACGAAATAAATTCCAATTCAGCAGAAGATTCGCAGAGGCAGTCTTGTGATCGCCGATATAGCCTTGCAAGTTTTTACCTACATCCCCTCTCGCCTCAAAATCCACTCGTGGAATAAAAGCTGCGTTACGCACATCCTTATCAGACTGTGCAGCCATCACATTTTCGACAGTCGCCCACAGCTGTGGAGATTTTCCAAAAGCTAGTCCCAATGCTTCTGTTGGCGTAGCAGGAATGCCTGAAACCAATGAGGGGACTTCAGGAAGGTAACTAGGAGGCGCTTCGCCCACAATACGCTGATAACGTGCGCTTACATCGTGCAGGTTGGGAAGTTCAACCAACAAGTTGGTTTCTGCTAACGCCAAACGACCTGCGGCCAACTCCAAATCAACCTTACGACCAACACCGGCTTGAGCCCTTTCCTTGATTTGGTCATGGACTACGCGGTGAGTGGCATAGTTACTTTCTGCCAATTGAACCAATTTACGGTAACGCACCACATCTTGGTAAGCACGAATCGCCTCAAGCGCAGCGAATTCGGAAGCATCCATCAATTCGAAATAACGTACACGACTCACATGATCCAAACGCTTAACATCGTTTCTGACAGCAAAGCCATCAAACACCACCTGCCGTAAAACCAAACCGGCGCTTGCTTGATTGTAAGTATTAGTCGCGATGACTGGCGTAGAACGGCGTTCACGGCCAAGAGAAGATTGAAGATCAAGCGAAGGTAAATAAGCGCCAGAAGAAACATCTTTCTCATCTACGGCGGCTTTGAACGAATGCCATTTAGCTAAGACCTCAGGGTTTTTGATGATTGCTTTACCGATAGCATCACGTATAGGCTCAAGCTCTGCTGCAAATGCACCACTTGAGACCAGCAATAAAGACAAAAGCGTTATCCGCATCCTGATCTTAAGCGCACTTAAAGACACTGATTTAGTAACCATGAGAACTATTACCCCTCGGCCCAATTCGACCAAAAAAATGATTCACGTAAGCACAAAAACCTACGTACCCAAATAAAGCAAATACAACACGCCACATGAAAGACCTACGAATCTTGAAAAACCATCGACTGCTTTTCGCTATTTTCAATGCAAAATTCGCTCTTCCCACTATATATCCATATATCATGGAACTTGACCTAAAAATTTAGCTCATTTCCGTCACTTTATCAGAGTTTTCAATTCATTTCGACAAATGCATCAAAAACTGCGCATTGCCACCTCAATTTTGCTGATCGTATTGGCAACGGTGTGGTTTGCGCGTCAATCACAAAGTATCGATTTTGAGCAGCTAGAACAAATAGCCGCCAAGCGTTATGGCAATGAGGCTTTACAAGCCGTGCATAGCTGGCGAATAGCCCTAGAAAATACAGGTAAAAAAGAAAATGAGCAACTGAAGGCTGTGAACACCTTCTTCAACCAGCAGATCTTGTTTGAAGACGACAAAGTGATTTGGGGCCAATCTGACTACTGGGCTACACCGCTCGAAATATTGTGGAAAGGCTCAGCAGATTGTGAGGATTTCGCCATTGCGAAATATGTATCCTTAAAGGCTCTTGGTATCGCTCCTGAAAAACTGCGCCTTACTTATGTCAAAGCACGCATCGGCGGCCCCAGCAGTGATTTTTTCCAAGCTCATATGGTTTTGGCCTACTACGCCAATCCCAATGATGAGCCCATGATTCTAGATAACCTAATCACTGATATTCGTCCCGCATCGCGGCGTCAGGACCTCATCCCCATATTCAGTTTTAATGCAGAAGGACTTTGGGTCGCAGGTGCAGGCCCCAGCCCTCAAGCTTCTGGCACCTCACGCTTATCACGTTGGAAAGATGTGCTCGAACGCATGAAAGCCGATGGCTACCAATGATCAAAACGAACATCGAAAAATTTATCTAGGCAACAATTAGGAGAACCATCATGTCCCTCGTCCGACAACTCTGGCTAGCCATCGCACTGATTACCGCAACTATCTTTGCGGGCGCGTTCATGGTCAGCATGCTGAGTGCCAGCAGCTATCTAGAACAAGAGCTGCAACGTAAAAACATAGACAATGCAAATTCACTTGCACTGTCTATGTCGCAACAAACCAAAGATGAAGTGACGGTAGAACTTCAAGTCGCCGCTCTCTTTGATAGTGGTCATTACCAGTCGATCACCGTATATGCCCCTGACAAATCCGTTCTTATCGAACGCATTCAAGAGCGCAGCGATGCCAAAGTTCCCGAATGGTTCGTACACTTATTCCCCATTCAATCTATCCCAGGGCAAGCCCAAATCACTGATGGCTGGAAGCAATTCGGCACCATTGTATTAATCAGCCACAATCGTTTTGCGCATCAGGCTTTGTGGCAGCAAGCATGGTCGATGTTGATGTGGTTCACAGTCATCGGCGTACTCAGCGGATTCATTGGCATGCTCGCTCTGCGTGCAATCAAACGTCCACTTGCTGCTGTTGTTGATCAAGCGAAAGCCATTTCAGAACGGCGCTTCCTTACAATTACCGAACCCAAAACACCTGAACTCAAAAGCGTCGTACGCGCAATGAACGACATGGTCAGTCGTGTAAAAAATATGTTCGCTGATGAAGCACGTCGACTCGATTTACTTCAACAACAAATCAATTTTGACTCAGTGACTGGCCTTGGAAATCGTGACTACTTCATGGGACGCACACGCGAGATACTGTCTAGCGAAAAATCTGCCCCGACAGGCGTTCTCTTACTCCTGCGTTTAACAGACCTAGCGGAATTAAACACACAACTTGGTCATGCGGAAACCGACCAACTTCTTAAAGTAATCGGCAACGCTTTCAACAAACTCACCGAGAACGCACCAGAACGATTATCCGCCAGACTCAAAGGTGCCGACTTCGCCTTACTCGCCCCCAGTGTGGAAAACGCCGCTTCGCTCGCACAACAACTATCTGAATTTTTGGCTTCCGCCACCCAACCTCAAGAAGGAACAGAATTAGATCTATTTCATATCGGTGCAGTACCTTACAACCGTGGTGACCAACTGGGCAACCTCCTCACAGCTGCCGACCAAGCGTTAGCCATTGCAGAAAACAAAGGCGCCAACTCATGGCATGCTGAAGCTAACAGTCATTTTCAAATTGCCAGCGGCAACGACGACTGGAGAGAACTCCTCACCAACGCACTTGCTAATGCCCGCTTAAAACTCGTCATGTACCCCGTCAATAACAACCACGGAGAGTTACTCCATCAAGAAGGCATGGTGCGCTTACAAGCAAAACCCGAGGGGGACTGGCTCAGCGCTGGCGACTTCATGCCGATGGCTGCACGACTCGAACTAACAGGCCCAATCGATCTGAGCGTCGTCCAACACGCACTTCTCCAATTAAAAGCACACCCTGGTCAACTGGCGATCAACCTCGCCGCTGAAACCATCGCTGATTGGAAATTCCGCAACGACCTAAGCACCCTACTCCGCAACAATCACGACCTATGTTCACGCCTCTGGTTCGAAGTAGGCGAATACGGTGCAATTAAACAATACGAAGCCTTCCGCGATCTTTGCGCCACCCTAAAACAACTCGGCTGCAAAGTCGGCATCGAACATTTTGGACATCACCTGCATGGCGTACAAAAGCTCTCCGACCTCGGCCTCGACTACTTCAAACTCGACGCCAGCTTGGTGCGCAACATCGACCAAAACACAGGCAACCAAAATTTGATCAAAGGCCTGTGCCGCATGGCACACAGCATCGGAACAATCGTCATTGCCGTCGGCATCAAAAATCAATCCGAACAAGAAACCTTGCTAGAACTCGGCATAGATGGTTTAACAGGCCCTGCAATCTCAAAAAGTAACCGATGAACACCACCACGAAATTAGAGCAATTCAACGCCACCTATGATGCGGAACAAGACCGCATCCTGTTGCGCTTTCGCTTAAACACAGGCGCAGAATTTCGGTTCTGGCTGACCCGACGCTTCGTCGGATTGTTATGGACAGTCATCATGAAAATGTCCGATGAATTCAGCGCACGCAAATCCCCCGCCGATCCAATCCTGCGTGACACTCTTTCTGAAATCGCGCATGGCAACGCCGTCCAAAAAGCCGACTTCGGCCAAACCTATCAAGAGGGTAGCGAATTCCCCTTGGGAGAAACCCCGATCTTGCTCGCAAAAATCAGCGTCAATCCCAACCACGGTAAAAATCAGATGCTCACCCTCCTCCCGCAAACAGGCCAAGGCATCAACCTCACCGTGGATGAAAACATCCTGCACGTATTCGCACGTCTACTTCAAGAAGCCTCAACCAAAGCGGAATGGGGAATCGACATGCGCATCACCGGCCCCAACGAAACACCCCTCCCCATCATTGAAGCTGTACCAACAAAAGTGCTGCACTAACCCAAGCAAGAAGCGGCTGTTTCGTTGGTCAGGCTGAGCGTGTGGTGTTGGGGCTTTAGCCCCGTACAGCCACGGCCTACCCCTTGCGGGTATCAACCTGACAGCTCAGCATCAAGCGCAGTATTCCCTCCCCCTTGCAGGGGGAGGGTTAGGGTGGGGGTTGAAACTGGATGGAGGTGCGCGATCCACACTTCTACCCCCATCCCCACCTTCCCCCTGCAAGGGGGAAGGAGTTAGGTTGTAAAAGTTCTGCTTTATCCTTACGGCTCAGCGTCGGGATAAATCCCGATCTACAGGTGGCGCTTTTGTAGGTCAGGCTGAGCGTGTGGTGTTGGGGCTTTAGCCCCGTACAGCCACGGCCTACCCCTTGCGGGTATCAACCTGACAGCTCAGCGTCGGGATGAATCCCGACCTACAACATCCAGCTCCCAGCACACAATAAAAACCCCGTTCAGCTTGTCAGCCACAAGTTTAGCTTTAAGTGTAAAATTAATGATGAAAATGATTGGCTAATCATCGTGTATTTTTAGAGAGTCCATTAAGGCAATGAATATACTAAAAAATTTTACTTATGTTCTTTTCAGCCTATTGCTACTACTGCTCAACGTTCATCTAGTTCATGCGACTGAACTAGTCTATGTACCCAATAACCCCTCCTTTGGTGGCAATCCCTTAAATGGAAGCGCCTTGCTTAGCGCTGCTCAAGCTCAGAACAATCATACAGATACTAAAAATGCTGCGACCTCTTCAGCGTTCACACAAAAAACACCCCTAGAACAATTCAATACCACCCTGCAACAGTATGTGCTGAATCGAATCGCCGGTTCGGTAACTGGCTCACTCTTCGGAGCAAGCGGACAACTTATTCCGGGGACAGTTTCAACTCAGGATTTTGAAATCACAATTGTTTCTCTGGGAGCAGGGGTTATGCAAATAACCACAGTAGATAAGCAAACAGGACAGAGCACCTCCTTCCAAATTAGCCAATAACAATATAAACATGTCAGTACTGAAATACACTTTATGGATTGGGACATTCTTGCTGGCTGGATGCAATTCAAAAATGCCCATGCAGCCAATCAGTTCACCCACGCTTGTTCCGGCAACGAGCGTGTATCGAGACTTGATTAATCTCCCAGTACCTGCAGGGAAAATAACTGCTGCGGTATATGGATTTCGTGATCAAACAGGACAGTACAAACAAGCGCCAGACAGCAATCTTTCCTCTGCCGTCACGCAAGGTGGTGCCTCTATCCTGCTGAAGGCGATGAAAGATTCGGGTTGGTTTATCCCCGTGGAGCGTGAAGGACTGCAAAACCTGCTGACTGAACGCAAAGTGATTCGTGCGTTAGAGACTCCACAAAATGCGCAGTCCATACAACTACCCAATCTATTGCCTGCAAGCCTCATCTTAGAAGGTGGCATATTGAGTTATGAGAGCAATATACGAACTGGCGGAAAAGGATTGCGATACCTAGGAGTTGGATTATCTGGGCAATATCGAGTCGATCAAGTGACTGTCAATCTACGTGCAGTTGATGTCCGCACAGGACAAGTATTTAACAGTGTTTCGACAACCAAAACCATTTACTCGCAACAAGTAAGTAGCAATGTCTATCGTTTTGTTAGCTTCAAAGGATTGCTAGAAGCTGATGCCGGATACACCGAAAACGAACCTGCTCAACTATGTGTAACCGATGCTATTCAGTCAGCCCTGATTCACCTCATTGCACAAGGTACAAAAGAAGGGGTTTGGAAATTGAAAGCGGAACAAGATTTAGCTCATCCCGTATTGCAAGCCTACTTGTCAGAACAGAACAAACAAATTTCGCAATTAGAGATGTTAGAGAAAAAAGGCGAAAAGAATTTTCCACAAAAGTGGAAATAAGGGGAAGGCGAAGCTCAATAAGCATAGCCTTATATGTTGAAGTGCCTCGTCAATCGAGGATGTATTAGAGGGGAATAACATGAAGCAAATGAATCGTATTCTTGTCGCAGCTCTAGCCGCAGCTTTTAGCAGCACCAGCTTGGCCGCTGGCAACACAGCCAGTGTCAACCAATCTGTTGGAAGCACCAACACGGCGAACATCACCCAAACCAACCTGACCAATAGTAGCGGCTCAATTGATCAAACAGGGACTGGAAATAGCGCCAACATCCTACAAAACACCTTACCGAGTGCACTGGCGGCAGATAGCCAAATGTCTACTATCAATCAAGTTGGTGATGGCAATATCGGCAGCATCCAACAAGATGCCAGTGGCGGAGTGGCGAGCGTCTTGCAAACAGGTAGCAACAACACAGGTACCATACAACAAAGTGCCACAGCTACCACGGCAAATATCAGTCAAACAGGCGCCAACAACACTGCTAGACTTAATCAATATGCTTCAGGTGCTGTAGCTAATGTCACAGAGAATGGCTCGGGTATTGAATTCAATGCGGTGCAAAATCAATCTAGCACACTCAATTACACGACGTTCGGTAATAGCAACTTTTTCTCCCTAAATCAGGCTGCGGCGAATGCAATCGCAACTGCGGAACAATCTGGTGACTTCAATACCGCAATAATTTATCAATTTGGTGCGAGTGATGCCTCAGTTACACAAAGCGGCCTCGGCAATTTAACGCAAATTTACCAAGGTGACTTCACTATTAGTAGTCTCAACGATACAGCCATCGTCAAACAACTTGGTGATGCTAATCGCACCACTATTTATCAAATGGGCTCTTCGAATAATAGTGCCTCTGTCAATCAAACAGGTAATGGCAATTACGGTTATGTTTTCGGGATGGGTTTCAGCAATGTTATGGCTCTAAATCAAGTAGGTAATGGCAATAGTGGTTCGATTTCGCTCAATGGCGCTAGCAGTACCAACATAACCCAAATGGGTGTAGCGAATGCTGCAGATGTCACCCAATCGGCGGATAACAGCACTATCTCAATAAATCAAACCAATAACGAAACTACTGGACTCGCACTTGCTGGTGAAGGGGGAGCGATTGGAAATCAAGCTGCCGTAGCACATCAATCAGGAGATTTTTCAGACCTTAACATCACACAGGATGGCCTGAATCATTTCGCAAATGTTTTTCAATCTGGCTTGGGTGACGCGCTAAATCACAATGTAGTGAATATCTCTCAATCTGGCTTAGGGAACAGCAGTAACGTAAACCAATCAGGTGGTGCAGGTAATGTAGTGAATATTGTACAAAACTAAGTATGGCAGAGGGCATGCTCAAAGGGGATGCCCTCCCTAACAACACAAGATGGTTTTGTATTCACAAACGAGGTAGCAGAATGTTGAAACGTTATTTTTTCACGGCTTGCCTTGCGTATTGCCTGACGCACAGCCTGTGCGCCGTTGCGCAAAATGATTTGGCAAATGTCGAGCAATCAGGAAGCGACAATCTATCCACCTTGACTCAATCAGGAAGTGATTCTGCGGCGAATCTAGCTGTGATTGGTGCAAACAATCAAATAACACTGAGACAAGAAGGCGCACAACATAGCGCCGTATTAACTCAAATTGGGCAATCCAATGTATTGGAATTGAATCAAATCGGCCAAACACATTCAGCCGTAGCGCTGCAAACGGGTGATTACAATCACATGCAGGTGAATCAAAGTGGGCAGATGGAAAATGCGCTGATCTCACAATTGAGTCAGCAATCTTCGGTATCACTGATGCAAAACGGGGTATTGCAATCAACAATCGTCTGGCAGCAAGGTGCGCAACAGGCAACCAATGTGCAACAGAATGGTGAGCGCAACTTAGCCGCTATCAATCAGCAGAATCAGGGCAATCGCGCTGATATGGCACAAAATGGATTGGATGGTGTCGCGCAAATAATGCAGATAGGCACATTTGGCCAAGTTAACGTTATACAAAATGGCGCGCACGATAGCGCCAGCGTGGTGCAAATGGGACTGGCTGGTATAGGTAATCCTCACACGGTGGATATTGTGCAGAACAGAGATGGCGCCAATATAGCCATCACCCAAACAGGGATAGGTAACGCACACGTGGTGGTTTGGCAGTAATGAAAAGTCGTTCGCGCCATTTAGCATTGTG
This sequence comes from Sideroxydans sp., assembly GCA_028707175.1. Taxonomy (GTDB): domain Bacteria; phylum Pseudomonadota; class Gammaproteobacteria; order Burkholderiales; family Gallionellaceae; genus Sideroxyarcus. The sequence goes on from JAQTUV010000008.1 coordinate 19,575, forward strand.
TTGCGTATTTCTATTTGCACTTGGCGAAGCACAAGCAACACAGGATGCTTTTTCAAATGTCATTGTGGACTACACGCAAACTCCTTATGCACATCATTTTTGTCTGGGGTTTTCTAATGCCATGAACAATGTGGATGACGAGGCGAATGTTAGATTTTCCACACTAACCGTAAATGAAAAACCCCATATACGCTCAGGCAGTTCAATCAAGATCGAAGACGAGCTAGGAATATTGATGCAGATTACATTACATGCAGGCTCCAATACTCAAGCAGAGAGAATGGGGGCAGAAGCAGCCGCATGGGTGAAACAAAAATTGACCGAACGAATGTTAGACAACGCACTGATGCAAGATCCTGATTTAGGCAAAAACGAACTCAAATAGCCAAACTCCAACCGAATCAAGGTTAGGATCGCCCCCTCCTCCCGCAAACAGGCCAAGGCATCAACCTCACCGTGGATGAAAACATCCTGCACGTATTCGCACGTCTACTTCAAGAAGCCTCAACCAAAGCGGAATGGGGAATCGACATGCGCATCACCGGCCCCAACGAAACACCCCTCCCCATCATTGAAGCTGTACCAACAAAAGTGCTGCACTAACCCAAGCAAGAAGCGGCTGTTTCGTTGGTCAGGCTGAGCGTGTGGTGTTGGGGCTTTAGCCCCGTACAGCCACGGCCTACCCCTTGCGGGTATCAACCTGACAGCTCAGCATCAAGCGCAGTATTCCCTCCCCCTTGCAGGGGGAGGGTTAGGGTGGGGGTTGAAACTGGATGGAGGTGCGCGATCCACACTTCTACCCCCATCCCCACCTTCCCCCTGCAAGGGGGAAGGAGTTAGGTTGTAAAAGTTCTGCTTTATCCTTACGGCTCAACGTCGGGATGAATCCCGACCTACAGGCGACGGTGTTGTAGGTCAGGCTTCAGCCTGACAACGCAGCGTCGGGATAAATCCCGATCTACAGGTGGCGGTTTTGTAGGTCAGGTTTCAACCTGACGGCTCAGCTATCGGGATGAATCCCGATCTACAAAATCCAGCTCCCATCGCACAATAAAAAACCCCGCTCGTCTTGCGACGAGCGGGGTTTTTATTTGCTACAAGCAACGATTAGTCGGTGATCAACTTACCTGTGCTCAACAGATTCTGGATGACCTGTTGATCGGTACTGAACGAACCCACCAGGTCAGCGCCTTGCACAATGATGGTTTGATTCTCTTGGGTCGGTGTGTAGCCCGTTGTGAAACCACCATTCGAACTAACATGAACAACGGTGTCTCCGCCCAATTTCTCGAAGTGCAAGAAATTGACCAAATTGCCCGTTGCACCTGCAACGTGAGTTTCACCTGTCAACAGATCACGTAGATCCAATGCATTACCGGCATCCGCACCAAAGTCGGTGATCGTGTCGATAGCAGGCGAACCCTTCACACCAGGATCAGCCAACTCGAACTTGAATACATCAGAGCCCAAGCCACCGGTCAGGATGTCGTTACCCGCACCGCCAATCAACAGGTCATTACCGTCGCCGCCGTTGATGGTGTCATTACCTGCACCACCGTACAGCGTATCCACACCTGCTTCACCATTGATCGTATCGTTACCTGCACCGCCTTGAACGATATCGTTACCTGCACCTGCATTGATGATGTCATCACCTGCCAGCGCCGTGATTGAATCGTTCAATGCTGTACCCGTAATGGTTTCAGCAGCTGAAGTCCCTGCCAGATTGTTGGCAATCACATTCAGCGTCAATGTGGAACTTGACGTTGCACCATTGCTATCCGTGAGGGTGTAACCCACAACCTCAGGCGCAACTGGCGTGCCCGTGGTGTTAGCAACGATATCGGTGTAGGTGATGCTGCTGACATCAACAATCGCAGCGCCGCTCGCAAACACCGCGAGTTCACCAATATTGCTGAAGTTGCTTGGCACGACCACGACACCTGGTGCTTTCACATAGGATGAGAATTGCCCCATCTCTTTGCCATCAACGCCGTAGACGGTGATATTAACGGCTCTCGGTGTCTGCCCCGTGGCAATGATGTTGCTACCCGCACCAAATTGAATACCCACATTTTGCACACCAAATGGATGTTTCACGCTATCAAACTTAATGCGCATAGTCTCCAAATCGTTGATTTGCGCTGCGGTTACAGCAGTGTCTCCTGCACCGGCCACACCAGCTCCCGTCGCACTAAACGTTATTCCATTCACTGCATCGCTGATCAGGCCGTAACCCTTCGCTGCAGTTGCCACTGCTGGGCTGGTTGTACCTGCCGCAAATGCCGTGAGTTGGAAGTTTTCTACTGTTTCAACGGTGACATCCGAAATCAATGGCACACGCACCAAGACAGAAGACGCACCCGCTGGTATAGAAGCAGCCGTACCAACGGTCCACAACCCTGTTGTCGTATTGAACCATTCGATTGTGGTAGCCGCACCAAAGTCAGTTGCCGCTGCGGTACCTACTGCGATGCCTAAGGTCACCGTTGTAGCCGCTACCGCAGGCGCAGACAATGCCACGTTGAACTGTGCAAAGCCGCCTTCCACACCCGATGCATCAGATACCGTCAACGTTGGGATTGGCGCAGCCGCAGCGGTGGCACCTCCCACGTTGATGATCGTCCCCATCCCTTGTCCATCTGCAATCAACGCAGTGGCTGGCGTACCCGAGACCAGATTCACGAAGAAGGTTTCATTGCCTTCGATCAATGTATCCGCCAAGGTCGTCACGTTGACAGTTTGGGTCAACGGGCCATTAGGTGTGAAGTTCAGCGCACCTGCAACCAGCGCCGTGTAATCCGCCGCCACTGCTGAACCTGCAGCCAACGAGTAGTTAATGGCGACAGCTGCTGTCGGCGCTTTATCCAACGTCACAGTGAAGGTTGCCACGCCGCCTTCGCTGACCGTTACATCGCTGATGCTGACCAACGGTGGCGTAGATGGCGCATCAACGATAGTCCCTGAGCCAAGTGCTGCGGTAGCAGCAGCAGTATTAGTCGTGCCTACGCCAATAGCAGAGAGTTTGAAGGTCTCGCCATTGTCCACCAACAGATCAGACAACACAGGCACACGCACCAAGATGGAAGACATACCCGCTGGGATACTTGCCGCAGTGCCAATCGTCCAGGTCGTTCCGCCATCGCTAGACCACTGGATAGTGGTTGCAGCACCCAAATCCGCAGCAACAGCTGTACCCATTGTCAACCCCAAGGTAATAACTGTCGCCGCCGCCGCAGGTGAAGTCAGGCTCACGTTAAATTGTGCAAAGCCGCCTTCTGTGCCAGATGCGTTGGATACGAGAATCGTTGGGAGAGTCGCCGGAGCAACCCCCGCTACCACGCCGTTATCCACAATGGTTGCTACGCCTTGTCCATCTGCGATCACCAAGGTTGCCGCTGCCGCTGCGGTAGTGAGGTTGATGGTAAAGGTTTCATTGCCTTCCAACACCGCATCATTCACGATTGGCACAGTGATAGTTTGCGTCAACGCTCCCGCTGTCGTGAAGGTCAACGTACCCGCAGGGATTGCAACATAGTCAGTCGCAGCAGTTGCAGAGCCCGCTACAGGAGCCGAGTAATTCACCGTCACCGTTGTCGGTGCCCCTGTCGCCAATACGGGGGCCTTATCCAACGTCACGGTAAAGGTCACCGTACCCGCAGCCTCATTCACCGTTACATCATTGATGCTAGCTTTAGCTGGCGGGTTCGTCGCGGCGGGGGCATCCACACCTGTCAAGGTGATGCCATTGTTTGCTAGGTTGGCGGCAATCATGGCAGCTGTATTCGTCACCGGTACTACTGCCAAACTCACCGTCACGCTCGGGTCACTGTCCATGATCGTTGCCGTACCGCGACCATTCGTCACAATAACGCCTGCCGTGGCAGTGGTCACATCAAGGAAGAAGGTCTCAGGGTTCTCAACAATCGCATCCTGCAACAGGGTAACGCGTACTTTGGCATTGCTCGAACCAACTGGAATCGTTGCCGTTGCCGCCGCAACCCACGTAGCGCCGCCATTAACAGACACCTGCATTGCAGCCGTGTAATCTACCGCCGAAGTGGCAGAGCCTGCCGACAATACAAAATTCAGTGCTGTTGCAACAGTCGCAACGCTCGACATTGACACATCGAATTCTGCGTAACCGCTCAATTCATCAATCGTCGGGTCACTCACGCTAACTGAAATCGGGTTGGTATTGTCAGTAATCAGTGCCGTGCCCACAGCTGCTGTAGCCAAAGCCGAGTTAACCGTGTTGGCTGCAAAAGCAGTGAGCTGGAAGTTTTCTGTGCCCTCAAGCAAGGTATCGGCAGTAGTCGACACGCGCACCAAGATGGATTGCTGATTTGCCGGGATGTTTGCCGCCGCACCCACAACCCACGTGATACCACCATCAATCGAATACTTGATGGTTGCCGCCGCACCGTAGTCGGCCGCGACAGCTGTACCTGCCAACACGCCCAATGTCACCGCTGTAGCGGCGGCACGTGGTGTATCCAAGCTCACGGTGAACTGTGCTTCGCTTCCTTCAACCACGGTTGCATTCGACACCAACAACGTTGGCAATGCTTGGCCCGCGTTATCGATGATTGTTGCCACACCACGACCATCTGCGATGATGGCTTGTGCGGGTGTGCCTGAAGTCAAATCAACGAAGAAGGTCTCTGGATTTTCCAGCAACATATCGTTAGCGACCGGCACCGTGATGGTTCGTGTCAGCTGCGGTCCGAGCGGCAACAACATGTTGGTGATTGGGAATGCCAACGCACCACCTGCAGCAGTAAAGTCAGCCCCTGCCGTTGCGGAACCCGCAGCCAGCGTGTAGTTGATCGTGGTAGCTGCTGTAACAGGTTTCGACAAGGTCACGGTGAAAGTTGCAGCACCGGTGATCTCATTGACCGTCACATCATTGATCGTCACCAACGCAGGTGATGAGTTATCCACTACCGTGATCGTGCCTGTTGCGGTCAGGTTGGCAGTTTGATTCGCAGCCACCGTCGCCGTCACGCTCAGGTTCTCAATATTCTCCAGCGTAGCATCCGTTGTGATTGGCAAACGCACCAACACATACGGTAGGCCCGCAGGGATGATTGCCGTAGCACCTGCCACGCTCCAGTTAATGCCACCGTCCACTGAATACTGCATTGAAGCAGCTAAACCCGTATCCGCAGCCACCGCCGTACCTGCCACCAACGCCAAGGTGACAGTTGTATCTGCCGCACGAGGCTCAGATAAATTCACAGTGAACTGTGCAAAACCACCTTCCACGCCACTTGCGCTAGACACACTCAGTGTTGGCATTGGTGTGCCATTGGCTGTGGCATCGATAATCGTACCCATGCCCTGCGCATCTGCGATCAAAGCCACCGCAGGGGTTGCAGAAGTGAGGTTGACAAAGAAGGTTTCGTTGATGCCTTCGTTGATGATCAAATCAGCGGTGATTGGCACCGTGATCGTTTGTGTCAACTGACCAATTGCAAATGCTGCAGTACCCGCTGTCGCAGTGAAATCAGTACCCGCAGTAGCAGAGCCTGATGTAAGCGTGTAAGCGATATTGACTGCTGCAGTTGGCGCTTTAGACATCGTCACCGTAAAGGTCGCCGTACCTGCTGCCTCGTTCACGGTTACATCGTTCACACTGACCAAGGCTGGTGACGAGTTGCCACCATCCAAAATCGTACCGTAGCCGCTAGCAGTCAAGTTCGCGGTCGAACCTGCTGCAGTAGTTGCCGTTAACTTGAAGTTTTCTGCCGATTCCAACAACGCATCCGCCGTGGTCAGCAATTGAACCAAGATGGATGATTGGTTAGCAGGGATTGTTGCGGCTGTGCCGATAATCCAAGTCAACCCACCATCGACTGAGTATTGCAATGCAGTCGCGGCGGCTGTATCCGTTCCGATTACAGCCGTGCCTGCCACCAAGCCCAAGGTAACCGCTGTTGGTGTTGCCGATACAGCATCGAGACTTACAGTGAATTGCGCAATGCCACCTTCTGCCACCGTTGCATCGGACACCAGCAATGTTGGCAAGACAGCGGCTGCACCCGCAGGCACTTGACCTGCAGTCGAATCAACAATCGTGCCCAGACCTTGTCCATCAGCGATCAAAGCGACCGTTGGTGTAACCGAAGTCAAATTCACCATAAAGGTTTCTTTGATCGCTTCTGCCGTGATCAAGTCATTGGTGATCGCAACCGTTACGACTTGTGTCAAAGGCCCTGCTACAGCAAAGTTCAACACACCAGATGCTGCTGCGTAATCCGCACCCGCTGTAGCGGAGCCATCTGCTGTCGCCCAGTTGATACTCACGGCAGCCGATGGTGCTTTAGACAAAGACACGGTGAAGGAGGCCGTACCCGCCGCTTCATTCACGGTAACGTCGTTGATGCTGACCAAGGCTGGTGACGAATTATCAAGAATCACTGCTGTGCCTGATGCCGCCAAATTAGCCGTGCCAGCTGCCGCAGTCGCGGTGAGTTGGAAGGTTTCTTTTGTTTCCAGTACCACATCGGCCGTAGTCAGCAATTGCACCAAAATAGAAGTCTGGTTAGCTGGAATGTTTGCAGCCGTACCAATCGTCCATGTTGCGCCGTTATCGACTGACCATTGCAAAGCAGTGGCCAAGGCATAGTCTGCTGCCACCGCTGTGCCAGCAACCACCCCCAACGCTAGTGTGATTGGAGTAGCACTCGGTGCCGACAAGCTCACAGTGAACTGCGCAAATGCGCCTTCCACGGTGGTGGTGTCAGATACAGACAAGGTTGGCAACACCGCTGCTGGCACCACAGGCACCAAGGCAGATTGGGTGACAGGAATGTCAACCGTAGCGGGTGTGTAGTGGTAGTAACCGGCTTGATTGAAGACCAGTGATGTGCCGTTCGTCGCGCTCCAGTTCAATTCACCATTGGTGATGGTGTAGGTGTAACCCGCTCCACTACCTGTGCTGTTCACAGTGAGGTCGTAAGTAATGCCCTTGAAGTCAACAGAAGTCACCTTGGCATTGTTAGCTGGGTTATCCACACCGCTGCCTTGAGCTGTGAAGGCTGTTACAACGCCACCCAATGGTGTGCCACCGTCTGTGCCCACACCGCTAATGACATTACCTTCAAGGAAGGTGTCTTTTGCGGTCAATGTATCAACGTCGGCACGTGCAACAGGCTTGCCGCTCACCACCGAGATGACCTGCACGGATGATGAGATGTCACCATCTTTATCCACTGCGGTGAAGCCCAAGTTGAAGGTGTCGCCACCTTGCGCAGCACCCGCAGTGCGGTAGGTGTAATCACCCGTAGTGAAGTCAAAAATCAACACGCCTTTGCTGAATCCATTGTTGCTATTCAGCGTTAATGTGTGACCTGGAACTGGCCACAAGCCTGGCAAGGTGACGCTTGGTGTAATCGTCGATCCGTTATAACTAAACACCACTGCTTGCTCTGCGGTAGCAGTGTTGTTGTCATGATCCATCATCATGGTGATGGATTGAACACTGCCAGTGTCCGCACCAAAACTCACGCTACGATTAGCCGATCCACCAGACAACACGTTGCCGCCAAAAGTAGCTGGCACGGTTGCCAACAGCTCTTGAGTGAGTTTGTCCAAGTTAGGCACCACGATCGCAGGATCTTTGATGCCATTACCCTGCGCGTCCACGTTATGGATTGCATTCAGGTTGGTCAGATCGGCAATACCGGTACCAATCCCAACCCCGTAAGATTTCAAACTTGGGTTGCTGGCCAAATATTGGTCGTAAGTAAAGTTGTTGACCCCTGCGGACAAAATCGTCCCCGTTGAGTTCGCACCCGCCCCATTCGCTCCCCCTACGGTCGGCACACCGTCAGAGATGAAGTACATGATGTTTTGCTTGCTTGGATCAACTGTTTGACCGAGCGAGGTCACTGCCAAATCCAGTGCAGCCGTATAGTTAGTCGTTGCATTGGTGGCTGGCAAAGCTACTGCTGCCAGCGATGCTTGCAATGCAGCCAACGAGGTGAACGAACCTTGGAGCGTTGCTAGTGAGTTGAATGTAACCAGATCAACTGTAATGTTGGATGTTTGGCTGAAATATTCAGAAGCCAATGACAACAAGGCTGCCTTCGATACCGCGAAACGATCAGAACGAGTCGCCACGCCCGTCACTGGATCAGTCACTATCACTGCGCCGCCGGTTGCTGTGGTCATACTGCCCGAAGCATCCAATACCAGCACAATTTTGTAAGACGGCAAGTCGCTGGCTTGAACCTCAACTGTAGTCCCTGTAGCGATAGGTTTGTCATCCACCACGGTGATGTTCAAACCAATTGGGGCAGCAGGTGTATTGCTGTTGGTGTAGCTGAATGTTTCCACTACGCTCGTACTTGCCGCTGTGCCGTTGTTAGCTGAATGGTTCAGCGTGTAGGTGTAATCGCCCGTTGTCTTATCAACCACCAACGTGCCCAGTTGGCTGGTGACAGTGATGATGTTACCCACGGTGTTGCTGGTTAGGCCGTTTGGATTGCTAATGGCTGTATTGGCACTCGTCAACGTGACACCAGTGATCGTGGTGCCTACTGGTGCGCCGTCATTGAGCAACAAGTTACCCGTCACGACATTCACACCGCCGCCTGTGCCACCTGCCAAAGCTGATTCATTGACGGTTGCCAAATCAACATTGGATGGATAAACGTTCAACGTTACGCTGGCAGTCGATGTCTGCCCCATGTCGTTGGTCAATGTGTAGGTGAAGCTCGACGTGCCTGCCACTGCTGGCGTGTAAGTCAATGTGCCATCGCCGTTGTCCACCAAAGTATCACCTGCTGTTGGCACACCAAATGACGTGATCGTGGCACGGTCAAAGATGCTGTCGTTAGACAACAACGATGCCTTGCTAATGATGATTGGCGAACCTGCCAATGCGTTCATGTTGTCATTCGCCGCGATCAACGTGCCGTCTTGAACTGGAGTGACGTTGATGGTTGCAGTTGCAGATGCCGAGGTTAAACCTGTGTTATCAGTCGCGATGAAGTCAAAGCTGGTCGCGCCATTCCAATCGCCTAGTGGCTGGAAGTAGAGCGTGGCTTGGTTACCTGTCGCAGTCACTACCGCACCGATATACGCCTGCTGTGTCTTTGCTGCGTCGAGGTACAACACACCATTGATTGGGAGTGAGTTAATCGTGAAGCTGGCGACTGCACTGTCATCCGTTGCACTCAATGTGACTGAAACTGGAACATCTTCATTACCCGTTACATTGATGTTAGATGCAATTGGTGCTGTATTGCCAAGAACGACTTCAACATTGAAGGTCGCCGATGAAGAGGCATTAGAGCCGTTAGATGTTTCTGTCGCAGTAGTTGTTGCTGTTAATGTCACAGTACCGCTGACACCAGCAGGAACATTCAGTTGCAACGCAGCCAAATTCCAGCCAGTCACAGTAGCAGTTGTTGAACCTGCCGTTGCTGTGAAGGTGTTTACTCCATCCGTAATGGTATATCCAGCTGGAATTCCGCTGATTTGTGTTGCTAGCGTTTCTGATCCATCCGTATCAGTTAGCGCCGCTGCGACATTGAGACCAACGGTACTGTTATCGTAAGTAGTAACCGTTGATGTGGATGTCGATAGTTTGTTAAATTCAATTGAGTGAATTAAGTAGTCACTACCGGCTCCAGGAGCGGTAAATACAACTTCATTAAACGATCCTCCACCTAAAGGAGATAGCGTTATAGCTGGATCTGCACCATCAAGTCCTCCAACGTAGTTGCTTGTTCCAACCAAGACATGATTACCCGTGAAATATTGGACCTGTACTGTCTCTAGTGGATGTTGCCATGCGAACGATACATTGATCGATGTAACGGTATTATCAAATTTAACATCCAAAGATTCTGATTTATTCAGCACAGTATCGTACTGAATTTCGACTGCAGCCCCCCTGTCCACACCACCACTTACATCCCCAACTACGCCGAAGCCACTAGGGTATACCGCTTGAGTGCTAATGCCATTAACAAGCGCAACGCCATTAGCGTCGTACGCTGTTATCGTAAAGCCGTTAGTAGTAGTCGTTACATTCGAACTGTCGATTATCTGCTTCTGATACGCACTTCCGTTAATACTAATCGTCGGAGCATCAGCAACTGCGGTGATGGCAATCGTTGTCGTATAAGGAGTCGCACTCCAATCGAGGCCATCATTAACGCTGAAGGTAAACGAGCTATCCGCATCAGTGTTGTCAGTAGGATTAAATGTTAATGATCCGCCAACAATTGATGCCACAGGAATAACTGTGCTACCTGTGATCTCTACACCATCAAGATAAAGTTTTCCGTTTGCAGGAAGAGAATCGATCCGTATAGATGTGAGCGGATTATTTTCAACATCACTGTAAGTTCCAAAATCGCTCAGCGACACCGTATACACATTGGACGTGTTATTTAAATCTTCCAAAATTGTGATGGCATCATTGGTTGATGTTGGGGCGTCGTTGGTGCCATTGATGGTTACCGTGACGCTAGTCAAGGTGCCGTCTGCTGCCGCGACACTGAAGGTGTCGCTCACGCTATCGCCCACATTCAAACTATCAAAAGCGGAGTTGGCAACGTAGGTCCAAGCACCTGCAGTGTCAATATTGAACACCCCGTTGGTGCCAGCCACATTGGACTGGGCTACGTAGGTCGCTGGGCTGTCTACGTCGCTGATCGTCAGGGCGCCGCTCGTTGTGAGGACGGCGTTGGTCTCGGTCAGGTTCGCTGTCGCGGTGCTGAGCACGGCGGCGTCGTTGGTACCCAAGATGTTCACGCTGATGGTGCTTGTCGTGCCGTCTGCGCTGGTCACGGTGAAGACGTCGCTGTAGGTGGTACCTGCTACAAATTCATCATGTGCGCTGCTTGCGGTGTACACCCAGTTGCCTGCTGCGTCGATGGCAACAGATCCATAGGTGCCTGCAATCGTGCCTGCTACGAAGGTCGCTGGGCTGTCTACGTCGCTGATCGTCAGGGCGC
>JAQTUV010000009.1 GCA_028707175.1 Sideroxydans sp.
TGGAGGTGCGTCCCAGAGTCGAACTGGGCTAACCGGATTTGCAATCCGATTTGGCTATAATGTAATCAGCTACTTACAGAATAACCAATTTGCCAACCAATCCGCTTGCTGCTTTGAGGCGCGAATAGTAGCGGAAAGATTACTTCGTCACAACTGTTTCGCAAGCTGCCTTACATTTCCGATACTGGCCGATCAGTGACACATAGGAAGTGGTCGTTGCGCCAAAGCTATCATCGGTTGGGGGCGCGATGTCTACGCAGTTCGTGGTCACCAGTGGCTCACTACGGCACTCAGCCGTTACCGTGGAAGTCTCATGGCCTAATGTAAAGCCACCGCCGAAGATCAGGATTGCCAGTAAGTAGGTCATTTGAATGCGTCCTTGATTAGTTGATACGTCTCAGGGGAATGCTTGCACTCGGTATAGATCGTCTCGGTGCGCACATGCTCGATCACTTTCCCCTGGATTGTGGTGTTGGTTACCGTGATGCCGGCAATGGCCGAGGCTGCTACGTTGTTGGATATTTCTCTGGTCTTGGCGATAGCCTGCTCGATCCTGCGCGCCTCACTATCATCCGCCCATCCCTTAACCACCCAGCCGGACGCGAATAGTCCGATAGCCAGCAGTACAACAAGGGCCATCTTAGCCATCAGTTTTTGCGCATCAGTCAAAATCTGCATGTTCTGTTTCCTTTAGGGTGAGACAGACATAAGCCACGACGATGACGATCAGTGCCACGGTCTTGAGCCATTCTGGTAAGTCAGTCATTATTCTTCCAAGCCTTAAAAACAATTAGCCCAACCATCACCGCAAAGGCGGCAGCAACCACCGAGCAGCTTGCCACGATCACGAAGGCGGATGCCACGATGATGCTGGCTGCGTCCATCATTCTTTTTCAGTGTGGTACTTAACCGCCATCGCCGCGATGATGCCCGTCAGCGCAATGCCGAATCCCTGAAAATCTACCGATCCGGTATGCACAAAGTTGTAGCACATGGTCGAAACACCCGCTATGGCAATCAGCTTGGTCAGCGAATAGCTTTGATTATCTCGGGCTGTCAGCCAGTTAATTAGGATCTGCTTCATATCAATGGCGCTCCGTTTGGTGGATTCTTCACAATGTCCGCGTATGGAATAAATACCGTTGAGCCTGAACCTGGTCGGCGCGTTTGCAAATGCACCCATCCGTTTGTCCAGCGCGGATCTTCCATGTACAGCCCAAGCGCTTCGAGTACGTCTTGGTGCATTAAGCACCACTTCGCAAATATCCTATCAGGGTCAAAAGTATCTTCACCCATCCCATCCTTGTGGGCTGAATGCAAACTCCCTGCTTCGTTAGGCACTCTGAAGCCGCCGCCACCTGTGCCGCCCTTGCAGCCACTAATTTGCGTTCCAGTGTCAGGGTCAATCCAGTACCCATAACACCCATCCGCCGCTGCTAGTGCATGGCACTTGTTAATCTGTCTCAACAATACGATCGCATTGTTGAACTGCTCAATCGTATGCGGCTTCTGCCGAAAGTATTGAGCGAGGGTAATCATTGCCCTTTACCGCCGTGTATCTCACTTGCTAGGGCTTTAATATCCTCACGTATCTCTCTAAAGCCTTCCTTGATACTTACGTCGATTTGGGCGAACTTGTAATCTATCGTTTGAGCTTTGTAATGTTCACCAGCGATATGAAGTTGAAGGTTGACTAGGTTAGTCTTTCCCTGTTCTACTTCTCGCTTGAGATAATCAATCTCTTCGCCCTGCTTCTTGTCTTTTTGAGTTAGTAGGTAGCTGATGATTGCGACTACGATGCCTACGCCTATGCCGATGTATTCCATAATTACAGTCCGAAGTACGCTCTAGGTTTAACAATGAATCGCCACGTTGTATTGGCTATTGTCTTAGATGCGCCTGTGTTGTTCGACACTGATACAGCTATCTGACCCGCCACAGTACATTGAGCTGAGACTGTACAGCCTTGCAAGTTAGTCGAACACTGAGCCTCTACAAAGTCACCTGCTACAGCACTTGCAACAGTGAAGGCGTTAGTAGCTGTTGCGCCAGTAGCGATTGCGCCGAAGTTATAAACAACAGCAGCGGTCGTGATTACATCCGACAGAGGGGCGCGGAAGTTAGCGTTTAGAGCGGCATCGGTAACAAGCCCATTTGATGAGCAAGTGTCGTATGTTCCGGTAACTTGATTAGTTGCTTCTGGGTTGTAGTGAATACCTGCAACAGTATAGGCATTAAACCGACTACCGGAAATCTTAACGCTAATGCATCGAGACAATTCAATCGCATAATCTGCAATACTGCCAGCCCCTTTCCAAAAGATACAACCATCAACAGTAAGATTCGTTCCAGTTCCCTTTGTGCCTGCATAGGCCACATCGCCATGTACAATGTCGCGGGTTGTAGCGAGAGGGGCAGACGCATCGCTATTCAACTCAAAGTAGCAGCCAAAGAACGAGGTACTACGGCAGTTATTAGCTAGGTTTACGCCGCCGCCTTTATTCCCTTCGATAGTAGTACCGTAGAATGCCAGACCGACACATCCTTCAGCATAAACGCCATAGTCTGATCCGCCTTGAATCTCACCACCTAACCAGCGGCCTGCATTGACGGAGGAGTTACCATCCAAGGCAAGTAGAACATTGACGTTCTTGCCGCCACAAGCCTGAATCGTGCATCCAGCTACGTCGAATATCCATGTACCTTGCATTCTGATACCGTCACCAACCGAGGATGAAATCAGCACTTTGTCATAAACAAAGCGAACAACCCCCATCGCATTTTGCCCGTATGTCCAAATAACAGGATTAGCCGTTCCAGTGCCTTTCAGTTGGATGTTTGAGATATGACACCCAGAGAGATTAGTGCCTTTGGCTATCGCGTCATACTTCAACGAGGAGGATTGGAACTCGATTAAAGAGGCATTCCCTTCGCCCAATATGCAGGTGTTATTTGCTGTGATGACTAGATCAGATGTGACGATATAGTGACCTTTTGGTACATACATCGTGCCGCCACCTAGCACTGATAGGTAAGAACGTACCGCTGCAAATGCTAGTGTGTCATCTGTTACACCGTCACCAACTGCGCCAAAGTCTTTAACAGACACTACATCACTATTCTTACTAGCCTGTGTTCTAGCTACTGCACCTGTGCCTGATTGAATCGTGCCCATCAGCGCACTACCACTACTCGATGCTAAGTCAATTAGGCTTGTTCCTGCCTGCAATACATAAGCGACAAGTCTCTTGCCTGTTGTATCCCAGCCGAATGTGGTCAGCGGAGAGGGAGGCGGGAGGTCTGTTGATACATCATTTGCCGTGCTGATAGGAAGCCGCAAAGCACCCGCAAGCGTGGTTTTAATTTGCTGGATAAGTATGGTTACTCGATCCGCCATATCGTTCAAGACAGATGGGTAGAAGCCGCCCAAATTTGTCAGCACCATCGGCTGGGTATCTGGAACCGCACTGCTGACCGTCAACTTGAAGCCGTTTGCTGGAGCGGCCAGCATTGTGACTACGCCGCCAGGATTGGAGTCCTGATTAGAATTGAGCGTAACGGTATAGTCTGTGGTGAGCGTGAGACTGGTATCTACAAGCGCCAGATCCGTGCGCGTCACAAGGACATCGCCTGCTGCGAATACCTTAAATGAGAATGGGAAGCTTACATTGATGCCATCGCCAGAGTATGGCCCTGACTTGCGTACTGTTGAACTTATACTCATGCGATACTCCTATAGGTTTGCATGAATCTACCGTTAGGAGTGCCGCTATATGTATACCTATCTCTTGCTTTCTGGGCTGGCCGTTCCAGTGATAACGCCTCGTGTTGCGTCTATCGCTCCAGTGGGTTTTATCTTGTCTTGGGCGATACCAGCAAGATAGCCAACAGGTCTAGCCGCTACACTTGCCGGAAGTCCGGTAGTGATGGAGATCAGCGTAGCGACATCACGCACTGTCATCCGAGCATTGCCTTCGCCATTTGCAGCCTTGTATAGATCACTGCCAACACCAGCACTAGACTCGATCACTGATACCACAGGGCTGATACTCATCTTGTCATCGTTTGGATTCTTGTTGAATCGCGCTATTGCACTGTTAGCGACAGAGCCAACAAACGGCACGAATGCAGTCGCGTTGCGCACAGGGCCAGTAACAAATAAGGCCATCAACCAATCATCAAGATACTCGCCATCTTTGTCATCATCACCTGGGCCACCTCGGAATAGTTGCGCTATCGCTTCCGCTACCACTGAAGGCGCATAGAACCCCATCATTAGGACATAGAATCCCTTACCCATTCCTTTGCGCAAGCCCATCTCCTGCGATACCTTGGCAAACTCTGTACCGAGTAAATTTGCTTGCATGTTGAAGTAGTTATAGAACTGCGTAAACAGTCGCGCATAAGCTGGGCCTGTCTCGATGCGGCTGACATCTTCTGGCAACGAACTTCCTTGCGTCTGACGCACTACTGAGTCAGCAATACGAATAGAGTCTTTGTCACCATAGCCTTCCTCTAGCGCTTGGTTATATGCCCCCATCCACACTATCGGGCCGGTGACGTTATCTACCGCAGATTGTAGGAAGTATTGATGCTGCCTAGTCCACTCCTGCGCATTCTCATACAGGGATGGATTGAGCAGTATCTTGTCGATGTCATTCATCATGGCGCTGACTTCATTACCCATACGATGATCCATATACTCAGACATGCCAGCCACATCTTCCGCTGTTTGCTTTGGATTCTTCATGTACTGCGCCATCGCAGAAGCTAGATGACTAGGCTTTACCTTGAGCGCAGCAAAAGGCAACTGCGTGACCTGCTGTACCGTATTGGAGATATTGCCCATCATCATTGCCATGCTAGAGCGATTGCGCATGGTATTGAGCATCCGCATCATCCAGCCAGCACCGGCCACCGGAGCAGATACTTGCTGCCTTGCGCTTCGAGTGAGCCAAGGAGTCAGCATATTGTTGATTGCTGCCGGGTCGATCTTGCTCAACGGGCTGCTGACTTCAGACATGCGGATCAACTTCGCGGCATCACGCACTGGATTCTCCATGTGTGAGAACAACAGCACCTTATCGATATGCTGTGGGATGGTGCGCATATCCAATAACAGAGGGCGATTGTATTCCACGCGCCCCTTAGTGAATCCCTTGTTTGTCGAAGGGAATGCGAAGGCCATGCCATCCTTACCTTCTTCTATCAGCTTGCGTAAATCCGCATCCTGAACGATACGGCTATCAGGTGTTGCAGGAACATACCCACCACGATACTTGCCGAATGGTGTATCAAACTCGTTTGCTGTTACTTCATCAAAATACTTACCATAGGCATCACGATGCGCTTTTTGTGCGAGTGGCTTAGTGGTTTCAAGCAAGTCCCATACTGCTTGTGCAAAATCGTAATGCGCCTTAGTCAGCTTGCCCTCTTGATGCATACGCTGCACGAAGGCATCCCAGCGCTGTGTATCTAAAGTGCCATCCTCACGCAAGGTTGCCCAACCTCGGCCTAACAGCAACTTGCGCTTGTTCGATTCGTTACCTGTATGCAGGATGGCGTGCATGACTTCATTCATCGCCACGCCGCCAGAGTCTTTGCCAAAGGTGTAATTAAGCTCTTGAGAGTGGATATTCCCCTTCTTCATCGTTGGTGCGATCTCTTTGAACAACTCGCGGAATTGGCCTATGTATTTCACCTTATCGGAACGATAGTGGTCAGCCGCTTCCTTTATTGGCGTGAAGATGTACTTGCGGAAAGCGCCCATCTTATTGCTGCCATCTTTCAGGTCTACCCATGACTCTACCCTGCGCAGGATTGCCTTTGCGCCTTGCAGATTAAGCGCCATCTGTTCTTGTGGTGTGATTGCACTTGTCTCGCCAGGCGCATGATCTGGTATGCCGATCTCGACCATGCGCGCATTCAATTCAGCCGCGACATCCTTCCTATCCATCAGGTCGCCGTCGATCTCCATCACGCGAGAGCGCTTGGATAGATGCCACAGCGATTCGACTTCCGCGCGCAGACTACGCAACTCGTCCATAGTCAATTCATCTAACGGCTTTGCCATCGATTCAGCCGCATCGACAGATTGCTTCAATACTTCATACAGCCCTTCATCCTGAGATTTGACGATGTTCAGGTAATCATTCGCCTTGCTTGCCTTACCTGCATAACCGAAGTTAGACAGCACTGCACGCGCAGCATTTACTATGTCCATATCCCTAGACTTCGCCAGCGTGTCATCCTTGCCGGTCACAACCTTCTTGAAGAACTCTTTGGTATTGGCAAATTCATCTTGCGCATCGAAGGCCGCTTTCGCCGCATAGACGTTGATTATCTGGTTGCGCTTCTCTGCCGCCGCTACTTTCAGGTCACCTTTGGCCATCGCCTGCATCGCCGCTTTACCCGCACGCGCATCCGCTCCGGTATATTGAGCAGGGCGAATATCCTTGATGCGTAGCTTTGCTATCATCTTGTCGGCAAACTCTTTGGCTGCTGAGATAAGTATCTTGCGCTCACCGGCTGCTGCATTCAGGGCATTCAACTCCACGCCTAATACTTTTGCGCGCAGCTTGTTATGGATAGCCTGATCCGCCGCTATCTTGATTTGTTCAGGTGTTGCCAGTTCTCCATGCTGCTCTAGCATACGCTGGTCTGTCATACGGGCTATCAGGGATTGTGGATCTTCGGCATCTGCTAGAGCGCGTACCAGTTCATCGCCAGAACCAAACTCCCCTATCGTCTCGGCAACCAGATCAGGGTGCAGCCCATTCTCGGCCACCATGCCGCGCCCCTTGACGGCATCCGACACCGCTTCCGGCAAGCCCATCATATTTAGGTCAGCCATATCCAAGCGACTGTATTGCAATGCGCTGATGTTAGCGATCTGGTCACCACCGCGCATATCGGCTGTGTATGTGTAATCCTTCTGGTTTGAGAATTGCTGATTGCCACTCATCTCTGCGCCGAACTTTTCCTCTAGCTCATGCAGGTCATGCTTGCCATGCTCATCCGTTTGCAGATAGCCATGCTGTGCAAGTAACTCCGCCATTGCATCTATGCTATGTCCTTCGGTTGCCCTCCATACGGGCTGACCGAATAACCCGCTTCTTGGCTTGGCTGACTTATCCGCTCCCCATGTAGAAACGACCTCATCACGATTTATGCCGCCCAGCTTGGCAATAGCAGTAAACAGGGAGTCGATGCTTGGGTCTAATACCTTCGGGTCTGACTTGAGCGTAACGATAGGGTCTAGCTTGTCATCTTTGCGTACCTTGCCGGTCAAGAATGTCCATGCACGATAGACTGGCTGACTCATCACCTCGGAGCGCACTTGCATCTCTACACCGCGACGCAGGGCATCAGATTGCTTCTTGAGCTTGTTGATCTCTTTGCTATGCGCATTGTGCAACCACTGCATGTCTTTCAAGCCACGCGCCTGCAATGCCTCGATAGCAGATTGTGTCGCATCGATGTTGGCACGATGGTACTCAGCGAATTGCTCTGTACTCATCCCGGCCATATCCGCTGACGCGAACAACGGCATCATGCTACGGCCATGCTCGGCTAACTGTATCTCTTCTGTCGTTGCCAGCATACGGTCAAATACACCGCGCACTTCATCGTTCAGCTTGCCAGCTTCAGGGTGACCGGCCAAGAACTCTTTGAGTGAACGATAGACGCTGACCATATAGGCACGCAGCGTTTGGAATACGCGATGCAGTTCCAAGGAAGGCGCTTTACCAGAGAACAGATACGCCTCAAAGGATTCAGCAGTACGCTCATGAAGTGCACGCTTCTCTTCGATTCCCATTGTCTGCCATTGACGCAGTTGATCGCCAATATCGCCTTGTAGCCCATGCCACTTCAACAGGGCATGTACGTCATCAAGGATTTGTTGCTGGCCTTCTGTGACTTCCTTCCCTAGCAACTCAGTTGCCAGCGCGATGTCATTCTCAAAAAAGTAGTGCGCAAGCTCATGCTGGAAGGTAGAGAGGTCGGCATTTTTCAACAGCGACATGGTGTTTAGCGTAGGGCTATACGAGCCTCGATTACCACCGTTGTTTTGGAAGAACAGATGATTCAATTCATTGATCTTAGCTTTTCTATCCTCGGCATCGTTGTTCTTGTACTTCAGAACCTTAGTGATCCCCTTACGCGCAAGCGCATCCAGCACCTTTTGCTGGGTATCTTCAGGCACAACAGCGGCCTTGAACTCACTCAAGTCTACTGCACGCAGAATCTTGGCTTCAAAGTATTCGGTAGGGATATGCTTGAGCTTGTCCAGGAATGCCGCGATGTCCTGCATCTTTTCTTCTGGCACATTCTCAAAGCCATTTTCTTTCAGCGCCCTTGGGATGCCCATCTTGGCCGCGTCATACAGCATCGTCTCGGCATTATCATGGCCGCTATAGGTTGAATATTCCTGTAGCGATGAAGTCAAATCGTCCAGCTCATTGTCCATCTCCCCCTTCACTTCCGCGAAGGAATCAGCATCTAACAAGCGCCCCTTGTTCTTGCGTATCTCGGCAAGGCTCTTGAATTGAGGCGTGTACTTTGCGCGGATAGAGCCTAGCCCGTACTTCCAATTCTCACCGCCACGCAATTCCTTTTTCAGAATCTTGATGACGTTATCCAAATTGTGAGGTGTGTACTTACGATTGCCGCTATCTGTAAAGCCTTGGAATATCTTTTCCTCTGGCTTCATAGAGGCAAGTTGATCGTCCACAAAGTCATTGAACTTGTCGACCAGTTGCGCCTTCTCTATCTGGCTGCGCAACGAGCGCTGCGTGCCATAGCGATCTGGCGCTACCTTTGTTTTGGCATCAGCGACGATGTTGCGTGCTAGTTCTCTAGCCACATAATCCGCACGCTTCCCTGCCGGATCTATCTGGTATGGCGTTACGCCGTCATCCTCCATAGAGCCTTCTGCAAGGTAGTCCGCATTCTGCGCATCGATTGCGCGCTTAACGAACTCTGGATTCTGCATCAGATCATAGGCATCTCGCGTGCCGAAGTATTCACCTAAGCCTTGCTCAATCAGATGCGCCTTGCGCTCGGCACTGATAGGCGATTTCTCCATGACAATGTTTGGCTCGATTCCATTCTCTTTCAGGAACTTCGCCATCACCGCACCGCTATCTTCTAGCGCACGCTTTCCCTCAGTACGGATGTCATCACTGTATATCTCCGATGCGCCAGTCTCTTTTATCTCAGCCGCAAGCGACTTGTTGAACTTTGCAGTCTCCTTGCCAGAAACGATATGGGTTACTTTCGGATAGCGCGGAGAATAGATGTCTGCGCCAAATACCTGAGTCTTAGCATAGCCTTTAGGGTCGGCCATTGCTTCATCGCCCAGCAGGGTGATCTCACCGAAGCCGGTCAGTGGGTTGTTCTTTTTGGTGATTGCGACAGAAGGAACAGGCAAGCCACCCATGCGGTCTGCATGGAGGAGGTTCGCTGCTGTGAGGTTATGCTGTACTAGAAGATCAGGATTGTCCGCCGACTGATGCAGGATATTCGGATCGTTTGGATCGAAGTTGCCATTGTTTCCGATGGCGGATTTTATTTGGGTTGGATGAAAGGCTACGATCTCATCAATGCTGCCAGATGGAGAAAGCACAAAGATCCCATCATGCCCTGCTGCCTCTGCGCGTTCTGCTAGGTAGGGGTCTGGCATACTGGTATATGGTTGTACCAGAGGATTTTTGATATTCAGATAAACCGGCATTACCGATCCAGACACATTTTCTGCATCTGACCTTGATGCTCTAAATTGCTTCAGAAGCTTGTCGTATTCCTCGGTATATTTTGGCGTTCCATTAGACCAAGTAGTTTTTTTCTCTTCTTTTTCAAGTAAATCAAAAAGCCTATTCGATTCTGTATCTTTGTTCTTTGCAGCCTCACCACGATAATAGTCTGCTGTATCTGCATTTGGAGTAAAATAGATTCCCTTCCCCCAGTCAGACTTTTGCACATCACCGGCTCGATTAGGGTCAAACTCAGAAACATCGCTTGCAGTACCGTGATAAACAACCAACGGCTTACCATCTGCATCTGCCACCTTGCTATCGCCAAACCACTTCTTAAACTCTGGCGTGTCGGTTACCAGCTTGCCGTTCTGGTCATAGGTGTTTCGCAGTGGATCACCCTGTATCTTGAGCAGCTGCTTCTGGTGCATCTCTTCGGGAGACATTCCCATCTGCGCAGCACGTACTGCAGTTCTAGCCGCGTAAAGCGTCGCATCGATCTCGTTCTTTTCAGGTGTGAACAGGCCAAGCGTGTTCAGCCCATCCAGCATCTCTTGCTTAACTTTCTGCTGGCTTTCTTTGAAAATGCTGTGATCCTGCTTGTCGCCTAACTCACGGGTGACTTGCGCCTCTAAATCTTGCGCTTCGTTCTTCAGGAAGTCTTGCGCCTCTACTTGGCTCATGCCGTTCGGGTCTAGCTTTAGGTGTGGGATGATGCCTTGCGAATACTCAGTACCGGCCACCTTTGCGATGTACTCAGACAATGGGATGCGGATTGCGCTATTACCTACCGTCGCATCATTCAACTGCTCTGCAATCGAAGGTGAAACTTCGGCCAGCTTGTCCACAATACCTGCTTGATGCAGGACATTGGCATCGACGTAGACATCTTGCACGGGGCCATTCTCTGTCGCGGCCTTTATGAATTGCTCAAATGATGCTGGATCTCGACCGGCCAAAGCACTTGCTTGCTTCAGCGTATCCATGTGCTGCATTTGCTGTGCCACCGCTTCCGCTTGTGCGGCTTGCTGGCGCTGCTGCGCATTGTTCGCCACGCTATGAACTGCTCGGCCAAAACCTGCTGTCAGTACAGATTGCGTGATGGTAGCGATGACTGTCTGAACCTCATCCGGCCCAAGTTCTTTCGTGTAGTCATCAAAGGTCTTTTCAGGATGAAGCAAGGCCCATTCGTTGAAGTTCTGCCATGCCGTTGTCGCCATCTCACTAGGCACTTCAACCATGATCTGATGTCCGATGGTCTTGAATAAACCTGATCCCGCTTTCAAGTCTTTGAGCAGATAACCTACGCCTAACTTGTCACCAAGATATTCCGCTGCCGCATCAGCAGTGCCATACGCTGTTGCTCGGCCTATTCCTACACCTTGGTCTAATGCCTTAGTTGCAGACTGTGAACCTTGCAAAGCTGCCGCGCTACCCAATGCGTATTGTGGGTTGCCAGTCATAATAGACGCAGCAAGACCAGGAACCATATTGCCGGTAGAGCGGAAGCCAGATGCGATGCCTTGTTCTAACGTACCTGCCCCAGACATATCACCAGCAAGGCGCGTTCCTGCCGCTGTCTGATTCTCGCGGATGCTCTTGAATGTGCCAGCTACCGCATCCATCGGGTTAGATAGCGGGATAGGCATATTGTCAGTCACTAGACCGACCCAAGGCTTGAGGATGTTCGCGCCGACTTCACCTAGGCCATACGCGCCAGAGGAAAGATCGAAGGTCGCGCCAGCCGCTAGATTGCGGAACATCCTGCTGAAACTGGATAGACCACTCTCGATCTGACTGAGCGGCCCCGTATCGTCATGCGCCACCTTCGCAAAATTCACATCGCTAAGATGCCTTGCGAGAATAGGATTGGCCAGCGCCATGTTCTGCAAGTTCATCGCTTGCAATCTAGCCTGTCGCGCTACCTCTTCCTGGTTGCGCTCGACGGTATCAACTGGAAGC
The DNA here is from genome assembly GCA_028707175.1 of Sideroxydans sp. Lineage (GTDB taxonomy): Bacteria > Pseudomonadota > Gammaproteobacteria > Burkholderiales > Gallionellaceae > Sideroxyarcus. The sequence goes on from JAQTUV010000009.1 coordinate 11,718, forward strand.
CCTACCTGTTTGGCTAGACGCGATGCTTCGGCGGACTTGTCAGGATTGTATTGGCTTGCTACATCGACGGAACTAGCAAGCGCTTGATGCTGCCGACCTGTCCATGAATCAAGAAGTGCATCCGATCCAGTCTTAGGCGATTCTGTTGGAGAAACTTTAGGCGCAGGCTCGGCCCATGCGTTCAGCAGGTCATCAGATGACATATTATTTACCTTTATCTGCCGCCCATAGTTGGGCGATACGTTCTTGCGTCACAGGAATGCCGCGCTGTTGTAGCTTCTGCGTGTACTTCATCTGCGCATCTGTCGGGATGCTAGACAGATATATTTGCTGACCACCGACATTGACATAAGCCTTGCCCTGTTCTTCTTCTGTGAGCAATGGTGTGAGCTTGTTAGTTTTGTCGAACCACATACTGCTATGGACATTTACCTTATCCAGCAGAACGCCATCGATGATCTTCTGCAATTCGTCAGGGCTTGCCTTGCGCTTACCACCGAGTTGCGATTGCTCAAAGGCTTGTACGCGCTGGTCTACAGCAGTCTCGAAGGTTGAGAATTGTCTGGCTTCATTTTCATTCGGAGTGCCTTTATAGGGCAGTATCCCAACAGACCGCGCAGCCGATTTGACGCGATCCGATACAGTGGTGATCTCAAGATGGTTCGCTGACCCGCCACCTTGCGCAACAGCAATCATCGCAAGGGCTTTGTCCATGTGCGCATCATCCAGCTTGCCTCTGAATTCGGTATAGAACGATGTAGGGTTATAGGCGGCAAGTTCAGGAACAGTCAGGCTATTGATATGCGCCCACGTCATTGGGTCATTGTCATAGCGTCCAGACTTTGCAAAACTGACTATCGTAGCGAGATGCCCCGTGTCTTTCAGGCCGTTGTATAGATTAGGCGGCAAGTCACTCACAGTCTTGTCAGGGTTCTTCATCAGGAAGTCTTGTGCCGCACCAAGCAGACTCTTCTCACCTTCGGCTTGATTAGCCTTCTGCGTCTGCCAGTTATGTTCGGCACGCTGCACGGTCGCATCGCGTACTTCGGCACTTATCTTGCCAGCCTTGAACATCTCATCCACCGAGCGGATTTGTTCTTTCAATCCACCTTGTAGGCCATAAGACAAGCGTAGTGACTGATCCTTGACATCGGATGTCTGTAGTAACTTGTTCAGGTTATCCATCGCTTGAGGTGCGCCGCGCTCGATCTCTTTGGCATTAGCATCCATGTACTGCCTAGCCATATCGGTACGGCCTAGACTCACCATATTATTGACGATGTTGACATGCGTTCCAGCAAGGTACTCAGCGACTTTTTGCTCACGTTGCTCTGGGCTAGCGTCCTTGAATAGCTCGTTCACCTCGCCTACGCCGGTTGCTTTTGCTGTTGCATAAGGACTGTTTGGCTGATTCCAGGTTGTCCAGTTCGCTTGCATATCAGCAGCACTACCCTTTGCCCGGGCCTCAGTCTGGCCTTGGCGGTAGATATTGGTTTGCTGCGCATAGTGACCATCAACTTGCTCAAGTGCCGCTTGCATACGTCGATCTGCAACTGCGTCAAACATTTGGCGATGCAATGGGTCGGAGATGTTATCTACCATCTCTTTACGGGCGGCATCTAGTGCCGCGATAGTGGTCTCCCTGCCTTCTACCGCACTCTTCCCGATTTGGTTCATGTAACCAATATCAGGGTCGTGCATCAAGGTACGCAAGCGATCCGCAAGCTGGTTGTCGCTTGCCTTGGCGTTCGCTTCCGCAAGGTTGTTCTGCATGATGCCCACGCCTTCAGCCAGCTTACCTACGGCCTGCCCCATCTGCGAGGCTTGCTTGCCAGCGTCTATTGCATCAACAGCTTGGAAGGTAGAGACAGGTGCGACAGAAGCGCCGACCTGTGGTGTATCGTACATTGGGACTTTTGCCATGTTATGCGGCCCCCGGTTGCCACTTGCTTGCAACACCAGAAGCGTCCGACATCAGCGAGGTGAATACGGCCATGTTTGGATTGATGCCTTTCGCATTGCTGCGTTTCATCATGGCATCGATCTGGAAGTTCGCGGCTTGCTTTCGGTAAGCATTAGCTTGCTGGACAGCATTGGCATTGATGGTTAGGGCATCGGCTTGGCCCATCACTTCAGTCGAGGTCTGATTGATCGCCGCCGAACCTACGCCTAAGTCTATTCCGTTTGCCGCCATCGCTACACGCTGACCACTCTTGATCTGCTGTGTCCTGAGTAACTGCGCGGACTCGGCCATTTGTCCGGCATTCAATGCGGACTGCGCAGCCTTCTCAGCTTGCGCGGCATTGATGTCTGAGAGTGCGGCCTGAGTGTTTAGATTGGAGCGCTGAGTATTGGCACTATAGTAAGCGCCAATAGCATTATTACCAGCAGCCCCCAATTGGAGTAATGATTGTGGTGTAATTCCCATGTGCGACCTCTATGTTTTCCATAGAGTAGGCATTCACCTATTGGATATGTACACTAATTGCCTATCGCAATCTCAAGCGTAATGCTGACTATCGTGCTTGGGAGAGGGTCATTCTGACGGATGAAGATAGAGCCTGAATCACCCCATGATGGAGACAGCAAAATATCAAGCTCACCAGTCTTTAACGCAGACGGTGATCCGTAAGGCTCATTCGTTCTTTGCTTGTACTGTGTCAGGTTGTTTGCATCTGGGCCAGCAAATATGCCGCTTGAGCTTGATACTCTCAGCCATGCCTTGTTTACGTTCTTAGCACGGCCCTGACCGAATCCGCTATCTGTCTGCGCAGCAATAGGCAGCGTCACGATGTCGGCCTGTATCGGTAGACCAACGACAACATAGCTTGCCGCATTATCCAGCGCGATCGATCCGCCTGTTACAACCTTTTGCGGGTGTACCTCACCATCACACAAGATGCTGACAGTCTTACCTTCCAAGTGATCCAAGCCACTAATCACTGTGGCCGGAGTGCCAGAGTAGACTAGACCGCAATCTACAAAGAATGCTTCAGAAGGCGTAGCATTTAACCGCGATGCCATGCGCTCCACATAGCGCTTAGTCACGCCGCCTATAGTTCGATTGACGATGGCATATAGCACATCCTCATTGCCCTCTGCTACCACGCAGATAGACTCGAACAATCCGTCTGTATCGTGATGATGCCATGCACCTATCTGTTGCTCTGGCACATAGGTTAAGCCTAGCAACCTACCACCACTAGACACGAACCAGCACAAAGGCTGGGGTGACTTGGCATAGGCTGCATCGACTATATCCATACCATCAAACAAGTGAGGGGCGCGCAGTGATATGTCGCCAGTCAGATACCCGCTGGTCTGCCATGCATAGGATAGTTCTCGCACATGTCCGCCGCGCGCAGAAGCAAACAGCAGACTATTGTTGACGATCAATGGCGTAACATTATTCGCCCCAATGTAAGACTGAGGCTTGATGCCTATCGTGGCAGGAGTCAATGCATCGGTATTTGCTGAAGAGATCCGCCATTCTGCTGCGCTAGTCAGTAGCACTAGGTTCTGCAATGGCACAATATGACGGACAGTATTCGCCTCACGCGCTGCAATCCTGAACGAGATCCCATCATCATCTTTGACAGGGATCGAATAGTTCATGTTCGATTCTGTGCCGGTCTTAGTCAGCCATACATTTTGAGGCTTGTTCGTCGTACCAGCAAAGACTCTACGCTGCTCAAAGTAACTTACCGCACCAGGATAATCACCCGCCGCAGCAAATGGACTCACCGCAATTGGAACAGTTCGCCCTAAGTCTGGTGCGATATTGTCATCCCTAAAGGTTACTCCTGCCGTTTGACCTATATAGCCATATAACCCTGATCCATTTGCCTGCTTGTAGATACGGTATGTCTGCGCGCCAGTAACAGCAGTCCAGCCTATCGTATTGAACCGGCCAGAGGTGAACAGGTTATTCGTGCAGGATGCTGCGACAGACCCCAGCGACTCATCGACATTGCTAGTCCCTATTGCTGTGATGATGTAGCTGTAGGTATAAGTAGTATCAACAGCGCTAGGCGTTGCAGTCTGGCCGGTAGGTGCAGCTAGTAATGATGCAAAGGAGATGTCAGTCAGCGTCCAACTGGTTGCGCCTAATCTCCTAAGTTCTTTAGGCGGGTAGTTGGGATGTACCAGTGTCAGTACATCGGCAGACTGGACGTAATGAATATCCACTAGGTCTGCTTCGATGTAAGGATTTACCACCTCATACGGTACGCCAGCACTGAGCAATGTTGCGCCTTGCGTATGGAAACGGAAATATCCAGCGCCCAACTCAATCGCCATTGTCTGCGTAGTCGAGTAGCTGAATGGGATCAAGCGTGATTTTGCCGTAGATGTCTTAGTCTCACGCACGAACGCAAAGCCGGGACGATTTGCAGCGGGGCCATGTGGCAAGGCGATGTAGTTGCGCATCTGCGCTACACCGCTTTGATACTTGGTATCGCTCATCCGCCCAAAGAATTCAGGCGTAACCTCGCCGCCATTGAATGCTTGCTGGAATACTTTGATGTTAGCCATTATCGCCCCGCCATCCAGCCCACATTATGCGTAGGCTTGATGCTACGCTGGTTTGCGTCAGACTCTTTTGCCATGCCTAGATAGAGATTCATCATCCCCACACAGCGTTTTGCTTCCGCCGCACCGACTTCACCCTTGAGGATAGGCCCAGCCAAGAAGGAAGCCAGATGCCACGATAGTGCCGTAGTGAACAATGGGCTAAAGCGTGTTGTGTCAGTCACCAGTGATGTATAGCGCAGCACCGGGCTAAGTTCATTGGTCAGGATGACTTTGTTACCTTGCGCATCGACTTCTGTGGTGTACGGCACAGGGACATAACTCCCTACTGCAATGTCGTTATTGTTGATCTGCGTGCCAGCGCTTACGCTGTAATCGTTCTGCGCGGCATTGGGTAAAACAGAAAGCAGGTTGATCGCATCATTCGGGATGGCATAGCAATACAGCCATGTACTCGCGGCTTGCGGCAAAGATGCCATTGTCGTGCGTCGTGTAGCAAACCCCCATGCGTGCATTTCCAGCAGGGAGTCACGCGCTATCGGATAGAAGCGTGCCGCATGTTGCGCTTGCGCCGACCCTTCAGGCGGGTTTAAATTCGAGATTGTTGCGGAATCGCCAAGGTGACCAAGGGATAGATTTGCTATATCGACTTCGGAAGCCATGCGAAACTCCTTGTGAAAAAGGGGGCATTGCGCCCCCTTGTTGTTCTACTGCCGGGTATTACTTCTGATCTGCTTGTGGGTCAATTACTTCTTCAGCAGCAGCCTTACCCTTCTTGCCCTTCACCAGCACCATATGATCGGATGGCTCACCGTCATACTCGACTTCTGCGCCCTCTTCATAGATGGTGTTGTTGATGAACGATTTTTCGGTTAGACGGTACAGAGCCATGTCAATCTCCTAATGGTTAAACTACTGAGAAGCCAGATGGGTAGTTCTTGCGGCCATCTTGCAGGTCTTTGGATACGGTTGCAGTGAACGCGCCAGCAGTCAACGGGCCGGTAGTCACCACATAGTTTGCGCCCAGATAACGCAAGCCCAGCGATGCAACTTGTGGGTTGATGCGCACAGGGAACAATGCACCCGCCACCAGCGATGCTTTAGGGATTGCACCAGAGCTACCGATAACGGTCGGCGTGGTCAGCGCAGCAGCAGCAGAGGCGATGATCTGGAACTCAACTGTGGCAGCACCAGCAGCAGTCGCCGCCGTATCTACAGTGAAGTTCACAAACAGACCTTCGCCTTCGCCAATGTCACGATTCTGCGACAGATCGATTGTGTTGGTGGATACCGCCGATGCTGTTACAGCTTGAGCGGCACTAACTTTCAAGAGGTCATCTACTATCATTTTGGTTCTCCTAATTGGGTTGGGTCAGGCGGCAGGTTATGCCGCCCTATTCATTACACTACGCGAGCCTCAGTGTTCAACAGAACATCGACGCGACGCAGTGGGATGCCGAGGAATGACAGCCAGCTTTGCGGCATACCGTACTGAGTCAGACCTTCGTTGATCTTCAGCACGTTCTGGCTCTTATCCAATGCTGCCAGTGCCATGCCGCTGTGTACTGTACGGTTCATGTAGAACGCCGCACGACCCATACCCATGTTAGGGATACGGTACACAGAACGCGCCATCAGCTTGATGATGTTGGTCGCAGCAGTAGATGCCTGTGTGCCAGATTGCGCCATCAAGTCGGTTACGTTGATGTTGCAGATACGAACCACATAGCGCCAGTCTTTGACCACCAGACCATTCTTCCACTGGTAGCGCGTGACCATCGCCTGCAAACGTGTACCGTCTGCGTTATAGACAGTCTGCTCACCCAAGTCATCATGCACCAGACCGGCCTTAGAGCCTTTAGGGAAGATGCCGAACACAGTCTGATCGCCCCAAACCACCAACCAAACAGAGGTGTTATTGGATGCTGTACCGCCTGCGTCCAAGATGTTCTGTGAGTTAGATGCGCCTGAGATCGCGGAGTAGCGTGCTGCCAAACCAAGATACTGTTTTGGATCAGTACCAGGGTTGCCGTAGAACATAGTCAGCGCTTGTGTTTGATTCATCGCTTCCAAGAAAGCAGAATCCTCAGACAAACGCACTTGAGCAGTGCCGCCATTCAGGGCCAGCAAGTCTTTATCTGGCTCGGAGCGTGCTTCCAAGATACCGCAACCTTCGTCCACTTGTGCTGTGGTAGATTTGCTGGAAGGGATACCTTGGTTCAGCGCACGCCAGTAAACAACAGGCAAACCTGTACGAATGACAACACGGTGACCAGTCGGCAAGTTGCCTTCTACGAACACGGCATCATCAAGGATCTCGTTAGATTGTGACAGCAGTTCCGCAACAACTGGAACTTTGCCATCTGGGTCGATACGCTTGGCCCAATCTGCCAGCGTCAAGTTTGTGGTCGCTAATACAGGCATTTTATTTCTCCTTCACTATTTCTGATTTGGGTACAAAGCCGATGCGTGGTCACGTTGAGCAGAAGTTCCCGCCCCAACTGAATCACCAACGAATCGATCTTCACTGATTGCTTTACCTGCCCGGTAGAACGCCCGAATAAACTCAGGGTGATTACCTAGACCAGTATCATTCAGCAGCGTGCGCAGCTCAGGTGTTCCAAACGTATCCATAGCTTTCTTCACAACCGCCATGTTCTCGTTGAGCTTGTCGCCGCCGAACTCTTTGTCCGCCTTGGCTTCTGTCGCCCACTTAGTTGTCATCGCCTCAAACATCTCGGCCTGTTGCTTCTGCAATGCAGGAGCCATCTTGTCCAAGATTTTCTGTGCAGCATCTTGCGGTAGATCTAGCTCCTTGGCGACTTCTGAGAACTCACTGACGATCTGAGCATCTATCGGGGATGTCTCGACCTGCTTGAACTCATACTTTTCAGGAGCGCCTTTCTTCTCCTGTTCGCCTTCGGGCTTCGCTTCAGCTTTCGCTTCTTCGTTACCTTCACTCGATGCTTGCTGCTGTTCGACTACCGCATCTGTTGCTTGCGCTTCAGGTGTAGTAGCCTCGGTTGATGCTGGCTGGCCTTCATTGGTATTTGTAGCCGTATCAGTCATCAGTGTTTCGGTTGTCATTCGTGTTTTCCTTTACCATCACCGGATATAACTCTGGCGCTTGTGAGTGGATCATCGTTAGAGTGCGCAGTCCTTCGTTCCGGTTGCCTTCAGCGAATGCCATCTGCATTGCGTTAGTGTTGAACGAAAGACGGAATACACCCGCCCTATCAAGAGTCCGCCAAAGAATCCTGCGCCCTCTCTTGCTACTCATTAGCCACTTGATGTCATACTCTTCACTCTCACGAGATAGTTTGTCTGCAACTTCTTTTTCGCGCTTTGCTTTCTGCTGCGCATCTAAATCAAGCGGATCGTAATTTCCCATGTGCGGAATCTATTGCAGTATCAGGCCGATATGTACACTTATGTCTCATCTGCTCCGTACAGCGCAGCAGCAGTATCCTTGCGACTACCCGTGGCCCCAAGCTCCATATCCGTGATCTGCAATTCCATAAAGATGTCATTGCCGGTATCGTCTCCGTCATCCTCTACGCTTTCAGTAGCAGAGTGCACGATGGCTACCGCGTTGATCGATACTTTGGTGCCGGGCTTGATAGGCGATGTAATGCCCAATGCCTCGCACTGGTCATCATTCAAGCGTATGCGTAGGCCATAGCCATATTCATTGCTTGACTCGCTGACCGTGTTATCGCTTTCTGTTTTCATGCTTACGAGTGCCATGTCATGCTCCTGGTGTGCCGTACCCTGTCAGGCCGGTCATAATGTTGCTAAGTCCTTGCGGCCCACCGCCACCCGCTGCTGCTGCTTTCTGCGCGGTGCTGGCGGCTTGCTCCATAAGCTGCGCTTGTTGGGCTTGTTGGGCTTGCTGCGCACGCTGATTGCGCACTATCGCAACCTTGTCACCTGCTACGATAAGGTTAGGATTTACGCCTAAAGAGTCGGCATAGATGTCGGCCCACTCGTCAGAGTTAAACTTATCCAGCACATCAGGCTTGAACTGCGCGACAGCACCGAGATTGCTGACGAATCTATCTATGCTATTCGTTCCTACTGCCTTTTGCGCTTGCGCAAGCATGGATACGAACTCGATGTTCAACTCTTTACCTTGCATCTCAGGCGGAGCAGGCGGAAGGATGTTTGCCTTGACCATGCGCTCGAATGTCATCTCGACCAATGGATTAAGCAATTCGTTATGCAGGCGCTCAAGCACAGGGCCTAGCATCAGCAACTTCTCTTCATGCCGTTCTGCCACTTCTGTAGCCGTCATACGCGCATCCGTCTGATTAGCCAGCATCAGAAACAGATCCGCATAGAACGAACCACGCACGCGCTCACGCACGTCCTGGATGTCCATCAGTAAATGATTCAGGTCTAGGCGCACTTCAAATGCTGTCTTGATGCCACCATGCGGATTGTTCATATCCACAAATGACACGCCACCTGGCAGCGTATCTACATCACGATTGACCATAGAGGTAGGCATCTGCAATGGCGGCTTGGTCATGTAGTCGATGCCTTGCGCCTTGCGTAGTTGTTCGTGCTGAAGTTGTTTGATGTCGCCAAGCGCTTCCATGCCCGGACTGTTGCCGTAGATGTCACCACCAACAGTCGCCCAACGTGGCGCAACAGCAGGGAAGGATTCAAAACCAGACTCACGCAGGAACTTGTCTTTCTCGCCTCCAACCTCGAAGTGGTTAGACAGATACGCCATGTTCTTAGCATCTTTCTTGGTCGTGTCGCGGTCTTTGCGCGGCTCGATTGCATGGATGATGGTCACCCACTTATCCAATGAGCCAGAGGAATAGAGGCTTTGCACAGCAGAGGAACAATTCTCTAGGCCAAACTCAGCCACAACCTCATGCACGGTCTTTTGATATTCTCGGAATAGGGTATTCACACGACCCTGATAGTCAGTGGCAATGCAATACTCACCAATGGTTAGCGGGTAATGATGGATGACATTATCGTAGTCCGGCAGGATAATCGCCGCACCTGTGCCGAACGCACCGAGTTCTTCGTACATTGAATGCAGTGAGCGGTATGTATTCGACTGCTCGAACACGCGCTGCATCATCACGGTGACATCATTCAGCCATACCTTGACAGGGCCATACTTAGCCAGATCAGGGTCGGACGTGCTGAGACGGAACCAAGGACGCGCCGGTGATGTAGCGCCAGACATCATGCCAGCACCCAGCACACGCAATGCTCTAGTGCCGGTATTGTCATAGATGGAGTTATGCTTGCGCATACCACGATTGCGGTCTTGGATGAAGAAGCGACCAGAGCGCGGCAGCAAGAAGTCAGACAACTCCTTCCAGTGCGGATACCAAGTAGCACGCTCAGTCTTGAGTTGCCCCCAGCGGGTATATAGCTTCTCTTTGGTGATATTGCTCATCTTAGCCGCCCAGCAAGGTTGTCTTGCCTAAACTCAATGAGCTATTGCCAACACCAGCCGACCCTGTGAGTGATGTTGGTGCAGAGCCTTGCTGATTGTTGTACAGCAAGGATGCAATGTCTGGTTTCTTCTGGTTCGCTCGATTGAACTGCTGATCTGCTGTTGATGCGGCAGCCTTCGCCATGTTGATTGCGCTAGTGCTTGCTAGATCGTTCGCAGCCTTTTGCTGCTTGCCTTGTAGATAGGTTTCTGATTGTCCCATCGTCATTGTTCCTAATGTGAGACGCGCAATATCTTTTAGTGGCCCAGCCCCCATAACAATCTCCCCATCACTACAGTATCGACATGCTCATAGCCATGCTTGATAAGTGAATCGGCAAGGCCAGTACCCGCACGGCAATGCCAGAACATACGTGTAGCACCACGCTTCGCAGCCTCTTGCTCGATCATCGATTTGATTCTCTGAAAGATAGAGCCATGCCGTTTATCTGGCCGGATATACAGAGCGTCATGCACACAGCAAAGAATCTTTGAGTTGAATTGGTGCGGAGTCATGGTAGCCGTGCAGTACCCGATGATTACGTCATCCTCGAATACCGCAAGCGCCAAACCGATACCCATATCGTGCAGCGTTTGATAGATTGTTACGTCAGGCTCAAGTGGGAAGTCCACGCCTGTCTCCGCCCAATTCGCACGCAATAAGTCTGTGATCTGCGGTATGTACTCGGCAGGATTCACAAACTCATAGCGTCTCATGCGGCATAGAGTAGGCAGAGAAGATGCAGATATGTACACCTAGCGTGCATAGGGATCGTATTCTGCTTGCTTACGTTTGGCGGGTCTTTCTAGGCCCATATCGGTGAACTCTGGGACATACTGAGCAAAGGTAAGAGCAAGGGCATCACCATCGTCTGGGGATGATAGTCCTCTCCTGCGCATATCCTCTTTGCGCTCAAGCGCTATCTGGTCGGCAGAGGTGAAGCTGTACTCGCATGATGTCAGGTCAGTCGCAAGAGCGGCACTATCTTCGATGCAGCCGACTTCTAGCCACTCCTTCAATCTACCCCACATCTCACAGCGCTTATTGGCATACTTGCGCGTGTCGTCAGCCTTAGAGCCAAACTGCACCTCGATGACATCATAGCCAAGCTGTCTCAGCCTATCGACCACACCACCACCTACACCACCGCCGTCAATGAAGCACACCACACGCAAGCCAGCATTGCGCAATAGCTCGATATGCTCGGCAGTCCTAGCAGCCAGTTGCATCGTATCGATACCCCTGTAGCGCTTGGCAGGCCATGTCTGAGCGTCACGGCCTAGCCTTGTCCTGATGACAGATTCATCGTCACCAAAGCGCGCAACGTCCACACCCATCACCGCAGTACGACCAGATTGCTTTGTTACATCAGGGATGCGCTTCGCAGCCAGGTCAACCAGTTCACGAGAGATGAACTGAAGGCTAGACGATCTTGGGAATACTCCCTTGACGCGCACGCGAACGAAGTCAGAATCTTCGCCATAGTCACTTACCCACTCCGCTATCTGCGCCTTGTTGGTGATGGCGACATTGCGGCTATCGATCTGCCTGCCTATCCATCTATGCCGAGACTTATTGAAGCACTCAAAGAACCGGCCAGTGTTACGTGTTGGGTTGCCGAACACAAACCACATAGGCTCGCCATCGGTTAGACCACCCTCTGCCACTTCCCATATCTTGTCAGGAACAGCGCTTGCCTCGTCGAATATGTAGTACGGGGTTGAACTGGCCGCATGGAGTCCAGCAAAGGATTCGCTATTCTCTTCACGGCAGGTCTGTGCATCACAGCGCCATGACTCAGGATGTTGCTTATGCACCAAGCGCATTGAGCCTTTGCCAGTGGTGACATCGAACCAGTGCCCAGTGATGCACTTCTTTGTCCATTTGGCAATCTCAGCCCAAGTCTTAGACTCAAGCTGTGGCCCAGTGTTAGCCGTTACTACGCCCTTACTGAATGGCCTTGTTGACGCTATCCAGTCTATCAGCCATGAGGTGATCGCAGACTTACCAATACCGTGGCCGCTTGACGTAGCTGTGCGGATCGCCGGAACAGCACTCTTTCCATCGAATCCGCGCTTCTTGACCTCAACCCCTAGTTCATCCAAGAATGCACATGCCCATGCATCAGGGCCATACTCTGACTTGTATCTACTCGCCCATGGTTCAACAAGCTTGACGATGCGCAACGAAGCATCACCATCCCAATCATATGCGTACATGACAAAACCCAATGGGTCAGCATAGAACCGGCCCATATCCTCGGCCAGCATTTCATCGCTAGTCTGTGCCACTGCGTTTCCTTGCGGCAATAATGGTACTTGCGATGTCTACAGATCCAGATAGGTTCACGTCTTGCTTGTCTCGATACTTTGGATTGCGGATAGCGGCACGTCTAGCACATGCCTGCTCATAGGCCCTAGCAGCAGATGCGTCGATGCCTGAATCTTTATCTAACGCCTGACGCAATGGGCGCAATCCTTCATCTAGCCATGCTTCGGCACTTTCCTCTCTCGCGCGCGCGGAAGATTCTGCATTTTCAGGACGATTAAGCCAATCCGACAAGAACGACACACCTACCCCTAGCGACTCAGCAATACTCGCCTGTGTCTCACCTGATGCAATACGATCGCAGATTGCAGCTAGTCCAACTGCCTGCACTTTGATTATTGATGGCGTAGCCTTACCAGGCTTTGGCCCACGCTTTGCACCTTTCGGCTTTAATCCTTTTGTTTCCACTTTAGCTTTGGCTGGCATCTAGTCCTCCCTCTACAGATTGAAGCTACTGTTGATTTACATACATCGAATTTATCCACAAGCCATTGGTATGTGTACCCCTGTTGCCGGAGCATCAAAAGCTGTTCCACCTCATTGTCAGTCAATACAGCCTTGGGATGATTCTCGCCTAGCGGCCTTCCTGTTTCTGAAACTGCAATGAGCTTTGGCATTTGGTCACTCCTTGAAGTAGCTTGGGTATTGGCTTTTTACTTTGGCGACTGCTGCATCGATTGCTTTGATCTTGGCCATCGGGTCTTTAGGCGTGTTTGGCGTTTTAGCAGCCTCACGCAAAAGCCTTTGCGCCTCTTCTGGCAATCTCCCTTCAACCTTCTGCATGTTTCGCCCCTTCCTTGAGATCGATCATCACCCCGCCGTTACTGCACTGGTCATCTAGCACGATGCGCGTGATACCGCGCTCATAGAGGCCATAGATGGCGACTTGAATCTCCCCGAAGTAGAGCAGTACGCGATCTGTCACCCCATCGGTATGCGGATTCTTGTCTTTGGTATCAGTGCCGCCGATGTCAAACCCGGTCAACTTCCCTTTTCCGTTGATTGCTATCGCTACTTCGCAAACGTCATCCATTACTCTGCTCCTTTGGTTAATCGAATCTCTACCTTGCCGCCCTTGTATGTCTCGTCCTTGACGAAGGGATGCGGCACGAATCTCTTATCATTGATGCCCAGCGCGTCCGCAATGCCATCAAGAAAGTTCTTGCAACTACTCAAGCAATTGTCGTGGTCGGGGTAATTGCGTGTCTTGGCGTAGAAATCTATCCAGACATGGATGCGCCCCTCGTAATCTGCGAATGAACTCTTGCCATAGCCAGCGGCTAGCGCAGCATGGAAACCATCAGCCCGTGCTTGCTTGGCAGCTTTAGACTTCACCGACCAATGCGCCCGTGCGTTTGGGCTGAGTGCTTTGTTAGGCCACGGCAAGAGAATCATCTATTACAGCCCTGCCAACTTGCTGCGCAGTTCATACCCCATCAGCGGCCAGATTTTTGCTTCTGCATTCTGACGTGCGATCTTTCGGCCAATCTCAGCATCGAAGTTTTCAGGCGATGCGCAGGCTGACTCTCCAGTGACGGTAAAGCCATTCTTCAACACCAGCACACAGAAGGTCAGCAGGCCGAGCGGGAAAAGAGACTTGACTTCTGCTCCAACGGGGATCCCATCCATCTGGGATTGTCCAAATACACCATCAAATGCAGTAAAGTAGTGCACGCTGCTGATGTTGTTCTGCACGGCATCCGGCGTAATACGTGGCGCGGTCTTGCCTTTGGCTTGGATTTCGTTTTCAATAGTTGCGTCTGTCATCATTATTCCTTTCAATTTCCGCTTTGAACTGGCAGCGGTTAAGCCAGTGTTACCAATTCTTCATCCAGCAATATCTGCTGCGTCCTAAACACGCCCTCATAGAAGGCCGCCTTCACCACATCCAGCGATGCGATATGGCGCGTCCGGCGATCTACTTCAGAGTGACACGCATCACAGGCAAACGCCCCGAACAAGTCCGATTCCTTGCGTCCTGCGCCGGTATTCAGCCTCACATGGGCGAATACCACGGTGTCATTGTTGTGATTGCAGATGCCAGGTAAGCGCACTTGGCACTCGCGGCCACGGGCAGCTTCGCGGATCTTCTTGCTTTCGTGGCGCTTGGATTTCAGCAGGCTCATTCAAACACCTCCACGCCTTGCTCCGCCGCAAAGGCATCCATCAATGTCATCAGGTCGGCCATTTCGCGCTTGTTCATCTTGCTAGTGGATTGCCCCATCGCAACAAAGCCTCCATCGATGCCGGGGATAACATCTTGCTTTTTCAGTGCGGCAGTAAAGACGATCTTCCACTCTTCGCTGGTCAGCTTTCGGCTATGCCATACCACTTGTTCAGATATTGCGTTCAGGCAAGCCCACATGCGCGCATTCTGCTCAAGTGTCCTAGTTGCCGGCTTGATCTCGACCACGTACCCATCCGGCGCAAGTGCGCATTGAGCCGCTGCTAGTTTCCTTGCTGTGTCATGGGCTAGGATGAAATAACGCCGGTAGCTGTTCAGCTCAGACATGCGTTCCCCGCTGTGCGGCCATAGCGAATCGATACTCGCAGCCCTTGCAGACTTCTTTCGTCTTGCCGCCGACCAGGATGATGCGCATATCGTCTTTGTTCTTTGGGCTTCTGCACTCAGTACAAAAGCAGTTGTCTTTCTTTCCACCGATCATTTTTGATGCTCCTTGCATGTTTTAGGTTGACCTACACCAGATTCCCAATCGCTTTGTGTCGTGCAGAACAGAATCCCTTTCTTTGCGCATCCCCATCGAGTTCCCCCAGCTTTAGGATCTGGGGAAGGCTTGATACGTCTATGGATGCAGGTATGGCAGATCATTTAGCTATCTCGCTCACCATCTGGATGCGCTGTCCTATTGCCTGCATCACATTCACCGCCATACTGTTGCCGAGTGCCTTGTAGCGTGTTGTATCGGATGCGCCTGGTATGTTCGTGTAGTCGTCAGGAAACCCCTGTAAGCGTTCGCACTCTCTCGGAGTTAATCTGCGCACTTGCATTTGCTGTTGTAAGAACTGCGCTGTCGCATCGGTGAATGTATTAATCGTGGCCGATACATTGCCTTGATTCATCACTTGACCTGCGGCGTTGGTGCGGTATGCAACAGCCGGAAGAGGTCGCCCTCCACCAGTTGGAGCGACTGGGAGTAGATGTCCACATGCTGCGTCTTGTGCGCCTATGCTGACTCCAGCTCTTGCTCCGATTGTTCCGGCGACTGGCAGAAAGTGGTTTCCAGCTGCGCCTTCAGGTCTACCTGATGCGCCACCTGAAAAAGAGCATTTGCTAATTGTTCCGGCAACTGCTTTCCCCGCTTCTCTGCTCGGCGGAGGATTCCCGCGCAGGCTTTCGGAGTCAAAAAGTACCGCTGCGGCACGTTGCCAACTTCCAAGATGTCCGACAACGAACACACGCCTCCGTCTTTGGGGTACTGCGACCGCGTATCCATCAGTTCGGGTGTATTGAGCGTCAAGAACTCGGTAGGCGAACCCATACCCGAGTTCCCCCATCCCGCGAAGGAGGCAGGCAAAGTCGTCCCCTCCGTTAGAGGACAGCACGCCGGGGACATTCTCCCAAACCAACCATGTGGGCCGATACTTTGCAGCAATGGCAAGATAGGTAAGCATGAGGTTGCCACGCGGGTCGTCCAGTCCTTTTCGCAATCCTGCGATTGAGAATGATTGGCAGGGCGTTCCTCCAACAAGAACATCGACATTTGCATAATCAGGCCACTCCTTTGCATAATCAGGCCACTCCTTTGCATAATCAGGCCACTCCTTGAATTTAGTCATATCTCCCAAGTTGGGAACGGATGGGTAATGGTGAGCCAGCAGCTTGCATGGGAATGGCTCGATCTCACTGAATGCAAGTGGACTCCATCCCATTGGATGCCATGCTTGGGTAGCAGCTTCGATGCCGGAACACACGGATATGTATTTCATTGCGCACCCCCAAACACACAACCCGCATCTACCCGCCGACGCACCTCAAGCAATGCGCGCTCGATCACGCCAACATTCCCTTCAGCCAACT
>JAQTUV010000003.1 GCA_028707175.1 Sideroxydans sp.
TTGCGAAATGGACGTTTAACTACACACGATTGCAGCTGCTCACACAGAACAATTCACTTTACTTCACAGGGAATGGGCAATGGGGGCTGTCGAATCTTGATTCAGCCGAAAAGATGAGCGTGGGAGGCGCGTACAGCGTGCGCGCATACGACACGAGTGTGTTGTCTGGAGACAGTGGTTATTCTGGAACGGTCGAGTTGCGCCATGACCTAGGCAGTTATGCGCAAGGCCAGTGGCAGGCCATTGCATTTGTTGATGGGGCTCATCTGATCATTAACAGCACGCCATGGGCGACCGGGAAAAACACGGCCTCCTTGATGGGCAAAGGGGTTGGGCTGAATTGGTCGGGACCGAATCAATTGAGCGCCAAGGCTTACATCGCGAATCGTCTCGGTGTGAAGCCGGAGTTGGTGACAGACAATGGCTCAACGCGGGTTTGGTTTGTAATGGCGAAGGGTTTTTAGGTGCACACCGCAGCAGTCTGAAACGGCGGGTTAAACCCGCCGTTTTTTATGGTGTTTCTTCTTCATCCTCATCTTCATATTTGATACGAGGCGGCTCTCCGTCATAGACCAAGCTTTGACGGCGCATCAAATAAAAATCTCGCAATGAGCTATAGCGGTCGATGGTGGCGTTATCCATCACTTTTTCTTGTTCCAATAAATTTACACGGGTGTTTAATGCATTCGCTGCCCATGCGGTATTGCGCGTTGGTACATCTTGCGTATTGCTGATGACGCTGGCAAAGCTGTCGGCGTACAAACCCGCGCCATCTCTGAATGAGCTAGGTCCTAAAAGGGGGAGCATCAGATAAGGGCCGCTATGCACGCCCCAATAGCCTAAAGTTTGTCCAAAATCCTCGTTGTGTTTTTCTAAGCGTTCCGTCACGTTAAGGAGGCCGAAAATACCAAATGTCGAATTAAATATGACTCGGCTGCCATCACTTGCAGCCTGTGCAAATTTCAATTGCAGGAGGTCGTTTGCGGTGACAGTCACATCGTCCAAATTGGAAAAAAAATTATTTACTAATGTCTTGGCTGGAGCGGGCACGACTGCGGCATAACCCTTAGCGATGGGTTTGACGATAGCTTGATCGACCGTGTCATTGAATACAAACACCTTTCGATTGAGTGGCTCAAGCGGATCTTTATCTAAAGTATAGGCACTCAAATGTAGTGTGCTACATCCCGTTAATATCAGGCTGGTCAACACAAGTGAAAAACGTAGTGCGGGCATATCTATCTATGTTCTGTATCAGAAGAGAGTGGATTATAAGCGGAATCTAATATTGTTTGCATCATTGAGGCGCGTGACTGAGGGCTTTCTAAGCTGATACGCCCCAATGTGCCGGTACGAAAATCTTGTAGCAGCATCATTGCAGCCTTCTCGAAATCGAACTCTTTGCCACGGATGCGAAAGCCTCGTAATTGTGCAATATGTTCAACCAGTCCTACGCCATCCATATTCGTTGTGTCGCATTTGTAGCGTTGTTGCACAAGTAATGGATAGCGCTCGATCAGGATGTCACCGAGGAAGGCGGCCACTTCATCATCAATGATGGCATTGCGACCGATGCTATGGCTTGCCGCAAGCATCATGCCATCACTTGGGTATTCGATCTTTGGCCACATTAAGCCGGGTGTATCGATCAATGTCGTTCTGTCATCAAGATTGAAGCTTTGCTGATTCTTGGTAATGGCAGGCTCGTCACCTACCGCTGCAACACGGCGTTTAAGCAAGGTATTCATCAAGGTGGACTTGCCCACATTGGGGATGCCCATAATCATGATGCGCAAAGGCTTTAATGTCGTGCCACGTTGAGGGGCGAGTGGTAGGCAGAGCTTAGGGATCTTGGCCGCATCGCCCGCTTTTTTACAAGACAGGGCGACAGCGTGCACCCCTTCTTGTTGATTGAAATGATCCAACCAAGCCTGAGTCACCACAGGATCAGCTAGATCGGTTTTATTCAATACCTTCAAGCAAGGCCGCTGGCGATGCAGACGTAACTCGCGGATCAGTGGGTTGCTTCCCGCTTCTGGCACGCGTGCATCCAATACCTCGATGACTACATCAATACGTGCCATCGTCTCCGCAGCCTTTCTGCGTGCTGACGTCATGTGACCTGGAAACCATTGGATAGCCATGCTTGAGATACCGTGGGTGTTATGTGCTACTGAGAGCGGGCACGCATTTTAACTGTAAACATGGCAGAAAACCTGTTTGGGAATTCATTCAAATAAGCATTTAATTCAGTTGCTGAGAGGAGGGGAGCGTACCTTTAGATGAAGAGTATCTCGTTGTAAGTTATGCAGCTCCGATATCACGCGACATTTAGGGCGCGATTGTTCTAACATGGATGATATTTGCTCGAATATTCTGAGTGCTCACTTCTAATAATGAATTAGATTAAGTCTTTCAAAAATTATAGTTATGAAACATCTTCATTGGGTTGCTCCAGATTTATTACTTCCTGCGGACGAGATGCGCAATGTGGCATCGGGTTTGGTACTACCTTATTTGGCGAAAATATTGGCGCGCAGTCAGCAAAGTATCATGGAGGCTCAGAGCTTAGAGCGGTTAGTGTGTAGACGATTCAATACGCAATCCGTTGCGCCTATTCGTGCCCAGTCGGATGGGCTTGATGTGCGTGATGGATTTTGGCTTTGTGCCGATCCTGTACATCTTCAATTACAACAATCTCAAGTTAATTTGTTGGCCAATATGTCGTGTACTGCTGAAGAGGCCTCGGCCGTGTGCCATTCCTTGAATGAATACTTTGCTCAAGATGGATTAAGTTTCTTTGCGCCTTTGTCTCGGCGCTGGTATGTACGCGCGTCTCAATCGAGCGAGGTTAGTCTGACGTCCCTTCGTACAGCCAATGGCCGTGATGTTAAACCGTACCAACCTCAAGGGAGGGATGCCTTGCGCTGGAAGCGTGTGATGAACGAAGTGCAGATGTTATTGCACACGCATCCGGTGAATGTGGCACGGGAGGTAAAAGGATTGCTTCCCATTAACAGTCTGTGGCTATGGGGAGCGGGCGTGACGGGTCCGTTGCAAACTGATATAGAGATAGTTGGGGGCGGTGAGGAAGTCAGTGCGGCATTGGCATGTGTCGCTATGGCAACATCAGCAACTACGCTGCAAGAGATGTTGACTGGTCAGAGTAAAGAAGGCTTATGGGTGACGACAGCGCTAAATGACGCTTGGCAGCAAGGGGATTTATACGGTTGGCGAGAGCATATGGAATACGTGGAGCGTGACGTGGCAATGCCTATTTGGAATGCATTGTGTGATGGTCGTTTGCAGTCTGTGTCGATTGAGGTGCCAATGGAGTCAGGCAATAGGCGATTTGAATTGGATCGCCTTGGAGTTTGGCGGCTTTGGCGTCAGAGAAAACCGTTGGAAAGCTATTGCGTAGCATCCTGCGTAATGGGAGGAAATTGAAATTATGAATTTTTGGGATACGGTCAGAACATTTTTCTGGGGTGATGAATCATTTCCAATGTTGGTGATGGTGCTGTCAATCTTTACTTTGCTCTTCTACTTTAGGCGTGAAGAGCGCGCCAGCTTGATCAATACGTTGGGATTTTACTTTGCCTGCTTACTCGGGCTTTTTGTGAGTGGGCTGGTTTTTGCACTGGAGTTTCAACGCGCTGCCAACATCTTGCACGAGGTCTTCGTAATAGGCTTGGGTGTTGCGGTGATTCGTTTGTGGGGGCAACTCGTTTTTCGCCTTTTATTGCCATCGGTCAGATTGACGCCGCCACGCATCACAGAAGATATCTTCGTCATCGTTGCTTATGTGGCGTGGTTCATGGTGCGTCTGCGCTATGCAGGCTTGGATCTGGGGAGCATCTTGGCAACATCTGCGGTGATTACTGCGGTCATTGCTTTTGCCATGCAAGATACTTTGGGAAATATCTTGGGCGGTTTGGCGTTGCAACTTGATAACTCGATTGAGGTGGGAGATTGGATCAAAGTCGATGATATTTCCGGAAAAGTAGTGGATATTCGCTGGCGCTCAACTTTGGTTGAAACGCGTAATTGGGAGACCGTGGTGTTCCCTAATTCGCAGTTGATGAAAAACAAATTTTTAGTCTTGGGTCGCCGCACTGATGAGCCAGTGCAGTGGCGACGTTGGGTATGGTTCAACGTGGGCTTGGATATTGCCCCTTCTAGGGTAATCAATGTGGTCGAGACAGCTATCCTAAACACCGATATTGCCAATGTGGCTAAGAATCCTCAGCCCAATTGTGTCTTAATGGATATGGATAATAAGGGGTATGCCCGTTATGCCTTGCGGTATTGGCTGACGGACCTTGCTCCAGATGATCCTACTGATGGCGCGATACGTTGGCACATCATAACGGCGTTGCAGCGTGCAGGTATGAAGCTTGCGCTGGAAGAAAAAAGTATTCACATCACTAAAGAAAATGAGAAATACGATGAAGTCATTCATCAGCGTGAAGTGCTGTTACGGATAAAAACATTGCGCCGAGTTGAACTGTTTGCCGCGATGACAGAGGCAGAGCTTAAATCGATTGCTGAGCGTTTGCGATATGCCCCATTCTCACGAGGCAACATCATCACCCAGCAAGGTGACGAACGTTCGCACTGGTTGTACATCATCATCAACGGTGAGGCGGAGGTGTATTTGACTACGCCAGAAGGTGAGCGTCGCTCGATCAATGTGTTAGGTAAAGGGCATTTCTTTGGAGAGATGGCATTGCTTACCGGTGCGCCACGCCGCGCATCGGTGATTGCGAAGACGGATGTAGAATGTTATCGACTCGATAAGGAAGCATTCGAGGAGATTTTGTTGGCTAGGCCCTCAATCGCAGATGAGGTATCTCACATCTTGGCGGTTCGTACAGCTCAGTTAGATCACGCAGTGATAGATATTGGTGCAAGCTCATCTCAGCGTGACTTGTCGCAACAACGAAGCGAGATTTTAGCGACCATCAAACGCTTTTTCTCTTTGAATATTTAGCTTGTGGCATCGCATGTTGTATCATGCGCCCCTGTTTTTGAATCTCCGAGACATTGAATATGAAACTGACCTTCCTAGATTTCGAACAATCGATATCCGATCTTGAGAACAAGATCGAGCAATTGCGTTACGTGCAAGATGATTCAGCACTAGATATTTCTGATGAGATTGATCGCTTACAAAAGAAGAGCCAGACACTGACCAAAGATATCTATGCCAAGCTCACGCCATGGCAGATATCCCAAGTGTCGCGCCACCCACAGCGTCCGTACACCTTGGACTACATCGAACATCTGTTCACTGATTTCGAAGAATTGCATGGTGATCGCGCTTATGCCGATGATGCCGCTATCGTAGGTGGCTTGGCACGTTTTAACGGTCAGAGCGTGATGGTCATCGGCCATCAAAAAGGCCGCGATACGAAAGAGCGTCAATACCGCAATTTTGGTATGCCTCGTCCCGAAGGCTATCGTAAGGCGATGCGCCTGATGCGCTTGGCAGAGAAATTCGGCATCCCCATCATGACTTTCATCGACACACCGGGGGCTTATCCTGGCGTGGGTGCAGAAGAACGTGGTCAATCTGAAGCCATCGGTAAGAACCTGTATGTGATGGCGGAGCTGCGTACTCCCATCATCTGCACTATCATTGGCGAAGGTGGTTCTGGCGGTGCGTTGGCGGTTGCCGTTGGTGACGCGATGCTGATGTTGCAGTACGCCACTTATTCCGTCATCTCTCCCGAAGGTTGCGCTTCCATCTTGTGGAAGAGCGCTTCCAAAGCGGAAGAAGCTGCCGACACCTTGGCGATCACGGCCACACGTTTGAAGGCGTTGGGCTTGGTCGATAAGATCGTAAGCGAACCTTTGGGTGGTGCGCATCGTGATTACGAAGCGACCATGGCTAACGTGAAAAAAGCATTGGTCGATGCCCTCAAACAAGCTCAAAGCAAGCCTACTGGCGATCTGCTGCAAGAGCGCTTCAATCGCTTGATGGGTTATGGCAAGTTCAAGGAAATCGAGCTTAGCTGAGTCTGTTGCGGCGCGTCTCGCGCCGCTTCTTCCATCACACTGCAACATCCTCATCGGTTTGAGCGGCGGAATGGATTCCGTCGTTCTGTTGCATCTGCTTCAATCCATCGCGCCCCGTTTTCAGTGGCGACTTTCCGCAATCCATGTTCATCACGGTATCAGTCCCAATGCGGATGCTTGGGCTGAGTTTTGCGCCAAGCTATGCACGCTGCATAACATCCCTTTGCAAGTCGAGCGTGTCGACATCACCTCTTTGCGAGACGAGCATGGTGTCGAGGCGGCAGCGCGCAAGTTGCGGCACAAAGCCTTTTTGAACCAAGTGTGTGACTTCGTGGCGCTGGCTCATCATGCCGATGATCAAGCTGAGACCTTGATGTTGCAGTTACTGCGAGGTGCTGGCGTAAAGGGAGTTTCGGCGATGCCTGTGTTGAAACTCGCCAATCCTCTGATGCACGCTACAGTACGTCCTTTACTCGATGTTTCGCGTGAGCAGTTGCGCGACTACGCGACTCAGAACGGTTTGACGTGGATAGAAGACGAGAGCAATGCCGATGTGCGTTATCCACGCAATTTCTTAAGACATCAGATTCTTCCTGAATTGGCAGAGCGCTTTCCGCAGTATCGAGAGACGCTCGCGCGGAGTGCCCGACATTTTGCGGAAGCGACTCAGCTGATGGATGATCTTGCGCAACTGGATGCAGCGTCAGCTTTTGATGGTGAGACGCTCGATGTGGGGGCGCTAGGGGCATTGAGTTCGTCGAGAGCTAAGAATCTATTGCGCTATTTCCTGCATGTGCGTGGGGCAGCGATGCCGCAGTCTGTGCAGATCGACGATATGTTGCGGCAGCTATGCGAAGCACGCGAAGATGCGGTTGTATGTGTGGCCTTCGGTGAGTGGGAAGTGAGGCGCTACCAAGACAGAATCTACGTGATGCCGATCCTAGGTGACTTCGATCGCACTGTCGTTTTGGCATGGTCGGGAGAGGCTGAACTTGTTTGGTCTGCCTTGAATGCAAAGTTGATATTTTCGGAGGGGGGCAGCACCGGCATCAGTGTTGAGAAGTTGAAAGGTGAGTGCCTCTCTTTGCGTCTGCGCTCCGGTGGGGAATCTTTACGCCTCCATCACAAAGGTAAAAATCGCAGCTTGAAGAACATATTACAAGAGAAACACATTCCGCCGTGGCAGCGAGAACGACTGCCGTTGCTGTATCGCGGAAATGAGCTGGTGGCGATCATCGGGGTTGCTATTCATGCCGAATATCAGGCTAGAGAAGGTGAAAAAAGCCTGTTGGTGTCTTGGGAAAAATAGAGCTATGATGCGCCGACAATAAGTTGTAACAACCGTGTCGCTAATCTACTTTGGGAGAGAAAAATGAATAAAGTAAGCGTGTTGTGTAGTGCCTTGTTGTTAAGTCTGTCTCTGTCCGTCTCCGCCGAACCCATCGTTATCAAATTCAGTCACGTCGTTGCTAACAGCACGCCTAAAGGGAAAGCTGCGGATTTCTTTGCCAAACGTGCCGATGAATTGACCAAGGGTAAGGTAAAAGTTGAGGTCTATCCGAACAGTTCTTTGTACAAAGACAAAGAAGAGATGGAGGCTTTGCAGATCGGTGCGGTGCAGATGTTGGCTCCGTCCCTTGCGAAGTTCGGCCCACTCGGTGTCAAAGAATTTGAAGCATTCGATTTCCCGTTTATCTTTGATGACTATGCAGATTTGCATAAAGTCACCCAAGGTCCAATTGGTGCAAGCCTGCTCGCCAAGTTAGAGCCGAAGGGCATCAAAGGCTTGTCTTTCTGGGATAACGGTTTCAAGTCTTTCTCTGCAAATACGCCCATCAAATCCCCAGCCGACTTGAGAGGTAAGAAGATGCGTATCCAATCTTCAAAAGTGTTGGATGAGCAGATGCGTTCTGTAGGCGCGTTGCCACAGGTGATGGCGTTCTCTGAGGTGTATCAAGCATTATCAACAGGTGTGGTCGATGGCACAGAAAATCCAATCTCCAATCTTTACACGCAGAAGATGCATGAAGTTCAAAAGAACCTGACACTGACTAATCACGGCTATCTGGGCTATGCGGTCATCGTGAACAAGAAATTTTGGGATGAACTCCCTGCTGATGTTCGTGGCAAGTTAGAACAAGCCATGAAAGAGGCGACGGTTTATGCCAACAAGATTGCGCAGGAAGAGAATGACAATGCATTGGCCGAAGTGAAGAAGAGTGGCAAGACCGCCGTTTATGTGCCCAGCAAAGAAGAGCGCATGGCATTTAAGAAGGCAATGGCACCTGTGCATACCAAGATGGCTGATCGCGTAGGCGGGGACTTGCTTAAGTCCATCTACAAAGAAACAGGCTTTGATCCAAGTAAGTTGTAATTAAAACACCACCCGCCAGCCTGATGGCGTTGGCGGGTGCAGTCTAAAAAAATAACAAGTTTGTCACCGACCAGGGGGGCTGTCTGTGAAATATCTCGATCATCTTGAGGAGTGGCTGATTACCCTCCTGATGGCGGGGGCGACATTGATTATTTTCGTCGCCGTCGTCCATCGTTACGCAGCCAGTAACACTGGCAGTATTCCCGCTTTGCAAGATTGGTTGCTAACGCTGAATTTCACGTGGGCACAGGAACTTACCATCATCATGTTCGTATGGATGGCCAAGTTCGGTGCGGCTTATGGTGTGCGCACGGGTATTCACGTTGGTGTCGATGTGCTGATTAATCGGCTCGACGATAAGATGCGCCGTAAATTCATCGTATTCGGATTGCTCTCTGGCGCGCTTTTTACGGTCATCGTTGCTTCCTTAGGGGGCTATTTCGTGTGGGAGAACGGCGCTCACTATGCTTTCCTGCAGATGACGGATTTACCCGTTGGTGATGTGCCAGAAGGGCCGACCACCCCTGACTTGGAATGGCCGACTTGGATCGTCTATTCAGCTATCCCGCTGGGGACGAGTCTGATGTGCTTCCGATTTCTGCAAGTGTTGGTGATCTTCATTAAAACGGGAGAATTGCCGCACCACGACCACGGTCACGTCGATGGCCTAGACGATGACAAACCTGCAGTCGATGCCAATGTGTATGCGATGGATGACAATTTGCATCCGTCCGATAGTGCCAGGGATGAGAAGGGAGGCAAAAAATGAGCGCTTCCTTCATTTTCATTCTGTTGTTGGCGCTCATGCTCACGGGCATGCCCATCTCTATCTCCTTGGGATTGACTGTACTCAGCTTCCTTTTTTTGTTTACACAGGTCCCGCTAGAGTCTGTTGCGCTTAAATTATTCACCGGCATCGAGAAGTTCGAGATCATGGCGATCCCGTTTTTCATCCTTGCGGGTAATTTCCTCACCCATGGCGGAGTGGCGAAACGCATGATTCGCTTCGCGTCATCGATGGTCGGTCACTTGTATGGTGGTCTTGGCATGTCGGGTGTGCTGGCCTGCGCTTTGTTCGCTGCTATCTCGGGTTCTTCTCCAGCCACCGTCGTCGCCATCGGCTCCATCTTGTTGCCAGCGATGATCAAGGCGGGTTTTCCCAATAAATTTGGGGCGGGCATCATCACCACATCAGGCGCGCTGGGCATCCTCATTCCACCGTCCATCGTGATGGTGATGTATTCGGTTGCGACCAACACTTCGGTCGGGGCGCTATTCATGGCGGGTGTCGTCCCTGGCATCGCGCTGGCATTGGTGTTGGGTGGGGTGACCTACTATCGCGCACGCAAGTTCGATTATCCTCGTTTGCCAAAGGCGAGTTTAGGCGAACGCTGGAGGGCGTTCCGTGAATCGGTATGGGGGTTGTTGCTCATCGTGATCGTGATGGGCGGTATCTACACAGGGATGTTCACACCAACCGAAGCGGCAGCAATGAGTGCGGTGTATGCCTTCTTCATCGCAGTGTTCGTCTATAAAGATCTGAGCTTCAAGGATGTTCCTAGGGTGTTACTCAACTCGGCCAATATGTCGGCGATGTTGCTCTACATCATCACCAACGCCATGTTGTTCTCGTTCATTATGACCAACGAGAACATCCCGCAAGCGCTGGCAAATTGGATGTTGGGCAACGGGCTTGGGGTCATCACATTCTTGTTGGCATGCAACATCATTCTGTTGCTGGCGGGAAATTTCATGGAGCCGTCCTCCATCGTGCTCATCTTCGCGCCCATCCTATTTCCGGTGGCGATGAAGTTGGGTATCGATCCTGTTCATTTCGGCATCATCATGGTGGTGAACATGGAAGTCGGCATGTGTCATCCGCCCGTGGGTCTTAACCTCTATGTTGCCTCCGGCATCACCAAAATGGGCATCACCGAACTCACCATCGCCGTCTGGCCGTGGTTGCTGTCCATGCTGGGCTTCCTGATGATGGTCACCTATTGGCCTAGCCTGTCTCTCTGGCTACCGCGCATGCTCGGAATGATTCAGTAATTTGCACTCATAAAACCTTCGAGCCCTTTGATTTTATGTGATTTGAGCGTGCCCGCCCTGCGACAGGGCGGGCAAACCCTGATAGAATCGCGCCCCTCAGAAATTTCTGAATTACATTAATCATTTGGAGAAGAAGCATGGCTGTTGAACGTACCCTCTCAATTATCAAACCCGATGCAGTTGCAAAGAATGTTATCGGTCAAATCTATAGCCGTTTTGAAGGCGCTGGCTTGAAAGTTATCGCTGCGCGCATGACTCAGTTGTCGCAAGCTGAAGCAGAAGGTTTTTACGCTGTGCACAGCGCACGTCCTTTCTTTAAGGATTTGGTTGCATTTATGATTTCTGGCCCAGTGATGATTCAAGTGCTGGAAGGCGAAGGCGCAATTCTGAAGAATCGTGATCTGATGGGTGCAACCGATCCTAAGAAGGCTGATAAAGGCACGATCCGTGCTGATTTCGCTGACAGCATCGATGCAAATGCAGTACACGGTTCTGACGCTGCTGAAACAGCGGCTGTTGAAATCGCTTATTTCTTCCCAGCATTGAACGTATATTCTCGTTAAGTCTGAAGTAGAAAATGAAGCAAAACCTCCTCGATTTTGATGCGCAACAACTCACGACTTGGTTCGCGGAGCAGGGCGAAAAGCCTTTCCGTGCCAAGCAAGTGTTGCGCTGGATTTACAAAAACGGGGAGTCCAATTTTGATGCGATGAGTGATTTGGCTAAATCACTCCGTGCGATGCTCAACGAAAAAGCCTGTATTACCCCGCCCGTTGTGGTGCGTGAAGAAACCGCATCCGATGGCACACACAAGTGGCTGCTGAATGTGGGGACAGGCAATGCCGTGGAGACGGTATTTATCCCAGAAGATGATAGAGGTACGTTGTGTATCTCGACGCAGGCAGGGTGTGCACTGGATTGCGCATTCTGTTCGACGGGAAAACAGGGGTTTAATCGCAATCTTTCTACGGCTGAAATTATCGGTCAGGTGTGGTGGGCAAATCACCAGCTTGGAAAAAATGCCGATGGGAATTGGCATATCACCAATGTGGTATTGATGGGGATGGGCGAGCCGTTGTTGAATTTTGAGAGTACGGTCAGCGCGCTTAAGCTGATGTTGGATGACAATGCATACGGATTGTCGCGCCGTCGCGTGACTGTTTCTACCTCGGGGATTGTTCCTGCGATGGATAGATTGCGCGATGAGTGCCCAGTGGCGCTAGCGGTCTCTCTGCATGCGCCTAATGATGTGATGCGAGATGAATTGGTGCCCATCAATCAGAAGTATCCTTTGAATGAATTGATGGCGGCTTGTCAGCGTTATCTTGAAAAAGCGCCGCGTGATTTTGTGACGTTCGAATACGTCATGTTGGCGGGGGTGAATGATGGTCTAAAGCAGGCGAAAGAGTTAATTGCGCTTGTGCGTGATGTGCCCTGTAAGTTTAATCTGATTCCTTTTAATCCTTTTCCGCAAGCGCCTTATTTGCGTTCAGATATGGATGCGGTCAAGCGTTTTCGTGATGTGCTGATGCAGGCTAATATTGTGACGACTATTCGTAAAGTGCGTGGAGATGACATCGCTGCTGCATGTGGTCAATTGGCGGGACAAGTGCAAGATAAAACTAAAAGGACAATGCATCGTTTGGTAGAGGTGAATCAATGAAATTTGCATATGTCGCACTACTGATGATTATGTTGGCAGGATGTGCTACCAAGAATGCGGATGAGCAGACGGTCTCTGAAAAGGCGCGCAACATTGCGATTAGTCATACTGAACTATCGGCTGCTTATTTTGGGAGGTTGCAATACGCTACTGCTTTGCAAGAGATAGGCGTTGCATTGCGTGCGGATCCTACCTATTCGCCTGCTTACAATGTCAGTGGTTTAATTAGGATGGCATTGCATGAGGATGAATTGGCGGAGTCTGATTTTTTGCATAGCATTAAGCTAGATAAAACATCCCCTGAGTCTCGTAATAATTATGGTTGGTTTTTGTGCCAACGAGGGCGGGCAAAAGAATCAGTCCCCCAATTTTTGGAAGCACTTAAAAACCCTTTATATCAGACCCCTGAAGTTGCTTATTCAAACGCGGGTGTTTGTGCATTCAAGGCGGGAGATGTTGCACAGGCAGAGAGTTACTTGCAACGTGCGCTGATATTGCAACCAGGCATGTCAATGGCGCTGTATGGCTTTGCGGAGCTACACTTTTCCAAGGGAAATTTTGCGCATGCGAAATCGTACTTCATACGTTTTCAACAAAATGTCCAAGATTTAAATGCGGAGCAACTGTGGTTGGCCATCCGGATTGAGCGGAAGATGCACGACGCGAATTCTGAGGCCAGTTATATATTGCAACTGGGAAAACGATTTCCAGACTCCCCAGAATTTCAACTTTCTCAGATGGGTGAATGATGGAAAATATTCCCGAAGCGCAAAAGCTGTCTGAAGCTGTTATTGGAGTTGGGGCAAGATTGCGTGCGGCACGTGAGTCGCAGGGATTGACGGCTAGTGATATTGCATCGCGTATTAAGTTCAGCGTAAAGCAAGTTGAATCTCTTGAGATTGGGGATCAGGCACATTTGCCGGAAGGCGCATTCTTGAGAGGGTTTATCCGTAGTTATGCACGCACTGTTCAATTAGATGAGGCTGATCTGATTGGCGAATTGCAGAGCTCTGTGGCGGAAAAAAATTCCTTGCATGAAGATCCTCTTCCAATCATGTCTGTGGAATCAAATTCTACGAATTCTCGCAATAACGGATATTGGCGTTGGGTTGGTGTGGTGGCGTTGCTTGTCTTGGCAGGATGGGTGTGGCAACAACTAAGTCAGCCTGTGTTTGAGAAGTCCGTGATAAGTGAGATTAAACTGCCAGAACCTATACCAGTAAGCTCTAGCGTGGCTGCGACAAGTGGAGTTGAAATGACGGATAGCTTGCGCTCAGAAATTCCTGTTATGCAGCCAACTTCTTCAGTCATTACGCCCGCATTGCCTAAGTCGATTGATGTGAAGGATGCTCAAGTTAAGCCTGAAAATAAAGACTCGACGTCAGGAATGGATTCTTTGAAACAAGCTACTGAAAAAGTGGCTTCTGCGGTGTCTACGACAGACTTGGCTGTTTTGGAGCAGTTAAAGAAGCGCCCTCTGCACTTCGTGTTTACAGCCGATTCATGGGCTGAAGTCGTTGATAAAAATGGGGAAACTTTACTATCTAAAATGAACCCAGCAGGGAGTGAAAAGTGGATTGGTGGACGTGTACGTGCGCCATATAAAATCTCTATTGGGAATGTGTCCGGCGTCCGTCTCTACAATAGGGGGCGTGAAATCGATCTGTCTCAATACAAACAATCTGGTAAAGCGCAATTGGTGGTTGAGTAAATCATGAGTCATCTTCATATCATGCGTCGTAAGACGACTGCAGTACGTGTCGGCGATATCTACATCGGTGGTGATGCACCTATCGTCATTCAATCGATGACCAATACGGATACTGCCGATGCTGAAGGCACGGCAAAGCAGGTGTACGAATTGGCACAAGCAGGTTCTGAACTGGTGCGTATCACGGTGAATACCACCGAAGCAGCCATTCAAGTGCCTGTCATCCGCAAGATGTTGGACGA
This sequence comes from Sideroxydans sp., assembly GCA_028707175.1. Lineage (GTDB taxonomy): Bacteria > Pseudomonadota > Gammaproteobacteria > Burkholderiales > Gallionellaceae > Sideroxyarcus. The sequence continues at coordinate 14,064 of JAQTUV010000003.1, forward strand.
CATGGGGTGCGACGTTCCACTCATCGGTGATTTCCATTACAACGGGCATCGCTTACTCACCGAGTATCCAGCGTGCGCCCAAGCGTTGGCGAAATATCGAATCAATCCAGGTAACGTGGGTAAGAACCGTAAAGGTGAAGACCAATTCGCCATGATGATCGCGGTGGCCAAGCAGTATGACAAGCCAGTGCGTATCGGAGTCAATTGGGGGAGCTTGGATCAGGATCTGGTCGTGCGCATGATGGATGAGAACTCCAAACTGGCGCAGCCTAAAGAAGCGAACGAGGTGACGCGTGAGGCGCTCATCGTTTCTGCCTTGCAAAGCGCGCAACGCGCCGAGGAGTTGGGCTTGCCGCATGACCGTATCGTGTTGTCGTGCAAAGTGAGTGCGGTGCAGGATCTGATTGCGGTGTACACCGAACTGTCCAAGCGCAGTGACTATCCCTTGCATCTTGGTTTGACCGAGGCGGGAATGGGTTCCAAGGGCATCGTGGCGTCGACTGCGGCGTTGTCCGTGTTGTTGCAGCGAGGCATCGGCGACACCATCCGTATCTCGTTGACGCCAGAGCCCAACGGTGACCGTACGCAAGAAGTGGTGGTGGGGCAGGAGATTTTGCAGACCATGGGCTTGCGTTCGTTCGCGCCGATGGTGACGGCTTGTCCAGGCTGCGGCCGTACCACCAGCACCGTGTTCCAAGAATTAGCGCAGGACATCCAGCGTTATCTGCGTTCGCAGATGCTGGTATGGCGTGAGCAGTATGTGGGGGTGGAAGAGATGGATGTGGCCGTGATGGGTTGCATCGTCAATGGCCCTGGGGAAAGTAAGTTGGCCAACATCGGCATTAGTCTGCCGGGTACCGGAGAGACGCCTTCTGCGCCTGTGTATGTCGATGGTGAGAAGACGGTGACGCTACGTGGTGAGAACATTGCCGAGGAATTCCAGAAGATCGTTGACGACTATGTTGCCAACAAATATCCAAAACGCGCGGCGGGTGACAAACCAAGCAAGCGTATCGAAATCAAAGCGATTTAATACAGATGAGTAATCCCTCCTTACAAGCCGTTAAAGGCATGAACGATATTTTGCCGGACGAGGCGCAGCTTTGGCTGTGGTTCGAAGATACGGTGCGCGACTGGCTAGAAGGCTACGGCTATCGCAACATTCGTATGCCTTTGGTGGAGCCGACTGCGCTGTTCAAGCGCGCCATCGGTGAGGTCACCGACATCGTCGAGAAGGAGATGTATAGCTTCGAGGACAGTCTCAACGGTGACCAGCTCACCTTGCGTCCGGAAGGTACGGCATCTTGCGTGCGAGCTGTGTTACAGCACAATCTGCTGTATAACGCGCCGCAGCGTCTGTATTACCAAGGTCAGATGTTCCGTCACGAGCGCCCACAGAAGGGGCGTTATCGCCAATTCCATCAAGTCGGCGTGGAAGCATTGGGTTTCGCGGGCCCAGATATCGATGCCGAGCAGATCGTGATGTGCGCTCGTTTGTGGAAAAAACTAGGTATCCGCGATGTGGCGTTGCAGGTCAACACGCTGGGCGATGTCGCCTCGCGTCAACGTCATCGTGAGAAACTCATCGCGTATTTTGAGCTGCACAAAGGTGCGCTGGATGCCGAAGCTCAGCGCCGTTTGTACAGCAACCCATTGCGCATCCTAGATACCAAGAACCCTGCGATGCAGGACTTGGTGAGTGCAGCACCGAAATTGATGGACGAGCTGGATGAGGATGCGATCAAACATTTCGAAGCAGTGCAGGCCATCTTGAAGCAGCATGGCATTCCCTACGAGATCAACACTCGTTTGGTGCGTGGCTTGGATTATTACAACCGTACTGTATTCGAGTGGGTCACCACCCGTCTGGGCGCGCAAGGCACGATCTGCGCGGGTGGTCGTTACGATGGACTGATCGAACAGATAGGCGGAAAACCAGCTCCTGCCTGTGGTTTCGCTATGGGAGTGGAGCGACTACTGGCATTGTTGCAAGACGATGGTATGCAGAATCCAGCCGCGTCTTTGGATGTGTACGTGGTACATCAAGGAGAGCAAGCGCAGTCCTTGGCTTGGCAGGTTGCGGAGACCTTGCGCGACGGTGGCTTAAAAGTGCTGTTGCATTGCGGTGGCGGTAGTTTCAAATCGCAGATGAAGAAGGCTGACGGCAGTGCCGCTGCTTGCGCTGTTATCATCGGCGAAGATGAAGTGCTTGCCAATGCAGTCACCTTCAAACCATTGCGTGGTGGCGGTGAACAGCAAAAGATTGGTGTAGAAGAATTGCAAGTAAAGATTCGTGAATTGATCAAATAAAGGAAAGAAAATGGCTGAGTTAGATTTGCAAGAGCAAGAACAGGTAGATGCACTGAAGGCATGGTGGAAAGACAACGGAAAATATGTTGTTGGTGTTGCTGTAGTGGGTTTATTGGCATTTGCAGGATCTCAGTATTGGAAAAAGCATCAAGTGAGTCAGTCTGAAGAGGCTGCCCAACTTTATGTTGAAGTGGTTAAGCAAGCCTCCAGTAATGATGCTAAGCGCATCGGTGATGCTGCTGATGCTTTGGCGAGTCGTTATGGAAGTAGTGCGTATGCGCCCCGTGCGCAATTGCTTGCAGCACAAGCAAGCTTGCAAGCAAAAGACGTAGCACGCGCAAAAACCCAATTGCTATGGGTGACGGAGCATGCCAGTGAGGCAGCCTTGCAGGATGCTGCGCATCTGAAATTAGCCAGTACGTTGCTGGATGAGAAAAAGTTCGATGAGGCGTTGAAGCAACTTGATGCGACTCATCCAGAATCATTTACAGGCTTATATGCTGACCTGAAGGGGGATGTATTAAGTGCGATGGGTAAGAATGCAGAGGCGAAAACTGCTTATCAACTGGCTTTGGATAAAACGGATGAAAAAAGTATGTATCGCAATCTGATTCAACTGAAGCTGGATGGATTGGGCGCTGCCAAATGAAATTGATTCGCCCTTTCTTGCTGGTGCTTGTTGCTGCATTGAGTGCGTGTGGAAGCGATAAAGCGTCGATTGAGCCCGCTAAATTGATGGATTTCAAGCCATCGGCACAGGTGACAACACGTTGGAAACAAAGTCTTGGCGATGCGGGATTCAACGTGTTGACGCCAGTGGTTACGCGTGAAGGGGTATTTGCTGCCAGCGCGAAATCATTAGCGCGTTTTGAGCGTGAGAGCGGCAAGCAAGTTTGGCGTATCGTGCCCGATTTTACTGTGTCGGGTGGGGTGGGGGCTGGCGATGGATTGGTATTGGTAGGTGGTGATAAAGGGGATGTGGCGGCTTATGACGATGTAAGTGGTGCGCTGCGTTGGAAGACCAAAGTATTTAGTGAAATATTGAGCGCGCCGAAAATTGCTGATGGTGTGGTGGTGGTGCGTACAGGCAATGGTCGCATTGCGGGCTTAGATGCTGCGGATGGGAAGCGTTTGTGGTTGTACGAACGTTCGACGCCTACTTTAATTGTGCGCAATCACGCGGGTGTCATGATTCGCAACGGTATGGTGTATGCAGGTTTTGCGGCAGGAAAAGTGGCGGCGATTGGCTTGACCAAAGGGGTAGTGATTTGGGAGTCTGCGGTGTCACAACCCAAAGGTAATACGGAGTTGGAGCGCATTAGCGATATCACTAGTTTGCCAGCGGTGGATGATACACAAGTATGTGCTGTTGCCTTTCAAGGCCGCGTTGCCTGTTTTGATGCGGTACAAGGTGGAACGCTATGGACGAAAGATATCTCCAGCAGTCAGGGATTGGCGTTGACGGGTAGTCAGTTATATCTGACGAATGCGGATAGTCATGTGCTGGCTCTGGATAGGGCGAGTGGTAGTTCGCTTTGGAAAAATGATCAATTGTCGTTGCGACGTGCCACGCTAGCTTATCCACTGGATGATTATTTGTTGGTTGGCGATTATGAAGGTTATGTGCACGTGTTAAATAAAGAAGACGGTGCATTTGTGGCTCGTTATAAAACGGATGGTAGCCCCATTCTGACTTCGCCTGTGTTGTTGGGCGAGGGAGCTTTGATTCAAACCAGCGACGGTAATTTATATTCCATCGCACTCAATAAGTAAGAATTCATGTTACCTACACTCGTACTCGTCGGTCGTCCTAACGTCGGCAAATCAACGCTGTTTAACCGCCTCACGCGTAGTCGTGATGCATTGGTTGCAGATTTGCCAGGGCTCACGCGTGACCGCCATTACGGACGAGGTCGGGTAGGTGAACGGCCTTTCTTGGTGGTTGATACAGGGGGATTAGAGCCTGTTGCTAAAGAAGGCATCATGCATGAGATGGCTAAGCAAACACGCCAAGCTATTGATGAAGCTGATTTGGTTATGTTTATTGTTGACGGCCGCGCGGGTTTGACGCCGCAAGACCGCATCATCAGCACACAACTGCGTAAAACTGGTCGTCCAATCATGCTGTTGGTGAACAAGGCTGAGGGAATGCAAAGCGCACGAATTACGGCAGAATTTCACGAATTAGGGATTGGGACGCCGATTCCGATCTCTTCTGCGCATGGTGATAACGTCGCCGAAATGATTGAGATCGCATTGGATGAATTGCCCGCCATTGAGCCGGAAATCGAAGAGAAATCAAACAAGCCGAAACTTGCTATTGTTGGGCGCCCGAACGTTGGCAAGTCTACTTTGGTGAATGCGATTTTAGGTGAAGAGCGCGTCATTGCATTTGACCAGCCAGGTACAACACGCGACTCTATTTATATCGATTTTGAACGTGGTGGTAGGGAATATACGATCATCGATACGGCCGGTGTGCGTCGTCGCGGCAAGGTGGACGAGGCGGTAGAAAAGTTTTCCGTGGTTAAAACACTGCAAGCAATTGAAGATGCAAATGTCATCGTGTTGGTGGTGGATGCGCGCGATCAAATTACCGAGCAAGATGCTCACCTAGCTGACTTCGTGTTGCAAACAGGCCGCGCGCTGGTGTTGGCGGTGAATAAGTGGGATGGGTTGGATGAATATAAACGTGATACAGCTAAACGAGACATTGAACGTAAGTTGCATTTTTTAAGTTTTGCAAAACACCATTTTATTTCAGCACTAAATGGAACAGGTGTTGATGCTCTGCTCAAGTCTGTGAATCAAGCTTATGCAGCTGCGATGGTTAAATTGCCAACTCCTCAACTTACCCGCGTGTTGATGGCGGCACTAGAGAAGCAACAACCTCCACGTGGAGGTGTATTTCGTCCGAAGATGCGCTATGCCCATCAGGGGGGGAGTAATCCACCGTTAATTGTCATTCACGGCAGTGCGCTGGATAAAGTGCCAGATGGTTATAAGCGATATTTGGAAAAATGCTTTTGCGAGGCCTTTAAGCTTGAAGGTACTCCGTTACGAATCGACTTTAAGTCTGGCGCGAATCCCTTTGCCGATAAAGTGCCTAAAAAGCTTACTGATAGTGAAGAACGTGCAATCCTTCGCGTTAAAGCTCGTGGAAAACGCAAAATTGGGTAGTTAGGATGAGTTTGCCAAATGGTGAAATGAGCAGTTTTCTTGCAGACCTGGCTGGTGAGGTGACGCAAACACTTGAAGCTAAGCGTACGCAACAGCAAAATCGTCACGCGATTGAACAAGATATTAACTTGGCCTTGAATCGTACATTCCAATTCTTTAACGCCTTAGTTAAACACCTAAATACGCTTGAGCCCAATATCAACAGGGCGTACTCATTCGATTCAAAAGCGCAGTTTTCCTCTCTAAAATGGAAAAAAGCTTTGGTCGAGTATCGCAAACAAGGTTTGGACGATAATGCTTTATTGGATCATGTGTTCTTTCAAGTCAAAATGGCTTCGTCGGTGCCGGTGGTTGTGGTGCGTCGTTGGGAGCAATTTCAAGAGGTTAGTAAAGGTATCCAAAAGTTTGGATTAAAGCCTAAGGAAGATTTGCAGGATGTGTGGAGGAATAGGACTCAAAAACCTACCTTTGAGATTGGCTTGGAACCTGAATTTATTATTCGTATGTGTTTTCAAGCTGATTATGCAGAAGGGGTTGTGATTCTTGAGTGTGGAAATTTAGAAGGTTTCGGCGAATTGAAAGCGAAGCTTAGCCCGCAGCAACTGAGTACTGCAGTGCTTGAGGATTTTGGTCGTTATTTAATGGGACGGTCAACTCGACTGCCGACTGAAATTCAATTCACACCAATTGGCTCAGTGAATATTTAAGTTGGCTTTTTTGTTTGTTAACATTTAGTTTACGGCCTCTGTCGCAGTGTTAACGTCGGACGATATAGTTACCCTCGCGTCAATTCGTTTTTCTTGACTTGATTGGAGTGGGCGATGGCAATTTGTGGATTTATAAGCTTTCTAAATTCTGTGTTTTCCATTACAGTGGCAACGTGTTAACCATCGAGAGAATCGACAAAATGAGTACAAAAGGGCAACAACTACAAGACCCGTTCCTGAATGCATTGCGTAAGGAACATGTGCAGGTCGCTATCTATCTTGTCAATGGCATTAAATTGCAAGGTCAGGTCGAGTCATTCGATCAGTATGTGGTGCTACTGAAGAATACCGTCACTCAGATGGTTTATAAGCATGCCATCTCCACCATTGTTCCCGCTCGCGCCGTTTCTATTCCGTTTGATGCTGAGTGATGTCTGAAGCAACCACCGTCGCCAATACGGCGGTATTGGTCAGTCTCGACTTTGGCGCTCCGGATTACACAGAAAGCTTAGAAGAGTTACGTTTGCTTGCTGAAAGTGCCGGCGTGCATACGCTTGCGTTGGTGGAGGGTAAGCGTCAACGCCCTGATCCTGCGACGTTTGCAGGTAGTGGCAAGGTTGATGAGATTGCTGCGCTGGTGGAAGAGCTAGAAGCACCTTTGGTCATTTTTAATCACGACCTTTCTCCTGCCCAGATGCGTAATCTGACAGCAAAAATCCAAACGCGCGTCATTGACCGCACTATGCTGATCTTGGATATCTTCGCTTTGCGTGCACAAAGTCACGAGGGCAAGGTTCAAGTTGAGCTGGCTCAACTCAAATATTTATCCACACGCCTGGTTGGTATGAACACGGACATGGGGCAGCAAAAGTTCGCTGTTGGTGCACGTGGCCCCGGTGAGACGCAGCTTGAATTGGATAGACGCAAGCTGGATAGGCGTGTGCATCTGCTGAACGAGCGATTGAAGCAACTCAAGCGCCATCGTGAATTACAGCGCAAAGCGAGAGATCGTTCTGATGTGATGTCGGTTTCGATCGTTGGATATACGAACGCTGGAAAGTCGACAATGTTCAATCGATTAACCAATGCGAACGTTTATGCGGCAAACCAGCTATTTGCAACGTTAGACACCACCGCTCGCAAGATATTTTTGGAAGGTGAGAATCAAACTCAGGTGATCTTATCCGACACAGTCGGATTCATTCGGCATTTGCCGCATGGTTTAGTCGCTGCATTTCGTAGCACCTTAGAGGAGACTGCAATGGCAGATTTGCTGTTGCACGTGGTCGATGTAAATAGCGCTGAGCGTAATGATCAAGTTGCCGCAGTGAATCAGGTGTTGATGGAAGTTGGCGCGCAAGAAATTCCTCAGATTGTGATCTATAACAAGGTTGATTTGCTAGGCGAGCCTGCGGGCGTTAAGCGGGATGAATATGGTAATATTGTGTCCATTAATCTGAGTGCAAAAACGGGAGAGGGGTTGGAGTATTTACGGTCTGCTCTCGTAGAGTTCCGAGATGCACCTAAAGTCGAAAAAACTGCAATCGAGTGGCATCCGCTCAATAATCAATAGCTTTATGAAGGTGTGAAATCATGGGATTGAATGACCCTCAATGGGGTAATAAAAATGCAGGGGGGCCTCCTGATTTAGAAGAGGTGATGCGTAAGTTGAATGCCAAAATTCAATCACTGTTTGGTGGTTCGGGTAATGGCGGATCGAATAAGCCCGTGGGTACATCTGGGGGCGTAGGTCTCATTGCTTTAATCGTCGCCTTAATTTGGATTGCAAGTGGTTTCTATATCGTGGAAGCAAGTCAGCGTGGCGTTGTGTTGCGCTTCGGCAAACAAGTTGAAGTCACAGAGTCTGGGCCGCGTTGGCACATCCCTTATCCCATAGAGTCTGTAGAACTCGTGAATCTGAGTCAAGTTCGCACGATTGAGGTGGGTTATCGCGAGAACGTAAAGAATAAGATTTTGAAAGAGTCGTTGATGCTGACTGATGATGAAAACATCATCGATATTCAATTTGCGGTTCAGTATTTTTTGAAAGATCCTGGCGAGTTTCTATTTAATAACCGAGCGCCAGACGATTCGGTTAGACAAGCAGCAGAAACGGCCATTCGAGAAATTGTGGGTCGTAGCAAAATGGACTTTGTGCTGTATGAGGGGCGCGAACAGGTATCTGCAGATACGACCAAGTTGATGCAGGACATTCTGGATAAATATAAATCGGGTATCGTTGTGAGCAAGGTGACTATGCAGAATGCGCAGCCACCCGAGCAGGTGCAAGCGGCATTTGATGATGCAGTTAAAGCCGGACAAGACCGTGAGCGTCAAAAAAATGAAGGACAAGCCTACGCTAATGATGTGGTGCCTAAAGCGAAGGGAGCTGCGGCGCGTTTGATGCAAGAGGCAGATGGTTATAAGCAAAGTGTGATTGCCAATGCAGAGGGTGATGCGAGTCGCTTTAAGCAAATTTTGGTTGAGTATGAGAAAGCGCCTGGTGTCACGCGCGAGCGGATGTACATTGACATGATGCAGCAGATCCTTTCCAACAGTAGCAAAGTGTTGGTCGATCAAAAATCTGGCAATGGTAGTTTGCTGTATTTACCGTTGGATAAGCTTATTCAAAGTACCACGCCAAGTGCGGCGGATATTGCGCAGGGGGTTAAAGCTGCGGAGCAAGCTGCAATTACAGCAGGCTCTAATGAGGTGGTGGCCGCACCACGTGCGAGTGGCGGTGCGCTTAGCAGAGATCGGGAGGCGCGATAATGAGTCCGCTAATAAGAAATATTTTGGTGGCGAGCATAGGGTTGCTCGTGTTGTTGTCGATGAGCGCATTTGTGGTTGATCAGCGGAAGACTGCAATTGTTTTTCAATTAGGTGAGGTGATGCGTTTGGAAACGACACCGGGCCTGAAATTCAAAGTGCCTCTGGTGCAAAACGTACGTTTTTTTGATGCACGCATCTTGACGTTTGATTCGCAAGAGCCAGAACGTTTTATTACGGCCGAAAAGAAAAACGTACTTGTGGATTCTTTTGTCAAATGGCGCATCGTTGATGTGAAACAGTACTACATCAGTGTGGGAGGGGATGAGGCTCGGGCACAGACTCGACTGATGCAAACTGTGAATTCAGCATTGCGCGAAGAATTCGGTAAACGAACGATTCACGATGTTGTATCTGGCAAGCGCGATGAGCTTATGCGTGTTGTTCAGCAAAAAACAGATGTCGATGCTAGAAAAATTGGCGTAGAAGTATTGGATGTGCGCCTAAAGCGCGTCGACTTCCCTGTCGAAATCAGTCAGTCAGTCTATAGTCGTATGGAAGCTGAACGTAAGCGTGTTGCGAATGAACTGCGTGCAACAGGTAATGCAGAGAGCGAGAAGATTCGTGCCGATGCAGATCGTCAACGTGAAGTGATTTTGGCCCAAGCCTATCGTGATGCACAGAAAATCAAGGGTGAAGGCGATGCTAAGGCTTCTTCGCTGTATGCAGGTGCTTTTGGTCGTAATTCAGAGTTCTATGCTTTTTATCGTAGCTTGGATGCTTATAAGCAAACCTTTAAGAATAAAAGCGACGTGATGGTTTTGGATCCTAGTTCAGCTTTCTTTAAGTATCTGAAGAGCTCTAACAAAGGTGGCGGTAAGTAATCTGCATGATGAATGATTACTGGTTCATCGCTTTAGGATTGATGTTGGTGCTGGAAGGGATCATGCCATTTATATTCCCGCGTGAATGGCGAGAAACACTACGCAAAGTTGCTGAGTTTCAAGATGGGCAAGTTCGCTTTATCGGACTAACGCTGATGTTAAGTGGGCTGTTGTTGATTTATTGGATCAAATGATGAATTGGTTGTTACCTGAATATATTCAAGACATGCTACCTGATGAGGCGTGGCGAATTGAATCCATGCGTCGTGATGTGTTGGAATTGTTACGTGTAAATGGTTATCAATTAGTGGTACCCCCTCTTCTTGAATACGCAGAATCGTTATTGATTAACGATAGCGCTGATATGGACTTACGCACGTTTAAGTTAGTCGATCAACTGAGTGGACGTACCTTGGCATTGCGCGCTGATACAACGCCCCAAGTGGCACGTATAGACGCACACCTATTAAATCGACAAGGCGTTGCCCGCTTATGTTACGCGGGGAGTGTGGTTCATACGCAACCCTCTGGTGTCATGCGTACGCGCGAACCTTTGCAAATCGGCGCAGAGCTTTATGGGCACGCTGGTATTGAAAGTGATTTGGAAGTACAGCAGTTGATGCTTCAAGCATTAGCTTTGCTGGGGATTGATCAAGTGCATCTGGACTTGGGGCATGTAGGCATATTTTCAGCATTGATGCGCAGTGCACGTATTAGTGAGGAATTGGAAAGGGCTTTATTTATAGCCTTGCAACACAAAGATGTACCAACACTTAATCAGCTAGCACAGGGATTATCTACTGATGTACGCACTTCGATTCTCGCTTTAGCTCAATTATCGGGTGGCGAGGAAGTGATAGTTCGTGCGCGTGAAATACTGCCAAAGATACAAGAAATTACCGTTGCGCTGGATGAGTTGGAACAAGCAGCTAAACAGATGAAGTCGCTTGCCGCGGATGTTGGAATTGACCTGGCAGAATTACGTGGTTATCACTATCACAGTGGTATGGTGTTCGCGGCCTATCATGCGGGTAGCCATGATGCAATTGCCTTGGGCGGTCGCTACGATGACGTGGGTAAGAGCTTTGGGCGTGCGCGTCCTGCAACAGGATTCAGCATGGATTTGCGCCAGCTACATGGTTTATTGTCCAAGCAAGTCCAACCAAAATCTATTCGAGCTCCTTACTTGCATGATGCATCTTTAGCGCAACAGATTGCAGAATTACGCAGTCAAGGCCAAGCCGTGGTGGTGGATTTATTGGGGCAGTCAGAACATCGAAATGAATTGAATTGCGACCGTGATTTAGTCTTGCGAGACGGCAAGTGGATTGTGGTTAAGTCGAATATTTAACACAGAAATTAGGAACTGACATGTCTAGGAACGTCGTTGTAATCGGTACGCAGTGGGGTGATGAGGGTAAAGGCAAGGTCGTGGATTGGTTGACCGATAATGCCCAAGGGGTCGTGCGCTTTCAAGGTGGACACAATGCCGGTCACACACTCGTGATCGGTGGCGAGAAGACCGTCCTACACCTTATCCCTTCTGGCATCTTACGTGAGAACGTGATGTGTTATATCGGTAACGGTGTGGTTGTGTCTCCTTCTGCTTTGCTTAAAGAGATGGACAAGTTGGCTGAGGCGGGCGTGCAGGTCTATGAACGCTTGCGCATTTCAGAAGCATGTCCGCTCATCTTGCCCTATCACGAAGCGATTGATAAAGCGCGCGAGTTAGCGAAAGGTTCTGCAAAAATTGGTACGACTGGACGTGGTATAGGCCCTGCCTACGAAGACAAGGTCGCGCGTCGTGCTATTCGTCTACAAGACTTGTTCCATCGTAAACGTTTCGCGGCAAAGTTGGGCGAAGTGTTGGACTACCACAACTTCGTTTTGAAGAACTATTTCAACGCACCTATCGTCGATTTCCAAAAGACGATGGATGACGCGCTGGCTTTGGCAGAACGCATCAAGCCTTTAGTGCTGGACGTGCCGCGTGCATTGTATGAAGCGAATAAGGCAGGACAGAACCTGTTGTTTGAAGGTGCACAAGGAACGTTGCTGGATATCGATCATGGCACTTATCCGTTCGTGACTTCGAGCAACTGTATTTCTGGAGCGGCGAGTGCGGGGGCGGGTATCGGTCCTCAAATGTTGCATTATGTATTGGGTATTACCAAGGCTTACACCACACGTGTTGGATCCGGTCCTTTCCCAACCGAGTTGTATGACGCAGAAACCAAGCAAGACCCCATCGGTAAAATGCTGGCAGAGAAGGGGCATGAGTTCGGTTCAACCACAGGACGTGCACGTCGTTGCGGTTGGTTTGATGCAGCAGCATTGAAGCGCTCAATACAAATCAACGGGGTGTCTGGTTTATGTGTTACAAAATTGGACGTGATGGATGGTATGGAGATGGTTCGTATCGGTGTGGGGTACAACATTGATGGCCAGTTTAGCGACATCCTGCCTGTTGGGGCTGAATCATTGATAGGTTGTGAGCCAGTATATGAAGATATGCCCGGATGGAGTGGCTCAACGGTTGGCGTTAAAGAGTTTGATGCGTTGCCAGTGGAGGCGCAAAACTACCTGAAACGCATTGCAGAAATCTGTGAAGTGCCTGTCGATATGGTGTCCACAGGACCTGACCGAGATGAAACTATTGTGTTGCGTCACCCGTTTAAGGCGTAATCAACTAAGCAGTCATTAAAAGCACGCATCGAAGTTCTGATGCGTGTTTTTCTTTGTAGGGTAAGTCTTCTAATTAGCACTACATTATTTCTGGAACATGAGTTGGCTATGGCACACAGTTATGACGATTTGATAAATGATGCACTCACGCGCGTGAGAGAGATATTGCCTTGGGATTTAGGGCGTTTGCTGAATAGTCACAGCGACCTTTTGCTGTTGGATGTGCGAGAGCATGCAGAGTTTGCCGCATTCCAACTGCCGCACTCAATCAACGTGCCGCGCGGGATTTTGGAACAGTCTTGTGAGTGGAATTACGATGAGACCGTACCTGCACTTGCGAGTGGTCGTAATCGTTCAATCATCGTGATTTGTCGTTCTGGTAAGCGCTCAGTACTAGCGGCAGATGTGATGTTGAAAATGGGATTTACTGATGTGCGTTCTTTAAAATTGGGCGTGCGCGGCTGGAATGACGCCGAATTACCGCTAGAAGATATTTACGGCACGCGTTTGAGCCCCGATCAAGTAGACGAAATACTGAAACCTCGGTTGAGTGAAAATCAGCGCATGCCCAAGTAAGTTTTAACCCCCTGTGATTAGTTAAAGAATCTTAGCGGATTCATCAAAAGTTAGGCGTGGGCCGCGTGGAAATAATTTTTCTGCATCACCATAACCTAGGTTGATGAGGAAATTGGATCTGATGGATGTGCCATCGAAGAATTCGGCATCCACTTTGGCATTATCGAATCCAGACATGGGGCCTGCATCAAGTCCCAATGCACGTGCGGCGATGATGAGATATGCACCTTGTAGGCTAGCATTGCGAAATGCAGTGGTGTCGATGAGTGTTTGATTGCCTACGAACCATGATCGAGCATCGGTGTGCGGAAATAGTTCTGGCAACTTCTCGTAGAATGCTTGATCTTGAGCCACGATCACCGTTACAGGGGCGGTGCATGTTTTCTCTTGATTTTCTGCAATGACCGATTGTAATAAGCGTTGTTTAGCTGATGGACTCTTAATGAATATTAAGCGTGCAGGGCAGGAATTAGCACTGGTCGGCCCCCATTTCATTAGTTCAACAAGCTGCTTAATCAAGTCGTCACTGACGGGCTTATCCAACCAACTGTTGTGACTGCGAGCATGACGGAAAATGAGGTCTAAGCTTTTGTCATCGAGTTGCATAGCGTTCCTTTTTCTTGTCGCAGAGTTGCTAGTCCCTCAAACAAAAAGCCTCTACCCGAAAGGAAGAGGCTTTTTGTTCATTAAGCTAACTTACTTCAGTTTTTCGATACCCAGCATTTTCATAATGCTGCCTTCGTAGAAAGGCTCGGAAGTTCCTTTTTTCATTTTTCTGATGAAATATTTCTCAAAAGCAACCTTTGCCAGATGGACCCATTTTCCTTCGGAGAACCAATTTACATTGCGAGGCGGAATTTGTGGAATGGCTACGAAAGCGACACCGGATTCACCAAAGTCAGCAAGACACACTGCGTTCCATGTAGCCTCCTTATCGGCGACACCACCGGTGAGATCAGCAAGGATGTTATGCACGGTGGCAGACACCATAGACTCGATCATATAGCCAGTTTTAGGGGTGCCTACTGGAATTGGTGTCGGTTCTACTGGCGGAATCGCTACACATACACCTATGGCAAATACATTTTTGTATTTTGCATTACGCTGATGCTTATCGACGGTGATGAATCCGCGCGGATTGGTCAAACCTTCAATTCCGAAAACGGCGTCAACGCCTTTGAATGCAGGCAACATCATGCTATAGCTGAAAGGGAGTTCATGTTTCTTCTTTTCTGCCCCCATCTCGTCATGTTCAGTGACGTACATCTTTCCTGCTTCAACTTTGGTGACCTTTGCATTGCAGATCCACTTGATGTGTTTGTCACGCATTCCAGATTCTAGGATTCCTTTGGAATCTCCCACGCCACCAAGCCCTAAATGACCAATATAAGGTTCTGCAGTGACGAATGTCATCGGTACTTTTGTACGAATCTTGCGCTTACGCAGGTCTGTATCAATAATGAATGCATATTCATAAGCAGGGCCATAACAAGAGGCGCCTTGTACTGCACCAACAACGATCGGGCCGGGATCTTTGCAGAAGCTGTCCCACTCATCGTGAGATTTCATAGCGTGGTCAACGTGGCATACGGAATGCGTATATCCGCCATGAGGACCTAGCCCCTCAACTTCGTCGAAAGCCAATTTTGGACCTGTTGAAATGACTAGATAGTCATAGGCCAGAATCGCGCCATCATTAAGCTCAAGTTTGTTTTGGTCAGGATGGACGCGTTTTACGCCGGTGGAGATGAAATCGATTCCTTTGCGCTCTAAGTAGCTGCGGACTGGAAACTCGATTTGTTTGCGCTCGCGCCATTTCACGCCGACCCATGGATTGGACGGCACAAAGTGAAAACTTTCACTATTGGAAACAACGGTGACTTTGTGCTTCTTGTCTAACTTTTCACGCATTTCATAAGCAGCCGGCATTCCACCGACTCCTGCGCCCATGATAACAATATGTGCCATATTTATTCTTCTCCAAATTGGTTTGAGATATAAGAGCGAATGCCTTTGTTTATCGCATGAAACACATCGACGACAATGTTTTTTGCTGTGATGCTATTAAGCGGAATCGTTGATTTTGGGTCTATAACCTTGTTGGGGAGAATGTTTATAACCCGTATGGGGGGGCTTAATTGCGATCAGACGATCCGTTATCGGTCGTCGATTCCTGTTCTTTGGTGAAAAGAACCGCCGCCTTTACTCGAGATGACAAGTTAAGTTTGTTCAAAATATGACGTACGTGTTGTTTTACGGTGTCGTAGCTGATTTTGAGCGTCATCGCAATTGCTTTATTGCTTTCCCCTCGGGATAGTAATTGCAAAATCTCACGCTCACGTTCGGTCAATAACTTTAAAGAGTTTTTGGGTTCTGGATCTGGCGAATCTCCGCGCAACATATCAATGAGCTTGAGTGTCATCGTGGGGGCCACCACTAATTCTCCAGCAGCAACACGGCGTATCGCATCTACGACGTCATCCGGAGCCATGTCCTTTAATAAATAGCCACGAACACCAGCACGAATTGCATTGGTCAGATCGGTTTCTGAGTCGCTCATGGTTAACATCACCGCAGGGGTTGTATATCCTTCACTACGGATTTGTTGTAACAAGGAAATCCCGTCCAATGGCTTCATACGCAGATCAATGATTAGCAAATCGGGTTTTTCATCCAATAATTTGCGCAATTCATCAATGCTACCCGTAGCGCCTAATACGCTGAAATCGTAGCAATTAGACAGAAGCTCGCTCAACCCTCGTCGGCAAAGACATTGATCATCCACTAGCACTAATTTTAGTTGCTCACTCATGTGTTGCTCTCCAATCAGGTGTGGGTTCGGGGAAAAATAATTGTACTTGTGTTCCAAGACCTGCTGCGCTGGTAACTTTTATTTCACCACCAATACGTTGTGCTCGTTCTCGCATAATCATCATTCCGTAGTGCCCTTCAATTGGAGTAAAAGTCTTCGCACCAACGCCATTGTCTTCAATCGTAAATATGTAATATCCGAAACGAGCGTCAACAAATAGACGTGCATGTGTTGCACCAGAATGACGTGCAATATTATTTAACGCCTCTTGGACGATGTAATAGACCTGGATTTCATATTCAAGCGGTAGAGTCAGATCGGCTAAGTGATTCTGGTATTCCAAGTGAATATTATGTCGATCACGGAAATGATTGGTGATGTCTTGCAGCGCGGCAGGCAGGCCTGCGTGGTTTAGTTCGCAACGAAAATCTGCAATTAACTCCCGAATATTTTTTTGACCAATCTCCAAGGCATCATCTATTTCGCGGGTGTATTTTGTTGCCATTGGATAGTTGCCAGATCGGATGGATTCGGCAAGTAAGCTGACGCGCATGCGGCCATAGGTAAGTGTTTGAGCCAAGGAGTCATGGATGTTGTTGGCGATTTCTTGTCGTGCGGAAAGACGTTCAAGGCGGCTTTCTTCGCGATTGATGCGAGTGTGTTCAATCGTTGTGCTCATCACCTCGGCGAAAGCCGCAATGGTGTTCATTACACAACTCGCGCCATCCCGAGGAATGTCAAAAAAAATGGTCAATATACCCAGTGTGCTTTCTGGTGAGCTAGGGGACTCTAGTGGTGCAACCACGCGTGATTGAAATCGACAAGTTGAATACATGCAGTTTTGCCGAGATTCACAGTTGCTGATATCCGTGGCATGGACCACATGATTGAGTGCTGCTTTGTTGCTGACCTCACAATCTAAACCTACAAAGTTTTCAGCCTCCGCTTGCAACTCAGGAGAGATGCCTGCAGCGCTAATGATTGTTAGGGATTGATCATCGGAAGAAATAAGGCGAACAACACCTGCCGTTGCATTAACGGTCCCAATGATAATTTCCAAAAAATTCTTTAGTAATGCCTTTAATTCGCCAGAGCGAGGGGGGGTGAATTCTTGGCTCAAACATGCTGTTACGCCGCCATCTAAATCGGGCGGGGCGAACTCAGGATCTCTTACCCAAGAAAATCCGCTAAATTCTTTTTCTGTGATGGGAATGATTTTTTTATGCATTGTCGCGTAGGAGCACCCAAAAAACGTCGTGCAGGTTATGTCGAATCTCTTTAAATATCAACAAGCCTAGTGGAAAAACCTGATCCCCCCCCCATCGGGGTTATGTTGAGCCCCGCCCAATGTGGGTATAGACACCCTGCGGCATGATTGCGCCTAATAGCACCCAGCCTAAAGGCCCTATCTGGGGCAGTGTTTGTGTGTGAAAACACCGCAGTAAAACTCTATATATTTTAAGAATAAATATGTCCTCACCTATACACGATCCAATTGCATCGCCGCTACCAGATGCAACGACTGAAACCAAGACGACCACCTGCTATATGTGCGCATGCCGCTGCGGCATCAAGGTGCATTTGCGTGATGGCGAAGTGCGTTATATCGAGGGGAACCCAGATCACCCGCTCAATAAAGGCGTGATTTGCGCCAAAGGCGGTTCGGGGATTATGAAGCAGTATTCCCCTGCGCGTCTGACCAAACCATTGCGCCGCAAGCAAGGAAGTGAGCGGGGCGCGAATGAGTTTGAAGAAATCAGCTGGGAAGAGACTTTTGATATTTTAGAAAAGCGCTTGAGCCATTTGCGCGCCACTGATCCAAAAAAATTCGCATTATTTACAGGTCGTGACCAGATGCAGGCATTGACGGGGCTGTTTGCTCGTCAGTTCGGTACGCCCAATTACGCAGCTCACGGTGGATTCTGTTCGGTCAATATGGCCGCAGGCATGATCTACACCATCGGCGGCTCATTTTGGGAGTTCGGCGGCCCCGACTTGGAGCGGGCCAAAGTGTTCTACATGATTGGCACAGCGGAAGACCATCACTCCAATCCTTTGAAAAGTGCCATCGGTGACTTCAAACGCAATGGCGGACGCTTCGTTGCGATCAATCCTGTGCGCAGTGGCTATGCAGCGATTGCGGATGAATGGATTCCTATCAAGCCAGGCACAGACGGTGCGCTCATTTTGGCGATCATCCGCGAGATCATTGCGATGGGATTGTATGACCGCGAATTCTTGGCGCGTTACACCAACTCAGGGCAGTTGGTGAATCAGGATGAATCCAGCAATGATTTTGGCATGATGTTGCGCAACCCAGAAGGCGATAAGATTAACCCGTTGCGCCCCCATAATTTTTATTGGTGGGATCGGTTGAGCAATAAGCCTGTCGATGACCATACAAAGGGCGCCGACCCTTGTTTGTTCGGCACATTCACCATGCCAGATGGAACGGTGGCAAAACCCGCTTTTCAATTGCTTAAGGAACGTGTGGAGGATTGCACGCCAGAGTGGGCTGAAGAGGTCACGGGTATTTCTGCCGACACAATCAAGCGTATCGCGCACGAGATGGGTGTCACTGCGCGCGATCAGAAAATCGAATTGCCTATTCCGTGGACTGACTGGTGGGGCGAGGAGCATGAGACAGTGACGGGTAATCCCGTCGCATTTCACGCGATGCGTGGCTTGGCAGCGCACTCGAATGGCTTCCAATCCATTCGCTCGTTGGCGATCTTGATGTCCTTGTTGGGAACGATCGATCGTCCAGGTGGTTTCCGCCACAAAGCACCTTATCCGCGCGCCATTCCGCCGAATGCGCGCCCATCCAAAGGTCCTGAAGCGGTGCAACCGAATACGCCATTGGGCGGCGCTCCATTGGGATGGCCAGAAACGCCGGACGATTTATTCGTCGATGCGAGCGGCGAACCTGTGCGTCTAGACAAAGCTTTCTCGTGGGAACACCCGCTTTCAGCACACGGCCTGATGCATAACGCCATCACTAACGCGTGGCGTGGCGACCCGTATCCGATAGATACCTTGTTGTTGTTCATGGCTAATATGGCGTGGAACTCCAGCATGAACACTTCAGAAGTGCGCAAGATGCTCACCGACAAAAATGCGGATGGCGGCTACAAAATTCCATTCATCGTGGTGTGTGATGCATTCCAGTCCGAGACCACTGCCTTTGCTGATTTGATCTTGCCGGATACCACATATCTTGAGCGTCACGACTGTATGTCCATGTTGGATAGGCCAATCTCAGAATTCGATGGCCCCGTGGATGCTGTGCGTATTCCGGTTGTGCCGCCCAAGGGCGAGTGCAAGCCGTTCCAAGAAGTGTTGGTGGAATTGGCAGGGCGTTTGAAATTACCTGCGTTCACCACGGCTGAAGGTGGTCGTAAATTCACTGGCTATCCTGATTTCGTTGTCAATTACGAAACAGCACCGGGTTCTGGTATCGGCTTCTTAACAGGCTGGCGCGGCAAGGATGGCGACAAAGCTATGCGTGGTGAACCTAATCCCAAGCAATGGGAGATGTACGAGAAAAATGGTTGCTTCCATCAATACCATTTACCACCATCGAACCAATACATGCGTAATTGGAACAAGGGCTACATGGAATGGGCGCAACAGTCGGGTATGCGTCGAGACAACGACCCTATCATCATTCATATTTACTCTGAAATCTTGCAAGGCTTCCGTTTAGCGGCACAAGGTAAGCGTCCGGGTAAACAACCGCCTGACGAGTTGCGTGAACGCGTCGCTACCTATTTTGATCCGCTACCGTTCTGGTATGCGCCATTGGAAGATGACGAGAGTGATTTGCAGAAATACCCACTGAATGCGCTTACGCAGCGTCCGATGGCGATGTATCACTCGTGGGATTCGCAGAATGCTTGGTTGCGTCAGATTCACACCTACAACTACCTACACGTCAATTCTAAGACGGCGGCAGAAGCGGGTATCGCGGATGGTGCGTGGATGTGGGTGGAATCGCAGTGGGGCAAAGTGCGTTGCCTATGTCGTTACTCAGAAGCAGTTGAGCCAGGCACGGTATGGACTTGGAACGCGATCGGAAAATCATCCGGTGCATGGAATCTCACGGGGGATGCGAACGAAGCAAAACAAGGGTTCTTGCTCAATCACCTCATCTCCGAAGAGTTGCGCGCACGGCCTAACGGCAAGCGTTTCTCCAATTCGGATCCAATCACTGGACAAGCTGCATGGTACGACGTGCGTGTGCGCATCTATCCTGCGGCAGCAGGTGAAGCAGAAGAGAGCTTCCCGCAGTTCGATACGATGCAACCTGTGCCCGGTATGGAGCCAAGAAAAATGGGCTGGCAAGCATGGTTTGCTGGCAAGAAAAAAGGAGCGCGCAAATGACTCAACTAGCGCTAGTGATTGATTTGAACGTCTGTGTAGGCTGTCACGCTTGTGTGACTAACTGTAAGCAATGGAATACATCCGGTGCGGCGGGTTCGTTGGTGGATTGCAATCCTTATGAAGCCGAACCGAACGGCACGTTCTTCAATCGAGTACAGACCTTTGAGGTAGGCACCTATCCGAATACGGATACTGTGCATTTCCCCAAATCTTGTTTGCACTGTGAAGATCCCGCATGCGTACCCGTATGCCCAACAGGTGCTTCTTACAAACGTAAAGAAGATGGCATCGTGCTGGTTGATTACGACAAATGTATCGGTTGCAAATACTGCTCTTGGGCCTGTCCTTACGGTGTTCGCGAGTTTGATGAACAACGCAAAGTAATGACCAAATGCACCTTGTGTGTGGATCGCATATACGATGAGAGCTTGCCTGAAGATCGACGCAAACCTTCATGTGTCTTGGCATGTCCACCAGGGGCACGTCTCTTCGGTGATGTGCACGACCCAGAGTCGGCGGTGTCGATTGCAATTCGTGAGCGGGGTGGTTACACCTTGATGCCTGAGGCGAACACCAAGCCTGCGAATCATTATCTACCGCGTCGCAAAACCACGGTGAGTGTGCGTTCAGACGAGTTATATCGTTCAGACAACCCACACAAAATTGATGGTGCACCATTCGATAAGAATCTACCACCGACTAACGAAGAACTTAACTAGCCTTTAACGATTAAGGAATACCGATGCGTCCTGCTTTTTCCGTACTATTTTTGACTACGCTGATTGGCGCAGCTCAAGGCTTGTTCATTGCCCTATTCGCCTGTGAACTGCTAGCGGCTGAATCTTTGCCAAGCAGTTTTTTCGTGGGCGGTAGCATATTGGTGCTCATCATGAGTGTGTTAGGCGGCATCTCGTCTGTGTTTCACTTAGGGCATCCAGAACGTGCTTGGCGTGCGATGACAATGTGGCGCACCTCGTGGCTGGCGCGTGAAGGTATTGCGTTACCTGCATTTATGGCGTCTGTGTTCGCTTATGGTGTATCTCACTGGTTAGGGTGGGGGCATACGCTGGCAGTGGGTACATTCGCCATCGTCATTGCTATCACTTTATTTGTGTGTACCGCGATGATCTATGGTGCGATCAAAGTGCTGAAAGAATGGGCACACCCGATGACCATCGTTAATTTTATTGTGTTGGGTTGTGCATCGGGTATGACCTTAGCGGCAGCTTATGCCAGCTTTACTGCGCCTGAAATTGCCGGTGTTTTGGCTCAAGCTGCTTTCTGGCTAACTATATTGGGATTGATCACACGTGGCGTCTCGCTGTGGCGCAATGCGACACTGCGCCCAACCAGCACTTTGCAAACAGCCATTGGTATCCGTCATCCTCATATCGTGCAAAAGGCGCAGGGCTCGATGGGCGGCTCTTACAACACGCGTGAGTTCTTTCATGGCAAGAGCCCTGCATTTGTGCGTGGCGTATTGTTGACTTTGATATTAGGCGCTTTCGTGTTGCCACTTGTATTGGTGTTAATGTTGCCGTTGTTGGCATTCATCATTCAATATTTGGGTTTGCTTGCTGAGCGTTGGTATTTCTTTGCTGAGGCGCAGCATCCACAAAATCTTTACTATCAAGGTAAATCTTAATGTCGAACAGGCTTGTTTCCGCAATGGGAAATATAGGTGGCATGCTGAAGGCAAATGCCTTATTGCTATTGCTAAGCTTATCCTTGTTCACGGCAGGCGCGTATGCCGCAGAGAGCATGCCTGCTGCTAGCACTATGCCTTGGTGGGGATGGGCGCTGGCCTTGTTTGTCACATGCTTCTTCTTAGGTATCGTCGCCGTGCCATCTGGCGTAGGCGGTGGCGTGTTGTTTGTACCTATCGTAGGTGGCTTTTTTCCATTCCATCTGGACTTTGTTCGAGGCGCTGGTTTGTTGGTTGCCTTAGCCAGTGCGCTGGCAGCAGGCCCTTCTTTATTGCGTGGTGGATTGGCTAATTTAAGACTGGCTTTGCCTTTGGCGGTTCTTGCTTCTGCAAGTGCAATTGCAGGGGCAATGATCGGACTAGCCATTCCTGCAAATATCGTTCAGATCGCATTAGGCGGAACGATTTTAGGGATTGTGGTGTTGATGGCACTGGCGAAAAAATCTGAATTTCCTGAAGTTAAGGCATCAGATAAATTAGCCAGCGTATTGGCGATGAACGGCATCTATCATGATGCGGCCCGTAATCAACGAATCGATTGGAAAGTGCATCGCACTCCGCTGGGTTTGAGCTTGTTTGTGGGGATCGGCTTTTTGGCAGGATTGTTTGGCATGGGCGCAGGATGGGCTAATGTGCCGGTGCTTAACCTACTCATGGGGGCACCACTCAAGGTTTCTGCTGGAACATCAAGTTTCATTTTGACCTTGGTAGATTCATCCGCAGCATGGATTTATCTCAATAAAGGCGCAGTGCTAGCAATCATTGCTGTACCGTCCGTCATTGGCATGATGTTGGGTGCAATGATAGGTGCACGATTGTTGCATGTGTTGAAAGCATCGGTGGTGCGCAAGATGGTGATCACCTTGTTATTGTTCGCAGGCATTCGAGCACTGCTTAAAGGATTGGGGATTTGGATATGACGAGCATTGATAAATCATCATATATTTCCCCTGAGCAACAACGTTATGCAACGTGGTTGAGTTGGGGTGCTCGTTCAGGACTAGTTATCTTGGTTGTCACTTTTTTGGCCTATGTGTTCGATTGGATACCCGCACGTATTCCACTGGATCAAATGCCGAATGTTTGGAGCCTTTCTGCACATGCGTACATCGAGCAAACTGGTGCACCAACAGGCTGGCAGTGGCTAAGCCTAATCTCTCAAGGTGATTTTGCCGGTTTAATTGGAATCGCATGGCTGTCTGGTTGCTCCATACTGTGCTTGGCTGCAGTGATGCCAATTTATGTTCGCGACAGAGATTGGATATTCGTTGTCATTTGTGTCATTGCGATGTCGGTTCAGTTATTAGCCGCATCAGGTATGCTGACAGTCGGACATTAAAAGTGAGATCGAGATGAGCGGCTATCCATTCAATAAAATCATGTTGGCAACAGAACACACCGAATTCGATGTGGGGGCTGAACGACTCGCTTTTGCAATGGCGAAACGTTGTGGCGTGCCGTTGCATGTTGTTGTGCCTCTCTTGAGTAATCCAGAATATGAAGCAGAAATGCCCGAATTGGCATTGCGTGAGGAGCAAGCGGTTGCCGTTAAGATCAAGAATTTGCAACAACAGGCAAGCGAGCAAGGGGTAGAGCTAAATATAAATGTGCGCAGAGGGGATGAGATTCACGCGCAGATTGTCGCCGAGGCTGCAGATTTAAAAGTGGATCTCATCGTTATTCGCCGTCGAGGAAAGCCCAGTTTTTTTGCTCGCCTACTGGTTGGAGAGATGGTCAGCAAAGTCATTAGAGATGCGCATTGTAGTGTCCTATTGGTTCCGCGCGCGGCACAGTTTTGGAGTCATCGCGTGCTGGCTGCCGTGGGTGATACGCCTGTTGCGACTAACATTGCTAAATCAGCAGGTGCAGTTGCCAATGTGTGTGGATTGCCGTTGACTATGCTGAGCGTATCGCCGGATCAAGAGTCATTCTCAAAAATTCAAAGCATCAACACGCTAAATGTTGCGATTGCCTCTAGCATGTCTGATAAGGTCGAAGGGGCCGTATCTATCGGTCAGCCGGTCGAACAGATCATCGCTACAGTCAATGCAGTATCAGCCGACCTAGTAGTCATTGGCCGGCAACGTTATCACGTCATGCCATTTGGGAGTCAGGGCTTGATGCAACACATCGCGGGTAAGTTGGATGTCCCGACATTGGTCATTCCTGAGTAGTCTGAGTTTTATCCTGCCCCCCCCAAGGGCGCTGAATCTCTTTCAAGTAATCTCCTTTTTATTGCAATAAAAACCCTATTTTTCAAAAAATAGGGTGCTGCCAATTGCGGCTCAAAATAGCCTGTAAGCTAAGCACAGTCTCATCCTCATCCATTTGATAAATAAGCATTTACTGATAAATAACCCCAAGGTGTTATCGGGTTTGCGCGTCGTGGTTATGGACGCAATGGGCTGCCTGATAGAGCATGTAAAAGCCGTATCGGATGTTCAATCACTTTGGGGAGATATGCGAATGAAAAAAAGAATCATCTTTGCTTTAACGTGCGCGGTTGCTATGGCATTACCCGTGTTTGATGCTCAGGCTGAAGTAGATAAACATGCACGGAATTTGGCGGGATCTTGTGCTGCTTGTCATGGCACAAATGGCAGCAACAAGAGTGGCATGCCGATACTGGCAGGGATGGACAAAGCGCTCTTTGTGACGGCGCTGAAAGAATTTAAATCAGGCGCTCGTCCTGCAACGGTGATGCAGCATCATGCCAAGGGTTACACCGATGAAGAGTTTGAGCTGTTGGCGGATTTTTTTGCAGCGCAAAAAATCTCCAAGAAGCATTAATCGTCAACATATCAATCAATTTGAGGGAGTGAGCCATGTCAATCAATCGTCGTGATTTTTTAAAGATGACTGTAGCGGGAATCGCAGTGGGTGCTTTTCCGGGAATCGCAATCGCAGGAAGTGAATTGCTCAAAAAGAAGGGGCAACGCGTTGTTATCGTAGGCGGTGGTTTTGGTGGTGCAACAGCAGCCAAATATATTCGCGACTGGAGTAAAAACAAGATCGAAGTCGTCCTGATTGAGCGCAATGCGATGTTCATTTCCTGCCCGATGAGTAATACCGTATTGGGCGGTTCGCGCACGATCAACGATTTGACTCGTAGTTACGATGCGCTGAAAAAAAAGCATGGGGTCAAACTTGTGCAAGGAGAAGTTACGGCCATTGATCCAGAAAAACAAACTGTGATGCTAGCCAACGGACACTTAAGCTACGACCGACTCATCGTTGCACCTGGTGTGGATTTCATGTTCGACCAAATCGAAGGATTGGATGCAAAAGTGGCTGATACAAGTATTCCCCATGCTTGGAAAGCGGGAACACAGACAGTAGCTTTGCGTAAGCAGATGGAGTCGATGGTGGATGGTGGTGTATTCGCTATTAGTATTCCCAAAGCACCTTACCGTTGCCCACCTGGGCCGTATGAGCGTGCTTGCCAAGTGGCGCACTATCTTAAGAACAACAAGCCTAAATCGAAAGTGTTGATATTGGATGCCAATCCGGATATCACATCGAAGAAAGGATTGTTTATGGCTGCGTGGAATGAGTTGTATCCCGGAATGGTTGAATATCGTCCCAATGCAGCCGTCTTGAAAGTGGATGTTGCAGGCAAGATCGCCAAGACGGAATTTGATGATGTCAAAGCTGATGTATTGAACATTATTCCTCCAATGAAAGCGGGGGCAGTGGCCTCGATGGCGGGAGTCGTTGGTGCGGATGGACGTTGGTGTGCTGTTGATTTCATTACCTATGAATCCAAAGTGCACAAAAACATACACGTTATTGGTGATGCCGTTGCAGCTGCATTGCCTAAATCAGGCCATATGGCGACTTCGCAAGCCAAGATATGTGCGGCGGCAGTGGTAGAAATGTTGCAAGGCAAGTCGCCCGATCAGAATCCTGCCATCGTCAATACCTGCTATAGCATGGTCAGTAACACCGAGGCCGTGCACGTCGCCAATGTCTTCCGTTTCAATACCGAAAAGCAAGCGATGGTGTCAGCGGATGGTGGCGGTGTCTCTGGCAAACGTTCCGCCGAGGAGGGGGCCTTTGCTAACTTCTGGTTGAATACCATTCTGGATGATGTGCTAGGTTGATCAAATCAAACCGAAAGTACTCCGTTGTACTTTCGGTTTGATATTTAGGTTAAATGCAAAAGGATTATTTATGCAGTCCAAAGTCAGCACGAATGCGATTCGAAGTGATGGCTACTGGGAGCGCTATTGCAGTGAAAAACCTATCAAGGTTGGCCCTTTTAGTTTGTCGTGCGTGGAAAATAGCCTGATTGCCTATGGTGTTCCTATCTCACTTCGTCCGATGGAATTGCGACTGCTGCATTTTTTCATGACTCATCCTAATGAAGTACATCCAAGGAAGCGTTTGTTGAAAGAAATCTGGGGGGAGCGAGTGGTGGTTGGTATGCGTACGGTAGATGTTCATATAAGGCGCCTTCGAGCAACCTTAGAGCCGCTTGGCTTACATATGGTAGTGCGTACGATTCATTGTCGAGGATATGTATTTGAGCAAAACTATGCCAACTAGTTATTCAATCGCGCTTTGTATTTTTATTGTAAGTGACTGTGTAACACCAAAGAGTTATGGGGATTGCCCGTCGTGGCTATGGACTCAAACTTGAGCCGCGTTCCTAATGTGACATCCGCAATAATGTTTGTGGGTGTGTTGTTATTCGATAGATGATTTTTTAAACCAGTTGGAGATGAATGATGAATTTCGATAAAGAGTTTGATGCAAGCGGACTGAACTGCCCATTACCAATCATCAAGACAAAGAAGTCTTTGACTGACATGGAATCTGGCAAGGTGCTCAAGGTGATTGCGACCGACTGTGGCGCTGTGAAAGACATGCAAGCCTTTGCAGATCAGACAGGTAATAAATTGCTGGCTTCCACAGAAGAGGGTGGCAAGTACATTTTCTTCATGCAGAAGAAATAAATTCACAGAACCCCATCTGGAAGGAAAAACATGACTACAAAAAAGATGGCGATTATTGCCACCAAGGGCACGCTTGATATGGCGTATCCGCCATTCATTCTTGCTTCTACGGCGGCTGCGCTGGGATATGAGGTTCAGATATTCTTCACCTTCTATGGCTTGCAACTGCTACGTAAAGATCTGTCCGATGTGATGATTAGTCCGCTCGCCAATCCGGCGATGCCGATGCCAATTCCGATGCCTGTGATGGTTCAGATGTTGCCCGGCATGGAATCTATGGCCACCATGATGATGAAGCAAAAGCTCAAGAAGCACGGAGTTGCTTCTCTGGAAGAGTTGCGCGATCTGTGTCTAGAAGCAGATGTGAAATTCATTGCATGTCAAATGACTGTCGATCTGTTCGAGTTCGACAAGAAGGAGTTCATTGATAACGTCGAATACGGCGGTGCGACCATGTTTATGGGCTTCGCAGGTGATACGGATGTTTGTTTATTTATCTAGTTTTTAGATATGTGTTGAGTTTGTAATTGTAGGCGCGTGTGCAATGCGGTTAAAACTATCAGGGAGGAATAAAAATGAAGATGAATAAAGTTCTTGTTGCACTGTGCGTGGCAGGTGTAGTCGCGCCACAATTTGCGAATGCAACCAACGGAATGATGATGGAAGGCTACGGCCCTATCGCAACTGGCATGGGCGGCGCATCGATGGCCTATGACAACGGTAACGCAGGTATGGCGAACAACCCAGCTACGCTGGGTTTGATGGCCGATGGAAGCCGTTTGGATGTTGCACTTGGAGGCTTGCATCCAGATGTGGTTGCCAAAATGACGGGGATGCCAGATGCGGCTTCAGGGGGGACGGCCTACTATATGCCTGCGGTGGGTTGGACTAGTAAAAAGAATGGTTTGTCCTATGGCGTGGGCATGTTCGCTCAAGGTGGCATGGGAACAGAATACAAATCGACAGATTGGGTAGGGGCGGGTTCTGGATTGTCTAGCCGTTCTGAGGTGGCCGTTGGAAATTTGATTGTTCCAATTGCGTATGATGTTTCTTCCGATTTGACAGTGGCAGCTACTTTAGATTTTGTTTGGTCTAGCATGGATCTGAAAATGGCGATGGCGGCTTCGCAAATGAGCTCAATGTATGGCGCGGGTCTGATTTCGGCCAGTGGTGGAGCTGCGGCAACTTTGCCAACCTTTTTGGGGGGGGCTAATAACGCGGGATATTTTAACTTCTCGGACAATAGTTCTTTCACAGGCGCTGCCAAGTCCAATGGATTTGCTGGCAAGTTGGGCATGACCTACAAGCTCAATAAACAATTGACCTTGGGGGCAACCTACCATGCAAAGACCGCCGTTGGTGACATGACTAGCAATAGCGGTCAGATGATGATGGTCGACAATGCAGGTGCAATGGGCGCTGCCGGAACAACTTACACGCTGAACGGAAAGATCACCATCGTTAACTTTCAATTCCCAGAAACTTATGGTTTGGGAGCGGCTTATCAAGCAACGGATGATTTGATGGTTGCCGCTGACTGGAAGCGAGTCGGTTGGAAATCTGCCATGAAAAATTTCCGTATGCAATTTTCCAGCACAGATATGGGCGGATTGAATATGGACATGACCATGCCGCAGAACTGGAAGGATCAAGATGTGATCCAATTGGGTGCTGCTTACAAACTGTCTTCTGCGCTGACAGTGCGTGCAGGTGTTAATCTGGCTAGCAATCCAGTGCCCAATGATACAGTGAACCCATTGTTCCCCGCGACAGTGGCGAACCACGTTACGATGGGCGCGGGTTATGCGATCGATGCTGCATCATCAGTCAATGGATCATTTACCTATGCACCTAAAGTGACGGTCACCGCACCAGCCGCATCAGGTGGATACACTATTGATCACGGTCAAATGAACTGGCAGTTGATGTATAGCCGTAGCTTGTAAAATTTCATAGTATGAAAACTAAATACTCAGAAAGTATCTGAGTATTTAGTGAATATGAGTTGTACTAGGCCGAAACGTAGAGAGGAGATACTGATGAGTAATGAGATCGATCTGAGTCGTCGCAAGGTATTGAAGGCGAGCGGTGGTGTGGGGTTGTTGGCATTGTTGGGGGGCATCGGTCTGTTTCGTCCGAGTGACGCATTGGCAGAGTGGAATAAAGCCGCTTTCTCATCTAAAGCCATGGATGAAGCGCTGGCAGGTCTTGGCGCAACCACGCCAGAAGCTAACGCTGCAGGTATCCAATTGACTGTTCCTGAGATCGCGGAGAATGGTTCTGTCGTTCCTGTCACAGTTTCAAGTTCTCTCGCTAACGTCGAGCAGATATCCATCTTGGTTGATAAAAACCCTAACGTGTTGGCCGCTAGTTTCACTTTGCCACAAGGCACGGAAGCTTTCGTCACGACACGTGTGAAGATGGGGCAGACGGCCAATGTCGTGGCTATCGTCAAGGCAGACGGTAAGTTCTACCGCACTGCGAAAGAGGTCAAGGTCACTGCTGGTGGTTGCGGCGGCTGATCATTCCTACGACACACTCGAATAAGGACGAAGACATGGCAAATCCAATGAAGATACGCGCCACTGCAAAAGAGGGCGTGACTGAAGTGAAGATTCTGATGCAACACGAGATGGAGACTGGCTTGCGCAAAGATGCGGATGGCACGCTGATCCCAGCTTGGTTCATCACCGAAGTGAAAGCGCAATATCAAGGCCGTACAGTGATGGAAGCGCAATTCGGACAATCGGTATCCAAGAATCCCTACCTGCTGTTCAGATTCAAAGGCGGGGCGGCGGGGGAGAAAGTCTCAGTCAGCTGGGTCGATAACAAAGGCGAAAGCCGCACCGACGAGGCAACGATCGCAGCATGATGCGATGAATGAATAGTGGCTATGCGATCGCATAGCCATTTTTTATCAGGGAGAAAAAATGAGAACCAAACAGACATACAAAGCGCTTTTGTTGCTGGTCTTGTCGGCAAGTTTTTCTGCGGTTGCAGCAGAAGCTACCGTGACCGATTCCGATCGCATCGAGCAATATCGCGAGATGATCAGTGACGGTAACCCGGCCGAGTTTGACGAAATGCGCGGCGAAGAGTTGTGGAAAAAAGCAGCAGGGCCGAACAAGGTCAGTCTTGAGCAATGTGATCTGGGTAAAGGTGCCGGTGTAGTGAAGGGGGCTTATTCCGAGATGCCGAGATTTTTCAAAGACACGAACAAGGTGCAGGATCTTGAATCGCGCTTGTTGACCTGCATGACGACCCTGCAAGGTTTCACCGAAGATGAGATCACTGCCAAGCCATTCGCAAGTGATAAGAAACAGTCCGACATCTCATCTTTGACGACCTACGTAGTGGGGCAATCAAAAGGCATCAAGATGGCGGTCTCGACCAAACATCCGAAAGTCAAAGAAGCGTATGAGATCGGCAAACGTATCTTCAACTATCGCGCGGGCCCTTATGACTTCGCATGCTCTACCTGCCATGCAACAACCGGTGTGCGCATCCGTATGCAAGACCTGCCTAATCTGAGTCACAACAAGAAGGATGCACAGTCTGCCTACACGACTTGGCCTGCCTATCGCGTATCACAAGGTCAGACACGTTCGTTCCAATGGCGTTTGAATGACTGCTTCCGTCAACAACGCTTCCCAGAACCTAAGTTCGCATCCGAGGCGACGGTCGCATTGACCACGTTCTTGGCAGTCAGTGCGAACGGAGCCGAATTCGCTGGCCCAGGTCTGAAACGTTAAAGGGGATATGAACATGAATGCAAAACTGATGATGAGCATGACCGTCACAGCCGCTCTCGCGTTGGCGATGGCACCTGTGCAAGCGGCTGACCTAGATGCCAAGACCGCTGAGATCGTGAAACGAGATTTCCGAGACAAAGGCATCGCCAAGGCCACTCGCGTGAATCAAGACGAACTTCAGGCAGCATGCAGCAAGTACGTCGACAAACTCCCACCCAAATTGAAAGCCAAACTGGAAGCCAAAGAGGCTGAAACTATCAAGTTCCCAGCGGATGGCAAATTCATGGGCGACTGGAAAGCGGGCGAGAAGTTGGCGCAGAGCGGCAAGGGTATGACATGGAGCGACAAACCTGAAGACGTGCCCGGTGGCAATTGTTACAACTGCCACCAGCTATCGTCCAAAGAGATCGCCTACGGCACCATCGGTCCTAGCTTGCTGAATTTCGGCAAAGTGCGTGGCAATGGCGAAGACATCCAGCGTTATGTGTACGCACGCATCTACAACGCAAAGGCATCTAATGCATGTGCCAACATGCCTCGTTTCGGTCATATGGGCATCCTGACTGAAGCGCAGATGAAGGATCTGGTCGCACTGTTGTTGGATCCAGAATCGCCGGTAAACAAGTAACAAACCGATTCACTCCCCCTTGCAGGGGGAGGGGTAGGGAGGGGTAGGGAGGGGGTAGAAACGAGGATGTTTCGCAACTCTACCCCCATCCGAGCGTGTGTTGTCGGCGCTTTAGCGCCATACAACCACGGCCTACCCCTTGCGGGTGTAACCTTCCCCCTGCATGGGGGAAGGAACTGTTGGTTCAAATAGAAAATCTGCGGTTAAGGTTCAACTGCGTGAAGCAGTGAAATCTGCGGAAAAAATCTGTTTGCTCTCCGTCGCTACTCAAAACAAAGGATCACACATGGGTATGAATCGTCGCGAATTCCTCCAGATCATGGCCATCGCAACTGCGGGTGGCTTCGTGCTGAACAGCGAAGAAAGTTATGCCGCGAGCGATGCTTCGCGCATGTATGACTTGCCGCGTCGTGGCAATGTCAGCTTCATGCATATCACCGACAGTCATGCGCAACTGTATCCAATCCACTTCCGCGAACCCGCGATCAACCTCGGCGTAGGCGCGATGAGCGGACAAGCGCCGCATCTGGTGGGTAACGCGCTACTCAAGCGCTTCGGCATCAAGCCAGGCACGGCACAAGCCCATGCGTTCACCAGCCTGAACTTCATCGAGGCGGCCAAGAGCTATGGCAAGGTGGGCGGGTTCGCGCATCTGGCGACACTGGTCAAACAGATACGTGCTTCGCGCCCCGGTGCGTTGCTGCTGGATGGCGGTGACACATGGCAGGGCAGCGGACAGGCACTGTGGAGCAATGGCCAAGACATGATCGAAGCGTGTCTTGAGTTGGGCGTGGATGTGATGACCATGCACTTCGAATGTATGTATGGCGCGCAACGTATCAAGGATGCGGAAGAGGGGATATTGAAGGGCAAGATGGATGTGGTCGCGCACAACGTGAAGACCACCGACTTCGGTGATCCCGTGTTCAAGCCTTACGTGATGAAAGAGATGAATGGCGTACCCGTCGCCATCATCGGCCAAGCTTTCCCCTACAGTACCATCGCCAACCCGCGCTACTTCGTGCCGGATTGGTCGTATGGCATCCAAGAAGAGAACCTGCAAGCCACCATTGATGAAGTGCGCAAAAAGGGCGCGCAAGTCGTGGTGCTGTTGTCGCACAACGGCATGGATGTCGATCTGAAGCTAGCTTCGCGCGTCAGCGGATTGGATGCCATATTGGGTGGACACACGCATGACGGTATCCCCGCACCTATCCCTGTGAAGAACCGTGGCGGCACCACCTTGGTGACCAATGCGGGTTCCAATGGCAAGTTCCTTGGCGTGCTGGACTTCGATGTCAAAGCCGGAAAGATCACCAGCTTCCATTACAAACTGTTGCCCGTGTTCTCCAACCTGCTCGCGGCCGATCCAAGCATGACCGCGCTGATGCAGAGACACCGCGCACCCTATGCCGACAAGCTGAATGAAAAACTGGCGACCACCGATGGTTTGCTATATCGCCGTGGCAATTTTAACGGCAGCTTCGACCAAGTCATTCTCGATGCACTGATGAAAGAGAAAGATGCGCCCATCGCGTTCTCTCCCGGTTTCCGTTGGGGTACATCGCTGTTGCCCGGTTCCGCCATCACCATGGAAGACGTGCTCAACCAAACCGCCATCACCTATCCCTACAGCACCCTCACCGAGATGACGGGCGCGCAGATCAAGAACGTGCTGGAAGACGTGGGCGACAACCTGTTCAATCCTGATCCGTATTACCAACAGGGCGGCGACATGGTGCGTGTGGGTGGGCTGCAATACACCTGCGAACCAAACGCCAAGATGGGACAACGTATTCAAGACATGCGCCTGAACGGTGAATTGCTGGACGCGAGCAAGACCTACAAAGTGGCTGGTTGGGCGCCAGTATCAGAAGCGGCACGTGACAAGGGAGGCGAACCGATCTGGGACTTAGTCGCAAGACACCTGCGTAACGAGAAAGTCGTCAAAGTCAGCACACCGAATGTGCCGAAGCTGAAGGGCGTGGCGGGTAATCCAGGTATGGTCTGAACTAGACTCACCGCCAGTTCCCTGCCCCATGTAGGGGGAGGGGGGGGGTAGAAGCGAAGAATGTCACCGACTCTACTCCCATCCCAGCCTTCCCCCTGCAAGGCGGAAGGCGTAAGCAAATAAAATGAATCGAATACGTATCACTGAAAAGGAAACAATATGAAAAAACTCCAAACCCTCATCGCCATCCTATCCCTCGCATTCGTCCAACTCGCCTTCGCGGGAACAGACAAAGCGGGCATCAGCTACACCGATGTGAAGTTGCAGATCGCACGTATCCAAGTGCAAGAGAGTGTCAGCTTCGACGACGCAGTGGAATCACTCAAGCTGCGCGCCAATCAACACAACCTCAAATTCGTCGGCGCTAATCAGCTATGGAAAGAGATCGAAGCGCTGACTGGCAAGCCGTCCAAGCGCATGGAGATATTCAACTTCTGCGACGGCCTCACCGCCAACAAGATGTTCACCGCCGACCCCATGATGATCGCCTTCATGCCATGCCGCATCGCCATCATCGAAGATGCAACGGGCAAACGCTGGGTCATCTCCATGATGATGGATTTGAAGCTCATCAAAGCGATGCCTGCCGATACGCGCAAGGCGGCGGAAAAGGTCATGGCAGCAATGAAAGACATGATGGTGGCAGCGAGCAAGGGAGATCTGTAAACAGCTATCGTTACTTCCCCGTCAATACGGGGAGTATTAACGGGGCCGTGGGTATGGCGGGTCTTATAGATCATTTGGGTTTAACACACAGCCGTGCTGTGATAACTTCGCACCATTGCGATGCACTCCCTTAAAAACTCCCTGATAAATGAGCAAGAAAAAACAGCCAAGTAGCGAAGTCTCTATCGTCCGCTCCTCTGCGGCTGAATACCTGACTTTTGTTGCAGCTACAGGTGATGCTGAAGCCAGCGTGGAGATGCGCTATGAGGAGGAGAACATCTGGCTGACGCAAAAGATGATGGCAACGCTCTACGATGTCACTGTGCCTGCCATCAATCAGCACCTGAAACGCATTTTTGACGACGATGAATTACAGCGTGAGGCAACTGTTAAGAAATACTTAATAGTTCAAACCGAAGGCAGCAGGCAGGTACAACGCGAAGTGGAGCACTACAACCTGCAGGCGATCATTGCTGTCGGCTTCAAAATCGAAAACGAGCGGGCCGTTCAGTTTCGCAAGTGGGCCAATCAGATCGTTAAGGATTACACCATCCAAGGCTGGGCCATGGATGTGGATCGCCTCAAACATGGCGGCAGCGTGCTGGACAAAGAGTTTTTTGAGCGGCAACTGGAAAAGATTCGGGAGATAAGACTTTCCGAGCGCAAGTTCTACCAGAAGATCACCGATATTTACGCAACCGCCTTGGACTACGACTCAACTGCCACTGCGACCAAACGGTTTTTCGCCGCAGTGCAGAACAAACTGCACTACGCAATCCATGGGCAGACAGCAGGAGAAGTTATCGTTGACCGTGCCGACCACCGCAAGGAGAACATGGGGCTGACTCATTGGGACGGAGCCCCTCACGGCAAAGTCCATAAATACGATGTCAGTATCGCCAAGAACTACCTCAACGAATACGAGCTGGCCCAAATGCAGCGCATTGTTTCCGCCTACCTTGATATGGCCGAACTTCAGGCTATGCGTAAAATCCCCATGACTATGGCCGACTGGGAAAAGCGCTTGGCGGGTTTTCTGACATTGTGGGATCGCGAAATTTTGCAGGATGCAGGCAAGGTCACCGCAGAGCTGGCTCGTGCCCACGCCGAAAGCGAATTTGAAAAATACCGCATCGTGCAAGACAGACTATTCGAGAGCGACTTCGATCAATTGCTGAAACAGGTTGGGGTGCGGAAGGATGACGTGAGCGAAAAAGGCTAGTTTTGCGTGAGCTGGCGCAGGCTGGAATCCAGAAAATTTAATAAGAAATGCTGTTGTGTTGACCTGTTGGTTGTGCGCAGAAATTGTTGATGAGTTAAATGAGGAAATGCCGTGAGTGATTATTCGTATAACGTTGAAGAAGATAATTTCGACGAACTGGTGGTGGCGCGTTCGCATGAGCTACCTGTCTTGGTGGACATCAGCGCAGATTGGTGTGCCCCCTGCAAAGTGCTGGCTCCGCTGCTGCACAAAATGGTGTTCGCCTACGATGGCAAATTCATCCTAGGCGTCGTCGATGCAGACGAGAACATGAAGATCGCAGGGCGTCACAAGGTCAGAGGTTTTCCCACCGTCATCGCCTACAGCAAAGGCGTGGAGGTGGACCGCTTTCACAGCGCGCAGACGGAAGGTTTCTTGCGTACCTTCATCGATAAAGTGATTCAAAAGCACCAATCCATCTAAGTGGTCTGGCTGGGCAGCGTCATTCGCTAGGTTGGTGGTTTTTACTTCACCTCATAAATAGAGTGGAGCACAATGCATGGCATGACTAAAACGACACGGACCTACTTGTTGTCGATTTCGACTGCGCTGGCAGTGGTCATGTCTTTTGCTTCATTCCAATTCGTGTTCGTCGTTTCTGATTTTTCATTGAAGATGTTGATCGTGCCTATAGCACTAGGTTGTGTGCTGGGTCTGCTCATTGGAAAAGTGCAAACACTGCGAATGGAGTTGGCTGAACGCAATCGACTGTTTTCTGCGCTCTCAGACTTTGCGGTCGAATTCAGCTACTTTCGAAAAGTGAGCGGCGAATACGAGTACGCCTCTCCCGCATGTATGCAGCTCACGGGCTATTCCCAAGAGGATTTCTACCGACAGCCGAATTTTATGGATACCTTGATCTATCCTGATGATAGGGGGTTATGGCAAGGGCATGTCCACAATATCAATGGAGTAGGCGCTCCTGAAAAATTGCAACTTCGTATCACGACCAAGCAAGGTCAGATACGCTGGATAGAGCATCTTTGTAGCACGGTGCAGGATGATGAAGGGAAGACGATCGGTGTTCGCTCCATCAATCTTGATATTACTGAGCGCAAGAAGGCCGAACTTGAGTTGTTTCTGGCGGCTAAGGTTTTCGAATCACCCAATCCCATGCTGATCACCGATAGCAACAGCGTCATCATTCGCTGTAATCATGCTTTTTGTAATAGCACTGGGTATTCCGAATCGGAGCTCCTTGGGCAGACGCCCGCGATACTTCATTCGGGCCGTCACAATGATGAGTTCTATCATGAGATATGGGAGGTCATCGCCCGTACCGGTGAGTGGCAAGGGGAGGTATGGGAACGTCGCAAGAGCGGTGAGATATATCCCAAGTGGTTGATGATCTCTGCAATCAAAGGTGATGATGGTGGTGTCGCTAACTATCTAAGCACCCACTTTGATATCACTGAAAGGAAAAAAGCCGAACAGAAGATCGAGGATCTGGCTTTTTTCGACCAACTTACGGGCCTCCCTAATCGGACGCTCCTGTTGGATCGTTTGAAACAAGCGATGATAGTGAGCGCCCGAAATGGGAATTACTGTGCCTTGTTATTGATCGACTTGGATAACTTTAAGACATTGAATGACACGCTAGGGCATGATTTTGGGGACATGCTTTTGAAACAAGTAGCAGATCGTCTTAGGGACTGTGTACGAGCTGACGATACGGTCGCTCGACTTGGAGGCGATGAGTTCGTTGTAATTTTGAATGCTCTGAGTTCGATTGAAAGTGAGGCTGGAGTACAGACTGAGGTGGTAGGAGAAAAGATCATCTCCATGCTCAATCAAACCTATCAACTCAAAGATGCCATGCACAGGAGCACGCCAAGTATCGGTGCGACATTGTTCATGAACCACAAGTCGAACATCGATGATCTGCTGAAACAGGCGGATCTTGCTATGTATAGGTCCAAGGAAGCGGGCCGTAACACATTACGCTTCTTCGATCCTGAAATGGAAAGTGTCGTAATGAAGCGGGCTGCGATGGAAGCTGAGTTACGCGAGGCGATAAACAAGCAACAGCTCTTACTTCATTTCCAAGCTCAAGTACAGGGTGGACATGTGTTGGGTGCGGAGGTGCTGGTGCGTTGGCAACACCTTCAAAAAGGATTGGTGCCGCCTGCTGAGTTCATCCCTTTGGCCGAGGAGACTGGGCTGATATTGCCTTTGGGACGTTGGGTCTTGGAAGCGGCGTGTGCCCAATTGTCTTTATGGGCCAAACGGGCCGAGACGGAGCATCTGACCATCTCCGTGAATGTGAGTTCACGCCAATTCATGGCGGTCGATTTCGTGGATCGGGTGTTTGAGATACTTGAGGCAACCAAGGCAAAGCCACAAAGATTGAAGTTGGAGTTGACTGAGAGTTTGTTGGTGTCGAATGTAGAAGAGGTCATCGAGAAGATGTTCATATTGAAGGCCAAAGGTGTCGCCTTCTCTTTGGATGACTTCGGTACGGGTTATTCTTCTTTGACTTATCTGAAGCGACTACCGCTTGATCAGCTGAAGATAGATCAGTCGTTTGTGCGCGAAATACTGAGTAACCCCCATGACGCTTCGATCGCCAAAACGATCATCTCTCTTGCGCATAATTTGAGAATGGGTGTCATCGCAGAAGGGGTTGAGACAAATGAGCAACGTGATTTTTTGATGACGTTGGGGTGCCATGCATACCAAGGTTATCTATTCGGTCGTCCTGTGCCGCTCAAAGAGTTCGAGTCTTCCCTCTGATAGGCAACTGGCCGTTGTTTATTCCCACTCCAACATTGGAAAGATACGCGCCACATTGCGTCGATTCGTTATATCGAAAAGTAACCATTTGGATTCTTCAGATCGCGCCGCTGTGGCGATGGTGTCTTCCATGCTGCGTCCTTGTTTGATCGCCTCGCGCACATCCGCGAGCAGTGTCGTGAGGTAACGTTTCTCATCATCCAGTGCAAGCGCGCCATTCAAGGTGACGGGGCCGTGGCCAGGTACGGTGCGTGTCGTGTTGATGTCGTGGAGTCGTGTTATCACGTCAATCCATGATGAGACATCGCCATCGACCGAGGGGGTGCGTTCGATGAAGAGTAGGTCGCCAGTCCAAAGCGTCTTGCTCTCTGCGTCGAATACGCTAAGGTCTGACGGGCTGTGTGCGATGGGATGTGCGGTCAATTGCAGCTGGCGTCCACCTAGAGCTAGCGTTTGTGTTTCTGCCACTTCCAAGGATGGCGGGATCAGTTCGGTTCCCTTTGCATCGCTTCCGACCCATTCGGCTTGGTTGCGTAGATAGACTTCTTTGCGTTGCGCCATCGCGTCGGCCAACTTGTTGTGTCCAACGAAGACGGGGTGATCTTGTTTGAATGCTGCGTTGCCCAAAGCGTGGTCAGGATGAACGTGTGTGTTGATCACATACAGGATGGGTTTCTTGCTGACCTTGCGTATCGCTTTGCGCAGTCGCGCGCCCACGACGGGCGAGCCACCCGTGTCGATGACGGCGATACCCTTGTTGCCGATGACGAAGCTGAGGTTGCAGATGTCGCCGCCGTAATGTGGGGCGAGGTCTTTATGTTCGCCACGATGCACGTAGATGCCGGGTGAGATGTTCTCGATCTTGAATTCAGCGGAAAGCGCGACATCGGGAAGAGCCAACAACAGCAGAGCGAACCATTTCAACATTGCGAGTCCCTTTCAATCAAGAGTACGAAAAATAACGATTCTGTTGGGTTGTACCTAAAGTGTACGAGAACCATTGTGGAGAAACCTGACCTATAAAGTTGCTCGCCGTAGGTCGGGTTTCAACCCGACTCATTGACGCGTCGGACTGAAGTCCGACCTACAACACCTGAGCAAGGTGCGGCATGACAACATTTCAGTTATGCCGTGACTACTCTATTCAAATACCGCGCTTGAAACAGCAGGCGTGAATTAGTTGGTTTGAAGCCCGATCTATCAAGTATCTCGCCGTAGATCGGATTTCAGTCCGACTCATTGACGCGTCGGACTGAAGTCCGACCTACAACACCTGAGCAAGGTGCGGCATGACAACATTTCAGTTATGCAGTGACCACTCTATTCAAATACCGCGCTCGAAACAGCAGGCGTGGATTGGTCGGGTCGTCGGTGAAAGAGGAGCGGTCGTGCAGTACGTTGCTGCACAGTAAACCCATGCCGCTTTCCATCTTCAATTGGTGGATGTGCGGAGAGTTTGCATCAAGGATATTTTCAAGTGCGGCGACGGCAGCTAGGGTGAGTGCATCTTGTTTCCATTCGATGCTGCGTGTGCGGGCGGTGTAGCGCATGTGCAGATTGCCTTGCGCATCGATCGAGAACACGGGGCCGGTCTGCGCCTCACGCACACCGTCGAACTCATCCACGCGCGCAGGGATGGTCATCACGTCAGGTGCGGAAAGGGCGCGGATGAAGTCGGGATTCGCATCGCGAAGCAGGATGTAGGCGATCTCGTGGTCCATCACGCGGTTCTCGCCACCTGTGCCCGCATTACGTACGCAGTGCAATACCATGCCGCGTATCTGCCTTGCAGGCGGGTTGTAGTAGCCGTCGGTGTGCCATTTGATGGCGCGGTCGGTGTAGGGGATGTAGGTCTGGCGTTGGTTGTCTGGGTTGCTCACGGTGATGCGCGAGATACCGTATTTGTCCGCCAGCCAATTGGCATCCAGATCGAAAAGGCCAAATTGTTCACCGAACGCGCGCAACATGATCTCGTCCATTTCCACGTGGCTGGCATAGATGGCCATGTTGCTGCGCTGGCAACGATTGAGTAGCGCAGCACGCTCCGCTTGGGTGACGTGCAGGGGGTCGGCGACCTCAACGATGAGTTCGTTCGATGCGACGATGGCGTGTGTCAGCCTGTGTTCGCGCCAACGCAGATAGGTGTCTGTGTCTTCGAGATCAAAAGGGGAGGACATGCTAGTCGCCACTGGTGCCCGTGCGGCGACGGGCAGGACGTGGCGCTGTCTCCAGCAGGTTGCTGAATGTCTTCTCCAGCATCTCGACCGCTTCGGGTGCTTCTATGCTCATCATCGGATCGATGATCCACCAGCTGTCTTTGTCGTCCATCACTTGTTCCATGCAAAACGCGAGGTAACGCATGAAAGAAAAATCGCCGCCTTTTCCCTCATAGGTGAAGTCGGCGTATTCGTCAGCACGTTGATTCAGGCGGTCAATAAAGCGCCGTTTGCATTCAGCAATATCGCCACCGATGAGGCGGCTTTCATTCTCGGCATGGGTCGCGGCGACGCGATGGGCGAGTTCTGACGTGAAGCTGTTGCGCTCTTCGAGTGAAAAAAGGCGATAGGCGATGCGGTCCGCTACCTGGATCTGAAACAACAAAAATTCGGTGAGAAAGGCGAAATACTGCGGCCCGACCGCGATTTCGAACTTGGCCTTGCGCGTATTTTTCAGCGCATTGTCCGCGATGCGGTAGATGACGAAGGAAAGTGCCCCAGCGAGTTCCTCTGGGGTGTGCTCTTTACCTGCTTTGAACCAGCTACTCTTGATACGCATGAGAAATCCCAGTTCTAAATGAAGAACCTCACCTCGTCCGTATGGATTAGGTGAGGTTGTATAGCTAAATTCAATACCCGCCTTTGCCTTTAGGCTGTGGCAAGCCAGCCACTTTGGCCGCTTGTTTGGCTGGGCCAACAGGG
Source organism: Sideroxydans sp. (assembly GCA_028707175.1). GTDB lineage: Bacteria > Pseudomonadota > Gammaproteobacteria > Burkholderiales > Gallionellaceae > Sideroxyarcus. The sequence continues at coordinate 55,002 of JAQTUV010000003.1, forward strand.
AATAGGTCGTACAGGTCTTTGCTTTCAGCTTCAGGCCAGAATTCGTTCACACCTTTCAGCATGTTGCGGAAATTAGGGGTGTGGCCTTCTTCGCGGAATTGATCGCGCATGTAGTTGATGATTTCCCAGTGCTTGGGAGTTAGTTCAATCTCCTCTGCCGCTGCGATCACGTTGACGACTTCTTCGCTGAAATCGGCCTCCAGTAGATAGCCTTCTGCATCAGTCTCAAGTTCATTTCCTGCCACTGTGTAACTCATTGCACTTCCTCCATAAATATCCTACGCAGCGATCATTCCAAGTCGGTGATTGCTTTGTAGGGAACAAAAATACCGCAGCCATAACGACGTTCTGCACCTAGACCTGCATATTGCAAACGTAGTGACGCATCTGGCTTCATGTCGTGTATGACGAGGCTGTAGCCGTGAATCGTACGTTCGGGAATGCTTAATTGACTACGCAATCCACAAATCAATTTGCTAGGAATGTTCATCTCAGCCAGTTGTGTGGTGACGGCGTGTAGAAATGCCGTTTCATCGGCATCACCGATAACGAGATGAGCATGCAAAGTGGGGGAGGGTTGGATGGGGCGTAGTTTGATTGCGCCTAGTTGCAGTGGCACGTTATCAACTGACAACGACTTTCCAGCCAAAGTATCTATATGTGTTTCAAGTTGTCTAGGAATGCGTACTACCAGTTTGGTGCGTCTGGGTAGTACTAGCCCACCAGCAGTGCTGGATGTGCGCAAGGGAAGTACGCCGACATTGTCATGCTCTTCTAATGCGGACAAGTGTTGAGTTAAGGCTTTCCACAAAGGGTAGGCATAGGCGGTAGGGACTACTTCACCGCTGATGTCAAAAACAGCATCAATCATGTCTACGGTTTTTTCAGTCATGGGATGAGGTGGGTTGCGTAGCCGCCCACGCTTGCATGGCTTGTGCCCATTGTTGTGCGGTAGCGGGGTCGATATCGAAAATCGTGAAACGTTTTCCTTCTTTAATACGCACGCGCATCAAACTCATCCCCCCTTCGACATGGTCGATCTGTTGCAACTCGATTTCTTGGGAACCAAGGGGAACTTTGAACTTAGCTAATGCAATGGTCTGTGCCATATAAAGATTTCACCGTGAGCGTTTTAGGTCGGGAAGTCTATCCCGTAATGAAGCGCTATTGGAATACTACTGGTGAACGTTTTGATACTACCCATAAGGGTTACAAAAAATACCCGCTATGGGTGATGGTTTGTGAAGGATTAGCCCCGTACGATGCCATCCATTAAGAAATTGGGCGCACTAGGTAAGGAGTGTGAGTAGAGCCCAAGCAATTCAACTGGTTGGCAACCCCCGTCTGTGCCGGGTCTCATAAACAAGTTGTCGGCTGTTGCGACATCTGACTGAAAGGAAACATTATGGCGAAGAAGATGCATGATACCCCCAACCTCGATCAGCTTGAGGACGGCCCGTGGCCAAGTTTTGTGACTGGATTGAAGGATCTGGCCAAGGATAAGGACTATGTAGTTGATTTGTTGGGTCAGTTGGAAGAATCCTATAAGACCAAAAAAGGTTATTGGAAGGGTGGTACGGTCGGTGTATTCGGTTACGGCGGTGGTGTTATTCCTCGCTTTACTGAATTAAAGAATGCAGACGGTACGCCAAAATTTAAAGACGCAGCCGAGTTTCACACCTTGCGTGTCATGCCACCTCCTGGCATGCACTACGACACAGACACTTTGCGTCAATTCTGCGACATCTGGGAAAAGCATGGCTCTGGCTTGATCGCGTTCCATGGTCAGTCTGGCGACATCATGTTCCAAGGTGCGACGACAGAGAACGTCCAGAAGGCTTTTGACGAGATCAACGAGATGGGTTTTGACCTCGGTGGTGCAGGCCCTGCAGTGCGTACCTCCATGTCTTGCGTGGGTGCTGCTCGTTGCGAGCAATCATGCTACGACGAAGCACAAGCACATCGTGCAGTGTTGAACACCTTCCTCGACGATATTCACCGTCCATCGTTGCCATATAAGGTTAAGTTCAAATTCTCCGGCTGCCCGAACGACTGCATGAATTCGATCCAACGTTCCGACATCGCGGTGATTGGTACATGGCGCGACAACATCCGTACTGACGAAGCGCTGGCGAAGAAGTGGTTCGTCAAGCACGGTATGGACGAATTGGTGAACGACGTTGTTTCGCGTTGTCCGACCAAGACTTTCCAAGTCAAAGAGATCGGCAAGCTCAAGAAGGGCGAGCATATTTCCACCGTGGCTGTGAGCGATACCCATGGGGTCGAGATCAACAATCAAGATTGCGTGCGCTGTATGCACTGCATCAACGTGATGACTGGTGCGCTGGCTCCTGGCGAAGATAAAGGTGCCACTGTGCTGGTGGGCGGTAAGAGCCATCTGAAGATCGGTGGCCTGATGGGTACCGTGGTGATGCCGTTCATCAAGCTGGATACCGAAGAAAACGTTGAGAAGTTGGTCGACTTTGCGCAACGCCACATTGACTTCTTCGCCGAAAACGCGCTGGAGCACGAGCGTTCAGGCGAAATGATCGAGCGTATTGGTCTGTCCAATTACCTTGATGCGCTGGAAGTCGATGTTGATCCTGCCATGGTCAATTCGCCACGTATGAATCCCTATGTGCGTACTGATGGTTGGGATAATGAAGTTGCCAAGATCAACGCCAAGAAGCAAGCCTGAGGAGATAGATAATGAACCAAGCTGTTGCTGCTGCACCTGTTGCGAAACGCAAGCCTAAAGAGACAGGCGTTCCGGATAATAAAAAGTATCTTCACCCCGTGATGGCGAAGAATTACGGAAATTGGAAATACCATGACCGTCCACGTCCTGGTGTGCTGCATCATGTGGCGCACTCTGGCGATGAGATTTGGTCTGTGCGTGCAGGTACTGCACGTCAGATGGATATTTTCACGATTCGCAAGCTGTGCGATATCGCTGACAAGTACGCAGAAGGTCGTGTGCGTTTCACTATTCGCTCCAACATCGAATTCATGGTGTCGGATGTAAGTAAGGTTGACCCGCTGATCGCTGAATTGGGCAAACATGGTTTCCCAGTAGGTGGTACAGGTAACTCAATCACGATGATTGCGCATACCCAAGGTTGGTTGCATTGCGACATTCCTGGTACGGATGCATCGGGTGTAGTGAAGGCATTGATGGATGAGTTGCATCATGAGTTCATTCGTGAAGAGATGCCTAACCGCGTCCACTTGTCTACGTCATGCTGCGAGATTAACTGCGGTGGTCAAGCTGACTTGGCGATCATCGTGCAACACACCAAGCCGCCAGTCATCAACCACGATCTGGTTGCTAACGTATGTGAGCGTCCAACCGTGGTGGCACGTTGCCCAGTGGCGGCGATTCGTCCTGCGATGGTGAACGGCAAGCCTTCTCTGGAGATCGACGAGTCCAAGTGTATGTGCTGCGGTGCTTGCTATCCCCCATGCCCACCGATGCAGATCAATGACCCAGAAAATTCCAAGCTGGCGATCTGGGTTGGCGGTAAGAACTCCAATGCGCGCGGCAAACCAACCTTCATGAAGATGGTTGCTTCGGGCTTGCCAAATAATGCACCGCGTTGGCCTGAAGTGGCTGCGGTCGTGAAGAACATCCTGACTGTGTACAAGGAAGATGCACGTGCTTGGGAGCGTCTGGCAGATTGGATCGACCGTATCGGTTGGCCTCGTTTCTTCGAGAAGACAGGTCTGCCATTCACCAAGTATCTGATTGATGATTGGCGCGGTTCACGTGCGAACTTGAACTCGTCCACGCACATCCGGTTTTAAGCGTAGGTCGGGCTTTAGCCCGACAGTTTGGAGTCGTCGGGTTAAAACCCGACCTACAACAAATTTGAGGATGACTGAAAATATGAAATTCGGAATCGTAGTCAATGAAGGGCCGTATCAGCATCAGGCGAGCGACTCTGCTTACCTGTTTGCGAAAGCGGCCATCGCCAAAGGGCATGAAGTGTGGCGCGTGTTTTTCTACCACGACGGTGTGAACAACGCATCCAAGCTGACAGAGCCTCCTCAGGATGACAGACACATCGTTAATCGTTGGACCAAGTTGGCTGAAGAGCACAAGGTCGACCTGGTGGTGTGTGTGGCAGCAGCGATGCGTCGCGGCATCCGTGAAGAGAATCTGGCCGCAGGCTTCCGTATCTCGGGGCTTGGTCAGTTGGTTGAAGCCGGTACGAAGTGTGATCGCCTGATCACATTCGGCGATTAAGGAGAGACGAGATGAGCGAAGGTGCTGTTAAAAAATTCATGTTCGTCAATCGCAAGGCGCCGTATGGAACGATCTATGCATTGGAGGCATTGGAAGTGGTGTTGATCACTGCAGCCTTCGATCAGGATGTGTCATTGGTCTTTATGGATGACGGTGTCTATCAATTGAAGAAAGGTCAGCAGACCAAAGGTGTCGAGATTAAGAACTTCTCGCCTACCTATCGTGCGTTGGAAGGTTATGACATCGAGAAGTTGTATGTCGAGAAGGAATCTTTGGATGCACGTGGTTTGACAGAAGACGATTTGCTGGTGGATGTCACCGTGTTGGGGCGCGCAGAGATGGGCGCATTGATGAACGAACAAGACGTTGTCTTGAGTTTCTAAGGGGGCGGCATGTTACACATCATCAATAAATCTCCCCTAAGCAATAGCTCATTGGAAAGTTGTTTGCGGGTCGCCGTTTCGGGCGATATCCTGCTGACTGAAGATGCGGTATATGCCGCGACTTCAGGTAATGCCTTCGAAGGAAAATTGCGTGAGGCGATGGGACGATTCAAAGTCTATGTCTTGCAGCCAGATCTGGATGCAAGAGGACTTGGTGATCGACTCATCGAAGGTGTGACCGGTGTGGATCACGGCGGTTTTGTGGATCTGACTATCAGTAACAACAATTGCCAATCTTGGCTGTAATTCAGTATTAATCTTGGGGAGAACTAGCATGGCAAGTATCGAAGTAGGCGGTAAATCATACGAGACAGACGAAGAAGGATATTTGGTCAACTTGGCTGAATGGAATCCAGAAGTAGGTGTTTATTTGGCAGGTACAGAAAGTGTTGAATTGACCGAACAGCACTGGGAAGTCATCAATTTCTTGCGCGAGTATTTCGAGGAATATCAAATCGCTCCTGCAGTACGTGTCTTGACGAAAGCGATTGGCAAAAAGCTGGGGGCCGAAAAAGGCAATAGCGAATACCTGTATGGCTTGTTCCCATACGGTCCAGGCAAGCAGGCATGCAAGATTGCCGGTCTGCCTAAGCCAACTGGTTGCGTTTGATTCTGGTTTAACGATAGGGGCATATTCATGGCGAGCATCGTTTTCGGGGTCGTGTTTTATCTCGCCACACTGTTGTTTGTCGTGGGTTTGCTCTATCGAATCAAGACTTATGCCAGCACACCCGCTCCACTAAAGATACCAACAACGCCTGCACCCATAACCAAAGGTGGGGTGGTGTTGCGTATGGCACGCGAAGTGCTGTTCTTTGAAAGTCTGTTCAAGGCCAATCTTTGGATATGGAGCGCGGGTTGGTTGTTTCATGCTGGGTTGGCGTTGGTAACTTTACGCCATCTGCGCTATTTCACTGAGCCAGTATGGGGCTGGATTGCTTTCATGCAGCCCTTTGGAATCTACGCAGGTATCGCGATGTTGATGGGATTGTGTGGGTTGTGGGCACGACGACTATTTGTTGAGCGCATCCGTTACATCTCAACTCCGTCTGATCATTTGATGTTGGTTTTGCTGATTGGCATCACAGGAACGGGTTTGTTGATGCAATTTGTGGCGCATACAGATGTCATCGCAGTAAAGGGTTTTTTCATCGGTTTGATGCATCTGAATATTTTGATGCTTCCCGCTGATTTGTTGTTAATCGTGCATTTATCTTTGGTTGTGTCGCTCCTGGTCGTGTTTCCCTTCAGCAAGTTGCTGCATGCACCAGGAGTCTTTTTTTCGCCAACGCGGAATCAGACTGACAATCCGCGCGAAAAGCGTCATCTGAGTGACTGGGCTGCCAAATTGGAATCGGAGAAATAATATGGCGGATATAACAGCACCAGCATATCGAATCATCCCTATCGTGCCAGCATTAAAGCCTGGTGCGATGGAGGGTAAAGGTCCATTCGTGGCCAGCGACAAGATCAATGAAGCGATCGGTTTTCCGGGACAACTGGTAGAAGATTGGCACGATAAAGCAATCGCTAAAATGGGCGATTTGTTGTCCAAGTACCGCTCACTCAAGGTCTACATGGATGCTTGTGTGCATTGCGGCGCATGCTCGGACAAATGCCATTATTTCATTGGTACGCAAGACCCTAAGAACATGCCGGTGGCGCGTCAAGATCTGATGCGCAGCGTATATCGCCGCTACTTCACCTTGCCCGGTAAACTCTTCCCTAAACTTGTCGGCGCGCGCGATTTGACGCGCGAAGTGCTGGACGAGTGGTACAACTATTTCAATCAATGCTCCGAATGTCGTCGTTGCTCGGTGTTCTGTCCCTATGGTATCGATACGGCTGAAGTGACGATGGCCGCGCGTGAGATCTTAGACTCCGTTGGTTATGGGCAGAAGTATTCCAACGAGATCATCGGTAAGGTGCACAAGATCGGTAATAACCTCGGCCTGCCTGGTCCTGCCCTGCGAGATACGCTGGAAGGCTTGGAAGAGGATGTGAAAGATGCTACCGGCATCGATGTGAAGTTCCCGATGGATGTGAAGGGGGCGGAAGTGCTGCTCATCACACCATCCGCCGATTTCTTTGCTGAGCCGCATATCGATAGTTTGATCGGTTATGCCAAGGTGTTCCACGCAACAGGTACCAGCTGGACGCTGTCCTCAATGTCATCCGAAGCAGGTAACTTCGGCATGTTCATCGGAAACTATGACCAATTGCGCACCATTGCGATGCGCATTCGTCAGGCCGCGCTTGAGTTGGGCGTCAAACGCATCGTCGTGGGCGAGTGTGGTCACGCATGGCGTGTGGCGTATAGCTTCTGGAACACGCTAAACGGTGTGGGCGATGGCGCGGATGCGGACGATAAATTTGCGCAGATGTTGCAAAAGCAACTCGACCATCGCTACAAGCAGCCTATGCATATCTGCGAGTTCACTTGGGATGCCATCCAAGCAGGCACGCTGACCTTTGACAAAACGAAGAACGACAAACACATCATCACGTTTCATGATTCATGCAACGTGGCACGTGGATCACGCATGGGTGATTATGCGGGCGGTCAGTTCGAGATTCCTCGCAACATTATCAAAGCGTGTGCCAACAATTTTGTCGAAATGGATCCCCGCACAACGCGTGAACAGACTTTCTGTTGCGGTGGTGGTGGAGGATTGCTGACGGATGATTTGCTCGATCTGCGCGTCAAAGGCGCACTGCCACGCATGGAAGTGTTGCAACAGGTTAAGGATGAACAAGGCGTTAATTTTATGGCTACGATCTGTGCAATCTGTAAAGCACAGTTCACTAAGGTTTTGCCCATTTATGGGTTCGAAAGAAAGATGGTCGGCGGGGTACACCAGCTGGTCAGCAATGCAATTATTCTTGGCGAAGATAAATAATTCACTGGAGGCAACATGTCTGAAACAACCGTAACCCCGCAAAACATAACGTTCCGCCGCTACAAGGATGGCGATAACAAAGTTAAACGTTGGAACGAGCAAATCTTTCAGGCTAGCCACACGCATAAATGTCCTACCTATATTCAATCGACACCACCTTGCCAAGGTAGTTGCCCTGCGGGAGAAGATATTCGCGGTTATTTGTCTATCGTGCGTGGAACTGAAAAACCACCCGTTGGAGCAGATGGAAAACCAACTATGCCATGGCAAGAATATGCTTGGCGTCGTTTAACTGAAGCGAACCCATTTCCTTCAGTGATGGGACGTGTATGTCCTGCACCCTGCGAGACAGGCTGTAACCGTAATGCTTTGGAAGACCATGTGGGGATCAACTCGGTTGAACATTTCTTGGGTGAATATGCGATCCAGAACAAATTGGGATTCATCAACAAGGCGACCCCCACAGGCAAGAAAGTCGCTGTCATCGGTGGTGGCCCAGCGAGCTTGTCTTGCGCGTATCAATTGACGCTCAAAGGCCATGAAGTAACCGTATTCGACGATCACGAACATCTGGGCGGCATGATGCGTTACGGCATTCCAGGTTTCCGTACACCGCGAGATGTATTGGATGCTGAGATTCAGCGCATCATCGACCTAGGTGTTAAGACGCGCATGAACTGCCGTATCGGCACTGACATCTCGTTGGAGCAGATTCGTAAAGATTACGATGCAGTGTTCCTTGGAATGGGCGCACAAGCGGGTCGTGCTTTACCACTGGCAGACAGTGCTGCCCCTAACGTGGTTACAGCGACTGCTTTCCTGAAAGCCTTCAACGATGGTCGTTTGCAGCATGTGGGTAAACGTGTCGTCGTCGTGGGCGGTGGTGATACTTCTATCGACGTGGCGACTGTTGCTCGTCGTTTGGGTCACTTGGAGAGTTCTACACCAACTGATTTCGAACAAGCCATCGCAGGTCAGATGGCTCACGATGTGGCTGAAGTTTCTGTGAAGCAGGGCGCTGATGTGACGCTGACTTCAATCTTCAATATAGACAAGATGCAAGCAAATAAGCACGAGATCGAACAGGCATTGGCAGAAGGTATCGCGATTCGCGGTAGCTTGGCTCCTGTGTCTATCGTTCGTGGTGCGGATGGACGTGCGACAGCACTGCGTGTCATCCAATGCGAAGCTAAGTTCGTCGGTGGCCGGTTGGAGATCAAGAATATCGAAGGAACGGAACAAGATATTCCTGCGGATTTGATCGTGTCAGCGATTGGTCAAGCAGTCGATTTCACCGGATTAGAAGAATTCAATAACGGCAAGGGTGCAGTCAGCACTGACAAGAATTATCTGGTTGCAGGACAAAAAGGCGTGTTTGCGGGTGGCGACATCATCCGTCCTCATTTGCTGACTACCGCAATCGGTCATGGTTCTATCGCAGCTGATGGGATCGACAATTTCTTGAATGGCATGGACTTGGAAAAACGTCCAAAGATCGATGCACATCAATTCGATCTGATGCGCAAGATGATGGAAAAAGGCTTGGAAGTTAAAAACACGAGCGAGCCTTTGCGCGGGACGGACAAATCCAATGTGGCGATTCACAACTTTGATGATCGTTCTGATCGCTACGTCATTCCACATGAGAAATTATTCATGGGACATTTCGCCATCGTTGCGCGTAACAAACGCAATGTCGTCACTCTGAATGAGCAAGAAGCACTAGGTAACTTTGAAGACCGATTGGGTGTGTTAGTACAAGAGCAAGCGGTTGCAGAGGCCAAGCGTTGTATGAGTTGCGGTATGTGTTTTGAGTGCGATAACTGTGTGATGTATTGCCCGCAAACCGCTGTGTTCCGCGTGCCGAAAGCTAAAGCGACACTCGGACGTTATGTCGATACCGATTACAACAAATGTATTGGTTGCCACATATGCGCTGATGTTTGCCCAACTGGTTACATTCAAATGGGGCTGGGTGACTGATGAAGATCCTCGTATCCCTGCTGTTGTCTCTTTGCTTATCTGTTACTTCGTGGGCAGGGGAGTCGGCTGTGCCAAAGCTCGATATGGGTAAGGGGGGGCAGTGCGTCAAAGATACGCAGTGGATGCGCAAGAATCATATGCACATGCTCAAGCACCAGCGTGATGAGACTGTGCGCAAGGGAATTCGAGGTGAAAACAGTCTTAAGAACTGTATCGAGTGTCATGCGAGTTTAAAGGATGACAGCGTGATTGCTCGTGAGGACAGCTTCTGTGTGGGCTGCCATCGCTATGAGGCAGTGAAGATCGACTGTTTCGAATGTCATTCAGGAAAGCGGAAGAGTGCATGGTTGCAGCAGAGGAATGCGAAATGAGCGATATCAATCTGCAACGTAGAAACTTTTTGAAGACCGCTGCTGGGGCGGCAATGGTGAGTGTTGCACCGGGCATGTTGTTGTTCGATGTCGCTCACGGCAATCCGAATGCGGTAGGGAAAGTGCGCTGGGGCATGCTCATCGATGCTGAGTCATGTAAGCCGGGTTGTAATGATTGTGTGAGCGCATGTAATAAAGAAAATGGATTGTCTGGCGGGACTGCACCGACGGACTCTCAATGGATTCGCAAGATCGAGATCAAAGATGTCAGTACCGGGCGTGAAGTCTCGTTGCCGATGATGTGCCAGCATTGTGAACATCCCCCTTGTGTCGATGTTTGCCCAACTGGTGCTTCATTTAAACGTGTCGATGGCATTGTGTTGGTGGATAAACACCGTTGCATCGGTTGCCGCTATTGCATGATGGCTTGTCCGTACAAAGCGCGTTCTTTTGTTCACGAGCCATTGAGTGATCAAAATCCAGATGTACCACGCGGTAAAGGTACGGTTGAAAGTTGTACTTTATGCGTACATCGTATCGATCAAGGTGGGCAGCCAGCCTGTGCTGAGGCCTGCACGAATAAGGCTATTTTGTTCGGTGATTTGAATGATCCGAATAGCGAGATCAGCAAAAAGATTCATGAGGTCGCTTCTATTCAGCTTCGTGCTGACTTAGGCCTTAATACAGGCATTCGTTTTCAGGGGCTATAAATGAGCGATCACCCAACGATGTATATCAAAAACCGTTTGTACTGGGTGCTGCTTGCAGCAGGTGCCCTCGTTATGCTGTTTGGTTTTTATGCAGTGCATATGATGGAGCACCAAGGCCATATCATTACAGGCATGAATAATCAGATCGTGTGGGGCATACCTCATGTGTTTGCCATATTCATGATTGTGTCTGCTTCTGGTGTGTTGAACGTAGCATCCATTGGCTCTGTTTTTGGAAAGATTATTTATAAAGCGCGCGCACCATTGGCGAGTCTTCTCTCAATCGCAATGTTGGCTGGGGGATTGACGGTGTTGATGTTGGATCTTGGCAGGCCTGATCGCATCATCGTCGCCGCGACGAATTTCAACCCGACCTCCCTATTCGCATGGAACGTGGTGCTGTATTCAGGCATGTTCTCCTTGGTCATCGTTTATCTGTGGACCATGATGGAGCAACGGATGAATCCCTATTCCAAGACTGCGGGGATTGCGGTGTTTGCATGGCGCTTCATTCTGACGACGGGAACGGGTTTGATTTTCGCTTTTTTGCCCGCACGCCAAGCTTATGGTTCGGCTATGTTGCCTCCTATGTTCATCGTACTTTCGTTCGCTTGGGGATTGGCTGTGTTTCATGTGGTACAGACTTCAATCTATGCGTGGAATGAGAAGTGGCTCGATCCAGCAATCTTGCAACGTAAGAAAAATCTTCTGGGAATCTTCGTCATCGGTTCTTTGTACATGGTTGCCACGTACCATCTAACTAACTTGTATTTTTCTCATCAGATTGGTTTTGAACGGTTCATCTTGAAGGATGGCGGCGTGTATCCAAGCTTATTCTGGTGGGGATATGTGCTCTTGGGTAATGTGATTCCGCTATTTTTGATTTACATGCCAGGCTTGGGTAAAAGTAAATGTGTGATGGCGGCTTCTATGATGATCATCATCGGCGCATTCTCGCTGTTGTATGTGTTCATCATTGGTGGTCAGGCTTATCCACTCAACATCTTCCCCGGCTACGAAGTCAGTAGCACTTTCGGAGATGGGAAAATTGCGCAATACCAGCCTTCGCTGTATGAGTTCTTGCTAGGTTTCGGCGGTCTAGCCGTTGCCTTCATGATCACGACCGTGAGCGTTCGCGTGCTGAATTTCATGCCGCAAGATAAGCCGTACATCGCTGATTAAGATCGTAGGGACGCTGCCATGAACCGTATGCTGATTTCGGCAGCACACAAATCCTCTGGAAAAACCATGGTCAGCATCGGTCTGTGCGCTGCGTTGGCAGCGCGCGGCCATGCGGTTCAGCCGTTCAAAAAAGGCCCTGACTATATCGATCCGATGTGGCTGTCACAGGCTGCGGGGCATCCTTGCCGTAACCTAGACCTTTACCTGATGGAGAATGACGATGTCGTGTCGACCTTTGCGCGCCATGAGTCAGAAATCAATCTGGTGGAAGGTAACAAAGGCTTGTATGACGGCCTTGCGCTGGATGGCAGCAACAGCAATGCCGCACTTGCCAAATTGCTGGACTTGCCCGTGGTGTTGGTCATCGACGCGCGTGGCATGACACGTGGTATCGCGCCGCTGATCTTGGGATATCAGGCATTCGATAAAGATATTCGCATCGCCGGCGTGATCCTCAACAACCTTGGTGGCAAGCGCCACGAATCCAAGCTAAGACAAGTCATCGAACATTACACCGATGTTCCCGTGATCGGCGCCATCCAACATGATGAGCGGCTCTCCATCATCGAGCGTCATCTGGGATTGATGCCTAGCAACGAATCCATCGTGGCCACTGCAAAGATCAAACAGATCGGCGAAGCCATCGCTGAACAGGTCGATCTGGATAGCTTGCTTGCAATAACGCAAAAGCAACCACTCTCTGTTCCCCACCTTGCGGAAGTACGTGCCATCACTGCGGGTGACAAGGTGCGTGTCGGTGTCGCGCGTGACCGTGCTTTCGGGTTCTATTACGCAGATGATCTGGATGCTTTGCAGGCTGCAGGCGCAGAGTTGGTCCCGTTCGATACCCTCAACGATGGTCATCTGCCAGAGGTCGACGCGCTGTATATCGGCGGCGGTTTTCCCGAGGCATGTGCGGTCGAGTTGGAAGCCAACACCACATTGCGCAACGAGATCAAACAAGCCATCGAGAGCGGCATGCCTGCCTACGCCGAATGCGGTGGGTTGATGTATCTCTCGCGTCGCATCGATTATCAAGGGCGTAGTTTTGAGATGGTCGGTGCGATCCCCGGCGATGTGAAGATGCATGCCAAACCCATCGGTCGCGGCTATGTGCATCTGCGCGAGGATGCCGAACATCCTTGGCCGCGCCCAGATGTTCCTGCACGCCAGATCAAAGCTCACGAGTTCCATTATTCGAGCCTAGAGAATCTTCCTGCCGACATGCGCTTCGCTTACCATGTGGAGCGCGGCTTCGGCATCGACGGCGAGCGAGACGGTCTGATCATCCATAATCTACTGGCTTCCTACACGCATCTACGCACTATCGGTAGTTGCTATTGGGCATCCCGTTTCGTTGCTTTTGTGCGTCGCTGCAAACTGCAATCATTAACCCTAATCAAAGAGAAAGCATGATGAACACAAGCCTATATCAAGCTGCTATCGCAGCATTCGACCAAGCCAATGCACAAGATCCGAACAAGGAGATGTCCGAAGGTCGTGAATTTCCAAAGGAGCTGCTATACGCACAGCGTATGACTGAGATGCAGGAGCGTTTTGCACCAGACGCATCAGAGGCTGTGAAGCTGGCCTGCCGTGCCCAACACATCCAGCGCTGGAAAAGTCCGCGTAGCGACTACCCAATGGACAAAAAAGGTTACATGTTGTGGCGCACCAACCTTTACAAGTTCCATGCCGAGACCGCTGGCGCACTGATGAAGCAAGTCGGTTACGACGACGAGATGATCAATCGCGTGAAGACTGTCGTCGGCAAGAAGGAATTGAAGACGAATCCAGAGACACAGCTAATGGAAGACGTGGTCGATCTGACATTTATCGAACATTACATGCTGCATTTCGCTTCGCAAAAGCCAGATTACGACGAAGCAAAGTGGATTGTCATCATCAAAAAGACATGGGACAAGATGTCGGACAGCGCTCACCAATTCGCACTGGCTGGCAAGATTAAGTTGCCAGAAGCCTTGGTGCCATTGATCTTGAAGGCGGTGCAGGGCTAATTGGTGTGGGTCAGGCAGCAGCCTGACAGCAAATGGTTGGGTTAAAACCCAACCTACATGCAGCGAGAAAGTTTTATGGGTTTTGTAGGTCAGGCTTTTGCCTGACAGCAAGCAGTCGGGTTAAAACCCGACCTACGATTAATACAACCGAGATGAGCCCAAAATGGATTTCTTACCGATATTTGCCAATGTAAAAAACAAACGCTGCCTCGTAGTGGGGGGCGGTTCCGTTGGTGCGCGCAAAGCGGGCGTGCTGTTGGATGCGGGCGCGAAGGTGCGTGTGGTTGCGCCACAGATTGACGATGAGTTGAAAGTTAAAACAAACGTTGAAAGTATCTTTGAACGTTTTGAAGCGAAGCATCTGGATGGTGTGAGCCTCATCATTGCTGCGACCAATGATCGTGAAGTGAACAAACAAGTCTCCGAGCTGGCGCAAGCTCGAAACATCCCAGTGAACGTAGTGGATGATCCTGAACTGTGCAGCTTCATCATGCCGGCCATAATGGATCGATCACCCTTGATGGTGGCGTTCTCCAGTGGTGGTGCTTCGCCCGTATTGACACGCATGATGCGCGGCAAACTAGAGACAGTCATTCCGCAAAACTACAGTCGTCTCGCAGCTTTTGCGGAACGCTTCCGCGAATTGGTCAAAACCAAAGTTACCAACCCAGCCAAGCGCCGTATCTTCTGGGAGAACGCGCTGGATGGCGTGGTCGCAGAGAAAGTGCTGACCGGTGACGAGAGCAGTGCCGAAGCCATGCTGCAACAGATGTTGGCGAATGAAGACAACATTGTGCGCGGCGAGGTGTATCTGGTGGGTGCGGGTCCCGGTGATCCTGATCTACTCACCTTCCGTGCTTTGCGTTTGATGCAAAAAGCCGATGTGGTGGTGTACGACGCTTTGGTATCGCAGCCTATCGTCGATATGACACGGCGCGATGCAGAGCGTATCTATGTTGGCAAACGACGTGCCGACCATGCTTTGCCACAGGAGGAGATCAATCTCTTGCTGGTACGTCTGGCTAAAGAAGGCAAGCGAGTATTGCGCCTCAAAGGCGGTGACCCGTTCATCTTTGGACGTGGTGGTGAAGAGATCGAAACGTTGGCGGCGGAAGGTATTCCTTTCCAAGTGGTGCCGGGTATCACTGCTGCATCGGGAGTCGCTTCTTATGCGGGTATTCCACTGACGCATCGTGACTATGCGCAATCTTGTGTGTTCGTCACTGGACATCTGAAAGACGGGACCATGAATTTGGATTGGGAGCAGCTCGCACGCCCCAAACAAACCGTCGTTGTGTATATGGGTTTGCACGGTCTAGACATCTTATGCGGCAAGCTGGTCGAGCATGGCTTGCCTAGCACCACCCCCATCGCCATCGTGCAGCAGGGTACGACACCCAACCAGCGTGTGTTCACCGGTACGTTGGCAACCTTACCCGGTATCGCCGAGCGTGAAAAACCGCAAGCACCGACACTCATCATTGTTGGTGGCGTGGTGAGCCTGCGAGAGAAACTGGCTTGGTTCCACCCTCAAGGATAGGGCTGTCGTTTTTTAACCGTCACGCATCAAGGGCACATCATGGATGACTTATTGAGTCTGAATCGTGCCGCAAGATTGGTCGGCGTAAGCCGTTCTGACTTGCAAAAAAAGATTCAAAACGGCGAGATGAACTCCTTTGACGGCAAGGTTGCTGTCGCCGATTTGATGTTGAATTATCCCAGCGCGCAGTTAGAAGACACGAGAGAGTTTGCTCGGATTGCGCAAATCAAAGAGCGCGCGTTCGGCAAGCGAGTTTTCGAACGCGCATTACCAGATGCCGAAGTGCTTGCTGCGCGTATTACCGAGTTGAGCAAAACCTTGGCGCAAAGTCAGTCGCAGCTCAAGCAATTCAATTTATTGCTAAGTAAGTTGTGGGACAAATTGGGCGAGCTAGAAGGCCAGTGTCATGGCGAATCAAAAACCAAGATGGAGAGCCTGAAATGTTGGATCAAGCAAGAAGTAGCTTCAGCGATGGAACCCGGTTTCAGTAATCCCTTGGCCATTAAAGACGGTATCTTGAGTGTGATGACCGCTCAAGTAACTTTGCTACCTAGCCAACAGGATTTTTTGGTCGAAGGGCAAGATACTTTGTTGGAAGCGGCTATGCGTGCAGGGATCTCGCTCAACTATGGTTGCAGTGGGGGTAACTGTGGTTTGTGTAAAGGCCGTGTGTTATCTGGGCAGGTGAAAAAGATACGCCACCACGACTTCCCGCTGAGCGAAGCAGAAAAAGAGCAGGGCACCGTACTGATGTGCAGCAATACCGCAGTCAGTGATATCACATTGGAAGCCGCGATTACAGGCAGTGTGCAGGAAATACCCTACCAACAGATTACGGCGAGTGTGAAAACGAAGGCGCTGTTGAGCGATGAAGTGATGCTGGTACATCTGCAAACTCCACGCAGTCAGCGCCTACGTTTTCTTGCCGGCCAACGTGTGTCCTTGCGTGTGGCGCAGTCTTTCGATACCGAACTGTCTATTGCGAGCTGTCCTTGTGATGATCGAAACTTGTTGTTCCATGTACGCCGTCAGCCTGGGAATCTATTTTCGGATCATGTTTTCGAGAAGATGAAGTCAGGTGAAGCCGTGGAAGTAACAGGGCCGCAGGGGGAGTTTATCTTGCATGAAAAGTCGGATCGCCCTTTGTATTTCTTTGCGTTCGATGGTGGCTTTGCGCCCATCAAGAGTTTGGTCGAACATGCCATGTCATTGGCGGTCAGCAACATCAATCTATGCTGGATCGCATCCGATAAAGGGCAGTTATATCTACCCAATGTAGGGCGTGCGTGGGGTGATGCACTGGATAATTTTCATTACGCGGAGCAGACGATGGATTTTGATCTGCGTGTAATGAATACGAAGCGTGAGGCATCGCTGTTGCAATTTTTCAAAGGGAAGGTCGCACAACATCCTGAATGGATGCAGGGCGATATCTATTTGGCAGGCCCTGAATCCGCTGTTGTTGTGGCTGAACAATTCTTTGCGAGCTTGGGGTTGCCTAAGTCTCGCGTCTTTGTCGAAGCAGTGAAATAAACCAACCCGGGAGAAGCGTGATGAGATTCAATAATTTTTTGCTGTCCGCAGTATTGATGTTGTCTACCACCTTGACGATGGCGGCGGATGGGTTGTTGAAACCATTCATTCTGGGTTCGAAAAACACAGGGACGGTTGCTGAAAAAGTTGCGCAAGTCAAAGCGTCACTGGCGGGTGCTGGATTCACCATCGCTGGCGAATATGCACCTTATTCTGGTGCACACATCATGGTCATTACTAACGACGAACTGAAACGTAATGCAGCATCTTCTGAGTTCGGCGGATATGGCGCGATACAGCGCGTGTCGGTCACCGAGGCTGGAAAAGAGGTTCAGGTTAGTTATACCAACCCAGTCTATATGTCGCATGTGTATCGCATGAAGGGCGATCTCGCCAACGTATCGGCAACGTTGGAAAAGGCACTGGGCAGAATGGAAGAGTTCGGAGCACAGGGCATGACCGCGAAGCAAGCACGTAAATACCACTACACCATCGGTATGGAATATTTTGATGAACCTAGCCTGTTGGCCGAATACGGCAGCTACGAAGAAGCAGTACAAGCTGTGGATGCCAAGCTGGCAAACAACAAGAACGGTGTGTCGAAGGTGTATCGCGTGGATGTGACGGGTAAAAAAGAGAGTGTGTTCGGCGTCGGCATGAAGGGCAGCGATGGCGCGAAATATATGGACGACCGCTTCATCATGTCCGAGATCGACTTCCGTGATGTCAAATCCACTGCGCATCTACCTTACGAAGTGCTGGTCTCTGGCAACAAGGTGTATGCCTTGTACGCACGTTTCCGTATCGCCATCGACTTCCCTGATCTTTCCATGATGGGTAAGAACAGCTTTATGAACATCATGAAGACGCCGGAAGCGATCCGCGAGGCATTGCAGAAGACAGTACAAAAGTAATCGATTGGAGAGGGTGACTATGAGCGCAGCATTATTCGAAGCAGTGAATCGTGGTGATGCAAAGACGGTGCAACAGCTGTTGTCGGCTGGGGCGGATGTCAATGCATTGGATGAGTCCGGTTGGACGCCTTTGGCGCGAGCGGTGTATAGCCAAGAGCTGAAACACGGTTTCCTAGATGTCGTGCAAGTGCTGATCGAAGCAGGCGCGAACCTTGAGGCGACCATCGGCTATGCAGTGCGTCCATTGATGTTGGCGGCTGGCTATGGCGAGACAGACATCGTCGATCTGTTGATCCGTTCAGGTGCGGATGTGCTGGCCAAGAACGAAGGCGGCTTCACTGCGCTGATGATGGTGAAGCAGAAACATTACGTCGATGTCGTCAACCTGTTACACGAGGCCGAACAGCTCGCAGGATTGGGCGAGGGCAGTTGCGCAAGCAAGAACGCCCCTAACGCCAACGTCATCACTTTTTTGAAACGCAGTTAATTTAGCCAAGAGCATCCATATGCGCTGAACCAGTTCCTTCCCCCCCTGCAAGGGGGCGGGGATGAGGTAGTCGCAAATGAAGCATCTGGCATAAAGGGTACAAGACGCATGGCCTATTTCATCTATCGAATCAAAATGCAGCCTATCAAGATGTTGGAGAAGATCGAGCAGCACGATACTTATCGTGCTGCTTCTGACAGGGTGAAGTCCTTACGCACCGAAGAAGTCGCCAAAGGTTCGACGGCGCTTATCAAGATGATCCATGCGGACAATGAGTTACATGCGGAAGATCTGCTCAATCAGGTGCGTGAGCGCCAGCCTGAATTAGGGGATGACTGACACCCTGCGATGGATGAATCTGCATACAAGTCGATGCGCGGCTCATGGTCGGATCGCAGCTGTGCATTTGAAAAAACCGTACTCACAAAATGTGTGTATTGTTCCCAAGTAGAGAAGCACAATCTGGCAGAACGTGAAGTCGTGTTATGTCAGGATGCGATGCATAGGTCGCGATGCATCTCCTTGTATGGTCTGCTTCGTTCCAACTTCACTTTTGCATTGGGTGTGACGCACATCGACGATCCGTTGCCGCATGCGCAAGAGATGCGATTGCAATGCGGCGGCCTGATCGGCTTGCAGTATGTGGTGGACGGGAAGGTCGAAGTGAGTGATGTGGCCCAACTGTTGGATGCGGCGCAACAGTCGTTCGGAGAGTTGGAGCAGTTACCATTCCAAGAGGTCGTGCTGGCAGCCAAGATGCACTACCGTTACAGAAGATAGAAGGGATATGAAGACGATGTCGTTCCAAGCAACAGGGATCACGCTGCATCAGGAATCGCGCTTATTAGAGATTGGTTTTAATGATGGGCAGACGTTCAGTTTCCCTTATGAGTATCTGCGGGTATATTCGCCTTCCGCCGATGTCACAGGGCACTTTCCCGGCGAAGAGGTGTTGCAAGTAGGTAAGCAGGATGTGCGTATCAAAGACGTCGCGCCTGCCGGCAGCTATGCGCTACAGATCACCTTTGATGACGGACATGACAGCGGAATTTATTCGTGGGAATATCTGCACGGATTAGGAAGTCGCCAGTCCGAATTGTGGCAAGACTATCTAGCAAGAATGGCAGCGGCCAACGCCAGTCGCGAGACGAAGCGCTGAGCAATGAATAAATATTGATCAACCAATGTGGGGTTAGCGATGAGTGTGAATGAGGCAGATGTACAGAGCGCGTTGAAGAATCTGATCGATCCGAATACGAAGAAGGATTTCGTCAGCGGCAAATCGGTGAAGAACGTCAAAGTGAGTGGCAGCGATGTGACCTTAGACATCCTGCTGGGTTATCCCGCCAAGAGCGTGTGGGCGGAGATACAGACCTTGGTCGAGAACCATCTCAAGACTACGCTACCCGGTGTGACTAGCGTCAAGGCTAATGTGAGCAGCAAGGTTGTGCCGCATGCGGTGCAGCGCGGCGTAAAACTGGTGGACGGTGTGAAGAACATCATCGCGGTCGCCAGTGGCAAGGGTGGTGTAGGCAAGAGCACCACGGCGGTCAATCTGGCACTGGCACTGGCTGCTGAAGGCGCGCGCGTCGGCATCATGGATGCGGACATCTACGGCCCCTCACAACCCACCATGTTGGGTATCAGCGGCAATCCCGACTCTCCAGACGGAAAGATGATGAACCCGATGACTAACCATGGCTTGCAAGTCATGTCTATCGGATTCCTGATCGATGCTGACACGCCGATGATCTGGCGCGGCCCGATGGCGACGCAAGCGTTGGACCAACTATTGCGCCAGACCAAGTGGGACAACCTCGACTATCTGGTGGTGGACTTGCCACCCGGCACCGGCGACATCCAATTGTCACTCGCGCAGACCGTGCCCGTCACTGGCTCGATCATCGTCACCACCCCACAAGACATCGCGCTGATGGATGCGCGCAAGGGCCTCAAGATGTTTGAGAAGGTGGATGTGAAGATCATCGGTATCGTCGAGAACATGAGTACCCATATCTGTTCCAACTGTGGTCATGAAGAGCATATCTTCGGTGCGGGTGGTGGCGAGAAGATGTGTGCCGATTACAGCGTGGAGTTCTTGGGCGGATTGCCGCTGGACATCCGCATCCGCGAACAGTCCGACTCAGGCACACCGACCGTGGTGGCCGCACCGGACAGCAATCTCACCAAAGTCTATAAACAGATCGCGCGTCGCGTGGCGGTGAAGATCGCCGACATGGCGCAAGACCACAGCGCGGTCTTCCCCAAGATCGTGGTGCAGAACACCTAAACGATGACGCAGTTCTCGCCCTTGCAGGATCGCTTCGGTCGCCGTATCGACTACCTCCGGTTGTCGGTCACAGACCGTTGCGACATGCGTTGCAGCTATTGCATGCCGCAGGGGTTCAGCGATTACGAAGAGCCAGAAGATTGGTTGACCTTCGACGAGATCGAGCGTGTCGTCGCCTCTTTTGCGCGCATGGGCACTTCGCGTTTCCGCATCACAGGGGGAGAGCCTTTGTTGCGCCGAGACTTGAGCGGATTGGCGGTGCGCCTGTCATCTCTGGAGGGGGTGACGGATATGTCACTCAGCACCAACGGTACGCAGTTGGCGCGTCATGCGGCAGCACTTAAAAAGTCGGGTATCACCCGACTCAATGTGAGTCTCGATTCTCTTTGTGCGGAACGATTACACAGCATCACGCGACGTGACGCGTTGGCGCAGATATTGGATGGATTGCTGGTGGCGAAGGCGTGTGGCTTCGAGCCGATCAAGATCAACATGGTGGTGATGGCTGGCGTGAACGAGGATGAGATCGAAACGATGGCGGAATACTGTTTCCGCCACGGTTTTGTGTTGCGTCTGATCGAGACCATGCCGATGGGAGAGACTGGACGCAATTCTGGCTATGTCGATCTGCAACCTATCCGTCTGCGTCTGCAAGCGCGTTTCGGTCTGGTAGATGGTCTGGTTCGTGGCGGGGGGCCCGCACGTTATCTGGTGTCACCTGATGGGGCTGGTAGCATCGGTTTCATCACACCGATGTCACAACACTTCTGCGAGACCTGCAATCGCGTACGTTTGTCGGTCGATGGCACGCTCTATCTTTGCCTAGGACAAGAGAACCAATTCGCATTGCGCCCTTTGTTGCGCGACGGTATCAGTGATGACGAACTGGATGCGGCGATTCGTAGTGCCATCGAACTGAAGCCGGAGCGCCACGAGTTCCGCGAGCAACCCGGCAAACTCATCCGCGTGATGTCGATGACCGGAGGTTGAACCTTGTCTGACCTAACCCACTTTTCCGAATCGGGGCGTGCACGCATGGTGGACGTTTCTGAGAAATCCACTACCCAACGCGTCGCTATTGCCAGCGGTATCCTGCGTATGCAACTGACTACCTTGGAGCGTATCCGCGCCGGTGGCATCGCCAAGGGTGATGTGTTGACGGTGGCCGATGTGGGCGCGGTGATGGCCGCCAAGCACACCCCCGATATCATCCCCATGTGTCACTCCATCGCCTTGAGCGGGGTGGACGTGGTGTTCAGCGAGATCGTCGAACCTGATGCAGAAGGTTGTGTGGGCATCAAGGCGGTGGTCACTGCGACTTGCGTCGGACAAACCGGCGTGGAGATGGAAGCCTTGTGTGCAGCCAACGTGGCACTGCTCACCATCTACGACATGTGCAAAGCGATAGACCGAGGAATGCGCATCGAGAACGTACAACTGGAAGAAAAACGCGGCGGCAAGAGCGGCGTGTGGAAGCGCGGAGAGCAGCGATGAAGGCTTCGAGTTTAATATCCGAACCGTTCGCCCTGAGTAGCACGCGCAGCGGGCGTATCGAAGGGAGCGTTGCAAAGCAACGGCGGAATAAGAAATGATCAAAGTTTTATTCTTCGGCCCCGTCGCAGAAAAGATAGGCCAGCGCGAGATGCTGTTGGATTTCACCGATGGCATGACCTTGCACGGCGTGACGCACGACATCGATCTGCGATATCCGGGTGCTCTCAGTATCGTCAGCTTCATGGCCGTCAATCAGCAGCAGGTGCGGGATGCTCAGATCGCATTAAATGATGACGACGAGATCGCCTTGATGGCGAAGTTCTCGGGGGGATGAGGTGAAGAAGATTGTGAAACTCATCATGCTAGGTCGGTCTTCAGACAGACATGTCGGGCTGAAGCCCGACCTACGTTATCGTACCGAAATGACAAGGGATTAAATGAACGCCCCCGTCCGTATCCAGCAGGAAGATTTTTCGCAAGACGAAGAAATCTCCGCACTCAAGGCTAGTTCCTCACGCATGGGCGGCATCGCCACCTTCCTTGGTTGCGCGCGCGACTTCTCCGCAGGGCATAGCGTCAGCGAGATCAGTTTCGAAGCCTACGGCAGCATGGCGCTCTCCGAGATGCGCACGCTACGCGAGGAAGCTATCACCAGATTCGGATTGTTAGATGCGCGCATCGTACATCGCGTCACCACCGTCAAAGCAGGAGACAACATCGTCTTCATCGCAGCAGGTGCCGAACACCGCGCTGCTGCTTTCGATGCCTGTCGCTGGATGATCGACGAACTCAAACAGCGCGTGCCGATCTGGAAGAAAGAGATCACGCCGCAGGGGGATGCATGGGTAACGCCGCATCCATAGAGCAGGGGATGCGGCTTGTTATGAACGCGCGGCATTTAGATACGTACGCTTGATTGAATATCATAGGGATTGAAGTGATGAACTTTGAGTTTCCAGTTTATGCGTACGATGCGATTAGCTTTGTTGCGAGTGTCGCGCTGATCATTGCGTATCACTTGTACCTGCGTAGCAAAGTGAAGCGTGATAGAACCTATACCGTGCAGGCTGTGAATATGATTGCGAGAACGGCATGGGTTGAAACCATCATGCGTGAGAAAAAAGACATTCTCGCTGTTCAAACATTACGAAATTCCACGATGGCGGCTACCTTTCTAGCATCCACCTCGGTTCTCATGATCATCGGGATATTGACTCTCAGCGAGGGCAGTAAGATGGAGACCACATGGCATGCGCTGAATGTCGTCAACACTCAATCTTCCGAGCTTTGGTTAGTGAAACTCATCTGCCTGTTGATGGATATGTTTGTTGCCTTCTTCAGTTTCTCAATGTCGATCCGAGTGTTTAATCACGTGGGGTACATGATCAACGTACCCATCGAACTCAAACACAAAATGATCACGCCAGCCCATGTGGTCACCCATCTCAATCGAGCGGGAAAGTTTTATAGCATTGGTATGCGCGCTTATTACTTCATCGTTCCTTTGGTGTTTTGGTTGTTCGGCCCACACTTCATGTTTGTATCAACCATCGCATTACTGCTCGTGCTTTACCGAATAGACCGCGCGCCAACAATCATGACGTTAGATTATTCTGATGTCGATTAAGGGGGAGTTATGAATCTTAAGCAGCATTGGGAACAGGTCTACGCTAGCAAGCCTTCTGATACGGTTAGCTGGTTTCAGGAACATGCCGATCAGTCGATGAGATTGATTCATCGAACAAGGTTAGGCAAAGATGCGGCCATTATTGATGTGGGTGGTGGTGCGTCGGTACTCGTGGATGAGTTGATGGCGGAGGGTTATACCGACGTAAGTGTGCTTGATTTGTCAGCGGCGGCATTGTTGGTAGCCCAGCAGCGTTTAGGAGAATTTGCGGGTGCGGTACATTGGATGGAGAGTGACATTACGCGAGCTGAGTTTCCTAGCCATCGTTTCGACATCTGGCATGACCGTGCGGTATTCCATTTTTTGACTGATCCCGATGATCGTAATGCTTACGTAGAGAGAGTCATGCGTGCAGTACGCCCCGGCGGTCATGTCATCATTGCTACCTTCGGTGAAGATGGCCCAGAAAAATGCAGTGGCCTACCGGTGGTGCGATATAAACCCGAATCCCTGCATGCGGAATTTGGCGAAGCCTTTCTATTGGTCGAACATGAAAGTGAAGCGCACCACACTCCTTCAGGCACTGTTCAGCAGTTTGTCTATTGTTATTGTCGTAAGGGAAACAGCTAGTGCTAGGGCGGGGAGCATTGCTGACTCGCAAGTTGGGTTGGCTACAATCGGCCAGCAGCAGCCATCTGTTCAATTCATTTCTAGGAAGAACGCAGCCTTGCTTTCAAAATATTTTGCAGTATTCAGTTTGCTCACATTGTGTGGATGCGCTACCACCCGAACCATGGGGCCACTTCCTTCGCATGAGAGTGACTTCGTACGACCAATTAATGAGCTGAAAGCTTCTTATCCTGAAATTTCCATTTATGAACGTGGTAGTACGTTTCTCGGCCACTGCACAGATATCAATGAAGTGGTTGCCCAGCTAGGCCAGCCAGAAGAAATACGGACAGAATGGATACAAGTCCCTTTGATAGTAGTACCTATGAGCTTGTCAACGGGGGGTGTTGGAGGTGCAGTTGGTGTAGCCATAGCCTACACCATGTATCCGAAGCAACCTAAAAACTATGTTTGGTCACGAGGGAATTACAAAATTACTGCGCGTTCCATAGTGGATATTTCATGTGGATACAACACCAGAATACATATGATCAACTGGGAAAACATTCGTAGTCAGTAATCAATACTCATTTCTGTGCCAAAACTAAAGGGGTTAGCTTTGGCAATGACCGCTTAGGGTTAATAGCTGCCGGACACATCGAATCCAATTTCAATAACAAATCTAATTACAAATAATCAAGCAATGAAACTCATTTCTATCGTCGGTCATTCTGGTTGTGGCAAGACTACCTTGATGGTGTCTCTCATTCGTGAACTGTCGCAGCAGGGCTTGCGTGTTGCTACGATCAAACATGCACATCACAAGGTGGAGCTTGATACGCCGGGTAAGGATAGTTATCGGCATAAGGAAGCGGGGGCGGCGTTGAGTATGTTGTTGACGCGGGATGCCTTGCAACTGGTGGCGGATGTAACGGTGGAGCGCGAACCTGAACAATTGGCACGGCGCTTTTTGGGTGAGGCGGATGTGGTTCTGGCAGAAGGTTTTTCTCATGCACCCGGTGCAAAAATTGAAGTGTTACGTCGTGAATGTAATAAGTCTGCGCGATGCACTGTTGAAGATGGTTTGATTGCTATCGTCACCGATATGGATGAGGTGTATCCGCAGTTGGCACATTTTGCGCTAGATGATTTCGCGGGTATCGCTCGCTTCATCCTTAATCGCGCATGATTGCTGATTGCACGGCTGTTATCCTTACAGGCGGCGATTCTCGTCGCATGGGGCAGGATAAGGCGAGCCTGAAATTGGGCGAGCAAAGTTTGCTGCAACACGTTATCAGCGTCGTGCTGCCTCTATTCAGCGCGGTCATTATCAGTGTTCGTCAATCACGTGAAGAGATTACGTTGTCACAAGTTTTCGATGATCCCAAACATCGAGGACCGTTAGCTGGATTGGCGGCAGGGTTGCAAAATGTACAGACCCCTTGGGTTTTCGCGGTGGCGTGTGATATGCCTTTCATCGAGCAAGCAGTGATCCAACGATTGGGTCAATTCAGAGAGGGCTATCAAGCTGTTGTGCCGATGGTGAAGGGCTATCCACAACCCCTTGCGGCATTTTATTCGGCGGGTTGTTTAGGCGCTGTACTCGAGTGTTTGAACGGTGACGGTAAGCATAGTTTGCGCGAGTTGCTGGACAAGTTGCAGGTGCGTTATGTCAGTGAGGATGAGTTGCAGATCGCGGGTTCGCAGTCGCGCAGCTTCGTCGATCTGGATACGCCGGAAGAAGTGGCATCGGCAATGCAGAAATTGTAGGTCAGGCTTCAGCCTGACAGCCCAGCGTCGGGATAAATCCCGACCTATAAATACATTTGAAATGGATTGAGGAGCGGTAAATCAATGGAACATCTGAAGGTGAGTGAAGCGCAACAGATCATCATCGACGCGGTTGCAACGATGGGGGTGGAGAGCGTGGTGTTGGCGCAGTCACTTGGGCGCGTGTTGGGTGAGGATATATGCGCCAATCGCGACCAGCCTCCCTACGATGTGTCGGCGATGGATGGTTATGCGTTGCGCAGTGCAGATGTGGTGAACGCGCCAGTGACCTTGGAAGTGATCGAAGACATCAAGGCGGGGGATATGCCCAGCAAGACGGTGCAGGCGGGCCAGTGTGCACGCATCATGACGGGCGCACCGTTGCCGCAAGGGGCAGATGCGGTGTTGCGTGTCGAGGATACGCAAGTCGTGTCTGATGGGCGTGTGCAGATCAATTGCAGCGTTAAGCTTGGCAACGATATTCGCTATCGCGGCGAGAGCATGCGTGACGGTGAGGTGGTGCTGACTGCCGGAACCGAGATCGTGCCTGGGGTGGTCGGCATGTTAGCGATGGTGAAAGCGGCCAACATCAAGGTGTATCGGCAGCCGCGCGTGGCCATTCTTTCTACGGGCGATGAGTTGGAAGGACTGCATGATGCCTTCGATGCGAACAAGATCCCGGATGCGAATAGCTATGCCCTGATGGCGCAGGTGCAGGCGTTGGGGATACAACCTGTCCTATTGGGCATCGCGCGCGACGATCCGGATGAGTTGCGCCGTCATCTGCAAACAGGTTTGCAGTACGACGTGTTGCTAGTCTCGGGCGGCACCTCGGTGGGGGTGCATGACTATGTGCGGCCAACGCTGGAAGCATTAGGTGTACAGATGAAATTTTGGCGCGTGGAGATGAAGCCGGGGCATCCGATGGCTTTCGGTTCGACTGATAAGACTTTCGTTTTTGGTTTGCCGGGGAATCCAGTGTCGAGCATGGTGTGCTTCGAGCAATTCGTGGTGCCGGCATTACGTCGCATGATGGGTTGCTCACGCTTGCATCGACGCACGGTGGTAGCGCGACTGACGCACGATGTGAAGCACAAAAAATCACGTACTGAATTCGTGCGCGTGACGCTGAGCAGTGAGGAGGGCGGCTATGCGGCGACTTCGACTGGTTCGCAAGGTAGCGCGATCTTGCCGTCGATGGCCAAGGCGGACGGATTGATGGTCGTGCCTTCTGCTAGTCAGGGATTGGCCGCTGGGGAGCACGTGCTGGTGCAACTGTTGGATGGCACAGCATTCCAAGATTCAGCGGATTTCAAGGAGTAATGTAGGTCGGATCGCTTCGACAAGCTCAGGACTGGCTTTAGTTCGACACACGCGTCAGGCTGAAGCCTGACTTACAAAAATAAAAACCAACGGGGAAGGATATTTCAATTGGAAGCACGTATCGGTTTTGTGACCATCTCAGACCGCGCCAGTCGCGGCGAATACGAAGACAAGGGCGGCCCCGCCATGCGCGACTGGTTCACGCGAGTATTGACCAGTCCGTGGGAAGCGGTGACACGCGTGATCCCAGATGAGCAGGCATTGATCGAACAGACACTCATCGAATTATGTGATGCAGAGGGATGTTCGCTCGTTGTGACTACAGGAGGTACTGGCCCAGCGTTGAGAGACGTGACACCGGAGGCGACCGAAGCTGTGTGCGAGAAGATGATGCCAGGTTTCGGCGAATTGATGCGTGCCGCCTCACTTAAGTTCGTACCAACGGCGATCTTGTCGCGCCAGACAGCGGGCGTACGCGGTAAGAGTCTGATCATCAATCTACCGGGTAAGCCCTCGGCCATTGATGACTGTCTGAACGCGGTATTCCCTGCCGTCCCTTATTGCATTGACCTCATCGAAGGCGCTTATCTTGAAGCGGATGATACGCAGTGCAATGTGTTCCGCCCTGCGCATGCAAAGCTAAAAAGTTGAGTTCCCTCATCTTGGTATCATTGCCAGTAAATTTTGCTTGGAGTGGGACATGCGTTATTTCAAATTGAGCGATTTGGTTTTTGTTCTGTTGCTGGGGGTGATGAGCGGAGCGGCGTACGCAGCTGAATTGCGTGTGGCGGTCGCTTCTAATTTTTCAGCACCGCTCACGCGTATTGTCGCCTTGTTTGAAAAAGACAGCGGGCATACCGTGCAAATGAATGCAGGGGCGAGTGGAAAGTTGTATACGCAGATTAAGGGTGGCGCACCTTTTGATGTATTTCTTGCCGCAGATGAAGAGTTGCCCAAACGTTTGGTGCGAGAAGGGAGTGCGCAAGCTGATTCGCGCTTTGTGTATGCCACCGGAAGATTGGTGTTGTGGAGCGCGTCTGAGGATTTTGTGGATGCTAAAGCCGCTGTGCTGAATCAAGGAAATTTCAGCAAACTGGCTATCGCTGATCCTCGCCTAGCACCCTATGGTGTGGCAGCGCAGGAGACGTTGACTAAACTATTCATGTGGAATGCGATCCAGCGCAAGTTGGTGAAGGGCGAAAATATTACGCAGGCCTATCAGTTCGTTTCCACAGAAAATGCAGAGCTTGGTTTTGTTGCACTCTCGCAAATCATGCTTGACGGGAAAGTTCGCACAGGGTCATGGTGGCTTGTTCCGGCAGAGATGCATCAGCCCTTACGGCAGGGCGCTGTGTTGCTGACTGCTGCGAAAGATAAAGTGGCTGCACAAGCCTTTCTTGATTTTCTCAAGCGGCCAGCTGTGCTTGAAATCATGCGTGGCTATGGCTACGAAACGCCGCATAAGCAAGTCAAATGATAGATCGGTGATCCGCAAGGAATTTGGCTGATGCCCCAATTAGCCAGTGTCACCACCGGTTTTTTGTTGTTACCACACCGTTGGCTTGATGCTTGACCACTAGCCAGCGTGTGGTACGTGAATATTGTCTCGGCATAGTGGCTTTGCCGATATCTTGCCTTAGATTAATCATCAGCATGATTTGGGCTTTCGCGCTCATAACGAAAGCGAGTTAGCCCGAGTTTTACTAAACACATCCTGTTGGTTTTGGCATGCCACCGTATTTGGTGATGGGTTTCATCGGTCCTGTCATCCATAGATCAAATAATTCTTTTTGATCCTCTTCAATGTGCTTAGCAAATTTTCGGATGGGAGGCACGGAGCCAAATTCCTCAAAATATTCACGCGCCTTCGTGATGTGCTCCCACTTCTTGTCATTCAATTCAAAGCCGTCTGCTTCAGCCATGGCGCGCCCGATTTCAGGTGTCCAATCACTCATATCAACAAGATAGCCGTCTCCGTCACGGTTTGGGATTTGCATGGTCATTTCCTCTTAACTAAAAATATGGGGCAATCATTCAATCTTACCCGAGTGGATTAGTCAATTACTCTAAAGGGTGGGTGATTTTAGGAGGTTTATGGGCCAGCAACGGCCACCGCTTAATCACTTGTTAAGTGTCATGTCTGGGATTCTCAGCATTCTTTCCTGTTATCATGCTGGCTTAAGCAGTGGGAGCCAAATTTGAGCTTCCATTTGTTTATCTGCCAACGGCTGTGAGCCTGAATCGGCTAGAGATTTTCCCGTTGGGTACACGACGATTCATGCTTCGAATCCATTCAGTTGAAAAATTCCCCTTAAGAGCGGACAAGATGCAAATAGAGATGGATGAGATGGACGTAAAAAAGCCCCGAAATATTAAATTTCGAGGCTGTTTAACTGTATTACGTGGTGCCCGGAAGAGGCACTGACGACCTTCAATAATCAAACACTTACAGCAAGAGTGAATCAAGAAGTGAATTATTATTTTTAGTTCACTTTCAGCAAGACCCCTCCGCAAGACCCAAATCCCAAAATCCTGACAGACGCCTAAATTATTTTTTAGGCAAAGAGTGCTTTTTCCGCTCCGAAATCTTCATTTTTCCCTTGAAAAATATAGGTAAATCGTGGCGAACACTTTTCCCCTTATAAAACAGCATGTTGGGCTTGACAAACTTATTTTAGTTCTATATAGTGTCGGTAGTTGTACGGGCAGTCTCAATCTCAGTAAAGCAGTTAAACCCGCGAAAGCAAAAGGCCCTAGCCCAGCCCCTAACCGAATGTCCCCACAGCCCAAGTGTGGATAAGGATAAAAATTCGGAGGTCGCAGAGAGACGAAAATCTATGAAATAAATTGTGTCGCGGAGAACCGACCGATTTCCTAACAAGGAGTCGGTCATGTCTCTTCAAGAGCATTTAAAGCAATCCCTCAAAGCCCAAATCAGGGCAACACTTCAACTTAAAGACGACCGCCTAACAGTCGCTCAAACGGCTCGTTTAATCGGTTTAAACCAAGCTTCTCTCTATTCCGCAATCTCTTACGACTGGTCTCCGATTCAGTCATTCAAAGAAGACGGAAAGCGATTCTTTTTGCTCGACGATGTTGTCGATCACCTCGCCACCAAAGCCATTCCAGCTTGCCTCTCCCAAGGAGGTTCGCTATGAGCTCCACAACTTTCACACCAGATGACTTTGAGGATTTCGAGAAAGGCTTATCCGATTCGGAAATTGCTGCATCGAGAGGAAAGAAGTCTTACAAACTCGAAAGAGATGGCGACCGCTTCTTGATCGAAGCCGGAGATATAAAAGAGGTCCGCAAGTTTCGTTTTGAGCAGACCCATTCCTGCGGAGCTGAATCGCTCGACAAATACACCAAAATTGACAGCGAAACAGACGGAAAGGTTGGAAGGCTGTCAATTGAAATGCTCGAAGAAGTGGCCGTCAAGCGAGGTTATTTCAGCTATGAGCTTCCCGTTCAGGCAATTGAAAACATGTTGGGAATGCTGGGCAAAGAAGCAAATGCGATTTTTGAGTTCTTAAAAGACAAGAGTTCGGCTGCTCAAATTTTCAACAGTCAGGACAACAAAATGACTGTCCAGACTAAAGACCGAAAAGGTCAAATTCTCGTTAAAGACACTCATGACGGATTGATTTCACTGCACCGGAGAGGTGCGACACTCGCCGAAAAAGAGGCTTTTTTCGTAGAGCAGTTCAAGAAGTCGCTTGTCGTTGTTCCACCTCAGAAAAAAAATGTCTTGAGGGGTGCGAAATGAACGGGAAACTCTCAATCATTGCCGTCTCTCAGCTCATGGACAAATTCAAGAACGAGTCGGTTAAAGACTCATGGCGGTTCATCTACCGCGAGGTGCGTCGTCGCAGGGATGACGAGCAAGCACTAATGTTTGTTCAGTTGCATGCCAAAAGTGCGACTTGCAAAACTTGTGGGGTGGACGAATTGCCAATGGTGAAAATCGTTCAAAAGGCAGGAGATTCCAGCAAGTTTTATGTTGGTAGTTTTTGCAGTCACTGCGGGATCTTGTTGAAGAATTTGGAAGTGAAGGGAGTTGATCATGGATAAGCAAACAGAACAAAGAGCTCTTGAAGCAATGAGTAATGCCTTTACTCGAATTCGCTGGTTGAGCAGGCAAAACAAAATTCTTAGTGAGGAACAAACACATTACATTTTCGAGCTATCCGACGCCGTTCACAACTTGCCGGAAGTCATGCAATTAGAAGCTGAAAAAATAAGAGTTGAGAGATTTAAAAGTGATATTGAAGTTGTTGAAAAGCTGTTGAACAAGAGGGTTTGGTAATGGAAATGAAACTTACAGAGAATGACATCGCCGATGCGGCAGTTGGTGGCTATATCAACGGCGTCGCTCACGGTCGCGAACTTCAAAAAGAAGAGAACAAAAAAGCTTGGCTGAAGAAACAGCAGAAGCCAAAGAAAGCTTTGCCAGTAAAGAAGGTTGAGCCGGATGCTAACTCGCTCGCATTGTATGATCAGGACAAGAATATCGGTCATTTCGAAATGGAAAATGCATTAGCGGGATTGACTACTGCACTCGAAATTAAAGAGAAGAATAAAAGAGGTTGGAGATTGGAACGGGTAGAAGGAACAACAAAACTCACTTTCATAATGCCGAGCCGAATTAATTCTCATGCCGTCAGCACATTACTAAAAGTCATTCAAATGTATAAACAATCAGGCAATTTGAATGGTGATCTTGTGACTACACTTTCGGCACTAGCCAAGACAAGCGACAGCAAACCAAGTCGCGACAATATCATGGCTATTTTTAATGATTTGGAATCATTAGCGGAAGCCACAATAAAAGGTGAAGAATACAAGAAAGACAAAAAAATCGAATGGGGTGGTGAAAAGGCATTTTTAAGTTACATTAAAATCAATGACGGAATCAAAATTACTCTTGCTCCTCGTATAGCTCAATCAATCGACCAGAACTGGTCTTTTGCAAGAATAGACCTCAACATGAGATCTCGGTTAAGTTCAGTCGGGCAAGATTTGCATTTATATTTATCCTCATGGATTCGTTTTGGTGCAGCGGAAACTGAATTGGACAAGCTTTTGGCTCATGTTTTTGAAGAAGGTGCAGGAGACATCTACTGGCAAAGAAATAGGCTTAAAAAGGCATTGGTGGAATTAGAACAAATGGGTTCTTTTAAACACAAGCTTTCCAAGCAAAGAGATAAAAAAGGCCATCTAGAAACGATGGTTTCCGTATGGAAATAAACAAAAGACCGCTTCGGCGGTTTTTTGTTGGTCGTCGAATCGCAAAGATTTGGTCGTCGAATAGCAAAGATTTTCCAAAAGCACCATTTCCAACTTCACCTTGAAATAACTAGCAAAATCGAATGAAAATTTCGCGACTTTTTCGGGTGTATTAATCTTTATAGTATTTTATCCAGTTGAATTTTCTTTCAGGGCTAATCTCGATAGATTTCAAATCTTGAAGAAATAAGAAACAAAAGCCAAACCCTCCACCCTTGCAGAAAGGGCGGACAAAACCCAAAGGCATTCGTCGCTCTTCGGCGACTCACAGATAACCATCAAGAAGGTATTCCATCGTGTTAGCTGCGCTCGATTGGATCTAAACCTGAAAGTCCACGCCTTCAGTAAATCATCTATTCAGTCTTCATCCCTCATATTTTTTTAAAAGATTTGGTTTCAAGCTTTCTTTCTGCCAGGGCAAGAGGGTTTGAATTGAAGCTTTGATTACATGATTTTGATATTCCCCCAAGGATGGGGGACGAGCCACAGGCTCGCGGGGGATGCGGTTTTTCATTCGGGGTCAGCAGTAAATAAATATAGCTGTTCAATTTCAATAGCTACAACCCTTTAGGAGAACTCCAACATGAATACCGATTTAGTTAAGAAGCTCAATGAAATTAACGAATCTCAATCTCTGCTTTCTGATTTTGAGAAGTCTTATGTCGCTGACAATTTGGAGAGAGTCGGAAAATTTGGCGACACAACCACATTTTCAGACAAGCAAGGAGCATTGATTGAACGAATCTATCAAGAGCGAGTGATTCAAAAGCGACAAGCTAAAAGATAAATCACACTCAAACTATAGGAGGCTTAACCATGCTTAAAATTCTCGCATTACTTGCAATATTTTCAATGTCTGCAACTGCACAAGCAGACCCAACAATATCGGCTGATTCGGGCAAAGGAATCGACCAAACAAAAACCAAGAAGCAGACCCTCGACAAGAAGCAAGAAGCCTCTAAATCGCGGTCGAGGGCTCATAGAAACACAGACGAAGATTCGCGAGCTACTGAAGCCAGCACAAACAAAGCAGATAGGCAGTCGTGGTCTAGGAGTCGCGAGAGCGGTAGAAGTGCATCCATAGACATCAACATCAACGGTGCATTGATAAGCGAATTCGTTTCGCATTATGAAAAGCGGGAACCCTCTCAGGCCGACCCGTTGGCCGTGCAGTATTTCGCCACATGCAAACCGATTATGAATGCTCAGGTTGATTACCCAACTTTGAACGGCTGGTTTGGAGCTCGTTTGAGCCAACCGCAAGCCGATTACTCTCAAATTGTTGGTCGTAAAGGAGCGATTCATTATTCCAAAGCTCACATGAACCCTCGCGGGAGTGGTGCGGACGGAAGCGACCAGCTCATGACATATTTCGAAATGAAGCCCGAAGCTACCTACATCAGCCGATATGCTCGATGCAGAATCGTTGCTCACTTCTTTCTGAGTGAAGCCTCAAATCGTGCGGTCGAGGGCGAAGTTCAAAGTGAAAAAGAAATCCGCAATCGCATCCAAAATGTCTTCGACGAGATGGATCAGCAAGAAGACATGTTCACAGACATGCAACAGGAAGCTCGTACTTTGTGGGCATCCGCGACCTGTTCACCAACCCTCACGATTTGGGGGGAGTTCAAAGGCCCTGAGATGCAATGTGGTGTGTTCAATTACACATCCGCTGGTTTTGAGGTTGATTACCGCAAGACTTTATCAGCAGATGCGATTGATGGTCGCACCTACAAAATCGCCGTCAATGGTGCTTTAAACGACAGCTACACGGATGAGAACAGCCAAGGTAATGACTACCGCAAGTCAGTGGCTTCTCGCACAGCCGACACTCGCGAGCGAGCAACAGAAGCTAGAAAGCAAGTTTCTGTTGGTCTAGGTCAGTCTATGGAAAAATCTAAACAGCTTGGACGGTCAAGAAAAGACGGAGCAGGAATATCAATCACAGGCGGAAGCAAATAAAGCTTGAAACTGCTAGGAAATTAGCCCTCTTCGGAGGGCTTTTTCTTTTTGAATTGTGCCGACAAAACTTCAACGAAATCTGCTTGGGCGGGGCAATCTTATTCGGGGTCAACAGTAAATAAATAGCAGGACATTATTTTTAATCGAAGAAGGGAAACACATCATGAAGAAATTAGTTCTATTAGCAATCTTAGCCTCAATCTCTGCATCTGCTTCCGCCGTTGGGTGGGACACGACTGTCCCGTCAGTTGTTGAAGCGGTCAAGGATGCAAAGAAATCGCAACACGAAGAGCAGTTGGCTCGTGGTGCGGTTTGGCATGTCGGCATTCAAGCCTCTTCCGTCGCAGACCAAATATCCGGCGGTGCAAGCTGGAAGTTTGACGATTCAAGTCTCGCTAATTTCAGCTACGGCTTCAAAGCTATTGCGGAGAAGAACGACAGCAACGGAACCCGCACGGCAATCGTTGGAAAGGTCGGTTTTGGACACGAACACGGCAAATTCACTATCTCACCTCAATTCGGATATTCCTCTCAAATTGGGGCTGTTTCTGGTGTTGAAGTGAAATTCAAACTGCCTTTGTTTTCCAGCGATCACCTTTGGGCAAATATCAACATGCTTTCAGGTAAAGGCACTGACACAGTTGATGCTCAAGGCAACTCAACAGGCAAATACTCAATGACCTCTTTCGGTCTTAACTACAGCTTTTAATTAAGGAGAATCAACATGAAATCGACAATGACTAAAATCGCTTTGGCTGTAGCCTTGGCAATGACTACCGCTTCTGCAAGTGCAAATGTAATCGGCGACACTTGGGATAAGTTCAATACCTTTATGTACACACCGAGCATCACTGATGGCATGAGTCCAGCAACTAAGAAGTTCGTTGGCGGAACTGCTGGTGTAATTGGCTTAGGTGCGGTCGCTGGCTCCCTGCCTGTTGCCTTGGTAGCTGTGCCAGTAGCTTATGTGGCTATGACTAATCCACCAGTGGGAAGCAATGACCGTGTAACTGTGACTGAAATCTACGGATGGATGATTAAGGATGTCAGCAAAGCTACACCTAATGAAGAACGAGCTTTGCAACTTGGCTTTGAGAAAATGCAAGCCTTGTGTGAGAAAAATGGCCGTATAGCAGGTGGAATGAAACCTCACTGGAACTTCAAGGATTGGGAGTATGCCGTCAATAAATTTACGAGTGCTGCTGACGAGTACGACCGCACAAACAAGATTAAGTCGGGTGGCTTTGGTGGTGGAAATTATGTTGGTGGTGAATGGTTAAGCACTCGTCAGGCTCTTGAGAAGAGAATCTATGCTGATGTGACTAGCCCCCGCAATGGCAAGCGATTCGGTGTAAATCACCAAATGATGTTCGACATGATGTCCAAGACTCAAGGTTCCATTTCGACTGAAATGGAAATGAAATTCGAGTGTGATCGAGGAACTATCGTAGGTGCAAACATTGGTGGACAAGACCAGAAGATTGAAAACAAAGACATGATTTCGGTCTACATTCCTACAAGTGCTAACCCTGACAATCTCACTGTTTTAGTTGCTGAATGGGACTCTGTAGAACAAGCTTATCGCAAGAGCTACACCGAGTTTACCGCTGATGAAATCGCAATCATCAAGGGGGAAGCAACAGGAAAGAAGGTCAACATGGACTAATCCAACAGTCCATAGCACCAACAAGACTAAACCCGCTTCGGCGGGTTTTTTCTTTCATGGTTTTAATCCACGCATGAATCAACTCTCGCCAGTCACTCATCCCCGCCAGACAAAAATCATATTTATTTTGCTCGGTCGTAAAAAAATATTTGTAAGTCAGTAAGTCTCAAAAATCCACTTCTCAACGAAATCAATACTTTTTCCAGAATCGGAAAAATGTTCGCCAAATTCGTCTTCAAAAAATCGTTCGGGGTCAGCAGTAAATAAATAAGAGAGTCAATTTCGATTCTCGCACTTCATAACAAAAGGAGACTCACATGAAGAATTTAGTTCTATTGGCAGTATTGGCAACATTGGCGACTTCGGCACAGGCAGAAGTCTACGGCGGAATGGCGATTGGTTCTAACGGCCACGGCACGGGCGAAGTGAATGTTGGATTCTCGATCATCGAAGAAGACACTCATTCCCTTAACTTCGAAGTGACTGGTTCCAAGGTGGTTTTGAAGGCGACTCAAAACCTGTTTGGTGGCACTGTCCAGCCAGCACAAGCAGGTACACCAGCGACTGTAACTGGTCCTGGCACACCAGCAACACCAGCTCAATTAGTACCTTTCGCGACTTCGACTGCGACTGGTGCAGTGACTGGAACTGGCAATGCAGTGGCTTTAGGTAGCAGATTTGGTGGTGCTCTTGTATTCAAAGGCCAAGTCACTGAGTCCGTCCTAATCGTCCTCAAGGGCGGTGTGCAAAGCTTCAAGACAAGTAGTTCTGCTGGCACTGCTGGTGGCTTCTTGACTGGCACTTCCGGTATCACTGGCGGACTGTTGGGTAAGGCTTTAGGCGAGAACGACATCGAGCCTACCGTATCCGTGGGTATGGACTACCGCATTCCTGGAATGAAGGGAACCGCTGTAACGACTCGTGTTTCATTCGCACCGAGTCAGCAAGAGTCTCTGAATATTGGACTGCAATATTCCTTCAAGTAAGCAACCCGATTACAGCCCCTTCGGGGGCTGTTTTCCCACCAAATATCGAATCATTTAGGAGAAAGACATGAGCGACAACAAATCAGCAATTTCAGAGTTTATTGCAAAACTAGAAGCTACTTATAACAACGAGAAAATCAGTTCAATCGTGAGCGCCGTTGTTCTTATTGTATTCCTTGGCATCGCATTTTTGTGCGGTTCCTTTTGGCAAAGTCAGCAAGACAAAAGCACGGCTGAAATGAATATATCTCTCGAATTAAGTTCGATTTCGAAATCGTGTGAATTAGCGAGTAAGGCCGCACACATTCACCAAAACCCTTAAGGAGAATTCAAATGAAGAATGTATTTTTGGGGGTGTTGGCTACCTCAGCACTTGCAGGCTTGATTCTTTTATTGTCATTTTTTCAATCTGAGCGGAATACCGCTGAGATGAAAGTTCAAGAGGCTGAAGAGGCGGTCGAGTGGCAGGAAGGTAAGGACGATTGGAAGGACGCATGGAACGGCATCAGCAACGATCCAGAAGACCGCTCTCGACTCCTTAAAAAGAGAAATGAGCGATTGGACGGCTTAAAGGCGGAAGCTGAAAAGGCAAAAGTCAAAAGAGATCATTTAGACAATTATCTCGACAAGGCTGCCAACGAGATGGAATCGGCTCTTGAAGAAGAGAGTTTGAATCTTGAAGGACTCAAGAAAAAGACCAAAAAGGAAAATGCACGAGCTCCAAATCCGATGATTGACGATTTAGACGTTCAATAAAACTGTTTTTTTCCTTTCCAGTTTTCCCCCGTAAATGAAAGTTTGCGGGGTTTTTTTCTTTCAAGATTTACATCCTTTTTAGTTTACATCCGGTGATGCTCTTAAAAGTTTTAGCTGTTGTTTTTCGTTGTTCGCTTCCTTTCTGCTAGGGCAAGAGGGGGTGCTTTTCAACTAAATCATTCGGGGTCGGCAGTAAATAAATATGAGCCACTGAAGACTCTAATTCTGAAAAGGAGAAGCAACCATGCAAAATTTCATACTCGCACTTTCACTAATCGTACTCGCTGGCACTGCTCAAGCCGAGTCTTTAATGCCTACCCATAACGACCTGTATTGGAAGAAGTCAGAGGTGGCAGACAGCTTGCCAAATCCTTCTTTAAAACAAGTCAGAGTGAACAAGACTTTCTATCCACCCAAAGCGATTGAGCATTCAAACGATAAGTGGGGAGAGAACATTTATCGCTTAGAAGCTCCCAAGGGCTATCACTTTTATAAGGCTGGAAAGGGCTATTTATTGATTGCAAATGAGGTGCAGAAATGACCGACAACAACTGGATAAACGGTACTGAACTTTATCAAGCAATCGGAATGGTAAAGGCGATAAATCAGGCCATTCGTGAAGGCGAATACCCAAAGCATATCAGCCAAGGTGAAATCAACTTCATTACAGATTTAGCCGTCCGTGTCAGCAAATTTGGTTCTGACACCTGCATTTCATGCTTTCAGCAATCAATCATTCAACAGCTCGCGACGAAGATTTACATGTATCGCATTGAACAGGTTTATTCGTAATTTAAGGAGAAACAACATGGAATTTTCCAAACTATCACGAGCCGAGAAGATGGCAATGGCAGAAGCTAAACAAAGTGCCATTTTGACCTTTCTCGCCTCTGGTGAGGTCTACACCACATTCGACATTTTGAAGTTGCTTTTGGGTCGTTCTGAATCAACGGTTCGCCGAACCATTGAGGTGATGCTCAAAGAGAAACTTATTCGCCTTGAGTCTTTAGAGGTCGGCTCAAAGAAAACGGTTCTGATCGGAATAACTGAACATGGTGTGGCTATGGCAGATCGTGCCGGCCTTTGCCCTAATTACATTTTGGGCAGAACAAATCCTGCTTATGTCACTCACCATGTAATGACTCAAAAGACTCGAATCAAGGCGGTTAAGGCTGGTGCAACCGAGTGGCTGCCTGGACGGGCTTTGAGAAATAAAAGCTATTTGAAAGTGCCGGATGCACTCTACAAGATTGGCGACAAGACGGTAGGAGTAGAGGTCGAGCGTCACCTGAAGAGTCCGAAGAGATATGCAGATGTGGTGGCTAATCATTTGCAAGAAATGTCTAAAAAATCGTGGAGCGAAGTTCATTATCTTTTGCCCCCTTTGGCAGTTCCAAAGATTCAGAAAATCTTCAACGAATTGGGAACGGTCACAGTGAAAGGCACTGTCGTTAAGTTAGAGCAGAAGCACCTCGACCGATTCAAATTCTATTCTTTTGACGAATACCTTTCGTCGAATTAACCCGCCAATATTGGCAAACTTTGAGAAGGAGAAGCACTATGAAACTTGAAAGACTTTTGAAACAACAGGAGCAAATTGCTTTGCAAATTGCACAAGCGAAAGCGGAGCAAGCCAAGCAAGCAGAACAGGCAAAGCTAATCGAGAAGCGGAAGGAGAAAGTCAGCAAAATGATTTTGGACTTGCTGGAAAAATCCCCAACAGTTTTCCTCGCTGACAACACAGTCATTAAGGAAAAGATTTCTTTTGCCTTGCAGGAAATCTCTCAAGTTTCAGCCTAACGAGATGAAACTAACGAGATGAAAAGCCACTCTTCGGAGTGGTTTTTTATTGCACTCAATTCTTAAAGCATAGGATTTTGTATAGAAATGGGTCGCACCTATACATTGCACCTATACATAACACTCATTCTTTTTGGTCAAAACTGACAGATAAATGCTTTACGGACGAACAGCAACGGCTCTAACGAGAATAAGAAGCCAAGACGGTGCGGCGAAGCCACACTTGCAACTAAAAACTGTTGCAAATAAAGGCAAAAGTCAGAGGCAATCAGGTGTATTAAAGACCGGAAAGCCTCGCTTCGCTCGCCCTGC
This sequence comes from Sideroxydans sp., assembly GCA_028707175.1. Lineage (GTDB taxonomy): Bacteria > Pseudomonadota > Gammaproteobacteria > Burkholderiales > Gallionellaceae > Sideroxyarcus. Next base: position 95,210 of record JAQTUV010000003.1, read on the forward strand.
TAGGGCAGGGAAGCTTCCCTCTCGTCCTGAACGGACTCGTTCCTTTAATAACCCTCACGGCAGTCCCTCGCTTCGCTTCGGGCAAAGCAAAAAGCAGACTTCGCCTAAAGATTTTTCGTGCCTCAAAATTTTAGTCTCGCCTCTCAACCAACACGATAAAGCTGTGTAGGTTTTCGAGGGTGGGGCAAGCCCACTCGTGCCTTTTGCTTTGCCCGAAGCGAATGGGGATGAAGCTCCCATTCCGGGACTGCCAGGTCTTCGACCTCTCAAACAGAATCGGTAGCTGGGGCTACCTAAATTTGCTGGGGCAAATTTTTCTATTTGATTCACCATCCTCAATCCCAAGGGGATTTCGGAGCTACGATATTCGACAAAGATTTTGACAATGAAGCCGTCAAAACTTTCTCTCAATCTCCGCCCAAAACTTCCTTCCGTTGGTCGTCGTTTCGGTTCCCGTCAGAGAATAATCTTACTCATTCTTCGTAAGCTTATTCATCTGACCAGACTTAAATCCATGACGATAAATCCGTCCTGAATTTAAGTCTGCCCCTCCAAAAGCCTGACAAGAAGCCGTCAGACCTTTGCGGGTTCCCTCACTAGAATATTCCCACGTTGGTCAATTCTTGCGTGAGAGTAAATCTATAAAACTATCCTCGCGTTGGTCAATCACTCGCGTTAGAAACACATCTCAAAAGTCCACACATCCACCAACAAAACTCGTTGGTGTTGTCTTCAAAGAATCTGTCCGGTGAGGGCTATACCAGCCAGTAAATATACAAGCTAGTTTGGCTAGGAAGAGGGCTAATCTTTGTTGGGAAATTCCCGTGAGGGTGCAACTAGCAAAGCGGTGAATGTGATTCGACTTAGATTAAAACTCCAAGGTCAATAGAAAGCCGTTTCACGGCAACTGCCACTTAGAAGCCAACCCAGCCGTTACACGGCAATGCCAAGAAACCGACCCATTCGCTTCGCGAAAAATCCACTAGACCCCAACCCACCCCCTACGGGGAACTGCCACTAAAACCAACCCAGTCGCTCTCGCGACAACTGCCACTCAGACCCCAACCCAGCCCCTTCGGGGCAAATCCACTAGACCCAAACCCAGTCGCATTCGCGACCAGTAATCCCCTTCGGGGCAATGCCACTCACCCCACGAAGTGGATGAAGAAATCTGCTTGGACGGGGCAATCTTATTCGGGGTCAACAGTAAATAAATATGGAGCCAATTCGGCGACTATTTCTAAAAGGAGCAGAACTATGTTCGATTCAATTTCACTTGCGATACTTGCTGGGCTGATTAAAACCCAGACAAGTTTTTACTTAATGGGCTTGTTCGCTGGCTTTATCTTATTGGCACTAAACCAAGACAAAGAGAGCGAGAGGCGGGAGCTTTATTGGGGCATAGGCTTGTTCTGCCTGACTCCCTTGCTGGCTTACTTCGCAACCCCCTTTATGGCTGACCTTGCAGGGTATGAACACACCCCATTAAAGGAGCAATTGCTTTACTGGCTCTTATCCGTCATTGCGGGACTCGGAATCGTCTTTGCTTGGTTGAGGTGGGGAGTCCGCAAGCTGGACAAGTTCAAAGCTAAGGTGACGGTTAAGACCGATTTAGAGCGGAATCGTAAAACGGATGTCCGCGAAATCGAACATCACCTTCCAAAGAAAGTTCACGACTTTGATCCGCTGAAATACATGGATAAGAAGCGAGGTGTTTTCCTTGGCCTCGACGAGAAAGAGCAACCAAGTTTCATCGAATTTGGCACGGGCAATTCAGCACCTCATATTCAAGTAATCGGCACGACCGGAGCGGGTAAAGGTGTGAGTCTTGGAGTTATGGGAAGCCAGTACCTTGAACGGCAAGAATCAGTCTTCATTTTCGATCCCAAGGATGATGAATTTTTTCCAAGTGTCATGTATGCCTCAGCTAAACGACTTGGAAAGCCATACCATTTTGTGAACCTTAAACGACCAAATGGGGCTCAATTCAACCTCTTTGAAGGTGCTACAAGTGAAGAAGCTTTTGAGCTATTTCAAGCAGGTCTAGGGCTGACCGATAAGGGCGATATTTCAGACTTCTACGGTATCGACGACCGCAAGGCCGCAATCTCTACAGCTCAAAGGATGGCTGAAGGCAACCTCTCAATTGCAGAGGTTTATAACGACCTTGAGGCTGAATTCACCTCGAAGGATTTCCAAGCAAAGAAGTTCGCTGGAAGGCTTGCCGAAATGGCAGCACTGCCCAGCATCAATGCGAAATCAGGTGAAGGAATCTCTTTGGCGAAAGTCGTAGAGGAAGGCGGATGTGTCTATGTAATCGGCTCCATGAGAAACGACATCGTGAAGACTGCTCAAAGGATGTTGCTCATTCGTCTTATCCAATTGGCTGAACGAAGAGACCGCATGGGCGACGAAGAACTTCGCAAAATGTGCATCGTTTTGGACGAGGTGAAGTACCACATCTCAAGACCAGCACTGGAAGCACTCGGAGCATGCAGGGACAAAGGTGTCCACCTGATTCTGACCCACCAAAGCTTCGGCGATCTCAAAGATTGTCCTAAAGACTTGAATGCCGATGCAGTTGTTGATGCGGTCGTTGAAAACTGCAAAGTCAAAATCTGCTATCAGGTTATGAGTCCCGAAACGGCTGAATGGCTTGCGGCCATGAGCGGAACCATATTGGTCGACGACGAGACCCGCACGGTGAACAAGAACATCGTTCAAGCTGAAACCGTCGATTCGGAAAGAAGGATCAGCCAGACAGAACGATTCTTCGTGGATGTGAATATGTTGCGAAACCTGCCGAAATCTTGTGCCGTGGTGTACGGGGACGGACTCGCTAAATTCGTGAGTATCCGCCCATTGAAGGTCAAGAAAGCTAGAGAGAGCATCGAGGTCAAAACTGTTCAAGGGACAGTCTCTAAAACGGGACACGAATCAATCAACCTGGACGACGACGAAGCCACACCTTCAAGCGGATTTGGCACAACGAGCAACCAAGAAGCCAACCCAGTTTTGGATCTGTAAGGACACCTAGACCAGCCAGACCAATAATCTGGCCGGACGGGTCTTACTACCAAAGGAGAAAGACATGACAAATACCGAACGACAAAGAAAGTGCATTGACGACAAAAAGGCTAAAGGGCTTGTAAGGGTGAGCTTTTGGCTCCCCCCTGAAGACAAAGCACGGATTGATGCTTATTCCAAAGAGCGCGGTATGACTACCGCTGACTCAATTATGGAAATGTGTTCAGAGGCCGAGAAGATGAATCTATTGAGGGTTGAGACGATTTATCGAATGGGACACTACTAACAGAACCCGCTTTGGCGGGTTTTTTGGTACTCTGCGACGATGAAACTTTTCAGCCTTATCTTCTCAATCTTGCTGGCAACCTCAGCTACCGCCGAAACCCTATCAGGGCGGGTCGTGGGTGTGGCTGACGGCGACACTATCACCATCCTTGATAGTAGCAACACCCAACACAAAATCAGGCTTGCACAGATTGATGCTCCAGAAATCGGTCACGGCAAGAACAAGCCAGCTATGCCCTATGGCGAGAAGTCAAAGGCAGCCTTGGGAAATCTTGTTGAAAATCAAGTCGTCGAAGCTGAATGCCAGACCAAAGACCGATATGGTCGTGAAGTCTGTAAAATCCTTGTAAATGGCATGGATGTGAACCTTGAGCAGGTCAAAAACGGCATGGCATGGGTCTACACCAAATATGCCCGTGAGCAGACTTACTTCGAGGCAGAAGCTACAGCAAAAACAAAAAGAATTGGTCTATGGGCAGATAGCGACCCCATAGCACCGTGGGAATTTAGGCATCGTTAAAGAATAAAAATTGGGGAAGAAATGTCTGCATTAAATGACTTGTTGAACAGCTATCGCTCTGAATCTAAGACCCCGAGAGAAAAAGGCACTTACTTTGAGTTGCTGATTAAAGACTTCCTAAAACACGACCCGACATATTCCCCTGAATTCTCCGATGTCTGGACTTTTGCCGAATGGGCAAAGCTCCAAGGTGAAGACAACCGCGACACCGGAATTGACCTCGTTGCCAAACTTGCAGATGAAGAAGGCTTTTGTGCCATTCAATGCAAGTTCTACGATGAGGACTACAAGATTCAGAAATCAGACCTCGATTCTTTCTTCACGGCATCTGGCAAAAAGGACTTCACTCGAAGGATCGTAGTCGATTCGACTCGCAGAGATTGGAGCGAGCATGCAGAGATAGCCATGATGGGGCAGTCAATCACGACTCTTCGTATTGGCTTGCATGAGCTAGAGAACAGCCCGATTGATTGGAGTGTCTACAGCAAGAACAAAGTAGTCCTTAAAGCCAAGAAAACACTTCGACCACACCAAGTATCAGCTCACGATGCAGTTGTGAAAGGCTTGGCAACCGCTGACCGAGGCAAGCTGATAATGGCTTGCGGTACAGGTAAGACTTTCACAGGTCTAAAGCATGCAGAGACACTTGCAGGCCCCAAGAAACAGGTCTTATTCCTCGTTCCTTCGCTTTCCCTAATGTCTCAGACCATTAGTGAATGGACTGTTGAAACGACTACAGACCTTCGCTCATTCGCTGTTTGCTCAGATGCTCAAGTCGGCAAACGAAAGAATTCAGACGACCTTGGGGACATAAATGTCCACGACCTAGCTTACCCAGCGACGACAGATTCTAAAAAGCTGGCTCAAAAGATTGCACACCCACATGACGGAGAAATGACCGTCATTTTCAGTACCTACCAGTCGATTCAAGTCATTTCAGATGCTCAAAAGAAATACGGCTTACCTGCCTTTGACCTGATTATCTGTGACGAGGCACACCGTACAACTGGTGCAACCCTTGAAGGGGATGAAGAAAGCAACTTCGTCAAAATCCACGACCAGAACTTCATTGCTGGTGCAAAGCGGATTTACATGACTGCTACACCTCGAATCTTCGGGGATGCTGTCAAATCTAAGGCAAAAGAAGTTGATGCAACCTTTTAGAAGAATCGGAGAAGAGGCGATTCAGACCGCCGTGCAATTCTAAAAAATCGTCCGGCAAGTAAATATTCTTGCCGGACGGGTCAATCTTTGAAGGGCTGAAAAACCTTTAAGAGCATTGCCAGAAGTAGAGTTTTCAAACCTCGTTTTCGAGTCCCACTTTTTGTTTTTAAATCTTACCAAAGCCGTGTCAATTCACCTTCATTCGTGCGAATGAAATAGGAAGGCAACCCCACGGGCTACGACTAAAAAAACCGTGGCTTCCTCTCTCTGTTCGTGCAGACCGCACCACTTTTTTTGTCTCCGACCTTCCTATTTCTTTCTATGCACTCCTGCGGTTGAGCTTTGCTCGACACGGCATGAAGAAGCAAGATTTAACAACCTAAAAAAGGAAACAACATGAACTCTCAAACAGAAAACACCACTTCCGCCAACGAACCAATCACAACCGACACTCACAAAAAAGCAAGTGTTGGTAAGACAAAAATGGAAACGATAAATGCACTGCAAGCCTTGAGAGGCTTAATGACTTTCAGCCAATTAGGAGCATTGGGCGAAGCTATGAGAGGCGAAGAAAAACAGTTCTTTTTCGACAAGATTTGCGAAATGGCAGACACCTTCAACACTATGCCTAAAACATACGAGCAAGACGGCAAAGGGAAAGAGGCTATCGCTTATCTTCACTACTTCACAAGCGATTGTGACTGGTATATCACCGAGAAGGACATGGAGCCGGAACAACTTCAAGCCTTCGGTTTGGCAAAGATTTGGGAACGAGAAATCGGATATATCTCAATCGTTGAACTCGTGGCTTGCGGTGCAGAACTCGACCTTTATTTCACCCCAACAGCTTTGAAAGACATCAAGTAAATGATTTTCGCAACACTAGCACTAGGCATCGTTTCACTACTCATCGCAAATCAAGCACACAAGGAACTCGCACAATGACCACACAGACCCAAGACCACGAGAACGGCACAAAAGCCAGCCAAACAGCGACTCTTCTGCTCGACGACCTGCACCAGCTCTATAAGTCTGAGAATCAGGTTCCATCGGCTTATGCCTACGAGTTGATGACCGAGATGGGCAATATGAAGCAACGGCTCGACCGACTGGCCTTCGCCTTGCAACCAAGGGAAGAGGGCTAATCATGGAAGCCTTTTTCTTAATCCTCGCTCTGATATTCGCTGCCTACCTCAACATCAAGTTTGGCGACAGCACCAGCACCGAGAGCGAAGAGCCACAGCCTGGATCATGTTATTGCGGACACCCCGCATGCACTGGGCCAATAAGTCCATACCACCGAGACACCTTCGAGGACGACTAAAACCTAAAAGACTATGAACCCCTTTCTGCAAGGGTGGAGGGTTCTTTTTAGCTTTGAAAGCTTTAGCAAGAATCCTTTTCATGGATTTTTCTTCCCCCCAGTTTTTCTCCAAGACCTAAATTCCTTAGCAACACCTCACGCCAGAAACCAAAAGGCGACCATAAATTCCCGCCTTTGGCGGTCTATCACCGAGCTTGTTTATCCGTCACCTTTTGACCCCTACGGGGCAAGTTTCTGTCATTCGGTCTTGCCGGAATTTTTGCTCATGAAACCGAGCAATCGTCTTTCCGAAAAAACTTGGCGAGGGGGGAAGAAAACCCCAAAACGAAAAGGAAAACATCATGCAAAAGAGAAATTCAAATCAGATAAACAACAACTTCAACACCCCCGAGCAGAAAGAAAGCCTTCAAACCCAATCTTTGGCAGCGCTCGTTGGCGCTTGATCTGAAACTGAAAAGGAGAAAGTCATGTTCAACATATTTGAAAAAGCACAGATGGCAGTGATAGCAGTGTTAGGACTTATTGGATCAATCGCATCGGCTGGCTTAGTGCAATTAGTTTGTGGACTTGGAATCGTGCTGGCTTTGCTGTTGGAAGTGTTTGTTAAGACAAATTTGGTTCGTGCAGGGTATTACAACCGCTGAAATCGTTCGGGGTCGACAGTAAATAAATAGCAGTACATATTTTTAATCAAAAGGAGCAGTAAAAATGAGCAAAGTTACAAGGCAAGAACAAAAGCAAGAAATGAGCGAGAGAAGGATTGAGGCTACGGCGATTAAGGCAGGTTACAAATCTGCTGAAGACCAAGCTTACAAACTCTGTGCTCAGCAATATCCTGGATATTGCTACGGCGAAAATCAACATGATGAATTTGTAAAGTTGGCTAACAAAATTGTTGATAAGGCTATTAGAACAAACGACGACATTGCAAGAATTATTGCAATGCAAAACTGGTAATTCGATAAGGAGTAGAAACATGAGATATGACGAATATCAAGCGGCTTGTGGATGCACCGTTTCTGTTTATGGAATCAAGGGATATTCAGAAGCTTCGCACGGTGTAAAAGCAAAGTTGAAGGCTCAAGCATCTACACAAATTTGTGAAGATTGCGAGGACAAGCAGTATCAGAAATCAAAGCTTCATGAACAATTCGCTTCGGCAAATGCTTTGGCCGCTGCTCAAAATGCAGAATTTAATTTGCCAGCACTGATTGGAAGCATCAAGCAAGTCGCATGGGCTGAATCTATCAGGGCTGAGAAGGTGAAGAAATTCATTGAAGAGAAAAAGAAATACGAAGCTTCCTTAGCCAACGAGGAAGCAAAGAAGACTTTCAATGAATTTGTTGACGAAGAAGTGAATTGCAATTTGGCAAAAACTTGGATTGATCAAAGAGCCGTCAATGTTGCAGACCTTTGCAGTAATTTCTTTTGGAAGACAGTTAAGGAGAATAAAAATGCTTAAGGGATTATTCGGAATCGCCCTAGTCGCTGCCTTTTGGAATCACTACGGACAGCCACTAGACACCTCAAATCCAGAGGCTTTTGCTACTACCTTAGTTTCCACTGCACCAGCCGTAAAAGCTTCTGCACAGGCTGATTTTGAGGCTAAAGCACTGCCAAAAATCAAGCAAGCCGTGAAGGACTTCGACAGGGGCTTTACCGCTGATATTGCTAGGGCAAATGCGAATTTTCAGAGAGCAGAACAGGCGGGAAAGCCAGCCGTGGCGGAAGTAGTTAAGCCAGCTTACTTCCTGAGCTCAAACCCGAACACAACCTTCAAATACTGTTACCACTTCGGCAATAACATGACTGCATGTTATGGCGAGCCGTTGGTGGATATGTAAAGAATTGAAACTTTAAGGAGAGACGCATGAATAAAAAACTGAATGAGTTGTTGGCAGATAGCACTTTGATGGTGAATCTAGGTCCAGAAAACCGAGAGTTTAAGAGTGGAGTGTATTTTCTTCATGGTGAAGACAGATATTTCTTATTATTTTCGGGCGACACTATGGTTTTTGAGCCAGTCACAGAAGCTGAAGCACTGCAATTCGTAGTCTCAATATTTAGTGATCCTTCGTTGTCTCCTCAAGAGGCTTTCTGTAAGCAATTCGATACATTGTTGGATTCCAGAGGTCTTATATATAAAGATTCAGAATCAAGACTGAATGCCTTTCACGACCAAATCTTCAACTAACTATCACCAAGGGGACACACATGTCCCCTTGAGTTTCATTCTCATGTAGACTCTTTGGATGAAACCGAAATCCAAAGACACCCCCGCAATCACCCCTGAACTCAAAGCTCGCCGTGAGAAAGCTAGGCTGAAAAAGCAGAAACAACGAGCTCTCGACGACGACTCCGCTTTTGAAAAAGCCTTAAAGGTGCTTGAGAAAACCGCAGAGACGAACCCCGCCTTGGAGCGGGTCATGCTTGCAGGTATGGGGGAGTTGATGAGTCGCTATCTACCAATTCCACCAGTTAAACCACCTTTCGCCTATGTCGGTTCTAAATCTAGATATGCCCACCTAATCATTAAAAGGCTTGAGGACAGCATTAAAGAGGTGCGGGACACACTTGTCTATTGCGAACCCTTTGCAGGTTCTTTAGCCTCGTTTTTGGCTGTTGCTGATACCTTGAAAGCCAAAGGGATTCGGCGAGTCATTCTTAATGACTTCAATCCACACCTAATCAACTTCTATCGGATGGCAGAGGCACACCCGGACTTGTTGATCGAGGAGATAAATTCGATTGAAGAACGGTTTATTGAGTCGTTTCCTATTGAGTATTCTTTGAAGATGGGGGCAACCATTCCCCACGAAGACCGACCAGCACTCGAAGACAATGTTCATGCATTCTTTAAAGACCATAGAACAGCCTTACAGCACGACGAATCACTCAACAACATACAACGAGCAGGACTAATCTATTTCGTGTTGCAACACGGCTTTAATGGTCTCTACACTGAAAGCCAGAAGGGCAACATCGGGACGGCTTTCGGCTGGAAGAAGAAACGAATATTCCTGAATGAAATCACGGAAAAAATCTACGGACTGCACTTCGTCTTTAATTCTTTTCAAACCGAGTTCACGAACAAACACTTTCGCGATCTAGATTGGCTCCAAGACACATTCTTTTATTTAGACCCGCCTTACATCGAATCCGGCAAGGACTATCTTGCTTGCGGATTTGGCTTGGACGAGCAAAAAGAATTGCTCGAATCGGTTCAGGCTTCTGGAGCTCCATTTCTTTACTCAAACAATAACCATGTATTTTTGAGAGACCTGTTGGATGAATCCGTCACGGTCGAAACATTCGCACGCAAGAATATCGTCGCGGGATCTGGTGAAGCCAGAAGTGACGATAAAGAAGAGTTGCTTGCTGGAAGAACATCCGCTTGGCCGTTCAATCTGCAAAACGGGAAGTGGCTTGAAATTCCTTTGAAAGCTATGACTAAGGAAAGGTGAAGTTGAAACCTTCAAAGATGCTTGCTGAAAATCGCATGCTTGATAATAAAGATTATCGAGAATGTCATCCGCTCAAAACCGACTGCACAGAATCCATCCCTTCAAAAATAGCCCATTAGAGCGATTCTTTTTAATCGGGTAGGGCGACAGCACCAAAGAATTGTTTTAAAGGCTTGGGAAGCTTTGGGGTGAATCCTTGAAGGACTGAATCAATTCTCAGCAGCAGGAAAAGTAGGTAGTATGAAAACAGTCCCAAGGAAGACGAAAAACTGGGGGAAGGCCTCCCTCCCTCCCGAAGGGGCATTTCACTTACAAGGATAACAATATGAAAAATATAATCGCTTTCGCAATCTTGCTTTCAATCACCGCAACTGTTCAAGCAGGAACTCCTGCACCAACACCAAAGCAAACAACACCTGCATCAGCCCCTGTTGCAGTTGAAACAGAGGCGGAGAAGGATGCACGAGTGAGAAGAGAATACGACGAAGGGGTTGCACGAGCTCGTGGTGAATTAGACGAATATTTGAAAAAAGAGGGGGAGAGGATAAGAGAAGAAAATGAAAGAAAGCGAATGGAACGAAACTACGGATTTAGAAGTGCAGAATGCGAGCCGATTAGTAGTTATCAGTTACAAAAGATGCAGAATGTTATTGATGAAAACATGAGTGTTTGTCGTCAAGACCGTGGAAGAATTAGAAATGGGGATATGCAATTCCAGTGTGACCTACCTCAAGGAACTTCATATTTAGTGTATTTCACTCGTGAAAATTGCCGCATCGTTGCGATGATGAAAAGCAATCGAACTGGCACTGAACGAATGAGTTTGCCTTCTGGTTACTTTGACTGATAGAAACCTAAAAACAATGAAGCCAGCTCGATGGCTGGCTTCTTGTGTCTGCACTGGCAGTTTAGCTTTTAGCTTAAATTGATTCGTTTATTTTTTTATTTGCTCGACAGCCAAGTCTGCAACTGCTCTTCCAGCCAACCAACCCTCATTGAGGATAAATGAATTTGTTTTGGAAATTCACCCCGCTTAATCATGCGGTAAATCGTCGGTCTTGAAAGAGAAGTCATTTGGCAAACTTGCTGAATTTTTATCAGTAGTATTTGCTTCACCTCTTCATTTAGCTAGAAATTTACTAGCAACCGACAGTCTACAGATTTGACACCCAAAAGTCAATTTTGAGCCGTATTTTCAAGGTAATCCGACCACTTCTGCAATGCCTCTAGTCGCTCTTTCATGAAGTATAAATGAGGTTCTACTTCATAAGATTGAGTGACCTGATTCGCAGTTTGGTGGGCAAGTAAAAACTCAACAAAAATTGGTAGCACGCCGTTTTTCTTCAGCCATTCACCCGCGATTGTTCGACACCTATGAGGGTTGTAATCAATGCCAACTTCGTCAAAAGCTTTCGACAACGATTTTGGCACCATTGGAGCTTTATCTTTTTTCTTACCTTGGGGAGCAGGGAAGAGGAATTCAGTATGTCCAGTGAGCTCGTGAAGCTCTCTTAATAGCGATTCAACTTGAGCAGTCATTGGAATCACATGAGGACGCTGCTCTTTCATTCGCATGCTCTCGATAGCCCAAAGCTTTTTATCCCAATCAATCTCAATCCATTTCGACGAGTAGAGAACGCCATACTTTTTAATGCAAAACAGCTCGCCAGACCTAAGAAAGATATGGTGTTGAAGTCTCATTGCAATTGACATCACCTTTGAAGAGGTGTTGAAGCACTTCAAATACTCAGCCCGAATGTCCGTTGGCATGACAAATGGCTTTGGTTCTTTCTCAGCAATGATATTTTTGAAAGAGGGTAGAGGGGTGGAACGGATCTCTTCGTCGATTGACCACTCCAAAATCATTTTCAAATACTGTTTACACTTAATTGCTATTGCATTCGAGCGCTCATTTACAGCCAGCAAAAGTGTGGAAATGACTTTGCGGTCGATATCGTCAATGTCGTATTGGCCGAGGGCTGGAATAAGGTCTTTATTGAGAACCTTCCTATATTTATCAATCAAAGAAGTTGCTGGTGGTTTCCCGTTTTTGTGGAAATTCTTTCGCCAAGAAAGCCACCTTTCAGCGACAGCCTCAAAGCCTCTTTCACTCGACTTTGCAATCTTCACTTCCTGTACCTTCGCTTCATGTAAAATGGCCAAGAAGCTGGGAACAGCTTTACGAGCGTCCTCCAGGCTCATGTCTGGATAGTGCCCGAGTGTGTGTGGTTTGTTGTTTGAATCAGTTATTCGCCACGATTTTGCACCTGATTTTTTATAAATGATTAAGTGCAACCCGGCGACCTTGCCATCGTTAATTCGCTGATTAGCTTTGCTGGTACACCGTGCATTTTTGACGGCTAAGTCGGTAAGAACCTTGGCTACCCTTGGCATAATTCACTTTCTCGTTTAATTCACTTCTTGAAGTTAATTATCACGCAAGAGTGAACTAAAAAGTGAATTATTGTGTGTGAGCTTGGGTGATACAAGCTGAGACAAACAGGCTGAGACGAGGTGAGAAAACCTGAGACAAGCTGATACAACCTGAGACAAACGAATAGAGATAACTAATTGAATTACTTTAAGAATACAACTGAGCTCGGTAGGAATAAAGGACGCAAAAAAACCGCCGAAGCGGTTGTTTTTGAAGAACTACTGAAAACCTCAATAATTCGCTTTGGTGCCCAGAAGAGGACTCGAACCTCCACACCTTACGGCACACGGACCTGAACCGTGCGCGTCTACCAATTCCGCCATCCGGGCATTGCAGGGCGCGCACTTTAATTGCTATAGGATTTTGTGTCAATGACGAAAAAGAAAAAGAGCATCCGTGAACTAGATCCATTTTTGGAGCGTGAACGCGAACAATATGAACATCCTTTGCCTAGCCGCGAATATATTTTGCAAGTGCTGGCGGAGAAGGGCGTACCCGTTGAGCAAGAAGATTTATGTGCTTATTTGCACATCGAATTAGACGAAGAAGAGTTGTTTATTCGTCGTTTGCGTGCGATGGAGCGTGACGGTCAGATCATGCGCAATCGCAAGCGTGCGATCTGTGTCATGGATAAGTTAGATCTTATCAAGGGCAAGGTGCAAGGTCATCCAGATGGGTTCGGTTTCCTGATTCCTGAAGATGGCAGTGCCGATTTGGTGTTGAGTGCAAAGGAAATGCACAAAGCCTTGCACGGTGACACGGTGATGGCGCGTGTGGCTGGGGAAGATAAACGTGGGCGTCGTGAAGCTAGCATTGTTGAAGTGTTGGCGCATGGCAACACGCGAGTGGTGGGGCGTATCTATGAAGAGCATGGCATTAAATTCGTGGTCGCAGAAAATCGTCGTATCAGCCAAGATATCTTGGTGGCGGCGGGTGAGCATGGTGATGCCAAGGTAGGGCAGGTGGTGATTTTGGAAATCATGCAGCAGCCTTCCAAACATGCGCAACCTATCGGGCGCATTGTCGAAGTGCTGGGTAACTATGCTGATCCTGGTATGGAAATCGAGATTGCTTTGCGCAAGCACGATTTGCCGAATGAGTTTCCGCATGATGCGAAACATCAGGCCGAGTCATTCGCTCCCGAGGTAAAAGCAGCGGATTACGCGGGGCGTGAAAGCGTAGTGGCTTTGCCGTTGGTGACGATCGACGGCGAAACGGCGCGTGATTTTGATGATGCTGTGTATTGCGAACCGAATGCGCACGGCTTCCGCTTGGTCGTGGCGATTGCAGATGTGAGCGCCTATGTAAAATCTGGCGATGCCTTGGATAAAGAAGCCATCAATCGTGGCAACTCGGTGTATTTTCCGCGTCGCGTGATTCCGATGTTGCCGGAAGAGTTATCGAATGGATTGTGTTCGCTCAATCCGCATGTCGAACGCTTGTGCATGGTGTGTGACATGCAAATCAGTGCGCAGGGTGAGATTCAAAAACATCGCTTCTATCCTTCGGTGATGCACTCGCAGGCACGTCTGACTTACACCAAAGTCGCCGACATGATCGCAAATCCTCAAGGTGAGAATGCGCGTGAATATGCGGCGGTATTGCCTCACATCAACAATCTGTACAAGTTGTTCCAAGTCTTGCTGCAAGCGCGTGCTAAACGCGGTGCGATTGATTTTGAAACTGTCGAAACGCAGATGATTTTCAATGAGAACGGCAAGATTGAAAAAATCGTTCCTGTGGTGCGTAACGATGCGCACAAGCTGATTGAAGAATGTATGTTGGCGGCTAACGTGTGTGCGGCAGACTTTTTGAAGTCGCACGAACATGCTGTGTTGTACCGCATTCATGAAGGGCCAACACCTGAAAAGTTAGAAACTGTGCGTGAGTTCTTTAAAGAGTTCGGGATGCAGTTGGGCGGTGGTGATGATCCACAAGCTTCAGACTATTCCAAATTGCTCAAAGAAATTAAAGGCCGTCCCGATGCAGGGTTGCTGCAAACCGTGATGTTGCGTTCACTGCGTCAGGCAGTGTATTCGCCAGACAATGCAGGTCACTTCGGTTTGGGTTACGAAGCCTACGCGCATTTCACTTCTCCGATTCGTCGCTATCCCGATTTGCTGGTGCATCGCGCCATCAAAGCTGTTTTGGAAGGCAAACAGTACAAGCCGCAACTGAAATGGGCGGAGATGGGCGTACATTGTTCGATGACCGAGCGTCGTGCGGATGATGCGACGCGTGATGTTGAGGCATGGCTGAAATGCTTCTACATGCGCGATCATTTGGGTAGCGAATTTGAAGGTACGATTTCATCGGTCACGGGTTTTGGCTTGTTTATCTCGCTAGATGATTTGTATGTTGAAGGCTTGGTGCATGTGTCGGAACTGGGTTCTGATTATTTCCATTTTGATGCAACCAAACATCAAATGCTGGGCGAGCGCACAGGCAAGCGTTATCGCCTAGGCGACCGCGTCAAAGTTAAAGTGGTGCGCGTGGATATGGAAAGCACCAAGATAGATTTCACGCTGGTTAGCGTAGAAAACGAAGGCACACCTGCGTTTAACGTAGGGGCTTGGGGTGCCACTGCACCTAAAAAAATCAAAACTGAAAAACCAGAATCAAAGAACAAAAAGGCAGGAAAACGTCATGGCTGAGTCTCGTATTATTCACGGCTTTCATGCCGTTACCGCTCGTATTCGTCAAAATGCGGACAGTGTGATGGAGGTGTTTGTCGATCCTTCACGTAAAGATCCGCGTGCACGAGACCTATTGAAATTAGCCGAAAGCAATGGCGTGCGCGTCATCAGTGTGGATAGCAAGCGATTGGATGGTATGGCGGGTAGCCCGCGTCACCAAGGTGTTGCGGCACGTGTGGATGCCTCTCAAAAAGTGCAACATCTGGATGATGTGCTGGATACCCTGACTGAACCTGCGCTGATTTTAGTATTGGACGGCGTACAAGACCCACACAACTTGGGTGCATGTTTGCGGAGTGCGGATGCATTTGGTGTACATGCGGTGATTGCGCCTAAAGATCGCGCCGTTGGTATCAATGCTACGGTAGAGAAAGTGGCTTGTGGCGCAGCGCAGACTGTACCTTATATTACTGTCACTAATCTGGCGCGCACTCTGCGTGAGTTGAAAGAGCGAGATATTTGGGTGATCGGTATGGATGGCGAAGCGGAAACCGAATTGCATCAAGTACAGCACAAAGGCGCGGTTGCGCTGGTGTTGGGGGCGGAGGGCGAGGGCCTTCGTCGTTTGACTAAGGATACGTGTGATCAGTTGGTGCGGATACCCATGTTAGGTAGTGTTGAAAGTTTGAATGTCTCGGTCAGTACGGGTATTTGTCTGTACGAGGCAAGGCGTCAGCGTCAATGATTTAAGGTAATTGCGTTAGAGATAGTCTCTATCTGCTTGAATCAAAACAGTGCTTCGGTTACAATGCGCGCCCCGTTTATCTGGCAGTCTCTGGATGAACGGGAATTCACACACTCGTTCATGTTGGGGTGTCCCTATTAGGGGATCAGGCTGGCGAGTGGAAGACTTAACCCTTAACGATTGGAGAATTACATGGCAGTAACAATGCGTCAAATGCTGGAAGCCGGTGTCCATTTTGGTCACCAAACTCGTTTCTGGAACCCAAAGATGGCTCCGTACATCTTCGGTCATCGCAACAAAATTCATATTGTGAACTTGGAAAAGACCGTCGTGATGTTCAACGACGCAATGAAAGAAGTTCGCAAGATTTCCTCCAAAAAAGGTTCTGTATTGTTTGTCGCAACAAAGCGTCAAGCACGTGAAATCATTCGCGAAGAAGCGATTCGTGCTGGATCTCCTTTCGTTGATCATCGTTGGTTGGGCGGTATGCTCACTAACTTTAAGACTGTTCAAATCTCAATCAAGCGTCTAAAAGAATTGGAAGCGATGATTGCTGACGGCAGCATCGAAAAAGTATCTAAGAAAGAAGGTTTGGTTCTGCGCCGTGAGTTGGAAAAACTTGAGCGTAGCTTGGGCGGCATCAAGGATATGCAAGGCTTGCCATCGGCGATTTTTGTTATCGACGTGGGCTATCAAAAAGGTACGGTTACCGAAGCTCAAAAACTGGGTATTCCAGTGATTGGTGTGGTTGATACTAACCATAGCCCATTGGGCGTTGATTATGTGATTCCAGGTAATGATGACTCCAGTCAAGCGATTCGTTTGTACGCACGTGGCGTGGCTGATGCTATTTTGGAAGGTCGTGAGCAAGCAACCAACGAGTTGGTTGCTCAAGTTGCGGAAAGCGTAGCTGCATAAGTTGTTCTGCCTGCATCGAGGGGGCGTAAGCCCCCTTTTTTGTAACTAGATTTTGTAATTGAATGATAGGAGTTTGATATGGCTGAAATCACCGCAGGTATGGTGAAGGAACTGCGCGAGGCGACTGGCCTTGGCATGATGGAATGCAAAAAAGCATTGGTAGAAACCAATGGCGACGCGAAGGCGGCAGAAGAATTGCTGCGCATCAAGAGCGGCGCTAAGGCTAGCAAGGCTGCAACACGCGTGACAGCAGAAGGCGTCATCGGCGCATTCTTGTCCGTAGATGGCAAGACTGGTGCGGTCGCTGAGATCAACTGCGAGACCGACTTCGTTGCAAAGAACGATGACTTCGTTGCGTTCGCTAAGAATGTAGCGCAAACCGTAGCGCAAACTGCGCCTGCTGATAGCGACGCATTGTTGGCAACGGCTTTGGTTAATGGCGCAGGTTCCGTAGAAGAAGTGCGCAAAGCTTTGGTGATGAAGCTGGGTGAGAACATCACCGTGCGTCGTTTCGAGCGTTACGCTACTACTGGCAAGTTGGCTACCTACTTGCACGGTAGCAAGATCGGCGTGATGGTTGATTACACCGGCGGCGATGAGACATTGGGTAAAGACTTGGCGATGCACATCGCTGCAAGCAAGCCAAAGTCTGTTGACTCTTCCGGCGTGAATCCAGAGGACATCGAGACAGAACGTCGTATCGCTATCGAAAAAGCTAAAGAGTCTGGCAAGCCAGAAGCGATGCTGGAAAAGATCGCTGAAGGTACTGTGCAGAAGTTCCTGAAAGAAGTCACTCTGTTGGGCCAAGTTTTCGTTAAGGCAGAAGACGGCAAACAGACCATCGAGCAATTGCTGAAGAGCAAAGGTGCTGTTGTGACCGCGTTCAAGATGTTCGTTGTTGGCGAAGGTATCGAGAAGGTTGTCGAAGACTACGCCGCAGAAGTTGCTGCTGTCGCAGCTGCAAGCAAGAAAGGCTAAACCATGACCGCTCCTGCCTACAAACGTATCCTTCTTAAACTTTCTGGCGAAGCGCTTATGGGCGATGATAGCTACGGTATCAACCGTGGCGTTATCGAACGTATCGTGGCTGAAATTAAAGAAGTGTCTGAGTTGGGCGTGGAAGTGGCGATGGTGGTCGGTGGCGGCAACATCTTCCGAGGTGTTGCGCCAGCGGCAGAAGGTATGGATAGGGCAACTGCCGATTACATGGGTATGTTGGCGACGGTTATGAACTCGATGGCATTGCAAGATGCAATGAAGCGCTCAGGATTGGACTGTCGTGTCCAGTCTGCTTTGAGTTTAGAGCAGGTCGCCGAGCCTTTCATTCGTGGTAAAGCATTGCGCTATTTAGAAGATGGCAAAGTCGTTATTTTTGCGGCTGGAATTGGCAGCCCGTTCTTTACAACGGACACTGCTGCTGCATTACGCGGCGTAGAGATGGATGCAGAGGTTGTTATTAAGGCAACCAAAGTGGACGGCGTTTATACGGCCGATCCAAAGAAAGACCCAACAGCCACGCGTTATCAAAAAGTAAGTTTTGATGAAGCTATTGGCAAAGATTTGAAAGTGATGGACTCGACCGCGTTGACGCTGTGCCGAGATCAAAAGCTGCCTATCATCGTATTCAGTATCTTTACACCGGGCGCATTGAAGCGTGTGGTGATGGGGCAGGATGAAGGTACGCTCGTTTATTGTGATTGATGACGGAGACAACCATGATTGCTGACATCAAAAAGAACGTAGAACAAAAAATGACTAAGTCGCTAGAAGCATTAAAAGCAGACTTGGGAAAAATTCGCACTGGCCGCGCCCACACGGGAATTTTGGATCACGTGATGGTGGATTATTACGGCAGCCCGACGGCTATCAATCAAGTGGCGAACATCACGTTGACTGATGCACGCACTATTGGTGTACAGCCCTACGAGAAAAATATGATTGGTCCGATTGAGAAAGCGATTCGCGATTCTGATCTGGGTTTGAATCCTGCCACGAATGGCGAATTGATTCGCGTGCCAATGCCCATGCTTACTGAAGAGCGTCGTCGCGATTTGATCAAGGTTGTCAAAAGCGAAGGTGAAGATGCCAAAGTCGCTGTACGTAACATCCGTCGCGATGCCAACGAGCAGTTGAAAAAATTGCTCAAGGACAAAGAAGTTGGTGAGGACGATGAGCGTCGTGCGCAAGATGAAGTGCAAAAGTTGACGGATCGATTTGTTGCTGAAATCGACAAAGCACTACAGGTAAAAGAAGTTGATCTGATGGCTGTCTAGTTTTTATGTCACCAATTAAATTTGGTGACGGCTTAGTTTGCTTCGGATGAATGATTTTAAACACAATCCTCTTCCTAATTGGGGACACTCATGGCCTTATTCCAGAGTTCTACCAGCACCCTTCCTGAAGTAACTCCTGTCCCACGCCACATTGCTGTCATTATGGATGGCAATGGACGTTGGGCCAAACAACGATTTATGCCCAGAGTGATGGGGCATCAGCGTGGTGTCGAGTCTGTTCGTTCAATTGTCAAAGCATGTAACAACAAAGGCGTTGGATTTCTAACGCTATTTGCGTTTAGTAGTGAAAACTGGAGGCGTCCTGCTGACGAAGTCACTTTCTTGATGAAGTTATTCTTGAAAGTGTTGGAAAAAGAAGTTTCCAAGATGCATGCCAGTAATATTCGACTGCGCATCATTGGCGATAGGACTCGCTTTGATGAGGCGTTAGTTCGTCACATTGAAAATGCTGAAAAGCTAACCGCCGCTAATACCGGTCTTGTACTGACGATTGCAGCAAACTATGGTGGACGTTGGGATGTTATGCAGGCGATGCATGGCCTCATTCAGGCTAATCCTAATCGAACCACTGCTTTCGAAGAGGACGAGCTGACCCCGTATCTTTCGATGAATTATGCACCTGATCCGGATTTGTTTATTCGTACAGGCGGTGAGCAGCGCATCAGTAATTTTCTTTTATGGCAGTTAGCTTATACAGAGCTTTATGTCACTGACACGTTATGGCCTGCTTTTGACTTGAAGGCTTTTGAATTGGCCCTTGAGTCTTACCAGAAACGAGAACGTCGTTTTGGTCGAATCAGCGAGCAGTTAAAAGGCGAAAAAAATGCTTAAGTCTCGTGTCATCACGGCTATCGTGATGTTGGTACTATTTTTGGCTGCGCTGTTCTATTTGCCTCCGCTGGCATGGTCTGTCTTGGTGTTGGCGATGGTGCTGCAAGGTGCGTCCGAATGGTCTCGCATGTCTGAATTGAAGCCCAGCGGCGCGAAGCTTTACTGGGGGGCGACCTTCTTATTGATGGCGGGCCTCTTGGTTTTGGACGCAAATTCCACACCACAGCAACAAGGCACTACCCATCTTATCGCCTATCTTCTTGCTGCCGTGTTGTGGCTTATCGTGGTCCCACCTTGGTTGATGATGGGCTGGAAAGTTAAGCAACCATTGTTGATGGCGCTGGTTGGTTGGATGTTGCTGATTCCGACCGGGCTCGCCATGATCGATTTGCGTGAGGCGGCTCCTGCACCGTGGATTTTGTTGGGTGTGATGGGGCTTGTATGGGTGGCCGATAGCGCGGCTTATTTCGCGGGGCGCAGATTCGGCAAGACGAAATTAGCACCGAGCATTAGCCCTGGTAAGACGTGGGAAGGTGTTGCGGGTGCGATTGCGGGGGTGACGGTCTATATTGGATTGATATGGATATTCAGACCTGAGTTCGATGATCTTCAGTTGCTGCCTGCTTTGATGTTGACCGCTTGGTGGTGGGTGGTATTGGCCGTCATCGGCGATTTGTTTGAGTCCGCCATCAAACGTCAGGCGGGTATCAAAGATAGTGGTGCATTGTTGCCCGGGCATGGCGGATTGTTGGATCGCATCGATGCGCTGACTTCCACTTTGCCGTTGGCGGCATTGGCGCTGATTTTCCAAGGACTGAGCTAGTGCAACGCTTAACCGTTTTAGGTTCCACTGGCAGCATCGGCAAGAGTACGCTTGATGTTGTCGCGCGTCATCCAGACAAATATTCAATCACCGCACTCACCGCGAACCAGCAAGATGACTTGCTGTTCGAGCAGTGCCAACAATTTCAACCACGCTACGCCGTCCTCTTGGATGAGGCAGCTAGTGAGCGTCTAAAAAAGAACCTTCAAAACGCAGGCAGCAGCACTGAGGTATTGTGCGGTACGGCTGCACTTGAGCAGGTATCAGTCTTGCCTGAGGTGGATGCCGTGATGGCGGCAATCGTTGGCGCGGCAGGGATGCCGCCTACACTTGCAGCGGCCAAGGCGGGCAAGAAGATTTTGTTGGCGAACAAAGAGACGCTGGTATTGGCAGGCCATCTGTTCATGGACGCGATACACAAGAGTGGTTCGGCGCTGCTGCCTATCGACAGCGAACACAACGCCATTTTCCAAGCCTTACCGCGCGACTATACGGGTGACATGCGCGCCAGCGGTGTGAGCAAGATATTGCTGACCGCATCAGGTGGCCCGTTCCGCAATACGCCTCTTGAACAGTTACACAACGTCACCCCCGAACAAGCGTGTGCGCATCCGAACTGGAGTATGGGGCGCAAGATCTCGGTGGATTCCGCCAGCATGATGAACAAAGGTTTGGAGGTCATTGAAGCGTGTTGGTTGTTCAACGCCTCTGCCGACGATATTCAAGTCGTCGTACATCCGCAGAGTGTCATTCACTCGATGGTGCAGTATGTGGATGGATCGGTCCTAGCGCAGTTGGGCAACCCAGACATGCGTACACCCATCGCCTACGCCTTGGCCTACCCCGAACGCATTGATTCAGGTGTTGCACCGCTCGATCTATTCCAGATCGCTAAGCTTGATTTCGTTGCGCCTGATTTCGTGCGCTTCCCCTGTCTAGGATTGGCCTATCAAGCCTTACGCGCGGGGGGCACTGTGCCCGCTTTGTTGAATGCTGCGAATGAAGTGGCTGTTGCGGCATTCTTGGATAGAAAAATTGCCTTCTTGGATATCCCGCGCTTGATCGAATCCGTGTTGACCAGCGTTGCACGTCAAGAAGTGAATGCTCTGCAAGATGTGTTGGATGCTGATGCGGCGGCGCGCAGGGCAGGGCAGGAATGGGTATCGCAATGATGACGCTATTGGCGTTCATCGTTGCCATTGCCGTATTGGTGGTTTTCCATGAGTTGGGACACTACTGGGTCGCACGCTGGTGCGACGTTAAGGTGCTGCGTTTTTCCGTTGGTTTCGGCAAGGTGATTTATGCCAAACGTTTTGCCGGTGGAGAGACAGAGTGGGTCGTCTCTGCTATTCCCTTGGGCGGCTACGTCAAGATGCTGGATGAACGCGAGGGAGAAGTTGCGGAGAACGAACTGTCGCGCACGTTCAATCGCAAGTCGGTTTTGCAACGTATGGCTATCGTTGTGGCGGGACCGATAGCGAACCTACTTTTGGCCATTGCCCTCTACTTTGTGCTGTTCATGCATGGCGTTCCAGGTTTGAAACCTGTCCTTGGTGAGGTAACTCCGGGTACGCCAGCGGCGGTAGCGGGTCTGCAAAGCAAGAAGACCATCGTGGCTATCGATGGGCAAGCGACACCGAGTTGGCAAGAGATACGCTGGGTGATGCTAGATAAGATATTGCAGCAGCAGTCGACGAAGATCGAATTGCGTACGCAAGAGGGAGAGTCCGAGTTTCGTGTGCTTGAGGTGAATGCGCTAACAGCTGCTGATCTGGATGGCGACTTCATGCGCAAATTGGGATTAAAGCCTTTCCAGCCCCCAGTCTATCCCATCATCGGCAAACTGGTGGATGGCGGGGCAGCCCAGCGCGCAGGGTTCTTGGTGGATGACAGGATAGTGAGTGTGAATGGTCAAGCCGTTGAACTATGGGAAGATTGGGTAGAGGTGGTACGTGCCAATCCGAACAAACCTCTGGATATCGAGATCGAGCGTGCTGGGATGCGCCTCAAGATGGTCGTTAAACCAGAGCCTTTCGTCGAAGCTGGCCAGACCATCGGGCGTATCGGCGCTGCCGCATTCATTGATAGGGCAGCATTTGAAGCGATGATCACGACAGTGAGTTACCCACCTGTTGCTGCCTTGCAAGAAGCTTTTCGCAAGACTTGGGACACCTCTATTTTTAGCCTGAAGATGAT
Organism: Sideroxydans sp.; assembly: GCA_028707175.1. Classification (GTDB taxonomy): domain Bacteria; phylum Pseudomonadota; class Gammaproteobacteria; order Burkholderiales; family Gallionellaceae; genus Sideroxyarcus. The sequence goes on from JAQTUV010000003.1 coordinate 117,871, forward strand.
GGGCAAAATGGTGACGGGCGAGGTCTCCATGAAGAACCTTTCGGGGCCAATCACTATCGCAGACTACGCAGGGCAATCGGCACAGCTAGGATTGGGTGCATATATTGGATTCCTTGCACTCATCAGTATCAGCCTTGGTGTGTTGAATCTATTACCCATCCCGTTATTGGATGGGGGGCATTTGCTGTATTATGCGGTCGAATTTTTCAAAGGAAGTCCTGTCTCCAATGGCGCTTGGGAGGCTGGGCAGAAGGTGGGCATCGCGCTCTTGGTTACCATGATGGCTTTTGCATTGTTTAATGACATCAGTCGCCTGATTTCGGGTTGAATATCACAATGAATCTCAAAAAATTAGCGCGCGTATTGCCGCTTCTGTACGTTACATCTGTGTGGGCTGCCGAACCTTTCGTCATCAAAGACATCCGTGTGGAAGGGATACAACGCACTGAGGCTGGAACCGTATTTAGCTACCTGCCGATCAAGGTCGGCGATACGCTTGATGATGCAAAAACAACTGCTGCCTTGCATAGCCTGTTTTCAACTGGGTTCTTCAAAGATGTGAAGCTGTCTGCAGAGCAGGGGGTACTCGTTGTTCAAGTTCAAGAACGGCCAACCATTGCCAGTGTGGAGATCAATGGCGTCAAAGATTTCCCTAAAGACCAGTTACGAGATAATTTGAAGTACGTAGGATTAGCTGAAGGCCGCATATTCGACAAAGCAGCACTAGATAAATCCGAGCAAGAATTAAAACGGCAATACGTTGCACGTGGGAAGTACGCCGTTTCGGTGAAGACGACGGTTAAAGACTTAGAGCGTAATCGAGTTGCGGTAAGTTTTGACGTGACTGAGGGCAAGGGTTCAAAGATTCAGCAAATCAACTTTGTTGGTAATCATGCGCTATCGGATGATGAGCTTTTAGACATCATGAAATTGACAACGCCTGGTTTTGTTACTTGGTTCACCAATAACGATCAATATTCAAAACCTAAATTAGCTGCAGATATTGAAGCTATTCGTACTCACTATCTCAATGCAGGCTATATGGATTTTTCAGTTGAATCCACTCAAGTCTCTATCTCCACAGACAAGAAAAATATTTTTATTACACTTAATCTAAATGAGGGTGAGAAATACACGGTTTCAGATATTAAAGTCTCAAGCTTAAAAGGTGTGCTCACAGATGCTGAGATCCTCAGCATGATTCAGGTTAAAACGGGGGATGTATTTTCTCGTGAAGCAATAACCGCATCACAAGGAAAGATCAATGATCGATTGGGTGAAGAGGGTTACGCATTTGCTAACGTTAATGCCTTGCCAGAAGTTAATAAGGAAAAGCACCAAGTGGGATTCACATTCTTGGTTGACCCGCTGCAACGTGCTTACGTCCGCGCAATTAAGATCTCTGGAAATGATAAAACTCGCGATGAAGTAATACGCCGCGAATTTCGTCAAATGGAAGGCGGCTGGTTCGCGACATCGAAGATCCAAAAATCGAAACAGCGTATCGATAGGCTTGGATTTTTTTCTTCAGCTAATATTGAAACGCAGCCCGTTGTAGGCACCAATGATCAGCTTGACTTGAGTTTGACAGTCGCAGAAAAATCAACAGGTAACTTCCAGTTGGGGGCAGGGTTCAGTGATGTCGAAAAATTCACCCTGATGGGCGGTGTGAATCAATCGAATCTGTTTGGTACAGGGAATAGTTTATCGACACAAATCAATACCAGTAAATTGAACCAAGTTTACTCGGTGTCCTATACGAACCCTTATTACACCGATGACGGTATTAGCCGCGGTTTTGATATCTACAAACGAAGGACAAATGCGACGACGATCTCGGTCAGTCAATATACCTCTGAGACTTATGGTGGTGGGATACATTACGGCGTCCCCATCAGTGATGAAGAGATGTTTCATTACGGCCTAGCACTTGAAAATACAACCATCGGTCTGACTTCGATTAGCCCGCAACGCTACATTGATTACATCAACACTTTTGGTGCAACTAACAGAAACGTGTTGGGAACAATCGCTTGGTCTCGAGATACGCGCAATAGCGCTCTTAATACCACTGAAGGTGCAACACAACGCGCTTCGATTGAGGCTTCTCTTCCTGTCTCGGGACAAAAATACTACAAGCTGAATTACACCCAGCAGCAATTCTATCCACTGAGTCAAAACTTTACTTTGCGCTTGAATGGCGATGTTGGTTTTGCTGCTGGATATGAAGGAGATACTCTGCCCTTCTTCAAGAATTTTTATGCGGGTGGTACGGGATCGGTACGTGGCTACGACTACAGTTCTTTAGGCCCAAGAGATGTGAATGGCTATTCGATGGGCGGGGATAAGCGTGTGGTTGGCAATGCGGAGATACTGTTTCCGTTCCCCGGCATGGAAAAAGAGAAATCTGTGCGTCTGAGTGCTTTCCTTGATGGTGGCGCGGTGTATGGCGCTGCTACACCATATGAGGCGTCGATTGGAATGCGTTACTCTTATGGCGTGGGCGTGACATGGTTCTCTCCTGCAGGTCCTATCCAGTTGAGTTGGGCGACACCATTGAATAGTCAGCCCCAAGATAAGTTGCAGAATTTCCAGTTCTCTATGGGCGGTATGTTTTAGTAGCAGGCTTCTCGGTAACAGATAACTGTTTCAGTTAGGAGTAATCATGAACAAGCTAATTTTTTACATCTTTGTTTTTTTAGGTGTTGCCTCAATAGCTAATGCTGCAGATTTTCGAATTGGCTTTGTTGATACAGAGCGTGTCTTGCGTGAATCTGAGCAAGCGGTTCGTGCGGAAAAGAAGATCGAAAAGGAATTTTCGATACGAGACCAAGAAATCAAAAAATTAGCCAAGCAAGCCAAGGAAGTGCAGGACGAATTAGAAAAAGATGCGGTAAAAATGTCGGACTCTAATCGCCGTATCAAAGAGCGTGAACTGGCGAGTTTGAATCTGCAACTGCAAACTCAGCAACGTGAGTTTCGTGAGGATCTTAATATTCGTAAGAACGAAGAGTTAGCACAAGTTCTTGCGAAGGCTGATAAAGCCATTAAGACGATTGCTGAACGAGATGAATATGACGTCATCCTGCAAGAAGCTGTATATCGAAATCCCAAGGTCGACATCACTGACAAAGTACTCAAACTACTTGCCGATGAGCCGTCGGAAGGTACCTCAAAGTAATCCCATATCGTTATGACACGTCCAGACTTTCGATTAGCTGACATCGTTGAGAAATTCGGTGGTCGCATTCTAGGGGATGCTGAAACACGTATTTCGCAAATCGCCACCCTTGAAAAAGCGACAGTGGGCGAAATCGCCTTTTTGGCTAATGCCAAATATCGCAAGCAATTAGAAGGTAGCCAAGCATCAGCGGCGATCGTGTCTGAGGCCGATGCGGAGGCGACACAAATACCGCGTATTGTCACAGCCAATCCCTATTCGTATTTCGCCAAGCTCTCAGCTTTTCTCAATCCATTGCCTGAATTCGCATCTGGGATTCATCCATCAGCAGTGATTTCTGAAAATGCCGTTGTGTCTCCAGATGCACACATCGGCCCTCACGTGACCATCGCTGAAGGCGCGCGTGTAGGAGCAGGCACGGTGATCATGGCGGGGTGCAGCATTGGTGCAGATACGGTGATTGGCGAGAACACGCGCCTGTATCCACGCGTGGTGGTGTATCAAAATTGCGTGGTAGGAGACCACGTCATCTTGCATTCCGGTGTGGTGATCGGTGGCGATGGATTCGGTATTGCTATGGACGCAGGACGTTGGCTTAAGATCCCCCAAATCGGACGGGCTGTCATCGGTAATCATGTAGAGATCGGTGCGAATACTACGGTTGACCGTGGCGCATTAGACGATACAGTTATCGAAGAAGGTGCAAAGCTGGATAACCAGATTCAGGTCGCTCACAACGTACGTATCGGTGCGCATACAGCCATCGCAGGATGTGTCGGTATCGCCGGCAGTGCCAACATCGGACGTTATTGTCGTATCGGCGGGGGTGCGATTATCTTGGGGCATCTGCAAGTCGCTGACCAAGTCGAAGTCTCTGCGGGGACGGTGGTCACAAAAACCATTCGTGAAGCGGGTACCTATAGCGGCACATTCCCTTTTGGTGAAAATCAAAAGTGGCGCAAGAATGCCGCGCAGTTACGTCATTTGGATGAAATGGCAGACCGCATTAAAAAATTAGAACAACAGATCGAAATCTTGAAGGAGAAAAACGCATGACCACCCCGATAACGATGGACATTCATGAAGTACTGGAGCATCTGCCACACCGTTATCCATTTTTGCTGATTGATCGCGTGTTAGAGGTCATTCCTAACGAGCGTATCGTGGCACTGAAAAATGTGACGATCAACGAGCCTTTCTTCCCCGGCCATTATCCGCATCACCCAGTTATGCCAGGTGTGCTCATCATCGAAGCAATGGCACAAGCTTCTGCGCTGCTTTCCTTCAAAAGCATGGGAACAAAGCCGGATACTAATTCGGTCTACTACTTCGTGGGCATCGACAACGCACGTTTCAAGCGTCCAGTTTCCCCTGGCGACCAATTGATCTTCCGTATGGAAATGACGCTGAATCGTCGTGGGATGTTCAAATTCAAAGGTACGGCCGAAGTCGAAGGACAAGTTGCTGCCGAAGCTGAATTGATCTGTACTATCAAGGACAAATAATGGACAGCCTGCGCCATCCAACCGCCATCATCCACCCTAACGCCAAGCTAGCAGATGACGTTCAAGTAGGAGCGTATTCCATCATTGGAGAGCATGTTGAGATTGGTGCGGGCACGACTATTGGCCCGCATGTGGTCATCAATGGGCACACCACCATTGGCAAGAATAATCGCATCTTCCAGTTCAGTTCCTTGGGCGAGATTCCTCAGGACAAGAAATATGCTGGTGAGCCGACACGCTTGGAGATCGGCGACGACAACATGATCCGCGAGTTCTGTACCTTCAACTTGGGGACGGCGCAGGATGGTGGCGTGACACGCGTGGGCAACAAAAATTGGATCATGGCTTACGTTCACTTGGCGCATGACTGCCAAGTAGGCAACAACACCATCTTCGCCAACAACGCACAGCTGGCGGGGCACGTCATCGTCGACGACTTCGCCATCTTGGGCGGATTCACCGTTGTGCATCAGTTCTGCCAAATCGGTTCGCACGTCATCACCGGCATGGGCAGCATTCTGTTCCAAGACATCCCGCCGTATGTGACGGTATCTGGCAATCCGGCTGCGCCGCATGGCACGAACTCGGAAGGCTTGAAGCGTCGCGGTTTCTCCAGCGCAGCAGTGATGGCCATCAAGCGTGCTTATAAAACCTTGTACAAATCCGGCCTGACATTGGAAGAAGCGAAAACGGCTATCAACTCACAACTTACCGAGCATCCAGAATTGAAGATCATGTCTGAATTCTTAAATCGTTCGCAACGCGGCATCGTTCGATAATCCATGTCTGAAAAAGTAAAAACAATCGCCATCGTAGCGGGCGAAGCTTCGGGCGATATGCTGGGGAGCCTGTTGATGCAAGCCATCAAAGAGGCCTCCCCAAACGTGCGCTTTGTCGGCATTGGCGGCCCCAAGATGCAAAGTGTTGGCATGGACGTGCTTTTTCCCATGGAAAAATTAGCCGTGCGTGGTTATGTCGAAGTGTTACGTCATTACCGTGAGATCGTCGGTATTCGCAGCCAATTGCGTGAACGCTTCATTGCACAGCCGCCAGATCTGTTCATCGGTGTCGATGCACCGGACTTCAACCTTAATCTTGAGCTAGCCTTGAAGCAGCGCGGCATTCCCACCGTGCATTACGTCAGCCCCTCCATTTGGGCGTGGCGCGGTGAGCGTATCCATAAGATCAAGCAAGCAGTTTCACACATGCTTGCTTTATTCCCATTTGAAGCACCTCTGTATGAAAAGGCAGGGGTACCCGTTACGTATGTGGGGCATCCGATGGCTGATTTTTTGCCAGATGAACCTAAACGTGCCGAGATGCGTGAGCAAATGCGCATACTGCCGCGTAACGCTAAATTATTCGCATTTCTGCCGGGCAGTCGCCAAAGTGAAGTACGTCACCTTGCCAAGACCTACATCGAGACAGCCAAGTTGATTTTGCAAAAGCTACCTGATGCACAGTTCCTCGTGCCCTTGGCCAGTCGCGAGACACGCAATATCTTCGAAGAAGTGTTGTGGAAATTAGAAGCACAGCAATTGCCTATCACCATGCTGTTTGGTCATGCGCATGACGCCATGATCGCGGCAGATGGCGTGCTGGTCGCATCAGGTACGGCCACGCTAGAAGCCGCACTGCTTAAGCGCCCTATGGTCATCACCTACAAGATGCCTGCGCTGTCTTGGTGGCTCACCAAGCGCAAGCAATATCAACCTTATGTTGGATTGCCAAATATTTTGGCTGGACGCTTTGTCGTGCCTGAGATCTTGCAAGATGACGCAACACCAGAGAATCTCGCCCAAGCCTTGCTCAATCTGGTGAACGACAAGAATGCTGTTGCCGAACTTGAACAAACCTTCAGCACTATCCATCACACCTTGCGACAAGGCACAGCACAAAAAGCCGCTGCCGCCATCCTGCGTTATCTTCGATGAGCGGCCTGTTACTCATCTGCGGCGTGGATGAGGCAGGGCGTGGCCCTTTGGCGGGGCCAGTCAGCGCGGCGGCTGTCATCCTTGATCCGTCACGCCCCATCGAAGGTTTGGCGGACTCAAAAAAATTATCCGAAAAGAAGCGCGACCAACTGGCCCCCATCATTAAAGAGCGCGCCTTGGCATGGGCCGTGGCCTATGCCGAAGTGGAAGAGATCGACCAACTCAACATCCTTCAAGCAACCCTGCTGGCCATGCGTCGTGCGGTGTTAGCTTTGCCCATCCAACCGCAACAAGTGTTGGTCGATGGTTTATATTGCCCGCAAACTGGAATCCCCAGCCAAGCCATTGTTCAAGGCGATAGCAAAGTCGCGGCTATTTCCGCGGCTTCAATTTTGGCTAAGACAGCGCGAGATGAACTTATGCTCGGCTTGCACCAGCGATACCCGCACTATGGATTCGATGCGCATAAGGGCTATCCAACCGCCAGCCATATCGCGGCATTAACCAAGCATGGCGTATCCGATGTGCATCGCCGCAGTTTCAGGCCTGTGCGCGAAGCGCTACTTTTGACAACCACCACGACTCGTTGAGGCCCGCATGACATTCTTCAAATTACTCCATCTTTTGTCCGTCATCCTGTGGGTTGGCGGGATGTTTTTTGCCTACACCATCTTGCGCCCAGCGGCAGTGGATGTATTACAACCACCAGAGCGCCTGCGTTTGTGGGACAACGTATTTAAGCGTTTCTTCAATTGGGTGTGGGGTGCGGTAGGGCTGATACTCGTCACCGGCTTTTACATGATCTATCAATACGGCGGCATGGCTCATGTGCCGCACTACGTACATGTCATGTTGCTACTCGGCATGATCATGGCGGGCATTTACGGCTATGTATTCTTTGCCTGCTACGTTCCGTTTAACCTATTGGTTGCCAAAGAACGTTGGAAAGAAGCGGGGGAGATATTAGGCAAGATCCGCAAATTGGTCGGGCTTAATCTCACCCTCGGCATTCTCACCACACTCATCGCCGTACTCGGCGTGTCATGGGGCTAAGGTAAGGCGCTTACTCGCCCAATTTAAAGCGGCGAATCGAGTGGCAGGTATAGCCATTGGGATGTTTCACTAGATAATCTTGATGGTAATCCTCAGCGCGGGAGAATGTCTTGAATGGCACGACTTGTGTGACCACGGGCGCTTTCCATTCTCCTGAAGCATCCACCGTTTGAATCACAGCATCGGCAGTCCTTTTCTGATCCTCATCCACATAGAAAATCGCTGAACGATATTGCGTTCCGCGATCATTCCCCTGTTGGTCGCGCGTGGTGGGATTGTGCATGCGGAAAAACTCAAACAACAAATGGCGGTAGGTGAGTTGCTTGGAATCAAACACAATCTTCAACGACTCCGCATGCCCGCTGCGCCCCGTCTTCACCATGTCATAAGTCGCATTCGGTACATCGCCTCCCGTATACCCCACCTCGGTATCAATCACTCCGGGAATCTGCCGCACTAACTCCTCCATCCCCCAAAAACAGCCGCCGGAAAGATAAGCAATTTGTTTGGTATCAGACATAGGTAGTCCTTTCGAGTGTGCGTGAAGGGGGAAGGAGAGGAGAGTGATTAGAATGAAAAGTGTGCGCATATTTTTTCAGGTGAGTGATGGTTAGTAACCCGAAACAGGATTAGCAGTTTCTCTAAAGTGGATGCTCAACGCAAGAATATGTTGAGCAACAATAGAGCAGAGAAGCCGACGAGTAGTGATACAGAGAGAAATACGAGGTGTGGCAGGGATATTTCTTGACGTAGGGCGATGCGATACCACAATGCAATGAGAGCAACCACAACAACCAGTGCCAACGCACCCAAAGTGGCGGAACCAAAAATAGATGATTCAATCGCTCCCAACATGCCGCCAACGAACGCTAAGCCAATAAATGCAATTGGTTTGGATATTTGTGTAGGTTCAACCGAATCTGTGAGTTTTTTTCCAGCCTCGCTACGCATTTGCCAGAAAGCACCAAAGTAGCCCCCAAGCAAAAGCAGATTAAAAAAAATTCCTGGCTCTGTGTTGAAGCCGAGAATTTTTGACAAACCAAGTGCAACGACAAGCGGGCTGACGACGCAGAGTAATATTCTCCAGTTAAGTACCGCCCAAATTACTCCAATAATTTCTTCCATAAAGTCCTATCTGGCTAATTTGGTTGATAGGTCTAATGTCTGCTCTTGGCCCTAGATTCAAGCGTTCGCTGCACAATTCATTAGCGCCGTTCCTTTTTCATCGCCTGTGCCGCCTCGCGCTTCGATTCCCGTTCTTTTTCGGTAGCGCGCTTGTCATGCTCTTTTTTGCCTTTTGCCAGGCCAATATCTAGCTTCACCCGTCCGCCTTTGTAGTGCATGTTGAGCGGCATGATGGTGTAACCAGCGCGTTGTACTTTGCCGATGAGTTTGTCTATCTCGTTTGCATGCAGCAGGAGCTTACGGGTACGCGTGGGGTCGGGCAGGATGTGGGTGGAGGCGCTGGTGAGGGGGCTGATGTGTGAGCCGAACAGATACAGTGCGCCGTCTTTGCTAGTGACGTAGGCTTCTTTGAGTTGTACGCGTCCTTCACGAATGGCTTTGATTTCCCAGCCTTGCAGGACGAGTCCGGCCTCGTACTTTTCTTCAATGAAGTACTCGTGAAACGCCTTTTTATTTTGAATAATGCTCATATTTCCAATTCAATTTTCTCGGTGAAACTGCGTTGATTTCCTCACTCACTCCTAGTCGTGCATTAGCACTGCCTTCGTCGTTCGTTCGTCATCGCCTTGTTTGACCATCGAAATTGAACTGGAAAGGGGTGAGTTTTACGGTGTGTTGCGATATTCTACCAGCCTTTGATTGACGGGCTTTGGCAAGAGATGGCATTAGTTGAGAAGACAGTAATTGTTCCCTACAGCGCGGAGCAGATGTTTAAGTTGGTGGATGATGTGCAGGACTACGCACTCTTTCTACCGTGGTGTGGTGGTGCAAGTGTAGATAGCCTTGAGGGTGAGGTGATGCACGCCACGGTGCACATTGATTACCACGGGGTGAAGCAGAGTTTTAGTACGCGTAATGTGCGCGTTGTGCCTGGTCGAATTGATATGAAGTTGCTCAATGGCCCTTTCAAACAACTCGATGGGGAGTGGCTTTTTGTCGCCTTGTCCCCGTCAGCCTGTAAAATAGCGTTCCGTTTGAACTATGAGTTCTCCAGCATGTTGCTGGGGAAGTTGGTGGGCCCAGTCTTTCATAAGATTGCGAGCAGTTTTGTCGAGGCGTTCATTGAGCGCGCCGAAAAGGTTTATGTAAAGCAATGACTAACTCAAAAATATCCATCGAATTGGTTTATGCCTTGTCTCACGAGCAAACGCTACTGACCTTTGACGTGCCACAAGGCACGACACTGGGGCAGGCGGTCGAGCTTTCGGGCATCTTGGCTAAGTATCCCGAAATCGATACGGTTAAAGGCAAGTTCGGCATCTTCAGTAAGTTGAGTAAGGCGGACGTGGTGTTGCGCGAGAAAGACCGCATTGAGGTTTATCGTCCACTTATCGCCGACCCCAAAGAAGTACGCCGCAAACGCGCCGAAGAAGGCAAGGTTATGAAGAAGGGCGGCGGGGATGCTTAATTTCGACCTGCATTGTCATTCCACCACTTCTGACGGCACGCTCACTCCTACGGAGATTGTGACGCGTGCTGCGGAACGTGGCGTGACGATGTTGGCGTTGACCGATCACGATGATACGGATGGTTTGAACGAGGCGCGCTTGGTGGCTGAACATCACGGTATCAAGCTCATCAATGGCGTGGAAATATCTGTGTCATGGCGCAAACATACACTGCACATTGTTGGGTTGAACATCGATCCAAACCATCCGGCCTTGGTGGCCGGTTTGCAAAGTGTGCGTGCGGGACGTGGTTTGCGTGCTCAGAAGATGTCAGATGAATTAGCGAAAATTGGTATCAGTGGCGTGATGCAGGGCGCTTACAAATTCACCACCAATCCAAACATGATCGGGCGTACCCATTTCGCACGTTATCTGGTGGAAGCAGGGCACTGCAAGGATGTGAAAAGCGTGTTCAAGCGTTATCTCGCCAGTGGCAAACCGGGTTACGTGCCGCATGAGTGGGCACAGCTGGGCGATGCGATTGCGTGGATTAAAGCCAGTGGTGGCATCGCTGTTGTTGCGCATCCTGGGCGCTACATGATCGGCAAAAACAGCATGGGTAAAAAGACCATGCACGAGATGTTAAGCGAGTTCGTGGCCTTGGGCGGCGGCGCGGTTGAGGTGGTGACGGGCAGTCACACCCCCCCTCAATATGCCGAGTTCGCACGGTATGCCGCTGAATTTAATTTGCTGTGTTCGTGTGGCTCAGATTTTCATGGGCCGGGCGAAAGTTATCGTGACTTGGGACGTTTGCCCGACTTGCCACTGGGATGTCGTCCTGTGTGGGAAAGCTGGGATGGTGTGCCACAACAAAATCCTTCTGAACTGAAAGCTGCTTAATGACGCAATACTTTACGTTGTATCCCGATAACCCTCAGCCGCGCTTGATCAAGCAAGCGGCAGCTATGTTGCGTGAAGGGGCAGTGATCGTTTATCCCACTGACTCAGGCTATGCGCTGGGTTGCCACTTGGACGATAAAGAGGCGGTGACACGCATCCGCCAGATTCGCGGCTTGGATGACAAGCACCACCTCACCTTGGTGTGTAAAGATTTGTCGGAGCTTTCCACTTATGCCCGCGTGAGTAATAACCAGTTTCGTCTGCTGAAGAACAATACGCCGGGCTCTTACACGTTCATTCTGGAAGCCACCAAAGAAGTACCGCGTCGCTTGCAACATCCTAAACGCAGTACAGTGGGCGTGCGTATTCCAGACCATCCGATTGCCTTGGCTTTGTTGCAAGAGTTGGGCGAGCCTTTGTTGAGTTCCACTTTGATCGTACCGAATGCCAGCTTTCCCTTGACCGATGTGGATGAGATTCGTGAGCGTTTAGAACGCCATGTTGATTTGATCATTGAAGGTGGTACGGTGGGTATCGATCCAACGACGGTGATCGATTTGACTAGTGACACTCCCGTGCTGGTAAGAGCAGGGCGTGGCGACATCGCGCCGTTTGGAATCGAAAACTGATGGATCAATTAATTCAGCTCATCGCCATCGCAGCCATTCCTGTGCTGTTTGCGATCACCTTGCATGAGGCGGCGCATGGCTATGTAGCACGTCATTTTGGTGACATGACGGCGTATCAGCAGGGGCGCATCTCGCTCAATCCGATGCGTCACATCGATCCCGTTGGGACGATCTTGTTACCCCTGCTGACCTTGGCAGTGGGTGGCATTTTGTTTGGTTGGGCAAAGCCTGTCCCCGTCAATTTCGGCGCATTGCGCCGTCCCAAGCAAGATATGTTGTGGGTGGCGTTAGCAGGGCCGGCTTCTAATTTATTTATGGCCTTGTGCTGGGGCTTGATTGCCAAGCTGGCGTGGATGTTTCCGGGCAGTTATTTTGCGGAGCCGCTCATGGAGATGGCGCAAATAGGCATTAAAATTAACGTGGTGCTGATGGTGTTGAATTTATTACCAATGCCACCATTGGATGGGGGCCGTATTGCAGTCAGCCTATTGCCACATCGCCAAGCGTATCAATTGTCGCGCATTGAACCGTACGGCATGTTTATCTTAATCGGGTTGGCGATCACGCCTGTGTTGGGTTGGATACTTACCCCTCCTGTGATGCTAATGCTGAAATTTATCAATTTTATTTTCTGATGGTGAAGTCGAATTATGTTTGCTGATCGAGTTTTATCTGGGATGCGTCCCACAGGTAGTTTGCACTTGGGGCATTACCATGGTGTGTTGAAGAATTGGGTGAAGATGCAGCACGAGTTCGAGTGCCTGTTCTTTGTGGCCGACTGGCACGCGCTGACCACCCATTACGACAATCCACAAATCATCGAACAGTCGGTATGGGACATGGTGGTGGATTGGTTGGCGGCGGGCGTTGATCCTGCGCATGCTACGTTGTTCATTCAGTCTAAAGTGCCAGAACACGCCGAGCTTCATCTGTTGCTGTCGATGATCACGCCGCTAGGTTGGTTGGAACGCATGCCGACCTATAAAGATCAGCAAGAAAAGCTGTCGGGCAAAGACCTCAGCACCTATGGTTTCCTCGGCTATCCGCTGTTGCAGAGCGCAGACATCCTCATCTACCGCGCTACTCAAGTGCCGGTAGGTGAAGACCAAGTACCGCACATCGAATTCACCCGCGAAATCGCGCGCCGCTTCAATCACATCTACGGCAAAGAGATCGGCTTCCAAGAAAAGGCGGAAGCGGCCATCAAGAAATTGGGCGGCAAGAAATCCAAGTTGTATGTTGATCTGCGCACACGTTATCAAGAGCAAGGAGATGACGAGGCGTTGGAATCTGCCAAAGCTTTGTTAGATGAACAGCAAAACTTGAGTCACGGTGATCGTGAACGTTTGTTTGGCTACCTAGAAGGCGGCGGCAAGATGATTCTGTCTGAGCCGCAATCCATGCTTACCGCTGCATCCAAGATGCCCGGTCTGGATGGGCAGAAGATGTCCAAGTCTTACAACAACACCATTACTCTGCGTGAAGATGAAGCAGAGGTGACGAAGAAGATTCGCACCATGCCGACTGACCCTGCACGCATTCGCCGTACGGATGCCGGCAATCCAGACCGCTGCCCTGTGTGGCAGTTGCATCAAGTGTATTCAAACGAAGCGACCAAAGCATGGGCGCAGCAAGGCTGTACCAGCGCAGGCATCGGCTGTATCGAGTGCAAACAGCCTGTGATTGCATCGGTGTTGGAAGAGCAGAAGCCCATGCGTGAACGTGCGCAACTTTACTTAGACGACCCGAGCTTGGTGCGCAACATCATCGCTGATGGCAATGAAAAGGCGCGCAAGATGGCGCAAGAAACCATGCGTGATGTGCGTGAGGCAATGGGGCTGGAGTACAAATAATGGCAGAGCAGGATCAACAGCTCCAGCTTCCTATCACCATGCCGGTGGCACATGTCCACGGCCTGCCGATGATGGAGATGCCGCAGGATCTGTATATCCCGCCGGATGCGTTGGAAGTGGTCCTTTCTACTTTTCAAGGCCCACTCGATCTGCTGCTGTACTTGATCCGCAAACACAATCTGGATGTGCTTGACATTCCGATGGCACAACTTACCCAGCAGTACATGGGTTACATCGAGCTGATGCAGAATAATCGGCTAGAGTTAGCGGCTGAGTATCTGTTGATGGCAGCAGTGCTCATTGAGATCAAATCTCGCATGTTGTTGCCACGTCCGCCCAAGGTGGGGGATGAAGAGAGCACAGAAGATCCTCGTGCCGAACTGATGCGTAAGTTGCTTGAGTATGAGCAAATGAAACTGGCTGCACACCAGTTGAACGAGTTGCCACAAGCGGGGCGTGACTTTGAGTTGGTTCAGGTATTGATCGAGCGCACCGTGGTAGAACGTTTGCCGAACGTGAGCGTGGAAGAATTGCGCAATGCTTGGCTGATGTTGTTGGCACGTGCCAAGGTGAATGCAAACCACAAAGTACGGCGCGACGAATTGTCTGTGCGTGAACAAATGACCAAAGTGCTACGCCAATTGCGAGATGCTGACTACGTCACTTTCGAGAGTCTGTTTGAACACGAAGCCAGTATCCCGATGTTGGTTGTCACCTTCATCGCAATCTTGGAACTGGCTAAAGAAACATTGATCGAGATTACACAAACTGAAGCGTTGGGGAATATCTATGTCCGAACCTGTCGAGCCATCACCCTTGAGTGAGGCTGTTGTTGCAAAGCAGCATGTAGCCACTGCGACTCAGGTCGTGGTGTCGGATCAGTCTGTGGATGTCGTGTTGCTGAAACGGATCTTTGAGGCGGCACTTTTCTCATCGCAAGAACCGCTTTCCGTTACCGAGTTGAAACGACTAAGCGACGCCGAAATCGATACGCCCTTCGTCGAAAAGATGTTGGCGCAGATCGCAGAAAAATATGCGGACAGTGGTGTGGAGTTGAATCGTGTCGCGAGCGGCTGGCGCTTTCGCTCCCGTCCTGAATTGCAAGTCCATCTAGATAAACTCAACCCACAAAAACCACCACGCTACTCCCGCGCAGTGATGGAGACACTGGCGATCATTGCTTATCGTCAGCCCGTTACACGGGGCGACATTGAAGATATTCGTGGTGTGAACGTATCGCCGCAAGTATTGAAGACCTTGGAAGCAAGGTCTTGGATCGAGGTGATCGGTACGCGCGACACGCCGGGTAAACCAGAGTTGTTCGCTACGACACAACAGTTATTAGATGACCTCAATCTGCGTTCATTAAGCGAACTGCCTGCCTTGTCTGAGATGGGTAATCTGCTCGATCAATCGAATGCTGGCGGTAATTGATGGCGCAGATCAAGCGCATCAGTTCGCGCGACAATCCATTTTTCAAGTCTCTCCTTAAATTAGCCAGTGCTTCGCGCGAGCGAAGTGAGGCGGGGCAGACGTTACTTGATGGAACACATCTTTTGCGTGCATGGCTCGATATTGGCCTGCAACCTTTACATCTCATCTTGAATGAATCTGCCACGCAAAACGCCGAGGTGGCTGATTTGTTATCGCGTTGTGAAAGTGTTCCCATGACGCAATTCGATGATGTCTTGTTCGAGCAACTTTCAGAGTTGAAGACGCCCACTGGCTTGTTAGCACTCGTCGCAATCCCTCAACCCAGTGTTGATGTGGCGTCGAGTCGATTCGCATTGATGCTGGAAGATATCCAAGATCCGGGCAATCTAGGTTCTATCTTGCGGAGTGCGGCAGCAGCCGGCTGTGATGCCGTATTCCTCTCCAAAGGATGTACAGATGCTTGGTCGCCCAAGGTGTTGCGTGCCGCGATGGGCGGACATTTCGTTTTGGCAATCCATGAAAAGCAGGATCTGTTGTCGCTTAGTCGTACATTCGGCGGCAAGATATCAGCGGCTTCTTTGCAGTCAAAACAATCACTCTATGATTGCCAATTGACCGGCAAACAGGCTTTTGCGATTGGTAATGAAGGGGCAGGGCTCTCGCTCGCGATGCAAGCGGCAGTGCAAGAACGCTTCATCATCCCGATGCCGGGTGCGGTGGAATCATTGAATGCGGCAGCGGCAACAGCAGTGTGTTTGTTTGAGGCCGTTAGACAGCGTAAGCAAAGCTAGTATTACTTCAGCATTGCTTTGAGCCTTGCTAACTTATCCATTCCTTCTGCCTTGCTCACTGCGGGTGTCTCGCCCACACGAGCGGCGCCAGAAAACTCGATATCAGCTTGCGGCAATTCACCGATGAATCGACTCGGGTCACACCCTGCATGTTCTTTCCCCCGTTTGCGGCGGAGGCAATAGCTGATTTGGAGTGATCGCCGCGCACGCGTGATGCCGACGTACATCAGGCGTCGTTCTTCTTCTACCTGTTCGGGTGATTCGCTACGCTCGTGAGGGAGAATGCCTTCTTCCACGCCCACGAGATACACATGGCTGTATTCCAAGCCCTTTGCAGCATGAAGGGTGGATAGCGAGACGGCATCTGTTTCTTGATCACGTGATTCGAGTAGATTGAGTAGCGCGATGAGCTGCGTCATCGCGATCATTGTTTTCTCGTCGGCCTCTGATTTTTTGTTCATCCAGCCAATAAAATCACTGACATTCTTCCATTTATTCTCTGCTTGTTTGGGTTCATGGCTATCAAACAACCAAGCCTCGTAATCAATAGCAGACAGCAAATCACCTAACACTTGGTTGCAAGGCTCTTTTTCGGCGCGGGCTTGCATACGGTTGATGAAGTTGCAGAAGGTCAGCAGATCTTCATGCTGCCTTGGCTGGAGTTGATCGATCATCGCGGGTTCGAAGGCGGCTTCAAATAGGCTGATATTGCGCACCGCCGCATGCCCCGCCAACTTCTCCAACGTACTATTGCCGATACCGCGTTTGGGAGTGGTGATGGCACGGATGAACGCAGGGTCATCATCTGGATTGGCGATCAGGCGAAGGTAAGCGGTCAGGTCTTTGATCTCGGCATGGTCGAAGAACGAGGTGCCGCCACTCACCGTGTAAGGTACTTTGTGGGTGCGTAGCTGTTGTTCGAATACACGCGACAGATGGTTGCTGCGGTAGAGAATGGCATAGTCGGCGAAGCGAGTGCGGTTTTCAAACTTGTGAGCCAACAGGCGGAGCACCACAGACTCCGCTTCGTTCTCTTCATCCTTCGCCGCAAATACGCGCACCGCATCGCCGGGGCCGTGTTCACTCCACAGGTTCTTCTCGAACAGCTTGGTGTTGTTCTTGATGACGTGGTTGGCACTTTGCAGGATGCGCTGCGAGGAGCGGTAGTTCTGCTCCAGTTTGATGACGCGCAGGTTGGGATAGTCGGCTTGCAAATTGTGCAGGTTCGCCGTACTCGCGCCGCGCCACGCATAGATAGCTTGGTCGTCATCGCCCACCACCGTGAGCGCTGCACGGTCACCCGCCAGCAACTTCATCATCTGGTACTGGCAGTCGTTGGTGTCTTGGTATTCGTCGATCAGCAGATAGCGGAAACGCTGTTGCCAACGTTGTAGCGCTTCGGGGTGGCTCTTGAATAATTCCACAGGAAGACGGATGAGGTCGTCGAAATCCACTGCTTGGTAAGCGCGCAAGGTCTCTTGATAGCGTCCGTAGAGCAGGGCATGGCGCTGTTGTTCTTCGTTCTCTGCCAAGCTGGTCGCAGCTTCCGGCGTAAGAAAAGCTGCCTTCCAATTAGACATCACACTTTGTGCGGTTCGTATCTCCTGCTTGTCTGGGCTACCCAACAACTCACTGACGATCTTGCCCGTGTCGGCGCTATCGAAGATGGAGAACTGTTTTTTATAACCGAGAAGCGGCGCTTCCTCACGCAGCAAGTTCATCCCCAGCGCATGGAAGGTGCTGATGGTCATGCCTTTGGCAGCGTTACCGGGGAGCAACTTGCTCACCCGTTCACGCATCTCGTTCGCTGCTTTGTTGGTGAAGGTGATGGCGGCGACGTTGCGTGCCGCATAGCTGCACTCGTTCACCAGATAAGCCAATTTATGTGTGATGACGCCGGTCTTGCCACTGCCTGCTCCTGCTAGAACTAAGAGCGGGGAACCCAAATAGGTCACGGCTTCGCGTTGAGTGGAGTTGAGTTTACTAAGCATGTTTAAAACCTGAACTGCTTCGCGCAGAACGAACGATAAGCAATTGAATTCGACACTTGATGTTGGTCAGCGTGGCGCAGCCACAGGCTACGACCAGTGCACCGGAATAACGTAACCATTGCGTATGGCCGCCATTCCTCGATGCAATGGCAATACCAACGCCGACAAGATGTAACAGGACCGTCGAGGTGATAAAACCTGCCGTATAGATCAATGCATCGCTATTCGCAGGCATTTCCGATCCATGCGCGAATCCGTGAAAGAGGGCGAATATCCCAACGATGACCGCACTCAGTAGGATCGGCAACCTGACCGCAGCGGCGATCAGCAAACCCAGCAGCAAGATAGAGAGTGTGATGCCACCTTCGATAAAGGGAATAGGTGCGATGAACATCGACAAGATAGCGCTCATCGCCATGACAGAAACGAAACTGAGCGGAACCATCCAAGTCGCGCGACCACCCAATTGTGCCGCCCACAAACCAACGGCGATCATAGCCACCCAATGATCGAAACCGCTGAAGGGATGAGCAAGTCCTGCCAACGATCCGTGAGTCTCGCCGACACCCGTGTGAGCAAAGGCCAGTGATGAAGTGAAAAGGTAGGTTACTGCCCAGAAAATCGAGATTCGTTGCGAATATTGTTTCATAATGCTGACACACGCCTTAGTTAGTATTTGTACAACTTCAAGCTGATTGCCGCATATGGTACACGAAGCAGTTTCACCTTCCCCAAGATTACTAGCACCTAAAGACTTGTCTTTTTTACAGCAGGTGCTGCGGTCTCATGCGAACGATCCCACCAAGCTTTTACAGATATTGCGGGAAGTTCAAGAACACCTTGGTTTCATCCCCAATGCGGCCGTTTCTTTCATTGCAGAGGCGCTAGCTATCCCGCGCAACCGCATCGAAAGCGTCGCCTCGTTCTATTCATTCCTGCACCTGAGATCGCAAGGCACCTACCGCGTCCTGTTCTCTGACAACATCACTGACCGTATGTTGGGGAGCCAGACCTTGATGGAGCGCATGTGCCAACAGCTCTGGGTACAACCGGGCAAGGTATCGGAGGATGGGCTGCTCAGTATCGGCACCACCTCTTGCACCGGGATGTGTGACCAAGGACCGGCCATGTTGGTCAACGAACGCGCGATCACCAAGCTCACCCACCAACGCATCCAAGAGATCGGCCAACTGATTCGTAATCGCACTCCCTTGAGCGATTGGCCTGCCGATTTCTTTCAAGTCGAAGACAACATCCAGCGTGCAGGACTGATATTGGGCAACACACTGGCTTACGGCGAGACGTTGCAGGCCAGCTTGACGCTAGGCGGCTCTGCCCTCGTCGAAGAAGTGAAGCGTTCTGGTCTACGTGGGCGCGGCGGCGCGGGTTATCCCACGGGGCTGAAGTGGGAGGCTTGTCGCAATGCGCAAGGCGAACAACACTACGTCGTATGTAATGCAGATGAAGGTGAACCAGGTACGTTCAAAGACCGCGTATTGTTGACCCGTCAGGCTGATCTGGTCTTCGAAGGCATGACGCTGTGTGCCTTAGCGGTCGGTGCCAAGAAAGGCTTCCTCTATCTGCGTGGAGAATATCGTTATCTGCTCGATCACTTGAAAGGCGTGTTGCAGCGTCGTCGCGAAAGCAAGCTGTTGGGAATGGACATACTGGGTCAGAGTGGCTTCGACTTTGACATCGAGATACACCTTGGGGCGGGCGCGTACATCTGCGGTGAAGAATCCGCACTCATCGAATCGCTCGAAGGCGAACGCGGAGTGCCGCGTAATCGTCCGCCATTTCCTGTGACGCATGGCTACCTGCAACAACCGACCGCGCTGGATAACGTCGAGACCTTCTGCCAAGCCGCGCTGGCGATCCACATGGGAGCAGACCAGTACAGTGCTATCGGCACCAGTAAATCCACAGGAAGCAAACTCATCTCGGTATCAGGAGACTGTCCGCGTCCCGGCATTTACGAATATCCATTCGGTGTCTCGGTGCAAGAGATACTCAACGACTGTGGCGCAGTGAATACCAGAGCGGTACAGATCAGTGGCCCATCAGGCATCTGTATCGGCGAACATGAGTTTGGCCGTAAGTTAGGGTTCGAAGACCTACCGACCGCAGGCGCATTCATGGTGTTCGACGATAGTCGCGACATGTTCGAGGTGGCGCGTAACTTCGTGCATTTCTTCGCGCATGAGAGCTGCGGCTTCTGCACACCTTGCCGTGTCGGCACCTCCATGCTGAAACAGACCATGGACAAGATCGCCGGAGGGCAGGGCACACACTATGACTTGGCCGAGGTCGAGAATCTCGATCACGTGTTACAGACCACGTCCCACTGCGGACTGGGAAGAACAGCCTGCAATCCCGTATTACATACCCTCAAGCATTTCCGTCCCGCTTATGAGAGCAGACTCAAATCACTCTCGTTCAAGCCTGCCTTCGACCTTGATGGCGCATTGGCTAGAGCTAGGCAGATGACAGGACGTGATGATGCGGGCGCACATCTGAAGGAAAACGAATGAGCGACACCTTCCAACTCGACGGCCAACCGGTCTCTTTTGAATCAGGACAGACCGTGATGCAGGCCGCACTGGCAGCGGGGCATTACATCCCGCATCTGTGCTACCACCCAGAATTTAAACCGCATGGCAGCTGCAAGCTATGTACCGTCAAGGTCAATGGTCGTACGGCGGCTTCATGCACCATGCCTGCCGAAGCAGGACTGGAAGTGGAAAGCGACATCGAAGAACTGAATGCATTGCGCCGTACCTTGGTGCAGATGCTGTTCGCCGAAGGCAATCATTTCTGCCCATCGTGTGAGAAGAGTGGCAACTGCGTTTTACAGGCTTTGGGCTACGACCTTGAAGTACATAGCGCGGGCTTCCGTCATCAATTCCCGGACCGTCCGCTCGACGCTTCACATCCCGACATCCTGCTCGATTTCAACCGTTGCATCCTGTGCGAGTTGTGTGTGAATGCCTCGGCCGAGGTGGACGGCAAGCACGTCTTTGCTTTGGCAGAGCGGGGCAATAGCAAACACCTCATCGTCAATGCCGAGTCTGGCTTGCTCAAGGACACTAACATCGCACTCACCGACAAGGCGATGAGCGTATGCCCGGTCGGGGTCATCATCAAGAAAGGTGTCGGCTTCAGCATACCCATTGGTGAGCGTCGTTACGACCAACGTCCGATCAGCGAACAAGCACTGGATGATGCGCCGCGTCCTCCATCAGGAGCGAAGCATGAATAGTAATTGCGAAGCCACCGCAACATTCCCTCCCCCATGCAGGGGGAGGGCTAGGGTGGGGGTAGAAGCTATGAGTCGCAACGAGTCTACCCCCATCCTCACCTTCCCCCTGCAAGGGGGAAGGAACTGGTTTGGCTGTACTCAACAATCATTTGGGAAATTCTCAATATGAATGCTCCCGTAAAACCAAAACTGCGCATCGCCACCACCTCGCTCGCAGGGTGTTTTGGCTGCCACATGTCCATCTTGGATATCGATGAGCGCTTGTTCCCTTTGCTGGAACTAGTCGAGTTCGACCGTTCACCACTGACTGACATCAAACATTGCGGGCCATGCGACATCGGTCTAGTCGAAGGCGGCATCTGCAACGCGGAGAACGTGCACGTGCTGCGCGAGTTCCGCAAGAACTGTAAAGTCCTCATTGCTATAGGCGCCTGTGCCATCAATGGTGGTCTTCCCGCACAACGTAATCACCTGGATCTGAGTAGCTGCCTGACCGAGGTATATCTCACCGAGCCAGGGCTTGTGCATGGGCACATCCCGAACGACCCTGAGTTGCCGCTCCCCTTGGACAAGGTGCACCCATTACATGAAGTAGTGAAGATCGACTACTTCATCCCCGGTTGCCCACCTTCGGCGGATGCCATCTGGAAATTCTTGACAGACCTCATCGCGGGTAAGACACCTGAGTTGGGACATGGGTTGATTAAATATGATTGAAGGTGTGCAAATGAAACAGTGCGAATGGAGGTGGCTATTGGTATTGCGTCATTTTTTTCCTTTGATGCTGATGTTCGCGCTTTCTGCATGCCACGAAGAAATGTCTCCATTGACTAGTGGCGAACTGTCTTATGATGTCCAAAGCGGTGGCTTTATCAATAAGGAGCTTTCATCTAATCAGCTGCAGGAACTTGCAGTGTGGCTGAAAAAGCACAGTGATGACTGGAGAGGTTGTTATGCAACTTATTCTCAACTTTCTATATTTAGCCTCTCCCTGAAACATGCAAATGGGAATTCTAGTTTTGTGACATTGCTCAAATTTGAAAACACAAGTCGCACATTAATGGCGAGACATCTGGATGGAAGCAATATGAATGATCAGCGATGTGCTTTGCTGAGTGTTACAGAAGAAGACATAAATGCATTGCGAGTCTTATTGCCGCTTGAGAACCTTTCCGAACCTGAATTTGACAAGCCATCAGCACTTAAATATTTTTTGCAATGACCAATACAACTAACAACTTAGAAACTGCTCTTCACCCCGAGAACCTGCGCCGCGTCGCCATCGATCCGGTATCGCGCGTGGAAGGTCACGGCAAGGTGACGCTGCTGCTGGACGAGAACGACCGCGTGCATCAGGTGCGTTTGCACATCGTGGAGTTCCGAGGCTTCGAGAAATTCATCCAAGGTCGTCCATATTGGGAAGCACCGGTGATGGTGCAGCGCTTGTGCGGTATCTGTCCGGTCAGCCACCATTTGGCAGCCTCCAAGGCGATGGACATGATCGTAGGCGCGACGCTGACGCCAACGGCGGAGAAAGTGCGCCGCCTGATGCATTACGGGCAGATGTTGCAATCGCACGCGCTACATTTCTTCCACCTGTGTTCGCCTGACTTGCTGTTCGGATTCGATTCGGACGTGGCGAAACGCAATATCGTCGGCATCGCTGCTGCCCATCCAGAGATCGCTAAACAAGGTGTGCTGTTGCGCAAGTTCGGGCAAGAGGTCATCCGCATCACGGCAGGTAAACGTATCCATGGCACGGGTTCGATACCGGGTGGGGTGAACAAAAACGTCTCAATCGAAGAGCGTGACTATCTGCTCAAAGACGCCGATCAGATGGTGGCGTGGAGTTTGGAGGCGGTCGGCATCATCAAACGCTTGTTCGCATTGAACCCCGAGTTGTACAACAGCTTCGGTACTTTTCAAGCACACACGCTGAATCTGGTGCGTGCTGATGGCGCGATGGATCTGTATCACGGTGGATTACGGGCACGTGACATGAACGGTCAGACCTTGTTCGACCATTACGACTACAGCCACTACTGGGACGAGATATTCGAGGACGTGAAGCCGTGGTCGTATATGAAGTTCCCCTTTCTGCGCAGACTAGGTGCGGAGCAGGGCTGGTATCGCGTAGGGCCGTTGAGTCGTGTGACCCAATGTGACTTCATCCCTTCACCACTGGCAGATGCCGAGCGCAAGACTTTCATCGCGCATGACGGCGGCAAAGCGGCCAAGGCTACATTGGGATTCCACTGGGCACGCATGATCGAGATGTTGCACTGTGCCGAGATGATTCGCGATCTGCTGCATGACCCAGACCTGCAAGGTACTGACCTCGTGAGCAAGGGCGAACGGCAAGAGCGCGGTGTGGGCGTGATCGAAGCGCCGCGCGGCACACTCATCCACCATTACAAAGTGGACGAGAACGATCAGATCGTACGCTGCAACCTCATCGTCTCCACCACCCACAACAATCAAGCGATGAACGAAGCCATCCGGCAGGTGGCACGCCAATTCATCGACGGCAAGAAACTCACCGAAGGCTTGCTCAATCACATCGAGGTCGCTATCCGCGCTTTCGATCCCTGCCTTTCTTGCGCTACCCATGCACTAGGCAAGATGCCGCTAGAAGTGGAATTGCTGGGGATGGATGGGGCGAGGGTGGATGTGCTGACACGGTCGGGTGATGGGGTGACCAGTTGTTAGAGGATGCTGGCTGATGGAGTCTACCCCCACCCTAGCCCTCCCCCTGCATGGGGGAGGGAACATGGCTCCTTCCCCCATGCAGGGGGAAGGTTGGGATGGGGGTAGACGCTAAATGGCCACACGAATCGACACAGTGACAACTACCAGAGCCAGATCACTGCGAAGCAACATGACAGATGCTGAAAACTTGTTATGGCAACGACTCCGTTACAAGCAACTCAATGGTCATCGCTTTCGCCGCCAGCATCCCATCGAAGGGTACATTGCAGATTTTGTATGTGTAGAGCAGAAGGTCGTGATCGAACTAGATGGCGGACAGCATCAACAGCAGGCCGTGTATGACAACCAACGAACTGTTGTAATGCAAGCACATGGCTGGCGAGTATTGCGCTTTTGGAACAATGATGTACTGAGTAATATCGATGGGGTCTTGTCTGAGATCGCAGATGAATTGGTGTTTCTACCCCCACCCTAGCCCTCCCCCTGCAAGGGGGAGGGAATATGGCTCCTTCCCCTTGAAGGGGGAAGGTTGCACCCGCAAGGGGTAGGCCGTGGTTGTACGGCGCTGAAGCGCCAACAACACATGCTCGGATGGGGGTGAAAACGTGGCACCTTAAGAAATCTAGATAGTTACAACAAAATACATGACGTCTCCAATCCTAGTCTTAGCAATCGGTAACGAATCTCGTGGAGATGATGCGCTTGCACCTTTGTTGTCGCGTAGCTTGCAGGCTGAGTTCGATCACCCCGACTTCGAGTTCATCGAGGATTTCCAACTACAGGTGGAGCACGTCACCGATCTGGTCGGCCGTCAAAAAATATTGTTCCTAGATGCCGATGTCTCGTGTGAGGCACCGTTCCATCTCTCAGAGATTTCGGCGACCCAAGACAACAGCTACACCAGCCATGCAATGTCTCCTTTCGCACTGTTGCATACCTATAGTCAGGTGTATGGTGAAGACGCACCCAACAGCTCTCTGTTACGCGTGAGGGGGTATGGTTTCGAGTTGGGAGAAGGTCTGAGTGATGAGGCATCAGCCAATATGCAAGCAGCCTCGCTCATCGTTCGCGAATGGTTGAGGAAGGTCTGATGAAGTCCGAAAGCCATGGTTCGATATATTTTCCGTTCGTCCCGAGTGCCGCGCTTGCGCGGTGTATCGAGGGAGTGAACGGAAAACACTCACCACGAACTGACTTAATCAGACCTTCCATAACTGAAAATAAATCGTAGAAAATATCAGGAGGCATCGATGTTCCAGATTCGAATTCACGGTAGAGGCGGTCAAGGTGTGGTGACGGCAACGGAGATGCTCTCCGTCGCCGCCTTCGAGGAAGGGCGTCACGCGCAGGCATTTCCCAGCTTCGGTTCAGAACGTACCGGTGCACCTGTGGTGGCGTTCTGCCGTATCGACGATAAAGAGATACGTTTGCGCGAACCCATCATGGAGCCGGATGCGCTCATCATCCAAGACCCGACCTTGTTGCATCAGATCGACGTGTTCGCAGGATTGAAACATGACGGTTACGTCCTACTCAATACACACCACACCTTCGAGTCCATGGGCTTGGGAGATTTCATCAAGGAGCGGGACCACACACGTTTATGCACCTTGCCAGCGACCCAGTTGGCGCTCAAGCATATCGGTCGTCCTATCCCTAACGTCCCGTTGATCGCAGGTTTCGCCGCACTGTCCGACATGATCAAGCTCGAATCAGTCATCCTAGCCATCAACGAGAAGTTCTCAGGCAAGGTCGCCGAGGGCAACATCGCGGCAGCGACAGAAGCCTACGCGTTGGTGAAGGGCATGGTACATGCCAAAAAATAATATGGAGATTGCCATGCCCTTTACCCTCTCTCCTAACTCTCTCCCGCAAGCGGGCGAGAGGGACGCGGTCTCGCTACGCGAGCATTTTTTATACGAACATGAAGGAGCATAGCCATGCTTAAACAGACCGAAGGTTCAAAGGCCGTCGCCGAAGCGATCGCGCTGTGCCGCCCCGAAGTCATCTGTGCCTATCCGATCTCACCGCAGACACACATCGTGGAAGCCTTAGGCGAGATGGTGAAAGCGGGTGAGCTGACACCGTGTGAGTTCATCAATGTGGAGAGCGAGTTCGCCGCGATGTCGGTCGCCATCGGTTCCTCTGCTGCGGGTGCGCGCTCCTACACGGCCACCGCTTCGCAAGGCTTGCTGTTCATGGTGGAGGCGGTCTACAACGCTGCTGGATTGGGTTTGCCCATCGTGATGACGGTGGCGAACCGAGCCATCGGCGCACCGATCAATATCTGGAACGACCATTCTGATTCCCTTTCGCAACGCGATTCCGGCTGGATGCAATTGTTCGCCGAGACCAATCAGGAAGCGGTCGATCTGCACATCCAAGCATTCCGCCTAGCTGAAGAATTGTCTATGCCCATCATGGTGTGTATGGATGGATTCATCCTCACGCACGCCTTCGAGCGGGTGGACATCCCATCGCAAGAACAGGTGGATGCCTATCTGCCCCCATTCGAGCCACGTCAGGTGCTTGACCCGGCAGAGCCCATGTCCATCGGTGCGATGGTCGGTCCTGAAGCCTTCATGGAAGTGAAGTACCTAGCCCATGCCAAGCAGATGCAGGCGATCGAATTGATCCCGAAATTGGCTGATGAGTTCAAGAATATATTCGGTCGCGACAGCGGCGGACTGATACGCACCTACCAAATCGAAGACGCGGAGACGGTGGTCATCGCGATGGGATCGATACTTGGCACCATTAAGGACGTGGTGGATGAGATGCGCGCTGAAGGACATAAGATCGGCGTACTCGGCATCATCAGTTTCCGCCCGTTCCCCTTGGAGCAGGTGCGGGCCGCACTGATCAAGAGCAAGCGATTCATCGTGCTGGAAAAGAGTCTCGCGGTCGGCATGGGAGGCATCGTCGCCACCAATGTACGGATGGCGGTGACAGGCTCCGGGCTACGTGGTTTTACCGCCATCGCGGGTCTGGGTGGACGTGCCATTCCCAAGTCGTCGCTACACAAACTGTTCCGTCAGGCTGAGCAAGAAGAATTGGAAGCCGTGACGTTCGTCGATCTGGATTGGGCGGCCGTCAACAAACAACTGGAGCGTGAGAAACAGACTAGGCGCTCTGGTCCTATCGCCGAGAACATGCTGCACGATAAAGGTATCGTCGGCGTGTCTGCGAAATTCGGTTGAGGAGAAACGATATGTCATTCCAACCCGTCAAGTTCTACCAAACCGGCACGCTCACTGTCGGCAACCGTCTGCTCGCGCAAGATGAAAGAAGCGTGCAAGCCAACCAGATGCGTAGCAACTCCATCAATTCTGGTCACCGCGCCTGCCAAGGTTGCGGCGAAGCACTCGGTGCACGTTATGCCATCGATGCGGCGATGGCAGAGAGCAACGGTCAGCTGATCGCAGCGAATGCCACCGGCTGTCTCGAAGTCTTTTCAACACCGTACCCGGAATCCTCATGGCAATTGCCGTGGATACATTCGCTGTTCGGCAATGCACCTGCAGTCGCCACGGGTATCGCGGCGGCGATGAAGGTGAAAGGACGCAATGATGTGCGCGTCGTGGCGCAGGGCGGCGATGGCGGTACGACCGATATCGGTTTCGGCTGTCTGTCCGGCATGTTCGAGCGCAACGATGATGTGCTGTACATCTGCTACGACAATCAAGGCTACATGAACACTGGGGTGCAGCGCTCGTCAGCCACACCTCCTGCCGCCCGTACCGCGACCACCATGCCGGTGGGGCCAGAGCCGGGTAATGTGTTCGGGCAGGGTAAGAACGTGCCCGAGATTGCCATGGCGCACAACATCCCTTACGTGGCGACGGCGACCGTGGCCGATCTACGCGACCTCGAATACAAAGTGCGCAAAGCGATGCAGATGCGCGGAGCAAGATATATCCAGATTTTCGTGCCGTGCCCGCTAGGTTGGGGCGCTGCTTCTCACGACACCATCCGCTTGGCGCGCTTGGCCAAAGAGACGGGGATGTTCCCCGTGTTCGAGGCCGAGCATGGCGAAGTGACGAGTGTGCTCAAGATACGCAACAAGGTGGCGGTCGAGGAGTATCTGAAACCGCAAAAACGTTTTGCCCACCTGTTCGGCAAACATGCCCATCCCGAGACCGTGGCGCGCTTGCAGGCGATCGCTGATCGCAACATCCGCAAGTACAAGCTGCTACCAGAGGGGGAGAACTAAAATGCAAAAACCATTTGCCATCACCCTCAAGCCCGGTACATCGCTGACCAATCACACAGGTACGTGGCGCACCGCCAGACCGGTCTATCTGGATCGTTTGCCACCCTGCAACAACGCATGCCCGGCAGGCGAGAACATCCAAGGCTGGTTGTTCCATGCCGAGTCCGGTGAGTATGAAAAGGCGTGGCGCGTATTGGTAGAGAACAATCCGTTGCCCGCCGTGATGGGGCGTGTGTGTTACCACCCTTGCGAAGGCGCCTGCAATCGCGGCCAACTCGATTCATCCGTCGGTATCAATTCGGTCGAACGATTCTTAGGGGATGAAGCCATCAAGCGTGGGTGGAAGTTCGCCGCACCTGCTGCGTCATCTGGCAAGAAAGTGCTGGTGGTCGGCGCGGGTCCATCTGGTCTATCTGCTGCCTATCACTTGGCGCGCTTGGGGCATAAGGTTGAGATACAGGAAGCGGGCCCGCTGGCGGGCGGCATGATGCGCTTCGGCATCCCCAAGTATCGTTTGCCACGCGAGGTGCTCGATGCGGAAGTGCAACGCATCCTCGATCTGGGTGTGACACTCAAGTTCGGCACCAAAGTCGCCAACATCGAACAGAGCATGAAGGACGGCGGATTCGATGCAGCTTTCCTCGCGGTCGGTGCGCACATCGGCAAACGTACTTTCATCCCAGCGGGCGATGCCACTAAGATCGTGGATGCGGTGTCGGTGTTGCGCTCTATGGAAGGTGAAGACAAGCCGATGTTGGGTCGCCGTGTCGTGGTGTACGGCGGCGGCAACACCGCCATCGACGTAGCGCGTACGGCAAAACGTCTGGGCGCGAGCGAAGCCATCATCGTCTACCGCCGCACACGCGACAAGATGCCTGCGCACGACTTCGAAGTGGAAGAAGCGCTGCAAGAAGGTGTGATGGTCAAATGGCTCTCCACCATCAAGCAAGCGGGCGAGGGCAACATCACCATCGAAAAGATGGCGCTGGATGAGAAGGGCTATCCCCAACCCACAGGAGAGTTCGAGACATTGGAAGCGGACTCTGTCGTACTGGCCTTGGGGCAAGACGTGGACCTTTCCTTGCTGGAAGGCGTGTCTGGCTTGGAGATCAAAGATGGCACGGTGCAGGTGTCGCCCAATATGATGACCGGACATCCTGGCATCTTCGCGGGGGGCGACATGGTGCCTTCCGAGCGCACCGTCACCGTGGCGGTCGGTCATGGTAAGAAAGCGGCACGCAACATCGACGCATGGCTGCGCGGCGCAACGCAAGAAGTGCCGCCCAAACATGAACTGGCAGAGTTCGACAAACTGAATACTTGGTACTACTCGGATGCCGACAAGACCGTGCGGCCGATGTTGGACATCATCCGCCGCCAGACCAGCTTCGACGAAGTACAAGGTGGGCTGAACGAGAGCACTGCATTGTTCGAAGCGAGACGCTGTCTTTCCTGCGGTAACTGTTTCGAATGCGATAACTGCTATGGCGTGTGCCCAGATAACGCGGTGATCAAGCTGGGGCCAGGCAAGCGCTTCGAGTTCAAATACGACTACTGCAAAGGCTGCGGACTGTGCGTCGCAGAATGTCCGTGCGGCGCCATCAAGATGGTGGCAGAGGACATCTGATGCACGAGATGTCATTGGCAGAGAACGTGCGCGAGATCATTGAGGATGCCTCACGCAAACAGCATTTCCAACGGGTGAAGACGGTATGGCTAGAGGTGGGGAAGCTCTCGTGTGTGGAACAGGAGGCGATGCGTTTCTGTTTTGAGAGTGTGATGAAAGACACCATCGCTGAAGGCGCCACACTTGAGATCGTCGAGACCGAAGGGCAGGGCAGATGCACCCAATGTGGCAATGAGATGCAGATATCTACGCTCTACGAAGCCTGCTCGAAGTGCGGCAGTTATGGCTTGCAGGTCATCGCGGGCGATGCGATGCGTGTGAAAGAACTAGAGGTGGCATGATGTGTTTGACATGCGGGTGCGGTACCAACGATGTGTTCATTCGCGGCAAACAGGCGCGCGGAGCGAGCACGGCTGCGGCGCCGATGCGCATCCATCTTGACGCTGCCACACAGGGAGAGGCTTCACGCATCATCAAACTGGAACAAGACATCCTCGCCAAGAACGACGGCTTCGCCGACAAGAACCGTAGCCTGTTCTCTGCCAATGGCATCCTTGCCTTGAATCTGGTCTCCAGCCCCGGTTCGGGTAAGACCACGCTGTTGGTCAAGACGCTGGAAGCATTGAAGGGCAAGGTCCCTCTCGCCGTGATCGAAGGTGACCAGCAGACCGACAACGATGCGGAACGCATCCGTGCCACGGGGGTGGAAGCCATTCAGATCAACACGGGGAAGGGCTGCCATCTGGATGCACAGATGGTCGAGCGTTCATTACCGCAGATGTCTTTGCACAAGCAGGGCATGTTGTTCATCGAGAACGTCGGCAATCTGGTGTGCCCAGCCGCCTTCGATCTGGGTGAGGCCGCCAAGGTGGTGGTGCTTTCCGTCACCGAGGGTGAAGACAAGCCACTCAAATATCCCGATATGTTCAAAGCCGCTAAGTTGATGTTGCTCAACAAGTGCGACCTATTGCCTTACCTCACTTTCGATGTGGCACGCGCAGAGGAATATGCACGTCGCGTGAATCCTGATATCCAGATCTTCCGCATCTCTGCGACCAGCGGCGAGGGTATGCCTGCGTGGCTGGAATGGTTACGATTGAAGCATATTACGATTAACTCCCTTCCCCCGCAGGCGGGGGAAGGGGCGGGGATGAGGGGCGTTGGGTATATACAACCAGTGGCATAGGCTCACCATCCCTCACCCCAACCCCTCTGATGAAACTACTAGCCATTCGACTAAGCACGATAATACCGTGCAAGTCGCTGGTTATCCCGCTTGCGGGCGAGGGGCTAATGCAAAGTAAGGCTAATGCATGACACCACCAGACTGCGTCGAACACATCATCGAACTGGACCATCCCGTACCTTGTGTATTGGCGATGGGCGCTTGGTACAAAGACACGCTGTGCATCACTTCGGGACGGCAAGCTTTCATCAGCAAGTGCGTGGGCGACCTCGATACACCTGAGGCGTGTCACGCACATGAGCGTACCGCGCGCGCCTTGCTTGAGTGGTTGGGTGACAAGCCTCAAGCCATTGCGCACGACCTGCATCCTGATTTCCATTCCAGTCGTTTCGCCGCACAGCTCGCCGCCGAACTGGATGTCCCCCTCATCGCCGTACAACATCATCACGCTCACATCGCCGCCGTGTGTGCCGAGCATGGAGTGAATGAACCCGTGCTGGGTTTGGCGCTGGATGGTGTGGGATTAGGTACGGATGGGACGGCGTGGGGCGGGGAGTTGTTGCTGGTTGATGGGAGTAGTAAGCCCCTCGCCCGTGGGCGGGAGAGGGGTTGGGGTGAGGGCTGGCAGGGTGAAACGCCAATCGAATTGAGTGGCACAAACCCTCATCCCCACCCCTTCCCCCGCCTGCGGGGGAAGGGAGCAGATACACATCATTCGTTCCAAAGTGAGGATGGTTTTCAGCGCATCGGCCATCTACGACCGATGCCTCTGCCCGGTGGCGATAAAGCTGCGCAAGAACCTTGGCGCATGGCGGCCTCCGTACTACATGAGTCTGGGCGTGGCGGCGAGATCGTTCGTCGTTATGCCGATGAGCCTGCTGCTGCAACAGTGATGAACATGTTGCAGCGCGACTTCAATTGCCCGCGCACCTCCAGCATGGGAAGGGTGTTCGATGCTGCAGCAGGGTTGCTGGGTATTTGTCACAAGATGGAGTTCGAAGCACAAGCGGCCATCGCCTTGGAACAGGCTGCTACACGATATACATCGAGGTTACCCGCGCTACCGCAGGGGTGGAGATTGTCAGCAGAAGGCGAACTCGATCTGCTACCACTATTGAGCGCACTGACGGATATGCAAGATGCGGAGCAGGGCGCGGCACTCTTCCATGCAACGTTAGTCGAGGCGATAGCCGATTGGATAAAACAAGCAACTCAACAGACTGGCATCACAGTTGTCGCTTGTGGCGGTGGCTGCTTCTTCAATAAGCTATTGAGCACAGGCTTGCGTGAACGCATGGATGCGATGGGCGTTAGAATGCTCAGATCCAAGAGATTGCTACCGGGCGACACCGCCATCGCATTAGGACAAGCTTGGGTAGCCACTAAAAACATTCAGCACGGAGACAACTAAAATGAACTACATCCAAAAAATAATCGTTACATTCACCGCTTTGATATTGCTTGGCTGTGGCCCGACCGCAGAGCAAATGATTGACGTCAAAGCGGCCGCAGAGCGACAAGCTCGCGGCGAGTTGTTGTTGGATATCCGCGAAGCCGACGACTACAAAGAGTTCCACGCACCGAACACCACCAATATACCGATGGGCCGCTTGGCTTTACGCTTAGCCGAGTTGGAACAATACAAAGGCAAACCCATCATGCTGATTGACCATGCTGAGCAACGTGCACCTAGAGCATTTGAAGTATTGCAAAAAGCTGGGTTCACACAATTGGCCGTCGTGAAAGGCGGCATGGCTGAGTGGAAGAAAACTGGGCTTCCCATTGAAAAGCTAGACATGGAAGCGCAACCTGAGTGAGTCGTTCATGTGTCTAGCCATTCCCGCTCTTGTGGTCGAACTCCTGCCGAATGACATGGCTCGCATCGACTTGGACGGTGTGCGTAAGGACATCTCGCTGTCATTGGTCGAGGATGTCGCAGTGGGTGACTATGTCATCGTACATGTCGGTTTCGCTTTGCAAAAGTTGGCCCCCGATGAGGCGGCGGAGACGCTGGCGATGTTCGCCGAACTTGGCAAGAGCGCATGAAGTACGTGGATGAATTCCGCGACGGTGATCTGGCAAAGAACATCGCTGCCAAGATCGCTGAAGAGTCGAACCCTTACGGGCACGCCCGTTCCCCTCACCTCAATCCTCTCCCCAGAGAAGCCCCCTCACCTCAATCCTCTCCCGCAAGCGGGCGAGGAGGCGAACGAGAAAAGCGATCTATAATTCCTGCGGGCGAGGAGGCAAACGAGTCGCTTCGCGAGCTTTCTAATCCCTGTATCTATCGTTTGATGGAATTCTGTGGCGGTCACACGCACGCTATCTCGCGCTACGGTATCGCCGATCTACTCCCCAGCAATGTTCGTATGATCCACGGCCCGGGTTGTCCCGTGTGTGTGTTGCCTATCGGACGTATCGATCAGGCGATCCGCTTGGCAATGGAACGGGATGTGATCCTGTGCACCTACGCCGACACTCTGCGCGTCCCCGCATCCAACGATCTCACCCTGATGCGCGCCAAGGCCCACGGGGCGGATGTGCGCATGATCTATTCCACCCAAGACGCGCTGCAGATCGCGCGTGACAATCCTCAGCGCGAAGTCGTGTTCCTTGCTATCGGTTTCGAAACCACCACGCCGCCCACCGCAGTCGCCGTCAAACAGGCCGCGACCGAAGGACTGAAGAACTTCAGTGTCTTGTGCAATCACGTGCTGACCCCAGCCGCCATGCATGCCATCTTGAATGTGGAAGGTGGTGTACAGCTGGATGGTTTCGTGGGTCCCGCACACGTCTCCACCGTCATCGGTAGCCAGCCCTATGAGGTGTTCGCACGCGAATATAAAAAGCCGGTCGTCATCGCTGGGTTCGAGCCGCTGGATGTGATGCAGTCCATCCTCATGCTGGTACGTCAGATCAATGAAGGGCGAGCAGAGGTGGAGAACGAATTCACTCGCGCCGTCATGCGTGAAGGCAATCGCAAGGCGCAGGGATTGGTGGCAGAGGTGTTCGAACTTCGCACGGATTTTGAATGGCGCGGCTTGGGAACACTGCCTGACAGCGCGTTGCGTCTGCGCCCCGAGTTCGCTGCATTCGATGCGGAGCAGCGATTCGGCATCGACTATGTCGCCGTGGCCGACCACAAAGCCTGTGAATGCGGCGCAATACTGCGCGGTGAGAAGCGACCTCAAGAGTGCAAGATTTTCGGCACGGTGTGCACACCACAGAACCCGATCGGTTCTTGCATGGTGTCATCCGAAGGAGCCTGCGCGGCGCACTATACCTATGGACGTTTCAGGGGATAACAACTCCCCTCTCCCGCAGGCGGGAGAGGGGTAGGGGTGAGGGGTGTTCTACTGAGTGCGAGAGAAAAAATCTATATGGAAGATTACACACCTCATCACCCCGAAAAACTGCCTGAAGACCTTAGAACATGGGCGAGGGAAATGCGTGTCGGGATGACGGATGCAGAAGCATTACTCTGGCGCTTGTTGCGTGATCGTCGTATCGAAGGTGCAAAGTTCAGACGGCAACATCCGATGGGGCGCTACATCTTGGATTTTTATTGTGTTAAGAAAAAGCTATGCATTGAGCTTGATGGTGGGCAGCATAGCGATGCAGCTGGATATGATGTGCAGCGAGACCAATGGTTGAACAAGCAAGGGATTCGTGTCTTGCGTTTTTGGAACAACCAGATGTTGATGGAAACTGAATCTGTGATGGAGATGATTTACATGACGATCATTGAAACACCCTCTCGCCCACTGGCGGAAGAGGGGCGGGGGGAGGACTGTGAATAGGTATGCACAGGCCCTCATCCCTAGCCCTTCTCCCGCCTACGGGAGAAGGGAACTGAAACCATGAGTCGTAAGAAAACCAACTATGTGAAACCCCTCGACCTCAAACATGGTCGGGTCGAGATGTCTCATGGCGCAGGTGGGCGTGCGATGGCACAACTCATCTTCGAATTGTTCGCTACGGCATTCGATAACGTGTATCTGGCGCAAGGGAACGATGGCGCTGTATTGCCGCCTGTGAGTGGCAAGCTAGTGATGTCTTGTGATGCACATGTGGTATCGCCGCTGTTCTTCGCAGGGGGCGACATCGGAAGTCTTGCAGTGCATGGCACGATCAATGATGTGGCTATGATGGGCGCGCAACCACTGTATCTGGCGGCCTCGTTCATCCTTGAAGAAGGTTTTCCTTTGGCCGACCTCAAGCTTATCGTCGAGTCGATGGCGCATGCGGCAAAAGAGGCGGGGGTGAACATCGTCACTGGTGACACCAAGGTGGTGGAGCGTGGCAAAGGTGATGGCGTGTTCATCACGACGACAGGTGTCGGGGTGTTGCGTGAAGGCGTCTCACTCTCGGGTGATGCCGCACGTCCTGGCGACAAGATATTGTTGTCCGGCACGTTAGGTGATCATGGCATGGCGATCTTGTCGCAACGCGAAGGCTTGAGCTTCGATGCGCCCATCGTTTCCGATACTGCGTCATTACATAGCTTGGTCGCCGCCATGCTGGATTGTGGTGCGGAGTTACGTGTGCTGCGCGACCCGACACGCGGCGGATTGGCAACGACACTCAATGAGATCGCGCAACAATCGTGCGTCGGAATGTCACTGCAAGAGTCGGCCATCCCCGTGAATCCGACTGTTGCTGCCGCATGCGAATTCCTCGGGCTCGATCCCTTGTACGTCGCAAACGAGGGCAAGCTGGTCGCCATCTGTGCGGCACAAGATGCGGATAGATTGCTGGCAGTGATGCGTGCTCATCCGCTAGGAAGTAGAGCGGCCATCATCGGTGAAGTGATACGAGACACACACGGCTTCGTGCAGATGACGACTAAGTTTGGCGGTCGCCGCATCGTGGATTGGCTGACGGGGGAACAGTTGCCGCGTATCTGCTGAGGTCAACGATACAGCAAGGGGCTCAGCCTAGATCTACCCACACCTCATACTCTTCAAAGAACGCAAAAGACTGATACATCTTCACATGGTTCGGCCAGCGATATTCCATGGCGCGTAGTTGGGGGTTGTAAATGGCGGTGTAAAGCGTGCCGAAACCTTGTGCATAGTTGGTGGCGAACAAGGGGTTGAACTCGAATGAGTTTACGAACGATTCGACGCTACTCAGCGGGTCATTCAGTCTGGACATAATGAACTGCTGACGTTCGTAAGAACGCGAGAACATGGCGTAGTTGGTTAGCTCGAAATCGCCTTGGTGGTTCACTGCCAGTGGTTTGTAGGTGATCTTCGGCGCGGAGAACGGGGTCAGTTCTACGGTGCGTACTTGTCCATAAGCATCTAGCAAGGTGATGTTGTAAGCCATGTGTGCTGGCACGCGACACAACACTTTCACTGCCTCATCAACCGTGGTGCAAAACTCTAGAACGTAGCGCAGGATGATGGGGATGCCGAATCCTTCAGTGACACTTTCTTGTCCGCCGAATGCCAACGATACGGATAAACCGTGTTCGTTCATGCCATCTAGCACTCCCCATAGACAGTCGGTCGATGCGATGACTTGGGTATCGTGCCAGCGCGTTTTCATGATGCGGCCTTCACAGAACTCGGGCGCGTAATCGTAGTTGCGCACCAAGGTTGGCGTGTAACGTGTCCACACGGCTTGCGAGCATCCTGAGAGATGAGGTGCAGGGCAATAGAAGCTCAATAAGCGCGCATCATTCGCATCTGCATGGGTAAGCGCGATGAGGTGTTCCCACAAAGGGACCATCTCGGGCATGTAGGTCTGCATCGCATCTCGGCACTCTTGTAATCCCGGACGCTTGAGTTCACCTTCACTCGCGAACCAACGGCGATAAGCTGGAATGGTCGCGTGGTAATGCGTTAGCCACTTCTTGTCGGGATAGGCTTCTTCTACGGCGTGGTAACGTTTTTGCGAATAGAAGTTCATTGCTCACGCCCACTTTTTACGTTGGCAGGATTGTTGGCAAGTTCAACTGCCGAACGCTCTACTTGGTTGAGTGGACGATATTGAAACTGTTGTTTCAGCGCGCGTACCCATTGCTCTCCCACGTCATTCAACTGTCCCTTCGCATCGCGGATCACTTGGTTCAAGAACAGGATGGCTAGATCGCCGCCGTGATAGGCATAGTCGCCCTGAGGCATGATGCGCAAGATGTAAGCCTCATTGGCAGCCAGGGCTTCACGTCGGGATACGCCCGCTTGCTTCAGCGACAACTGGCCATCACTTTTCATCACATAAACGCCAGAGATGGGTGCATGCGTGACAACGGTGAGGGGGGCGTCGGTATATTTCAGGATCACTTGTGCCGCAGTCCCCGTCGCGCCTTGGGTTAATACCGATTGATTGAAGGTGTTCACATCCAAACTCAGTTCGACGTTGGTGTCGTATTCCAGCAGGTGGAAGAGGAACAAGGGAATGTGTGTGGTGCTGAAGTCGGATAGGTTGGTCATCGCGCTGATGCCGGTGATACGAGCATTCAATTCACCTAGGTAGACCTCTCCGTTATCCAAGTCGATGAGATAGTCCAACTCGAAGTATCCGCGATAGCCGCGCTGATACAAGGCGTCACCCATGGCTTGGGTCTTTTGCAAAACTTGTTTGCGGATGTCGATAGTGAAGGCTTCTTGATAAAGCTCATTACCGCACCAGCCACCGGCATACGGGGTGAGCGATGGGATGCCGATCAGCTCGGTGAGCAATGGCCCGACGAAGGTGCCCCAACGGGTGGCGCAGGCTTCGATAGCCGTGCCTGTGCAATTCACCCAACGCATCACTTTGACTCGATCTTGTGATTCGATCTCGTCCGCCACGGCTTGATAGTCGGCCTCGTTGGCAATGAAATAGGTTGTCTTGCCGGAGTCGCCATAGGCACTTTGCACCACCCAGCGTGAGCCTAAGTTCGCTTGTTGAGCGATGCGTTGTAGTTCTGGATAGGAGGCGATTTTTGTTAGGACATTGGGCACACTGAGCACGCCCGCTTTGTTACCGATCTCGGTGGTTACGATCTTGCTGTCGATCTCGCGCACTAGGCTGTTCTTAGGCAAGAAGATGTCCAGCCCCATCTCGGCGCACATGGCTTCGATCTTCTCATCGAAGAACAGAAAGACGGCGTGACCTTTTATGCCTTTTTGTTGCGCCACGTGTGCGCGCACAGAGGCATCGTTCAATAGATAAGTGTTGATATCTTCGATACCTTGGAACACCTGCGCATGGTCGTCGGCAACCAACAGTACGTGAGGATGCTTTCCATCGAAACAGTCGATGAGATTGATGTTGAGCCAGTTTCGCACCCAGTCGTGCATCCCCATCATGTTGAAGTTGCTGGCACTGATGAAGTAGACAGGAACATCGTTCTCCGCGAAATGACGTTTGATGTCAGCTATCGAGGCCAGCATCTTTTTCGGTGAGGGAGTCATGCTTGATCCTTAGTTTGATTGCGCGTGATGTTATCTAGATGCGATTGGCGGAACACTTTGAAGCCGTGCGTGAAATTGTAGCCATGTATCTCCTTCACTTTGATGTGTTGGAAATATCGCAATATTTCAGTGGTGATGATTTGCCCCGGTACGATGACAGGGAAACCTGGTGGGTACGGTGTCACAAAGCTGGCTGACACCCAACGCTTGCCATTCGTCACTTGTTGCATGGTCTCTGAAGACAACGGCACGAACTCTATGTTGTTTTCATCGATACCTTGGTAGTGAGCAGTACGCATATCACTGGCAGGGTAGTCGCTATCCGAGAATGGCATGAATGCGGGATGGAACAAGCGCTTCTCGGGGAGTGGAATGGAGGCTTCGAAGTGTGGCGCACCCACACGAAGTCTGCGTTCTACTTGGAATTTTTCGGCCATCTCATGCAGCACCTGCAACAGATAGTCGATAGATGCTTGGGTCGCAC
Source organism: Sideroxydans sp. (assembly GCA_028707175.1). Taxonomy (GTDB): domain Bacteria; phylum Pseudomonadota; class Gammaproteobacteria; order Burkholderiales; family Gallionellaceae; genus Sideroxyarcus. Next base: position 156,599 of record JAQTUV010000003.1, read on the forward strand.
CGATGTTGATCAGGAAAAGCACCGTATGGCGCGAAGTCTTATTCACTTGAATGTCGTAGCGAGTCATCAACAGTTGGCGGAAGCTGCTTCCATCCAAGCCAGACTTGCTTACATTGAGCGTGACGCGAGTAGGGTCGATAGAAAAATCGGAATCTCCCCAGTTCGAACTCAATTCACCTAGTACAGATTGATCTTGAGTCACCCGCTGAGCGCGGTAGCACTGAGGGATCATTTCCTCATCACCGAGTACTTCGAAGTAGGGCTTGAGTAATGCCGAATCGCGAATACGTTTGCGCAGCTGTAGCGACAACAGGATGGTCTTGCGTACCAGTGAAAAACCTTCAAGTGCCGCTTGTCTACGTGCGATGTCGAGCGAGGCGATGATTTGATAGTTAGGTGAGGTCGATGTGTAGATGCGGAAAGCATCAAAGAAGCGCGCTTGATCGAAGCGCACATCTGCCACATGGATCATCGAGGCTTGGCGGAACGCGGACAAGGTCTTGTGGGTGGACTGCGTTGCATACACGCGTAGCTGTACCAAATTAGGGTCGGGATATAGCGTCTGTTGCCACTTAGCGTCATCTGGATTGGCGGCGAAATCGGCAGACCATTGCGCGTAGAACTGGTGATACTCAAAACTCTGCATACGCTGGCGCAGTTTGTTCACGGCAGTCATGGCGGTGCGGCTATGGTAGAGCGGATGGAAGTGTGCGAAAGCGAACCATGCTTCATCCCAATGGATGATGACATCAGGCTTGATCGCCAATATCTCCATCATGAAATGTTCGGTGTTATAGATAAGACCGTCGAAGGTCGAATTGGTCAGCGTGATCTGTTTGAGCTTATCGAGTCGCCCATGTTTTTTTAGATCCAACATCACAGCTTTGATCTGGGCTAGGTCGATGCCTCCATACAAGTCATAGTCAACCAGAGGATAGGTCTCTAGGAAGATGGGGTAGGCACCGGTCAGCATCACGCCATAAGGGATGGACTTATGACAATCGGCAGAGATGAGCACGATGTCGCCCGGCGCTAGATTCGCCTGCATCACGATCTTGTTCGAGGTCGATGTGCCATTGGTCACGAAGTAACTGGAGTCCGCACCGAAAGTTTCTGCGGCTTTGATGTGTGCTTGTTTAATCGCGCCAGTCGGTTCTAGCAGCGAATCGAGGCCGCCCTGAGTCGCGGAGGTTTCCGCGAGAAAGATGTTGTCGCCGTAGAAATCCAACATGTCGTGGATCCATGGCGAGTCTTTGATCGATGCGCCACGCGAAAGCGGCAACGCATGAAACACTCCTTTGGGTTGGCGGCTGTAGGCTTGCAGGGCATCGAAGAACGGTGTCGAGAAGCGATTGCGCACGCCGTTCAAGATCGCCGCATGTAGATCATGGAAGGGATCGACATGGAACAGCACGCGATCAAAGTAATTGCGGATATGGAAAGGTAACTCGGCGGCTGACTGCTCGCTGATCAGGTAGTGATCTACCTCTGGGCGCATGTGGCGAATGCTGTTGCACAGATTCACTTCCACACTATTCAATGGATTGATGGGCGGCGTATTGGCGATGAGCGCCTTGCTGTAATGCGCGAAGAGGGGAGCGGATGCCAAGGTCGATGCATTGATGTGGTTTAGGTATACACACGCTTGAATGTCGCTATTGGCTAGCACTGCGGTCAAAGCATCTTCGGCTGAATCGACAAAAACGATGTCGTAGATGAATTCATCATGTGCCGTCTTGAATGCAGCAAGATGTTGTCGATACAGCATCTCAAATTCATCCGGCAAGGGATGGACGATAAGCACTTCAAAATACGGCTTGGCAGCGCTGACCGCAGTGGCACGCAGCTGATTGTCATCGTGCAACATCGGTCTATCCAACTGCTCCAGATTGGTCTGGAAAGGACTGAACACCTGCTGGCGATAACGCTCACCTTTGAGTTGATACATGCAGTTGTTCACCAGCTGGGTTGCTAGGGTGTAGCGATGTTGCTCAAGATAGTACGAGAGTCGAAGTAATACACCGCGTCCGGGATAAGTCCAAAACCGATCCACATGCCACAGTTGTGCGAAGGTGATGTTGAAGTCATCAGTCGCAAAGGGAATCGCATTGGCCGCAACGGCGAGTGCATGCCATAGTTCGTCGCGTTTTTGTTTGAGGTCAAAGCTATCCATTTTGAGCTTCTTATTTTTGTTCAATGTAAGCGAGGGCTTCTAAGTGGCCAGGGTAGCGAGACAAAGCGGCACGATAGGCGGTCACCGCTTCGGCACGATTGTTCATCCATGCGTGGGCGCGTGCTAGATAGACATAGGCTGAGGCATCCGATGGGTAGCTGGTGACGAGTGCCGTTGCTGCTTTTTCCATTGCGGCCCAATCACGTTGACCTTCGAGTGCGATAGCGAGTCGGAGTAATCCTGTGTAATTGTTGGGGGATAACTCTAATGTGGCGCGTGCATTTTGTTCAGCTTCGCGCCAACGTTTTTGTGCGAGCAGTGGCAATGTGACACCTAGGCGAGCATCAATGGAGCGACTGTTACGTTCACTTGCCAGTCGGTATTCGCGAATGGAATCGTTGTAATTCCCTTGGAGATAAAACAGCCAACCACGGCGCAGGCTCTTCAATTCGGCATCTGCGCTGTTGGCAGAGACTGAGTCGATTGCTGAGATGGCATCGGCATATTTTCCTGCGGTCTCGAATTGGTAAGAGAGTTGCCAAGGGTCTTGTTGAGCATTGGCGGATGCGCTGAAAAGTGCCAGCGCAGCAAAGAGGGCGGTCAGGGTAGATTTCATAGGATTCTCCTTAGTTAGATATTGCAATCGTTGAAGTTGAGAGGTCACCAGTTGGTGGATAAATTGGCATATCCCACGTTGAGTTTGTAATCGTTATTCAGTGTCACGTCTTGGAAGCGGCTCTGTGCCAAGACGATCAATAGATCTGTACTGCGTGTGACCTTCCAAGTCAGTCCTAGCGAAACGCCGCCTTTGTGAATGTCACTGAGGTTGGCAACGGACTGTGCATCCATATCAACGGCGAAGATTCGTTCTCCACTAGAAAGTTTTAGGTTGAATGATGTGGGGACGAGTGCTGATTTGGCGCTCAGAAAATGCGTCCATTGTGTGTCCACAGCGGAAGTGCTTTTCAAATTGGAGGCCAGTGCCGGATCTAATCCTCTGATCAGATAGCCGCGAAGTTGTAACCAATCAGAGGCATCGTTGAATGCGAATCCGAGGGTGGGGGTGTACTGTTTAGGATTGAGCTGTGTTTGGTATTTGGAGTCGGCATAACCCAGATCTAGGTAGAGCGAAGCGTCGTCCGATAACCAACTCAGTTGAGGGGCGATGACTGAGACACCGCTTGTCTTGCCCGTTGTGTCATTGTTGCTGATGTGATGCAAATCGATACGTGTCGTGAATTTGCCGGCTAGAAAATCAGGCCAGAATTGCATTCGTCCCGACAACATCTGACTTTGCTGGCGAGTGGTCGCTGCAGCCTTCATGGCAATGTTGGTTTGATTCAGTCCGAGTGAGAAGCCGCCGTTATCTAGGTAATCACCCGAGATAAGCACCCCAAAGTCGGTCAATGTCTTACGTGCTTGTGAACCGCTGTACTCACCTTGAGTGATGTTCGCAGCGGTGTTGAGATACCAATCACTGGCCTGTGATTCTGCACAGAATGTGATAAGCGCAAAGCCTAATAAAGATAATTTGGCTTGAGGAATGTTCATGCGTGCTTTCCTATTGAAGTTGAAACGTAGAGAGGTGTTTCCCAGCCGGGCACGCCGATGTCGGCTCGCTGAAAAGTACTGGTCGCTTGGAAGGTGTAATGATCTTGAGCGGATTGGGCGGTGAGATAGGTACAGCCCAGTTGTGGAGCGATGAATGCTTCGGTCTCGATCACGATGCCGGTCAATTTTTGTTGATGTCGCGCAGTCTGTTTCCAAGCTTGTGCAGAGGCATCCCAGTGACGTTGATAACTGCTATGCGCTGCTGCGGCCCATGGCCAAACCAAGACGGACATCCATTTTGCGACGCTACGCGGAAGCAGGCGGGCGGGCGTATATCTATCTTGCCAATGTTCGACCTGATAGGAGACAGGCGTGTACCCACAAGACAGTAACCAGAAGTCGAGGTATGGATCGGCTACATCATCGCGGTCATAACAGGCGAATACAGACCAAGTCGATTCGGCGATGCAACGCCCGCCTGTGCTAGAGACTAAGTTAAGTTTTCCTTGTTCATCCACTTCACAGTGGATGCTCCAATCTGCGCGCAGATGTTCATTGCGCGCCACGGTGTAGCGGATGCCACGTCCAGCGAATAGATAGAAAGGCCGAATATCTCCTTCGAGGGCGCTCACCAGCGTCGCTGATTCATTAGGCACGACTGCGAGTTCATAGTGTGCCTCTTCACCTTGGGTGGACATTAACACGCTGGATAAATGGAACGGGATGGTTGGCGAACCAACTTCATCGCTTGCTTGAAGGTGCATGTGGATGTGTGGTTGCGGGGAGCGGCCAGAATTGCCGCAGTGACCGATCAAGTCGCCAGGCTTCACCCATGCGCCAGGTAACACACAGATCGATCCTGGCTTGAGGTGGGCGATCAGTGCGAACTGCCCGTTATAAAGACGAATGATGACAAAGTTGCCCCAGTTGGCCGCGACGTTGACGGTTCCAGGTGTGTTGTCGGGTACATCGTTGACGATGCGCCACACCTGTCCATACGCAGGGGACAGTGCTGGTAAGTTATAGCAATAGAAGTCATCGAGTCGATTGCCTTTGTTGGAAAAACTTTTCCCCGCTTTCATGACGATGAAATCGAGCGCATGTTTCCATGGGCCACGGTGCGTATGCTGGCCAGAGAATCCTTGCGACACTGTCCACACACCCATGAATGGCAATGCCAAAGGCACACTCGAAGGGCTGCCAACGCGAGCCAAGCTGATCTGAGTGCGCTCATAGCTGCGTTCGGGTGCGTCTGGCGAACTCAGGTTGAAGCTTGATGAAATTCGATTGTTGCGCACGGCAGCATAAAGTACGAACCACGTTGCGATCACGAAGGGAGATGAGAAGGGGACAAGGTGCGCGACATCGATGATGCGCCCGAGTGCCAAAGCCAACCATGCAGCCATCACGGCTGCTAACACGGCCAGTGCTGCGGTTAGGAAAGAGGGGGTGGCAAACAGACCACCTACCAGTAGCGCAGCCAAAATGGCATTGCTATCCCAAGCGGAGGTTGCCATATGCTCAGGCGCTGCGCCGAGTTGCTTTAGAAAGAGTAGGGCCGCTGAATAGCCGATCACTGCAAGCAGGAGGTAGTAACGCGAGAAGGCTAGGATCACAGCGAGGATGAACAATCCTACAAAGGGATTGGGAATGAAATACAGATTACCAATCGCACTCAGGAATTTATCGACTTGGGTGCCGAGTAGTTCTGGGGGCGCTGAATAGGGATTGAATTGCAATGTTGAAAAACTGCTGCCCGCCGCGCTCGTTAACATGGCGACGATGACGAAGGGCAAGCTCAGGATTGGCAGTTTAATAAGTGTCCAACTCAGTCGCCCAAGCGCGACAGTGAGCCAACCGGCAAAGATGCCGCCGAGTATCGCCAATATGATCACACTACTGCCCACCACCCAAACATGCGCTAGAAATAGTCCGATCAACAAGCCATTGAACACGCAGACAGGACGCTCGCCTTTGTCAGCCCCCGCAGCTTGTCCTGCGTACCAAGCGCTGATCGCTCCAAGTAGCCCGATGCAACCTGCACTTGGATCAATAAAGGTCAGTAAAGCGAGGGCAATCCCCGCCTTGCGTGAGGGCACCATCGAGACCCATGCAAAACCTTGAGCGATCTCATTGAGCATCAGCAGCAGATGGCGCTTTAAGATAGGTGTCATGGAATGATCAGAAAAAACATGTTTCATGTGAGAGTGAGTGCCGTTCAACTGTTTCAGTATTTCAGGCTTGTTTGATGATTTTCATTTTAAGGTTAAAGGTGAGTTCTCTTAGTTACACTTCTGTAATGTGAAAATGCTTGTGTGCCGAGGATAGCCTCGGCACTGTGACGCAATTATTTTCTGGGGTCATGATCTGGACGGGGAGGATGTTCTGGTCGTGCGAATAGCCCATTGGGGGAGTTCACACAAATGGCCGGCACCTTATTCCCTTTAGGTGTGGCGTGTTGGATAGCGGCACCTTCTGTTTTTCCTTTGCAGTCATCAAAGGCGCTGGAAGGGGGAGCGTGACGAGGAGGAGGGGTGTTTTTGTCATAGTTGCTAGGCGATGCGGCTAGCGAGGATAGCGATAGCATGCTGGATAAAAGCAGTGTAACGATGCGTGGCAATAACATAGGCGTACCTCCTGAGTGGCGTTGAATGGATGTGTACTAGACACGCTTCGCATTCAATCGAATTTGGATGACGGCTTGCCCTGTTGTTGCATTAATTTTTTGTAATGATTGGATTGAACATATTGAGGTAGGCTGAAAGAAACTCGGGTGGATATCATGAATATATTGCTGATTGAAGATGAACAACGGATCGCCGACTTTGTGTGCGCGGGCTTTCGTGAACAGAATTTCGTGGTTGAACATTGTCTTGATGGCAATGATGGATATACACGTGCAAGCCAAGGTGCGTATGACGTTATTGTGTTGGACATCATGCTTCCAGGCCGTGATGGCCTATCAATCCTCAAGGGCCTACGCCAGATTGGCAATGCTACGCCCGTCATTCTGCTGACTGCGCGTAATGAGTTAGGTGATCGTATCGATGGTCTGAATCTTGGGGCGGATGACTATCTGGCTAAGCCATTTTTTGTTGAGGAGTTGATCGCACGTATCCATGCCATGCTGCGTCGCATATCGGGTGAGCGGCAGAATGTGTTGGCGGTTGGAAACCTGAAGTTGGATCGAATCACACGCGAGGTGGCGTGGGCTGGACAGTCCGTCGATTTGACGGGACGTGAATTCAATCTGATCGAATACCTGATGCGTTCGCCAGGTCGTGTTTTCACGCGAACTCAAATATTGGAACATGTGTGGGGTTACGATTTCGATCCGAGTACGAATGTGGTTGATGTGTGTATCCAACGTATCCGCAAAAAAATTTCCAGCCTTGATAAGGGGGAGCTTGAGGCCTCACCTATCGAGAGTGTTCGCGGTGTGGGGTATCGTTTCCATAAACCCGGAGAGGGCGCATGATTTTAAAATCCTTTCGCTTGCGGCTCGCCTTACTTTCCGCACTGCTGTCCGGCGTGGCGCTCATGGGTTTCGGTGCCTTCGCATGGTGGGTGGTCTACGACATCAAGGTAAAACAGGTAGAGATCGATGTCATCTCTAACGCTGAACGTGAGTCCCGCAGAATGATGCCACCAGAAGTATGGCGCGATTTTGGTGAGGTGGTTTTGCCGCGATTGATGAATTCGAGGGAGCCGCGCCAACTGCTTTTTTTGGTTGAAGATGCCTCGGGTGAGGTGATCTATCGGTCACCCCATTGGCCTACGCATATTGATCCACTCAAGTTTTCATGGCCGTTGCAGTTATTGAAAGCGGGAGAAATGAATGAGCAAGGTTTCATGCCTCCTCCACCTGATGGTATGAGGTTGGGCAGGCCGCCATTACGTCCTGACGACATTCATTTTGACCGGCCTCCACATCCGCAGGATTTTCTTCCTTATGGGCCTCCTGACGGTGGGCGGTCTATGGAATTGCGATCAGGGCAATTACCTCGTCCACGTTCTGTCTTGCAGACGCTCAAGGTCGGAGATGCCGAGTGGAAAATCGGTTTGGCCACTTCGCAATATTCACGTGTTGCGATCGCAGTTGATCTTGAGGCCGTCGATTTAGATATGGGGGCCATTAGCAATGGTTTTATGTTCGCTGTTCCCTTTGCTTTGGCGTTCATCGGCTTGGGCGCTTGGTTCGTATCTGCGCGTGCACTCGATCCTGTACGTCGTTTGAATCGCTCTATCCATCGCGTTACCGCTCAAGGTTTGGATCATCGCATCACCCTAGGAGGCGAGGATAAAGAGTTCGCCGAATTGATACGCGGCTTCAATGCGATGCTGGAACGGCTAGAAAAAAGTTTCAAACAAGCCTCTCGGTTTTCCGCCGACGCTGCGCACGAGTTAAGGACACCGCTCACCATCTTGCAAGGTCAGATCGAACGCGCGATGACACAAGTGGAAGCTGGCTCCTCTATGCAAACGACCCTAGTCACGATTTTGGACGAGGTCAGACGGTTGTCATCCATTTCACGCAAACTTTTGCTGTTGTCACAGGCAGATGCAGGGCGCTTACGCTTACAACGAGCATCTGTTGATCTGTCCGCTGAACTGGGAGGCTTGGTCGAAGATGCCAAGATGATGAAGCCTGAATTGGCAATAAGCAGTGAGATCGAGCCGAGGATATTCGTCAATGCAGATGATGATCTACTGCGACAAGTCTTAGTCAACCTCATCAGTAATGCGCTCAAGTACAACATTGATGAGGGGTGGGTGAAGGTGGCGGCGAATCATTCAGCAGACACTATATCCGTCGTTATCAGCAATGCTTCAAACGGCATCCCCATGGAAGCGAGAGATAAATTATTTGAGCGTTTCTATCGAGTAGATTCCGCACACAATCGCAAGGTGGATGGAGCCGGGTTAGGGCTGAGTTTGTCACGAGAGATTGCTAGAGCACATGGTGGGGAACTGAGGCTGTTAACTTGTGAGTCAGCTAAGGTTGAATTTATGCTTACGCTACCCGCCCATTGAGGAGCGTTGTAGGCGGTTGCATTTAATGTCAGTTGGCGCGTGGACGAAAAAATCCTTAAACGGGATGCATCGTAAAGCTTGCGATTCCACCGCGCCTTAATTTAAGAGTGGTGTCTCATATCACGCAGGGAGCTTCAAGGTGTCGAACAGATCGCATCAATATCGGAATGATTTCTTGCCTTCATTGGCTGGGGGCCTGTGCTTGCTGGTATTTGTGACTGCGGTATTTGCCGAAGGCGATCTATCTAACTTAGAGGAGCCTCGGCATTTGTTGGATGAGGGCAAAGCGGAGCTGTCTGCCACGTTACTAGAAACCGATCTGCTTATGCGTGCAGGTGATGTTGAGTATGACTATTTGCTGGGGCTGGCGCTGTATCGCTCTGGGCAAATTGGGAAGGCGCTGTTTGCCTTCGAGCGCGTGTTGATGGTCGCACCGGACAATGTGGATGCGCGTCTCAAAGCTGCTCAGATTAGTGTGGAGCGCGGCGATGTGTCATATGCGCGCGAACTGTTGGAACCGCTGGCATCAAAAACGCTCGATCCAAGTCAGCAGCAGGAACTGGTGCAGATACACAGCGCGATAGTTGCTATGAACAAACCGCTTGCGGTGCGCGGCTACTTGCTGGGAGGTCTTGGTTGGGATGACAACGTGACCAGCGGGCCGAACGAGACCTCACTGGTCATTCCCGGACTTGGCTCGACGGCGACAGCATTGGGCACAGCGACGCGCGACAAAGACATGGTCGGTTTTGCTGAGGCCGGTGCATCGGTACAAAAGGCTCTCGGCGAGGACACTTGGCTGACGGGCGACGGCAGCTTGCATCAAGGTTTCAATCGTCAGCGCAGCGATGTGACTGACAGTTACGCGAACCTCAATCTCGGCGTGCTCAAACACAGTGGCGGGGAATATTTCGGCGCGGCGTTGATGGGGCAAAACTATCGGATCAAGAGCGCGACCTATCGTAATACGGTGGGTGGGCGCTTGAATTGGGTGCATCCGATTGGTGGCGATTCACTGCTGACCACCTATGTTCAGCGACTCGACTTTTCCTATCCCTCCAACTCGCTGGACAACGCTACGCGGAACGTTCTCGGTATGACGTATGAATCGGCGCAGGGCGGGGGCGGTGCGTTGCAGTGTGGTGTTTACGGCGGCGGAGAGGTCGCACCTAGCAGGGCGCATTTCAGTTATCACCTGAGTGGTGCCAGTTTGGGCGGCAGCATCCTACTGAGCAGGGATATGTCACTTTCTGCTGGTGCGCTGTATGAGCGACGCAACTACGATGCAGTGGATGCACTGTATCTCTCTACACGCAAAGACTCCGCATACAGCTTCGGGCTTGCCGCCGATTATCAATTGGGCGAGCGTTGGCATTTGATTCCGCGCTACACCCACACACGCAATCTCTCTAACATGGCGCTGTACGACTACACTCGCAACGCTTTCATAGTGCAACTACGATGGGACTTCGATAATGAAAAAGACTGATTCGATGCAAGTGCTGTCCACATTCATGCGACAACTATTGGTGTTGATGCTGCTGTGCATAGTGATGCGTCCCGCGCTAGCGGCGGAGACGGCGGGGGTGATATTGGCGTTCAGCGGCGAGGTGGCGATACAGCGCGGTGAAGAGAAACACCCGCCCGCGAAACATGCCGAGCTGTTCAGCGGCGACACCATCGTCACCGGCGAAGGGCAGGTGCAGATACGCTTCGTCGACGGCACTATGCTCACCTTGTATCGAGACACCAAGTTCGCCGTGGACGATTACCACTACGGCAAGGGCAACGGTGATCGGGCGCAGTTCAGTTTGCTCAACGGCGTGATGCACACGCTTACCGGCGAGATCGACAAGAAAAACTATCTGCTCAAGACGCGCCTTGCCAACCTCGGTGTGCGCGGTACGGAGTATTCGGTGCAACTCGATAATGCGATGCATGTGAGCGTGGATCAGGGGCGTGTAGAAATCGTCAACGCGGGTGGCACGGTGCAAATCGGGGCGGGGCAAAGCGCCATCGTCACTGGGCCCAACGATATGCCCAAGCCGTCGATGGGCGGCAAGATTGATCTGCGTTCGCATGGTCCTGGTGCGGGCATGGGACGTAGCGGCGGGCCGCAGCCCGGGCCTGTACACGGCGGCATGCAAGCGGGTGGAATGCCATCAGGCGGTGGTGTATCCGGCGGTTCCGCTCCACCGCCGCCTCCGCCATCGGGAACGCAGAATTTGTCACACTCGCAAGGCGGACAGCAACCGGGTGGAGGAGGACTGCCGCCTAGTGGTGGAGGACAGCCACCCGGTGGTGGGCAGAATCCTCCTCCAGGACCATGATGAGCGAACGTGGCCTGACTCATGGCTGATGCAGTAATCCAACACAAAAAATTATCGCGCTTGGCGATGTGGTTGATGCGCTTTGCATTGCCCCTTGCCGTCATCGTCGCGGCATTGGCAATCCAGTTCGCCGACCCGCAATTCCGTGCACGCATACGCGAGAATGCTTTCGATCAGTTGCAGTCGCTTGCGCCTTTGTCGTATCGCGACGAGCTGCCCGTCAGAGTGGTCGCCATCGACGATGGGAGTCTGAGCGGCATCGGTCAGTGGCCGTGGCCGCGCACCGTGCTGGCCGATCTCATCGACCGCCTCACTGCGATGGGCGCGCGCGTGGTGGCGCTCGACATGGTGCTGTCGGAGCCGGACCGCACCTCGCCCGAGCAGGTAGCTGCGTTCTGGCCCAAGCAGCGCGCTTTGCAGGACACGCTTAGACACACTCTCCCGCACGACCAAGTGCTGGCACAGAGTTTCGCGCGCAGTCGCATCGCCATCGGTTTCCCCATCGAGCCTGTCGCTGTCAGCGCGACATTGCCGCCCGCCAAAGCGCGCTTCCTCAGTTACGGCGGCGATGCCGGCGCGTGGTTGCCGCATTACGGCGGTGGCCTTGCTAGTCTGCCGCAGCTTACTGCCGCTGCGGTAGGCAGCGGTGCAATCTCGTTGGAGCCGGGCAGCGATGGTGTGCTGCGTTCGGTGCCTCTGTTGTATCAAGTGCGCGATACGCTTTATCCCAACTTGGGGCTGGAGGCGTTGCGCCTGTTCGGCAGCTTCGACAATCTCGCGCTGCAAGTCGCAGCACCCGCCACCGGCAAAGTACCCGGCATCGTCGGCGTCGGTTTGGGGGAGGATGCCTTTCTGCCCACCACACCCGACGGGCAGGTCTGGCTGCACTTCCGTCCGCTTGCCCCGGAGCGGTATGTGTCGGCGCAAGACGTGCTCGCGGGCAAGGTCGATGCGGGCAAGATCAAAGACCATATCGTGTTCGTCGGCGCGACAGCCAAGGGCTTGGGCGACAACATCTATAGCCCGTTGGGCGAGTTGATCCCCGGCATCGAAGGACATGTGCAACTGGTGGAGCAATTGCTGACCGGAGACACACTGCTGCGCCCCGCGTGGGAGAACGATCTGGTGGCAGCGACGCTGTTGCTCACCTGGCTGGCGCTGTGGTGGTTGCTCGCGCGTTTCCGTCCGGTGTGGTCGGTATTGCTCACCGTGGCGGTGGTGGCGGGGCTGCTCGGTTTGTCAGTGTGGCTGTTCACGGCACAGCAGTTACTGCTCGACCCGTTCTATCCGGCGCTGGCGGTGAGTGTGCTGTTCGTTGCGATGATGGTGCCGCGCTATCTGCAAACCGAATGGGAACAGCGCTGGATACGCGATGCTTTCTCGCGCTACGTCTCGCCCAATCGCGTCAAGCATCTGCAAGAGAATCCGCATGAGTTGGCATTGGGGGCGGTGTACCGCGAATGTTCGTTCGTGATGACGGACTTGGAAGGCTTCACGCCGCTCATGGAAAAATATGCACCGGATATGCTCGCGAACCTGCTCAACGAATATCTGGAAGGTATGATCCAGATCGCCTTCCGTCATGACGGCACGCTGGATCGTATCGTGGGCGATGCGGTGGTGGTGATGTTCTCGGCTCCTCTGGTGCAGCCCGACCATGCGGCACGCGCGTTGGCCTGCGCCTTGGAGATGGATGTATTTTCGCGCGATTGCGCGCGCCGCCAGCGCGAACAGGGCATCCCGTTCGGGCGCACGCGCATCGGCGTCAACACCGGCAATGTGCTCATCGGTAATTTTGGTGGCAAGACCATGCTCGACTACCGCGCGCTGGGTGATCCCATCAACACCGCCGCGCGTTTGGAATCCATCAACAAACAGCTCGGCACGCACATCTGCGTGAGCGCTGCGACCGTGGCGCAATGTGTTGGATTCCTCGGTAGGCCGTCTGGGCGTCTGGTATTGAAAGGCAAGACTGAAGCCATCGTTACTTATGAACCGCTGACCTTGGAGCAGATGGGGCATCCGAACATCGTCGAATATCTGGACGCCTATGCGTTGATGGAAGCCGGATCCCCCGATGCGCAGGAGGCGTTTCGGCAATTGGCGGAACACTATCCCGACGATCCGCTCGCTGTCTACCATGCGAAAAGACTGGCGGCGGGAGAGCAGGGCAGCACCGTGGTAATGACGAGCAAGTAGGCGCGCGCGTTGTCGCATAGACTGCGCGAGTGATTTGAAAATTACATGATTTGCAAACCAGAGGAGATGATCTTGTGAGATACACCGCTTGAGTTCACCCTTGAAGATGCTAGCAAAATCATCAAGCAACTCATGTGCTAACGATAGCGAGACAGTGGAGAAGATCGCCGGCGGTGGCAACTGAAAATAAAAGGGGGCTGCAATCGCAGCCCCCTTTGTTTGTTCCTAGAGCATCAATCTCAATATTTTACGCAGTTCCGTCCTTCCTCTTTGGCGCGATACAGTTGCGCATCGGCAGCGGCGATCAACGACTGTGCTGTGGAGTCCGAGTGACTTATCGCCAGTCCGACAGAGATGGTAATGCTAGGCAACTCGGTGCCATTGCAGGCACATATTTTTTTCAGTACCGTGTTCTGGCGTATCCGATCCGCCGCTACGATGGCTTCTTCTTTGTTTGTATTTGGCAGTATCACCAGAAACTCTTCACCGCCATAACGCGTGGCAAAATCGTAAGGGCGCACGGTTGTTTTGAGCACATTGCCCAGCGCGATGAGCGCCTGATCTCCGCTCAAATGTCCTTGTGTGTCGTTGTATTTCTTGAAGTGATCCACATCGATTAACAGGATGCACAAAGGCTGTTCGTTTTTGCTTGATTGTTCTAACAGGCGCGCCAATGCATTATCTAACCAGCGACGATTGTATAGTCCCGTTAATGCATCCACATTTGCATGGTCGGTCAACTCCCATATCTGTAAGCGATCTTTCACGATGCGCTGGGTGTTTGCACGCATCCACTGTGTCATCAACCGTAAAAGATTACCCGCCACAGGACTCGTGTTGGCGACAAGGTCGTGTAAAAGATCATGTTGAATAGGGAAGACGCGACATGTCTCTTTGGCTACAACATAGGCAGAAGGGGGAGTGCCGTCGATAATGGATATTTCACCAACAGAAACTCCCTCGCTTAACTCGCGTATGGGCGGAGTGTCGAGGGAGCCGAAATGTACATCGAGCTTGCCCGAGAGTAACAGATAGATGTGATGGTTCTCTTTATCCGGCGAGAGTAGGATGTGTCCTGCCCTCAATTCTATCGGCTCAGATTGAGCCATCACCAGACGGATGACATCTTCGTGCACATCTTGGAATAACTCGGACTGCGCCAGTTCGTAAGCCAAAGTACTCATAGGAATTCCTTAAAAATTACTATCCGCACCATAATTCATTGAGTGCCTAAGTACAAGGGCACTCAGAATGCTGCGCGATCAGATGAGCACTTGGCGAGTGTCGAGGGCGTATTGTTCGATCTGATGTTCGATCGCTGGATCGATCATGACGTCTGGCTGCTTTCCGTGAGGGCAGGCGAGCTTGGGCGTGGTACCGAAGACTCGGCAGATGAGCGGACGTTCTGCATACACCTCACATCCTTGCTTCCCTAGATAGACACAGTTCAGTTCGGCCAAGGCAGCATCATGTGCGGCGTTGCTTTTGAGGGGCAGTCTCGACATTTCTTCTGAGGATGCGGTCACTGGGCCACAGCAATCATGGCAGCCGGGAATACATTCAAATGATGGGATGTGCCTTCTCAGAAAACGCACGGTGCGGATGTTCGGGATCACACTTAGCTCGCTTGATTCATGGACTGAGCTGCGAGTGCGGCGATCAACTTTCTGGATTTAGCTTGGAAGTTGAGTGGATGGGATTGCGACAGCGTATTGATATGTTGTTTGATCCGAGCGGGTGAGAAAGCCAGTTCACGATTCTTGGCAGCGAGCACGATCTTGTTCGGGCTGTCATCGGCACTCACTACCAGCGGCGTGTTGTCAAAACTGGTCTCGATACGGGCGACCATCGCATGATACAGACCGCTGCTTCCCCACAGATTGGCCACCATGATGCCGTCATCGGACAGCGAGGCAAAACAATCATCGTAGAACGCTTGGCTGCACAACTCATCAGGTAGGCCGGCGGCATCAAAGCCATCCACCATCAGTACATCGCACGACTCAGTTTGTTCTTTTACGAATTCAGCGCCATCTCCCAACACGATCTTGAAGCGTGCATCATCAGCAGGGATGGCAAATTCATTGCGCAGCGCGATGACATCGGGATTGATCTCCACCACCACGATCTCCGCTTGCGGCAGATAGCGGTAGCAGTATTTCGCCAACGAGCCACCACCCAAGCCGATCATCACGATCTTTTTTGGAGCGGGTTCGATGAGTAAGAAACTCATCATGGCGCGGGTGTAGCTGAACACCAGCTCATCTGGGTCGTCGAGCGACATCTCGCTTTGCAGACACAACTCGTCGAATTGCAGTGCCAGCATCCCATCACGTTCGATCAGATAAGGTTTGCCATCGGCATGCGATCTTGGATTCGCAGACAAAGCCAACAGCTGGCCTAGTTTCTGGCGTAACACGCCGGTGAACCCTTCTGCATGTGGTTTTTTACGTGACATAGAAAGGTTTATCGAGGCAATGAAATCAGAGCGCCTTGCTTACTTTCATGATGCCCGAATCCTCTGTACTGTGCTTGATGGAGAAGCCAAGACGGGTCATTAACTTGAGCATGTTGTGGTTGTGGCTTAACACTTCACCTTCGATAACGTCTAATCCCTTTGTGCGAGCCGCTTCCATCAGCGAGATCATCAGCTTTTGTCCGAGTCCTTTGCCTGTGATGTTGTCGGCTACGACCAAGGCGAATTCGCATGACTTGGCATCTGGGTTGATGGCATAACGTGCCACGCCTAATTGAATCTCTTTGTCATGCTCGAACGTGACGGCGATCAAGGCCATTTCGCGGCTATAGTCTAGCTGAGTGAAACGCGACAACATATCCTCGGTCAGCTCTTGTACGCTATTCATGTAGCGGAAGTATTTGGTCTCTTCCGACAAATCGTGCACGAACTGCTTCACCATCAAAGCATCTTCGGGGCGGATAGGACGGATGGTGACATCTGTGCCATCAGCTAATTGCCACTCGCTTACCAAATGGGTAGGGTAGGGATAGATCGCCATGTGCGCATAACGATCTTCACTTGCTTGGCGATACTCAACGACGATGCGCGCATCCGCAGCCAGTGCCCCCGTCTCATCAAGAATGAGCGGATTGATGTCCATCTCTTTCAACAGTGGCAATTCACACACCATTTCAGAAACGCGCAGCAATACGTCTTCGAGCGCTTCCATATTGGCTGGTGCCATGTTGCGGAATGCGCCCAGCATCTTGGCGATGCGTGTGTCTTGAATGAGTTCTTTGACCAAGAATGTGTTCAGTGGCGGCAAAGCAACTGCACGATCGCCCATGATCTCAACTGCTGTGCCGCCTGCTCCAAAGGTAATCACGGGGCCAAATACGGGGTCGGTCGTGACGCCAATCATCAGTTCGCGTCCGTTGCGTTTCATGATCATCGGCTCAATAGCCACACCTTCCATCTTGGCATCAGGACGGTTGAGTTGGATGTTCTCGCAGATCTTTTGATAAGCCGCACGCACTTCATGTGCATTGCGCAGATTGAGGATTACGCCGCCTGCATCGCTCTTGTGTGAGATGTCGTGCGAGTTCACTTTCATGGCGACGGGAAAGCCCATCTGTTGTGCGATGAGCAATGCTTCATTCGGCGAATGCGCAACGATGGTACGCGCCACCGGAATATGGAAAGCCGATAACAAGGCTTTCGACTCCATCTCGCTCAATACTTTGCGGTGTTCTTGCATCGCACCTTCGATGATGAGGCGGGCGCTCTCTATATCTGGCTCGACGTGGTGTGACAACGGCCCCGGCATTTGCATTAACAACTTCTGGTTGCGGTAGTAAGCAGACAGATGTGAGAACACTTCGACCGCAGGCTCCGGTGTGCGGAAGTGCGGACGATGTGCTTTGGTGAAAGCATCACGTGAACTGGCCACTTGTGTCTCGCCCATCCAGCAGGTCAACAAAGGTTTGCGATGGGTGTTCGCCAACTCGATCAACGCCTGTGCCGACTCCAAGGGTTTGGTCATCGCCTGCGGGGTGAGGATGGCGAGTACGCCGTCCACATTTTCATCTTCCAAGCAGGCTTTTACGGCATGGTGATAACGATCCGCCTGAGCATCCCCGATGATGTCCACTGGGTTCGCATGCGGCCAGTTCGGCGGAAGATGTTCATTTAGATATTCGATGGTGCTATCAGACAAGGTGGCGATATTGAGGCCAAGGTCAGCCGCTCTATCCACCGCCATCACACCGGGGCCGCCGCCGTTGGTGACGATAGCGAGGCGATTACCTGTCGGTTTGAAACCGCACGACAAGGCTTTGGCAGCGCTAAATAATTGGGTGATGGTCTGTACACGCACCACACCAGCACGGCTCACGGCGGCATCGAACACATCGTCCGCGCCGACCAGCGAAGCAGTGTGTGACATCGCCGCTTTAGAGCCTGCTGCGTGGCGACCAACTTTGACCAAGATGACGGGTTTGATACGCGCCGCAGCACGTAATGCACTCATGAAGCTGCGTGCATTACGGATTCCTTCGATGTACATCAGGATGCTTTGAGTGTTGGGGTCAGAAACTAGATAGTCGAGGATCTCGCCGAAGTCCACATCGGTAGAGGAACCCATCGATACCACACTAGAGAAGCCCACATCGTTACGACTTGCCCAATCCAGAATCGCGGTACACAACGCACCTGATTGTGACACGAAGGCGATATTGCCCACGTTGGCCGCGCCATTGTTGAAGGTTGCGTTGAGGCCGATGGAGGGACGCATGATGCCCAGACAGTTTGGGCCGATGAGGCGGATGTTGTAGCGATGAGCTGCTTCCATCAGCTCTTTTTCTAGCGCAACGCCTTGCGCACCCGCTTCGCCGAAACCGGCGGTGATAATGACGGCGGCTTTTACGCCATGTAGTCCACATTCCTCAATGATGCCCGGCACCGTTTGTGGCGGCGTCGCAATGACGACCAACTCAACAGGCTCACCGACTGCGGAGATAGAAGCATAGGCGCGCTGGCCTTGCACTTCAGTGTTCTTGGCATTGATGGGGAAGAGCTTACCTTTGAAGCCGCCTTGCAACATATTCTGGAATACGATTTGACCGACTGCGTCTTGACGATCGCTCGCGCCAAAAACAGCTACCGACTTCGGTGCGAAGAGGGAATTTAGATAGTGTTTGCCCATGATTTTTTACTTGAGTTTGGAGGTCTTGCTTGAGGCCGCTATCATAGCACCGCAGCACTACAAAATAATGACGGAGTAGCCCATGCAAACTGCATATATCAGCCATCCGCTTTGTCTCAAACATGACATGGGTGCACATCATCCCGAGTGTCCGGCACGCATCCATGCGGTCGAAGACCAACTCATTGCCTCGGGATTGTTCGGTTATCTTCAACATCACGACGCTCCAGAAGTGACGCGCGAACAATTATTGCGCGTGCACGATGGAGCCTATCTGGATGACATCGCTGCCAAAGCGCCGAAGGAAGGCATCTTGCATCTGGATGGTGACACCATCATGAACCAATATACCTATCCCGCAGCATTGCGTGCGGCTGGGGCGGTGGTGATGGCAGTGGATATGGTGATGGCGCAGCAAGTGGAGAACGCCTTTTGTAACATCCGTCCGCCCGGTCACCATGCTGAACGCGCCCAAGCCATGGGCTTCTGCATTTTTGACAATGTCGCCGTCGGTGCCGCCCATGCGCTGGCTGCACACGGCTTGAGCCGTGTCGCCATCGTCGATTTCGATGTGCATCATGGCAATGGTACGGAAGACATCTTTCGTAACGAGCCGCGCGTGATGTTGTGTTCCACCTTCCAACATCCTTTTTATCCCTATTGCGGTGCGGACAGTAGTAGCGACCACGTCATCAACGTGCCGCTTAAGGCTGGCACGAGCGGGGGGGAGTTCCGTACCGCTGTGACCGAGCACTGGCTACCCGCTTTGGAAAGGTTCCAACCTGAATTTATTTTCATCTCGGCCGGCTTCGATGCGCATCGCGATGACGACATGGGTTCCATGCGATTGTCCGAACCCGACTACGCATGGGTGACCGAAGAGTTGAAACGTATCGCAGCCAAATATGCCCAGTTGCGTATCGTCTCGGTGTTAGAAGGAGGATATGAGTTGCATGCCCTAGGGCGTAGCGCGATGTCTCACATCAAAATCTTGAGTGGTTTATAGGTGTTTAGACGTAAAAAAAGCTGACGGAGTGCGTCAGCTTTTTTTTTACAATTTTTAGTTGTTTATTTGGCGACTTGGCGCTCACGAATCTCATCTAAAGTTTTGCAATCGATACACAAGGTGGCGGTAGGGCGTGCTTCTAAACGATTCAACCCAATCTCAACACCGCATTTATCACAGAAGCCGTAATCGCCTTCATCTATACGCGCCAACATTTTATCGATATTTTTAATCAGTTTGCGTTCGCGGTCGCGGTTGCGTAATTCCAAGCTCATATCTGACTCTTGGCTCGCGCGATCATTGGGATCCGCAAAAACGGTCGCTTCATCTTGCATTGTGTGCACGGTGCGATCGATATCTTGACTCAAACCAAGCTTGATTTCATTCAGCATTCCACGAAAATGTTCGAGTTGTTTGCTATTCATATATTCCTCCCCTTTTTTTGCTTTGTAGGGAGTCGTGGTTTTGTTTGTTTGTACAGGCATTGCAGTTCTCCAGGGAGGGTGAATTTTTTTGAGCGCGCTTTAATACCAGAAACGATTTTGAGTCGCAACAAGTAATTCTTGTAAATATAGCTTATAAAATAGCAACACCTTGTTTATTAAGCATATCAACCAAAATTATCAGCGGTAAGCCAATGAGTGCATTAGGGTCGTCTCCTTCTATCTTTGAAATTAGAGCAATCCCCAATCCCTCGCACTTAGCACTTCCTGCACAGTGGTAAGGCTGCTCTTTTCTAAGATAACGCTCAATTTCATCATCGCTGCTGTTGCGAAAAGTGACTTTTGTTGTCGCTAATTCACTTTGGCTGTTTCCTGTGCGGGAATTAAAGAGTGTAAGTGCCGTGTAAAAATCGATTGTTTTACCACGCATGGCACGTAATTGGAGCACAGCGTTATCGTGAGTCAAGGGCTTGCCAAGCTGTTTCCCCTCCAAGAGGGCTACTTGGTCTGAGCCAATAATAAGGGCGTCAGGATATTGTTGCCCAATAACCTCTGCCTTCAGTCTGGATAAACGCAGTGATGTTTGAGCCGCGCTCTCGCCCTGCAGGGGGGTCTCATCGACATCGGGGGCTGCAATTTCAAAAGGTATTTGCAGGGTTGAGAGGAGTTGCTTCCTGTATATCGAGGTTGAAGCCAGCACAATTATCTGAGAATTCAAGATATTCCTTTTACTGCGTCTTTGACAGAGGGGGGCGGAATATATATCATGCGCGCCTCATGTTTGCACAGCCTTTAATTGATAGCATTGATTTCGCCCGTAATAGCAAGCAATTACGGGGTGAACTGGCGATCAATGAGCTGGCTAGGCTAAATGATTTACTTGCAGATAATCAAGGTTCTGTTGCTTATGAGCTGCTTGGTTATAGTAAGGACGATAGCGATTTTTTGCGTGTCAACTTGGAAGGCGTTTGCCATTTACGTTGTCAGCGTTGTTTAGGTGTGATTGAGCATCGTTTCAATTTGTCATCTAAATTAAAGTTGCTGACGGTTGCGCAATTGGCAGAGCTAGATGAGGTTGATGATGACGGTGTTGAAGAGATAGAGGCGTCATCAGAGTTGGATTTGATGGCGCTGGTGGAAGATGAGTTGTTGCTTGGACTTCCATTCGCACCTAAACATAATGCAGGTGAGTGCGATGTGGTGGAAGCGCAAAATAAGCACTCTACTAATCCATTTGCGATTTTGGCTGGTTTAAAGAAGTAATTTTTGTAGTTTTTGTGAGGAGTTATCAACATGGCAGTTCAACAGAATAAAAAGTCCCCATCTAAGCGCGGTATGCATCGTGCGCACGATTTCTTGACAGCACCTGCTTTGGCTGTTGAGCCAACTACAGGTGAGCCACATCTGCGTCACCACATCAGCCCAAGCGGCTACTATCGTGGCAAAAAGGTTGTCAACACCAAAGGCGAATAATTCGCTTGATTGAAACGATTGAGCATCCCGCTTGTGCGGGATGTTTCGTTTTCGACCATCTCACATCAATGAGGATTGCCTAGTGGATGTAACAATTGCCATTGATGCAATGGGAGGCGATCATGGTGCGTGCGTTACCGTTCCTGCAGCAATCGCCTTTCTGCATGATCACCCGAATGACAGCATTATCTTGGTTGGTCAGGTCGATGTCATCGAACCTGAACTCCGCTCTTTAGGTATAAAGAGTCTTCCTTCAAATCTGCGTATCCAGGTCGCAACAGAGGTTGTTGGGATGGATGAACAGCCGCAGTCTGCCTTGCGCGGAAAAAAAGACTCATCAATGCGTGTCGCAATCAACCTCGTCAAAACTGGCGAGGTGTCTGCTTGCGTGAGCGCTGGGAATACTGGCGCTTTGATGGCTACTGCCCGATATGTGTTGAAAACACTCCCCGGTATTGACCGTCCCGCGATTGCTTCATTCTTACCAACCCATTCTGGACAAGTTTGTATGCTTGACCTTGGGGCTAATGTGGACTGTTCGGCTGAGCATTTATTGCAGTTCGCGCTCATGGGCAGCACATTGGTGTCAGCGCTTGAACACAAAGCTAACCCAACGGTTGGTTTGCTAAATATCGGAAGTGAAGATATTAAAGGGAATGAGGTCGTTAAACAGGCGGCTGATTTACTTCGGACTTGCGATCTAAATTTCTATGGAAATGTGGAAGGCGACGACATCTTTAAGGGCGTGACTGATGTAGTCGTATGCGATGGCTTTGTGGGTAATGTTGCGCTGAAAACAGCTGAAGGCGTAGCCAAGATGATGGGTGGCTTCCTGAAAGAAGGATTTAGCCGCAACATCTTTACAAAGCTTGCGGCTGTAATCTCTATGCCAGTTCTTAAAGCCTTTAAACAGCGCCTGGATCACCGTCGTTACAATGGAGCTAGTTTTTTGGGGCTTAAAGGTATTGTTGTGAAGAGTCACGGTTCGGCAGATGCGTTTGCATTTCAATGTGCGATCGAACGCGCCGCAGAAGAGGCTAGGGGCGGGATGCTGGAACATATCAGTGAGCGTGTCGAAAAGTGGCATCTTGCTCGTCAACCTAATGCAGGAGAGACGCTTTGATCTATTCAAAAATCATAGGGACGGGTAGCTACCTTCCTGCTAAGACGGTCACTAATTACGACTTAGAAAAGATCGTGGATACTTCTCACGATTGGATCGTTTCTCGCAGTGGCATCCAAGAGCGCCATTTTGCGGCGGATGATCAGAAATCTAGTGATCTAGCCTATGAGGCGAGTCTGAAAGCTATCGAAGCAGCAGGCATCAGCCTCTCTGATATCGATTTGGTCATTGTGGCGACCACTTCGCCAGATATGGCATTTCCAAGTACGGCCTGCATTCTTCAGCATAAATTGGGCATCACAAACGGTAGTCCAGCATTCGATATGCAGGCTGTTTGTGGTGGATTCATCTTCGCACTGAATACGGCTGATTTATATATTCGCGGTGGGCAGGCTAAGACTGCACTGGTTGTTGGGGCGGAAGTCCTCTCACGTATGTTGGATTGGAACGACAGAACGACTTGTGTCCTATTTGGTGATGGTGCGGGAGCGGTCGTTTTGAAGGCTTCTGATGAGCCTGGCATTATTGCTTCCAAACTGCATTCGGATGGAAGTTATCATCAGTTGCTCAAGGCTGATCCCAAGATTTCCATGGAAGGTCAAGCTGTTTTTAAGTTTGCAGTCAATTCGTTAAGCGGTGTTGTTGAAGAATTACTTGAGCAAGAGCAGATGAGCGGCTCAGACATCGACTGGATGGTTCCACACCAAGCCAACATTCGTATCATCGAAGCTACCGCCAAGAAATTGGGGATGACCTTGGACAATGTCGTGGTCACTGTAGCTAATCACGGCAACACCTCAGCAGCTTCGATACCATTAGCGCTAGATACTGCCGTTCGAGATGGACGTATCAAACCCGGACAAACAGTCATCATGGAAGCCATCGGTGGCGGGTTCACCTGGGGCGCATCTTTAATCAAGTGGTAGGTTCGATATGACTCAATTCGCTTTCGTATTTCCCGGTCAAGGCTCTCAATCTCGCGGCATGATGAATGGCTACGCAGATTTCTCAGCCGTGCGTGACACTTTCACAGAAGCCTCCGACGTGTTGAAACAAGATTTGTGGCAATTGGTCGCCGAAGGTTCGGATGCTGATCTCAATGCGACGGTGAACACTCAGCCCATCATGCTGACTGCGGGCGTTGCCGTGTTCCGCGCATGGCAATCTCAGAGTGGCGCGAAGGCAGCCATGATGGCTGGTCATAGCTTGGGCGAATACACCGCGTTAGTCGCTGCTGGCGCATTGACCTTGGCGGATGCACTTCCGCTGGTACGCTACCGTGCCCAATGTATGCAACAAGCCGTACCAGAAGGTGTGGGCGGCATCGCGGCTATCTTAGGGTTGGATGATGAGATCGTGCGCGCTGTATGTTCCGAAGGCGCGCAAGGTGAAGTGCTGGAAGCCGTGAACTTCAATTCCCCTGGTCAAGTCGTTATCGCGGGTAATCGCGCTGCGGTCGAACGCGGTATGGACTTGGCGAAGTCTAAAGGCGCAAAGCGCGCCATCATGTTGCCAATGAGTGTTCCTTCGCATTGCAGTCTGCTCAAAGGCGCGGCGGAGCAACTGCGCGACTATCTGAAGAACGTCGCAGTTGCGCCCCCTTCCGTACCAGTCCTGCATAACGCCGATGTCGCTTCTTACAACGATGCGGCTTCGATCAAAGATGCGCTAGTCCGCCAGCTATATTCACCAGTTCGTTGGGTGGAGACCATCCAAGCTTTGGGTAAGCAGGGCATCACCCATAACGTGGAATGTGCTCCCGGCAAGGTATTGGCAGGACTGAACAAACGCATCGACACCAATCAACAGGCCATGGCTATCAATGATGGCGAAGCCTTGAAAGCAGCGTTGGCTGCACTCGTTTGAGGAAATGAACATGACACTACAAGGACAGATTGCACTGGTCACTGGCGCTTCACGCGGCATCGGCCAAGCCATTGCGCTTGAGTTGGGCAAGCAGGGCGCTATCGTGGTTGGCACGGCGACAAGCGAAAGCGGCGCTCAAGCCATCACTACTTACCTGAATGCGGCGGGTATCAAAGGTCAGGGTTTTGCTCTGAACGTCAATGATGCAGCCCAAATCGAACTCGTGTTGGCAGCGATTCGCCAGCAGTTCGGCGAAATATCGATATTGGTGAACAACGCTGGCATCACTAAAGATAACCTATTGGCGCGTATGTCTGAAGAAGAGTGGGACGACGTACTGACGACCAACCTTAAGTCCGTGTTCCGTCTGAGCCGCGCAGTACTGCGTGCCATGATGAAGGCACGTGGCGGTCGCATCATCAGTATTTCCTCTGTTGTCGGCAGCATGGGCAACCCAGGCCAGTCCAATTACGCTGCTTCCAAAGCAGGTATGGCTGGCTTCACAAAATCATTGGCACAAGAGATCGGTAGTCGCAATATCACCGTCAACTGTGTCGCTCCGGGCTTCATCGACACCGACATGACCCATGCACTGAGTGATGAACAACGTGCCAAATTGGTCGAACATGTACCACTGAAGCGCTTAGGGCAGCCTGCTGATATTGCAGCCGCCGTGGCTTTTCTAGCAGGCCCTAGCGCAGCTTACATTACAGGTGTAACACTTCATGTCAATGGCGGGATGTATATGGAATAGTGCAGGTGTTTTGGAATTTGGCGCGAGTTTGGTAGAATGCTCGGGCTGTTTTGTAATTTAATTTAAAGGGAGTAAAGCAATGTCCAACAACGAACAACGTGTTAAGAAAATCGTCGCAGAACAACTGGGCGTAAATGAGTCCGAAGTTAAGAACGAGTCCTCTTTTGTTAACGACTTGGGTGCAGACTCTCTGGATACAGTGGAGCTGGTGATGGCGCTTGAAGAAGAGTTCGGCGTGGAAATCCCAGATGAAGATGCTGAAAAAATCACGACTGTTCAGCTTGCTCTGGACTATGTGAACGCACATTCAAAGTAATTTAGCTTCATCGTTCAACACTTCAATCATCGGAGTTCGGTTTGACTAAACGTAGAGTTGTCGTAACAGGATTGGGAGCAGTAACACCAGTCGGCGTGGGTGTTGAATCCACTTGGCAAAACATCGTGGCAGGTAAATCTGGAGTGGGGAAAATCACTCGTTTTGATGCCTCCGCGTTCCCCTGCCAAATTGCAGCCGAAGTGAAAGATTTTGATGTCACTCAGTTTATTCCTGCAAAGGATGCTCGACGTATGGACCGTTTCGTTCACCTCGGCTTAGCAGCGGGGATCGAAGCGTTTAAAGACTCTGGTATTGAAGTGAACGAACAAAACGCGGATCGTATTGGCGTTTGTATCAGTTCAGGAATCGGCGGATTGCCGATGATTGAAGATACGCACAATGACTATCTTGCAGGCGGTTCTCGCAAGATATCCCCATTCTTTATTGCGGGTACGATCATCAATATGATCTCCGGCAATCTTTCCATCATGTTCGGTTTGCGTGGCCCCAACTTTGCGGTTGTATCCGCTTGCTCTACGGGTACGCATAGCATTGGAGAATCTGTTCGTAAGATTCAATACGGCGATGCGGATGTCATGATCGCAGGCGGTTCAGAATCTTCAGTTTGTCCTTCCGCTATTGGTGGTTTTGCGGCTTCACGCGCACTTTCAACTCGGAATGATGATCCAACGACGGCAAGTCGACCATGGGATAAAGACCGTGATGGATTCGTTTTGGGCGAAGGCGCAGGTGTGTTGGTACTTGAAGAATATGAACACGCAAAAGCTCGCGGCGCCAAGATTTACGCTGAAGTGGTCGGCTACGGCGCAAGCGCTGATGCATACCACATCACATCGCCAACCATGGATGGTCCAAAGCGCAGTATGTTGAACGCATTGAAAGATGCAGGGCTTACCCCTGATCAAGTGCAATACGTCAATGCGCACGGCACATCTACTCCGATGGGTGACAAGAACGAGAGCGATGCGATCAAAGCAGCTTTCGGTGATCACGCTAAGAAAATTGTGGTCAATTCCACTAAATCGATGACAGGGCATTTGTTGGGCGGCGCGGGTGGAATTGAGTCTTTATTTTGCGTACTAGCCATCCATCATCAAATATCTCCTCCGACCATCAATATTTTCGATCAAGATGCGGAATGTGATTTGGACTACTGCCCAAATACAGCTCGTAAGATGGAGATTGACGTTGCGATGAATAACAACTTCGGCTTCGGCGGAACCAACGGCACGCTGGTATTCCGCAAAGTTTGACCGTTGGCCACGATGCTGGTCAACGGATTTCCTAGCAATTCAATCTCTGCCGAAGACCGAGGCCTAATGTATGGGGACGGAGTCTTCCGGACCTTGCTAATTAAGCAAGGTATTCCCCAATGCT
Organism: Sideroxydans sp.; assembly: GCA_028707175.1. Lineage (GTDB taxonomy): Bacteria > Pseudomonadota > Gammaproteobacteria > Burkholderiales > Gallionellaceae > Sideroxyarcus. Next base: position 183,427 of record JAQTUV010000003.1, read on the forward strand.
GGCAACGGCACTACCAAAAGCTCAAGCATGACTGCACGGTTTTGGGACTCAACTGTCCTGAATCAGAATCAATACTGGATGATTTCGTCGGACACTCAGACTGTGTTGCAAAAATAATCATTACGCGCGGTAGCGGAATCCGAGGTTATGCTTGTTCCTCCAGTGCGCAGGAAGAAACTCGCATTACCAGTTTTAGTCCGATGACTAATTATCCTGTCAGCCACTCTACGCAAGGAGTCACCGTGCACTTGTGCACACTTAGACTTGGGCATCAGCCTATTCTTGCTGGTGTAAAACATCTAAACCGTTTGGAAAATGTACTGGCTGCAAATGAGTGTCAGCACGCAGGAATGGTTGAGGGGATTCTGCAAGATGAACAAGGTTGGGTGATTTCAGGCACACGGTCTAATTTGTTTTCCATTCGAAATGGCATGCTGTACACCCCTGATTTGGGACAATGTGGCATTGCAGGAGTGCAACGTGACCGTGTGCTAGATTGGGCCAAAAGGTACAGTTTTCCACATACAATTCAGCCTATTAGCTTAGAAGAATTGTTGCTTTCTGATGAGGTGTTTTTGGTCAATAGCGTGTTGGGCTTGTGGCCGGTCTGCAAGTTGAGCAGCTATCATAGAACCTCCCATCCCATATCATGGGCAATCCAACAGTGGTTAAGCGATGAAACTCATTAAGAAACTAGTCGTGTTGATGGTATTGCTATTGGTTGGCATTGCGGGAGCCGTCACTTATTTTGTCCTCACTCCTAATTCATTACCTCAAACCCCCATGGAGTTTTCACTTAAACCAGGGAGTAGCTTTACCAGTGCAATGGCACAAATGAGGCAAGCGGGCATTCTAAAAAACGAGTGGGCTTTCGTTGCATTAGCGAGGGTCTTAAACAAAACCAAGCAAATAAAGTATGGAAACTACCAGCTTGAACATCCAGTTTCGCATGTGGATTTGCTAGATATCATCACGTCAGGGCGTACCGAACAAAGCCAATTGACGATTGTGGAAGGTCAGACATTCAAAGAGTTTCGCTCAAGGCTCAATGCGCATACGGGCTTACAGCATGATAGTGCTGCGTTGACTGATGTCGAAATCTTAAAGCGAATAGGGGCGACCGAATCGATTGCTGAAGGTCTTTTCTTTCCAGATACATATAATTTTTCTAGTGGCAGTAGCGATCTTTTGGTTATGCAACGCGCCTATCAAACTATGCAAAAGCATTTGCAGACAAGTTGGGAAAAGCGCGAATCTGGCTTGCCGCTACAAACCGCTTATCAAGCTTTAATACTGGCCTCGATTGTCGAAAAGGAAACAGGAAAGCCTGCTGACCGTCCTATGATTGCATCGGTATTTATCAATCGCTTAAGAATAGGCATGCGTCTGCAGACAGATCCTACGGTCATCTACGGCATGGGGGAAAAATTTGATGGCAACATTCGACGCAACGATCTCACTAGGGATACGCCTTACAATACTTATACCCGCGAGGGTTTAACGCCATCACCCATTGCATTGCCAGGATTGGCTTCGATTGAAGCCGTACTTCACCCCGCACCGAGTAACGCACTATATTTTGTGGCAAAAGGCGATGGCAGCTCCCATTTTTCTGAATCACTGTCTGAGCATAACAATGCGGTTCGCCATTATCTTTTGCAAAAATGAGCGCTCTCAAAAATCACCAAGCAACACCAATAGGACACTCTAAGATGGCCAAATTCATTACTTTCGAAGGCGTAGATGGGGCAGGGAAGAGCACAGGGTTGGAATGGTTTGCGGATGCATTACGGCAACGAGATATAGATCTGCTGGTAACACGCGAACCGGGTGGTACGCCATTAGGCGAGCAACTGCGAGAGATTCTACTAAACCAACCGATGCATATTGAGACAGAAGCCATGCTGATGTTTGCTGCGCGTAGGGAGCATGTGGAGAAGGTGATTCGTCCTGCATTGCAACGAGGTACTTGGGTTATATCAGATCGTTTTAGTGATGCTAGCTTTGCCTATCAGGGCGGGGGGCGGGGCGTTCCGTTCGAAAAACTGGAACAATTGGAACAATGGGTGCATGGCGATCTCCAGCCTGACTTGACGCTTCTTTTTGACATCCCCATTGAGGTGGCCAGACAACGGCTTTCCAACAATGTGAGTTTGGATAGATTTGAACAAGAGAAGGGCGAGTTTTTCGAGAAAGTACGTCAAGCTTATCTCGTCAGAGCTAAGCAATCCCCCAATCGCATCAGAATCATTCGGGCAGAAAAATCACAATCTGAAGTTCAAAAAGAACTTTCAGATATCGTTGCATCAATTTGATATGAAACAATTATATCCATGGCAGACTGATTCATGGCAGTCACTTCAAGGCTTACGTAACCGATTGCCGCATGCAGTTTTACTCAGAGGTGCGCAAGGGATTGGTAAGCTTGATTTGGCCTTGAATTTTGCCCAATCATTGTTGTGTGAAGCACCTTTAGTCGATGGTATGGCCTGCCAAAAATGTGATTCTTGCCATTGGCTTTCTCAAGATAATCACCCCGATTTTCGATTAATTCAACCTGACGCACTATCGGCGCAAGAGGATGGCGAAGAGAAGGCGGGGAGTAAAAAGCCCTCGCGCGAAATTTCGGTCGATCAAATACGCAGCTTATCCAGCTTTGCCAATTTATCTGCTCACTGCGGGGGATATCGCATTGTTGTCATCTCCCCAGCGGAGTCGATGAATAACAACGCGGCCAATTCGCTACTGAAGACCTTAGAAGAGCCTAGCGAAAAATTGTTATTTTTGCTTGTTACTCATAAACCGCAGCAACTGCTTCCTACTATATTAAGTCGTTGCCTGAGTTTTAACATCAACACCCCATCGAGTGAGATGGGGCTGACGTGGCTCAAGCAACAAGGCGTAAAGAATCCACAACAGGCACTTTCCCAAACAGGATTTGCCCCCTTGCAAGCCTTGAGTTGGGCTGAATTAGGCGAGGGGGCGGAAGAGCGTAGCATTCTTCTGTCGGGCATTTACCACCCAAGCAAGATGGATGCACTTGGATTGGCTGAATCATTACAAAAAAGCCCAGCCATCAATGTCATACATTGTTTGCAGCAATGGGTGCATGACCTTGCCAGTGCAAAATTGACAGGCACGGTGCGTTACTTTCCCGAACAAACTGAATTACTGCTCAAACTTTCTGCTGGCACAGTAGTGCACGACTTATTGCGTTATCAAAAAGAATTGAAAGAAGCACGTCGAGCCGCATTTCATCCACTCAATCCAAAACTTGTCTTGGAAGGTCTATTGATCTCCTATCGTCAGCTCTTTGTAGCCTAGAAAAATTATGTTCATAGATTCCCATTGCCACCTAAATTTTCCGGCCTTACTTGATGATTTAGAATCAATTTTTGAGAACATGAGGCACAATCAGGTCACTCATGCGCTGTGTGTTTCAGTTGAAATAGCCACCTTTCCGGATGTGCTTGCATTAGCCGAAAGTCACAGGAATTTATATGCTTCCGTAGGGGTGCATCCTGACTATGAACTCGAGCAAGAGCCAACGCAGGCTGAATTAGTTAAGCTCGCGCAACATCCTAAAGTGATCGCCATCGGTGAAACTGGTTTGGACTATTACCGACTGACTGGCGACTTAGACTGGCAGCGTGAGCGTTTTCGCACCCATATCCGCGCAGCCAAGGAATGTGACAAGCCCCTCATCATCCACACCCGATCTGCTGCGGCTGACACACTTAGAATCATGTCCGAGGAAGATGCAGGCAAAGCCGGAGGGGTGATGCATTGTTTCACCGAGAATCTGGATGTGGCCTATGCAGCCATCGAACTTGGGTTCTATATTTCGTTTTCCGGCATCCTGACATTCAAGAACGCGACACAGATCAAAGAGGTCGCCCAAAACATCCCGCTGGAAAAGATGCTGATCGAGACCGATTCGCCGTATCTAGCACCGACACCATACCGTGGCAAAACGAATCAACCAGCCTATGTGAAGCACGTGGCTGAAGAGATTGCTAAATTGAGAAACATTTCTTTGCAGGAAGTTGGCGAAGCAACTAGTCACAATTTCAATCAACTTTTCCATAAGCAAGTATCCAACTGATGACATAGTGAAGATAACTTGCTCATGTTCTAGAACGCTATTCCGTGAGAACGTCCTTCAATAATTCTCGAGCGGGATCCAGTGAAGCAGAGTTAATTGCCTCAAGATTTTGAAATCCCAATTCGGTCAAAATTGCACGGCCTTTAGGGTCCGTATTCATACCGATTAGTACACTGCGTACTTGATCAATTCGATCCGCCCAAGTTGGCCCCACACAGAAACAGTGGAATGCAGTGCCATCACGGCTTTCTGAAAGTACTTCAAGTTCTGCTTTGGTTGTCGCCGACAAACCGCGCCAAGTTTCATTGAAAACAAAACCGGCATGAGCATCCCCCTTCAAAACGGCTTGCGCTGCCTTTAGATGCGTTCCTGTGTAGTGGTAACGTACTCTGGACTCTTCCAGCCCGATCTTTGGCAATAGGGTTCGCCCGAGCGGGTGAACGATCAATTTATCAGTAGCTGAGGCAATCACCACCTCGCCCCCCTCGGGTATTCCCCTTTGTTTATGTACTACCAGCAGGGTTTCATCGTACAAATCAGAAGCTTTGGCGACAGGTAAAAATCCCTTACGTTCAGCAAACATCAAAGCAGAGTAGGGGTTGGCATAAACTATTTGATAGTTACCATCCAGCACTGCATTGCGCTCTTCGATGAAGGTGTCAGATGGTTTGAAATTGATGTTCTCGCTAAGCATACGCTGCAAATAACTATTCAATACGAACCAGCCAAGCAAATTCTTCGCTGTGTCATGCGGACAAACGGATAGAAATGAACTTGTGCTCATAACGTGGATAACTCCTGGTAAAGGTTGATTTAGTCAGTGGCAGATGGCTATTTTGTTTGCATGAAACAAGGCTAATTTAGGTGAGTTACTGCCTGGAATGTAGGCCGTACACTTTCCTCAGCGCAATGTTCTAAAGCAATTTAGCAAGGCTGTCGGATGCGCGACGAGCATCGAGGAAAATCAGCCCAAGTTTGGCTGTGGGGCGTGCCACCACCGACAATACAGCGTCCGGTCCGGCATGGGCCATCAGAATGTAGCCGTTCTTGCCTTTGACCATCACTTGTTCAAGTGCTCCGCACCCAAGTTCGGTTGAGCTTCGATCACCTAAGGTCAGCATGGCTGCATTCATTGCACCAACCCGATCCTCATCCAAATTGGCGGGTAATAGGCTGGCAATAATCAATCCGTCTGTAGAGATTACGGCTGATGCAGTGATATCAGCGGAGCTTCCGTTCAATTCACTCAATACAGAACGTATCATTTCTTCACGCATTTCGATAACTCCTCAATAAAATTAAACATGCAAAAAGTTAAACTACCTGTGATTCTTTTGAATAGCGCCTGACCAGCCACCAGATAAAATTGGTAAATCCCTGTTGATTAAAAGTGGGGCTTCCTTTAATTAACAGTACAAATGCTTGTTGCGAAATTTGTATTGGCCAGTATCCAAGCTGGCTATTACCAGATGCATCTACAGTAGCCCATCCAGATGATTGAATACGTAAATTATTGCGTACCATCAATTGATGTCGATGATTGATGCTAGCCATTTCTGCAGCAAGAACAGAAAGTTCTTCGACAAGTTCGTGGGGGAACCCAAAGTTTGCTAAATAGAAACCTTCCGCATCTGAAAGCAAGGCGCAGCTTTCATCTGACAGCTTTCCGAGCAATGGCGGAACATCGATTTCCATGTTGAGTTCTGGTGCAACGCTCGGCTCATTTTTCCCCTCAATCCAGCCAACACTTTGCATGCGGTACAAGAGTTCAAGAGCATTTAAGCGGGGTTCTTTTGGGAAAAGTCTATTGAGCAATTCATCATCCAATAACGGAGATTTCTGTAATCTTAGTAATGCCTCGATTAAATTTTGAGCAGCATCATCTCTACTTCCCGTGGCGGCATAGTAGGCGCCTGATGGGGTGACGGTTACATACCTACCTGATACTAAAGAGTAATTAGACATTGTAATCCTGTACTCCGGGGTCAATTGAATAAAGAAGTGCTTGAACTAGCATGGACATGTCTCGCTTACTCCGAGCATCTATTTCAAATACTGGGGGATTGATTTTAAATGGGCGCTTTTTATCCAAGAGAGCCCGGTGATAATCTTCTATCGTTGTTGCGCCCCCAGAGTCCATAAAATTCACTCCGATTACCACTTTCGTTTTTGCGATCAGTTCGCTAAAAACTTGGAGATAAAATTCCAAATCGTCCAAAGGCGATTTGCTTGAATTGTCAATTAATAGCACGAGCCCTAACGCCCCTTTTTGCAGAATATCCCACATAAAATCAAAACGCTCTTGCCCGGGGGTCCCAAAGAGATGGACGCGTTCAGTTTCATTTAATTTCATTATTCCGTAGTCCATTGCCACGGTTGTCGCCGCTTTCTTCAAGCGCGTCATATCACTGGCCATCTGGTCTGTTCCAATTACAGATGTGTCACTCAACACGGATATTGCAGTGGTTTTTCCTGCACCTACTGGGCCACAAAATACTATTTTGTGATTGCGCACAGCCTGTCTCGGCTTATAAGTGAATATTGAAGAAATAGTCACGCCGCTCAAAGTGACGCTCATCCGCTCAAGAAATTGTCCGACCGTCTGAGGACGAGCCTCTTGCTTGAGCGATAACGCCCAATCGATGGCTTTTAAGAATTCGGGATTGTATTTACCTTTGGCAATCAAACTGGCTGGAGGCAATGGGTCAGTTTGGCCTCTCTGTAAAGCATTCAGTCGATTAACTGCATCAGCTGGCGTGCGGCCGGTAACACATCGGTATAGCGTAGCTCCTACGCCATATAAATCTGACCATGGCCCCTGTATTCCGTCCGGTGCATATTGTTCTATAGGTGCGTAACCTGGTGTTAATACACATTCCCCACTTTGGCTCGTGGAGCCAAACTCTAGTCTTGCCGCACCAAAGTCCAGCAATATGGGCGTGCCATCATTACGCAAATAGATATTGCTAGGTTTGATATCACGATGTAGATATTTTTTGCTGTGTACGCTACTTAATCCCTCGAGGATAGGAATAAAAATAGCGCGCAACCGATCTTCGCTTAGCGTTTCTTTATCTGTATTAAGATATTCGCTTAGGCTTCCACCATCCTCGTAATCCATAACGAAGTATGCTGTGCCGTTTGATGTAAAGTATCGCAATACCCTGATTATATTGGAATGCTTAAACTGCGCGAGTATACGAACCTCTTCAATGAACGCATTAAGTCCAAATTGGTAGTAATCGACATCCTCTCCTGGCTTCGGCTTAACTTGATTTCCTTCTCGCTCAACCAATTCAGAAGGAAAGAATTCTTTGATGGCGACAGGCGTATTGAGGTTGTTATCCCATCCCTTATAGGTAATTCCGAACGTTCCTATCCCCAAAACTCGCTCCAGTCGGTATTCCTCAAGAATGAAACCTTCTGGCAGTGAATTGATAGTTGATGCATAACTCATGACAAGTACCTTCTCAAATGCCCCATCATTCGGCCCAATAGCTTGCGGTTATTTTGCTCAGTCAACTTGACTGGCTGCTCTATCAATAAGTCTGATTTACGCTTTGCCTCTCCCATAAGTCCAATCGTATGGGCTGCGCTGAAATACGCAAACACATGGCGTTGAGGGATCGCTAATGCTTCAGCAATACCTTGAAGCGTCATAGGATGCTCCTCAACGAGCAAAGCGGATATACGCATAGCATCGGGAAGTTCCAGTAGGCGTGTTAAGTTAGGCCAGTGTCGAAGGAAGACTCGATCCTGTAGTTTTATACTGGAGGGAAGTTTGCCGCAATATGACCACGCCGATAACTTCCAAAGCAGTGACTCTATTGCTTCACTCGAAGCGTTATCCATCTCTGGAGGAGGAAGAGTCACTGGCTCTATTTGAAGGCTATCCGTTGGAAATTCCTTCCCGCAGAACCGTTGCAACATATCATCCTTGATGGTGCTCTTTATAGTTTGCTGCTGGGGTAATAGTAAAAACAGCGGAACACTTTTTAGTCTGATCAGCATTGGTTTTTGCTGGTGCAGGGCTTCCGTTTTTGCCTGTAAAACCGTCCCCAGCAGGCGATTATCCATTGAAACAAAGAGACCTGAAACTTGTGCTTGATTTTCAAAATCAATGTCTTCAGCCTCTCCGCATACAGCCTTGAACTCTTCTGTGTGAGTTGGAAATGCCTTTAATTCCATGGTGATAGACATGTCTAAATCTTGTGCAAGAACATGCACCTTTTGGACTTCAGGTTCAGGCGTGATTGCCAATTCAATTGGCGAATCATTTACTGCAGCAAGCGTGGGTTGAAGCATCGGGGGGGGGCTAATACGCTGGACTGACTTTTCAGGCTGACTACGTAAGTGGTCTGACACCCGCTTCATAGTTGCGCAAAATTCGGGGATTTTGATGGGCTTGATCATCACCTCATCGGCGCTTTCAATATTCCCTTCTTTGACAGAAAGGGCAATTGCAAAGCGTTCTGGATTTTTGCTCCTATATTTTCTCAATAATTCTTGAGCCCCGACCGCATCCCAATCAATAATCACCGCAACAGCCGAATCATCTACGGATAACTGGCAAACATCTTTTGCTGGCCCCTTCATCACCATAACCAACGTATCTAACATTCGTTGGTTAAAACCAATGAGGTCAATTTTGATGGGTTCGCTATTACCCATCATTGATGCCCCTTCAATCCTTCAAGTACATCATCCCAAAGTCTATTTACCTCGGTATTGGATATGTTCAGCTTGGGGCGAAGAAGTAGGGCGGCTTCGTAATTTTGCGACCGCCTATATATCTCCAGCAATTCAGTTGTTAGAGCCCAATTGTCTGGCTCATCCGTCAAAGCTTTTTCAAGTAGACACTGGGCAAGTTCAACTTGGCCGTTTTCAAGATAGTCACGCACCTCACCCAGTACATTAATCTCGTTTTTCTGAACCGCAGCATGGTGCCGGACAATCAAAGTTTCGGCATACGAGGTTCTGGAGACTTCATTCAGGGCGGCCTGACTCAACAGCATAGCTATCTGCTGAGATGAAAGCTTCGTATTACATTTTTCAAGCAACCCCATTCTCAGGCTTTCACCTTTTTCACCTAATACTTTGAATAAGCTTAATAAAGCCTCATACATTTGCTCCGTTTTCCCGTCGGCGAGTGTTAATGAAACTATTCGAATATGCGAAAGCAAATCGAGAGGGTTTCTTGTGATGCGATGCCGTAAATAGCCGAGGTATCGATGGTGCAAATTGGCAGAGGGTAATTGGGGGCAAAGTTTATTTCCGCTGTCAAAGAACATCGGTTCCCAAAGATCCGTATAAAAATCTTCTGGTTTTAGGTTTTCACTTCGTACGAGCGAATAATTAGTCATGCTACATCCCAATGATTATGGAGTAATTCACTATCCGTAGTGAATTAGCAACATTTTGTCCGTCTTTTGCTAACTTACCAAAAATCTGTACATTTCCCCAATCCTTAGGTCTGATTTATCAAACCGACAAGCGGAATGCTTAATAGATTTTAAGGAGTGTATATGTCAGGCTGAGGTAAATATCATATCTTAAATGCGCATAATGTATATTATGTAAAATGAATAATAATGAGGTGGATTTTGATTGGACGAATACGAGTTTCAAGTATTCACCTAGGCACTCCTCGCTAAATTAGTTGCTTCAAATTCCGAGTCTAGATAATATGAAGAACGGTCGTTCTGTATCGCATTACCACTAAAGTACATCGCAAAAATGGCAAATAATAAATACGACGAATCTAGTTTTAAAGTTTTACGCGGTCTAGAACCTGTCCGCCAGCGTCCTGGGATGTACACCAATCTGGAATCTCCCAACCATCTCATCGCCGAAGTCGTGGATAACGCTTGTGATGAAGCCTTGGCGAATTTCGCCAAAAATATCAGTGTCATCGCCCATGCCGACGGTTCGGTATCTGTGCAAGATGATGGACGCGGCATTCCTGTGGGTATTCATGCCGAAGAAGGCATATCCGTCGTTGAGGTGGCTTACACCGTTCTGCACTCCGGCGGCAAGTTCGACAAGGATTCCGGCGGTGCTTATAAATTCGCAGGCGGCTTGCATGGGGTGGGTGTGGCAGTCACCAATGCCCTATCCCTCAAATTAGAAGTCACCGTACATCGCGATGGTGGCGAACACTTCATCCGCTTCATCAATGGGGTGGCGGCTGCACCATTAGCGCGTGTGGCGGATTGCCCTAAAAAACGTAGCGGCACGATGGTGCGTGCGTGGCCGGACTCGAAATATTTTGATGTGCCCAATGTCATTCTGCCGCAGCTGGAACGCGCCTTGCGTTCCAAGGCGGTTTTATTACCCGGCGTAAAGGTCAGCCTATTCACTGAAAAAACCGGCGAGACCCGCACTTGGACGTATCCCGATGGCTTGCGCGGCTACTTGAATGAAGCCATGGCAGAACAAGAAATGGCTGTGCCAATCTTTGCTATGGAGAAATTCATCCCTAAGGGCGGCGACAGTGGTTATGCCGAAGGTGAAGGGGCTGCTTGGGCAATCGTGTGGTCGGCTGAAGGTGCGATTGTGCGCGAATCCTATGTCAACCTCATCCCCACTTGGTCGGGTGGAACACATGATTCCGGCTTGCGGGATGGCGTCTTCAATGCGGTGAAAAGCTTTGCCGAACTGCATGGCTTATTACCTAAAGGCGTTAAATTAGTCCCAGAAGATGTGTTCTCACGCGCTAGCTTTGTGTTGTCTGCCAAGGTACTCGATCCACAATTCCAAGGCCAAACCAAAGACAAGCTGGTGTCGCGTGATGCCTTGCGACTAGTGTCTTTAATGGTGAAAGACCCGCTCGATTTGTGGCTGAACGAGCACATAGACTTCGGTAAACGCATCACCGAACTCGCCATTCAACAAGCGCAAACCCGACTCCGCTCGGCACAAAAGGTAGAAAAGAAGAAAGGCTCGTCCGTTGCTGTCTTACCGGGCAAGCTCACCGATTGCAGTTCCAGCGATTCCACGCGCACCGAACTCTTCTTGGTTGAGGGTGACTCTGCGGGTGGTTCTGCTAAACAAGGCCGCAACAAAGAGTTTCAAGCCGTCTTGCCCCTGCGCGGTAAAGTGCTCAACACCTTCGAAGTCGAAAAAGACCGTCTGTTTGCCAACAACGAAATCCACGACATCTCAGTCGCCATCGGGGTTGATCCACATGGCCCAGAAGACAAAGTCGACTTATCAGGCATGCGTTACAACGGCATCTACATCATGGCCGATGCCGATGTTGACGGCGCGCACATCTCCACCCTGCTGCTAACTTTATTCTTCCGCCACTTCTACCAAGTAGTGTTGGCGGGGAAAATCTATCTCGCGCAACCGCCCCTATTCCGCGTCGATGTGCCTGCACATGGCAAAAAGCCCATTCGCAAGATTTATGCACTCAACGAAGGTGAACTCTCTGGCATCGAAGATCGCTTGCGCCAAGAAAAGGTGCGCGAAGGCAGTTGGAGCATCTCGCGCTTCAAAGGCTTGGGCGAAATGAATGCCGAACAACTGTGGGACACCACGCTCAATCCAGACACCCGCCGCTCATTGCGCGTTAATGTTGCTGCAGTGCCGTACCAAGAAAATATGGACATGTTCAACATGTTGATGGGTAAACACGAAGCCTCGACCCGCCGTGCCTGGTTGGAGTATCACGGTAATGAAGTCGAGGGGGACATCTAAATGACTATCCAAAACAACGACCAACCCACCCTCTTCCCCGATGAAGAAGTGAATGTGATTGAAACAGAAACGCCTGAAACTGTGCCAGTTGCAGCAGAAGGCAATGGCGGTGGCAAACAATTCGCCCCCCTCGCCCCCTTCCCCGAAGGTGATGATGTGCCGATCTCCATGTATGCCGAGCGTGCTTATTTGGAATATGCCATCTCCGTCGTCAAAGGCCGCGCCCTGCCCGATGTGTGCGATGGGCAGAAGCCCGTGCAGCGCCGTATCTTGTACGCCATGCGTCAGATGGGATTGAGTCACGGCAACAAACACGTGAAGTCCGCCCGTGTCGTGGGTGATGTGCTGGGTAAATATCACCCGCATGGTGACTCTTCCGCCTATGAAGCGATGGTGCGATTGGCGCAGGATTTCTCGTTGCGTTACCCACTGGTCGATGGGCAAGGCAACTTCGGCACACGCGATGGCGACAATGCCGCCGCCATGCGCTACACCGAGGCGCGCCTCACGCCGCTGGCCGATTTGTTGCTGTCCGAATTGGATATGGGAACGGTGGATTTCGTGCCGAATTACGATGGCGCGTTCCAAGAACCGGCCATGTTGCCGGCACGTTTGCCGATGGTGTTGCTGAACGGCGCATCGGGTATCGCGGTGGGGATGGCGACCGAGATTCCATCACATAACCTACGCGAAGTGGCTTCTGCTGCGGTGCAATTGGTACGCGATGCGAGCCTGTCTGATGAAGCACTACTCGCCTGCATTCCCGGCCCAGATTTTCCGGCGGGCGGGCAAATCATCTCCTCTCCGCGCGATCTGCGAGACAGCTATTTGAGCGGACGCGGCTCCATCAAAATGCGCGCGCGTTGGAATGTAGAAGAGTTAGCGCGAGGCCAATGGCAGATCGTGGTGTATGAATTGCCGCATGGCGTTTCGACCAAAAAAGTGCTGGAAGAAATCGACGAGCTGAGCAATCCCAAAGTCCGCGCAAACAAAAAAAGTTTGTCGCCCGAGCAGGTTCAGAACAAACAATTGTTGCTGTCCGTGTTGGATGCGGTGGCGGATGAATCTGATAAATCACAAGCAGTTAGGTTGGTATTTCAACCTAAATCCTCACGTCAAACGCAAGACGAATTGATGAACGTCTTGCTCACCCACACCAGCTTGGAATCCTCCACTTCGCTCAATCTCACCATGATTGGGCTGGATGGCAGGCCGCAACAAAAATCACTGCCGCAGATCATTCGTGAGTGGGTCACATTCCGTTTAGCCACCGTGCGCCGCCGCTGTGAACATCGCTTGATGCAAGTCAACGACCGCCTGCATATCTTAGAAGGACGCATGGTGGTGTTCTTGAATCTGGACGAAGTCATCGCCCTTATTCGTGAATCCGACGATCCCAAGGCCGCATTGATCGCACGCTTTGAATTGTCCGAACGCCAAGCCGAAGACATCTTAGAAATCCGTCTGCGCCAACTGGCGCGTATGGAAGGCATTCGCATCGAGAAAGAAATCAAGCAACTCGACAAAGAGCGCAAAGACCTCACTCGCTTGTTATCAAAAGAGAGCGCCTTGCGCGAACAAGTCGCCATTGAGATCGATGCCGACATGCAAACTTTTGGTGATGAACGTCGCACCTTGATTCAAGAAGCGCAACGTGCCGCCCCCGTCAATACGGTGGTGGATGAGCCTGTTACTGTGCTGATCTCCAAAAAACATTGGGGACGTACGCGCCAAGGTCACGGTCTTGACCTGTCCAACTTACCATTTAAAGATGGTGATGGATTGCTGGCCAAGTTCGAATGTCGCACCACCGACCATTGCATCGTCATCTGCGATAACGGCCGCGCATGCAGCATTCCCATCGCACAATTCCCGTCAGGACGGGGCGACGGCGTACCACTTGCCACTCTTATCGAGCTCGCCAGCGGCGCCAAGATTGCACATGTGATTTGCGGTAAAGCAGATCAAGCCGTGCTCATCTCCACCTCGGCAGGTTATGGGTTCACTGCCACCTTGGGTGACATGGTGGGCCGCAACAAGGCCGGCAAACAATTCATCAGCGTAGAAAAAGAAGCCATCCTGCCACCCGTCACCTACACCCCAACGGCACAATCTGTTGTGGCCGCTGCATCAAGCGATGGCCGCTTGTTGGTGTTCCTGTTGAGTGAGATGAAGCACCTGCAGAGCGGCGGTAAAGGTGTGATTGTGATGGGGCTAGCGGAAGGTGCAGAGCTGATAGTCACAGGCGTGATCAACCAAGCCAGGATCGAAGTCGCAGGTAAAGTTGGCACACGAGATCACATCGTCAAACTTGCGGGTGAGACATTGCAAAGCTTCTTTGGCAAACGTGCGCGGGGCGGCAAGAGCCTTCCTGCCAAGTTCAAACCCGAGTCCTTTGTGATGGTGGCAGAGAAAGAAGCGTAAGGCGCGCTGCTTCTTTCTCAGGGAAGCGATACCTCATTGATCAATGAGGGGTATCGCTCCTTATCCGACTTAAGCTGAATATCCGAAACGAACAACCAGATTAACCCTTCAGCTTGGCGAACGCTGCCGCCATCGCACCACCTACAGGCGCTGGGGCTGGCGCACGGTTCGCTGGTTTGCCGCTGGCGGGTCTTGCTTGTGGGCGATTGTCGCGTTGCTCACGCGGGGCGGCATCTGACCTGCTGCTCACCTGCCCTGCTGAATCAGTCAGTCGCATGGTCAGCGCGATGCGTTTGCGCTTCTCATCCACTTCCAACACTTTCACCTTTACCACCTGCCCTGCTTTCACCACGGTGTGCGGGTCTTTCACGAACTTATCGGCAAGGGCGGAGATGTGTACCAAGCCATCCTGATGCACGCCGATGTCCACGAACGCGCCGAACGCCGCCACGTTGGTCACCACGCCTTCGAGGATCATGTCCGGCTTCAAGTCGGACAATGCTTCCACGCCTTCTTTGAACGTCGCGGTGGTGAACTCGGGGCGCGGATCGCGACCAGGCTTCTCCAGTTCTTTCAGAATATCGCTGATGGTCGGGATGCCGAACTTCTCATCCATGTATTTCGCTGGGCTGAGTGACTTCAGCAGATTGCTGTTGCCGATGATGCCTTTGAGGTCTTGCTTGATGTCGGCCAAGATGCGCTGCACCAGCGGATACGATTCAGGGTGCACCGCCGAAGCATCGAGCGGATCGTTGCCGCCCATGATGCGCAAGAAGCCCGCTGCCTGTTCGAAAGTCTTATCGCCCAAACGTGGCACATCGCGCAGCTCGGCTCGGCTAGCGAAGCGGCCCTTCAAGTCACGCTGATTCACGATGGCCTGCGCCACGCTGCTGCTCAAGCCAGAGACGCGCGCCAGCAAAGGCACCGACGCCGTGTTCACATCCACGCCCACTGCGTTCACGCAATCTTCCACCACCGCATCCAGCGAACGCGCCAACTGGAACTGGCTCACGTCATGCTGATATTGCCCCACGCCGATGGACTTGGGATCGATCTTCACCAACTCGGCCAGCGGATCTTGCAGGCGACGTGCGATAGACACCGCACCGCGCAACGACACATCCAACTCCGGCAATTCTTTGGAGGCGAACTCCGATGCGGAATACACCGACGCGCCCGCTTCGGATACCACGATGCTGGTCATGTTCAACTCTGGGCGTAGCTTGATGAGGTCGCGCGCCAGCTTGTCTGTCTCGCGTGAGGCCGTGCCGTTGCCGATGGAGATGACAGCCACTTTATGTTTCTCGGCCAACTTGCTCAGCGTGTGCAACGAGCCATCCCAATCGTTACGCGGCTGGTGCGGATAGATGGTGGCGGTATCCACCACCTTGCCGGTCTCGTCCACCACCGCCACTTTCACGCCCGTGCGGATGCCGGGGTCCAGCCCCATCGTCACACGCGGACCAGCGGGTGCGGCCAGCAACAAGGCTTTCAGATTGAGTGCGAACACGTTGATGGCCTCGGTCTCGGCCTTGGCGCGCAAGGCGCTCATCAGTTCCGATTCCAGATGCATAAAACTCTTCACGCGCCATGTCCAGCGCACCGTGTCCAGCAACCAGCGGTCAGCGGCACGGTTCATGTCTTTGATGTTGAAGCGTGCGGCGATGCGTGCCTCGCAGGGATTGTGCGGCGCGCCCCACGTCGGTTTCTCTTCTTCGCTATCCAAGCGCAGTTGCACATCCAACATCTCTTCGCGGCGACCACGGAACACGGCCAGCGCACGATGCGAAGGAATGGTGTTGATGGATTCGGAATAATCGAAATAGTCGGCGTACTTCTCCGCCGCCTCGTTCTTGCCTTCCAACACCTTGGACTGCACCACGCCATGTTGCTGCACATATTCGCGCAACGATTGCAGCAGGTTCGCATCCTCGGCAAAACGCTCCATCAAAATCTGCCGCGCGCCATCCAGCGCTGCCTTGGCATCCGCCACACCAGGGTTGGCATCGCCCGCCGCGCTGGTGAAGGCGGCACGCAGATACTTCGCCCCCTCATCTTCTGGATTCAACGTCGGATTCGCCAGCAGCGCATCCGCCAATGGTTGCAACCCAGCCTCCAGCGCGATCTGCGCCTTGGTACGGCGCTTCGGTTTGTAGGGCAGATACAAATCTTCCAGATGCGTCTTGTCTGTAGCAAGCGACACCGCCTTCAACAACTCCGGCGTCATCTTGCCCTGCTCGGTGATGGACGCAATGATGGCCGCACGCCGATCTTCCAACTCGCGCAGATAACGCAAACGGTCTTCCAACATACGCAGTTGGATATCGTCCAATCCCCCCGTCGCCTCTTTGCGATAACGCGAGATGAATGGCACGGTCGCGCCTTCGTCCAACAGGGCGATGGCAGCAGCGATCTGAGCAGGTTTGGCCGCGATCTCGGCGGCAAGGCGTTGTTCTATTGATGGAAGCATATTGAGTTTGGCTAGATTAAATCGGCCTCCGCATGGGAGGCCGATGGATGAAATTTACGAGGGGCGGATTATGCCAAGATGTGGAGATGACTCAAAGAATATTGCGATGCTGACCCCAATAGTTACGATTCAATCGTGAGCAAGTTTAGCCCAGAAAGTTATTTCGAGCCTGGCCCTTTTAGCTGTCTTTTGATGCGACGGGGTATTAGGCATCAGGTGTATGTAATGATGAGATTGCCCCCGCAGATGTAAAGTCGTTAGCTAATGATTCAAGATACTTCTGGTCGGAAGGAATTTTTGCCATAGTAAACAGTTCAAGACCTAATGTGCTCAGTGAGTAATACAGCACGCTTAATTTGTTGTCATTTATTTTGTCTGTTGTTTTTACACACAATACAAATCCGTTGTACCCAAAATGATATGGATCGTATTTTGAAAAATCTAATTCGGTCGTAATGTTAATGACCCCAGCAGTTGCCTGAGAGATTATTCCCAGCTCGCTCATTTTCTGAAAAAAATTCTTATCAAAATTGTTATTGACCAAGTAGCCTGTATCGTTTCCTACTCCTCTAAGGATCAAGTTGTTATTGGTCATTACAAATGAAAATATTTTCGAAATATCTTCAATCTCGCTTTTGCTTAATTTGTCGATAAAGTCTAGCAATCTGTAAGAAGTTGTTCCTGGATGTTTCACTTCTCCTGCCAGTACTTTGGCCCAAAGTTGCTGTATTTTGTCTTCGGAAACTTTTGAGGCAAACTCTTTCCATCTAAAAAGCCAATCGTCTGTTACTTGTTCGGCGGATGGCGCTTGTGAATCGTCTATTAGCTCGTTTTCTGCATAAACAATTGTTTTGGATAAATTGATCTCTTTGCGGATTGCATCGGTAATAATATTTTGATTCGCAACTTTCGCCACATGAGGAAGTAATAAATTATCTTCTAGGCCCAAAGTCTTAATCTCTGAAAGGGTGCCGTCTGGAAGTAGCTTCATTTGACCTGATCTTATTGAAGCCACATCGGCTTCAACTTGGGCAAGCATTAGAAGTTCTTGTCTTTTTACTTCTATTTCAGCTTTTCCTTCGCGCTGTTTTTGCCAAGGTTTTAAAAGTGAGCCGATCCCTTTATCCGCTATGGTTTCCCATAGTTTTATTAGCAGTTGTTCTCCAGGTGCATTCATGTGATCTCTCGCTTAATCCTATTGTTCCTCTGTCTTTTCTTGTTGCGGCAGTGCTGCCATCAACATCTCTTCTCTCGATGCCGGAGTTTCTAGGCTGATCCTTCCCAGCACGCCATCGCGATAGTAGAGAATCCCCGGGGTCAGGTCTTGCATTGACGCATCGAAAAAAGAGAATGTTGCATTGCAAGCCCCCATAATTCTGATTCGATTGATCTCTTTAATTATCGCCTGCGCCTGAAACGCAAAGCTCGGTTTTGAGCATCATCGTCGTTCACAGCATTATTTTGCGGTTGCGCTATTACTGCCGGGGCTGGGAGGGACTCAACAGGTGGCTTTGGATTGGCGGCAATAGAATGAACAGGAGTTTGAATATCGGTCACCAAGGGACAACTCCCTTTCCTCAGATAACTATACTGTCCGTTCGGATCGGTGCATCGCACCAACTCCACGCTATTCGCAAACAGGGGAAAACCGATTCCCAAGCCCAGTGCAAGTACCTTTGAAAGATGCATGAAATTCCTTTTCACTTAACATAAACGGAATTAAACGGGGACAAACCACGGTTTCCGCACTCATCTATCCCCTCCAATTATTAGTAATTATTAGGGTCAGGTTCGCAATAAATTCATCGCCCGATACATCCAAAATAATTTTCGTATTTCTAGCGTTGCTTCAACTTCCACCCTGTCCAAACAACACTAGTCGTTTCAGTGGGTTGCTACGTTAGTTTTTCGCTTGCTTATCAGCAGGTGCAGGATCTGAGCCATTGTTATTCCACCACGCTTGCACTCTGTTGCGATTGAAGGCTGGTAACGGTTCGGTGCGAATCTCTGTATTGCTCAATGCGGGGAAGGTTGATTTGAATGCAGCGAGATCTTCTGGTGCATCAACCACAGAGATGTCGAATGTGCTGCCAGACACGCCTGCAGCGGCTTGGTCGATGAGTGGGATAACGGGGCCCGCACGGAATTCATTTCCGATTCGGGGGCGCATGATGGCGTTCACTCGTCCAACATAGGTGACCGAGGTCGGTGCGACGTTAAGTTCCATCAAGAGTGGTGTACTAAAAGTGGCGATAAACGGAAATGCGCCTGCGGTTCCAAATATAGATTGAATCTCGTACTTGCCCGGCTCTAGCGCGAGACTTAACAGTAGTTTGTTGCGCAATTCGGAATCGGTTTTTCCAGCATCGGCATCAATAGAGTAGCTTTTGCTTTCTGCTTTACCTTGCGCATTTTTGGAAGAGATGATGATGGCGGTAGGGCGAGTATTATTTCTCCCTAATTTATTTATTTTGAGCATGTTTTTTGCACGCCCTCTACGCTAACAATGATGCACTTTGAAGCGGGCGGGAAGCCTAACAGCAAGGAAAATTATTATCCATAACTAAGAATATATAGGCCTACCCAAGCTGTTGATCTAAATTAATTTAATTTTTATCTTGGTTGGCACCGACCCTATTTTTCAATAGAGAATTTTAAAAATCCTATTCGATGCGCTCTGTTTTAGATCGGTTTGCAAAGCCTTTGTGGTTCTACAAAAAACTAGAACTTATTGAAGTACGAGTCGTTGGTTCTGAAATTCCCATTGAAGGTTTTTGTCAGTGTCAGCACGTTGCCGTTGATTGTCTTACCTACTTGTGAAAATACAAGTGGGGTTAATCCGGTTGAGATTGGTGTGCCTCTACCAAATCGCTCGATTTTTCCGTACCAGTGTTTGCCACACGCAAATTTGACGCGGTATTCCCCCAAGGGGACGAGTTGTGTTTCGGCTGTATCACCCGCTTTGACGAATATCTCTAAGACGGGGTTTCCTCCTTGCCAAGTTTCCAACTTTACGACGCAGTTTGCGTCTTTCCCCTGATCGGAGGTGACGGTGAATTTGGCTGTGTCTTCGCTACTTTCTTGATAGCGGATAATTGATCCACTTGATGGGAACGGTAATTCCTCTGAGCTTATTCGATCAACCGATTGTGCTGGCGAAGTCTGCACTACAGTTTCTTCGGGTTGATTTGCGCTCGAAAGCTGTTTTATGAAATGAAATATCTCGCCCCTGAAATAAATCGCTAAGGCAATCATTGCGACGCTAAGGAAGGTGATGATACGCAGTTGTGCCTGCTGCTTTTCTGCTAGCAGTCGCCAGTATTCATCTTCGATTGCTGAGTTAGACGACTGAATGCGAGAACTCGCTTTTCGGTACGATTGAAGTTCATCGAGGTAGTCGCGATCATTAAGAGGCATTAGCTTGGTCAGGCAAAAATTGTAGGAATTATTTTGCCGCGAAGCCTATCAGGTATGCCTTTCACTCGATATATGCCAAAGGATATAGGCCTAGGTCTATATCTTTTCGATAAAGGTATAGACCTAAGCTGATTCTTCTCAACCGAATAGCGACAAAATTTTCGGTACTCACTCTCGCTTGGTGAATGTGCTGCTACGGTGGTGGGACTAATTCAGTTCGTTGGCACTATCAGGAGCGATGAAAAACAACCCCGCATTGGTGGCATTTCCAGGACGCTTGCCAACGCATATATAAGCCCGGCCAGAATTTTGAATTGAATTGGTACGCTTTATATCCAAGGAAGCCTGAGCTCATTAGGGTGAGCACGCCAAAAACGATCGTGTCTCCCCCATTTGCTAATAGAAGCAGGCTAATAAAGATGCCGATACTCGGCCATTTGAGAGATCGCTTTGCAGGTGGCGCTTGTATCGGCGTAGCCGCATCAATGCTGTCTTCAAGGCGTTGTGTGTTGTTTGAACCGCATTTGCTGCATTCCATTGAGCATTTCCTGATTAATTAAATTACGCCGAAGACAATTATTAGAGGGGGATTCGCACGGGTAGCAAGCATTCTTCAACAAGAATCTCACTGAGTGAATGTGTTTTTCGTGTCCTCATATGACATCCAAGTTTAGCTCGGAATAAGTGCAAATCGCGGTACTTCCTTCCCCTCCACCTGCACCATTTCAAAGAACACGTCTTTCGGCCTCGCCCAAATCGAACCGTTGTGTGAGCGGTAGATCATCATGGTGACGGTGGGGTCGGATTCCAATATGGCTTCGCACACGATTTCGTAGATGCCGCCTTTGTAGTGTTGATATTTCATGGTTGCTTCCTTTTTGGTCACGAAAAATTCGATTTATTCGTTTGGGTTTTTTAGGTCGGGTTTTAACCCGACAGCCTTTATATATTCTGAGCGCTTTGTCGGGTTACCCGCTGGGGTTCTTGCACCCTTGGGTGAAACCCGACCTACTAGAATCGGTGTGGCATTTTAATTAGGGGCAGTCTGTTTGAATGGGCTGCGTTCGTTCAATTCATCTACGTATTCAGTAATCGCGGAGGCTTCTTGCTGGAGATAGTTTTCCACCGCTTTTGAGAATTGTGGATGCGCCAGCCAATGGGCTGAACGTGTGGTGACGGGCAAAAAGCCGCGCGACAATTTGTGTTCGCCACCTGCCCCGCCCTCAAATGTTTTGATGCCGTGGGTGATGCAGTATTCGATAGCTTGGTAGTAGCAGACTTCGAAATGCAGTCCCGAGTGGAATTCAAATGTGCCCCATGAGCGTCCGTACAAGGCTTGATCGGTTTTGTAATTGAGGGCGCTGGCGATGGGACGTCCTTCGCGTGAGGCGATGACGAGCAAGGTGTTTTTCGGTAATGCTTTGCCAAGACGTTGAAAGAAATCAGCGTTGAGTTGATGGGGGGAGTTGTACAGCTGCGCGGTGTGCAGATAACAAGAGGCAAAGAACGCCCAATGTTCGGGTGTTGCTTCTTCTCCGCTGAGGCATTGCAGCTCGATGCCCGCTTCTTGCACTTTGCGTCGTTCTTGTTGGATGCGCTTGCGTTTGTCGCGGCTGAGTGTGGCGAGGTATGCGTCAAAGTCTCGATAGCCGGGGTTCTGCCAATGGAACTGTACGTCTTGGCGCAACATCATGCCTTGCGCCTGCGCTTCGGTTAGATCGTTTTCATTCAAGAATAGACAATGCAGGGAAGATACGCCGATGTCTTTTGCATATTGCAATGCGTGCGTCAGCAACAAGCGGCGCATCTCGTGTGTCGTCGCCAAAAATCTTGCCCCTGTAACGGGGGTAAAGGGGACGGCGCATAACAACTTGGGGTAATAACGTAAGCCGTGTTGTTGATAGGCATTGGCCCAAGCGAAGTCGAACACGTGTTCGCCAAAGGAATTCATCTTGAGGTAAAGCGGCATGGCGCCGACCAATTTGGCATCCTGCCATAAGGTGAGGAACTGCGATTTCCAGCCATACAGCGGCATGGCACAACCACTTTCTTGCAGGGCAAGGAAGAACGCGTGCGACAGCATCGGGTCGCCACCGGTCAACGCATCCCATTCAGCTGCGGGGATATGCGCGATGTCGTCGATGATTTTTAGGTTGGGGGGATGCATTGCGAATTAGAGCGAAGGGGACGAATGTCCCCTCGCGATCAAGCTTACTTCTGTGTCTTTACGATGCTCATCGCCGCCGCGACCATGCTCCCCATGTCGGCCATATTGCCCGGCAGGATGAGGGTGTTGCCTTCTTTGGCGACATTGCCAAAGGCTTCGACATATTTCTCCGCAACCTTCAGATTAACAGCGTCCATGCCACCGGGAGATTGGATGGCTTGAGCTACTTGTTGAATCGCCTGTGCAGTAGCGGATGCCACCGCTTTGATGGCTTCAGCTTGGCCTTGCGCAGTGTTGATGGCGGCTTGTTTCTCGCCTTCCGAGCGTTGGATGAAGGCTTCACGTTCGCCTGTGGCGATGTTGATCTGCTCTTGTTTACGGCCTTCGGAGGCGGCGATCAAGGCGCGCTTTTCACGCTCGGCGGTGATCTGCGCTTGCATGGCGTGCAAGATCTCTTTGGGCGGTGTCAGATCTTTGATCTCGTAACGCAACACCTTCACACCCCAGCTTGTTGCGGCTTCGTCTAGTGCAGCAACCACGGCACGGTTGATGTCATCGCGCTCTTCAAAAGTCTTGTCCAACTCCATCTTGCCGATGACAGAACGCAAGGTGGTTTGCGCCAATTGGGTGATGGCCATCACGTAATTGCTGGTGCCGTAAGAAGCCAGCTTGGGGTCGGTCACTTGGAAATACAAAATGCCGTCCACTTGCAACTGCGTGTTGTCCTTGGTGATACACACTTGGCTGGGCACATCGAGTGGCACTTCTTTGAGCAGGTGCTTGTAGGCAACGTTGTCGATGAATGGGATGACGATATTCAGCCCTGGGAGTAAGGCGGAATGAAATTTGCCGAGGCGTTCGACCACCCAAGAGTTTTGTTGTGGAACGACTTTGAGTGCCTTGATGATAAAGATGACGGCAGCGATGACGACTAACAGTGCGACTTCCATGTTGTTCTCCTGATTAAGACGATGATTTTTGATGCGTGATGACCAAACCGGAACCATGCATCGCTGCGATGTAGAACTGCCCATCACGCGGTGCATCCGCAGATTGCAATTCGGCGTCCCATTCTGCGCCACGATAGGCAACCCGAGCGGTGCCGTTGTCATTCCAGTGAATGATCTTGACTGCTTGTCCTATGTCGAAGCTCGCTTCAGCGATTGGATCATTGGATGAGCGCTTGCGACGGCGCAAGATGAATGTGCCTGCCACCACCGTGATGGCGCAGAGCAACAATTGCCATACGACACCCGCCCCCAACAATGCAGCCAAACCACCGACCGCCATGCCGATGGCAACCATCAATAAATAGAACGTGCCGGTCGCCATTTCTAATCCCAGCAATATCAATCCCAACACGAACCAGTAAATATAACTTTCCATGATGTCCTTTCAACTTTGCGTGAGCGTGTATGCAATCTAACAGCAAAGTCATCGCTTATCTACCGCACAAAGAGAAAGCTCCGCACAAGGCGGAGCTTTCATGTCACTGAAGTAGGAGGAGAGCTACTCAGTGGCAATCTGTGCAAACAAAGTGGAAGCGGTCTGAGCGAGTAACGCGACATCTAGGGTGCCAATACACTCTTCAGCGACATCGATACCGTTCAATACATTGGGGCGCTCTGCTTCGGTGATCTCCCACACATCGGTGCTGTCTCCCCGTTCACGCACGGTAGCAAGTGTGGCAATTGCGGTATCAAGGATGGTGATCGCTTCATGATATTGGGTGTTGTTTTGAACCAGTGCGGTTCGCACGACGGCGATCGCCGCTGCCAAGCGGCCAAATGCCAATACGCTGAAATGTCCTGAACACGCTGCCTGATAAGGCAAGTGCATGTCCATTGCGTAGATGTTCTTAAGACCTTGGGTGACGGGAACGCGTAGCGGGGTCTTCTTGGTTACCATGTTCTGATTTTCCTTATCAGCCTTTCGCCATCTGGCGAACATGCGTTAATTTAAGCCTGTTCGATGATTTGGAAAGCGCTGATTAGGCCCCGTTTTACCCCTCTCCTATCTCGGGTGAAAACTTTCTCAGCGCCCTTCTCATTAACTTCCAATCACCGTCGAACTTTGCAACGATCTGCGCTCTATCTTGTTCGATGACATTACGAAGCTGCCTGATCGCAGTGCTCCGTGATCGTGTCTGCAAAGAATCTAGCAGTCGGTGCGCAACGCTGAGGTCATTCAATCTGCCCAGTCGCTCTTGCATATTGGATAAGGCTTTTACCAACGATGCATGCTGCGCAATACCGATGATCTCAAGCGTATATCTCAATTTTTTGCATGCGATGCGCAGCGCATGTAAATCGTGTTCGTTCTGACTTGCAGCTTTCTCCCCGCTACTAACGACACATTTCAGCTGTTTCTTTAGGGTATGCCGAAGAAAATGACGCATCGAATCACTTTCCGTTTCAGTTGGCAGTTGATGTAGCCAACTTCCCACCGCCAGATAGGTGCGCTGAATTTCGATGGATGACAGATGTTGTCGCGCAAGGATGCTTTGTGATTTGCGCTCTTGCTCACTGGCTTTAAGCAAAGTCGTCACGTCGATGTGTTTTACCGCAGCAACTAAGGTCTGATTAATGAACACATCCCACTCGCGTAATTTGCCAAGTATGGCGTGTAACAGTTTGAACTGTTGGTTGAAATATTCGCTGTCCGGCCCTGTTCGCCATTGTTTAGCGACACCGAAAAGAACGCGTAATCGACGCAAGCTGACCCGGGTTTGATGGATAGCTTCTTCATCGCCCTCTGCCAATACCGCTGCCACCTGAAATTGCACCTGTGCAAAACTAGCGCTGATGAGTTCTGGCAAGGTTGTATTCACAGCTTGATTTAAATCAAGGGTAGGCAGGTGAGGTTTCTTGGCAAGTGGGAAAGCCGGAGAAAAAAGACGGTAGCCGTATTCTGCTTTATTGGTGGTCTCAATTTGGAGGGGCACAATCTCCAGCAAGGCTTGAGCGAGTTTGAAGAGTTTGTCTGGTGTGCCTGATTTGAGCTCAAGCTCTATTTCTGAGAGAGGATGGCGCTTTTTGCCAGCGCGTATCTCACCACTGTCCATCCCTAATTCGATCTGCGCACCTTCAAAATCAATCAGGCGGGTGTGGCGCGTGAAGTCGGTAACGAACACGGCTTGTAAATGAGGCTTGACGCCTTTAGGGAGTTGCCCGCCTGTTGCTTTTAGAACTTCAAAATCTAATGCTTCCGAAGGGACAGGCGCCTCCCATTCGTTGCGTTGATGTAGCCCCCCGCTTATCTTGCCGCCACCTTTTAGGGTTTGGATCCACTGCTTACCCACGCGGCGCAAACGCAACGCCATCTTGTGTTGAATAAGTGTCAGCGTGGGGGTGTCGTAATAGATGCTGTAGAGCGGTTGGTTATATGCTCGTTGCAACGATAGGCTGCGCAGAAAGGGATGGCGCTTCAAGCGCCGCATGTCTTCAGGGGTGATGCGCAGTTTCAGTTCGGTTTCGATGCTCACGATGGACTTACATCAGCACGGGGGCATCGGATAGTTCATTGCGCTTTTCACCCGTCTGCGGGTAATGCTGTGCAAGATGCCGTCCTACGCTTTGAATACCGGCAATGACACCCGCCTCAAACTGACCTTGGCGAAATGCCGCTTCCATCTCTTGGCAGATGGCTTCCCACACATGTTGACCTAACTTGGCATGGATACCTCGGTCGGCCACGATCTCGACATCACGATCCGCTAGTAGCAGATAAATCAACACGCCATTGTTGTGCTCGGTGTCCCATACGCGCAGATTGGAAAATACGTCGATGGCTCGCTGGCGTGCGGACTGTCCTGCCCATAAGGGCGACCAATCCAATGCGTGCTCGACAGCAAAACGAATCTGTCCGCTACAACCCTGTTCAGCTTGGGCGATCGCACGCTCGATATTTTTCAACGCAGTGTGTGGGAAATGTCTGCGTAAGGCGACTTGTCCCGTAGCGAGGTGTTTGAAGGTACGTTTGAGTTTCATTTACCAATCTCCCGAAGCACCGCCACCACCAAAATCTCCTCCTCCACCGCCCCCCCAAGAGCTGCCACCGCCGCCACTCCCCCAGCTTCCACCGCCTCCGCCCCAGCCCACGGGGAAAGAAGAGCCACCAGAACCACCACCACCGTTTCCACCAAACAATAAAGAGAAAATGAACGACACAATACCTGCGACGATAGCCACACCTAACGAGAGCAACATCAACCATGCCAAGCCCCCTATGATTCCGCCCACAATCAAACCTGTAGGTAATCGCCCGAGCATCTGACGAAAGAGGATGTTGCCCATCATGAACACAAGAAATCCGATGCCGATCAGATTGCCCAGACTTCCTCCAGCCTTAGCAGTCGAGCGCGAGGTGACCGGCGGGGGCAATGGTTCGCCATCGATGACTTTGATGATGGCAGTCAGTCCCGCATCGATTCCGCCATAAAAATCACCCTGCTTAAAAGCCGGGCTGATGATTTCAGCAACGATACGTTTCGCCGTGGCGTCATTGAGTGCACCTTCCAATCCATAGCCGACTTCGATGCGCAACTTGCGATCATCTTTGGCGACCAGTAGCAGCACACCGTCATCCACGTCTTTGCGTCCTAACTTCCACGCCTCGACCACGCGGATAGAGAACTGCTCGATGACCTCGGGTTGAGTCGTAGGCAATACGAGAACGGCGATCTGTGAGCCTTTGGCTTTTTCAAAGGCGGCGAGCTTGGCTTCTAGGGTTTGAATCTGGCTGGCATCGAGCGTCGATGTCAGATCGGTGACGCGCTGCTTGAGTGGCGGGACTGCGACTTCAGCTTGCGCCGTGTCAATGAGCAGTAAGGCAATCAACACGAATAGCAACCATTGCCATCCTTTGAAGAATCGTACAAAAACACCTTCCCCCATGTAGGGAGAAGGTGGGGGTTGAATCGTTGAGGTCATCAACTTCTACCCCCTCCCTAGCCCTCCCCCTGCATGGGGGAGGGAATGTTTCCGCTGTGTTTCATTTACTTGGCAGGAGCAGCCGGTGCGCCGAAATCGACTTTAGGGGCGGTCGAGACAGCCTTCTCATCTTCCACCGCAAAGGAAGGTTTGACTTCGTAGCTAAACATCATCGCAGTCAGATTGGTCGGGAAGGAACGGGCCAACACGTTGTATTCCTTCACGCCGTCGATGTAGCGTTTACGTGCCACCGTGATACGGTTCTCCGTGCCTTCCAGTTGCGCTTGCAGATCGCGGAAGATGGCATCCGATTTCAACTGAGGATAGTTCTCCGTGACCATCATCAACTTGCTCAAGGCTTGCGTCAGTTCGCCTTGGGCTGCTTGGAACTGCTTGAATGCCTGCGCATCCTTGATCAGTTCAGGGGTCGCTTGGATGGTGCCGACCTTGGCACGTGCCTCGGTCACGCCAATGAGGACGTCCTTCTCTTGTTGGGCGTAACCTTTGACGGTGTTGACCAGATTAGGGATGAGGTCAAAGCGACGCTGGTATTGGTTCAGCACTTCTGCCCAATCCGCTTTCACTTGTTCGTCTTTGGCTTGGAAGTCGTTGTAGCCGCAACCGCTCAACAACAGGGTCAATAGTGCAATCCACAAGATACGCATCGTCAATTCTCCTTCGTTAGAAACATTCAAACCGCACAACCAGCGGCGTAGCCAGAAGCCCATGCCCACTGAAAATTATACCCGCCTAACTGGCCAGTCACGTCCATCACTTCACCCACAAAATAGAGACCGGCGACCTCATTGGCTCCCATCGTCTTGGACGACAGCGCTTTCGTATCCACGCCTCCGCAGGTCACTTCGGCCTTGCTGTAGCCCATCGTACCAGTGGGGGTGACCTCCCAGTTTTTCAAGCGACCCGCCAAGGCAGCTAGCACTTTGGGGGAATATTGGTTGAGGGGTTTGTTCTCGGCTATCCATTGTGTCGCCACGATGTCGGCCAGCTTTTTCGGCAGGTATTGCGCAAGGAAGTTGCTCAACAACAACTTGCTCTTGGCGTGTTCAAGGAACACGGCATGCATGTCTTGATCAGGTAGTAAGTCGATGGATAACGGCTGCCCTGCTTCCCAATACGACGATATCTGCAAGATGGCTGGGCCACTCAAGCCACGATGCGTGAACAACAGGTTCTCTCGGAAGCGTTGTTTGCCGAAGCTAACCACGGCATCCAAAGACGCGCCGGTCAGGTCTGCATAAGCAATCCATTCTTCTGGATGGAAAGTAAGCGGCACCAGCCCCGGTTTCAGCTTAGTCATGGGGATACCGAACTGCTCGGCGATCTTGTATCCGAACGGCGTCGCACCGATCTTGGGGATAGACAAGCCTCCGGTCGCGATGACCAGCGCATCGGATTCCAGCAAGCCGCGCGAAGTCATCACAGTGAACTTCGTACTGTGACGCACCTCGCCCACTTCGCAAGGACGCATCCATTTCACGCCCGCATCGTCACATTCTTTTTTGAGCATGCTGATGATGGCTTCCGAACCCTCGTCGCAGAACAACTGCCCCAAGGTCTTCTCGTGATAGCCGATGTCATGTTTGTCCAACAGAGCGATGAAATGTTGCGGCGTGTAACGCGACAAGGCAGAGCGACAGAAATGCGGGTTGTGCGACAGGTAATTGTCAGGCTTAGTGTTGAGGTTGGTGAAGTTGCAACGCCCACCACCGGAGATGCGGATCTTCTCGGCCAGCTTGGCATAGTGATCGAGTATCACTACCTTGCGACCACGCTGAGCGGCAGTCAGGGCACACAACATGCCGGCTGCACCCGCGCCAATGACGATCACGTCGAATGTGGCTACGACACTCTCTTTTTTAGTCATTGTGCTTCAGCGCTAGCAAGACGCTTCCACAAACAAGCACCCTTGCTGGCTTTATCGATATCGTTCATTTGTGATTCATGCAAGGCAAGTTCTTCTTCCGTGGGTGATAAAACGCGCACCTTCATTTGGATGCGCTGGCCTGATTCATCAAGTTGAATACAATCATCGTCGGAACTTTCATCCCCCAGCAGGCTTTCTTGCCCGCGTGTCATCCCCAGATAAACTTCGGCTAGTAGCTCGGTATCCAGCAGAGCGCCGTGCAAGGTGCGGTGTGAGTTGTCGATGAAGTAGCGGTCACACAAGGCGTTGAGGTTATTCTTCTTGCCCGGATGTAGTTCTTTGGCAACCTTCAGTGTATCGATCACGGGATTACTCAAGGTCGGCAATCCCGCCAGCGCCAGTTCCGCATTCAAGAAGCCGATGTCGAACGGTGCGTTATGGATGATGAGCTGCGCCCCATCGATGAATTCCAGCAATGCCGGCGCGATCTCGGCGAACTTCGCTTCGTTTTGCAAACGCTCTAGTGTCAGCCCGTGGACGGCTGCCGCGCCCTCGTCGATCTCGCGCTCTGGATTCAGATAACGATGAAAGGTACGGTCAGAGACCTTGCGACCATCCAACTCGATGGCGGCAACTTCGATGATGCGATGTCCCTGTTTAGGGTCAAGGCCGGTTGTTTCAGTGTCGAGTACGATCTGTCTCATGTCTTAGCCCTCAATTCTTCGATGCCTCGGTTGGCCAATTCATCGGCGCGTTCATTACCTTCGTGTCCTGCATGCCCCTTGACCCACACCCATTCAATCTGATGCCGCGTGACTGCCGCATCCAATCTGCGCCATAGGTCGTCATTTTTCACAGGTTGTTTGCTGGCTGTCTTCCAGCCGCGCTGTTTCCAACCGGGCAACCATTCGGTGATGCCTTGCAGCACGTATTTAGAATCGGTGTGCAAGCGTACTTCGCAAGCACGTGTCAGCGTTTCCAAGGCCATGATGGCGGCCATCAACTCCATGCGATTGTTGGTGGTGTGTTCTTCGCCACCGCACAATTCGCGCTCTTTGCCCTTGTTGCGCAACAACGCGCCCCAACCGCCGATGCCGGGATTTCCCTTGCATGCGCCGTCACTGAATATATCAACCACTTCACTCATTGTTCTCGACCTTCTGTATACCTTTGTTCAATTTCGGCGCAGCAGGCATTAGTTTTTGCACTAGCCCCTCGTTCCACTTTGGCTTGATGAGGCGCATGCCCGGTACACGTTTGATGGCATGGATGAAATACACCCCGCCACTTCCGCGCCACCAGCGCCCCCCCGCCTTTTCCATAAAGGCGGCGCGTTCTAACCATTTTCGCTGACGGACTGGTGGTGCGTAGGCGGCGAAACTTACATCCACCACCTCGAAGCCTAGCAACGCCAACCAATCTTTCATTCGCGGCAGGGTGATGAATTGCCCGCTCCACGGATATCCTTGTCTCCGCCCCAAAGCGCGATGCATACCCCACAGACTGAAGGGATTGAAACCGCTGATGAGCAGGTTACCCTCGGGCATCAACACACGCTCCGCTTCGCGGATGATCTGATGCGGGTTCTCAGCGAACTCCAACACATGCGGCAGCAACACCAGATCGAGGCTATCACCATCGAAGGGCAACTCGGAACAACATACCCTTACATCGTTACTAACTGAATTACCCGCCGTGAAGCGCAATGGCATGCGGCTGTTATGCAAGAAGTCTTGTTTGGGTAAGCCCAATTGCAATGCGTTATAACCGAACAGATCGCTCACCGCCTCATCGAAATATGCCTGCTCGCGCGCCAACACATAGCCGCCTTGCTCAGTGGCGAACCATTCACTTAGACTGTTGGCGATTACTTTAGAATTCGGCATCTGCCCTTGAGACCTATCATGTTGAACATCACAGCCATCCCAGCCCTGCGCGACAACTACATCTGGGCAATCCACGATGAGACCCATGTTGCCATCGTCGATCCCGGAGAAGCCGCACCTGTCTTCGCTTTTTTGGACTCCACAGGTTTGAAATTGACGGCAATCCTGTGTACCCATCGCCATAACGACCACATCGGCGGCATCGCTGAATTGCGCGGAGTATATAACGTGCCGGTGCATGGACGAAGCCATCCGCGCAACCCGTATATCACCAATGACTTACGTGAGGGAGATGTACTAGAACTGGAAGCGCCGAGCATCCGATTCGACATAATCGAGACCCCCGGCCACCTTGAGGATCACATCGTTTTTATCGCAGCTGATGCTGTGTTTTGCGGGGACATCATGTTTGGCGCAGGTTGCGGCAACAACAGGGAAGGCACACTGGCCGACCTGCACCATTCCTTGATGCGTCTAGCCGCCCTACCCGACGACACAGTAGTCTATTGCGCGCACGAATACACCGAATACTGTCTGAGCTTTGCCAAGCTATGTGAACCCGAGAATCTTGCTATCCAACAACGTATCGCAGACACCAAGAGACTGCGTGCCGCAGACCTTCCATCTGTCCCATCGACCATCGCCCTAGAAAAGGCGACTAATCCCTTTATCCGTTGCTCCAGCCTAGAACTCATCCGCACCCTGCAAGCTCATGGCCTTAAAGAGACTGACGAACTGTCCGTTTTCATCGCTTTGCAGCATTTCTGATTGCCTCAAACAGCGTTCTAGTTTATTCTGCGCGCCCTTCGGAGAGGTGGATGAGTGGTTTAAGTCGCACGCCTGGAAAGCGTGTGTGGGTTTATAGCCCACCGCGGGTTCGAATCCCGCCTTCTCCGCCAGTAAAAAACAAAAAAGCCGCTAATGTATTAGCGGCTTTTTTGTTTTCAGCGTTTTGAACGATTACATGATTAATAGCTAGCTTGCATTGGCTCCGCAGCACTTCTTGAATTTTCTGCCGCTGCCACAGATACAAGGCGCATTGCGACTTATCTTTGGAATTTCATTCGCAGAAGAGTTACCGTTAATGAATTGCTCCTCAGCACGCCGCTGAGGTGCCCAAAACTTAAAAATCCAGCCCACACTCGTGGGAATCGTCCTAGATAACTCTTCTCGTTGAATAGGTGTTTCTACTAGCTTTTCTTCTTCCTCTTTAACCTCTTCTGCTCCGAGTAAATAGATAGGGCGCAACATCTCTACGCCGTGCTTTGATTCAAACAATGACTTCCAACTTTCACGATAACGGTCGACAGCGACCATGTATCCGTGTGCCCACATCTGACCATCAACGTATTCACGCTCATCATCCAAATAGACAGTTAAATCGAACACGGGCTCGAAAGGTTCCTCTTCCTGTTGCAAATTCCAAACAATGGCCTTTAGATGTCGAATCATCAATCCAATGATTTTTTCTTCCTGTGCTTTTGTTTCAAATGCTGGAGTATCTTGATCAGTCGGCCCCCAAACTCTTGGTAGCCAATCTCTTTGATCCAATTTCACGGGACTTGAGGCAATTGCAGTTAGATAGCCATCCAGACAATCCAGCAACATGACTTCATTTGTAGTTGCATCTGACATCAAAAAACAATCGAGTTCGTCCATTTCCTTATCTGAAAGGGCCGGCTCAATATCTGCATGGTTATTAATTTTGTTTGGCATAGAGGGTAATCATAAAAAATATTGTCTGTTACGAACTGGATATTTGAATACTACGAATCCTGAGCTCCGAAAATCTATCCTGATTCAAGATTACGAGCATTTATCTAGGCGGCTTTTTACCCTTATTTAGACCGCACGTATAGCAACATTTCTGAGCATACCTGCTCAGCTTCATAAGCTAGTGGTAGCATTCTAAATACTCTCAACAATCGATAGATAGGTAGAAATATGAATATCAAGCGCACTGCCTTTTTCATCTCGGACCGTACCGGTATCACCGTCGAAAAATTAGGCCGCAGCATGTTAAGCCAGTTCGATGGGATTCAATTTAATCAGGTTACTCTCCCCTTTATAGATTCAGTTGAAAAGGCGCAGGAGGCAATGCGTACAATCAACGCTGCTGCACAACAGGATGGTAGCCGTCCAATTGTATTTAGCACGCTAATAGTGCCAGAGATACACGACATCATTGAACAAAGCGATTCGCTGATTCTCGATTTGTTCGAGAGTTTTATTGTGCCTATTGAAAATGAATTGGGCATCAGATCTTCTCACGCAGTAGGACGATCACACGAGACAGGCGTCCACTATAACGAGCGTATGGATGCGGTGAATTACGCACTAAACCATGACGATGGTGGCGTTACCCGCGATCTTGGACGTGCTGAAATCATTCTTGTGGGTGTATCTCGCTGTGGGAAGTCCCCTACTTCACTCTATCTGGCATTGCAGTTTGGTATCTTCGCTGCTAATTACCCCTTAGTGGCCGAAGATTTTGAGAATGGCTCATTGCCAAGTGCCGTAAAACCGCTCATCAAAAAATTACACGGCCTCACTATTGATCCCGAGCGATTGTCGCAGATTCGATCAGAACGAATGCCTAATAGTCGCTACGCATCACTCGAGAATTGTCAGAAAGAAGTAAAGCAAGCTGAAGAGATGATGCGTAGAGCAGGCATTCCGATGCTAGACGTGACCACAATTTCGGTAGAAGAGATATCGACAACCTTATTACATTTGACTGGCCTGAAACGGAAATAATTTTAGGCATAAAAAAAACCGCCAACCTTTCGATTGGCGGTTTTTATTTTTGGGGTGATCGATGGGGCTCGAACCCACGACAACTGGAATCACAATCCAGGGCTCTACCAACTGAGCTACGACCACCGTTGAATCATTGAAGTCTGTTGGTGTGCCCGACTGGAATCGAACCAGCAACCCCCAGCTTAGAAGGCTGGTGCTCTATCCGGTTGAGCTACGGGCACAATTCGGTCGGCATACTACAAACTTCTTACTACATGAACCTGGTCGGGGTGGAGAGATTCGAACTCCCGACATCCTGGTCCCAAACCAGGCGCGCTACCAGGCTACGCTACACCCCGAGAGCCGCGCATTATACAGAGCGTTTCAAAAAAATCAATTTCCATTTTGAGATTTTATTTTTGGTGCTGCCAAC
Organism: Sideroxydans sp.; assembly: GCA_028707175.1. Lineage (GTDB taxonomy): Bacteria > Pseudomonadota > Gammaproteobacteria > Burkholderiales > Gallionellaceae > Sideroxyarcus. The sequence goes on from JAQTUV010000003.1 coordinate 217,585, forward strand.
ATCAGGTAATACACCATTGACCACAGGGTAAGAACTGCTGCGAGATAAATTAACAAAGTACCGACCCACTGTGTAGAAACACCAAATAAAGGCTCGTGAAATAGCAGGAATTGAATCGCCAACATTTGAAATACGGTCTTCACTTTCCCGATCATTGAGACAGCGACACTCTTACTTCCACCCAGTTGCGCCATCCATTCGCGTAGTGCGGAGATGGTCAACTCACGCCCGATAATAATGAAGGCGATGATGGCGTCTACATAACCAAGATTGAGCAAAATAACCAGTGCAGCGACAACCATCAGTTTGTCAGCGACAGGATCGAGGAACGCACCGAAGGCCGAGCCTTGATTCAACATTCTCGCCAGATAGCCATCTAGCCAATCAGTGATAGACGCAAACCAAAAAATGGCGAAGCTCAGCATATGCTTGTGATGCGTGCTCAAGGTTTCGTCGGAAACATAAAAGACCGCGATAAAAACCGGGATCAATAAGATACGTAACCACGTCAGCAGATTTGGAATATTTATAGGCATGTCAATGTAAGCTCTGATAGATTTTTTCAGCGAGTGTGGGACTGATCCCTTCCACCCGCGCCAACTCGTCCACACTAGCCTGTTGCACACCTTTTAAACCACCAAAGTGCGTCAACAAATTACGGCGGCGCTTCTCTCCAACGCCTTCAATGTCTTCCAAACTGGAGGTGACTCGTGCCTTACCGCGTCGTGCTCGATGCCCGCTGATGGCGAAACGGTGGGCTTCATCGCGTACTTGTTGGATCAAATGCAGGGACGGACTGTCTGGTGGCAATTGTAACGATATTTCTATACCGGGTCGGATTAATTGCTCCATCCCCGCTTTGCGCTCTACCCCTTTGGCGACACCAACAAGACTGATGTCGGACAACCCTAACTCTTCCATCACTTCTACTGCGATTCCTAACTGTCCTACGCCCCCGTCGATCAAAATCAGATCTGGGCGTTTACCTTCTCCCACCTGAAGTTTCTGATAGCGGCGCGTCAAGGCTTGACGCATAGCCGCGTAATCGTCACCAGGTGTGATGCCACTGATGTTGAAGCGACGATACTCTTGCGGACGGATGGCAAGGTCGTCATACACTACGCAGGACGCAACGGTCGCTTCGCCCATGGTGTGGCTGATATCGAAACATTCGATGCGCTTCAAGTCCGGCAACGCTAACACCTCACGCAATGCCTCCAGTCGCAACGATTGTCCTGCCTCCAAACCAGCTTGTCTTTGTAGCGCTAGCAATGCATTCGATTGCGCAATGTCTAACCATTGACGACGTTCCCCAGTAACGGTGTGACGTATCTGCACCTTGTGCCCCGCCTGCTCAGTCAGCAACGCTTCAATCGTCTCATCGCTCACTTCAATATTCGTAATAATCAAAGGGGGAACACTGCGTTCCAGATAGTGTTGCGCAAGGAACGCTTCCAACACCTCGACACTATCTTGCCCTTGCACGTTGGCAGGAAAAAATTGTTTATCCCCCAGATGACGGCCTCCGCGCACCACCGCAAGATTCAGACATAACGCACCTTCTGCCGCAATGACCGCGACGATATCCGCATCGGTATCTCGCCCACTTTCCACAAACTGCTTTTCCTGCACCGCATGCAAGGCTTGCAACTGATCGCGCAAGGCGGCGGCCTTCTCGTAGTGTAGCGTCTCCGCCGCTTGCTCCATCGCGTCGCGCAAGCGTTTCTCCACCTCGTCATGTTTGCCCAGCAACAACAATCCCGCATTACGCACATCGGTCGCGTAATCCTCGGCACTGATGATGCCGACACAGGGAGCGCTGCAACGATGGATCTGATGTAGCAAACAAGGTCGCGTACGATTGTTGAACACGGCCTCTTCACATGTGCGCAGAAGAAAGACCTTCTGCAATAGATTGATGCTTTCCTTCGCCGCTTGTGCATTGGGATAGGGGCCGAAGTATTGATGGCGCTTATCGGTTGCACCGCGATAGTAGGTCAGACGCGGCGACGGACTGCCAGTGAGCACGATGTAGGGGTAAGACTTGTCGTCGCGGAACAGGATGTTGTAGCGCGGTTTAAGCGACTTGATGAGGTTGTTCTCAAGCAGTAGCGCCTCCGCTTCCGAACGCGTCACCGTAACCTCAATGCGCGCGATATGCGACACCATCAGCCGGATGCGTGGAGACAGATTGCTGATCTGAAAATACGAGCTGACACGCTTCTTGAGTTGGTTCGCCTTACCGACGTACAACACTTGCCCTGTCTCATCCAGCATGCGGTACACACCCGGTTGCAAAGGCAGACTGGCGAGAAACGGCTTAGGATCGAACACGGACTCAGACATGGCTCACATCAACGCTTGCAGACCACTGGAGAATTCCGTTGCCCCACCATTCGCTGGGTGACGAACCGCACCGGTCACTTGCAACCCCATCTCACCCAACAAACCTTCTGCCTTCTTTCCGACTGCAACGACTTTTGCTCTCGGGAATGCCTCGATCAACAAACGCATAGCTGGTTCGCCCAACTTGATTTCCTCCGGCGTGGGCGTCCGATTCGACCACAATTCATCCGCACGATACGGATGCAGTTGCATCGCATTCCACAAGATAGTGCGCTCGGCAATACCAAGGCGATACAGCGTCTTCCACACAATAGTGGCGGAGGGCTCAGAGAACGGTAAGCGACGGTCAGACAGCCGTTCCTGCAATGCAGGGATGCGAGGAATAGCACCCTCACCCAACAGACGTTCGCTGGTAAAAGCAACACCGCTGTAACGGCAGCCCTGATACCCCGGCGCTTCGCCGACCAAGATGAATTCAGGGTCACAATCCAGATGCTGTGACAGCCTCTTCAACTTTGCAGCAGGCCCATTACCCGCCGCATCATGCGGACAACTATCTTTCCATGGGTTGAATAAGCCTTCCAAGCCGGATGGCAAGGTGTCCACAAGATTTCTAGCGAGCGATTTCATACTCTTCTTCATGATTCACACGTGCAATTTGATATGGGAGATTCTCGCAGTCCGCACGCGATGTCGCAATCGATGATATCGGAACCAGCAATGAAAAGCCCCGCACTAGGCGGGGCTTGTCGCGGCGATGAGTTGCCTTATTCAGCAGCAGGTGCAGCGGCTTGTGCCAACAGCGCCTTCATGCTCAACTTCATGCGGCCCTTGTCGTCCACTTCCAGCACTTTGACCTTAACGATTTGGCCTTCTTTCAGATGGTCCGCAACGTTCGCGATACGCTCGTGCGAGATCTGAGAGATGTGCAGCAATCCGTCTTTGCCTGGCAGGATGTTGATCAGTGCGCCGAAGTCCAACAGCTTGACCACTGGACCTTCGTAGATCTTGCCCACTTCGACTTCAGCCACGATGTCTTCGATACGTTTCTTAGCTGCCTCACCTGCCTCGCCGCTCACGCAGGAGATGGTGACATTGCCTTCATCGTCGATATCGATCGTTGTGCCAGTCTCTTCAGTCAGCGCACGAATGACCGCGCCGCCCTTACCTATCACGTCACGGATCTTGTCTGGATTGATCTTCATCTTGATCATGCGTGGTGCGAAGTCAGACACTTCTGGACGCACTGACGGCATTGCCTCTTTCATGATGCCGAGGATGTGGATACGGCCTTCTTTAGCTTGGCTCAGCGCGACTTGCATGATCTCTTTGGTGATGCCATTGATCTTGATGTCCATCTGCAAAGCGGTGATGCCCTTGTCAGAACCGGCCACCTTGAAGTCCATATCGCCCAAGTGATCTTCATCACCCAAGATGTCGGTCAGCACAGCGAAACGTCCGCCGTCTTTGATCAAGCCCATGGCGATACCTGCCACGTGATTCTTCATCGCAACGCCTGCGTCCATCAACGACAAGCAGCCACCGCACACAGAAGCCATGGAGCTGGAGCCGTTGGACTCTGTGATCTCGGAGACCACACGCATCGCGTAGCCGCATTCATCTTCGCTCGGCAACACAGCAACCAACGCGCGTTTAGCCAAACGACCGTGACCGATCTCACGACGTTTTGGTGTACCTACACGGCCTGTTTCGCCAGTGGCATACGGAGGGAAGTTGTAATGCAACATGAAGCGGTCAGAGAACTCGCCTTGCAATGCATCGATCTTTTGTGAATCGCGCATCGAACCCAGCGTTGCGACGACCAACGCTTGTGTCTCGCCGCGTGTGAACAATACGGAACCATGGGTACGTGGCAACACGCCGGTGCGGATGGTGATCGGACGCACAGTGCGTGTGTCACGACCGTCGATACGTGGCTCGCCGCTCAGGATTTGGCCGCGTACGATCTTGGCTTCCAATGCACTGAACAATTCACCGATTTCATTCTTAGAGACGTTCTCGAACTCTGGTGTCGCTAGAGCTTCAGAAACTTTGGCACGGATCGCATCCACTTGATGGGTACGAGCTTGCTTCTCACGCACTGCGTAAGCTGCCTTCAGGTCGCTCTCAGCCAATGCGTTGATCTTAGCAATCAGCGCTTCGTTCTTAGGTGCGGGTGTCCAATCCCAATCGTCTTGACCAACCGCATCAGCCATCTCGTTGATGGCATTGATAACGGCTTGCATCTGTTCGTGACCGAATACGACCGCGCCCAACATAACTTCTTCGGACAATTCTTGTGCTTCAGATTCGACCATCAGCACAGCCTTGGCTGTACCTGCGACGACCAAGTCCATCTGCGAAGTGACCAACTCATCTTTGGTTGGGTTCAACAGATATTGACCATTGGCATAACCCACACGAGCCGCACCGATTGGGCCATCAAAAGGAATACCAGAGATCGCCAACGCAGCAGATGCGCCGATCATGGAAGGGATGTCGGAATCGATCTGAGGATCAGAAGATACGACAGTCGCCACGATCTGCACTTCGTTGTAGAAGCTTTCAGGGAACAGAGGGCGCAATGGACGGTCGATCAGGCGAGAAGTCAGGATCTCTTTCTCGCTTGGACGGCCTTCACGCTTGAAGAAACCACCAGGAATCTTGCCGCCCGCATAAGTACGCTCTTGATAGTCAACAGTGAGTGGGAAGAAATCTTGATCAGGCTTTGCATCTTTACGTCCAACCACGGTGACCAGCACCACGGTGTCGCCCAAACTAACCATCACCGCACCACTAGATTGACGCGCGATTTCGCCCGTTTCCAATGTCAGTTGTTGATTACCGTAACTCAGTGTTTTTTTATAGTGACTCAAGATAGTCTTCTCCCAATGTGAGTGGCTGGCCGAATGGCCAGCGCACTAATACGACACCCAAAACGAAGCGGGCCGCTTTTGCGACCCGCTTAAATCTTAATTACTTACGCAGTTCCAAGCGTTGAATCAGCTCTTTGTAACCGGCTTCATTCTTACTCTTCAGGTAGTCCAACAACTTGCGACGACGACTTACCAAACGCAACAAACCACGGCGTGAGTGATGGTCTTTGTTGTGCTCTTTAAAGTGATCAGTCAGATAATTGATACGAGCCGTCATCAAAGCAACTTGCACTTCAGGGGAACCTGTGTCGCCCTTGGCACGTTGATAATCAGTCACGATTTGCGATTTTTGTGCAGCGGTAATAGACATTTACTTACTCTCTCCAAATAAAAAGTGCGGCATTCTAACCTTGAACGGGGTATCCACTCAAGCTGAATTAGGGATGGCGGCAGCCTTAGCAATACTAGACAACAAACGACTAGGAGAGAGTCTGCCACCGACCAATTCCCCAAGCCCCATAAAACAACCGTCTGAATACAAGCGGCGCGGGCCGTCTGGATGATTATCCGACCAGCCTAAACGCTGCCCGCGCGCCATGCGAGTAGCTTGAACGCTATCTAACTCTAAGGCGGGCAAGTTGCTAACCAAGCGATCAACCCTCATCAACAACTCATCTCGTTGCTCCTCGGACATTTCGTTCAGTTCCGACAAAGAGTGCGCCCCGCTCACATCAAATTCGCCAATGCCCGTGCGCCTCAATGCGATTAAATGTCCACCACACCCCAACGCCTCGCCAATATCTTCAGCCAAAGTACGCACATAAGTACCTTTGCTGCATAACACGCTGAATTCCAATTCATCACCATCAAGACGATGCAAAATCAATTCATGAATGCTGATCAGGCGCAACTCGCGCTCAATCGTTTCTCCATTGCGGATGTATTCATACAGCGGCTTGCCTTGATACTTGAGGGCGCTGTGCATAGGGGGGAGTTGCTTAATCTCACCAAGAAAGCTTTGCATCACAGATAAAACTGTTGCTTCATCCACTATCACAGGGCGCGTTTGAGTCACCTCCCCTTCCGCATCGCCTGTGGTGGTGCATTGGCCTAACTTTATCGTTGCTCGATAGCGCTTATCCGCGTCCAACAAAGCCAATGTGTATTTAGTGGCTTCGCCAAAACAAATAGGTAGAAGGCCCGAGGCCAGAGGATCAAGCGTGCCGGTATGGCCCGCTTTCTCTGCGCCAAACAAGCGCCTCACCTTTTGCATCGCAACGTTGGAACTTAACTCCAAGGGCTTATCGAACAGCAAAACGCCATTCAATTGCCTTTTGATACGAGTAGGACGGTTATTGTTTTGAATCGCTGGCAACGGCTTGATCAATCAACTGGGAAAGATGAGCGCCTCGTTCTACAGAAGCGTCATAAACAAAGTGAAGCTGTGGTGTGATGCGTAACTTCATAGCTTTGGCCAATTGGCTACGCAAAAATCCAGCCGCACGTTCGAGACCTTGCAACAGATTCTCGCTATTTCCGTCCAGCGAAGTATAAAAAACTTTCGCATGAGAATGGTCATTAGTGACTTCCACACCTGTGATTGTCACCTTTCGTACTCGCGGATCTTTTAACTCAAGGCGAATTAGCTCAGCTAATTCGCGTTGAATTTGCTCTGCGATACGATCTATGCGCGAAAAATCTTTAGCCATTAGAGTGCGCGCGCGATCTCAACGATCTCGAACACTTCCAAGAAATCGCCCACTTCTAAATCGTTGAAGCCACGCAAGGATAAGCCGCACTCGAAGTTAGATTTAACTTCTTTTGCGTCATCCTTGAAGCGTTTCAAGGAATCCAACTCGCCTGTGTGGATAACCACATTGTTGCGCAGCACACGTACGCTGGAACCGCGTTTGACCATACCTTCGGTGACGTAGCAACCCGCGATGGTACCAACCTTGGAGATGGTGAACACCTGACGGATCTCGACCATACCGATGATGCTCTCCTTCTTTTCAGGAGCCAGCATGCCGGACAGCGCCGCTTTGATCTCATCGACCATCGAGTAGATGATGTTGTAGTAGCGGATATCCACGCCAGACGATTCTGCCAATTTACGCGCCGTTGCATCTGCACGTGAATTGAAGCCGATGATGATGGCTTTGGAAGCCAGCGCCAAGTTGACATCAGACTCGGAAATCGCACCCACACCACTGTGAACCAAAGTGACTTTAACTTCAGATGTCGAAAGTTTTTGCAACGAACCTGCAATTGCTTCGAGTGAGCCTTGAACGTCTGCCTTAACAATAACGGACAGAGAACGCACTTCGCCCTCACCCATTTGTTCGAACATATTTTCCAATTTGGCGGCTTGCTGTTTCGCTAACTTCACGTCACGGAACTTGCCTTGACGGAACAAAGCGATTTCGCGAGCTTTCTTCTCGTCAGCTAATACCAAGAAATCTGCACCTGCCACAGGCACTTCGGACAGGCCTTGAATTTCGACAGGAATAGATGGGCCAGCCTCATTAATTGCTTTGCCGTTCTCATCCAACATAGCTCGCACGCGACCAGAAACCGAACCAACCAAAATGGCATCGCCGCGTTTCAAGGTGCCAGACTGAACGAGCAAAGTCGCCACTGCGCCTTTGCCTTTATCCAAGCGGGCTTCAACCACAACGCCTTTAGCGCTACTATTTTTAGATGCAGTTAGTTCCAACACTTCTGCTTGCAGCAAGATGCCTTCCAGCAAAGTGTCAATGCCTTGACCAGTCTTGGCTGATACCTCGACGAACATGCAATCACCGCCCCAGTCTTCTGGAACGACACCTTCAGTGACCAACTCTTGGCGCACGCGCTCCGAGTTCGAATCTGGCTTATCTATCTTGGTGATTGCGACCACGATTGGCACTTCTGCCGCTTTCGCATGGTGAATCGCTTCTTTCGTTTGCGGCATCACGCCGTCATCCGCAGCAACGACCAGAATAACGATATCGGTCGCTTTCGCGCCACGTGCACGCATCGCGGTAAACGCTTCGTGACCTGGCGTGTCGAGGAAAGTAATCATGCCGCGCGGTGTATCCACGTGATACGCACCAATGTGCTGTGTGATTCCACCTGCTTCACCACTCGCCACACGAGTGCGTCGAATGTAGTCCAGCAAAGATGTCTTACCGTGGTCAACGTGACCCATCACGGTAACAACAGGCGCACGCGCTTCCATCACGGCATCTTCATGCTCCGCCGCATCCATCAGGAATGCATCAGGATCATCCGGCTTAGCTTGAACCGCTTTATGCCCCAACTCTTCAACAATGATCATCGCTGTTTCTTGATCGAGCACTTGGTTAATAGTCACCATCGAGCCCATCTTCATTAGCGCCTTGATGATCTCTGCCGCTTTGATGGACATCTTCTGAGCCAACTCGGAAACAGTGATCGTCTCAGGAATCATCACTTCCTGAATAATCGCTTCAGTAGGCAATGTGAATGCATGTTGCGCGGTATCGTGTTGCTTACTGTGCTTGTCATGACGGCCCGTACGTAAGCTTGCACCAGTACGTGCGCCTGTGCTTGGGCGAGTGTCTAAATTACGTGAAGGTGGGCGTTTCTTATGTCCGGCTTCATCCCATGGGCTGTCTTTAACGGGTGCTTTTTCCACCTTTTTGCTAGACGGCTTGGGCACTTTGTCACCTGGGCGCATTGCTGGCTTATGCAAAGTACCGTCTTGTGTATCTTTTGGCGCTTGAGCAACGGGTGCTGCAACAGCTTTTACCTCAACCACAGGCTCAACAACGGGAGCTACGACTGGAGCCGGAGCTGCGACAGGCATTGCGGCAGCAACTCTGCGTTTTTGGCGTGCTTGTTTCGCTTCGATCTCCGCAGCCTGACGTGCCGCCAATTCTGCTTGAACACGAGACTCTTCTTCGCGAAGCTTCTGTTCTTGTTCACCCAAAATTGACTTAGGTTTAGCAACCGGTGTCGCAACAGGCGCGGGTGCAGGTGCAACTGCAACTGGAATTTCAATCACTGGCTCTGGAACAGGTGCTTTCACCTCAACAACAGGAGCAGCAACCACTACTTCAGGAGCAATTGAGGGAGGCGCGATAATGCGCTTCTTACGCACTTCGACCTGAATGGAGCGTGCCTTGCCCGTGCTATCTGTCTTTTTAATGGCAGTCGTCTCACGACGTGTCACGGTGATTTTACCCTTGCCCGAACCACCATGCGCAGTGCGCAAATGTTCGAGCAGCTTAGCTTTATCCTGCTCAGAGATCACATCGACGTCAGCTTTTTTCTCCACACCAGCTGACTGCAACTGTTCAAGTAGCAGTTCAACTGGAAGACCTAGCTCCCCCGCGAATTGAGCAACATTCATTTTTCCCATTACTATCCTTCAGTCCAGTGGACTATTTTTTACTTATACGAACCAAGGCGCACGCGCCGTCATGATCAACTGATTCGCACGTTCAGCATCCATGCCTGTCAGTTCAATCAACTCATCACCATCCAAATCGGCGAGTTGTTCTTGTGTGCCTACACCCTTGCTTGCCAGTGCGCGCGCAGTGTCTTCATCCATACCTTTGATTTTCAGCAAATCTTCGATGTTATGTTCAACTTGCTCTTCGTTGACGATTGCCGCTGTCAACAAGGCATTGCGTGCGCGGCTGCGCAATTCATTTACAGTCGCTTCGTCGAGCGCTTCGATGGCAAGCATCTCTTCCAACTCAACGTAAGCCACTTCTTCCAATGTATTGAAACCTTCTTGCACCAAGATGTCAGCGACCTCTTCGTCTACATCCAACTTAGCAACGAACAGATCACGAATCACTGCAAACTCTTGTTCATTCTTCTCAGCAGACTGTTCAACCGTCATCAAGTTGATCACCCAACCGGTCAGATCTGTAGCCAAGCGCACGTTCTGACCGCCACGACCAATCGCTTGAGCTAAGTTCTCTTCTTCGATAACGACATCCATGCTGTGTTTATCTTCATCGACCATGATGCTGCTGACTTCAGCAGGTGCCAACGCATTGATCACAAAAGTAGCAGGATCGTCCGCCCACAAGATGATATCCACGCGCTCGCCCGCCAATTCATTGGTCACCGCCTGTACGCGCGAACCACGCATACCGACGCAAGTGCCGATTGGGTCAAGACGTTGATCATTGGTGCGTACAGCGATCTTGGCGCGAGAACCTGCATCGCGAGACGCACTGACGATCTCCAAGATACCTTCTTCGATCTCAGGCACTTCCAATTCGAACAACTTCTTCAAGAATTCAGCAGTGATACGCGACAAGATGATCTGTGGCCCGCGAACGGTGCGATCCACACGCAACAGATAGGCACGTACACGGTCGCCCACGCGCAAATTTTCTTTCGGGATCATTTGATCGCGAGGCAACAAAGCTTCGATCTTGCCGAACTCGACGATTGCGTTGCCGCGCTCGATACGCTTGATGGTGCCGGAGACCAGATGTTCGTTACGCTCCATGAAGTCAGCCAAGATCTGTTCGCGCTCTGCGTCGCGGATCTTTTGGAAGATGACTTGTTTGGCAGCCTGTGCACCGATACGTCCAAAGTCGATATTTTCCAAAGGCTCTTCGATGAACTCTTCCAACTGGATAGCTGGATCACGTTTCTGCGCTTCTTCAAGCTTGATGTGCAACTCAGGCGTTTCGAATGTCTCGTCGTCCATCACTTGCCAGCAACGGAACGATTCGTATACGCCTGTTTGGCGATTGATACTCACGCGCACATCGGCCTCTTCATCAGAGAAACGTTTTTTTGTCGCAGAAGCCAAAGCGGATTCAAGCGCACCAAACACGATCTCCTTATCCACGTTTTTCTCACGCGCCAAGGCATCTACCAACAACAGAACTTCACGACTCATCGTTCTCTCCGAGACTTCAAAATACAGGCACTAAACGTGCCTTATCTAAATTCGACAATTCGAATGCAACTGAACTGCCCTCCAAATCCAACTGCAAAACACCATCCTTCAACTCGCCGATAACACCGACAAAATTCTTGCTTCCATTCACAGGCGTACGCAACTTGAATTTAGCCTTCTGCCCTGCGAAACGCACGAAATCAGATTCTTTCTTCAACACCCGATCCAAGCCAGGCGAAGAAATTTCAAGGCGCTCGTAAGCCACCCCTTCGACCGTGAACAGGCGCACCAATTGGTTGCTCACGCGCTCACAATCTTCAACAGAAATTCCTTCCGGCTTATCCATGAACACGCGCATTAACCCGCGCCCAGAGACTTCCAGATCAACCAACTCGTATCCCATACCAGTCAGCGTCGTATCAACCAGCTTTGCCACATCCATATTCGTACCCACAAATAAAAAACGGGCTCGAAGCCCATCTGAAAACGGCGCGGATTGTACCAAAGGAATGCACTAATGGAAACAGGTATTTAAGGTAAATCTAAAAGATCCCCACCCTCAATCCTTCCCTCCCTATGGGAGAGAGAAGTAAAACTCTCCTCCCATAGGGGGCGCTAGAAGTGCGCTGTGGTTGTAGGTGGCTAACACACTGACAAATCAGGGAAAACTTTATAAATCACAACAACACTATGAGGAAGCCACATCCGCCATCAACTTCCGAATGCTTTGCACATCCGGCTGTAACACCACACCCCGCTCAGTGATCAAGCCAGTCACCAGCTCCGCAGGCGTCACATCGAAAGATGGATTACGTATCTTTACCCCCTCCGCCGCCCAGTGGGTGTCGCGGAAGCCCTTCACTTCATCTGCCGAGCGTTCCTCGATGGGGATGTCTTTGCCAGACGCGATACTCAGATCGATGGTCGAGAGTGGACAGGCCACATAGAACGGGATGTTGTGGCGCTTGGCCAGCACCGCGACCATATAAGTGCCGATCTTGTTCGCCACATCACCGTTGGCCGCCACCCTATCCGTCCCCACCACCACCGCATCCACCTCGCCCTGCGCCATCATGTATCCCGCCATATTGTCGGTGATGAGCGTCACTGGGATGTTCTCCTGCACCATCTCCCAAGCCGTTAGCCGCGCGCCTTGCAGGAAAGGTCGCGTCTCATCCGCGATGACCGATATCTTCTTACCCGCCTCCACTGCTGAACGGAACACCCCCAGCGCCGTACCCCATCCAGCCGTCGCCAATGCGCCCGCGTTGCAATGCGTCAATACCCGCGCCCCATCCTTAAGTAAGGCCGCGCCGTGCGCGCCCATCGTTTTGTTAATGCGTATGTCCTCTGCCAATATCTCATGAGCCTCGGCCAGCAGACGCTGCGCTATCTCCTGTGGGGATTGTGTCGCGACGCCCTCCCAAACCTTGCGCATACGCTGCAAGGCCCAGAATAGATTCACCGCCGTCGGGCGACTGGCCGCCAGCACGGTGAAGCCAGCTTCCATGCCAGTCTTAAAATCCACCGAACTATCCCCTCCCCCATGCAGGGGGAGGGTTAGGGAGGGGGTAGAAGTGTCAAGACTCAACGACTCTACCCCCATCCCAACCTTCCCCCTGCATGGGGGAAGGAGTTGAGACAACCTCAACGCCTCCAGCGCCACTCCATAAGCCGCCGCCACCCCAATGGCCGGCGCCCCACGCACCACCATACTGCGGATGCCCTCCGCCACCGAAGCAGCCGTGTAGTAACTCAGGTATTCAAAGGCAGCCGGCAGGATGCGCTGATCCACCATCTCCAGCCTGTTGTTGAACCAGCGTAGGGTTTCGACTTTCATAAATTACTCGGTATTAGTTGAAAAAAATTAGGGTTACACAGACTCAAAATATGCCCTATCGATAAAAATCTCTTCGACGACTTTCTCCTTTACTTGCACGCCGATTCTTAGCTCTTTTAGCTTCTGTGCCAAGGCCTCACCATCAATCAAATCAATTGGTGGCGCACCATCACGCTGAGCTTCAATACGCGCATCCTTCGTAAAGGTTCCTGTTGTAATCAATAACCCCTTGTCGGCTCGACCAACCATCGCACCACGAAAATCTCGTACAACAGGTGATGAAACGCTACCTTGATAACGCTTGCACTGAAAAATCACATGGAATGAAAGTAGTCCGCCAATGCGCACAACCCCCTTACCGTCAATCCCACCATCATTTGACTTTCCAGTTACTTCAACTTGAATAAAGCCAGATTCTCGCAATAGGCGCTGACACAGCCTTTCGAAAGCATCAGGAGAAATTCCTTTAACCACATCAAGCAAGTCATCCTCCCATTCGCTTTCACGAAGCTCGTCAGAATCTGTTGCTTTTTCAATATTGTTAGGAATTTCTTTCGAGGTTGAAATAAATGACTGAACAACTTTTTTTACCTCGCTTTTGTCTAGGTTGTTAATTTGCTTACCCTTGGCTGTTAATGCCCAAACGCCGCGAGAAGAATTGTCGATAACACCATATCTTTTTAGATAATTTCTTGCCCATGCCAATCGATAGCTAAACTTAGTACGATTACCTCGATGAATTTCAGAAACCTCTTCATCGGTCAACTTAAGGATATTTGCTACCTCGTCTTCCTGTTCGGAAATAGATGCAGAGCCACCAAGATTGTGGAGTGCTTGTAGTAGCGGGTTAAACAAACCATCGTATTTGGGCAGAGCCATGGGTTTACCTCTTTAAGATAATTCTTTTTAGTCGCCTTCAAATTCGCACAACGCAAACACTTTCTGCCCCAGCTTCTCCAATCGTGCACGTCCACCGATATCTGGCAGATCGATGATGAAACAACACTCGACGATATTTCCGCCCATCTTTTCGATGAGGATGCAGGCGGCTTCGGCGGTGCCGCCGGTAGCGATGAGGTCGTCCACCAGCAATACCTTCTCGCCTTTCTTGATGGCGTCGGTGTGGATCTCGATGCGGTCGGTGCCGTATTCAAGTGCGTAGTCGTGGCCGATGGTCTCGGCGGGCAGTTTGCCTTTCTTGCGGATGGGCACGAAGCCTTTGCCCAAGGCATAAGCAAGCGGTGCGCCGAGGATGAAGCCGCGTGATTCGATGCCCGCGATCTTGTCTATCTTCACGTCTTTATAGCGCAGCACCAGTTCATCGATGGTGGCTCGGAAACCCTCAGGGTCTTTGAGCAGGGTGGTGATGTCGCGGAACTGGATACCTTGTTTGGGGTAATGGGGGACGGTGCGTATCTTGGATTTGATGGGCATGGTTTTCCTAACTACGTTTCTTGTATTCGACGAATTTTTCTTTCACCGCGTGCATCTGTTGCGCCGTGAGTATCTGCGGCGTACCGGCTTGCAGGGTGCGCCAATAGATTTCGCACAGATATTCGACTTCTTGCGCAACGGACAAGGCATCGGCCAAGTCTTTACCCAAAGCGATCATGCCGTGGTTACCCAGTAAGCAAGCCTTGCGGTCATGCAGTGCTTCGAGTGCCAAGTCAGAAAGGTTCTGCTCGCCAAAGATGGTGTATGGCGTGCAACGGATGCTGTCGCCGCCCGCGATGGCGATGTGGTAATGCACGGCAGGCACATCCTTGCCCAAACAGGCGATGGTGGTGGCGAAGGTGGAGTGCATGTGCAGCACAGCGCCGATCTCGGGGCGGGCAATAAAAATGTCGCGGTGGAAGCGCCATTCGCTGGAGGGCTTGCCGCCTTGCAGCACCTTACCTTCCAAATCCATACGCACCATGCTGTCGGTTGTCATCTCCGCCACCGGCAGCGCTGATGGCGTGATGAGCATGCCATCGCCATGTCGCACCGAGGCGTTACCTGCGGTGCCGCGATTGAGACCAAGCTCGACTAGGCGGCGCGAGGTTTGCAGAAGTTGCAGGCGAATTACTTGTTCATTCATGATTGTTTTTTCGAAAAAGTCAGCGCTTCATCAAACTCTTGAGAAAAACGCCCTTCAATCCGCGCCAGCATAAGATGCATTTGTCTGACAATTTCACTCATTCGCCCCATGTCCCCGCCATTTTTTGTCTCCTGCTCCAGATCCCGACATAGTCCAGCCAATCGTCTCGCCCCCACCAAACCGGCCGAGCCTTTATGGTGATGCACCAAAGCAGCCAGTTCGTTCAAATCGTGGCGCTGCAATGCGTCCTCGATCATGATTACACCACTTCGGGCTGACTCGATAAATTTCTGCGCAAACTCACGCATTTTTAATCGATTACCGTCAACCAAGTCGGCCAAATCGGCTAGGTCAATATCCTCTTCCTCTCCGCTCGGGGGCATAACAAGCTCTAGCGGCAAGCGCTCCCCACCCTGCAACCATCTAGCTATCGTGGCGTAGAGCGTATCCGGCTTGAACGGCTTGCCAAGATAATCGTTCATCCCTACTTCATAGCAGTGTTTGCGGTCGCCATCCCAGACATCTGCGGTCATAGCGATGATCGGAAGATGCAGCAAATCAGGATTGGCGCGAATCAGACGGGTGGCGGCAAAACCGTCCATAACGGGCATCTGGATGTCCATTAAGACGCAATCGAAAGATTTCCTGTCCAACAGTTCCAGCGCCTCCCTGCCATTTTCCGCAAGGTCTACTTGAGCACCAACCTTCCACAAAAATTCACACGCGATCTCCTGATTGAACAGATTATTTTCCACCAGCAGGATATGTGCACCGTTAAGCACTTGCAAAGTATCGGGCGACATTGTCTGCGGACAACTTGGCATAGCACACGACAAATTACCTTTACCCAGCCGTGCGTGGAACCAAAAGGTGCTGCCTCTCCCGGGTTCACTTTCCACCCCGATTGCACCTTCCTCCATCAGATCCACCAATTGCTTGCTAATCGCAAGACCGAGTCCCGTTCCACCGTATTGCCGAGTGGTGGATGTATCCGCCTGCTGAAAAGGTTGAAACAGTTTGGCGTGTTCCTCAACACACATTCCGATACCTGTATCCCTGATTTCGAATCGCACCAGCACTGAACTTTCGTTCTCATCAAGTTTGCGGGCGCGAATACATACCTCGCCCCGCTCGGTGAACTTGATCGCATTGTCTGCAAAGTTAATCAGCACCTGTCCAAGCCGCAGGGGATCGCCGCGCAGATTGCGCGGCAAATCTGGGGCAATATCGAAATTAAGCGCCAACCCTTTTTTTACCGCCTTATCGGAAAACAAATCCTGAAGGTTACCCATCACTTTGCCCAGATCGAAATCCAGCGTTTCCATTTCCAGCTTACCTGCATCCAATTTTGAAAAATCTAGGATGTCACCGATGATGCCCAGCAGATGCTCACCAGAAAACAATACCTTCTCAAGGTAATTGCGGCTTTTCGGATCGTTCTCCTGTTTGAGCGCCAGTTGTGCCATACCGATGATGCTGTTCATCGGCGTGCGTATCTCATGGCTCATATTGGCAAGAAAATCGCTCTTTGCCCGGTTTGCTACCTCGGCTAATTGTTTTGCGTGTGCAAGCTCGCACGTACGCTCTTCGACCCGCTTTTCCAGCCCCTCATTCAACTCGCTCAGCTTGTCATCAAACTGTTTCTGTTCGGTCATGTCGCGGATCACACCGACCAGAAATGGCTGTCCGTCGCCGGAGACAAACACGGTTTTCTTGGTCTGTATGAAGAGCGATTTTCCATGCGTGCCGGTAATCACCTCATCGTTGATATTGGTTACTTTGGAAGAAAAAACGAGCTCGTCTTTTGCCCAGAACACATCCGCCTGCTCCTTGGGCATAAAGTCGTAATCCGATTTGCCGATCAGTTTTTCGCGAGGCTCGCCTATCAATGCGCAAAATTCGTCGTTAAGCAATATCCAGCGATGTGCGCGGTCTTTGACGAAAACGGGGTCGTTGATGGAATTGACCACCTGATCAAGAAAATCATGAGCTACTTCTATTTCGGACTGCATCCGTTTTAATTCACTGATGTCTCGGCCGATCGCCAGCGCCCCAATGATTTCCCCCCTCTCATTTCGCTCGGCAACATAGCGAATATGGTGAACATGCCTTTCGCCACTGGGATGCGGCACCGACATTTCCCGAGTGGCGTCTTCCCCTGTCGCAATCACCTTCTCGATCATGCGCTGAATTTCAGCCACAGCTTCTCTGCCGGGCATAGACTCCACCATGGTTTTGCCCAATTCTGGCAATGAGCCCGGCGCAAGGCTGGAAGTGATCGCCGGATTCAAATAGCGCGCCCTGCCTTCCAGATCATAGCGAATGACGTTGTCGGGAAGGTTCTCGGCTAGCGTGCGAAACTCATGTTCACGCCGAGCAAGCACCTCTTCCAGCCGCTTGCTGTCGGTAATGTCACGGCCAACCGCCAGTGCCCCTATAACATGGCCGCGATCATCCCGTTCCGCAGTGAAACGCACGTGATGGTAAATCCCGTGCTTTGAACGGCCTGGGACCACGAACTTGTAATCGGCGCTTTCTCCGCTAGCAATCACTTGACTGAGTACGGCCTCATAGTTATCAAAACCGCCGGACGGATCATGTTCTGTCGGCTTTTTCCCCAACAATTCAGCGTAAGATTTCCCCAGCGTGGTTTGAAGCTGAAAATTGACATATGTAGTGCGGCACTGACTGTCATAACGCGCAATGTTGTCCGGCAGATTTTCTGCCAAGCTGCGAAACTCTCTCTCGCTCGCATTCAAAACCGCTTTGCTACGTTCGCGCTCCAATTCTGCAGCAGCGCGAATCGACATGATTTCCAGCAATTGTTTAACGGCCCTCTCATCAGACAAAGGTTTGCTATCCAGCACGGCAATCAATCCTATCGCCTGTCCGGCGGAATCCCACAGGGGGATGCCGGCATAACTCTCCGCCCCCATGCCGACCAACATGGCATCCTCAGGGAACAGCTGTTGCACGCCCTGCGGATAACAACAGAAATTCGCCCCCATGACGTTTTCGCACGGCGTTCCTTTGAGGCTGTATATCATGTTGGAAGCGATAGTCCCTTTGGCGAACAAGGCAACCGTTTCCGCGTTGTGCGATTCTTTGCCCACCTTGTCGACAATGACGTAATCCACGCCCAGCGCTTTTCCCAAATGTCGCGCCAGCGCATCGAAAAAATGCTCCTCGTGATTCATCCATCCACGTTGCACCACAAAGCTCAGCGCTTCTTCCACCCGTTTATGTTCGGCCTCGCTGCTTCCCAAAAACGGCGGCATTGATTCCGTCGAACGACAGTTCTGATGCGTCATGCTCAACTCCCGAGTACCCGCCCCGCTATCGCTTGCAGCTTCTGCCTCATTGCTTCATCACGCGCTTCTGGCGCGGTAATGAGTGCGTATTGCAACGCGCTGCGGCAACCGCAATCACAGGCTTTGGCATCAGAACCTACACGCGGCACGACTTGTTTCACCAGCGTCTTGGCTTTGTCTGCATTCTCCAACAACACTTTGATGATCTGATCGACCGTCACGTGGTCGTGGTCGGGATGCCAACAATCGTAGTCAGTGACCATCGCCACAGTGGCGTAGCAAAGTTCGGCTTCGCGGGCAAGTTTGGCTTCGGGCATGTTGGTCATGCCGATGACGTCACAACCCCATTGGCGATACAGCTCGGACTCGGCGAGGCTGGAGAACTGTGGGCCTTCCATCACCAGATAGGTGCCACCACGCAAGGCATTGATGCCCGCCTCTTTCGCTGCTGCTTCGATATGGTCTCCGAGACGTTTGCACACGGGATGCGCCATGGAGACATGTGCTACCAAACCTGTGCCGAAGAAAGACTTGTTGCGAGCAAAGGTACGGTCAATAAATTGATCGACGATGACGAAGGTGCCGGGTTTCAGATGTTCGCGCAAAGAGCCGACCGCGCTGACCGAGATGACATCGCTCACCCCTACTCTTTTCAGTGCATCGATGTTGGCGCGGAAGTTGATCTCAGATGGCGGTATCTTGTGGCCGCGACCGTGGCGCGGCAGGAAGGCTAGCTTCACACCATTGAGTTCACCAAACAGTAATTCATCCGATGGCTCACCGAAAGAGGACTCCACCTTCTCCCAGCGTTTGTTCTCCAACCCAGCGATGTCATAGACCCCACTACCCCCGATGATGCCGATGCTTGCCTGCGCCATACTGCCCCCGTTGAATGAGGCTGGGATTGAAACAGGAAACCCCGCCCATCTCAAGGTCAAAACAGAACTTTGTGATTTTTCTCACAGACCACCCCACCATTCCAACATAATATGCGCTCCCTTTTCATCAATCATTCAAGGAGTACACCATGAAAGCAAACGTTGGCGGTATCGACCGCATCCTGCGTATCGTAGTTGGCCTAGCCCTCATCGGCGTCGCATTGGCTGGCATCAGCGCATGGGGTTGGGTTGGCCTCGTATTCGTGGCAACAGGCGTATTCAAATTCTGCCCGTTCTACCCATTGCTCGGCATGAACACCTGCCCAATGGACGAGAAGAAGTAAGCCTGTTCTACTCAAACAACGCCCGATCATATCGGGCGTTTTTCATTCAGGAGATATCTATGCAAAAGAAAATCATCATCGCTTCGTTACTGCTCATCAGCGCTTTTTCCGCTCATGCCGATAACAAGCTCGACGCATTGAAGGACGAGACTCGTGCAGCAGCTATGCCTTTCATGAAAGCATTGATGGAAGAGAACAAGAAAGCGGTTCAGGATGGCGGTCCAGAATCCGCAGTTAAAGTATGTAAGGACATCGCCCCTAAAATGGCCAGTGAACTTTCACGCCAAAAAGGTTGGAAAGTAACCCGCGTCAGCACCAAGGTGCGCAATCCAATGATTGGCACGACGGACGAATGGGAACAAAAAGCATTGAAAAAGATGGAGGCACGTCTTGCTAAAGGGGAAAAACCCGAGACCTTAGAAGTCGCCGAAATCATCAAGGGAAAAAATGGACAAACCTTCCGCTACATGAAGGGCATCGTATTGCAACCTGGTTGCGTGAGTTGTCATGGCAAGCCAGAAGAAATTTCAGATGCAGTCAAAGCCAGCTTGGCTGCGGAATATCCTCACGACCAAGCAACAGGTTACACACCTGGACAGCTACGCGGCGGCTTAAGTATCTCTCGTCCGTTGTAATAACGGCATTAAACACTCAGCCGAATGTTCCCTAATGTTAAGGGGCATTCGGCTTATTTATTACAGAGTTTCCAGATGAATTCTGGTAAATTCATGGTTACTATGACCGACACCTCCCAACACACTGAATTGCAAATTACTGGCATGCGTTGCGCTTCTTGCTCTTCGCGCCTAGAGACTTCTCTCAATCAACTCCCCCAAGTCAATGCCGTAGTTAATCTGGCGACAGAAAAAGCCAGTGTCACTTACGACGCCACGTTGACCAACGTTGATGAAATCATCAAAGCGGTACAAGAAATCGGCTTTGATGCTCATATTGCAAGAGATTTTGCAGCAGAAAAACTCAGTCGAGACGCTCAATTCGAACAAGAGAAAAAGCAGCTTCTCATTGCGGCAGCGCTGATTGCTCCATTGTTATTGGATATGTTTTTGATGCTCTTCGGAGTTCACCTAGACCTGCCAGTATGGTTTGAGTGGTTATTAGCGACGCCAGTGCAATTCTGGATAGGACAACGTTTTTATAAAGGGGCTTGGGCCAGCATCAAACACGGCACTGGCAACATGGATCTGCTCGTGGCGCTAGGTACTAGCGCAGCCTATTTGCTGAGTGTTGGAATAATGGTGTTCGGTCTTCATCAGCCCGTCTATTTTGAGGCAGGCGCAACGCTGATCACCTTAGTGTTGCTTGGTAAATTATTGGAAACCAACGCAAAACGTAAAGCGACATCCGCTTTAGAGGGACTCATTAATCTACAACCCAAGATTGCCCATGTCGTACGTGATGGACAGGAGATAGATGTTCCCCTGGGACAATTCCGCCCTGAAGATATTTTCATCGTCAGACCTGGCGAAAGTGTCCCCGTGGATGGCGTAGTTTTAGAAGGCACTTCAAGCATGGATGAAAGCATGCTGACGGGCGAGAGTTCGGCACAAGTAAAAGTGGCGGATGACAAAGTCTACGCAGCAACGATTAACCAAAAGGGAATTCTGAGGTGTCGGGCAATCGCAGTGGGTAGTCGTACTCAATTAGCTGCGGTGATTCGCTTAGTCGAACAAGCTCAGGGATCAAAAGCCGATATTCAACGAATTGCCGATAAGATATCGGCAATCTTCGTGCCGATCGTTTTGGCTCTTGCTGCTGCAACCTTCATTTTCTGGCTTCTGTTGGAAGGTGATTTTTCTTTTGCATTGATCAACGCTGTATCTGTCTTGGTCATTGCTTGCCCTTGTGCCCTTGGCCTAGCCACTCCCATCACCATCGTTGTGGCAAGTGGCTTGGCTGCTAAGAATGGCATCTTGGTAAAAGATGCTTCAGCTCTAGAAAGAGCCAACAAACTTTCCATCTTGGTACTCGATAAAACAGGTACCTTGACCAACGGCAAGCCTTCTGTTGTTGAGGTTCTTCCTAGCGCCTCCAGCAGTGTCGGAGAGCTATTACGTATCGCAGCCAGTTTGGGGAAACACTCAACCCACCCGCTGTCTACTGCGATATTGGATTACGCGCTAACACAAGATGTCATTCCACTCCCTATTATCGATTTAGTCGATATACCTGGAAAAGGCATCAACGCGACCTTGGAGGGAGAAAACTATCTACTGGGCTCCCCTGCTTATCTTATTGAGCAAGGTGTCAAGATTGATACACCATCTATCTATGCTTTGCAGCAACAGGCTAAATCATTAATTTCTGTAGCCCATGGCCATGCCTTACTTGGGCACATCACCTTCTCAGATGAACTACGTTCAACGAGCGTTCAAGCTATTGAGCGACTCCGTGACATGAATATCCGAGTCATTATGCTCAGTGGCGACAACCAAGCCACCGCAGAAGCGGTGGCACTACAGGCTGGTATCACAGAGGTGGTTGCTGGCGTGTTGCCACAAGATAAAGCCAGTTTTATTAACTCGCTCAAATCAGCCAAGCAAGTCGTTGGTATGGTAGGCGATGGCATCAACGATGCCCCAGCCTTGGCCGCCGCAGATATTAGCTTTGCCATGAAAAGTGGCAGTGACATCGCAGTTGAAGCTGCCGATATCACATTAATGCGTAACGATCTAAACAGTGTTGCCGACGCCATCGACCTATCACGTGTCACGCTCAGTAAGATAAAGCAAAATCTTTTCTTTGCTTTCGCCTATAACATTCTGGGGATTCCTTTAGCTGCAATGGGTATGCTCAACCCCATCATTTCAGGCGGTGCAATGGCAATGAGTTCGCTCTCCGTTGTCAGCAATGCGTTGCTTCTTAAACATTGGAAGCCTGGGCACAGAAAAAATGAACCGAATCGCAATAATGCAATCGAAACGGCATCCGCACCAGCGGCCCAAAAATAGGAGAAACGATATGAACACAAAATTAATGCTAGGTATCGCCGCCACTTTGACCCTCACCGCATGTGCGACAGGGAAATCTGGCGACGTATATACACGTGACCAAGTACGTCAAATACAAACCTACAAGGTGGGCGTGATCGAGCAGGTTAATAAAATTCGCATTGAAGGTACTAAGAGTCAGATTGGAACGGCAGCCGGCACAATTGCTGGAGGTATCGCAGGAAGCAGCACCGCTAATGGAAAAGTGGGCGAAGTGGCCAGCGTTCTGGGCGCTGTCGTAGGCGGCATGGTCGGTGCAGCAGCTGAAGAAGCTTACACTCGCGAGAATGGCATCGAGATGGGGATCAAGTTGGAAAATGGGGACCGCATCTCTATCGTTCAAGCACAATCAGTCAACGATGCGGAATTTAAAGTCGGCGAAAAAGTCCGCATTATTGAAAGTGGCGGCGTCACACGCGTAACTCATTAAATCAATATTCTTCAAAAAAAACGGTGGAATTGAATTCCACCGTTTTTTTCGACCAGTAATTTAGACACTACTTCACTGATGCAACAATGTCAGCAGGTTGTTCCAAATTGGTTGCCAATTTAAAGCTCGCCACTTCAAGCCCTACATTTTGGCTTACTCCTGCAGAGGGCTGCGAATGTACGATAGGTTTTGAAAGTGTCTGAGCTACAGCCACATCTGATAACGGTGTGGCGAACCACAATCCTGTGGTTACCGTCACAAGTAAAGCCATCAACCCAAATGAGATTTTGCTCACTCTATTAGCCTTACGCACTTTCGCCAAAAGCTCTTCCGTCTCTATTTGAGCTGAATTGCGCGCCAAGGCTGTTCGCAGGTCATCATTTTTATTGATATCCATACGCGCCAAGGTGAGTGTTGAGTCGTAAAGCCGACTTTGTAAGGCTAATTTTTCAGCCGCCGCTTCACGAGCTGTTTTCTCTAGTAGTCCTCGCTCCAATACTTTCTCTGCGAGTTCACGCTCTGCCTCGATTTTTGCTAAAGCTTCGGAAGATTCGAACGCTTGTGCATCAGCATGTTCTTTTTGCATCACAAGCAGCTGATCTCGAAGAGTACTTAATAATTGCTCCAGTTCGATTCTGTTTGATTCTGCCAACTCTGCCTCTTGTTTCAAGAGTGTGGCATGTTCTAAATCCAAGCGCTGATTGTCATTCTCAATTTGCAACAAACTTGATGCATCAGCTTCATTTTTCAATGCGATACGCTGTCTTTCTTCGGCGATCTCTTGGCGTTTACGTAAGGCGATCACTGCACGGGCTTCACTCTCTAATGTAGCTTGCTCAGCTGCAATAGCTTTTCTTAATGTGTCCTCTTTAACCTTTTCCATACTCAGAATACGAGAATCGAGCGCTTCTTTCTCTTGTTCCGCCTTAATTGTTGCTTGTATCTGTACGAGTTTGGCTGAAGCAACTTCTTGCGCAGAGACTTCGCGAGCAATACATTCGTTGTCGGACTCGATTGCGCTTAACTCCATATCCATGCGTAAAGTGATGGCATCAATGGCGCGCTTTTCCGTATCTATTTTTTCTTGGGCAATGCGCAACGCATCTACTTCGAACTGATCGTGCAATTTAATTTGTTCAATCAATTCCAAATCAGCAGCGTACCGAGCTTGCTCAGCTTCGTAGCGTTTATTCTCACTGGCAACCCTTTCATTAGCCATTTGTGTCGCACGTTCAGCCATTTCCTGAGCATGTTCGGCGCTAACAATCGCAGCTTGCTCAGTCGCCAGTTGTTGTTCAACAGCTTGTGCCGCCAACATCTCTTCTTCAGCACGCATCTGCGCTTGAACGACCAAACTCCGCTCAGCTTGTAAACGTATCTCCGCCGCTCGCTTAACTTGTTCTTCTGCAGCCAATAAATCTTTGGCTTCAGCTTCTGCCTTGACCTTCAAAGCGTTTGTTTCTTCACGTTCAATTGCAGCTAGCTGTTCGATCTTGACCCGTTCTTCCATCAGTCGAATTGATTCTTGCTCAGCCTGCATCTTGCGCTCAGTCGCTACACGGTGAGCATGTTCCTGCTCAGACATCTGCCTCGCCACTTCGGCAGCTTGTAACTCCGAAGCTACGCGTGCGGCTATTTCCTCCTGTAATTGCTGCTCAGCGATTATTCTTTGCTCAGCGCTTTTTATGAGTTTCTGCTCCTCGTCACAGCGAGCCATGACAGCACGTTCTGCATCGAGTTCTACCGCTGTCCGCGCTTGAATCTCTGACAGTACCTGAGATTCGTTTCGTGATCGCATCTGCATCGCTTCAAGCGCTGACTGCTCAGCTGCTAATTTAGCGTTGAATAGCGCAATCGATTCCTTTTCTTTCTTCAATTTCTCTTGGGTGGTTTTAGTTAGCAACTCTTCAAGGTGCATATTCTCTTGAGCGGCTAGCATGGCAGCATGGTCTGCCTCAGCTCTGCGTTGAATCTCTTCACGAGTGTGTTGCTCGATAGCCAAGCGTTGTTCGATTTCAGCTTGAGCTGTTTTTTCCGCACGCAAGCGTTCGCCTATTTCATTCGCTAAGCGTTTCTCCAACTTAAGCTTCTCTTGAATAGACTCGGCAAGCGCCCGTTCAAATGCTAAGCGCGCATTAACCTCTGAAACTAATTGCTCCTCAGTCTGGTTTTTATTTTCAATCAGATTCGCAAGCGCATCTTCACGTTGAGCCTTACCATGTGCGATGGCCCTAGCTTGCGCTTCTGCACGTGTACGAGCTTGTGCCGCCAAATGCGCATCAATCTCAGCCTCTACACGCGCCCTTGATTGCAAAATAGCTTCTGATTCATCTTCACTAGCCTCGTTGCGGGAGGAAACTAAACGGATCTTATTGAGCGCTGACATGGTTCACCTCGAATCAATCATCAAAGCCTGAAACAGGCACGAGGCTAAGTTAACAGTTGCAAGTGATATGCATCTGCCGAATAGATGGGAAAAAGTGAGGTATTTCTAGAAGGTAGCGCAATACACATCAAGAGATGTGTATTGCGTATGGGCAACTATGGATGATGCCGAGGAATTATTCCCACTCTATCATTTATGAGCGCCTAACCTATTTGATTCCATTGGAATTTTCATGACACAATTTCTTAAATACCATGAAAAATACCCTGTCTGAAATTCTTACTACTTTAGATTAACGGCTGGCGATTCAAATTTAGCGCCAGAATGCTATCACAGTGCGTCAAGAGCATAGTGGTCGAGCGCTAGCTGCCGGTGGCGTTACGGCATCAGCGGTTCAAGCCTCCCTCCCCCCCATTTCTCTTCATCTGCTAAGGATTAAATCACTTCTCGGTAATTGGCTGAGGGGAAACAGGCAGGTTCTCGGCCAAAGCCGCCCTTACAGATCGTTCTAGATGGTGACAGCTATCCGGTTAATACCCGACCGTCCGAAGGCATGGACAGTGTTGGCATCCGCATTGCACCAACAGTTAGCACTGAAGTAAAACGCACTAGTCGTCCTTATTTTGGAGGCTACCGATGGCTGGTGTGTGGATCACGTATTCCCCGTTGCCGGTTGCCATATGAAAGAAGCCTGCTCTTTGCTCATAATCAACAAGATCAATATTGGCAATGTGATGCATGGCAGGAGCGACAGTGTCGGAATATAGAGAAAGATTGAGTTCATCTGTGTTTATCTCTACTACTAGCGCGGAGAAGTCATACTCATAGCACTGCGCCAGAACCTTTAATTCCCTGGAAGGAAAATTTTTCTTGTAAATCTTGTTGTATTTCGGCTGAAAGTATCTGATGAGTGCCGCTTCTGCCAAGGAAATTTGCTGACCTTGCTTGAGATGGTTGTCAATGATGCTGATAAATCTCTTTTCGTCTCGCTCGTCTCCAATTGCTTCTTTGGCTCTGCCATCCATGCTAGCTATGATGCGATACGGCTCGTACTCGATTATCAGGACCATGATCTCGCTGTCAGGTGAGTCGTAGCTTACCTCGGCTAGAATTTTTTGGAGAGTAGCGTGGCTGCGAAGCCGATCTATTGCCGTTCTGTTCCCGCCGCCGAAAGCTTGGCCGACATACAGTACCTTAAGTTTTCTAAAAAGATGATCTAGGTTGTGAGGATGTTGTTTGAAGCTAATTGCGCTCGCGGGAAGGTATCGGACGCACTCCCCGCTGCCGTTAAAAGTTTGTACTTCCCGATGTGGATAGTTGGATAGTCGTAACTCAACTGCGTCATCAAGTAGAGGGAACTCTTGCTCAAATGGGGTTTTGTGCTCAACACCTTCAATTTTGTGAACCAAGTTTCCTGTCAACTTTTCCCCGTCGTACGAGAAGCTACTTTTTTCGAAGCTCAGAGCAGGGCGTTCACATATTAGGTATATATGACAGTTCTTTGAAACCTTTGCCGCATCATTTGGCATTACTCCATCGGACGTGACTTGACTGGAGGGAATGAGTAGCCAACGTGAAGTGAACAAATTGACTGCAAACTCAGACAGGAATTTTCGTTGCGTTTTCTTCATCTTGATTGGCGCGATTTCTCGAAGAGTGAGATTGTCCAGGAATTTGTGTAAAACAGCCATTCCCCTCAATTGTTGAAAATGACTGCTTTGGCCGAATATCCGCCAATGCAAGCTTAACTGCGCATGCATTACAAAATTTCCTTACCCACAGGCGCTCCGAAACTTACTTCGCCGTGCAAGTTGTCTGAAGTAACGCCGCTGACTAGTCGATCACTGACCACTATCCGTTGCAGCGGTTTTATCTTCGGCATTGGCGCTTGTCTTGCCTGCCACAAATCAAACTGAGTTTGCATCCCAAGCCATACGTCCGGCGTTGTGGCCAGCCATGCAGAAAGACGCAATGCTAGGCTCGCTGTAATACGGCCATTGCCGTTGAGAACCATGGATAAGGTACTTCTCGAAACCTGCAATGTCCGCGCCGCTGTCGCAACAGTCATCCCTTCTGGGAGCCATTCACGCAAGACTTCGCCAGGATGTGGTGGGTTGTGCACCTTTGCCATATTCGACTTTAGTTGAGCACTCATGCCATGTTCGGCAATTTGATCATCAAAGTATAGGGATTGGCGTGCGATGGCTGGAAGCCTCGCTCAAGGTAGAACTGCTTGGCTTTTTCGTTGAGAGCATGAACCAGCAATGCGCGGATACCCACGTTTTCAGAAATACTGGTAGTACGTAGAAAAGCATCCCTCAGTAAAGCAGTGCCAAGTTTCTGGCCTTGGCAGGAGAGATCGATGGCCAGCCGCCCCAGCACCATGACTGGAATTGGATCTGGCATATTGCGACGCACCGAACCGACTGCATCGGCGTGAGCAATGGCACCAGCTGCCAGTGCATAGTAGCCCAGCACTTGATTGCGGTCGCCCACCAGCACAAACGTGCGGCTGGCACCGGTGACTTGGTTGGCAAATGCTCGGCGCTTGAGCCAGTCATTCAGTATAGGTTCCCCACAATCGAACGCAGTGAGGTCATGGAGTTGCGCTAGCGGTTGTGGAGCCTGCATAAACTCAATGGGATTCCCATGGGGCTTTGGTTGCCAGTAGACGCTCCAAACTAGGATTGTGCTTAACTGGCGCATCGAGCAATTCACTGAAATGCTGGAAATCCTGCGCTTTCAGGGTAAAGAAAACCTGATCGAGCATTACACCCTGAGCTTTTTCACAAGCGGCATCAAGCATGAAGTCGGAACGATTCTTACCTAGCAGGCGGGCAGCTTGGTCAATGAGGTCACGCTGTTCGACATGGGCACGCAGATTAATGGATGCATCACGCATTTTAATATCTCCTGATGATAGATACACAAGTGATACACACTCTGCCGGAATGTGTATCTATTGTCAACACACTGCGATTTCATGAGTAGCCACTATATGGGTTTGCGATTGATTTGGCACAACTGACTTCTGCAGGACCCTTAGCACGACTGATATCAGACACTTATTAGCAAATCGGGTGTTAAGTTTTAACCTTCAATCGGTGCCGCCGTTGTCCTTAGCAGGACGGATTGCTTACCCGGTTCAGCGCGAACGGCCTGTTTGAATAGATATAACTTGGGTTCGGAATCGAGCTAGCCCGCCCCTTTGCAAGCTCCCTGCCAGTATTGATGGGTACATGTAACTTATCTCTAATATACCCTTCCTAAGAAAACACATATTCGATAGTTTACTGTTTGTTATATAACGCTATTTCAATAGCCGATACCCTTTTTAGCCCAAAATTCATGACAGGGTATTTCAGATACCAAAGTTGTCAGCAAAAACAAATACCCCGAACCATACCCTGTATAAATATTGATTCCCTGAAAAAATACTTGCTTGGTGTTGCTTGTTGTTGCGCGATATTGCCAGACAAAAAGAAAGGAACTCTTGTAAAAACAAGGTTCCTTGAGTTTATTCAGAGAATTTTTGCCAGTCCTTGCCTGATGTTGCCAGACGTCGCCGTCACTCCCACTCAATGGTTGCAGGGGGTTTTCCTGAGATGTCATAGACGACACGGTTAATACCGCGTACTTCATTGATGATGCGGTTGGAAACTTTGCCCAGCAGATCATAAGGCAGGTGCGCCCAATGTGCTGTCATGAAGTCTTGAGTTTGCACTGCACGCAAGGAGACGACCCATTCGTAGGTGCGGCCATCACCCATCACCCCAACCGACTTTACAGGTAGGAACACGGTGAAGGCTTGACTGGTGAGGTCATACCAGCTCTTGCCGCTGGCGTCTTTTGTATTGCGTAGCTCCTCGATGAATATGGCATCGGCTCGGCGCAGCAAATCGGCGTATTCGCGTTTCACTTCTCCAAGGATGCGCACACCTAGGCCGGGACCTGGGAAAGGATGGCGATACACCATGTCGGCTGGCAAGCCTAAAGCGACACCCAGTTCTCTCACCTCATCCTTGAACAACTCGCGCAAGGGTTCTAGCAACTTTAGATGCATGGATTCCGGCAAGCCACCCACGTTGTGATGTGACTTGATGGTATGTGCCTTTTTGGTCTTAGAACCAGCGGATTCGATGACATCAGGGTAGATGGTACCCTGTGCCAACCATTTCGCGCTCTTGAGCCTGGCGGATTCGCGCTGGAACACTTCAACGAACTCGCGTCCAATGATCTTGCGCTTCTGTTCTGGGTCAGTGACACCTGACAAGAACTTCAAGAATTCGCCGCTCGCATCCACGTGGATGACTTTCATCTTCAAGTTCTTGCCGAACATCTCCATCACCTGCTCACCTTCATTCAGACGGAGCAATCCATTGTCGACGAACACACAAGTGAGTTGATCGCCAATCGCGCGATGCACTAGTGCTGCAGCTACTGAAGAGTCCACGCCGCCAGACAGTCCAAGGATGACTTCTTCATCCCCTACTTGCGCCTTGATCTTAGCGACTGCCTCGGCGATGTAGTCAGGCATGTTCCAATCTTGTCCACAACCGCAGATGTCGTGTACGAAACGCCCGATGATGGCTTTACCTTGATGCGTGTGAGTAACCTCTGGATGGAACTGCACCGCATAGAAACGACGCGACTCGTCCGCCATCGCCGCGAACGGCGTAGCTTCATTGGATGCAATGGCGCTAAAGCCGTCCGGTAAGGCCGTGACCTTATCGCCGTGACTCATCCACACATCGAGCAAGCCGTGACCTTGCGCGTTGGTTTTATCCTGAATACCGTCGAACAATTTGGAATGGCCGTGTGCACGTATCTCGGCATAACCGAATTCGCGCACCTTGCCACTCTCAACTTTTCCACCGAGTTGAGCCGCCATGGTCTGCATTCCGTAGCAGATACCGAACACAGGTACTCCTAGCTCGAAAACCACTTGCGGCGCTTTAGGTGTCTCATCTTCATACACTGAATTCGGCCCACCAGACAGGATGATGCCTGTAGGAGCAAATGCACGAATATCCGCCTCGCTCATGTCCCAAGGGTGCAATTCGCAGTAAACATGGGTTTCACGCACGCGACGCGCGATGAGTTGGGTGTATTGAGAACCGAAATCGAGGATGAGGATTTTTTTATGGGACATGTGAATGAACAAGGGCGCTTGCGCGCCCCGTTTTGTTTGATTAATCGATGTGATAGTTTGGCGCTTCTTTGGTGATCTGTACGTCATGCACGTGCGATTCACGGATACCCGCAGAGGTGATCTCAACAAATTCCGCTTTGGCGTGAATTGTCGGAATATCTGGACAACCGAGATAGCCCATGCTTGAGCGCAGACCGCCTAATAGTTGGTGAACCACAGCCAACGCACTACCCTTGTAAGGGACACGCCCTTCAACACCTTCAGGCACTAGCTTGTCGTTATTACCTTCCGTTTCTTGGAAGTAGCGATCCTTGGAACCCTGCTGCATAGCGCCCAGACTACCCATGCCGCGATAGGACTTGTAAGAGCGGCCTTGGTACAACTCGATTTCGCCCGGCGCTTCTTCTGTACCTGCGAACAAGCCACCTAACATCACCGCATGTGCCCCTGCCGCGATAGCTTTGGCGATATCGCCAGAGAAGCGTACGCCACCATCTGCGATCAGCGGCACACCTGTACCTGCCAGTTCATCCGCCACCAATTGGATAGCAGTGATCTGCGGTACACCTACCCCCGCAACTATACGAGTCGTACAGATCGAACCGGGGCCGATACCTACCTTGACACCATCAGCGCCATGATCGACTAGCGCACGTGCCGCAGTCCCTGTAGCAATATTGCCGCCAATAACTTCAACTTGCGGAAAGTTCTTCTTGACCCATTGAACGCGACTCAAGACACCTTGTGAATGGCCATGTGCTGTATCCACAACCAATACATCGACACCTGCTTCTACGAGCAATTCGACACGTTCTTCAGTACCTTCACCGACACCAACTGCAGCGCCTGCGCGCAAACGACCTAGGCTGTCTTTGCAGGCCAAAGGATGCTCACTGGACTTCAGGATGTCTTTGACCGTGATCAAGCCGCACAACTCGAATGCATCATTCACCACCAAAACACGCTCGATGCGATGCTTGTGCATCAAATTTCGAGCTTCTTCACGATTGGCAGTTTCCTTTACGGTGATTAGGCGATCACGTGGCGTCATGATATTAGTGATGGACTGATCGAGATTGTTCTCGAAACGTAGATCACGGTTAGTCACGATGCCAACCAGCTTCTTGCCTTCCACCACAGGAAGTCCAGAAATCTTGTGTTGACGTGTCAAATTGAGTACATCACGCACAGTCATATTGGGTGCGATGGTGATTGGATCTTTGACAACACCACTCTCGAAGCGCTTCACTTTGGAGACTTGAGCTGCCTGCTCTTTCGAGGTCATGTTCTTATGAATAATACCGATGCCACCTTCTTGTGCTAAGGCGATTGCAAGACGCGCCTCTGTGACCGTATCCATCGCTGCAGACAGCAAAGGAATGTTCAAATAGATGTTGCGGGTAAGTTGCGTGCGCAGACTAACGTCGCGCGGCAGGATGTTTGAATGTGCTGGCAATAAGAGCACATCGTCGAAAGTGAGGGCTTTTTGAGTGATACGCATGGAATATTCCTCTGCAAAGAGTCAATTATATCAAAACTTATGACATTTCCAGAGAGGCTTACAAAGCAAAGAATGAGGAACTTGCTATTTTTTTCCCATCACATAAATGATGTGTTCAAAAAATAGATCACACCAACGCTGATCACTGCCTTTTAGCGTATCAAGCAGTTTTTTGACTTCACCTACGGGCCAATTGGGATTGAATTTGACGAGCATATCGCGCGAATAGAAAGGTAGTAACCCATCGAGTTTCTCTCCGCGTCGATTAATTTCTGACAGCATCAACTCAAGATCTTTATCAGAATCGATACCCGCAGTGAGGTCACCATAAGGTTTTGGATGGTTTTTTGTGTACTCAACAAATTCACTCAGAAGATAGAAAAATTCGCCCTGATTGTTTTGATTGACGTCATCTCCTAGGATATAAGGAAAAACTGACATCTCAAGCCAGTAGTAATTCAATTTGGGATTGCGCCACTTACTGACACCAATAAAGCCATTACGCTGGCGTGCACGCTGCACACAATCATCCATGATCAGTTTCTCGGATGATCTTAACGTCAAATTGGCATTGTCCAAGACACTAGGCTTAACCAAAAAAAATTCAGGAAAGTCATCTAACAATTTCCCCGATGACTGATGCGAGCGGTAATAGGAGCGAAATATCCTTAAAGCCAACTCTTGATTCGCATCGACCTTATGCAAATCATGCATTCTATTTGCCGATACCTTTTCGTTTGTCATTACCCCTCCATTGAAGCATCATTCATGACAATCACTTTTATGGGTTGCCATTGTCATTATCTGTTCTCTAATGATAAATTGACCCGACAAAAAATAGTAGCTTGTTTGAAATTAAATATATTTTTGGAGTAAATGACATGAAACCAACAATCACATTCATCACTTTTTCCTTGCTAGTTTCATTCAGCTATAGCGCGCATTCCGCACTAAACAAATGGGTTGATTCACAAGGAAAAGTCCACTATTCAGATACACCGCCTGTAGATACGAAGCCTACTGCTGTGCCAAACTTTGCGGGCAAATCGCAGACTGAGGCACCAGCGACCTATTCGACAAAAAGCTACGCCGAACGTGAGACAGAATTAAAAAAGGCAAGGCAGACCAAATCAGAAGCTGCTGATAAAAAAGCAAAGCTTGATGCAAATGCAGAGATCAAGAAAAAGAATTGTGCTGCAGCTCAACAAAATCTACGCGCACTAGAAGAAGGTACTCGCATCATGACTTACGATGCGAATGGAGAGCGAGCTTACATGGACGATGAGGCTCGCGCAAAAGGAATTGCAGACGCTCGCAACTCAATCAGTAGCAACTGCAACTAAACCAATGAGGGCTTTGCTGCTCCACCATCTTTCTGGAGCAATAAAGCCTCTTCGATATCCACAGAAACCACTTTAGAAACACCACGCTCCTGCATGGTCACACCAATCAGTTGCTGCGCCATTTCCATGGTGATTTTATTGTGGCTGATATAAACAAATTGCGTCTTATCGGACATCTTTTCAATCAGCTTACACAAACGCTCAGTATTCGTATCGTCTAGCGGTGCGTCCACCTCATCGAGCACGCAGAACGGCGCTGGATTCAACTGAAATAACGAGAACACCAAGGCAATCGCCGTTAGCGCTTTTTCCCCACCAGAAAGCAGATGAATAGAAGCATTCTTTTTACCAGGTGGATGCGCCATCACTTGCACGCCACTGTCTAAAATCTCATCGCCGGTCAGCACCAAACGCGCTTCACCACCGCCAAACAAAACTGGGAATAGTTCGGATAAATGGCGGTTCACTTCTTCGTACGTCGCCATCAGCAAATCGCGCGACTCTTTGTCGATACGTCGTATCGCATCTTCCAAAGTTTCAATCGCTTCGTTCAAATCTTTGGCCTGCGCATCCAAATATGATTTACGTTCTTGGGCGGTCTGCAACTCTTCCAATGCAGCCAAATTGACCGCCCCCAGCGCAGCAATTTCATTCGCTAGGCGAATCAATTCATTTTGTAATCCAGTCGCTTTTGCACCTTCAATCAACGGTAACAAAGGCGTTTCATCAATGCCAACCAACTGCTCTGCCCATTGCTCGAACTGCAAACGTGCTTCTTGTTCCTTAAGCGTAATCTCGTTGACCTTCTCACGCAGCGGATTGAGCTTTTGTTCGCAAGTCATGCGCTCCTGCTCCATCCGATTCAGGGTAAGCGTGGCATGTTCCAAGGTGTTACGTGCTTCTGCCAACACCTGTTCGTGCAGCTGACGCTGCTGCAGTGCAGATTGCAATGTTTCGTGTACATCGCCTTCACTCAACTTAGCTTGCTCGGCTTGGCTGTAGATTAGCGCCTCTTCCTGTTGGGCCAAGGTCACTGTGTTGTGCTGGATGTTCTGTTCAACATCACTCAATTTATCCACACAGGTCTTGGCAAAGAAACGGGCTTCTTGAAGTTCATGTTGTGCTCGTTGCGCTCGCTCACGCACATCACGCAAAGCTGAATCCAAAGCGCCCGCCTGATGCCTAGCCTCATCCCCCTCCATAATTTGCAGGGAAGCTTGCTCGCGCTGTATCGCCATCTGCTCAGCCACATCATGCAACTGACGTTGCTCGCTATTCACACGCTCTTGCAACTCTTCCAACTCCTGAGCAATCTGCATCGCGCGCTCTTGACTGCGTTCATTGGCTTGCGTCAATTTTAGGATTTGCAGTTGAATTTGGTGCTGGCGCTGCTGAGAAGCATTGTTCTCGCTACGCAAAGGTCCGATCAAACTTTCAATACGGTGGAACGTCTCTTCGGTTTGCATCATTTGCAACTTGCCTTGCTCCAAGGCTTGCGTGCGTTGCTGTGCTTCGTCATACAGCTGCTCGATCTCACGCTGACGCGCCAAGATACCGTGAACCTGACCATCTGGCGCATGGAACAACACGCTGTGCGCACCCACCAGATGTCCATCAGATGTCACCATCCATTCACCCGCACTCAAATCGCTGCGCGAATCCAAAGCTTCTTGCAGATTCGATACTGCATAGATACCGGCCAACCAGTCATTCACCACGGGACTAGTCTGCGTGTTCTGGCAACGCACCAACTCGGCAAAGCTTTTGAATCCTGATTTTGCAGAATACGCCGATACGCTCGAACTACCGGCCGCATATACTGCCAGCTTGGCGGGTGGAGCATCTGTCCAATTCGCCGCATCTTCTAAACGAGTCAACGACAAAGCATTGATGCGCTCACGCAACACCGCTTCCAGCGCATTCTCCCAACCGGGTTCAACCTGAATGGATTGCCACAAGCGCGGCGCATTTTCCAACTGATGTTGCGCAAGCCAGTGTTTCAGATTCTTATCGTTATCGACTTGGGCTTGTAATTGTTTGAGCGCATTCATACGCGCTTCAACTTGCGACAATTGCCGCTCCAGCGCTTGTGCCTCGTTGCGCGCTTCGCGCCTAGCCGCGTCTGCCACAGGCAATTTGGCTTGCAGATCGGCCAATTGCTGCTGCTGTTCTTCATGCTGCATCTGCAACTCTGCGAGTTGCAGATGCGCTTGTTCCAAGGCTTCCACATCAGGACGCGGTAAATTATCGCGCTCCAACATCAAACGTGAACGACGGCTATCCAGTTGCTGCACATTGCCTTGAATATGCCCGCGCTGCGTTTCCGCCAACTGTAATTTTTGCTGCATCAGCAACTGCTCGCGCTGCATGGCGTTATGCCGCTCTTGAGCAATGCGCGCAGCTTCTTCAGCCTGCGGCAATTGCTCGGCCTCAATAGCGGCACGTTCCTCACTGGCAGCCACGCGCATCTCGCCCTCTTGCTGCTGTTGCAACCAGTGTGTTTGAAGTGTGCGTAAACCTTGCAACTGGGATTGCTGCTGAGCGATCTGGCGCTCGCCATTCTGGATCTGTTGCGCGAGACGATTACGCTGCTCGGTCAAAAAAGTGATTTGTTGTTCTAGGCGAGCAACTTCGGCATTGCTTGTATATAAATCCCCCTGTTTCGCATGCAAGGTGTCAGACAAACCAAAATGCTCTGCGCGCGCGCCTTCCAACTTGCTTTCGACTTCGCGCAGCTTAGCGATCTCTGCTTCCAAGTCATTTTTGGTCTTCTCAACCTGCTGCGAGTAACGCACACGACGCGCCTCGGCTTCTTGTTTATTCACCAACCACAGCAAACGCTGAGTCGTCTCACGGCGCTCTTCCAACTCACGATAAACCTTGGCTACTTCAGCCTGCTCGGATAAATGACCAAGCTGCTTACCCAACTCCTGCTGAATATCAGACACACGCAACAAATTGTCTTTGGTATCGCCCAAACGCAACTCAGTCTCACGGCGGCGATCTCGATACTTAGACACCCCCGCAGCTTCCTCCAAGAACACGCGCAGCTCTTCAGGCTTGGCCTCGATGATGCGGGCAATCATGCCCTGTTCGATGATGGCGTAGGCACGTGCACCCACCCCCGTCCCTAGGAAAATATCGGTGATGTCCTTGCGGCGAACGTTCTGATTATTGATGTAGTAATTCGAATCGCCATCGCGCTGTAACGTGCGCTTGATGGAAATCTCTGCAAAAGTAGCCCACTGCCCGCCTACTTTGCCCAAGGAATTGTCAAATACTAATTCGACACTGGCACGCGACACTGCTTTGCGGTTGCCGGAACCATTGAAGATCACGTCCTGCATCGACTCGCCACGCAAAGCCGACGCACGCGATTCACCCAACACCCAACGCAACGCATCGATGACGTTTGATTTTCCGCAACCATTCGGCCCCACCACACCGACCAGCTGGCCAGGTAAAGAAATGGTTGTAGGGTCAACGAATGACTTGAATCCGGCGAGTTTGATTTGGCTGAGACGCAATTTGTGGACAGGCTGACGTTATAATGCGCGGCATTCTAACCCAAGCTGGAAACCTCACCAAATGACCACGCAACCCAACAAAAATCTAGAGACCTTCGACAACCCGCACCCCAAGCGCGACTATCACATCCACATGGAAGTGCCTGAATTTACTTGTCTTTGCCCCAAGACTGGGCAGCCCGATTTTGCCACCCTCATTCTTGACTACATCGCCGATGAAAAATGTGTCGAATTGAAAAGCCTCAAACTTTACATGTGGTCGTTCCGTGATGAAGGACATTTCCATGAAGATGTGACCAATCGCATTTTGGATGATCTGGTCGCCGCTACCCAGCCCCGCTTCATGCGCCTGACAGCAAAGTTTTATGTACGTGGCGGCGTGTTCACCAATGTCGTGGCCGAACATCGCAAAGCCGGTTGGCAACCTGCGCCATTGGTTGATCTGATGCAATTCTCCACTCAATCCAACACACGCGGCTAAGCCAAATGGAATATCGCAGCCTCGGCAGTAGTGATCTGAAAGTATCCGCCCTCAGCTTGGGCACGATGACCTTTGGCGAACAGAACACCGAGGCCGAAGCCCATGCTCAGCTGGATTATGCCGTCGCGCAGGGCGTTAATTTTATCGACACCGCCGAGATGTATCCCGTTGCGCCGCGTGCCGAGACCGTACATCGCACCGAATCCTATATTGGCAATTGGCTCAAACACCAGCCACGCGACAAACTCATCGTCGCCACCAAAATTGCTGGGCCTTCGCGCGGATTCTCATGGATACGCAATGGCCCACGCATCAACCGCGAACACATCCACGCCGCCATTGATGCCAGCCTGCGCCGCCTGCAAACTGACTATGTCGATCTCTACCAAATCCATTGGCCAGATCGTTATGTGCCGATGTTTGGCGCAAGTAGTTATGACGTGACACAGCGCCATGACACCACCCCTATCGCCGAACAACTCAGCGCCTTAGCTGAATTAGTGAAAGCAGGAAAAGTACGTCACATCGGCTTGAGCAATGAAACACCGTGGGGAGTATCTGAATTTATTCGTTGCGCTGAACAGTTGGGTTTGCCAAAAATCGTTAGCGTGCAAAACGCCTACCACTTGCTGAACCGTAACTTTGAGAGCGGCCTAGCCGAAACTTGCCACGAAACCCAAGTTGGCCTACTTGCCTATAGTCCTTTGGCTTTTGGCTGGCTGACAGGTAAATATCATGCCGATGCCCACGCACAAGGTCGTATCAACCTGTTTCCCAATTTTGGTCAACGTTATGCCAAGGTGAACGTACCTGCGGCAACGCGGGAATATATTCGCATCGCCCAAGAAGCTGGTCTAACCCCCGCCACACTGGCACTGGCCTTTGCCCGCACACGTTGGTTCACTAGCAGCGTCATTTTGGGTGCGACGACATTGGCTCAACTGGCAGAAAACCTAGCCAGTGTGGAAATCGAACTATCCACAGAAATATTGAGCGAGATTGAAACGGTGCATCGCCTTTACCCTAACCCTGCGCCCTGATACACCAAAATCATACGACTCAGTTATCATTAACCCATCCGCATCAACATTATTTTCAGGAGAAACTTATGTTAAAAAAAGCCATCGCCATCTTTATGATTGTTTTCGCTGCGGGTGCTTGGGGCTATCTAGATTATTTGAACAAGCAAGAGCAATTGGCTGCCGAGCAATCCCGTAAAGATATCGAAGCTATGCGTGCAAAAGCCAAAGCACGTGCTGAAGCCATCGCCAAATTTCAATCCGAAATCACAGCACAACTTGATACCTGCAAGTTAGCTGCAGAAACCGCAAAAGCTGATTTCATTATTGCCAAGCAAGTTCCTGTCAAACGCAAACCCGGCGAATTCACCATTCCTGTAGAAGTAGAAGCTGAGGCCACTACCACATTCGAAGCTGCGAATGCCGCTTGCCAAAGCACTTACGACACCCGTTTAGCCAACGGTTCTTAACTTTCTATTTAAGCCAGCATCACTCCGCGCGAGTGATGCGGCAATCCTAAGTAGCGGTGTGTTTGCATTTCGGTCAATCGACTGGCGATGCGTTGCGCTTCGCTGTCATTGCGTCCTGCTTCATACAAGGCATTCGGTTCAACTGCGAACGAGGCGACGAGCTTGACGTGATTGTCGTACAGCACGTCAATCAGCCAAGTGAAGCGTCGCGCGGCAGCGCCATTATCGGCATTGAAGTTAGGGATGTTTGAGATGAATACGGTCGGATAACAATGGGCAATGCACAGATAATCCGTCTGGTCATGGTTGCCACCACATAAAACATCGAAGTCAAACCACACCACTTCTCGCGCCTTGCGCATCACTGCTATCTCAATGTTGCCGACTTGAATGCTGTCTGTTTCCGAATACATGCCTGCTGTAAGCCGCTGAAACAAAGATTCCAAATGAGCTTGTGTCTGAACGTCACGTGCATCCATGAACAACGGGTCGCGTGCCATTTGCAGCATTCGATAATCTGTATCGCTATCCAGATGCACCACCTTCAATTCGCGCTTCAACAAGGCAATGGCGGGCAAGAAATTCTGCCGTTGCAATCCATTCGGATAGAGGCCATCAGGTGGATAGTTGGATGTAGTAAGTAGGACCACCCCACGCTCCAGTAAAGCACCTAACAAGCGGCCTAGAATCATGGCATCTGCAATGTCGTCCACATGGAATTCGTCTAGGCATAACAATCGGGTTGATCGTTCTATTTTTTCGGCGAGTGCAATTAGCGGGTCTCTTTCACCTGCCAACAGTTTTAATTCGTGGTGCACTTCAGCCATGAAATTATGGAAGTGGATACGGCGCTTGCGGCGATAGGGCAAGCATTCATAAAAACCATCCATCAAGAATGTTTTACCCCGCCCCACTCCCCCCCAGATGTACAAGCCATGCGGCACATCGGGGCTCAACAAGCTGCGACCGAGGAATTGGTTACGTTTATTTTTGAATTCGACGAGTTGATTCCACAACGCTTCCAACTCATCAATTGCCACCAGTTGGCGCGTATCACACACGAAGTTTGACCGTTCACAGGCTGCCAAATACCAAGCCTTTGGACTCATCCCCGTTGCAAGCGTCATGCCAAAACCTCAATAAATTCCAAGGCATTTTGATCGGGGTCCCGACAAAACAAAGCACGTCGCCCAGATTGACTCAAGGTATAAGGAATTCCCTCTGCATCGAAACGCGCGATGAATTGCGCCAGGTCATTCACCGCGAAAGCCACATGCCGATCACGC
The DNA here is from genome assembly GCA_028707175.1 of Sideroxydans sp. Lineage (GTDB taxonomy): Bacteria > Pseudomonadota > Gammaproteobacteria > Burkholderiales > Gallionellaceae > Sideroxyarcus. The sequence goes on from JAQTUV010000003.1 coordinate 257,756, forward strand.
CCGCCATGCGCGGGGCGTGGCAATCCTTGCTCGGGGTCAGGTAACAGCATCAGGTGGATTTGTTGATTAGGCGCAACGTCATACCACACTCCATCGAAACTCATCTGTGGGCGATGAACATCCAAGCTTATCCCCAAAATACGCTCGTAAAAGTCGCGCGATCTGGGCAAGTCACTCGTCAGGAAAGTGGTGTGATGAATGCCTAAAATCATTTGCCGCTGATCGGCTTTACTTTGCTGGCAGCCAATTTAGCGCGAGCCCTAGCTTCGTCGGTATTTTTCCCCGTTGCTAATGCCACGCCCATGCGGCGTTTTTTGAATGATTCCGGCTTACCGAACAAACGGATGTCTGACTCGGGGACATGCAAAGCCTCCGCAACGCCTTGAAAAGCGATACCTGCTTCCTCTAGTTGTCCATAGATAACAGCTGAAGCGCCACTCGCACGTAAGCTTGTATCCACCGGCAAGCCCAAAATCGCACGCGCATGTAGTTCGAATTCATTAAAACGTTGGGTACACATCGTCACCATGCCGGTGTCGTGAGGACGCGGACTGACTTCGGAGAACCATACTTGCTCGCCCTTCACGAATAGCTCTACACCAAAGATGCCCAATCCGCCCAAATCATCAGTGACCGTCTTAGCGATTTCACGCGCACGATTCAGCGCCACTTCCGACATCACCATTGGCTGCCAACTTTCCACATAATCGCCACTCACTTGCACATGTCCGATCGGTTCACAGAAATGCGTTGCAATGTTGTTATCTGCACCTACCGCACGCACAGTGAGCAAGGTGATCTCGTATTCAAACGGGATGAATCCTTCGACAATGACACGCCCTTGGTTGACGCGCGAACCACTGGCTGCGTAATCCCATGCGGCTTGTACTTCACTCGCATCATCCACCTTGGATTGGCCTTTCCCTGAAGAAGACATCACTGGCTTGATAATGCAGGGATAGCCGATCACTTCAATCGCAGCACGTAACTCGTCCAATGTATTTGCGAATTGGTAGGGAGAAGTTGGCAGCCCCAGAGTCTCTGCGGCAAGACGACGAATACCTTCACGATTCATAGTCAGTTGTGCCGCACGTGCAGTGGGGATAACCCGCGCCATGCCCTCTTTTTCAATCTGAACCAGCATATCGGTGGCGATCGCCTCAATCTCAGGCACGATGACATGTGGCTTTTCTTGTTCGATCAGTGCACGTAGTGCCGCGCCATCAGCCATATTGATGACATGCGCACGATGTGCCACTTGCTGCCCAGGTGCATTGGCGTAACGATCCACTGCAATCACTTCAACCCCAAGTCGCTGCAAAGCAATGATGACTTCCTTGCCTAATTCACCGCTGCCAAGCAGCATGACTTTGGTGGCGGTTGAGGACAAAGGTGTACCGATTAAATTAGATGTGGTTTTCATTTTTAGAAGGGAGTCAAAGTTATAGAAATGTAAGGAAATTAATCTATCAGGTGTTGGGCGCGCATTTTATCAACCACTCCATGCCGTTTGAGCATCTTAGAAAAATCTTGCTCACCTGTGCCGGCCACTTTATTAAGGTAGCTCATGTTTTTTTCAATAGATTTTAAATAGAGATTTTCGGATACGCCATAGGTGTGTCTAAAGTACTCGGCCAGATTGCCATATATACCGCCCAGCACACCATCCAACTTCTCACGAGTGACTTCATAAAAACGATTCGTCTGACAGATCAAATCAAAGGGGGTCTGATAGGGGCCAAACTTTGCTTCTTTGAACTCAAGGAACAAAAACAATAGTTTCTCAGGATATTTTCGGTCCGCCATTTGGCCCGTGATATCGGCTGTAGCGACAATGCTGGCCAACATTCGGGCGCGGTCATTGGCAAAATCAATCTGGGCGAACGGACGGAAATGTTCAGTCCCCAAAATCATTCCCTTCACATCCACCATGATTTGAGAGGGCAACATACGTGCTCCAAAATACTGCTCCATGAACTCAACACCGCGCTGCACATGTGTCTGGGTAAACTGCGCACCCGTTCCAAAATCCTCTCCCTTACGCTGTGCATACCCGATGTCATGCATCAAAATCGCAAGCAACATGAGCGTGATTTCATCATCCTCAAGTTTATTTCCCGATAGATGCACACCATGCATCAACCTGACGCCACACATGAAAACTTCTAATGTGTGTGACAAATCGTGATACAGCGTCTTGATTGCACAGTATCCGGGGAATTCACCGAAGAACATGCGCAACACATCTTGATAAACTTTTTTCACCAGCGTGAAATCATAGTTCGGGCTCATACCCTTAATGACTTCTTCAGCCTTCGCCCAAACAACAATGGGATCGGTGTTGTTAAAAAGTTCAGAGACGTCAGATGATGTCGGTATTTTTGTCATATTTAATGTGATGGACACGCCATTCGTCTCATATGCGCGAGAGTCTAACCTTCCCTCTTGTCGGAATGCAATTTCCCAGACATCAGCGTTGCAGAAATGATGAGTGATGCACCTATCAATTCGCGCCATCCCATCGCCTCATCGGCTAGGAAATAAGACGTAATCGCGGCCACAACGAGCTCAAACAAAAACAACACAACAGCCCTATTCGCAGAAAGGTGAGTCACCCCGTACTGTACAGAAAATGCAGTGGCACACAACACTAAACCCATCAACAGCAGCATTACACCCTGTTGCATGGAAATAACGCTCACCTGCTCAATCAGGCCACCTTGCCACAACAAAAATGGCAAAGTCAGTGCTGCCGTCCCCAGCCAGATACTGAATGACTTAGCCTCCACAGACAAATGGGAAGCACGGCGCGAAACAACATTGGATAAGGCAAAGCCCATGCCTGCCGACAAGCCTAACCACTCTGATAGATTCTGCGGCAGGGGTAAGCCCATGCTTGGCTCCCACAACATCACGATCGCCCCGATCAAAGAAAGCCCAATCACAGAGTAACCATAGCGATTCAGGCGCTCTCCCAAAAGCCAGAAAGAGAACAGGATGGTCCACACGGGTGCAAGATAGAACAACAACAACACGCGCATCACCTCCCCATGCAACATCCCCAACACATATCCGAGGTTCGCCCAACCTGCACTTAGGATAAGTAACAACGCCCAGCCTCTAAAAGTAGCCCGCTCGCGCCAAACTTTCGGCAACATAAATGCGCCAAATCCCATTGCTAAGACATAGGTGATGAAGGTCGCCATTGCTCCAGACATCCCAGCATCTTGTAACACGCGATAGGGATACCAGATCAACCCCCACACCAACGCACCACTCAACACACCTGCAACAGGTGTGACATTTTGTTTTGATGACACTAGTCCGCCCCTTATAATGCGCAACGTTTTTGACACCACTCAAACCCGACAATGATGAACCCGGATTTGCAATTCCTACAGCCTTACCCTTTTCAAAAGCTCGCCAAATTATTCGGCGAAGTGACGCCAAACGTAGCACTGAAGCCCATCAGCCTACACATTGGCGAACCCAAACATGCGACACCTAACTTCATCAAAGACGCCTTAATTTCAGGCTTGGATGGACTGGCGAATTATCCCACAACCATCGGTAGCGACGCTTTGCGCACTGCCATTGCCAACTGGCTAAGCAGTCGATATGTCATCGCGGCACCCGATGCCAAGACTCAAGTGTTACCCGTAAATGGTAGTCGCGAAGCATTGTTCTCCTTTGCACAAGCCGTCATCGACCGTAGCAAGAGTGCGCCGGTAGTGGTGTGCCCCAACCCCTTTTATCAAATCTACGAAGGTGCAGCTTTCCTCGCGGGAGCGACACCGCACTTTTTCAATACACTGCCAGAAGATGATTTTGCGATGGACTTCGCGCAATTGTCTGACGAGGTGTGGCAACGCACCCAACTCATCTACGTCTGCTCGCCGGGCAACCCGAATGGCCGAGTGATGCCGCTGACTGAATGGCAAACCTTGTTCGAGATGAGCGACCGTTACGGCTTCATCATCGCTGCCGACGAGTGTTATTCGGAGATCTATTTTGGTAACGAACAACCACTGGGCGCACTGCAAGCTGCTCAGAAACTTGGGCGGGATGACTACAAAAACCTAGTCGTATTTTCTAGCTTATCCAAACGTTCCAACGTGCCCGGCATGCGCTCTGGCTTTGTTGCGGGCGATGCTAAGGTGCTTGAGAAATTTGCGCTGTATCGCACCTATCATGGTTGCGCCATGAATCCCGCCATCCAAGCCGCGACCATCGCCGCTTGGAACGATGAAGCGCATGTCGCCGAGAACCGTCGCCTGTACGCGGAGAAGTTCGACCAAGTCATCCAACTGCTCTCACCCGTGCTACCTGTAGTTAAACCCGACGCAAGCTTTTACCTCTGGATACGCACGCCGATTGCTGACACTGTCTTCGCGCAACAGCTATACCGCGACTATAATGTGTCCGTGTTGCCGGGTAGCTTCTTGGCGCGTGAAGCGCACGGAATCAACCCCGGTGCGAACTTCATCCGCTTGGCGCTAGTCGCCAATCTGGACGAGACACTGGAAGCCGCAAGACGTATCACCGAATTCACTCAAAAACTAAACTAGGAACTCACCATGCCTCAATTGCAAGCCATCATCGAAGAAGCCTTTGAACGTCGTGCCGATATCACGCCACGCAATGTAGATGCGCAACTCAAAGAAGCCATCAACACAGTTATTGAATATCTAGACCAAGGCAAGTTGCGCGTAGCTGAAAAAATTGGCGGCGTATGGGTAACGCATCAGTGGCTCAAAAAAGCGGTGTTGCTGTCCTTCCGTATCGAAGACAACAATTTCATCAAGGGCGGCTTCACCAACTACTTCGACAAAGTGCCTTCCAAGTTCGCCGACTACAACTCCAAAGAGTTCCGCGAAGGCGGCTTCCGCGTGGTACCTCCTGCGGCTGCACGTCGCGGTGTGTACATCGCCAAGAACGTGGTGTTGATGCCTTCCTACTGCAACATTGGTTCGTATGTGGATGAAGGCACCATGGTGGACACATGGGCGACTGTCGGTTCCTGTGCACAGATCGGCAAGAACGTCCACTTGAGCGGTGGTGTAGGTATCGGCGGAGTGTTGGAACCAGTGCAAGCAAATCCAACCATCATCGAAGACAACTGCTTCATCGGCGCGCGTTCAGAAGTGGTTGAAGGTGTGATCGTGGAAGAAGGCTCGGTCATCTCCATGGGCGTGTTCATCGGCCAATCCACCAAGATCCTCGACCGTGAGACAGGCGAGATCATCTACGGTCGCGTACCTGCCGGCTCCGTCGTCGTCAGCGGCAGCATGCCTTCCAAAGATGGCACACACAGCCTGTACTGTGCGGTCATCGTGAAGAAGGTCGATGCCAAAACATTGGGCAAGACTGGTATCAACGAGTTGTTGCGCGGAATTTGAATCTTGTAGGTCGGACTTCAGTCCGACTTGTCGGGTTACCCCGCAGGAGTTCTTGCCCCTTGCGAGGTAACCCGGCCTATTTGGGAGAATCACATGATCGTCACCCCGTTATTGCAGTTAGCTGCCGACAAACAAGCCTCTGACTTGTTCTTCTCGGTTGGCGCTCCGATCAACATCAAGATCAATGGCGTGGTGATGCCGGTGAATGCGCAGATCCTCGAAGCGGACAACATCCAGTTGATCGCTTACGAAATGATGACTCCGACGCAAATTGCAGACTTCGAGATGCACATGGAAATGAACTTTTCTTTCCGCGTTCCTCAAGTGGGCAATTTCCGTGTCAACATATTCCGTCAACGTGGCAGCATCGCCATCGTAATTCGTTACGTGCGTGGACAAGTGTTGAAAGTGGAAGATCTACACCTTCCACTGATACTCAAAGAACTCATCATGGAGAAGCGCGGACTCGTGCTGATGGTGGGCGCAACGGGTTCAGGTAAGTCAACAACACTTGCCTCAATGATTCAACATCGCAACGATGCAGGTAGCGGTCATATTCTGACCATCGAAGACCCGTTGGAATACATGTTCCACCACAACAAGTGCATTGTGAATCAGCGTGAAATTGGCACCGACACTGCCGATTACGGTGCAGCTCTGATCAGCGCGATGCGTGAGGCGCCAGATGTATTGATGATTGGCGAAGTACGTGATCGTGAAACCTTGAAGCATGCTCTGATTTTTGCTCAGACAGGACACCTTTGCTTGTCTACGCTACACGCAAACAACAGCTATCACGCACTGAACCGCATCGTTAATTTCTTCCCTTACGATGCGCGCAACAGCATTTTGTCTGACCTTTCGATGTGTTTACGTGCGGTCATCTCACAACGATTGATTCGGAATACACAGGGTGTGCTCGTTCCCGCAGTTGAAGTGTTACTCAACTCATCGTTGATCGCCGATCTGATCAAAAATGATCAGATCGAAAAGATTCGTGAAGCGATGGAGCAAAGCGTCACACAAGGATCGCAAACTTTTGAACAAGCACTTTATAAGCTCTATAAGTCCGGTCAAATCAGCAAGGATGAAGCCCTGCGCAATGCTGACTCGGCAAGTAATCTTTCTTCGCTCATTGATTACTCTCAGACAAATAAAGTGAAAGCTTATAGCCCAGACACCACCACGACCTCTGCCAGCAATCCTCCATCCACTGACTTTGCTGGCATCAAACTCACACTCAACACACCGGGTTCTGATGCATGAAACTATACGGCATCCCCAATTGCGATACGGTCAAAAAAGCGCGCGCCCACCTTTTAGGGGCGAGCATTGAATATGAATTTATCGACTACAAAAAACAACCTTTGACGGAACCCCTTTTGGCAGATTGGTTGAAACAGGTCGGCTGGCAGCGACTACTCAAAAAGACTGGCCCCACTTGGGGTAAATTACCCGCTGAAGTAAAAACGTCGATTAATGATGATGCTTCCGCCTTGTCGCTGATGCTGCAACATCCCAATGTCATCAAGCGCCCCGTACTGATTAACAATGGCAAGGTATTGGCAACAGGTTTTAACGAAACCGAATACAACAATTTAAAAAGATAAGCATCTTATGAGCGCCACCGTAGAACTGACCAAGCAACTTATCTCGCGCAAATCATTGACCCCCTTAGACGAGGGTTGCCTAGATCTGTTGGGGGATCGACTCAGTCCGCTGAGTTTCAAACTTGAAAAAATGCGCTGTGGTGAGGTTGATAATCTCTTCGCACGTCGCGGCACGGCCTCTCCTATCATTTGTTTTGCAGGTCATACTGATGTGGTTCCAACAGGCCCTGTCGATAAATGGCATAGCGACCCATTCACGCCAACCGTGCGTGACGGCATGCTGTATGGGCGTGGCGCAGCTGATATGAAAGGTTCGATCGCAGCCTTCGTCACAGCCACTGAACGTTTCGTTGCAGCGCATCCGCAACATCGAGGTTCGATTGCATTACTCCTCACGTCTGATGAAGAAGGTGTAGCTATTGATGGCACAGTACGCGTGGTCGAGGCACTGCACGCACGTAATGAAAAGTTGGATTACTGCATCGTGGGTGAACCCACTGCCGTCAGCAAGATGGGCGACACCATTAAAAATGGGCGTCGTGGCTCACTATCTGGAACGTTAACCGTTAAAGGTGTGCAAGGCCATATCGCCTATCCGCATTTGGTCAAAAATCCGATTCACCTCGCCTCCCCCGCAATTGCAGAGTTAGCCATCACAGAATGGGATAAGGGCAACGAATATTTCCCGCCTACCTCATGGCAAATTTCTAACATCATCGGTGGCACAGGCGCGACAAATGTAGTGCCAGGCACCGTTGAAATCCTATTTAACTTCCGCCACTCCACCGCAAGCACCACCGATTCACTTAAAGAAAAAGTCCACGCCATCCTCGACAAACATGGTTTGGAATATGACCTGAAGTGGGAAATGTCGGGTAAGCCTTACCTCACCCCTCGCGGTGATTTGGTGGATGCAGTGAGCAATGCAATCCGTGAAATCGTAGGCATCGAAACAGATCTTTCCACCAGCGGTGGCACCTCAGATGGTCGATTCATTGCAGATATCTGTCCGCAAGTGCTTGAAGTGGGGCCTATCAATGCCACTATCCACAAACTGAACGAGTGCGTATCCGTGAAAGAGTTGGATGAGCTATCTGAAGTTTATTACCTGACTTTAGTAAAACTACTCGCTTAATAACGCACCCAACACTAGGAACAAACATGGACATCAATTACTACTCGGAAGCAAACGCCTCCCTCAAAACACTGCGTGATTGTTTACGTTTTGCCATCAGCCGCTTCAATGAAGCCGAGCTTTTCTTTGGTCACGGAACCGACGATGCTTTTGATGAAGCAGCCTATCTCATCCTTCATACTCTGCATTTACCGTTAGACAGGCTCGACCCATTTTTAGATGCGCGTCTCACACAAGCAGAAATCTATGCCGTTATCGACATCATCGAAAAACGTGTCGTGCAACGTATACCCGCCGCTTATCTAACCAACCAAGCTTGGCTAGGTGATCTGTCCTTCTATGTTGATGAACGCGTCATCGTGCCGCGCTCCTTCATTGCAGAGCTATTGCGCGAAAATCTTTCGCCTTGGATCGAAGATCCAGAATCCGTTGGCGAGGTACTGGACATGTGTACCGGCAGTGGTTGTCTGGCCATTCTTGCCGCACATAGCTTCCCCAATGCCCATATTGATGGGGTCGATCTTTCTGCAGATGCACTGGATGTTGCGCAATACAACGTCACCGACTATCTATTGGATGATCGCATCAGCTTGATCGAATCCAACCTTTTCGCTGGCCTCACCGGAAAGCGATATGACGTCATCATCAGTAACCCCCCTTACGTCAACGCCCCGTCCGTTGCAGCACTGCCTCAAGAGTACAAACATGAACCTGAATTGGCACTCGGTAGCGGCGAAGATGGTTTAGACGCGACGCGTGTAATCCTTGCAAAAGCAGCCGAACACCTGAATCCAAACGGCATACTCGTCGTTGAGATCGGACACAATCACGACGCTGTCGAAGCCGCATTCCCGAAACTCCCCTTTATGTGGCTTGAAGTCAGTGCGGGGGACCAGCATGTATTCATGCTGCGCCGTGAGGATTTGTTGTAAGCGCATGTCTGTAGACCATTACGAAAACTTCCCCGTTGCTTCTATTCTGATGCCCAAGCGACTGCGCAAGCCAGTCGCTGCCATCTATCACTTTGCCCGCGCGGCGGATGACATCGCCGACGAAGGCAATTTGCCTGACGATGAACGCCTGCGCCAACTCGATGCGTTTCGCGTCCAACTCGGCAGTATCGACAACGGAGAGACATCCTCTTCAACCTTGTTTGCCAACCTCGCCAGCGAAGTCGCGGCACACAAGCTGCCGATGCAACCCCTCTACGATCTGCTGGATGCCTTCTCGCAAGACGTCATCAAAAAGCGTTACGCGAACTACGATGAGCTACTCGACTACTGCCGTCGCTCTGCCAATCCCGTGGGTACGCTGCTGTTACATCTGTACGAGGAAGCCACTCCGGTCAACCTCGCCTACTCCGATGCCATTTGCACTGCCTTGCAACTCATTAACTTCTGGCAAGACGTAGCAAAGGACATCGCCATCGCCCGCATTTATCTGCCGCAGGACGACATGGTGCGATTTGGCGTGAGTGAGGAACAGATCATCCAAGCGCGCTGCGACGATGCTTGGCGTGCGCTGATGAAGTTCGAGGTGGATCGTGCCCGCGCTTTGATGCTGTACGGCAAACCACTCGGCACCATCCTCACCGGACGCATCGGATTAGAGATGCGCATGATCATTCAGGGCGGCCTGCGCATCCTCGACAAGATCGAAGCCGCGAACTACGACGTATTCAACAAGCGCCCAGTATTACGCCCATTCGACTGGGTTATCATGCTGGCCAAATCTGCCCCCCTCTGACACCGATGGATTCTTACCAGTACTGCGTAGACAAAACCAAGCAAAGCGGCTCCAGCTTCACCAGCAGCTTCCGCTTCCTCACCCCAGACAGACGGCAAGCCATGACCGTTCTGTACGCCTTCTGCCGCGAGGTAGATGATGTGGTGGATGAATGTTCAGACGCCGATGTGGCGCGCACCACGCTCAGTTGGTGGCGCAACGAAGTGGCGGCAGTATTCGGAGGCCAACCGACGCACCCCGTTTGTCAGGCACTGATACCCGTCGTCAAACGCTTCAATCTGCCACTAGAACATCTGCTAGAGATCATCGACGGCATGGAGATGGACCTCGACCAGCCACGATATGCCGACTTCAAATCACTGCAACTGTATTGCTATCGCGTCGCCTCGGTGGTCGGCCTGCTGTCGGCTGAGATATTCGGCTACACGGATCGTGAGACATTGAAATACGCGCACGACCTCGGCATCGCCTTCCAACTCACCAACATCATCCGTGACGTGGGCGAGGATGCGCGACGCAACCGCATCTACCTACCAATGGACGAGATGCAGCAGTTCGGCGTCACCGCTGCCGACATTCTCAATTCACGCGAGACAGAGAACTTCCAAAAACTGATGGCGTTCCAAATCGATCGCGCACAGCGTTTCTATGACCAAGCACTCGCCCATCTACCCGCAGTGGATCGCAAAGCACAACGCGCCGGACTCATCATGGCGGCCATCTATCGAGCCGTGCTGAGAGAAGTCGAACGCAGCGGCTGCCATGTATTGAAAGAGCGTGTCTCGCTCGGCACGGGTTACAAGTTGTGGCTGGCAATCAAGGCATGGGCCACGAACTGAACGTTGGAATCATCGGCGGTGGCTATGCGGGCATGGCGGCCGCCGCTGAACTCACTTCGCGCGGCATCAAGGTAACCGTCTTTGAAAGCGCCAAACAACTTGGCGGCCGTGCACGCGGCGTGCTGCACAACGACACCCAGCTCGACAATGGACAACACCTCTTACTCGGTTGCTACCGCGAGACGTTGCGCCTCATCGAATTGGTTGGCGGCGACATCGAAAAAGATTTCCTGTGCTTGCCTTTGCAGCTCGACCTACACGGCCAGTTCTCGCTCAAAGCCCCCCGCCTGCCCGCCCCGTTACATCTACTCGTCGCCTTGCTCAACGCGCAAGGACTGACTTGGGCCGAACGCATGAAGGCCGCTGGATTCATGCTCAAGTTGCAAGGTATGAAGTTCCAGCTTGAACAGGACAAGACCGTCAAAGAACTGCTCGTCGAGTTCGGCCAAGATGCTGACCTCAGCCTCAAGCTGTGGGAACCGCTTTGCATCGCCGCGTTGAACACGCCCGTCCATAAAGCTTCTGCGCAGGTCTTACTCAATGTGCTGCGTGATGCGCTCAACCGCAAACGCGCGGATAGCGACATGTTGTTACCGCGCATCGACTTCACTGCATTATTCCCGCAACGTGCGGCGGACTATGTTGAGCGGCATGGCGGGAACGTACATCTCTCCTGTGGGGTGGAGTCCATCGATCCCAAACAAGATGGCTTCGAGCTGGTCACCGCTGAAAGCACACACACCTTCAGCCACGTCATCTGTGCCGCGCCACCCAGCGTTGCTGCCAAGCTGTTACGTCCCCTCCCCGAGATGAACAAGACCGTTTTGCAGATAGATGCATTGGAACAGCAACCCATCTACACGGTGTATCTGCAATACCCAGCAAATGTGCGACTGCCCCACCCCATGATCGGCTTGCATCAACGCTTCAGCCAGTGGCTGTTCGACAAAGGGCAGATCGCCGCACAACACGGCTTACTTGCTGCCGTCATTAGCGCGGAGGGGATACACCAAGAATTGAGCCAAGAGGTGCTGGCTGAGAAAGTCATCGCCGAATTGCGTGACGAGTTCGGCATCGTTGCAAGACCGGATTGGTTCAAAGTCATCGCCGAGAAACGTGCAACTTTCTGCTGCTCACCAAATCTGAATCGCCCCACCCAACTCACCGCCATCCCCAATCTGCTGATGGCTGGCGACTACACCGAAGGTGATTACCCTGCGACGCTGGAAGGTGCGGTGTTGAGCGGCTTACGTTGCGCTGCACTCTGCCTGCCCGAGCGGAAATAGTCTGTGTTGTCGTAATAAGTAGCCACTTGGTTATCCGCACTCCACCCCGGAACACCTAACAAAGGCACAGGCGAAAGCTCCCGCGTGTTGCGTGCATTCTGAGCATTCGAAAGGTACGCCGCCAATTGCTCATCCAGATGTACCAATCGCCGCTCTAGCGACCAAGTAAAGAAAGCCTTCTCCACTGGCAACAACAAGCCTTGCCCAGTCATCCCGACATAGGGGTTCAGCGCCTTTTCGTACAATCCATGTCCGAAGATATAGAAGCCCATAGTGGTTTCGAGTTGCTCACGTTGATGCCAAAACAATTCTTTCCACTGGAATCCTCGCAACCGTTCTGCCAAGCCCTCATCCGCATAGGGCACAATGACGCCAGACTCATCCAGCAAGGTGATGGCATCGCGCACTGCGCCCCGCTCGCTCGATCCTTCTGGTAGCGCCGCTTGAGTCAACGCGGCGTAATGTCTGCCATTGATCGCCGCCTTGGCTTTAGGGAACGTCAACCACACCAGTGCATTCAGCAGATCGTGCCAGTTATCCGCACGGGTCGGCACCTCGCCCTTCAAATAACAACGTGGCTCGTACTGCGCTTCGAATTCCAAGTGTCCGTATTCTTGTGCAACGAAATGGAGCGGATGCCCACTTGAGACTTTGATGCTTGGCCTAATAGTCCCTAGGCGCGTGTTGAAGTCTTGCAGCGTTGGAAAATACGCCGACTCACAGAACATGATTTCCGGATGCAATGGCGCGAACGCAATGCTATCCAGTAAGTTTTTTTTATCCCATTTTGGCGTTGGATTCATGCCCCAGAGTTTATCTGAAATACACAGTCCAAGACATCAGGCGCGGCTTATGGTAAGTTTCGCGCTAATTTATTTCTGAGGGGAAATGCGGTGGATGATCTTGATGCCATTCAGGCCAGCCTAGCAAGTTTTACACAACGATTGGATGAGGCCGTCTCGGATCGTTTTAACGAGCTGCGTAAGTGTTCATTCTTCGATCCTATTCCGAGTGAATATTTGAAAACAATTGCGGAAAAAGCTCAGGTTCATACTTTTTCCGCAGGCATGAAGATGACTGTCGAAGGTGAATCGATGAATACCTTCTTCGTGATTCTCTTCGGCACTGCCACTGCTTACTTTAAGGAAAAAGAAGTGGGCGTAATTCACAGTGGAGAATGTCTAGGAGAAGGCGTTTTCTTTGCTACTGAGACATTGCTGCGTTCCGCCACTGTGATTGCAGATGGTGAGCTTGTTGTGGCTGAATTTAAAAAAGATTGTTTTGATGATCTGCGTGGTGAGTCAAAAACATACATCGACAAAGCATTATTACTCGCGCTATTCAAAAAACTACAAGCAGCCAATCGAAAAATTGGGGAATTATTGCGCTATCAAACTGGTAGGGCTTGATTGCTCTCAAGCAGATACTTTTACTGTCACACCTAGCGCACGAATACGTACCGCAAATGCCTCCAACTTCTCTGGCGGCATCATCGACAGACGCGGCGCTTCTGCTTGTAACGACGGGCGAGCCAAGCCGTAAAGCAGTACGCCTTGAGGCTTGATGTTGTCACCTATCAAGCCGCGCAAGAAATCTAAATAATCCTCTTCGTCCTGCAATGTAGGTTCAATATCATCTAGTGCGAACCAGCAGGTTTGTAACCAAGTATTGGCGCAGCATGAAATAGCTGTCATAACGTTTTCTCGCACCTTGGCGATTGCCATCTTGGTATCGTTCACCAACGCCATACCAGCGTCACTCGCACGATCTAACTTGAACCACACCTCGCCATTCAACTTCGCCATGTGTCGCAGTCCTTGTTGCACATTGCTGCGTTGCATCAAACTACCATTCGTGATCAGCACTAATTTAAGCTCGCTAGGTTTATGTCGGGCAATCATCTCAATGATTTCCGAAAATGTTTCGGCGCTGGTGGGCTCTCCGTTACCTGAAAGCGCTATGTCATTAATGCGTCGAGCATCCTCGGGCACACGCGACATAAAATCACCTTGTATCAATTCATGCAAAAAACCCGATAACTCTTGCTCCAATAATGGCAAATCAATCGTGGGTGCTGTGCCGCGTTTAAGATTAGGGACTTGGCAATAGATACACCGCCAATTACAGGCGTTATTGGGATTGAGATTAATGCCGACAGAGATGCCCCCTGCGCGCCGCGAAACCACCGGATAGACATAGCGCAATCCTGCGCTATCGCGGCTATGGTCAAGCGTGCTTAATTTGATTGGCGTCAAGATTTGATCAGTGGCAAAAATTTAGCAGGATCCACAGGTTTGCCTAATTTGCGAATCTCGAAATGGAGTTTGACTTGATCGGAATCCGTATTACCCATCTCAGCGATCTTTTGCCCTTTCTTGACCGCCTGCCCTTCCTTCACTAGCACTTGGTCGTTATGTGCATAGGCACTAAGGTATGTCTTATTGTGCTTGATGATGATGAGCTTGCCATAACCACGTAAGCCACTGCCGCTATACACCACTTTACCAGGCGCACTTGCCACGATCACTTGCCCACGTTTACCGACGATATCCACGCCTTTACGATTATCTGTTTCTGAAAAACCAGCGGCCACCTTTCCCTGTGTAGGCATTCCCCATTCCAATTCCTCATCATCGCCATCATCCTTTTCATTAGCAATGACAGGTGCAGTTGGTTTAGCGCTCGTCACGGGCGCGGCACTAGGCGTAGCAGAAGCTAATATGGGCGCCTCCTCTTGCATACGTCCTGCTTTTGCCAGCGCATCAGGGGAATAGGTCAAACGCCCAACTTTGGGTTGATTCCTAACACCACCCAAAGGAGGTAGCTGTTGAGCGACTGATGGCTTGGCATCTACTTTAGTCGCCACTTCCGTCACGGGCACATTCAATTTAAGTTGTTGTCCGATACTGATCGCGGAAGGATCTTTCAGATTATTCAGCTCTGCCACTTCGCGTACATCCACACCGTTTTGAAATGCGATGCTGTAGAGCGTGTCCCCTTTTTGCACGGTATAAAGTTTGCTTCGTTTTTCTACGGTAGACGCGTTGCTTTTACTTGCTTGGATGGCCGATTTTTTTTGTTTACCGCCATACTCTTCGACAGGTGCGGGCTTTCCTACCGGTGCAGGCGCACCACAGGCGCTCACCCACAACGCGACCAACAGCGCGCCATATAGTCCGCGCTGTTGGCGCAATCGTTTAATTAACTGACTCAAAATCATGCTTTCCCCATCAACAATGGTACAAATTTCACAGCTTCTAAACGCGTTTCTCGAAAGCCGGATGCTTCACGTTCAATCAAATATAAAAACTGTTCTTGCGTTCCAATGGGCAAGACCATGCGCCCCCCCACTGACAGCTGTTCTTTAAGCGCTTGAGAAAGTGCAGGAGCAGCACATGCCATGATGATCCCATCAAACGGCGCGCCGTCCATCAAACCTAAAGTTCCGTCTGCATGACGTACATGCACATTGCGGATTTTAAGATCGAAGAGTTGTTTCTTGGCCCGCATATAAAGTGGCTGTATGCGTTCAACGGTATAAACCTCTCGTGCGAGATGGGACAACACGGCAGCTTGATAACCACACCCTGTACCGACTTCTAAGACACGCCCAAGTTGCTTTCCATTGCGCAATATCTCGCTCATACGCGCGACGATATAAGGTTGTGAAATCGTCTGCCCATGACCAATAGGTAATGAAAAATCATCATAGGCACGGCTCGACAGCGCCTCTTCAATGAAGGCATGACGAGGCACACTATTGAGCGCCGCCAATACCGTCTCATCGGTGATACCTTGCGTACGTAATCGCTCGATCATGCGACCGCGCGTACGCGCCGAAGTCATTCCTATCCCTGCATGCAAAGAATTCATCACTTGCTCCCCACCCAGTCTCGCACTGCATCAAGCTGACTGTATTGGGTCAAATCTATTTGCAAGGGCGTGACCGAAACATAGCCCTGAGAGGTCGCAAAGAAATCCGTCCCTTCGCCTGCATCCTGCGCCTTGCCCGCAGCCCCTACCCAGTAAACTGGCTGACCATGGGGATTGGTGCTTTTAATGACAGGCTCAGCCTTGTGACGCTTACCCAAGCGGGTAACTTCGATGCCTTTTAGTTGTTCATAGGGTAGGTCGGGTACATTCACATTCAACAACCAAGGACGAGGCTGTTGTTCGGCCTGAAAACGCTGTACCAATTCAACGGCAATACGCGCAGCCGTCTCATAGTTAGCATGCTCGTGCCCCAGCAATGAGATTGCAATGGAAGGAATGCCTAACAAAAAACCTTCGGTTGCCGCAGCCACTGTGCCCGAATAAATCGTGTCATCACCCATATTCGCGCCAGCATTAATGCCCGACACAACCATATCGGGCTGTGCCTCCAGCATGCCAGTCACTGCAAGATGGACACAGTCTGTCGGCGTTCCATCCACATAGTGGTAGCCACTCGCCGCACGCTTTAGATTCAACGGACGATTCAAGGTCAATGAATTACTCGCACCACTACGATCACGTTCTGGCGCGACCACCACTACTTCGGCAATTGCGGAAAGGTGCTGTGCCAAACAGGCCAAGCCAGGCGAAAAATAGCCATCATCATTGCTAATCAAAATACGCATCAATCAATTCCCACTCTAAATCAACCGGCCTAAAAAGGGGAAACACACTCCAACCCCACTCCCTACCGTGAATACCCTAGATTTTACTTGAGAACCCACGTTATGGCGCTTGCATGATCAGCAATGGAGCCTTTACAGCTGCGTACTTGTTAACGTAAATTCCGCTCATGCAAAAAATACTTACCTTTCTTTTAGCCTCACTACTCGTCGCCTGCTCCACGCCTCCACAACGCAACGATTCCCGACCTTCAGCGCCAGAACATTCAAGAAGCCCCATCATCAAGCACAACGAACCCACGTCACATCTGCCTTCCCCCTCGACAGACAGACCTAACCAAGAGAATGCCATCTCCGAAACACGTCGTAATGATGTTGTCATGTACGCGATGAGCCTAGCTGACACCCCATACAAATATGGCGGAAACAGTGTCGAAAGTGGTTTCGATTGCAGCGGATTCGTTGGGCATGTATTCCGACATGAATTAAACATTGCCCTACCACGCACTAGCCGTGAAATTAGCCAATTTGGCCAAGCACTCAGTTTGAGTGAGATCCAACCAGGCGACCTCGTGTTCTACAACACGCGTCGTTCCCCCTTCTCACATGTAGGTATCTACGTTGGCGAGAATAAATTTGTACACTCTCCAAGCCAAGGAAAAAGTATTCGTATAGAAACGATGGAGTTGAAATACTGGAAAAATCGCTTCAATGGCGCACGGCGCATTCGCTAAAATCAACGCCGCTTTGCGTCCTTTAATCCTTCGGCCAATTGGTGCACGGACATCGCATAAAAGCTACTGGTGTTGTATCGCATGATCACGTCAAAATTCTCAAATACCATCCAATACTCTTTGTCCGTAGGGAAGGTCAGATCTAATATCCAAGCTGGTGGTAGGTAAGCATAATCGCCACTCACTGGCTTTACGCCCACATCGAACTTCCATGCTAATGAGGGCTTTAATTCAGTCAATACAGACAATCTATTTACGTCTGCTACTTGCGCCAAAAGCGCCACAGGCTCCCCGCTACGCCAGCCATAATGTTTGAAATAATTTCCAACGCTCCCAATCGCGTCTTCCGGTTCGCGCAAAATATCTGTCTTACCATTACCGTTGTAATCAAGTGCGTATTTTCTGAAGTTGCTTGGCATAAATTGCGCAATGCCCAATGCACCCGCATATGATGATTGAATAGCCAGCAAGTTGAAATCCTGCTCTCTAGAAAGCAAAAGATAGTTTTCTAGTTCGCTACGAAAAAAATCAGCACGGCGAGGATAGTCAAAGGCCAGCGTAGTTAATGCATCAAGCGTGCGGAAGTTTCCCATATTGCGACCGTACAGCGTTTCAACCCCAATGATAGCGAGAATGTATTCCTGCGGGACGCCGAACTGTTTTTCAGCACGTTGTAACACAGCAGCGTGTTGATTCCAAAACTTCAGTCCCAATTCGATACGCTGAGCATTCACAAAATTCACGCGATACTCTGGCCAAGGTTTAAGAGTAGACGGCTTGCTAATCGCATCGATCACAGCTTGGCGACGTACAGCACGCTGAAAAACTTGCACCAATTCATCTCGCTTGAATTGATGCTTAGCTACCATTTGATCGATAAAATCAGGAATGCCTGGCAATTCAACCGCATGCAAGGTAAAACTAGTGAAAAGTAAAATGATCGAAGTGAGTATTTTCATGGCGCGCGCATTTTACTCGACAGCCTTCCGCCCCACTGTTAAATTTCGCCTTATCTAACACCCTAGAAAGCCCTGCAAATATCATGGAAAAACCTGTACAACATCACCGCCTACTTATTCTTGGTTCTGGCCCTGCTGGATACACCGCGGCCGTTTATGCGGCACGTGCCAACCTCAAACCTGTCCTCATCACTGGGATGGCGCAAGGTGGGCAATTGATGACCACCACCGAAGTCGATAACTGGCCTGCCGATGTAAATGGTGTGCAAGGTCCTGAACTGATGCAGCGCTTCCAACAACACGCAGAACGTTTCAATACTGAGATCGTTTTCGATCACATTCATACCACTAAGCTGCAACAGAAACCTTTTACTTTGATCGGTGATGCTGCCACTTATACCTGCGACGCGCTCATTATCTGTACAGGCGCATCGGCTCAGTATCTTGGCCTAGCTTCGGAAGAAGCATTCATGGGTAAAGGAGTCTCAGGTTGTGCAACCTGTGATGGTTTCTTCTATCGCAACAAACCTGTTGCCGTGGTGGGTGGCGGCAATACAGCAGTAGAGGAGGCGCTATACCTCGCCAATATTGCAAGTCACGTCACCTTGATTCATCGCCGCGACACCTTCCGTGCAGAAAAAATCATGATCGATCACTTAATGGACAAAGTGAAAGAAGGCAAAATCACCCTTCAACTTCACCAGACACTGGATGAAGTACTAGGTGACAACAGCGGCGTCACAGGTGCTCGTTTGAAAAACACACAGACAGGCGTCACACAGGACATCACGGTAGACGGCGTGTTCATCGCTATCGGTCACAAACCCAACACCGACATCTTCACCGGCCAATTAGAAATGGAAAATGGCTACTTGGTCACACAGGGTGGGCGCAACGGAAATGCCACTCAAACCAGCATCGCTGGAGTGTTTGCGGCAGGTGACGTACAAGACCATATTTATCGCCAAGCCTGCACCAGCGCAGCAACAGGTTGCATGGCCGCACTGGATGCCGACAAATATCTCGCCTCGCTGGGATAAGCTTTGAAAGATAAGCCGGAACAAGATGCAGACTTGTTCCGGCAAGTCGTTGCTGATGTCACCCCACTCCCCTCGAACAATCGACTCACGCCCACACCAAAACCGCGACGCACATTCGTCAAAGCGGTTGGCGTCAACATCGTAGCCGACACATTCTCAGATCATGCCGCTGGCGATACGGCACTCACTGATTTTTTCCGCAATGGTCTCAATCGCATGACGCTTCGCAAATTGCGTCGCGGAGAGTGGCCCATCCAAGATGTGTTAGACCTACATGGCATGACCAATGATGAAGCGCGCAGGCTACTATCCGAATTCCTGCATCACGCAAGCCAGCAAGACTTTCGTTGTATCAATGTAATTCACGGTAAAGGATGGCGCAGCGAAGGACGGGACGGACTTCTCAAAGTCAACACACGCCACTGGTTGACCCAACATCCACACGTGTTGGCTTTTTGTGAAGCACCGGCCCATGCAGGCGGTGGTGGGGCTGTTTGGGTGTTGCTAAAAAGTAACCACGCAAAATAACAAAGGCAGCCTAAGCTGCCTTTGTTCATAGCGGAATACTGCGAACGCTTGGATCAATCTTCCCAATCAGGAAAATTGGGGATACGCACTGTGTCTTCATCGAAGATGCCTTTATCTGCCTGAGTATGGCAAGCATCGCAGTAGCTCAACGATTTTACATCCTTATTGCCTTTGATCATGCGCTCAGGAATCTCGTGATGCTTACGTTTGATATAGCGCACTTCGGTGATGCGTAAAGGTGCTTCCAAACCCTCTGTCGAATTAGTGATCTTGCGAGCGCGCTTGTAGTAGGACTTATCGGCTGCGTTAGCCATCACAAAATCATAGATTGGCGCAAGCACCTCTCTATCTAGCTCTGCATTCTCACCGAAGTGGTCAGCCAGTGCCTTCTCATTCAGCAGCTTTTCCCAAGATTTGCTTGGTAGCAACCCGGGTTGATAAGCAAAGTGGCAAGAGCCACACTCATCTTTATATTGCTTGTTATTCACAGGATTGATTTCTTTTTGACGCAATGGCGTGAACATAGCCTCAACCAGGCTCTCCTCCGCCATCGCAGGTGATTCAATCAGCAACAGGCCTGCAAACAAAGCTGCGAACTTAAATTTCATCTTCATCTTGTATCTCCTAACTTATTGAGCAATGAGAAAGGTCAAGAAATCGGCCTTTTCTTGCACTGTGCATTCGCGGCCCCAAGCATCCTTACAGTTACGCTTGAACCATTTTTCAATTTTCTTCTCATCACTAAAGCGATCTGCAGTGACCTTAGTCGACATCGGCTCGATCACTTTGCCTGTCTTATGATGCTTACCTGATTTTGAAAAATCCGTACCATGACAGGTTGCACAAGACATCTTCTCGCCATCCACAACAACTTCAGCCGTCCAATCCTTTTTGGCTTTCGCCGCATCAGTCTTTGTCACACCCGCTGCTTTATACTTTGCCAACAGCGAATCACTTGCAGGTGTTGCTTGAGCCGTGGCGACCACAAAGAAAGTAGCTACGAATAGCGCGATTACTTTTTTCATCTTAATCCCCTCTGTTACCAAGTTAACTTGATGGCTACGACCATGCCCAACGCACCAAGTTCCGCAATACCCGCATGACTTACTGCAACGGAAGATTTCGCTGATTTATCTACAGCATAGGCCATCAATGCAGCACCCGTGATACCCAACAGGGCATGCAAATTGTCAGGATCGGTGATGCCATCCTCCAAATGAAAGTCATCCCAATGCACCAATGCACCGCTGACGATCGTCGCAGCCGCAAGTGCGACAGTCGCTTTGGCCAACTTAGCATGGGTTCCATTTACATCACGCGGAGCACTCGTCGCTGTGCAGTTATGCTCACACCCTTCAGGTGCGGTCATTGCAGTCAGCCCAGCTGCAACAATGGTTGCCAAACCTAAACCCAAGTGAGTATTGCTACCCGACAGCAAGGGCGGCTCAAAAGGTATTTTTGCTTCCACCGCCGCTGGTTGAGCCTCACTCTTAACCAATATGCTAGTTTCGTTAGCCGCCAACATAAACGATCCCGCATGCTGAACATAGGCCTGTGCAGGGCTGGAAAAATCTACTGTTGATTCTTGAGCACCCGCTGAACCAACACTAAAGAACAAAGCCGTAACAACTGACCACAAATTAAAATGCTGACTACCTCTCATTACTTCCTCCTTTTATCGTTACGACAAATCTGCTTTAACTACTTTTTTCATCCCTGTGACCATCGACCTTGCAAGGTTCTCTTTATGTTGGATACTCCCCGAGATAACGCCTAACAGATGAAGCGGTATCAGCAGCAGTGCCACATCCACGAAAAAATCGTGTGCATAGCGGAAAAAATAACTCGTGTCATCACTCACCTGATTGGCAAGAAATAGCAACGGTCCTTCATAATCGATCACAGCTAATGTCACCAGCCCCGACATGAATATCGCAAGCAATAAAGCCAGTAAACCGAACACCATCAACGCTCCAGCGGGGTTATGTCCATAATAATGTGTGGGGTGCCCTGTGCGGATGGCACGAACATAATTGATTGTTTCAGCGGGTGAAAATAGAAATGAGCGAAAACGTGAATATTGCGTCCCGACAAAACCCCATAAAACACGAAAAGTCACCAATCCGATCAGACAATATCCCAGCAATACGTGAGCATCCAATATGCCAACCTCTGCAGACACATAGGCGAGTACAAACCCCATCACCAATGCCCAATGGAAAAACCTAACAGGCAAGTCCCATATTTTTATTTGTTCAACTTCGTGTTCCATGTTTTTTGCAAGATCTAGGTTGAAAACGGGCGCGATTCTATCGTGAATTTTAGATTTGCAAAGTTGACAATACGAAAAACTTCAACTAACCGAGGAGAACAACGACACACCGCCAAAATAGTGAGGACTATTTAAGGCATTTATGAGCGATCAGCGCTTCAAATTCTGCGATAGGGATTGGCTTGCTGAACAGATAACCTTGAAAAAACGCACATCCATAGCGATGCAGTAATTTGAACTGAGATTCAGTCTCAACGCCTTCCGCGATGACATCCACTTCAAAATTCATTCCTAAGTCGACAATCATCATCACCATCACCTTGTCACCTGTATCGCTCGCCAAATTGCGCACAAATGATTGATCAATCTTGAGTTGGGACAGCGGCAAACGCTTGAGGTAAGACAATGATGAATAGCCCGTACCAAAATCATCCATTGAAAAGCTGACACCAAAATCTTTTAGACTCCGCATCTTGGTAATTGTGTCTTCCACATCTTCCAACACCAAGCTTTCAGTCAATTCCAACTTAAGCAATACTGGGTTAATTTGGTATTGGGTAACGACGGCTACGACTTGATCAATAAAATCAGGCTGGCGAAATTGCTTTACACTCACATTGACAGCCAAGGTTAGATTTTTAAATCTTGGGTCAGTCTGCCATTCTTTGAT
This sequence comes from Sideroxydans sp., assembly GCA_028707175.1. GTDB lineage: Bacteria > Pseudomonadota > Gammaproteobacteria > Burkholderiales > Gallionellaceae > Sideroxyarcus. The sequence goes on from JAQTUV010000003.1 coordinate 280,590, forward strand.
CTGCGCACAAGCTGTTTCCAGCACCCATGCCCCTATAGGTAAAATCAGCCCAGTCTCTTCTGCAAGTGGAATGAATTGATTAGGTGGAATCATGCCACGCAAAGGGTGCATCCAGCGCAGCAAGACTTCGGCCCCCTGCGCACTGCCGTTGGCATTCACTTGGATCTGATAATAAAGTTCGAACTGCCTTTGTTCTAAAGCCTCATGTAAGTCACTCTCCAGTGCAGCTCGTGTTTCGATTGCAGTCTGCATGGAAGGATCAAAGAAACGAATCGCATTACGCCCCGAATCTTTCGCGCGATACATTGCCATATCCGACCACTTGAGCAATTGCTCCAAGCTTTCTTCATGGTTACGGAAAATGGTAACGCCGATACTGGAAGTGCAATGATGTGTAATCACATCATTAGAGCCGGCTCTCTCAATTTGGTAGGGTTTTGCCAAGGACTCTCTGATCTTTTCTGCCACGATCTCGGCTTGTACAACTGCCTCTGATAAGCTTTCAGATAGCCCATCCAGCATCACTACAAACTCATCCCCTCCAAATCGAGCAGCACTATCCTCTTGACGAATACAACTCAATATTCGGTTTGCCACCTCAAGCAGCAACAGATCCCCAACATCGTGGCCATGCAAATCATTAAGCGATTTGAAATGATCAAGATCCAGAAACAACAATGCACCATGGCGATGCGTGCGTTTACAGGAGATCAATGCCTTACTCAATCGATCCAATAAAAGTCGGCGGTTAGGCAACTTGGTCAAAGCGTCATAAAACGCTAAGTCATGCATCTGCGCTTCAAGCTGTTTACGCTCAGTAATGTCGTGGATGATCGAGAATAACAATGATCGTCCATCCACCTCGACTGGTGAAGAATACACTTCAACTGTCCGCACATCGCCGTTTGCAAGACGATGAGGGAAAACAAAATAATTACGCTCTTCTAATAGTGCTTGTTTACGTTCTTTTAAGATTTCGTTCGCAGACATGGTATTGATATGCTCGATATTCATCCTCAGCATCTGCTCGATGGTATACCCGTAATATCGACTTGCAGCCAAGTTCGCACTCACAATATCGCCGCTGTTTGGATCAATCATCAACATCGGTGATGAATGTCGCTCAAACATCAAACGGAAGCGCGCTTCACTTTCCCGCAACTCTTGTGTGCGTTGCAACACTTTAACTTCCAAGGAGGCATTATTCAGCCGCAATTCCTCATCCAATTTATCTCGCTCGCAATAGCTACTACTTAATTGGCGATTTTTTCTAGCCAAATACAATGCAAGCGCCATCAAACCCGACAGCAGCAACAAACCGCCCGCGATCAATTCATTAACATATTTTTTGATGACGTCATTCAGATCAAATTGGTCGGCCCGATCTGGATTCATCTTCAAACGTAACATCACAGCTTCCACGGGCGCATAGTTGCCCGGCGGAGAAAAGCCGTAGTATTTGCCGCTCTTTGCGGCATCATCATCCGGTGTGATATTTAATAATGCGAGCGAAACAGCCTTGATCAGTTTTTCAGGCACCCCCGGCGCAACTGAGAATGCCCATTCCGGATACAACTCGGTGGAAAGCATCTGCGGGAATTTCTCTGCGGGTTGCAAATTCAGCACATGCAACTCATCTCGCTTAATCTTACCCTCGCTCACCATGCTCTCCAAAATCCCAGTGCGGACAAAACCGATATCAGCCTCCCCCTTCAACACTTGAAGCACCGGATTATCCTGCGGCATCCCGGTGAAATTCACTTTCTTTGCTTCGCTGATCTGTATGCCCCGCTCGAACAATGTCCAGCGTTGCACCAAGTAGCCCCCAAAGGATTTTTCCGCTACAGAAGAGACCGTCTTACCTCGAACATCAGCTAATTCTTGGATATCTTTTCTATCCGCTCTGGCAAAGATCACACCACCAAATGAATCGACCGGATGCCCTGCGGCTAGGGGCATTAAAGTGGCGATAACCGCCAAACCATTGTGTTGGCGCGTGGCAACATAATGCTCGGGATTGGTCAGAATAAAATCGAAGCGATTTTGGTCGACAGCCTTATCCAATTCAGGAAAGAACATCGGCTCCATCGTAAAGTGATAACCACCTGCAACATGTGCATTTAGATAATCGTTGGTTGCCTGCCACTGTTGGCGAGTGGCCTCTATCGCACGAAACGACAACACACCGATACGCACCTCTTTATCTTCTGCAAATGCAGAAGATATCGTTGCCAGCAACAACATGGTCAACACGCTACTGATTACTTTGTGGCCGAAGGATCTCACCTCATCCAACCTTATTAGTAGACGATCTCACACAATTTCGCCCTGCATCTTTCGCTGCATACAAGGCTGCATCAACCTGCTGCAACATCCCATCCAGTGTTTGCGGAGAGTTTGGATGATGTGCGCCTATACTGACCGTGAATGAAAATGAGCGTTGCCCCGTTTGAATAGTAAGCGCAGCCACCTCAATTCGAATACGCTCTGCAATAAGAAGTAAGTCTTGTTCGTTGCAATTGGGCAAGAGCAACAAAAATTCCTCCCCGCCCCATCGACCAGCATGATCATAGCTACGCTTGTTTGAGCGCAAAATATTTGCTGTAGCACATAAAGCGATATCTCCTGCGGCATGGCCATAGGTGTCGTTCACATTTTTAAAGTGATCTAGATCGAACAGTAAAATCCCCAACGATCCACTTTGTCTAGTTTGCCTAGATACCTCATGCGCAAAACGCTCCATCATCCCGCGTCGATTCAACAACTCAGTCAAAGGATCCACCTCCGTTAGACGTTGCAAATCCTGAGTTCGATCCTTCACCTTTTGCTCCAAATCGTGATTCGTTTTTTGCACCACGCTCACCATATGACGGAAAGAGTCTGCCAAAGCAGCAACCTCACCTTTTCCCATCGTAGGTAATTTGACATCATAGATGCCATGCTGAATATCCTCAGTTGCACGTTGTAACTGCCCAATTGGTTTAAGTACCCAACGCTGTAAGAAAAAATTCAAAATCAATAAGGCGATTAAAAACAAGAAACCAAATACGAGCGGCAACCAAACAAAGCCATGAATAGCGGCTAAACTTTTTTCATTCATCAGCGTCAGGTCATACCACCCCACCTCGGGGAGATAGGCGATACCAAGCAAATTCCTCTCACCACGAAAATCCACCCACATCGTACTCACCTGACCTGGGACAGCACGCTGACTCAGCTGCGTTGCCAATTCGCGTAAGTGAGACATTTCAGTTTGATTACTAAATAACACATCGACTTTAAGACGCTCGCTTTCATCCTTTGCCAAACTCGCGTAGTCGATCAATTTGGGATCGGAAGAAAGCTGGATGGCAAAGTTCTCATCAACAAAGAAATTGTGCACGCCCGGTTGCTCAATCCCCACACTTTCCTTCAAGAATTCAGTCAAATCAATGCCTGTGCCGACCACGCCTAGCACTTCGTTATTTTTCTTGAGTAACACATTGATCCAAACCTTGACCAACCCCAGATGCACATCGGGGTCGAGATTGATTTGACACTCCTTGCCATCAATTAATGTCGCGTAAAACCAAGCATCGTTCTGCTGATGTGGCGAAAGCGTATAGCGATATTGATTTCTCGAATACTTTCCTGAAGCATCATTGAAATAATAATTGTTACTCCTAGAAAAGGCGGCGAAATAACTGTGGTCACGAAAGTTGAAACGATACTGTTCCATCACTGCAATCGCGCGCGATCTCACCGCCGCATTACGCTCATCTTGTGCTATCTCGAGCAGTGCTGGCTCTGTAGCCATCTGGCGCGCCAGCCTAATTTCACGAATGAGAGGGGATAAGGTTCGGTATTTATCAAATAATACTTGGCGTTGGGCAAACTCTTTTCCCCATTGCTCATTGATCGCATTCAACATCATGTTGAATGACAACCAAGACAGCAGCGCAAACATCACAAAAATAGCAACGCGTAACAACAAGAACCGAGTATTCAGTTTCATAATTATTTCTTGCTCAGAAAAAACAACACGAGTTTTGGCTTAAATACCTGAAGAAAAACCGAGCCCCTTATTCAGCTACCCCATCAAAGCCTATTATTCTTACCCCAGTGGGGATTAGACACCTACTGCCTTTTCCCAACAAGTCTGAAGATGCGAATCTACACATAACACCACACCACGATCGAGCTTCCCTTCATCCACCATCTCATTAAGAATCTCCATGATTTCATCAGGCTGCAAAGAATCACGATAGGGACGTTTTTGCGCCAAAGCTTGGAACACGTCAGCCACGGCCACGATGCGTGCCTCGATAGCCAAACCTTCGGTAGAAAGATGATAGGGGTAGCCAGAACCATCCGCACGTTCATGATGCAAAGCAGCCCATTGCGTGACTTTTTCTAACCCTTTTATGTTTTTCAGGATGGTATAAGTATCAAAACTATGGCGCTGGATTTGAGCGTACTCCGCCGGCGTCAACTTGCCAGGTTTATCAAGTAGCGCATCGGGCTGGCGTAACTTACCGATATCATGCAATAGCCCTGCCAACTCCAACATTTCACAACTCACCTTGGATAGTTCGAACAATTCGCCAAGATAGCGCGACAAACGCGCCACGCCATCTGAGTGTGATTTAGTGAAAGGACTCTTGGCATCGACGATGTAAGAAAAAATGCGCACAATGCTGCGCAACTCTTCAAAATCCATCTCACGTTGAGTCGTCTCAGACAGCCACACCGACACATAACCTGAGACATGCTCACTCTCAAGGGATAGCCAAAATGCTTCTGAGCGGGACACTTGCATAAAGGCATCCACCAACTCTGGGCAGAACCAATCGCCGCGCTTCTCAAATATCTTCATGCGAATCTCCTCTCGGCCCAGCAGAAGATTAGATTGATCCACCATAAAACCAAGTGACAGCACATCCACCCTATCCACCATATAGATGCAGTTCGCAGCGAACTTGACCTCCTCAGGCAGATCCATGTCTTTCAATTCTGACCAATGGGTATGGTGATAACGCACAACTGGTGCAAGATGCGCGAGTAATGGGCAGGTGTTCAACAACACAGCCCCGATCATGCAGTGGTCCCCCTCCTTCTCCCATTCGAACTGCGCCAAGCGTGAGTGAACAAGTGTCTTGGACACCCCACAATCATGCAGGATGGCAGCTTGGAACAAATCATCCATACGTTGCCCACGCCAACCCATCTGCTTGCCACATTCCGCCGCCATGTAAGCCACACGTTTGCCATGGTGGATATGTGTCACCCCTACTAGATCGAGCGCATCTGACAGCGAATAAACCGCTTCGTGTAGATTGATATTGAATATTGTCATTGATTGCTTCCTCTCGTTGAAGCTTATATCGGCAGATATCCTGCATAGCTGAGTCGCAATGCCAGACCACGCACTCTCCACGCAAAGAGTCGATCATCTTCCCGACAATAAAGGCGCCCTCATCCTCGGACAAGCGATGAACAACACAGCCAGTTGGGGCTCTTGGCCTTGCGCCTGATTCGGCGCATGTTCTAAACGGTCGCCCGACGAATACCTCTTAGGAAGCCGCTAAGCAAACGAGTCTGCGCACACAAATAATTTCTGAGATTGATCTTGCTGAAGATGTTTACGATCTCCCCTTCTGCAAGTCTGCTTCAAACTGACTTAGCGGAACGGGATGTCCGAAATAATAGCCTTGAAAGGTATGGCAGCCGCGCTGCTCTAAAAACGCCTGCTGCTCTTTGGTCTCAACCCCCTCGGCGATAACGTTCAAACCGAGCGCTTCCGTCATAGCGATAATGGTTTGCACAATAGCAGCATCATTAGGGTCGGTGGTGATATCGCGTACGAAGCTCTGATCAATCTTAATCTGATCCAGTGGCAATAACTTCAAATATTGTAATGATGAATAGCCTGTACCAAAGTCGTCCATGGAAAAACTGATACCAAGCAATTTCAATTCACGCATCTTGGCGATGGTGTCTTCTACATTCTCCAACACAGTACTTTCCGTCAACTCTAGCTTGAGGTGCGAAGGTTTCGCCCCCGTCTCTACCAATACGCGACGCACTTGATCGACGAAATCTTTCTTACGGAATTGTTTGGCACTCACGTTGACAGCCAAGGTCAAGTCGCAGGTGACACTTTCCTGATGCCACTCCTTCAATTGTGTGCACGCGGTACGCAAAGCCCACAAGCCCATCTCGACGATTTGTCCCGTCTCTTCTGCCAACGGGATGAACTGCGCAGGCGAGACTAAGCCACGTTGTGGGTGTTTCCAGCGCATCAACACCTCTGCTCCTAGCGTACGACGGCGGCTATCTACTTGTATCTGATAAAACAGATGTAATTGATCATTTTGCAACGCTTGGTCTAACTCGGCCTCTAATTCGATACGCGCATCGATCGCTTCTTGCATGGCGGGATCATAGAAGCGAATCGTATTGCGTCCAGCTTGCTTCGCTTGATACATAGCGATGTCAGCGTACTTCAGCAATGCCTCAAGCGTTTCTTCATGTCCTTTAAATATCACTACACCGATACTCGGTGAAGTTTGATGGGCATATTCCTGCAGGACATAGCGATTGCTCAAAGCGACACGTATTTTCTCCGCCACCAATTCAGCCTGCGTCGCGGCTTCAGCCTGAATACTGCTCAAGCCCTCGAGTACGACGACGAACTCATCCCCCCCCAAACGAGCGACCGTATCACCTTCGCGCATCGAGTCCTGCAGACGTTCAGCGACCTCGCGCAACAACAGGTCCCCAACGTCATGACCTTTTGAGTCGTTGAGTTTTTTGAAGTTATCCAAGTCCAGCAACATCAAAGCACCGTAATGCCCGTTACGCGCGCTGACTGCCAATGCCTGCAGTGCGCGCTCCATCAAGAGGCGACGATTTGCTAGATGCGTGAGTGCGTCATAGAACGCGAGTTGATGGATATGCAGTTCTTTTTCTTTGCGTTCTGAAATGTCGAGGAAAGTGGCGACCGCACCGATGATCTCGTCATCCTTAAGGATAGGATGAGACCAATACTCCACAGGAACGGCCACTCCATCTTTACGCCAAAAGACCTCTTTGTCAGAATTGACAGAGTGATTGATCTTAAACGCCTGATACATGATGCATTCATTTGCAGGATAGGATCTTCCATCGGTATGTGAATGATGGATTAAGGTATGGATATGCTGCCCCAACACCTCCTCTGCTTTCTCAAAGCCTAGGATGGTGAGAAAGGCTTTGTTGACGAAGGTGCAGTTTCCCTCTGTGTCTACGCCGTACATCCCTTCAGTGATGGAATCCATCATGCGTTGTAGATCGAAGCGTGACTCTTCCAAAGCCAACTGTGCCGCCTTTAGGTCACGAACGTCTCGGCAAGAACCATAGACCCTTCCGTTCGGCAATAACACAGCATTCAATTCCATGGGGATTTTGATGCCGTCTTTGGTCATCAGACGTATCTCGAACACATGACGCTTGTTAGTGGCAATGATCTGCTTAGCACCATAGCGATAAGCCTCTCGCCAATGTTCTGGCACCAAGTCAAATACAGTCATGGCGTATAACGTTTCTCGGTCATAACCAAGCAGTTCGATGACGTTGTCATTGATATATTCGATGCGTCCACTTTGTTCGGTGATGAACACTGCATCGGGGGCGTTTTGCAAAGTCATGCGCAAGCGATCTTCACTGTCTCGTAGTGCTTGAATCATGGCTTCTGAAACTTGCTCGGTACGTGCCACCAACTCACGATGTACCTTTTCCAGATCCGCCAACTCCTGTGCATTTTTGCGTGCCATGCGCCGATCAAACAGGCTGGCCAGCAATCCGCCACCAAACCAGACCAGCACCGTCATCGTCAACATCGCCGCCATCACATTGGGATCGATACGCAAGGCATCAGTAAGGCACAACCCATTCTCGGGTATTTCCATCCCCAACATCGCGGTGTAATGCATGGACGAGATAGCCACCCCCATCACTACCGCTCCCAACGCGGTGCGCGGGAAGGAAGAGAGTTTTACCCAGTCTTGTCGATACATGATGAACATCGCCCCCCAAGAGGCGGCAATGGCCATGATGACTGAGAGAATGAATATCCTTGGCTCATAACTGATTGAGGGCGTCATCTTGAGCGCCCCCATACCCAGATAGTGCATGCCACTGATGCCCAGCCCCATCAAGATGCCGCTATATAGAATTCGCTTAGGCTTGACGTATTCTTCACGCAAGACGTGGAATCCAAGTAGCGCGGCGATGACGGCAGGAAACAAAGACAGTACGCTGAGCCGTGTATCAAAACCAATCGGGACAGGCAGATGGAAAGCTAACATACCGATGAAATGCATTGACCAGATGGCGACGCCAAGCGTGCTTCCACCCGCCACCATCCAAATCGCGGCAGTACGCCCCTTATTCTCTCGCATGCGCTGAGCATGGGTCAGCGCCGTGTAAGAGCCAACGATGGCAATCAGCACGGATAAGACAATGAGCGGAAGGTTCCAGATAATTGGCACTTCAATCCTTATCGTTTATTTGATCCAAGTCTATGCTACGCGATGACACTCTGAGCCCTAAGTAGGAAAAGCACCGATAAACCTTCTTCTTATTGTTGCTTAAATCCAATAGACGATGGTGACCACGCCACTTATCCCAATGCCTCTATCGGCATTCATTTCATAACCTTTAGCTGGCGGACTGAAACAGTCGCCCTCAATACTCACTATCTTAGGGACGTGAATCTAGCATTAATCATATTAATAGTGATTATTGAGCTGAATTTCATCGCGTTTTATAAGCTTTGCGACGAACTTATTCGTCATGCTCACTATATAATCGCGCATCACTTTTCTTCCACTTCGGAGCCCCTGCCATGTCGCACAACCTGTTTGAATCCCGCCAAACGCTCACTCTCGCTAATGGAACAACGTCCGCGTTGTACTCCCTCCCCGCCCTCGAAAAGGCTGGCGTCGGCAACATCTCGCGCCTGCCCGTTTCTATCCGCATCGTGCTGGAATCGGTGTTGCGCAACTGCGATGGCAAGAAGGTGACGGAGCAACATATCCGCGAACTGGCGAATTGGAAGCCGAACGCTGACCGCACACAGGAGATTCCTTTCATCGTGGCGCGTATCGTGTTGCAAGACTTTACCGGTGTGCCCTTGCTGGCCGACTTGGCTGCTATGCGCGATGCGGCCGCTAAAGCAGGTAAAGACCCCAAAGTGATCGAGCCGTTGGTGCCAGTGAATCTGGTAGTTGACCACTCCGTACAGATTGACAGTTTCAACAATCCCAATGCGCTCAAGACCAACATGGAGCTGGAATTCGAACGCAACACCGAGCGCTATCGCTTCATGAAATGGGGCATGCAGGCGTTCGACACTTTCAAGGTCGTGCCACCCGGCATCGGCATCGTGCACCAAGTGAATTTGGAATATCTGGCACGTGGCGTGATCCAGAAGGACGGCGTAACGTACCCAGATACCTTGGTCGGCACAGACAGCCATACCACCATGATCAACGGCATCGGCGTGGTCGGTTGGGGTGTAGGCGGTATCGAGGCGGAAGCGGGCATGTTGGGTCAGCCTGTGTATTTCCTGACACCGGACGTGGTCGGTGTGAACCTCAAAGGTAAGTTGCGCGAAGGCGTGACCGCCACTGATTTGGTGCTGACCGTCACTGAACTGATGCGCAAACACAAAGTGGTCGGCAAATTCGTCGAGTTCTTCGGCGAAGGCACCTCTGCCCTTACCCTGCCTGACCGCGCTACCATCGCCAACATGGCACCAGAATACGGCGCAACCATGGGCTTCTTCCCAGTGGATGACGTGACCGTACAGTTCATGAAGAACACAGGCCGCACAGAAGATGAAGTCGCCGCATTCGAGGCATACTTCAAGGCACAAGGTCTGTTCGGCATCCCCGCTGCTGGCAGCATCGACTACAGCAGCGTGGTGGAATTGGACTTGAGCAGCATCGTGCCTTCACTCGCAGGTCCGAAACGTCCACAAGACCGTATCGCGCTGCCTGCAATGAAAGACACCTTCAATACCCTGTTCAGCAAACCAGTCGCAGAGAACGGTTTCAATCAACCCGCTGACAAACTGAACACCCGTTACGCCACAGGCAAAGATGGCTTGGAGATCGGCAACGGTGACGTGCTCATCGCCGCGATCACCTCTTGCACCAACACCTCCAACCCTGGCGTACTGCTGGCGGCTGGCCTATTGGCGAAGAAGGCTGTGGCGAAAGGACTGACTGTCGCACCGCACATCAAGACCTCGCTCGCTCCCGGATCGCGTGTCGTGACCGAATATCTGACCAATGCAGGTCTGTTGCACTCTCTGGAACAACTAGGTTTCAGCGTCGCCGCCTACGGCTGCACCACCTGCATCGGTAACGCGGGCCCACTTCGTGAAGACATCGAAAAGACCATCGTTGACAATAGTCTGGTCTGCGCCGCAGTGCTCTCTGGCAACCGTAACTTCGAGGCGCGTATCCACCCGAACCTGAAGGCGAACTTCTTGGCATCCCCTCCTTTGGTAGTCGCCTACGCCATCGCGGGCAAGATGAACATCAATCTCGACACAGACCCGCTCGGCACTGGCAAAGATGGTCAGCCCGTGTACCTGCGCGACATCTGGCCGAACAGCGCCGAAGTACAGACCGTGATGAAGTTCGCGGCTGACCCAGCCGTGTATCAAAAACTGTACAGCGACCTCACCAAAGACCTGCCACTGTGGAACGCGATCCAAGCGCCAACGGGTAATCTGTATCAGTGGGACGATTCCACTTACATCGCTCGTCCACCGTTCTTCGATGCCGCGACACCCGTGATTGGCGACATCAAGAACGCGAAGGCCTTGGCCGTGTTTGGTGACTCCGTCACCACAGACCACATCAGCCCTGCTGGTAGCTTCAAGTCCACCACGCCCGCAGGTAAATATCTGCAAGCACACAAGGTGGAGATCAAAGATTTCAACAGCTATGGCTCGCGTCGCGGCAACCACGAGGTGATGATGCGCGGCACCTTCGCCAACGTGCGCGTGAAGAACTTGATGCTGCCAGCTAATGCAGACGGCTCGCGCGTGGAAGGCGGCTACACCCTGTACAAGGGCGAACAAGTGGCAATCTACGATGCCGCGATGAAGCACATCGCCGACGGCACCTCGACCGTGATCTTTGCAGGTGAAGAATACGGTACGGGTTCATCGCGTGACTGGGCAGCAAAGGGCACACAGTTGTTGGGCGTGAAGGCCGTCATCGCCAAAAGCTACGAACGTATCCACCGCAGCAACTTGGTGGGCATGGGCGTGTTGCCCTTGCAATTTAAAGGCAGCGACAGCGTAGCGAGTTTGAATCTGACGGGCGAAGAGAGCTTCGACCTCGTCGGCATCAACGACAACCTGAAACCACAACAAGATGTGACGCTGACTATCACACGCAAAGACGGCAGCAAACAGAACGTCAGCGTGTTGTTGCGTATCGACACGCCGATTGAAGTGGACTACTACAAGAACGGCGGCATCCTGCCATTCGTGTTGAAGGAGTTGGTGGGTTAAGCGCCAGCGTTTAGTTCACATTGTTGCAAAAGAAGAAGCCCGCGAAAGCGGGCTTCTTCTTTTGAAATCTTCCAATGCGCCACAGGATTACATTTAACAAAATTATAGTGTCCAAATAACTTAGAAGATTTTATAAATCCCGAACGATGCAGATACTGCAATTAGATTCACACCATCCGTAGTTACTCCTTGCAAATAAGGAATGAACATTGACGGGGTAGTAACTTCACCAGTTGAAATAGCAATCTTTCTGATTAAATCTCCATTGTCTGTCACATAGAGGTTCACTCCATCCGTGACGACATTACCCGGATTCAAAAAAGTTGCAGATGTCCCGAAGCCATTCGCAGCCCCACCTGCTCCTGAGCCTGCAAGAGTAGTCACTACACCTGTAGCAATCACAACTTTTTTGATTGCATTGCCATCTCTATCAGCCACATAAAGATTTGTCCCGTCTGTAGTGATTCCTGTAGGGAAAGTAAATCCTCCAGAGGCAAGAGTAGTGACCTCTCCCGTTGCAATCACGATTTTTCTAACATCCTTATTGGATGTTTCGGTCACATATAGATTCGCTCCATCGGTAGTTATACCCCAAGGATTATCAAAGGATGCGACCGAGCCAATCCCGTTTCCAGTCCCGACCACCCCTGGCGTACCTGCAAGCGTCGTAACCGCCCCAGTCGCGATCGTTATTTTTCGAATCGTCGAATTACCCTTATCGACGACATACAGATTGTTACCATCTGTGGTTACTCCTTGTGGAACATTAAAACTTGCGGAGACCCCTATTCCATTGGCAGAACCGATGCTTCCAGAGCCCGCAATAGTTGTCATCTCGCCTGAGATCGTGTTTAACCGGTGGATAGTGTTATTAGAAGTATCTGTCAGATAAAGGGTGTTCCCATCAGTAGTTATCGCAGAAGCATTAGCGTAAGTAGAAACTGGCGAAGTGTTGCCCAACAATGAAAGTGGATAACCCTGCACCGCCCCCCCCATCAATGTTGAGCCTGGGATTGCTTTGGCTACAGGTGAATCAGCAGGACCCCAGCCGTCAGGATAAATGGCTATCACCTTGTAATAATAATTCCCGCCGTTTGTTAAACCGGTATGGACATAGGGACTCGAAACACCAACGATCTGTGTCGACACATTGTTGTAACCGATGAGATTGGCAGCCATTGAGTCCCAAAAGAGGGCGTATGACGTCGCACCATTCACAACAGGCCAACTTAAAGTTGTCTGCATATTCCCCGCCGTAGCGGAAAGATCAACGGTAGCGCCAGGTGATGCAAATGTAATTGCCGATTCGAATCCCTCTCCATTCGCATTAACCGCCGTGACGACATAGTAGTAACGAGTACCATTTGCTAGACCTGTATGGGTATAAGGAGCGGAGACCCCAGATATCTTTGTTCCAGATTGTGTGTTTGCAAATGGCTCTATGGTTGAATAGTAGAGGTTATACGACGTGGCGTTTGCAACTTGATTCCAAGTCAAAGTAACTTGACCGTCGCCCAAAGTAGACTGCACATTCATAGGTGCAACAAGCGAGTGAACGGTTACAGGTACATAGCTATATCCCCCAACGTCCATGTAAGAGTTTGGGTCAGCGCTAGCGATCGTCGTCATATTTGATAGACCAAGGATCACAACCTTGTTACCGGGCGTAATACCAATACGAGAAGTGCGGGTCACCCCTGTTGAATATACAGATATATCAGGCGACACTCCAACAGGATCATTGGCATCGGCAATAATAAGGCTGTACGTTGCTGAACTAGTCAGCGGTGCGCCACTTGACCATGCAAAAGCATTGGCATCGCCTGATAAAAATGCGGCTCCAGAAACTGGTGTGGAAATAACAGGATAAGTAGTTATTTGCGTAGCAGTAGAGGTGTACGTTTTACCACCAGTTTGCACAACCAGCGTAACGGTAACGCCTGGGTTAATAGATACCACTCCCTCATATTCCTCATGACCGAGAGCGGCGTTATAAGCCAGTGTTACACCGTTGACTGTTACCGTCGCATTAGTGATCGGGGAACCTGTTGAAGCATCATTCACACCGACCATCGCCGTGGGTTGATTTGCAGGGATACCTCCAGAGTGAAATCCTAGAATGATCGCTTGAATCAAAGGAGGGCTAGTGGATGCAGAGTTGGTCGGAGTCCAGTTACCGCCACCACAACTTGTAAGTAAGAGTTCAAGCGTGAAAATTGCGACAAGCCTGATATTAACAAATCGAAAACAAGGTATTTGAAATCGCATTTTTTCCTTTGATGAATCTTGCAACGTAACGCAATTAATTGATATGACTGAACGCTACGCGTTGCTGCATACTCAGTCAATATGCCAAACGGCATATATATTTATCAAACAAATTGTGGTACGTCCTCTGTTACTCTCACAGAGTCAAAATTTTGCTCGCACAGTATTCTTCAAGTTAGTGGTTTTCCCGATACGAGATCTTCATATAGGTATCACCCCGTTCCAATTCATCCAACATCTGCGCAACTCTTTTCTGTAAATAAAGGGGCCTAAATAAAGGGACCCGGCTCGAATTCTTTCTATAGCCGCACAAGCCAATTGGCTGGATGGTTATCAACTCGTCATCTCTTAAGTTTTGAGAGTCAATTGAGACGGCTCGGTTCAACATCCAACATCGCAGTTGGCGTAGGCAGTATCTCTTCCAACCCCACACGTACAATCTCGGCCAAGCGCTGAATAAGCTCCGTCGGTTCCGCTTCCGTTCGATGCAGAATCAATCCAATCTCGGGTAGCGCAGGCAGTCCGTTCAGTTCGCATAAATTCATTGGCAACCCAGCACGGGTGCGCACGGTGACGCCCAGACCAGCACCCACTGCCGCCCAGATGCCGCTGAGGCTAGGGCTGGTGAACGCAATACGCCAGGGAATGCCCGCTCTATCCAATGCAGTGGTGGCGGCGCTACGCATCATGCAAGGGGCATCAAACACCACCAGAGGCACAGCTTCGCCAACGTTGAGGGCGGGAATTTTGTCGATGCCGGGGCCTATCCATGACATCGGCAATTTGCCCAATGTTTCGCTATGCGGTGTGCTGTTGCCGGAATCCCAAGCCAGTGCAAGATCGAGGCGACCAGTGCTAACAAGCTCCAGCAATTCGGCATTGCGCGAAACACGGGCCTCGACCCGAACACGCGGATGGGCTCGGGCGAAGTCACCCAGAATTTTAGTGAGTAAGTTCTCCCCAAAATCTTCCTGCAACCCTATCCTGACCCAGCCTTCGAGATCGACTCCGCGCACGGCGATAGTCGCTTCATCATTCAGCTCCAACAGCCTGCGCGCATAAGCTAGCAATACCTCCCCTGTGGGCGTCAACACCAAGCCGCGCCCCGATTTGCGCAGGACAGGGGCTCCGACCTGCTCTTCCAGCTTTTTGAGTTGCGCACTGACTGCCGAGGTGGAACGTCCCAAGCGATCCGCCGCTTTGGCGAAACTGCCCAGTTCGATACCAGCGACAAAGCTGCGTAACACGTCCAAATCAAATGTAAGGCGCTGCATGGCAATAGTCCTGATTTTCGGGATTATAAGTTTACTTATTTCTGATTTTCGAAATCATATTGAATCGCTATATTTCGGCTGTCAATTTAATTTCATCTCGTGAGCCGCCATGAACCGAATTTTGCCAAGCCTGTTAGTCATCCTATCGTTGAGCCCAATCGCAAATGCCAAGGAAGACGCATTGCCGCTCCCGCAGGTCTTCAGAAAAGATTTACTCACGGCGACACTCGCCTCCCCCAAACCGATCTCCACCATTGAAATAATGGAAGTCACTCTGGGCCCCAAGATCAAAGCCCCGTTGCATCTACACCCTTGCCCCGTGCTCGGCATTGTTAGTGCAGGAGAAATTGCGTTCCAGATTGAAGGCGCACCAGTACAACACCTCAAAGTTGGGGATGCATTCTATGAACCTGCCAATGCGCGAATCGCACGTTTCGATAATGAAGGAAATATCACGTCGACTTTCTCGGCGTTCTACCTGCTTGACGATAAAGAACAGCAGTTGATTCGCATTTTGCCGCAATGAAGTATCACCATTTTTAATCACACACAGGAGCCACCATGCCCATCCTTCATGTCACCATCAGCGCCAAGAAATCCCCCCAGATGACGCAAGCCATCTCAACTATTTTGCTCGATCTCACCGGACGCATCCTGAAGAAGAAACCGGAAGTCACCTCTATCGCCATTTCGTATATTGATCCGGACGACTGGATCATCGGCGGCAAATCACTTACCGAGTTGGGCAAGTCGAGCATCTATTTCGACATCAAGATCACCGATGAAACCAACACCAAAGCCGAAAAGTCGCAATACATCCACGAAGCATTCGAGGCTTTCAAAAATTTGCTAGGGGACTTACATGAGGTGAGCTACATCTATGTGGAAGATGTACGTGCAACAGCGTATGGCTATGGTGGACTTACACAGGAGTATCGCTACCACCAGTGACGATCGGGTTGCACGACGACCAGTTTGGCGGCTTCGAAATTGAGGCAGAAGTGTTTCATTTCTCTTTGGACTGGCCCACAACGCCCTCATTCTCGCGCAACCCGCGTCGGATGAGTTGAGCAACGCGATACCCATCGTTCTTTGTGCAAGCTGTTGGATATCGCTACCGCTCAATCCAACCTACCAAGCCGTCACTCCGCTATCTAAACGATCAAGCTCTGCTAGCTAGGAGACAAAGCACTCCCCAACACTCCACTCTGATACAAACACACTTGATTACGTCCTTGGCTCTTGGCACGGTAGAGCGCCTGATCGGCTTGGTTTAGCAATGTGTCGATGTTGGTGTCTTTTTCTTCGAGTGTGACCACACCAAGCGAAACGGTGAAATGCAGTGGCAAGCCACTATCTAGTTTCACTTGGGCGACAGCCAGTGCGGCACACAGACGCTCGGCAGCATCCATGGCTTGTTCTTGCCCTGCTTCTGGTAGCAGTACCGCAAACTCCTCCCCCCCAATTCTCCCGATGATGTCGATATTGCGCAACGTGGCACGGCAAACGGACGCGAATTTTTGCAGCACGATGTCGCCCACTTTGTGGCCGTAGGTGTCATTGACTTGCTTGAAATGGTCGATGTCTATCATCAGGATAGAAAGATCTCGGTCATAGCGTAGCGTGCGAGCCAGTTCAGTTTCCGCCTGACCTAAAAAGTGGCGACGGTTATCCAGCCCAGTCAGATAGTCGGAATGCGCTTGTCGTTCAAGCTCATCGCGTACTTGGTGATTTTCGATAGCGATGGCGGATAGATTGGCGGCGAAGACAATGCGATCAATATCTTGAGGTCGCGGTCCTTGGGGGTGGGCATGATAGATGGCGAACGTGCCCAGTACTTTGCCTTTCGACGAAAGAATAGGCTCTGACCAGCAAGCTTGCAGACCCGCTTCTTGTGCCAGTTGGCGATATGGAATCCAATATTCGTGAGTCTGAACATCTTCGACTACCACTCGCTTACGAAGCGCAGCCGACGTACCGCACGAGCCTACTCCCACGCGAATATCGATACCATTGATCGCCTCGTTATAAAACGCAGGCAAACTCGGAGCGACACTACTCAGCAGATGTGTTCCTTCCTCATCTGACAGCAGAATGCTGCATCGCGAAGACTCGTCCTCGGCCTCCATGTACTCCACGAGAGCGTTGAGGATAGTGAGCAACTCAGTATCCCGCGCCACCATTTCCAACATCGCGTCATGAGCCTGCATACGTCGCTCTGTCCGTCGGCGTTCGGTGATATCGGTGCCGATACCCAGTACGCCCGTGATTTGATTTGATTCGTCACGCTCCGCGACAAAGCGCAACAAGTGGTAACGCGCTTCGTTGTTAGGTATTGGAAACATGTATTCCATTTGATCACTAACACCGGTTGCTGCCACAGCACGGACTCGTCGTTCGACTTCCTGTGTATTTTCATCAGAAGCACACTCGGTTGGCGTGCAACCCAGTAAATTCCCCTTGGATTCACCAAAAATGTGTTCCAACGAAGGGCTAACGTAGGTATGGCGCGCATCGGTCGTATAACGAGTAATGTGGTCGGGGAGATTTTCCACAAGGGTGCGTAACTCACGCTCGCGTTCACCAAGTGCCTGTTCCATGCGCCTGCGTTCGGAGATATTCAGGACGAAACAAGTTAGCCCGATTGTTGAACCATCCTCGCCATGTATCGGCGCAAAGAAATTCTGCCAGTACAGACGCAATATCGCTTCGTCGCCGTAGGCATCTTCGGTGACAAATGCTTCGTCACTCAACGCACGATCAAATCCCTGTTTGGCTTTTTCACGATCTGGGTGGGTGCCAATAACATCGAGCATACGCATGCCGACGGCAATCTCCTTCCCCCAAATCGCAAGCATCGTTGCACGGTGTTTGTCGTTGAATGCGAGATAGCGATAATCACGGTCGAGGGCGAAGACAATGACTTCCGGTGAACTTTCAAGTACAGCCTGCAATAGCCGGTCATGGTCGCGGGATTGCGCTTCGCTTGCCCGTAGCACGTTTTCCATCCGCTTGCGCTCAGTGATGTCCTCAACGATGGACCAGATAAAAGGCGTACCGTTCTGATCATGGATCATCACACCATTGAGGCGGAGCGGGATGCGATGGCCGCCTTTCTGGATGTACTCCTTCTCATACGGCCCATAGACACCGCGTGTGTTGAGCGACTCTAGTTGCACCGCTTCCAGCTCGGCATATTCCTTGGGCGTCAGCGCCCAATAATCCAGTTGGTTCAACTCGGCCCTCGTATAGCCGCATATCCGCTGGAACGCCTCATTGAACTCAAGATACTGGCCTTGCATATTGGTCAGCGCGATGCCGATGGGTGATAGCGCATACAAGCCCTGCAACTTCGCTTCACTCGCACGCAAGGCTGCCTCTGCACGATTGCGCTCCGTAATGTCCGTAAAGCTCACTTGTCGCCGCTCACCAATCCACGCTGCACGCACGATGACCGAACGCTTAGAACCATCCTTGCAGGTGATCTCGGCTTCCAACTCAGGGGGAAGGGTGCCGTTCTGCCGCGCCTGTGCCACCCCCTTGCGCCAAGGATCAACGACTAACTCTCGGTAACCTGCATCAGGATAGGCCTGCCGATACCAAGTATCTAAGTCCGGCAAATCATCGATTGTGTAACCAAACAACTGGGTGAATTGGTGATTCACATACTCGATGCGATTCTCTTCCTCTGACCAGCCCATGGCGACCGGAGAAAAATCCAGAATGGCTTTGAGTTGGCTACTACGTTCTGCATGGGTGTTGACATCGTGCTCAAGCGCAGCTTGCCGTAACCGATTCAATCCGCTGGCGGCCAGCATCTGGGCCATCTCGACCATGATCCCCATGAGATCATCCAAACGTTTTTTATCGACTACGGCAATGGCCTCGATAGATTTCAAATAGGCCGATTCATCGAAACCCGCCTGCTCCGCTTGGGCACGAAAAAATTCCATATCGGGTGCTTTGTGGAACACCTGCCCCAGAAATAACGTTGCCAGTTGGTGACCTTCGACCACCACCGGTGTCGCGTAATCCATCAATCCATTTTTACAGATCCCACCGGCGACACCGCCATTACGCAGGTTGCGCACAAGCTCCATGTTGCTTTGGCGGCAGCGCTCGGCAGTTTGGGGGGTAGCTCGGTGAAACATCTCGCAAGCATTCGCACCGGAAGACATGCACAACAATTCACCGTTTGCATCCACCACTCCGTTCGGAATGCCAGACACTTGAAAGAAGTGTTCCAATAAACGTGCGAAGGCGGGAACATCAACCAGTTCGCTAAAGCAGTATTTGCCTTCGCTGAGTGTGTTTGAATTTGGATTTTCGAGCGACATCATCACTCACTTTATAGTTGTTAAAGTGCAATGAGTTTAGATGACGGCACTACAACTGTCGACATGTAAGCTTCTTATTGATCCGGAACGTTTTAATGTTGAATGTCGGGTGTTAACCCGACAGCACATGATGAAACTCCCCTCACTTGTCGGGCTGAAGCCCGACCTACGGACGGCGCTTGATAGGTCGGGCTAAAAACCGATCTAGCAATCACGGATAAATCAGGCCGGATCAATAGTGAAAACGCGTACTGCGTTTCGACACACCGATCATAGTGAACGACTACAAAAACGGCGGCACCTTGCCATTTATGTTGCAAGCATTGTTAAGTATGAAGTCAGCATGTGACTCACTTTGCATCCGAAGAAAAGCCCACTTTCGCGGGCTTTTCCTTTCCTAGTGTTCCATCTACTGTTTGATGAGTTGCGCCGATTTACTACAACTTTGGTGTTCGGGGGAAATCAAACTCTGCGAGCCGCTTTCCGCCAATAAACTCAGTGCTGCCAATACTTTTGAACTGGATTTCTCTAGCTCAGCGATAGCGTCCAGACCTTTTTTGTAGCGCCCTTCATGGTAATGCGTCACTGCGGTCACACCTTGGTGATGGAATTGCTGATGAGGCCCTTCCATTTCGCGATACCCCTCCAATTTTGAGAAACAGTGTTTGCCTTCCCCCTCGTAATACCATTTGCCTAAACGACATGCATGATGACTGGAAAAATCTTCCGGCTTCTTCGAGGATATGCCCAGGAACACTTTGTATATCTCGAACTTATAGACGAGGTGATCCACTTTGGCGATCTCGATGAAAGTACGCAATGCCGCGATACCGATGGTATTCCTCATCTGTACGGTGACGTCCATGAGGCCATGCATGTTGCTTGCCGCTAACCGGCCGTCTTTGTGAAAACCTTCGGCCTGTTGAGGGCTGACTTCAACCATTGCTTTTACATCAGCCGCTTCTTTCTGGATCGCACCCACTAAAATCGCGATCTCGCTCGTGGCAGTGGAAGTCCTTTCTGCGAGTTTGCGCACTTCGTCGGCGACAACGGCAAAGCCTCGCCCTTGCTCACCCGCTCGCGCTGCTTCGATCGCTGCATTCAGCGCCAATAGGTTGGTCTGATCGGCGATCTCTTTGATGAGCTTCACGATCCCGCCGATCTGAGAGGTGCGCTCATTCAAATGATCCACACTGACTGCAGTCTCTGCCGTCCTGCGGGCCATCTGCTCAAGATTAGTAGAGATGTGTTCGATAGCCGTGAGGTTCGTGCTCAACATGCCAGTGGTCTCTTCTATCTGGTCATGTTCGTGTTTCATGGTCTGAGCCAAGTCGGCAAGTGATGTTTGCACCTCTTTCGTTGACTCACCATACGCCCCCATATGTTCGAAAAGTTCTTGGTGCATCCCAAGCAGCCCAGATGCTTCATTGAACTTTGAAAGAATGGCGTGATGTTCCTGTTGTAGGGAAAGGACGTTGCTTTCTCGCTCGCCGAGTAATTGCTCAAAATCGCGCAACTTGCCCTTCATGACTTCCGCTTCTTTGAATCTGTTAATGAATAACATGCTAGTCGCTCCTCATTAATGATCTTTGAATGCCCTGCTGCAATTGCACCAAGTCCATTCGCTGAGGAGGGGAATTTATTCCCTTATATAAAATAAGTATATATGCCAAACAGCCTATGCCAAGGTCTATATATTGCTACATAACGGCATAGCTCTAATGGGGGGGGGAGCCAAGTTAAATAACAAAAGTGACGACTGTTTTTAATTCAGCGGCGTGCTTGATACGCCATCTTCATATAAGCATCACCACGCGCCAACTCGTCCAACATTTGATCGAGTCGCTTCTGTTGCGTGGCAGGAAGCTTCGCGCGCGTGATCCAACCGATGTAGTCGTTGCGCTGATACGGCGGACGCGCCTCGTAGGCGGCAGTGAGTTGTTTAGCGGCCAGCGCGTCACGAATGAAGTCTGGCATGGGATAACGTTCTCTTGTCATGCGCGATGTTTTCACTCTTAGCCCTCCTTAAGCCGGTTTCTGCTCATCTTCGACGCCGATAATATGCGTCAAATAATGTTCCAGATTGCGCTCTGCATGCTGCGGATAATGTTCGGGCAGCAACACGATGTCTAGGATGCGGTCGAAGCGGAAATTGCGGTAGGCATCGCGTTTTTCACACCAAGACAATAACGTCCAATGGTCTCCCCAGCCCATCATGCCCAGCGGCCACAAGGTACGCTTGGTCTCCTGTTCTTTCATATCGCGGTAAGTGATCGTCACTTTGAGCCGTAGTTCGCACGCTTTGCGCAGCAGGCCGTGCGTCTCGCGTTCTGGATAGTCGTAATTCGGGATGCGATACGGCAAATGCGATATCTCATTCAGCATCGCCGGTGTAAGCACGGCCAGTATCTTGGCCTCCGCTCGTTTGGCCGCCTCGCCCAACGCGGGGTCGGTCCACGCCTGCACCATGCGGTTGCCCACGAGTAAGGCGGTGACCTCGTCCATCTCAAACATCAGCGGCGGTAAGTCGAAACCTTTGCGCAAGCGATAGCCCACGCCCGCCTCGCCATCGATAGGCACACCGGACAACACCAACGCTTGAATGTCTCGATACACGGTGCGCACGCCGACACCAAGTGCATCGGCGAGTGCCTGCCCAGTCATCGCCATGCGACGACCTTGCAATAACGTGACCAACTTAAATAGACGTTCGGATTTACGCATGATCAAATCAACTCGAATGAACCCAGCCGGATGGCCTCGCCATTCAATAACACGTCGACTTCGTGTCTTCCCGGATAGTGTTTGCGGGTGGTCATTTCGGCCAGCGATATCTTCTTTTGCATGGGTATCGTTTCGAGCGACGCAAGTGTGACGGCTTTTAATTTGAATACTTTGGCGTTCGCTTTGCCGTTGGATTTGATGAAATGGATACGCAGATCGACCAGAATATCTTGCGCATGTTTCGTGGGGTTGGTGAGCGCGAAAGCCAGCGTGACCGCACCGCCCATCTGCGCCCGATTCGGCGTGATGCGAATGTCGCCAATTTCTACTTGGGCTGCTTTGCCATATCCCATCGCATCAAGTGCGCCAGTTTCGCCGCGTTTCACCGCCGAACGCAAAGCATGGCGCACCAACCAGTTCCGCTCCTCGCTTGCATCTTGCAACCAATGACGGGCCGTTTCAAAAAGCAACTCGGGATGGTCCTTGCCGATGTCGTTCAAATTGTTCGCCACGGAACGGCGCACATACAGCTCGGGATCGTCCTTGAGCAATTCGAGTAGCGCCAACACAGGACGCGGATCTTGCTGAAAACGTTTGAGGTGAGAGGCCCATGGCAAACGCGGACGCGAGCCTTCCGACACCAGACGGCGCACATGCGGACTCGAGTCAGTCGCCCACAGATGAAGTTGTGCGAGCGTGGCCTCGGGATATTTTTCTAGATAAGGGCGGATGCTGAATTCGGCGGTGAAACGTTGCGTCAACTCGTATTGAAAAGACATCGAAACATCAAAGTGTTCTAGACCGTATTCCGCCACGAACATCACATGCGGGAAATACAAAAAGGTGACCATGCCAAAGTTGTCGGTCTGCTCGATCTTCGGCCCCAGCGAAGCCGTCAATATTTCTACTGCCTGCGCATAATCCTGCGGCAGATGTTTACGCAACATCCGTGCGATGTGTTGGGCGCGCGGCTTCAATTCCAGCGCTTCGTATCCTTCAAGCGTGTCGCTGACGAATCTTTGCGCATCGAATCGCTTCGATACTGCTCCGATCATCCCTGCGATCTTTACAGGGATGTCGGCTCCGAATTGGTTTTTCAGCGCTTCAGCCATCAAGGGATTCCCAATTTTTCACAAAATCATTTCTTCGCTTTTTTCGGCTTAGGTAACGGCAATTCGCGCTCCGTCGCACGCACCAGATCGCACAACCACTCGCTGTCTTCCCATTGATCTGCGGTGATCAGCAGATGCGGCTTTGCCCCGGGATAAGGCGCCCCTTCGACCACCGACGCGATTTTGCTTTTCCCAGCAACGGTGGGCTTCAAATATAACTGGTCGTCGCATACCAGTCCGACCGGCTTACCTTCCAGATACAAGCAATATTCGCCGAACATTTTTTTGGTGGAAGCCCCACCCAATCTAGAAAGCTGGTCGAGCAAAAAATCGATGGTGTTCTGGTCAGTTGCCATTTCAATCTTTCCTGTTTTGCGCCACAGCCAAAATCATCTCAAGCACATTCACCAACTCCGCCGCATACTGTTGCGCGATTTCGTCTTCACTCATCCCCGTGATGGGCTGTGCCAGCGTTACGCATGCCGCATCAATCACATCGGCAGACATCATCGTAACCGTTTCGCGCAAGGCAAGGTAGGCGTGCGTGGCGCGTGGCGCGGCATTCAGTAGTGCCACAGGTTTATTGACGAACGACTCGTTGCCTACCATCCAGTCCAGCGCATTCTTGATGACCGCGCTCACGCCATGCGCATATTCTGGACTGGCGATGACCACCACATCTGCCTCGTTGATCGCCTCACGCAACGCCGCAACGGTGGGTGGATTGGGAAATTCGATATCTGGGTTGAACAGCGGCAATTCGCCCAGACCGGAATACACGACCACCTCCATTCCCGCTGGAGTGAGCCGCGCCAGCGCACGTAGCAATCGAGTGTTTTCGGAAGTGGCGCGCAGACTGCCGGAAAGCGCGAGCACTCTCATCTATTCAACCGCGATGTAAATCTCAACCACATCCGCATTGCGATAGACCTCGAAGTCCACATCGTATCTGCGCTTCCACGCCTTCGATGTTGCAAAGAACGGCCATATCCTGCCCCACGCCTCGATGACTGCTTGCGGTATATCTCCCCGCGCTTCAAACACAAGGTAGCGCCCGCCGCCGACTTCGATGGTATCGAATGCCGATGCTCCGGCAGTAACCGATACTGCGACGGTCGCTGTGAATGGCCCGTTCGCATCCGATTCATAGGCCGAGTACGCGCCGTAGATGGGCGAGTCGGGCAGCTTGTTGGGGATTTTATTGGCGAGGTCTTGCCCGAAAAAATCACCCCACAAATCACCGATATTTTTCTTGAGTGTTTGGGATTGCTCGCTGTTGGAGGTTCGGATGGAAATACCTGAGAGTGTGAACGGTTGGAGTTCTACTAACTTGGGTTGCATGGATGAAATCCCTTGAAAATTAAGTTGTCCCCATCAACGGGGTAAAAATATGAAACGTCTGAGAAGATGATGAAGCAACGCGATATCGATCACACTTTGACAGACGCTTTACGCGCAAGAACAAGATAGTCGCGCACATGCTTGCTCTCGATGTCCTGAATCGAAAAAAGTTTGATGTGGCGACGCAGCTTGCCATCGCCCTCCAACACCTTATGTTTATCCGGCAACGCCGCCCCAGCGCTAAATTCCAGCGAGACATGCTTGGCATACGAAAAGATGCCGCAAAACGGCTTATCCGCCGCAAACAAGATCCCACCGTATTTGACCTCTTCGCTGATCCCCTCCATATCTAGGATTCGCTTTCTCAGTGACTGAACCAATGTGAAGCGGTCTTCACTCAACAGGCGGATATCTTCAAGCATTTTAGTGACGCGATCATTGCTCATTTCTCAACTCCGATTTGTTACTCATGAAGAGTGTCCCGCTAGACGATAACCTTCTCGGTCAACGGTTTATTGCTACTTCGCTGACCTGAATGATCGGCTCGATGTCGGTGTAGTTCGGCATGTCGCCCTGTAACTCGGCGGCGTGAGGCAAAAATGCCGCCATAAAATCGTCGGCAGTATCAAATAGGTAATGGCACATGGCAACATGGACTGGCAGCGAACTAGGCGCTGCGCCACTCAGTCCACGTTCCACCGACACGCCGCGATAACCACGGCCTTTACTCAAAAGCTCGATGGAGCGCGGCATGTGTCTGTTGAGGTAATAGTCCATGTCGAACCTGCCGTTGTTGGGGTAGAGGATGCTGAGCTTGATCATAGTTTGTCATCTCTTCCGCGTTGCATCACATGTACTGTGCTGAAACAGCTCACCACACTGTCTGGCGCAACCAACGGTTCGCACACTTGCATCATCTCTGCACCAAAGTTGACTTGACCAGCTTGCGCCGCTTGTAGGCTTTCCCAGCACGTCATGTCTATCCATTCTCCATCGTCAGTCTCTGACAGACTGCGGAAGCGAAATCCGGGCTGACGCTTCACCCACGCATTGATCTCCTCATTCGCCTTCAGCCAGTCTGACGAAGTCTTGCCTTGCTTAAGACGAAAGCGCACCAAATCTATGGTTTCAGACATTCGTATCTCCTTGTGTGATGTGGTATCTCCTGCTCATCCGCGTTGCATCACATGCGCCTTGCTGTGGCTCACCACCACGCTGCCGATCTCGACCAAAGGTTCGCAGGCTGCCCCCATCTCCTCGCCGAATTTCGCTCCAGAGGCTTTAGCCGCATCCAGACTTTCCCAATACACCATGTCGATCCATTCGCCATCGTCGGTCTCGGATAGGCTGCGAAAACGGAAGCCGGGCTGCACCTTGATCCAGTCGTTGATCTTCTCGTTGGCCTTGAGCCAATCGGCGGCAGTCTTATCTTGCTTTAAACGGAAACGTACTAGCTCTATCGTGTCGGACATTGTTGTTCTCCTTGTTGGTTGTGTCGAAAATCTTGACGACGAGAAATCTACGCCCCTGCTACTGACAGCGTGGTGGCAGTAGTTTTCGTGAGGCATCAGATTTTGCGTGCGTAGTTGATAAGTGCTTGCGTCTGGGCTGCGGCGTCCTTGATTTGATTCTCGCCGACCACCTTGCGCCAGAAGAATCCCATCAACCCCCACACTTCAATCTGAAAATGAATAGTTGTTTGTCCGCCGCTCTGCACATACTCGTGCGAGGTGCGCATTTTGGCGAGGAACAGATGTGCTGTATCAACCAAGCGATATGGGCGTATTTCGTCTATCGTCAATTTCACATTCGGCCCGCCCTTGGGCTTGAGCGTGAATCCTGCGCCCTCTCTGGCGTTGCCTTCCAGATTCGTTGATTCCAGACCATCGTCCCATTTACTCCAGTTGTTGATATCCGTGATTGCGCGGAATAGTTTTTCCGCTGGAACGTCGGTAGTCGTTTCGTATTTTGCTTGCCACATTCTTACTTTCCTCGCTTTATGGATGCCAGGACATCCGGCAAGAGGAATGCTACGCACCTGCTGCTGACAACGTGTTGTCAGCAGAGATTTAGCCAAGTTGATTTTCGGTGTTATCGACTGCCAACCTACGCACTTAACGTGGGTTGGCAATCGATGAATTTTCCGTTCAATACAGCCCCATCTTGAGCGATGTCTCGGCCAGCATTGCGCTCACTTTGCCGTCTATCTCCTTCACCGCCTTGATCGTCACCACATAGGTATTGCCCTTGCCCCCGGAGCATGGCGGCAAGTAGGCACCGGCCTTGTCCCATGTCGGCGCGCGCTGAGCCTCGACAAGGAAAAAGTCGGAGGGCAAATCGAAGCTGTGTCCTGGCACCGATGGAAGGCTCACTCGTTTTGTGCCGCCGGCGATGCGGTAGCCGATCTTGCCGTGGCCGCCATCGTTCATGGGCTGGTAAGTCTGGTCGCTGTATTCCATGACCAGCGCGTTTGCGCCAGCCGGAATCTGTTCGACCTTCAGGCTAGGCGTTGCGCCCTTGCCACCAAAGCGCGCGCATTGCTGGCCTGCGGGAATCTTGTTGCCGTCCCATGCGGCATCGGTGAAGCTGGCCTTGAACGCGCTTTCGGCGTGGACGCTGGATGCGAGTAGGGCAAGTATTACGAATGCGATTTTTTTCATGATGTTGTCTCCTGATCGTTATTTTGAAAGTGCCTGAATCACCGCCAGCGCTGTGCTGCGACTGGACTGTGGGTTTTGTCCGGTAATGAATTTACCATCGACTTCGACATGGTCGACCCAATTCGTTTGTGCCACAAATGTTGCACCTTGTTCTCGTAAGCGAGTTTCAAGCAGGAAGGGCATCTTGCTTTCAAGACCGGCAACTGCTTCTTCTTGGTTGGTGAAGCTGGTGAGCTTCTTGCCCGCGACCAGATAGGAGCCGTTGTCGAGTTTGGCTCCGACAAATATGGCTGGGCCATGGCACACCGAGGCGATCACTTTGTCATCCGCCGCGAAACGCGCCAGCAGTTTGCCGGTGTCGGGATTGTCGGGCAGATCGAACATGGTGCCGTGTCCACCCGGCACGAACACTGCCGCAAAGCGCGAAGCATCAACAGAAGCCAGCGTTTCCGTGTGCTCCAGCACGGCGATAGCATCGCCCCATGCCTTGTCTTGATCTGAATTGGATTTGCTGCGCGGGTCAACTGGGGCGCGCCCGCCCTTGATGCTGGCAACGGTGATGTCGTAACCCTGTTTTCTGAATTCAACATAGGGCACGGCAAATTCTTCCAGCCACAGGCCGGTGTGGTCGCCCGCCCCCATGTCGCTAAAACTGGTCACGATGATTAATACGGCTTTAGCTGCACTCATAGATGTCTCCTTAAAGTTAGATTGCTGAAAAACGACAGCGCTCCGTCGTTCCGGAGACACAATAGAACTAGCCGCAATATAATAATAATTATCTATTTTCCACGCTCCCATCATTTTATTTATGGTTAATTTCGAGTGGTATCGCAGCTTCATAGCTGTCTATCGGACAGGCACGGTGACCGCCGCAGCCGATGCGCGCGCCCTGACGCAACCGGCCATCAGCCAGCACATCGCCACGCTGGAAGCGGTCATGGGCCAATCGCTGTTCCAGCGTACCGCGCGCCGCATGATTCCCACTGAAGCGGGCAAGCAGTTGTATAGCCGCATGGCACCTGCAGTGGACGGACTGGAAACCCTGACGCAATCCCTGAAGACGCCATTGATGTCTGAAAGAGCGGTGCTGCGTGTTGGCGCGCCGGCGGAATATTTCGGCGAAGCCGCGCTAGCGCGACTGTGCGAAGCGCCATTGCGGCTGCTCGTCGAGCCGGGCGATACGGAAACGCTGATCGCCGCGTTGTCGCAAGGCAAGCTTGATCTGGTGATCGCCACCCAGCACCTGAGCAGCAAGGAGTTGGACTACAAGAAAATCGACACCGAAGAATTCTGTCTGGTTGCTCCCGCGCAGTTCGATATGCCCCGCCCCTTCAACAAAAACTCGAAACCGGAACGCGAGCTGGAAGATTTTTTACTCGGGCAGGAATGGGTCAGTTATTCCGCCGATCTGCCAATCATCCGCCGCTTCTGGCATATCGCATTCCATCGTCGCCCCGCCATCGAGCCACGCCTGACCGTCCCCAACCTGTTGCTGGTACGCAAAGCAGTGGAACTGGGCATGGGCCTCAGCGTGCTGCCGCGCTATCTATGCGAGGAAGCCATCGGCGAAAACCGGATCAAGGTACTGTGGCAACCAGAGACTTCAATGCGGAACGACCTGTGGATAGCCACACGCAAGGTGGACAGGCATAGGGATGAGATACGGCAAGCCATCGAGCTACTGGATAATTTAAGCGACTGATGCCGCCTCGGACATCATTGCCTGCGCAATCAATTCAAAGTCTGCTTGTGGGATTTGCAAATGTCCGTAACGAAATCCATATCCCCAATGCGTTTTGTCTTGGATGAACGAGAGCCGTTCAATCAGCGGACGGATGGGAATGTCTCTCGCTTCAAAGAAATGTATATCACGGCGATAGGGAATGAAACCCGGAAACATTTCGAACTGATACACCTCGCCACCTACGACTTCGCCGATGGCGGTGAATTGCTGACACAGTGTGTCCTCACCGAACTTCTCTTTTGCCGAGTAGTAGATTAAGCCGTCGCCGACTGCCATACGTTTGAGCGGCTGCGCCTTGCCGTGGCACAACTGGCAGAAGCCACCCGCCACGCCAGTCTTCACATGCTCTTTGGATGCGACGCCGATCCAGTAGCGTTTTGTATAAATACTCATTTAGCCCCCCTCTTTCGCCAACGTGATGACGCCTTGAATGGCGGACTTAGCTTGCGGGCTGTTGTGCCAACAGGTCGAACCCATCATCTGTGAAATCTGATAAGTCACATCGCTGGGGTTTGCGTCAGCCAATTGCGCCAAGGATGTATAGCCGATCTGTTCCAAACGATTGATGACGGTATCTCCCACCCATTTGACAGCCAACATCTGTCGCCTTTCATCGTCAGAAAAACCGACATGCTTTTTATGCGTCTTCATTTGCAACCTTTTCGAGCGGCACTTTTATCACGGTGATAGGTGAGCGCTGCTGCGATGCAAAATGCTAAAGAATCCATTGGGACCTCATCTGCTTCGTTGAACACAATGGCGCGGTTCCCTTCGAATTTAAACTCTCGGTGAAACAGGGTACGAAAAGTTTCGATGAGGTTGGTCTGGCAGTGAAAATACAGTGCGTATTGCGCAGGTGCCGATTTTTTCCAACCTAGGCGAATCGTGCTGCCACTCTTATTGATCGTGAGGTAAGCCGGCTCCCCCCATTTGAGTGTCTCTGCCAGCGCCCCGACTCCTTCCGTCTCGGCAGCAATTTGGTAGATCAATTCACGCAAAGTGAGCAGCTTGATACGTATGCGTGGCGGGTAAGAATCAAAGACCTTAGCGACCGCCCCGCTTCCAAAGTCCAGTCTGCCCAGCGTCACTTGAGAGGCTTGCATCTCTTGTGAAATGCCCGTCTCGACATCCTCCAACTCCAGCAGCAAACGCAGACGCTCATGTTTCGCCACTTGCTGCCAATGCTGCCCACTCAGCGCTCCTTCCATCGCCCAGAGCAGATTGAGGCTTACATTCCCAACGCGCTTCACTTTCACATAGGCACGCACCGCGCCCAATTCGCGTAATTGTTCAATCGTAACGATGCCGGCCAGCGCCAACATCTGCTGTGACTTGGGGCCAAAATTGGGCAGGTCTGCAATGTTCATTTGTCGGCTCGTTTACTGCGCATGGCAAAATATTTCTGCATCTTTTTATCATTGACGAAACGCTGGTATTCCTTGCTTTCGACGGCATACAAAGCGATCTTTCCTTGTGCGTCGTAATGCACTCCCCATCCATACTTCTTGGTCAATGGTGAAGCTCGCATACAGGCGTGGGGTTTGGCGAAGAAGGCATCCCACAGCGCACGACGTTGCGCTTGTAACGCGTGTTCGGAGATTTGATTGCGCATCGCGTTCACAGCGAACTGCAATTCATCCAAGGTGTAGCAGTAGGGATGCACGGAGAGTAATTCGTATTCGATGCTAGCGATGCTGCGTTTGTCCGCCTTGTCTTGCGGGATGATGGATGTCCTTGTGGGTGAATCGGGAGCAATTTCGATGAATTGATTGACGGGGTTCATAGCAGCTCCGTGAGATTGAGGTGGCAGTATGCAGATGCGCTACTGACAACGTATTGTCAGTAGCCTTCAACTCTCAAGATTGATCTGCATCGCCATGAATGCGCCGTAACGCGTAGCCGCTTGTTTGAAGGCAGGCATTTCCGCTGTTTTCAACTTATCGAACGGCATGGTGTTAATGGAGATGGCATTCTTTTTAACGGTGCGCTTCCATGTGCCAAGCACTTGCCCATCGATGACGATGGTAGAAGCGAACATACCATTCCCCCCGGGGCATATCTTGTCCGCATGTTGCGGATCAAGCACGACACTGCGGTCTTGATAGCCCAAGATATATTCGTCGAAGCCGGGTAATGCGAATGCGCGGACTTTCTCTTTCGGCAAGGTGATGTCGGGCGGCATCCAATACACCGTCTTACCCACCGTCTCTGAGATCAACTTAACTTTGATGTCTTCGAAGCCTGCGCGCGCTTCTGTTGCACTCAAGCCTGACCACCAGATGAAATCTTTGAGGGTCGCGGGGCCTCGGCTGCTGAAATAGCGCCATGCCAATTCCGCCAACGCTTCGTCGCGTGTCTTAGTTTTGACGGGCTTCACCCACTCTTCCAACAAGGCGTAGTTCTGCTCTTTCGCATCCGTGGAGGCAAGGCAGATGAGGCCGTGCAGCGCGGCGTTCCACAGGATGTGATAACCGCGCTGACCTTCGACAGAGATACCTGCCGCTTGCAGTGCGGCGTACATCTCGTCGCGGTTCTTTTGCTTACCGCCTTGCAATGTCTGTATGAATACTTGATGGCAACGGGCGAGTGTCTTGTCGTCTAGCTCCAAAGCATCGCGCCGCTTCTGACTGCCGGATAGATTCTTGGGAGAGGTGAGGGAGAGCATCCAACGGACATCTTCTGCCGCGACCACATGGAGCGTGCCGCGCATGGGCCAAGTACGGAGGATATTACCTTCGTCAAAAGCGCGATCCACATCGCTTTGCACCGCATCTGGCAAACGTAAGCCGATAGACCATTTCACACCAGGTAGGTCTTGCCCTTGCATACCGCCTAGATGCGCGACGATCTGCGCTGGCGTTGCGAGACGCTGATTGGAGATTTGCTGTTGATACAAGCGGAGTGCGGCGATGTTCACGTGAACTCCTTCACAAAATCTGATGACGCTATCTGTCTGCTTTGATCGGACGCGCCGTGGTGATAAACGTCAGTGCAGGACCGCCGCCTTTAATGTCCGCGTGGACAGCTTCGACCACGGGTGGATTAGTAGCCAATCCTGCATCCCACTGGATGATAAAGTTGGCTCCAGATCCCCCTTCAGATTCTTTACGCTCAACAAATAGTTCGAGTGTCCCCATCGCACCGATCTCCACAGGCTTGGACAGAAATTCTTTGAGCAATTTTCCGTCGGTACTGTAGTAACGCGCAGTGGTGATACGAATGGATGTCTTGAGGCTGGTGTTGCGTATGCTGACCAAGGCGGAGACTTGAGATTTGACGGGGTACTTGCCATCGACGATTTTGTTGCCATGCCAAATGTGGGAGTAAATAGGCAAGTACAAGGTCTGACCTTGAGATAGCTCATCTGCTGCATTAGCTCTGCCCATACTGATCGTTAGTAGCAGTACGAACAACATCCATACGTTCTTCATATTCTCTACTCCGCTCCAAGTATCAACTTTTTACGATATCTTCCATACGCGCACGAGCTGCAACAGAGGCCATGACCATGAGCACATCTCCACCATGAAGCAGGTAATCCGTATTAGGTTTGAAATACCACTTTCCTTGCGTATTCACAGCCATAACTAAGCAGTCGTGATTATCTTGATAGAACAAGTCCAAAGGCTTTCCATGAAAACGTCCTGGGATAATAAATTCTTCCATCCGCAGGTCACCTTCTGCTTTGGTAATTTCATCGATAAAGCCTGCAACGTTCGGACTTACCATGGCTGAGACCATGCGCACACCGCCTGTAAAGTCTGGTGAGACGATTTCGTCCGCCCCCGCACTCTTGATCTTGACCACGTTCTTCATATCATGGCAACGCGCAATGACACGCACATCTGGATTGAGTTGCTTTGCACTCAAACTGATAACCAAGTTCTGATTATCTTCGTGCGCGACGGCAAAGATGCCAACAGCATGTTTGATACCCGCCGCCAATAACACTTCATTATCTGTGGCGTCCCCCAACACATAGAGTTGGGCGGGATGCTGAGAAACGTAATGTTCAAGATTGGCCTTGTTCATATCCACCATGACAAAGTGTCGCCCCGTAATGGCGAGTTCGTGCGCAACATTACTGCCGATCTGCCCCATGCCGCACACGATGTAGTGTCCCTTCAACTGCCCGATCTTCTTTTCCATTTTTTTTCTCCGCCTGACTTCATTGAATTCGCCTTCCAGCATGAATGCTGTCACAGCCGATAGGGCATAGCCCAATATACCCATTCCCGCGAGTGCGATGAAGATGGTGAACAGCCTGCCGTATTCATAATCCGTGACATCCACGATCTCACCATAACCAATGGTGGCAACCGTGATGAAGGTCATGTAGAAACAATCCAACCAAGAATATTGATCACCTCCCAGCCAGCGATAGCCAATAGTGCCAACCAACATCACCAATATCGCTGCCAGTAAAGACCACAGCAGGTTGCGTGTCGTTGTTGAGAGTTGTTCTTTCATCATTCGTCTTGCGCGTTCTGGTTGGGGAACAATACATCAGAGAAACCGAAATTGCGCATGTCGCGTATTCGCATCGGATATAGGACACCTTCCAGATGGTCACATTCATGCTGCACCACACGCGCATGAAATCCACTGACTGTGCGATCAATCACAGCACCATTTTCATCGCGTCCTTGATAGCGCAAACGGGTGTAACGCGGCACTAGTCCTCGCATGCCAGGTACGCTCAAGCACCCTTCCCACCCCTCCTCCATCTCGTCTGACAAGGGCGTAATAATGGGATTGATCAGCACAGTTTGTGGTACGGACTCTGCATCGGGATAACGCGGATTGGCATTCACCTCAAAGATAACCACGCGCAAACTGACGCCGATCTGCGGTGCAGCTAAACCGACACCGTCCAATTCGTGCATGGTGTCGCGCATATCCGCCAGCAAGACTCGCAGTTCTGGGCTATCAAAATTAGTGATGGGTTCGGCGCGCTGCAACAAGCGCGGATCTCCCATGCGAAGGACGAGCTTAGATGCCATCGCGCTCTACCACGCCTTCCAAAATTTTGCGCACACGCGCCATCGCAGGTTGAGCGAATGTACCAATCTCATCCAACGGAATAGCTTTCACACTCGCACCACGTCCAGCTGCATAGTTCACCACGACGGTAATAGCGGCATATTCCAAGCCCAGTTCACGCGCCAACGCGGCTTCCGGCATACCCGTCATGCCGACCATATCTGCGCCGTCTCGTTCAAGACGATCAACTTCCGCCGCTGTCTCCAAACGAGGGCCTTGGGTGACGGCATACACGCCACCGTTGAGACACGCTTCGCCCGCACTTTTTGCAGCCTCCAAGATGCGGCAGCGTAATGATTCGGTATAGGGCAAGGTGAAATCGATATGCGTAACCGAGTTCTCGCGGCCATCAAAAATAGTAAATGATCTGCCATGGGTGTAGTCGATGAGTTGGTCTGGCACAACCAAGGTGCCCGGAACAAGGTCTGCGCGAATACCACCAACCGATGCGACAGCGATGACGCGCTTCGCACCTTGATCACGCAATGCCCACAGATTGGCGCGATAGTTGACCATATGCGGCGGGATGGTGTGGCCGTAACCGTGACGCGCGATGAACATAACTTCGTGTTCGTTTATGGTGCCAAACGTCATCGGGCCTGAGGGTTCGCCATACGGCGTGCGCATCACCTGCCGATGCGTAATCTTGAGATTGCCAAGTTGGTTAAGACCTGTACCGCCAATGATTGCCAGCATGATTAGTTTTCCTTTACCGCATAAATCGCGGGCAGATTACGCCACGCACCGTGAATATCCATTCCGAAACCGAAGACGAAACGATCTGCTAATTCCAAGCCAACAAAATCGGCTTGGATAGGTTTTACCTTGCCATGAAGTTTGTCTGCAAACACAGCGCAGTAAAATTTTGTCGCGCCTAATTCCATCACACGTTGCTTGATGGCTTGCATGGTATGGCCTTCATCAAGAATATCGTCCAACACCAACACCACTTTGCCCTTCACGTTTTCGCGCGGAGCAACTTTCCAGTGCAACTCGCCCCCCTGCTTATCGTTGCCGTAGCGAGAGACATGTAGATAATCGAAGTCCAAAGGAAAATCCAACATCGGCAGCAACTGTCCTGTGAAGATCACTGCGCCACCCATCACCGAGAGCACCAATGGGTGCTGATCTGCCAAGGTACGATTGATTTCATCAGCCACTTTCTTGAGGGCGGCTTGTACTTGTTCCGCACTGTGAAGTAGGTCTGCTTCCGCCAAGATCGTCTTGGCCTGTTGATTGGTCAACATCAAGTCCGCTCCCATTCAGTCAGATTCGCCAGCAAGGTCGCCTCATCCCACACCAGCACGTTCAACTCACGCGCTTTGTCTAGCTTGCTACCCGCTTCAGTGCCCGCGACCACGCAGTCCGTTTTCTTTGATACTGAACCTGCCACCTTGGCGCCCAAGGCTTCCAGTCTAGATTTAGCCTCATCACGACTCAAGCTAGCAAGCGTACCCGTCAGCACGTAGGTCTTACCCGTCAACGGTAACACTTGATGGCTGATGCCTTCATGCTCTTCCCATTGCACACCTAAAGCTCGGAGTTGTTGCACCACTTCAATGTTATGCGGCTCGTGAAAAAATTCGACCAAACTCTGAGCCACCACAGGGCCCACATCTGGCACAGTCAACAAATGTTCTACATCGGCCTGCATGATGCTGTCCAACTTGCCAAAATGACGCGCCAAATCTTTTGCAGTTGTCTCACCCACATGACGAATGCCTAGAGAAAACAAGAAACGATGCAGTGTGGTGTGCTTACTTTTTTCCAGCGCATCCACGATGTTCTGCGCACTTTTATCGGCCATACGCTCCAACGCCGATAAGGTTGGTAAATCCAAACGGTATAAATCAGGCAAGGAACGAATGATATTTTCGTCCACCAACTGCTCTACTAATTTTTCTCCTAGCCCTTCGACATCCATCGCACGGCGTCCGGCAAAATGGAGGATGGCTTGTTTGCGCTGTGCGGCGCAAAACAGGCCACCTGTGCAACGCCAATCTGCCTCCGCTTCTTCTCGAACAATAGTGCTATGACATACGGGACATTTACCCTCTACAAAATTAAATAGATTAAATCTTCCATCTTCATTTCGTTCTTCCTGTGCATTCAATACAACACCAACCACTTCTGGTATTACATCTCCAGCTCGGCGAACGATAACCGTATCACCAATACGAACATCCTTCCGACGAGTTTCATCTTCATTATGCAAAGTTGCATTACTCACTGTCGTGCCGCCCACGAACACAGGTTCAAGTTTGGCAACTGGCGTGAGTTTCCCTGTACGACCAACTTGTATTTCGATGTCGCGCACGGTGGTGAGTTGTTCTTCCGCTGGGAATTTGTGCGCCACCGCCCAACGCGGTTCGCGTGAGACAAAGCCCAACTCAGCTTGTAACGCTAGGCTGTTGACCTTGTACACCACGCCGTCGATATCGAATGGAAGCGAGTCTCGCTTAGCAGCAATGCGTTGGTGAAAGCAAACCAATTCTTGAGCACCACGGGCGACCACACGTTCATCACACACCGGCAATCCAAACGTGGCGAGTGCGTCCAATATGCCGCTGTGAGTGGTCGGCAATGTCCAGCCTTTTACTTCACCTAAGCCATAGGCAAAGAATGACAGTGGCCGTTTAGCGGCCAGCGCAGGATCAAGTTGGCGAATGGTGCCAGCAGCGCCATTGCGTGGATTGACCAAGGTAGCCAAGCCCAACTCGCGCTGTTTATCGTTGTAAGCGTTGAAATGCCGACGTGACATATAGGCTTCGCCACGCACCTCCAACACCTCCGCCTCGCAGTCCTGCAAACGTAAGGGGATGGTCTTGATGGTGCGGATGTTCTGTGTGACATCCTCACCGGTTTCACCGTCACCACGCGTGGTCGCCTGTTTCAATAGTCCGCGCTCATAGCGCAAGTTGATGGCTAAACCGTCAAACTTGAGTTCACAGTTATATTCAATCTGTTCGGGGGGGGAATCCAAGGCATTGCGCACACGGGTATCAAAATTGGCCGCACCGCTAGATTCGGTATCAGTCTCGGTACGAATGGACAACATGGGGACAGCATGACGTACCGACACAAAACCATCCAATACTTTCCCGCCTACACGCTGGGTAGGCGAATCCGGTGTAAGTAATGCGGGGTGTTGTGTTTCCAGTGACTGAAGCTCGCGGAATAGCTTGTCGTATTCCGCATCAGGGATAGTAGGATTATCGAGTACGTAATAGTTATAGCCGTGACGCTCAAGTTCGACGCGCAATTGCGCTATTCGCTGTACGGCATCCATTTACGAGAACAACCGAAGTGCCTGTGGACTGCCGGGCAATACGCCGCCCTTCTGCATACGCTGTTCAACCGATTCAACCTGCGCGCGAATTTGCACCAGCGCGGTTTGTGTCAACGTAACTCGCTGATCATCCACTAGGCTTCCGCGTAAGTTGATCGCTAAGGTAGTAGCCAACTTAGTCATCTCGTCAAAACGCTGTGTAGGCTTATTTACACGTGGGATGTCGAGCAACAAGGTAAGACTATCCACGCGTACTTGCTCTAAGGTGTGATGTTGGAATGGCGTGCCGTCCGAAATACCTAGTGTAAAAAGCGTCGCACCTGTTTCGTCGAACTGATGGAACGTGCCATCCGCTTGTAACGTCATCCCGACTGTTTGAGCTGCACTGGCAACTTCGCTCGCAAACAATGTGCGTGCTTCATTAGGCAAAATGTTGATGCCGATGATCTGATCAACATCAGCACAAAACTTATCTAGATCGATCGCTTTGTATAGCGCTTCTTCAATCAGCGGCAACATCATGTCCGCATCCAATTTACGGCCGATGTCACTCAACAGTGAGCGAAAGTCAGACAATCGTGTGTCGGTAATAGCCCCGTTACGATCAACCAATTGCAAGCCGATCTTGATCTCGCTATAGGAAACATTACTTTCAGGGATGAGCCGCTCCCAAGCGCCTGTATTCGCATTGCAACCAAAGGTATGCACTGTCTTTCCGTAGTCGAATCGGCGTTGCCAGAAT
Organism: Sideroxydans sp.; assembly: GCA_028707175.1. Taxonomy (GTDB): domain Bacteria; phylum Pseudomonadota; class Gammaproteobacteria; order Burkholderiales; family Gallionellaceae; genus Sideroxyarcus. Next base: position 318,681 of record JAQTUV010000003.1, read on the forward strand.
CCATCCAATGCGTTTGCATTGATTGGGAATTTGGGCAGAACGGTTACGATGAAATCTGACTTTTCATCGAGTTGGGAGAATATCTCGACAGGCTCGGCGATGAAGTGATTAACGGGTGAGGCTTCTTTAACGATATCTTGAGGCGGAACTTGGGGCGAGTTAGGCGCTGGCTTGACCATTGCCTTTACTGTCGCCGCCTGAGTTTCGTAGTCTTTGTTAAGACGTCGACGATAACGCCACTGCTGCCAGTGACCATAGACATAGACTAGAACGACAACGATGCCGCCAATACTCAATAGACTTAGTTGGAATTCACTCATAGTGTAACGCGCTAAAAATGATAAGTATGACAGCTCGGATTATCGCATTTCTACAGGCCGTAAGGTGCGACCACAGCGGCAATCAAACCAAGGGTAAAACTCCCTCAGAGACGCCGATCTTGCTGATGTCTTGTAGGTCCTTGATGAATTCCGGGTCTTCATGCAATTGAGATAAAGTTTTGGGATGATGCTTGCCGTGCATCTGGACTAAACGTAGCTTGCTAGCCGCAGGCATGTCCCATTTCAACCCTGCGAGCAATTCATCCGCAGATTCAGGTTTATTGCACACCAACACCATGTCTGCCCCTGCATTCAATGAAGCTTCTGCTCGTTGCACGATCCCACCCGCAACTGTGGCGCCTTCCATGCTGAGGTCATCGCTGAAGATACACCCTTCGAAACCCAACTCGCCTCGCAAAATATCCTTCAACCATATTTTGGAAAATCCAGCTGGACGTGGATCAACTTTGGGATAGATCACGTGTGCCGGCATCACAGCAGTCAGTCCAAAATTCACCATCTGACGGAATGGGATGAGGTCGCATAATTCAATGTCGGTATAGCTTCGTTCATCCACGGGAATCTCAAGGTGCGAATCCGCACAAACGTAACCATGCCCCGGGAAATGCTTGCCGACGGTTGGCATACCACCTTGCTTCAAGCCCATCAACAGGCTATGCGCCAAATCAGCAATAGTGTGGGGATCAGTATGAAATGCGCGATCACCAATCACGCTACTTGCACCGTAATCGACGTCCAGCACGGGCGTAAAACTAAAATCGACGCCACAAGCACGCAATTCAGATGCCATCACATAACCCACTTGTTGGGCCAGATGCTTGGCTTTTTTCGGCGAGTGTTCATATATCTTGCCCAGTTCGCGCATGGGCGGGATACGCGTAAAACCTGTACGGAAGCGCTGTACCCGCCCTCCTTCATGATCAACTGATATCAACAAAGGCGGCGTACGTAGCGCACGGATGCTCGCCGTCAATTCAGCAAGCTGGCTGGGCGATTCATAGTTACGGGAAAACAAAATGACGCCACCCACCAGAGGATGACGCAAGCGAGCCTCATCTTCAGGCGTAAGCGTCTTACCTAACACGTCCAACATCACTGGTCCGTTACCCATCAATCTTTCCTTTCAAGAATCACAAAGGCCACCGCTGTATCCCGCTCATCGCTGATACTTAAATGGTGGTGTGAGATGTTTAATTCATCGAGACGCTGTTTGAGTTCTGCATCAAACAGGAAAATAGGCTTACCTAAATCATCATGACTGACGGTGAGATTGCGCATGGTCACGGGATGACGTAGCCCCTGTCCTGTAGCCTTCGCAAACGCTTCTTTGGCCGCAAAACGCTTGGCTAAAAAACGTGCAGTTTGCGTAGTGGTGGCAAATTCAAGTAACTCACTGGCACTTAATATCTTGTGCGCAAACGTTATGCCGTGCCGCGCCACTGCGGCTTCAATGCGCGCCACTGCAACAATGTCAGTGCCGATGCCGAAGATCATGAAACAAGAAGCGCCTTCATCTTTTTCACGGCTTGTTCCAGCCCGATAAATACGGCCTCGGCGACGATGGCATGTCCGATGTTCAGTTCGGCGATATGGGGAATGGCAGCGATGGCTTGTACGTTGTGATAATGAAGACCATGCCCCGCATTCACTTGCAAGCCGATGCTATGGCCATAAGCAACAGCGCGTTGAATACGCGCCAGTTCTGCATCACGTGTCGGGACGCTATCGGCGTCGGCATATTTTCCCGTGTGAATTTCTACGACGGGTGCACCTGCTTTTTTGGCAGCATCCAATTGCTTTTCATCTGCATCAATGAAGAGGGAAACACGAATGCCTGCCTCGGTGCAGCGTTGAGTAGCGCGTTGCACTGCAGCAAAATGTTTGATGACATCCAAGCCGCCCTCTGTTGTCAGTTCTTCACGCTTCTCGGGGACTAAGCAAATGTCATGTGGCTTCACGCGAACTGCGTTATCGATCATTTCGTCAGTGACTGCACATTCAAGGTTCATGCGTGTTTGCAGCATGCCGCGAAGCACATCCACATCCGCATCTTGGATGTGGCGGCGATCTTCGCGCAGATGAATCGTGATGGCGTCTGCCCCTGCTTCTTCGCAAACAAGTGCGGCACGTACGAGGTTGGGGTAACGCGCACCTCGCGCTTGGCGCAAGGTGGCAACGTGGTCGATGTTAAGTCCGAGTTTGATCATAATTTCTGTAAGTCCCTCATCAATTCACGTGTATGCAATGGCTTTCCGGCCAGATAATGGTCCAGCAACATGCGTATCAGTTGTTTACTTTGACGGGCGCTAGTCACATCCCGATAATCATCTGCGGCCATATCCAACAACGTCTTACCCGAGATCGACATACCGTGTGTGATGTTCGGCGTTTCGGGTATGGCGCCTCGCTCAAGTATATAGCGGTAACTTTGTGTGGGCACGATGGGTTTGTCTGTTCCAGCCTCATGCTCTAAGGTCAGTGCATATCCCAATTCTTGCAACATGTGCTTTTCAAAACAACGCAGGGTAATCGCATGGTCTTTTTCTTGGGCAAGACGTTGTAAGGTCTGCTGGTAATAATCAAACAAATTTGCGTGAGGGTCATCACGTGCCATCAAATTGAGTATCAATTCGTTAAGATAGAAACCACACAATAATGCCGTGCCCTGCAGTTGCGGTTGGCCACCTTGCCATTCCGCGCCATGCAAGGTGCGCAATTCATGCTTGCCAAACCAACTCAAGGTGAGTGGCTGAAAACTCATTAACAGTCCACGCAATACTGAGCGTGGTCGCCTAGCGCCACGCGCCACCAATGGCACACGCCCGTATCGTCGACTGAATATTTCTATAACAAGGCTGGTCTCACGGAACGGGTAGTTGTGCAGGACGAAAGCGGGTTCATCCTGAATACGCTGCTTGCTTGCTACGTTACTCATACCCCAAGGACTTCAACATTTGCGCGCTATCTGCCCATCCACTACGCACTTTAACGAAGACTTCAAGAAATACTTTTCCATCGAATAGTTTTTCCATATCCAGACGCGCTTGAGTAGCGATTTCTTTTAGCTTCTCGCCTTTGCTCCCAATGAGCATCGCTTTGTGGGCATCTTTATCTACCAAGATGGCGGCATGGATACGGCGTAATTTGCCTTCCATTTGGAATTGCTCAATGATCACGCTCACAGAATAAGGAAGTTCATCACCAGTAAAACGGAAGACTTTTTCGCGCAATAATTCGGCAGCTAAGAAGCGCTCGTTACGGTCTGTGATGTCATCTTCTGCATAGAGATGTTCGCCTTCCGGCAGGAAAGGACGAATCGCCTCCAACAAAGTGTCCAGATGTTTATCTTGACGCGCACTCACAGGTACGATGGCGGCAAAATGACGCAATGCAGCGATCTCTTGAATGAAAGGCAACAATTCGTTCTTGTCTTGCATCAGATCTGCTTTATTGATGACCAGAATGACCGGACGATCTTTTGGCAACAGTTCCAAAACTTGCTTATCACGCTCATCGAAATGACGCGCTTCAAGCACAAACAAGACAACGTTCACTTCACGCAAACTGTTCGTCACGACACGATTCATGCCTCGATTAAGGGCATTTGTATGCTGTGTCTGGAAACCTGGCGTATCGACAAAAACGTATTGCGTTTTATCCTGAGTCAAAATACCGGTGATGCGGTGACGCGTCGTCTGTGCTTTGCGAGAGGTGATACTGATCTTTTGTCCAATCAGGTGATTGAGCAAGGTTGATTTGCCAACGTTAGGGCGGCCTACGATGGCGATGAAACCGCTGTAATAATCTTGAGATTCGGTCATTTTTTTTCTTTAATAAGTTGATTGGCGCGTTCAGCGGCGATTTGTTCGGCAATACGGCGACTAGCGCCCTCACCTTGAGTAGTTATTCCAAACTTGCTGATGTGACAGGAAACAACAAAGGTTTGCGCATGTGCCTCTCCTTTGATTTCAACAACGTTATATTGTGGAAGCGCGATTTTTCGGCCTTGCAAATACTCTTGAAGCTGCGTTTTGGCATCTTTACCCATAGCTGCCAAATCAAGTTCCGCGATCAATGGAACATAAAGTCCTAAGACCACTTTTTCAGCGACAGAAAAATCAGCATCCAAGATCACTGCGCCAAAAATAGCCTCCAACGCATCAGCTAACATCGAGGGGCGTAGCGCACCACCACTCTTCAGTTCACCCTCACCTAGTAACAGTTCAGGGCCAATGGAGATTTTCTGTGCCAATTTGGCTAAGGTGTTTTGATTGACCAGATTAGAGCGCAGACGAGATAACTCGCCTTCAGGCATCTCAGGGAACGTCGTAAACAAATATTTGGCAATCGCACAGTTAAGAACGCTGTCGCCCAAAAACTCCAAACGTTCGTTGTGCGCTGCGCTGTAACTACGATGTGTCAGCGCACGCTGCAATAAGGCTGGCTGCGTAAACACATAGCCTAGCTGCTTAGTTAGTGCGGTGTGCTTCATCAATTAGCTTGAGCACTGCTGGGGTGAAATTCCAGCAATAGTGTGATGTTGGCTACCAAGGGAATTTTAACGACATAATCTGCACGAAGAATCAGATGTCCATCGTCTTTTTCGATATCAATATCTTCTGAGGTAATATCGTTGATGTAGTTGATATTCGCTTTTTTGGAGTAGGACATTTTAATTTCCGAAAGCGCCGCAGTTTGCATTGTCGGATCATCGGAGATCGATTTGAATATCTGTGCAATCTGCGCGCTATGAATATAAGCGGGCACCATCTTCATGCCAATAATCGCTACAAAAATCAATACGAACGCTAACATGAGGAAGCCTAAAAAACTTACCCCCCGTTGTTGATGCGCAATCATATTCATCTTCATCTCCTTTGCAAAAACCAGCTAATCAATCGATAAACCAATGCGTTCTAACTCACCAAAATTCATCCAAATAAAGAATGCTTTTCCAACAATCATTTCATCTGGCACAAAACCCCAATATCGACTATCTCGACTGTTGTCACGATTGTCACCCATCATGAAGTAATGCCCATCAGGCACTGTGCAGCGCATTTCTTCCACCGAATAGCTACATAGCTCATGATGAGGGAAAGCATCTACGTTAGCCAAGTGTATAGATGGCATCTCTGGGTTGAGCAAGACTGCATGGTTACGGCCACCAAAGTTTTCTTGGTATTGCTCTGTGTGCACGAAATTCAAACCACTTTCCAAGAAGTTGTAATCCTCTCCTTGTTTTTTTGTTTGCTCGACACCGTTCAACCACAATTTCTTTTCTCGATATACCAAGGTGTCTCCCGGCAGGCCGATGACTCTTTTGATGTAATCGACAGAAGGGTCATTGGGATAGTGGAACACCATGACATCACCCCTTTGGGGTTGCCCTACCTCAATGATCTTCTTATTCACGATAGGAAGGCGTAATCCATAGGTGTATCGATTAACCAAGATAAAGTCCCCAACATGCAGGGTTGGGACCATTGAGCTAGAGGGGATCTTAAACGGCTCTACGAGGAATGATCGCAAGCAAAATACCACCAATATGACGGGAAAAAAGCTCTTTGAATATTCCACCCACCATGGCTCAGCGACGGATGCCGAACGATCTTTCTTTAAGACGAAGTGATCTAGCAACCAGATCAGCCCAGTCACCAATAGCAATACAACCATAATCAACGCAAACGTCATTTTTTCATCAACTCACTTATCGTCCACACGCAGAATCGCCAAGAATGCTTCCTGCGGAATTTCAACGCTACCCACTTGTTTCATGCGTTTTTTACCTGCCTTTTGTTTCTCAAGCAGTTTCTTTTTGCGCGAAATATCGCCACCGTAACATTTTGCCAATACGTTCTTGCGCAAAGCCTTCACGTTCTCACGCGAGATGATATTTGCTCCAATCGCGGCTTGAATCGCAACATCGAACATTTGGCGTGGAATCAATTCACGCATCTTGGCCGCCACTTCACGTCCACGATATTGGCTGTTTGCTCGATGCACGATAATGGACAGAGCATCCACTTTTTCGCTATTGATGAGCATATCAACCTTCACCACATCTGCGGTTCGGTATTCTTTGAATTCATAATCCATCGAGGCATAACCGCGCGAAACAGATTTCAATTTATCAAAGAAATCCAATACGATTTCCCCCATCGGCATCTCGTACTGCAACAACACTTGCTTACCGTGGTAGCTCATGTCCAGCTGTACGCCACGCTTAGCTGTACACAACGTAATCACAGCACCAACGTATTCCTGTGGCATATACAGATTGACGTGAACAATAGGTTCGCGAATCTCTTCAATTTTTGAAACATCCGGCAGTTTTGAAGGATTGTCGACCGTCAACACGGTGCCATCCTTTTGCACGACCTCATACACAACAGTAGGCGCAGTGGTAATCAAGTCCATATCGAACTCACGCTCCAACCGCTCTTGTACAATTTCCATGTGCAACAAACCTAGGAACCCACAACGGAAACCAAACCCCAGCGCTTGAGATACTTCAGGCTCGTATTGCAAAGAAGAATCGTTTAGCTTGAGCTTCTCTAATGAGTCACGCAAGGCTTCGTACTGATTGGATTCCACGGGGAATAAGCCCGCAAACACCTGTGGCTGAACTTCTTTGAAGCCTGGCAAGGCACTGCTCGCAGGACGAACCACTGTAGTGACGGTGTCACCCACTTTGGCATCTTTAAGCTCTTTGATACCTGCGATAACGAAACCCACCTGCCCTGCTGACAACGAATCGCGTGGCTGGGATTTTGGAGTAAAGACACCGACATGCTCAGTTAGATGTTGAGCACCATTAGCCATAAACAGTATCTTGTCTTTTGGCTTGAGCGTACCGTTCACGATACGCAGCAACATCACCACACCCACGTAATTATCAAACCATGAGTCAACGATTAATGCCTGCAAAGGTGCAGTAACATCTCCTTTGGGAGGCGGTACTTTAAGGATGAGAGACTCCAGCACGTCTTCTACCCCAAGCCCCGTCTTTGCAGAACAATGCACCGCATCTTGTGCATCGATGCCAATCACATCTTCAATCTCTGCAATCGCATTTTCTGGATTCGCAGATGGCAGATCGATTTTATTCAATACTGGAATAACTTCCACACCCAAGTCCAACGCGGTATAGCAGTTAGCAACTGTTTGGGCTTCGACACCTTGAGAAGCATCAACCACTAACAACGCTCCTTCACAGGCTGAAAGCGAACGCGATACTTCATAAGAGAAGTCGACATGCCCAGGCGTATCGATGAGATTTAGGTTGTATATCTGCCCATCTCTAGCCTTGTAAGATAAGGCCGCCGTCTGAGCTTTGATGGTGATCCCGCGCTCGCGTTCGATATCCATCGAGTCCAGAACCTGAGCTTCCATCTCACGGTCTGACAAGCCACCACAAAGGTGAATGATTCGATCTGCAAGCGTTGATTTGCCATGATCGATGTGGGCAATAATTGAAAAGTTACGTATATGCTGCATGGGGTTCAAAGTAAATTATCCCGTCAAAAGCGGCGGTTGCGCGAGGCGCGGATTCTAGCCGATTTTGACGGGGTACGTTGCCTGAGCTTACTGCGATAACTTAGCATCCAATCGAATCGGAATATACACAGTGCTCCCATCTCGACGAATCAATAGCGCAATATTGCGCCCTGGCTCTACTTTTTTAATCACTTCATTGAATTGAGCTAACGTTCGCACCTCAACATTGCCCACTTGCAAAATTACATCCCCGCGTTGAAGTTCGGCTTGAGCCGCAACTCCTTTTGCTTCTTCAACCAGCAAGCCCCCCTCAACTTTAAGCTCAGCCTTTTGCGCATCATTCAGTTCACTCAAGGTAAGTCCAAGCCGGCTGACGTTATAGCTTGACGTTTGCTCTTTATTGCCAGATAGACGTTGCTTGTCAGAAACCTCCAAAATCTCTCCGACCAACAACGTGGCTTCCAAAACCCCGCCTTTTCTCCACAACTGCACGGGAACCTTAGTGCCCGGCTTAGTTGCCGCCACGATACGCGGCAAATCTATGGACTTTTCTATCTGCTTACCATCAAATTTGAGAATAACATCGCTTGGCTTTATTCCCGCTTTATCCGCCGGCCCACCTTTTTCAACGCCAGCGATCAATGCACCTAATGGCTTAACCATTCCAAAGGAATCGGCAAGTTCACGCGTCACTTCTTGAATATTGACCCCGATACGACCACGTATCACTTTGCCGCTGCTACGCAGTTGATTTACCACATCCATCGCCACATTGATGGGGATAGAGAATGACAGGCCCATATATCCGCCGGAACGACTGTATATCTGAGAGTTGATGCCCACCACCTCGCCATTCATATTAAACAATGGGCCACCTGAATTTCCTGGGTTAATGGCAACATCAGTTTGAATAAATGGAACGAAGTTTTCTTGTGGTAATGAGCGACCTTTTGCGCTGACGATTCCTGCGGTAACACTGCTATCAAAACCAAAAGGAGAGCCTATAGCAAGCACCCATTCCCCCACTTTTAGTAAATCAGGATTCCCCAACACGACTTTAGGCAATCCCGTCGCCTCAATTTTTAATAGAGCCACATCAGTACGCTTATCCGCCCCAATCACTTTAGCTTTAAATTCACGCTTATCAGATAAACGAACCGTGATTTTGTCTGCTCGATCTACCACATGAGCGTTAGTTAATATGTAACCATCCCCGCTGATGATGAATCCAGACCCCAATGATTGCGATTCTTGCTGTTGTGGAACAACTTGCCCAAAACGCCTAAAGAACTCATTTAACGGATCGTTATCTGGCAAATTCGGCATTCCAGGCATTGCCTGTTGAGTCTGTAAAATCTGCGTCGTACTCACATTGACTACAGACGATGCCTGCTTCTCCACCAACTCCGTAAAATCAGGCAATTCTTTAGCTAAAGATAAATTCGAAAATAGGACTGCTAACAAAAACGCTGTTATTCGCTTAAGCATTGTTATCCTCACAAATGAATTTAAGAATTACGAAGGGGAACTAATTGATTGCACAACAACTTGTGATTGACGTTCAGGAAAAATTTTTACCAAAAAAAATCCAATTAACAATCCAGCCATCGCAGCAGCAGCTGACCAGATATCACGCGTAACCAGGTTTCCTGCAACACTTGACCCAATAAAACCACCGGCCATCATTGTAAATAGCGGCAACATATACATCAGCAAGACACTTCTCAACAGACCACCATCTTCAAGCGCAACGACAACCTCATCGCCGACTTTCGCACCTAACATATTGCTCACAACAAACTTTCGAGGCTCACTACCGCAAAACACCTTTGACAATTTCTCACTACCGCAGCCATTTTTGCTACTACATTGACCGCAACCGCCTCCATTCAGCGGACTTATTTCTGCATTATTTCCGCTAACACTGAGTATGACACCGCGCATTTCCAACATACTCATTCACCCGCCAACCTAACGGAGTCTGCTACTTGAATAACCACCCGAGGAGGCACCTCGCCAACTACCGTGATTAAATTGTCACCAGCTAGTCGGTTGTACATGTGTATAGCTCCACGCCCTGACAAACCCGTTACATTTTTAGCACCCGTAGCTTTTTCAATAAACACGGATATACCTGACAAGCCATCCGAGTACACCATATGCACAACCGAGTTGTTCTTCTCAGCAAGAGTGCGGTTAATTTCAAGGACTTTTCTAAATCCTGACGGCAAGAAATCAACCTGCCAAAAACTTGTTGTCGCTAATTTTTGGGCAACATTAGGTACCTCAATCGATTTTGAATTTGGCAAAATTTGATCTTGCTTAATCCATTTTCGATCTATGTCCTTATCCCCAATCGTTAATTGTGAAAAAGAATACTCTTCAATAATGCCACCATGCTCATCCTGTACAACTGCTTTCAATAACAAACCAGACTGACTATGAGCCCACATTTTTCGCGTGTATCTCAGCTTATCTTTAGGTTGGAAAATCAAAGTATGCGCGTGATAATCCGCGACCCTATCTTCCTCTCCCTGAGAAATCTGGTAGTTGTCTTTCAGCGATTGAATTTGCTCCGGCAACAGCGCGGGGAAAGTGCGTTGCGAGCGCCTTTTTTCAACCCGCACCTTTTTGCCTCCCACATAAAGCCATACGTTGTCATTGTTACGTATGACTTCGCGCCTAAGCCCATCCAGCCCTTCCAAGCGCTCGTGCTCACCATCCTTATCTGAGATATGAGTAATACGAGATGTTTCAACACGACCGCCAGACTGATAGACAAATACGCCACTATAGTTCGTCTGATGCGCAGCAAACGCCATAGTCTTCAGCCAGTCAGAATCTTCCAGTAAAGGATCGGCAAGCGCCACCCCTCCCAACAACTGGAGTAACAAAAGGAGACTAGTGAATTTTAGAGATGTGAAATTCACTCTTTTTCCGCAACTGTATGTATGTATGTAGCAGCGCCCTGCACATCAGCACTAGGGGATACTTCTTGGTGGGCCATCAAATAATCATTTGATTGAAAAGATGCGGGGCGAATCGAACTGCTGTTCTGTACTGAAGCCATTTGAGGTGTCGGTTCAGTGTTAATTTGCATTGACATCCACGCCACAATCGACAGCGCCATGATTGATGCAGCAACTGAGAATGCGTACTGTTTGATCTTCTGAGGTTGGCGACTACGGGGTGCCAAAACGGTAGGTTCAGCTTGCAAACGCTCTCTAAAAGAAGCGCTTAAATCTCGGTGAACATGATCGGGCTGACGTAAAGCATCTCCAATCAAATGGTAAGTCGCCCAATCTGCGCGAGCCTCTGGATGTCGTTTCAATTTATCTAAGAATGCTTCCGCATCATCCTCAAACATTTCACCATCCATCAATACAGATATCTCTTGTTTCATCTTCACCACCTCTTATCGTCGCTTGTTCCTAACAAGGGTCGCAGGTTTGTTGCGACCACTTCACGCGCCCTAAATATGCGTGATCTAACTGTTCCAATCGGGCAATTCATTACTGCCGCGATCTCTTCATAACTCAAACCTTCTATCTCCCGCAATGTCAATGCAGTACGTAAATCTTCTGGTAGTTGTTGTAAAGAAGCATTCACAACATCAACCACCTGCTTACTCATCAATTCATTTTCTGGCGTAGCAACCTCGTGTAACAACGAAGCATCCTCAAAATCTTCAGCCTCATCAGAGTCGTATGGCGTACTAGTGGGGGCTTTTCTCCCCTGAGCCAACAAATGATTCTTGGCCGTATTAATCCCAATGCGATACAACCACGTATAGAACGCGCTATCACCGCGAAACGCAGGCAATGCTCGATAGGCCTTAATAAACGCCTCCTGCGCTAAATCTTCAGCCTCCGCTGCATTACGCACAAAACGCGAGATCAACCTCCCTAAACGGCGCTGGTATTTGACCACGAGCAACTCGAACGCGTGCTTATCGCCGCGCTGCGCACGTTCTACCAGCTGTTGATCGACCTCCCTGTCACCCATTCCGATTCCCGGTTTTTATAGATATTGAGCTACCATACATAGCTTGTCAGTATAACCGGACGGTTACATATCGTCAGCATTGACCGTAACGCACGAATGGACAACGCTATAAAAAATTAGTTCATTTCACAACTTATTGGAACTAACTTCCTATCTGAATTTGCTATAGTCACACCAATGTTAAGTTCTAATCCAAATAACGTCGTGCACTTTGACACGCTCATCATCGGTAGCGGTTTAGCTGGACTTTCTCTGGCACTCAAGCTTGCGGACAAGCAAAAGATCGGCATTGCCACAAAAAAATTACTTTTGGATGGTGCCAGCGCATGGGCTCAAGGAGGAATTGCAGCCGTACAAAGTCCTGATGACAGCCTAGCCGACCACATTCAGGACACTCAAAAAGCTGGGGCCGGCTTATGCGATCCAGTAACTACTCGATTTGTTGTTGAGCAAGGTGCGAATGCAGTTCGCTGGTTGATTGACCAAGGTGTACCTTTTTCCAAGGAAGAAAATGGAACTGGAGAGTTTCATTTAACACGTGAGGGCGGCCACAGCCACCGACGTATCATTCACGCAGCCGATGCAACAGGGAAAGCTGTTCAACAAACACTTTCTGAAAAAGTTCTCTCGCACCCCAACATCACTGTGCTAGAAAATCATATTGCTGTTGACTTAATTACTGCTAAAAAACTTGGCCTTAGCGAGCAACGTTGCCTAGGTGCATACATACTCAACTCAACCACAGGAGACGTTCTCACAGTAGCCGCAAATAACACCGTTCTGACCACGGGAGGTGCGGGTAAGGTCTATCTTTACACAACGAATCCAGACACAGCAACAGGAGATGGTATCGCTATGGGATGGCGTGCTGGGTGCCGAGTATCAAACATGGAATTCATGCAATTCCACCCGACCTGCTTATATCACCCCCATGCAAAATCATTTTTAATCAGCGAAGCTGTTCGGGGCGAGGGGGGATTATTGAAGCTTCCCGATGGCACTCGTTTCATGCCTTGGCACGATGAACGAGGTGAATTAGCCCCTCGCGATGTTGTCGCCAGAGCCATTGACTACGAAATGAAAAAACGTGGACTAGATTGTGTCTACCTAGACATATCACACCAATCTGAATCATTTTTGCGCGAACATTTCCCAACAATTCATGCACGCTGTCTCGCGCTTGGCATTGATATAGCAAAGCAACCCATCCCTGTCGTACCTGCTATGCATTTTACTTGTGGCGGTTTAATGACTGACTTGAATGCCCGCACAGACATACCGGATTTATATGCAATTGGTGAAACAGCAAGCACAGGGCTACATGGAGCCAATCGCTTAGCAAGCAACTCATTACTAGAGTGCTTAGTTTTCGCAGATTCTGCATCGAAAGATATTTTGCACAAATCCATGCACGCAATCCCCCCTCTACCCAACTGGGATGAAAGTCGAGTAACGGATGCTGATGAACTAGTGGTCATTTCCCACAACTGGGATGAGTTACGCCGCTTCATGTGGGACTACGTTGGCATTGTCCGCACCACGAAACGCCTGCAAAGGGCACATCATCGAATTAAATTGTTACATGAAGAAATCAATGAATATTATCGAAACTTCCATGTAACATCAGATCTACTTGAGTTAAGAAACCTAGTACAAACTGCCGACCTTATAGTACAAAGTGCACTCTCACGACATGAAAGCAGAGGCCTACACTTCAGCAAGGATTATCCAACCACACTTCCGAATGCAATACCTACTATATTGCAACCAAAGACTTAGCTTATCCTTCCCACCTAAGCGCGACTCTTAAATGTCGGAAGCTGTGCCCACTCATACAGTCTTTCAATAAAATCAAGCTACGAAGGCGCCCGTCATCTTGTCGAATATTTAACAATATTAGCGATGACAAAATTACGCTACTAGACATTGTTTTGCCCGACCTATGTGTACCGTCACGCAGCATCATCGTAACAGCTGAGTGCTCTTCTAGTCGAAATGCGACACAGGAAATACCCAAACTCAACCGCGCATCTCTAAAAAAAATAAACCCACAGAAAAATACACTGAAAAGGTCTATCAATATCAGCCACTGAAAGCTAATTGACCAGTTAAGGAAGCTTAACGAGATAAGTATTAGGCCGAGCAGAATGAAGACGGATAAATTTCGGGAAGGACTCAACCTATAATGTTTCTGCAGACTTGCACTCACCCGTGCGTATCCCCGTCAAAAAATAATGGTTGAAACCAGCCCAATAACAACAAGCGCCAGGATCGCTATCAAAAAATATCCTCCCCTCGTCGTCCGATGATGGGGTGAGTTAGTCCGGGAAAGATGAGACGCTTTCGCACCTGCCTGAACTCGAACATTAACTCCCGCTTGATTGATTTCATCCAAGCTTGGGCGCGCCATACGAAAAGTCTTGGACAGCTCTTCTACATCATCCTCACTTGCCGTCATAGCGGCCAGCCGCATAGTCGCTTCCATTGAATCAAACGAGGTTGATAAACCCAAAGCCGATACCTGACTGGAGTCTTCACCAGCCGCACCGCTTAAAGTTATGCTCTCATCCAGATTGCTCTTAACTTCAAAAGATGAATGAGGTTGTATAGTGGACTCATTAACTCGAGGCAAAGCATCTCGGCATGCACGCAAATCATTCGCAAAATCACGTGCATTTTGATATCTAGAATCCAACGATTTTGCCAGCGCTTTAGCCACAATAAAGTTCAACATCTCGGGGACATTGCCATTTACTGTGCTTGGCGAAATGGGGGTGGCATTCAATGTTTGATACATGATCGCATTAACATTTTCCCCCATGAAGGGAGCTTGCCCTGTCAACATCTCATACAGCATCACACCTAATGAGAAAATATCCGATCTTTGATCAGTTTGCTTACCCATTACTTGCTCTGGCGACATATATTTAGGTGAACCCAACACCATACCAGTCTGAGTTCGTACGGCTGCAGAAGCCATGCGCGCAATACCAAAGTCTGTAATCTTGGCGTGACCGTCTCGAATCACCATCACGTTTGAGGGTTTAATATCGCGATGAACAATGCCATGCTCATGGGCATATGATAATCCCAGCGCAACTTGCGCAATGATATCTATCACCTGCCCCACTGGAAGAAGTTTATTGTCGTTCAGTACATCTCTTAACTCACGCCCATGCAAATATTCCATCGCAATATAAGCAATGTCATCTGTCCGACCCACATCGTAGATAGTGACAATATTGGGGTGACTTAAGCGACCTGCCGCTTTAGCTTCTTGATAGAAACGAGCCTCGTACTCTTCTCTCTCTTCCTGAGCCAAGCTAAGATTGATCGTCTTAATCGCAACTTCGCGATCTATAAGTGGATCTTTAGCTTTATAGACGACACCCATCGCCCCTTGGCCAAGCTCACTAATTACTTGATAGCGCCCTAGCTGACTAATCATAGTTCGTACCGTTTGCCTCTATTACTTATTGGCCTTGATTTTCTCGCTCTGAAATATTGGCCCCCAAGTAGGATGCCCAACTTCCGCTGCAGACAAATTGAAATCAGGATTGATTTCAAAGATATTGCGAAAATTATCTCTGCAACTCTTTTCTTTAGAAGATATACAACTTATAAAAGCCATATATTTATAAGCTCGAACTTTCTGAGCGCTACTCGCTGATGGCGTAGAGAGAACAGACTCAAAATCAAGAGAAGCAGTTACATAATTCCCTTCTTCATATGCTTTAACACCTGACTCAATTTTTTGATCTATCCGATCTTTGCCAAAAAGCCTAATTCCGCCACCGCCATCATCACATGTACTCACAAACGTACATCCTGTAAAGAGCAGCGCACTGAAGACCAATGCTATCCAACGCACAAACATCTGAACTCTCCTATTCGAAACTTATTTAAAGCTATGCTGTATTTTTATTTTGGCGCCAGGCTTTGCTTTCACAACCTCAATATAGACAGGGAAACTTGAGTTCCGAATTTCCACCTTATGTGTGCCAGAAACCACCTGTAACTCCAGCAACGGAGGGCTTACCCCCTGCAACTTGCCGTCCATATAAACTTCTCCCCAAGGCTGAACTGACAAATTCAGAACAGCTGGGCCACCTGTGGTTTCTGCAAGCGTACGAACACGGTCGCTCTGCTTAACACCTTGAATTTTCTTCTCTGGCACGACAACCGCTGGTGCACCAGCAATAGCACTTGCAGGAATTGGCAAGGCAGACGATCTTGGACTTGCCGGAGCGGACAAAACAGACGATCTTGGATTTGCTGGAGCGGGCAAAGGCTGAGTAGCTACAACCACCTGCTTAGTTGGTTTTGGCTCAACGCGATGTGCCAGCTTGTATATTCCCCAAATCATCGAAATCAATAGCACTGCAGTAACACCAACAAAGGCCAGCTGTTGTGACTGGGGGGCTTTCTGAAACAAATCAATAGTGCGACGCTCAAGCAACGCAGCATTTTTTATAAAGTCATCCCAATATATTTTTACTGTTGCAAATGCACGCTCCATTCCAGCGGTATTCCCAATCGCTTCTTTAAGCGCAAAGCTACGCTGGGTAGAAGTAAAGTCGCCAGGATAACCAATTGCATACACCTCGTGCTCACGCACATGCTTGTCAGTACGCGACCCTTGGTAATGGAACATACCCGCATATTCTTGCGATAAACGAGAAACGGCATCGTAATACGAGCGAGAAACAAGAATTTGCCCCGGATCTGCAAAACCCATCACTCGCTGAGCCACATTAATACCATCACCCACAATATTGGGCTGACCATTAATGTCTTTAACTAGCCGAACTGGGCCCAAATTAACGCCCATGCGCACTAGCAGAGTGGGCTCCATGCGCACGCCCTCGCCCAGCAAACTGCTTCGCATGCTCAATGCAGCTTTCAATGCATCTTCAATATCGCCTAAAAAACTAATCGCTGCGCCATCGCCCGTATCTAAAATAATACGATCACTAACGGGCACATCCCGAATAGCGATGGAAAGAAATGCATTAAATCGCTCTTTCAGCGAAATTTGACCCGCGACAGATTTCTTAGAATATTCAACAATATCCAAGAAAAATACGCTGCAAATGATGGTCTTATTATTTCGCTGTTCCATTAACCGCACCTGACTTACAAAACGCCACAAAAAACCTTTTTAAGCCCACGAATTCTAACGATTATCAGGCTTTCTCGCCAGTTCATTTTTCCTCGGACGCACACGAGTGAGTTTTTCCTGCCGTCCATCGTTAGAAACTTGCTTTACATAGCCCGTCGGCAAACCGACCCATTCGAGCACGGCACGAACTTCATTCTCACCCAATTCAGTCATCATCCCTCTCTTGATACGTGACGGCAGGTTAATCATGCCAAAACGAACGCGCATCAATCGGCTCACAGGTAACTCCAGTGCTTCAAAAGTACGTCGCACGACACGATTACGTCCTTCTTTTAGCACAAGTCGATACCAATGGTTAAACCCCTCTCCACCCTCATCAGTCAATTGTTCAAAATGAACGGGGCCATCTTCCAACTCAATCCCCTCTCCCGTCATCTTGCGCATCTGCTCCGTAGACAGCACCCCTTGGACTCGCACGGCATATTCACGCTCAACCTCGAACCGAGGATGCATCAAACGATTAGCTAACTCTCCCGATGTTGTAAAAATCAACAAGCCACTGGTATTAAAATCCAAGCGCCCAATCGCGATCCACTTTTGCCCACGCAACTTCGGCAAGCTATCAAATACATTAGCACGACCGTTGGGATCATCTCGACTAACTATCTCGCCTTCTTGCTTGTGATAAATCAAGATTCGAGGCATTGCCTGCTCCGCCTCCAAATTCAGGCGAATCATACGACCATCAACTTGAACCTTATCCCCATCAGCAACACGTACACCAAGCGTTGCTACTGCCCCATTAACCGTCACTCGCCCAGCGCTGATCCACTCCTCCATCTCACGGCGAGAGCCTACTCCTGCCTGGGCTAACACTTTCTGAAGTCTTTCACCTAATGGATTTGCTTCTATTTTTTCAGTCATTCCACTACCGCCCGTCTTTCCAGCACTGCTTGTGCCAAGGTCCCGCTATCCACATTCTCCAACTCACCACCAACAGGCAACCCACGAGCTATCCTAGAAACAGAGACCCCATGAGAACGCAGTAAAGTAGCTAGATAATGAGCTGTTGCCTCCCCCTCGACCGTGAAATTAGTGGCCAAAATAACCTCACATTTCAACTCTTGGGCCCGCTTCAACAAATGTTCAAACGGCAATCCTTTAGCACCAATTCCATCTAGGGGCGACAATCGCCCCATCAATACAAAATACATACCCCGATAACACTGCGCCTGCTCCATCATCAGCAAATCGGCCGGCATCTCCACCACACAAAGCAAATCGTTTTCACGTCGCCCCGAGCTGCACAATGAGCAGATGTCCTCTTCGGAGAAATTGTTACATTTAGCGCAATGTTTGACACTCTCTACCGCATGCTTAAGTGAATGAGAGAGATGTAATGCTCCCTGCCGATCTCGCTGCAATAGGTGATACGCCATGCGCTGAGCAGACTTGGGGCCAACGCCCGGCAGACAGCGCAATGCACTGATCAGTTCTTCCAGACTGGAAGGAGATTTGATCAAAATGGCAGGCTCATTCCTGGTGGCAATTGAGCGGTAAAGCCGCTCATGCGTTTTTGAGTCGTATCCGCAGCCTTTTTGTTGGCATCGCTAAAGGCAGCGACGATCAAATCTTCCAACATCTCTTTGTCGTCCATCACGCTTTGATCCAAGCTCACACGACGCACCTCGTGTGCACAGGTCATGACCACTTTAACCATACCAGATCCAGACTGACCTTCCACCTCAATGGTCGCTAGCTCATCTTGCGCCTTCTTCATATTGGCTTGCATCTGTTGTGCTTGTTTCATCAAGCCACCCAATCCGCCCTTCATCATTTCCACTTCCTCCAGTTACACGGGTCGTATCGACCCTTCGATCAATTGTGCGCCCAATTTTTCCTGAGCTTCCCTTACAAAAATATCTTGCTTAATGGCCTCTTCCGCCTGCTGTTGGCGCGTCTGCTTAATCTGCTGTTCGACTGCCGCAGGTGTGGCGACATCCTTGCTCGCCCCCAACTCGACCACCAAGCGCAAAGGCTTAGCGAAGTAGTCACTCAAGGTCGATTGCAACTTGTCTTGCGCCATCTTGTTGCTCTGCATGTGTTTGAACTGCGGCGCTAAATTGAGCACCATGCGTCCATCTTCAAAGCTGGCAAGCACACAATTCTTCGCCAATTCTTTAGCCATCCCTTGCAAATTGAGTTGCGACAGCAAGGTATTCCAATCCAGATCAACAACGTTCGGCACACTTCTAACAGGAGCCACCTGCTGCACGGGAACAGGTTCTGCAACAACATGTTTCACGGCGCTAGGCGCTGCCGCAGGTGCAATCGGTCTGGCTGGCACACTGCGTGGTGCAGCTTGCCCCGCACTGGCCGTCGAAGCCTGAGTCGCAAAAGCCAGCATGCGCAACAGCGTCATGGTGAAACCCGCATATTCATCCGGCGCCAAGTCGATCTCAGCGCGCCCATGGATTGCGATCTGATAGTTCAGTTGTATCTCTTCAGGCGTGAACTGCTGCGCCAATTCCATCAAACGCGCACGCTCTGGCTCGTCATCGGCGATCGCTTGCGGAATGGTTTGTGCCAACGCGATGCGGTGCAACAACGTCGCCAAGTCTTGCAAGGCCGCCTCGAACGCGATACTGCGAATCGCCATGTCATCAGCGATGCGCAACAGCCCTGCACCATCACCCGCACGTAACAATTGCAACAAGTCGAACAGATAACCTTGGTCGATGGCCCCCAGCATGGTGCGCACCAATGATTCGTCCACCTTACCCGAGGAATACGCGATAGCTTGATCCATCAAGCTCAAGGCATCGCGCATACTGCCCTGCGCCGCGCGCGCCACCAGATTAAGCGCGCCGTTCTCATAGGGAATATTCTCTTGCCCCAACACGTACTGCAGATGCGACAAGATCAATGCAGGCGGCATCTGCTTCAGATTGAACTGCAAGCAACGCGACAACACCGTGACGGGAATCTTCTGTGGGTCAGTGGTGGCGAGGATGAATTTCACATGCGCGGGCGGCTCTTCCAGCGTCTTCAACATCGCGTTGAAGGCCGATTTCGACAGCATGTGCACTTCGTCGATGATGTAAACCTTGAAACGTCCGCTGGAGGGTGCATACAGCGCACTTTCCAACAACTCGCGCATATTATCGACCTGCGTGTTCGATGCCGCATCCAGCTCAATCAAATCAACGAAACGTCCGCTGTCGATCTCGGTACAGGCACTACACACACCACACGGCTCAGCGGTGATACCAGATTCACAATTCAGAGATTTGGCGAAGATACGCGCGATGGTGGTTTTGCCCACGCCGCGCGTGCCAGTAAAGAGATAAGCATGGTGAAGACGGTTCTGAGTGAGCGCATTGGTCAATGCCTGAACGACGTGCTCCTGCCCCGCCAATTGAGCGAAGTTCTTGGGACGCCATTTGCGTGCTAATACTGAAGTCGCTGACATATCACCCTTCGCCCAACCATTTGACCCATCGAGCGCAACACCCTCGAACAAAAAAGGAGGCGAGCCTTACCCCCGGCACTTGCACCGCTTGGCTGTGGCTGCTTCCTTCCGGACCTGACCAGGTTCACCAAAGTGCAATGCGGGGAGACCCGCCAATTCGTAAATTCTGTACTACCCAAACAGGGCGGCATGATAGTCGAAAAGGCGGGATAAATCTATGGAAGGATGTCCAACCGCCAAGGCCATTATGGTTGAGCTCTCTATTCCGTTCGTCCTGAGTGCCTTGCAAAGCAAGCTGTATCGAAGGATGGGCGTAGCCCACAGGTTTGTAAATTTACAACCAACGTCGTCAGGGGTGGCCCGACAAAGTTGCTTTGAATCCATTCGGCGCAATATTTCTTCTAATGCTAGCTAGTTAGCAACTTCGAAATCAACATGACGAATCACCTCGCCATCGATATAGAGAATTGCCTTGTACTTTCCAATTGGATCCGAACTTGAAATAGACCAATGGTGAAAAATAAATGGCGAATTGGGCCTTGAGATTGTTCTTGTTACTAGAGCAGTTCGCCCCCCATCGGTCACCTGCACCTCTGGAGAGTTAGGTGGTGATTCCCATATCGTGCCCGCAGGTCCTTCAACCACTTCGCGGATGATGAACTTTTGAGGCGGATTTTTCATCGAAAATGCCCAACCAAAAATGGGCTGACTTTCCCTAGAAAGTGAACTCTCCGCTCGAAAAGTAACCGAACTTGCACCTACAGAAAATGTACCGAATTGAACATCGCTGACACCAATATCACTCGAACATCCAGAAATAAACAAAGTTATTGAAGCCCAAAACAGGCTAGACAAAACTCGCATCTTGAGAGAATAAATTTTTATCAGGTAGCCACTCATACCCTATCACACCACCTTCACCTTAATCCCCGCAATTCTCCCCTGCCACTCCCTCGGCCCCGTCTCATGCACCGATCTGCCCTGCGTATCTACCGCCACCGTCACCGGCATATCTTCAACTTCGAACTCGTAGATCGCCTCCATCCCCAGATCGGCAAAGGCCAGCACCCGTGATTGTTTAATGGCCTTGGACACCAGATAGGCCGCGCCACCCACTGCCATGAGGTACACCGCTTCATGTTTCTTGATGGCTTCAAGTCCTGCTTTGCCGCGCTCGGCTTTACCGACCATGCCGATGAGTCCGGTCTGCGCCAGCATGGTCTCGGTGAATTTATCCATACGTGTCGCAGTGGTGGGACCGGCAGGGCCGACAACTTCGTCGCGCACGGGATCGACGGGGCCGACGTAGTAGATGAAGCGTCCGCTGAAATCCACTGGCAACTTCTCGCCTTTCGCCAGCATATCGACGATGCGTTTGTGCGCGGCATCGCGCCCAGTCAACAACTTGCCAGAGAGCAATAAAGTCTCTCCCGGTTGCCACTGTTTGATGTCGTCACGAGTGACGGTATCTAGGTTCACGCGACGCGCATCGGGCGATGCTTTCCAATGCACATCGGGATAGTCCTCAATCTTGGGCGGCGTGAAGGTCGCCACCCCGCTACCATCCAACTCGAAATGCGCATGCCTTGTAGCTGCGCAGTTGGGGATGATGGCGACAGGTTTGGAAGCCGCGTGCGTGGGGTAATCCAATATCTTCACATCCAACACCGTGGTCAATCCGCCCAAGCCTTGTGCGCCTATGCCCAGCGCATTCACCTTGTCGAATATCTCGATACGCAACTCTTCGATACGATTCTTCGCACCACGCGCTTTGAGTTCGGTCATGTCGATGTCTTCCATCAGCGCTTCTTTCGCCAACAGCACCGACTTCTCTGCCGTGCCGCCGATGCCAATGCCCAACATGCCAGGAGGACACCACCCCGCCCCCATCCCCGGCAATTGATTGACTACCCACTCCACGATGTCGTCGCTCGGGTTGAGCATCGCCATCTTGGATTTATTCTCCGAACCACCGCCCTTGGCCGCGATACGCACATCCACCTTATCGCCCGGCACCAACTCGAAATGCACCACAGCAGGTGAGTTATCTCCCGTGTTCTTACGGCGTCCGGCGGGGTCAGCCACCACCGAAGCGCGCAGTACGTTGTCAGGCATCAGATAACCTTTGCGCACGCCAGCGTTCACCATCTCGGTGATGCTCATCGTCGCATCCGCCCAGCGCACATCCATGCCCACCCGCACAAAAGCCACCACGATGCCCGTGTCTTGGCAGATAGGGCGTTTTCCCAAGGCACACATACGCGAGTTAGTCAGTATCTGCGCCATTGCATCCTTGGCGGCGGGCGATTCCTCGCGCTTGTAAGCGGCTGCCAATGCTTGGATATAGTCTTGCGGATGGTAGTAGGAGATGAATTGCAACGAGTCGGCGATGCTATCGATGAAATCTTGCTGGCGGATAGTAGTCATGATGAGCTCCATCAAAAAATGATGGGGGCGATTATGGGAGTGGGGGCACATAGCGTCAAACAGTTATCGCCTGACTAAACCTTATCCAAAAATCAACTCTAGATTAATGACTCAAAAATGCGTGGTGAATACGGATTAAGCACTCTTGTGGCAAACTAGCGCCCGTCTCTGAAACGAAACCAAACCATTTTGCAACCTTACGAACTCTTCATCGGCCTCCGCTACACCCGCGCCAAGCGCCGCAACCATTTCATCTCCTTCATCTCGCTTATCTCTATGTTAGGCATCGGACTGGGCGTGATGGCCTTGATCGTCGTGTTATCGGTGATGAACGGTTTCCAGAAAGAGATCCGTGCGCGCATCCTCGGTGTCACACCGCACTTGCAGATCAGCAGCGATGGCGGCCAATTGGCTGATTGGAAGTCAACATTGGATACGGTCGCGAAACACCCAGATGTACGTGCCGCTGCCCCCTTTGTGAACGGCCAAGGCATGGTTTCTGTGAGCGACCGCGTAGAAGGTGTGATGGTCAGAGGCATCTTGCCGGACGCGGAACAAAATCTCACCGCACTCGGCGATAAGATGAAGAGCGGCAACTTGGATGAATTGCGCTCGGGTGAATTCAACATCGTGCTGGGTATCGACCTAGCACGCGCATTAGGAACTCATGTGGGTGAGACCATCCTGCTCATCACCCCACAAGGGCAAGTCACCCCCGCTGGCATGATGCCGCGATTGAAACAATTCCACGTGGTCGGCATCTTCGAAATCGGCATGTCGCCTTACGACAATGCGCTCGCACTCATCCACCTTGAAGATGCGCAAAAGCTCTATCGCATGGGCGAATCAGTGAGTGGCATCAGCGGCAGTTTGAAAGATCTCGACCGCGCGCCTCAAGTCGCACGCGAGTTAGAGAAACAATTACCGATGGACACCTACGCCACCGACTGGACACGCCAGAACGCCAACTACTTCGCCGTCGTCGCGATGGAGAAGAAGATGATGTTCATCATCCTCTCACTCATCGTGCTGGTCGCCGCTTTCAACATCGTCTCTACGCTAGTGATGGCCGTCACCGATAAACAAGCCGATATCGCCATCCTGCGCACACTCGGCGCATCGCCCAAGAGCATCATGCAGATATTCATGGTGCAAGGTATGTTGATCGGCCTCATCGGCATGGGATTAGGTGTGTTGGGCGGCGTGGTGCTGGCGCTGAATATCGGCACCATCGTGCCATTCATCGAACACCTATTCGGAGTGCAGTTCCTCTCCAAAGAGTTCTACTACATCAGCGAACTGCCCTCTGATCTACAAAAGGCGGATGTTTTCATCGTTGCGGGGATGTCCTTCCTCATCAGTTTGTTCGCCACGATCTATCCAAGCTGGCGCGCCTCCAAGGTGCAACCAGCGGAGGCTTTGCGCTATGAGTAATGTCATCTCCTGCCGTGATTTAAATAAGACCTACTCGCAAGGCGACTTGAGCGTCACAGTTTTGAAGGGCGTCAATCTTGAGGTTGCTCAAGGGGAGCGCATCGCCATCGTCGGCGCATCTGGTTCGGGCAAAAGCACTCTGCTTCATCTGCTCGGCGGACTCGATACACTTAGCAGCGGTAACGTGAGCATCCTCGGGCAAGACGTATCCAAGATGAACGAGACACAACGCGGCGAATTACGAAACAAGTCACTCGGCTTCGTCTATCAATTCCATCATCTGCTGGCCGAATTCACCGCGCTGGAGAACGTCGCCATGCCTTTGTTGATTCGCGGCATGAAACCTGCCGAAGCGCACCCGCAAGCTGCAGCGATGTTGGAACAGGTCGGCCTCGCACAACGATTACGCCACCTGCCTGCAGAGCTCTCGGGCGGTGAACGCCAACGTGTTGCGGTCGCACGCGCACTGGTGACACAACCTGCCTGCGTACTGGCTGATGAACCGACCGGTAATCTAGATCGCAACAGCGCCCTCGCCCTGTTCGACTTGATGCAGACCCTCAACGCCAAACTCAACACCAGCTTCATCATCGTCACCCACGACCTCGAACTGGCAAACAAGATGCAACGCCAGTTGAAGCTGGTGGATGGCGTGTTGCAAGCGGCCTGATAGTCGCGGTCGTTTGATTCGTTATTTTAGGACTCTTTCGAATCCATCGAGCAGCTGGTTCAATCCAAATTCAAAATCAGCAAAACTCCCCTCCTCCGAAATATCGCTAGTTCCTGAATTTTGATCTTTCTTCGAATACGCAAAATTTATCATCTCAAAAATATACGGATATTCAGAAGGATGAATTACGTTCTGCAAATTTCCAATATCTTTCGGCCGCCCCTTTAACTTGTTCCCCTCTTCCAAAATCACAAAACCATAAACATAACTAGTGAGTGCGATCATCGAATGAAATGCAAGTTCGATTGAAAACCCCGCTTTCCTCAATATCCCAATCATGCTGTCGTTATGCCTCAATCGCATTGGACCAATGCTGCTTCTTGACTCAATAAGATTGGCCGCCCAGGGGTGGGAATTTAGTGTTTTGCGCACGGTATAGGCGCGCTCTCTCAAAGCATCTTTCCATGCTGCGCTAGGTGACGGGAGACTCATTTCGGCAACAACCAATTCCACGATCCCATCCAAAAGATCTTCTTTGTTTGAGACGTGCTTATAGAGAGACATCGCCTCCACTCCCAAACCTTGTGCGACTTGGCGCATTGAAACGGAATCCAAGCCGTTGGTGTCGGCCAAGTCCAAAGCGACATTAAGAATTCTTTCGCGTGAGAGCGGCAGGCGAGTAGATAGTTTGCTGGTAACCATAGGTTTATCAATTTTACTCAACTAGAACTTGACGAGGATTACAGTGTAAGCTTACACTGTAATCCTGAGTTCACATTAAACAGGAAGTCACATGAAAGTGCCAAATAAAAAATACATGCTGTTGCTAATTCTCACTCTGTCATTCGGGAGCAACACCTTTGCCCGCAATCACATCCTTGTGAATAATCCATTAGATTCAATCAATGAATTACAGAATCTGGAGTACTCGTATAGATTTGCTGATCACTGGACGGTCGGTCTTACAGCCACCGCCACTAGTAAAGCAAAGTTCAGAGATATTGAACTCAAGGGCAACTCCTTTGGAGGAATCGCTCGGTACTATTTTAATCCCGCTCTTCAGGACGATTCTTGGTATTTAGTGGGCGCAGCAAACAAAACGAATTTTGAAGCTTCGATTATCAGTGGCGGAGTCAGATATTCTGGCAGAAGTGATGATTCGATAGCTGTCGGTGCTGGATATCACTGGTTTTGGGAAAGTTTTAATGTGAGCGCAGGGATGTTGCTTCCATCCAACGCCAAGATCCAATTGAAGAATGCCGCTGGAGTTAAATATAAAGATGAGTTGAATCCTGCTTTGGGCCTTGAAATCAAGATGGGCGGAAGCTTCTAAATACCCTATTTTGAACTGGAGACTGACTGCACAAATGAACTCTTCATCTAAATCAAATTGGCTCATCCCCGCTGGATTGATAGTGCTCAGCGTGATCCCAGCGCTAGCTGGAACTATACGACTCATACAGCTAGGAGGCGGTGCAGAAATCACACCAGACAACGTACGCTTTTTTGCAGCCCCCATACCCGTTGTATTGCACATTGTTAGTGCCACGATCTTCTCTTTTATTGGTGCTTTTCAATTCAATTCCAACTTGCGCCGCAACGCACCCAATTGGCATCGGACTGCGGGAAAGGTGCTGATCGTGTGCGGACTTGTTTCTGCAGTTTCCGGCTTGTGGATGACACAGTTCTATCCGCGCGGATTGATTTCGCCCGCAAGCTTTGACGGTACTGCTCTTTACATCATTCGTCTACTTGTGGGGGCGGCGATGGTTCTGTCTTTATGCTTTGGCTTTGTTGCCATCCGCAGGCGCGAAATTCCGAATCATAGAGCGTGGATGATGCGAGGCTATGCACTTGGCCTTGGGGCAGGTACTCAAGTATTTACCCATATTCCGTGGTTCATGTTTCCAAGCCTACAAGGGGAGTTGGCAAGAACTCTGTGCATGGGAGCAGGTTGGGCTATCAATCTTGCGGTGGCTGAATCAATCATCAGACATCTAAACCAATCAGGCCGTGCCGCACAGAGTTGAAATGCACATGCAATCACCTTGAAATTCAAAAACCTGTAGGTGGAACCACACGCTTGACACTCTGTTTTGCAGAGCGATAGACTCTGAAACACAGAGTTATATCCAATTTCACAAAAGGCTAACTATGAAATTATTGCCCACACTGATTGCCAGCGCTCTGCTCTCCGCTTGCACTTCCGCGCCGCCGCATCCGTCAAGCATGGCGCGCGGCGATTACACGGCGACCAAGGAATACGCCAGCCAGCTCATCCGTTATGAGATGAAGCGGAATGCAGTGCAGGGGTTGAGCATCGCGCTGGTAGATGACCAGCGTGTGGTGTGGGCGGAAGGATTCGGGTTAGCCGATCAGGAGAAAAATATTCCGGCGACAGCGGATACGGTGTATCGGGTCGGTTCAATCTCAAAATTATTCACCGCGACCGCCGCGATGCAGTTGGCGGAACAAGGCAAGCTAGACATCGACCAGCCGTTACAAAAATACATTCCGAATTTCTCCATCAAGACGCGTTTCACCAACACGGCGGAGATCACCCCGCGTTTACTGATGACGCACCACTCCGGCCTGCCGCGCGACCGGCTGAAAGGGTTTATGACGGCCAGCCCTGCGCCGTTCGCCACGCTGGTGGATGACATCCGCGATGACTACGCCGCCTATCCACCCAGTTTGATCGCCTCCTATTCCAATCTGGGTGTCAGCCTGCTCGGAGTCGCCATCCAAAATCAAAGCAGCATGCCGTTCGCTGATTACATGCATCAGTCGCTGCTTGCTCCCTTGAGCATGACGCACTCATCGTTCGACACTGGGCTTTCTGCCTCAGCACTGGCTGCGAAAGGCTATCGCGGGCGCAAGGCGGAGGTTGAGCCAGACTTGCGCGATGTACCCGCCGGTGGGCTGAATTCCAGCGTCAGCGAGATGAGTCGTTTCATGTCTATGATCTTTGCGGGCGGTATTTCGGGCGCCCAGCAGATCATTCAAAAGAAAACATTGGCAGAAATGTTACGTCCGCAAAACAGCGCAGTCGCGCTGGATTTTGATACGCGGGTCGGCTTGGCATGGTGGCTGAATAGCAAGGGCAAACCGCAGTTGAAAAATGGCGGCACGATCGCATCTCACAACGGCTCTACGGGCTTATTTCACAGCCAAATGTATTTGTTGCCGGAGCACAAAATGGGAGTCATCGTGTTGTCCAATTCCAGTACGGCTGGTCGTATGGTGGAGCATGTCGCCATCGAAACGCTGGCCTCGGCGCTGGAAGCGAAGACTGGCATCCGTCAACGGGAAGAAGACAAATTAAAAGTTGAAGCCGACCCGAATCCGCTGACCTCAGCACAGGTGCAGGAGTATGTCGGCGATTACACGACGATGATGGGAATGGCGCAGATCAGCGTCTGCGGCGACGGTTTGTGCGCCCGTGCGGCAGATAGCCAATTTAAGTTGCTTCACGGCAGCGACGGCTTGTTCCGTCTCCACTATTCGCTGCTGGGGCTGATTCCCATCGACCTCGGCGTTCTCGGCCAAGCCGGGCTTTCGCGGCGCACACTTAACGGGCGCGAAGTACTGGTCGCCCGCATCGGCGAACAGGAAGCGCTGGTCGGCCAACGCATCGCGCCGCCGTCCAATCTCGGCCTGTGGCGGGGTTATCTGGGCGAGTACGAAAATACCAATTTGGGCGCCGATCACAAATTTATCGATCGCGTGAAGCTGATCGAAGCGCACGGCTATCTTTTCGCGGAAGTCGTCGCCGCCAATGCGCCAGCAGGCAAAGCGCCACTGTTTCCCTTGTCTGAAACCGAAGCCATCCTGACAGGCGCATTGGCTGACAGCGGAGAAACGGTGAGCGTGGTGTTACAGGATGGCGAAACACGTTTACTATTCGGCGGATACCTGTTTAAGAAAATGGCGCGGTGAGATTGGGATGAATACAAATATTTCGTTACGCCGTCATTCCGGCCTGTGCCTGAATGACGGGATATATTCCAGTTTGAAGCAATTTCCCTCACTACAAAATTGGCTGTATTTTCCGCTGTGCATTTTGCTGCTCACCGCCTGCGCAACCCCCTCTACCCATCCAGCGTTGCTGGAAAATAAAAATTTTCTCAAACTGATTCCCGTGCGCGATTTTGTGGCGAGCCGAGACAGTAACTGGGGGTACCAGATTTCGCCGGACGGTAAGAAGCTTGCATGGCTGGCGGTGCAAGGCATATCAATACATATTTTTGTTAAAGACCTTGAAAGCAACACTACACGCACGTTCCAAGCAAAAAATTTCTACGGTTTTGAATGGGCTCAAGATAGCCGCCACTTGATTTTCACGCACTCGCAAGGCGACGAAAATACAGCTTACGCGAGCTTCGATACCGAACAACCACAAGTCGTTTTTCTCTCACCACAGGGCGGCGCAAAAGCAGTATTGCTTAGACAGATCGCAAATGATCCGGCGCATGTGTGGATCGTCCACAACCAGCGCGACAAGTCTCTATTCGATTTGTACAAGGTCAACCTCGACACGCAAGAATCGGTACTGGTCGCGAAAAATCCGGGCAATGCCAGCAATGTGTTGATCGACGCTCAAGGCGTGTTTCGCGGGCGCATCATCAAGCGAGGCGACATCTCCTCTATCGAATTGTTGCAAACGGATGCGACGACCTACAAGCCAGTTTATCAGTGGTCTTCGAGCGATCTAGTCGAGGTGACGAGCATCGCCGATGACGGTGCGACCTTGTATCTGCTGTCGAACAAAGGGCGCGACCGCAAGGTATTGCTCGCGCTAACGACTACGACCGGCGCAGAAACACTGGTGTATGAAAATCCCGTAGTCGATGTCTCGTACGTCTACACGCACCCCATCACCGAAAAGCCGCTGCTCGCATTCACCGACCCAGACTATCCCAAGGTCGAGGTACTCGATCCGAGCCTGCGCGATACGTTCAAATTCCTAAATCGCCAAACACCTGCGCGCATCAACATTCGCAGCAGCGACCGAGCGTTCCAACACCTGACGTTTTCCCTTAACACGGACAAAGGCACGGAGTGGTATCTATACGACATGGCGCGCGCGCACCTTGAGCAACTTGGCGCATCGCCCAGCCTAGAACACAAAAACGAGCTAGCCGACATGCAGCCAATCAGCATCACCAGCCGCGACGGCATTGCATTGCGCGGCTATCTGACTTTGCCTAAAAATGTTCCCGCGCGACCTCTGCCCATGGTGTTGCGGGTGCATGGCGGGCCGTGGTGGCGCGACGCTTGGGGCTACGACAGCGAAGTGCAATTTCTCGCCAATCGCGGCTACGCAGTGATGCAGCTCAACTATCGCGGCTCGCTCGGCTACGGTCGCCATTTCGAAGAATTGGCCATCGGCGAATTCGCGGGCAAGATGCAAGACGATCTGCTGGATGGCGTGCAATGGGCGATTGATAAACACATTGCCGACCCAAATAAAATCGCCATCGCCGGCGGCAGTTACGGCGGCTACGCCACACTGGTGGGGATGAGTTTCACCCCAGAAAAGTTCGCCTGCGGCATCGACCTGTTTGGCCCTTCCGACTTGGCAAAACTGGTGGAAGATTTTCCGCCGTACTGGAAATTCGAACTGGATCGCTGGCACCGTTTTGTGGGCGACCCGACCAACCCCGCCGACCGAAAAATCATGCACAGCAAATCGCCGCTGTTCAAAGCGGACAACATCAACAAACCGTTGCTGGTAATCCAGGGCGGCATGGATGTCCGAGTGCGCGCGGATCAAAGCGAGGCGCTGGTCGAACGGCTCCAACGCGCCCACAAGCCCGTCGAATACTGGTACATCCCTGAGGCCGGACACGGCATCCACCACTGGCCGCAACGCATGAAACAGTTCAGAAAATCGGAAGATTTTCTGGCGGAGTGTTTGGGTGGAAGGAGCGGCGGCATGGATTTTTACCAACTCGGCTCGTGGCTGTTTTAGTCTCAAAACGATGGTCTAAATGACTTAAGGAATCTCTATGCAACGTTTCTCACAATTTTGGCGGCTCACGCTCGCCCTCAACATTGCCATGCTGCTGGTAGCACCAACGGCGCAAGCAAACGACCTTGCATCAAGCGATACAGAACTGCGCGTATATGAATTCCCCCTACTGGATTTCCCCTACAACAGCAGTCGCGCACCCACCATGCGACAATCATCGCAGTTAAGTACGGATTTCTATCTTGCAGGTCACAACCTGATTCTGGATCAGCTTGCGACCAGTGACGATATTCAAAACGGACAACAATCTGGCATCTGGACACTTTTAGGATTGGTGGCTTTTGATACAGCCGTAGGCTATCTTCCTCTTGGAAACGTCTGGATGCATGAGGAGTGGCACCGAGCATCACTTGGTCGACGCGGGATCAACAGCACAAACAATATGTACAATCTCAGCAATTTTGCTACTTCAACGGGCTTCCAAACCGCCGACGTTGCCCAATTAAAGCTGCATCATCCGCAAGATTTAGTACGTGTAATGTCGGCAGGTCTTGAATCTCAATTCGAGCAGACATTGGACATTGAAAAACAAGCCTTCTTTAACAATCACAGCCCCTTGATGAATACATTAGGCCTCAGAAATATTCTGAGCAATATTGGCTACATGGATGGGTGCGTTACCAATAAGATCGCAGACGGCGATTGCTCTATTTGGGTATATGAACTATTCAGACCTGCTGCACCGGTCTATTTCCAAAGCACACGAGTGCTAAACACGGAAGAACAAAAGTATCTTAAAAAGCAACGAGACTTGTCATTGCTCAACCTCATCGACCCGTTCCTCTTTGGACAAAGAGGATTCACTACGCCCTCTGGGAACTGGATGTGGAACGCAAACCTGCGCCATGAACTCACTCCGTTTGGTTACACGCTAGCCAGCAATGTGTTTTTAAAGAATCAGGATGATTTGAATATTTTTGGCACAGTTCATTTGTACACAAACGATACAGGCTCCTATCCCGGCATCGACGTTTCTCTGCCTCGTTACCCCATGACAGTGTTAGATACACCTGTTCACATCACACCAAGATTGGCCGTCTGGATGCAACCCGAAAATTTGATGTTTCGTGACACTGCCTCCAAGCTCGGTGGATTGGCTTCGGTACGCCTTGATGTCCCACTGGGAAAAGAATGGAGTGTGTATGGCGAAGTCGAGAGTAAAAGTATGGGATGGGTTGCAGGAAATGAATATCTCGGCAGCAGCTTAAACGTGAGGATAGGCTTGTCGTTAAGCGTTGAACACAAAGCACGTTGGCGCTCCAAAACGCCAGCTTCTATTCAGTAAGAAGGGCGAGTGATGACACAGCACCCCACCCAACAACTGGATGCCATCCACGCCATGTTATCTGCTGGGCAGCGCAATCTGCGCGTCGAGAAACATAGCTTGATCTTATGGGGGCTGACGACGGGGCTACTCCTTTTCTTTCGCGACGATATATTCACCGATGCGCAACTCCCCGCACGGGCGACACAAGCTGTCGCTTGGTTGATACTGCTCATCATCGTCATCTCGGGGGTCTCATTGCTGGATTGGCATCTCACTCGACAAGTGAAACAAGCTCGCAATGAGTCATGGTCGTTCATCCATCGGCAGGTGCTAAAAGTCACTTGGTTATTAATGAGTATCGGCACGCTTTACACCTTCGCCTCTGCTTTTTTGGGCGGTGCAAATTTAACGGTTTCGGTGTGGCTGGTGTTGTGTGGTATCGCGCTATACATCCACGGCCTGTTCTCTGAAGAATTGTTGGAGTGGATCGGCGTCAGCATCATAGGCATCGGTATCGGCATATTGCTTTTTAAACTGGAATACACGCACATCAAATGGATCGCTGCGGCGACCACCGGCATCGGATTACCTCTGCTGGCATTTATGCTGGATCACGGAAAAGTACGTTCGATTTGGTTTCGTCTCACACAAACACTCTCTTGGTTAGCCTGCGTTTTAACCCTACCTATATTGGCGATAATATGGAAACCCTAGACCCACTATTGCACCACCCCCTGCGCACCCAACTCGCCGCATTCTTGGCGGGGGCTGGCGAAGCAACTTTTGCAGAACTAAAACG
Organism: Sideroxydans sp.; assembly: GCA_028707175.1. Classification (GTDB taxonomy): domain Bacteria; phylum Pseudomonadota; class Gammaproteobacteria; order Burkholderiales; family Gallionellaceae; genus Sideroxyarcus. The sequence continues at coordinate 351,752 of JAQTUV010000003.1, forward strand.
ACAACTAGATGTATCCGACGGCAATCTGGATTCGCATCTAAAAAAACTCATCGCGGCCGATTACGTGGCAATGCGCAAAGACGATAGCGCTGGCCGTATACAGACTTGTTACACTTTGACAAAAACAGGTAACGCGGCATTGAGAAAGTACATCCTAACTTTGCAAACCATGCTGCCCCTAATGCGCGAAAACACCCAGCAAGATGGAATAATTGGAAAACTAATAACGTCATGACTTTGCATCACGCGCCTGCCTTTGCTACAGATAGACTAAACGCCCAACGGAGTTCGACCATGCGATTCGCTTTGTTATTTCTATTCGCCCTCTCACTGCCCGCCTATGCGGATGAAACAACTCCTACCCCTATCACTCCCGAGAACAAAAAAGAACCCGAGTCACTCTCTGAAGTCACTGTCGTCAGCGAACGTAGCCCTGACCGTGTCAGCAAGAGTGTCATCAGCGCCAAGGTGTTGCGTAAGGTGGCGGGCTCCAGTGGCGATCCTTTAGCTGGGTTGCAAGCATTGCCTGGTGTGGTCTCCAGTGGCAATGGCAGTGAACCAGCGGTACGCGGCTCTGGTCCCGGCGACAATGCCTATTACGTCGATGACTTACCCACTGGGAACATCTTTCACTTCGGCGGCATCAGTGTGTTCAATGCGGACTTGCTCAAAGACTTCAATCTCTACAGCGCCGCTTTCGCACCACACTATGCCGATGTGACAGGTGCGATCATCGATGTCGCATTGCGCGACCCCAGAACAGATCGTATGGGCGGCAAGGTGAATGTGAATCTGCTAGGAGCGGATGCATTGATCGAAGGCCCAATTAATGAGAATCAGTCTTTCTATTTCGCAGCTCGCCGCAGCTATATCGACTTGCTCCTGAAACAAGTCGAGCAAGATGGCATCACGATCCAGATCCCGAACTATTCCGACTATCAAGGTAAATATATCTTGAAGATGGGTGATGTTGGGAAGTTGACCTTCCACATACAAGGCGCTTCAGACACGCTCCGACTCAAGATCGGTGGCAACTCAGATCTTGCCCAAAAACAACCCGTGCTGGCAGGGAATCTGGCATTCAACAATAAAAATTCGATGCAGGCTGTGGTATTCGAGAATGTGCTTTTCGACACCGCGTTCAACAAACTGGCGCTCGAACATTTAGCTTTCGATTTCAGCAACTCCGTGGGCAGTGCCGGCAATCTGTATCTCGCTCAAGATAGTTGGATGTTGCGTGAACAGATGACCCTCCCTATCAATGAGGGGCACGAACTAGCATTGGGCGCCAATTACGAACGCGCACTGACCAAGATCGACGCTGATTTGAAGAATGCCACCTGCACACAATTCAACCCAAATTGCGATCTGAGTAGCGCATCACAAACACAATTGGTCGACCAGTTCTATTCCCACGGTTGGGATGTGTCGGCGCAAGACCGCAAGCGCATCGTACCAACAGTGACATTGGTGACTGGAGTCCGCCACACCTATGAGGATTATCTGCGCAAGTCGTATACCGAACCTAGGCTGGGGATCGAATGGGACTACACGCCAAACACCTTGATCACCGCAGGTTGGGGACGACACAACCAGATGCCCATTGGTCAACAAGTCGCCAAAAACTTTGGCAACCCCAACTTATCCCACTTGCGGGCAGACCACAGCGTGCTAGGCGTGTCTCACAAAATGGACACGATGTGGTCTTGGAAAGCGGAGAGTTATTACAAGAAATTCAGCGAGCTAATCGTGGATGATCCGACGCTCAACTATGTGAATGGCGCGAGCGGGAAAGCGTATGGATTGGAGTTCTTATTGAAGAAGGATCCGAGCGAAGAGCAACTCTCGGGTTGGTTCGCATTGTCGCTTTCCAAATCCTTGCGTCGCAACGACATCACAGGCGAGTCGTTCCGTTTCGAGTTGGATCAGCCCGTGAATGCAACGCTGGTCGCCGAGTACAAATTGGATGCCGACTACACCTTGAGTGCAAAGTGGAACGGCCATTCAGGCACGCCCTATACGCCAATCAATGGAACGAGTGGAACGTATGCCGATGGCAGACCTATCCCTAATTACGCCGCCATCAACTCAGGCACGCTGCCCTTCTATCACCGCTTAGACGTTCGCCTAGAGCGCGGGCTACAGATGGATGGCTACAAACTGGAGATGTACTTCGAGTGGAATAACTTGTACAACCAACAGAACGTGGTGGGCTACAGTTACGATCCGACTTACACCCAACGAGACCCAGTCTATCCTTTCGTACTACCGATCTCGTTCGGGGTGCAGGCGGAGTTCTAAATAGACTATCAACGTCCTGTCGCCCCCGCAGCTTTCAATTGCACTACCAGTTCGTTGTCTGAAGTTTCAATGTGTGGGATAAGCCAATCTTTGAAGGAATGCGTCATCAAGGTCAGCCCTTGAGGTTCAGAATTTCCGGGGAGTATATCTTGCAATTGTCGCAACAGATCCTTATGCGCGAAGCGGTGCTGCTCTTGGTCACTTAAGGCGTAACGCAGCACCAAGTCTTCCTCAGTTCTGAAATGGTCTTCGGTGAGTTGCAGCAAATATTCTGCACGTTTCCGCAACCCATCATCACCTTCATTTCCAGATAACGAGCGCAGTATCCCGCGTATGCAAGAAACGATTTCTTCATGCTGCTCATCAATCACCTCGAAACCGAGTTTGACCGAGTCGATCAACGGAGTGAGATCATGGCGCGATGTAATCTCCGCCATCTGCCCGGTGCTGATGCGATAACTAGCTCCCCCTGCACGTTTGGCTTCATACATCGCGAAGTCCGCACGCCCCAGCAGCTCTTGAATAGATGCACCATCGTGCGGGCAGAATGCGATGCCGATGCTAATACCCACATTAAGCTCAACGCCATCAATTGCGAAAGGCATGGATATCTCAGCAATCACTTTACGCAGCACTGTTTCCGCTTCGTTCTCATTGTTCACTCCTTGCAAGATCAAAGCGAACTCATCCCCCCCCAAACGCGAAACCGTATCTACATTACGCACGCATTCGGTCAAGCGCTTTGCCACCATCTTCAGTAATGCATCACCAGCTGCATGCCCCCTAGCATCATTAACATCCTTAAAACCATCCAGATCAAGGATGGCGATAGCGAACCCAGTGCCCTCTCTGTTGAAACGAGACAAAGATTGATTGATCCTATCGAACAGGAGGACGCGATTAGGCAAATCTGTGAGCGTGTCATGAAAGGCAAGCCTATCCATCAAACGGCGAATACGCTCTTTCTCGGAGCGCTGATTGATCACACCTAGCGCCACGGCTTGTTCTCCGATGGCCATCCGACTGATCGAAATGTCCACCGCCGTCTGTTTTCCTGCTCTGTGATTCAACTGTAAAGGCAGCCGCGCAACCTCGCCTGCCTCCAATGAAGTGATGGTCTTATCCAGCGTCAGCTTGTCGCTCTCATGCAACATTGTTTCCAACCCGCACGATTGACAGTTTTTTATATCGCATTCATGTAACTGGTGAAATCTTTCATTGCCATAGATGCACTGTCCATCAACCACGACAAATATGGGTAATGGAGCAACATGCATCATATTGCGAAAGAAGTCGGCTGAATCTTTGATAGATTCGAAAAATTTTTTATTATTCACTGGTGCATCTCCTCTGAGGGGAGACTGTATAGCATCCTTAAGGTGTAAGAGCAACGAACTTGATGGTCTATATATTTTTTGTTCTAGCGAAGACTCACCATGTGTGATATGAAATAAAAAAAAAACCCAATACCTAAGGGTATTGGGGGTTCGTGATCCGTGGCGCTTAGATGGAAGTGCTGACGGATGTGAATGCTGGAAGTGCAACGACGAAAGACACTACGCCAGCAACTACCCAACGAACAAACCTTGCGACACCTTCATAAGCTTTTTTCATTGCGTTCACCTTTAGGTTATTGATCAACTGTTCAGCACAATCATCACTGAACGCTGAATCAGAGTGATGACTAAACGAAAAGTTCCATAGTTTATCTATCAGGTATTTTTCTATGCACGCAAAATTCAGGAAGATTTCTTGGGGATATTACAAATTGAAACGCCTCATTCTGTTGAAGAATTTTTCAACAGAATGAGGCGTTTTAAGACTCGACCAACCTCTATTTATTGAGCATTACGCAATGCTTCAATACGTTCATCCAAAGGTGGGTGTGTCATAAATAATTTGGAAAATCCACCGCCACCCGAAATAGCCTGAGCCGCCATATTCTTTGGCAGTGCTGCTTGCTCATGATTACCTTTCAAGCGCTCCAATGCCGCAATCATCTTTTGGCGACTTTCCAAACTTGCAGCACCCGCATCCGCACGGAATTCACGTTGACGTGAAAACCACATGACGATGATGCTCGCCAATACACCCAAGATCAACTGTGCAGCGATTTCGGCCACGAATGCGCCAATACCAGGACCATCTCGACCATCGTTCTTCAACAATACGCGATCAACAAAGTAGCCAAACAACTTAGCAAAAAACACCACGAAGGTATTCACCACACCTTGAATCAAGGCTAATGTAACCATGTCGCCATTTGCCACGTGACTGACTTCATGGGCCAGCACGGCTTCTGCTTCATCTTTTGTCATCGCGTGCAACAAACCTGTGCTCACTGCCACCAGTGCGTTATTTCGATTCCAACCTGTGGCAAAAGCATTCACATCTGGCGCATCGTAAATCGCCACTTCTGGCATACCGATACCTGCCGCAGTCGCTTGACGACGCACGGTATCTACCAACCAACGTTCCGTCGCATCTTGAGGGATCTCAATCACATGGGCGCCAACCGATTTCTTAGCCATCCACTTTGACATCAACAAGGAAACGATAGAACCGGCAAAGCCTATCACTGCGGACATCACCAACAATGAACCAAAGTTGATGCCGCCATTTTCGTCCATCCAGCGATCCACACCCAACAAGCGCAGGGTGATACTAATAACCGCCAAGACCGCAATATTGGTCAAGATGAATAAAAAAATACGCTTCATACGCCACTCTCCTATTAAAAATTCAATGCTTAAATCAATTCCAGCCTCGTCTAAATGAGGCTGAGTTGATGTATTTCAAGCCCCTAACTGTATTTATGACTGACCGAGAAGATTTCCGTAAAGCACAAAACGGTTCTTCCCCGCTTGCTTAGCTTGATACATCGCCGCATCCGCATGTAACAAAAGCTTTTCGACCCCCGTGGCATCGGCAGGGTACAAGCTAACGCCGATGCTGGCTGTCACGCTGGCGGTAAATTCTCCCAATGGGCAAGGTTGTGCTACCGAGTTAATGATCTTATTTAACACACGCTCCAATCCCTCTCCCTGCTCCATCCCAGTCAACAAGATAGTAAATTCATCGCCCCCTAAACGCGCAACGGTATCTCCCTCGCGCAAGCAAGCTCGCAACCTTTTTGCAATTGTCTGCAACAGTTTGTCGCCCCCCGCATGACCTCGCGTATCGTTTACCTCTTTAAATCCATCCAAGTCGATAAACACAACTGCGAACTTTGCTTTATTGCGTTTTGAATGAACAATTTCTTGTTGTACTCGATCTTGGAACAACATGCGATTGGGCAGATTGGTCAGCATATCGTGATAGGCAAGATAGTGGATCTCCTCCTCCAACCTTTGCCGGTCTGAAATATCTTGCTGAACAACTAAAAAATTGGTGATCTCATGATGCTGGTCGAATAGCGGAGAGATGCTTTGCATCACGGTATACAGCGTTCCCGATTTATGGGTGTTAACCACATCTCCACGCCACGGCTTACCTGCTTCCACAACCTTCCACGCTTCAGGCCAATAGCCATCTTGCCCCTGCTCTTTGCTGAACAGACTGGCATGTTTGCCAATAACCTCATCAAAATCATAGCCACTAAATCGGATGAGTTCTTTGTTCATCCAGATGATGAATCCATCACGATCTGTGATAAACATGGCATTGGCTGCATTACTCATTGCAGCTTCCATCAAGCGCAACTCTTGTGTCTCTTGGGCGCTCAACAATGCAACGGTTACTCTTGCTGCAAAAGCAGTCAATCGACGTACAGCAAGCTCATCAAAATCGCTCTCATTATCGGAACACATCATCAACGCGCCGATGACATCAGATTCAATCCCAAGCGGGATAGCCATCGTCTTACAGACAGCCGAATCATTCCGCTGAGCGTGTGCAGGGGGGGAATCTAGCTCACCTAAAACTATCGAACGATTTTCTCGAATTGCCAAACCGATCGCTTGATTTCCTTCTTCCTTATCATCCCAACGCAGTTTCATACCCATCAGGCGATTGACTTCGCCAGCCGCAGCGACCACCTCTACTTCGCCGCCATTTTTCTTCATGCCAATGCAGGTCAGTTTGAATTCGAACAATTCGGCAAGACGCTGACAAATCTTTTCCGCTATCGTGCCTAATGCGTAGCTATTCAAAATGTAGTGATCGATCTCTTGGAGTAAAAAGTCAGTGATGATCTGCTCGCGTACGTTATGTCTTAACGCAGCCGCACCACTTTCACGCACAATTGTTTGGTAAATACGGTCAACATCACTCATGCCTAGACAATCGTGCGCACCATATTCAATAGCCTGGGACAGGCTCATTGTCGACTGCCCAGCCAGCAGAACGATACAAGGAATATCTTTTCCATTCCGATGCAAAGCCGCAATCGATTCTTTGACTAGCACCCCACTACCAACATCTGAAACTAATAAAACATCCAAGCGCTGATTGAGCAACACCTCATCCATAGACGTTGCATCAACAACAGAAAGGCAGGTCAGCTTGCGCTGACCTGCCTCTAAAGCGGAAGAGACAGATTCGACAACCGAATCATCCAAACCCACGAAAAGAATACGAATTTGCTTCATTAGCCGCATCTCTGACCTACCCAACGGGAGCTAAACATACTCAATACGTAGTCATTTGACATGCCTACTCCTGCTCAGATATTGGAAAACGAAAATGCATCAAAGCTTTGCTTTGAGCCAATCCGTCACGCCACTCAATGCCTTATCCAGATGCTCGGGTTGCGTGCCGCCTGCTTGCGCCATTTCAGGGCGTCCGCCGCCTTTGCCGCCTACTTGAAGTGCAACAAAATTAACCAAGTCGCCAGCTTTCACTTTTGCCGTAGCGTTTGCAGTTACCCCTGCGATCAGGTTCACTTTACCGTCAGTCACAGAAGCCAACACAATCGCCGCGCTGTGCAATTTGTCTTTCAATTTGTCCAATGTCTCACGCAACATCGGCACATCGGCACCGTCCATCTTCACGGCCAATACTTTCACACCGTTAATGTCTTGTGCTTGACTCACCAATTCATCGCCCTGAGCAGAAGCCAATTTTGATTTCAACGCGGCCAATTCTTTTTCCAAGGTCTTCACGTTGTCCAGAACCTGCCCAACACGAGAGACGATCTCTTGTGGCTTAGCTTTGACCGCTTCGGCCACTTGCTGCAATTGATCCGCTTGGCGATTGATCAAAGCCAAAGCAGCCTCGCCTGTCACAGCTTCGACACGACGCACGCCCGCCGCAACACCTGTTTCCGCCACGATCTTGAACAGTCCGATGTCACCGGTACGTTTCGCATGCGTACCGCCGCACAATTCGATGGAAGAACCGATGTTCAACACGCGCACCACGTCGCCATATTTCTCGCCGAACAACATCATCGCTCCAGTCTTTTGCGCGTCGTCGATCGCCATCACGCGCGACTGACACTCAGAGTTCGCAAGGATCTCGGCATTGACGATGTTCTCGACTTTACGGACCTCAGCATCGGTCATCGGCTGAGTATGCACGAAGTCGAAACGTGTCTTGTCCGCATCCACCTGCGAACCTTTTTGCTGCACGTGTGTACCCAACACTTCACGCAAGGCCTTGTGCATCAGATGCGTGGCACTGTGGTTACGCACGGTACTAGAGCGTGCCGCCACATCCACCTTGGCATTCACGCTATTGCCCAAAGTCAACGTACCAGTCTTCACCACACCGTGATGACCGAACACAGTAGCCTGTATCTTTTGTGTGTCTTCCACAGCAAAGATGCCATGCACGCTGCGCAACTCACCGCTATCCCCCACCTGACCGCCCGACTCGGCATAGAACGGTGTGTCATCCAACACCACCACGCCCATGTCGCCTTCATGCAAGGCATTCACCGCTGCGCCGTCTTTGTATAACGCTAGGATGTTGCCTTTGTGTTCCAGCGTGTCATAACCGTGGAAGGTGGTCGCTGCACCCGCATATTCCAGATTCGCCGCCATCTTGAACTTGCCTGCTGAGCGTGCCATTTGCTTTTGGTTTGCCATTGCGGCGTTGAATGCGGCCTCGTCCACCTTCACACCGCGCTCTCGGCAGATATCTGCGGTCAGGTCGAGGGGGAAGCCATACGTATCGTGCAACTTGAACGCGGTATCGCCGTTAAATACTTTGATGCCTGCTTTATCCATTTCGGCCAGATCAGCTTCAAGGATAGCCATGCCATTCGCGATGGTGGCAAAGAAACGTTCTTCTTCTTGTTTGAGAATCTCCATCACACGCACTTGACCCGATACCAATTCGGGATAAGCGACACCCATCTGTTCAACCAAGTCAGGCACGATCTTGTGGAAGAAGGCTGCGCGTGCACCTAGCTTGTAGCCGTGGCGGATGGCACGACGGATGATGCGACGCAGCACATAACCACGACCTTCGTTGCCCGGAATGACACCGTCTGCGATGAGGAAAGAACATGCGCGAATATGGTCGGCCAACACCTTGAGCGAAGGAGAATCCATGTCGGCGCAATGCGTCTCGCGTGCGGCGGCTTTGATGAGTGCTTGGAACAGATCAATCTCGTAGTTGGCATGCACATGCTGCAACACTGCCGAGATACGCTCCAGCCCCATGCCGGTATCAACAGACGGCTTGGGTAGCGGATGCATCACGCCCGCTTCGTCGCGGTTGAACTGCATGAACACGTTGTTCCAGATCTCAATGAAACGATCGCCATCTTCTTCAGGGGTGCCAGGCAATCCACCTGGGATGTGTGCGCCGTGGTCGTAAAAGATCTCGGTGCAAGGACCACAAGGACCTGTATCACCCATCATCCAGAAATTGTCGGACGCGTAACGCGCACCTTTGTTGTCACCGATGCGGATCACGCGATCCGCAGTCAGCCCCATCTCTTTTGTCCAAATGTCATACGCCTCGTCGTCCTCGGCATACACGGTGACGTAGAGTTTGTCCTTGGGCAGTTTGAAAACTTCGGTCAGAAGCTCCCACGCGTACTTGATCGCATCACGTTTGAAGTAATCACCAAAGCTGAAGTTGCCCAGCATTTCGAAGAAGGTATGGTGACGTGCGGTGTAGCCGACGTTCTCCAAATCGTTGTGCTTGCCACCCGCACGCACGCATTTTTGTGAAGTCGTCGCACGCGTATAAGGACGTTTATCAAAACCCAGAAAAACATCTTTGAATTGATTCATCCCCGCATTGGTGAACAACAGCGTTGGATCTTCATGTGGAACGAGAGAACTGGAGGCGACTATCGTGTGGCCTTTTGAGGCGAAATAATCGAGGAATTTTTGGCGGATTTCACTGCTTTTCATTGCTGCACCTTGAGCTAAAAAGTCATTACCAGACAGGCTGGACAAGGCGCGCATCATACCATTGGCAGGTTATTCGGCCTACCTTGTTAACCCTCGTCATCCTCCATAGCTGAGGACGATTTCAGCACCTTGAGCGTCGTATCGATTGAGAATCCTCGGGACTGAAGAAAACGCATCTGCTTGGCTTTTTCCTTAGCATCTTGAGGTGGAGTCCCAAACTTTCGTTGCCACACATCGCGCGCAGCTTCGAGCTCGCTTTCTTTCAAGGCCGGCAATTCGGCCTCAATCAGCTCATCTGAAATGCCTCGCTGACGTAATTCATGCGTGATGCGTTGCGTGCCAAAACGTTTGCGTTTGGCATGAACTAATTGCGAAGTTGCACGCGCATCGGACAACCAGCCGCGTTCGCTTAGGTCATCCAACAGTGCTTCTAAATCGACAGGAGGGGGGGCGACAAAATCATCTTCCGGCTCATCAATATAGGAAAGCAATTTTGCGCGTAGTTCGGCACGGCTGAATTCGCGGCGTGCCAGATATTGCAAGGCACGGCCGCGAAGACTGATTTCAGGCTTTTTCCTCATCGGCTATTCGCCCGCCGTATTTACTCGGCAGCTTTGGCATCTGCTTTAGACGCCTTGCCACTGGCTTTGGCTTTTGGCTTTTCAGTAGCCGCTTCTAACAGAGTGATCCCCAAGATGGCACGTACTTTGTTTTCAATTTCAAAGGCAACTTCAGGATGCTCGCGTAGATATTCACGAGCGTTGTCTTTGCCTTGGCCGATCTTTTCACCGTTGTAGGCGTACCACGCACCTGATTTTTCAACCAGCTTGTGCTGCACACCAAGCTCGATAATTTCGCCTTCGCGTGAAATGCCTTCGCCATACAAAATATCGAACAGCGCTTCTCGGAATGGTGGCGCGACTTTGTTCTTCACAATTTTCACGCGTGTCTCGTTACCGATGACTTCATCACCCTTTTTGATCGCACCAATGCGGCGAATATCCAAACGCACGGAAGCGTAGAACTTCAGCGCATTTCCGCCGGTCGTGGTTTCTGGATTGCCGAACATCACGCCAATCTTCATGCGAATTTGGTTAATGAAGATAACCATGGTGTTAGCACGATTGATGTTTGCAGTCAGCTTGCGCAACGCTTGTGACATCAAACGGGCATGCAAGCCCATTTGTGCATCACCCATCTCACCTTCGATTTCGGCCTTGGGCGTGAGGGCAGCAACCGAGTCCACCACCACGATATCTACCGAGCCAGAACGCACCAGCATATCTACGATTTCTAGCGCCTGCTCGCCGTTGTCGGGTTGAGAAATAAGCAGATCATCCACCTTCACACCCAGCTTCTGTGCGTACTGAGGATCGAGCGCATGTTCAGCGTCGATGAAAGCGGCTGTACCACCTAGTTTTTGCATCTCGGCGATGACTTGTAGCGTGAGTGTGGTCTTGCCCGACGATTCTGGGCCGTAGATTTCGATGACACGTCCACGTGGCAAACCACCCACCCCCAACGCAATGTCTAGTCCCAATGAACCAGTGGATACCACCTCTACATCTTTAATGGCCTCGCCTGGGGCCAAACGCATGATGGAACCTTTACCAAATTGCTTTTCGATTTGGCTTAATGCTGCTGCGAGTGCCTTGCTTTTGTTTTCGTCCATTTTTGTCTCCTAGAAAATTGATGGGCGGATTGTGGCACACCCTTTTCGAGTTGTACAGAACGTTCGTTCTTTTATTTTCAAGCCGAGGCAGATTGGCGATTAAGGACTTCGAGTATGCCTTGCAAGGCGATTGAAACTGACTGTTCGCGCACCGCAGCACGGTTTCCAGCCAACAAATGACACAGAGCAAGCACCTGACCATCGCGCAGCGCCCATGCGAACCACACGGTTCCCACTGGCTTTTCAACTGTACCGCCCCCTGGCCCAGCAATACCACTGACCGCGACGGCGATGTGCGCATGGCTGTGTGCCATTGCGCCCATCACCATCTCACGCACCGTCATTTCAGAGACCGCACCATGGCTATCCAGTGTGCTTTGGCGCACACCTAACATCTCGACTTTTGCCTGATTGGCATAGGTGACAAAGCCGCGCTCAAACCATGCCGAACTCCCTGCGATATCGGTCACAGCTTGCGCCACCCCACCGCCCGTGCACGACTCCGCCGTCACCAGCATCATGCCGTGCGCCTTGAGTACTTCACCCACTTGTGCGGCAAGAGTGTCCATTAAAGCCCGCGAGCGAGATCGTTCTGGATATCGATGACAGATTCCAATCCCACCGCAATGCGAATCAAGCCATCGTTGATACCTGCCGCAGCACGTGCCTCTGGTGTGATGCGTGCATGGGTCGTGGTCGAAGGATGCGTGATGGTGGTCTTGGTGTCGCCCAAGTTGGCTGTGATGGAAAGCATCTTAGTGTTATCAATCACCTTCCACGCTGCCGCCTTGCCCCCCTTCACTTCAAACGCCACGATGCCTCCACCGGTCTTTTGTTGCTTCATCGCAAGCTGATGTTGAGGATGTGATGGCAAACCTGGATAGAACACACGCGACACATTCGGCTGTTTTTCCAACCATTGCGCCAGCTCCAAAGCATTCGCACTGTGCGCATCCATACGCAACTTGAGCGTTTCCAATCCTTTCAAAAACACCCATGCGTTGAACGCGCTCATGGTCGGCCCTGTTGTGCGCAAGAAGCCATACACCGGCTCCATCAGTTTCTTACTACCCAATACCGCGCCGCCTAGAACACGCCCTTGTCCGTCGATGTATTTGGTGGCGGAGTGAATGACGATGTCCGCGCCCAATTCCAACGGACGTTGCAGGATAGGCGTACAGAAACAGTTGTCCACGGCTAGCAATGCGCCACAACTTTTCGCTACCGCCGCGATGGCCGCGATGTCAGAGATCTCGGTGAGTGGATTGGAAGGCGTCTCCAAAAAGAATAACTTGGTATTAGGGCGCACCGCCGCCTGCCATTGCGCAACATCCGTCGCCGAAACAAACGTGGTCTCCACGCCGAATTTTTTGAATACGGTATTGAACATATTCACCGTCGAACCAAACAGACTTTGCGAAGCCACCACATGATCGCCCGCCTTCAGCAAACCCATGCAGGTGGACAGAATCGCCGCCATGCCCGAAGCCGTCGCCACACATTGTTCCGCGCCTTCTAACGCAGCCAAACGTTGTTCAAACATCGTGACAGTTGGATTGGTAAAACGTGAATAGATGTTGCCCGGCTCTTCGCCGATAAAACGCTTCGCCGCTTGTTCGGCGTTATCGAAGATAAAACTGGAAGTGAGGAACATCGCTTCGCTGTGTTCGTGAAACTGACTGCGCTCGATACCAGCACGCACTGCCAGTGTCTCTAATTGGTAACTTTCTTCCGACATATTCATTTCCTTTCTAACTGTTTGTCCATCCACTGTGCGACATCTTTACCGTGCGCTGTAGTTGATAACTTTGAAATTATATTTAGCCTATCTTGCTCGGAACGGTTCTGACTCAATTTGAATTTACCTTCGATGCTGCTCACGGTGATTTCAAACCCAACAATGGCGCTTAACATTCGTTCTCTCATTGTGGTTGAAAGCGATAATTTCCAAGGCTTCTCAAACACCTTTTCGTTCTCATCCGTCAATTGATACAAAGTTTGCTCTAGCTCTTCTTCAGACAGAATGCGGGCCTTACCATAAGCATGAACAGACACATAATTCCACGTCGGCACGCTCATTGGATTCGTCTCATACCATGCAGGTGAAACATAAGCGTGTGCTCCCTGAAACATAAGCAACACTTCCGCACCTGACACCAAGTCCTGCCACTGCGGATTGTTACGCGCCATGTGCCCAAGCAATATACCGTGCGTTCCGATGCTGCTATCCAAAAACACAGGCAAGTGGCTGGCGAATGGGATGCCATCATGCTGCGTAACCAATGTCGCAAAACTATATTGGCGTATGAATTCATGCAACGTCGCCAAATTATTTTCCGCAAAAGCTTCTGGAATGTACATGCAGCCTCCAACAAAAAACCCGGAAAGCTTAGCGCTAAACCGGGTTTCCCCCGCTTTAGCTGTATTTATAACGCGCCCGCAAGCTGTTCCTCAAATCGGCGCAGACGGAAATTAGCACCGCCTACTCTACTGCGTCAACTTACATCGATGAAGCTGCCATCGCAAGATCCAACTCAAGTTGATCTTCCTCCGGCTCGACTTCCTTGCTACTACCGTGACGAGCAGTCTCGACCTCATTCAAATATTCAGGTGTGATGTCACCTGTGATGTAGGTTCCATCGAAGCAAGAAGTATCGAACAACTTTAATTCTGGATTCGCTTTGATGACCGCAGATTTCAAATCTTCCAAGTCTTGGTAGATCAAACGGTCTGCGCCAATTTCAGCACAGATTTGTTCGTCAGTACGACCTGTGGCAATCAGTTCGCGACGTGAAGGCATGTCGATACCGTATACGTTTGGATATTTCACAGGAGGTGCGGCAGAAGCGAAGAACACTTTACGCGCACCGGCATCACGTGCCATCTGCACGATCTCGCGACTGGTCGTGCCGCGCACAATGGAGTCATCCACTAACAACACATTTTTGTCTTTGAATTCGACGCTGATGGCATTGAGTTTTTGGCGTACCGATTTCTTGCGCATCGCTTGCCCCGGCATGATGAAGGTACGGCCAATGTAGCGATTCTTCACGAAACCTTCGCGGAATGGAATGCCGAGATGGTTAGCCAGTTGCAAGGCGCTCGGACGGCTGGAATCTGGGATGGGGATGACCACATCAATACCGTGATCCTGCCATTCACGTTTAAGCTTTTCAGCCAAAAATTCGCCCATGTACAAACGAGTCGCATACACCGAGATGCCATCCATCACCGAATCAGGACGTGCGAAATAGACGTATTCGAAGATGCAAGGATTGAGTTGTGGACTGTCTGCACATTGCTGGCTATGGAAATTCGCATCGAGATCGATAAAGATCGCTTCGCCCGGTGCGATGTCGCGCAGGAACTTGAAGCCCAGGGTATCCAGCGCAACTGATTCAGACGCGACCAGATACTCGACACCCGAGTCCGTTTGGTTGCTACCGACCACCAGAGGGCGGATACCGTGCGGATCGCGGAAAGCAATCAAGCCGTAACCGGAGATCATCGCCACGACCGCATAAGCCCCCTTCACACGACGATGTACTCCCGCGATGGCAGCGAATATCTTTTGTGGGTCTAGCTTGTATCCTGTGGCATTGGCTTGCAGTTCATGCGCCAACACATTGAGCAGCACTTCAGAATCGGAGCCAGTATTGATATGACGCAAGTCTTGCTGATACATGACTTTGCGCAGCTCGTCGGTGTTGGTCAAGTTACCGTTATGACCCAACACGATACCGAACGGAGAGTTCACATAGAACGGTTGCGCCTCGTTGTGATCGACCGAGGAACCTGCTGTCGGATAACGTACATGCGCGATGCCGGCATTGCCTTTGAGCGCACGCATGTTGCGGGTACGGAACACGTCACGCACTAAGCCGTTACCTTTGTGCAGATTGAACGTCCTGCCCTCCAAGGTGGCGATGCCCGCCGCGTCCTGCCCGCGATGTTGTAGCACTTGTAAACCGTCATACAACAACTGGTTCACCGGTGTGTTTGAAATCACGCCTAATATTCCGCACATAGTTCGTTCCCGTCTTTCCTGAGAGTCTTTTAAGAATTACTTGAATGCATCTTCTGGCACGTAAGGTTTAGCTTGGAGAGCAATATCTTGCAAGGGCTTGCTCAACCAAGCATCACGCCACCACGTCTCATGCGTCAGGTTGGTTAGTCCCGCCAACCAGACAAAAACCAAAACCCGCAACACACCTCGCACTGCGCCCAATATCAATCCCAGTTTTTTACCGAGGTCCATCAATCCCGCAAATCGCACCAACATCGCAAATATCCACGCAGAGATGGACGCAATAATCAACACTGCGATAAACATGAAAGCAAATGCAAATGCACCACGAACATTCGTCGAACCAAATGCCTCTGGTACATAACGAATCATCTGATCTGAAAATGTGAGCGCAACGACGTAAGCAACACCCCATGCCAAGAGCGATAACAACTCACTCATCAAGCCGCGCCACATCCCCAATATCGCCGAGACCAGCACAACCGCAATCACCGCAATATCAAAACCGGTCATTACAATTACTCCAACTCGACCACATTAGGATTAAGCCCCATCTTTACGAGCTTCAATTTGATCTTTTCCGCTGCGTCTCGCGTTGGATAACTCCCCACACGCACGCGCACCATTAAACCTACTTTCTCACTGTAAACGTGAAAACCTTCTTTGCTCAATTTAGCTTGCAATTGCTTAGCCGCATCCACTTTTGAATACGCGCCTACCTGCACTACCCAACCTGATTTAGCTGGTGACTTTACTTCCGCTTTGGGTTCAGTCTTTGTCTTTGCGGCAGGAGTGGCTTCGGCTTTAGGTTTTGGCTCAACTTTGGTCTTACTATCAGTAGATTCTGGCTTGGCAAGCAAGGTTTTCGGTACGGCTAAAGCAACGGCGCTGGCGGGTTCACTCGCAATAACCGTTGATAAAACGGGAGCCGAAACCGCCACCACGGCCGACGAAACATCCTGCTCAAGCACTGGAGATTTAATTAAAGGTTCAACTGCATTTTTGTCTGGGATGCGCAACTCAATGTCATTCGAAATCGCCGGAGGGGGGGCACTATCAAACACCATCGGTAGAAAAACAACGATTGCCAATACCAATGCAACCGCACCAATCAAACGGCGGCGTGCCTGTCGTTGCAAGTTGGATTCTTCTTCTGTCGATATCTTTTTTGCCATTGCGAATATTCTGGAATCTCAGCGAGTGCGTATGCCCCGCACCTGCATCACTTCCGCCACCGTATAGAATGATCCAAAGGCCGCGATTCTATCATTCTCAGACACTCGCTTGCTGGCCTCATGCAGTGATTCAGTGATGGAATCGCAGACCACCACCTCGCCACGAACTCCAGCATCTTTGAGGACTTGTGATAACTCTGTAGCCGACGCACCACGTGGCGCATCGATGCCCGCCACCAGCCAAACATCAACCTGCGCATCCAGCGCCTGCACCACCCCTGCCATATCCTTATCCTTGAGCATAGCAAACACAGCAAAGGTCTTGGCAGGTGGCAGATTGGCAAGATTCTGTGCCAGCGAACGCGCCGCATGCGGGTTGTGCGCCACATCAAGAATGAGCTGTGGTTTGCCCGGCACGAACTGGAAACGCCCCGTCAGCTCCACTTCAGTCAAGCCACGGCGCACCGCCTCCATGCTCACCGGAGTCTTGTCTTTCAGCGCATCTAATGCGGCTAGCACGGCACTGGCATTGTGCAATTGAAAGGCTCCACGTAACGCAGGATGCGGCAAGGCGCTGCGCGAACCCAGCTTACTACGATAGTCCCACTGCCCCTGATGGGCGGCGAAACCGAAATCACTACCTACGCACCACAGCTCCGCACCGATGTCACCCGCATGCGTACGCAAAGACTGCGGCACATCGGTGTCGGCGCAGATCGCCACACGCCCTTGGCGGAAGATGCCCGCCTTTTCAAAAGCGATCTTCTCGCGCGTATCGCCCAAATAATCCACGTGATCAATGTCTACACTGGTCACGACTGACACATCCGCATCGAACACGTTCACCGCATCCAACCTGCCGCCCAGCCCCACTTCGAGAATGGCGACATCCACCTTGTGCGCGATGAAACACTGCATCGCAGCAAGGGTGCCGAACTCGAAATAGGTCAGTTGGATTGCCCCCTGTAGGTCGGGCTTCAGCCCGACAGCCGCTTGTCGGGCTGAAGCCCGACCTACGCAACGTGCCTCCTCAATCGCCTCGAACGAAGCGCACAACTCCGCATCACTCGCTTGTTGCTTGGCAATACGTACGCGCTCGTTGTAATCCAAGAGATGCGGGGAGGTGTAGCAACCGACCTTGTATCCAGCCGCGTGCAGGATAGCCTCCAACATCGCACACACCGAACCTTTTCCGTTGGTGCCACCGACGATGATGACGGGGAAATCAGGATTGAGATTCAGCCGTTGCTTGACTTGCGCCACGCGCTCCAAACCAAGTGCGATGGTTTTGGGATGCAGGGATTCGAGATGGGTCAGCCAGTCGGCTAAGGAAGTTAGCATTTCGTCTTTGACTACAAAACAATGGGCAGAAAAATTCTGCCCATTGCCAAACTGATAATTACGCTGCTTCCAACTTCGTCACCGCATCCTGCTTAGTCAGCAAGGTGATGAGTGTCGCCAGTTGGTCACGCATCTCACGACGATCGACGATCATGTCGATGGCACCGTGTTCCAGCAAGAACTCAGCGCGCTGGAAACCATCAGGCAAGGTCTCGCGTACAGTCTGCTGAATAACGCGCGCGCCCGCGAAGCCAATTAATGCACCGGGTTCTGCGATGACCACATCACCTAAGAAAGCGAAGCTGGCAGAGACGCCACCCATAGTGGGATCGGTCAATACCGAGATGAAAGGCAACTTAGCTTCGCTCAACTGAGTAAGCGCGGCGCTGGTCTTGGCCATCTGCATCAAAGACAGCAAGCCTTCTTGCATACGTGCGCCGCCGCTGGCGGAGAAGCAGATAAAGGGGCATTGCTGTTCCAGTGCGACTTGCACACCGCGCACGAAACGCTCCCCTACTACCGACCCCATAGAGCCGCCCATAAAGTTAAATTCGAACGCTGCCGCCACCACGGGTACTGCATGGATGCTACCTTGCAATACCAACAAGGCATCATCTTCTCCCGTATTGCTCTTCGCAATCGCCAAGCGCTCTGAATACTTCTTTTGGTCTTTGAACTTGAGCGTATCAACTGGCAACACTTCGGAACCGATCTCGAACTGCCCTTCGCTATCTAACAACCAGTCCAAACGAGTACGCGCAGTAATGCGGTGATGATGACTACATTTCGGACACACACTATGGTTCTTTTCCAAATCGGAGTGATAAAGCACCGCTTGGCAAGATGGACATTTGTGCCACAAGCCATCTGGTACGCTCTTTTTTGAGTCTTCTACACCACGACGTTTGATCTTTGGCGGCAATAATTTTTGGAACCAACCCATCACACTCTCCCTCTAGTTATCTATTGCTACTCTTAGCTCGTTGACCAATTTAACAACATTGGCGACGACATTATTATCATTGGAACTTTCAATTTCTTGCACGATGCGACTCCCCACCACCACGCCATCACACAGCTTAGCAACTGCCTTCGCAGTGGCAGCATCACGGATGCCGAAGCCCACCCCAATAGGCAGTTGGATGTGTTTGCGCAGTTGCGGCATCTTGTCTTCGATAGCAGATAGATCGATGCTGCCAGAACCCGTCACACCTTTCAGCGAGACGTAATACACATAACCACGCGCCAACTTGGCGACCTGTTGGATACGTGCCTCTTTCGTTGTTGGCGCCAGCAAAAATATCGGTGCTATGTTGTAACGTTGCAGATGTTCGAACGCATCGTGACTTTCTTCGGGAGGGAAGTCCACGGTCAACACACCATCCACGCCCACTTCGGCGCAACGCTGTGCGAACACCTCCCAGCCCATTGCCTCGATAGGATTCCCGTAGCCCATCAACACCACTGGAGTCGTCGCATCTTGTTTGCGGAACTCGGCCACCATGCCCAACACGCCGCGCAACGACATACCGTTCTTGAGCGCACGTTCCGAAGCGCGCTGAATAGTGGGGCCGTCTGCCATCGGATCGGAAAACGGCACACCGAGTTCGAGCACGTCCGCGCCTGCTGCCACCAAACCATGCATCAACGGCACAGTGAGTTGCTGCGATGGGTCGCCTGCAGTGATAAAGGGGATGAGCGCTTTGCGCTGTTGTTGTTTGAGCTTTGCAAAAGTTGTGTCGATGCGACTCATAGCGTGATTCCCTTAATGCGCGCCACAGTGTTCATGTCTTTGTCGCCACGACCGGAGAGATTCACCAGCAATACTTTGTCTTTCGCCATGGTCGGTGCGATCTTGATGGCATGTGCCAGCGCATGGCTGGATTCCAACGCGGGGATGATGCCTTCGAAACGGCACAGCGCATCGAAGGCGGCGATGGCTTCATCATCGTCCGCTGCGACGTATTGCGCACGACCGATTTCCTTCAACAAACAATGCTCAGGACCAACACCGGGGTAATCCAAGCCGGCAGAGATAGAGTGTGTCTCGATGATCTGACCGTTCTCGTCTTGCATGAGGTTGACCTTATTGCCGTGCAGTACGCCAACCTTGGCGTTCGCAGTGAGTGGCGCAGCGTGTTTGCCGCTGGCGATGCCGTAGCCGCCCGCCTCTACGCCGATGATCTGCACGTTTGGCACTTCGATGTAGGGATGGAACAGGCCAATGGCATTGGAGCCGCCACCAACACAGGCGATGACCGCATCTGGCTGACGACCGATCATCTCAGGCATCTGCACACGTGCTTCGTTGCCGATCACGCTCTGGAAGTCGCGCACCATCATGGGATACGGGTGTGGGCCAGCGGCCGTACCGAAAATGTAGAAAGTGGATTCGACGTTGGTGACCCAATCGCGGATGGCTTCGTTGCAAGCATCTTTCAATGTCTTGGAACCGCTCTCGACTGGCACGACCGTTGCACCCAGCAGTTTCATACGAAACACATTAGGTGCTTGGCGCTGAATATCTTCCGCGCCCATGTACACGATACACTCCATACCAAAACGCGCTGCCACGGTCGCAGTCGCCACACCGTGCATGCCCGCGCCCGTCTCGGCGATGACTCGCTTCTTGCCCATGCGCTTCGCCAACAAGGCTTGCCCCATCGCGCTGTTGATCTTGTGCGCACCGGTATGGTTAAGGTCTTCGCGCTTCAGATATATCTGCGCGCCACCGAGGCTCTCGGACAATCGCTTAGCGTGATAGATGGGGCTAGGACGCCCGACATAATGTTTGAGTTCATAAGCCAACTCGGCTTTGAATTCGGGATCGTCTTTGAAACGAAGATACTGCGCGGTCAACTCTTCCACAGCGGGGATCAAGGTCTCCGCCATGTAAGTACCACCGAACTGGCCAAAGTGGCCGGTTGAATCAGGAAAGTTGTACGTCAATCTGTTTAACCTCTTTGATGAATGCTGCGACCTTCGCCGCATCCTTTATTCCTTTTGCTGACTCTACGCCACTAGAAACATCCACGGCATAAGGTCGCACCTGCTTTATCGCTTCAGCGACATTTCCTGCATGCAAACCGCCAGACAAGATTACCGGCAAGGGTAGGTTCTGCGGAATAAGTGTCCAATCGAACGACTCCCCTGTCCCACCTTGCGCGCCTTCCACAAAGGCATCCAGCAACAAACCTTGTGCCCCAGCGTAACGAGCTGCGCATTCTACCAAATCCACCCCTGCTTTGACCCGTATCGCCTTCAGATAAGGCTTGCGAAACTGTTGGCAAAATTCGGGCGATTCGTCACCATGAAACTGCAATACATCTAATGACACTTCTTTCAGAACCTGCTGCACGTATTCGACAGATGGATTCACAAACAAACCCACAATGGTTACAAATGGTGGCACAACATTCACCAAAGATGCGGCTTGCCTAACTTCCACATGACGCGGACTTTTCTCGTAGAACACCAAACCGATCGCATCCGTACCGCCGTTAGCCACGGCATGCAAATCTTGTTCGCGGGTAATGCCACAGATTTTCACTCGGGTCATAAGGGTTGAACAACTATAAACGAGTTGGCATTGTACCTTGAGGCAGGCCCCACTTCGCATCATAGGTGATATGGCGCAGGTATAAACCGTCTGGCATAAAAGTGGGGGCAGCGACTTTTCGATTTTTTCCAGCCAACACCGTTTCCATCCACTGTGGTGGATACTTGCCCTTACCTACATACAACAAGCAGCCCATTATGTTTCTCACCATGTGATGCAAAAAGGCATTCCCCGAAATATTCACAATAATCGTTTCGCCTTGCTGTTGAATGTCAATTTCGTACAAATGCTTGATGGGGGATTTCGCCTGACATTGAGAGGAACGAAAGGCACTGAAATCGTGCTCTCCCAAAAGATACGAGGCAGCCTTACGCATCGCCACCACATCTAGGCCTGCATGAAACCATCCAACTTTGCCATGATGAACCCCCATCCTCGATGGGCGATTAAGCAACACATATTGGTAACTACGAGCTTGCGCGGAAAACCGGGCATGAAACTCTTCCGAGACAGGATGCGCCCACAAGACTGCAATATCTTTTGGCAATAAGGCATTAGTGCCGCGTACCCATGCAGAGAGTGGCCTGGCGATATTGGTATCGAAATGTACGACTTGCTCCAGCGCATGCACACCTGTATCCGTGCGTCCCGCTGTCAGGATAGCGATTGGCTCACCTGCCAATTTGCTCAATGCAAGTTGCAACGTGTCCTGAACATTTGGAACATCGGGCTGACTTTGCCATCCGTTATAGGCACTCCCGTCATACTCAACCCCCAGTGCGATCCTCATCTTAAAATCCCTATCAAGATCACTCCTCCCATACCTATCAATGCATAATCAAGCGTCCTATACGATTGGTTAGGTAAGGCTATTTTTGTTGTTTGAGTAATTTCATACCGCATTGCATCACCAATCGCTAATTTCAAATCCATAGCCGACTCTCGCATAGAGTTCTCTGCATATTGCAGGGTCAACGCTAAACGCACCGCAAACTTTTCACGAGAAACTCCCATCCATTTCAATGGAAGCGCCAAGCTATACAAACCACTCATCAATTGCGCGGAGGAAAGTTGCTGCAACAAAATAGCCAATGCAGACAATACGCCAAGCAAGCGCCCCATCTGCATTGCACCTTCACTCAGACCTTCTACAGTAGGTGACATAATGCCTAACGATGAGAATACCGCGCTCCCTGGAATCGAATAGGCATAGACGATTGTTAGGGTTAGTAATATCCAACGCGTGCGCCTCAACAAACTCATTAACTGACCGGCGCAGAAATAGAGTGCCAAACACATCAGCAGCAGCAAGCTAGCCAGCAACAGCAGACCATGCATGTGCTGAATAAACAATGCCACCAAGCTCCAATAAAAAATCTTTACAGCGGGATGCAAGTTGAATTTCATCATTTCCAAATGAAAACGGCAGCCTAAATTGGCTGCCGTTCACTCTAGCATGTTGTATTAGATATTTTGCAACATCGCATTTGCGCTCGCACGCTGTTGCTCATCTCCATCACGTAATACCTCTTCAAGAATTTCTTTTGCGCCAGCGTCATCACCCATCTCTTGATAAGCCTTCGCCAAATCAAGCTTGGTGGCTACTTCTTGCCAACGCTCATCTTTGACTACACTTTCAGTAGTACTAGGCAACTTCAGACCATCCATACTCAAACTGATGTCCGCCAACCCCATATCCGAAGCCAGCTCAGATTTAACTGCTGCCTGCGTTTGCAACGCTTCAGGGAAATCCAAGCTGAAGTGATCGGACAAATTATCTTCTTGCTTTGCAGGACTGACTGACTCTGTCGAGCTCAAACCATTGTGATTTGCTGTTATATCAAACACTAAGTCGTCTAAACTAGACGAGTCGGACTGCAGTGGCGGACTTTTAGCGACGTTAGCTTGTGATGATGTAACATCGAAGATCAAATCATCATTCACATCCTCTTGGATTGCAGTCGCTGCTGGCGATCCACCCGGATGGGTTCCAGTCACATCAAAATCCATCACTTCATCTTGTGCTGGACGTAATTCATCAGCAGTCAAAATCGCAGTAATTTCATTCACCGGCGTATCAAGCACTACTGTACCCAAGAAATCAGAATCCTGATTCGTTGCGCCGCCGAACCCCAAGTCAAAATCAACTGAAGGCGCGCTCACCTCCATTTTTTGAGCCGTTTCAACTACTGACGTCACATCATCCGTACCACCATATAACGGATTAGTGGGGTCTATCGCACGCCCCAACTCGGCAGCTTTATCCCATGCCACCTTATCGCCAGAATCTTTAATGATATTTGCATGAGTGAAAAATTCATCACTATCACTACGATTCGCATAAATGGACAACAATTTCAACCTAACTTGCGTATTGCTTGGGTTAATTCTGAGTGCTTCTTTTAGCACTTCTTCAGCCTGCGCATCGCGCCCAAATGTCAGGAATAGGTCAGCCTCGCCAATAGGATCAATTTCATCCCCTCCCGTTGGTGCTAATGCAGTCTGAGTGAAACTTGCCATTTGTGTGAAATCACCCGTTTCAGGTGAAGGTACAACAGGAGAAGCGATTCGCCCCGTTGCATTACCTATTTCACCATCGAATGTTTTCTCAGATGAAGCCTTACCGTTAACTTCTTCATTGTCAGCAAATGATTTCTTGCCGCCTTTTTTGCGGCGAGCAAAATAAACTCCCGCTCCGCCAAGCGCCAGCAACGCAACTAGCCCGCCAGCCAAAGTAAGCGGATCTGAAAGTAAATCATCCTCAACTTGTGGCTCAACACTTTGAGTGACAGCCGGTTCTGGCGCATGAACAGGGGCTTTAACAACACTTGATTCAGGTGCACTTTCCACAACAGGCGAACTAACCACCGCAGCCGATTCGGCAGGTGTTGAAATGCTGTTCTTTAATTCTGCAAGACGCTGCAAATCCTTAACGTTCTTTTCAAGTAGTGCATTGCGTTCCTCAGCCTCTTTTAACGCTTTCGCCTTTGCAACAGCTTCTTCTTCTTTGGCATTAGATTTTTCTTGGCTTGTTGGTTTACTTGCTCCCACTGCCTTGTCGTTAGGTGCTTCACCTTTCGATAGTTTTAGAACATCCTTTGCGTCCTCTTTTGCAGCAGCTGCACCATCCTTAACTGCCGATTTCACTTTACCGGAGACGGACTGACGTTCAGATTTTTGAGCGCTGACAGTTGGTATAGCTGAAAGCTGCTGACGATAGGCATTCCAATCAGCAACCTGAGCACTTATTTCTTGCTCAGCTTCGGATTGCTGTACAGCCTCAAGCTCTGTAGAAACTGGAACTTTGATGATTTTTCCAGTTTTCAAACGATTCATATTGTCACTGTCAAATGCATCGGGGTTAGCACGATACATAGCCACCAACATGCGCTCCAAACTCACCTCCGCAGGCTTGGTCTTAGCAGCAATTTTACTGAGTGAGTCACCCTTAACGACTTTGACTGATTCGAGCAACGCTGCAATTTGTTGCGCCTCTTTCTTTTTCTCAGGGAGCTTAGAGCTTGCTTTCAACTTACTAGAGGATTTAACCGGCAAAGGAGCTTCATCAATATTTTCCTTTACGCCTGCGGCATCATTGGTGGGTTCATTTTTCGTCGCAGCATCATGTGTCATTTCTGATGCAGGCGTAGATGTTGTCTCCTCTGGTGCAGACTGAGGCTGCTGCTCTGAAACCAGTGCTTGTTGAGCTGTGGCAGGTGAAGACTCAAAAGACTCACGTACTGGAGCGGCGGGCACCACAACAGCGGGCGCTATAACACTAACAGGAGCAGGCTGTGCCTCTGGAACCTTAAAATCAGCGGGATCAAGTAAGAATGTATATTCGCGCAACAACTTCCCTGAAGACCAAGTCACCTCAATCAACAAAGTAACGAAAGGCTCATTAACAGGCTGTGACGATGAAATCCTAATAGCTGGCGACGAATTTAAGTTGACGGCCTCAAATTTTAGACGGGGAAGAGCATAGGGATAATCAACACCAGCAGCCTTAAATGATTCTGGTGAGGCTAATCGTGCCGACACGCTAGCTCTATCAGCTTTTTCAAGGGAAACCAACTCAACCTCAGCTTTAAGGGGTTGCCCTAAATAAGAACTGACATTGATTCCACCCAACCCTGTCGCGCCAACCAAGCCTGAAAAAACTAGGCCAGTAATGTAGCTAGACGCTTTAATTATTGATTTCAGCACGCTGCCATCCTTTTCTTCACAACACATTATTCAGACTAACATCAGAGGGTTAGTGACGCAAGCTAACTCCCACTCTAACTTTACGTACTAAGCAACGGTAATCAACTAACTTTTATCCCAATCTCTATTTTTCTATCAGGATTCTCAACATACGACGCAAAGGTTCAGCGGCACCCCACAGCAATTGGTCACCACAAACAAATGCACTCACAAACTCTGGGCCTAATTCCATCTTGCGCACACGACCAACTGCGATATCCAACTTGCCTGTCACGGCAACTGGGGTCAACTCTTTAACACTGATAGCACGATCATTTGGCACGAACTTGACCCAAGGATTTCCACCCTTGATGAGCGCTTCGACCTCACTCAACGGCACATCCTTCTTCAACTTGAGTGTCAGCGCCAAGCTGTGGCAACGCATCGCACCGATACGTACACACAATCCATCTACGGGAATACGTTGGGACGTACCCAGTATCTTGTTGACCTCGGCCTGCCCCTTCCACTCTTCTTTGGATTGACCGTTGTCGAGTTGCTTATCGATCCATGGGATCAGACTGCCTGCCAACGGTGCACCAAAGTTCTCGGTCGGCATGTCTGACGAGCGTAATGTCTCTGCAAGGCGACGGTCGATCTCAAGGATGGCCGACTTTGGATCAGCCAATAGATCAGCCACACAAGCGTGCGCCACCCCCATCTGATTCAGCAGCTCGCGCATATTCTGCGCACCCGCTCCAGATGCGGCTTGATAAGTCATGGAAGATACCCATTCCACCAGCCCAGCATGGAACAAGCCGCCCAAGCCCATCAACAAGATGCTATTGGTGCAATTACCGCCGATGAAGTTCTTGCCACCATTCGCCAGCGATGTCTTGATGAGATCAAGATTGACTGGATCAAGGATGATGACCGCGTCATTTTCCATACGCAGTGTAGAAGCCGCATCGATCCAATAGCCCTGCCACCCTGCCGCACGCAGTTTGGGGAACATCTCGGTCGTATAGTCACCACCTTGGCAAGAGATGATGGCATCCATCGCCATCAATTCTTTTAGGTCGTAAGCATCCTTGAGCGACGCGCCACGTGCTTCAGCTGGCGCCTCACCGCCAACGTTCGATGTGGTGAAGAACACCGCATCAATGAGGTCAAAATCTTTTTCTTCGCGCATACGTTGCATGAGCACCGAGCCCACCATTCCGCGCCAACCGATCAAACCAACTTTCATGACTATCCTTTAATTCACAGGGCGGCGACGACCGCATCACCCATCTTGGAGCAACCCACCTTCTGCATGCCCGCCTCGAAGATATCTGCCGTGCGCAAACCTTGCTGCAACACTTTGCGCACAGCGCCTTCGATACGTTGCGCATTCGCTTCATCGTTGAAGGTGTAACGCAACATCATCGCCACCGACAGGATAGTCGCCAATGGATTGGCGATGTCCTTGCCTGCGATATCGGGTGCAGAACCGTGGCTAGGCTCATACAGACCTTTATTGTTCTGATCCAGCGAGGCTGAAGGCAACATGCCGATGGAACCCGTCAGCATCGATGCCTCATCCGACAAGATGTCGCCAAAAATGTTGCCAGTGACCACCACATCAAACTGCTTGGGTGCTCGCACCAGTTGCATCGCAGTGTTATCCACCAACATGTGGGTCAAGGCGACCTCAGGATACTCTTTGGAAAGCTCGGTCATCACCTGACGCCATAACTCAGTTGTCTCCAGCACGTTGGCTTTATCAACTGAGCAGAGCTTTTTGTTGCGCTTCATCGCGATACCAAAAGCGACGTGGCCGATACGGATGATCTCCGACTCAGAGTAGCGCATGGTGTTCACACCTTCGCGCTCGCCATTCGGCAACGTCGAGATACCACGCGGCTGACCAAAATACACATCACCGGTAAGCTCACGCACGATCATGATGTCCAGACCGGAGACGACTTCGGGCTTCAGTGTGGAAGCATTCGCCAATTCCGGATACAGCAATGCAGGACGCAGATTAGCGAACAGATTGAGTTCCTTACGGATGCGCAACAGGCCGCGCTCTGGACGCATATCACGTGGCAACGTGTCGTATTGATAACCGCCCACCGCTCCTAGCAACACCGCATCGGAGGCTTTTGCCAACTTCTCGGTCGATTGCGGGAAAGGATCACCTTCCGCGTCATAAGCCGCACCGCCAAGATGAGCGTATTCCATCTCGATCTTCATACCATCGCTACGCAATGCTTCCAACACCTTCGCTGCCTGAGCAACGATCTCTGTTCCGATGCCGTCACCCGGCAAGACTGCGATCTTCATTTCAGTACCTTTTGAGAATTATGCAAATAACCACGGTTGCGAAGCACGATGCTTCGTTTCGAATGCGCTGATGTCAGCCTTATGTTGCAAAGTCAGACCGATATCATCCAAGCCGTTCAACAAACAATGCTTGCGGAACTCATCCACCTCGAACTTGTAGACTGCGCCATCGGGTGTCGTGAGCGTCTGTTGCACCAGATCGACGACCAAAGCGTAGCCACTCTTGGCTTCAACCGCTTTGAATAACTCGTCGACTTTATCCGCAGCCAACTTGATCGGCAGCATGCCGTTTTTGAAGCAGTTATTGAAGAAGATGTCAGCAAAACTTGGCGCAATGACAACGCGGAAGCCGTAATCGTCTAGCGCCCATGGCGCATGTTCGCGCGACGAACCGCAGCCGAAGTTCTCGCGCGCCAACAACACTTGCGCACCTTGGTAGCGTGTTTGATTCAACACGAAATCCTTATTCAGTGGGCGTGTGCTGCAATCCATACCCGGCTCGCCGTGATCCAGATATCGCCACTCATCGAACGCGTAAGGACCGAAGCCTGAGCGTTTGATGGATTTCAAGAACTGCTTAGGAATGATGGCATCGGTATCCACGTTGGCTCTATCCAACGGTGCCACCAAGCCAGAGAATTTTTCGAATTTTTGCATCATCTATCGTCCGTAATTTAAGCGTTCATTTGAACGTCTTGTTGAGCGCATCACCGATCTCACCCGCTGCGCGCTCGATGGTCTTACCTGCCACTGCCGCATCTTGCTTCACGCCACCCACCACCTTTGAACCTGTCGTATCGCCGCGCGCCGCTTGATAGGTATTACAAGCAGACAACAGCAATACCGACAGGATCAACGTGACTCTCATTGTTTGCTGACATCCACAAAATGGCCCGCAATCGCAGCAGCAGCTGCCATCGCTGGGCTCACCAAGTGAGTGCGTCCGCCTTGGCCTTGGCGCCCTTCGAAGTTGCGGTTGGAAGTAGAAGCGCAACGTTCGCCCGACGACAAACGATCATCATTCATCGCCAAGCACATAGAGCAACCCGGATCTCGCCACTCGAATCCTGCTGCGATGAAAATCTTATCCAGACCTTCTTGCTCTGCTTGCGCTTTGACTAATCCAGAACCCGGCACCACCATCGCCAACTTCACGTTCGCGGCAACCTTGCCGCCTTTGGCAACGGCTGCAGCGGCGCGCATATCTTCGATACGTCCATTGGTGCAAGAACCGATGAACACCTTATCAATCTTGATTTCGGTGATCGGCGTATTCGCCTTCAAACCCATGTACTGCAAGGCACGTTCGGTGTCGCTGCGCTTCACCGCATCGGTGATATTTGCAGGATCAGGCACGATGCCATCCACCGACAACACCATTTCGGGCGAAGTACCCCAAGTTACTTGGGGTTTAATCTTGGCCGCATCCACAGTGATCGTGGTGTCGAATTTCGCGCCCGCATCACTATGTAAAGTGCGCCAGTAAGTCACCGCCGCATCCCACTGCGATGCTTGTGGTGCGAAGGGTCGCCCCTTGATGTACTCAAACGTCACCTCATCCGCCGCCACCATACCGGCGCGCGCACCGGCCTCGATGGCCATGTTGCACAAGGTCATGCGACCTTCCATGCTCAAACCACGGATGGTGTCACCGCCAAATTCGATGGCGTAGCCCGTGCCACCTGCCGTACCGATCATGCCGATGACTTCCAGCGCGATGTCTTTTGAAGTAACGCCACGCCCCAACTCGCCATCCACTTTGACCAGCATCGTCTTGGATTTTTTTGCCACCAGACACTGTGTCGCCATCACGTGCTCGACTTCGGAGGTGCCGATACCATGCGCCAATGCGCCAAAAGCGCCGTGTGTGCTGGTATGCGAATCGCCGCACACCACGGTCATGCCCGGCAAGGTCGCGCCCTGCTCCGGCCCCATCACATGCACCACGCCTTGACGGATGTCGCCCATCTTGAATTCAGTGATGCCCAATTCAGCACAGTTCGCATCCAGTGTTTCCACTTGCAGACGCGATATAGGATCCGTGATCCCTGCAGCTAAATTTTTAGTTGGCACATTGTGATCCGGCACAGCCAAGATAGAGCCGACGCGCCAAGGTTTGCGATGCGCCATGCGCATCCCCTCGAAAGCTTGCGGGCTGGTCACTTCGTGAACCAAATGGCGGTCGATATAGATCAAAGCCGTGCCATCCGCCTCAGTGCGAACCAGATGACTATTCCAAAGTTTGTCGTAAAGAGTTTGTGCGTTCATATTGTTATACCTTTTCAGGGCTGCGGATTATGCCACAGCAGTTGCGCCATCCCAAGCTGCGCCTGACAGGAATGCCACTCTTCGGTTAAGGCCGCTGACCAGCGCCTTCAGCGTAGCCGTAACGATGTTCGAATCCATTCCCACGCCGTAACATGCGGCGGCACCCTCGACATTCGCTATTTCAATGAATGCACAAGCTCGAGCATCACCTGCTTTGGGACTGGCAGTCATGGAGCGCTCCTCGTAACTGTGTACCCGCACAGCGATGCCCGCGTTCTGCAAGGCATGCACCGCCGCATCGACCGGGCCGTTGCCCTCCCCTTCCAGAAAGTGTGCGACTCCGTTTATTTCCACATTCAGACGTATGCCCTGCATCTCGCCGCGCTCGTAAAGATGGTGCTCGCGGTAATGCACGGGCGCTGCGCTATCGAGATAAGTCGCCGCGAACAACTGCCAAATTTCCGCCGCGCTGATTTCCCCACCGTGGCTGTCGGTACGTTGCTGCACCACACCGGAAAACTCGACCTGCAAGCGGCGCGGCATCACGATGCCGTATTCCGCTTCCAGCAAATAGGCGATGCCGCCTTTGCCGGACTGACTGTTGACGCGGATCACCGAATCGTAACTGCGCCCGACATCCTTGGGGTCTACCGGAAGGTAGGGCACATTCCAGCCCGCATCCGGCCTCACGGCGGCGAAGCCCTTCTTGATCGCATCCTGATGTGACCCGGAAAACGCGGTAAACACCAAGTCGCCCACGTAAGGATGGCGCGGATGGATCGGCAACTGGTTGCAATACTCAACCGTGCGCGCCACCGCGTTGATGTCGGAAAAATCCAGCCCCGGCGCGATGCCCTGCGTGTAGAGATTCAAAGCCATGGTCACGATATCCACATTGCCGGTGCGCTCGCCGTTGCCAAACAAACAGCCCTCGACGCGCTCGGCACCCGCCATCAGCGCAAGCTCCGCCGCCGCAACCGCCGTGCCCCGGTCGTTGTGCGTATGCACGCTGAGGATGACGCTGTCGCGACGCGCCAGATGGCGGTGCATCCATTCGATCTGGTCGGCATACACATTCGGCGTGGCGAGTTCCACCGTGGCGGGCAAGTTGAGGATCACCTTGTTGTCCGGCGTGGCGCCCCATGCCGCAGTCACGGCATCACAGATTTCAAGCGCGAATTCGGTCTCCGCCGCCGAGAATGTTTCCGGACTGTATTCGAGCACCCATTCTGTTTCCGGCTGTTCTGCGGCAAGTTGTTTAATCAAGGTAACCGCCGACACCGCCATCTCCACCACCTCGCTCTTGCTCATGCCGAAAACAGTGTCGCGAAAATTTTGCGACACCGGATTGTAGACATGCACGATTGCCCGGCGCGCGCCCTTGAGCGACTCCATCGTGCGGCGGATCAAATGCTCGCGCGCCTGCGTCAACACCTCGATGCTGACATCCTGCGGGATATGCCCGCCCTCGATCAGCTCGCGCACAAAATTGAAATCGGTAGCGGAAGCCGACGGAAACGCGACCTCGATTTCCTTGAAGCCGATGTCGCACAACATGCGGAACATGCGCATCTTGCGCTCCGCATTCATCGGCTCGAACAGCGCCTGATTGCCGTCGCGCAAGTCGGTGCTCATCCAGATCGGCGGCTGAGTGATGGTGCGGCTGGGCCATTGCCGGTCAGCCAGATGGAACGCGGGAAACGGGCGATATTTGCTTGCGGGATGCTGCAACATGATGGCTACTCCTTAAAAGAAATCAACGAGTGAAATCATAAAGAGAAATCACAAGCATTAGCTTGCGTATTCGCCCATGCAAACCACAATATCAGCAATAATATTGCGCACATCGCCGCAATATTTGGAATTATCATTAACGCACAAGACTTTCTAGGGGAATATTATGGAACTCGACCGCTACGATTTACAGATTTTGCGCGTGCTGCAAGAAGACGGGCGCATCAGCAATCAGGAGTTGGCCGACCGCATCAGCCTCACGCCCTCACCCTGCCTGCGCCGCCTGCACGCGCTGGAAGAGTCGGGCCTCATCACCGGCTACCGCGCCCTGCTCGACGCCAAGAAACTCGGCCTCTCGCTGACCGCGCTAATCCTGATTTCGATGGACCAGCACACGCCGGAACGCCTAGGCAACTTCGAAACCAAAGTGGCGGAAATTCCCGATGTGCTGGAATGCCTGCTGATTACCGGACAAGATGCCGACTACCAGCTCAAGGTGGTGGTGAAAGATATGGATGCTTATCAGGAACTGTTGCTCAATCGCATCACCCGCATCAAGGGCGTGACCGGCGTACACACCAGCTTTGTGTTGCGCCGGGTCGTGGACAAAACTGCTTTGCCGCTTTAACTCCCCCCTGTGTAGCCAGGTTGCGAGATGCAAGCCCACTCTTGTGCTACGCCAACTTCACCAGCGCATACTCCAAGCTATCCGACAACGCATGCCAACTGGCGTCGATGATGTTGGTGCTGGCGCCGACCGTCGTCCACACATGGCCGCCGCCTTGGAAGGTAATGAGCACGCGGATCTGCGCGGAAGTGCCGTTGGCACTGTCCAAAATACGTACCTTGTAATCGATCAGACGCACCGTCTTAAGTACGGGATAGGCTGACGACAAAGCGCTACGCAAAGCGGTAGACAGCGCGTTCACTGGACCATTGCCCTCAGCCGCCATGAACTTCACCTCGTCCCCCACCTTGACCTTGGCCGTCGCTTCCGACAACAAGCCACGACTCTGACGACGCTCGGTAATGACGAAATAATCGATCAACTCGAATGGCTTTTTATATTCGGGGCGCAGGCGATGTAGCATCAATTCCATGCTAGCTTCCGCCGCCTCGAAAGTGAAACCTTCATGCTCCAGATGCTTGATGTGGTTGAGTACCTTTTGCGCACTCTCGTTATCGAGATCGATGCCTATTGCCTTGGCTTGGAACTGGATGTTGCCGCGCCCTGACAGCTCAGACACGACCGAACGCATCTCGTTACCGACCAAAGCGGGGTCGATATGTTGATAGGTATCCGCCGCCTTCAGCATCGCCGCAACATGGATGCCACCCTTGTGCGCAAAGGCGCTATGACCAATGTAGGGCGCATGGTTGTAATGCTTGAGGTTGACCACTTCGGCCACGTAATGCGAGAGCGAAGTGATCTCACGCAACTGCGCAGCCGTCACCGCTTGTTTACCCATCTTAAGTTGCAGATTGGGGATGATAGTGGTCAGGTTAGCGTTACCGACGCGCTCGCCGTAACCATTAATGGTGCCTTGAACTTGCAAACAGCCTCCACGAACTGCTGCTAGCGAATTTGCGACGCCGCAGCCACTGTCGTTATGGCAATGCGCCCCAAGCGGGGTGCTGATGTGCTTCTTCACCTCACGCACGATGTCTTCCACTTCCCACGGCAACTTGCCACCGTTGGTCTCGCACAACACCAGCCAGTCCGCACCTGCATCAGCAGCCGCTTTCAAGGTCGCCAACGCGTAATCTTTGTTCGCGATAAAGCCATCGAAAAAATGCTCGGCATCGAACATCACCTCACGCCCCTTGGATTTCATGTAGGCGACGCTGTCGCGGATCATGGCGAGGTTCTCTTCTAGCGTGGCGGACAACACCACCTTCACGTGATAGTCGGAACTCTTGCCCACCATGGTGACCACGGGCGTCTGCGCATCCAACAAGGCTTGCAGATTGGTGTCTTGCTCGCACTGCAAACTTTTTTGACGTGTACGCCCGAATGCCGCGAGCTTGGCAGCCCCCAGATCCAACTTCGCCGCACGCGCAAAGAACTCAGCATCTTTGGGATTAGAGCCCGGCCAACCGCCTTCGATGTAGTGGAAACCAAAATCGGCCAAGCGCTTGGCGATTGCCAGCTTGTCATCAACCGATAGGGAGATGTCCTCGCGCTGCGTACCGTCGCGCAGCGTGGTGTCGTATAGGAATACTTGGCTCATAGTGTTATCACTCGTTGAGAAGGCGCGCAGTTTATCACTCCAACTGATTATTCTGATTCAGGCTCATCGACCTACTTTTCAAAATTCCTCGACCACACTTTCCTCTAAAATAAGCACACACCCCACTCAACTGCTGAGACTGCCATGAAGAAAAGCTTGTTTTTCATTTTGCCCCTCTTATCTTTGCTCAACGCCTGCTCCACATTAAGTGAAAAGGAATGCCATAACTCCGACTGGCATCAACTCGGCGTACAAGATGGTCGTTCGGGAATGCCTGATAGACGCATAGACGACTACGCCGACTCCTGCAAAGAATATGGCATCCGTCCAGATACCCAACAATACCTAGCAGGACGCGAAATTGGTTTGAAGCAATACTGTGTCCCCAGCAATGCTTTTCGTACGGGTTTGAATGGCGAAGAATATCAAGGCGTTTGCCCCACAGATATCGACATGACTTTCCATATCAACAACACCGCCGCATTGAATGTTTACAAAGCAAGGATACGCATCAAAGACCTCGATAGTCGCCTAGACCGTTTGGAGCACGAGCTTTTGGAAAAAGACAAATCGGAGAAAGACCGCTTGCGCTTACGCAAAGAAGCGCGCGATTTAGATCGCGACCGTGACCGCCTGAAGGCCGATCTACGCTTCGAAGAACATGAGCTTGAAAAGCGAATGGAAGAGGAGCGTTACCGAACAACCCAGCGTTAAAAAGGCATGATTAAGGCCGTTCGCCCTGAGCTTATCAAAGGAACTTACTCAGTTGATTAATCACTCATCAACCCTTTCGATAACGGCTTTGCCAAGCCATTAAGAACAGCCCGAACAATGCCATAGCGGCACTGAACGAGTACAAAGCGCTCGCCCCCCAGTGTTGCCAGATTGGGCCGCTCACCAAGCCACCCAACACCCCACCTGCGCCATAGGTGAAACTACCAAACAGTGCCTGACCTTTGGACTGATGCCGGCCTTTGAAGAACTCATGCACCAACCCCACCGAGGCGGCGTGGTAAGCGCCAAAGGTCAACGCATGCAGCACCTGCGCAAACAGCAACAAACCGACCACATCCACCGTCCATCCAATAAGCATAAAGCGCAGCACTGCCGCGCTGAAGCTGATGAGCAGGATGCGCGTAAAGCCGAATCGCTTCACCAACGCAGGCATCAGGAAGAACACCCCTATCTCGCAGATGACCCCCAACGCCCACAGAGCACCGACTGCGGTCTTGGTATAGCCATGTTCGACCAGATAGATGGAGAAGAAAGTGTAATAAGGACCGTGCGCCACCGACATTAAGAAGCAGGCTCCCAACAACGCCAGCACCTGAGGCTGCATCACGATCTGGCGGATCGGTTGATGATCGGTATGGTGCGCCAACACCTCAGTCTTCGGTATTTGCCGCGCAAATATAAGGATGCCGATCTCGCACACCAGCCCCGCCCACAGTAGCCAAGCAATGGCGATGTAGTCAAAAGCGAACCCCAAACCAACAACGGCCACAATGAAACCAATTGATCCCCAAGAACGGATGCGGCCGTAATGTGCCGTGTTCTTACCTAAGTATGTCAGCGTCGTCGCCTCTACCAGAGGCATAGATGCGCTCCAAAAGAAACTCATCAAACACAATACAAAGAATAAGCCCCAGAAATCGGTAGTAAAAAACACCCCCAAATAAAACACCGCACTCAAGGTCGCCGCTACCTGAACCACCAGCAATCGTTTGCCTGTATGGTCAGCCAGCCAACCCCAGATGTTAGGCGCGACCATACGCATCACAGGCGAAATGGACATCAAGATGGAAATCTCAATGGGCGTGAAATGGATGGATTGCAGATACAAGCTCCAATAGGGCGAGAACATCCCTACGAAGGCGTAATAGAAAAAATAGAAACCGGCGATGCGCCAGTGATAGTTCTTTGTGGGGTACATAACAGACGGGCTTCGAATCGGCACGCATTATGGCATGCGACGATAAATTTTCACTTTGGCTCTTGAAATCTCCAACCCCACCCCAATTTGGCACAAGTCGAAATCAGGAGAGAAGCATGGAACAGAACGATACACCCCAAACCGAACAAGCCGCCGCACCCGCAGAAACCATGCCCAGCATGGAAGAGATGCTGAAAGCAGCCGAACTCAAGGCGCAAGAACACTATGACGCTTGGATGTATGCCAAGGCCGAAGGTGAGAACATCCGCCGCCGCGCAGCTGAAGATGTAAGCAAAGCGCAGAAATTTGCCGTGGAACGTTTTTCTAACGAAATGTTAGCTGTGATGGATAGCCTGCAAGCGGGTATGTCTGTGCAGACAGAAAACATCGAGAGCTTCAAAAGCGGCATGGAATTGACGATGAAGCAGCTAACAAGCGTGTTCGACAAGTTCAACATTAAGGAAATTAACCCAGTCGGCGAAAAGCTTGATCCGCATAAACACCAAGCGATTGGCATGATTGAAAGCGAGCAAGAAGCGAACACGGTGGTGAGCGTGATGCAGAAGGGCTATAGCCTGAACGATCGCGTCATGCGCCCTGCTCTGGTGATGGTTGCAAAGGCGAAGGACTGAGTCATCCCCATCCTAACCTTCCCCCTCAAAGGGGAAGGAATAAATTAGCGGCACACTTGAAATATCCAGCGCCGCCCTGATGTTAGGCGGCAAGCAACAACATTCATTCTTAAAGCATTTAACTGAAAGGAACAGCATCATGGGAAAAATCATTGGTATTGACTTGGGCACCACAAACTCTTGCGTAGCCGTCATGGAAAATGGCAAGACGAAGGTCATTGAGAACGCAGAAGGTACGCGCACAACGCCTTCCATCATCGCCTACATGGAAGATGGTGAAGTCTTGGTGGGCGCGCCCGCTAAACGTCAGGCTGTGACCAACCCAAAGAACACCCTATACGGCGTGAAGCGTCTGATTGGTCGTCGCTTTGAAGAGCCTATGGTTCAAAAAGACATCAGCATGGTTCCTTACTCCATCGTTAAAGCCAAGAACGGCGATGCATGGATCAAGGTTCGCGATAAAGATATTTCTGCACCAGAAATCTCCGCTGAAATTTTGATGAAGATGAAGAAGACCGCTGAAGACTACTTGGGTGAGACTGTCACCGAAGCCGTTATCACCGTGCCTGCTTACTTCAACGATGCACAACGCCAAGCCACTAAAGACGCTGGCCGTATCGCCGGTCTAGATGTGAAGCGCATCATCAACGAACCAACAGCGGCTGCGCTGGCGTTCGGTATGGACAAACAAGAAGGCGACCGCAAGATCGCGGTGTATGACTTGGGCGGCGGTACGTTCGACGTCTCCATCATTGAAATCGCTGAGATCGACGGTGAACACCAGTTCGAAGTGTTGTCCACCAACGGTGACACCTTCCTCGGCGGTGAAGACTTCGACATGCGCATCATCGACTTCCTGATCGACGAGTTCAAAAAGGAAAGCGGCGTTGATCTGAAGAAAGACATGCTGGCTCTGCAACGTCTGAAGGACGCTGCTGAAAAAGCGAAGATCGAATTGTCTTCTGCACAACAAACCGAAGTGAACCTGCCTTACATCACTGCGGATGCCACAGGCCCTAAGCACTTGGCCGTGAAAATCACTCGCGCCAAGTTGGAAAGCTTGGTGGAAGAACTGATCGCACGCACCATCGAGCCATGCCGTATCGCCATGAAGGATGCGGGCGTAACTAATGCCGACATCGCTGACGTGATTTTGGTCGGTGGTCAGACTCGTATGCCCAAAGTACAAGACAAGGTCAAAGAGTTCTTTGGCAAAGAGCCACGTAAAGACGTGAATCCTGACGAAGCCGTAGCGGTTGGCGCGGCCATCCAAGGCGGCGTGTTGCAAGGCGAAGTAAAAGACGTGCTGTTGCTGGACGTGACTCCATTGTCTCTGGGTATTGAGACCATGGGCGGCGTGATGACAAAACTCATCAAGAAGAACACAACGATCCCTACCAAGGCATCACAAGTGTTCTCCACAGCGGATGACAACCAATCTGCGGTGACCATCCACGTGCTGCAAGGCGAGCGTGAAGTCACTTCAGGCAATAAGAGCTTGGGCCAATTCAATCTGTCAGACATTCCACCTGCACCACGTGGCATGCCACAGATCGAAGTGACCTTCAACATCGATGCTAACGGTATCTTGCATGTGGGCGCGAAAGATAAAGCCACAGGTAAAGAAGCTAACATCACCATCAAAGCAAGTTCTGGTTTGAGCGAAGAAGAAATTCAACGCATGGTGGCTGATGCTGAAGCCCACGCTGATGACGACAAAAAGTCAGTTGAACTGGTTGGTGCACGTAACCAATTAGACGGCCTCATCCACTCCACTAACAAGTCGATGAAGGAATACGGCGAGCAATTGTCTGCTGATGAGAAGGCTGCGATCGAAGCTGCCCTCAAAGAAGCAGAAGAAGTAGTTAAGGGCGACGATAAGGCGGCCATTGATGCCAAGTCTGAAGCATTGGCAACAGCTGCGCAAAAACTGGGCGAAAAGATGTACGCCGCAGAACAAGCTAAGGCACAAGCATCTGGTGCTGAAGGTGGCGCGCAAGCTGAACAGCCAAAACACGACGACAACGTAGTGGATGCTGAATTCACCGAAGTGAAGGATAAGAAGTAAGCAATATGTGGTTGCGGTTTGAGTTTACTCAAACCGCAATTTTATTTAGATGAGTGATTTTAGGCAGATGGGGAGAGAAGGCTGTTCGAATCAGCAGCATCAACTAGCGAAGCATATCGTGATATTTGATTTTGAAATTTCCAAAAACACTGCCGTAATTGAATCCAAGGAGATAGATATGAAAAATAGCCGATCAAATCGCAGTACTAGCGTTGTAAGCAATACCATGGTTGTCCGTTTTAAAGCAGAACTAATAGCTCTATTCACGGCTGCCTCGCTAGTTATGATGCCCGGTATCGGCGACCTCTCTTCCTAAAATCATTTTTCAAAAATGAATAAAGAATTACGCTAACAACTCACAATCATGTCAAAAAAAGATTATTACGAAGTTCTCGGCGTGAACCGCGATGCCTCTGATGAGGACATCAAAAAATCCTATCGCAAACTGGCGATGAAGTTCCACCCTGACCGCAACCCAGACAATCCGAAGGCGGAAGAACAGTTTAAAGAAGCGAAAGAAGCCTACGAAACCTTGTCCGACGGACAAAAGCGTGCGGCCTATGATCAGTATGGCCACTCTGCTTTTGAGGCAGGCGGCATGGGCGGCGGCAATCCTTTTGGTGCGGGTGGTGCAGGTGCGCAAGGTTTCGATTTTGGGGACATTTTCGGTGATATTTTCGGCGGTGGACGCGGTGGTCGAAGCCAGCAGCAACGCGGCTCTGACTTGCGTTACAACATGGAGATCACGCTAGAAGAAGCAGCACGCGGTGCGGAAAAACAAATTCGCATCCCTGTGATGGAAGAGTGCGGCACGTGTAGTGGTTCAGGCGCTAAGCCAGGTACAACCGCCTCCACTTGCCAAACTTGCGCAGGCCACGGCCAAGTGCGTATGCAGCAAGGCTTCTTCTCGGTACAACAGACCTGCCCTCGCTGTCACGGTAGCGGTAAGCAAATCAGCTCACCTTGCAAAGACTGTAGCGGCTCGGGTCGTCAGAAAAAACAGAAGACGTTGGAGATTAAAATCCCAGCGGGTATCGATACAGGAATGCGTCTGCGTCACAGCGGTCACGGTGAAGCAGGTAGTCACGGTGCGCCACATGGTGATTTGTATGTAGAGATTCACATCAAACAACATGCTGTGTTCCAACGCGATGGAGATGATTTGCATTGCGAGATGCCAATTAGCTTCAGCACGGCTGCGCTCGGTGGCGAAATCGAAATCCCGACGCTAGACGGCAAAGCCAGCATCAAGATTCCCGCCGAAACACAAAGCGGAAAAGTATTCCGTCTACGCGGAAAAGGGATCAAGGGCATGCGTACCCACCAGCACGGCGACTTACATTGCCATGTGATTGTGGAGACACCAGCTAGTCTGACGGAACGCCAAAAAGAGCTGCTACGCGAATTCGAAAGCATCAGCCAAGGTGATGCGGCACGTCATAGTCCACGTGCGAAATCTTGGATGGGTAAGGTAAAGGATTTCTTCGGGCAGTAATTGAATGAGGTAGAGGTGTTTATGAAAATTCAATCGCTTGGCCACGTCGTACTCAAAGTGCGCGATCTAGACATCTCTGCCAAGTTCTACCGCGATATCCTCGGCATGAAAGAAGTCGCGCGCTACAAAGGCGCGATGGCTTTCTTCTCGTTGGGTAGCAACCATCACGACCTCGGCTTGATGCAACTCGGCCCTCATGCGCAGAATATCGATCCGGGGGCTATCGGCCTCTATCACGTCGCTTTCAAAGTGGGCGATTCCTTGGATGAGTTGCGCGCCTGCAAAGCTCACTTGGAAACCAATGGCATCACCATCTTCGGCATGAGCGACCACGGCGTAAGCCAATCACTCTACCTGCAAGACCCCGACGGAATTGAAATCGAGCTGTATGTTGATGCGGATCCTGCAATCTGGAAAGACGATCCCGGTTCCGTGTTGACCACAAAACGCCTCGTGCTGTAATAACGTCTGAATGACTGAAATCGCACAGCTATGAGCAAACTTAGTAATTGAATGGCCAGCCTGATAACGGTATAGTCTGGGCACTAAAAATCGAGTGAAATCATGGCTGCGTTAGACCTCCCAGAACACAAATTAAGACTGCCTGAGGTATTGCAACTGCTGGTCGATGATGGGATGGTCTCCACTCAAGACTCTGCCGCATTGATTGCCGAACGGCACACCCACCATAAAGATTCGCATCCACTGGTACTCATTGCTGAAAAGAACTTTAGATCAGCAATCAGTCCTCATCGCTTACTTACATTAGAAGTATTAACCGAATGGTTGGCTCAAAAAGTAGGCCTCGCCTACTTCCACATTGATCCGCTCAAAATCGACTTTTCAAATCTGACCGATTTGATGTCCATCGAATATGCCAACCGCTTTGCCATCATGCCGTTGCGCATAGAAGGTGACAATCTGATCGTTGCTACGGCAGAACCGTTTTTGCGGGGCTGGGAAGACACACTCAAGCACACCTCACGTAAGCAGATTCACCGTGTAGTGTCTTCCCCCTCGGATATTGCACGTTACCTAGTGGAGTTTTACAACCTAGCCCGCTCCGTTAAAAGTGCGACAAAGACAAACAGCACCTCTCCCAATCTTGCTTCATTTGAACAGTTAGTTGAGCTTGGCAATACCAATAAACAATTCGATGCGAATGATCAACACATCGTGCACATCGTCGATTGGTTATGGCAATACGCGTTTGATCAACGTGCATCCGATATTCATGTCGAACCTCGACGAGAATTTGGCCTGATACGCTTCCGCATTGATGGCGTTTTGCATCAAGTCCATCAATTGCCTGTGTCCGTAGTGACTGCGATGACCAGTCGCATCAAATTATTAGGACGCATGGATCTGATGGAAAAGCGCCGACCACAAGATGGTCGAATCAAAACGCGCACGGAAAGCGGGCAAGAGATTGAATTGCGCCTCTCGACTTTGCCCACAGCCTTTGGCGAAAAATTAGTGATGCGCATCTTTGATCCAGAGGTGTTGATTAGAGATTTTTCTGAACTCGGATTTTCTGAGGATGACCGAGCACGCTGGGAGCAAATGACCCGCAAGCCGAACGGCATCATCCTCGTCACCGGCCCAACAGGTTCAGGTAAGACCACCACGCTGTACTCAACACTTAAACACTTAGCCACACCAGAAGTGAATGTCTGCACGCTGGAAGATCCAATTGAAATGATT
The DNA here is from genome assembly GCA_028707175.1 of Sideroxydans sp. Taxonomy (GTDB): domain Bacteria; phylum Pseudomonadota; class Gammaproteobacteria; order Burkholderiales; family Gallionellaceae; genus Sideroxyarcus. The sequence continues at coordinate 393,715 of JAQTUV010000003.1, forward strand.
GAACCCGCCTTCAATCAGATGCAGGTACAACAAGGGATAGATTTAAACTTTGCACAAGGTGTACGAGCGCTGATGCGTCAAGATCCTGACATCATCATGATAGGTGAAATACGTGACCTCGAAACTGCTGACATGGCGATTCAAGCAGCCTTGACGGGACATCTCGTGCTGTCCACCTTGCATACCAACGACGCTCCGGCCGCTATCACACGCCTGCTTGATTTGGGCGTGCCATCCTATCTGCTCAACGCAACACTCCTTGGTATCATGGCGCAGCGCTTAGTTCGCACACTGTGCCCGCATTGCAAACAACCCATGCCAGTACAAGAAGGTGACCATGAGTTGTGGGACAACCTCGTATCTCCTTGGAAAGCCCCCCGCCCTGCGCAGTTGCAACGCCCGCAAGGGTGTTTGGAATGCCGCATGACGGGCTATTCTGGCCGCATCGGCATTTATGAGATTCTGCTCATGTCGCCAGCATTGCGCAAAATCATCAATGCTGAAACTGATATTGCTGCAGTACGCGATCAAGCCAGCCGTGAAGGCATGAAACCGTTGCGTATCTCTGGCGCACAAAAAGTTGCGAGCGGATTAACGACATTAGAAGAAGTCCTTAAGACTGCGCCGCCACCTGACTTAAATTGAATTTTTAACTGAAGGAAATACGATGACAACACTGAATGCTCTCAATCAACAATTCGGCATCGCCGGCCACCTACAATTTATCGAAGTGGATGGCGGCCTCACTTTTGCCGAGATCAGCAACGTACACGCGACGGCTAGCATCGCTATTCAAGGTGCACATATCGCCACCTTCCAACCCAAAGGTGAAGAGCCAATCATCTGGTTGTCCAAACTCGCCAAGTTTGTACCGGGCAAATCTATCCGTGGTGGTGTACCTGTGTGTTGGCCTTGGTTCGGCCCTCACGCAACAGACAGCAAATTGCCCGGCCACGGTTACGCGCGTACCGTGATGTGGGAAGTACAAGAAACCAAAGCACTGGCTGATGGCTCAACCTTCATCCGCTTCGGCCTCATTGAGAACGAAACCACAAAAACACAATGGCCGCACGCATCCACCGTGCAACTGGAAGCCACTGTCGGCAAGGCATTGAAGGTAGAACTCATCACCAAGAACACGGGCAGCAGCGCATTCCAACTGGGTGAAGCACTGCACACCTACTTCCACATCAGCGATATCGGCAACATGACCATTCGTGGTTTGGAAGGCTGCGAGTACATCGACAAGGTGGGTGAAACAACCCGCCGTACACAACAAGGTGGCATCGTCATTGAGAGCGAAGTAGATCGCGTGTATGTGAACACCACAGCAGATTGCGTCATCGAAGACAAAGGTCTGAAGCGCGCCATCCGTATTGCCAAGACTGGCAGCAAATCGGCTGTGGTGTGGAACCCATGGACAGAGAAAGCGGACAAGATGGGCGACTTCGGCCCTCAAGGCCATCGCGGCATGGTGTGTGTGGAAAGCGGCAATGCCTTCGACAACATCATCACCGTACAAGCAGGTGAGACCCATCGCTTGGTTGCGGTGTATAGCTCAGAAAAGCTTTAATCAATCAATTCTCATGATGTAAAACCCATCCTGCCCAGATTTTGTGGAACCACATCGAATAGGGCAGATGGGATCTGAAATCGATAAGATTCGTCAAAGGTACACAAAAATCGGCATGTTAAAATCTACCTAACAACGATTCATATTTGGCAGGATCGGCTAAATGGGTTTGCTGGCAGATGCTCAAAATCAGTCAGCCAATCAGATAAACCAAAGCCTCGCATCACTGCGAGGCTTTTCTCTTTGTGTGAGGCATAGGTATGTGCGGCATCTGCGGCGAATTACGTTTCGACAAACAAACACCTTCGCCTGACATCATCAGGCGCATGAGCGACAAATTAGCGCGGCGCGGCCCTGACTCGCATGGACTTTACAACGACGGGCCTCTCGCATTCGGTCATCGACGATTGTCTATCATTGACCTCTCCGATCACGCCAAACAACCGATGGTGGACGAAACACTCCATCTGACCTTGGTGTTTAACGGCACCATCTACAACTACAAAGAATTGCGCGCCGAACTAATGGAGATGGAGTATGAGTTCTTCTCCGAGGGAGATAGCGAGGTCATCCTAAAGGCCTATCACGCTTGGGGGGAACAGTGCGTCGAACGTTTCTATGGCATGTTTGCATTCGCCATCTGGGATTGGCGCGAACAAAAACTCTTCCTCGCACGCGACCGTTTCGGCATCAAACCTTTGTATTACTCGGTGGATGGGGCATCGTTACGATTCGCCTCTACCTTGCAGGCTTTGCTGGCAGCAGGCGGTGTGGATACCAGCATCGACCCCGTCGCTTTGCACCACCATCTGACTCTGCATTCCTCCGTACCCGCGCCACGCACCTTGCTGAATGGTGTGAAGAAATTACCACCGGCGACCTGCATGACCTTCACTGCCGATGGCGAAGTAACGCATCGTCGTTATTGGTCGTTGGATGCAACACGTCCAAGTACCACCTTGAGTGAGCAAGACTGGCTGACCGCTACGCGCCATGTGTTATCCAAAGTAGTGGAACGCCACCGCCTTGCCGCCGATGTACCTGTGGGCGTATTGCTTTCTGGTGGATTGGATTCCAGCCTCATCGTCGGATTGTTGGCAGACCATGTGTCCGACCTGCACACCTTCTCCATCGGCTTCGAAGACATCGGGGGGGATGCAGAAAAAGGCGATGAGTTCGAATATTCAGACCAAGTAGTTGAGCGCTTCCAAACCACGCACCACAAATACCTCATTCCCAATAGCGAAGTATTAAAGCGCCTGCCGGAGGCGGTGCGCAGCATGTCCGAGCCGATGGTGAGCCAAGACAACATCGCCTTCTATCTACTGTCGGAGAAAGTCTCGCAAGATGTGAAGGTAGTGCTCGCAGGGCAAGGGGCTGATGAAGTGTTCGGCGGTTACTTCTGGTATCCCAAGATGAATACCACACCAGGTTCGACGTTAGAGCGCTTCCGCAGTAACTACTTTGACCGTGATCATGCTGAATATCTAGAAACAGTTACGGCGGCCTATCACGTGCATGATGTAAGCAGCGAGTTGGCGCACAACGAATTGACTAAACCCTATGCCGACACTTTCCTAGATGAAGTATTGCGCTTCGATGTAACGACGCTCATCGTGGATGATCCAGTGAAACGTATGGACAACATGAGCATGGCGTGGGGATTGGAAGCGCGTGTGCCTTTCCTCGATCACGAACTGGTTGAATTGGCTGCACGCATGCCGCCCGAGTTACGCCTTAAAGAAGGCGGCAAGTTCCCACTCAAAGCTATCGCACGTGGTTTGATCCCTGATGCGGTTATCGATAGACCCAAAGGTTACTTCCCCGTCCCTGCGCTCAAATATGTGCGGGGTGAGTTCCTTGAGTTCATGCAACGCATTCTGCTATCCGATGCGTGTATCAAGCGCGGGTTGTTCAACCGCGCCTACGTAGAAAAACTATTAGCCGCGCCCGAGTCACATTTCACACGTTTGAACGGTAGCAAGTTGTGGCACCTCGCCCTGCTGGAATATTGGTTACAACTGAACGTAGATAACTCAAAATAAAAAACGCCTGATGGGACTCATCAGGCGTTTTAGCAAACCCAAACAGCTTCGAAAGAACTTCCTACTGTGCAACTTGTGTAGAAAGTTTTTCTAAACTCTTAGTTCGCGCGTTTCTTGAACTCGTTGGTGCGTGTGTCGATCTCGATCTTGTCACCGATCTCGATGAACGCAGCCACTGGCAATTCGAAACCAGAACCTACCAACTTAGCAGGCTTCATCACCTTGCCGGACGTATCGCCACGTACGGCTGGCTCTGTGTACTCGACTTCACGTACGATGGTGTTTGGCAACTCAACAGAAATCGCCTTGCCGTCGTAGAACACCACTTCGCAGATGTCTTCCATGCCGTCAGTCAAGTAGTTCACGACGTCGCCGACGTTTTCTTTTTCCACTTCGTACTGGTTGTACTCGGTGTCCATGAACACGAACATCGGGTCAGCGAAGTAAGTGTAGGTACATTCTTTCTTGTCGAGGATGATCTGTTCGAACTTGTCGTCCGCTGCGTAAACTGTTTCCTTAGCGGAATCAGTCAGCAGATTCTTCATCTTCATTTTGACGACAGAACCGTTACGGCCAGAGCGGCTGTATTCGGCCTTCAGGATAACCATTGGCTCGCCGCCTACATTGATCACGTTACCGGCGCGGAGGTCTTGTGCGATTTTCATAATATGTCTGCCTAAAGCTGAATTTTGAAGGCGCGGATTCTAGTCAGTTCGGCGCAAAAAATCCAGCAAATTCAATGCAAGACTGTTTTTCGACAACCGCTGCGCCCACTCCATGCCGTGTTTAGCCAAAACCCTGCGCTGCGCCGCAAAGTCTCGCCACGCCGTGGCAACGCCCTGCCCGCCGTTCCAAGATAGCCACATAGCCTGGACTACCTGCGCCGTTTCCTCTGGCAACCCCGCCGTATAAAGTAGTCGCAACGCCTCCAATTTCTCCAGATGCACCCCGTCATGCTGCGGGTAGATATGCCAGATGAATGGCTTAGCCGCCCATTGCGCACGCACGCAAGAATCCTCACCGCGCACGAAATTGACGTCACACGCCCATAACAACAGGTCATATTGTTCCTGCTCAACGAAGGGCAACACATGCACGCGCAGATTGCCGCGCGCATAAACCTGTAGGTCGGGCTTCAGCCCAACTTGTCGGGCTGAAGCCCGACCTACATCGTTGAAATACGCCAAGACCTGCGGCAAAGCCCTACCTTCTGGCAACAAGCACGTCACAAGCTGTGAACCATGCTCCCACTCCGCCAGCAACGCCCCCATCGCCTCGTTCTCATAGCCAAACAAAGACACGCGCAATTCACCTTCGATACGCGGCGGCACACCCAAGCCCTGCCAATACTCAGCCTGTGCCGTAGCATCGGACTGGAAGGCATCGCGCCTATCCAACAGACCTCGCTCCAACAACAAGCCGCCCGTCTTTTCGGTGAAGCCGGGGAAGAAGAAATACTTCGTCAGCGGCAATGTCGGATGCGGCGAAGGCAAACCATGATGAGTCTCCACCCAATCTTCGGCGGAGAGATATTCCAGATTGATCCAGACAGGCTTAATCTCACGCGCCGCCATCGCCGCAACATAGGCGGGCGGCAACACACAAGCGAACGCACCGATGACTAGGTCGGCCGGTTCGATAGCTGCAAATACAGAACCCCAATGATGGATCTCCACCCCACGACAGATCTGCCCCCCCGACACGTTACTGGCGAAGCCAGCCGATTGCGGGAGGGGGGGCATGGCAGTTGCTCCCGCACCGGACGGCTCCGCCGCACCGTGTCGCAACTGCCCCTCCAACCCCACATCCAACTCAGGACACAACTTGCCGAAGCTACGCAGATCATCCACCCACAGCCGCACCTTCAATCCGTGTTCGTTCGCCAACTGCCGAGCCAAACGCCAGCACACACCGATGTCGCCGTAGTTATCGACAACGGTGCAAAAGATGTCACAAGACTTAGGGCTGGCCATCACAAAACGACTTACGCCGCCTGCTGTTCCAACACAAAACTGCCCTGCCCAAATTCACCTAGTCGTGCTGCCAACACGGGCATCACTTCTTGCAGGGTGGCGTACAAGGTCCACGGCGGGTTGATGACGAACATGCCGCTGCCGTGCATGCCGAAGCCATCTTCATCGGGGGTGTGCACGGTCAAGGCGACGTGCAGCCAACTCTTCACGGGGAGTTGTTTCAACTTTTCAGGCAACTCCACGGATTCGCTGCGTTGCAATTGCGGATACCACACGGCGTAAGTGCCGTTGGCAAAACGTTTCAAGCCTTCTTGCAAGGCTGTCACCACGCGCTGGTAGTCCTGCTTCTCTTCGTAAGGGGGATCGATGAGCACGAGCCCTCTGCGCGGCGGAGGTGGTAACAGAGCTTTGAGCGCACCGAATCCATCTGCCTTTTGCATCAACACGTGTGTGCCGTGTTCGGCAAAATTCTCTTCGAGGATGGCGTGATCGGTGGGGTGTAATTCGAACAGGCGCATACGGTCTTGATCGCGCATGGCATGCAGCGTGACCAAGGGAGAACCGGGATACAGTTTCAACACGCCATCTGGGTTGAAGTGTTTGACCATGCGCACGTACTCCGCCAAGGCTTCTGGCAGGTCATCGGCCTCCCACAGGCGCGCGATGCCGCTCTTGTACTCGGCGTTCTTCTCGGCGTATTCGCTATCCAATTCATAACACCCCGCACCCGCATGAGTGTCGATGTACCAATAGGGTTTGTCTTTCTGTGCGAGGTAACGCAACAGCTCTAGTTCAACAAAATGCTTCAACACATCGGCGTGATTGCCTGCGTGAAAAGCGTGGCGGTAACTCAGCATAAAAACTCCGTTATAGATTCATTATTCAGCATGCAAAGCTTCTACAGGATCGAGCCTTGCTGCACGCATGGCAGGTGCAACACCTGCCACCAAGCCAATCGTCACTGCCGTCAATTCTGCCAGCACGGCGTACAACCAAGGCGTATGCACAGGCAATGAAGGGATGAGCAAGTGCAATCCCTGTGCAATGCCGACACCCATGAGCAAGCCCATGATGCCCCCCAAAGCGGAGAGCATGATAGCTTCGCCGAGGAATAACATCAGCACTTGATTTTCACGCGCACCTAGTGCTCGCAGCAAACCGATCTCGGCGGTACGTTCGGTCACGGCCATGGTCATGATGGTGAGGATGCCAACCGCTCCGACCAAAAGTGAGATGCCACCTAGTGCAGCCACGGCGAAGGTGATGACGTTCAACACAGAACCCAAGACTTCGAGTGCTTCTTCTTGTGAGATGAGGGTGAAGTCCTCGCGTCCATGGCGTTCGATCATTCGATCTTTGATGAGGCGGATGACCTGCTCCGCTGCCACATCAGCGCGGTAAGCCACTTGGATCTCCATCAATCCCGGACGGTTCAACAACTCCATCGCACGCGCGGCGGGGATGTACACCGCATCATCCAAGTCCATGCCGAGCACTTGCCCCTTGGGCTCCATCACTCCGATGACGCGGTAACGCTGGCCGCCCACGCGTAGATATTCGCCCAAAGGGTTCTGTCCGGCGAACAGTTCTTGCTTCACTTTCGAACCTAGCACGACGAATGCGCGCGCTTGCTCGTCATCTGCATCAGGCCAGAATGTACCGCTCTGCACCTTCATGGTGAAGGCTTGGGCGAACTCACGCCCCTCGCCAAACACCGTCGTACGCCGCGTCTTGCCATTGAACTTCAATTCAGCATTACCCATCACTGAAGGATTCACACTCTCCACATACGGCAGACGACGTAAGGCATCTGCGTCTTCCAATGAGAGCTGGCGGGACGAACCAAATACGCCGACATTGCTGCCTTGCGTCTGCGTCTTGCCTGGCTGGATAGAGATGATGTTGGTGCCGAACTGCGAGAACTCTTGCAACACGAACTGGTGTAAACCTTCACCGATGGAGGTGAGCAAGATGACTGCCGCGATGCCGATGGCGATTCCCAAACCCGTGAGGAAACTGCGCATCCTTGAGGTGAGGAAGCTGGAGGTGGTGAGCGTTAGGAAGTCGCGGTAGTACATAGTCGTCATTCCCCGCGAAGCAATGTAGGTCGGGCTTCAGCCCGATGCTGAATTGTCGGGCTGAAGCCCGACCTACTCACTCCCGTCTGCCCGCAGGGCGGTTTATCCAGAGCCTGTCGAAGGACGGGAATAACGAAATTTATAAATTGGAGATTCATCCTCATCTCCCTGCTAACGCCGCCACGGGATCGAGCCGCGCCGCACGTCGTGCTGGCCACACGCTGAACAAGATGCCCGTACCGAGCGCCGTACCACATGCCGCGATGACGGCCCACCATGGTGGCGAGACTGGCAAGCTGGGATATATCTGACCGATGATGGTGCTGCCCACATAGCCAAGCACCAAACCTGCGATGCTGCCGATGGTCGACAGTAAAGCCGCTTCCGCAAAGAACAAATCGCGTATCTGTTTAGGTGGTGCACCCAATGCCTTGAGCAGACCGATCTCTTTCACGCGCTGCGCCACCGCGATGAGCATGACGTTCATGATGAGCACACCGGCCACAGCCAAACTGATGGCGGCGATGCCTCCTACTGCCATGGTGAGTGCTGTGAGGATGCGATCGAAGGTGGCAAGTACCGCATCTTGCGTGATGACGGTGACATCTTTTTCTCCTGCATGGCGCTGGAACATGATGGCTTCGGCGTCGCTCTTGGCTTGCTCGATGAAGTCTCGATTCTTGGCTTCAATAAGGACACGGAACAAGCCTGAGGTATTGAACAACTGATGCGCAGAAGCGACAGGGATGATGACCAACTCATCAGTGCGCATCCCCATGGATTCGCCTTGTGATGACAACACGCCGATGACGCGGAAACGCCTATCTCCTAAACGTACCCACTGCCCCACAGCTTGCTCGTTGCCGAACAGTTCCTGTTTCATCTGGTTACCCAGCACGCACACCGAGGTGCTTTCGTGGATGTCGCCTGCGGGCAAAAACTTTCCCGCACCGATGCTCATCTTACGAACTTCAAGTAGCTCAGCGGTCGAACCTAACACCACCACTTCGCGGTTCAAGGCATCGCGCGACAAGGTAGCAGACCCCACCGAGAGCGGCGCGATGAGCTTGACGGCGCGACTCCCCCTAATGGCTTGCGCATCGTCCAAGGTGATCTCTTTGGGGACCTGGCCGACCAACATGCCCGGCCCTAATCCAGCCGTTTCGGTGCGTCCCGGCAGGACGATGACAAGATTGGTACCCAGAGAAGCAAACTGATTCACAACATAACGACGTGCGCCCTCTCCCAAGGCGGTAAGCACCACCACGGATGCCACGCCGATAGACATGGCGAGGATCATCAGCAAAGTACGTGTAGGACTGCCGCGCAGACTGCCATATGCGAATTGCAGGGTGTCGGTGAGTTTCATATCAACCGCACAGTTCCTTCCCCCTCACAGGGGGAGGGGATGTTGGGCGCATTGAGTCAATGTAGTTTTTCATACAACATGCTTCTCATCGGAACGGATGGCGCCATCCAGCATGTGGATCTGCCGATGGGCACGTGCGCCGATCTCGGCGTCATGCGTCACCACCACCAAGGTGATGCCCTGCTCTAGCAACCCTTCCAACAACTTGAGCACTTCCCATCCCGTGGCGCGGTCGAGATTACCGGTCGGTTCATCCGCCAACAACACGGTGGGCTTCATCACCGTGGCGCGAGCAATGGCGACGCGCTGACGCTGACCACCGGAAAGTTGATCTGGCCTATGGTCTGCGCGTGCACTCAAGCCATAGTTCTGCATCAACACTTCGACACGCTGCTTGCGCTCTTCCGGCGCGATGCCTGCAAGGATCATCGGCAACTCGACGTTCTGTGCCGCAGTGAGGCGCGGCACTAGATGGAAGGACTGAAATACGAAGCCGATTTTCTCGCGGCGCACTTGAGCTTGCTGCTCATCGGTCAGATCAGTGACGTTACCGCCATCCAAAAGATACGTACCTGACGTCGGCCTATCTAGCAGACCGAGCAGATTAAGCATTGTGGATTTGCCGGAGCCGGACGGCCCCATGATGGAGATGTACTCGCCCGCATCCAGTCGCAAGTTAATGTCGCGCAACGCAGAGACCTGCTGGTCACCGACAGTGAAGCTACGGCTGACGTTTTGCAGTTCGATCATTTCGCAGGTTTAACTTCTTCTTGGATGACCTTGGCATCCGCCTTAACGCCCGCTCTATCTAAAGACGATACCACCTGATCGCCTTCCGACAAGCCAGTCAACACTTCTGCAAATTCCCAGTTGGACAGTCCGGTAGTCACTTTGCGCTCTTCCAGCACTCCGTCATTGACTAGGAATACACGATTGCCTTCGAGCAAAGTCTGTGTCGGAACACGCAACACTTGAGGACGTGCGTCATACACGATCTCGACATCGGCGCTGTAACCCACCAACAGATTCTCGTCCTGCGCCAACTTATCGAACTCGACTTCGACTTCCACCGTGCGCGCCTGTTTCTCTAGGTCGAGCACATACGGCGCGATACGGCGCACCTTGCCGCTGAAGCTACGCCCTTTGATGGCATCCAAGGTGATGCGACTGCGTTGGCCTATCTTGAGTTTGGCGGCATCCACCTCGTCGATGGGGGCGCTGACGTAGAGACAGCTATCGTCGATGAGGTCGATAGCGGGGATGGTCAGAATGCCGGGAGGCGACGGCGTGGCGTATTCGCCCAATTCACCACTGATGTCGGCGACCACTCCATCGAACGGTGCGCGCAAAGTCATGCGTTGCAAGGTAGCTTGCGCCATCGTGATGCGCGACTTGCTTTGGTCGATATCACCCTTCGCAGAATTACACGATGCTTTGCGCGCTGATGCTTCGCTCACCGCCTTGTCCAACATCTGCACCGAGATGAAACCCTTGTCGCGCAACTCTTGTGAGCGCACAGCCTCACGCTCAGCCGCCTCGGCCAAGCCGCATACTTCCTGCACACGGCTCTGCGAAACCTTCAGTTGTTCATGCGCCAAACCTTCCTGCGCATGCAGGTCGTCGTCCCACAGTTCCAGCAAAATCTGCCCCTTGCTAACACGCTCACCTTTTTTCACGCGCAACTTGGCGATCTGTCCACCTGCGGGTGGCGACATCTTGGCGCGACGACACGCCTTCACCGTGCCCGCGCGCGTGTTGCTGACGGAAGCCTCGACGTCACCGCGCACTATTTTTTGCAAAGTAACCGGAATGGGTTTTGCGCCACCAAAGATAAGGAATGCAATGGCAACTAGCGCGACTGCAACGATAGCGATAGCAATCTTTTTGTATTTGGAGAAGGTGTTGCTGAGTTGCGGTGAAGTCATTGTTGCTCCTGACTGTGCGCGATTGATGATACAAATAATAACGGGGCAAAGACTAAAGTCGAGGAGACAAACCTATTCCATAAATGAACGCATTTAAAACTTCAGCATCCTTAATGGATTTTAGAGAATGTCTCGCTCACAACTAGGATTCTGGCACATCAAAAAGTTAACGTGAAGCATTATAGGTTAACGATTAAGCAAAGGTGCGACACACAGGATAGACCACTAAAAATGTGACTCACTTCGCATCTTCACCACCTAAGGCATCAGTCAAGGAGTTGATCATCTTGCTCAATTCACCCGTCATCAAGGTAAAGTCAAGCTCAAACATCTCGTCGTCATCATTCGCAACCTTATGTGATTGTTCTTTGATGATTTCGAGAAAGTCGATACGCTTGATTTGCAGGTGTTCGTTGAGCACGAATGAGATGCGATCATTCCATGTCATACCCAAACGCGTCACACGCTTGCCGCCCGATATGTGCCCGAGGATTTCAGCCCCTTCCAGCACATGATTCGCATAACGTACCGTTGCTTTGTTTTCATCACTGGCACGTAGCTCTAGTTCGCGGTCAATCGTAAAGCCAGCGGGGACATTTTCTGCTGCCACCCAGTCGGTCATTGCGGCGACTGGCGACAGTTCGGTTTGCAATAGCGCAGCGGGGAAGTTGTCGACAGTCTTACCCAGAAACGCTAGAAACTCATCAGCTTTGGCTGACGAGGCTGCTTCAACAATTAGTCGTCCACTGGCTAAGTCTAGCCACGCATAAATCGTGCGCTGAACTGAGAAAGCCCTAGGCAGTAGTTCATCCGTAACGGCCTGTTTGAGATCCTTCATCGCTTTTCGACCTGGCTTAAATCCTTGCTGGGCTTCGATGTCGGCGGCGCGTTCTTTGGTAAAACGATTGATGATGCTTGCAGGTAATAGCTTTTGCTCAATACCCAGTGCGAACAATATTTGTTTGTTGGCCGAATGCACCAAGCGGTCATCACCACGGCAAGAAACCCATCCGCAACTTTGCTTATCCAAGCCACTGCATGGCATCAACGGTTTAAGTGCTAGTTTTGTTTGAAGCGTGTCCGCTGTTATTTTGAAATCGGCGGGGAGACGGTAAATGAATATGTTCTTAAACCACATGGCAAGCCACCCAAAAAGTCGCGGATTATACTGTTCCGCAAATCTCAATTCGCCTTCATTTTCGCTGTTACTACGTAGATAAATTTATGAATGCCACAGGTGCAGGGGATTGGCTCACGGCCATTGAACCAATCCCCTTCATGCAGACTATTTCTTACGGTGCAGACGGAGCTTCACAAAACCCATGTCTTGCTCAATCGTATCGGTATCCACCAAGTTATAGGTCATCGTCACAGTCGCCCCTTCTTGCTCAAGCACAACACCCACTTTGTCTTTCTCGATCTTGTAGTCTTTCACCTTAACCTCAGCAGAGTTGGTCATCCCGCCAATCGAACCACTGTTGATCATTGAGCCACTTTTAAACTCGACCAAACTGACGATCCCCATCATCGGCTCTGATTCCCACTGTCCAATCAAAGGATTGCTTGGGCCACAAGCGGCCAGCAACAATACAACGGGTAGTGCAACCACATAGATCAATCTTTTCATTTTCGATTCCTTTTTTTCATGATCCGCTAATTAAATATCCCTTGTGAGTAGCGGAAACTCATTCAGGTAGAAATGAAACGGATTGCCATCCCAGATTTTTAAATATTCCTTAAAATTTTAACGATCAACATCGAATCAGAATTTACATTCTCAAGTCCCTGTGACCGCATATTGCTCCAAAACCTTAAGCATCTTGGCCAAGCCCTGATCCGTTTCTTCGTACGGGTAGTCAAAGAGGTCGATTTTAAGCCAGCGAGATTCCTGTCCGGGATGCACATACTGTTCGAAGTCGTCGACCAAGCATACGTCCTGCGGATCAACATTTGGAATGAACTTGAGGTCTTTCGTTTCCCCATGCCATGCAATGTATTCGATGGAGGCAAACCATGCAGGCGCTACGCCTTCTTCAACCAATAGCGTTGCGATCTGGCGAAACCGCCCCTCTTTCACGGTGGTGAACATGACAACGCGAGGGAATAGTTGAGCGCACCGAGACAGAAATTCAAACAGACCCGGCCGAGGAATCTGACTCATGGCGTTCGATATCAACGTTCCTTCAAGATCGAGTGCAAGAACGTTGGCTTTAGTGTTGTTCATGGCTACTCCTTTCAGTTAAAGACCACCACCATGCTTACTGCTACCGCTCAAGGGGAGTGCCTCACCTTTAACGATGCCTTTCTCGATACTGATTAATAGTTCGTTATCGTAGTTACTGCCATAGCCCATATGAACATAATTCACGATGTCTCCCTGCCCACAACGTAAGACACCACTGAACCAGTCCGCAAAGATCGGCAAAGTTTTCCCTGGAAAAATCTCTTCAAGAGTCGGCGTATTCGCCATATTCCCCAATGCTTCCCACACCCCCCTCTCCTCGTCGCTCATATTGACATGCCATCTACGCCCCACCTCTACGTCTAACCCAACGAGATAGAGCTGGCCATCCGCAATCTCCCACTCGCCGATGTATCCTCTCCAACAATTAGATCTCATCCAAGGGAAAGTAGGCTTCATACCATTCGCCTCGAAATATGCCGCCAATGGCTCTGAACAAAGCTTGACCAACTTGCCTTCATGTCTAAATCGTTCTGGTATCTGTGCAGTCATCAACCTCTCCAATGAACAGCCCATCACAAGGATGGGCTGCTTTAGTTCTTAGATTGCAATCGCATTGGGCAGTCCACGCAAGATCTTCTCCAGATCAGCGCTGCCCTCCTTGTTCATTTTGTACATCTTCCACATCATCCAGTCGAGGTACAAAAACAGAAATCCGATGAAGACCAACATGGTCACAACACCCAAAATAGCAAGTGCGATCATGAAGGGCACCATCCAGATTTGAGGCTTGGTGACAGCATTGTCACAATAATATGCACGACCATCCCCTCGCTTCAGCGCCACCAACATTAGGAACTTTGAATTCTTCACACGAAGACAGTGCATCTCAACCACTTCACCCGCTTCAAATGCCGCTTCCAGAATGCCATTGATTCCGATTGGTGCGCTGACTGCACGAATGACCGTGCCATCAGCCATCTCGATATGGCTGTATTCCTTGTAACTGACGCTCACATTGCTATTGGTTGCCTTGTTATTGCTAACGCTAGTCACACCTGCGCCCAAGAACTTGATTGTTCCTTTGAAAGTTTCAACGCTCATTTGTATTCCCCATTCTTGTTAATGACCCGCTATTCGACATTACCTTTGAGCAGCGGAAAACTCATTCAGGTAATGTAGAAACGGGAGCTAGATGGGAATTTTGAAACGAGGCGTTAAATTTCAATCACCAGATTGGGATCGAATGTTGGATTCTCCGGTGGCTGCCCCAGCTTGCAATATCCACGCGGATTACAAACGACACGTGTGCCATTCAACTCATAGTCAAAACTATCGTGCGTATGACCGTGAATCCAAAGTTTGCTGTAGCCCATCAGGTTATCAAAGTCAGAAGCAAAACAGGCAGACAACAATTCCTTGCGATAACGTTCAGCGACCGAATGCGATGAAGGTAAATGATGTGTCACAACAACCGTGGCGCCATCGAATCTCTCATGCTTTAACTTGTTTTCCAACCAAGCGACATCCTCCGCATTGATCTCGGCAGAGTCTTGCGGCATGAACGTGTTCACGCCAAAATCGATCACTCGAAAATCACGCAAACCATTCAAGCCAGCTGCATACGCCCAAGGGCGCTCAGCCTCACCGAATAATTTGAAGTCCGTCCATAACGTCGCACCTAAAAAACGCACACCATCGATCACCACCTCGCCCCGGTTGAGCACATGTACGCCATACACCTTGGCGGCCATCTCCATCTGCTCATTCTCGATACCCATCTCAGAGCGGTAATACTCGTGATTACCCGGAACGAACACGATCTCCTTATCAGGCCAAGCCATCCTTGCCCACGCGATGCCGCGCGTGCTCAGGCAGATGTCGCCTGCCAGCACGATGACATCCGCCTCCACCGCAGCCGGCTCATAAACCGTGTACTCGATGTGCAGATCACTAAGGATGTGTATTTTCATCACTGAGGGGTCGCTGATTTATTTGCATATTTTTCAGGTCGGATTCCCTGCGGGGTTCTCGTCCCCTCTGAGGGGCACCCGACAATTCATTCAGAATCAACCCTCGCTGTCGGGTTGAAACCCGACCTACAAAAGTTGGCGTGGCAATACATAAACACTTTCCTAATTTTCCTTTCGGTACGCGCGTCGCTCATCCAGTTCACCTGCTTTGATGATCGCGCCATTTATATCTTTGATACCACGCAGCCCAACGCCATACGCCTTGAATCCCATCCTCTCCCATTTGGGCTGGTAGTCGAGATTGTCATGTTGGTGACCATGAAAACTTTTCAGCACACCCATACTGGTCGCCAATTCATCAATCGCCATGAAGCCGTGCGGATGGCAGGATGGTGCTTCGTGCGTCACCAAGATGTCGGCTTCTTGCGCGGCGAGTTGGTAGTAGTCGTTACTGAATATCGTGGAGCGATGCTTGAGCTGCTTGCCTCGCGCTTTAGCGAGTTGGCTTTGCACTGCGCTACTTGGATTACTCGCCATCGCAAGCATGCGCCCTACTTCTGAGCGCACCATGTAGTCGTCATAGCTTTCGTAGTTTGGATAATTATCGAGCGGATTGGGCCACCAAACCTCTTGCCGAAACACCCCGCCCAGCCCCGCCACCCGCACCCCGTCGATCTCTACGACTTTGCCATGTAGGTTGCGTTGCGCCAATTTAGACTCAGTCAGGTACGCGAGATGCGCTTCGCTGTCTGCATCGTGGTTGCCGTGGATATACCAGACCTCGGTCTTACCCACGACCTTGTGCAACTCCTCATGCAATGGGCGCTGCGCTTCGATATCACCCAGCAAGATGATGGCGGCAGGACGATGCTCGTCCACGGCACGTTCAACGTGCGCGAACTTTCCATGAACATCACCAAAAAATAGGATCATCTCAACCGCCCTCTACCAGCACGAACTATGCAACAAGCGAATCGGTTTCCCTTCCCGCTCCCCACCTGTCTCACGTAGACGCAACAACTTCGTCTGCAACTCCCGCTGCGTCGTTTCTACCCCAAGCCCTAACCAGTGATCGGTATGTACCAAAGCATCACGTCCCGATTCAGGCCAACGCTCATCGTCGTCATCAATCGCCAACCAGTTGATGATTTGGTGACGGCTAACGTACTCAGCGATTTGCTCATAACGTGTCAGGCTACCCCAGCGATATTGCTCTTTAGCACTATGCCAAGTCGAGCCAGCGACACGTTCTTGCAATGCTTTAGGAAGATACGCCTTTACATCATCGAAGCGCTTCAAGCTCGAACACCACGATGTGCTCAGCACGATATTCACCTCAGGGAATGGCTCAAGCAAAGTGGCCAGCAACTCTGCATGCTCGAACAATTGATGTTCAGGCCCAGCTTCCAGCACGATGCCGCGCCCGTGGTATTTATAAACCTCGGAGGGGTGAAGTACACCGTCAAAATCTAAGAAAAGAATCGTCATGTCTCAACTCGCATCAACTAACCAAGCGCAAGATTGCCTTGGGTATTGATGAAACGATTAAGGCGATGAGATTTTGAAATTGCCTGAACGATAAAGCAATTTCGATGTTCATCGAACGCTTGGCTCCAGCGCAGTGACTGAATCTACCAGCCCACTGGCTTGTATATTTTTGAGCACATCTTGCTCAAGATTTTCATTCACCCTCACCCGATACTGACCAAACTCCCCTGGCCCATCCACGATGCTGGCATTGAGCTGAGTGAGTAATTTGCGGATGTCGACTGCTTTGGCATCTGGCTTGAAATACACTTCAAGATAGGCGTAGTTCACTGGAGCTTGAGGTACGGCGCGATATTCCTGAGAGTGTTCATATCTCAATTCATCCTTGGACTGCCCCCCCATCATGTTGGCGATGATGACGGTCTGCACCAACATCACACTCGCCGCTATCGCCCAACCTACATTGGTATTAAAGCGGCTGCGTTGCGGAAGTTGAACCACATTGCTAGTTGAATGCTGTTGTTCCAAGGTTTGTGCGGCAGTGCGATAAAGGGTTTGGTATTGCCTACGCGAATCTTCTGGGTGAGTGATACAGGTTCCAGAAAGTACCACTGCTCCGCTATGCGTTTTAAGTGGAGCAACGAACCCAGCACGAGCCCCCCCTCCTTCTTCGCACTCTCCATTGGCGACTTCGCGCATCGCTGCCATTCGGTCAGAAGCTAGCAGTGCTAATACTTTGCTGCCCTTGCTGATATCTACTGATACAGGATTCCATGTCTGCACCATGGCAGCGATTGGGTCGAACGGTTCATCCTTAGGTTCAAGCAATACATCTCGGTTAGACGCATAGTCAGTTTCAGGTGATACAAACCAGCCAGACCAAACTTTCCCAACCTTGGGATGATCGAGTAACACGCACGATGGGGCTAGGTTGTTCTGCAGTCCATCAAAGCGCCATATCTGCCCTGCTTTTGGCTGGGTATCAAAGTGCGCTTCGCGAGTGGCGATGCGCTTGCGCACCTTGTCGCGGATGAAAGCGGGCATCTCACTATCGACTATATCGACAGATTCACTCGACGTCTCCGATCTGTCGGGGAAATGCAGCACACTCCCCGAACCATTTTGTAGCTTACTTGCGATCACTTCTATTGGCGGCCAGAGACTTCTCATCTCAAGCTCCGTTTCTGTTGATGCTGATGTAACGATTCATGACACAAGATTTTTAAAGCCGAGATGACAGCAGGGTTCGGACTGAGCTCCAAACCGAGTTCTTTTGATAACCAGCTCCCGATTTGGGTAGATTCGTAGCCATCCCCAAACTCCCCTTTCTTGCGCGTGATGCCCAGTTGATTGGCGCGATAGTGATAGGAGGGAATGCGGTATTGCTCGGCTAACTTATAGAGTGGCTCGGGTGCATCCGCACAGGCATGCAGCGCCAGATAGATGCGGCCGACATCATCCAGTTGTTCGAGGAATGCTTGGGCTTGGGTCTGCACGGCTTGATGCGTAAGTTTGTAATCCACGAATTCAGAATCTGCAGGAGAAAGTGCGTTAGCTGACTCTCCGCAGCTTCGTTCCACCTCACTCCAATCTTCAATCAGATCGGTCGTGCGCAATCCTGCGCTGCGATACACATCGGTGAGATAGTTATTGAAGTAGCTGCACAGTTCATTCGCACCATACGGGCAGGCGCTATTGTGTTTGGCTGGCTCAAACACCTTGAGCAGGAAGAAATCTTGGATGTAATACTCTTTCTTCTCAGGAAGTGAGTTGAGGATGTGTGGATTGCTACGTTTGAGAATACTGACGACGAACTGGTACAACTCACCCCATTCAGCTTCGGTCAGTTCATCACGGCTTTTCCAAAGCTGAAGGAGACGGTCTGTTTGCATAGATTAGGCTGTTATTTTTTTAAGGAATATACCATAGGGAATACACCTATTTGGCTGCCTGACCAATGTCCCGTTGAAAACCTTTTAGCATCCCGCTAACCGTATTCATATCAAGCTTCTCGCCTAACATCACAGACACTTCAAGCAAGTTTCGTTGTGCCGAAAGATATCCCTGATCTGCCGCCAACTTGAAATAGCGCTGCGCCTGCGGATAGTCCGATTTGACACCGATGCCATCCATATAGATCGCACCTAAGTTGTTCTGCGCCACGGGGTAACCCTGCTTAGCAGCCGCCTTGGTCCAACTCAACATCTTGGGGTTACTGCGCGGTATGCCTCTGCCATCTTGCTGCCCTTTACCCAGTAGATACGCCCAACCTAATGTGGTTTGAGCGACAACATCACCACGCTTGGCTTTGGCTTCCAACGCGGGCAATTCGTCTAGCGTGAGATTGCGTGCATTGATCTCGATTTCGTAACCTTCACGGTTGTAATCACGCGCGGTGTGTGTCGGCTTTGCGGGTTTGCTCTCAAGCAATGAAGGTTTTGACGCAACAGCGGAAGGCGGTTGGGGGATGCTGGGGACTGGCACCAAGGCGGGTGCGCTGACGGGTTTGATTACATCGCTCGGCGGCACAAAATAAAAATCGCCCATGAGTGATGAACTCTCCCACGGAATCTGACGATCATTGGTTTCTTTGGTGACCGCGATACGCACTTCCTTAAAAAGTTGTTCAACTGGCATGGCAGGTATCGACAACTTATCGACTAGGTGGCGGGTATAAACGCTATTCGAACCGTCACCATCTTTAGCCAATGATCCAGGCTCTGTTGAGAAAGCGATGAGTGTTCCTTTGGGGGCTCCCATCTGAGCCAGACCAACATTGCCTGAGCGTGTCACTCGTGCGAAGGGATTATTACGGCACGCATCTAACACGAGCAAATTCACCCGAGTCTTCGCACTATCCATACGCGACAGAACAAGATTGGCATCTATGCCGCGAAACTCGATGTCATCTTCATGCTGGATATCCGCATCCACTGGGATCAAGAAGTTTCTTCCTTTGATCTGCATGCCGTGACCAGCGTAGTAGAACAAACCAACCCCGCCCTCTTTGAGTAGTTTGCGGAACTCTCCGATGGATTGATGCATGCCTTCACGGTTCATGTTCTCGCGCAAGATGACTTGGAAGCCTAACTTCTCAAGCTTGGCTGCAACAGCTCTGGCATCGTTCACAGGATTGCGCAGCGCACCGTTCTGATAGTTTCCGTTGCCAATGACTAACGCCGCACGCGACTCTTCCACATTCGGGCTAGCTGCCTGAACGGTTGAAGAAACTATCGCGAAGATAACCAATAGAGTTGTGCTAAAGCGGTTCAATGTAATTCTCATCAGTATCGGATTTATAGCGTCCCGCAGAGTATCAAGGTCTTTATTGATCTGCCACAAATATCAGCTTGGCATCCAGATCATGACGTAACCACAAGAACATATCCCTTGCCGCCGCCTCGACCTTGGTCAGAGAGAAGCACTCATCGACCAATCCAGTCTGGCACTCGATGAAGGACTCCCTCTGATTCACTCTTTCGCTTTCAGACATCTAAACAAACCCCATTGGGCGAGGCACCTTCACCTCCGGTAGTCTCAAGTGTTGAGCCCTCAAGGGAACTGAGACTTTCTGTTGCCCCACCTTGAGTTCACGACACGCGCGTTGCATCGCGAGCAATATCTCGCGCTTCAGCTCGCGGCCGTTCAACTCTTCGCAGCCCGCCAGCGCCTCAAGCATACCTGGAGCGAGCTCGGGTGACAGAAAGCCCTGAAACCCCTCTTGCTCTAGCAATTCCTGATAGGTCGTCTTTACCATCATGCAACGCCCCGCGTAATCCAATGGTTGGACTTCGATGTGATGAAAGCGGGACACCAAAGGTTCAGGTAGCTCACTGATGTCATTCGCTGTCGCGATGAACGATGCATGGGATATGTCCAATGGAATGTCAATGAACGAATCCTTAAAGCACTTCGACGATTCCTTCTCAAGCAACAGCAAGATAACGGACAAAGGATCGCTCTTCTCGTCCTTCTTCGTCTTGTCGATCTCATCCAACAGGAAAATCGGATTGGCGATGTCTTGCGTTGCAAACAGATGTGCCACCGTCCCCTCGCCAGCCGTTCCCCAGTAGCGGCTCAGGCCACAGATTCTGAAAGCATCAGGCACGCCAGCCAATTGAATATCCGCAAACGCAACGCCCAATATCTTGGCGATGCGCTTGATGTAGCGAGTCTTGCCCACGCCAGGGGCACCAGATAAAAGCAAGGGAGGCAATTGTGCAGAACGCCCAGTGATCATCTGCGCATGCAGCGTATTGATGATCAGCTCGGTCACTTCTGCAAAGTTGGGTTGCTCTTCCCCCAGCCTTTCGATTTCGGCCAGCGCTTGGGCCGGCACGTGCATCACCTTCTTGGGCTTAGTGATGCCCTTCAGACCACCTAACCTTTTCTCATTATCTTTGTCCGACTCCTGCCCCAATCGCTCATGGAACAACTTGGAGTCGCAGACGGTGATGAAGGATTCAAGAGCGGTCTCTTGCTTTTGATCAGGTTCGATGTTTTGGATCGATTCACTCACCTCTGCCTCCACTTTGTCTGGATGGTTTTTTAGAACATTGTCTAGCTCAGCTCCGAGCTTGATCGATAGAACATGTTTTTGACCAAGATAGGTATTCGACTTAGTCATCGCAGATCTTAGAATCGTCTTTGAGCGATCTGCCATTCCCATCTTGAAACACGCCCTTGCCAAACGTCCATGAGCCATCAGCGTCTCTTCGTGATATTCCCCATGAATACTTGTCAATGCAGAAACGTTGAACTCAAGTAGTGACAGTGCCTTTTGGTTTTCCCCTGCTTGCAGTAGGCAGGCAGCAGTTTGGTGATTTGCCTCCAAAGTCGATGGATGCGTATCACCCAATATCCCTTTGCGAATCTGGCGAACCTCTTCCATGTAACCTACCGAACCAGAGACATCGCACGCAAAATATCCTTTTGCCAATTCGGACGCAGACGTATCGTCCTGATATCCGCCTTCTGGACGACAATCAAGAGCACCCTCAAGTGCCTGCTTATAGAAAGCTTCGTACAGCGGATCAACGGAGCAGAGATTTCCAATCAATTCCAATGAATCGACAATCCGAACGATCGAATCACTGATCCTTAGAATAGCTTCGCAATCGAATGCGTCGCCCTCAAGTCTTATAGAAACCTCAGCCAACGCCTTCGGCTCAGGCACCGTATACCACTTGAATCCAGGAGCGATCTCATCGAGCCGATCATTGATAGCGTTAAAGAAGATCAGTAGCAAACCATTCACCCCAAAGGCCTCATCCACATCGAGATTCTTGCCTTGGATAGTGAACTGAATGTCCTGCGCGCCGAAATGATCCTGCAACTTCTGCGAGAGCGCAGTCACCACATCAAACCTCAGCGGCTTTTTGCAACTAATTTCCATCCTTCTAAGCAGATCCTCGATATCTCTCTGCCTTTGCATATCTTGAGTATCAGAAAATACTTTTGTGTTTTGCTGTGACATGTCTTGCCTCCAATTGCTGAGTTACACAATGGAAACGACAAATAGGGCTGGATTTTTAAAGCGAGGGAGAAATACTTAAGAATGTGGCTTATTCAGAACAGAGGGCTCCAATAGTTGGAGCCCTCCTAAACAAATACATAACGTTTAAATCTTGCGGACAAATTAATAATTCACATTCACTTCGCTTGCAGTCTAGGTTCAACCGACGTTCCTGATAAGGCAAGAGCAGAACTACCCGCACGCATCTTAATTTCAGCGTTCAAGCTGCCAGATAGTTGATCGTTGGGGGCAACATCCATAGATCCACTGGCGCTCAACATACCTGATGCAATTTTTAGCTGGCGATAACGCTGATGATGATTCTCAATTTGTAAGGTACCAGTGAATTCATCAAAGTGAGTTCGTCCCCCTAACAGGTGGGTTCGACTCCCCAAACGCGCCGTTTCGACCACGTCCACACCATTGATGCTCCCCTTCTTGGCAGTGAAAGTCACTTCGACTTTCGGTGTCTCACCTAACTGCGCCAAATTAGCACTTTGCAAATTGTAGGAGCCATCTGCGAACACCTCCCCTGTCACACCATATTGCGGCAAAATTTTCACGAGTTCCATTGTCTTGGCTTGAAACCTTCCTTGGACTTGCCACCCTTTTAGCCAGCTCACCTTGCCATTCCCAGACAATATTCCATCGTAAGCATGCCCATCGATTTGATTGATGACAACCTCACCATGAGACAGATTTCCTTTGGCTGTAAAGTCACTAAATATGATCTGCGGCACAAAGGGTAATGAACGCTCTTTTATTCCAAAAGATATTTGCCAGTTACTATTTCCGCGCAACAGTTCGATGTTCATCTTCTCATCTTCACTGTGTAAGACAACCCTTGAAACTAGCTGGTCAGACAGCTCCACCCCGCCTCTTAGAACAGGCAATTTAAACCCCTCTGTCGCGACGGTTACGGAGGAAAGCGTCATATGCCTAATTGGATAGTGCTCATCCGCAGCCACATGGCTTAACCACTCTAAAGACTGCTCGAATGTCTTTCCATCTAACACCAAACTACTCAATTCCGCTTCACTAATAGCTTTTTGACTAGCAAAGATTTTTGTTACATCAAACTTCAACAACACGCTGTCAACTTTGACTTCTTCACCTTGACCAATCACTACATTTTTTAAGGACAGTGATGGGGTCGGCAACAGTGATGCAGAGATACCGCCGACCTTAACCACTTGCGTAAATTGGTTAGAAAGACGCTTCTCAATGACGGGAATATAGTTCTGCATCGGCCACACCAAGGGAAGCACGAATAACGCAATCAAACTAACGAAAATTAGCCCGACGAATATCTTGCCGAGCGGAATCGAAGATGAACGCGACCTCGAACGAGTTGCTCTTCCTTGAGTAAGCGGCGCCTGCTGCACAACTTTCTCCGTTTGTACATTAGCTTGAAGCTTGGCACGTTGCTCGGCCTCGGCCCAAGCCTGCGCTTGCGCTGAGGATAAGGCCTGTTCTTCTATATCTATTTGAGCTTCTTGTGCTGCGTTGCTCTTGGCAAGCGCTAGTTCTGACTTTAATTTTTCTTTCGTCTCAGCCGCTTCTCGCTTAGCCGCTTCAGCTTCAGCTAACTTACTCTGCTCAGCCAAAAGTCTCTCTTCCTCTTTTTGCTTTAACTGCGCATTCTCCGATTTAATTTCATCTACTTTAGGTGCAGTGCTAAGCGCATTGATATGCAAAGCACTCAAATCAATTTTGAAGCTACCGGAACGTGTTGCAAAGGTATCCTTGTTAGCCACTTTCTTTTCAGGCGTTGGTTGATTCTCAGAATCCAACCGATCTGCAACTTCATTCACCAATACTCGGCTCTTTTCTTCCTCCACCTTTGCTTTAGCTGCATCAAATTCCGCTTTTTGACGCGCAGCCTCAGCCTCCTGCTTCACACGCACCTCCGCCAACGCCTTTGCGTCCAATTGCGCTTTTACTTTCACAGCTTCCAGCTCTGCTTTCACATTGATAGCATCTTGCTCTGCTTTCTGACGAAGTGCCTCTTGCTGTTTTTTTAGCAATAGTGCTTCTGCATCCCTAGCAGCTCGCTCTGCTGATTCTTGCTCCTGTTTGATGCGGGCAGCCTCAAGTTCTGTTTTTTGACGGGCTGTCTCCGCTTCCTGTTTAATACGTGCAGCCTCAAGCTCTGCTTTTTGACGGGCTGTCTCAGCTTCCTGTTTAATGCGTGCTGCCTCATGCTCTGCTTTTTGACGGGCTGTCTCAGCTTCCTGTTTAATGCGTGCTGCCTCATGCTCCGCTTTTTGACGGGCTGTCTCAGCCTCTTGTTTAGCGCGTGCCTCGGCCAGTTTTTTTGCCTCGACTTCAGCCTTTGCCTTAGCCTCTTCCAATTCAGCTCTAATTTTTTCAGCCTCTTGCACCGCTTTAATTCGGGCTTGCTCTTGCTGCTCTTTTACTCGCGCGGCTTCAGCCTCTTTTTTGATTTTTTCTTCAGCTTCGGCTTTTGCGCGGGATATCGCTTCTTGCTCTGCCTTGACGCGCGCAGCCTCCTGCTCGACCTTTTGACGAGCAGCTTCAGCCTCATGCCTAGCGCGCTCTTCAGCCAAACTCTTCGCCTCAGCCTCCATACGTGCTTTGACCAGCTCTAACTCGGCCTTCGCCTTGGCAGCCTCTTCTATCGCTTTTAAGCGCTCAACTTCTATTTGCTTCTTAATACGAGCAGCCTCTACCTCTCGCTTGACTCGCTCAGCCTCTTCAGCCTTTAAACGCAGCACAGCTTCTTGCTCAATCTTTAGACGTGCAGCCTCCTGTTCGGCCTTCAGACGAGCAGTTTCAGCTTCATGTTTGGCCCGAGCCTCAGCCAAAATTTTAGCCTCAGCCTCAATTCGTGCTTTAGCGGCTTCTAGATCGGCTTTGGTCTTACTCGCTTCTTGTTCCGATTTAACTTTGGCCGCTTCCAACTCAGCCTTGATCCGTGCAGCCTCTTGGGTTGCCCTCTGCATTGCTTCATGCTCAAGCTTTTTAGCTTGTAACTCTTTTTCAACTCTTAACTTCTCAGCTGCTTCCTGAATGTTTTTTTGTTTACTAGCTTCAGCAGCCAACACTGCAGCACTGGGAACAGCGACCATACTAGTAAAATCCAGCTCTTCATTCATCAGTGGTGCGAGAGGTTTCGGCACCACCAACTTAGGCGCAATAATCAACTTATCCTTATCACGCACCAATTCAGCTTCTAGCAATCGTTGAATAATTTCGGGCAGTTCGCTTCGCAAACTAGGAGGAGCGCGCTTTCCAACTTCGTCCAACGTAGCTTTATCGTCGATTAACAACATGACTCGCTTCATGTCCCCAGACATACTGGACATTTCGCTTTCGCCTTTTGGGGTTTTAATCAATACAGTTTTTTTATCCATAATCGTGATTGTAGACTAGTTATCTTTTCACCACATGCAACACGAAAAGCATTATAAAAAGCACGTAGCGGTTGACCAAAATAGCTTCTGCCGTTAGTATAGCGACCTCATCAATTCCCTGATAGCTCAGTCGGTAGAGCGACGGACTGTTAATCCGCAGGTCCCTGGTTCGAGTCCAGGTCGGGGAGCCAGATAATAGAAGGCCATCTTTCGGGATGGCCTTTTTATTTTTGGATTGGATTTGATATATCCGCAGCCCGTATAAAAGCTGCCTAGCCACAAAAAAAAGATACGAATGGAGCCATACCTGTGACCAACGCACAACGCAAAGCACTTAGCCGCATGGCTGAAATGAATTCATCCAGTAACGGCAGCAAGCCTGCACCAACACACAGTAGTGCGTTCTGTCCGCATGAGGCAGGCGCGTATTACCTGGCAACGGTAGGGACTGTCCGCAAGGTCATCAATCTATTCGCCAAGGAAATCGAGCCGATCACTTATACCTACTCCATCACTATCGTTCATTTTGAACAAGACCCTGATACTGGAAAATGGGTCTGGTTTGACGGTAAGGAAATGCAATCTCCACGCAAAAATCAGGATGGTTGGCGTCTTGGTAGCAAAAAGTTATATGACTCTCGCGAAGATGCAGAGGCTGAACTGCAGCGCGTGATGGTCAAAAATGGTGACCGAGTGACCAAAGTACATGACCTGCCAGACTGCATGACTCAACTTAGAAAGATCCGTAGTGCCCATCATCCAGACCGCAACAACCCAGATTCAGACCATGATCTCTATCAGGCTGTTATAGAGAAAATGGACAGGATGCGTGCGGTGAGTGCATAAACTCTGCCGTAGCCTGATCACTGAATAGTATGAATCACTTGATCTCTCGCATCTTTAGTTGGTTACGACCTGCAGATCACACACCTGCCGAGATCCAACGTGCCAAACAACTTATCGCATCTCTGGATGCTGGGGGCATACCACTCGATCCATCCATCATTGTGAGAATTGCGGAAGACCTAGGGCTAGAGGTATCTAGGAAAGCGCGAATGGAAGACACGATTGAGCGTATTCGGATGGCGATTAATCGATACTGATTTAACCTTCAACTTCCACCTCGCCCTTAATTAATTTGCTGGAAATCTTAAGACTTCACCCTCTTCAATAGAAACATACTCGAGGGGAGAATGAAGTAAATAAATGAATTTCACCTACAGTTGCGATTGCATCGCCGCCCATTTTTATCAGCCCGATTTTAGGAACGCTTCCGTCCATGTCTGTTGAAACTCCCGCCCGCGCTTGCGGCATCGATTTTGGTACATCTAATTCCACGGCAGGTTGGCTGCGCCCCGGACAATCACCATTACTCGCCTTGGAAGATGACAAGGTCACCTTGCCTTCCGTGATTTTTTTTAATGCTGACGAAAATACCGTAAGCGTTGGGCGAGCAGGTCCTGGCGAATATTTGGAAGGCTACGAAGGGCGTCTAATGCGCGCCTTAAAGAGCCTGTTAGGCAGCAATCTGATGGAAGGAAAAACCGAAGTTCAAGGACGTTCGCGAACCTACATGGAATTGTTGACACAGTTCATTGCCGAACTCAAAAATCGAACTGAAGTGGCGGCAGATAGATCTTTTGAGCAAGCCGTGTTCGGCCGCCCGGTGTTTTTCGTTGATGACGATACAGCGGCTGACCGCAAGGCGGAGACGACCCTCGAAGCTATCGCCCACGCCACTGGCTTCCGTGAGGTAAGCTTTCAGTACGAACCCATCGCTGCGGCATATCACTACGAACGCCAAATTGACCGCGAGGAACTCGTACTAATTGCCGACATCGGCGGCGGCACCTCAGATTTTTCATTGATCCGCCTCTCGCCACAACGTGCCCAACTCGTCGATCGGCGCGATGATTTACTGGCCAATGGCGGCGTACACATCGGTGGCACCAACTTCGACCAACAATTAAGTCTGGCTAGCGTTATGCCTTTGCTAGGCTATCGTAGCCAACTCAAACGGGGCTTAGAAATGCCCGCTAGCTGCTACATCAATCTAGCCACTTGGCACACTATCAATCAAGTGTATACCCGCCGAACTTGGGCTGAACTACAGGAGCTGTATTTGGACACCCAATCGCCTGAAGCCATGGATCGGCTATTCAAATTGATTCGCGAACGCTCTGGTCATTGGCTGGCCATGCAGGTAGAAGAAGCCAAGATCGCATTATCCGCCGGAGACAGCACAATCCTACATCTTGATCGGCTCGCCCCAGACCTGCGCCATACGCTAACTCGGATCGAATTCGAACAGGCTTCGACGCAGTTGGTAGAAAAAATCGGAACCACCCTAAATGTATTGCTGAAAAAAGCTGGGGTGCGTTACGAGGCAGTGGATACTGTTTTTTTCACTGGCGGCGCTAGCGGCGTACCCATGCTGCGCGAACGCATCTCAGCCATGTTGCCTCATGCACGGCGCGTAGAAGGTGATTTATTCGGCAGTATCGGTACAGGCCTAGCAGTAGAAGCACAACGTCGCTTCGGCTGACGACACCTACAACAACGTTCTTCTTGATCTATCGTAATGCTTCAGAAAAGATAAGGCCTATTTCCGCACCAACACACTGAGCTGAAAAATATATTTCGATTGCTTAAAGTTGCCCACAATACACGTGGACTCTTCTGTAGATACTTTGTGGATAAGCTAAAAATCTCCCACTAGGTCATATCACTACCTTCGCTGCCTAAAACATACACTACTCAGCTTCATCATGCCCCATTTGCCAAATTGCAAGAAGGCATCTCGCATAACGAATTCCACAATAAGCATCTACCGATTGGCCTACATGCTCTCGGGTTCAGTGTGCATGTGTCACTAGGATAGCTGGGCATACTACGTAATTAAATATCGCGAAGGCATAGTCACACCTAATCAAATTTCAAAGAGTTGAAATATTACTTAGACACGGAATAATCATTCCGCAATTTTTTAATTCAGCCAACACCGTTGCTACGGTGTTCGTATTTTGCAAAACCATTATGTAAATAATAGTTCTACAAGGCACACGCTTATAGCCACTCAGTGTCGAGACCTGAAAAATGAAAAAGGAGCTAGGCTTTTAGCCTAGCTCCTTTTTATATTGGTGCGCCCGAAGAGATTCGAACTCCTGACCCCTTGGTTCGTAGCCAAGTACTCTATCCAGCTGAGCTACGGGCGCAATTTAAACACTTACAACACTTACAAAAATCAACTACTGGCGGAGAAGGAGGGATTCGAACCCTCGATCCGGGTTTTGCCCAGATGCGCCCTTAGCAGGGGCGTGCCTTCGACCACTCGGCCACCTCTCCGAAGGCCGCGAATAATACTGATTACGGGCTCTTCGGTCAAATCATTTATTACTATTCTTGATCTAAATTGAACGCTTTGTGCAAAACACGCACTGCGAGCTCCAAATATTTCTCGTCAATCACCACAGAAATCTTGATTTCAGAAGTAGAAATCATTTGGATGTTGATACCCTCTTCCGCCAAGGTGCGGAACATCTGGCTCGCGATACCCACATGAGAACGCATACCTACGCCGACAACAGAAACCTTTGCCGTTTTATTGTCGCCGATGACGTCACGTGCGCCGATATGCGGTTGCACCTTGTTCTTCAGAATATCCATCGCATTGTTAAATTCGTTGCGATGCACGGTGAATGAAAAATCGGTAGAACCATCAATACCGACGTTCTGGATAATCATGTCCACATCAATGTTGGACTCGCTCACTGGCCCCAGAATCTGATACGCGATACCAGGTTTATCCGGCACGCCACGTACGGTGATTTTTGCCTCATCGCGATTGAAGGCGATGCCTGAAATGATGGCCTGTTCCATTTTATTTTCTTCCTCAAAAGTGATCAGCGTGCCCTCGCCTTCATCGGTAAAGCTTGAGAGCACACGCAATTTAACTTTGTATTTCCCTGCGAATTCCACTGAACGTATCTGCAAAACCTTGGAACCCAAGCTGGCCATTTCCAACATTTCTTCGAAGGTGATGCTCTTCAGGCGGCGTGCTTCGGGCACCATGCGCGGATCAGTGGTGTAGACACCATCCACGTCGGTATAAATCTGGCATTCATCCGCCCCCAATGCGGCTGCGATTGCAACACCTGTCGTATCCGAACCACCACGACCTAATGTAGTAATGTTGCCTTCGTCATCCATCCCTTGAAAGCCAGCGACGACAACCACATAGTCATTTGCCAAGTCGGCGCGAATGTTCTGTTCATCGATACTTACGATGCGCGCTTTATTGAATGCACTATCAGTTTGGATTTTGACTTGCGCGCCGGTATAGCTCTTTGCAGACATTCCCGCTTCTTTAAGTGCCATTGCCAATAAGCCAATGGTTACTTGCTCACCCGTCGAGATGATCACGTCAAGTTCGCGAGGATCAGGATGTTGCTGAATCTCTTTTGCGAGCGCGATCAGACGGTTCGTCTCTCCACTCATGGCTGAAACCACCACCACGACTTGATGACCTTGCGCCTTATATCTTGCTACTCGCTGCGCCACATTTTTGATGCGCTCGGGACTTCCCATCGAAGTGCCGCCGTATTTTTGAACGATTAATGCCACGATTAATGCCTGCGCTGTTAATAAAAAGTGGGCGGCATTCTACCCGAAGTGATATTAAAAAACGATCACCCCCTCTGCTACACTGCACTCAAACAAAATTTTGCAAAATCCATGAACAAAATCACTCAGCGCTCTTACTCAACGACTATCTCGGCGCAACTCACCGAGGCTGGCATCACGCCCTTAATGGCACGCATCTATGCCGCGAGAGGGATTGATGCTGCGACACAACTGAATACGGACATTAAGCGCCTGCTTCCCTTTGATACCCTGCTGAATGCAACAAAAATAGCTGGGCTACTCGTTGATGCCATTCAGGCTCAAAAAAAATTACTCATCGTCGCCGATTACGATGCAGATGGTGCGACGGCCTGTGCTGTCGCGGTGCGCGGACTCAGCATATTAGGCGCACAAGTCGATTTCATCGTGCCCAATCGTTTTGAATATGGCTACGGATTAACGCCCGAAATCGTTAGGTTGGCAAAACAGTCTGCTCCCGACATCATCGTCACTGTAGATAATGGCATCGCCAGTGTAGAGGGGGTGGCTGAGGCCCATCGACTCGGCATGCAAGTATTGGTCACAGATCATCACTTACCTGGCGATACGCTTCCTGATGCTGAGTGCATCGTTAATCCGAATCAACCAGACTGCCAATTCCCCAGCAAAAATTTGGCCGGTGTGGGCGTGATGTTCTACACACTCATGGCGTTGCGCGCCGAGTTACGCCAGCGTGGTGCATTCAAAGACTGTTCCGAACCCAATCTTGGCAAGCTGCTTGATCTTGTCGCACTCGGCACCGTAGCCGATGTGGTCAAACTAGATGAAAACAATCGCATCCTTGTGCAGCAAGGACTGCAACGTATTCGCGCTGGACGCTGCTGTGCAGGTATCCAAGCCCTGTTGCAAATTGCACGCCGCCCTATCGCCCAAGCGACGACCTACGAATTAGGCTTCATCGTTGGGCCGCGACTGAATGCGGCCGGTCGATTGGAAGACATGAGCTTGGGCATTCGCTGCTTGCTCACTGACGATGCGGCAGAAGCCAACGAAATAGCCGCCAAGTTGGATGCGCTCAACCATGAACGACGCAGCATTGAAGCCGACATGCAAGACAGTGCGCTCTCCGCACTCGACACCTTTGATCCTGCGGCTAGCTTCTCCCTCGCCCTATTTAATGAAGATTGGCATCAAGGCGTGATTGGCATCTTGGCATCCCGCCTTAAAGATAAGTTTCATCGCCCTGTGATTGCCTTTGCTCATTCAAAAAATGGCGAGCTAAAAGGGTCTGGCCGCAGCATTCTCGGCCTGCACCTGCGCGATGCGCTAGACCTCGTCTCAAAACGCCACCCGCATTTAATATTAAAATTCGGCGGACATGCAATGGCGGCCGGACTCAGCATCCTAGATGAACATCTAGCCGATTTTCGCATCGCTTTCGAATCAGTCTGCGCTGAATTGCTTGATGCAGAGTCTTTGGTTAAAACCATCACCACAGACGGCTCGCTCGATACGAATGAATTCTCTCTCGATACCGCTCGTGAGTTGCAAAATCAAGTGTGGGGGCAAGGGTTTCCAGAGCCTCTATTCACGGGCGATTTTGAAGTGGAAAGCCAGCGTATCGTGGGAGAGAAGCACCTCAAACTCAAGCTACGTTCAGCCGCAGGCAGCCTTGATGCCATTCATTTTTTCTCAACCGAACCTGCGCTCAAAACAACACAGGTTGTATTTAGTTTAGGCATCAACGAATACAATGGAAGCCAAACTTTGCAGCTCATTGTGCGCCATCGCACCTAGGAGCCAATATGGATATCAGTACGTTACAAAATAATGGGATTGATGCGCTACCTCAGTTTTTGACCAGCCTCTCCATCGGCTTGCTCATTGGTATGGAACGAGAGCGCAACCCCTCTGCCAAAGCAGGACTGCGCACCTTCGCCTTGGTATCCATACTAGGCACACTCATCGCCTTGATTGCCGAAAAAATAGGGGCTCCGTGGCTATTGATTGCCGGACTATTAGCTATCGCCGGCATGATCATCACCTCCTACATTCACTCGCCCACAGAAAACAATGACCCCGGTACTACCACAGTCACCGCTCTACTCATCGCTTATGCACTGGGGGTTTTGGTGTGGATAGGCTACTCAAAACTTGCCGTGATTCTGGCGATTGCCACAACCACCTTGCTTTACTTCAAACCTGAATTGCAGGGCATCACCCAAAGGCTCACCCGTCGCGATTTGGTTTCCATCTTGCAGTTCTCAGTATTAACCTTCGTCATCCTGCCCATCCTGCCCAACCAGAGTTATGGCCCGTATGGCTTCTTCAATCCCTACCAAGCGTGGATGATGGTGGTGCTCATTTCTGGCTTGAGTCTCGCGGGCTATGTCGCTTTGCGCATCACAGGACAACGCTACGGCGCGCCCTTACTTGGCTTTCTTGGCGGTCTAGTGTCAAGCACCGCCACGACCTTGCTCTATGCAAAACACAGCAAACTTAACGATGGCATGTTGCGCCTATCCGCTGTCGTTATCCTCATCGCCAGCCAAGTGGTGTTGGTTCGACTCATCGTCGTCAGCGGCATCATCTCCCCCGCGATCGTCATGCAACTCGCGCCGGTCATGGGGTTGGGCTTGTTATTTGGTTTAGTCGCAACCGCATACAACTGGAAGCGTTTGCAGAACATCGGCGAATTACCCATGCCAGAAACGTCCAACCCCACCGAGATCCATGCAGCACTGGGCTTTGGTGTGTTGTTCGTGATTGTGCTGTTGTGTGCCGCTTGGCTGACTGACATCGCAGGCAGTGGAGGCCTGTATGTGGTCGCGATTATTTCGGGACTGACTGATGTCGACGCTATCGCACTCTCTAGCCTGCGCTTATTTCAAATCGAAAAACTAACGAGCGAGCAAGCCGTTATCTCCATCTGCCTCGCTTTCCTAGCCAACATGCTTTTCAAGTTCGGCATGGCAGCCTCCATTGGCGGGGTGGTATTAGCCAAACACATCGCGGTCGGCTTCATTGCCATTGCTTCTGGTGTGTTGCTGGGCTTGCTTTTCCTTTAAGTCAGCCTCCAGATGCGGGGGGCGAGCATGTATAATCGCCCCCTTTCCAAGTAGCCATAGAAACCAAGAAAATGGAAGCCGAACAGCTCAACGCCCTCACCAACAAGATTCAAGACCTGCAAGCCCGCAACCTCGAACTTCGGAGGTATCTTTGACTACGATGGCAAGCAAGACCGCCTCGCCGAAGTCGTCGTATTAGCCGAAGATCCTGCCGTGTGGCAGGACAGTAAACGCTCCCAAGAATTGGGCAAGGAACGCAAGATGCTGGAAGGCGTCGTGCTCAATTTGCAAAAAGTAGCGCAATCCCTCAGTGACAATACCGAGCTCATCGAAATGGCGCTCGCAGAAAATGACGACGAGAGCTTGCACAGCATCGTTGACGACATTGCAATCACGGAGAAAATCGTGGCTGACATGGAGTTCCGCCGCATGTTCTCTGGCGAACTTGATTCCGCAAACTGCTTCCTTGATATTCAAGCCGGTTCTGGCGGCACAGAGGCTCAAGATTGGGGATCGATGCTGTTGCGCATGTATCTTCGCTATGCCGAACGCAAAGGTTACCAAGTTGAAGTGTTGGAACAATCCGATGGTGAAGTCGCGGGGATTAAAGGCGCTTCCATCAAGATTACGGGCGAGTATGCCTACGGCCATTTGCGCACCGAAACAGGCGTGCATCGTCTGGTACGTAAATCTCCATTCGACTCGGGTAACCGTCGCCACACTTCATTCTCCAGTGTGTTCGTCTATCCTGAAGTAGATGACTCCATCGAAGTGGACATCAACCCTGCCGACTTGCGCATCGACACCTATCGCGCGTCTGGTGCGGGTGGTCAGCACATCAACAAAACCGATTCCGCCGTGCGTATCACCCACATCCCGACCAACATCGTGGTGCAGTGTCAAAGCGACCGTTCGCAACACAAGAACCGCGCTGAAGCGATGTCTATGTTGAAGTCGCGCATGTATGAAGAAGAACTACGCAAACGCAACGAAGCAAAACAAGAATTGGAAGATGGCAAATCGGATATCGGATGGGGCCATCAGATTCGCAGCTATGTTTTGGATCAATCACGCATCAAAGACTTGCGTACCAACCACGAAGTCGGCAATACCCAAGCCGTGCTGGACGGCGACCTCGACGACTTCATCGCAGCCAGCTTGAAACAAGGCGTTTAACTCTAGAGAACTATCATGACTACTGAACAGACACTTCCCGCAGTTGATGAAAACCAGATCGTTGCAGAACGTCGCACCAAGCTAAAAGCCATCCGTGAAAAAGGCGTCGCCTTTCCTAACGACTTCAAACGCGAACATCTCTCCGATGATCTACATAAGTTGTACGGCCACCTAACGCACGATGAGCTGGAAGCCAATCCCATCCACGTATCCGTCGCAGGCCGAATGATGTTGAAGCGCGTGATGGGTAAGGCGAGCTTCGCCACCGTGCAGGACATGAGCGGACGCATCCAACTGTTTTTAAGCAACGACAACATCGGCGAAGCCTCCCATGGCGAGTTCAAGCACTATGACTTGGGCGATATCCTTGGTGCAGTTGGCGTACTATTCAGAACCAAGACGAATGAGTTGTCGGTGCGTGTCACACAAATTCGTCTGCTGACTAAATCTTTGCGTCCTCTGCCAGAGAAGTTCCACGGCCTGACCGACCAAGAACAGAAGTATCGCCAACGTTATCTCGACCTCATCACCAATGATGATTCGCGCAATGTCTTCCTTGCACGCACCAAGATCATTCAAGCGATACGCGAATTTTTCATTCGCCACGGCTACCTAGAAGTCGAAACACCGATGATGCACCCTATCCCCGGTGGCGCATCGGCCAAGCCATTTGAGACACACCACAATGCGCTGGATATGAAGATGTATCTGCGCATCGCACCTGAGCTGTATTTGAAACGTCTTGTCGTGGGCGGGTTCGAGAGGGTGTTCGAGATCAACCGTAACTTCCGCAACGAGGGGGTCTCCACGCGCCACAACCCAGAGTTCACCATGATCGAGTTCTACGAGGCCTATCGCGATTACAAATATCTGATGGGATTCACCGAAAAGTTGTTTGCCGAAGTGGCGCTCAAGGTGCTCGGCACGACCGTCATCAGCTATCAAGGCAAAGAACTCGACTTGGGTAAACCTTTCCATCGCTTGACGATGGTGCAAGCTGTGCAAAAATTCCATCCGCAATTCACAGATGCGCAGCTGAATGACCGCACCTTCTTGGTCAATCAACTAAAAGACTTGAAAGCCAAGTACAACCCCAAAGATGCAGTAGGAGGTTTGCAGTTGTCGTTGTTTGAAGAATTGGCCGAAGGCCATTTGTTTGAGCCGACATTCATCATCGACTACCCCGTAGAAGTGTCACCGCTGGCACGTAGCAGTGACGCGAATCCAGAAATCACAGAGCGCTTCGAGTTGTTCATCGTTGGGCGTGAGATCGCCAACGGATTCTCCGAATTGAACGATGCTGAAGACCAAGAAGCGCGTTTTGATGCACAAGTTGCCGCGAAGGATGCGGGTGATGAAGAAGCGATGTTCAAAGATAGTGCTTTCGTGCGTGCACTGGAATACGGCTTACCTCCAACCGCAGGTCAAGGTATCGGTATTGACCGTCTTGTGATGTTACTCACGGATAGTGCCAACATCCGCGATGTGATTTTGTTCCCACACATGCGCCCTGAATAACGTGCTCACCAGCGACACTCGCCAACGTCTATTGCAACACTATCCAATGCTGGCTGAACTGCCTGCATCCAAATTGGATGAGTTGCTCGCACAAGCGATGGTAATGTCGCTACCAATGGGCACGACCGTATTCGATGAGGATCAAGCCTGCCAAGGTTTTCCGTTGATATTGTCAGGCAGCCTGCGCGTCATCAAAGCGGCTGCAAACGGACGTGAGTTACAACTCTACCGTGTCGTGCCCGGCGAAAGCTGCATCCTGACTAGCAGCTGCCTACTTGGTCATACACGATATCAAGCAAGGGGGATTTGCGAAGCCGATATCGAAATGCTGTTACTCCCTGCCAGCGCTTTCCATGCTTTGCTTGAAAGCCAATCCAGTTTCCGCACTTATGTGTTCCACCTTTTCTCGGATCGACTCACCGACCTGATGCAGCTCGTCACTGCTGTGGCATTTCAAAAGCTTGATCAACGCCTCGCTGCGCTATTACTCAACAAAGCCCCCCCAATTCAAAGTACGCATCAGGCTTTAGCGGATGAACTAGGGAGTGCGAGAGAGATGGTGAGTCGCCTATTAAAAGGGTTCGCTGATCAAGGATGGTTGGTGTTAGGGCGAGAACATATTGAGATTCTCGACAAGCTAGCCCTTAGAAAACTGGCTTCAAACTGAACTAGCTTGTCTTTGACTTCAGCACAAAAGACACCATAGAGCGAAGCTTTGCTGGCCTGACCGGTTTGTGTAACAGATGAAGACCTTGGGCGATAACTTTTTGCAAGATTTCGGGGGAGGTATCTCCGCTAATTAGGATAAAGGCCGGCTTACGCTCATCCTGTTGCTTGATGCTATCCGCCAACTCCAATCCGTCACCATCTGGTAAACGATAGTCAGACACGACCAAATCAAAATGGGCGCCCACCGACAGCTGCCGCCCCTCGGCCAAGCTACCAGCCATGCTTATCTGACATCCCCAAGATGTAAGTAACCCAGCAGTCCCGTTGCGCACCAGCTCATCGTCATCCACCACCAAAACTCGCAACCCTGCATACTCATCTGACACAGTGTTTGCTTCGGGACGAACTCCGCATTCTGCAGCTAATAACTCGTGCACATTAGGAACACGGGGCACCTGAACAGCAAAAATAGAACCTCGATTAGGCGCAGACTTAAGTGTGAGAGGATGCCCCAATAGTTTGGACAGCCGATCCACGATAGCCAATCCCAAACCCAAGCCTTTACTACGATCTCTCGCTTTATTGGTCAGCTGAACGAATTCTTTAAAGATGTTCTGCTGCTCGACTACGGGTATACCTGGTCCATTGTCTCTGACCTCGATACGTATGTTTTCACCGCACTTGCGGCAAACCACCATAACAGTGCCCTGCAATGGAACATATCGAATAGCATTACTAATAAAGTTGACGAGAATACGCTCCAACAATATCGGATCGCTCTCAACGAGAGCATCAATGGGGTGAACTCTGAGTGTGATACCGCGCTTCACAGCGATTGGAGAAAAATCTTGCTCCAATCGATTCAGTAAAGCGGCAATGCTAAATTCTTGCACTTGCGGCACGATGACGCCGGCATCCAACTTTGAGATATCCAACAAAGAATCCAGTAGCCCAGACATCGCATCAACGGACTCCTCGACTTTTTCTACGATTTTCTTTTGTTCCGGCGTATCGATACGATTTCTCAACTCTCCTATGAACAAGCCCATCGCATGCATAGGCTGGCGCAAGTCATGACTAGCTGCTGCGAGAAATCGTGTCTTATCGAAGTTGGCTCTTTCCGCCTCCTCTTTCTGTTCACGCATTTCTTGTGTCGCTTCATTAATACGTTGCTGCAAAGTCCCTCGTTGAATATCCAACTGTTGAGCCATCTCGTTAATACCTTGCGCAAGCTCATGCAACTCTTGCACATGTGTCTCACTGATGCGCGTACCCAAATTTCCCGCACCGATCTGATTCACTGCAGTACGCATCCCCATGATTGGCTGCGTAATACGACGTGAGACTCGCTGGGCTGCCCACACTGCCACCCCAGCCACCAAAATGGTGAGCAGAATATTCAATATCAACATCTGCGACTTTTCGTATCTAAGCCTACCTTTACTCATCACAAGGATGACAGATCCTAGAGGCTTACTCATCGTCTTTTCAACACCAAGCGCATCATCCAGCTCGATCTGAGTAGCGATAATAGGTTGTCGCACAGTCAATATCAGCTGATCTTCAACTGCTTCAGCCTGTTTTAGAATCGCGTTGTAGTCTTTAGAATTCCCCGAACCAGCCAAAAAACCGCCAGACTCATCTAAAACGATGACTGCGTTCACATCGGGTTGCGAAAGAGCGACATCAACCTGCTGTTGTAGCAAGCTTAAATTGCCTGAAAATACCGAATACTCACTGGATGAGGCTAGTTGTCGTACGATCAACTTCGCTCGATCGAATAGAGCTCGATCCATCTCACCGATGCGGGTGTAGATAAAATAGCCCTCTAGCAACAATGAAAATATCAATACAGGAATCAGCGCAACCATGAGTGCCTGATTTTCTATCCCTTGTTTCTTCATTGCCGTCTCCCGACTTCTACGCGCAGTTGATCTGCATCTTTGACTTGCACACCAAGCGAACGAGCGACTTGGTTATTGACCGATATTTCGAATTCTCTGGTGTATTGAGATATGGGCAATCTACCCGTATTAGCAAATATTTCGATTGCTTCTGCGGCTTGATAGGCAATCTGCTGCGGTGTGCTGTAGATTGCGCACAATGCTCCAGCGCGAACATAGTTTGCAGAGAGTCCCACCATGGGTACATGGGCACGATACGTCTCCAACAAGATATTGCGTATGGTGTCTGAGCGGTAAATATTGTTATCCGGCAGAACCAATATCACATCACTCACTTGCAATAAATCTGACAATGCACCAGCAAGAAGATGTTCCTGATCAACTTTTTGCTCTTGTAAATCAAAGTGCATCACCCCAGCCTGCTTTCTTAAACTTTCGAGCTCTGATGGCGGAGTATCGTACAACACGCCAACAGAAGTGGCGTTAGGCAATATCGAGGCGATGAGTGCCAAGTGCCGCCGCATCGGTTGATCCATAAAGATTGCTGAATAACTCGATGATGGAATTCGCTTCAACTTCTCGAAACCCGCTCGCGGAATCAAGATATTGAGGGTGGGCTTGGCACTATGCGCAAGAGTCTCGGCTGCTTTCATGCCCATAGCGATATATAACTCGGCATCGGCCATACCTTCATCAACGCCGATCACTTTTAAGTCATATTCTTTAGGTAGAACGCTTCTTATCTCGCTCCCGAGTTCTTTATAGGCAGGTGTGTTATCGCTCAGAACAAGCGTGACTCGTAAAGGATTGGCACATGCCAACGTTTGACACACGAAAAATATCCCCAGCGTAGCAAAAACTTGCCGACCGGTACAAACCATCGCTTGGCAAAAATACGCTGCCCAGCTAAAAATAAATGTTCGCTGTAAGATAAGCCCGCCGCTTGAATAAGAGATTCGCCATCTGCGCTACATTGCCGTATCCCGTATAGTTGTCTTGGAATACATTTTTCAATATAACTGCGACCTCCCCTCCTCCTGGTCTTTCTTCTTTCCCGAATTTTTTGGCCAAACGAAAATCAACTCTGTGCATTGACGATTCGGCAGGTAATGCAGAGTAAACATCCATCACTCTAACGCTATCTCTGAAATAGTAGCCCGTGCTGAAATCAAATGTCTCACTCATTTTTTGAGTTAGCAATACGCTCGCACTATTTGTGGGGACTGTTTCACGACAAAGATTCAGGAAGTCAGATTGATATATTGCTCCTAAGTACTGCCCAAGCGTAATAGGGTTCGTATAGTTCGTATTAGAACTAAAGTATTGAGTCGGGTAGGAACTAAAGTAGCAGCTGGCTTCCTGTCTTGCATAATTCAAATTCATTCTGCCTGTATCCCAGCGATAATCAGCAGAGATTTCCAATCCCTTAAAATTTCCATCTGTTAGATTTTTAAAACTGCTCGATGGCTTTGTGGGATCGCTTAGATCGGCATAAAAATCCAACCCAATGATATCCCTTACATTTTCATGATAAAGGCGGCCATCAAGTGTCAATTCACCGAAGTGCCCGACATATCCAAGCTCTCTAGTTGTTATCTTCTCTGGACGCAATTCCATAATTGGAGGTACATATGCTCTGCTCCAATATTGATTTTTTTCTGCCATCAGATACATTTCAGCCATCACTGGATTCCGAGTCGCAGTCGCATAAGAAACACGCAAAGTATGCTGTGGTTGGATGTGATAATTAAGCGAAATTCGAGGCGAACTATTTTTATGCCCCGCCCCATCATCTTCGAACATGGTGCCAATATTTACTACCGTCGCCTCCACCGGTCTCCATTCATCGTGTACGAATACTCTAGCCTGATTCAGGCCGTGAGTAGATGAGAAGATCAATGGTTGCTCCGCAAAGTCATACCTAATCCCGCCCCCCCAAACGATTCGATTTTCCTGCCAAAGCTGGGTAGTATTTTGAATCTCAATATCTTGACGGGTGCTTTGGGAAATATCAGCCCCCAATAAGCTTGGGCCGACGTTCCAATTAATAGGCTTTGGTGAATCTGTTGCATTTCGACCAATTCGATAATATGCAAACTTTGATTCATCTCCAGAATCCC
Source organism: Sideroxydans sp. (assembly GCA_028707175.1). Taxonomy (GTDB): domain Bacteria; phylum Pseudomonadota; class Gammaproteobacteria; order Burkholderiales; family Gallionellaceae; genus Sideroxyarcus. The sequence continues at coordinate 434,291 of JAQTUV010000003.1, forward strand.
AAGCGTGTCTCCAGGCCACCATCTGAAAATCATTCAGGGTCTTTACAGTTCGAAATGGATCTTTATCAGACTGTCCTTTTGTGCCTTTTCCTAAAATTCCGGCATTTACTCCAAATTGAAATTCAACGTTGTCAGTTGAGTTGATCCGAAAATTGGAACGCATAGTAAAAACACGATTGATAGTTGAATCATTTAAGATTTCCGGATTGTCGCCATCATCCGCACGATAAGAATATGAAAGGCGATAGTCAAATCTCTCGTTCGCACCACTGTGTTGAACAGCGGCATCTACAACACCCATTTCTCCACTACTCAGCGAGATGCTATCTGGTTCTAAGAATGCGGAATCTTTTGTGATGATATTGATGACCCCGTAAAAGGAGTTTGTGCCATGAGAGGCCGCAGAAGGACCTCGCACCACCTCTATGCGCTCAATGTCTTCAACTCGCAAAGGTAACCCACTCCAATCAACTCCGCCGAATGGGGGTAGATAGACACTTCGACCATCTACCAAGACTTGCATTCGACGTGAGTATTGATCTGTCACGCCATTAAGTGAGACAAAAGGTTGATTGGCACCTGCGTTCCCAACGTACATGCCCGGTACAAGCCTAAATAAATCCACAACAGATCTAAAGCCAGATGCTTTTATCATCTGGCGCTCGATGATTGTCATTGAGTTAGGAGATTCAGAGAGCGGCTGAGAAAGCCGCGAGGCAGTCAGAACAACGGGGAACTCTTGGAGATAGGACTGCATCGGTGATGCTTTCGGCAAAAGCTGACGATGAAATCAGAATTGCTATCGCAAATCGAAAACTTCGGATGAAGATCAAATCGCGATACATCAAACCTCGCAAATAGATTGAGTGGAAACTGAAGCCCGCGACTCACCTCTACAAACAGAGGTGACTCATAAGGATTAACACAAAAAATATTGGTCAGCGTGAGAGGATTCGAACCTCCGACCCCTACCACCCCAAGGTAGTGCGCTACCAGGCTGCGCTACACGCTGAAGTGCAGAATTATAGCAGAGCAAGCCTCCTTTTGAGAGAGCTTTTGAGGCAACTTGATGCTTCAGGAGCGCAACAAATGCAAGATATCCTGCAACTCCTGTCGTACGTGAATCTCTTTAGATACAGCTTGCGTAGCAGACACCTTTTCAACTTGACGACCGTCTAAATGTTGATGATCTAGTCGTCCACGCGCTCCGCTAATAGTGAAACCCTCTTCATACAAAAGCTCGCGAATACGACGAATCAACAGAACTTCGTGATGTTGATAATAACGACGATTTCCACCACGTTTAACCGGTTTAAGCTGAGTGAACTCTTGCTCCCAATAACGCAGCACGTGAGCCTTCACGCCACACAAATCACTCACTTCACCAATCGTGAAATAGCGTTTAGCCGGTATAGCCGGCAAGTCTGCATTAATGATGTGGGGTTCCATGATAGGTCTTCTCTACCATGCTTTTTAATTTTTGACTCGGATGAAAAGTAACCACGCGACGTGCAGTGATGGGAATCTCTTCCCCAGTCTTTGGATTACGTCCGGGACGCTGTGGTTTTTCTCGTAATTGAAAATTACCGAAACCCGATAGCTTCACACTATCGCCTTGTTCCAATTGAATTCGAATCTCTTCAAAAAACGCTTCAACCATATCTTTGGATTCACGCTTATTCAAGCCCACTTTCTCGAATAGCAAATCCGACAATTCTGCTTTTGTTAATGTTGTTGTCATCCCTAGACCCTTAACTGCGTAGCTGTGCGCCACTTTTTTCTAATATATCAACCAACTTTTGCAAGCTTGGTTCGATGTCTGCCTCTGCCAGTGTTTTTTGAGTATCTTGTAATAACACACGGAATGCAAGGCTTTTTTTGCCTTGCTCAACACCTTTTCCGCGATACAAATCAAACAATTCAATCGCAACCACATAAGGAATTTTTACCCCACGCATTGCAAGCAATAAAGCTTCGGCAGCAACATCCTCACCAATAAGAACTGCAATATCTCGCCGAACAGGTGGGACGCGAGAAATTTCCGTCACCTTAGGGACACTAGCTTGCATCAGCGCAGTCAGCTCAATTTCAAACCAAACGGGCGCAAGCGGTAAATCATATTGCTGTTGCCACTGAGGATGTAGCTCCCCAATACATCCCACAACCCGTCCATTTAGTACAATATCAGCGGAGCGACCAGGATGAGATGCCGTGTGAGGTTGCGCTTGGAAACTCAAAATTCTTGGCGCAAACAAGGCTTCGACATCGCCCTTTACATCATAAAAATCAATATTGCGAGATGGAACTCCCCACTGCTCAGCTTGCACGCTTCCATAAGCCAAACCAGCAAGTCGCTCTTCCTGCACATACTCTGCATCTTGATGAGCGAAACACCCTCCCACTTCAAACAAACGAACGCGAGGCTGCTTACGTGCCAAATTAGTGCGCAATGACGCTAGCAATCCGCCCAATAAGCTACTACGCATCACGCTCATCTGACTGGCGATAGGATTTTTCAATGCAATCGGATTCGCATTTCCACACAGATCACGCTCCCAAGCGGATTCAACAAAAGCGTAGTTGATCACTTCTTGATAGTCACGCAACACCATCGTTTGACGTAGCTTGCCAAGCGGACGTTGCGCCTCGACACGAGGCAAGATATTCATCTTGGCCTGCGTCGCGACTGGCTGGATTTTCTCGTATCCATAGACGCGTGCAACTTCTTCCACTAAATCTTCTTCAATTTGAATGTCGAAGCGATAGCTAGGCGGTGTGACAAAAAATATATCGCCTTCACGCTGAAAAACCATTCCTAATCGGGTAAGAATCTGTGCAATATCATTCGACTCAATCGACACTCCCAAGATGCGTAGCACGCGCGAAGTACGCAATTTGACAGGGCTGCGCGATGGCAATGCACTCAGCACCTCGCTAACCTTGCTTGCCGTTCCACCACATATATCAATAATCAATTGCGTCGCACGATCCAACGCAATCCGCGTATTGGCGAAATCCACCCCACGTTCGAAACGGTAAGCCGAATCTGAACTGAAACCAAGTCGACGTGACTTACCTACAATCACGCTAGGCGAAAAAAAGGCACTTTCCAAAAAGACATCGACTGTCTCTTCACCCACTGCACTCTCCGCTCCTCCCATCACCCCTGCCAACGCAACTGGATTGTGAGCATCCGCAATCACCAACATGTCTTCCGCCAAATCGAGCACCTGCTCATTCAACAGCGTCAGCTTTTCACCTGCGCGCGCAAAGCGAACTTCGATATCGCCATGTAATTTATTCGAATCAAATGCATGTAATGGCTGTCCCATTTCCAGCAACACATAATTCGTCACATCTACCAATGCACTAATGCTATGCAAGCCGCAACGTTGCAAACGTTTCACCATCCAGTCAGGCGTCTGTGCTTTTGCATTCACCCCCGCAATGACGCGCCCGCTGTAACGAGGACAGGCACTTACTGCTCCGACTTTGACATGCTTAGTTTGCGCACCCGCTTCATTAAATATAGCGACTGGCAAAGCATTCATGGACGCCCCCGTCAAGGCTGCCACTTCACGCGCGATGCCATTCAACGACAGGCAATCACAACGATTCGGAGTAAGCTTAAGCGTAATGAGATGGTCATCCAAATCAAGATGCTCGCGTATGCTCTGCCCCACCGTTGCCGCGACATCCAACACCATCAAGCCCTCACTGTCAGCGGCCAAACCCAATTCTTTTTCCGAACACATCATGCCAAAGGAAGCGATACCACGCACCTTTGCTTGCTTTATTTCAATGCCCGGCAACTTAGCACCAACCAATGCGCAGGGCGCTTTCATACCAACGGTAACGTTGCCGGCACCACACACGATAGTCAATGGCTCAGCTTGACCAACATCTACCGTTAACACATTCAGACGATCTGCATCGGGATGTTTATCTTTGCTTAAAACCTGCGCCACCACCACATTATCAAACACAGCCGCAACCGACTTCATCTCCTCGACTTCCAAGCCAGCCATAGTCAACAGATGTGACAGCTCCTCACTAGTCAGCGATGGATTAACAAGGGTCCGCAACCAAGATTCAGAGAATTGCATATCAATTAAATTGTTTCAAAAATTGCACGTCATTCTCAAAGAATAAACGCAGATCATTCACACCATAACGCAGCATAGCCAATCGCTCTACCCCCATACCGAAAGCGAAGCCGATGTACTTCTCGCTATCGATACCGACATGCTTCAGAACATTTGGATGCACCATGCCGCAACCACCAATCTCCAACCACCCACCCTTCCAGCTCATATCCATCTCGGCAGAAGGTTCTGTGAAAGGAAAAAATGATGGGCGGAACCGCACCTGCATGTCTTCAGACTCAAAATAGTTTTGCAGGAAATCCCCAATCACACCTTTAAGATCGGCAAAGCTTACTCGCTCGCCAACCCACAAGCCTTCAACTTGATGAAACATCGGAGAATGCGTAGCGTCCGAATCGACTCGATAGACACGCCCAGGTGCAATGATTCGGACGTCCGGCATTGTTTCTAAATGCGCAAATTTCGCCATATGAGCCTGCATATAACGAATCTGAATAGGCGAAGTATGCGTACGCAACACATGCTTCTCATCAATATAAAATGTGTCGTGCATCGCACGAGCAGGATGGTCTTCCGGGATATTTAGCGCAGTAAAGTTATAGAAATCATTCTCGATCTCTGGCCCCTCCGCTACGTCATACCCAATCGAGTGAAACAAGGTTTCAATACGCTCCAAAGTGCGAGTCACGGGGTGCAGACCACCCACCCCCAAACCACGTCCAGGCAAGGTCACATCAAGTGACTCTGCGGCCAATTTGGATTGCAATACCTGTTGTTGTATCGCATCACGGCGCACCTGAAGCGCGGCCTCTATTTGTTGCTTGATTTGATTGATGCGCGCACCCGCAGCAGGTCTCTCCTCAGCAGATAGCTTGCCTAAACCTTTTAACAGGCCTGTCAAACTTCCCTCTTTACCCAGAAAGCGTGCTTTTGCATTTTCCAATTCCACTGCATCAGTAATAGCAGCAAAACATTGGAGTGCGTCATCGAGAATTATTTGGAGTTCTTGCATTATTCGATCATCAATCTAGAAACAAAAAAGGAGGCACTAAGCCTCCTTTTTTATAATGCGCAATGTTTACACGCCGAGACTAGCTTTAGCTTGTGCAAAGATTTGTGCAAATGCTGGCTTATCAAACACAGCCAAATCAGCCAACACCTTACGATCGATCTCAATCGCAGCCTTCTTCAAGCCATTCATAAATACGCTGTATGGCAGACCTTGCTCACGCGCAGCTGCGTTGATACGTGCGATCCACAAAGTACGGAACTGACGTTTCTTTTGACGACGGTCACGATAGGCATATTGCCCAGCCTTCATTACCGCTTCTTTAGCAATGCGATAAACACTATTGCGACGACCACGGTACCCCTTGGCCTTAACTAAGATCTTCTTGTGACGCGCGCGCGCCGTTACACCACGTTTAACTCTTGCCATTTTTCAAATCTCCTTTATGCGTAGGGCATCATGGCGCGAACAGACGCCGTGTTGGTTTCATGCACACCAGTCGAACCACGCAACTGACGCTTATTCTTGGTGGTCTTCTTAGTCAGGATATGGCGCTTGAACGCTTGACCGCGCTTGATAGTACCGCCAGCGCGAACGACGAATCGCTTCTTCGCACTGCTTTTAGTTTTCATCTTTGGCATAACAACTCCATTTATTTGATGACGCCGGGAGGTCTCTGACAGAGACACTTGAAACCCGGAACCACTTGTATGGGACTCTATTTACAACCACCGCAACGGCGAGCCCCTTGCTCCGTTACGATACAAAACTATTTCTTCTTTGGTCCGAGCACCATCACCATCTGACGACCTTCCATCTTCGGATATTGCTCGACCACGCCGTGCTCTTCCAAATCCGCCTTGATCCGTTCGATCAGTCGCATACCAATCTCTTGGTGCGCCATCTCGCGACCACGAAAACGCAAGGTAATCTTGGTTTTATCGCCATCAATCAAGAATTTAATCAGATTACGCAACTTGATGTTGTAGTCGCCATCATCCGTACCCGGACGAAATTTGATTTCTTTGACTTGAACTTGCTTTTGCTTAAGTTTGGCTTCGTGCTGCTTCTTGGCCTCGGCATATTTAAATTTGCCGATATCCATAATGCGACAGACAGGGGGTTCCGCCAAAGGCGCAATCTCCACCAAATCCAATTCCGCCTCATCAGCCATGCGCAATGCTTCCGCAATTGCCACTACGCCAACCTGCTCTCCCTCCGCGCCAATGAGTCGCACCTGAGGTGCTGTAATCTGCTCATTGATACGCTGCGACTTATCTTGTGCTATTGGAAATTCTCCATTTAAAAAATTAAACCGCGCTATCCGCCTAACAGCTCGGATTTCAAGCGCTGAATCAGCGCTCCAACCGACATCTGCCCAAGGTCTTCACCTTGGCGGTTTCGCACGGCAACGAGTCCTGCAGCCACTTCCTTATCACCCAAAATCAGCTGGTAAGGTAATTTCTGCAAGCTATGTTCGCGTATTTTATAGGTAATCTTTTCATTGCGCAAATCCAATTGCACCCTAAATCCTGCTGAGCGCAGTGCATCTGTCACTTGCGAACAATAGTCGGCTTGGCTTTGCGAAATATTCATCACCACCATCTGCACTGGAGAGAGCCACAACGGCATCGCCCCCGCATGATTTTCAATCAACATGCCGATAAAACGCTCCAAAGAACCGAGTATCGCGCGGTGAAGCATCACAGGTGTCTTGCGTGTATTGTCCTCGTCCACGAACTCCGCCCCCAAACGTCCAGGCATAGAGAAGTCGACCTGAATCGTGCCACACTGCCACGAACGACCAATTGCATCCTTGATATGAAATTCGATTTTCGGGCCGTAGAACGCGCCTTCACCCGGCAACTCAATCCACTCCAGACCGGAAGCGCGCAGTGCGGCACGCAAAGCATCTTCAGCCTTGTCCCAAATATCGTCAGAGCCGACGCGACTTTCCGGACGCAACGCCAACTTCACCGTCACGTCATTGAAGCCAAAATCCTTGTAGACCTTGAGCACCAGCGCATTGAACGCTGTCACTTCAGACTCGATCTGCGCTTCTGTACAGAAAATATGTCCGTCGTCTTGAACAAAGCCGCGCACACGCATCAAGCCATGCAAACCACCAGAGGGTTCATTGCGATGGCATGAACCGAATTCACCATAACGCAAAGGCAACTCACGGTACGAACGCAAGTCCGCATTGAACACTTGGATGTGTCCAGGGCAATTCATCGGCTTGATGGCGTATTCATGCTTCTCGGACTCAGTAGTGAACATCCCCGCTTTGAAGTGTTCCCAATGTCCCGACTTCTCCCACAGCACACGATCGATGATCTGCGGACAGCGAACTTCCTGATATCCGTTATCTCGATAGACACTGCGCATGTACTGCTCGATAGCCTGCCACAGCGCCCATCCTTTGGGATGCCAGAACACCATACCTGGCGCTTCGTCTTGCATGTGAAACAGATCGAGTTGCTTACCCAACTTACGGTGATCACGCTTCTCGGCTTCTTCGATCTGCATTAGGTACGCATCGAGCTCTTCCTTCTTCGCCCAAGCCGTACCGTAAATTCGCTGCAACATCTCGTTTTTCGAATCGCCGCGCCAATAAGCACCGGCGACCTTCATCAATTTGAAGGCTTTTAGCTTGCCCGTTGAAGGCACGTGAGGGCCACGACACAGATCCGTAAACCCACCTTCGCTGTACAGCGAAACATCTTGATCAGCCGGAATGGATTCGATGATCTCAGCTTTGTACGCTTCACCGATGGATTTGAAATAAGCCACCGCCTCATCGCGCGGCAACACCTTGCGCGTAACTGGTAGGTCTTTTTTTGCCAGCTCCGACATACGCTTTTCGATGGCTGTCAGATCTTCCGGCGTGAATGGGCGCGAGTAGGCAAAATCATAGAAGAAACCATTCTCGATTACTGGACCGATGGTCACTTGCGCCTCAGGGAATAACTCTTTGACGGCATAAGCCAACAAGTGCGCCGTCGAGTGACGAATGAGATCAACACCTTCAGCATCTTTGTCTGTGATGATGGCGAGATTGACGTCGCCCGAGATCAAATGCGAGGTATCGACGACTTGACCGCCCACCTTACCAGCCAGTGCGGCACGCGCCAGTCCTGCGCCAATACTCTGCGCGACTTCAGCAACCGTGACAGGGTCAGAGAAAGTTCTTTGCGAGCCATCAGGCAAGGTAATGATCGGCATATTGATTCCTAAAAATACAAAATGCGGCCATAGCCGCACTTTGTTGTTTTGATTGGTAGGCACGATTGGACTCGAACCAACGACCCCTTGGATGTCGACCAAGTGCTCTAACCAGCTGAGCTACGCGCCTATAAAACGGTGCGCATTGTAACCGAACAGCCCAAAAGCACCAAGAAGTTCTATCGAAATTTTCAATAAGGCGAAACTTTGCCCCCTGTAGAACTCAGACTAATCCCCCCCATAAGCTTGCGTTGGGTATTGACCTGGCGCAAAATTTTCAAAGCGTGTGTATTCACCTCTAAACACAAGCGGCACTGTCCCAATTGGACCATTACGTTGCTTCCCAATAATAATCTCCGCCTTGCCTTTATCTGGAGTTTCCTTGTTATAAACCTCATCGCGATAAATGAATAAAATCAGGTCGGCATCTTGCTCAATTGCCCCAGACTCTCGCAAATCAGACATTACAGGACGTTTATTGGGGCGCTGCTCCAAACTACGATTGAGCTGCGACAAAGCAATCACTGGCACTTGTAACTCTTTCGCCAAAGACTTTAACGAACGAGATATCTCAGAAATTTCCGTAGCACGATTCTCACTATTACGCCCCGCCGGAGAGCTCATTAGCTGAATGTAGTCAATCACAATCAGCCCGAGCCCAGGTGTTTCAATACCCTGCGCATTTGACGTACGATTCTGCCGCTCCAAACGACGCGCACGCGAGCGCAACTCCAACGCATTCAAACCTGCGGTTTCATCGATAAAAATTTTGGCATCATTCAATTGACCTAGCGCATGCGTCATTCGCGACCAGTCATCATCTTCCAACTGCCCCGTGCGCAAGGTGTGTTGATTCAGACGCCCTACAGACCCGATCATACGCATCGCCAATTGTGTACCGCCCATTTCCATACTGAAAATGGCAACCGCTCTTCCCGAATCCAGCGCGACGTTCTCGGCGATATTAATCGAGAATGCAGTCTTACCCATACTCGGGCGACCTGCCACGATGACAAGATCCCCCGGTTGCAAACCTGAAGTCATACGATCTAAATCGGTAAATCCTGTCGCAATCCCCGTCACCTCACTCGTATTTTCACGGCTATATAAACTCTCGATACGCTCAACGACTTGTGTCAACAAAGGCGGAATCGCGGTAAAACCCTGACGACCTCTTTCCCCCTTCTCGGAAATCTCAAAGACTTTACTTTCTGCCTCATCCAACAGCTGCCCTGCATCACGCCCACCTGGATTGTAAGCACTTGTTGCGATATCACTTCCCACTGTAACGAGTTGACGCATAATCGCACGCTCTCGCACGATTTCTGCATAACGACGAATATTGGCTGATGACGGAACATTCTGGGCCAGCGCGCCTAGATATACCAAACCACCCACCTTCTCTAGCTCACCAGCACTTTGCAAAGATTCAGCTAAAGTAATGACATCCACCGGCTTTGCGTGCTCCAGCAAACGACCAATATGATGCCAAATCATGCGATGGTCGTTGCGGTAAAAATCCGGCTCTTGTAGCAAATCGGAAATCTTATCCCAAGCATTCGTATCCAACAGGATACCGCCCAAAACAGACTGCTCAGCCTCTACAGAATGAGGAGGAAGCTTTATTGCCTCAAGTTGCGCATCTGGCGCATTGTTAGTGAAGTTTTGCATGGTGTGACCGCAAAATTAGGGGAGGGCGATTTTACACTGCGAAGAGTAAAACGCTTGCAGCAAATTCAGAAAACAAAAAAGGGCTGTCACCAGCCCTTTTTTGATAGAAGCAGACGCAAAATTACTGTTCTGCTTGCACTGTTACTGTTAGGTTCACAGCAACGTCCGGATGCAAAGCAACCGTAATCGCATGCTCTCCAATTTGCTTCAAATGACCAGTAGGCGTACGCACTTGGCCCTTCTCAACTTGATGACCCTTAGCTACCAGCGCAGCTGCGATGTCAGCATTGGTCACAGAACCGAACAGCTTGCCGTCAACACCAGCCTTTTGAGTCAGTGTCAGAACAAAACCTTCCAGCTTCGCGCCACGTGCTTGAGCATCCGCCAACTTAGCTGCTTCAGCCGCTTCCAACTCAGCACGACGTGCCGCGAAGTCAGCAACGTTGCTTTCAGTCGCGCGCTTTGCTTTGCCTTGAGGAATCAGAAAGTTGCGTCCGAAACCATTCTTAACTTTGACAACATCGCCCAACTGACCGAGGTTGACTACTTTTTCCATCAGAATAACTTGCATGGTCTACTCCTTAGTGCAAATCGGTGTAAGGCATCAAAGCCAGGAAACGAGCACGTTTCACTGCGACGCTCAATTGACGCTGGAAGCGTGTCTTGGTGCCAGTGATACGAGCTGGGATCAACTTGCCGTTCTCAGCGATGAATTCCTTCAGGATGTTGATGTCCTTGTAATCCACTTCCGCGATCTTTTCTGCAGTGAAGCGGCAGAACTTACGGCGCTTGAACAACTGACGTGAAGAGTTACCCTTCTTGTCATCTTTTTTCTTAAATACACGAGCCATTTTTTTGCTCCTATTTCAATGTGACGTTATCAATGTGCAACACCAACTGCGCGATCTTGAGGCTACGCTGCGCTAGGAAACCTTCGGCTCTCACCTGCTGTCCGGGTTGCACGCGGCCGACTTGCTTAGCCGCTTCACCGAGTGCCAGTGCGGGTACATCACACTGAACTTGGCGTTGCATCCCTGCTTCCTGCTGCATCGAGGTGTGGCGCAACTTGAACACCACTCTCTCTATTCCTGCCGGGGTGTAGCGCAAGCCTTCCGACTCCACCACCTCCCCGTCGATCACACAACGGTTGTTGCTCAATCCTAAATTACGCAGCCGCTACAGGTGCTGGTGCAACTTCAGCTGCATCACCGCCGTAAGAGCGCGATTTTTCTTCCTTCATCATCGCGGAAGGCACAACGACTGCTGCCTTGGTCTTGATGGTCAGGTGGCGCAACACTGCATCGTTGAACTTGAACGCGTGTTCCAGCTCTTCCAGTGTTGGCTGATCGATCTCAATGTTCATGAGCACGTAGTGTGCTTTGTGGATCTTTTGGATCGGGTATGCCAATTGGCGGCGGCCCCAGTCTTCTAGACGGTGGATGTGACCATTCTTGCTGGTCACCAACGTGCGATAACGCTCGATCATCGCGGGCACTTGCTCGCTTTGATCAGGATGCACGATAAATACGATTTCGTAGTGTCGCATTACATCTCCTTGTGGATTAAAGCCCCCCGACATTTAAGTGGACGGTGGGGCAAGGTTTCAGAACCACAGCGGTCCCAAAGGGGTGCGGATTATAGCGATATCTATTCAAACGTCAATCGAAACAAGGTATTCCAAAAACAAAAAAGGCATCCCCTGCAAATAGCACCACTAAATGCTCGCTATCTTCTGCAACCGTGATGACTAGCAATCCTTAAATCGGTAGTAATACGCCACCAGCACTAAAATAAAGCTCCAAAACACCAACCAAGCTGGCGCTTGAGTCATGTAAAAAATCACACCAATCATCACAAAGGAAATTTGTACAAGCCCCAATACAAGCACCATCCGCTTTACAGAAACCCCAGCAGCTTCTAGCACGTGATGGATGTGCGTTCTATCCGCATAAAAAGGAGAATTTTTCTTTTTCACTCGCCTAAACATCACCACCAAGGTATCCAGTAAGGGAATACCAAAAAGCCATAAAACCAAAGCTGGCTCCCCCAAAACCTTAGCTCCGGCAACCTGCGCCATAAACCACCCCAGCACCAGCCCAATCCACATACTGCCCGCATCACCCATAAACACCCAAGCGCGTTTAACAAACACACGAGTGTTAAATAGCAAAAACCCCAGCAATGCCCCCAGCATTGCCCAAGTCAAAGGCAACAACTCAGACGCACCCGAAAGTGAAAAAATGAATGCAACCCCAGCCGTTGAAATCAGCGCCATCTTGCCCGCCATCCCATCTGCGCCGTCAATCATGTTCATCGCATTAATTCCCCCCACATAAGCGACAACAGTGAAAGCAACTGACAACAACCCTAACTGAATATCTCCCACCCCAAACAAAGAGCCTAAATGCGTAATAGTGCCATCGGCGCCCATAATGACAACCAGCGCAATAAACACCTGCGCCATCATGCGCACACCAACACGCAAGTCGTGCTTATCATCCAATACACCGAGCGCCACCAAAACACCCGCACACAAAAGTACCAAACTCGTTTGTGCGCTATATGTTTCAGAAAAATAGATTGCTAAAGCCACTGCAACAAACATCGCCACCCCACCAATCGTTGGGGTTGGCGAAGAGTGTTGTTTTCGACCACCAGGGTGATCTATCAAGCCGATTTTTGAGGAGGCTTTTTTAAGCGCAAGAACAAGCAATACACAAAGCAACAGTGTACTTAAGAATACAACCATTCAGATACCCCTAAAATCTTCTATTTTTAAACGTTCAATTAATTTAGCAAATTAAAATATTCTTCAGCAACAACGCGCCACGTATAACGCCTCACTGCAATCTCGGACATTGCATATCCAACCTGCTGAATCATCGCACCATCCAAACCTTCGACCAATTTAATCAAAGAGTCCGCATCCTCAAAGAATAATGCTTTATTTTCCGTAGTACTTCTATTGAAGTCACAATCGAAAGCCAGAACAGGCCTCCCGAAATGCATTGCTTCTACGAGCGAAGGATTTGTCCCTCCCGCAGAGTGACCATGCACATAACACCAAGCGCCAGACCGCAATGTTTTCAGTTTTCCTAAATCGTAAATTGGGTCAAGCAAATATAAATTTTCATATAAAGAGTATTTTTTTCTCAGCGCTCTACCATATTCACTGTTATTCCAATTACCTACCATCACCAAAGACTCAACAGCATGCTCGGCAAAAGCCTCCACCGCCATATGCACATTATTCTCAGGCTCGATACGACAAACTGAAAATGCATATTTCGCTGGCAACACATACTCATCAACCGGAACAGCCTCGACATCCATGGCGTGATCACCACCATAAGCAATCACATGTGCGCTGACATCGTATGTATCGTGAACATACGCAGCAATAGCCGCATTATCCGCAATAACCTCGTGTGAAAAGCGCACTGCCATTTTTTCAGAAAATCGCAAAAAGTGTTTTGCGACACCTTGCCACTTCTCACGTCGCCATTCAATGCCGTCAATATTAGTAATGATTCGCGCCGACGAGAACAAACGAACAAAAGGAAGCGCAATAGCACCTGACACCCCCAACAGTAAAATCACATCGCTGCCCCCCCTAGCTGCCGAGAACAGCGAAACAAAATCATATGGAATGCTCTGCACACCATTTGCATTTAGCGGAACATATTTTAGCTTTGCAGAAAGATATGATTGCGCCCTCGAGGGATAGCTTCTACTACTACAATACACCGTGAGCAAATACGGCAATGATGCTGCGTTGTGATACTTGATGAGATTCTCAGCCAACGTTTCAAAACCACCATAGCTAGCAGGAACACCAACGGTACCGATAATTGATATATTTTTCATATCAGCCCCCACATATAGATTTATCATTTCAGACTTATCATCCCGTCTTCAGCCCCCTTCAAACAGTCTAAAATTTAACGTAGAGCGAACCAGTCATGGTGACCGAGTTCACGAAAAATTATGGTTTGATTAGTCGCCAGTGCATTACCTCCAACTTGCCCACAAACCGACTTCATTTCTTCTTTTCGCTACCTTGAGTTGGAAAGTATTCGCTTAGTGCCATATCTGGATAATTGATACAACATCCCAACTGGCACCATCAGCTTATAACCCAAAGGCACTTCTGCCCCCTGTAACATTGCACTTCTGACCTGCATCTCGCCTTTAAACATCTTTTCTTTAGCTGCTGATTCGCCCCCCGCACTGTTGGGGGAACGCCCCAAGTGGCATGCCACGCTATGCGGAAGTATTATCTTGTCCGCGCCAAACAAGGCAAATACATTCGAGTAGTAGTCTTCACAATGCCGCAAGCTTTCCTTAAAAAAACATAGCTCCCTGCTAATTACAATAGATGGTGTATAGAATGGATTAAACATAGTTGCGACCATTCGCGCAGCAACTAATTGCAAAGCTTGCGGCATTCCTGCCAACATTCTTCTCGTCAGCGCGCCAACTTTTCTTTCGCCTTGAGTGACTCCGGATATCAAAACACGATGGGCCGACAGCCCTGAATCCGCCTGCAATAAAGCAAGGACAGAATCAACCCAGCCAGAATCATAACTGTCGTCGGAATCCAAAAATCCAATAAACTTCGCTGTAGCCTGAGCCACGCCAGCCTGACGTGCCATACCTGCCCCGACATTCCTGACCAGCCGAATCACACGCACCGGTACACCGCTGGAATTTATGGCGTCGAACGAATAGGCAACGGTACCACAATCATCCACCACAACAATCTCGACCAAAGATGGGAACGAGGTGATGACCGATGACACTGCCTTATCGGTTAGTTCTTTTCTGTTATAGGTCGGAATGATGACCGACACCAGTTTATCCATAGATCAGCACCTCAAAATGATTTGAAATTGTAAGCATTACAAACAAGTGCCCCAACATTCCGGATAACGCATAACTACCGGCCATCAAGCCAGATCTCTCCGAGCGTGTAGTAAGGAATATCTGTAATGCCACTGCAAAAATGGCGAACCGGTAAGTAATCAAAGGAAACACCACATAGCTAACTATTAGCAGTGATGTTGAATAAACCAGCCCTTTCTTTTCTTCCCCTGTTATATGAGCTTTCTCGAAAAAATAGCGCAGGCCATAGATCCAATATAGCGGAAGTACCATAAATAACATAAAGGAAGGCTTTAATTCGTCCGCATAGATCAAGCTGAAGGTCGTGCGCAAATCATCCAATGCTCGAAAAAATTCAGCGATTGGTGCATAGAACACAAGCAAAAGCGCGATGCCAAGCAGCAACAGAATAGCGCCCCCGACCAGCATCGTTTTTTTCGTCAAGCGCGCCCCGCTTATCCACAGCAATAAGGGAAAGAAAGCTAAAACAGAGGTATGTGCTGCGACAGCAATCAATCCCAACAATATTGCCAAGGCCCGATGACTATGCAACAGCGCTAGCGCTCCAAAGAAAAAAAACATTGCCAAACTTTGTCGCATCGCATTGGTCATCAACTCCAAACCAATCACGCTGAACATCAAACTTGAGGACCACAGAAATGTTCCATTCCGCCAATTTGAAAACAACAAAAACATGAGCGGGACGAATGCCGCAACCTCAAATAAAAACACTCCGTCATTCCCCAGAAAACAAGCTGGAGACGTCACTACATAGAATAAATTATATGAAACATCCTTATTAACTAGCCCCTTTTCAACTGTCCCCGTACAGTAGCGGTGCAGATCTAGCACATATCGCACAGTATCATTGGGACTGTTTTCCTGTGGTATTGGACGGAAAGCCAAAACCAAACAAAAAAGCATAGCAATCAGTGCAAATAATGACCACTCTAATATATGACGACTACCACTCATTTCCAACTTGAAAGCGCCTCGTCCAACGCACGTCCTACGCTCCAAGATTCCTTGAACTTTGGCTCGATGGTGTTACCTTCAGCCCATTCATTCCAAGACTTGATGAAAAGCAAAGGGCTAGCATTTTTGCTTTCAAGAGCTATGGCAGCCAGAACTGCATCCGTGAAACTTACCTTGTCAAATCCTTTCAGAACTAGGCCGCGCCTACCGGACCTTGGTGTGTTATCCCATCCCGTGACCACGGTGGCATGAACGACTCCATCAACAGCTTCATAGGCTGCCTTTAGAGTATCGATAGTTGACTTATAGCGACGAATTTCCGGTCCGAGGCCTATTTTTTTTGCGATTTTCCAGGCTCCGAGGTATGCAGTCTGTGCTGTGCGAGATCTGAAATGCCTACCCACATTATTGGCGACAACCGCGTCCAAGCCAAAGTCACTTGGCTTATTTATTTGCTCGGTACGCCCCGGCCCCCAGCTGCCGATGATATATAAGTCACCACCACCAAGCTTTCTAACTTCCTCGCGCAACTCATCCAAATAATTTATTGCATTAGGAATCAAGCGCGGCTTGTAGATCAAGAATGGCGAAGTATTGCCGAGCTTGAGATACCTGTCCGAATTGATATAGGAAGTGATCAGTTTGGCATGCTCGCGCAATTCTTCACGGCTATAGGTTTGCTGAAAGATCACCTGATTGGAAAGGCCATGCCATATACCGGTCCAGGATTCGTTCGCCCAGCCCAGCATGACTTTAACTCCACTATCTGGTAGCGCGATCATCCGATCCAGTGGGCGATACAGCACACGCTTACCCGCAAACCAGTAATGCCAATAACAGAAAGCATCAACACCGATTTCCTTTGCGTAGTCGAACTGCTCAAGAATAGTCTCGTCGCACCGCAGATCATAAAAACCGAGTTGCCCTGGAAGAACGGGCTGGACATGCCCAGGATAGAGCGGGCGCGCTTTGGCAACGTTGTGCCACTCGGTAAACCCATCGCCCCAAAATTTGTTGTTTTCATCTAGAGGATGGAACTGCCCCAGATAATAGGCAATGCATGTGGGTTTCATCTCGACACTTGCCTTTTCCCCAACTTTCAATTGACTAATATTTTCAAAGCTCATTTTGCCACTGCCCACTTTCACTATTAAATCTCTTTATTACTTTTGCAGGTATGCCGGCTACCATTACAGCATCAGGAATATCACGAGTAACCACCGAGTTGGCGCCAATCACCACGCCATTGCCAATTTGAATCGGCCCAACAATAACCACGTTGTCGCCAATCCAAACATTGGATCCAATCACAACAGGGCCTAGCGAAACCAGTTTCCGCTGTATAGGCGGCTCGCTTGGATGACTCTGCTCTTTACCCTTATATGAGCCATGATTGTGATCGCTGACATACACACAGGAACCAAACAGACAGTTATCCCCTATCTGGATTTGATTGATGGCGGAAATATGCAACCTCTCAGAAGCACAAAAACCCTGCCCAATCTTGATGACTGGGCTAAATTTATGTCCATTATTCCCAGACAGTGCTTCAATCCATGCATAACGCCCCACAGATATATTCTTGCCAACGAATATTGATCGTGTACCCCTCACTACAGAGCCAGCCCCTAAGTACGATTCTGGCCAACCAACGACCGAAGCAGCCAACCCACCTC
This sequence comes from Sideroxydans sp., assembly GCA_028707175.1. Lineage (GTDB taxonomy): Bacteria > Pseudomonadota > Gammaproteobacteria > Burkholderiales > Gallionellaceae > Sideroxyarcus. Next base: position 451,837 of record JAQTUV010000003.1, read on the forward strand.
TGAGACGATCATATACCCGACTAATAATGCGGAAAAATGAAGCTACCGGGCGCTCTTGTGCGGCCAATCGAAGAATTTTAGATAACGGCATCTTTAGTATCGAACAAAGGAAAAGGAAATTTGCGATATGTCTGCTTCATTGATATGAGCATTCAGAATGGCTATATTAAAGCGAACCGTAGAAGACGACGAGGAGCTTTAAGAAGCATGTTATAGACGCGTGCAAGGAAGATGGGCAGTAGAAGCAGTGGTGCGAGAAAAACGTAATACCGCCAATTGTCTCCGAATGCTTGTTTCAAACCGTCAGTCATGTCTTTATCTTCAAACTGACTTGAACCTTTCCGAAATTCAAGAATGAAAGCTGGAAAGAAATTTACTATCGTTCCATTTTGGATGGCTCGAACCAATTCAGGCTTATCGCTCAAAATAGTGGAAGAAATTTTTTTAAGATTGCCACCGAACACTTTGACTAAACCATAACCGCCCGAGTTAGATCCTTGTGCAGCCACGACCCAATCCTCAATAACGGCAAAAACCTTACCGTCTCGCAACGATGGAAACACCCAACTTAATTGAACAAGATTGCTAGCGCTCGTTATATTTCGGTAATTCAAACCAACACCACTGCGCATGATTACCCCTGAAATAAACGTCAGCATCACATTCGTGCGGCGGGCAAACTCCAGTGAACTACGGAATGTTAAAACACCGTGCCCACTATTTCGCCTAGGTTTCGCAGTATATTGATCTTTAAACCAATAGTTATTGACATACAAAACATCAATCTCGTTGTTGCTGAGTACATCCAATATTTTTTGGAGACCACCGGGAAGGATTACGTCATCGTCACCCATTATCCAAACATAAGGCGTGATGGCAGACTCGTAACATTGGGCTATATTTGCGTCTGGGCCGATATTTTTACTGTTGCGCACTGCCTCAAATGCACCCATCCACATCCCTTGATATTGGGCAATGACTTTGGGCGTAGCGTCATCTGGCGAAGCATTATCCGACACATAAACTTTGACCAGGCAACGCTTATCTTCGCTTAAGCCAGCAATCTCCACGCAAATTCTTTTCAAACAAAGGTCAAGATATCGCGCTCTGTTATAAGTTGGAATTGCGATTGTCAGCATAGACCGATTGGTATTTCCCTTGAATTCCATATTCCTTTACTCGATCGTTATGTCGCATTCTGCATAAAATATATTCAGGTGAATTTATTCTTAACAACCTTGGTCAACTTCTTTATCATTTTGTGAAAAAGTCTGGATAATATTAACGTGTTAAATTTCATCTGTTTTACAAAGCTGCCCCCCCATATATCCGAAGTTTCAGCTACAAATCTTGTATAGAAATTCAAGCCAATACTTAGTAGCTCAGGAGTCTTTATATCTCTGCTCTCCATATAATAATGGGTACATAAATCATTATTTCTAAGTATCGACCTATACCCCAGCGTAGCAGCCACCATTCCATGAAGAAACGTATCAATCATCAATAAGTTTCTTTCTCGCGGAGAAAGTTGGAGAGTATTAATGTGCTTCGTATAACTCACCGCTAACTTCAATCTGGCCTCAGGTGAGAAAAATGCCTTTTTAGTCTTACCATCTGTTGTAGAAGATTTATGTTTTACAACCATTGCTCCTGTTTCTGGCGTAAATATTGTCTTGTGATATATCGCGCCATTTCCCATTAAGCACAGTTCCGCAAACGCAAACTCAAGTGGGAATAAATCCACAAAACTGTAATCGGAGAAGCGCTTAACAAGCTTGATGGATTTTAATAAGTCGTTGTTAAAAAAATAGCCGGTAGGATGGCGACCTTGGTATGCGATTTTTTTTATCGCCTGGCAACCCTTTGGAATAATCTCGTACTCTTCTTCTGATTTAGAATTAAATACACAATAGCCCCCTGCCAAATCAGTTTGCTGCAAAAGAAACGATTTAAAACCATCAATTTTTGTGTAATCCACATGATCTTGGTCAGTTGAATACACAAGGAACCTCCCCCGCCCCTTGTTTAATACATTAACCATATTAAACAAGGCGCCTTTGTTTTCACCATTGCTGTGAACAACCAACCTTTCATCTTTTATCGCACGCAAGATACTCAAAGTATCATCCGTCGATCCGTTGTCCAGAACAACAACTTCTATGGTCGGATCGATACACGATAAAATATTTGTAACCAGCCTACTTACAATCTCAGCTCGATTGTAAGTAGGTATGCAAAAACTCAAATCAATGTTATTCATCAGTCAGGTTATTTATTTTTTGAATGCTACCGCTGGCAATCTCAATGATCTGCGTACAGTTTTTTAAGGTAGAGAGGCGGTGGGCTATTATCAAGATGGTGAGATCATCACCGAGAGCATCAATCGCCTGCATCACAGCCAGTTCTGTTTCGTTATCCAAGGCACTCGTTGATTCATCAAAGATAATCACATCAGCCTGTTTATATAGGGCGCGGGCAATGCCAATACGCTGGCGTTGTCCACCTGAAAGTTGGACCCCTCGTTCACCGACGTTAGTTTGATACTGTCTGGGCCAAGTCTCGATGATGTCAGCAATTTGCGCCTGCCTTGCAGCCTTCCTGACACGCTCGTGATCTATCTGGTCTTTAGGCACACCGAAAGCGATATTTTCTTCGATATTGCTGTCTGCAAGAAAAATGGCTTGCGGAACGTGCGCGATATGAGTTTGCCAAGAACGTTGATCCACGACAGTAATCGACTGACCATCGATTTCGATAACACCTTCTGTTGGCTGCAGCAGCCCCATGATGATATCGAGCAGCGTGCTCTTGCCGCTTCCAGTTGTACCGATGAAGCCAACTCGGCTGCCTTTGGCAATAGTGAGATCAATGTTTTTGAGCACCCACGGCGTTTGTGTGCTGTAACGAAACGATACTCTATTCAAACTGATCTGATTCTGGAAAGGTAGTGGCTTTGCGACAGGCTGCTCAGCATAGTTTGGCAATGGTTGGTCAAGTAACACCAATGCATCTTGCAACGATGCCTGGGCACCATGAATGATAGACCAAGCTCCATATGCTTGTTGCAAAGCCGGCAACAAACGTTGCATGCCGAGCGCCATTGCAGCGAGCATTGGAATAGCCATAGCAATGCCGTCTGGCTGTTTGGAAAGCACATAAGCCAGCGAAGCTATAAGCAGCATAGCCAAGGCTTCCATACCGTAACGAGGGCTGTAGCTGATAAATTGGTTTCTACCTTGGGAACGACGCAAAATGTGATCAGCTTTGCGGTAGTTAGTGCAAAAAACTTCTTGTGAACCATCTATCAAAACATCTCGTATGCCCCCCAAGCCCTCTTGCAGCGATTTAATGACATTAGTAGATTCACGAGCAATGTGCTGACTATCGATTTTCAGCCGATTGCGAGCCAGTCGGATAATGAAAGCGTAAACAAGACCAAAACCGGCAAATGCAGCCAGTGCAACGCCGGGAATAATTGTCAGGAGTGCTACCAGGATCGCAACCAACATTACGACAGCACTGATGAGATTCAAAGTCGGCATGAGAATATAAAAAATGACTTCGCCGACTTTTGTCGAGATACCATTGATCACTTCACTGCTGTTCCGAGCGATATGAACTACATAAGGTTGGTACAGTGTGCGGCGGTAGATTCCATTGCTAAGATCGGCCCCGACTGCAAAGGATAGACGTAGGGAAGTCCAGAGCAACCCTACGCGCAGCGCACCTGCCATGAGTGCAGCCAAGCCAAAGGTTATTGTTAACGGGAGCAACAGTTGGTCGGCAGAAGTCAGCCCCAGTGCTTGAATGAAGGGCTGCGCGGCTGGGTGTTCAAAAATGCGGTTCGGTGCAGTCAACGCACCTAGAAAAGGCAATACCGCACCGATGCTGAGAATTTCCGCAAATGAAGCGAGAATCATCAAAATCAGCAACAGCCAAAACTGACCTCGCCTACGCGAGCCAATGTGCTGCCAGAGGCGGCTTATAAGTTTGGTGATGGGCTGTATTGGCTGCATTATATTAAGGCCATTTATTTAGCTTGGCTTACCCACTCGACCATACGAGCCACACCATCCTGTGCTGAAACCATCGGCTGCCAATTTAGCAATTGTTTAGCCTTGGCAAGGTCAGCCACAAATACACGCTGATCGCTTTCTCGTACAGGTAATTGGGTGTAGTTCAATTTTGTATTTGATATATTTTCCAATAAGGCAAAGAGCTCTAATAAAGACAAACTGTTTTTAATGCCTCCGCCAATGTTGAATGCTTGCCCTTTGGCTTTATCAATATTGCCAACCGCAGCCATATACAGTCGCTTCATGTCATCTGCATGGAGCACATCTCTCACTTGTTTGCCTGTGCCGGAGATCGTGAAGGGTTCCTTGAGCAATCCTTTGCTGGACTCCACCGCTTTCTGACAAAACCAACCGATCCAGCCTTGATCATAGCTGGCGAATTGTCGACCGCCGTACATCGAGGAGTGACGGAATACTACCGTCTTGAGACCGAAGATCCTGGCGTAATCCAGCATGTACTGATCCGCAGCACCTTTGGAACATCCATAGGGAGAATGAAAGTCGAGCTGAGTTTGTTCATTGAAACCGTTGGGTTGTTCCTTACACAAATAGCGAGTCTCATTTTCGCTGTAGGTATATTGCTCTAGGTCGCCATATACCTTGTTGCTAGAGGAATATACTACTGTGGCATCCGGTGCGTGCTGCCTCACTGCTTCCAGCAGGTTATGCGTCCCCATCACATTGACTTCAAAGTCCATACGCGGATTAGCAATTGAGGTAGTCATCGCCACCTGACCGGCCAAGTGGAATATTGCGTCAGGTTTGAATGATTGTACAATCCGTGTAATGTCATTCTGGTTGCGGATATCTCCATGCTCGAAGGTAAATTTGCCTTGTGCTTGCAGCCAAGGCAAATTCTCACGTGAGCCGTTGCGATAAAGGTTGTCGAATACAACGAGCTCATCTCCACGCAATAATGCATCGGATGCCAGATTGCTTCCCAAAAAACCACATCCACCTGTAATTAATAATTTCATAGCTTCTTTCTTTCTTGTTCAATCACTTTATTCAGTCCTGCCTCAACATCGAAATAGCATCGCCACCCTAATGCCACCAGTCCCGATATATCCGCATCAGAATGCATCACTTCACCTTCGCGATAGGGGAGGGCACCAAAATCCAGATAAGTTTTGGAACCAGTTATGCGATGTACGGTTTCCACAAACTCTTTTATCGAAACCGAGCGCCCACTACCTACGTCAAACTCTACAAATGCGCGATCTAACTTGCTCATTTCTTCCAGCAAAATCAGATAGGCTGTTACCACATCGTCAATATAAATAAAATCTCGTTTTTGCTCCCCCTTAGTGAGCTTCAACTCGGGAAAGTTATTAAGACATGTATTAATTACATGCGCAGTAAACTTTGTTGGCTCATCATCTGGCCCATAGAAATGTTCCAACCGAATATTTCCAAATCGAATATTGCCTTGTTTTGCAAAAAATTTTCCCCACTGCAAAAATTGATTTTTTGATAATGCATACAGATTGAGGTATTGATCAAGGATCGTATCAGTGTTCAGAAATATTTTAACGCCCGCACGACTCCCTGCATCAAGTAAATGCAAGGGGAATTCAGTGTTAGCCGCAAAAATTTCACTTACTGATTCGTTGTTTCGTCCATAACAAGTGGCCGTATGGATGATGGCATCTATTTTTCCGTAATCACGAAAAAGACAATCAAAATCGATGCCATCAATATCAATAATCTCAATATCGGAAACAATAGATTGGATCCGAGTCAGAGAGGATGACTTTCTTTTTAGCGCAATTACTTTATATCCTGCCGCCAATATAGCTATGGCCAAATGACTCCCCAAAAATCCTGTGACGCCAGTAAGTAATATTTTTTTCTTCATTGGATTTTCTAACCGGATTACATTGTCGACGACAGCATTTGCTTAACTTCCATTAACAAACCTTCAAGAGAAGTCAAACTGGGCCGATACCCAAAATCTGCTGCACGCATGTTTAATGAATAGTAATGTGGCTTGCTTCCCGTTGCATTAACGCTGGTTATTGCTTCCGTTATCTCATAGCGCAACCCAAAGTTCTCTTGCATGGCAACCAACAGATTCGACTTGTCGATGGGTGCACGAC
>JAQTUV010000004.1 GCA_028707175.1 Sideroxydans sp.
CCTAAGCAAAACTCACCCACCTCAGCACAGTCACCCACACTAATCGATTGTTTTATATATATTTTTAAGGAACTTTTTATTCTTCCTTCGTCTGCCTCAGCAGCGAAGAGGTGCGCATTATAGGGATCAAATTCTTCTTGTCAACTACTTGTTTGCACCGCATTACAAATTTGGTTGCGGGGGCAGGATTTGAACCTACGACCTTCGGGTTATGAGCCCGACGAGCTGCCAGACTGCTCCACCCCGCGTCTGTTTGAGGGGGCGCATTGTATGGATGTAGCACAGCAAGGTCAAGGACTTTAAGTAAAACATCTACAAATAATCGAACAATGACATCTTAGATACCTGAGCGAATGACTTCTGTGCGGCAGACAATGTCATCTGCTGCTGCGTCAAGTCGCTGATCGCTCTGTTGTAATCGGTATCTTGGACTTTGGATAAAGTAGACTTGTACTGCAATCCCAATTCTTCACCTGTTAATTGCAATGCATCAAGCTCTCGCAATCTCGAACCCATCGTAGCCCTGACGCCCAAGACAGTATTCAGGCCCTGATCTACCGAGGTAAATGCATCACTTAAACCCTGCCGATATACCGCAGAGTTCATCGCATTGGCCGAAGGAACGGAGGTATTCAGTGTTGCCACCAGTTTATTCAGCGTATCAAACACACTTTGGTTAATGCTAGGGTCAACATTAAATTTGTCGCCGCTGGCCGGCGCCCCTTGTATGTTTAATTGGATACCATTAAACGTGATTGCTTGACCACTTACATATGTATTAGCTGTACTAACAGGCAATCCAGTGGTCAGATCGTTGATATCAAATGAAGTCGGCGAAGTGAATGCAATCTGAAAATTATTGCCGTTATACAACGCCGAATCTATCACCAATCCCTGGCTGATCGTGCCTCCTCCAGTATTAGCGAGGGCAGAACTAGTTTGAAACGTGCCATTCCCCGTACGTACTCGCATAAAAATGTCTGCGCCTGAGTCGGTCGTAGAGATTTGTCGAGAGGCAGCTGCCTGAATCTTACGTTGCACATCATCCCCTTGATACACAACGCCAGATGCCGTACTCACAAATGGCTGGATTTTGCCTTGGCTTCCTGAAAACAGATAATTACCCGCACCATCTGTACTATTCGCCAAGCCGAGTAACTCTTGGATTCTCCCTGACAAATCCGTTGCCATTGATTTGCGTGCTACGTCATTCAGATTGCCATTACCCGCTTTTGTTACGATGTCTTTTGCATCCAGAAGCAGATTGCTCACGCTTTGCAAAATCCCCTCAGCCAAAGATAACGTGTTGATTCCAGCGGTACGATTTGCTGCCAATTGAGTATTCGCAGCATCTGTCTGAGTAAGCTCGGAAGCAAGAGCCGCCCCCGCAGGATCATCCGCTGGGGAAAGAATGCGACGCCCAGTCGCAATTTGTTGAGTCGTTTGCGCCACCCCCGCCTGCAACTGGTTCATTGTGGTGACGCTTTCGTTATAAAAAGTACTTGTACTAATGCGCATGATAATTAACCTCCTAGCTGCAACAACGAATCAAACATTGACTGTGAAATTGCCATCGCTTTTGCTGCAGCTTGATAAGCCTGCTGATATTTCAGCAGATTTGCAGCTTCCTCATCCAAATTTACTCCAGATGCCGACTGTTGGGCCTTGCTTACCTGAGCCAACATGCTTGTTTGCGCCTTGCTAGTGACATCCAACTCACGTGTTTGCGTACCGACCTGACTAATCAGCTGCCCGTATGCACCTTGATAGCTCGCCGTCCCACCCACCATTGTGTTAGTTGTCTGCAATTGCCCCAACTTAAGTACATTGGTACCGTCAGTTGAACCATTAACATTGGCTGAGATAGTAAAAGTATCCCCCGCCTTGGGAGCCCCTGTGATCTGCGTTGACCACCCATTAACATTTATGGCGACACCTGACGTAAACGTCTGAGCACCTGCCGGCGCCCCCGTACCTGTCACCGTATAAGTGGTCGCACTAGTAAAGGTCAGTGTTATTGGCTGCTGCAAGTTCGCATTCAACGGCAAACCACCCGTAACAGTCGGCTGGGAAATTACGCCGCTGCCCTGATTAGCAATCGGGGCTGTGGCACGAATCGGACTAGCCGCAGCAATTTTAGTAGGATCAGTCACCGCCAAACCGAAATCGCGAGCACCAGTCGAAGTAGGGCGAATCAAAAATGAATCCCCAGCAACATTCGCAACTACCCCTGCCGTTAGCTGCAAGGTCACTCCAGTACCCAGCACGACTTTAGGCGTTGCCAAATCTGCGGCTGTAAATGACTGGACAGCCGTATTTGTCGTGTTGTCGAACAAGTTATAGCTCACACCATCGAACTGCAATGTGTAATCTCGCCCTGTCAAATCACTCGCACTACTGATGGTCGCAGCCAACACTGAATTACCCACGTTACTCGTCGATGCCGCCGCTTGCGGCGTACCTGCAGAAAAGAAATTTCCACCCGCGACACCTTTCAAATCAACGCCTTGCTGATGCTGCTGGTTGAATGAATCCGCCACCCCCACAGCAATTCGTCCCAAGGCATTTTGGGCAGGATCAAGCACATTCTGGCGGAATGTCAAAAATCCCCCTAGATTGCCCCCCTGCAAAGCGCTTTGCTGAATACGACTAACCCCTTTGCTATTGACATACATCACATCCATCGCACTTTGATCAGTAGGTGACGAAACTGCCTGTAAGGTAGATGAGGTCGTTCCAATAACCAATGACTGTCCATTACCAATGAACACATCCATTGAGCCATCAGGCTGTTTAACTGTAGACACCCGAATCTCTTGACTCAACTGGGTAAGCAGCTGATCACGCTGATCCAGCAAATCATTAGGCGTTTGGTTGGGCCCACTCTGGGCTTGAGCACGCACAATATTGTCATTCAAGGATGCGATCGACTTAGCGTAACTATTGATAATTGCCGTACTGTTCGTAATCTGACTGTTTAATCCGTTACGAATCTCGCTCAATCGAGCATCCAGCGTCTGCATACGATTAGCCAACGACTGCGCGCTACCAATCATTGTTTGTCGCGCCGCAATAGATTCGGGCGCATTAGAAACCGTATTAATAGAACTAAAGAAATCTTGTAAGGCCGGTGTCAAGCCACCGCTTGAATCTCCCAAAAGATTGCTCACCTGTTGAGATAGCGCAAACTGCGTATTTAGACTGCTCGATTTGGTTTGCGCCTCGCCTAATTGCGCACTTAAAAATTCATCGTAATTGCGCTTGACCCCCACCACATCAGCGCCCTGCCCAAAAAAACCAGAGCCTGTATTCTGTGGCTGCATAGCCGATTGCAATACTTCTTGCCGCGTATAACCGGGTGTATTTGCATTCGCAATGTTGTGAGAAGTGACGCTGATGCCCGCCTGAGCAACCTTGAGCGCACTCACTCCGATACCGTAGATTCCTGATGCCATGTGATTCTCCTTACGTCTGTGCGTAATGGATGCCTTTTACTCCTAGCATCCAGCTACGTGCCACCCCCTCAGCAGATGTATCGGCAAGCCGCGCAATAACTTTAGCTCGACCCGACAACCGACAGGCTACCGCTCAACGGCCAGCCCATCAACGATTGCTACGATTCGAATCAAGCCTTAGCGTCTATACGTCCAATCACCTTGATCAATTTATCCGCATAGTTGGGATCCGTCGCGTACCCACCCTTCTGCAAAGCCTGGGCAAATCCAGTCGCCCCCTCTTGCCCCACCGCCTCGGCATAGCGCGGATTGTTCGTTAACAGCTTGGCATAATCTTGAAAGGCTTCTGCATAAGAACCATAGGCGCGAAAACGTTCGGTCTGTTTATGCGCAACACCGTCCTTAAATTCAGTTGTCGTAATCTCTGCGACCTTACCATTCCACCCCTTACCCGCTTTGATGCTGAATAAGTTATAGCTCGTACTCCCGTCAGGTAGCTTAATCTCACGTTTTCCCCAGCCACTCTCCAAAGCAGCCTGCCCTAAAATATGCTGAGCAGGAATACCTGTTGCTCTACTAGCCTGCTCCGCATGGGGCAGCAGGCGATCGACAAACGCCTGTTGCACATCTGGCGTATATGCAGATGGAACCGCCCCCTGAACCACGCTTGACACCATATTGACCTGTGAAGGTAAGCTAGGGGCTGCTGCATGACTCAATTGACGCACCATCACATCAGCCAATCCTATGCCACGCGCCGACATCTCCTGCACCAACTGCTGATCCAGCATCCCTGTGAACATCTTGGTCTGCTCGTTATCGAACATACCTTCTTGCGGTGTCGCCTCACGCATACTCTTCATCATCATATTGAGGAACACCGTCTCAAACTGCTGCGCCACTTTCTTGAGCGCCAGATCGGGGTTCTGCTTCGCTTGGTAGCGCAGCTTATCGAGCGACTGACTATCCGCCGCGAGACTTGATGCTTGATTGGGAAGAATGGCCATGATGCGTCCTAAATGACTTCCAGATCGGCATGTAGCGCGCCTGCCGATTTCATCGCTTGCAAGATGGCGAGCATATCTTGAGGTGTTGCACCGATCGAATTCAGTGCTTTGACCACATCCCCCAAAGACGCGCCGCGACTCAACGTCAACAAATTTCCCGGATCCGCCTTAATCTCAATACTTGCATTACTCACCGCAGTGGTATCCCCACCTGCCAGTGCATTCGGTTGGCTCACCGTGTTATCGGCTTTGATCACCACTGTGAGATTGCCGTGCGCCACCGCACAACTATCCAATGACACATTTTGATTCATCACCACCGACCCTGTACGAGCATTCACAATCACCTTAGCGCTACCTGTCGCAGTGATCAGCGACACATTCTCCACACGGGAAATGAATGCAACACGATCCCGTCCTGCCGGAGCTCTCACCTCAATAGTCCGCCCATCCAAAGGTGCAGCAATCTCCGACTCAGGGGAAATATCGCGATTGATCGCATCAGCCATCCGCGTGGCCGTAGTGAAATCAGTCGTATTCAACTGCAAATACACAAAATCGCCTTGCCCTAGATCTGTGGGGACAGAACGTTCCACCGTCGCGCCATTCGGAATACGCCCCACGTCCAGATGATTCACCTGTGTTTTTGAACCACCCGCCGCCGCCCCAGCACCGCTGACCAGCAAATTACCCTGCGCCATTGCATAAACCTGACCATCAGCACCTTTAAGTGGCGTCATTAACAACGTGCCCCCTCGTAGACTCTTGGCATTCCCCATCGACGATACCGTGATATCGATGGTTTGACCGGGACGTGAGAAAGCAGGCAAAGATGCCGTCACCATCACCGCCGCCACATTTTTCATGGGCAGGCTTGATCCAGCAGGCAGATTGATCCCCAGTTGAGACAACATCGTAAGCGCACTTTGCGTAGTTAAAACCGACTGTTCACCACTGCCATCCAAGCCCACCACCAGACCGTATCCCAATAGCTGATTCTCACGTACGCCCTGCACACTGGCCAGATCTTTGATACGTTCAGAATACGCACTTGATATAGTCATCATCAAAATGATTGCCAAGCATGATTTGAAGAAAGGTTTCATCACGTTCTCCTTAGAACGGCAACACAGTCGTAAAGATGCGCGCAAACATACTCGTCACATCAGCCCCACTCAAACCGACCGCACCTTTATATTCCAGATGCACATCCGCCACTTTGGTTGAAGGCACACTGTTCGTCGCATTGATATCGAGCGGATTCACCACACCCGAGAAACGTACATATTCATTCGTTTGACGAATACTGACCTGCTTCTCCCCAGCAACACGGAGATTGCCATTCGGCAACACCTCAATGACCGTAGAGGTCAATGTGCCTGTAAAGGTGTTATTGCCTGACGCATCCGACTTGCTCGATGCTTTTGCGGTACTCGCACCCGACGCGCCAACCGGCATAGCGGGGGTAACAATCGCCAGCGTTCCTGAATTATCTGTCGTCGTCGCCGATTTACCCGAAGCAGACGTGGCCTCTACGATTGTGATCGTCAGCAAATCGCCCACATGACGAGCACGCCTATCTTCAAACATAGGCCTGTCGTTCACACCCGCTTGAAATATCGAACCATTCGCTGGCGCAGCAACAACTGCCTTGGGTTCAGGCTTCATCGTCAAGGGCTCTTTGATATTAGTCGTTGGCACACACCCCACTAGCCACAACGACATCAACACCGCACCAAGCAAATTTAATCTAGACATCATGACTAGCCTCACTAGATTTGCGACAATTTTTGTAACATCTGATCCGACGTCGTGATGGCCTTAGAATTGATCTCATACGCACGTTGCGTTTGGATCATATTCACCAACTCCTCCACCACATTCACATTAGAAGTCTCAAGGTATTTCTGATTGATACTCCCTGTACCGTTCGTACCCGGTACATTGACGCTAGGCGCTCCTGACGAAGCGGTTTCCACATACAGATTCTGCCCCAAGCTTTCCAAGCCAGACGGATTGATGAACGTCGCCAATTGCAAGCTACCAATCTGCACAGGCGCAGGCGCACCTGGCTGCGTGATCGTCACCACACCATCCGCACCGACTGTGACCGTCGTTGCATTGGCTGGAATCGTCATCGCTGGCTGCACTACATAACCATTCGAAGTCACCATCTGACCCTGACTATCCGTCTGGAATGCCCCATCGCGGGTATAGCCCGTGCTGCCATCTGGCATCAATACTTGAAAGAATCCGTTGCCTTGGATCGCCATATCCAGATTATTACCCGTCTGCTGCAAGTTACCTTGGGTATGGATACGCTCAGCCGCAACAGGACGCACCCCCGTACCAATCTGTAATCCCGACGGAATCTGGGTCTGCTGAGAGGATTGCGCACCCGGCTGACGGATATTTTGATACAGCAAATCTTCGAATACCGCTCGCGAACGCTTAAAGCCGTTAGTGCTCACGTTCGCCAAGTTATTGGACACCACATCCATCTGCGTTTGTTGGGCTTCGAGACCTGTCTTAGAAATCCAGAGAGAGCGAATCATGATTGCATCCTTTCAAGTGAGCTTTGCTTAGCTGACACATTACCTAAGCCAATGCCAAACCATCCAAGGAACACTCGTGGAAAAACGATTCAATTTCAGATTTAGAGAAGGATCGATGGCCAACGCCATCGATCACGCCAAGAAGTATTAGGCGTTGATATTCAGAATTGTGCTCGCCTGCTTTGCATCACTGTCGGCGATTTGAATAAGCTTCATTTGGGTATCGAATTGGCGCGCCAGCGTGATCATATTGACCATCGCCTCCACCGAATTGACATTGCTACTTTCAAGGCTGCCCGACACCACCGTAACCTTGGCATCCGCATCGGCGGGTAAACCATCCGCAGTACGGAACAACCCATCCTCACCACGCGCCAATTGATTCTCTGGTGGATTGGTCAACTTGATACGTCCGACCACCACCACGCCCGTCTTTTGATTACCACTCGGCACCGTCGAAATCGTACCGTCTTTAGCAATCGTCACTTCCGCATTGGGTGGCAACGTGATTGGCCCGCCATCGCTCAACACGTTCAATCCGCTACGTGCCTGCAATATCCCACTAGGCAACACCTGAAAACTACCGTTGCGAGTGTAAGCCTCATTGCCTTTACTATCCTGAACCGCGATCCACCCTTTACCATCAATCGCCACATCCAACTCACGCCCCGTCGGCTGCATACCACCAGGCGTGAAATCCGTACCAGCCGTCGAATTGACCACGAACGTGCGCGTCGCCAATCCTTCTCCCACCAAAGGGACAGCGCGGAATGCCTCGATACTGGCACGAAAGCCAGGCGTATTGGTATTCGCCAAATTCTGCGACACCCCAGCCTGCTGATTCAGGATGTGAGATGCCCCAGTCATGGCGGTATAAATCAGTCGGTCCATATCAACCTCCTCGCTTCAACTCACTAGCGCAGATTCACCAATGTTTGCAGCACTTGGTCCATCGTCTTCACTGTCTGCGCGTTCGCTTGATATACCCGTTGCGCCGTGATCATATTCACCAACTCGGCAGTCAGATCCACGTTGGAATCTTCCACAGCCGATGTCTGCAATACACCCAAGCTCGCCGAACCCGGCACCCCTGTCAGCGGCGTACCAGAAGTAGAGGTCTCCGCCCAATTGTTATTTCCCAACGGTTGCAAACCTTGTGGATTATTAAAGTTAGACAACACCACCTGCCCCAAAGTCTTGGTCTGTCCATTTGAATATCGCCCTGAGATGATTCCGTTCGATCCCGTACTAAATCCCGTCATGCGACCTGATGTATACCCATCTTGGCTAAGCGAGTTAACACCAAAAATGCCGCCGAACTGAGAAGTGCCGGCAAAATCGAATGTCAGCGTCTGCGGAGCCGCACTAGCGGGATTAATCGCCGTCAACACCACACCCGCAGCGGCTGGAACAGCAGCCCCAAGCGCAGAAGTCGTAAATGTTGTTGGGCTAGCAATCGATGCAATGGTCGTTCCTGCAGGCAATCCACCTCCAGTCACAGAAGCGCCAATCGACAAACCTGTGGTCGTAGAGACCGTAACGGTCGCCGAGGCACCCGCTGCCGTTGCAGGGACTGTTGATCCTGCCATCGTAATGGCAGGCGGTGTAGGGTTAAATGAGGGAGAGGTCACTGGTGAAACTGGTGTAGCCAAAGTACCGTTGGTATTAAAAGTCATGGTCGTCATTGGCGTGCCTGCAGCAGGCACCAAATTCCCATCCACCACCATATGCGTATTCCATGTATTGGCCGACGTCTTGGCAAAATAGAGTGACGCAATGTGGCTAGCTCCTAAGCTGTCATACACCGTCATTGAGGTCGAATTATTAAAAGTCGCCGCGTTGTTTGGATCGAAAACAGGCGTAGCAGGAATGATGGCCGAACGCGCATCCAGATTCAGCCCTGCACTCACCGCAGTCGTTTGCTTAGGCAACAAGTCAGCCGATGATATTTGCAAATCAGCGGGCGTCGTCGCCACAATTTGCCCAAGTGCATTCGGCAAGAAACCTGTCAAACGATAGCCTTGGCTATTCACCACAAATCCATTTTTATCAAGCTGGAATTGTCCATTTCGAGAATACGAAACTGAGCCATTCTCATTCATACGGAAAAACCCGTTTCCACTGACCGCCATATCGAGCGAATTGTTCGTCGTACTGATATTGCCTTGCGTGAATTGTTGCGCAACAGCGGCCACACGCACACCAATCCCCACCTGCGCACCACCCGAACCAGCCAAGGAGTTGGCATACACATCAGCGAACTGCGCTTGCGATAACTTGAAGCCGACCGTATTCGAGTTGGAAACGTTATTACCGATCACTTCCAAATTCTTCGCGGCAGCATTCAAACCTGATAGACCTTGTTGGAAACCCATGGCATTTTCTCCTTACAGAATTTTCATAATTGAATCTAGGCCAAAATCACCTAGCTGACCGATATTTACTTTCACGCCACCTTGCGTTTGCGCCACACTATTCACCAAGCCGTAGGACAGCGATGTTGCATCGACCTTTTGTCCGCCCAACTTAGCTGTCGCAGTAAAGTTATATTTCCCATTCGGCGCAGTGCTTCCGGTATCCGTCATACCATCCCATTGGAACGTCGTAATACCTGTATCTTGCGAACCCAGATTCAGCGTGCGCACCACGGCACCACTCGCATCCGTCACCGTCACCGTCACCCCATCCACAGGCTGCGCCAGATTGACAGCCGCATCCGCCACACCATCCACCAACCCAATTTCCTTGCCCGGCACTAACACAGGATGACCAATCATTGAGACTGCCTGTAATGACTGCGTCGCCAACATGCTCGAACTTAGCGCTTGCACCGTCGAATTCAATTTATCGATACCGCTCACCGTGGACAACTGCGCCATCTGCGAAGTGACCTGTGCGTTATCTAATGGATTGAGCGGATCTTGATTCTTCATTTGCGTCACCAATAATTTAAGGAAACGATCTTGCGTCGCCCCCAACTGAGACGTATTAGCGGCGGCAGCAGCAGCCTGAGCCGCTGTAGTTGAAGTGCTATTTGACACAGAAGTGACCATGATCTATTTCTCCTATTGACCAATCGTGAGCGTCTTGAGCAACAACGCCTTGGACGTATTCATCACATCCACATTATTTTGATAAGAACGCGAGGCCGAGATCATGTTCACCATCTCGTCCACAGGATTAACGTTAGGCAAAGTCACATAACCTTGCTCATTCGACATGGGATGCTTAGGGTCATACACCACGCGCATCGGTGAATTGTCGGTCACCACAGCGGATACTTTGACGCCCTCACCGACTTGGCCTGCGATCGGTGTCGTACTGAACACCACTTGCTTCGCTTGATAAGGCTTACCGTCAGGGCCGGTCGCACTGTCTGCATTGGCCAAATTGCTGG
Organism: Sideroxydans sp.; assembly: GCA_028707175.1. Lineage (GTDB taxonomy): Bacteria > Pseudomonadota > Gammaproteobacteria > Burkholderiales > Gallionellaceae > Sideroxyarcus. The sequence continues at coordinate 10,415 of JAQTUV010000004.1, forward strand.
CCACCACATTCAGTCGCTGAGACTGTGCCGTCATGGCAGAGCCTGAAATATTGAAGATATTGAATAGCGACATAATGAATCCTCCTTACAACAACACGACCCCTCGTGACTTAACCTTGCAGCGCAGCCAAGACATCCTTTGCCTCACCACTAATGAAACGCACACTGGCCTCATAGCGCAAAGCGTTATCCGCAAACTGAGCACGCTCCACATCCATATCTACCGTATTACCATCCGCGCTGGGCTGTAAGGGATTGCGATACTGCACAGCCGCGCCCATTACCGTCTCACCCGCATTACCATTCAAATGACTGCCGGCTGAAGTCGCCATCGGCAATTTTTCTGGGGAGCCCGCCAACGCGCCACGCAACGCACTGGCAAAATCAATGTCTTTTGCCTTGTAGTTAGGCGTATCCGCATTCGCGATATTGGAAGCGATCAGTTCCTGACGCTTCGCCCGCAAATTCAACGCGGTTTGCTGAAACTGGAACATCTGATCTATTCTGCTGGTCATCGCACCACTCTCCTTCCCTACCTGTTCTACCTATCAACACCCCTTCTCAATGGATGGCATAGTAGGTCTGCCCCAAGCAAGCCCATCGAACGATTAAAGGCAAAAATTCCTGTTATTTCGCGCCATGGCATTTTCATCAGATAGCAATAATGAGCACATGAAAAATTGGCTCACATTGTTATTGTGTTATTTGCTCAGCAACACAGCGTTTGCCGCGCCGCCGCAGAGCCACGCATTGATCCAAGAAACCGCGATGGCCTTCCTGCAAGCGCAGATCAAAAATATTCCCGGCAAAGTCAGCCCGCAAATCACCCCATTGGATAAGCGCATCACACTGCCCGCCTGCGAACCGCTTGAGGCCTACCTGCCGACAGGCGCGCAACTCATCGGCAAGACCTCTATCGGCGTGCGTTGTAATCAAAAAGTGGGATGGAGTGTCTTATTGCAGGCTGATATCAAAGTCACTATTGATCGATTGGTTGCCAACGCTCCGCTGCCTCAAGGCCTAGTCCTAACCGCAGAACACTTCACCGTGCAAACGGGTGAAATGGGACAACCCAACACACTCACCACGCCCGACCAAGCCATTGGTAGGACGCTTAAATTCGCCATTGGCGCAGGACAAGTATTACGCCTAGACATGCTGCGCCCCCTGTTCGTCGTGCAGCAAGGACAAACAGTGCGCATCAAAGTAAGCACCCCAAGTTTTATCGTCAGCAGTCAAGGGACAGCCCTAAATGACGCGACCGAAGGGCAAGCAATTCGCATCAAGCTCAGTTCAGGACAAGTAATTTCCGCCATCGCAATGCACGACGGCAGTGCCGAAGTGATGCAGTAAATCAGTTTATGAATTGTTAATTGGGGTGTATAAATCACCCGCAAATTGAGAGGGATTAATATGAAGCTGAAGCGACTCGGTGACACTTCGGATCGCGAATCTTCGAATCCCCCTAAAGAATTACTGAAAAGCGCCGATGTAGTGAGCAATCGAACCAGTACAAAGGGAGAACCCCATGAAAATCGGAAAGACAAGTAAACCGTTACCCCCTGCCGCCAGCGAAACCTCATCGCGAGGTGCTGCTGCTAAAGCGGGCAACGGAAAATCTAGCCCAGCCCAGGCCGATAGCACCAGCGTCCACCTAGGTTCAACTACGGCTCAACTGCGTAGCATGGAAAGCTCGCTTGCCAGCACGCCTATCGTCGACGCCAAAAAAGTCTCCGAGATCAAACAAGCGATCAGTGATGGCCGCTTCCAGGTCAACTCTGGCGTAGTGGCAGACAAGTTGATCAGCTCGGTCCGCGAACTCATTAGTGCGGGTGGACGTTGAACCAAACTAGCACAACGAGTGGTAGTAACGACCTGCTGTCCACGTTGAACGACGAGCGTGACAGCTTGCGTGCTTTCGTTACTTTGCTAGAGCAAGAACAAACGCTCTTATTGGGCACTGACACGGACTCGCTGCTTCCTCTCGCAGACATCAAGACCCGCGAATCGGACCGCATCTTAGCGTTAGCTCGTTTACGAAGAGCCGCGTTACCTAGCGGGATGAACACCGAAAATTGGCTGAAACAACGTGCGCCCGAGAGCTTATCGGCATGGCATGAAGTTCAAAAACTCGCCGACCATGCGCAGCGTCTCAATCATACCAACGGTGAACTGATACAGATCAAGATGCGCTACAACCAGCAAGCACTTGTCGTACTCGTTGGCGCGACACAACACGCAGCGGGCCTATATGGCCCAGATGGACACGCCAATCTACCCACTTCGGGACGCACACTGGGAAGCGGCTAATCCAGCTCACTCATTGACGACTTGTTGCGCTTGCAATTGGCTCGATCAACTCCTCTCTGACCCCATCATCAAGATGGGTTTAACTCCACTAATGACGCCGAATAGTTTTCAAGGTATAAGTCACGCCAACGACTTTCGTCATTTTTGTGGGATTTCCATAGATGCCCTTTTTCCAGCTTCGTTGGGGTTCAATTAAAACAAGAATTACTTTTCTAATCCTTGTCGTTCTGATTATTGGCTTCTGGTCTGCCGCTTTTTATGCCAGTCAGATTCTGCGTGCCAATATGGAGCAGATCTTCGGCAAGCAGTTGCTGTCCAACGCAACCTTTATGGCGGGCGAAATAGACGAGGAGCTACAAACACGTTTGTATTCGCTCAAGGCAGTTGCAGGAAAAATTAGCGCAGCAGAAGTACGGAACCGCTCGCAATCGCAAGCTAGATTAGAACAGCTCAGCATCCTCAAACATCAGTTTAATGCGGGCCTCATTATCATCGACATGCACGGCAAGGTGATCGCCGATTCCGATCCCCTAGCGGGCCGATTAGATGAGAATCTTCTCGCGCAATCCCACATCAAGGCCGCCCTACAAGAAGGCAAATCGTCTATCGGCAAACCTCATCTTGCCGATTCGCAGACCTATCCAGAATTTGGTTTAGCCGCGCCTATTTTCGATTCGAAAGGCAAAGTGATCGGTGCGCTCGCAGGCATCATCGATCTATCACGCCCCAGCTTCTTTGATCAAGTCACTTCCCGCCTATATGGCGAAAGAGGTGAGTTTTTACTCATCGCCCCCCAGTACAATCTATTTGTAACAGCTACGGACAAAAGCCGCATCATGCATACGATTCCTGCGCCGGGTGTCAATCCACAACTGGATCGCTTCAGACAAGGCATCGAGGAATACGGCACAGCAATCAGCTCCCGTGGCATAGAAGAAGTTTCGGCAGCTAAGTACATCCCTAGCGCGGGCTGGTTTGTCACTGCCGTGATTCCTACCTCCACCGCATACGCCCCCATCTACGATCTGCAACGCCGCATACTGCTGGTAGTGACCCTCATCACCTTACTCACCAGCGCACTCACATGGTGGATACTGAGACGGCAGCTTGCTCCGATGCTCAACACTGCAAAAAAACTCACTGAACTGAGCGACACCGGCAAACATCCACAATATCTAACGATCCAACGACAAGATGAAGTGGGTGAACTGGTCAATGGGTTTAATCGCCTACTCGGTAAATTGGAAAAGCAGAAAGTTGCACTACAAGAAAATGAGACGCGATATCGCACCCTTGTGGAATGGACACCCGAGGCCATTGCCGTACATCGCGCAGGCAAGTTCTTATACGTCAATCCTGCCGCTGTAAAAATGTTTGGCGCAAACTCTTCTGCCGAGCTGATTGGCCAGCCTGTACTGGATCGCATCCATCCTGACTATCACGCAGGCGTCATCGCACGCATCAAGAAAAACGCCCTCGATGGCCTACCAGCCCCCTTGGCCGAAGAGAAATTCATCAAGCTTGATGGCACCGTGATCGATGTCGAAATACAAGGCACCTCCATCATCTATAACGGTGAATCAGCGGTACAAGCCGCCATGCGTGATGTAACTGAAACACGTGCCACGCGCTATTCTCTGCAACAACAACTGGCATTCACACATGCGCAGAACCGAATCGCCAAGATCATTATGGAAAGTGAAGGCACAGACCGAATATTGGAAGGGATGTTGCGAGAAGTGAGTGGCGTGCTTAAGACAGATCGTGCTTTGATCTACGATATCGATTTCAACAAACGCCAAGTGATCGGACTATGCGAGTGGATCAATCCAAAATATCCCAATATCACGGCGACCCAAGGCACATATCCACTCGAAATATTCATTTCAGGCGCCACAGAAATCCGTGAAAAGCGAAGCTACGTCATCAGTCACAGTAACAACATCAACCCTTTACTTCTAGTTGATGGCTCTGCACATATCTTGCACGAAAAGATGCAGATAAAAAGTGCTCTGTGGTATCCGGTGGCTTTCCGCAATGATGGCTACTATTTGCTGGTATTGAATCAAGTCATCGCCCATAAGGAATGGAGTAAAACAGAGATCGATTTCCTCGATGGGGCAAGCCAATTGGTCAGCGTGGCGATTGAAAAGATCAATCTACTGAGTGAGCGAAAACTCGCCGAACATGACTTACGCATCGCCGCCACCGCCTTCGAAGCACAAGAAGGCATGCTGATCACCGATGCAAATCGCAAAATTTTGCGCGTCAATCGTGCCTTCACCCAGATCACAGGTTATGAAGCTCACGAAGTGATCGGACACAATCCACACATCCTGAGCTCAAAACAACAAAACGCCGCGTTTTATACCGCCATGTGGGATTCGATCAATAACCGCGGCGGATGGGAAGGGGAAATCACAAATCGCCGTAAGAATGGAGAAGCCTATCCTGAATACCTCACCATCAGCACCGTGAAAGATACGGCTGGTGTGATCACCAACTATGTAGCCACCTTCAGCGACATCACGGCCAGCAAAATGGCTGCAAAAGAAATTGAGACGCTTGCCTTCTATGACCCTCTGACGGGCCTACCTAACCGACGACTTTTAGTCGACCGTTTGCAGCGTGCACTTTCAGCAAGCGCGCGAAAGATACGCGAAGGTGCCTTGCTATTCATCGATCTTGATCACTTCAAGAACATCAACGACACACTCGGCCATCAAGTAGGTGATCTATTGTTGCAACAAGTCGCACAACGACTGATTGCTTGCGTACGTGATGACGACACGGTAGCCAGATTAGGCGGGGATGAATTCGTTGTGATGTTAGAAGATCTCAGCGCTAACAATGTTGAATCGGCCACGCAAGCCGAAGCTGTAGGAATAAAGATACTGACCCTACTGCGCCTCCCCTATTCAATCTTGGAACGTGAGCACCACATCACCCCAAGCATTGGCGTCACCCTCTTCAACAACCATACGACCTCTAAAGACGATCTGCTGAAGCAAGCTGATATTGCAATGTATCAGGCCAAGAAAGCAGGCCGCAACGCGATACGATTTTTTGACCCGCAGATGCAGATCGCTATCGACACCCGCGCTACGCTAGAGAAAGAACTGCATCTCGCCATCAAGGATGGACAGTTCGAATTGCACTATCAGATCCAAATGGACGAAATGGGAACACCCATAGGTGCAGAGGCCTTGATTCGCTGGCAACACCCTGAACGGGGCATGGTGCTGCCCAACGAATTCATTCCGCTGGCGGAAGAAAACGGCCTCATCGTACCGATCGGACTTTGGGTGCTAGAGAGCGCCTGCGCTCAATTAAAAAAATGGGAAGCCTCTCCCATCACAAGCAAACTCGAACTGTCTATCAATGTCAGTGCTCAACAATTCACTCAAATTGATTACGAATCACAAGTTGCTGCCGCAATACAACGCCATGGCATCAATCCAAATCTACTCAAACAAGAACTAACCGAAAGCATGTTGGTTGATAACATTGAGAACACCATCCAAAAGATGATGACGCTAAAGGAGCAGGGCTTGCGCTTCACGTTGGATGACTTCGGGACAGGGTATTCGTCTTTGCAATATCTCAAACGACTTCCGCTCGATCAACTGAAGATCGACCAATCCTTCGTACAAGATTTGGAGATGGGTAGTAGCAATCGGACCATCATACGCACCATCATTGCGATGGCGAGTAGTCTGAATTTATCTGTGATTGCAGAAGGCGTCGAGACTCAGCAACAAAGAGACCTGCTCATCAAGAAGGGGTGTCTCGCTTTCCAAGGCTATTTATTCGGCAGGCCCTGCCCAATCGAACAGTTCGAAGCGTCTCTTTCCCTATGTAAAAAGCGCACTGGATAAGGCGTCATTGTTGTTCAGCTCAGTTGTGCTGAGCAATATGGACAAACCTTAGGCTTGTAGGCGATACCAAAGCTGATCTCACTTGGTGTTCCATCGTCTTTGGTCGGCACCACCACCTTCTCACACACTGGGCAACGGTAATGACGTTTAGCCGAAATCACGAACCAAACTCCCGCAAAAAATATCAGCAGATTCGCAGCCAACACAATGGGCTTGTTATCCGGCAAGCCCATCGCCATCACCCCGCATCCCAACAACACCATGCCGACCACGGGCACGATGCCACGTATCATGAAAGTGCGTTTGCGGCGATTAAATTCCGTGATTGATGCAGCGCCTGATTCCATAAAATATCCTCGAATTAAGCGCCATTAAATCTCAGGTTGGCGCGAAATAATCCTGTATTCAACGTGCCGGATTGACTTTGAAAGCGGCGCCCAATGTGCTCGGACTCGCAGCCCAATTTTTCGAACTTCCCAACGTGCCAAACAAAATCGTATCGAAAGTGCGCTTTAACGACTTGCTCTCAAAATCATTCATCACAATGACATTTTCAAGCGTGACCGCAGCGCCCTTCTTCACCTTTGCATTGGTAATCGCGGCCCATACAACTGTGCTTGATGTCTGCAACTTCAAATACACAAAATTCTCAACGTTGATCACTTCCAGCACCTCGCCACTGACCGTAGCCTTCGCCGGCACCATAGGTTCCAACTTCTCGCCAGCCCAAACTGCCGTAGTAGCGAACAATAATAAAATTAACAGCACGTTCTTCATCATTGGATGACTCCTTCAAGCAAGGGAAAAATTTAAATAGCTAATCGCTAACAAGAGATTTCGCAGCACCGTATCGATCACACACACTGATGACGGACTGACCGCTATACAGCTCTCAAGGTTTAGCAACACCAAGCTCGGCATACAAGGCCTCTAAGCTTGTACGTAACTCACCCATTTCCGTTTCTAGCCTACTCACTTTCGCCTTCAATGCGGCCACTTCACCTAAGGTCACATCCCCCACAGGCACGCTAGAGACTACGCCACTTGAAATTCGTTCCTCAACCACAGGCGCACCTGATAAGAGATGCATCCAGCGGTTCTCACGCGAACCGGGCTGGCGCGGTAGCTCCACCACCAAGGCACCTGCTGCCCGCTCATTCAACTCCACCAAAAAACTCTCGACAGAAGAAATATCTGCGAACTTATGCAGACGTTCACAATTAACGCGCAACTCACCCGCTGTCTGCGGGCCACGCAACATCAACATCGCAATCAACGCAGTGGATTGCGTAGGAATATGTAATACCTTCTCGATGTTGTGCGCGTAGCGTGATGCCCTGCCGCCACTGCTTTCCACGATGAGCGACAAAAAACGCAGATTGTCCAATGCGGTAATCACCTCCGCTTCGGTAGCTTCAATAACGGGATCACGGCTACTCTTTTGATTACAGCCAGACAGCAAAGCATTCAACGTCAGCGGATAGCTGTCGGGCACCGTCCGCTGCTTTTCAGCCAATACACCGAGCACGCGGGTTTCAAGCAACGAAAGGATAGGTAGGCTAGTAGTCATGGGTTCCTAGAGAGAAATAAGGCCGTGAGGATTATACAGTCGCCCCCTTCACCATACCGAGTGCAGCCACCTTATTCCCCTGTGCGAGGTGCGAGAAATACATCACAACAAAGTTAATAAGAAAACATTCTCATTCATACGAGTCATTCCACGCTGTTTGAAGCGCGGGTTCTGCTCCAACACATCCTCTTGCGCCAACAAACGTATCTCAGCGTACTGACTGTAAAGCGCCTCAACCTCGTTCACCGACACGGCGAAAGGCGGGCCTTGCATCTCTGCTTGCGGATAATCGAACGTAATCAAGAGAATCTTGGTTCCAGATGGCAACATCTCCGCCAAGTGACGCGCATAACTCGCTCGCATATCCGGCGGCAACGCCACCAAGGATGCACGGTCATACACAGCCCCCACCTGCGCCACATCAGCTTTATTCAAATCGAAAAAGTCACCGCACAGGATACGAATGCCATCCGCCTCACAGCATGACAACTTTCCACTAGTCGAATGCGTAGGTGACAGCTCATTCTCCTTAAAGAAATCTTCCACCGCGATGGCACTCAACTCCACCCCGAGCACTGCATATCCCTGCTGATGCAACCACACCATATCCATGCTCTTGCCACATAGCGGTACGAACACCGTACTAGCGACGGGTAGCGACAACGCCTGCCAAAATCGCAACAGGTAGGGATTGATCTCGTTTTGATGGAAGCCGATCTCAGCACGCTCCCAGCGCTCCAACCAAAATTCTTTTTTCATCTATCCCCCTCCAAATTAGATCAAACACAAATCAATGCTCGAGTTTAACAGCCCCCGTCACCAGCGCCTTTCAAGCTCTATGCTAATTGAAATATTGACACCCACCCGCCACTCTCATAGAGTCTGACCCCACTTGCATATCCACTAGATGCACATCGAACCGCACGTACGGCTAGAGTCGCTAATGGACACACCAGATCAGGGGGCTGGCGCAAATCGACGAAACGCTGCATCACCAAAGATGCGACCAACCTTCAGAATAAGGACAAAGTGGATATGAACCGCGAGCTTTCTCACGAACAAATCGAGCAAGTCTTCAACAACATAGACATCCCCACCTGCCCTGCCATCGTCAGCATGGCAATGGCCGAAGCGCAAAAGGACGAGCCCGATATTAGAAAGCTCACCACAGCCATCGAAAAAGATGTCGGCATGTCTGCACTCACCATCAAGCTGGCTAATTCAGCCATGTTCCGCACCAACCAACCGATCAGCCTTGTTTCAGTCGCACTTGGCCGACTGGGAATACGCAACGTAGTGTGCGTTGTCGTTGCCGCCGCATTGCGTAACTGCATGACAGGCGTCGATGAAAAATGGCTAGAGACCTATTGGAACAACGCCTCACTCGTCGCCACTGCAGCCAGCATGATTGCCAGAAAACAACACGGCATCGCCCCCGACACTGCCTACACATTCGCACTCTTCCACGACTCGGCTATCCCACTCTTACGCAAACGATTCGATAACTATTGTGAAGTCCTGACTAGCGCCGTCAACGACCAGCGCGAACTCATCGACGTAGAAGAAGAAAATTTCCCCTCCACGCATCCAGTCGTCGGCTCCTTGCTTTCACGCAATTGGGGACTTCCATCCATCATCGGCCAAGCGATCCGCTTCCATCATGACAAGGACGTCTACAACTTACCCGAATCCACCCTCACAAGCGAAGCTGTCTCATTGATTGCCACAATCCATATTGCAGAACGCCTGCTTTCCCTAAACACCGAAGACCTTGTCATAGAAGTGAGCAACTATCACTATAAACAAGCTCTGGACTACCTAAGCATCTCAGACGAAGACCTAGAAGAGATACGTGAATCGCTGGCCGATGAGGGCACGCATGTTTAACGCATCCCCCAGCCATTAATTCCCCTATTGCATAAATGGCTTAACTTTAATAAAGTTCCACCCACTTGCACATCCGCTCCACGCACATCTCACCGCACGTACGGTAAGAGGCTCACAGCGGGATTCCCAGGCTAGGAGCTGGCGCAAGATAAATTTCGGACAATCCGAAATATTGCCAGCAACACCGTTCAACAAAGGGGAAGCGCATGTTCATATTCAACACCACAACATCACCGCGCCATCACGCTCCGTATTACGCGGCGCTATCCAACATTCCCTTACGACAGGCGAACGCCTAAACAAAACTGGCTGAAGATTGATCTTCAACTAGCCTTATCGATTTCCGTTCTCTTGAACTATTAGGAGTACATCATGAAAAAAGCAGACATCAGCATTCGCAATGAATTACTACTTATCTCCAGCGCCGCCATGGTATTGATCTTGGCATCCGCGTTACTTGGCTTCTGGATACTGTGGGGCAGCATCCAACAATTCTCAACCAAGGTACAACCGGATTACGAAAACGAACGACAAGTCCAACTCATCCAATCGAGCTTCAAAACACAGGTACAGGAATGGAAAAACGTCTTGCTACGTGGCACAGACCCAGCTGCCCTCGACAAATACTGGGCGCAATTCGTAGAGCAAGAAAACATGGTGCAAGCTAAAGCCATCGCATTAGAAAAACAGCTTGTCCCCAGCCCCAAGGCAAAAGAACTCATCACCAAATTCATCAGCGCCCATCAAGAAATGGGCAAAGCCTATCGCAAAGGATTGCAAGCCTATAAAGACAGCAGCTTTAACTCTCAGGTCGGCGACAAAGCCGTTAAAGGCATGGACCGTGCATCCACAGAACTATTGATCAAAGCCGGTGACGAGATCGTCAGCCTTGCTACACAATCTGCACAAGATGCCGTCGCTGATGCGCGTAAGGGCGTGATCATTGGCATCACAGCCATCATCAGCGCGATTCTCATCTCGCTCTGGCTCATCTCTTGGATGGCACAGAGAAGCATCATCAACCCCGCCCTGCAGGTAGTGAAAGACATGCAGCGACTAGCCGAAGGAGACTTCTCCCAACCCATCGCTCAATCTAGCCAAGACGAAATCGGCCACATCGCGATGTCTGCCGAAAAGATCCGTGCCAACCTAGGGAAAATCATCGCGGAAGTAAACCATACCGTTTCAGCTGTATCCACGGCCGCCAACAGCCTCACAAACACTGCGACACAAGTTACGCAATCATCACAACAACAAGCCGAGGCCACCGCAGCAGTCGCCTCAACGGTAGAAGAAATGTCGGTCAGCATCGCCTCTGTTGCCAACAATGCCGAAGAAGTACGACAACTCTCCTCCACGGGACTCGAACGCACACAGCACAGCAACTCCAACGTCTCAAAATTGAATGATGAGATTCGCTTGGTCGAAAGCGCCGTGTATCAGATCGAGGGAGCTATTTTGAAATTCATCGACAGCTCCAACACCATCGCCAACATGACCAAACAAGTGAAAGACATTGCCGACCAAACCAACCTGCTCGCACTCAACGCAGCCATCGAAGCCGCCCGTGCAGGCGAACAAGGTCGGGGCTTTGCAGTTGTTGCCGACGAAGTCCGCAAGCTCGCAGAAAAATCCGCAGATGCAGCGAATGAAATCGAAAACGTCACCAAACATCTCAGTTCACAAACCGATGTCGTGCAGCAATCCATCAACAATGGGATCACCTCACTTCGTGCCAGCAGCGAAGCACTCAACACCGCCACCGCATCACTCGCCGAAACCAGCGAGTCAGTAGGCAATGCCGACCAAGGCATGGGTAGCATCTCCATCTCTGTGCAAGAGCAAAAGATCGCCAGCACCAACATAGCCCAACACGTCGAACGTATCGCACAAATGACCGAAACCAACCACGTCGAGATACACAACACCGTAAAACAAATTGCCCAACTTGAAGAACTCGCCATTGCCCTGCGTGCGATGACTGGCCAATTCAAAATCCAATAAGAAAAACACCTTGCTACATCCATCCAACACCTGATGAATGTAGCAAGGCAGCACGCAGCACATTTACCCAAAGTTTTGTATTGACGCACCGAAAGACCTCACCTAAAGTTCAGCCCACTTGCACATCCGCCCCAGGCACATCTCACCGCACGTACGGTAAGAGGCACACAGCGGAATCCCCAGATTAGGAGCTGGCGCAGGAAAATCCGTTAAAACGGATCGCAGCACCTGCAACACAACCAGCTCAACAGGGGGAGTCTTTGAATACTTCGACACATTCGCCATCCATGCGGCGATCCTTTGCCGCCACGCGCTACCGTCTAGCGTTGCGGCATCAAAGCCTGTCGGCTCATTCTGCATAGAAGAAACACATGGCAAAGACCAAGATCGTGTTCACCTCGTGCGTGCGCTACAACCAATACACACCGCAAGCGGAATGGGATGAGATCGCAAAAGCCGACCCGGACTATCTGCTCCTGCTAGGCGACAACATCTACATGGATTACGGCATATTGCCCAGCATCCGCCCGCTCAAATATGAGTTCGGGAATATTCCGCGCTTCTACACCGTGAAATATTTCGCCAAGAAGATGCGCCAGAAATACGAAGAACAGTGGGCAGTGCCTCAGTTCAAAAGTCTCATCGCTAAGATGCGAACCAAGAACGGATTCTTTGGCACATGGGACGATCACGACTTCCTGTGGAACAACGCCTACGGCGGCAATGCAGATTCCTTCTGGGCAAAATTATTCAAGATGAAGGAGAAGCAATTGATCTCCCGCGACCTATTCCACGAATACATGGATTGCTCCACCAACCGTCCCGAAGTGTATTGCCATGCGGACACCCCCTTCGCACGTATCATCATCTTGGACAATCGCTATCACGCCACCTCACCCAAAGCGGATGACGCAGTCTTGATGGGGCGCGAACAAATGGAATTCTTAAAGGCCAAACTCGAACACGACCTTCCCTACACCCTCATCTGTGGCGGACTCACCCTGACAGAAGGCGGAGAGGATTGGTCGAAGTACACCATCGAGTTCGATAGATTCACCCAACTCGTTGCGGGCAAAAAAGTCATCTACCTAGGCGGCGACATACACGACAACAAATTCAACAGCCCCGCCCCTCACAACAAACCGCCATGCTACGAGATCGTCTCTTCAGGCCTATCCATCAACGATTGGGGCTTACCCCTTAAGCTCGACGACGTGCGCAACTGGGGAACATTGGATATCGACGCCAACGAGATCATCGTCACCCTGCACGACATAGAAGGCACGACGCGATATCGCATCGACAGCAAAACGTGGGACCAGCAACGTCTTGGTCGAGTATTCAATCCGTGATCAGGAGCACACCACAATGGAAATGAAACCCATCAACTCCGGCAAGCTACGCGCCATCGGCTACGACGCGCGAGCGCGCATCCTGCAAGTCAAACTCGACACCGGTGACACACTGCAATACAGCGGCGTGGGCGAAGACCTGTGGCGCAGACTCAGCAGCTCCGGTGCGGCGTGGAGCTTCTATCGCGACAACATCGAAGAAGAATTCACAGCGAAGAAAGTTTCAGCGAGTGCACCTGCGGGGAAGAATCCGTTGGATGAGTTGTTTGGAAAAGCATAATTTCGATGCAAATGAATTATCGCAAAGGGCTTAGAAAGAAATGAGTACTGTTATAGACAACTGGAATCCTGAAGATAAGCTTGGTCGAAAGGAATCCGCCGATTTTCTGACCAACCATCTCATCAAACGCTATGCATTGGCCTCCAAGCACAACCACCCAGACACATTTGTTCTCAACATCCGAGCTGATTGGGGGTTCGGAAAATCATTCTTCCTCCAGCGATGGGAAAAGGATTTGAAGCAAGCAAATTTTCCGGTCGTATTTTTCAACGCTTGGGAAAATGACTTCTGCGACGACCCTCTGATTGGCTTCATCTCTGAAATAAATAATGGACTATCCGACCACTTCAAAGAAATTCCATTAGCAAAACGCCACCTTGACGAAGCGATTGCTATAGGCCGAAAACTCATTAAGCCAGTCAGCATCGGAATCGCTTCCGCAATAACGAAACAAATATCCGGGCTAAGTATTGAGAAATTTCAAGAGCTCTACTCTCAGAGTGATGCAAGCAGCTTTGATGAGGGAGGATCATCGAGTGAAGCAGCATCCCTGCTTTCCCAATATTCCGAAGTCGCACTCAAGGAACATCTAAATACAAAGGAAACGATAGTCCTCTTCAAAAGGAAGTTAGAACGCCTTATCGAGACTCTGCAAAAAGAAGCTAGCATTCAACTTCCCTTGTTTATTTTCATAGATGAACTGGATAGGTGCAGACCAACCTATGCCATCGAACTTCTTGAGGCCATAAAACACCTTTTCGGAGTGCCCGGTGTTTACTTTATTGTCGCCACCAACCTTGAACAACTTGGTCACTCAATCTGCGCTGTTTATGGCGAACAGTTTGATTCAGAGCGCTATCTGAAACGATTTTTTGACCAAGAATACTTACTTCCCTCACCAGACAATACTCGATTCACAGCATTCCTATTCGAGCGATATTCATTAAACGACTTCGGTACGTTTTACACCGTAATTGAAAATGGACTATATGGTGAAATCCCTTCGGAACAAGCCCTATTTTCAATTCTGTGCGATAGCTTCAGACTTGGACCAAGAGATCAAGAACAGGTGGCAGGAGCACTTCAGGCAATTCTGATGAATTGGCCAAAAGGTGAAATGATTCACCTTGCTTATCTACTGTTTCTCATCATTGCAAAACAGATGAAGACCTCACTTTTTCAGCAACTGTCTGAAAATCGGCTTTCAGATTACCCAAATTTTTTCAATGCAATTTCTACACATTTACGCGAGAGTGCCACTTTTAAAACTAAGGATGTTTCCAACCTCGATAGATTTCCGACCATCGAGGAACACAAAGTTTCTAACATGCTCTGGACATACCAAGACGTTCTAAAAATGACATGCCGAGATCTCTTGAAGGAAGACCTTAACCCCATCAAGTTCCCTGAGAAAATAATAGCTGCTGTCAGACAAAGTTGCCCTGGAAGCTACTCGCTAACAGAAAGCCCTACCCCCCCTATCTCCGATTACGCTCGCCGAGTTAGTCAAGCGGGGCAGTTAATAATGAAATAACGAATTCCCGTGACTGATCCCCAATAAAATGGCGACCTCCACGAACTACTGGGGGCGGGTTCGGAATATCTTGCAGCCCTCCTCCAGAACATCAAGCCACTCCGATACAATCTCCTCTCGATCTTGTCTCCCCATATAAATCGCCATGACTGACAACAACATCACCCTCCGCATGCCTACGGTAGAGGCTCACCACCTTGGCAAGCTGGTGACGATACGACGCGAAGAAGACCCTGCCGCCACGATCCGCGCGGACTATGCCGCGACTGCGCGCAAATGCCCGCCTTACTGCATCCAGCCTATGCAATTGGCTGCGGGGGTGGAGACGTTGGGCGAGTTGGAGGTGCTGGATCATCTGAAGCGCATACGCGGGGGCGATGAGACGCTGATGGTGGTGGATTCGCGCACGCCGGACTGGTATGCGAAAGGCACCATCCCCGGTGCGATCAATGTGCCTTATGCGCAAAACATGGCGGGGCATGCCACCGATGTGCCCGGTGTGAAGCAGACGCTGGTCGAGCTGTTCGGTGCGCGGGAGGTTGCCGAGGCTTTCGATTTCAGCAACGCACGCACACTCGCTATCTTCTGCAACGGCCCATGGTGCGGGCAGACACCGAACTACATCCGCACGCTGCTTGCGCTGGGCTACCCGGCCGCCAAGTTGAAGTGGTATCGCGGCGGCATGCAGGATTGGTGCTCGCTGGGCCTTACGGTGATCTGACACGCTTGCACGCTCGTAACTAAATGAGCTACTGGAAATACTATTGGGGGCGGGTTCAGAATATTTTCCAGACCTTCTAACCTTCAATCAACCTGCAATTACCCCCTTCGCCCATTCGTAGGCGAGATTGACCAGCTTCTTCATCTCATCCAACGTCATGCTGACGTAGGGTGTTTCTTCGTAACGCAAGATGACGGCGAAGGGATTGAGGTTGCTGAATTGGTCGGGCGGGAATGGCATCGCAATTTTGTGTTGTAACAGCAGATCGACAAGCTCATCTACATCATGCGTTCTGCGAAACACGATGCCGTGATACTCGGCAATCGACTTAAGGCATTTTTCAACAACTTGTTGTGCGAAAAATCCAGTCGCGGAAATATCAACTTCGGGGTGGGTGGTTAAAGCTCGAAACGAGGTGATGTCTCGTTCGGCGAGCACGAGCAATCTACGCGCACGCTCAATGGGCTGTGTCATACAACACTCTGCCTTCGCGCATCGCCCAATAGACAGCCGTTGAACATGAGCCTTGTTGTTGGTTGATCTCGGCTTGCGAATAGACCAACACATCTGCGGCCACTTTCAATGGACGCAATACTTGGCGCAGACGCACCATCTCGCTGAATTTGTCATTCAGCTCTGGTTCGATGACCAAAAAATCTAAATCAGAATCTTCCTTCGCATCGCCGCGCGCATACGAGCCAAACAGAATGACTCTGGCTGGCTTGGCGGCTTCACCTAACAACTGTGCAGCTTGCTGTATGGTTTGTTCGGAGATCATCTTGATCCTATCTTGTAGACCATCTCCCGCCTCTCCCTTCGATACACCGCGCTTTGCGCGGCACTCAGGGCGAACGGGTTTGGACGCATTCTACTACCCCACCCACTTCCGCGCGTTCTGGAACATGCGCAACCATGCGCCGTTCTCTTGCCAGTCGCTTGGGCGCCAAGAGTTCTGCACGGCGCGGAACACACGCTCAGGGTGCGGCATCATGATGCTGAAGCGACCATCTGGTGTGGTGAGTCCGGTGATACCTTGCGGTGAACCGTTAGGGTTGAGCGGATAGGTCTCGGTGGCTTTACCTTTATTGTCGACATAGCGCAGGGTGACCAGCGGTTGTGCTGCTTTCAGTTTCTTGCTGCCGCCGAAGTCGGCAAAGCCTTCGCCGTGTGCCACGACGATAGGCATACGCGAACCGGCCATGCCTTCGAACAGGATGGAAGGTGTCTCTTGCACTTCCACCATGACGAAGCGCGCTTCGAACTGTTCTGATTGGTTGCGTGCGAAGTGCGCCCAATTCTCTGCACCGGGGATGATCTCGTGCAGGTTGCTCATCATCTGGCAGCCGTTACACACGCCGAGTGCGAAGGTGTCGTTGCGTTTGAAGAAGGCTTCGAACTCGTCACGCGCACGTGGGTTGAACAGGATGGATTTCGCCCAACCCTCGCCCGCACCCAATACGTCACCGTAAGAGAAGCCGCCGCAAGCGACGACGCCCTTGAAATCTTGTAACTTCACACGGCCGCTGATGACGTCGCTCATGTGTACGTCCACCGCAGCGAAGCCAGCTCGATCGAATGCGGCAGCCATCTCCACATGACCGTTCACGCCCTGCTCGCGCAGGATGGCCATCTTGGGGCGGGACAACAAATTAACTTGTAGGTCGGACTTCAGTCCGACGCTTTCTTGTCGGGCTGAAGCCCGACCTACAGAAAATTCTTCGTTTAGGTCGTAAGTCAAATGAACATGCAACCCAGGGTCCTTCGCATCCAAGATGCGGTCGAACTCTTGTTGAGCGCACGCAGGGTTGTCGCGTAGCTTTTGGATCTGATAGGTCGTCTCAGACCAGACGCGGCGCAAGGCGATGGCGTTCTCGCTGAACAGGGTCGCTTTGCCGCGTGTGATGTTGATGTTACCGCTGGTGTTGAGACGCGCCACTTCGTGCACGTTGCTCAGCCCTGCCTCATCACACTGCACGAAGATGTCGGCCAGATCGGCACGGCGCACTTGCACCAATGCGCCCAGCTCTTCGTTGAACAGGATGCCGAGGTCGTCGCCCTTGCATTCGTCCACGCGGATATCCACGCCGATGTGCGAAGCGAAGCTCATCTCACACAATGCGGCCAGCATGCCGCCATCTGAACGGTCGTGATAGGCCAGCAACTTGCCTTCGCTATTCAAACGTTGGATGACGTTAAAGAAGGCTTTGAGCTGCTTGGCATCATCCACGTCTGGTGCCACGTCGCCCACTTGTTTGTACACCTGCGCCAAGGCGGAGCCGCCCATGCGGTTCTGCCCTGCGCCCAAGTCGAACAGCAACACGACGGTGTCGGTGTCAGCTACCAATTGTGGGGTCAGTGTGCCGCGAACGTCGCTGCACGTTGCGAAGGCGGTGATGATGAGCGACAACGGTGCGGTGACGGCTTTGTTTTGCTCGCCGTCTTTCCATGTGGTCTTCATCGACATCGAATCTTTACCGACCGGGATGCTGATACCGAGTTGCGGGCACAGCTCCATGCCGACGGCTTTCACGGTGTCGAACATGGCAGCGTCTTCGCCGTGGTGTCCGGCAGCAGCCATCCAGTTAGCGGAGAGTTTGATGTCACCGATCTTTTCGATACGCGCAGCGGCGATGTTGGTGATGGCCTCACCGATGGCCATGCGGCCAGAAGCGGGTGCATCCAACACAGCGATAGGTGTGCGTTCGCCCATGGCGAAGGCTTCACCCAGATTGGTGTTGTAACCCAGCGTGGTCACGGCCACGTCTGCCACTGGCACTTGCCACGGGCCGACCATCTGGTCGCGTGCAGTGAAGCCGCCCACGGTACGGTCGCCGATGCTGATGAGGAAGGTCTTGTCGGCCACGGATGGCAGACGCAACACGCGCTCGATAGCTTCCTTCAACATGATGTTGCTGGTATCGAAGGCAGGTAACTTCACTTGCTCGCGCTTGACGTTGCGCGTCATCTTGGGCGGCTTGCCCAGCAACACGGAGAGCGGCATATCGACTGCGTTGTTGGCGAACTCTTCGTCATGCACGATGAGTTGGTCTTCGCTGATGGCTTTACCCAGCACGGCGAACGGGCAACGCTCGCGTTCACACATCGCTGCGAATTCATCTAGACGTTCTGCAGGGATCGCCAGCACGTAACGCTCTTGCGATTCATTGCTCCAGATCTGCATCGGTGTCATGCCGCGCTCTTCGTTCGGCACGTTGCGCAGTTCGAAACGCGCGCCCTTGCCGCCGCCATGCACCAGTTCTGGCAATGCGTTGGAGATACCGCCCGCGCCTACGTCGTGGATGCTCAAGATAGGATTGTTGTCGCCCAGTTGCCAGCAACGGTCGATGACTTCTTGCGCACGACGTTGCATCTCTGGGTTGCCACGTTGTACGGAATCGAAGTCGAGGTTCTCTGCGTTCGCGCCGGTATCCATGCTGGATGCCGCACCGCCGCCCAGACCGATGAGCATGCCGGGGCCGCCCAATTGAATGAGCAATGCGCCTTCGGGCAGATCGTGCTTGTGGGTGTGTTCCGCTTTGATGCTACCCAGACCGCCCGCCAACATGATGGGCTTGTGATAGCCGCGCACTTCGCCGTTGACCTTTTCTTCGAAGGTGCGGAAATAGCCAGTGAGGTTAGGACGACCAAATTCGTTGTTGAACGCCGCACCACCTAGTGGGCCGTCGATCATGATCTGCAACGGGGTGGCGATGCGGGAAGGCTTTCCATAGAAAAGACCCTCACCCCCAGCCCCTCTCCCGCCTGCGGGCGAGGGGAGCGAACCAGTTCCCTCTCCCGCAGGCGGGAGAGGGTTAGGGTGAGGGCTGGAAAATTCCCACGGCTGGATAAAGCCTGGGATATTGAGATTGGAAACAGAAAAACCCGTTAGACCTGCTTTGGGCTTGGAGCCTGTGCCCGTTGCGCCTTCGTCACGAATCTCGCCGCCGCTACCGGTAGCCGCACCTGCGAATGGCGCGATGGCGGTCGGGTGGTTGTGCGTCTCTACCTTCATCAGGATGTGGGTCAACTCTTTGCTGAATTCGTAGGCACCACCCGCGCGTGGGTAGAAGCGTTCGATCTCTGCACCTTCGATGACGGATGAGTTGTCGGAGTACGCAACGACTGTGCCTTTGGGATGTAACTTGTGTGTGTTGCGAATCATGCCGAACAGCGAGATGGCTTGGGCTTCGTCGTCGATGACCCAGTCCGCGTTGAAAATCTTGTGGCGGCAGTGTTCGGAGTTGGCTTGCGCGAACATCATCAGTTCGACGTCGGTGGGGTTGCGTCCAAGCTTGGTGAAGTTCTCGACGAGGTATTCGATTTCATCAATAGAGAGTGCTAAACCCAGTTCTCGGTTAGCGGCGGCAAGCGCGGCATTGCCCCCTTTCAGAATGTCCACACTGGACAAGGGTTGCGGCGTGCCGTGTTTGAATATCTTGTCTTCGATATCGTCGATGTCGCTCACGACGGACTCGGTCATACGGTCATGCAGCAATGGCAACACGGCTTTCTTCTCGGCATCACTCAGTGCTTTGCCACTCTTGCTCTTGAGATAGAACATGATGCCGCGTTCGATGCGTTTCACTTGCGGCAAGCTGCAATGTTTGGCGATGTCGGTCGCTTTGGATGACCACGGTGAGATGGTGCCGAGGCGCGGGATGACCAGCAGTATTTGCGCGTTGTCATCCAGATCAGGTTCGCCGGAATCCTTACCCAGATTAAGCAAGCGACCCAACAAGGCGACCTCTGCGACAGACAGCGCAGACGACAACTCGGTGAAATAACAGTGGCGCGTTTCTTCTAGCGTGACACCAGTTTTGGTGGCAGCGAGTGCGGCGCGCAGTTTTTCAAGACGGAAAGAAGAGAGAGCAGAATGACCTATCGAAGTGCGGAACATGGCATGGATAAAGGGCGTTGAAGACAGGTTGCAATTATAATGCAGGCAACCTTACAAACTCACGGAAAACGACATGACAATCGCCCGCCCCACCCCTATCACCCAGAAGCAAGTCGCCGCCTTCCTCAAGCCACGCCCTAAAGACAGCCATAAAGGCATGTTCGGCACGGTGACAGTCCTTGGCGGTAGCAACGGCATGATCGGGGCGGCCATCTTGGCAGGCCGTGCGGCGCTGAAGATGGGCGCAGGTTGCGTACATATTGGACTGTTGGCAGACCAAATGCCGCTGGTGGACATGCACATGCCCGAGTTGATGCTGCACCCCGCCAGCGAAGCCCTGAAGACGATCCAAGCCGATGTGATCGTGCTCGGTTGCGGCTTGGGGCAAGCTTTACCCGCACCTAAGATCGTTTATGACGCACTGTTGCTGGATGTGCCACTGGTGGTGGATGCCGATGCGCTGAATATCATCGCCCGCCGTCCTGATCTGCGCGGCATGTTGCACACACGCAAAGCCGCCACCGTGTTCACACCACATCCTGCCGAAGCCGCACGTCTGCTGGATATCAGCACAGAGGAAGTACAGGCTGACCGTGCCGCTGCTGCAAGCGCGTTAGCAAAACGCTTGAACGGTAGCGTCGTGTTGAAAGGTGCAGGGAGTTTGTGTGTCACCCAAGAAGGCAAGGTATATCAGAATAAAACAGGCAATCCCGGCATGAGCAGCGCAGGCATGGGCGATGTATTAGCCGGCATGATCGCCGCCTTCATCGCACAGGGTTTGAGTGCAGACGAAGCCTTGTTGTTGGCCGTGCATCTACATGGAGCAGCAGGCGATGCCTTAGCTGAGCAACAAGCGACCCTTGGCATGAGCGCAACCGAAGTCACCGAATGGGCGCGCTGGTTGTTGAACCAGATCGCCCCCCGTTAACCCATCACATTTTTATCTCATGAGTTTCTCTATCGACATTAGCGAAGAAGCGGGCGTCCGTTATCTTCATTTCGGTTCACGTTGGATTCAGGGTGCAATGCGTATCGCACGTCCGTGGAATCTGGAGTTGGAATACACCAAAGAAATGATGGCCAGCCTGCTCTTGCGCGATGAAAAACGCTTTCCGCGCAAGGTGCTGCTCATCGGCTTGGGAGCCGCATCCCTCACCAAATTCATCTATCGCAACCTGCCTCACGCACATCTCACCATCGTAGAGATCGAGCCAAAAGTGGTCGCGGCGGCACAGCAATATTTCAAACTACCTGACGACGATAAACGCATCCATCTCATCATTGGTGATGGCGCGGAGTTCGTGCTGAACACCGAGAAAAAGTTCGACCTTATCTTGGTAGATGGCTTCAATGAGCGCGCGCATCCGGGCGAATTGAATACCCTACCTTTCTATCAGGTATGCCGTACACGCCTGACAGATCAAGGCATTCTGGGCGTGAACCTCATCGGTTTGAGTCGCGGTGTGCTAGGTGGTTTTGCCTACATATTGGAAGCCTTCGACAAACGTGCGCTGATGTTCCCGTCTTGCGAAAGTGGCAACGTAATCGCCTTTGCAACAGCCGGTGACGAGATTCGCGTAGACCTTAAAGATATGAAGGAACACGCGATCAAACTCAAAGAAGAAATGGGCTTAAATCTGCTGCCGACCGTAACTCGACTTGAGCAGGCACAAACTTGCCCAGGAGGCATACTCACGATTTAACCTATGTTTAATAAAGGCTTTGTCACGAATGCATGTAAAATAGAGGCCTACAAGGCAGGTGGCATGTTTTTTCAAATCGGAATAAGAGACTACCTGATTGTGTTTAGGGATAAATAACTCGAAAGGTAGTCCATCATGGCAACAACAAAAACTCCGGCCACAACAGCCAAAAAGACCGTTACAAAAACTGCAAGCAAAGCTGTCGCAGAAAAGAAAGTAACCGCAACTGCCAAGGTGGCAACACCTAAAGTTGCTGCGAAAAAACCTGCGGCTACAAAAGTTAAAGCCGAACCAAAGACAGTTGCTAAAGAAGTCGCTCCCAAAGCGGCTGCTAAAAAGCCTGCAGCACCACGCAAGTCTGCTGCAAGCAAATCCGCTGCCCCAGCTGTCTCTGCTGAAGCACGCTATCGCATGATTCAAGATGCGGCTTATTACATCGCTATGCAATATGACTTTATGGGCGATTCAAACAGCTATTGGTTGGCTGCAGAACGTGAGATCGACGACTTCTTGGCGGGAAAATAAACAATCGTTACCGCAGCGAATCGCATTGCGCGATTCACTCACTCCCAGTCATACCTGATTCAACCAAGTAACGGATGTAATGTAATTTAAGCTCCTCGTCGCGAAGTGCGGCGAGGAGCTTTTCTGCATCTGCCTCACTCGTCACAAACTCAATGACGACGGCAAGCTCACCTGCCAATTCAAAAAACATTTCTTCATGCATCTTGCCGTGACGCCCAAATCCAGCAATGGCGCGAAATACAGATCCACCACTCAACCCCGACACCTGAGCTTGGCGTAGCAACCATTCATAGGCCAGCTCCCCATGGTGATGTTGTTTTTCACTAACGTAAAATCTTAAGACGACTGCTTGCATATCAACCTCCTACGTGTAGCCACTTAAACGTCTGCATTCCCAGCACCGTCATGACTAAGGAGCCTCCCAAATGAGCCGCAATGATGGCTGTGCCCCATGCGTATTGCCCCCGCATCAGCAACGTGACCGTCTCGGCAGAGAACGTAGAAAAAGTGGTGAGCCCGCCTAAGAATCCGGTGATGACAAACAATCGCCACTCGGGAGAAAGACTGGGGTTATGCATAAAAAAGGCGACTGCCAATCCGACCAGATAACCACCAATAAGATTGGCGGCAAGTGTCCCTAATGGCAACTCACTGAGTGCTGGGTTGAGCCACAAACCCAACCCCCAGCGCAACCAAGCACCGAGTGCAGCCCCTATACCAATCGCAAGAAATGTGTAGAACATCATGGCTGAATTGTAGCAGGCGGGGTGAGCCCACGTAATTTGAAGCAACGCGTATTGGGCGAACCATCCAACTCATACACATTGAATTCACGGCAGGTGTTGGGGCGATTATCGTAGATAGAACAGGACACTTGCTTGCCCACCTCCCCCTCCAATGCAGCGCAACGTGGCGGGTACAGATTGGTGCCCTTCATGCATAACGAATGGTCATTCAAAGTAACCGTGTATTCCACCGGTACGGTGCCGCCAGGATAGGCGTTAGACTCATCGGGATAGAGCGAAATTTGATAGTGCGCACAACATGCACCACAAGTTTGGCAAGGGTTGATATGACTCATTGATACATCCTAAAGACATTATTCTGCGAGACAGACCGCTTCATTAAACTCGGGGCTGGCGACTGCTAAAAAATCTCCAACGGTTCGCGCCCAACCACAACCTACAAAGGAGAAATGAACACGCTCTCACGCAATTTCTTCAACTGATCGCGCACTTGTGCGGCCTTCTCGAACTCTAGATTTTTTGCCGCTTGCAGCATCTCTTTTTCCAAGCGCGTAATTTCTTTAGACACATCTTTCGCGCTCATCGCCAGATACTTGGCTTCCATCTGTGCCGCTTTCAATGACTTGCGCTCGGCATCCACATCGTATGCGCCATCAATGATGTCTTTGATACGTTTAACCACGGACTGTGGCGTAATGCCGTTGGCTTCATTGTGCGCAATTTGTTTGGTACGGCGACGATCCGTTTCATCCATCGCTTTGCGCATAGAGTTGGTGATACGGTCGGCGTACAAAATCGCTGTGCCGTGCAAGTGACGGGCCGCACGACCAATGGTTTGGATGAGTGAACGCTCCGAACGCAGGAAACCTTCCTTATCCGCATCCAAAATCGCCACCAGCGACACCTCAGGAATATCCAATCCTTCGCGCAATAAATTGATACCAACCAGTACATCAAACATGCCAAGACGCAAATCGCGAATGATTTCTACGCGCTCCACCGTCTCAATATCCGAGTGCAAGTACCGCACCTTGAGGCCATGTTCTGTGAAATATTCGGTGAGATCTTCGGCCATGCGTTTGGTCAGCGTAGTGACCAAAACACGTTCACCCTGCGCGATACGCGCATTGGCTTCGCTCATCAAATCATCCACCTGATTGGTCGCAGGACGCACCTCAATCATCGGATCAATCAAGCCTGTTGGACGCACCAATTGCTCCACCACTTGCCCTTGATGTTCGGCTTCGTATACCGATGGCGTGGCTGAAACAAAAATGCACTGACGCATGATTTTTTCAAACTCTTCGAAACGCAAAGGACGGTTATCCAATGCCGAAGGCAGGCGGAATCCATAGTTCACCAAATTTTCTTTACGCGCCCTATCGCCTTTGTACATACCGCCCACTTGCGGAATCATGACGTGACTTTCATCCAAGAACATCAACGCGTTCTTCGGTAAATAGTCCATCAAAGTCGGCGGTGCTTCATCTGCACCGCGCCCTGACAAATGACGTGAATAATTCTCGATGCCCTTGGTGAAACCAATCTCAGCCAACATTTCCAAATCGTGACGGGTGCGTTGCTCGATGCGTTGCGCTTCCACCAATTTATTTTCTTTTATAAAAAATGCGATGCGTTCTGCCAGCTCGACTTTGATCGTCTGTATGGCCTGCAATGTCGTTTCACGAGGCGTCACATAATGGCTGGAGGGATACACGGTGTAGCGCACCACCCGCGTTTGAATGTGGCCCGTGAGTGGATCAAACAGTGCAATGGACTCTACCTCGTCATCAAACAAAGTAACGCGCACCGCGTTCTCGCTGCTTTCTGCTGGGAAGATATCGATCACATCACCGCGCACACGGAAATTTCCGCGCGCGAAATCCACATCGTTACGTTCGTACTGCATCGCCACCAGACGCTGAATGATGTCGCGCTGCACCATCTTCTCGTTTTGGCGCAGGTGCAAAATCATGCCGTGATAGTCCACGGGGTCGCCGATACCGTAAATAGCTGAAACAGTGGCGACAATAATGCAGTCCTGACGCTCCAACATCGACTTAGTAGCAGACAGACGCATCTGCTCGATCTGCTCATTGATGCTGGAATCCTTCTCGATATATACATCGCGCGAAGGCACGTAAGCCTCGGGCTGGTAGTAGTCGTAGTAAGAGACGAAATATTCGACGGCATTCTCAGGGAAAAACTCCCGCATCTCGGAGTACAACTGAGCGGCCAAGGTCTTGTTCGGTGCCATCACAATAGCTGGTCGCCCAGTACGCGCGATGACATTAGCCATGGTGAAAGTTTTTCCAGAACCCGTCACCCCAAGCAAGGTCTGATAAGCAAGACCATCCTCGATACCCTCCACTAACTGCGCGATGGCTGTAGGCTGGTCACCCGCCGGATCGAACGGCAGGTGCAGAAGATAGGGACTGTCTGGAAAGGTGAGGGTTTTCATATCGGTCTGAGATTGTAACGGGAAAGCATTGCCTCTGTGCAGTTAGCCATGGACAATCCACGCTGAATTGATTCTTGCCATCTCATTATGAAAAACTTACCTAACCATCTTGCCTCTCTTGCTCTCACCCTTTGGATCGGCGGTCTCTGGGTAGTCGGCTACTTAGCCGTCCCTACCCTGTTCTATTCCCAGCCCGATAGACAACTTGCCGGGATGCTCGCGGGCAAGATGTTCGAGACATTGGGATACGTCGGCCTCTTATGCGGGCTCTATCTCTTGTTCCATCGTTGGATGGAAGTTGGCAAGCAAGTATCGCGTGATGTTTCAGCTTGGCTGCTCATCGTGATGTTACTTATCACGCTGGTGACGCAGCTCTACATTCAGCCTTTGATGGCAGACATGAAATTTCAGGCGCTGCCCTTAGATGTGATGCAGAGCGCCTTCGCTGGGCAATTCAAGATGTGGCATGGGATATCCAGCATCCTGTATCTGATCGAGAGTCTGCTCGGCGCATGGTTGGTGATTCGTTCTTTTAACGTCTCGTCCAAATAAAACGAGCCGCTTGCGCGGCTCTTTGTGTGACTTGCATCCAGATCATCTACGCATTCTGCGCAGGCCATATTCAAACGCTGATTCTGGCTCTCAACCTTCCCAACATCCCCATAAAATTCCCCGCCAACACTTTCTCCTGCGGGCTGCTAATCGGCGCGACAGCCTGACGTTTTTGCAATGCAGGTTGGCTACGGACCAAGTGGAAACGTTCCAGCATCGATTCCAAGTTTCTCGCCAAAATGCCTGTGCTAACAGGTTTGGGTAAGAACCGCGTGATCTGAGCTTGGTTGATGAGTTCAATGAGGCGCGACGTATCGCTGAACGAAGTCACCACGATACATTGGGTCTGCGGATTGAGTTGCTTGATCGTCTTGAGGATGTAACCAACATTGGTATCACCCAGCATCAGATCGGACACAACGACGGAAACATCCTGTTTCGCCAACACTTCCATGGCATGTTGCGCATCTGAAGCCCAAATGATCTCGCAGCGATCCCCTAGCGTGTCGTGAACGGTTTTGGCGGTCGTTTCATCATAATCCATGATGAGTACACGCGGCCTGTCGCAGGGTAAATCCAGCGCAGTGTCAACGTGGGATTGAACGGCAAAGCTAGACTCAGCAATCGCAGCAGCTTCTGCCACCACCTTTTTCACTTCATCTGCATTCCAAGGTTTCATCAGATATCGGAATACCTCCCCCTCGTTCACACTAGCGATAGAAGCATCCAGATCAGAATATCCCGTTAGCAATATTCGCATGGTGGCGGGTGATGTATCACGGGCAATGCGCAACAACTCTGAGCCTTGCATTGTTGGCATGCGTTGGTCGCTTACGATGACATGCACTTTTTCATCACGCAATATCTTGATAGCCTCCTGCGGATCGGTGGTCATACGCACGTTGTATCCCACAAAGAACAACATACGTAACGAACGCAGGATGCGCTCTTCATCATCTATCAATAAGAGGGTTTTTTTACTCATATGCCATTTCCTTTGGATTACTACCTACCATTGTCGGCAAGGCAGGCGCAGCCTGAGTAGTCGCGGTAACGCTGACTGGCAGCTTGATATAGAAGCATGTCCCCTCGCCCACCTGTGAATCGACGCGAATCTCCCCGCCGTGTTGCTGAATGATCTGATGCGATATGGACAGCCCCAGTCCAGTCCCCTCGCCCACCGGCTTGGTGGTAAAGAATGGATCAAAGATTCGCACCAGATTTTCCTGCGGAATACCTTTGCCGTTATCCGCGACGCTGATATTCACCGCAGCCCCATCATGCCAAGACCTGATCGTTAACACGCCCTGAGCCTCCATTGCTTGGGCCGCATTAGTGAACAGATTGAGAAACACCTGATTGAGCTGTGAGGGCGCACAACTGATCAAGGGCAACTCGCCCAAGTGTTTGACCACCTCCACCTTGTTCTTGAGAACGTTACGCCCAATGTTCAGCGCGCTTTCGATGCAGTCATTCACATTCACTACATCTGTCGCTGCCGCATCCATGCGAGAGAAGTTCTTGAGGTTAAGCACCAACTCAGATATCTGCTCTATCCCGTAGAGTGAGTCAGCCATCAACCCATGCATCTCCCCCAACATCTCTTGCGTATTCACATCGCCTCGCATCTCGGCGACGAGTTGCATTTGAGTGGTGATCTGCTCCTCACTAGATTGTTCGTTGAGTAGTTTGTCTACCAACGATTCATATTCGGCAAGCATGGTTTGAATCTGCAGGAACAATTCTTGACCGATTGAGACGTTGTTCTGTACATAGCCAAGCGGTGTGTTGATCTCGTGCGCCACACCCGCCACCATTTGTCCCAATGAAGCCATCTTCTCGGATTGCACCAACGCCATTTGCGACGATTTGAGCCGGGTATAAGCCGTCTCCAACTCATCCGTGTTGGCGCGCATCTTTTGCTCCATCGCCTTTAGAAGATCCATCACGAATCCCACACCAAGGTAGCGACCTCGACGAGTCACAATAAAATCTTCCGTCAACGGGAATCTCATATTAGCGGAGACATGTTGCGCGGCTTCCGCCAGCGGTTGCTCTAACTCCACCAATAATGGAGAGGCGTTAATGAAGTTGCGGATCGTTTTCTTACCGTACAACTCGCGCGCATAACGCTTGAGATAGATGTCCATAAAACGGTATCGACTCAGGACACCTATAGGCCTGCCGTTCTCTACGACGGGTAAAGACAGCAACTTGGAATACTTCGGATTGGAAAAGTATTCGACAACATCTTCCAATGCACAATCTGGCGAGACAGACTCAACCGGATTGACCAATGAGAGCATCTCAATGACCATTTGTTTTGACTCGCTCATCCCAGCCCATTCCCCACATGCATTAACATACGGTGAATTCTATGGCAGCAAAATTACAGACGTATTAAGCGAACTCATCTATACGAGGATATTCAGCATCCTGTATCTGATCGAGAGCCTGCTCGGAGCATGGTTGGAATTTGTTCTGCCAAATGAAAAGAGCCGCTTGCGCGGCTCTTTGTGTAACTCCCCCCCAACAGTTCCTTCCCCCTTGCAGGGGGGAGGCTAGGATGGGGGTAGATTCTAGAAGTCTCCACATTTCTACCCCCTCCCTACCCCTCCCACTGCAAGGGGGAGGGAATCTGGGCTACGCTTTTAGCGCAGTCAAGACCTCGTCCAGCATCTTCTTTGCATCGCCGAACAACATGCGGTTGTTCTCTTTGTAGAACAGCGGATTGTCCACGCCCGCATAGCCAGTTGCCATGCTGCGTTTCATCATGATAGAGGTCTTCGCCTTCCACACTTCCAGCACTGGCATGCCCGCGATAGGGCTGTCTGGTACTTCTTGCGCAGCTGGGTTCACAATGTCGTTCGCACCGATCACGATGGCGACATCGGTATCAGGGAAATCGGCATTGATCTCGTCCATTTCCATCACGATGTCGTAAGGCACTTTAGCTTCAGCCAGCAACACGTTCATGTGACCCGGCATACGACCAGCGACCGGATGGATGCCGAAGCGCACGTTGACGCCTTTCTCGCGCAACACTTGAGTGATCTCAAAGACCGTGTGTTGAGCCTGCGCCACCGCCATACCGTATCCCGGCACAATGATCACGCTCTTGGCTTCGCGTAACAGTTCAGCCGTATCTGCCGCACTGATAGCGACCACCTCACCAGCTGGTTGCGCATCACCCTCGGCCTTCTGTGCAGGTTTACCGCCACCAGAACCGAATCCGCCAGCAATGACGCTGATGAAATTGCGGTTCATCGCACGGCACATGATGTAGGACAGGATGGCACCACTGGAACCTACCAAAGCACCCGTGACGATCAACAAGTCGTTATTCAACATGAAGCCAGTCGCCGCTGCCGCCCAGCCGGAATAGCTGTTCAACATGGATACCACTACCGGCATATCGGCACCACCGATGGCCAGCACCATGTGCATACCGAATAGCAGTGCGATCACTGTCATTACCGTCAGCGCGAACATACCTGCACTGATGGTTTCTGCATGGAGGAATTGCCAGCCGAACACGATGACGACTAGCAGGCCGATCAGATTCAAGAAGTGACGACCTGGCAGCAACAGTGGCTTGCCGCCAATCTTGCCTGACAGCTTACCGAAAGCGATGAGTGACCCTGCAAAAGTCACCGCACCGATCAGAATGCCAAGATAGACCTCGATCTCGTGAATCGCTTTTTCAGCGCTAGAAAGATTCAACGCTGCAATCGGATCGATGTAATTGGCAAAACCAACCAAACACGCCGCCAAACCGACCAGACTGTGCATCATCGCGACCAGTTCAGGCATCTGCGTCATCTGCACTTTACGCGCTGCATACAGACCGATGCTACCGCCCACTACCATCGCACCGATGATCCATGGGATGCCCGCCATCGAGACACGTGGACCGAACACCGTCGCCAACACCGCGATGGTCATACCGATCATGCCGTAGAGATTACCGCGACGCGACGACTCAGGATTAGACAGTCCACCCAAGCTGAGGATGAACAGAATGATCGCGCCAATATAAGAAACCGTTGCCAAGCTTTCAGACATATTCATTTATCCTTATTTGCGGAACATCGACAACATGCGACGAGTGACGGCGAATCCGCCGAACATATTGACCGCAGTCAGCGCGACACCAACCACTGCCAACCAGCGGATCCAAGCATCGGGACGATCCAGACCAAACGCCAGCGGAGGTGCGATCTGCACCAGCGCACCGATGGCGATGATGCTACTGATCGCATTGGTGACACTCATCAACGGTGTGTGCAATGCTGGCGTGACGTTCCACACCACCATGTAGCCCACGAAACACGCCAACACGAACACAGTGAAGTGCCCCAAGAACGCAGCCGGTGCATACGCGCCGATGAGCAGAAACAACAATGCGGCAGCAGCAAAGATCGCAGCCGTCTTGCCTGCCGAAGCGGGTGCACCACTCGCGCCATGCCCCTTTGCAGCAGGTGCGGCAACAGGAGCTGCGGCGGGTTTAGCCGCGGGCATCTTGATAGGAGGAGCAGGCCAAGTGACCGCACCATCTTTGATGACCGTCAAACCACGGATCGCATCGTCTTCCATGTTGACGTTGATGATGCCGTCTTTGGTTTTGCACAATTCTTCGGTGAGGCGGAACAGATTGGTGCCATACAGCGTGGATGACTGCTTGGCCAAACGACTATTCAGATCGGTGTAACCCACGATGGTCACGCCATGTTTCACCACGGCTTGGCCTGGCTCGGTCAGCTCGCAGTTACCGCCGCGTTCAGCCGCCATATCAACGATGACGCTACCGGGCTTCATGCTCTGCACCATCTCGGCAGTGATCAACCTTGGCGCAGGCTTGCCCGGGATCAATGCGGTGGTGATGATGATGTCCACTTCACGCGCTTGCTTGGCGTACATCTCACGCTGTGCCTGCTGGAAGCCTTCACTCATGACCTTGGCGTAACCACCGCCACCGCCGCCTTCTTCTTCATATTCAACTTTGACGAACTCACCGCCCAAGGATTTCACTTGGTCGGCCACTTCGGCACGAGTGTCGTTGGCGCGCACGATAGCGCCTAGGCCAGCAGCCGTACCAATGGCGGCCAAACCGGCCACACCGGCACCCGCGATGAATACTTTGGCTGGCTGAACCTTACCGGCCGCTGTGATCTGGCCGTTGAAGTAGCGACCAAATACGTTTGCTGCTTCGATAACCGCGCGGTAACCCGCTACGCCAGCCTGCGAGGTCAACGCATCCATCTTCTGAGCACGGCTCAACATGCGCGGTAGCGCGTCAATCGCCAGTACGGTCGCCTTCTTGGCAGCCAGTTGTTGCATCAATTCGGGGTTCTGCGCAGGCCAGATGAAACCGATCAACACACCACCTTCACGCATCAGGCCGACTTCGGCACTAGACGGGACAGCCACTTTGAACACGATGTCAGAACTAGCCCACAACTGAGTTGCCCCCGCGATGATCTCTGCACCCGCTGCGCGGTAAGCGTCATCGCTGCAATTGGCCGCATCACCAGCGCCCGATTCGACCGCGACTTTGAAACCTAGCTTGATGAGTTTTTCAACGACCTCGGGGACCGACGCAACGCGTTTCTCGCCGGCAGCTGTTTCACAGGGGATTCCTATCATTAGAGCCATGTAGTCTTCCTATTATTAACGTTTGCACTATCCAAAAAACGCCCAGACAAGCTGGGCGTATTCAACTTGAGAATTATAACTGAGCTTAACCTTAAAAATCAGGCGGCGATCGCTTTGCATTCTTTGTAGCAAGCGGCGCAAGACTCCATACACGCCTTGCATTCTGGATGTTTCTCAGTCTTCTTGCATTCATCTTCACAGGCTTTACAAACGTCCATGCAGACTTTAGCCAATTGCGGCAGATATTTAGATTCCGCTGCAGCCATCTGCTCCAAAGCGGTACACATCGCAATAACTTGGCTGGACGACTTCGCGCAAGCAGCCATGGACTGATCTCCAGCGCCCAGAGAGGTAATGCAGTGCTGCAGGCAGATATTGGCCTTGAGTACGCAGTCTGCGGCGGCAGCGATCAACTTCTCATTACGGGTGGAAGCTGTATGTTGGTGTGCCATAGCGCTATGGTCATGTTGGTGTTCTGTGGCAAAAGCCTTGCTGCTCACTGCGGTGGCTGCCATTGCAGCAGCGCCGATCAAAAGTTCTCTGCGATTCATTGCGATCTCCTATGTTTGGACTGTTATTAGTAGAGCACGACAAGTTTACTGCTCCCTTACATATAAGTCATGCAAAGAAAACGGGACTTGGTCTCCCAAGCCCCGTCTGAGCAATACTCTACTGAACTACTTTGCTGGTGCAGGCGCTGGTGTAGCGGGTGCGCTTGTGCTGGTCTTAGCCTTGTGGCTCTTGCTGCCTTCGCAGGCGAGAACGCTACCGGATACAGAAACACCGAACACCAACAACATTGCGATGACGACAGATTTCATATGAACCCTCCTTTGTTAGCCTACTCAACACGGCTGGTAAACATCACCAACCACCAAATCAATTGAAATGAATCGTGCGCCTACTTGCCTGTAATCGTCAAGAAAGAAAGCTTG
Organism: Sideroxydans sp.; assembly: GCA_028707175.1. GTDB lineage: Bacteria > Pseudomonadota > Gammaproteobacteria > Burkholderiales > Gallionellaceae > Sideroxyarcus. The sequence goes on from JAQTUV010000004.1 coordinate 43,425, forward strand.
CTGACGCCAGATTTTTGCGCAATCGCCATCACCTGCGCCACGCGACCATAATTCACCGCTTCATCCGCTTGTATCTGCAACTGAAAGTTGGGGTCAACCGCGCGACTCTTCAACATTTCCGCCAAGCCCTCATCGCTCAGATGTGCCGATTCCATTGAAACCTCGCCCTTCGAATCAATAGCAAGACTGACCTTCTGCAACTTATCGTCATGCACCACCGATTCCGTCTTGGGCAGATTAATCTTGAGCGATTGCGGTGCCAACAAAGGCGCAGTGATGATAAACACCACCAGCAGCACCAACATCACATCCACCAAGGGCGTGACGTTAATCTCGCTCATCATGTCACCGCCAGAATTATTATTGAAAGCCATTTTCTATTCCTCACCTACCACTTGAACGGCAAATCGTATCTGTAGGTCGGACTTCAGTCCGACAGCCAGTCGTCGGGTTAAAACCCGACCTACAGTTTGTAATCGTGCTTCTGCGCAAGACGCATGAAGTCGTGCGCAAAATTCTCTAGATCCGTCACATGCACCTTCAAGCGACGTAAGAAGAAGTTATAAAAAAGCACTGCTGGCAACGCCACTGCGATACCAATTGCCGTGGCTATAAGTGCTTCGCCAATCGGCCCTGCCACCACATCCAATGACGCAGAACCACTTTTACCGATTTCTTGCAGCGCGTGCATGATGCCCCACACCGTACCAAACAGCCCAACGAAAGGCGCTGTCGAACCAATGGTCGCCAACTCCGCTTGGCCACGTTCGTGACGACGCTGGATATTCTGCAATTGTTGAACAAGCTGTCTTTCCAGCACATCATGGGGCGCACCCATGTGTTTCAAGTCTTGCTGAACTTCCCCTAAAGTCTTTAACTCAGCAAAGCCCGCTTGTGCCAAATGAGCGAAATCACCTTGCCCTGCTTGAGCGATTTTCTCAGCCTCACTCCACTCGCGTGCAGCCCAAAAACGCTCGATAAATTCCCGATCTTGTTTCTTAGCTTGAAACTGCTTTAACACTTTAAAAAGTGCGACCGACCAAGTCACCACGGACAACAAAATCAAAATCAACAATGTGGCAAATACGATGCCCGAATTAATCGCAAAAAAATCACTCATGCTTCGCTATCCTCTAATGAAAATTTGATTGGTACTAAGAACCATTGCGTCACAGGCTGGCCTAGGCGTTTTGCGGGAGAGAATCTCCACGTCTTCACTGTTTGCACAGCGGAGTTATCCAAAATCGTGTAGCCGCTGCTTTGATGCAATAACACCTGCCCTGCCTTACCTTCCGCCAATACTTCCACATTCAAGATCACCTTACCGTTGTAGCCCATACGTCTAGCCACCATCGGATAAGCTGGGCGCGGATTATTCAAGTAATCGGCACGGTAATCAGGCTGTGCATCCAATTGCACAGGAGAAGGCGGTGAAACTGGTGCAGGCGTGGCCGGTGCAACTTCCTTAACTGTCGTGGGCGCAGCCTCCTTCACCACAGGCTCAACCACTGGCTCTGGTTCTGGCTCAACAGCTTTAGGTTTAGGCATTTCCTCTGGGACTGGCGGCATATCTGCCTGTTGCATCTGCACATTGGCGAACGAGATCGACATCTCATTCACCAACACCGCTGGCGATTCAGGTTGTAGCAGATACCCTGCGAACACCGATAGATGCAGCAACACCACCAAGCCCAACACCGCAAAACGCTCGCTCAGTGATGCCTTTTCTGCCTCATTTGAAAATTGTGAAACCATTTGCATCGTTCCAAACATGTTCAAGACGGCCGACATGCTACCAGCGCCCCTCCAACGTGACCAACAAAGCACGGAATCCGTTTTCCTCTGTGCGAAGTTGGTAGGTGTCCGCGCCGTTCAAATACACGGTCTCGCGTACCGTTTTAGCCTCGAATAAGTTCTGTCCGCTCAGGCGCAGATTGAATTTCGGATTCAATTTATATAACCAGAAAGCATCCAATGTCGTTTTGGCATTTGTTGTTCCGCGTTGCTCGTTAGGGATGTCCGTCTTGCTTGGCCCAGACATCTGCAGAGACACCCCGTAACTCGATTGCCACATCGGCAAGCTTTGATCTACGCCTGCTGAGAACACATAATTCGGCGTGTCACGTGCCATACGGGTGATACCCAGACGTGTGTCGTTCACTTGTGCTTTTGGCAAGGTGAGATGCGCCTTCACTGTTGCGCCCTTCCAGCCGAAGTGATCGGTGCGCACCTTGCCATCCAGCTCCCAACCCCAATGCAGCGCCTTACCTTCGTTCTGCGGGCGATCCACCCAGCGCACGCCTTCTAGTTGTACACGGCGCTCGATGAAATCTTCGGTAGAACGTACATATAGGTTCGCCCCAAAGACACCTGTTTCCTGATCGAGATAACGTTCCAGCACCGCCTCGTAATTCAGGCTACGCTCAGGTGATAGAGTCGCATTACCCCGCCTATCCGCTTCTAGCGGCGTATTGGCAGCGATGCTACGTGTCACGGTGTTGCTCAACTCATCCAACCTTGGCAACTTCAAGCCAGCACCCAACGATGAGCGCAACAGCCACTGTTGAGCAGGTTCCCAACGCACCGCAATGGAAGGCAAGAGACGTCCGTGCTGCTGGCTCACACCATCCGCAGCGAGGCGCATATCTTCACCACGTACACCGGCTGTGAGCACCACTGATTGTTGCAACGACCAATCGTCCTGCACCCAGACAATGCTATGACGCTCACTGGCTTCGCTAGTCGAAGCGCCCACGAAGCTACCGCCAAAACTCTGTTCATCGTTACGACGCAGATTGATATGCTCCAGCCCCACCGCCAACAGATGTTCACCTATCGGCTTATCGAGGCGTAGCGCCAGGTTGTATTCGGTTTCCTTGCCACTGGAATGTTCGGTCGCGGTACTCACCACGTTCGCCACCGTGGATTCACGCACTAGATCAACAGTACGATTCCCCTGATTCAAAGACATGCGCGCAGTCAGTTTGGCACCGCTCAGATTTTTTTCCCCATCCGCGCGTAAACGCAACATACGGCGATTGTTGGTCTCACGGCTGCTGCGCGTATCCGATGCGGGCAGCAATAGGTCTGTCGATGTCGTGTCACTATTACGTTTACCCAATCCATCAAAGAACAAGGGCGCAATGGTCAGGCTATCGCCGCTGTCTTTCCACGTCATACGTGGGGACAACACGAACTCGCGGAAGGTATACAAACCTTCATCACGCTCCTGTTGCCAGACGTTGCGCACGCCATTCGGAAAAGCTTGTCGTTCAGTCGTGCCTTGAGTCGGATTGCGATGCAGATTCAGCGTGATGGGCAAGGACCAGCCAAAGCCGCCCTCGCCGCCGCTCTCTGTCCACGTCATCTGCCCAGTCGGCTCGCTTCCACGAAAGCCCCCTGCCGCCTTCAGTGATGTCGTGCGCTTGGATAGCGCCTTCTTCATCACCAAGTTCACGGTCACGGATGAAGCACCGCCATATTCCGCCGACGAACCGCGCAATATTTCGACGCGCTCCAAATCTCCCGAAGGCAAACGCCCGATCACGCCAGCCACCATACGCGAGCCCCCAGCTGGGCGCTCACCATCAATGAGTATCTGCACCGAATCGCGCGACATACCACGTGCGCGTTGCGTATCCCCTTGCACCTCGACACCGGGCAATTTCCCCAACACCTCACCGATGGTCATCACGCCGAGATTCTCGATCTCTTTGCGATCCATAATCACTTTCTGAGAAGTTGCGTCACGACGCTCGGCCACGTCAACACTCTTCGCGGTGACGTTGACCTCCTTTAGCGTAACGGGTTCTTCACCATAGGCGACACAAGGTAAAGACAAAACAAAGACGGCTGGTACAAGACGTTTCATAGATAACCACAAAGAATATTGAATCTCAAAGCACCAAGAATATCCGGCGCAAGCCCAACAAGATCAGCACGGCTGCTGCCCCCCAACGAATCCAACGCGTAATCCATTCGCGGTTGTCGCGCAGGCTTTTTCCAAACAAACTGATAAGCGGCAATAGTATCAGCAAGGGAGTCAACGCTGCCCCCAGACCGAATGCAACACCGTTCGCCATGCCTAACTTAATACTCCCCGCTGCCGCACACACGGCGAGCAGAGAGGCCAATGGTGCGCAAGGCGTAAGACTCAAAGAGAAGCCGAGTAGCAAAGGAGGCGCCCCCCCAGCACTACGTGCCACGCCACAAGGTGAGTGCGGCTTGGCGGAACGCAACAGCCAAACACCCGCTGCGATAGACGCAAAACCGATGACCAGATTTCCCGTCCCGCCGCGCATCACTTGCGACAACCATGCCCCCGCTGCCGCTGCAATCGCACCGAGCATGGTATAGGCCAAGATACGCCCCGAGACGAACAATCCCGTGTCCCGCAAAGCCTGCATCTGTGTGCCGCCGCGTCCCAACACCCAAGTCCCCATGAAAGGCAGACAGGTCGCCGTACACGCAGTCAGCCCCAATGAAGCGCCCAGCAACCACACGGTGAACAGCGTGGTCTGCTGGGGAATCAATGCTGGATTGAGAAAATCATCCATTGTTAGAGGTCGGTTTAGCGATGATAGGGATCACGCGCTTCTTTTTCGTACCTTCTGGCGATTCATGCTTCACACGCGCCTTGTAGTAATCACGTGAAGATTTGAACAGAGCGATACCGAAAAACTTGATCTGGATCACGCCATCATCTGGGCAATACTCAGCACAGCGCCCGCACAAGGTGCAATCTTCGTGGAACGCTTTCTTGCCGAACTCGGTACCGATCTCGTGAATATCCATGGGGCATGCTTTCTCGCACACACCGCACTTCTCACACTTCTCGTGCGAATCCACCTTCACCAATTTCATCGGCGACAGTTTTTGAAACAGCGCATTCCAAGACAACAGGGGGCAGATGCGGCAGAACGGTTGGCGTACTGCAAGGGCTGCGATGATGATGAAACCGAACATCGCATTACCCAACGCGCCCAAGAAGAAATTGATGTTCGTACCTGTACGCACGGCGATCTGCTCGGTGTCTGCTGTCAGCAAAGTCGTGACGACACGCGAAGGACAGACTTGGCAGAACGGATCTCCCAGCTCGTTGGATGCCACGCCCATCCCTGCCAGCAACGGCAAACCAAGCACCAACACCAACAACATCAACCACTTCACCGGACGCACACGCCCCACATTACCCGGCTCGAACTGATGTAGCGGGCGCTTGAAGAAGAGGCCGATCTTTCTGAGCAACTCCTGCACCGTCCCCATAGGGCATACCCAGCCACAGAATGCTTTGTTCAAAAAGAAGAAGAACATGAAGAAGATACCGACCGACATCAAGGTCGGAATGAACACCTTCAAGGTGATGTTCTTGGCATTCGCCAACGCCTCGCCTACACGGTGATGCAACTGATGTTGATTTACGATAAGAATGCAGTGGTCGCCGGTCATCTTGTCGAACGCGCAAGACAAAGAAGGCAAAGCTTGCGAGACACGATCCACCGTATAACTACCCAACAACGCACCGCCATAGACGGTGACGAATAGCATGATGATCTGCACAGTGAAACGGAAACGACCCAAGGTTGGGAATAGGCTCTTCAACATGTCACACCTCCTCTTTCTTATCCGATGCTGCTTGAGCAGGTTTCTTTTCCGTCTTTTTTTGACGTAGCAACGGCGCAGCGCCCATCATTCCCAACAAAGCAAATCCCAAACCCATTGCCAGATTGCGTTTGTCGTAGGCATTTTCACCATAAGCGCTGTTGAATGCGGTCAGATAGGTCTTGCCGCCATCGACATATTCCGTCGCCACCACAAGGTCTGCACCGCGACGCATACCGTGATCGTGGCCCGCGCCTTCTTTCTTTTCTTCTACACGCTTAAAGTCATCGGGGATGTGCAGATTGAGTACACCTGCCGCATCCGTCAGTGCCTCAACCTTGCTGCCGTTCGATGTCTCAAGTTTCACCTTTTGATTCACCAACGGTTGACCATTGAAACGTACGAGGAACTTCCAATCTTCATTGGCGCGATAACGGGAATGCTCACGCGGATACGGTTGCGGGATGATCTCCAACTCGTTCTTCTGTTGCATGAACATCTCTGTAGGATTCTTCGCACCACGTTCACCGAAGTAATACACAGTGGATGCCACACGCACAGACTCCGCTTGCTCTTCCCGCGCCGTCAACATCTGAAAGCCACCCGTGGCAGGCTTATCCAACTTTGCGCCTGCCATCTCCATCGGCAACTGACGATGTGCGTTCTCATCTTTCAGATTGTTGGAATACGCATCAATATTGGCCGCCACAATGTTCTGCGGAGCAATACTGATGACCGTATTCTCACGATTAGCGCCACTCATCTTGGTCTTTAAGAGTGGTAGCTCAGTCCAAGCCCTTGGCCTGCCCATGCCTTCCATGCCCATTGCGCCAGCCATTGCAGCATGGTCGTGCCCCGCCGGCATCACCCCAGAAGCAGCCATGGGGTGTTCGGCGGCATGAGCGACGGAAATCGAAGCAAGCAAAATCCCCATCAAAATCGAGTTCGTTTTCATCGGTGTCTCCTTAGAATTTGGCCGAGACACCCATTGTCCATACACGGCCTGGATTCACTGTGATGGAAGGGTCTTCTGCGTTATAGACACCATCGCCATTGCTATCCGACGAACCACGAATGGTGGAGTAGTAGTAACGATTGAAGACGTTATCCAAACGGGCGAATGCCGCCCACTTGAACCCACCCTCCGTTTTTACATCGTAATTCGCAGTGAGGTTGAACACGGTACGACCACCGATCCACACCACGTTCACTTCATCTGCATAACTACCCGATTGCGCATTCATCTCGCCCGTGAAAGATAGTGCTGACGTTGCGCGATAACGTGAGGTCAAGTTGAGCTTGTGTGCGGGTGAACGTGGCACTGTCTTGCCCGTGTTGTTGTAGAGCACCGAAGGCAGAGGCACACTGCGGGTTCCCATCGACATCCAATATGTATCATTGCGGGTGAACACAGCTTTCAAATAGGTGTACGCCAAATCACCAGACCATGTGTCACGCGAGTCTGTCTTTGCGCCCAATTCCAAGCCGCGATTTCGAACACCACCGATGTTCTGGTATTGCTCGGTAACACCCGTTGGGGATGTTTGGTATTGCCCCCCTGTATTCAGGATGAAATCGTTACGATCAAGTTGGAAAATAGCAACATCTGTATCCAGCGGTACGCCCATCAATTCAGCCTTGCCGCGCACCCCAATCTCGTAGTTGATGGAATGTTCTGGCTTCAAGTCTGGATTGGCAGCGACTGACCCGGTAGGAGAAATCGTTCCTCCGTAGAGTTGACTCAATGTAGGCACACGGAAGCCAGTGGAGATATTGGAGTACACCTCGCGATCCTCCGCCAAAGCGTAGTTCAAACCTGCACGCTCAGACCAGACATTGAATGTCTTCTGACCTGTCGTCGATCTTCCTTGTGCGATTTGCGTGGCGGTCAGCGGAATATTGCTGGAATACTTCGCTAGGATGTTGTCGTACCGTGCGTTAAATGTTGCGGTCAAGGCCTCTGCAAATTGCCACTTGAACTCACCATAGAGCGCCTTTGTGTTTGACGTAGAAAGATTGTCACTTGTCACTGTACCTGCCAGATTAAGTGGATTGGCGGCTCCTACAGCGGTATTTCGTGAGGTGTAATCCACCAAGTTAGTCGAGACTGATTTTTCCTCGAAATGCTGAAAATCTAGACCACTCATCAAACCAACTTTTTCTCCACCCTTACGCAATTCAGCCTTCACCCCTCGTTGAACTTGCTTGGTGTCTACTCCACTAACATAGGCATCAGCGATGTTTGACATATTGCAGCTAGGTAATGCGGCAACACTGGTGTTTGGACAACTCGCGTTGCGCAAAAAGCCACTAGGATTGGACCAGCCATAGGTGTGATCAGTGAACGAATAGGTGTTCACCAATAGATTGGATGCATCGCCGAAATCCTTTGCATAAGCCAAATTGAGCTTATCCAATTGAATATCATATTTGCGCGCATAGTCCTTGCCTGCAGTCGCCGATGCACTTCGTGGATCGATCAACGCTTGCGTCACCCCCCGTACCGAACCATGACTATCTTTGGCTCGCTTCGAATTCTCAAAACCGAAAGTAACATCACTCGTATCGTCAATCAGATACTGAAGTTTTCCATCCACGTACTGTCTCGAATAAGCGCCTTGGTCATAGTAGTCATCCGCTGAAGCTTTGCTCGCTTGGATATGGCCTACAAAGTCACCTTTCGTGAAACCAGCCCGTGCCAACCCCTTTTTATAACCGAAGCTACCCACTTCTGTGCTCACGGTGTAACCCGCCATCTTCGCGCCACGCTTGGTGGTGATGATGACCGCGCCGGAAAGTGCATCTTCACCAAATAGATAAGATGCGCCACCTTTGATCACTTTGATGGAATCGATGTTGTCGAGGTCGATGTTCACGCGACCGGTACGCTCCAACACAGGCACACCGTCAATCACGATGGCCACGCCCGGTTTTTCACCCATGTAACGTTGCGCTTCCACACCGCGCAACATGATCTTCACCGAGTCACCGCTTTGCACTTCCGCTGTCACACCCGGAATCGACTCCAGCACGTCCACGATATTCTTGCCGTGTTCTTCATCCACTTTTCTGCCGCTGATGTTGCTGACGTTACTCGCTTCACCACGCTTAGACTCGAAACGATCATCGATCGTTGTTGATGTGACGACCACTTCACCCAACATTTTTTTAGTGGCCCCACCCTTACCCGTGTCCGCCACGGAAGGTGCATCAGGGGTCGCAGGAGCGACTTGAGGCGCATCGCTCACAGGCACAACTGAAGTCACGGCTTCAGCAAACACCACCTCAGAAAACGACACAGACAACACGAGCGACATCGCGCTCATGGCAACAATCTTCTTATTCATATACTCCCCTCTTACATTGACGATAAAGCAAAACGGGGCGCATGCTAAAACCACAGAGAAAGCCTGTGAATGCGACATGATGTCGCGCGGCAAAATGTCGCAGGGTATCCCCATCCATTTCGGAAAATCGCTGAAAGTGGAAATTTTCGAGAGGGTGAAAAACCAAGTCAGCCTTCGTACAAAACAGCGTTCTGGGAGGAGGCGTACGGGCTTGCTGACTTGGCGATGCGCAATGTAAATCCGTTCTTCGCAGAATGGAATGCGACATGATGTCGCACCCTTGGCGCTTAGATCTAACGGGCTTCCGCTATAATCCGCGCATGCCTTCTATCCAACTCCTCCCCGACCTCCTTATCAACCAGATTGCCGCAGGCGAAGTCATCGAACGGCCTGCTTCTGCCCTCAAAGAACTGTTGGAAAACAGCCTCGATGCAGGGGCAACGGACATCGCGGTGACCTTGGAGAACGGCGGCATCAAATTGCTACGCGTGCGCGACAACGGCGGCGGCATCGCCCAAGCCCAATTACCTTTGGCCTTGATGCGCCACGCCACCAGCAAGATCGCCTCACTCGACGACTTGCAGCGCGTTGCCAGCATGGGATTCCGGGGTGAGGCCTTGGCGAGTATGGCGGCGGTGGCGCAAGTCACCCTCACCAGCCGCACAGCGGATGCGGCACACGCATGGAAGATAGACACGATGGATGGCACACAAAGTGATGCCGTACCCGCCGCCCATGCGCACGGCACCAGCATCGAGATGCGCGAGTTGTATTTCAACACCCCCGCACGCCGCAAGTTCCTGAAGAGTGAGAACACCGAATACGCATGGTGCGAAGAGACATTCAAACGCATCGCCTTGTCGCGGCCGGATGTGGCGTTCTCCTTGCAACACAATGGACGGATGGTTTGGCAGCTGGCTGCTTCACCGAACAATCCTCACCCTCAATCCCTCTCCCGCCTGCGGGAGAGGGAAACCGACTCCCCTCTCCCGCAGGCGGGAGAGGGGCTAGGGGTGAGGGTCTCTGCGCTCCTCGGTGCAGAATTTTCTCAACACGCCGTCACCGTAGAACGCCAGATCGCCAACCTGCATCTGTACGGCATCGCCGCCTTGCCCGCCTACTCCCGATCCACGCGCGACGAACAATATTTCTTCATCAATGGCCGCTTCGTGCGCGACAAAGTATTGATGCATGCCGTGCGTCAGGCCTATCAAGACATCTTGCACCACCAACGTCATCCCGCCTTCGTGCTGTTCCTAGAGATGCCGCCGGAGCTGGTGGATGTGAACGTCCATCCCGCCAAGAGCGAAGTGCGCTTCCGCGAAAGCCAAGGCATCCACCAGTTCGTGTTCCATGCGCTGCAAGATGCGTTGAGTGCGACGATGAAACAATCATCCTCCACGGCTGAAGCAACACCTACCGAAGTTGAAGAAACTCGCGCGCCCTATTTTGCGGAACAACAACCCATCCGCTTCGGCGCAGCCGAACAACAAGCGACTTATCGCGTATGGGAATCACAAACGAACAACGTCGGCTTGCTCGATCAAAATGCCGCTGATGTAGGTCGGACTTCAGTCCGACAGCAACCAGTCGGGTTAAAACCCGACCTACAACAAGAGCACCCCCTAGGCTTCGCCCTCGGCCAACTCTCCGGCATCTACATCCTCGCGCAGAACCAACAAGGCCTCATCGTGGTGGACATGCACGCCGCACATGAACGCATCGTGTACGAACGACTCAAGACCGCCTTCGACGCACAGCAGATGCCGACGCAACCCCTGCTCATCCCAGTGAGCTTCACGGCGGACACCTTGGATGTCGCCACCGTGGAAGACGAACAGGATGCCTTGTTGAGACTCGGCTTCGACATCGCCCCGCTTTCGCCCACCACACTGGCCGTGCGCTCCATGCCCGCCATGTTGAAGCAATCCAAAGCCGAAGCCGCCGCCAAAGAAGTACTGCACGAACTGCGTGACTTCGGTGCCAGCCGCGCCCTCACCGAACGACGCAACGAATTACTCGCCACCCTCGCCTGCCATTCCGCCGTGCGCGCCAACCAGCAACTCAATCTTCACGAGATGAACGCCATCCTGCGCGAGATGGAACAGACCGAACGCGCCGACCAGTGCAACCACGGGCGGCCGACGTGGTTCCAGATCACGGTTGATGAGTTGGATGCGATGTTTATGCGCGGGAAGTGATTGGGTTTCACACGTCTGTCAAACCATTCACCCGCGCCTTGGATATAATCCATCCGCCCCATACAGCAAACCCATTAAAAAATGCGTCCATCACTTGCACTCCAAACACACCGACTAGCGATCCGCGAAATCGCTGCACGTCATCGCGTGCTCAATGTACGCGTGTTCGGCTCTACCTTGCACGGTGACGACACTGAAGACAGCGACCTAGACCTGCTGGTCGAACCAACAGCAGAAACCACGCTGATGGACATCGCAAAGATTCAGGTTGAAGTGGCGAGACTGTTGCATGTCGGCGTGGATGTGCTGACCCCGAACGCGCTGCCCGAAAAATTCCGCGCCCAAGTGATGGCGGAAGCCGTCGCGGTATGAGCAAAGCGGACACCCTGCGCATACCGGACTATCTCGGCCACATCGTCGAGGCCATCGAACGTATCCATGAATACGTTGCAGATATGGACGAGGTCGCCTTCCTCGAAGACAGAAAGACTCAGGACGCAGTCATCCGCAATTTTGAAATCCTCGGCGAAGCCGCCCGCAACATCGAACGCCATCACGCCCAATTCGCCGCAGCCCACCCCGAAGTGCCGTGGTCAGTCATTTACACCATGCGCAACCGCGTCTCGCATGGCTACTTCAAGGTTGACTTGGAGATCGTCTGGAAGACCATCCACACCGACTTAAACGAATTGCATGCGCAAATCCGCAAGCTGCTCGAACAGGTTGGTTAAATTTCTGCAACTCATTCCGCCGTGCGCCCCAACCAACAACTCAGCCTCCCCGAGATGAACGCCATCCTGCGCGAGATGGAACAGACCGAACGCGCCGACCAATGCAACCACGGCAGACCGACTTGGTTCCAGATTACGGTGGATGAGTTGGATGCAATGTTTATGAGAGGGAAGTAAATGGCCCAACGAATTTATTTTGACGAATCTGGCTTTACTGGAAACAACCTTCTCCATCCTCATCAAAATTTCTTTGCCTATGCTTCAGTAGCCACAGATGATGATGAGGCGAAAATATTTGTTAAAGAATTAATAAAAAAATATGGGATTCAAAACGGAGAATTGAAAGGCAGCAATCTTGTTAAATTTAACAAGGGCAGAAAAGCCATTGACGAAATCTTCCAACACTTTGAAGGACGTCTAAAAGTATCAATTTCTGACAAGAAATATGCTCTCGCTTGCAAACTCTTTGAGTACATCTTTGAACCTTGCTTCTCCGAAATTAACTCATTGTTTTATGGCATTGGATTTCACCGTTTTATTTCCAATATTCTCTACGTCGAATTTGTTGCACGTGGCGCAGGAGCTGAAGATATATTTCGCGAATTTGAGGAATTGATGCGAACAAAGGATGAAACAATGTTGGCAAACATCTTCTCCTCCTCAACCCACCCTGATAATTCGCCAATAATCGGTCAAATTCGAGAGTTTGCCCAATGTCGGGCAAACGACATAGCTACTGAACTCGCGTCACTTAGTGACGCTGGGGTTGGCAAGTGGATTCTCGATCTCACAAGCTCAGCACTCTTTACTTCGCTCGCAAATTGGGGGGCTGAATTTGATCAGTTAACCGCCATATGTGACCCGTCAAAACCACTTCAACATGAACATAGTCTGTTTGATGCAATGATTGGACGTGAAGATAAAGTATTCAGCGAGGCCTTCGGAAAAAAACATCCCATAACATTTAATCTATCAGGCCCGATCGAATTCTTAGATTCAAAACTTACGCATGGCATTCAAATCGCAGATGCAATTGCAGCTGCGGCAGTGTATGTTTTTGCTGGCGCTGATGACGATCATGCTAATAAATGGCGGCCTATCCTAGCCACCATTGCTGACAACGGAAGCATCATTCCTGATTTTGATGAAGTTAATCTGAAAGATAGAAGAGCACAGCGAAATGCAGTTGTATTGATGGAACTTCATTCGCGAGCAACACAACGAAAGAATCTAACCGATGGAATGAAAGACTTTGTGCAAACGGTTACACAACAACTTATCGTTCATCCATTGATACCTTGAATACTTCGTTTTCCACCACCCGCATCGCCTTTGCCTCCTTCATCGGCACCGCCATCGAGTTCTACGATTTCTACATCTACGGCCTCGCCGTGGCGATGGTGATCGGGCCGATCTTCTTTCCCAACAGCGACCCGACTGCGCAGGCACTGAACGCCTTCCTCACCTTCGGCATCGCCTTCATCGCGCGCCCCTTCGGCGCATTCTTGTTCGGCCACTTCGGTGATCGCATCGGGCGCAAGACAACATTGGTAGCCTCGTTGCTGGTGATGGGTATCTCTACGATGTTGATCGGCTTGTTACCCAGTTACGAGATGGTGGGCTGGCTAGCACCTGCGTTGCTGTGTCTGTTGCGCTTCGGGCAAGGCATCGGCCTCGGTGGTGAATGGGGTGGTGCGGCTTTGCTGGCGGCGGAGCATGCACCCAAAGGTCGGCGCGGTTGGTTCGGCATGTTCCCGCAGTTGGGGCCACCTATCGGTTTCTTGTTCGCGGTGGGTAGTTTCCTGTTGCTGTCGCAATGGCTGGACGATGCTGAATTCCGCGAATGGGGTTGGCGCATCCCCTTCCTCGCCAGTGCATTGCTGGTGATGGTGGGGCTTTATGTGCGGCTGAAATTGACGGAGACGCCGGTGTTTCTGAAGGCGCAACAAGCTGCTCATTCTGCGCACCTTATGCACCTTCCCCCTTGCGGCGCTGAAGCGCCGACAACACACGCTCGGATGGGGGTAGAGTCGGCGAGTTCCACAGCTTCTACCCCCACCCTAGCCCTCCCCCTGCATGGGGGAGGGAATGCCGCTGCGTCTAATGAATTAGAAGTATTCAACGAGCAGAAAGTAGCAAGTTCGAACAAAAAACAAATGCCCTTTACGCAAGTGTTTCAACATCATGCAAAGCCCTTGGTATTGGGCGCATTGGTGATGGTGGTGTGTTACGCGCTGTTCTATATCTCTACTGTGTTCTCGTTGAGTTACGGCGTGAGCACGCTTCACATACCGCGCCCCGAATTCCTACAGATGTTGTGTGTCGCGGTGTTATTCATGGCGGCGGCCACGCCACTGTCTGCATGGGCGGGGGACCGTTTTGGTCGTCGTCCGGTGTTGATCGTGGCGGGTAGCGCGGCCTTGCTGTCGGGCTTTTTGATGGAGCCGATGTTGGGTAGCGGTTCGCCTGTGCTCATCACAGCTTTCCTCTCGCTCGAACTGTTCTTGATGGGTGCGACCTTCGCGCCGATGGGCGCGTTGCTACCGGAACTCTTCCCCACCGCCGTGCGCTACACAGGCGCAGGTGCGGCTTACAACTTGGGCGGCATCCTCGGTGCATCACTCGCCCCTTTCATCGCGCAAAAGTTGGTGTTGATGGGCGGCTTGGCATGGGTGGGCGGCTATATCTCCGTCGCGGCGGCCATCAGCGTGATGGCGGTGTTGATGTTGCATGAGACACGCGATGAGGAGTTGGAATGAACGCATGGCTCTATCCGTCAGCCCCTCTCTCGTCCCTTCCCCCATGCAGGGGGAAGGCTAGGATGGGGGTAGAAGTTTTCGGAAGCTCGCAGTGTCTACCCCCACCCTCCCCCTGCATGGGGGAGGGTGTTTTGTTCTCTACCAACTTATTAAAATGAACAAATTACCACCCGCAATATTTCTCATGGGCCCTACCGCCAGCGGCAAGACGGGCGTGGCTGTCGAGCTGGTGCAACGTATGCCCGTGGAACTCATCAGTGTGGATTCCGCGCTGGTGTTCCGCGATATGGACATCGGCACGGCCAAGCCGGATGCCGCCACACTCACCCGCGCACCACATCACCTCATCGACATCATCGATCCGACCGAAGCGTATTCCGCTGCGGCTTTCCGCAAAGATGCGCTGCGCTTGATGGCGGACATCACGGCGCGCGGCAAGATACCGCTGTTGGTAGGCGGCACGATGTTGTACTTCAAAGCATTGCGCGAAGGGTTGAGTCCCTTACCGCAATCGGACGCCGCGTTGCGTGAACAACTGGATGCGGAGATCGCCCAACACGGCATCGAACATCTGCACGCCAAGTTGGCACAGGTGGATGCGGAGACGGCAGCACGTTTGCATCCAACCGACACGCAGCGTGTGCAACGTGCAATGGAGATATTCCTAGTATCAGGTAAGCCGATGTCGGAACTCATCAAACATCAAGAACAAAATCCCCTGCCCTACAACCTTCTGCCCATCGCCCTCATCCCCTCTGACCGCTCGGTGCTGCACCAACGCATCGCGGTGCGCTTCGAGCAGATGCTGAAAGATGGATTGATGGATGAATTAAAAAATCTGCGCGACAAGTACGAGTTGCACCGCGACATGACTTCGATGCGCTGCGTGGGCTATCGTCAAGCGTGGGAGTTCATGGAAGGTGAAATTTCAAAAACAGAGCTATCCGAGAAAGGCATCGCCGCCACACGCCAATTAGCTAAACGCCAGCTCACTTGGTTGAGGTCAATGCCGGACAGCATCGAGATCGACTGCTTATCGCCAGATCTAACAGGACAGGTTGCTCGCCTCATCGAAACCAAGTAAATTAGAACTCTCTAATATTTATCAGGAGCCCACCATGAGCATCAATTTCAAACGCGAGATCGCCGACACTTTCGACAACGCTATCGACCGCGCTACCAAGGCTTTGGCGGCACAAGGTTTTGGTGTGCTGACACGTATCGACATGCACACGCGCATCAAAGATAAGACGGGGAAAGAAATTGTTCCAACGGTGATTTTGGGGGCATGCAACCCCGTGTTGGCTTACGAGGCGGTGACTGCGAATAGCGATGTGACAAGTTTGTTGCCCTGCAACGCGGTGATTCGTGAAGTTGCGCCAGGTAAGCAATCTATCGAGTTTGCCAAACCTACAGGCATGATGACTGTGCTGGGGGATGCGAAGTTAATTGCTTTGGCCTCTGAGGCCGATGCCAAGATTGAGCTGGCATTACAGAATGTGTAATTTAGTGCGGCTTGCTTAGGTCGCAGGCTGCACCTTCATCTGGGACAACGAGCACCATCGCATCGGTAGCAGGAATACGCAACAATTCACCCAATTCTTTGTAGTCGTCCGGCAGTGCCGCGTCATTCCAACCGTTCGCGGAGTGGCGCGCCAAATTCACCGCCAAAACCACGTTTCGGACTTTAATCTGCTTTGAATTTCCGTCGTCCATCAGATTCAACAACAACTCGGGTAGTCCCCACTCTTTGACCAGCGCCTTTTGTAGATCACCCAATGCAAACCCAAGCACTTGTTCCTGCACAGCGCGACTGCGTAAGCTCTTGTCTTCTTTTTGCATGGCATAGATCGTGAGCATGTCTTGGGGTGCAAAACTCCACATCAACATTTCGGCGAGATCATGCAGCAACGCGGCGATTCGAACTTCTTCATAGTGCAAATTACTCAAACGAATCGCCCAATCCATCGCATATTCAGATGCACGATGACTACGATGAATAACGTGCAGTAAATGAATCAGCGCGTCGGTCTTGCCCGCCAAGGCTTCTTGAACCAAAGGGGAGGAGGGTACTTTGTTATAGAACGTTTCAACGCCCAACATGATGAGCGCCTGTTCAACTTGAATCACTTCGTTGGTTTGGCTTCTATGCTTGTGAAGCTGCAAGTAACGCAATAACTTCACGGTCAACATCGGATCGGCAGCGATCACATCCGCCACCCCACGCGCACTCAGCTTGCTCTCATTTTCATGCAGGGTCGCCAAGGCGCGCGCAGTCTGCTTCAAGACGGGGAGGTCTGCGGCAGACAGGGTTGCTACCCATTGATTCAATGCATTAGATTCTGTTGTAGACATTGGCACTCCCATTGTTCGACACCTCGGAACAGGTATCGACACGATAGCGCTTTCCTTTAGCGTTTAAAGCTAAATAAGCGCCACATTCCTCTGCCAGACCATAAGATGGCGGCAAGGGCTAGGGTTACCTGAAAGGGTTGTGTCATGGGAAACTCATGCGCAGGACGCACGATCATCCACAGCGCGACAGCCAACAACAATATGGCTAATGCCCGTTGCACGTAATCATGCAAACCGATGCGCCAGCGAAGTGATAACCACTGCCCGATGACAGCGGCCATCCAACCGCCGAATGCCCCACCCAGCACATCTAATGGCCAATGCACACCACAAGCGATGCGTGACAAGCCGACCAAGATCGCAAGTAACAGCAATAGCAACTTGATAGAGGCTGTAAATCGTTGCAGACACAACACGCCTATCACCAGAAAAGTAGTGGTGGTGTGACCCGATGGGAAAGAATTGTTTTGGAACAGGGTGCCGATCAAGTGAAACTGCTCACTGCTCAAAATCGCTGGGGGACGCAACACGCCCAATGGGCCCTTCATGCTCTGCGTCCAAAGGATGGCCAACAAAGCTGCGATGAAGAACTGCCAAACCAATTGCGGTCTGCGCCCACAAAACAGCAAGATCAACAATAAGGCAGCGGTATCGCCCAGCACCGTGACATGGCTCCAAAAACCATCGCCCAATGTGTTAGCTGCCTGATTGATGGCCAAGAACAGCGCCGTATTCGTCCCCGAAAACAAAACAAAAAGTGCCAAGACGAAGGAAACAACCGGGACGCCCCAACGCCATGCCCGCACGGGATACTGCACGTCAGATTGGAGCGTATCGTTCATGCTCACCCTGTTGGCGTGATTAGACTTGCACCGCCAATTTGCCGATGCGGCCTTCTACCGTAGCAAATTTAACTTCGTGGCGAGGTAGTTCAGGGACAGTAAAGTTTTGCAAATAGTGTTTGAGCGAAACTAACTCATACCCCTGCTCACTCCAACCTTGTAACAGTTGCTCAACAATCGGCAGCCATATTTGGCCATCTAATTCAGCGCGCAAGGTGAATACATGCCCTGTCTCACAACCAGCCTGCGTCAAAGACAACACGTGCTGAGCGACATTCTCAAGCGTGATGCCGTCACGGCCGATCAGTTCATCTAGCGTAGGTAGCGTAGTGGGCAATTGCGGGCAGGCGATGATCTCCGCATCCCATGTTGGCATGTAGGGGTGGGTGCCGCGAGTGTCGGAACTGTATTCCATACCTAGATGCTGGGTATGGCGCAAACCGAAGCGGTTGGTGCGCCAACCCGCTGCGGCATGGGCTTTAGGGGCATCACCAAAAATGCGTGTGAAACTATCAACAGCGCGATCCATCTCGCGTTGTGTCCATTTTTCATCCTGCCACACGACTTGGCCTTCCCAACGCAAACGATTATCGCAACGCACCCCCACTTCAAAGCCCGCATCACGCACAGCACGCAATGTGTCTGCGCATTTTTCGCCGATGTTCGGCCCTGGCAAAAACGTGCCGTACATCAAAGTTTTGAGGCCGTAATGCTGAAACGCCGAGATGCGTTTTGCCTTGTTGATAAACCCAGAACGGAACAGATGTTTGATGGTGCGCCCTGAGTGATCGCTGCCCAGTGAAAAGAAAAAAGTAGCCTGCGCATGATGACGCTGCAACGCATCAACCAAACGCGGCACACCTTCACGGGCACCACGAAACGTTTCAACGTCAACCTTTAGAGCGATTTGTTTGAGCATGATTCCACTGCTTGTCGGGGGTTAAAAATAGCCGCAGATTTTAACTGATTAGTCCGAGTGAACCAGACGTTTTTCCTGCACGGTGGCCACCACGCCCCCCATCGCAAAGGTGATGTCCACTGCTTCCCCTAATGCTAATTGCTCACTATTGGACACAATGTTGCCCTGCGCGTCACGCACTAGGCTGTATCCACGTGAGAGGACTTTTTGCGGGTCGAGGTGCTGCAAATACTGTTGAGTTGCGGCTAGGCGAGTTGCTTGTTGCTGCAAAGCGCGTTGCATCGCCGAACCCAAGCGGGTGTGTTGATGATCGATCTGGGTTTGCATTTGCTCGATGTGCGGACGCTGACTTTGAAAACGCTGATGCACTCCGTGCCAACGCCACTGTTGCTGTTGGACGATGCGCACAAACGATAGTTTTAGTCGCTGCTGCGCAGCAACTAATCGTTGCGATTGCACTTCAATCCGCTGCGCAGGATGTACTAAACGACGCTGCGCCATATCGACCTGCTGCATGGCCTGCTCTAAACGCCGCGTCACAGCACGATTCAGTCGTTGGCTTTGTTGCGCCACTTGCTGCCGTAAAACCTGACGATCTGGGACGACCGCTTGTGCGGCAGCAGTGGGCGTGGCCGCACGCAAATCAGCCACAAAATCAGCGATGGTGAAATCGGTCTCATGCCCCACTCCGCTCACCACAGGGATATGGCTATCGGCAATGGCGCGCGCCACAACTTCTTCATTAAAAGCCCACAAGTCTTCAATACTACCGCCGCCACGACACACGATGAGCACATCACATTCAGCTCGTTCACTTGCGGCGCGGATGGCTGCCGCAATCTTTTGCCCTGCGCCCTCACCTTGCACAGGCGTGGGATACAAAATAACAGGCACATTAGGCATGCGATTGCTCAGCGTACGCAATACGTCACGTAAAGCAGCTGCTTGCAGTGAAGTGACAATGCCGATCTGTTTGGGCAGCAAGGGTAAATCGCGCTTGCGTTCGCCATCGAACAAGCCTTCATCACCCAGCTTGCTTTTTAAGCGCTCAAAGGCTTCGAACAGCGCCCCCAACCCTGCGGGGCGCATCTTTTCCAAGGTCAGTTGGAAATCACCTCTCGCTTCATAAAGTGATGCCAAAGCCAACACTTCGACCTGCATGCCATTGGCGGGTTTGAAATCGAGATACTGGCTCTTGTTGCGAAACATCACACAACGCACCTGCGCTGCCTCGTCCTTGAGAGAAAAGTACCAATGCCCAGATGCGGCACTCACAAAATTAGAGATCTCGCCACGCACCCACAGCAAGGGTAATCCGCCTTCGATGAGCTGCTTGGCTGCGAAATTTAATTCACGCACACTTAATACTTGGTTTTTATCGAAACTCATCGTGATATTTCAGTAGATCTAGACGAGTCGTATTATCGCTCAAACCTTCAGCACGACGCCCATAACAAAGCGGACATGGCCTAACTCAAAGACCATGCCCGCTTGGCAGTTTGAAAAATACGTTGTTACGCTACGACACTGATCACCGAACCAACTGTTTGACCTTGTGTGTTCACTGTTGGCTTTGCTGCCGCTTGCTGTGCTGCCACCGCTTTAGCGGCATCGTCTCGATCACGATCGCCCTCTTTTTCACTGACCTTCTCTGCCTGTGTTTGAGGTTGAGGTTGGGCCTGCGAAACGTAGTTACTACCTGAACTGATTCCACTAACTGACATATTCAACTCCTTTCATGGTTACAACGCTTACGATTCCTTATCGGCAGTGATTTCAATTCCTTTAGCCCTATTTTTAATTCCAACACTCATTTTCGATGTTTAAGTTGAAACAGTAGGGGGCGACTGCTATCCTCGCGCGGCTTTAAATACTTCAATAATCAATACCCTAAAAAGGAATTCGCATGCTCGCCCCAATGCTCATCGCCAAAAACGACAAAATCGAACTCGGCCTCCTCCCGCACATGGCCAACCGCCACGGTTTGATCACGGGTGCAACCGGCACAGGCAAAACAGTCACTTTGCAATCATTGGCCGAGTCGTTCAGCAAGATTGGCGTGCCCGTATTCATGTCCGACATCAAAGGCGACTTGTCTGGCTTATCTAAAGCGGGGGGCAACAACCCTAAAGTTCAGGCACGGGTTGAGCAGTTAAAGTTAGAAGGGTTTGAGCATCGCGCTTACCCCGTTACATTTTGGGATGTATTCGGCGAACTGGGACATCCCGTGCGCACCACCATCTCGGACATGGGGCCGATGTTGTTGGGACGCATGTTGAACCTGAATGACATCCAACAAGGCGTGTTGACCTTGGTGTTCAAGATCGCCGATGACAGCGGATTGCTGTTGCTTGACTTCAAAGACCTGCGCGCGATGGTGCAGCAAGTCGGCGACAACGCTAAAGACTTCACCACGGAATACGGCAACATCTCTGTCGCCAGCATCGGCGCGATTCAGCGCGGCCTGCTAGAACTGGAAAGCCAAGGCGCAGAACAGTTCTTCGGTGAACCTATGCTCAACATCGAAGATTTGATGCAAACCGATAGCGCCGGTATGGGCATGGTGAACATCCTTGCCGCAGACAAGTTGATGCAATCGCCTAAAGTTTATTCAACCTTGTTGCTGTGGTTGCTGTCGGAACTGTTCGAAAACTTGCCCGAAGCGGGCGATCTGGAAAAACCCAAACTGGTGTTCTTCTTCGATGAGGCACATTTGCTGTTCAGCGATGCCCCCACAGCCTTGGTCGATAAGATCGAACAGGTCGTTCGCTTGATTCGCTCTAAAGGCGTGGGTGTGTATTTCATCACCCAAAATCCTGCCGACGTTCCCGACAAAGTGTTGGGTCAGCTCGGCAACCGTGTGCAACACGCTTTGCGCGCCTTCTCACCACGCGATCAAAAAGCGGTACGCGCTGCGGCTGAAACCATGCGAGACAATCCCGACCTTGATGAAGAAGCCACCATCACTGAGCTGGGCGTAGGTGAGGCACTGGTTTCTTTGCTAGATGAAAAAGGTCGACCAACGATGGTTGAGCGCGCACTCATCGTGCCCCCTCATGCACAGATCGGCCCGATCACCCCTGATGAGCGCCAAGCCATCAAATCCAAATCCATGTTGGGACGTTATTACGACGAAGTAACTGACCGCGAATCCGCCTACGAAAAACTGAAAGGCCGCGCGGAAGAAAAACAAGCCGCAGTCACGGCTGCCGCTGAAGAAAAAGCATCAGCTGAAAGTGGCATTGGCGGCATGTTAGGCGGCCTCTTTGGCGGAGGTACGAGTGGCACTTCGACTCGCCGACAAAGTGTTGGCGAGACCCTTGCAAAAACAGTGGTGCGCACCGTTGGCTCGGAAGTAGGCAGACAAATTGTGCGCGGGATTTTAGGTTCACTATTGGGCGGGAAACGCTAAGCATGACAACGCGCGCAACTCACATCAGCGCTGAGTTGCGCGCCCTCGCCTCACCCGAACTTGCCACGCTCCAGCAACGATTCTTCAAAACGGGGCCAGGACAATATGGTGAAGGCGATATTTTCATGGGCATCAAAGTCCCCACCTTACGAGCGTTAGCTAAGCAGCATGGTGTTGTCGATCTGGATACCATCGCCGCACTGTTGCACTCGCCCTATCACGAGGAGCGTGTGTTCGCCTTACTGCTGCTCATGCAGTTTTATAAAAAAGCGACCGAACAAGATAGAGAGTCTGCGTTCAAGCTTTATCTAAGCAATACCACACATATCAATAATTGGGATTTGGTGGATGTGTCAGCGCCGCATATCGTGGGGCATCATCTCGCTACTCGTCCGCGCGACATGCTGCATCAGATGGCACGTTCAAATTCCTTGTGGGAAAGGCGCATCGCCATCATCTCGACTTTCCATTTCATTCGCTTGAATGATTTCGATGACACTTTGAACATTGCAAAAACATTGCTGCATGACCAGCATGATCTGATGCACAAGGCCGTTGGATGGATGTTGCGCGAAGTCGGTAAGCGCGATTTTGCACGTGAAGAAAGCTTCCTATTGCAACACTACCGCAACATGCCGCGTACGATGTTGCGCTATGCCATCGAACGATTTCCAGAAAATCGCCGTAAAGCATTCCTCAATGGCACTGCATAACACATGGAGAAATCCCTGCTTCCTTGATTCTTATGGCTCGATTCTATAGAGTGACGCACAAATAAACAGAGTCGGACGCGGATGACATTCAAGGTTCTACAATTCAATATGCAGTTCGGCCAAGGTTGGGATGAAGCTAATCCTGATCATGCTCCTATTGATTTGTCCCAAACCATCGCAGAGATTCAACGCCAAGATGCGGATATCGTCTTGTTGCAAGAGGTCGAGCATGCACTACCTGGGGGGCAGCAAATCACCCCACCGCCCAATTACACGCAGCTTTGCCAAGCACTTGCGGGCTATCACGGTTACTTCTCGTACCCTAAGCTAGACAAACGCGAACTCCCCTTCGGCATCGGCCTAGCTATTCTGTCGAAGACGCCGCTCTACGACTCCTTCAGATTAGAACTGCCCTCTCCTATGATCGAATTCGATTTTTATGGAGAAACCAAGACACCGACGGATCGTCTACTTGTCGGCGCAAAAACAACTATCGAAGGCCACGAAATACAGTTATTTAATACGCATCTGTTGGCCTTCTTCATGCTGAAGGCATCTAGCAAGATACATTCTGAACAGCGCAAAATGGTGTTGGAACAGCTAAAGCAATCACGTATCCCAACCTTGCTTGGCGGCGACTTCAACGTGAGCAACCATAGTGCTCTAGTACAACAATATGCCCTAGAAGGCTTCCGCACCGCGCAGTCTCAAGTACCCACTTGGCGTCGTATGCCCTATGTGTTGGATCACATCTTTTTTGATAAGCAGCTACAAGTCGTCAATCAGTCAGTCATCGAAACGATGGCATCTGACCACCACATGCTCACCGCAGAAATGAAATTCGTTTAGGAATTTTCGCCTATTGATTTCAGCGTCACCCGTTCCACCTGCACACTCGCCACACCATCACTCAACCACACCTGACCATCTTGGATGATGCATTGCAGATTCATCGTGCGCTGGGCTAGCTTGGCCAATTCTTTGGTGGTCTCCACTGGCAGATTGATGATGGTCAAATTCTTCTGACGCTCGAACTGAGCACGTTCCTTTTCAAACCACATATCTGCCACGCGCCCACCATAGGCATACACCACCACTTGCCTTGAACGACCACAGGCTTTACGAATGAGTTTCTCATCAGGGATACCCACATCGATCCATAGGTCGATAGAGCCTGTCAGGTCTTTTTGCCACACATCGGCTTCTTCATCATTGTTCATGCCCTGACCAAACTCAAGGTATTCATGAGCATGGATGGCGAACGCCAGCAGACGCACCATCATGCGTTCATCCGTCTCTGAAGGATGTCTCGCCAAAGTGAGTTGATGGTCTTTGTAGTAGTAACGTTCCATATCTGCGATCTGCAGATTGGCTTTGAAGATAGTCGCTTTGATTGCCATGTGTTACTCCGTCACCCTGCCACGCAAAGACTTCGTCGTCGCGTGTTTGGTCTTGCTTTCCAAACGTTTTTTTTGTGAACTACGTGTCGGCTTGGTGGCGACACGCGGTTTAGGTTTGACCGCCACCGAAAGCAGCATCGCCTTCAAGCGACGTAGTGCCTCGTTGCGATTCTGTTCTTGGTTACGAAATTCTTGCGCTTTGATAACGACCACGCCGTCTTTGGTGATGCGCTGATCGTTGAGTTGCAGCAAGCGCTCTTTGAACTCATACGGCAGCGACGACGCATTGATATCGAAACGCAGATGCATCGCGCTCGACACCTTGTTCACGTTCTGCCCGCCCGCCCCTTGCGCACGCACCGCCGTCAACTCGATCTCTCGCTCTAGAATGATGACGTTATGTGCGATGTACAACATGGCTAGGCGATCACTCGGATCTCAATGTCGCCCAATTCCACCAACTGACCCGCGCGAATTTTTGCTGTCTTGCGCAGTTCGATCTGCCCATCGACGGACACCACACCTTCAGCCACCAACGCCTTACCTGCGCCGCCACTGTCAGCCACACCGGTGAGTTTGAGCAGGTTACATAGCTCGATGAACTCACCACGCAATTGGAATTCAAGTTGCTGTGTCATAGTTTGACTGCGTGCTCACGCGTGGTATGGAACACAACTTTCGGCCAACGCTCTTGCGTCAATTTCAAGTTCACACTGTTAGGCGCGAGGTAAGCCAAGTTGCCTGCTGCATCGATAGAAAGGTTGTGCGACAACGCCTTCTGGAAATCAGCAAACACTTTGGCGTCATCACACGTCACCCAGCGTGCAGTGTTGACGCTGGCGCTCTCGAACATCGCATCCACGCCGTATTCACCTTGCAAACGACTCGCTACTACATCGAACTGCAAGATACCGACCGCACCTAGGATCAGCTCTCCGCTATCCAGCGGTTTGAAGACCTGAACCGCGCCCTCTTCACCCAACTGCTGCAAGCCCTTGTGCAACTGCTTCACCTTGAGCGGATTACGGATGCGCACCGAGCGGAAGAAGTCTGGCGCGAAATACGGGATGCCGGTGTACTGCAACAATTCGCCTTCAGAGAAGCTATCGCCGATCTGCATGTTGCCGTGGTTGGGTAGGCCGATGATGTCGCCTGCGTAAGCCTCTTCCACTTGCTCGCGTGAATTCGCCATGAAGGTGACCACGCTAGACACACGAATCTCTTTGCCGATGCGCAGGTGTTTGACCTTCATACCGCGCTCGAAATGGCCGGAGCACACGCGCAAGAAAGCAATGCGGTCGCGGTGGTTGGCATCCATGTTCGCTTGAATTTTGAAAACGAAACCGGAGAACGGTTGCTCGTTCGGTTGCACTGCACGCACCGAGGCATCACGTTCGCGCGGTGCAGGCGCCCAATCCAACAGCGCGTTCAAAATCTCGCGCACGCCGAAGTTGTTGATGGCAGAACCGAAGAACACGGGCGTTTGTTTGCCTTCGAGGAAGCGTTGTAAATCGAAGGGGTGTGATGCTCCATGCACCAACTCCACTTCCATCTTCAACTGTTCGATCTCCAAGGGGAAACGTTCTGCGAGGATAGGATTGTCGATCCCCTTGATGATCTCCACATCACCATCGGCTTTTTCTTCGCCGGGGGTGAACAGCAAAATCTCGTCACGCAACAAGTGATACACACCACGGAAGGTCTTGCCCATACCGAGCGGCCAAGTGACGGGTGCGCACTGAATGTTAAGCACCGACTCCACTTCGTCCAACAATTCCAATGAATCGCGCACCTCGCGGTCCATCTTGTTCATGAAGGTGACGATAGGCGTGTTGCGCATGCGGCACACGTTGAGCAACTTGATGGTCTGTGCTTCCACACCTTTAGCTGCGTCGATCACCATCAGCGCGGAGTCCACGGCAGTGAGCACGCGATAAGTATCTTCCGAGAAGTCTTGGTGACCCGGTGTGTCGAGCAGGTTCACCACGTGGTCGCGGTACTCGAACTGCATCACTGATGAAGCGACCGAGATACCGCGTTGCTTTTCGATTTCCAAAAAGTCTGAGGTCGCATGACGCCCGCTCTTGCGTGCCTTCACCGCGCCCGCCATCTGAATCGCTCCAGAGAACAGCAACAGTTTTTCGGTAAGCGTGGTCTTGCCCGCGTCAGGGTGGGAGATGATGCCGAAGGTACGGCGGCGCGCCACTTCGCGGGCGATCTTGTCGCGCGGAACGGCTGCGGGTTCTTGGGTAGTCTGGTCGATGGCGTCGGACATGATGCTTGCCTGTGCAAAAAAGGCCGCAAGTCTAATGATTTACGTGGGGAATGTCTAACCATGAACGCCCGTAAATGAACGATCTCTTGACGAAAAACCTCATACGCGGAAAATTCACACCAAATCAGTCAACAATATCCGCTCATACCGTAATTTGTGCGTCGTTAAAACAATTCCATCTGAAGAAATCTTTGCCCGCTAGGAGACACGCCATGACCTTCCAAGCCTACCTCGACAACATTCAAACCAAGACGGGCAAAAGCCCAGATGACTTCATAAAACTCGCCGCGAAGAAAGGCTTCACTGAAAACGGCACGCTACGCAAAGGTGTCAAAGCGGGCGAAATCGTAGCGTGGCTGAACGAGGATTTTGAGTTGGGACGCGGGCATGCGATGGCAATCGTGGCGTTGCTCAAAGGAGCGCCCAAGTAAGCTGGTAGTGAGGCACTAAGCACAGCATTTTGAATACGGAAATATTCTGTGCTTCGCAAGCGCACCACCCGCCTAGCGAAAGGCTTTTCCAATTCCATCAATGGATGTACGGCGGAATCCGCGACTAGCAGAAAGGTCAGCATGAAAAATTCATCAAGCAATCCTACCGACATCGACGACTACATCGCCACTTTCCCCGATGAGGTGCAAGTGATATTGAAAAAGCTGCGTCAGACCATCCGCCAAGCCGCCCCCGATGCCACTGAAAAGATTAGCTACCAAATGCCGACCTTCTATCTCAACGGCAACCTCGTACATTTCGCGGCATACAAGAAACACATCGGCTTCTATCCCGCCCCGAGTGGCATCGTCGCATTCCAAGATGAACTGATGAAATACAAGACCTCGAAAGGTGCGATCCAATTCCCCATTGATGCGGCAATACCTCACGCGCTGGTAAAGAAGATCGTACAGTTTCGCGTCAAAGAGAACCTAGTGAAGCGCTGATTTAATCCGTTTGCCCTGAGCTTGTCGGAAGGCTTTGCGGCTAGCTCCCTGAATTGATTTATTCCCCGCGAAACTCTCGGCGATAGGCTGAAGGTTTGATGCCGAACGCCTGCCCGAAGCTGCGGCGAAACAGTGTGGGAGATGTAAACCCCGCCGCCTCTGCAACCAACTCAATCGGCTTGTCGGTCATTTCCAGCAGGCGTTGCGCCAAGGCCAAACGCTGATTCAGCAACCATTGCCCGACAGTTGTTCCCGTCACTTGGCGAAAGCGCCGCGTAAAAGTGCGGCGGCTCATCAAGGCGCGTTCCGCCAATTCGTCCAAGGTGTGCGCCGCATTCAAATTTTGCGTCATCCAATCCATCACTTGTGAAAGCCGGTCGGGTGCAACGGAATCGAACACGGGTTGCTCGATGAATTGAGCCTGCCCACCTTGTCGGAAAGGGGAAACGACCATGCGCCGCGCAATGTGGTTGGCAACTTCCACGCCGTGCTGTGTGCGAATCAAATGCAAGCAGCAATCGATGGCGGCGGCACATCCGGCGGAGGTGACGATGTCGCCCTCGTCCACATACAAAACATCCGGCTTTACCTTGATGCGCGGATAACGCTGCGCCAACTCAGCCGCCCATTGCCAATGGGTGGTCGCGCTGCGGCCATCCAGCAAACCCGCCGCCGCCAACACAAACGACCCGAGACAAAAGCTGACGATACGTGTGCCGCGCTGGTGTGCCTTGCACAAGGCATCGAGCAGCTTCTTTGGCGGCGGCACCGAGGTGTCGTTCCAGCTGGGAACGATGATCGTGCCGACGCCTTTGAGTGCGGCAAGCCCCTGCGGAACCTGAATGGCGTATCCAGCATTGGTTTGTACGGCAGACGGCTCGACTGCGCACAGCTTCACCTTGAAATCCGGCACGCTGTTGTTCTTACCGCCCTTCTTGAAAAGGATACACGGCACCGACAAATGGAAGGGGCTGATACCGTCGAAGACGATGACCGCGTAACTATCCGCGTTGCTGGCTGGATTTTTCATGATGGCCCGATTGTATCTAAAAAAGTCATTCAGGCCACTTATTGAAATGCGCGCCCAAAGCGATGATGCGTCACCTTTTATCCCAAAAAATTGGGACGTAGGTCGGGCTTCAGCCCGACGTGTCGGATTAAAACCCAACCTACAACGGCTTATGAACAATCCGGATTTATTCCATCAACCATAAGGAAACCACCATGCCTCAACCCAAACGCGCTTTGATCGTCATCGACGTGCAGAACGATTACTTCGGGGAAGCGCTGCCTATCGAGCACCCCGACCCGCAACAATCGCTCGCCAATATCGGCAAGATGATGGACGCAGCTCACGGTGCCGGTATCCCTGTCGTCGTCGTGCAGAACATCCTGCCCAAACAGTCCCCCATCATGGCGGAAGGCAGCGCCGGTTGCGCACTGCACGAAACCATCGCCGCGCGCCCGCACGACCATCTTGTAATCAAAAAGATGCCGAGTGCATTCGCGAATACCGATCTGGCTGAATGGCTGCGCGCGCATGACATCAACACGCTCACCGTCACCGGTTACATGAGTCACAACTGCAACCTATCGACCATGCTGCACGCCTTCCACGACGGCTACGCAGTGGAGTACATCAACGATGCCTCGGGCTCCGTCCCCTATGACAACCGGGCTGGCCGCGCGAGCGCCGAAGAGATCCACCGCGTGATGTGCGTTGTGCTGCAATCGCGCTTCGCCGCCGTCATGTCCGCACAGGAATGGATCGCGATGCAGGCAGCAGGAACAAAACCTGAGCGGGAT
The DNA here is from genome assembly GCA_028707175.1 of Sideroxydans sp. Taxonomy (GTDB): domain Bacteria; phylum Pseudomonadota; class Gammaproteobacteria; order Burkholderiales; family Gallionellaceae; genus Sideroxyarcus. Next base: position 72,724 of record JAQTUV010000004.1, read on the forward strand.
TCCATCTACCTCTCCAACCGTCGCGCACGCGGATTGGCGGTGCCCGCATGAACACCCCGGTCACAAAAGGCATACACCACCTCGGCCTCACCGTGAGCAAACTGGAAGAAAGCGCGAACTTCTTTATCTCACTGCTCGGCTGGAAAGAAGTGCGCAGAAACCCTGAATATCCCGCCATCTATGTCAGCGACGGCAGCATCATGCTTTCGCTTTGGGCAAGCAGAGCGCAACCACCGAACCCGTTCAACAAAGACAAAAATGTCGGGCTGCACCATGTCGCATTTCAGGTTGAGAGCGAGGCTGATTTAAACGGCATTTATACCAAGCTAAAAAATAGCGGAGTGCCCATTGAGTTTGCACCGGAACTACTGGGGAAAGGGCCTGCGAAACACATGATGTGTTTTGAGCCGAGTGAGATTCGGGTGGAGTTTATTTGGTTGGGGAAATGAAATGCCCTTCGATAAGCGCATGGCGAACGGACGCAATCAGCGCTTTCTTCAGACATGCCCTATGAGCCTCACCCCTCCCCTTTGATGCCTATCAATTCTCGCCAACAGTCCGTTACTATTCGGCTAACCATTTGGGGGAATCATTATGCTCAGCAATTCAAAAATACTCGCTGTCGTGAATGGATCAGCAGAAATAATCAGCGCCGACCTATCTCTGCCATCCCACGCAGCCGCCATCGTTTATCTGCTGAATGAATATGCCGAAGACGACATGGGCGGCGGCGCGGAATTACCGGAATTCGTGAAAGACAATCTCGTTGCCGAACTACGCAAACGGCAAGGCGTGCATGTGGTACTCGCCTTCGTGGAAGGAACGCCCGCCGGCATGGCGGTTTGCTTTGAAGGATTCTCCACCTTCGCATGCAAGCCTCTGCTAAACATCCACGACATCATCGTGGCAAGCCAATATCGGGGGCGCGGCATTTCCAAACGCTTGCTTACCAAGGCAGAAGAAATCGCGCTACACCTTGGATGCTGCAAGCTCACGCTTGAAGTGCTGGAGGGCAATACGCTGGCGCAAGCAGCCTACAAGGCTAGCGGCTTTGCCGGATACGAACTCGATCCCAAGATGGGCAAAGCGATGTTCTGGCAGAAGAAGCTGGGGCAAGCCCCTCTAACATCCCCCGCAGAATAAAGGATTGAAAAAGTAAGGGGCGGTATACTCATCGGCGAAAAATAATTCGCCCCCGTTTTGTTTACAAGAAATCGCAGGAGTCCACATGGCAAAGAAATCAACAGCCCTTTCTGCAGTGAAACCAAAATCTGTCCTGTCGCAACCTCTCAGTCTCGACATTAAGGGGTTCGCCACTGCACTAGCCAAGGGGGCAGGGCATGTCATGCTGGGAAAGCTCGATGAGCTGGCAAGTGATGGGGCGGATGCGTTTGCCGCACTCGGAGTGGAAGGCAACACACCTCAAGCGCTGTTATTCTTGTTGCTGCAACGCTCAATGCAATCTGCTCTTTGCGCACTGTTGGAAGACAGCAAAGAGCACCTGCCGGAAACTATCAAGACCGACTCGCTGATCAAACACATTGAAGCTGCGATTACGGATGCGGAAGTGGACAGCGATTTCTTCCAGCGTCCCGCGCAATTCCCCGTTGTACAAAGCCTAGTGCAAGCACTGCAAACATGGCTTATTGCCGAGGGCGTAAAACAGCCTATTGCCCAAACCATTGCCCAACGCCTTCCCGGCTTTTTTCCCAATGCTCTGCACCGAGAGTGGCAGCGCAATGGTGCACATTACGATGCGATACGCCTGCACATGCAGACGCCCTTCGTTCAAGCTGCGGAACGCGAGGCAGCTTGGCAAGCCTATGCCGCGCGCCTGCAACAGGTCCTTGAAGAGGGAGTATTCAGCGAGCCATTCGGCTTGCGTCAGGTTTACATTCCCTTGAACGCCTATTACGAAGAATCACCCAAGAAATCCAAACCAACCGACGAGCCGCTCCGGGAGCGTGAGCATGTAAGAGTGGTGGTGAGCTTGCAACAGGAATTGGATGGCTGGCTGGGAAAGAACGAAAAAGACGATGCCGTACGCGCCGTCAGCGGCGGACCCGGAAGTGGAAAGTCGTCATTCGCCAAGATATATGCGGCTCATGTAGCAGAGCAAGGGTACTTAAAAGTGCTGTTCGTCCCTTTGCATCTCATAGACCCAACCCGAGATTTTAGCGATGAGATTGGTCGTTTCGTGCGCGAAGAGGCAATCCTGAAACACAACCCATTGCACCTCGACACCCGCGATGCGAACATGCTGATTGTCCTAGACGGCTTAGATGAGCTTGCGAGTCAGGGGCGCGCAGCAGCAGTCACGGCACGGGATTTCATCAGAGCCGTACAGCAAACTGTTGACAGGCGAAATGGACAGGGACTGCAACTGCGTATCCTGTTTTGTGGACGGGAAGTTGTCATGCAGGACAGCGAATCCGAATTTCGCCGCCCAGGCCAAGTGTTGACGGTGTTACCTTATTTTGTGGATAGGCCCAAGCATCGAGCTGCGGCTAGCCACAGTGAGTATGATGAGTATCGAGATCCCGCAAAACTGCTTGAGCGAGATTTGCGGCAAGTCTGGTGGGCAAATTATGGAAGCCTGACTGGACATAAATACAAGGGGCTGCCAGAAGAGTTGGATCGTGGCGATCTGGTTGAAATTACTGCGCAGCCCTTGCTCAATTATTTGCTAGCGCTGAGTTTCTGCCGAGGTAAGTTGGATTTTTCCGCTGGGATCAACCTTAACCAGATTTATCACGACTTAGTGGAAGCCGTGTACGAGCGCGGCTATGAAAATGGCCGACGTCACACATCGGTACGAGATATTAAACCGGAAGATTTTTTTCTGGTGTTAGAAGAAATTGGTCTTGCCGCTTGGCATGGCGACGGGCGCACCACTACTGTGGCCGAGATCGAGAAGCACTGCCGCGATGGCGGCTTGGGCAATCAGCTTGATGCTTTTCAGGATGGAGCTAAGCATGGGATTACGCGCCTGTTAGCAGCATTCTTTTTTCGCCAGCACGGTGAGCGCCCAAAGGGGGATCACACTTTTGTTTTTACCCATAAGAGTTTTGGCGAATACTTGGCTGCGCGACGACTGGTGCATGCCATGCGGGACATAGTGGAAGAGCGCGAGCGAAGCGACACCCTCAGTCGAGGGAAGGGGTGGAGCGAAACGGATGCCTTGCAGCACTGGGCCGAATGGTGCGGCCCTACTGCCATGTCTCATTACATCCATCAATTCTTGATGGATGAGGTTGCTTTGCTGAACAAGAAGGAGGTTGACAAATGGCAACAGCATTTCACGCGCTTGTTCAGCTATCTGTTGCGTCATGGAATGCCCATGGAGAGGTTACAGTTACCAAATTTTCAGGATGATCTTTTTCAGTCGCGAAATGCGGAAGAGGCTTTGCTAGCTGCGCTTAATGCTTGCGCCAGAGTTACGCAACAGATAAGCCAGATTGAACACTTGGCTCCTACGACTTTTGGTACATGGTTCAAACGTATTCAAGGGCAAAGATTGGGACCAGATTCGGTACTCGCTGCAGGCTGCTTATCTTGGTTGGAACTAAATAATGTTGGTCTGGATTTTGCCGATCTATATGCAGCGAATTTATCCAAATCAAAAATGCGAAATATCGCTGGATTCGGAATTTCACTTGGCGCAGCCAATCTGAAAAACGCTGAACTTAACCGAGCTCAACTTGGGAGAGCTTACCTCGACGGATCCGACCTCAGAAATGCGAATCTCATCGAGGCAGATCTTAATCATGCGAGTCTCGATGAAGCCAACCTCAGCAATGCGAACCTCAGTGGAGTCAATTTCGATAAAGCCAATCTCAGCAATGCGAATCTCAGTGGAGCCAATCTCAGCAATGCGAGCTTCATTGAAGCCAATCTTTTCCAAACAAATTTTGAGGGTGCCAATTTGGCGTTGGCCAAATTCGATGAAGGCAAACGACCAATGGAAGGACAAAGTAAAAAACCAAGATCTAGCCGCAGAATAAAAGGCGGCAAAGCCACTTAATCGCATAGAAACTTGCTATTTGTTCTCCTCGGATGGAAATGCCTCTCGAATATCGCAGAATGCAGTTGCACCAGTTTCCCGCACAAGCGCGTCGAACACGCGATTAACTTCAGAGAAATTTAATAAGGGAAATTCTTTCGTATTGGCACGATCAGGGTGGCACCAGTGCATTGTTTTAGTGAGCGTCACATGCTTGCGGCAAACAAAAGGCCGGTGTGCGTAGATACTGCAACTATCGTTGCGCAAAAAAGGGCACGGCGCATCGTACGGGTGGGTAGCTTTCCTGATTTGCTTCGCTCGCTTGATCCCCGCCCCACGTTCGATGAATTCTATTTCCAAGTCGGTGATAGACACAGGGTAATGACAGCAAGACGTACAGCCTTTCTTGCATGGCGTGTATCTTGCGACAGTGCCATAGAGCGTTGTCATGAATTCAAACAGTGCGCGCAGTTTGGTCAACGGATTGCCTTTCAGTCGGGCATACCAGTCAAACAACTCCGCTTCCTTTTTCTCTAGCGGCTTGGGGAGGGACGATGCGACGATTGCATATGTGGCTCTGGCATTTTCAATTGCAGTCTCAATTAATTGCTCTGTCATTTGACAATCCCATCATGGAAGAAAAAAACAACGTCATTTTATTACTACCGCTTCTTAATCACGAATGAAGCTTCAACCAGTCCGCAGCAACTTCACACCGCCCGCTCCATCGCCTTTTCCAGCACGTCAAAAATCTTCGGTGACTGACACTGCGCCACGTTGAAGCGCAGAAACGGTGCCGCTGTTTGGCTTAGGCTGAACACGTTGCCGGGGGCGAGCACCACGCCTCCGTGCAAAGCTTCTTGCGACACCTTGGCAGAGTCCAACCCGTTCGGTAGGCGCACCCACAGGAACATGCCGCCCTGCGGTTTCATCCACGGGGTGATGCCGAGTTTTTCGAGTTTGTGCAGTGTGCGTCCCATGGTGTCGGCCAAGCGACTGCGCAGTGCTTCGACGTGGTGGCGATAGGCGCCTTGGCGCAGCAGGGAGTGAAGCAGTTCCGCGCCAAGGCCGTTGCTGCTGAGTGTGGTAGCCAGTTTCAGATCGACAATTTTTTCTGCCCAGTCTTGTCGCACCGCGATGTAGCCGCAGCGCGCCGAGGCGGTTAACACTTTGGAAAAACTACCGATGTGGATGACCCGATTCAAGCCATCAAATGAGGCCAGCAGGGGCGAAGTGTTCTGCGCGAATTCGGCGAAGATGTCGTCTTCGACGATCAGCAGGTTGTGATCCTCTGCGAGCTTGAGTACGCGGTGCGCGACGATGGGCGACAACACGGCGCCGGTCGGGTTGTGAAAAACCGAATTGGTGATGTACAGGCGCGGCTTGTGTTGTGCCAGCAGCGCGGCCATGGCCTGCACATCCGGCCCCTGCTCGGTGTACGGCACGGCAACCAGTTGCACGCGATGCGCGCGTAGCAGTGCCTGAAAGTTGAAGTAACCCGGATCATCGATCAGCACGGTGTCGCCCGGCTCTAGCAAAAAACGGCAGAGTAAGTCGATGGCTTGCGTGCCTGAATCGGTCAGGATGATCTGGCGCGCAGAGGCCACCACTCCGCGCTCGCCGAGGCGGCGGCTCAGTAGTTCACGCAAGGCGAAGTGGCCGTAGGGATGCCCGTATTCCAGCAGCTCGGTTTGCGGGTCTCTGGCTAGTCGGCGCAGGGCGCGGCGAATTTCTTCTTCTGGCAACCATGATGGCGGAAGCCAGCCGCAGCCGGGTTTGAGCATATCTGAGCTGGATTCAAGCGACTGACGGATGATCCACAGCGGGTCGATGCTGCGATCTTTTGTTGCGCCCACATCGGCCAGCGACAGCGGCGGCAAATGCCCGCACACATAAAAGCCCGAGCCGCGTTTCGCGGTGATCACACCGTCGGCAGCTAAGCGGTCATAGGCTTCAACGATGGTGTTTTTTGCGACGCTTAGACGTTCGGCCATCTGCCGGATGGAGGGTAGTCGTTCGCCCGGCACCAACACTCGTGCGGCCAGTTGTTCGCGGATAGTTTGCATCACGGCTTCGACGCGGGTGCCGTCTTGCGGGTTGGTGTTTTTCATCATTTGTACCCCTAAGTTTTACGGACAGTATCTTTAAATTGTACCCATCTGTCACTGTTTTCCCGAAAATTTTCAGGAGAAGATGCGGGCATTATTTAGATGAAGAGTCGGGGGAATGAGCATGGAAAAAAGAATCGACCTAGGTGCTTCATTAGCGCCGAGCCCGTCCCTCCCCCTGCAAGGGGGAGGGGATATGGTGGCTAATCGATTCACGGGCTGGAGCAGCGGGATGTTGGGGGTGCTGATCTTCAGCGGCACGCTGCCTGCAACACGGGTGGCGGTCGCCACGTTCGATCCAATCTTTTTTACGCTGGCGCGGGCGGCAATTGCCGGGGTGCTTGCCGCATTGATCTTGCTGGTTTTGCGCCAGCCCCGCCCCGCGCGCAGCGATGGCCGCGCATTGCTGGTGGTGGCGCTCGGTGTGGTGGTGTGCTTTCCGCTGCTGACTGCGCTAGCGCTGCGCCATGTGAGTGCGGCGCATGCCACGGTGTTCGTTGGTTTGTTGCCGATGGCAACAGTGATGTTCGGCGTGTTACACGGTGATAAAAATCCGCGCTGGTTGTTCTGGTTGTTTTCTTTGTTGGGAAGTTTGGTCGTGGTGGGTTTTGCGATGAGGCAAGGTATAGGCGTTTCCTTGTTTGATGATCTGCTGATGCTGGTGGCGATCATCGTGTGCGGGCTGGGCTATGCCGAGGGTGCGCGTCTGGCCCGGCGTATGGGCGGATGGCAGGTGATCTGCTGGGCGTTGGTGTTGGCGCTGCCCTTGATGTTGCCGCTGTGCCTGTGGACGCTGCCCAGCAATCTTCAACAAGCCGACTGGCCCGCTTGGCTGAGCTTGGGCTATGTCTCGCTGTTCAGCATGTTGATCGGTTTTTTCTTCTGGTATCGCGGCTTGGCACTCGGCGGCATTGCGTCGGTCAGCCAATTGCAATTGCTGCAACCGTTCTTCGGACTGGGGCTGGCAGTCGTGCTGCTGGGCGAACACGTTAGCCCGATGATGGTCGCCTCTGCGCTGACGGTTGCGCTGTGTGTGTTCGGGGCGCGGCGGTTTGCTACATAGGCTCAACAACCCGCTGTAAACTCATCAAACCAAATCCCTCAAAAAACCTGCGAAGGATATTCATGCCCAAATCAACCGCGACCTATTGGAATCCCCTCCTCGCCTCTAATCAGACGAATTGGATACCCATCAAAGGCATGGAGACGATGGCAGAGGAACTGACTTTGAGCATCGATCTCGACACTGGTGAATACACTCGACTCACACGTTTCTTGCCCGGTGCAGATACCTCTGCTGCTGGCGGAAAATCGCATGCCTATCCTGAAGAGATATTCGTCGTGAGTGGCCGTTTATACGATGCCGCGTTCGATATGTGGTTAGAGACTGGTCACTATGCCAGCAGGCCGCCCGGTGAAAAACACGGCCCCTTCAAAACAGAAACGGGCTGTGTCGTGCTTGAAGTCTCATTCCCTAATCGTGTTGGGTGATTCGATGAAACTCGAAGACATCCCCAACATCGGCAAGTCCATCGCGGGTGATCTACGTTCGCTCGGCATCTATACACCAGAAGAACTCGCCACATGCGATCCGCTACAGACTTATCTCTTACTCTCCGACAACATGGGCAAGCGCCACGACCCGTGTGTGTTGTACACCTTGCTGGCGGCCAAACATTTTTTAGAAAGTGGGGAATCAGTCGCGTGGTGGAAATTCACCCAAGCGGGGAAAGACCTGCTTGAAAAGTCTCCCCAAAAATCGCTCAAAGGGAAATAGGTAGAACTCAGATTAGGCAAACTTGCTGCGCTTAGCTGCCATGAGCATAAGGCATGTTTGATGGGGCTTAATCCACAGCAATCGTGCTCAAGCCCGATCTACAATTTAGCGCACCACTTCGCCCCACAGATCATGCTCATCTGATCCAATGATTTTGACGGTGACGAATTCGCCCACTTCTAATTGTTCGTCGTCGATGTACACCACACCATCGATCTCCGGCGCATCGGCCGCTGTACGACCAATTGAGCCATCATCATCTACATCATCGATCAACACTTGCATCGTCATACCGACTTTAGCGGCAAGTTTTTCTGCGCTGATCTCTTCTTGCAGATACATCAGGCGTGCGAGGCGGTCTTCTTGAACTTCGGGGTCGATGTGCTCGCCCATGTCGTTCGCCTCGGCACCTTCCACTGGCGAATATTTGAATGCGCCAACGCGATCCAAACGCGCTTCTTCGATGAAGTCGAGCAGCTCTTCGAACTCTTCTTCCGTCTCACCGGGGAAGCCGACGATGAAGGTGCTACGTATGATCAGGTCTGGGCATATCTCGCGCCATCCTTGGATGCGTTTGAGCATGTTCTCGCTGCTGGCGGGACGACGCATCGCCTTGAGGATGCGTTCGTTCGCATGTTGGAACGGGATGTCTAGGTACGGCAATATCTTGCCTTCTGCCATCAAGGGGATGACTTCATCCACACTTTGATACGGATAGACGTAATGCAGGCGCGTCCACACACCCAAACTACCAAGCGCTGCGGCCAAGTCAGTCATGCGTGTCTTGAGCGGGCGACCATTCCAGAAGCCAGTACGATATTTCACATCCACCCCGTAAGCCGAAGTGTCTTGCGAGATGACTAGCAATTCTTTGACGCCAGACTCCACCAATTTCTCCGCTTCTGCCATCACTTCATGCACAGGGCGGCTCACCAAGTCGCCGCGCAATGATGGGATGATGCAGAAGGTGCAACGATGGTTACAGCCTTCAGAAATCTTCAGGTAAGCAAAGTGTTCAGGGGTTAGACGCACGCCTTGAGGTGGTACGAGATCGGTGAATGGGTCATGTAATTTCGGCAGGTGTAGATGCACGGCATCCATCACAGCATCGGTCTCATGCGGGCCGGTGATGGCGAGCACCTTGGGGTGCGTCTGCTGCACGATGTCGCCCTTCGCCCCCAAACATCCGGTGACGATGACTTTACCGTTCTCTTGCAGCGCTTCGCCGATGGCTTCCAGCGATTCGGCGACCGCGCTGTCGATGAATCCACAGGTGTTCACCACCACCAGATCCGCTTCTTCATAACTCGGGGTGATGATGTAACCCTCTGCGCGCATGCGGGTGAGGATGTGCTCCGAATCAACAGTTGCCTTGGGGCAACCAAGGGAAACAAAACCGATCTTGGGTGATGCGTTACTCATGTTCATTCCTTTTTCGTTCAATGCTCTAATGAAATATCCGCGAGCGAACGCGGATCTTCTAATGGTTCTAAATGTGTCGTCAGATGGCTGCACGGCACAGCCGCCCTAATGTCCGCCTCGATGTCCTCAACGACATCATGCCCGCGCTGCACGCTCCACTCTCCCGGCACCAACACATGCAGAGAGATGAAAGCTTGCCTGCCCGCTTGGCGCGTGCGTAACGCATGAAAATTTAAACCTTGTTCGCGATACGTCGCCAACACCGCTTCGATGGAAGCGATCTGCTCAGCGGGGATCGCCGCATCCATCAGCCCCGATGCGGATTGCGACATCAGATGCCAGCCCGTCCACACGATATTGGCAGCGACCACCAATGCGATGACTGGATCAAGCCACAGCCAACCGCTTAGCCACACCAAGCCGACACCGATGATGACCCCACCTGATGTCCACACATCGGTCATCAGGTGTTTGGCATCCGCTTCCAGTGTGATGGAGTTATGCGCACGCCCGGCCTTCAGCAATTCGCGTGAGGCAAACAGATTGATGAGCGATGCGACCACCGAAACCAACAGCCCCACGCCGACCGCTTCGATCTCTTGCGGATGCAGGAAGCGGTCGATGGCGGTGTAGGCGATGCTGACAGCCGCCAGCAGGATGAGGAAACCTTCGAACGCGCTGGAAAAATATTCCGCCTTGCCATGACCGTAGGCATGTTTGTCATCCGCTGGCGATGCCGCCAAAGTCAACATCGCCAACGCCATGAGCGCACCTGCTAGATTGACGAAAGATTCGAGCGCATCAGACAGCAGACCAACCGAACCCGTGAGCCACCACGCGATGCCCTTGAGCAGGATAGTAGCGACAGCCGCTGCGATGGAAAGCCATGCGTAGCGTTGCAGATTCGTGGTCGCCATCCGAGGCTTACCTTATCTTGCCCAGCAACATCGACACACCGCCAAACAAGGCGACTCGATGAGAGGCGCTATTGATACCTGCCGACAAACCTGCATCAAGTACAACCTTGTTGCTCAAGGCGTAACTGCTAGCGACCAGCCATTGATTCGCAGGCAAGAAACCTTTGCGCGTCGTGCCGGACAACTCAACCATCACGCCCCACTTATCATCGATTGGCCTGAACACCGTCCCCGACCAGCCATATTGATAAGCACTCTCAGTCGCCAATGCATCACCCAACTTAGTGACATTCATATTCACGTCGAGCGAATGACCACTGATGTTGCGGCTGTAGATACCGTTCAGCACGAGATCGCTCTTGCCACTGCCCAAACCTGTCGCTGCCGTTGGCGCTTTGAAACCATATTCAATACCGAGCGCTGCATCCTCGTTCATCACGAAACGATGTTTCAACAACAGGAGCGTGTCTCCCATACCTGAAACACGATTGGCATTCGCATCAGTTTGCGATGCGTAAGCGTCACCGCCGATGAGCACACCGAAGTCCTGCGTAAAGGCCAACTTGGTAAGATACAAAAGACTTTGCTGTTTAGAACCGTCTTTGTTTTCTTGCGTGATGAAACCTGTTTCCAGTTCAAACCACCCCGGCGCGGACAATCCTGCTGAGTTGGTGACCGTAGGACGATAAGGCGTGACGCTGACCTCTTCAGCAAAGACGGGTGATGCCAGTCCTAGTGCTACACCAAGAAGTAATGTTCGTTTCATCTTAGATAATCCATTAAGCACCACAACATCCCCTCCCCCTTGCAGGGGGAGGGTTAGGGAGGGGGTAGAAGTGCGGGAGTTGCCCGACTCTACCCCCATCCTAGCCTTCCCCCTGCAAGGGGGAAGGAACTGGTTTTGCTCCAACGAATTATCTAGATTCACACCAACTCTCCCATCACCACACTGACCAACGCAATGGTCGAGATACCCGCACAGATCAGCACCACTTGCTGCACGGTGTCGCGCATCTGTGTGCGTTTATGTAGCCCCGGGATCAAGTCTGCGACGGCGACATAGATCATGCTGGAGGCGGCCAACGCCAACAGCGTCGGCACCAAGACCTGCATGTCCTGCAAGACAAAATAACCCAACACACCGCCGATCAAAGTGGCGAAGCTGGAGATGAGGTTCATCTGGAATGCACGCAACTTGGTGTAGCCGGAATGCAGCAGGATGGCGAAATCGCCAACCTCTTGCGGTATCTCGTGCGCGATGATGGCGAGTGCGGTGACGATACCAAGATTCACATCGGCCAAGAATGCCGCCGCGATGATGATGCCGTCCACAAAGTTGTGGAAAGTATCGCCCACGATGACCATGGTGCCGCTGCGACCGTGATCGTGCGGCGTATGTTCATGCGGCTCATGCGCCTCGCAATGGTCGTGGTGACAGTGACGCCAGATGAGGACTTTTTCCAACGTGAAGAACAACAAGATACCCAACAGCACCGTGGCACTCACGGTCGCCGCATTCGGTGCGAGTTCGATCGCCTCGGGCAAGATGTCCAAGAATACCGCGCCCAACAGCGCGCCAATGGCATAACTCACCAACCCACTTAGATAGTTGGCGCGCGCATTGAGCGCGAACAGCGCCGCAGCGATCACGCTCAAGATACCTCCCAAAAAACTGGCGAGGATGATCCAAGTAAGTATTGTCATATCAGGTGTAAAACTTTAAGGGCGCGCATTGTAACTTATGCACTAAGAGCGATGCTGGCGTAAGAGTGAGTGGCACACCAGCTGAATCCTTATATCGAAGTAGCTAGATTGATGGTGGGAGGAGGATCTCGTAATGCAAGACTTGACCCCATTTTTGTTTCCAAAAATAAACATATCTTAAATCGTATTGGCATTCTGGAAGAACAAAGCAGACTTGCCACAATCTTGGCACTCACGATAGAAATTGAGCCCCTCCTTACGCAACTTTTCCTTGTGACCTGACACACCGCAATCTAATTTAATGTTGGTATTACCCGCACACGAGCCACATTTAAAGTAGTAGCCGTATTTCCCATACAGTACGGTCAGGCGTTCACTTCCGCAGCTCTTACAGGCAAAAGTAGCAGGAGGCAAGACATCCGACGAGGAGGAAACTTCCGCTTCTTCAACTTGACTAGCGATGATTCCAAATTTTGCACGGTAGTTAACATTGATGGGCTTATGCATCATTCTCAATCCCGCCGCAAGCATTCTCAAATCATCTGAACTTGTCCAATTTATTAGTGATTGAATTACAGAAGATTTATCCATAATTGAATCTACCGCTTTCGCTATAGCATCAGCTTTTATAACTGTTTTCCCAATCTCAGGATCTTGGGGTCTTATGATTCTTGCGTTGGGACTGATCAAAACGAGCGAGTGATAACGCGGCTTAATCTTTGAACCCTTGTATCTTTCTAAATGCGCAATCAATTTCTCTAGCACAACTATATGTCGCTCATTCTGCTCAATGGGGGATGGCATACCTACATACTTTTTGCTGTAGTTATCCCACCGTTCAAATTCTCCTTGCTCAGAAATCTTCACTCCGCTACTAAAGTATTTAGTTTCCAAAACAAACACATTCATTGTTCGATGAATCAGCAGATGGTCAATTTGAGCAACCTGCCCATCAATCTCAAAGCGCAAGTCGTGAACTACAGCCATCCTATCCGAGTCTTTGAAATGAAAATCAATCAGATATGCGGCTTCACTCTCCCCTTTCATCCCACTTCTCATCATGCCGATCTCTTTCTCAATCAACATTTTTTGTTTAGCGTTCGAATCAGACAGCAATGATTCCAATTCTGCAATAGCAACTGATTTATCGTCTGCGTGTTTAACAATCATTCTCTATCACTCCCCTAATTTCACATTCTTCGTCTCGGGTAAAAAGAGCAACCCCACGATGGATGCGAAGATCAGCATGCCCACCGGATACCACAATCCCGCGAGTGCATCGCCCGCATTCACCGAGATAAGCGTGACCATGAACGGCGACAACCCGCCAATCCAACCTGCGCTCAAATTATGTGGCAAAGCGGCTGCGGTGTAGCGCGTGCGCGCCTTGAACAACTCCGCTAACACGGCGGTCTGCGGCCCGGTGATGAGTGCTACCGCCACCACTGGAATGATGAGCAGCAAGAACAACATCGTTATGTTCACTTGCGACTTATCGGCTTTTTCAATCCAACCTTTTTTCTTTAACTCGGCTGTCGTTTCAGCTGGATGAAAGCCATAAATTTCGGCGCTATCGGCGATGTTAAGCGTCACGTCGATTTTGTCGCCCTGCGGTTGCAGGCTGTACGACACACCGTTCTTGATGAGGAATTCTTGGATACGCTCGCAATCGTTGCTAGCTTTGCGGAACGGGCTGTAGTCACATTCGTTCGCGTACAACGTGACCGCGACTTCGTTGTTAAACCGTTCTAACTGCGGATTGCCGTAATGCTGCAAACCTTTGAACACAGGCAAGATGGCTATCGCGCCTAATAACAGCCCAGCAAGTAATACAGGTCTGCGCCCTACCTTGTCAGATAACCAACCGCACAACAAGGTGAGCGGGAACAATAACAGCGTGCTACTCATCACCAATGTGCTGGCCGTCTGCGCATCCAGTCGCACCACGCTTTTCAAAAAGACATTGGTATAGACCTGCGATGAGAAGAACAGCAGCGAGCCGCCCGCTGAGATACAAAAGAACAACAGCGCCATGCCACGCACGGTCTGCTTATCTTTAAAGCAATCGCGCAACGGCGCTTTGGATACTGTTCCTTGCGCTTGTAATTCTTGGAATACAGGAGACTCTTCCAGATTCATGCGCGTTTTGATGGAGATAAACAGCAACACCACCGAGAATAAAAATGGCACGCGCCAGCCCCACGCACTGAATTCTTCGGGCGACAGATAAGCTTGCAACAGTACGATCTGCAAGGTGGAAACCAAGATGCCGAGTGGCCCCATCAGTTGCAACACGCTGGTGTAAAAGCCTCGGCGTCCATTGGGTGCATGTTCAGTGAGATACACCGCCACGCCACCGATCTCACCGCCCACAGCAAAGCCTTGTAGCAAGCGTAGCAACAGTAGCAGTGCAGGCGCCAACATGCCGATTTGCGCATACGTGGGTAGCAATCCCACCAAGAAAGTCGTGGCCCCCATCAGTGAAATAGTGGTGATGAAGATGGGACGACGTCCATATTTATCTGCCAGCGAACCGAACAGCGCCGAGCCTAATGGGCGCACCAGCATACCCACGCCAAACGTTGCCAAACTCGCGAGCAAAGCAGCCGTAGGATTATCGGGCGGGAAGAACAGCACGCTGAAATAAGTGGCCAGCGATGCGAAAGTGAGGAAGTCGTACCACTCTAAAAATGTGCCGAAACAAGCCGCGAGCACAACTTTGCGTTGGGTATGGGTGATAGGTGTGTGTTCCATATAGCCTTAAAACCCCACTATCCACGAAAGACACGAAAAGCACGAAATAAACAGCGGGGTTGTTCGTGGCATTTTGTGTCTTTCGTGGACAAATAGGTTTTGCCTTCTTAAATAGTCAGACTCATTCGAGCCAAATGAATGTGCCCATACGTCCAGTTACATTGTCGCGACGATAGGAAAAGAAAGTGTCGGCCTCTGCGTAAGTGCAACGCCCACCACCCGACACGCGCGTGATACCCAAGGCATTAAGACGCTGATTCGCCAGCAGGTAGATATCGGCAAGATATTTACCTGCATTGCCGTGGGCGATGAAAGCCTCAGCCGCCTGCGCTTGATGCGCAATGAAGCCTTCTCGCACTTCGCTCCCCACTTCGAAATGCTGCTGACTAATGGCAGGGCCAAGCCAAGCCATCAATTTGTGTGGTGCAACACCCATTTCTTTTACCGTGGATTCAATGACGCCCGCTAACAAACCTTTCCACCCGGCGTGCGCCGCACCAACCACCGTGCCATCTTCATCACACAACAATACCGGCAAACAATCTGCCGTCATCACCACACACACCGAACCGCGTTGACGTGCAATGCTGGCATCGGCCTTCTCCACACAGTTCGCTGCGTCAGCGTTGGCGACACGCGTGCCGTGCACCTGCTCCAACCACACAGGCTCACTGGGCATCAAAGGGGAAAGTAATTGGCGATTATGGGCAACCGCGCGTGGCACATCAGCCACGTGAGTGCCCAAATTGAACGTCTCATACGGCGCAAGACTCACACCGCCATGACGCGTGGATTGCAGTGACTTGACGTTCGTTGGTGCTGGCCAGTCAGGATAGATACAACATTCGCGCAGATTCATTTCAGTCCAACTACTTCAATATCAATCAAATCTTTGCTGCGACCTGTGCCCGTTTTCATCACAATCAAATGCTCAGCTGATGCAACGGGAAGCGCAGAAATGCTTAAGCAACACCGGCGCTAGCCTCGTCGATTTGCTCCAACAGCGTCTCCATATCCTCTGGCAACTCGACATGCCACTCCATCAACTCACCTGTGATGGGATGTTCTAAGGCAAGTTGTGTGGCATGTAATGCTTGGCGCGGAAAACCATTCAGGAATTCGCGAATCTCTAACGAGCATTTCTGAATACCTTTTTGATACACCGTATCGCCCACCAAGGGATGGCCGAAATGTGTCAGATGGACACGAATCTGATGTGTGCGCCCTGTTTCCAAGCGGCAACGCAACAAAGTGCAGCTGGGGAAATTTTCTTCAACCGAGAAATGGGTAATCGCTTCTTTACCTGTATCGATCACCGCCATCTTCACACGCTGCGACGGATGACGACCAATCGGGAGATTGATCGTCCCCGAGTAATCTACTTCACCCCAGACCAAGGCGAGATATTCGCGTTTCACACTGCGCGCTTGCATCTGACGTACCAAAGCCGTCTGAGCAATGAGCGATTTGGCGACCACCATCAAACCACTGGTGTCTTTATCCAAACGATGCACGATACCGGCTCGCGGTACATTTTGCAGTTCAGGGGCATGGAATAACAAAGCATTGAGCAGCGTGCCCGTCCAATTACCACTGCCCGGATGCACCACCAGACCGACAGGCTTATTAACCACCAAAATATCGTCGTCTTCATAGACGATATCTAGCGGAATATCTTCTGCTTCATAGGGTTGTTCGGATGGATGCACCTGTGGGGTGACAATAATCTTCTCACCTCCCCACACCTTTTTCTTGATGCTGCCTGTGTCACCGTTAATCGTCACCAAGCCTTGCTCGACCCAGTCTTGCAGGCGGCTACGTGAGTATTCGGGAAACATTTTGACCAGTGCTTGATCAAGGCGAAGTCCGCCGTGCTCCATGGGTACCCGCATCTCAAGCAAGTCGGCGACGTCGTCGTCTTTGCTATAATCGGGGAAATCTTCATCGGGTTCTATCATGCGTCATATTTTAACCGCTTTCCTGCTGCTCTCCTTAGTTGCTTGCAGTTCCACCCCAACAAAAGAAGACAAATCTGTTTCCGCAGACGAACTTTACGCGCAAGCGAAAGAGGCAATGGACGATCACAGCTGGGATCGCGCCGTCAAACGATTAGAAACCTTGCAATCGCGCTACCCCTATGGCCGCTATGCGCAACAAGCGTATATGGAAATCGCCTATGCCTATTTCAAACAGGGGGAACCCGCTCCTGCAATCGCCTCACTAGACCGCTTTGCTAAACAATTCCCCAATAGCGAATATTTGGACTACAGCTACTATTTGAAGGGCCTCATCCACTTCAACGAAAACATCAACAGTATTTCAAGCACCCTATTCAGCCAAAGCCCTGCTGAACGTGACCCTGTTGTACTGCGCGAATCGTTCAATGCTTTCAAAGAACTGGTCGTGCGTTACCCAAACAGCAAATATGCGCCCGATGCGCGTGAACGCATGAAGTTCTTGCTCGTCACCTTAGCGCAACATGAAATCCATATTGCCAGCTACTACCTACGTCGTGGCGCGTACGTTGCCGCCGTCAATCGCGCACAAACCGTATTGACCGACTACCCACAAACCCCACAAACACGTGATGCCCTGCAAATCATGGTGCAGGCTTACAGCAAATTGGGCTTGGAAGACCTGAAAAAAGACACACAACGCATACTCGACACCAACATCGCTAAAGACGGCATCAAGCCGTCACAATCATATTTCAAAGAACGCGAAACACCTTGGTGGAAGTTCTGGGAGATCTAAATTGAAGTTCTGTGCTGACTGTGGTGCCACTGTCGAACTGCGCATCCCGCAGGACGACAGCCGCGAGCGCTACATCTGCACCACCTGCGGCACCATCCATTATCAGAACCCGCGCAATATCGTCGGCTCCATCCCCGTTTGGGAAGATGGCCGTGTATTGTTATGCCGCCGCGCCATCGAACCGCGTCATGGATTATGGACACTGCCTGCTGGCTTCATGGAGAACGGCGAAACCACCGAACAAGGTGCAGCACGCGAAACCTTAGAAGAAGCCAACGCCCGCGTAAAAATCCACGAGTTGTACGCCATGTACAACCTCCCCTACATCAACCAAGTGCAGATGCTCTACCGTGCCACTTTGCTCGATTTAGATTTTTCGCCCGGCGTGGAAAGTCTGGAAGTACGCCTGTTCGAAGAAGAAGAAATACCGTGGGACACCCTCGCATTCCGCCCCGTCAAATTCGCACTCCAGCATTACTTCAAGGAGCGCAAGACAGGTGTGTTCACCCTACTCACCGGCGATTTAGATCCGCCTGTTCGGAAATAGATAAGCTGTTTGCAATTCACTGAGGTGCTCATTTCGGCCATAAGAGACGCTGGGTGGTTTGCTGAACTGCCTGTCTATTCGGACTCCAGTAGAGTCCGCTTCGCAACCTAGAAGCGGTCTGTTCATAGACATTGAATTGACGGCGCTCGGGGTGCTCTTGCTTACCCATAAGACCCATATCATCAGATGCCCGCCAACGGACGCTCGACAATAATTTGAGTCCTTTCCGCTAGGTTGCAAGTATCTTGTCAATCACCTTTCGCATGCCAGTCGGCTGGTATGATGCATCCTTCATCATAGATATGATGAGGTTCCTGAAAATTTCATAGGACACTGTATTGGCATGTTTACTTACAAACATTTTAAGTATGTCACGCCCTCTAATCTTTTCAACCCAAGTACCATCTGCAACACTTGTCAGATATTTCGTTTTCGATTCACTTTCCAACCGCTGCAACGACACCTCACTTAGCTGAGTTTCGTAGGCGGTTTTTATTCGTTCGAATGACCTAGATGCAGCATTATGCAGCTCTGCTGATACATTTAATGCTTTCGGGTTTGTGGCCGTGTCCACAGCAGCTACCAAAGCATTGTTTGCATACACAGCCAAATCATGACGAACTAACTGAGGGATAGAGCTTTCTGCACAATTCCGCAGCTCGTCCAAGATCATTTTCTCATCCATCACAGCTCCCCCTAGTGCCGCCATGACCTTCAAAATAAATTCGGGTGCGAGGAGATAGTTTTCGATGTGATATACGTCCCATGAAAACATGTTAACTGATGTGGCAGCGGAAGCTTTTTGATCAGAGTCTCGATCTGTAATTGCGTAGAACTTAAAGGGCAACTGCCCCTTTTTTGAAGCAGCATCTAGAGTTTCGTGCAAAGCCCTAACTCGCGTTTTGTTACTTCCTGAGACAAGATTGGCATGTTCCACAAGATCAGGGAACAAAGTAGCAACCACACGTTGGTCGAAGTCTGAATCACCCCCGCCTTCAAATATGACAACCTTTCCATTGGGGCGATAAGAAGCGAGATCGCCGACCAAGTCCACTATTGCCAAGTCCAGATCTGCTGTTACTGAAAGGGGTTTGAGTTGACTTTCGCCCTTGCCCACCTTACCACAAGGCAACATGTGGAAAACATTGTATCCCGCACGCCCAACCACTTCGCGAAGTAAAGCATCAGAGTGACTTACAAGCCAAATTTGGTTTCCTAAAGCCTCTCCCAAGTTCTTTTTGTAAAATTGCGGCAACCCTCTTATCAGTCTGGGATTTAGATGCAGCTCCGGTTCATCCAGAAGAATGATTGAGTTCTTTGGTGCCGAATTTCGTATTCGCAAATATCCGTAAAGAATTTCCTTTTCGCCTGCACTCAATTCATCAAGATCGTGAATCGCTCCAGATAAGGTTTCAACTGGGAAGGAAAGCGCCCCTGATGTTGTGGCTTTGGGGCCTAGAAACTTTTTTTCAGGGAAGAACGTCGCGAACAACTCTTGAAGGGTGCTGGAAAGGGTTGCAGTTTGTGTGTGATTTACACCAGCATGTGTAGCTAATAGTTCTTTGACGAATGATGCCGCCATTTCACCCTTTACATTCGAGTACTTTGCCCCGTAGTTATATAAGGCTGATTGGCTACGTTGTTGCTCACTCGCTTCTAAGTTTAGATTGATACCCTGAACACTTTCTCGCCCATAGTGACGTTGGGCGCCATGATAATCAATGACTCCTATCTCTGTAGGACGAAAAGTACTAAAAGCTACTGAAAGAGCCATAGAGTTAATGAGTTGGAGTGGCCCTCCTGGCAGAACAAAGCACTCACCTCGAATAGTTTGTGCTGCTAACTCTTTCATCAAAAGTGGAAGTTCTACTTTGACTCTTTCTGCTACCTCAGGCTCCCGATCCCTAAACTGTGCGGCAAACACAGCCATCTGGTGGCCACCCCAGCTATACGCCTCGGGTAATATTGCTCGCCAAATTTTTTCTCGCAGGAGTTCGTTTGCATGGGTGGTTATGTATTGGCGCTCCTCCTCTGCAAGTCGGAAGTCACATCGAATTCTTAACTCTCTACTACGATCATTAAACATTGATACAAAGTCGCTTGATCGACTTGTAAGATTAATCTGGAATTCCCCCATCCATTGCTGCCACTCATTGGCCTGATAACCGCCATATACAGATTTTAGAAGACGTATCGCATCAAAAATGCATGATTTTCCTGATCCATTTTGGCCTGCCACAATAATAATCGTTCCTAAATCCGAGAGCCGTACATCGCCTATGCCTCGAAAGTTTGAGATGCTCAGATTTTCTATTTTCATGTTGGATCAGTCGAAAGTGTTCCCCCTGTCCAAGTAACACGGGGAGTTGTAAATACATCTCAACAGATATTGCGCTAGAAATTTCCCGCTTTCAACCAGAAAGAATATATAGACCTGCTCGGTACGCGATAGAAAGGGCAATTCGATGGGGGCGAGAACTTAAATCAAGTGTCCACATGCGTGTATGTTTGCCCCCCAAGAGGTTCGAATTGATGACAAAAACTTAATATCACGCGAAATATGAATAGCCGGAACGACCGCTTCGGCCGAGTAAGAGACGAGCAGGTTTTCGTCCGAAGTTTTCTGTGGCAGCCTGAAAAGTAAAAACTGAGCATCTAAGCAAGATGGCCCAATGAGAAGGTTGCGGGAAAGGCTCAGTGCGCAAGGGCGATCTTGCGATACAACGTCTGCCGGCTGATGCCCAAGCGTCGCGCCGCCGCAGAGACGTTGCCGTGGCTGTCTTGCAGGGTCTGTTGGATGACCGCTAGTGAAACGGCTTTAAGGTTCTGCGGTGAGGTGCTGACACTGGTCGTTAAAAGACTTTGAGCATCCGCCGCCAGATCATCGAGCAGGTCGTCTGGCAGATGATTCCAATCGATAAACTCTTCATGCGCATCCAACATGGCGCTGGCCGTTCGCAACACGCTGGAATATTGGCGGATGTTGCCAGGCCACGGATAACGACTCAGCTTCGCGAGCAACTCTGGTTTTAGATAGACGCTACGTTCTGGATTATGTGCGGCCAAGATGCGCTCGGTGAGCGCTTGAAAATCGGTGCGCTCACGCAAGGCGGGCAGGTTCACCGTCAAACCATTGATGCGGTAATACAGGTCACTACGGAAGAGTCCGTTGTCCGCGTCCTCACGCAGTTTGCGATGCGTGGCACAGATCAAGCTGAAATCCACTTCGACTGCTTTGCCGCCACCGAGTGGTGTCACTTGCCGCTCTTGCAACACACGCAACAAGCGCGTCTGCATGGCAAGTGGCATGTCGCCGATCTCATCCAAGAACAGTGTGCCGCCCTGCGCCTCGCGCAGGCGACCAAGGCAACCCTCACGGCGTGCACCAGTGAACGCACCGGGCGCATAGCCGAACAGTTCCGCTTCAATGAGATGTTCCGGCAAAGCAGCACAGTTGATGGCGACAAAAGGTTTGTCACGACGCGCGCCACTCTCGTGCACGGCACGTGCGAACAATTCTTTGCCCACGCCAGACTCGCCATGCAGCAAGAGTGGGATAGGTTTGCCCGCGACGCGACGTGCTTTGTCGGTAGCGCTATGCCACAACGAATCGCCGAGGTCGAGCTTGCTCAATGCATCCGTAGGTGTCGCTTGTGCCACAGTGGGGGTCGAGTTGATCGTGCTTTCGACGGCATGCACTTGCATGAACATGGGTGTGCCATCTTGCAGGTGGATCTGTCTAGGTGAAGCGATGCGATGCGCATTACGCGCGAGCAGCTCATCCAAACGCACATCCAGAAAATCGCCTATCTGGGCACTGCCGATGTCGGTGGACGACAGATGCAACATCTCCAATCCGGTTCGATTCGCCCCCACGATCCATCCATCTGCGGAAAGCGCGATGATGCCTTCGGCCACCGAGCCTATGCCTTCGGGATGTATGTGCAGATGTAATCGAATATGGCGCTGGCAACTGGCAAGTACCAAACGGTTCTCGATCATGCGCGCAGCCATGCTGACCAATCCTAAGGTATGTGGATGACGACTACGATGATCCCCAGAGATGTCGATGACGCCTAACAACTTACCGTTCGCCGACATGATGGGCGCTGCCGCACAGGTGAGGAAGCCGTTGCGCTCTAGAAAATGTTCCGCGCCATTGATCTCAATAGAACTCGCTTCTGCTACTGCGGTGCCGATGGCGTTAGTGCCTCGATATTGTTCTTGCCAGCACGAACCTGAAGACAGTGCGACACGTTCCGCTTTATTCAGAAAATCCACATCGCCCATGGTGTGCATGAGTGTGGCTTGTTTGTCGGCAAGGATCACCATGCTTTGGCTGTGCTTCACTTGTTGATGCAGGTATTCCATGACAGGGCGTGAATGCGCCAACAAGTCTTGGTTGGTCGCTAAGGCGTAACGTAGATCGTTACCTGTGAGTGGATCGACAGCCTGCAGCCTGCCGGTGGGCAACACTCCCGCTTCCAAACTACGTCGCCATGAACGTGCGATACGTTCATCGAGTGCGCCGTTGGGACACTCTCCGTATTGCAACAAGTGCGAGCGCGCTTGGCGCAAAGCTAATGCTGATTGAGTCATAAGATCCCGATCTCCCCAAGGTGATGCGCTGAAACGTTGGCGGAGTATAAAAGGATAGCAAGGCGGTGCAATAGCTACGTCCTGAAAACATGTCCGACTGTCACATTTTGTGACACCTGTCTCAAATGGGAGCGTCACACCGCCCCTCACGATGAAAACCTCTAAAAAATATTTCGTATGAAATCAATCCCCTTTACCTAAAGACGGGGTTGGCCTGCTCCTTGCGTAATAGGGTACGCAGCACTGTAGTGGGAGCGATCTGCTTGATCGTCAATCAATATAAAGAGGAGAAAACATAATGATTTATGCAGCCCCCGGCGCCGCTGGTGCCAAGATTTCCT
Source organism: Sideroxydans sp. (assembly GCA_028707175.1). Taxonomy (GTDB): domain Bacteria; phylum Pseudomonadota; class Gammaproteobacteria; order Burkholderiales; family Gallionellaceae; genus Sideroxyarcus. Next base: position 95,650 of record JAQTUV010000004.1, read on the forward strand.
ACAAAGCCAAATACGACAACTTCATCGGCGGCAAATGGGTCGCCCCTGTGAAGGGTGAATACTTCGATGTCATCACGCCCGTCAGTGGCAAGGTGTACACCAAGGCTGCACGCTCTGGCGCAGAAGACATCGAGCTGGCGCTTGATGCGGCACACGCCGCTGCCGACAAATGGGGCAAGGCCTCTATCACCGAGCGTTCTAATGTATTGCTGAAGATCGCCGACCGTATCGAAGCCAATCTGGAAGTGCTGGCTTATGCCGAGACCGTGGACAACGGCAAAGCCATCCGCGAGACATTGAATGCAGACATTCCTTTGACGGTCGATCACTTCCGCTACTTCGCTGGTTGCCTGCGCGCACAGGAAGGCAGCCTGACTGAGATCAACGAGAACACAGTCGCTTACCATTTCCACGAACCTTTGGGCGTGGTCGGTCAAATCATTCCGTGGAACTTCCCTATCTTGATGGCCGCATGGAAATTAGCGCCAGCGCTGGGTGCGGGAAACTGCGTAGTGCTGAAGCCGGCCGAATCCACCCCGATCAGCATCTTGATTTTGATGGAGCTGATCGCAGACCTGTTGCCACCGGGTGTGCTGAACATCGTCAACGGTTTTGGACGCGAAGCGGGTATGCCGCTGGCGACCAGCAAACGCATCGCGAAGATCGCGTTCACGGGTTCGACCACCACAGGTCGCGTGATCGCTCAAGCAGCTGCGAATAATCTGATTCCCGCCACACTGGAACTGGGCGGCAAATCACCCAACATCTTCTTCGCTGACGTGATGGATAAGGATGATGGCTTCCTCGACAAAGCAATCGAAGGTTTGGTGTTGTTCGCGTTCAATCAAGGCGAAGTTTGCACCTGCCCTTCACGCGCGTTGATCCATGAATCCATTTACGACAAGCTCATGGAGCGTGTGCTGAAACGTGTCGCGGCTATCAAGCAAGGCAACCCGCTGGACACCGACACCATGATGGGCGCGCAAGCTTCCAAGGAACAACTCACCAAGATCGTGTCCTACCTCGACCTCGGTAAACAAGAAGGCGCACAAGTATTGGCAGGCGGTGCACAGGCTAATCTGAGTGGTGATCTGGCAGGTGGCTATTACGTGCAACCTACCCTGTTCAAAGGCCACAACAAGATGCGCATCTTCCAAGAAGAGATCTTCGGCCCCGTGTTGGCTGTGACGACATTCAAGGACGAAGCCGAAGCGCTGGCGATCGCCAACGACACCTTGTATGGCTTGGGTGCAGGCGTGTGGAGCCGCAACGGCAACGTGGCGTATCGCATGGGTCGTGCGATCAAAGCAGGTCGTGTGTGGACCAACTGCTACCACGACTATGCAGCGGGGGCTGCATTCGGTGGCTACAAGGAATCAGGTATCGGTCGCGAGACACACAAGATGATGCTCGACCACTACCAGCAAACGAAGAATCTGTTGGTGAGCTATAGCGAACAAAAGCTCGGCTTCTTCTAAATTCGGAAGCAGACCGGCTCCTTCCTCCTTGCATGGGGAAGGTTGGGATGGAGTAGTGTAGCCGTGACGCTTCTACCCCCACCCTAACCCTCCCCCTGCAAGGGGGAGGGGATGCTGGCGTAAATGAAAATGGAATAACACATCGATCCCTTGCCGCCTTCTGGCGGCCTTTACGGGGCGGGCAACCGCCCTGTTTTTTAGGAGTCAATCATGGTCGAAAAAGTGATCGCAACTGAGGCAGCACTGGAGCTGATCGAACTCCTCAAACGGAAACACGGCGAACTGATGTTCCACCAATCCGGCGGGTGTTGCGACAACAGCGCGGCCAATTGTTATTTACCGGGGGAACTCACGATCGGCGCTGGTGACGAATATCTCGGCGACATCGGTGGCTGCCCTTTCTATATGAGTAAATCGCAATACGAATATTGGCAACACACACAACTCATCATCGATGTGATTGAAGGTCGTGGCGGCACATTTTCTTTAGAAGGACCTGAAGGAAAAGCTTTTCACACGCGCTCTCGTGTATTCACAGATAGCGAGTGGGCAGAGATTTTGAACGAGCGAGCTAGGTTGCGCGATGCTTAGCAGTCCATCGCAATCTTGATCAGCTAGATCAAGAGGGTATACCTTAACTTCTGCTTAATTATTCTGGATAGATTCTGGTGCAACGACTGCCACTTAAACGGCCCCTTACCCCTCTTGATTACGCATAAAGTCAGCTGTCTTGTAGAACGCAGCGCGCAACTCGATACGTAGTGCCTCTTCCTCAATCACGTCTTCCATCGCTTGCGTCATACACATCATCCACTGATCACGCTCTTCTGCGCCAATGGAGAATGGCAGATGACGCTGGCGCAAACGCGGATGGCCGAATTTTTCCACAAATAATTGGGGCCCGCCCATCCAGCCCGAGAGGAACATGAATAACTTGTCTTCCGCATTTTTCAAGTCGATGTGGTGCATCTTGCGGATGCCATACGCTTCTGGCAATTCATCCATCAAATGATAGAAGCGTTGCACGAGGGCACGCACTTTCGGCTCACCGCCGATGCGTTGGTAATGATTCAATGTAGCTTGTTCTTGCATAATTGCCTCTGCTTTATTCGGTGAAGAATCGGCCCCGCATCTCTTCCAAGCCTACGCTGCTCAATACTTCTGCCAAACGTTCTGCTGCACGTTTGCGCGGTAAATTTTTATAACTCGCAATGATGAGTTCGTTCTTCATCGAATGCTCCCATCCCACCAACTCTGTTACCGTCACTTGATAGCCATGCGCCTCCAGTTGCAAACAGCGCAACACGTTGGTGAGGTGGCTACCAAACTCGCGAGTGTGAATAGGATGCCGCCACAGTTCGATGAGCGCATCTTTTCCCAACTGCTTGCCTTTGTTTTTGCGTAACACGGCAGCCACTTCAGCCTGACAGCACGGCACCAACACGATGTGTTTGGCCTGCTTCTTCAATGCGAAGTGGATGGCATCGTCGGTGGCTGTGTTGCAAGCATGTAGCGCAGTCACCACATCTATTTGCGCCGGTAATTTATCTGACACGGTGGATTCTGCAACAGATAGATTTTCAAATGACATGCCGCCAAAACCGAGTTGCTGCGCCAACTCGCGGGAGTGCGTAACCAACTCTTCACGCGTTTCGATACCGTAAATGTGTGAGGCATCTTTTACTGCTTTGAAAAACAGGTCGTACAAGATGAAGCCAAGGTAGGACTTGCCCGCACCATGATCAACCAAGGTGAACGCCCCCTTCTCCTTACGCACCTCTTCCAATAGCGGCTCGATGAATTGGTACAGGTGATACACCTGCTTGAGCTTGCGGCGCGAGTCTTGATTCATCTTGCCGTCGCGAGTGAGGATGTGCAGTGCCTTCAATAGTTCGATGGACTGGCCTGCACGAATTTCTGGGTACTCTGGTGGGGTTGTTTTTTTCATGCTGCGCCTTAATTTGAGGGGGCGATTATACGCGTGGGCGCGTTGTGCTCACTCTACGCAAAGGTGTCAATTCATCCAAAATATTTTGCGGTAACGGTGTAGACAGTCCGCACAGCTCTGCCACCAACACTTCCGCCGAGATACCTGCGGTGAGTAAGCCGCGTGTGCCATGCCCCAAACTGCAATACAGCCCATCCGCTACCCTGCCCACCAAGGGCATTGAACCGGGGGCGGAACAACGCACGGAGGCTCTTCCCTGCCAATCTTGTGTTGCCCTCTCACCTAATGCTTGGCGCAAGCTGGGCGCATAAGCGTTGAGATGAGCTAGATTTTCAGCATGGTCAGCGCTTCTGACTTCTTTCGACTCATCCTCAAACGCATGAGTCGCGCCCAGCACATGCTCATTATTTACGCTAGGCGCACAATAACCATCGCCGCACACCACAGCATGTAATGCCTGACTCTCTTGGGTTTGCGCCACCACACTGATTTGGCCGCGCACGGGGGTAAGTTTGAGGTGAGCGAACTGCTCGAAGTTTTTGGCGGTGTGCGCACAACACACGACTAATACATCCGCCTCTTCTTGCCATGCGAGGCCTTGTGCGGTTTGGCCAAGCACCTGCCAGCCTGTTGCTGTTTTCACCAGCGACTCCGCATGATGTCCCAAACGTTGCGTGATACGCACGTCACTCGCCAACTTGGCACACAACACTGGCGGCACGACCCAACCCCCTGTTGGAAACCACGCGCCGCCAAATTGCATCTCGATGCCCGTCAATTCAGTGGCTTGTTTCTCATCGACAAACTGCATCAAATGCGGCGGCCATGTTTGCTGCGCTAATCGGCCGATACGTTTCACTTCCACTGCATTACAAGCCAATTGCAACAATCCACATTGCGCGCGCGCCACCCCGTCAACCGGCAACACTTCATCCAACCAACGTAAAGCATGTTGATAGGCAGCCAAGACAAATTGGTGCAACGGGTTGTCCCCAGCACCAAAACGCGCATGCAAAATACCGCGTGGATTGCCAGAGGCCCCGCTTGCCAAGTGTGGCGCACGATCAATCAACGTCACCACAATGCCTTGCTGCGCTAATGCATAAGCTGCTGCGCAGCCCGCGATTCCGCCGCCGATCACGATAGCGGTGCGCGGTGAGGTTTTGTCGGACTGATATGTTTGGTACTGCATAAACGCCATCCCCAAAATAAATCCGGCGGGACCAGCCCGCCGGATTCCATGCTACCTAAACGCTCAATAAATTACTTGGCTGCAGCATCTTTCTCGCACTTCTTGATGGAAGCTGCTTTAGCCGCACCAGCCAGAGGCTTACCCTCTTTGCTCACCGCTTTGCTTTCACACGCAGAAGCCGCTGCAGGAGCTGCGGAATCTTTCTCGCACTTTTTCACAAAAGCGCTTTTAGCTGCACCAGCCAATGGCTTGCCATTTTTGCCAACAGCCTTGTCTTCGCAAGGTGTTGCAAAAGCTGTGTTAGCAACGAACAATGAAACGATTGCAGCAACGATCAAATTACGCATGCTTGTATCCTCTATCAGTTGATGAAATGGCATAGCGAAGGCTTTCGCTATGCGCCGGATTATATCGGCAAATTCATCACTTTTTTTCGATTGGTGATTGATCCATTTACAAAATACAATCTCCCCATCCAATCACCTCTAATCATGAAAATTTCTATGCGACCTAATTTGCTCCGTATTTGCGCTTTTGCCTGCACTTTCTATTCACTCAATGCATTCGCACTGTCCGATCAGGAAGCCGCCGAACGTGGTGTTTCACTCTCGACCCAACCCACCCAATCTGGACTGCATATGCTGATCAATGGTGGACTCACTTATGGTGGCGACACGATTGCAACAGCCGTTTATACCAATGGATCAAGCACTAATCTAAAAGGGGGTGGCTTGGTTCAATTCGGTTTAGGTGGCCTCTATCAATTTGCAGAACAACCTGTTGCGGTGCTTTTAAGTGCGAACTATCACTTTCATTCGGCAGGAGGCTCGGCAGGAAGTATCAACTTTGGACGTATGCCCATCGAAGCTTTGGCTTATTACACAGGAAAAGCGCGTTACCGTATCGGTGGGGGAATACGCATGGTGCAGTCGCCTGAATACAGTTCAGATGTAAGCAGTGCCACCAGTCCCGTCAAACAAGTAACGTATGAAAATACGCAAGGGATAGTCGCTGAGATCGGCTATCAACTATCGAGCCAAGGCTGGCTCAATTTCCGCTTCGTCTCTGAAAAGTATCAAGAAAAAACCATGACATTATGGAACGGTGCATCCTCATCTAGGGCTTGGGTGTCACCCAAGGATGGATCGCATCTCGGTGTGAATTTTAGCTACGAGTTTTAAGACACCCAGTCAGGGGTGAGTCAGTGGAAAAACTTCTCGCCCCGTTCGACCAGACTCAGTACGATCTCGAACAAGATTAATCCGATCACATACCACTCCAAACGATGTAATTTTTTGTTGTCCCATACATCGGCTAGCGTCTGAGCGGTGTCAGCGATCAAACCCAGCTTTCTATCCAACGCCGACTGACGTTCTTTCAGCTCAAACTCATCCTCTAGGCTGGCGTACAAACCTTCTAAATGTGGGAAGTCCCACAACGTCTCGGGTCGATCACCTATTTCTGCACGCCCTACCATACGATGTTCGATCAACAACATCGAACCGATCTTCTGCAAAAGCTTTTTAGAATCGGCGCTGACTTTGCCATGCGTCGCTAACTCTTGCGCGAGCGGCTCGATCTTGTCGAACTCACCCGCGACTTTTTTCTCATAAAGCGACAACACCAAATTTTTACTCAAGGCATCAGCAATGAGCTGGAGCTTTTCCAAAGACACTTCATCCAGCGTGACCGCCCCGCTCTGCACGCCGACGCTGTTACGCCCGCTATGAATTTCCAACTCTTCCGTTTCAGGTATCGCATAAGCATTGGTCAGCAAAGGTGTGAGCGATTCAACGAATTGCACTTCATCCATCGTCTGCACACCAAACAGCACCACCACGCCGTATCGAAACAACACCGCGATGCCGCCATTCGCATCGACCTGCAACGTCAGCGGCGTGGTCGCCAGACAATCGGCAATTTTGAATAACTTCAGATCCAAGCGATCGCCCAACAATAAAGCGCGTGCTTTCATCTCTTGTCGATCCTTCAGTTTCAATTGCATGTTTCGCCTCTCGTCCTTATTGATTGCGAGTATCGCTCAAAGCGCGCACCCAACGCTCACCCCAATGGTGCAATCCTAACCCCAATAAGATACTTGCCGTGCCAAACCATACTTGCGGCAATACCGTCTCATCGTTCAGCGCATGCCCCAACAGTAACGCCATCACGGGCGTGACCAAAGTAATGAGCGCAACACGCCCCGCTTCCATATTTTTAATCAGGTAGAAATACAAAGCGAAACCGAGCACTGAGCCAAACGTACCGAGATACACCGTAGCCGCCACAGCGCGCTCCGGCAACTCGTTCGGCCAATGGCCATCTGCCAACAACCATGCACCACAAAACAGCGGCAATGCCACGGCCAACGTACCCAAGGTCATCGCCAAGGCTGAGCTGTCATCCCCGATGCGCTTGATCCACACCAAGCCTAACGATTGTGAGGCCATCGCAAATAACACCGCAATGACACCCAGTGCAGAACCTGCGCCCAAATCGAGTCCGCCATGGAACACCAGCCACAAACCGAGCAGCCCTAACACCATCCCTGCGAGCTTATTCGGCGTGAGTGATTCTTCCTTCAGCCACAGCATCGCGCCCAGACTGGTGGCCAAGGGAGATAAGCCAAACAAAACAGCAATCATGCCGGAGGTGACAAATTGCGATGCCCAATAAGTCAGCATCATCGCGATGAACATGCTCAATCCGCCCGCCAGATAAGCTTGCACCGCTTTGCGATGCAAAGGAAAGCGCATCCGTAGCACCGCCAACAGCACAACACATAGCAGCACACCGATGGTCATACGCGAGAACACCGCGAAACTGAAACCGACACCGAGCGCGCTCCATTTGATGGCGAGCGGCGTGGTAGACCAGATCAAAATGACCGAAACGAATGCTGCTGGAAGCGACATGATGCTCTCCTCGGCTCAAACAACTACCCGCCATTCCACGAGCCTCGCAATGGAATAGCTAAAAACAAAAAGGCCACAGAGTTCGTCTGTGGCCTAGGTAAGATACAACTCAAATGCAGTGTTAACTCTCTAGACCACCTTGCGCGCGATGCAGCGCCTTGCGCATAAAGACGCAGGGGACGACGTGTGCATGACGAATGATGTTCAGAGAGTTCATGCGATGGATTATCGGGGCGTGAATGTAAGCGTGTCAACCGCGATTTTTTGAATCGCCTATTTTTCCGATACGCGCGCATCTGCTACAGTTCGGGCATGAGTAAACACACATTAGATCGCATCCTCCAATCGCAAGGTTTTGGCACCCGTAAATTTTGCTTACGCTTAGTTGAAGATGGCGAAGTCAGCATCAACGGCGAAGTCATAGCCGATAAGCGCCTCTACCTTGAAACCGAGGGCCTAAGATTCACCGTCTATGGGGAAGAGTGGCTCTACCGCGAACATATCTATATCGCACTGAATAAACCCGCCGACTACGAATGCTCGCGCAAACCTAGCCATCACCCTGGCGTGTTGTCTTTACTACCTGAGCAATTCTCGCTACGTGATGTGCAACCCGTAGGACGGCTAGACCATGACACCACGGGAATGCTGTTGATGTCAGACGATGGCGCATTCATTCACGCGCAATCCTCCCCCAAGCGCCACATTCCTAAAGTGTACGTAGCGACCACACAGGAAGCCGTCACCCCAGCGTTGATCTCGCAACTGTTAAAAGGCGTAAAACTCCATGATGAGCCCGCCCCTTTGTCTGCCATCGTGTGCGAGCAACTCGACACACATCGTTTACAGATCGTGTTGGAACAAGGTAAATATCATCAAGTGAAACGTATGCTCGCGGCAGCAGAGAATCATTGCACAGCCTTGCGTCGCTCACAGATAGGCGAATTGAAATTAGAAGCGCTTAATCTCGCCGAGGGGCAATGGTGTTATCTCACCGAGGCACAGCTATCCCAGTTAGTCAGTGGCTCATGATCGGTATTTTGAGCTTCGATGTTATGATGCGCGCCCACAGTTTTGAGCATCTTCCCTAGCTGTATTTATATTTTCAGCAAACCCCATCGGTTCGCATTTATCACTCGGTTACACATTTTCAATCAAGGAGAGCATTTTGAACGTACCTGCCACTCGCAATTCCGCACTCGCTTTATTAGCCTTACTCAGCGCTTTCACACTGACAGGCTGTTTTGAATCTAAGCCATCCAGCGAAGAGATCGCCACTCAAGTCAAAGCGGCCGTAGAAGCGGAAAAGGCCAAAGAACAAGCTGAAGCAGACAAAACAGCTGCCGCCGTTCAAGCTGCTTTGGCCGCTCAATCTGCTGCATTCGCAGCGACCGCAGCACCAACACCTGCTGCCGCGCCTGTAGCGAGCAAGCCTGCCGTTGCACCAACACCTCATCCTGTTGCAAAACCGAAGCCAGCTGCCGCACCAGCCGCTGCACCAGCACCAGTGAAGGCTGCAACGCCCGCACAAAAGAGCGTCTGCGCAGATTGCGGTACTGTACTGGCTGTGAACGTTTCTGAAGTCGCAGGCAAAGCCTCTGGCGCAGGCGTGATGATTGGTGGTGTTGCAGGCGGATTGCTTGGCAACCAAGTTGGCCATGGCACAGGCAAAGATGTCGCAACTTTGGTGGGTGCAGTCGGTGGCGCAATCGCAGGTAACGCCATTGAAAAGAACATGAAAAAAACCAAGGTATATGACGTCGTCGTTAAGATGGACAACGGCACTGAGACCACACTGCGTCATGACACAGATCCTGGCGTTTCCGCTGGCGACAAAGTCACCGTCAGCAATGGCGTGATTACAAAAAAATAACGCGTCACACTGCTGCGTATAAAAAAGGGAGCTGATTTCAGCTCCCTTTTTTTACGCCTCACGATCCAGTGATTCAAGCCTGCCAAACACCGAACCCCGCCTCACGCAGATCGATCCCCAACGCTACTTCTTTATCAGCCGCCTCATCGTAGCCCATTGGGTTGTAGGCTTCGTAAAGGTCTGGCATCAGCATCAGCCCATATTGTTTGACGTAGCGATTGGATTGAATGCCAGCTTTGTGCTTATCGAAGCGAATGTCGGGATCAAGCCCTGTCATGCCCACATACACACAAGGCTTCCCTGTGATGTATTGCGGATTACATTTTTTGAATTTTGCTTCGTATAACACGTCTTTAGAGAGCTCGATGACATAGACGTTGTAGTGATTGCGCTTGGACATGATGAACGCTCGACGAGCAAAATTAATCTCGCGTGATGTAGGTGCAATACGTCTCACGAATAAAGAAAGTAGCCAGTAAGCCCATCACAGAAAAACTCATCAAGATAACAATTCCATAACGGTAATCTGACAGGGCCAGTGGCGACAGACTTCCTGCGTGCGCATGATCAATCGCCCATCCCACTAGGGGCTGCATGATGGCTGTCCCCATGAATCCGCCGATATTCACCACGCTAGTCGCCATGCCGGATAGCGCATGAGGATTAACCTCTTTTGCACATGACCAACTCAAGGTAAAGCTGGGGGCACACAATCCCATCACTAGAAACAAGACATAACTTGCCGCTGAGCTCATCTCTACACCGAACAACATCGGCAACCAACACAAGCTGTATCCCAAGGCACCGGCGATCATCAACGGTTTACGCCTCCCCAAGCGATCCGACAGCGTACCGATGAAGAATGCACCGATGGCGAAGCCCGCCAATAACAATGTGGTGTGATCGGTCGCCGCCGCTCTATCCATACCGTACACATCACGCAAGAAAGGCACAGCCCACAATCCCGCAAAGGCAAACAAGGAACCCGCCAACCCCATATTCACCCACAGCCCCGGCCATGTCGCACGATTCTTCAACACCGTACGTAAGCCGTCGAACCAATGTCCCTGATGCGCAGGGTGTGCGGTCTTACCATCTAATTCACGCATCGTTGGCAAGCCAACATCGCTTGGCTGGTTGCGCACCAGCCACCAATCCAGCACAGCCAACACCAAAGAAACCACGCCGACCACAACAAACACGGTGCGCCATGAAACAAAACCCAATGCCCAAGCCAAAGGTGCTGCGGCCAGCAACGAGCCGACGTTACCCATCAAAATGGTAGCGCCCGTCATCGTTGCAAAATGTCGGTCATGGAACCAAGACGCATTCAATTTCAGCAACGCAATAAACGTCACTGACACACCCAACCCCACCAACAAACGCCCCATCGACGCGATCGTTAAGGTATCGGCCATCCCCAGTAAGATAGAGCCGATCCCTGCGACCAATCCGCCTAATGCAACAACCTTACGCGAACCCATTGTGTCGACCAGCACGCCCGTGGGGATCTGCATCAACATATAGACGTAAAAGTACGTTGCCGCTAGACCGCCTAATTCAGCCCCACTTGCGTGAAACGTCTCTTGCAATTCCGTCGAGATCGCTGCGGGTGCAAAACGGTGAAAGAAAGACAACACATAGGCTAGACCAACAATGACGAATGCCGTCCAGCGCAGACGGGTGAGCCGACTATTTTGTTTGCTGTCTAACATGAGGATGATCCAAAAATAGCAGTGACAACATTAAGAGCCCAGCAACTGAATACTCCAAAATACGAGGAAGCCGCTAAATAAAACGAGCGTAGAAATTGGTTTCTCTTCGACCTCATGCGCCTCCATCAAGAGCTCCTCTGTCACTAGGTATAACAAAGCGGCAGCACTGAATGCCAAGGCCGCGCCAATGACCGCATGAGGTGCATCCGCCAACGCATAGTTACCCACAACGGCAAAGGTTAATACCGTCGCCCCCAATGCACCAGAAATGGCAATGATGCGCCACCCAGACAAAGCCTCCGAAGTCAGCGCCAAGCCTAGAAACAGCAACTCGACTGACAAACCGAGCGCCAAAATCATGCCCGTCTCACCTCCGGCCGCAAAGCCGGCACCAATGATGAAACCATCCGTAGCCACATCAATAAAAGTAGCGAGCAGCAATCCTGTACTCATATTTTTTGCTGCATCGACACCCCTAAGCGTCGCTTGATGTTCCAGCCGCATCGTCCATAGCTTCAGCCCATACATGAATAGACTACCCAAGGCAAAAGCACCGATGAGCACTGGGCCCGGCGCATGCTCTCGACTGATCTCGGGTAACAACTCGACAGCCAATGCGGCCAACACCACACCCGCAGCAAAGTGCTGAATCAGACTACGCGTTTGGTGACTAGGACTCCATACAGAAGCCATGACCCCGCCCGATAATGCAACGATAGCGGGGATAGCCATAATTAATAAGTTATGCGAGTCCATTTAGGTCACCAAATCACGTCAAAAATCAAGCCGTAGCGGCTTCGATCAGGGTTTGCAACTCGCCTTGTTCATACATCGCGACCATGATGTCAGAACCACCGATCAACTCACCTTTGATGTAAAGCTGAGGGAAGGTTGGGAAATCCGCGTAGAACTTCAGATAGTTCCAAGCGCCTGCATCTTCTAACACGTTCACCGCAACGTATTTCGTCACGCCACATACTTTCAGCACCTGCGCTGCACGGCCTGAGAATCCGCATTGGGGGAATTGTGGTGTGCCCTTCATGTACAACACGATAGGGTTCTCGGTGACCGTCTTTTTAATGATGTCTAATGCGATTTGTTTTTCGTCCAATTTGATTCTCCAAAATTATTTGTTTGCCCATTGCGTAGGCGTCATCGTCTTCATCGACAAAGCATGGATCTTTTCCATCTTGTCACCCAACACCTGATACACCAACTTGTGCTGCTGCAACATGCCTTTACCTTCGAACGCTTTACTCACGATCACCGCCTCAAAATGGCGACCATCGCCTTCGACTTGGATGTGCTCACACTCAAGTCCTTCCAATATGAATTCCTTCACGTTATCCGGTGTTACTTTCATCTCAAACCTTTCCAACTTCTACAGGGGGCGCGATTATCCATTCATACCCCCATCAACAACAACCACAATGGAAGTGTGACCACCGCCAGCAAGGTGCTCAACATGATTTGCGCCGCGATGGTATCGCCATCCGCCCCCATACGTTTTGCCAGCACATACGCCACCGTAGAAACAGGCAAAGCTGCCATCAGCACCGCGATGTGTAGATACACATTCGTCAAACCGAACCCTACGCCCAAGCCCCATGCGATAGCAGGTATTGCCAGCAACTTCACCGCCACGCCGTACCATAAAGTGCCTTGATGGGCATGCAAGCCCTGTATGCGCAACCCCGCGCCCACCGCGATCAAGCCCATCGGCAACGAAGCCTGTGCCAACAAGCTCAATGTCTTGTCGAACATCTGCGGCAGATGCAAGCCTGCAAGACTGAAGGTGATCCCACCCGCCGTCGCCAGAATGAGGGGATTGAGTAATATCTCCTTCAGCCAATGGCTCTCGCTGTGGCGCGCCAACATCAACACCGAAGCCACATTGGCGACGGGCACCATGAATCCCATCAATAGCCCGATTGCCGCCAAGCCCTCATTGCCGTGGACACCGCCCGCGATAGCCAAGCCAACATAACTATTGAAACGGAATGACGATTGAAACGTGGCAGAAAAAACTTTGTCGGGCGCATGGAACACCCACTTCGCCGCATAACCCAAAGCGATGCCTGCCCCCATGTAAAGCAGCGCGACAATCAGCATCGGCGTCGCCGCACCAAAGTCGATCTGAAAATGCGAGAGTGAACTGAACAGTAAGGCGGGGAAGAAGAGGTAGTAGATGAGCCTATCGAGTTGCGGCCAGAAATCTTGGCTCAGACCGAACCAGCGGCGCATCGCCGTACCCAACAAAATCAACAGGAAGATGGGGAGGATGACTTGGACGACGGCCATGGCTGTACGTTACCTCCCGCAGAGAAGACGTGCCGAGCGGGATGCCCGACACATTGGCTACTTTTGGAAATGCGAATTCATTTCCACGTTCGCGAATTAATTTCCCCGTTCGCAGATTCATTTCTCCGTTCGTGGTGAGCTTGTCGAACCATGAATGGCGAAATAAACAATCCATGGAGTTAAACTCAAAGCCCTTCGACAGGCTCAGGGCGAACCGGATAAATCAGCGCGACTGGTTAGTTATGCAGTTGATTAAGCTGCTTCGCAATCACGTCGTGGCTCAACCACAGCACAGGGCCGGATGGATTGGACGACTCGTGGAACATCAACGGGCCCGTACCTTCCAACACCAGAGAGCTTAATACATCCGTCACCAGCGCATCACGGCTCTTGTGCATCTTGGTAATGTCATCGGAGGTGCCAATCATCACGTCTGCCAACTCGGCCGAGTTCGGCATCGGCCATGCTTCAAAATTACGGAAGCCTGCCATCACGGTGCTGTCGTTGTAATCGTCAATCGTCTTCAACAACCCTTCCAAGGTCTGGCCTTCTTGCAACACTTCACGACAAGCCGTCCATTGCGCTTCTGCCCACGCACCGCCGCCCTCTTGCTTCAATGCCTTCAGCAGTGGGAACAAGGAAAGCTCCACACCAACAAAGATGTCGGATGAATTAGTGCGGATCTCAGGGCAGTTGTAACAGGTGGCTTTGATACCGTTCGCCCACGCCTCCTCGGCGATGCGCTCCAAGCGCATCTTGGCTTTACCTTGCGTGTAGCTGGTATAGGTCTGCCATTGATATTTACCATCGATGAGAATCTCGGTGCCGTGATAACCGTAGGCTGTGTAACGCACTTGGCCGCCGGTCTTTTCTAAACGTGCGCGTATCGCGGCACTGCCTTCGATCAGATATTGGAAAGAGTTCGCCGTGACCTCATCGAAGTTCATCAAGATGAGCTTGCCCAGATCGCTGTTCAACAAAGCGCTGGATGACATGAAGCGCTCACCACGACCTTTGTAGATACGGTTTGCAATCGCCAAGAACACCTTCACCTTAGGAATACCACCCGCCATGGTGTGCGCAAAAAATGCATTCGCACCATCGGGAATCATGCCATCCAACTCGGCCATCACCTTCGCCACGGAATCCTTGAAACGCTTCACGCCCACTTCGCGGCATTTTTCGATATGTGCAAAATCCAGCTTATCGTCTTGCCAAGTCTTCAATGTCAGCACATCCAACAAATCAGTCGGTGTCTTTTCGCCTGCAGGCGCATCCAAATCAAAACCCGCCATCAGCGGCACATTGATGATGCGCCCCCCCAGATTGGCTTCTGCGATGGCATGTTCTTCAGCAGTCAGCGCGCGCAATGCATTGTTCTCATCGCGACGGCCCACTGTGATACCCACGATCGTCATGCCCGCATTACGCGCTTCATTGACCAAACCATTGGCGTAACCTCGACCGAATAACTCGCCGAACAACACAAATACATCGCCTTTACGGAAGATGTTGGACTGAGGAACGTTGCGCAGTGGAATAACGGATTTCATAACTTAAGACTCCAGTTTATTGATTGATGCAAAACAACAAAATTCATATTTCAAACGAAGGCCGTAATTGTACAGAACCCACCAAGGGAAAGACTACGGTTTATTCAGCCGTTTCAGCAAACATCCCAATGCTCAAATTTCGCGCGACGGGGCGACTTCGACATCAGAATCGCATCCAATGCCTGCAGCCACTCGCTTGGACAGCCATCGCCCCACAGGATTGCGCCATCGCGTCGGCACGATGAAAGAAAAACGATCTGGGCAGACGACCATTCCACACACATAACGATTCGTTTCAGGCTGCCAAAGTAATGCTCGACAAGTACCTTTGAATTGCAGCAAGAATACATAAGCGACCGGACACGGCTCAGCCGCACAGCACACCCCACAGCCGTTGCACGGCACACCCCAAGCAGGCTTACTCGGCGCTGCTCGATGTAACTCGATGACCTGTGATTCAAATTCACTCATCTAACTTCCAAGATCGGATCAAGCTTTAGCAAGCGCCCGCAACACCGCCTGCAACAACTGCCAGCAATATGCTACCGATTCAATCTCCACCCGCTCTCCCGGCGCATGCGCACCGCGAATATCAGGGCCGAAGGAAATCATATCGAGGTGCGGATGGCTTGCGGCTAACAGCCCACACTCCAGTCCTGCATGAATCACCTGCAATGAGGCTGCCTGACCGAACTCCGCGCCATAGACCTGCTGGCACAAGGCCAACAAAGGGGAAGCAGGATTAGGCGTCCAGCCGGGATAGGCGCCATCTTTGTAAGCATACAAACCGTAGCTCGCAGCATGTGACACCAGTTTGTCCGCCAAAGCCTCTGCGCTGGCATCTTGCAAAGAACGAACTTTGAAAGTCGCCTTAAACGCACCTTGCGCCAAGGCTAATACCCCCAAATTACTTGATGTCTCAGTCACGCCAGCGAAGTCTTCACTCATGTGAGAGACGCCATTCGTGGCTACATCCAAGAAGGTCAAGACACTATCACGCGTCGCCTGTTGCACAGCCTGCCCCACGGGCAAGTCATCCAAGTCATATGTAAACGACACTTTCGGGTCGCTTTCCGCAAAACGTTGTTGCCACGCCGCAAGGCGCCGCTCTACCCATGCATCCACACCTGACACAACAGACATCGGTAACGCACACACCGCAAACGCCTCGCGCGGAATGGCATTTCGTGCCGATCCACCTTTCATCTCGATGAGACGCAAATCGGTATGCGCCGACAGATCACGCAAGGCTTCCACTAACAACTTGATGGCATTGCCGCGCCCAAGATGAATGTCAATTCCAGAGTGACCTCCACGCAAGCCCGACACATCGAAACGCACGATGGCATAGTCTTCAGGAATCGCGACTTGAGCACACTCGTTTCGCACCTCCACATCCACGCCCCCCGCACAACCCAAGTAAAAGTGGCCCCATTCCTCCGTATCTAGATTGATGAGCAACTGCCCCTGCAACGTACCCGCAGCTAAACCGCGTGCCCCATCCATGCCTGACTCTTCATTCACGGTGAGCAACACTTCCAGTGCAGGATGCGGCAAATCAGGTTCTTCTAGCGCCGCCAAAGCCAGCGCCACACCAATGCCGTTGTCCGCCCCTAAAGTGGTGTGCTCTGCAATCAGCCATCCCTCACGCACCACGGTTTGGATGGCATCACGCTCAAAGTCATGCACCGTTCCCGTATTCGCCTGACACACCATATCTAAATGGCCCTGCAGAATGACGCCAGGAGCCGCTTCATAACCAGCAGTCGCCGGCTTCTTCAAAATGAGATTCCCTACGCCATCAACCACATTCTCAATGCCACGCGCTTCGGCCCACGCAATGAGATGTTGTTTTAAAGCGGCTTCATGAAGCGAAGCACGCGGGATCGCACACAGCGTGGCGAAGTGAGACCAGACGGATTGAGGATGTAAATTTTGCATAAAATAAATCGCTGCTTATCAAATTGAAAAACCGACTACTTGTGTTTGGACACCTTTGCGTACGCCTCTAACAAACGCTGATGCATGGTGCTGCCTTCCATGTTCGCGCCCAACGTCCCCAGACCAAAGAAGCGCTCTTCTCCGCTCAATAATCGTTGCGCTTGCTGCAATGTCTCCGCGCCATACATCAAACGCAGATTCGCATCGTAGGCCGCAGTCGAATCCGAATCTGCTAGCTCTTTTAGTTCCACCAGATGCGCGATGCAGCGATACACACGGGCACGTTTATCCTCTAGTTGGCCGAGTTGCGCGATCCACGCACAGCCTTCCAGAATGCCTTCTTCATCGCCCACAGCCAAGGCCAGCAAGGTCTTGAGTTCACCCAAGCGCAGTGCCACCCAAGTAGTGCCGGGGTCGGCTGCTAGTCCGATCAACGTTGTGATGGCGAGGTTCTCTGGCAGGTCGAGATCGAGCAAGGTATCGAGCAATTCGTTGCACTCGTCTTCGCTCAATTCAGGCAAGCGCAACAATGCAGGACGCACCCAGTTACCTACCGTGTTGTTCTGCCATTGCAACTCTTCGATGGGATAGATCTCCGACATGCCGGGTACGAAGATGCGGCAAGCATACACATCCAAGTGGGTGAAGTCGGCCACGTAGATGTCGTGTCCGCTGGCATGGATGGCATCGCAACACCACTGATAATCTTCTTCCGTCGTCGTGCCAAAGTTCCAATCGACGAACTCAAAATCCGGTGTGTCACGCATGAACTCCCAACCGATCACACCGCTGGAATCCACGAAATGGATCTCTTTGTTTTGGTCGTCGGCGATCTCTTCCTTGTCGAAACTCGGCGCGGGGAAACCTTTCAATGTATCCAT
The DNA here is from genome assembly GCA_028707175.1 of Sideroxydans sp. Lineage (GTDB taxonomy): Bacteria > Pseudomonadota > Gammaproteobacteria > Burkholderiales > Gallionellaceae > Sideroxyarcus. The sequence goes on from JAQTUV010000004.1 coordinate 113,447, forward strand.
CGCGCGACCTTGCAGTAGCTCGGTCAACGCACGTTCCAGCGCCACTTCAAAGCGCGGATGCGCACCAAAACTGGCGAAGCAACCTTGATCTTCAGGATGCAACAAGGTGACACTCATCACCGGATATTTGCCGCCCAGCGACGCATCTTTCACCAAGATGCCATAACCCGCCGCGCGAAGCCCTTGTATGCCTGCCGCGATGCGAGGGTAACGTGCGATGACTGCTTCTGGCACATCTGGCAAGCAGATGCAGTCGCGGATGATGCGGTACTTGATGTCGCGCTCGAAGATCTCGGCGAGTGCCTGCGTGCGCGCCTCCTTCAAGGTATTACCCGCCGACATGCCGTTGCTCACGTACAGATTGCCGATGAGATTGACGGGAAACAACACCGTCTTGTCGTCGCGCAGACGCTGGTAAGGAATGGCGCAGATGCCACGCTCGGCATTGCCTGAATTCAAGTCGATCAAATGACTCGCCGGTACGCCACCTTCCGGGTTGTAGAACTTTTGCAGCTCGGGTGTGAGTAATGCGGCAGGCCATTTGTCGCCCTTCACCGGCAACCATTGTTCGTTGGGGTAATGCACGAATTGGCCGTTGCTGATGGTCTCGCCCAAGTAGAAATGTGTCCAAAAATAATTGGTGCTCAAGCGCTCGAAGAACTCGCCCAACGCACTGGCACGCGCTGCCAATTCCGAACCACCTTTGCCATTGCTGAACAAGCGAGTGCAATCCCTATCCGTCACATGCACCGACCAGATGTTCTCGATCTCATTCAGCCAAGACTTCTCCTGCACATGGAAACCAATGGCTTCCAGTTTGGCCTGCAAGGTGCGGATGGAGGATTCGAGAGAAGCGTCTTTGCTGGGGATGAAGGTTTCGTTTGTGTTGGCTTGTGTCATGAGGGCTGGTGAAGACAATTGATTTGAGGCGCGCATCATACGGGGTTCATCCTACATTCCAAAACCAACTCCAATACGAGTTACGGCCATGAAGCACACCACGTTAGCGATGCGATGCCTTAGCCGCCGAGGGCGGCATAGCCACACCAAGCCGTTTCCTACACTAGGGAAGAGGGATAGCCGCAGGCCAGGATGAACATTGGGATGAAAAAGGATTTAATCAGTACTTTCTAAGACTATTTCCAACTCACGTATTTTTTTGCTTTTGCGCTTCTCACTATACATATTTCGATCCGCCACCAAAATCAATTCAGACAGACTGTTGCCATCGTCTGGATAGATCGAACACCCGACACTTCCTCCGATACAGATGCTGTCTGCGCCAATCTCAAAAGGCTCGGCCAATGCTTGTTGTAGCTTTGCAACGACATCACGCACATCCGCAGCATCGTCAATCCCATTCACGATCACGGCGAACTCATCACCACCAATACGCGCACAAAAATCACTGGTGCGAACTGTTTCCACAAGGCGTTGTGCCACTGCTCTGAGCAATTCATCACCGACAGTGTGCCCATAACGATCATTCACGGGCTTAAAACCGTTCAGATCAATACTCAGCAATCCAAACTTACTCTCGTTGCGCATCGCAATACTCACTGTATGCAGGAACATCTCACCGAAATAACGGCGATTCGCAATCTCGGTCAATGGATCATGTAGCGCCATATGCCGAATCGCTTCTTTAGCCTGTTTGTGCTCTTGAATCTCATCATGTAGACGTTGCTGAAGTGTGATGGCTTCAACAGCAGTCTGAGAAATAACTCTGGTTTTTTGCAACACCATCGCCTGCCATATGAAAGATCCGCAAAACATCATCATGTAGTATTCATCATATTGAATACTGACTTTCCACAGAAAATATAGCGACATGGGAAACAGACTCACGGCATTCACCAGTAGATAAAAGCGTGGCATCACCGCAAAACTTAATGTGACGAGCGTCACCAACGTAGACAGAATCAAGAATAGGCCCAATTCGATAACATGCTCCACATTGCTTGGTAGCAAAAATACTGCTACGCCATAGAACATGGTTGCGAAGACACCCAATGCGATTCGTATATTTAGATATGGTCGATAGTTCTCCAGCGTGATCGCTGTCGTAGCAACACTTTGCTCAAAAAAAATCAAAGCTGCCGCAACCACAACGAACAGAGAGAACCAAATGATGATGTGCCACAGGGGGACTTCTGCCACAAACAAAAGGATGGCGATGATTAATCCCCCCGCCAAGAAATAGAACATATTTCCGCGAGCATGCGAAAAATACATCTGCGCCCGTTCGTACTGGGCGCGCTCCTCGATAGACGACGCTCCACTTACCGAATCTTTCACGCCTACCACAATGCTCCCCCTCTTAATCTGCACACGCTTTGGTACAGATTATCTTTCGACGCCCCTCGTCTTTTTTCCAATCCTTACTTCAAATGAGAGGCCACACAGGCAACTACTCACGTCTAACATCTTACTCCTACGACTTACCTAATCCCACCAACTCCTCTTCACTGAATCCCGCCGCACGACGGGCTTCCAGATTGAATGGCCCACGTCGCGGAATGGCGTTGTGTTCAGCAACTAATTTGGCATAAGTGGAGGATGACGTTAGACCGCGCTGTTCACACAAATAGTTGAACCAGCGATTGCCGATGGACACATGGCCGATTTCATCGCGCATCACAATGTCTAGAATCGGTGCGATGGCGTGATCGCCAGCCTGCACCAACTTTGCTTTCGTGCCTGGTGTCACGTCTAGACCACGTGCCTCCATCGTCCGCGGCAACAAGGCCATGCGCTCCAGCACATCATGCTGCGTGCGCAAGGCCATATCCCACAGCCCATCGTGACCAACAAAATCGCCGTAAGCAAAACCCTGCGTGTTCAAATGGGCTGCCAACAAAGAAAAATGCAGCGCCTCTTCAACCGCCACTTGTAGCCAATCGGTGTAGTAGTCTCGTGGCATATTGGGGAATCGCCACAGTGCATCCAACGCCAGATTGATCGCATTGAATTCGATATGTGCCAACGCGTGCACCATCGCCGCACGGCCTTCTGGCGTGTTCATCGCGCGACGTTTAACCGTGAGAGGGGAAACTAATTCTGGCTTATCGGGACGTCCGGGGATCGGCGCAGTGCTTATCAACACGGAAGACGTCTCTAGGGTGACCTCACCCGCCGCCCAAGACTTGTCCAAATGATTCACCGCGTCGACTTTTTCTTGCACGTCGCAAATAGCCAAACATTGCAGTGCGATTTCTCTCAAGTCAGCATTCATAAATTGCGTAGATCAACGCTCTCGCTCAGGATGCAAGGAATGCGCGATCCATTCCTCATGCGCAGAGTGCATATCAATCAGTCCTTCGTTTTCCAGCGCTTGGAGTTTGCCCAATACAGTCATCGAATGTTCGGACAATTCGCGTAACAACGGCGTGAGGCTCTCCAAGTCAGCGCCATTACCAACCATACTCACCAAGCGCATCCCCACCTCGTGAAAATCACAATGTGGTTTTTCTAGCTCTTGAAATGATTTCCGTTCATTGAAATGTTGGCCTGCACCGTGATACCACAAGCCCAATCTGCACTCGCGGCAAGACATAGGCGGAACGGTCTGATGGGTGCGTCGAGGAGAATCTTTGGGCAGGACCGCGAGTTTAGTCACCTCACTTACCAACTGTTTGCGCCACTGTACGTGATCCATAATCGCCATATGAATCAGTCCAATCGGGATACCCGACCAACGTATGTCTGCTTCAACAAAAGCGATAAATCGATCCAGCGGCAACGGCTTGCTGATCCAATAACCTTGAATCTTGGTACATCCGGTCTCCAGCAGATGGTGATACTGCTCGTTGCTCTCGACACCCTCCGCCACCACGCTGATCCCTAGCTCGTGTGCCATACGTACCGATGACTCAACGATGGTCGCACTCTTATCCGAATCCATCATGCGACCGATAATGCCTTTATCCAGCTTGATGATCTTGAACGGCCACCTGCTCAGGGTATCTAACGAGGAATAGCCCATGCCGAAATCGTCCATCGCCAGACTCACTCCCGCCTCACTGAGTGGCAGGATATTAGAACGAACCACCTCACCACCATCGAGCGTGACCGTCTCGGTCAACTCTACTTGGAGACTGTTGTAGGGCAATTGCGCAACATTCACTCTATCCAAGACCATCTTGGCAAATGCATCGTCCTCAAAGTCTTTAGCGGAAGCATTGAACGAGACCGTCATCTGATCGTCGATATCAAGCAACACCAACAGATCACTAATGAGTTTAGGAAACATATGGCGCGTGATCTCACGAATGAGGCGAGTCTGTTCAGCCAAAGGGATGAACTCATCGGGCATCACCATCTGCCCATCAGGCTTCAGCCAACGTATCAATGCCTCAGCGCCGATCACCTTCCCAGTGATTAACGAGACCTTGGGCTGATAAAAGAAAGTGAACTCATCCTTCTCTAGCCCTTCGATGATGTCTGACTCAGTAACCATAACTCGCGCTCCGCGAACAAACCGAAAAACGAAGTCTAGCGAAAAACCAGCCCCAAGACCGTACAAATATTGAACAACATTGTTACAACCGCCCCCGCAAAATATAAAAGGCTGGCATCACTGCCAACCTTTATATTCAAACGCCACCTAGATATTTTTCCCTAACGATCCGCCAATTCCTTCTCGATGACCGCCGGTAATTGCTTGGGAGCCTTGATGCGTAGCTGCTTATTCACATTAAAACGACCGAATACCACCGTGATGTCCTTGGTTGCCACATCGAATTCCCCTGCTAGAAATTTAACCATGTGATCCGTCGCTTTTCCCCCCACCGGTTTAGCAGTCACACTGATCTTCAGTTGATTACCTTTCCCTTTACCAATGGCATCGCGCTTATCACTCGGTTTGCCCAGCACATTGAGCACCAACGTATCGCCATCCCACTGGCAAAATGACTTCATTTTGACTTCCAATTCCACTCTCCGATGCGCTACAGACTATTTGATTGCGACCTGTTTAAACATGATACCGAACACCGTTCGAGCTCTATTCAATTTCTAGCAAAAGCCAGTTGATAATCTTCAACCCCGTTGAACGCGGCTAATTTCTGCGAAAGGCTTGGAATCGAACAATTGGAATTCTTCAATAACGCAATTGCCGCAAAGTGCCAGCGTTGCTTGCCGCTGTGTGAATCGATCACCAGCGAACCTTTCGCGATCTCGTAACCGATGTCCTGCATCGCACGATTCAACTCATCCTCGCTCGGTATAAAACCCTGAGTGAAATGTAAATCGATAGCGATGGCGTGGCGTGAAGGTAGCCACATCTCCAACTTGGAGACCCACATCATCACCAGCGCGGACATCACTGCCAATGAGATCGCCGCCGCATAAAAACCCACGCCAACCAACACACCGATAGCCGATGCAGTCCAGATCGAAGCGGCCGTGGTCAGACCGCTGATGGTGAACCCCTCTTTGATGATTACCCCCGCCCCCAAGAACCCCACGCCCGTCACGATGCCTTGGATAACGCGCGTGACATCAGGGTTAGATAACACCATCGTTTGCACTGCGACTTGTGCGTGACCGCCAAACCAGAGACTGGGATAACCAACGATCACCGTCAGCGCGGCCGAAGCAAGGCACACCAAGCTATAGGTGCGCATCCCTGCCGCCCTGCCGTGATAAGAACGCTCATACCCCACCACCAAGCCGAGCAGCAATGCCCCCAGCAGATTGAAAAAGATGATGATGTTCGCCTCGACGATAGGCGCTGACCAATAGGCGGACAAGGATTCAAACGAGAGTAGCGTCATTAGAGACTCCTAAGAAGATGTCGTCGCATATTAACTTGCTGATTCACGTTCCCGCAAAACCATTTGCAAGACCGATTTTTCCCCTTTATTCCCCTTTTTGAGTATGTGGTCATACCAAGATAATTTACCTCGAATAATTAAGTGTATTGAGTGATACATGCGCTCGCGTTCAATCAAACGGAATCTGAAAGGAAGTCCCCATGTGGAAAGATATGAAGATAGGTAAACAGCTCACCATTAGTTTTGGGGTGCTGTTCATACTGTTCGGGATCGTGATCGGGATAAGCTATAACGGCCTAGCCAAGATAATCGATAGGTCTGAAAAATCGGACGACATGCAAAGTATCGTCATCGATCTACTAGAAGCGCGTCGACACGAAAAGAACCTCATCATTCGCCGCGATGTCTCATATCGAGATAAAACGATCAACGCCATTGCTGAAGCAAAGAAGCTGACACTTGATGTCAAAGCACGATTCAAAACCTCCGCCAATCAACAGTTAGCGGATGACATTATCAAATCGCTTGATGAATATGAAACTGCCTTCCGCAGCATGTCCGAAGTGTTGCTGTCGAATAGCGCACAAGAACAACAGCTCGAAGCACTTGATAAACAAATGGTGACCGCTGCGCGCAAAGCGCAAGAATCATGCGACAAAGCACGCAAAGAACAAATGGCGCAAATGGATCAGATCGTCCATTCCATCGAAAAGACCATATTGAGCCTCTCACTCATCTCTTTGCTGGCAGGTCTATACCTAGCGTTCGCCATTAGTCGCGGCATCATCACCTCGCTCCAGCGCGTCGTGGTTGGCACACAAGGGGTCGCTGATGGCAATTTAGCTATCGAGCCCTTGCAAACAGGCGCGAATGAAGTCGGACAACTGGGCACTTCTTTCAACGGCATGATCACCAACATCAGCTCCGTAGTCAAAAATGTGACTGCCACAGCGGCCAAGGTATCCGTCTCCACTTACCATATCCATGCAGTAGCCGATCAGATTAGTAAAACAGCAAGTGATGTCGCGACCGAAGCCGCCAACGTAGCAGATGCGAGTAAAGACATGGCAGCAACATCTGCCGACATCGCCAAGAATTGCCAATTGGCTGCGAGCGGTGCCACGCGCGCCTCAGAATCAGCCCGTAGCGGAGCCGAAGTTGTCGACAACGCCATCAAAGTGATGCGAGAGATTGCAGACACCGTGCAAGAGTCGTCACACACGGTCGCCCGCCTAGGCGAACGTAGCACGCAGATCGGCACCATCATCGGCTCTATCAAAGAGATCGCAGAGCAAACTAATCTATTGGCACTGAACGCCGCCATCGAAGCCGCACGTGCGGGTGAACAAGGAAGAGGCTTTGCCGTAGTCGCTGACGAAGTGCGCAAACTAGCCGAACGCACCACCACGGCCACGCGCGAAATCAGCGAAATGATCACCAACATCCAAGGCGAGACCGGCCAGGCCGTCTCCGCAATGGAGCGCGGGATGAACCAAGTTCAGACAGGATCTGCTGAAGCGGGACGCTCGGGCGAAGCACTGCGTGAGATATTGTCTCAAATCAATGCCGTGGCCGATCAAGTCAGGCAGATCGCCGCTGCCGCCGAAGAACAAACCAAATCAACCGGCAGCATTTCAAAGAACATCGAAACCATCAGAGAAACCATCCATATCACCAGCCAAGAATCTGCCGCATCAGCCGTGGCGGCGAATGAAATGAATGCCATCGCGGAAGAACTGATGGGCGGAGTGGGGAAATTCAAGATTCATGAAGATGCCACACTCGCCATCAACAAAGCCAAGAGCGCGCACATGATATTCATCGGCAAGATCAAAGCACATCTTGATAACAACGGTAAAGTTGACCCCAACGCCTTACCCACTCATCAGACCTGCGCCTTTGGCAAGTGGTATCAAACACAAGGACAATCCAGCTGCGCCAACTTTGCTGAATTCCGCGAGATCGATGCGCCCCACGCACAGGTTCACGAGCTCGGCAAACAAGCCGTCAATGCCTTCGATTCAGGTGATCGCAACAAAGCATTCGCACTATGCGAAAAGATGGAAGCCGCATCCATGCAACTGGTCGGCATCCTCGACAAACTGAACCACTCGATAGCGACACGAAGATAAGGAAGGTCTGATTTATCCGTGATTGGTAGGTCGGGTTAAAATCCGACCTACCTTCAATATTAAAATGCTCCGAATCAATAAATAAACATGCCGACTTTTATGTCGGCACGTTTATTTTTAGAAGACAGAGAATGTCTCTAGCAATGAATTCTGCGATACAACATACGAATCAAACTTTAAACTGGCTGATCAATTGTTGCAGCTCTGATGCGATACGCGCCAGATCATCAGCCATGCGTCCGACATTTTGAATGTCCGATCCATTCTCTTCAGTCACAACAGCGATCTCGTCCAGATTTTTAGAGACGCTTTGTGTCGATGCAGCTTGATCCTGCGTGCTGGTGACGATGTTACCCACCGACTGGGTGGCCTTGCTTGCGGCATCCACTATTTGTGTTAACAATTCGTCGGTCAGCTGGCTTAACTGCGCACCTTTTTTCACCTCGACCTCAATATTCCCCATCGCACTGACCGCGCTATCGGTTTCCGCACGAATCGCATTGATAACACCAGATATCTCCTGCGTACTGGACGAAGTGCGTTCCGCCAGCTTTCTCACCTCATCGGCAACAACAGCGAATCCTCGTCCTTGCTCACCCGCACGAGCGGCTTCGATAGCGGCATTGAGCGCCAACAAATTAGTCTGATCCGCGATCTCTTTGATGACCGTCGCTATCTGATCGATCTTGTAGATGGATTGGTTCAATTGGCTCACGATACTCACAGAGTTATTGACGGTCGTAACCACGCCGCCAATCACTTCCATGTTTTTAGCCACATTCATATTCCCATCATGCGCAAGCCGCTCATTCAAACGCACCGCCGTCGCCGCACTGGCAGCCATCTCTGCGACTTCCGCATTGGAAACCGAGATCGCATCCAAATTGCTTGCGACTGTGGTCACCTTTGCACTGAAATGTTTGTCGCGTTCTATCAGGCGCTCTACTTGGGAAGAAAGCGAAACGGAATGTGCTGCCGCATTATCAGCGGCGAATTTAACGCCAGACACAATCTGTTGCAGACGGCTAGCCGTTTCTTCCAAAGACTTGGACATCACGCCAAATTCATCCTCACTCTTATAACTTCCTTGCAAGAGCAAATTGCCTTGAGATATTTGCGAAAAAGCAGATTGCAGTGCGGATAAACCCTTGGACAGACTGGATAACACGAGCGAGCCGAAATAAATCTGAAGCAAAAGGCTGATGCTAAAAATAGAGATGCCCACGATCACCAATTGTTGCCCTTTGGCTTTCCCGTTTTCGTAGGTCTGCTTAACCGCCTGTTGCTGCTCGGGCAACAGTAACGAGATTGGCTTGATTACCCCGCCTTGAAATGCAGGCCACTCATCTTCCAGCATCGGCGTAATAAGTGACTTTTGATCTGAAGCATAAGCTGCATCGAGCTTATCCAAAAAGGCGGGAAGCAAAACAATTTGTTTATCGATCTTGGTGATCTGCGCTTTGGCTTCATCGCTAAAATCGTTGTTGGCTGTGGCAGCTTTAAAGTCGCTCCAGTCCGTTGATATTTTTCCGCGAACCTCCTTCAGGTGATTGCGCGAGCCGACCGTTGGCATTTGATCCAGTAACACACCCGCCATCCTGAAGCGGATCTCTTTGACCGAACTATCTATCTCTTGCAACGCCATGGTGGGGAGCATTTGGTTCTCATAAACATTCGCCAGCGCGCTATTGCTCTTCCTCACGCTATACACATCCACAGCCGTTAGTATCAAAGAGGCGAACACCGCCAAGATGAAACTGATTGTTAATTTCGATTTAAGTGTTTTGAGATTCATGATGCCCCCCGACCTCTGGAAATACATGACAACGTAAGAAACCTTAGCAATTCAAAGCAAGTATCCATGACTGGGTGAGCCAGCCCCAGATGGTTGATCTATTCGACTTTGCCTTACGCGCGAAAGCGAAACCCATTAACGAGTAGAGTTCGCCTTCGCGAGGATTTTAAACAGACCGATATCCCTTATTCCGCTGGATATCCCTTAGCTTTCCATTCTGGGAAACCCAAGCGTAACCAATATACTGACTTATAGCCGCCCTTGATTGCCGCTACGGCAGCTTTATAGCCTTTCCAGCATTCAGCGCCATTGCAATAAAAGACCAAGTTTGCTCCTTTATTTGCAGGCAATTTTGCCAGATCGATACTGTCCAGACTGGCATCAAAATCAACTGCTTTCGCACTTTTTTCTTTATACGGGACGCTGATCGCGCCTTTGATGTGACCTTCCGCATATTCATTGGCAACACGGGCATCAACCGCTTGCGCGCCACCATCGATCAATGATTTCGCTTTAGCCGCATCAACCAAAGTTGCGCCCTTTAAAGCATTAGGTGTTTCAGCCGCCAGAATGCTATTGCTGAAAATCAACATCGCAGCAGTGAAAATTGAAATCCCCGTTTTTGTTACAAGACCTGCGTGACTTAAGTTCATAGCGAAACTCCTAATTAAATAGAAAACAGTCCGGTGAAATAGCAAACTCCTGAAACACACTCTCAACTCACTTTGCGTGTGTCATGTTTATCTCGGCACAAAATCCATAAAACTTAGGGGAAATATGGCTACTTCATGAAAATTTAATTATTTCCACCGTAGTAGCTTGATTGTGCGATTACTTTTTACTGGGATAGCGCGTAGACCATCAGCGCACATTGAATGAATGGATCGGAACGCGATCACTTGTTCTTATGCTTCAACACCGTCTTCACCATCTTGCCGAACGCTTTGTCCTTCTTACGTTTATCCACGTATGACATCTCGTTGAAATCGGATTCCGCTTTGAGCTTGAGGTAACTTAGGTAATGCTCGGGATTCAACTCACCGTCTTCAATCGCCTTGCGGATCACGCAGCCCGGTTCGTTGTTATGGCTGCAATCGGCGAAACGGCAACGGCCAGCAAGTGCTTTGATATCGGCGAAGCTATCGTCCAGACCATCGCCTGTACTCAAGATGCCTAACTCGCGCATACCCGGCATGTCGATGAGCAGCGCGCCGTTGTTCAGCGTCACCAGATGGCGGCGCGTGGTGGTGTGCCTACCCTCGCCCGTGCCGCTCACCACGCCTGTCTCTAGCTCATCCTTTCCGAGTAACAGATTGATCAGCGTCGTCTTGCCCACACCAGAAGAGCCCAGCAAGCAATAAGTCTTACTCGGCACCACCAGCGCCTTCACCTCATCTATGCCCTCGCCCGTCATACTGCTGAGGGTGATGATGCGCGCCGTGATGCCGGCCGCGCGGATGTTGCCAAGCATGTGCTGCAGCTCTTCCGCACTCACCAAGTCCGTCTTGGTCAGCAACAGCACTGGCTCGATATGCCCTTCATTCACCATCACCAGATAACGCTCTAGCCTGCGCACGTTGAAATCGAAATGGCACGACTGCACGATGAACGCCACATCGATGTTCGCCGCGATCATCTGGAAATCGATGTTCTTACCGGGAGACTTGCGCCTCAAGAATGACCTGCACGGCACCACATCATGGATGCTCGCATGCGACTCTGCATCGTGATACTCGACACACACCCAATCGCCCACACATGGCATATCCACCGAGGATGCGGCAGTGTGAAGGAACTTGCCTGTCAGCTCGGCGGGCACTTCACCGTTTTCGTTGCGCACGATATAACGCCCGCGATCTACCGCCGTCACCCGCGCCACGCGCTGGGCGGAAGCACACAAGCGCTTCGCCTGTTCCGCAAACTCGCTATCCAAACCAAGCTCAGTCAGCTCCATAACAAACCTATTCATGATCCAGAAACGAACATCGCCCAAAAGGGCGATGTCGTGTAACTACAAATGTGATGCCTTCCAACACCAAATCACTTGCCAGCTGGTACTGGCTTTGGCAGTGGTTTCTTACCCTTTGATTCCTTCTTCTTGTCTTTACTTCCCATGATGATCTCTCCTGGTTGTTAACGACGGGGACTTGCTGCGAATTATTCTACTCCACACACCACGCTTTAATCCGGGATCTCTGGCTCGACCAGTTTCGCCAATTGTTCTAGAGACTCTTGCCAGCCGAGATAACACATCTCGGTCGGGATCACCTCGGGGATACCTTCTTGCACGATGGATATCTCAGTACCGCACAACACCGGCGTCAGCATCACCGTCGTCTTCATTGTTCCCGGTAGATTCGAATCATCGAACTTGTCTGAATAACAGAGCTTTTGCGAGGGTACGAGTTCGAGATATTCGCCACCGAAAGAGTGACCGTTGCCCGTGGTGAAGTTGGTGAACGACATCTTAAAAGTGCCGCCCACCTTGGCATCCAGATGGTGGACTGTGCAGGTAAAGCCGTAAGGTGGAAGCCACTTAGCCATTGCCTCCGCACTCAAGAAGGCTTTGTAGATACGCTCTGGTTTGCTGCGGAGTACGCGATGAAGACGAACAGTGCCTGTGGACATGATCTACTCTCCTTTCGATTTGTTGCACGATAAAAACAGACGTCCACATCGACAACGGAAGCGAGGCTCAACTTTCACCCTACTTCACTGCACCACCAGCGTACCGCTAATGACGACCTGTTTGAGGATGCAGACATCGTATCTCGCCAGTATGAGTCAACGCCCATCTCGTATTCGAGACAGACGCAGTATGCCGCAACTCGGAGAAAAACACGCCCTCGACCCAACAAAAGATCACATTCAGTAAGTCAGATTAGCGACCTTCTTTGCATGCTGCCCACGCTGCACTTCCTGCACCACGAAATGCGCCACATCCGCGCGGGATATCTTGCCCATACGGTCGTGTTTCTCGAATTGACCGATGCATCGATACTGTCCCGTCTTCACCCCATCGGTGAGGAAAGCTGGGCGTATCAACGTCCAATCCAAATCGCTCGCGCGCACGAGTTGCTCTTGCCTGTCCTTGTCGATATAGATCTGACCTAACAGTAGCGGCAGGATCACTCGGTCATACAAAAACCCGCCATGCCCGCGACTATCCCCCGCCCCCATGCCAGTGATACACAACAAGCGAGATACACCCGTCTGCCCCATCGCTTGCATGATGTTTTGCGTTCCGCGTGACAACAGCGTCACCGGCGTGCGTTGCAAAGGTGTGCCCAGCGCACTCACCACCACATCCATCCCGCGCGTCGCGGCGACCATCGCATCGCTGCTCAGTACATCCCCCTGCATCACATCCAATCGTGACGACAGATCGGCAGGCAAGCGCGATGGGGTGCGCACCAACACGCGCACTTTCATGCCAGCCGCTAGCGCCTGCTTGCATATCTCGATACCCGTCGGCCCCGTCGCGCCGATCACCAGAATGGAACGCGCATTGTCTTGAGTGTTCGTCATATGCGTCCTCTCACTGGCGAACCAAGGGATACGACGTCAGCGCGACTGGACGTGCCTTCGTCAGATCACCCGCACGATCACCAAAATAGATTCGCCCATCCTTGAAAGCCACCAGATCGTATTCGCCCATCGCCTGCATGATGCCCGGCACAAAACCACATCCTTGGCTGACCAGCGGCAAAGCCTTACCTTTCTCAAGTGTGCATCCCATGCTGGCAAACATCCCCACACCCGCATCACTCTCCGCCGTCACATGGCGATGGTTCGCCGGAAATATCCCTTCGAATGCACCAGCCACCGTAGCCGAAGCTTGCCCCAACACATAGAAGCCGCCCACATCCAAACTGAACAACGGCTGCTTGCCCTGTGCATCTGCATACGCACGGTAAGTCACCTTCCACTCCTTATCCGTGAACTTGAACGTACGCGTCGCAAAATGATTACCGTAATTCTCTAGCGCGGCACTTGCCCAACGCCCTTTTAGTTGGGGTACATCTTGCGCCTGCGCGACAGATGACACACACAGCCACACGGCACAAGTAGCCAAAACGAATTGATTGAATAGTTTAAACATGTCAGATCCCCTTCTATGGATATTGGTCGCATGGGACGCCCTCGCAGTGCGATGAGCAGCCCACAGCGGCGAAGGGCACAGCGCCCCTATCGCCCGCAAGAAGGAAGTTAACTGACCGACGGATGAATGAATTGAATGGAACGGCTATTTTGCAGCAATCCCCCAGCGGGGATGCCAAAGGTACGTTTGAACAAACGGCAGAAATGCGCCTGATCGGCGAACCCCGCACGCGCGGCGGCTTCTGTCAGATTCGCCCCATCGCGCACTGCAAACACGATGGCGGCTTTGATGCGTTTCCACATCAAAAACTGCGAGAACGATACCCCCGCCTCCTGCACGAACAGATGCCGCATGCGCTCTGGCGAAAGATGGATCTGCGCCGCCACCTCTGGCAAGCCGATCTTCTCGTGCAGATGCTGCTCAACCCACGCGATCGCTAGCTCGACACGGCTATCACGGGTATTCATCGGCTGCATATCTGCCGTCACCAACGCCAAAGCCTCTTCGGCCACTGCCAAACGTCGATCATGCGTCCATGCACGCATCTCATCCATCGTAGGGGAGTGCGGCCTTGCCTCCAGCCATATTTCTGTCAGATCAAGGATAGGCTGACCATCTAACAACTGCTTCAGCTGCCAGCCAGTGCGGCTTTCCGCATCGATAAAGAAGATCAGATTGCTACCGCCCAGCCCGTTGCAGGCATGCGCCACATTCTGATTGATGACCAACGCACGCCGCCCAGAGTGCAACACACCACCGATATTGCTATCGAATGGCGCAGACATACCCAGCAAGATCTGAAAACAATGATGCCGATGCACCTCCACCTGCGCATCATGCGCAAGGAAGGAGATGATGTTCTTTTCAGGATGGAGAGGTGGCATCAAGACTAACGTATTTTAAAAAGCCCAGCGTTCATTCATTACTTAGAATCGGCGAGCGCGATTAGTGGCGATGCTTTATGTAGCGGGGATGCTGACCCTGACGTCTGTTTCTAAGCCGCCAGGGGCTCAAAGCGATGTATCTGCGCAAGTACGCCAGTCAGTTCTTTCGCCGCCTCTTCGGTATCGTAATCCGACTGCAAGCCTAGCCAGAAACCACTCGAAGTGCCAAAGAATGCAGCCAAGCGCAACGCTGTATCTGCCGTGATCGCCCGCTTGCCTGAGCAGATCGCAGAGATGCGCGCTTCGGTCACGCCGATCTCTTTTGCCAGACGATATTGGGTGACACCTAGCGGAATCAAAAATTCTTCGCGCAGCACTTCGCCGGGATGAATGTTGCGTAATTGGGTTGTTTTGCTCATAGCAGTAGCTCCTCAGTGATAGTCACAAATCTCTACGCGACTAACTTGCCCTTCGTTCCATTCAAAGCACACGCGCCATTGATCGTTGATGCGAATGCTCCATTGACCTGCGCGATTGCCCTTCAATGTCTCTAGCCGATTATTAGGCGGGATACGCAAATCCTCGATGCGCTGCGCGTTGTGCAACATACGCAATTTGCGCCGCGCCACCTCTTGAATCTGATTCGGCAAACGGCGAGAAAACTCACCACGCCATACCTTGAGGGTTTCTTCGTCGTGAAAGTCAGAGATCATGGGATGCAATACTCTCGCCGCGCGACAGTATTGTCAAGCGGGTGCTCAGAAGGGGGGGGGACAGGACTTCAGTCTGAAAGTTTATGCGATGTTGCCCTACTGCTTACACATCGCATGCACATCGCCCAAGGCTTTGTTCAGCGCGGTGGCATCTTCGCGGGTGTTCATCAGGAACAAGAGACGGATGGTATCGAGCGCAGCCCCCTTCTCCACGACATCTTTCGGGTAGCCATATTCATCTGCCATCCACAAGTCATCGTTAGTCGCATCCCAGTAGATGTCTGATGTACGCACGGAGAACTTCCTTGCGCCATCGTCTTTCTGTAACAACATCGAGATAGCGATGTTGTTACCTTCTTTGAGCTTGCGCTCTTCGAAGTAGAGGGCATACGTCTCCAAGCCGCCACCATACGAAGTCACCTTGCCCAACTCGCCGAATGCAGCGCGACTGAGCTTTTGCATATCCACCGACGAACTGATCTTAAAATGCTTGCGCCCTGCAAAAGCATTGCCGTGCTCCACCTGCATATCCTCATCCACCAGCAAACGGCAACCATCGAACTTCACCGTCCGCTCGATCTCCTCTGGTGTGCGCTTCTTCAGGTTCTTATCCACCACCGGCTTCATCAACAACTCGGCCACCGTGCGTTGCGCGGCGGCCAACTTGGGATCGGCAGATAACTGAATGCTAGGAAGAGGAACCACGGGGGCAACCGCCGCAGACACCACCGCGCCGCCTTCCATCACGCAGGCCTCCGCTGCCAGCGAGACCATCGAGCCCCCCTTGAGTTTGCAATTGTTCGCCTGCTCTGCCGCCACAGTGAAGGGGGCGGTGACAAAAAATATGGCGGTGGTGCATAACAACTTCTTTAGCATGCTTAGACTCCGTGGAAATTTATTTCAAACAAATGTGATGCTGCCCGATTAGCTAGGCTTCCCTCGCACACCCACACCAAACGGCTCCCGTGTTAATTTTAGCCACCTCTACTTTGTCCAGTGTAGCGACCTTCAGCATCAGCTTACCCGCCTTGAAGACTGAACGACCACCACCCCGCTCAGCCTGCTCTACCCACTTGGAAAGCTATGTTTAGCCTCGTAGATGGACGGTAAGCCTGACCGCGCTCAATTGAACTGATGTAGCTTAGTTTATATTTGGCCGGGAAAATCGCAAAGGCCAGATTTTAGGGAGAAACCGTGTTCTACCCCAGAATATTTCTGTCTCAGATTGTTTTCCTAGACCCCAGCGCCGCACTAAAAAATTAGTGAAAGATATAGATCGAATTGAAAAATATATAGGCCAGATTGAAGAAGGCATAGGCCAAATTGCCTATTGACTTAAGGCTACCGCCTAGGAAAACTACCCAGCAATAGTCACATACCAAGCAAGGACATCATCATGAAGACACACCCGATTCAATTCGAGTACATGGTAGATCAAACAAAAGCTGGTTTGCTTGGGCAATTCTTAATCACGGCGCTGATGAATCTATTGCTGATCGGAACCGTATTCCCTGAAAGTTTTCTTTATCTGTGGGATGCAATGGTGATCAGCCTGCTCGCACATCGTTACCTCAATTTCCTTCGCTTTAAAAAAGATCAGTCGCGTCACGACGCACTGAGAACTAAAAGGTGGCTGATAAGGTATGTCGCTGATGTCCTGCTGCTCGGCCTGTTATGGGCTGGTTTATTCGTGCAGATCGCCTGCTCCATGCCGATTGAATATAACTACATCTCCATGGCTGTCGGACTAGGCCTATCGGGCGCAGCCATCGTCACACTGGGGCCAGTCTTTGCTGTCTACCTGTCGTTCATCACGCCGATGCTGTCTTCTCTGATCGTACTGTTCGGAGTACGAGGCACACATATCTACGCAGTCTGCTCGCTCGTAACCACTCTTGGATTGTTCTATTTGCTGTACAGCTCTTACAAATACAGCCAGAGTTTCTTGTTGATATTGAAAGTGAACGAGCAACTCCGCAACTCAGAACTTGAGGCACTAGAAATCCTTGGAAAAGCTGGGGAATATAGGGATATGGATACGGGGGCACACGTTTTGCGTGTCGGTTATGCTGCCTATTGCCTTGCCAAAGCAATAGGCTTTCCAGAGAAAGATGCCAAACTCCTGATGCTTGCGAGTCCATTACATGATGTCGGAAAAATCGGCATCCCAGACAACATATTGTTGAAACCTGGAAAGTTGACCGACATCGAATTCAACTCAATGAAAGAACACGCGAAGATTGGTGCAGGGATTCTTGATAACTCAAAGTCGCCAATCATCCAGAAAGCTAAAATCATCGCATGCACTCACCATGAAAAGTGGGACGGCTCTGGGTATCCAAACCAACTCAAGGGGGAGGACATCCCTATTGAAGGGCGTATCGTCGCGATATGTGATGTCTATGATGCGCTTACTTCAGATCGTCCCTACAAGAAACGCTGGTCAGAAGAAGAAGCGTCCAACTATATACGAGACAATGCTGGTAAACATTTCGATCCGAAATTGACCGAACTGTTCATCGCCGAGTTGACCAAAATCGGTGAGTTCACTCAGCGATTACACTCCGAAGTCGGGTCAATCTTGCACCCGCTCATCAAACTGACACGCGAGACTTGACCATAATCTACCTTGCCTCATCTCGCCTCTGTAGTACCCGCCACATCCACACACCGAACAACGATAACGCCACAAATCCAAGCGCCAATGGCCAGTACGCGGGGCGGTTCCACTCGCTACGTAATTGTTCGCGCTGAGCCGCATCCACACGCCAATATTTAAGTTTGTTGTTGGCCATGATGTTCGGCTTGATGTTGTGCAACCAGTCGTGTTGCAGGACATATTGCTTGGGGTGATAGCCCCATAGCCACGGTGAGTCGCGGCGCAATATCTCCAGCGCATCGTCGATGATGGCTTGGCGTTGTGGGCCGTTGTCCATATTCTTCAACTGCTCGAACAGGCGATCGAATTCAGGGTTGCTGTAGTTGCTAGCGTTCTCACCGCTGAACTTCACCTTACCTTGTGGCCCGTGCAACAGGAACAAGAAGTTCTCAGGGTCGGGATAATCGGCGTTCCAACCGTAGTAATACATCTGCATATCGCCGCGCCGTATCTTGTCTTGGAAGCGGTTGTAGTCGGTGCTGCGCACATCGAGTTGCACACCGATTTTGTCGAACTGTTTGCGTATCCAATCCAAGCGCGATTTGTTGCCCACGCCATTGGCCGTAGTGTCGAGGTGGATGACTAGCGGTTGTTTGGTCTTGGCATCTACGCCATTGAGATAACCTGCTTCTGCCAATAGCCGTTTCGCCTCGACGATACTTTTACGTTTAGGCGCACCATCCACCCAGTCGTACACATAAGCGTTGATGCCATCCTTCCCTTCTTTGAAGCCGAAGATACCGGGCGGGATGGGTGACTGCGCCGAAATGCCGCGCCCGTTGGCGAAGATGGAGATGAACTCTTCGAAGTCCACTGCGATAGCGATGGCACGGCGCAATTTGCTGGCGCGCTCAGAGTTGCCGCCCACGACTGGATCTAGCCAGTTGAATCCGGTGTACATAGTGGAGGTGGCCACCGAGGTATTGAGTGTAATGCCCTGCACCTTCATCTCATCACTCACGGCCGCTTCGCCACTCACACTCACTTGCACCGCCTGATCAAAACTATCCGAGCTGATGCCGGAGGCATCGTAATAGCCTTGCAGGAATTTGTTCCAGTACGGGATGGTCTCTTTCTCTAATGAGAACACCACTTGGTCGATGAGCGGCAAGGGCTTGCCTGCATCCGCCAAGTAGCCGGCTGGCGCATCCCCCGCTTCGCCTTCACTTGGATAGGTCTCGCTGTCGTAATACGGATTCTTCGTCATCACCATACGACGGTTGGGATCGTTCTCCGAGAGGTAATACGGCCCGCTCCCCACCGGCCACCAATCCAGCGTGAGGTTACGTTCTTTCATTCCCGCTTGCGCATAAAAACGCTCTACTTCTTGCGGCATAGGCGAGAAGAACGGCATCGCCAACCAATAAGCGAACTGTGGATATTTGCCGTGTATGGTGATGCGATACGTAGTGTCGTTCACCACCTCCACACCGTTCAAGGGATAACGCTCGATGTCGAGGAAACCTGCTGACTTGCTAGCAGTTTGCAACGCTGCCGCATATTCCTTGAGACCGACGATGTACTCGCCCATCACACCCGCGATAGGCGTATGCAGCTGCGGATGCACGAGACGTTTGATCTGATGTACGTAGTCCGCGGCTGTGACGATGCGCGTGCCTACCTGTTTAAAATCGCTCAAGGTATGGATGCTGGCTAGGTCGGCCGCCGTTAAGTTCATGTACTCGGGCACAAAAGCGGGATGCGGCTGGTAGCGCATGTTCGGCTTGATGTGTACTTCATACACGCTGTAGACGATGCGTTGAGGCGCAGCTGTATCCGGTAATGGGCGCTTGTCTTTGTCTAGATAACGCACACTGGGCATCTCACTGGCAGCCAAGGGCACGAGTTCATACGGGCGCTTCAGATAATGGTATTGCAGCGGCGGCGAATAGATGTGCGCGAGGAACTCGTATTCGTTCTCGCTATATGCTTGTGCGGGGTCGAGGTGCTTAGGGCGCTCGGTGAACGCGGTGTAGAGAATGGACTTGGCTGCATCGTCAGACGGATAGGGATCATTCCACAACACACCGTCGCAGGCACTTAGCAACAACAAAGACAAGATGGATAGCAGGGATTTCATGGTGCGAGAGTTTAGCCGAACCCGCCCCATCAATGTAAGATTGAGCCTATTACTCACGGACTCAACATGATGAACTCAGACTGGCAAAATTTCCTTTCCGCTCAAGGCGCGCACCTACAAGAGGGGATCGTTCAATATTTCGGTGATGCCGCTGCTGAGCGCACCACCACGCGTGATGGCACGGTGCGCTGCAATCTCTCGCAATTCGGCTTGCTCAAGGTATCTGGCGACGATGCGCAATCATTCTTACAGAACCTACTCTCCAACGACATCCGCGAAGTCACCTCGAATCACGCGCAGCTCTCCAGCTTCAACAATGCCAAAGGGCGCATGTTGGCGAGTCTCTTGATCTGGCGTGATGGCAACGACTATGTGCTGCAATTGCATCACAGCCTGTGCGAACCCATCCGCAAGAAGCTCTCCATGTATGTGCTGCGCAGCAAGGTGAAAATAGTAGATGTGAGCGCTGAGTTGGTTTGTATCGGTGTCGCAGGTGCCAATGCGCGCAAGACCTTACAGGCGCTCTACCCTGCACTGCCACAACAAGCCATGGCGGTTGCCACACAGGGTGAAGATAGCATCCTTTGCCGCAAAGCTGATCGCTTCCAGATCACCACCACAGCACAATGTGCCATCGAGTTGTGGCAAGCGCTTTCCGCTTTACCCGCCGTCGGCTCACCTTGCTGGGATTGGTTAGACATCCGCGCCGGCGTGCCTTTCGTACAAGCCGTCACGCTCGAAGCCTTTGTGCCGCAGATGCTCAACTTCGAAGTCATCGGTGGCGTGAATTTCAAGAAAGGTTGCTACCCAGGACAGGAGGTGGTGGCACGTATGCATTACCTCGGCAAGGCAAGTCGCCGCATGTATCTGGCTCATCTTGATGGTGCAACGGAAGCAAAAGCAGGAGATGCGCTGTTCAGCAAGGCATCGGATGAACAATCTTGCGGCACGGTAGTGGATGCTCGCCCCTCACCCAATGGTGGCATAGACCTGCTGGCGGTGGTGCAAACGGCTAGCCATGAGAGTGCCGCGGTCCATCTTGGAACAATAGATGGCCCACAACTGCAGTTCCAATCATTGCCCTATACGTTACCGTGAACCTGCCCGTCCAATTATTCTCAAGTGACTGGTGGGCACTGGCTAATTTGCTATTTGTTGTTTTCCTAATATTTGCCGCACGCCAAGCACCGTTGCGCAACGTTTTAGACAACAGCATCATGGTAAATGCATTGGTCGCGTTGACATTAGGTGCATTCATTTTCTGGCAGTTCAATGCAGGCATACGCGCAGGCTTCAACTTTCACATCCTCGGCGCAACGTTGTTCATGTTGATGTTTGGCTGGCAAATAGCCAGCGTTTCGCTCACGCTGGTGATGGCTGCCACATGGCTACGTGCTGGAATGGATTGGACGACGCTGGGCATGAATGGATTACTGATGATCGCCATTCCGGTGATATTTAGCGCATGGCTACTGCGTTTCAGCCAGCGCAATCTCCCTAAAAACCTATTTCTCTTCGTACTCTGGAATGGTTTTATCTGCGGCGCACTGGCAGTCGCGCTGAATACCTTTGCAGCGACTGTGCTGCTGTTACTGCTGAGCCAATATAACTGGGCCGAATTACAACACCACTACCTAATGATTTCGCCCATCATCATGCTTACCGAAGCATTCATTACAGGCATGCTCATCACGGCCTTCACGGTATTCCAGCCACAGGCAGTGATGCACTTCAGTGATGCAGAGTATATCGATGGAAAATAAAATTAGCGCGGCTTGAGTTCCAACTTCATCTTGATATGCGGCAGTCCCGCATCCATGAACTCCTCACCTACAGCGGCAAAACCGAACCCTTGGTAGAACGGTACTGCATGGGTTTGCGCGTCGATATCCACCCAGGGATACCCACGCGAACGCGCTTCATCTAACAAAGCCTCGACAATCGCTGTGCCCACACGCTGCTCGCGCCACGATTTCATCACCGCGACACGTCCAATGTGACCATTTGTGTAGATACGGCCGCATGCGACAGCCTCACCATTCAGACTCAAGGCCAAAGCATGACGACAATCCGCATCGAATTCATCCCATTCCAATGCCTCTGGAACACCTTGTTCACGAATGAACACCGCATCTCGAATCGCACGCAACAGCGGCTCTCCGTCATGCCAAGACACCATACTGACCGTAAATGGATTACTCAACGCACACCTCCTTAAGGGATGATTTCGACTTCCGTGCCCACTGCAACCAACTCGAACAACTCCATCAATTCAGCATTCCGCATCCGTACGCAACCACGTGACCCTGGCGCACCTAATGAGGTGCTATCTGGTGTACCGTGGATGTAAACAAAGCGACGCATGGTGTCACAACTCCCTGAACGATTAAATCCACTCTCGCAACCAGACAACCACAAGATGCGCGTCAAAATCCAATCACGCCCAGCCTGCTGTGCACCCAATTCGGGGGTATAGATTTCACCTGTAGGGCGACGTTTAACGAACACTGTATTGTCGGGCTGACCCGCACCAATCTTGGCACGGATAACATGACGGCCTCGCGGGGTGCAAAAGCTACCACTCTCCTCCCCCACGCCTTTAGCCCCTGTGGAAATGGAATAGGATTTCAATACCTTGCCCGCATCGTCCAACAGAGTGAGGGTTTGAGTTTTGATGTAAACGGCAATCTTCATTGTGATTTCTGTTGAGCGCGACGCATCGCAAAAAAATCGGTGAGCACTTTGGCACATTCCTCCGCCAGCACGCCGCCTTGTAGTTTGGCATGGTGATTCAAGCGTTGCTCCTCGAACAAATCCAGCACGCTACCTGCCGCTCCCGTCTTGTATTCAGGCGCCCCGAATACCACCCGCGAAATACGCGCATGGAACATCGCTCCCACACACATCACACAGGGCTCCAGTGTGACAAACAGTTCGCAATCCACAAGGCGATAGTTGCCGATACGTTGTGCGGCATCACGCAAGGCCGCAATTTCAGCATGTGCAGTGGGATCATGGCGCGAGATAGGTGCATTACTTCCCCATCCCACGATCTCGCCCGCCTTCACGACTACCGCCCCTACAGGTACCTCGCCCTGCTGCGCAGCGTGAGCAGCCAATTTCAATGCCTCGCGCATAAAGAACTCATCAGCTTGTTGAGCGGTATCCAATGAAGTGGGAGTAGATTGAGGATTCATCTGCACATTGTAAGTGAATAAACCTCCAACAATATGAACCACGATTCACACTTAGCAGCGCTTTGCTCAAAAAATGCCTAAATTTGTTAAGCTTCATTTAACTTCAACTTAAAGGAAATTTGATGCACTCGATTAGCTTGATGTCAGGACTCGCTTCATTGTTCTTGCTTGTGTCGTGTGGCAAACCTAGCAGCCCTATGATAGTTGGCGGCCCTTGCTCCTACACGACCACACAAGGGATGGCGACAATCACCGCACTTAAAACTCAGGCCGATGGCATCGAAGTGCAATTCAACTTCCAAGCGAATGATAGTCATGCGGCAGCCATCCCTGCCGACATGCACAATCATCTTACACTCTCGACTGGCTTGCCCACTTCACAATGGGTGACAGCTCAAAAATTAGTCGTAGGAAGTCAAATACCCGCACATCGCCAAGAAATTCAGACGGGCACTTGCACACCCTATATCTATGAATTCCCTACATTGAGTGATGCGCCACACGGGGCCTAGGTTTTAGCTTGCCATGCGGCGCAATTTTGACAACAATGCAGGCACATCACTGGAGCCCTTAATGCCAAACCAAGCAGTCACCGATTTCACCCTTGCCGCCACAGGCGGTGCCAACTTCACGCTTTACCCCATTCGTACAAAATCCTTGGTGATTTTCTTTTACCCTAAGGACAACACGCCGGGTTGCACGACAGAGGTACAGCAATTCCGCGACCTGTATTCCGAATTTCAAAAAGCAGATTGCGAGGTCGTTGGTTTGTCGCGTGACAGCATCAAGTCGCACGAAAATTTCAAATCAAAATTCACTCTTCCCTTTGAGCTGCTATCTGACACAGAGGAAACCGTGTGTAATCTGTTTGGCGTCATCAAGCAGAAAAAGATGTATGGTAAAGATGTGCGTGGTATCGAACGCAGCACTTTTGTGCTGGATAAAAAAGGCAATATCCGCAAGGAATGGCGTGGCCTCAAGGCGGACGGTCATGCTCAAGAAGTTCTCGCCTTTGTTCAAACTCTCTAGGAGACACCATGAACGCGCTCAAAGCTACAACTGCGAAAGACACTAAGCTCTTTGTACTGGACACCAACGTGCTGATGCACGACCCAACCAGCTTGTTCCGCTTCGAAGAGCACGATGTTTATCTGCCCATGTTCGTGCTGGAAGAATTGGACAACAATAAAAAAGGCATGACCGAAGTCGCGCGTAATGCACGTCAGGCCAGCCGCTTCCTCGATAACTTAGTCAACGACAGCCAAGACAACATCGACAACGGCGTGCCACTGAATGCCTTAGGCAACAAAAATGCTACGGGTCGCTTGTATCTGCAAACAGAATTTATCCGTACGCCCTTGCCTGACACTTTGGCAAACGGCAAAGCCGATAACGCTATTCTGGGTGTGGTCAGCCATTTGCATACTTTGCATTCCAAACGTGATGTCGCGCTGGTCAGCAAAGATATCAATATGCGCATCAAAGCGCGTGCCTTGGGCTTGTCCGCACAGGACTACTTCAACGACAAGGTGCTGGAAGATACCGACCTACTCTACACCGGCATGCTTGAGTTGCATCCAGAGTTTTGGGAAAAGAACGGCAAGGACATGACATCAGGTGCGGTTGATGGTCATACCTTTTACAACATAAAGGGACCGACCTGCCGCGACTTGTTAGTAAACGAGTTCGTGTACCAAGACGAGGGAGTAGATAAACCTTTTTATGCAGTCGTCGCCACTCAAGATGACAATGCCGCGACGCTACGCACCCTCACTGACTTTACGCACACCAAAAATGCTGTCTGGGGTATCACTGCACGTAACCGCGAGCAGAATTTCGTGCTCAATCTGCTGATGAATCCCGAGATCGACTTCGTCACTTTGCTGGGACAAGCGGGCACGGGCAAGACCTTGCTCACTTTGGCTGCGGGTTTGATGCAGACTTTGGAACACAAGTTGTATTCCGAGATCATCATGACGCGCGTCACCGTTCCTGTCGGTGAAGACATCGGTTTCTTGCCTGGCACGGAAGAAGAGAAGATGTCGCCATGGATGGGCGCGTTGGACGACAACCTCGATGTATTGAATCAGACCAACGATGAGGGCGGCGAATGGGGACGTGCCGCGACTCGCGACCTGATTCGCTCTCGCATCAAGATCAAGTCGCTCAACTTCATGCGCGGTCGCACCTTCCTCAACAAGTACCTCATCATCGACGAGGCGCAGAACCTCACGCCCAAGCAGATGAAGACACTCATCACCCGTGCCGGCCCCGGCACCAAGGTGGTGTGTATGGGCAACATCGCGCAGATCGATACGCCTTACCTCACAGAAGGTAGTTCGGGTCTGACCTACGTGGTGGATCGATTCAAAGGCTGGCCTCACAGCGGTCATGTCACCTTGCAACGCGGCGAACGTTCACGTTTGGCTGATCATGCGGCGGAAGTGTTATGAACGAGCCTATTATTCCTAACCCGCTCGATAAAACAGATGCGGAATGGCGCGAAGAGCTCACGCCAGACCAATTCCACATCTGTCGTGAACACGGTACTGAAGTGGCTTTTTCTGGCGAATATTGGGATTGCAACGACCATGGAACGTATCGCTGCATTTGCTGTGGCTCGCCCCTATTCGATTCCGAAACAAAATATGAATCGGGTACGGGGTGGCCTAGTTTCTGGCAACCCATCAATGAAGATGCACTGGCTTTCAGTGAAGACGACCCTCTCGGTATGGACAGGGTGGAAGTCATCTGCGGCAAATGCGATGCACACCTAGGGCATGTGTTCGAAGACGGCCCAGAACCAACAGGGCTTCGTTACTGCATTAATTCGGCTTCGCTAGCACTGGATCGTAATTAACCCATCGGGCGCGAAAGCGCCCCTCCCAAGACAGACATCAACCATGAAACTTTTGTTCGACCTTTTTCCCGTCATTCTCTTTTTCATCGTTTTCAAGATCGCAGGCGTTTATGCGGCCACTGCCACTGCCATCGCAGCGACATTTGCACAGGTAGCTTGGACGAAATACCGCCACGGTAAAGTCGACACCATGCTATGGGTCAGCCTTGGCATCATCACGATATTTGGTGGTGCAACGCTTTTGCTGCATGACGAAAGCTTCATCAAATGGAAACCCACCGTGTTGTATTGGTTCTTTTCCGCAACGCTATTGTTTTCCGTCATCTTGTTCAAAAAGAATCTGATGCGCGCACTGCTCAATGAAAAAATGGCTTTGCCTGACAAGGTTTGGCACAACCTGAATTTAACGTGGAGTGCATTCTTTGCAGCTTTGGGCTTCCTGAATCTATACGTCGCGTTCAATTACAGCACTGACACTTGGGTCAATTTCAAATTATTTGGCTTCACCGGCATCATGTTGGTATTCATCCTCGCTCAAGCGGCGATGCTGTCCAAATATGTCGAAGAAGATAAACAAGGAGAACAATGATGCTCTACGCGATTATGGGAAACGATGTCGCCAATAGTCTAGAAAAACGCGCTGGCGCACGCCCTGCTCACTTGGCACGTCTGCAACGCTTACAAGATGAGGGACGCTTGATCCTAGCCGGCCCTTTCCCTGCGGTCGATTCAAATGACCCTAGCGCCGCAGGCTTTACAGGCAGCCTGATTGTTGCCGAATTCGCTACCCTCGTAGAGGCCGAGACATGGGCCGCTGCCGACCCTTACGTTGCGGCAGGTGTCTATGAGCAGGTCACCGTGCGACCTTACAAGAAAGTATTCCCCAGCTGAAAGCGTCACTACGATGCCCTGTGCTATATTGCGCGCCGGGCATTTTTAACCCTTCAAATCATTTATCCTCATAAGGAAAGAAACATGCTGAAATTTTCCAAGATCACCTTGCTATCCGCTCTGTTGCTAAGCACTTTTGGCGCTCAAGCTGCGGAATCCGCTGATAAATCTATCGCGCTAGTGAATGGCGTCTCCATTCCTCAATCGCGTTTAGATATGCGTGTTAAAGCCGCAACGACACAAGCTGGACAGCCTGACTCTCCTGAAATGCGTAAAGCCATCCGTGAAGATCTGATCAAACTTGAAGTCATCTCTCAAGCTGCAAAAAAAATGGGCTTGGATAAACAACCTGAAGCAGCAATGCAACTGGAAATGGCTTCCCAACAAGTGTTAGCTGGTGCATTCGTACAAGACTACGCAAAATCACACCCCGTAAGCGAAGATTCGATGAAGCAAGACTACGAAACAATGAAAGCTCGCGTGGGTAACAAAGAGTACAAAGTTTCCCATATCTTGGTCGCTTCAGAGACAGAAGCACAAGCTGTCATATCCCGCTTGAAGAAAGAAAAATTCGCTAAAGTGGCCAAAGAGAAATCTAAAGACCCTGGCTCAAAAGATACGGGCGGTGATTTAGGCTGGTCTGTTCCCACTAATTACGTACAGCCTTTCGGTGAAGCTGTGATGAAACTGAACAAAGGACAAATAAGCGCCCCCGTTCAAACACAGTTCGGTTGGCACGTACTTAAGCTGGAAGATACACGTGATCTGAAGGTACCTACATTCGAAGAGTTGAAACCTCAACTAGAAAAACGTAAACAACAAGAAGGCATTCAAAAAGCCATCGCTGAATTGGTCGAAAAAGCAAAAGTAGAGTAAGTTAAATTTTGCCCTGCCCTAAACTTGGTTGGCGGTAAAACCGTCGTTTTCCACCTTGTTCAAGTAAGTTCTTAAAGACGCCTGGTGCACTGCATCAGGCGTCTTGTATTACAGCCCTCCCGATTTGCACGTTCATCGCCGCAGATATGGTGAATTAACACCTCAGTTATCTTTTCACCGCCAAGTTCTTCGGCATCTGTGCAGGATCCCATCCTCCCGTTCCAACCAGTGTGCTCTGATAGCAGTCGCATCTATCTTTCATTGCGCACAGGATTTAAAGCTTCCCAAGGTGGCGTTGGCAGAAGTTTGGGCAGTGCTGCCATCATTGCAAAAAGTGTCGGCTTATTTCGTGGCCGATCAGCGGGCACAAAAAAGGCCAGCAATGCTGGCCTTTTAAAATACTAACGCAATGAATTACGCGAAATTTTTCGCGACGAAATCCCAGTTCACCAAATTGCCAAGGAATGTCTCGACAAACTTAGGGCGCATGTTGCGGTAGTCAACATAATAAGCGTGCTCCCAAACGTCAACGCACAGCAGTGCTGTGTCGCCAGTGGTCAGCGGAGTGCCGGCTGCACCCATGTTAACGATATCAACAGAGCCATCGGCTTTCTTAACCAACCATGTCCAACCCGATCCAAAATTGCCCACAGCAGAAGCTTGGAAGGCTTTCTTGAACTCGTCCAACGAACCCCATTTTGCATTGATGGCATCAGCCAATGCGCCAGTAGGTGCACCGCCACCATTCGGCTTCATGCAATTCCAGAAGAAGGTGTGATTCCACACTTGTGCGGAATTGTTATAGATACCGCCAGCAGGTGCCTTCTTGATGATGGCCTCCAAATCAAGGTTTTCGTATTCCGTGCCTTTGATCAGGTTGTTCAAGTTAGTCACGTAGGCTTGATGGTGCTTGGCGTGGTGGTAGTCAAAAGTCTCAGCGGACATATGCGGCGCGAGGGCGTCTTTAGCATAAGGCAGAGCGGGCAATTGGTGTTCCATAAAAGTCTCCTAGTAAAAAATCGGGTGGGTTGAAATGGCCTTAGAACCACAAGCGAAATATACCATAGTCTTATGCTTGGGTATTAAGGATGCTTTACAATCCGCCCCCCCCAGATTGAAGGCGCAACAGCATGAGTGAAACCCACAAACAAACTGGCGCGGCCAAGACAGCGCGCAACCCCATCAAGATCGTCCCGCTGCAACAACGTCTGCGTAAGCCAGAATGGATTCGCGTCAAATCGGGCAGCGGTCAGGGCTATCACGACGTGAAGCGTATGTTGCGCGAGCACAATCTGCACACCGTTTGTGAGGAAGCGTCCTGCCCCAATATCGGCGAATGTTTCGGCAAAGGCACGGCCACTTTCATGATCTTGGGCGACGTGTGTACTCGTCGTTGTCCTTTCTGTGACGTGGCGCACGGCAAACCGTTACCGCCCGATGTCAATGAACCGAAGCAACTGGCGCATTCCATCGCCTTGCTCAATCTGAAGTATGTCGTCATCACCAGCGTGGATAGAGATGACTTGCGCGATGGTGGCGCACAACATTTCACTGATTGCCTCAGCGCCATCCGCGCCTCTTCGCCCAATACCAAACTAGAGACCTTGGTGCCCGATTTCCGCGGTCGCCTAGCAATCGCGCTGGATGCAATGGCACCCAGCCTGCCTGACGTGCTGAACCACAATCTAGAGACCGTGCCGCGCCTCTACACCTTGGCACGTCCCGGTGCGGATTACGCGCACTCACTCAAGCTGCTAAAAGAATTCAAGGCGCGCTTCCCTAACGTGATGACCAAATCTGGCCTGATGCTGGGCTTGGGTGAAACTGACGAAGAGGTGCTACAAGTGATGCGCGACCTGCGTGCGCACGATGTGGAGATGCTGACCTTGGGCCAATATCTGCAACCTTCCGATGGGCACCTGCCTGTGTTGCGCTATGTCACACCCGACGCATTCAAAATGTTCGAGGATGCCGCTAAAGAGATGGGGTTCTCACATGCCGCTTGCGGGCCGATGGTACGCTCAAGCTACTTCGCGGACATACAAGCAGAACACGCGGGCATATAAACCTAGAAATAACAGTTAAGCGATATAAACCCTTCGACACGCCCGCTACACGAGCTACTCAGGGCTAACAAGACGCTTCCCCAAACAGTGATCACTCTATCCGTACTAAGTAGCGCGGCCTCATAAGCATGGGCCAAACAACAACGGCGGTTTCTAGGATAAATACAATTCTGCTTGCGCGCCCAAGCCATCCCAGTTATAAAAGCTATATCTGATGAATATGACAGATATATCGCCAATGCTTGCCCCGGCAACTCAGCGGAGTAAGGATGGCATCGGTAAATTAACCAGTTAAACAAGGGGAATCGTATGGGCATCTTTAGTTCAATGATGGACAAATTGGGTTTTGGCGACAAAAAAGAGGCCGTCGTTGCCGCAGCGGCACCTGTCGCGCCAACCGCCGCCACCGCGCCTGCGGCACCCGCTGCAATCAGCGAAGTAGATGTGGTTGCCAAGTTAGAAAGCTTAGCTGCGTCACATGCAGAAAAACTTAATTGGAAAGTTTCTATCGTGGATCTGATGAAACTGCTGGGACTCGATAGCAGCCTCACCGCACGCAAGGAATTAGCTAAAGAACTGTCATGCCCCACCGAAAAAATGGGCGACTCTGCTCAAATGAATATGTGGCTACATAAAACAGTTCTGCAAAAGCTGGCAGAAAACGGCGGCAACATCCCTAAAGAGTTGCTGTAAGGCAAAAACATGAAGGGGGCATAAAGAAGTCCCTTCAAGCAAAACGGCACGGCCTTTGATGGCCGTGCCGTTTTTATTTAACTATCCAATTTAGAAACGAACCCGCACTTCGTAACGACGATTCTTCGCTTTCTTGGCTTCTGTGTTGTCTGGTTTAACCAGCATGTGCTCAGACCCCATACCCACCGATTCAATGTCGCCCGCTTCAACGCCTTGCGCGACCAATTCTTTCACCATGACTTGCGCGCGACGTGCAGACAAGTCTTTATTTTTGGCCGCATCCCCCGAGGAATCTGTATGACCAGATACGACAAACTTGAAGCCAGTCTGTCCGTGCGCTTGCAGTGACTTCTTCACTTCGATGATGATGTCAGCCAGTTTTTTGGACTTGCTACTACATCCTGGCGCCAGTTCATCAGAGCCACTTTTAAACGAACATTGATTTTTGCGGCCTTCCGCCAACAGCTTTTTACTAACTTGAGCTGCGATTTGTTTATTACCTTCCGCGGCTGCCTTGGCTTTTGCCTGCCCCTCAAGTTTGCTGCCTAAATTGCTCCCAGTAGCTTTGTTCAAATCATCGGCCAAACTAGCGTGCGCTAAAGTAGGCGCAATCGCCAACAAGAGAATCGATAACAATTTTGCGTTCATAGTGAGCTTCCTTCGTTTAACAAGTGTAAGTAATCAATTTTTCGCAGCGATAACTGCAAGCGCATGCTCTGCGAAACTCGTCGTAAGGTCAATCACCCCTGAATAAATTGAGATTTTTTTCACATCAACAATATCTTTAAAAAAGGCGCTCTAAAGTCTTGACATTATTCAATTACTCACAACTTCAATAAAGACGTGCCTCCCACAGCGCCCTCCCTCAATAAATACATTCACTTACAGCAACCAATTGTTTATTAAGCAATTATATTTGGTGTGTTTTTTAATCAGTACCGTAAAAAGGCCGCAGCAGATGGCTTGGAATGATTTCCAAGCACACTTCTCCACAAAGTTATCCACATCTTTTGTGAGTAACGTAAATTACCCTTATCTGACTTGATGTTAGCGAATATTGCTCAACTTACCTTGCTCAAAACAGGGCTAACAAGATACAGTTCGCGCCTCGGATTTTTAGCATATTCATTTGGAGAAGCTGCGTGTTCACCCTCATCGAAGCGGCCGGTTGGCCTATCTGGTTACTTATCATCGCCTCCCTCATTTCGGTCACGCTCATTGTGGATCGTAGTTTGTACCTGCGTAGCAAGAACATCATTCCTCCAAAGCTATTGGACGAAGTGGTTCATGAGCTCAAACAGCGCGGTGTAACGCCTCAAATGTTAGCCAAACTCAGTAGCGATTCCCCGCTGGGCAAAGTGTTCGCTGCGGGCCTGAAGAACATAAAAAGTTCGCCTCAGGTCATGAAAGAATCGATTGAAGAGTCAGGTCGTGTGGCCGCACATGACATGGAACGATTTTTAACGACTTTAGGCACCATCGCATCGATTAGCCCTCTGCTTGGATTGTTTGGTACGGTGGTGGGAATGATTGAGATTTTTGGCTCCCAGAATGCTGGGGGGGCAGCTCCGGCTGAGTTAGCGCATGGCATTTCTGTCGCACTCTACAACACGGCTTTTGGCTTGATCGTTGCGGTTCCCAGCATGATTGCCTATCGCCATTTCCGAGCTTCAGTTGACAGCTTCACCACCGAAATGGAACAGCAAGCCATCAAATTGGTTGAAATCGTACACGGAGATCGTAGCAAATGAATTTTCGCCGCGGACGCAATCGCGAAGAACCTGAAATCAATCTGATTCCTATGATTGACGTTCTATTAGTCGTACTTATCTTTTTGATGGTCACGACAAGCTATGGGAAATTTTCTGAATTGCAGATCAATTTGCCGCAGGCTGCGGGAGACGAAAGCAAAGCCCCTGCACTTAAGCCAATCAATATTGCAGTGGATGCATCGGAAAACTTTGCGATCAATGACGTACGCACGCCTTTTAAAGACGTAGATAGCTTCGCACAAGCGCTGCAAAAAGCCGCCGCAGGTCAAACAGACCCTTCCATTGTGATCACCGCTGATGCGAAAGCACTCCACCAATCAGTGATCAATGTCATGGAATCGGCTCGAATCGCAGGATTCGGACGTATCACCTTTACTACGCAAAGTACGGGGAAGTAATCCATCGGTATGGATCGGTTGCAACAATACTGGTATCGCATCTCCCCTCTCCATCTGATTCTTTACCCCATCAGCCTGCTATTTCGCGCGCTTGTTGCAATTCGTCGCTTTTTATACCTCACGGGATTAGCCCATTCAGTCAAACTACCCGTCCCAGTGATCATCATTGGAAACATCAACGTTGGCGGCACAGGTAAGACGCCGCTGACTTTAAGCCTTGCACAACAATTACTGAGTGCGGGCTGGCATCCTGCCATTATCAGCAGGGGATACCGTAAATCTGGACAGACTTCTGCAGTGACTGCACGCGAAGTTTTAGCAAACGATAGCGCGGATGAAGTGGGAGACGAGCCACTCTTAATGCGACGGCGCGATCTATGCCCAGTATGGATCGGACAAGATCGACCTGCTGTTGCACAAGCCTTGCTGAAAGCATATCCAGCGTGCGACATCATCCTGAGTGACGACGGTTTACAGCACTATCGTCTGCAACGCGATATAGAACTTGTCGTTGTCGATGGCGTTAGACGCTTTGGTAATAAGCTGATGCTTCCAGCAGGACCGTTACGTGAACCTTTGGCTAGGTTGGGCAGCGTCGATGCGATCATCGTCAATGGCGGCATTGCGAAAGAAGGTGAATTCCCTATGCATCTTGAAGGTGCACATTTTTACAACCTCCTCGCCCCGCAAAAAACGATCCCTGCAACCGCACTATTCGGACAAAACATCCATGCTTGCGCTGGCATAGGGCATCCCCAAAGATTCTTCCAACACCTCAAAGCGCTAGGCTTGGAATGCACGCCCCACCCATTCCCTGATCATCATCAATACAGCCATAACGATCTACTGTTCGAAGCAGTTGATGCCGTGCTCTTGACTGAGAAAGATGCGGTAAAATGCGCCCCGTTCGCGACAGACAAGTTCTGGGTTTTACGTGTTGATGCTCACGTCTCCCCTGCGCTTACCCAACTAATCATTGATAAGGTCTCGCCCTAAAATGGATGCAAAATTGCTCGATATTCTGGTTTGCCCTTTATGTAAATCTCCCTTGATCTATCGTAAGGCTGAGCAGGAACTAATCTGCAAGGCTGATCGTTTAGCCTACCCTATCCAAGACGACATACCGGTCATGCTAGCGGATGAAGCTCGCGCTTTAAGCGCTGAGGAAATCGAAAAACTCTAATGCCTAACGCTGTGCTCGTATTCAAGGTCGTCATCCCTGCTCGCTTTGCCTCGACACGACTCCCTGGCAAGCCGTTGTTGGATATCGGGGGCAAGCCAATGGTGATTCGTGTTGCAGAACAAGCGGCTCAAAGCGGCGCGCAGCAAATCATTGTTGCGACCGATCACCTGCCCATACTTACTATCGTGCAGGCTGAAAATTTCGATGCCTGCATGACACGCACCGACCATCTAAGTGGCACAGACCGTATCGCAGAAGTAGCTAGCCAACAAAAATGGGCGGACGATACCATCGTGGTCAATGTACAAGGTGATGAGCCCTTGATTCCACCGAACTTGATTCGCGCCGTCGCACAGCATCTGCACGATCATCCTGAATGTGCCATTGCCACCGCATGCCATCCAATCCACGATGAAGACTCAATGCGCAATCCCAACATCGTCAAAGCAGTGTTGGACAAACATGGCAACGCACTATATTTCAGTCGCGCGCCTATTCCATGGCCGCGTGACGCGTATGCACAATCACGGCCTCTACCCAGCGACGTGACCGTACTTCGCCATATCGGCATCTATGCATATCGCGCCAGCTTTTTACATGCGTTCGGTGAGCTTGCGCCTGCGCCACTGGAGCAAGTTGAATCTTTGGAGCAACTACGCGCGCTGTATCATGGCTACAAAATTGGGGTGAGCGTCATTCAAGACGCACCTCCTAGCGGTGTTGATACAGAACAAGATCTACAATCCGTCCGACAACTATTTCAGAACCATTCATAAGGAGATTCCATGAAAGTTATATTGCTTGGCGCACCTGGCGCAGGTAAAGGCACTCAAGCCAATTACATCAAGGAAAAATTCAACATCCCACAAATTTCGACAGGCGATATGTTACGTGCCGCAGTCAAAGCTGGTACACCGCTAGGTGTCGCAGCCAAACAGATCATGGATGCTGGCGGTCTTGTCTCTGATGAGATCATCATCAATTTGGTGAAAGAACGTATCAAAGAGGCTGACTGCGCCAACGGGTTCCTATTTGATGGCTTCCCTCGCACCATCCCGCAAGCACAAGCCATGAAAGATGCAAACATCAAGATCGATTTCGTCGTTGAAATCGACGTGGCCGACCAAGAGATTATCAAGCGAATGAGTGGTCGCCGCGTGCATCTCCCCTCTGGTCGAACCTACCACGTCATCTTCAACCCACCCAAAGTAGCAGGAAAAGATGACATCACAGGGGAAGAGCTTGTACAACGCCCAGACGATGTAGAAGACACTGTAGTCAAGCGCCTAAATGTGTATCACGACCAGACCAAACCGCTGGTTGATTACTACACAGCTTGGGCAAAAGCTGATGCCGACACAGCACCTAAAGTGTTGCATGTTCCTGGCGTTGGTGATGTCAACGCAATTCGCGATGAAATCTTCAACGTACTCGGTGCATGAACTTGCTAACAAAACCCATCCTTACACTAGAAGATGCTAAGCGCGTTGCCTCGGCAGCTGAAGCGGAAGCAAGCAAGAACGGATGGCGCGTCGTGGTAGCTATTGTCGACGATGGCGGCCATCTGCTTTATTTGCAACGCAACCATGAGACCCAATTTGGTAGTGTCGAAACTGCCACGATGAAAGCTCATGCTGCTGTTGCCTTCCAGCGCCCCACAAAGAGCTCAGAGGATGCGGTACTCAGCGGTAGATTGATTCACTTGGCGTTGCCAGGTGTTATTCCTGCGGAGGGTGGCGTGCCACTAATGCGTGATGGCGTGGTAATTGGCGGTTTAGGAATCAGCGGCGTCCGGTCAGTGCAGGACGGTCAAGTTGCTGCTGCGGGGTTGGCCGTCTTATAACCAAACTCAATCTGTAAAATAAAAATGCCGACAAGCAAAACTTGTCGGCATTTTTTTGTTGCACGAAATTCACTTGGGGACGCGATAACTATCTTGCGTCATATTATCAACACCGCAAGGCAGGTCTTCGATCCAGTTCAAAAATTCGGCAACCATTTTTTTACCTTTAAATATCCGCCCATGTTGCGGAACAATCATCTCCACATCCATCCCTCTCACCATATTCACCCAGTAACGGCAAATTCGGTTGGACACCATATAACGGCGATGAAATCCATCCATATATTGAATATGTGCTTTAAAGTTTTCGACTGGCGTATCTGCCTCATCATGTCCAACAATAGAAGCGCCCATATCGCCAGTGAACAGAATTTTGCTAATAGGATCGTAGAATTGGAAATTGCCTTCCGAATGCATAAAGTGTGCAGGAATCGCTTTCAGATTAGCCTTCCCTAAAAGGATGGTACTTCCTTCATCAGGAATACCGATCACTCGCCCAGATGCATTTCCGACACTACAAAAATGCGGCACGAAACGAGCCCACAGCTTGGAAATCATCACATTACACTCTGTATGAATCATCCATTTATTTACCGAAGCAATAATGTCTGGATCAGCATGGGAAGCGAGAATATATTTCAACTGCTTTGGTGAAAATACGGTGTGCATCGACATCAACAGACCGTTGTAAGTCATATTTCCGCCCGGGTCCAATAAGGCCCCCTGCCCGTTGTCCACAATTAAAAATTGGTTGGACTGAACCGCTTCCCCTGTGGAGTCATCCACTAGATCGTCGAACATTAAACATAGATGTTCGCCATTGTTAAACAGCTCTATCGCCATTGAGGTTTCTCCTGAAGGTGGCTTATTGTTATTTATAAGGTCGCGCATCTTATGCGCAAATTAGCGACTTACATTTGATACATATCAAAAACAGCATCAACAAAAACATCCCAAAAAAATTGGCGTAAGATGCAAGGCATCACAACTTATCGCGAGGGAAGCATAACATGGCAAAGAAGAATGCGTTTTACGCTCAATCTGGCGGCGTTACTGCCGTCATCAACGCATCAGCCTGTGGCGTCATCGAGACTGCGCGTCAGCATAAAGATAAGATCGGCAAGGTGTATGCAGGACGCAATGGCATCATCGGCGCACTCACCGAAGACCTGATTGATACGGGAAAAGATTCTGCAAAAGCCATCGCGGCTTTGCGTAGCACGCCAGCAGGTGCATTTGGCTCGTGCCGCTTCAAGCTCAAATCACTGGAACAAAACCAACGCGAATACGAACGCCTCATCGAAGTATTCAAAGCGCACAACATCGGTTATTTCTTTTACAACGGCGGTGGCGACTCTGCAGACACTTGCTTCAAAGTCTCACAGATTTCTGAAAAGATGGGCTATCCGGTACAGGCTATCCATGTACCCAAAACGGTGGATAACGATTTGCCTATCACCGATTGCTGCCCTGGTTTTGGT
Organism: Sideroxydans sp.; assembly: GCA_028707175.1. Classification (GTDB taxonomy): domain Bacteria; phylum Pseudomonadota; class Gammaproteobacteria; order Burkholderiales; family Gallionellaceae; genus Sideroxyarcus. The sequence goes on from JAQTUV010000004.1 coordinate 150,849, forward strand.
TCTGTGGCCAAGTATGTGGCTGTGTCCGTGCGTGAAGCCAGCTTCGATGTCGCTTCCATGTGCAAGACTTCCACTAAAGTTTTCGTAGTGGAAGTGATGGGACGTCATGCAGGTTGGATTGCCGCAGCAGGTGGCTTGGCTTCCGACGCGAATTGCGAGTTACCTATCGTAATTCTGTTCCCTGAGATTCCTTTCGATCAAAAGAAATTCATCGCAAAAGTTGACGCCATGGTGAAGAAACATGGCTATTGCAGCGTAGTCGTTTCAGAAGGTTGTCACTACCCCGATGGTAAATTTTTGGCCGAGCAAGGTACACGCGACGCTTTCGGACATGCACAACTGGGCGGTGCAGCGCCCGTCGTAGCCAATATGGTCAAAGAAGCGTTGGGTTATAAATTCCACTGGGCTGTAGCGGATTATCTGCAACGTGCAGCGCGTCATATCGCCTCTAAAACTGACGTGGATCAAGCTTATGCACTAGGCAAGGCTGCCGTGGAATTGGCACTCAAAGGACAAAATGCCGTCATGCCAACTGTTCAACGCGTGTCCGACAAACCATACAAATGGAAGGTCGGCGTGGCGCAACTGTCCAAAGTGGCGAACGTAGAGAAATTCATGCCACGTAACTTCATCACGGCAGATGGGTTTGGTATCACCGAAAAGTGCCGCACCTACCTCTCGCCGCTCATCAAGGGCGAGGACTATCCGACTTACAAAGATGGATTACCACAGTTTGTGCAACTCAAAAATGTTGCCGTTGCCAAAAAGCTCGACGAATTCAAAATCTGATTTACTTCACCGCTCCGCAAGGGGCGGTTTTTACTTGGGGAGAAAATAATGTCATCTGCTCTGGGATTCTCGTTAGTGTGTGCGGTAGCCGCGATTCTTTACGGCATTCTTTCAAGCAAATGGATACTGGGTAAATCAACGGGTAGTGAGAAGATGCAAAGCATCGCCGCTGCCATTCAAGAAGGTGCATCGGCGTATTTAAAGCGACAGTACAACACCATCGCCATGGTCGGCGGCGCGCTGTTTGTCATTATCCTGCTGGCCTTAGATTGGCAGACTGCGATTGGTTTTGCGATTGGCGCTTTTCTATCTGGCGCTGCTGGCTTCATCGGCATGCACGTCTCGGTACGCGCCAACGTACGCACTGCTGAAGCCGCTAAAGAAAGTCTCAACGCAGCGCTCAACGTATCATTCAAGGGGGGCGCAATCACGGGTATGTTAGTCGTAGGCTTGGGCTTGCTTGGCGTTGCCGGTTACTACGCCATTCTGGTCGGCACAGGTTCAACGACAGGGCAAGCCACACATGCCCTGATTGGTCTTGCCTTCGGCGGCTCGCTCATTTCCATCTTCGCACGTCTGGGCGGCGGTATCTTCACCAAGGGCGCGGACGTCGGTGCAGACTTAGTGGGTAAAGTCGAAGCTGGCATTCCAGAAGATGACCCGCGCAATCCAGCAGTCATCGCAGACAACGTCGGTGACAACGTCGGTGACTGCGCAGGTATGGCCGCTGACTTGTTCGAAACTTATGCGGTGACCATCATCGCCACCATGCTGCTAGGTGGCCTACTGATGGCGAATGCAGGCCCGAATGCAGTCATCTATCCGCTGGTGTTAGGTGGATTCTCCATCATCGCGTCCATCATCGGCACATTCTTCGTTACCGCTCGTCCGGGTGGAAAAATCATGAATGCGCTGTATCGCGGTTTGGGTGTTTCTGCTGTGCTGGCGCTCATCGCGTTCTATCCATTAACACAATGGATCATGGGCGATAACGGCGTGTACTCTGTCGGCGCCTTGTATGGTTCAACCCTTATCGGCCTAGTTCTAACGGCTGCACTGGTATGGATCACTGAATATTACACAGCAACCGAATTCTCACCTGTCCGTCACATCGCTGAAGCCTCAACAACAGGCCATGGCACGAATATCATCGCTGGGTTGGGTGTGTCGATGAAAGCAACCGCCGCTCCCGTCATTGCAGTATGTATCGCCATCTGGGGGGCATACGAATTAGCTGGACTGTACGGTATCGCCATCGCGGCCACGTCCATGCTGTCAATGGCAGGCATCATCGTGGCGCTAGACGCTTACGGCCCGATCACCGATAACGCAGGTGGCATCGCGCAGATGGCAGGCTTACCCAACGATGTACGTGAAATCACTGATGCCTTGGATGCGGTGGGCAACACCACCAAAGCCGTCACCAAAGGCTATGCTATCGGCTCGGCGGGTTTAGCTGCGCTGGTTTTGTTCGCCGATTACACGCATGCGCTCGAAGCTAAACTAGGCATCGTAACCAGCTTCGACTTATCTAATCACATGGTCATCATCGGTCTATTCATCGGCGGCATGGTGCCCTATCTGTTTGCGGCGATGGGCATGGAAGCGGTTGGACGTGCGGCAGGCACAGTAGTCGTTGAAGTGCGTCGTCAATTCAAGGAAATCCCCGGCATCATGGAAGGTACGGGCAAGCCCGAGTACGGCACCTGCGTCGACATGCTGACCAAAGCAGCCATCAAGGAAATGCTCATCCCCTCCCTGCTCCCCATCGCCGTTCCCGTCATCGTAGGCCTCACCTTAGGCGCGCAAGCCTTGGGCGGCGTATTGGTCGGCACGATCATCACCGGCATCTTCGTGGCCATTTCCATGACCACAGGCGGCGGTGCTTGGGACAATGCAAAGAAGTACATCGAGGAAGGTAATTTTGGTGGCAAGGGTTCAGAAGCACACAAAGCCGCCGTCACCGGTGACACCGTAGGCGATCCCTACAAAGACACCGCCGGCCCTGCCGTCAATCCACTGATTAAAATCATCAACATCGTGGCATTGATGATTGTGCCGTTGCTGTAATTCTCACGTAAGCATCACATTTAAGGGCTGCCTCGGCAGCCCTTTTCATTGTGTCGGATGGTACAATTCGCGCCTTTCAATTCACACGTAAAGGTGGCGCATCATGGGTTTGAACAAGGTTCCTTCCGGTAATAATCTTCCAGACGATTTCAACGTCATCATCGAGATCCCTCAACACGGTGAGCCCGTAAAGTACGAAGTGGATAAAGAGTCCGGCGCGATCTTTGTTGATCGTTTCATGAACACCGCGATGCACTACCCGTGCAACTACGGTTACATCCCGCACACCCTGTCTGATGATGGTGATCCTGTTGACGTATTGGTCATCACGCCCGTTCCTTTGAACAGCGGCGTAGTCGTGCGTTGCCGCCCATTGTGCGTATTGAAGATGGAAGATGAATCCGGTTTCGACGCCAAGGTTTTGGCTGTGCCAGTCGACAAGTTGTCCACTCTGTATCGTGGCTTGAAGAGCTACAAAGAGTTGCCAGAAATCATATTGAAGCAGATCGAACATTTCTTCGCACACTACAAAGATCTGGAGCCAAACAAGTGGGTCAAGATCGGCGGCTGGGCGGATGTTGACGAAGCGCGCAAAGAGATCATGGCTGGCGTTGAGAACTACAACAACGCAAAAATCAAACCAGAGTTCTGATCTAGGAGATAAAGATGACCGCTCGCATCATTGACGGAAAAGCCATCGCACAAGAAGTGCGTGCTGAATGGAAGGTTCGTGCGGATGCACTCAAAGCTCGCGGCACCACGCCTGGGCTGGCGGTCATCATCGTCGGCGAAGATCCCGCTTCCAAGGTCTACGTTGCCAACAAAGTAAAAGCTTGTGCAGAACTGGGGCTACATTCCGTGCACATCGCCCTGCCCGCTGACACCAGCGAAGCAGCTTTGCTAGCCAAGATCGACGAATTGAACAACGATCCGAAGATCCATGGTTTGCTCGTTCAACTTCCTGTGCCCAAGCACATCGACAGCGAAAAAATTCTCAATGCCATCAGCCCAGACAAAGATGTGGATGGCTTCCATCCGCTGAACGTAGGCGCATTGGCAACCGGCAACATGCGCTTTGCCCCTTGCACCCCCTATGGCTCATTGGTGTTGCTGCAAAAGAGCGGTGTCTCCATCGAAGGCAAGCACGCCGTCATCGTTGGTCGAAGCAACATCGTGGGCAAACCGATGGCGTTGTTGCTGTTGCAGCACAATGCAACTGTCACCATTTGCACATCCAAGACCACCGACCTCGCCAAGCACACTCGCGATGCTGACATCTTGGTCGTCGCGACTGGCAAGCCCAAGATGATCACTGGCGACATGATTAAACCGGGCGCGGCGGTGATTGATGTGGGTATCAATCGCATGGCGGATGGCAAGTTGTGTGGAGATGTGGATTTTGATTCTGCTAAAGAAGTGGCCGGTTGGATTACGCCAGTTCCTGGCGGTGTGGGTCCGATGACCATCACCATGCTTGTAGCCAACACCGTGCAGTCAGCCGAACGCGTCGCAAAGTAAATACCGTTACACAATTAAAAACGAGGGGTCCCCTCGTTTTTTTTCGTCCGCATAACGCCCTCTTCACCACCCTGCATCAACGCGCTCACAACCTTACTGACAGACGCGATTTCCAAATGAGTCCGTTCCACAACGTTTTGGAGGCACACCCTCATCTCTTTGTTGCTGGCGATTACGCGCTGCCTCAGAATCGTTAACGCTAGATGCAGGAATATCATCACGCCACGTCGGCACCGTACTCATCACACCTCGTTGATCCAGACAAACCAGATTCCCAAAAGAATCCGTACCACAACGCACGATGGGCGTCGCAAAAGCAGCCCCCGAGAGTATCAGCGCGGCCATCGCAAAAAGCCTCAATTTATTTTCTTTCCAAAGGGATGTGAGGAGCTTCTTGATTGAAAGCGGGGAAAGATATCCAAAATCGACTACCTACATTAAGCTCACTTTTGAATCCGATTTCTCCGCCCATCGCTTCCACAATACGTTTAGTGATAGCCAATCCTAATCCTGTCCCCTCTGTAGCAGAGTTCTCCGCCCCCAGTCGTTGGAACGATTCAAAGAGAAGTGCTTGGTTCTCCAACGATATCCCTCGTCCCGTGTCAGAAACCGTCACAACCACATTTCCATCAAGCAGTTCGCATGTCACAGAAGCACTTCCTCCAGAGACATTGTATTTAATGGCATTCGACAATAAATTAAAGAGAACTTGCCTTACCCGTAGTGGGTCTGCTTGAATCAAATAGCGGTGCGCACACTCGCGCTGAATTAAAACTTGGTGCCGCATTGCCAAAGCTTGTGTCAACGAAAACACCTCTTCGATCAGCGTATCAATTTCGATAACACTCACATTAAAGTTGAATTCGCCGGCTTCAATGCGCGCCAAATCAAGCGCTTCATTAGCCAAGAATAATAAATGCCGCCCACCTGCCAATATGTGACTGATTGGCGCTTTTTGAGTCGGCTTGAGCTCTCCCAACATTCCCTTATCAAGCATCTCTGAAAACCCAATGATGGCATTGAGGGGAGTGCGCAATTCATGACTCATGCTAGAGAGGAAGGAGGTTTTGACGCGATTGGCAACATCTGCCTGATCTTTGGCTAACTGCAATTCAGAAGCATTCTGCTGAATCAGCATTTCTCGACGTTGAGAAGAAACTCGCAACCCCACATGCTCCTTCAACATCCGCTCAGTACGTATCCCACTTATGACTACAATTGGAAAAAGAAACGCATACAAAATAGCAATGGCAATCTGCAACTCGCCGCCCACCACCAACAGATAAAAGATCACGGGTGCTGTCATTGGCAATAAGAATAAGAATGCGGCCAATCGATCGATCATCAGTACCGCGACCCCTCCAACCCCCATTCCTGCCAAGACGATCACAAGAAAAAATTGGTGACTAGAATAATCTACGGGGAACAGCAAAACGCCTCCAAATCCCCAGATAAGTCCATGTATCGCGGAAAACAGACGAAGTCTGTTTAGCCAGAGTACATCCACCTCAACAGCTGAACTTAGTTTGCTGCGCCACCAAAATATCCACAATCCGATACTCGCGATGGAATAACAGGTCAACAATATTAACCAAGACCAGCAAAGGGTATGTGGCATCACATCAGATTGAACAAAGGCCAGCACAGCGCCCGCCATCAGACTTCCAACCGAGGTATGCGGAATATTACTGTAGAGCAATTTAGCCTGCTCTGTATGGAACGCACTATTCAAATTCAAGAGATGAATATCTGCTACTTTATTCATGCAAGCCCCGACCACTCGAAACACCAAGTAGTTGCTCGACAGTCAGTGCTTGACCAAATAAATCTCCTTGTACGCAATCACAACCCAGACGTCGAGCAATCGCTAACTCTTTATCTGTTGATACGCCATCCAGCTCCACCTTGGCATGACATTTATGAATATCACCCACGTATTTGCTCAAGGTGCCAAGCACTGCCTCGTCGGCACTCGCCATGTGCAACAAATTGGGATACATCTTAATTCCGCTAAATGTGTATCCTGACAACTGGCACAAACTAAGCGCACGCACTTCTGAACAACGTAAAGTCGCTTCTACACCTTTCTGGTGTAACTGCTTCAATCCTTCCAACCCCACCATTGCGCCCTCTGCTTCGAGACCTATACGCAATTTGTGTATTGGGAATTGCGTTGCTTGTGCCGTTGCCAGCAGAAATAATATGAGTCGATCTTGATTCAAAAACTTGAGATGTAATGGAAGGTCGAGTGAAATTTGAGCACCGCCTTCTATCAAACACACACCCGACAGTAATGCTTTAGTGATCCATATTTCAGCGAAATCCCATACTGCGGATTCATCCTTTAATCTTTCAATCACGCTGCTGATTGATATGAGCTCATCTGACGCTCGGCAACGCAATGCAGCCTCCACACTTACCATCTGCATCGATCTCAAATCGATCTTGGGGTGGAAGCACACTTCGAATTCATTACGATTCATCTTCTCCAAGAAGTCATCCATCGGCACTTGATTGGTGTGCGTTTGGACGGCTTGCGGAAGCGACTCTGTTGTTACGCCAGAAAGTTGAGTTTGGGTTGAGATTGATCGATCAATCTCAACTTTCAACTCTTCAAAAGCGCTGTTAAGTGAAGCCATTAAGCCAGCGATTTCTGCCACACTTTTATTTTTTGCAGCGTGCTCCATTGCAATCACACAATTGTAAAAACACATCGCCCCAACCGCCCGTGATGACGATTTAAGCTTATGCATGTGCAATGCCAAACTCGCTAAATTACTTGAAGCCACATCCTGCTCACTCGCCGATAGATCTTTGCGCGCAGTATCTAAAAACAGCAGCAGAAATTGATGCAATTGTTGCGCATCAACTCGCCCCACAACTCGTTTCAGTATGGAGGTATCTAATACCGCAACCGAATCAACAGCCGCATGCTGATGTGAATCTTTGAAGGTTTCAGGCGTATTAACAGCCGGGCTAAACAACCAGCGATTGAGCATGCTTAACAAGCCATCCAAATCAATCGGCTTTGGTAAAGCATCATCCATTCCTGCTTCTTTGCATCGAATCATCACAGATGAATCAGTTGCCGCAGTAATCGCAATGATGGGAATCGGCCTCGCACAGTCTCGCTCAGCAGTCCGAATAGCTCGGGCCAATTGCAAACCGTCCATATGCGGCATATTCACATCAGCCATCACTAGGTCATATTCCCTAGCTTTGTATTTGTCCAATGCCTGCAATCCGTCCGCTGCGATATCAACCTCGCACCCAAGGCTCTCCAACTGCATGCGGAGAACTGCCTGATTAGCCGGATTGTCTTCAGCCACCAAAATACAACGTTGCATCAATGTATCCGAAAGTCAGTAAAGGAGGGGCTGCCGCAAAGATGTCTGAGTAACACCCCTATGCGCGGCAAGATTCAAAGAAGTCATGCTGCCAATTGGCGGCGATTCACCATTTGCTCGATGAGTAAGCGCAGCACTGCAAAGGGAATAGGTTTGGGATAAACCGGGATGCCGGAAGGAATGCCTCCTTGAGCTTCGATTTCAGTACTGGATAAGGCTGTCACCACGATTATTCGCTGCGACAGTTGAGATGTCAGTCGATGAATCATCTTAAAACCATCCATTTCAGGCATCGCCAAGTCAGTGATAACCAAATCGGGAGCATGGCGGCCAATCAACATCAATCCTTCAAATCCATCGGCTGCCATCTGCAATTGCACGGGCAATCCCCACGTTGAAAATTGATGTTCGTATAAGGCTCGCTGTACTTCGTCATCTTCCACCACCAACACCTTCAAAGTTGGCTTAGTTGAGCTGGAAACACTCACTTCTTTTTGTTTAGCATAGATTTTTTCTACGGCCTCACTAGGAATCCGTCGATGCCCACCAGCCGTCTTCCACGCTGGCAACACGCCCGTTTCAACCCAAGCCTGCACCGTAGAAAGTGCTACACCCAACCGCGCAGCTGCTTCCCTAGTCGAAATAAAACCACCCACTTCATCTTTCAAATTATTGCTCACACTCAACTCCTTCAACGAGGACGCGATACTTTCACGACTACCCCATTTGGTCAATCATTCTGACCTTCAATTTGTGCGTGCAGCTTGGTAATACAGGTGATTGTCTTATTAGACTGCCTCGCAAAATCGTCCATCAATATCTTTTCTGCTGCTGTTGAATGCCCAGTTTGATGCTCTTCAACCACTTTTGCCGCATAGAAGTGAAATTTAGCATGCTCTTCCGTCAATTGTTTGAAAAGTTCAAACTCCCCAAACCTAGCCTTACCTGCGCCATGAATCCACTGACCTAAAGCACAACGGTTATCCACACAGATATTGTGAGGCTCCAACACCTCTTTGCCACGACCAGCCAGATAGTCTGACAAACGTCGTTTCCACGCTAGATGGACATCAATTGCTTGGTAAAAATCTAACTCCCGCTTAATCTCATCACGAGACTCACGTGTTAAACCGAACATCGTTTTGAGATCTGAAATAAAACTCATGTTTATCTCCCTTCTCTTAGTTGCCCTACCCAATCGAAATCAACGCAACAAATCTTTAGCTAATTTAAATGCCAGCAAAGTCAAAAATGAGGATAAACAAATCATGAATATCAAATAGTTATCCATTACAAATACCCCCAATTCAGTTGCTATAAAACCGACTAGCAACCCAATAGCAACGATGAAATAGACGAGCCACATCGCTCGACGATACATCCTCACATTTTTGCTTTCCTGTTCGTTAGACATGTGCATTACCGTATTTCAAGACATCTCTTCTTCAAGCGCCCAACTAGAGACATGTAGTGCAGCGACACTTTCTTGAAAATGTGCGGATGCTGTCTTGAAAATGCCCCCGTCTTTCAAAGCGTCTTGCGCTGAATCAGCCCGATTTATGCCTACCAGCATTACCGCTTGGCTGGCCGCTTCTTGAAACTGCTCACAGCGCTTACACACCAAGTTAGCTTGCTTCACATCAAGCAATTGATTTCCGCCATCACTGTACAAAAACTGACTCAGCGAACAGCTCGGTTGACAGTCTGTCGGCACGATAGGTCGCACTTTTGACAATCCATTCACATAACATTCGATTACAGCCCGCTGATTCACATGCGCCTGTATCAGCTTGACGCCGTTGAAGGGCATGAACGAATTACCTTTATTGTGTGCATTCATAACTCAACACCTATGCAAAACAGACGACTTAGCGAATTACGCTCAATACAGCTTATTCGACATTTTAATCATTTTCATCATTTTCATCCACAAGTAATGACGATTACGTTTTGACCGGAACACGGCCATCCCATCCAGCAGTGCGAAAGTTATATTTTTACTATTGAATACAGTTGATTAACGTGAGGGACTCAATTAGATGTGCGTTTGCTATTCAAACTAATCACCAACACACCGGCCAAGACCAACAAAGAGCCCGCAATCTGCAACCAAGATACCGATTCACCCAAGAATAGGTAAGCCATATAGATGGTACTGACTGGCCCGATCGAGCCGATGAGTGATGTGTTTCCAGAACCTATTCGCTTGATGGCGAACGACAATAAAAACACAGGTAGCACAGTTGAGAATATCGCCATCGAGATGGAGAGCTGATACACCTGCATTGGCAATTCAAGTGCGCTCATAGGGCGCGTCAGCAAGAACTGCAACACACATGCGGCACTCGCCACCAGCGATGCATAAGCCGTGAAGCGCATCGCGCCGATACGTGCGATGGCATGCCCCGCTCCGACAAGGTAGATCGAATAGGACAAGGTACTGGCGAACACCAACGATGATCCGATGAGAACGGCACTCCCCTGATTCACGCCCACATCATGCAAGAACACCAATGCGATGCCCGCATAGCTCAACACCATCGCCGCGATGACTACTTTTCCGATGGCACGTTTATACAACAACGCAGCGAGAATCACAGTCATGGTCGGATAGAGGAACAAGATCAGACGTTCCAATCCCGCTGAGATGTACTGCAGCCCAAGGAAATCAAGATAGCTGGACAAATAGTATCCAACCAAGCCGAGCCCGATCACCAACCAGCGATCATGCGAATCCAATGGAGCAGCATGTTGACGTTGCGCCCATAGCGCCACACCAAGAAAGAAGGGAGCAGAAAATACCATGCGTAACGCCAGCAAAGTGACGGCATCCACATGATCAACATAAGCGAGTTTGACCAAGATAGCCTTGGCCGAAAAGCCAACGGCTGCCAGCAAGGCGAAGACGACACCGATAAACACATCTCGTTGAGCAACGGTACTACGAGTTTGACTTGCCATGATGTAAGACCCTATGTGATGGACAGATGCGGGTCTAGCGTCAAACAACTACGGAAGACCCGCAGTTGCCCAATTAAAATACAACGTTAAAACAGGAGCGCGCTGCGGCAGTAGGCTAGCAGGGCTAGCCACAGTCGCATGGCGAAATTGAAATCAGCAGAGATGAAGTGCGTTTGCATGGGGATGGAATATACGGGGTTCAAGTTTGAGTCGTCAACTTAAAGCCGTGTCCACGTCCTCGCTCTACTGAATGTCTAAACAATCACCACTTGGCTCTTACCCCCAGCCAGCCGCTGCACCAAAATTTTGGTCGAAATCCGTTCGGTCATTTCCTGCACATGAGAAATGACGCCGACCTTGCGGCCCATCGCTTGCAGGCCGTCGAGCGCATCCATGGCAACTGACAAGGTTTCCGCGTCCAAGCTACCGAAGCCTTCGTCGATGAACAGCGATTCGACCCGCACTCGGTTCGAGGCCAAGGATGCCAGCCCTAGCGCCAACGCAAGCGAGACCAAGAAAGATTCGCCGCCGGAGAGTGAGTGTACCGAGCGGGGTTCATCACCCATATCCTGATCGACCACCATCAGCGCCAGAGTGTCCTTGATGCGTTCCAACCGATAGCGGCGCGCCAATTCTGTCAGGTGGTAGTTGGCGTAGCCCAGCAGCACATCCAGCGTGAATTGCTGCGCGTAGTTGCGGAATTTTTTTCCGTCGGCGGAACCAATCAAGTCATTGAGTTGGCCCCACAGCCGATACGCGCCATCTTGTTTGCCAAGCTCGGTCAACAGTCCTGCCGATTGCTCGCGGCGGGTTTGATCCTGAGCGATGGCAAGCTTTAGCTCGGTGGCGGATGCATGGGCGATTTGTCGTTCGCTTTCGATCTGGGCTAACGCAGCGTTCACCTCATCCGCGCTATCCGCAGTCGGTCGCTTTTGCTCGATAACCTCTCGCTGTGCGGTGCGTTCCTGCAATACGGCTTTTGCGTTCTGTAACGCGCGGTCGATGGATTGAAGTTGCTGGCGCTCTTCGCGTATCCAGTCCGCCGGGTGCGCGAGCAGCGCCCGCAATTGATCTTCGTTTATGGGCGAGGCCGGATGCGTTGAACTGAATTGGCCTATCCAGTTTTCCCGCGCTGAAACAGCTGCTTCAAAATCTTGATTCAGCGAAGCCAGCCGCTTGCCTGCCTGATCGCACGCCTCTTGCAAACGGGACTGGTCGCCAGCGTTTTTGCGCATCACCTCTTCTTGCTCGGAGTGCTTTCTTTTCGCAGCTTCAATCGCATTGCCTAGTTCGGCCTTGACCTGACTGATCGCCCGCCCCTCGAACAAAACATTGCGGGCAGTTTTTATTTTTTCGATATTGGCGGTGCTTGCGGTAAGTTCAGCCATTGCGCGACCGGCATCCTCACCTGCTTTGGCTTGCGCGGCCTGCAACGCCACCTGTTCGACATCCAGTTTGCCCAGTTGAACCCGCAGTTCATCACGCGACTTGAGCTGCGCCTGCCATAGCCCGACATCGGCACGGCACTGGGCATGAAAATCTTCCTGCGCAGCGCGCCATGCATCCATCCAGCGTTGTTCGGCGAAGGCGGCATCGAGTTCTGCAAGGATGGCGTCCAGCCGCTTGGTCGCATCGGCGCATTTATCCTGACCGGCCTTGAGTTCGGAGCTGGCTTTTTCCAGCGCAGCCTGCGTTGCAGTTACCGCATCTTTGCAGGACTCGTGTTTTTTGTTCGCGCTATTGAACTCAGCTTGCGCTAGGTCTCTGGCGAGTGCTGCATCGCGTTCGGCTTTTTCTTCTTCGGCAATGGCTTGTAACTGCGCTCGCACCGATTGCTGTTGATCGGCAAGCCAGCTCGACTTCGCGCCGGAATCGATGCTGCCCAGTTCACCGGCGAGCGCATGAGATTCCCATGCGGACTGGCTGACCTGAATACTATTTTCCAGATTGCGCAATTGACTGGCGATGCCATCCAACTGATGGCGACCATCTTCGGCCCGCGTGCTGTTGGTCGTCTGTTTCTGCTGCAACTGCTGCACGCGCTCGCGGCATTGCGCCACCTCGCCCTTCAGGCTATCCAGCATCGCATGCAATTGCGGATGGGTGCTGCGGTAGGGATGATCCAGTGCACCGCAAACCGGACACGCTTCATGCTCCGCGAGTGCGGCGCGCAATGTTTCGACGCTCTCGGTGCAAGCCGCCTCGGCGGCTTTGAGCGAACGCTCGGCCTGAGCGAGTTCAGCATTCGCGGTGGGCATGCGTTGCTGCAACAGCCCCAGCGCGGAATCAGCCTGCTTGATGGTTTCTTCAAGACTGAAGACCTCGCTGTTCAGCCTAGTTTGTTCGGACAACTTATCCGCCAGATCGCGCCACAGCCGTTCGGCGGAGAGCAGCGCGTCGCGTCTGGTTTCACCGGCTTGCTTACGCGCCAGCTGGGCAGGAATGTCGAAGCCGTCCAGCGTTGCCTGTGCCGCAATGCGGCTGCTTTCCGCCAAACGCATCGCCTGCGCTGCCGCATCGAATGCCGACTTTGCCGCAACTGCGGTTTGCTCCAAGCGCGCTTGCTCCTGTTGTGCAACCAAACACGCCGCATCGAAACCGGCCTGCTGTTGCGCAAGCTGCGCAGCTTGTTTGAACAACGTATCCCAGCGCGGCCAGTCATCGGCGAGCGTTTGCAGAGCAGCATGTTGCGCCAGCCATGCTTCGGATTTCGTCTGCTCCTCCTGCATCGCCGTGCGTTGTTGGATATGCGACTGAAGCGCTTGCTGCGAAAAGGTGTCAGCGGCGCGTGCCGCGGCGCACCGTTGGCTCGCGTGACTATGCAGCGGCATCAGTGTTTCGAGTTGCGTGTCGAGCGCCGCTGCACGTTCTAGATCGGGGATTGCAGCATCTTGCCGTTGCTCTGCTTCGCTCAACACCTGCCGATCCACGTCGCGCAATTCGGTTGCCGCAGCGAGCGCGAGTACCGCCCGTTCGAGTTCAGTGGCGGCGTTGCTGGCAGCGAGTTGCGTACGCGCAATGTCAGCTTCAATACGCGCACAACTCTCCTGCAATGGACGTGCCACTTGCACCGCTTCGACACGTTCGAAACCGGCCTGACGAGATGCGGTAGCCTGTTGTGCGGCCAGCGACTTGTTGTGTTCCTCTCGTGCCTGCCGCTCACTCTCCAGCGCCTTGCCCAAGGCCTCGTGCCAGCGCAAATGCTCGGCTAGATTTTGCTTTCTCGACTCTACCGCCGCGAGCTGTGCATCAGCTTGTTTGCTGTCCAGATCGAGTCGCGCGCGATCTTCCTGGCTCATCGGCTTATGGTCGGCGAGACGATCATTCAGCCGCGCCAAGGACGCCTGTTCGGTTTTGGCGCGCTCGTAAGCCCGCTTGGAAATATCGGAATAAATGGCATTGCCGGCCAGCGTTTCGAGCAGCTCGCCGCGTTCGTTTTCTTCGGCCTTAAGAAAGGTGGAAAACTCGTTTTGCGCCAGCAACACCGAACGGGTGAATTGCTCAAAATTGAGCCCGATGCGTTGCGCAATTTCGGCTTTTACTTCCTTGTTGACCCCGCCGATAGGCTGCAAATCCGGCAGGCTTTTCAGGGTCATTTCGACAGCCTGAAGTTTGCCCTCGGACTTGATTCTAGAGCGCCGCACGCTCCAACGCGCGCGGTATGCCTGCTGATCGTTGCCGACAAAATCCACCTCGGCGTACCCCTCCGCCGCACCGCGCCGCAACAAGGTGCGGGTATCGCGCGGCGTGACGGTTTCACCCGCCACATCAGGCAGCTTGGCCCCCGTGCTTCCTGCTTTCAGCAAACGCGGGGTGTCGTCATACAAAGCGAGGCACAACGCATCGAGCAGCGAGCTTTTACCCGCCCCCGTCGGCCCGCTGATCGCAAACAATCCGGCAGAAGCGAGCGGCTCTTGCTGGAAAGGAATGTCGAATTCACCGGCCAGCGAAGCCAGATTCTTGCCGCGTATCGCGAGAATTTTCATTTAGCTGAAATCCCCACCGGCTCATGCAGCAACTCGGCGAATGCACCCATTTGTGCGGCGGGTACATCGCTGCCGTATTTGCTCTGGTATAGCCGTTTGAAAATTTCCTCGGGCTGTAAACGATGCAAGTCATCGAGCGAAATAGGCGCGGCTACCCCATCGGAATTTTTCGCGATGCGGGTCTCGATCCGCGCCAGACGGACGGGCTTGTTTTCCAGCGCCGCTTCGATGCGGGCACGCAGGCCGGGTTCGGGTGCATCCAGTTGCACGCGTACTTCCAGATAGGGATGGGTATGCAGTTCAGTCGCTGCCGGCAGATCGAGCGCCGCCAACGCGGCCAGCACTTCGTCCACCGGCGCGGGCTGTTTAGGAATGCGCAACAATCCAACCGAGCGAGGCACTGGAATGGCAGCGATGTTTTGTACCGACTCCCCGTCGAGATCGACACGCAAAATCTGGTGCGTGTAGTCGATTTCTGCAAACGACAACGGTAGTGGGCTGCCGCTGTAGCGCAGATGCTCCTGCTTCCCCACGATTTGCGCCTGATGCAAATGCCCCAGCGCGGCATAGGCGATAACCGGATCAAAGATCGCGGCAGACAGCGCTTCGGCGCCGCCGATCACAATATTACGTTCCGATTCTGCAGACACTTTCCCACCCACCATATGGCAGTGCCCGAGTGCGACGATGGCTTGTCCCGGCTGACGGCGTTGCTGCACATATTCGAGCGCTTGCCGATAAAGCAGCGCGACACCCTCTATGTAAGCGTCGCCTGCCGTTTCGACGCGCGGCACATCGCTGGGACGCAGGAAAGGAATCGCGATACACCAAGCAGCGATGTGTCCATCGCGATTTTTCAGCGGCACGACCAATTGGCCGAGGTCGATTTCGCCATCACTCGTGCGGCGAACATGTCCGATCACCGTAGTGTCGAACACCGCCAACAACGGCCCGGGCGCTTCCAGCCTGCCGGGCGAATCGTGATTCCCCGCGATAAGGATGATATTCAGATGCGGTGCGCGCGCCTTGGCTTGTTGCAGAAAATGGTAGAGCTGCTTTTGCGCGACAGCGGAGGGATTGGCATTGTCGAATACATCGCCGGAGACCAACAGCGCATCCGCCTGTTCAGCGGCGATGGTATCAACCAGCCAATCGAGAAAACACTGATGCTCGTAGGTGCGATCGAAACCATGCAGCGTCTGGCCAAGATGCCAGTCCGAGGTGTGCAGAAAGCGCATGGTTCCTCGTTTTTTTAGAAGTGTGTATCAATCATGCAGTCTTACCCAGCCAAACCGACATACACGTTCTGCACGTCATCATCCTCATCAATGGCTTCGAGAAACGCTTCGACTTCTTCACGCTCGGCATCACTGCTGATGGTGACAGGGTTCTTGGGGCGATAACCAATCACGGCTGAGGTGACGGTGAAACCTTGCGCCGGTAATGCTTTGCACACGGCATCTAGGTCGGTAGGTTCGGTGATGAACAGTGTCGCACCGTCTTCTGAAGCTTCGAGATCTTGTGCACCCGCTTCGATGGCGGCGACTTCAGGATCAACGTCTTTGGAATTCGGTGTCGCTTCGATCATGCCCACATGGTTGAAATCCCACGATACGGAACCCGGTGCACCTAACTGCCCCTTGCGGAACAACACGTTCATGCTGGACTTAGTGCGGTTGATGTTGTCAGACAGACATTCGACGATGACGGGTACTCGATGTGGTGCGAAACCTTCGTACACCAGATGCTCCATGTGCAGTGGGCCATCCAACAGACCTGCGCCTTTTTTGATGGCGCGATCCAAAGTATCTTTCGGCATGGAGGCTTTTTTGGCCTGCTCGACCACCAGACGCAAGCGTGAGTTAGAACCAATGTCCGCGCCGCCTTTTGCAGCCACCATGATCTCTTTGGCCAATTTGCCAAAGATCTTACCCTTTGCGTTCGCTGCGACTTCTTTGTGTCTTGCTTTCCACTGTGCGCCCATGTCTGTTCTCTTCTAAGTTAATTGGTACAAAAAATCTAAGGAAACATTGATTGATTCACCTATTTTTGTAGGTCGGGTTTCAACCCGACAGTCTCGGTTGATTCTCAATGACTTGTCGGGTTAAAACCCGACCTACAAAATTCGAAGGGCGTAAATCGGCATCTCGATAGGGCGTGCATCTTGCCTCAAGTGGCGCGCCGCTTCAATCTCAACGGTGATACGCGCGCTCATTTCCCATTCGCCGCATCCTCCAGCACTTCCAAGAAATCATCGCCATATTTCACCAATTTAGACTGCCCAATACCGCTGATCTGCCCCATCTCGATCAAGGTCTGCGGCTTGCGGTTGAGCATCTCTAGCAAGGTGCTGTCGTGGAAGATGACGTAAGGCGGCACGCCTTGTTCGCGCGCCAACTCCATACGCTTGGCTTTGAGGGCTTGCCACAATGGGTCTTCGTTCGCACCGGCGAAAGCTTCACGCAAACGTGAGCTGCGTTCGGCTTTGCTGCTGGTGCGTTTGACTGGTTCGGCATCACGACGTAGCCACACTTCTTGCTCACCCCGCAAAACAGGACGTGATGCCTCGGTGAGTTTCAACCCACCATAAGCTTCCATATCCACGCTGATGAATCCGGCTGCCACTAGTTGGCGATAGACGCTGCTCCATTGCGGCTGTGACAACTCCTTGCCGATGCCGAAGGTGGAAAGTTGCTGGTGATTAAATTGTTCGATCTTGGGTGTGGCCTTGCCCAGCAACACATCAATGAGGTGCGCCACGCCGAAGCGTTGCCCCGTGCGATACACGCAAGACAGCGCCATACGTGCGGCCTCGGTGGCGTTCCAAGTATCCACGGGCGACAGACAGTTGTCGCACTGGCCGCAATCACCGGGATGTGTCTCACCGAAGTAACGCAGGATGGTTTGATGGCGGCATGCGGTAGATTCACAAAAACCAAGCAGTGCATCGAGCTTTTGTAGTTCGACGCGCTTACGTTCTTCCGGCGAATCGCCAGACAGCAACATCTGCCGCATCGACACCACATCCCCTAAACCGTAAGCCATCCACGCATTCGCAGGCAAACCATCGCGCCCGGCTCGACCGGTTTCTTGGTAGTAACCTTCCATGCTCTTAGGCAGATCGAGATGCGCAACGAAGCGTACGTTAGGTTTGTCGATACCCATGCCGAACGCCACCGTGGCGACCATGATGACGCCTTCCTCACGCAAGAATTTCTTTTGATTCTTGCTGCGCACGGCGGCGTCCAAGCCAGCGTGATACGGCAAAGCATCCCAGCCTTGTTCTTTCAACCAAGCGGCCGTCTCTTCCACCTTTTTGCGCGACAGGCAATACACGATACCGGCATCGTCTGGGTGCTCGGTTTCGAGGAAGGTCTGCAATTGTTTACGTGCGTTGTCTTTGAGTGCAACGCGATAGCGGATATTGGGACGGTCAAAGCTAGAGACAAATTGCTGTGCCTGTTCCAACTGCAGGCGTTCGATGATCTCGGCGCGAGTCGGCGCATCTGCCGTGGCTGTCAATGCGATGCGTGGCACATTGGGGAAGCGTTCATGCAACACGGTCAGTGCACGATATTCGGGGCGGAAGTCGTGTCCCCATTGTGATACGCAGTGCGCTTCGTCGATGGCGAACAGGCCGATGCCAGCATCTTCGTTCAACTGCTCCAACAGCTCAAGAAAACCTTCCGTCATCAATCGCTCTGGCGCGACATACAACAGTTTCAATTCACCTGTACGCATTTGGCGCATCACTTCGCGCGCGGTCTGCGCATCCAAACTCGAATTCAAGAATGCCGCCGACACGCCAAGCTGCTTGAGCGCATCCACCTGATCCTGCATCAAGGCGATGAGCGGCGACACCACGATGCCTACGCCGTCACGCAGCAATGCGGGGATCTGATAACACAAAGATTTGCCGCCGCCCGTGGGCATCAATACCAGTGCATCTCCCCCTGCCACGACGTGCTCGACGATGTGCTGTTGCGCACCGCGAAAAGTGGCATAACCGAAGGTGTCGCGAAGAACCTGTTGAGCAGCGTTGGACATCATTAAAGGCACTAACTAAAAAGGGGCGCAAGCTTAACGCAATGCGCACAATCTGAGGCATTTCATACCAACGAGGAGTATCATTTACGCAGAAAAAAACAAGGTCAAATACAAGGGAGAAATCAGATGAGTGTTCGTATTGTTTCCACACAGCCATTTTCCGATCAAAAACCCGGCACTTCGGGATTGCGTAAAAAAGTCCCCGTTTTTCAAAAGCAGCACTACCTAGAGAATTTCGTACAGAGCATCTTTGATAGCATCTCGCTGCCTGCTGGCGCGACATTGGTGCTGGGGGGGGATGGACGTTTCTTCAACCGCGAAGCGATTCAAACTATCCTCAAGATGGCGGCAGCCAATGGCTTCGGTCAAGTCTTGGTCGGTCGTGGCGGCATCCTTTCCACACCTGCCGCATCCTGCGTCATCCGCAAATACAAGACTTATGGCGGCATCATCTTGTCTGCCAGTCACAACCCTGGTGGCCCAGATGGCGACTTCGGCATCAAATACAACGGTAGCAACGGCGGCCCTGCGACGGAGACCGTCACCGAAGCAATCTTCGCCAAGAGCAAAGTCATCACGAGTTACCGCATCCTTGAAGCAGCTGATGTTTCGCTAGACCAGTTAGGTGAAACAACATTGGGCAGCATGAAGGTCAAAGTCATCGACCCCGTGAGTGACTATGCCGAACTGATGGAATCACTTTTCGACTTCCCTGCTATCCGCTCGTTACTGACTAGCGGCTTCCGCATCAAATTCGATGCGATGCACGCCGTGAACGGCCCCTACGCCAAAGAGATATTAGAAGGTCGCCTCGGCGCAGCGGTCGGTAGCGTGATGAACTTCGTCCCGTTGGAAGATTTCGGTGGCGGCCATCCCGACCCCAACCTCACCTATGCACACGACCTCGTCGAGATCGTCTATGGCAAAGATGCACCTGACTTCGGCGCAGCATCTGATGGCGATGGCGACCGCAACATGATCTTAGGTCAACGTTTCTTCGTCACCCCATCAGACAGCCTCGCTGTTATCGCCGCCAATGCCACTTTGGTGCGCGGCTACAGCAAAGGTGTCGCCGGTGTGGCGCGCTCGATGCCAACCAGCGCAGCAGTTGACCGTGTGGCCAAGGCATTGAACATCCCCTGCTTCGAAACGCCTACCGGTTGGAAATTCTTCGGCAACTTGATGGATGCAGGCAAGGTCACCTTCTGCGGCGAAGAGAGCTTCGGCACCGGCTCTGACCACGTACGCGAGAAAGATGGTCTATGGGCTGTGTTGTTCTGGCTCAACATCTTGGCCGTGCGCAAACAGTCAGTCGAATCTATCGTGCGTGAA
Organism: Sideroxydans sp.; assembly: GCA_028707175.1. Classification (GTDB taxonomy): domain Bacteria; phylum Pseudomonadota; class Gammaproteobacteria; order Burkholderiales; family Gallionellaceae; genus Sideroxyarcus. Next base: position 170,899 of record JAQTUV010000004.1, read on the forward strand.
CACTGGGCGAAGTTCGGTCGCAATTTTTATTCTCGTTATGACTACGAAGGCTTGCCTACCGAGGACGCGAATGGGGTGATGACTCATCTGCGCGATAACTTCGCGGCACTCACTGGCAAACAGTTCGGTAAATATACGGTCGCCACCTGTGATGACTTCAGCTACACCGACCCTGTTGATGCCAGCGTGAGCAAGAATCAAGGCATCCGCATTTTGTTCAGCGATGGTTCGCGCATCATCTTCCGCTTGTCGGGCACGGGCACTGAAGGGGCGACCTTACGTGTATACCTGGAAGCGTATGAAGCCGATGTCGCAAGGCATCACTTGGATGCGCAGGACGCACTGAAGGAATTGATTGAGATTGGTTTGAGCATCTCGGAGTTGATCGCCCGCACGGGTCGTCAGCAACCGACTGTCATTACTTAAGCAGGTTTTTACAGGTCAGGTTTTAATCGCACAGCTTGTTAAAAATCAATAGAAGCTGTCGGGTTGAAACCCGACCTTCGACTTAAGATAGATTGCTTCCCACGAGCCGCATCGTCATCCCCCAATGGGGAATGACGGTGCGGTTTTAATTTATCTGAGGCAGCTTAGCTTCAGCGGCTTTATGTACATTCCACTGCACTACACCCCAAATCGCGAAATCCTGCCCAGCTCGTATCAGAACATCCGCATGATTCTCATTACCTGCACGCAACACTTTTCCTGATGGCGTAAACAGCAGTTGCTTCACGGTAAATTCCCCATCAACCACTGCAATCACCACACTGCCGTGCATCGCGGGTAAAGCTCTGTCTACCGCCAGCAGATCACCATCATAGATACCCAAATCGCGCATCGAATCACCCGCCAGACGCATGAAAAATGTCGATTCACGATGTTCGATTGATTCATCATCCCAATGTGAAACGAAGTGTTCGACCACCTCTGCATTGGCTGACACGCCCACTGGGGTCGCTTTATGCAACTGCGCGCGCTGACGTTGAAACCAATCTTTGTTTGGATGAGTCAGCGACAACAAGGCTGCGCTATGCCGACGTCCACTGTGTAAAGCGATCTGTCCCATGCTTATCTCCGATACTTGCGAATAAGACCAACCAAAATGCCAAATATCTCCAACGTGCCTTGTGGATAGATGATGGGGTAGTCTGGATTCTCTGGTTTGAGGATGAACTTGCCACGTTCTTTGCCAAGCGTCTTCAGGGTGAATTCACCATCTACGATAGCCACCACGATGTCGCCCACGTTCGCCAAATGATGCTTCTCAACAACCGCCACATCGCCATCATGGATACCTGCGCCCATCATCGAATCGCCTTTGACAGGAATCAATGTGGTCTTGGATGGGGTATCAATCAGCATATCGTCGATGACATAACTATCGCCATGCGACGCCGTGACAGAAACAGGCATACCCGCAGGGACAGACGAATCTGCAATCGAGCGTGCAAAGAAATTGCTGGTCGGAATCCACATTCCATCTGGCGTACGTTCCAAATAACCCGCCTCACCCAGCCTATCCAAAATCGCTTTCACCCATGACTTTGACGCGATGCCGAACACATCGCACAACGCCGCATAAGAGGGGATGCTCTTCCAGTTTGCGTAATAGTCTTGCAGCTTGGCGAGATATTCCGCATCTCTCGCGTTTTGGGGATTGATATCAGTCATGACGCACCTCTACAGAACGAACGTGCTGAGCATCGTAAAGAACGTTCGTTCTGATGTCAACAACAAAGTCGCAGAGAAAGTTTTAAGAGTGACGCACGACGCACAAGCGCCCCTGTCGCAAGCAGTGTGAACAACAGACTCAAGAAATTAATACAGCGACATCGCGTGGCTTACTCAAAAATGAAATCGGGAGTTAGTAAAAATAATCTCTCAGAAAAATCTCCAACCATCCGCGACTAAATATCTATTGGCTATCTCTTCCGTGCGCCCCCCATCAGCGCATATTCCAATCGCCTTGATCAATTCCGACATCTCGCCAATTCGGCATGTTAATTGCTTAATAACACTGCAATGTATATGGTTTAATAATGCAAGTAGTGCCGTAAGCCCACAGGGGGCTGGCTTAATCAGAAATGTTGCAATTCAAGACGTAAATTTATCTTTTATGAGAAAGGGCAGGACATAAATGTTCAGTAAAATATTTTCAGTGTTTGGCCTTGGCCAACAAGAGCCGGAAAAAGAAATCCTTCAAGTCATTAATATTTATGACGCCGTATTGGTTCATAGAGCTTGGAAAAGACGACTGATTGATTACCTTGAGGGCCGCTCCCAAGAGAATTTACAACCCAGCAAAATCTGCGTGGATAACCTGTGTGTGCTGGGTAAATGGATACATAGCGACGGCAAAGCTCAGTTCGAAGATCAAGCCGTGTTTAAAAAACTGATGGATGAGCACGCAAAATTTCATATTCACGCAGCCAAGGTCGTCGAAGCACATCAGGAGGGAAATGATGAACTTGCGCAAAGCATCTTGACCGGAAACTTTGACGAACAATCTAGAAAAACAGTGGTTTGTTTGGTCAAACTGCACGCCATGGTCGAAGAGGAAGAACAGCGGCTTAACCCTCAATAAAAATGAACGGCACCTTCGTGGTGCATCTTATCAATGGCATCACGTAGTGCCGTGTATTGATTCGCCACAACCATACTCACGCGTTAATTTTTAAATAAAACAATCCCTTCCTCGGCGTCATCCGCAAAATCAGTCGCCATCATCGTCGCGCAATCACGCCGAGATGATCGAGAAATTGGAGGGCAAAACGTGGGCTCTATGTTGAAGCTACAGAATAAGCACTCATTTGGTGCCAATCTGACTTGCTCGAACGGATTTTTGATCCAAGATAACGCAAATGTGATGCTGCCTCTAAGGACCGGCAGCATCAGAATGGTTTCTTGAGAGTGAAATTAAGCGCACCATTTTTTGCAAAACACGTTCAGTCACGAAACCAAGTTTGCATTGACGCATCGCAACAAGTGGATGTTGTATTGCAAGACCTGCCCCCTCGGAATTCCGCCACAGTATCAGCGAGCCAATCGCCCGAGCAGCACCGTCTGCAAATCGCGCCGACTATCCAGCACAGCCATGATGAAGACTTGATCACTTGCAACCTTGTAAACAATGCGCCAAGGCGCACTAATAAGTTCTCTGTACTGAGAAATACCGGTATGCAACAACTCAGGCACGACGCGACCGCGATTGGGAAGATTGACCAGTAGCGCGGCTTTTTCCTCCAGCTTGTGCAAAATGAACAACGCATCATCAACACTGTCTTGCGCGATGTACTCGATGATCTCCGTCAAATCCTGTTGCGCAGTGTCTGCACAACACCTGATAAGACTTGGCCTCAGCCATTTTTATTTTGCTGTTTCAACAAAGACGCACGCAGTGAATCAAACACTTTGCTTTGCGGGGTGACACGATTCTTCTGCACATCGGCCTCGCCCTGCACCATCAGCTTCAACATCAGGAAGGCATCCTGCTGGGAACGGTAGGTCGCATAGTCTTGCACCACCGCACTCGCCGAACCGTTTTGCGTCAAAATGATATTTGCTCCACCACGGGTCTCTTGCAATAAACGGCTAGCAGAGGTTTTGAAATCGGTCAGGCTAATGATTTGCTCTTGCATGATAGATCACCGAATAAGGACTGAATACGGCCATCCTAGCGAGAGGGGAAATAAAGGCAAGGCGAATCAAAACCATTGCGATGCCAACCCCTTTGATTAGGGGCAAGCCTTGCTTTGACGCATCACAACAAGAGAATGCTGCATTGCAAGACCTGCCCCCCGTGATTCTTTTGATTGCTCAAGCTGCTCCCGATTGTTAGGTTCATGGCCCCCAGTGAATTGCCCCATGCAAAGCGGTGGCTCCTCCCTCGCAGTTTTGTTCGAAACGCAGGTCGATTGCGGTGAGCACCCCACTTACATATGTGACGTTATCGACAGCAAACCAACCTTTTTCAGTATTGCAGCCTCGACCATCTCCATACCAGCTCAACCCGCCGAATACCGGATTATGGAAGGGATAGCGCTGAAGACCCGGGTAAAAACCAATTTGAAGTTGACTGACCGTATTTCCGGTCTGGAAATTGCCATACCACCATGTGTTTCCATTGACATTCACTGAGAAGAGTCCGCCATTTTCGCTAAATGTGAGCACCGCAGTCGCGGGAGTGTAGGTGTACGTCTGACCTAGGCCGATGTAGTCGCCAACATCACTTTGCAAATACACGAAGTTGCCCGTCGCTGGCGTTGAACCGGGGGTAGGCTGCCAGAGTCCTGCAGGCGATGGATTGACCGGCCCAGAAGTCGATCCGTCCGAAAAGGTCTGAAATGTCCATGAATAATTCGCACTCATCGCAATGCCTGCCAGGTCCTTGACGCCTGCTGTGATAGTGGCCCGATAGACTGTGTTTATCGCTAAAGGTGCGGAGGGTGTGAATGACGCAGTGGTCCCGCTGTAAGTTACCGTTCCGGCAACAGGAGTAGTTCCGCCAACCAGGGTGAATGTTGTGTTGTCCACGGTGGCGGGATCAATTGGCGTACTAAAGGTGGCGTTGATGACGCTGCTGCCCGCGACAGCATAGGCGTAAGGATCCGGACTGGTCGATAACACCTTTGGTGTCACAGTAGCGAGAGTCTGAAATGTCCACGAATTATTTGCACCCATCGCGTTACCCGCCAGATCTTTAACAACCGTTGTGAGCGTGACTGTATAAAGCGTGCTGTTTGCCAAAGGTGCTGAAGGGGTGAACGTCGCAGTAGCACCGTCGTAAGTTACTGTTCCAGAAACAGAAGTCGCACCGTTCATCACGGTGAATGCACCTGCAAGTGTGACCGTGGACGGATTAATTGGCTCGCTGAAGGTCGCCGTAATCGCACTCCCCACGTTAACGTCGGATGCATTGGCAAACGGACTCGTCGTGATCACTGCTGGCGGAGTGGTATCGGCGACAGTGGTCTGGAATTGCCATGAATAGATCGAGCTCATCGCATTACCGGCCAGATCCTTGACACCAGCGGAAATTCTGGCGGTATAAACTGTAGTGGGAGCCAACGGTGCTGACGGTGTGAACGTGGCGGAGTTCCCTGCGTACGTTATCGTACCGGGAACCGGCGTCGAACCAGCCATCACTGTAAACACGCCGGAATTGACAGTTGCAGGGTCTATTGACTCGCTGAAAGTTGCACGGATTGGTGAATACGTTGGAACGTTTGTCGAATAGCTGTAGGGGGTCGCCGAGAGAACCGTTGGAGGCACCGTATCAGGCACCGCGGTCAATACAAAATGCTGATTCGCTCCATTCGCAGCTTGAATATCCAAAGATACCGGTATCAAGGAGCCATCAGACTTGATCCTGTACTTGTCTTGTTGGGTCGCTGTCAGTACACCACCAATGTCATACGACTTGCTAATTAAGTTGACGAATGCCGTAGTGGCGGTATCCGGCAATATCGCATAGCTCATCTCGACATGACTGGTGGTGAACAAGTGTGCAGCGTCAGAATAGTAATCTATTCTGCCTATCGTGCCGGTATCTCCGACATGCACTGAGGCGGGTATGACAGGAGGAATTGCAAATACCCCATACTCGCCGGAGGAATCAACACTTCCAAGAGGGTCGTAATTGCTGTCGAAATAATTTGTTGTGCTGCTGTATATGTAAGACGGACTACAGTTCGGAACACTCACATAAAGTGTAGTCATAGATGAGACACCGGAAATATTTCCGTACATCGCAGGCGTAGCGGGCGACGAATTAATACTGGCGCTGCCTGTACATGTTCCTGACACGGTGAAATCAGTAGACTCGCCACTTGCAGTCGAAGCTCGCAAACTGCTTTGGAGAGGAAAGGACAGGTTAGAGGTCACCGTCCCCAAACCAGCGTTACCGCCACCGCCGCAAGAGGACAACAGTACAGCTGCCAAACACCCCGTAAGACTGATTTTTCCCGATCCTGCGATCAATCTGTATGCGGCAGAGCCAAAGCCCGCGATCGCCGAAAATTTAAACCTTTGCATATCTTCTCCTGAGCAGCATTCGGGTGCTCGATTTCAATTCTTCGCTGCGCGGATTCAAATCAGCCAGCAAATCAAATACTTTCGTTTAACTCACCCTAGGCACCAAGTTAATTGACACCCTCCTATGCCCATAATTGGACTAATTATTATTTTGGTAGAGATTATCTCTCTGACACAACAAACTGCCTGATAAAAACTGATAATAAACTAAACTCTGCAACGCACCTATTGCGACACAAACACCAGTCCCCGCGCCTTGTTGCTAGTGGTATCCAGTGTGTCTATCGCCTTGCGCAGCGTATGGATGGTGACCCACTCCGGGGCATACATATACTTCGACACATCGAGGATCAGAACCCGATCCGATTGCGCATCATAGGCCGCCAACACCGACCAATGTCCCCCGCCTTCCTGCCCCAACGACTCGCGCGAAAAATTCACCAGCACAAACCGCCCGTCTTCACCCATCGCCTTCTGCACCAACGTACGCAGAGCAGACCCATCCACGCTATCGCCCGCAATCGTCGTCGCCTTCACGCCATGCCGCAGCAGCGTCTTCACCATCTCATCGCGGGTCATGCCCTGATTGCGCACCATCTGCGGACTGATGACCTTCACCACCTCCGGCGTAAAGAAATTGCGTTGCGTGAAATAGGCATACGGCGCATAGACGGGATCGACCGGCTTCTTGATCGGCATCGCATTCAGCACCGTCACCGCGCTGGCCACACCGCAATAGGTCTGGTTCTCCTGATTCGTGAACCAGGGAATGAGCTGCCAGTAATCTTCATCGGGCGCGATCCTGGCGCGCAACGCCTTGCCCGCATCCGAGTTCCAGTAGATCACCCCGGGCTCTGCCGCCGCCACGGTGAGCGGGAGCGCAGCAAGCAGTATGAGAAAAAGGAAGGGGATTGAAATTTTCATTCTGGTTCTTTAACAAATTATTACGATGCTGCCCCCATTAGCTTCGTAAATACACGCTTAATCAACATAGCCCCTCACTCTTCACTACGACATTCAGGGGGCAGATAACGATCTGCAATCTCATTGCTCAGGCATCGCCAACTTAAATGATCGCTACCGGGCATGGTCACAAACTTAAACGATTTACCTTCTATTGCCGAACCACCCGACATCGTGATGGTAATCGTATTAGTCTGGTTATTGATCGTCACCGCCTTAACAAATGGCGGCAAGGTCATCATAAAGGTGGCCGCATCCAGATTGCGCGGGATCGAACTATATTGGGTGTAATAACCATCTACATATTGCGTCGCTGATATGCCCACAGCGTGCGCCAACACTAACCGCGATCTGGCCACACGATCTTGATACGCAGGAATCGCGATGGCTGTCATCACGCCCAAGATGACCATGACTGACAAAGCCACCCCCACGACCAACACCTTATGACTGCTCCCTCCCTTGGCAGAAAGCGCATCCAACTGAGCTTGCCTGTCCGGTGTTGTCGAACACACGGTCTCGATCATCTGTTTGCAATGTAAATAATAGAAGCCATTCGCATACGCGGGCACCACCACAAAGATCGCAAGCAGACAAACGAACGAAACCAAAGTGACGACGAAACCAGCGAAGCCTCCCAATACAAGCCCCATCAGAAAGAACACAATCTGAAGCGCCAATGGCAACGCAAAATATATCCCAGCACCGCGCCACATCTTGCGATACAGCAACCAAAATAACGTCACCAAAAATGCTGACCAGTTCCAAGTGGGGCTGATCTTATTCTCGTCATCGAAGCGCGCAAAATGATCCAAGTAATAATCCTGATTCTTATCACCCAGCACAGCGCGGTAATACACATCATCAAACCCTGCCGCCTCAACTTGCACAACAGGTTTGACTGACGACTTGGCCGTTAGCGAGAGCGCACTGCCGCAACCAATACACACCTTCGCAGCAACATCATTCGAACTTCCGCACTTTAGACAAAACATGCCTACCCCTCTTATCAAATTCGAAACCGTGGTTGAACTTAGAACAATTTCGATGCTAACCCATCAGCTATGTTTCCGTACCCACTCCGGCCAAATCGTGGCCAATGATGGGCAGGCACCCACGGCAGAGCGTGCCGTTAAAGTCAGCGGTGCGCCGAGTATGGGGGCACCCTGCATATTCACCGTTAAACACCCCGCCTCGTGTGCTACCAAAGCACCCGCCGCAAAGTCCCATAGCTTTTGTTTGCCGTGCAGATAAGTTTGAATCCTGCCTGCTGCGAGCCAGCACCAGTCTATTGCCACCGAGCCAAAGCTGCGTTGAGAGTGATAAGGATTTTCTGTGGCAATGGCGACGGCCAGTTTGGTCGGCAGGCGTTTGGTGTCGATCATGGCCATCGCGTGTTTGAGTTGGCATGGTTCGTCGTCGCGGCGGTTGAGAGGCTGTTCATTGAGGTAAGCACCCTGCCCCTTTAGCGCATGAAAGCATTCGTCTCGATTCGGGTCATACACCATGCCCGCCACCACCTCGCCCTGTTGCATCAAAGCAAGGCTCACTGAATAAACGGGGATGCCGTGACTGAAATTACTGGTGCCGTCCAAAGGGTCCAGCACCCAGCAACTGCACGTTGCCAGAATGGCGGCCTGTTCATCCTCAGTCATCTCCTCGCCCAGCACGGGGATGTCGGGAAAGTAACTTGAGAGAATCTTGCTGATACTTTCTTGCAGCGCGATGTCGGTGGCGGTTAGCAAACTGCCATCGAACTTACGCTGTGTGAGCTGACGGCCTGCTTTTGCATGCTGAAAGATTTCGCAAGCCGCCTCACGCACACTGTCGCGTAGCGAAGGCCATTGTTGTTGGAAGGTTTGATTCATGCGAGAACTACCTGAGGAAAGAATTTCATCTCTTCGGCAACCGTTTTCTGTCGCCAATCATCTCTGCGACTACAAGTCGTGACGGGGCGAATCTGTTCCGAGATCATCGTCGGAGATGTCGTCTGGAAAATCTTCGCTCAGAGTATTTGCAACAGCCGCAGACTTACGAGAAACGAATGGCGTGCCGGTTTGCTCAGCCAATTGACGGGCATTCTCGGATGCCCGCTTCAAAGCACGCAACACATCCTCCGATGTCCAATCACGAGGCGTGAATAATGTAGGTTGAGACATGCGTCAAGCCGCCTTTTCCAACATGGTGTCAGGCATCAGCCTGTTCTGGTACAAATCAGCGATGGGGAAACACAAATCATAATCGCCCCACACCAACTCACCGTACTCAATGCGGTATGCCGCGAAAAGTGCAGGATCGAGATAAGCGCGAATATCGGGGTGACGAGAGAGAGTCAGAAAAGGTTTGAAGTCCACGGTTTGCACCGTGCCATCATCGAACGACAGGCGCAGCGCAAAATCACCGGCATGCTCCGCCTTTGTAATGTTGATCTTTGTAGGAATCATTTCAGCCTCCTTGTAATGCGTTCAGACTTTACAGGTTTGTGCAGCACGAAGAAATCAATCCACTTGCTGACGATCTCTGTTGCTCGTGCAGAAACAAGCTCTTCAAAATAGTGCATCTCTGTATTCGCTAACGGTGCGCGCCCTGCGACAGCAGGGTAGCGAATTTCAGCGGCCTCACCATTCACACAATGATCTCGGCACGGGACTCGCGATCTTGAAACTTGCCGTGGACATGCACAGGCTCATGCTCATTGGCTTAGAACATAATGATCAAACCAAAATATTCGTAGAGCTTGGGCATTACATGCCTCCTAACAATAGGCCGATCTTCACTCGGCATTGCTCACATCAAAAACTATTTCGAGCCTGGCCCCTTTAACTTTTAGCTAACAGAAAAGAACATCGCCCTTGCGGGCGATGTTTTGCTCATGCTAACCCCATTAATCCCGCCTGAATGGATCTCCATGCCCGTTTATATCGACATTTCTATCGCGTAAAAAATTGATGGCATCTTCATCCCCCTTTTTTGCAGCAGCTCTAGTGTAGTCATAAGCTAAATCCATATTCTGCGCCACACCTTTTCCTTGTCCATACATTACCCCTAGCATCCACTGTGCTCCCGCTTGTTTTGCAGACTTCTTCTCTGCGACAACCTTGTACCATTTGACAGCTTCAGAGTAATTCTGCAGGTGTACATATGAACTCGCAACTTTCATTTGTACGCTCGCATCACCTTGTTGTGCTGCTGGCAGGTAATATTCTATGGCTGTTGAATAGTTTTTATTATCGTATGCCGCATCACCCTTAGTGACAGATGAATTACCAGCTGCATTCGCAATCGATACTGTCAAAAATAAAATAGTCAGAACGTGTAATACCTTTATCACAACGAATACTCCTGAATTGCCCGGATTTCCTAGAGGCGTATTGATTAAAGTTAAGCCACCGTTGATGGCCTTTGGCGAGTTCCCGTTAACAGTTTACCTCAGCTTCTGCGGTGCGGAATGTACCTGATTGATTTCAGCGCTGATGATTGCTAAACCAAGCCTCCCATTCCAGCGTAGCCAATTCGACGGCCTCCCCAGTTTTTCATTAGGCACGTTTGTAGCTCAATTTTGCCTTGTATCGCCCGTTTGATCGTTTCGGCCTAAGAATTAATCGGGGCAGCCTTGCCCCCCTTGATTCCATCCCAAATCCACTTCAGCTTCGCGCCATCTTACCCAGCCCGGAAGACACCCACAATCAGGGGTACCAAGACAACAAAAGGAGTCCACAGAACAAATGGACTAATTCCCCAAATAACGTACCTTATTTTTCTTTCACTGACTTGCCACTGCTGTAAATAGCCAAACAAGAAACTCGTCAATCCATGTATTAACGAAATCCAAACGTAATACACACTTAGCGCTGCCAATATGAATACAAATAAATTTTTCGTTTCCCACCAAGCAGAACAGACAACAACAGAAAGCGTCACCCACTCAATCCACTTAAACCACTCTTCTCTGTACTTATACGTTTGCAAGTATTTTAGAAAATTTCGCTCCATTCCCGCTCCTCTCCGAACGCAACGATTGGCAACAATTAAACAATTCAAATCATTGGGGTCAGCATCGCAATCATTTCCCCTCTTCCCAATCTTCAACATTCAATCCCGCGCACTTAAACGAGGAAAGACCACGGCTTCCCCTCTCACTTATCCACCACCCACACGCCACCACGCAATTTTATTTCTTCATGCATCGCATCAGGTGCAAGGTCAAGTTCACCTGGCCAAGTCACCGCGCCACCGACTACGGTAACTTGCCGAAATTTTTCAGGATCGTTCAGGTGTGAAAAAACTCCACGAAAGAATCCCGGCAAGAAGCGAACGACTCCTTCAAGACCATCTTTGAAGCGAACCCACACTGCATGGTCTTCAACGACGCGAACTTCACTGACTCTCCAAGCTGCTGACATATTTCTACTCCAAAGGTGAGATCGGTTTGGGTTGCTGTTTAGCTTCGCACAAGTTCCAGTCTTCAATCAGCTCTGCTTGATGCAATTCCGCCCAATCAAGTACTAGATTCATCGCGCGCCTTGGCAATTTACCCTCGATGACTTCCAAGGTCTTTATGTTGATGATCGCTTCGTGATCACCATATTGGCAGTGGAAATGAGGTGGCGCATGGTCATTCCAAAACATTTGGATGATGATTCCAAAGAACTGGCTGATGGTTGGCATGCACCTTCTCCTTGTTGGCTAGTTTACCCTTCGATACGGCCTGCGGCCTACTCAGGGCGAACGGCTTACCCTCAACCCCACCCCTCTCCCAGTGGGCGAGGGAGTAAGCGTTGGTTACCGACTAATCGGCTTATACCGAATCCGCTTAGGCTTCGCGCCCTCTTCACCCAAACGCTTCTTCTTGTCCGCCTCATATTCCTGATAGTTGCCATCAAAGAACGTCCACTTGGAATCGCCTTCGCAAGCGAGGATGTGGGTGGCGATACGGTCTAGGAACCAACGATCGTGGGAAATGACGGCTACGCAGCCGGCGAATTCCAACAGTGCATCTTCGAGTGCGCGCAGTGTCTCAACGTCGAGGTCGTTTGATGGTTCATCGAGCAGCAACACGTTGCCGCCAGAGATGAGGGTCTGCGCCAAGTGCAGACGTCCGCGCTCACCACCGGAGAGTTGGCCGACGATCTTGCCTTGGTCACCCCCTTTGAAGTTGAAGCGGCCGATGTAGGCACGCGCGGGTGTTTCGTATTTGCCCACGGTCAAGATCTCGTTGCCACCAGAGATGGCGTCGAACACGGTCTTGTCGTTTTGCAGTCCGTCGCGCGATTGGTCGATGTGCGCGATCTTCACGGTCTGGCCGATCTTCACGGTACCGCTGTCTGGTGTTTCTTTACCGGTGATCATGCGGAACAAGGTGGATTTACCTGCGCCGTTAGGACCGATGATGCCGACGATGGCGCCGGGTGGGATCTTGAAGCTGAGGTTGTCGATGAGCAGACGGTCGCCATAGGCTTTGCTGACGCCTTCGAATTCGATGACTTCGTTACCCAGACGTTCGCCCACGGGAATGAAGATCTCCTGTGTCTCGTTACGTGCTTGGTGTTCTTGCGAGTTCAGTTCTTCGAAACGTGCGATACGTGCTTTGGATTTTGCCTGACGCGCTTTCGGGTTCTGGCGCACCCATTCCAATTCTTGCTTCATCGCTTTGGCATGTGCATCCAGTTGCTTCTGCTCTTGCGCCAAGCGCTCGCCCTTTTGGTCGAGCCAGCTTGAGTAGTTGCCCTTCCAAGGGATGCCGTGTCCACGGTCGAGTTCCAAGATCCACTCGGCGGCGTTGTCGAGGAAGTAACGGTCGTGGGTGACAGCGACCACAGTGCCGGGGAAGCGCACGAGGAATTGTTCCAGCCATTCCACTGATTCCGCATCCAAGTGGTTGGTGGGTTCGTCCAGCAACAGCATGTCGGGCTTTTCCAGCAGCAGCTTGCACAGCGCCACGCGGCGCTTCTCACCACCGGAAAGGTTCTTGATGACGGCATCCCACTCGGGCAGACGCAGCGCATCGGCTGCGATCTCCATCTGGTGCGATGCATCGCTACCGCTGGCGGCGATGATGGCTTCGAGGCGCGCTTGCTCGGCGGCGAGTGCGTCGAAATCGGCGTTCTCTTCGGCATAGGCGGCGTACACGGCATCCAACTTGGATTGCGCTTCCATCACTTCGCCGAGCGCGGATTCCACTTCTTGGCGCACAGTCTTGGCAGGGTCGAGCACGGGCTCTTGTTCCAAATAACCGATCTTGATGTTGGGCAGGTGCTGCACTTCGCCGTCATATTCTTTGTCCTGCTTCGCCATGATGCGCAGCACGGTGGACTTACCCGAACCGTTCAGACCCAGCAGGCCGATCTTGGCGCCGGGGAAGAAGCTCAGGGAGATGTCTTTGATGATCTGACGTTTAGGAGGAACGATCTTGCTCACACGGAGCATGGACATTACGTATTGGCCTTGTACCATTTTGCGGATTCTCTAAGGGGTTGCGGAAAGGGGCGTAGCTTACCGCAAAGCAGGGCTTATTGAGCAGCACGCCCACAAAATCCGCCCGTAGGTGTTCAGTTCAACAATGGACGGATGAGGCTTGCCAATCGCGTCGGACTGAAGTCCGACCTACGACGCCCTGTAGGTCGGGTTTTAACCCGACAATGGATGGATGAGATTTGCCGATGGCGTCGGACTGAAGTCCGACCTACGACACCCTGTAGGTCGGGTTTCAACCCGACAATGGACGGATGAGGCTTGCCAATCGCGTCGGACTGAAGTTCGACCTACGACGCCCTGTAGGTCGGGTTTTAACCCGACGATGGATGGATGATGCTGACCGATGACGTCGGACTGAAGTCCGACCTGCGCCCCCCTGTAGGTCGGGTTTTAACCCGACAATGGACGGATGAGGCTTGCCAATCGCGTCGGACTGAAGTCCGACCTACGACGCCCTGTAGTCGGACTGAAGTCCGACCTACGACACCCTGTAGGTCGGGTTTTAACCCGACGATGGTTGGCAATAATTTTCAGTTAGATTTCCTCAAGATTTTTCAGCACACGCCGATAAATGTGGGGCGGAGGGGGAGTTGCCACCTACAGAGCAACGCTCTCTCGAAAGAAAAGGACTAAGGTGTGAGGGGACAGCATGTTTAGATTGAGGCTCTTTTTTTTACTGTTCGTCAGTTTGACGGTGGCTTCGTGTGACCAAGCCAATGACGACCAACCCTTGCAATACAGTAATCGCCCAGCCACAGCACAAGCGCATGTGAATTATTTGCTCCCTCACCCGCTCTACAACCCACAAAAACTTACCGAGACTTTCCAACCGCTGGTGGATTATCTAAACCAGCAAGTTCCTGGCGCCAACCTGCAATTGGAAACTTCGCTCGACTATCAGGCATTTGAAAAGAAAATCCAAAACGGTGAAGCTGAATTTTTAATCCCCAACCCTTGGCAGACCCTGCAAGCGCAAAACGTGGGATACCACGTGATTTCGATGTGGGGTAACGCAGAAGATTTCAAAGGGATTTTCATCGTGCGGAAAGATTCGGGCATCAAAAATCCGTCCGACCTCAAGGGCAAAGTGGTGAGCTATCCATCTCACACGGCCTTAGCTGGCGGCATCATGCCCCAGTATTTTTTGCATAAACAAGGCATCAACATCAATAGCGACATTCAGAACAGCTACGTTGGCTCGCAAGAGTCTTCGATCATGAACGTGTACTTGGGCAAATCCGCTGCGGGTGCCACTTGGCCGCCCCCTTGGCGGCTATTCGTGAAAGACCATCCCACCGAAGCGGCTCAACTCGAAGTAATCTGGGAGACCCCCTCGTTACTCAACAATTCGGTGATGGCACGCGAGGATGTGCCTGAAGCAATCCGCGAAGGTGTCCGAGTTGCCTTGGTCAATCTGCACAACACGCCTGAAGGCCAAAAAATCTTGGCCGGGATGGAGACTGCGCGCTTTCATCCAGCCAACGATGCAAGTTATGAAGTGGTGCGCGAATACATCAAACGTTTTGAAAAAGAGGTGCGACCTGTCGCACAAAAATAATGTACGAAAAGCTCAAAAATCTATTGTTTGGTAGTCTGCGCAAGCAATTGATCGTGGGGATGTCGCTCGTCATCGCCACCTTGATGGCTTTGTTTGTCATTACGCTGACACATCGGCAACTGCAGGAAGACACGCATAACCATACCCAGCAACTGATCTCGCTGGCAGAAAGCACGGCGGTCTCTTCATCGGTGTGGGTCTCATCGAAGGATTACAGCGGACTACAAGAGATTGTCCTAAGCATCGCCCGCTATCCCAATTTGCGTTACATCATCGTGATGGATACCCGTGGCCAGATCGTGGCACACAATGATCCGAGCAAAATCGGACTGCATCTGACTGACCTGCCCATTCAAACAGGCCTGACGACATTGAATCAAACGCCCAGCATGATCGACGTCATCAGTCCGATCAAATTCACAGGCAAGCACATCGGCTGGGTGCGTCTAGGGATAGACCGCAGACATTTTAATGAGGTGGTTGCCGAGACCAGACAACAAGGATTCGTCTTTACTCTGATCGGTGTCTTACTCAGCATCATGATCGCTTCGCTGGTAGCAAACTATCTGACGCGACGTCTCGCTTCGATTCAACGTGTGGCTGACGGCGTGAATGCAGGGCAAGCGGATGCCCGCGTGTCGCTCCTAGGCAATGATGAAGCTGCCATCCTCGCCCGACAGTTCAACGACATGCTGGATAGTTTGGCGCAACGTGACGCACAACTGCGTTCCTTCTACGAATTCGACATCGTCGGCTTGGCGATCACCTCGCCAGAAAAAGGCTGGATACGCATCAATCAATGTCTATGCAACATGCTGGAATATTCCGAACAGGAGTTACGCGGCATGACGTGGGATGCCACAACCCACCCCGACGATCTTCCAGCCAGCCTAGAGCAATACAATAAATTGCTGGCGAACGAGATCAGTCTGTATAGCTTGGAAAAGCGCTTCATCAGCAAATCTGGCAAGGTCATTCCTGTATTGCTCGTGGCGCGTTGCATCCGCAAAGCGAACGGCGAGGTGGATTACGTAACCGCCATGTTCCAAGATATCTCTGCGCGTAAAGAGGCTGAAAAAGCCATTGAGACCTTGGCCTATTTCGACCCCCTGACCAAACTACCAAACCGTCGCTTATTCATGGACAGGCTACATACGGCCTTTCTGAACTCGAATCGCAACAACCTCTATGGTGCGGTGCTGTTCATTGACATGGATAAGTTCAAAGTTCTCAACGACACCCTCGGCCACGATAGCGGCGACATGATGCTGATCCAAGTCGCACAGCGCATACAGGGATGCATACGCGAAGTTGATACCGTGGCGCGTTTCGGTGGGGATGAGTTCTTGGTGTTACTCGCAGACGTCGATGCCTCTACCGATAAAGCATCACAACGTGTAGCCACCGTGGCAGAGAAAATCCGCACTGCCTTGACCAAACCCTACAACCTAAAAGACCGGGAATACATCAGCTCGCCCAGCATCGGCATTGCTTTGTATCGAGGGCTGGAAAAGTCTGTAGATGATTTGCTCAAACACGCTGACATGGCGATGTACCAAGTGAAAGATTCAGGGCGTAATGCGGTTCGCTTCTTTGACCCCTCGATGCAATTGGCGGTCGAGACACGTGCCTCTCTGGAGTCAGACCTGCGCCAAGCCATCACTCACCATCAATTGCAGTTGTACTACCAAATCCAAGTTGACCAAAAACATCGCCCTATCGGTGCGGAAGCGTTGTTACGTTGGAATCATCCTACGCGCGGGCTCGTACCCCCTGCTCAGTTCATCCCCGTCGCGGAGCAAAGCTCAGCAATCATTGAGATCGGTGACTGGGTAATGGAAACAGCCTGTCGGCAATTGGCAGCATGGGCTAAAGCAGATCACACCAACAATCTGATCATTGCGGTGAACGTCAGTGCGTTGCAGTTCAGTCAGCCTGATTTTGTGAGCAAGGTGGACAATCTGTTGCATACCACGGGTATTGAGGCGTCTAAGCTGAAGTTAGAACTGACCGAAAGCGTGGTGCTCACCAATACCGCCGACGTGATCAACAAGATGTTTGCCCTGAAAGCATTGAATGTGAAGTTATCCATGGATGACTTCGGCACGGGTTATTCATCGCTGTCGTATTTGAAACAATTCCCACTCGACCAACTTAAGATCGACCAGAGTTTCGTGCGCGATATGACAACCGATCCGAACGATGCCGTGATGGTGCAGACCATCATCGACCTCGCCAAAAACTTCCGTTTGAGCGTCATTGCAGAAGGTGTTGAGACAGAGGAACAGCTATCGCTTTTGTTGCACCAAGGCTGCCTGACCTATCAGGGCTACCTATTTGGAAAACCCTTGCCGATAGCGCAATTTGAAGCGCTCCTCAAACATGATTGAACGTAGGTGACTAAAGGAAGCGCAATGCAAACTAAATCTGCGGCGAGTTCAATTACCAACATTCTCAGTGGCAACAAAAAAGTCGTTGAGAATGAATTCGTTGATTACGCAAAGCTGTCCGCGCTGGTCATCGATGACATCGGTGCGATGCGCCATGCGATCCGCTCGCAATTGCAATGGATGGGTATGAATCTCATCAAATGTGTGGCAAGCGCAGAAGAGGCCTTGCACCAACTTCAGGTGAGTCAGTTCGATATCATCTTGTGTGACTACAACCTCAACAAAACGAGTTCCGGCCAACACTTTCTCGAATATCTGCGCGCCGAAAATCTGCTGAGCTCAAAGACGCTTTTCATCATGATGACTGCCGAGGCGGAATACGCTTATGTCGCCAATGCTGTGGAATACAGTCCCGATGACTACATTCTGAAACCCTGCCCAGAGGTGAAACTGCGTGCTCGCTTGGAGCGCTTACTTGATCGCCGCAACTTCCTCCGGCCTGCGCTGAATGCGCTAGATGAAAAGAATTACGAAATAGTCATCAGCGAATGTGACCGACTGATCAAGTTGGTATCAAACGAACGCTGGATATTGGCCGCCTTAAGATTAAAAGCCGAAGCACAACTGAAACTAGGCGACACAGGGAATCTGCTCAAGACCTATCACTTGGCGCAAAGCATCAGCAACAGCACGCCTTGGGTCAAGATCGGTATCGCGCGCGCCTATCTATTCATCGAAAACTTAGAAGCAGCCGAACAAGCGGCTCAGGAGATTCTCGAAAGCAATCCCAACTACGTCGCCGCTTATGAGTTGATGTCGGACATCAAGCGGATTCAGCAAGATGAGGAAAGCGCGTATCAGTTGACCGTAAAAACTTCGGAAATATTACCCAGCACCAAACGCTTCCGCACTGCTTCTGAATCAGCATTCCTGCTCGGAAAATTCGATGAGGCGAAAAAATATTCTGAATCGGCAATCAAACTTTCAAATGGCTCGTTGACGGAACGTCCGGATGATTATTTGTCGCTGGCGCTGATTCAAAACGATATGGGCGACTCCAAAGGCGCCATCACCACCTTAGAGAAGAATGCTCGAAAGTACGAAGAGAAAGGCGCGTTTGGCATCTCCAAAAATGCGTTGCTAGCGCAAGCGTATTTCGATGATGGCGATGAAAAAACTGCCCAAAAATTGTTAGACCGCGCACAACGACTGATCACAGAGAAAAGCGGTAGCGATGCAATGACGATGATCGGCAAGGCCGCGTTCAAACTTGGGGACGAAATACTGGGCCTGAAGATGATGACCAATGCGGTGCAGTCCAGTGGCAATGAGCGGCAGCGAATATCACGACATGTGACCAAATCAATGATCGACACGGGCCAAAAAGATAAGGTGGCGGATGTGTTGGATGCAGGGCAACGGCGCATCTTGGCACTCATTGAAGAAGCACAAAAAGCCATGCGTGCCGCACAGTTCGACGATGCCTTCCAAAAGATTTTCGATGCACTGGCGATCCATAGCGAGAACATCGAAGCCTTGTTGGCCGCCGCACAGCTTCACCTGTTGTGGCTGAAACAAAAAGGCATGGATAAGGATGTAGAGGAACGCGCAAAAGGCTATCTAGCCACACTCGATAGACTCGTCCCACAGAATGAAAAGGTGATGGGTTTCTATCGTTTCTACAGCCAACTGACGGGGGCATGATGCAAAAATCAATCGCAGCACTGGTGATTCACGACATCAAAAATTCTTTGGCGCTACTCGAAGCTGATCTGGAACAACTCAACCATCACGCCGATGCGCCCATCGAAGCGCGCAAAGCCTACCAACGTTGCGTGGAACTGAAAGAACGCCTGATCAGTTTCCTCACACTCTATAAGCATGAACACGGTGGATTACAAACCAATATCACCGAGTTGGACTTGGTGGAGTTCTTGGAAGATTTAATCTCTACCAGCCAATCTACCTCGCTCCATTTGAGACATGGACATAAGACATCCGTACATCTAGACGAGAGCAAGATTCGTATCGCGCCCGATGTGCGGCACAAAGGCATCGCCGCCTTTGATGAATATTTACTCGATATGGCGCTTGAATCCGCGCTCAACAATGCAGTGCGTTATGCCGCCAACTCGGTAACGTTGTGGTTTGAGCAAGATGCCGACAAAGTGACTTTCTATGTTCTGGATGATGGCCCAGGCCTGAACCATCCCGGCAGCCTTAATCATCAAACACCCTCAGGAAATGCCACTGGCGTCGGGCTGATTTTGTGTGAAACAGTGGCCGAGGTGCATGGCGGCGGGAAGGTTACATTAACTGATGCGACAGGCGGCGGTGCTCTGTTCTCGCTACAACTACACACAAGCAAACAAGCCTAACAGGGAAGCGGCTCACCACTTCAAAAGCAGCTTTCCTAACCATAGCCCAAGCAATCCAAAACCGATCATCGGCAGATAGTGCCATTGCAGCACGTGCGAAATTGAGTCGTTATTTTCTTGCAAGCGCAGCCACAACGCGCCAATGCTAAAGGCATGCAACAAACCAATGCTGCCCGCCCATTGGTAATGGGTACTGGCAAGTTTGCGCATGAAATACAGCATCCACACACCGGGCAAAATTGCAGCGGCAATAATCGCCAGCGTGCATTCAACGCCGTGAACTGGTAAAGGCGCAGGCGGCATATCCGCACGCCACGCCATGAATAACGCAAAAGCAAATACGCCAAAAATCGCCAGCGGCACCCACGCCACACGGCGCATCTGAAACAGATCAGGGTAGGACAACAAAGCTGCACTCACCGTAGTCGTCACCAACAATGCAAGCAACAGCGCAACCTCGACAGCGAACCACGGATGCTGGAAGGCAACAGCCAGTTCGTTGCGCACACCTTTAAACATGAGCAACACCAGCAAATAAATAATTGCCAGCGCAATCCATTTCAAACTGAGCGCGAACGGGTGCGAAGCAGGTTTTACCGCGCCACCTTCTTGCGCCAACTGACCGATTAAACTTTCTATATCTTTCACGTTTCCTCCAGCCTCTGTCTCAACAACTTATAAGCGCGATGCGCCGCAACTTTTACCGCTGATTCATTCATACCCAACTTAGCCGCCACTTCTTTGGCTGTGTAGCCTTCCTGATGGATGAGTTGCAAGATGGCAGCCTGCTTCTCAGGGAGTTTTGCGATTTCCCCACTAATAGATTCGTATGAGATGCCAGTTTCGGTTACATCTTCATGCAAATCATTTTCCAGATCGGCGATATCCATCGCTTGTTTGAGCTGATCTGCGTAGTGGGTGCGCAGGTAATCCTGCAAACGAAATTTAGCAATGGCGTACACCCAAGGCGTAAAAGGACGCTGACCATCATAGGTGTGGCGCGCCTTGTGGATGGAAACGAGAATCTCTTGCAGCACATCATCCACATCGTTCGCAAACAGCAGGCGTTTAGAAAGAAACGGGCGCAGCAACTGCGCCGTGGCGTGTAACACCTTGGCATAAGCGGCCTGATCACCCGCCAGCGCTTGCTGCATCAACGCTTCAAGATTGTCACTCTGCACTGTCACTCTTGCTCCACTTGGTTTGTCATCCAGCCTGTATAGAACGAACCTCACTGGGCACACATCATAACTTCCCACTCGCCCGACTAAGGCCATCTGCCTGAATAAATATTTTTTCGCTCCCCTGTAACCTTTTTTTAGCTTGTAGCGAATCAAGGGGTGCAAGGGCGATTCACGTCCTAGCATCAATCAACCACTCAAGGAGAATCACCATGAAAAATCAACAAGTGTTGTCACTCGCAATCGGTAGTCTGTTGGCGTTGGGTTTGGTCGGCAATGCGGCTGCGGCTGATACCAAGATGGAAAAATGTTATGGCGTTGCAAAAGCGGGAGCGAATGATTGCGGTAGCAAAAAAGCTGGCCATGCGTGTGCAGGCCACGCCACGATGAATAACGACAAGCATGACTTCGTTGCGTTGCCCAAGGGTACGTGCGACAAAATCGCTGGCGGCAGCACCACCGAAAGCGATGACATGATGATGAAGAAAGGCATGTGATGTATCCGCCCGCAACTTCTGTTTTGCCTTGTTCTGCCGGGATCGGGTTGCGGGCACCTCATTATCGTGAGGTGTTAGGCACGCTCCCCAAGTTGGGCTGGGTAGAAGCGCATAGCGAAAATTTCTTTGGTGGCGGCGCACCTCTGCACACCTTGCTTGCCGTACGTCAACATTACGCCGTGAGTTTGCATGGCGTGGGCATGGGTCTCGCCTCCCCTGATCCGCTCAATGAAGACCACCTTGCTGCACTCAAACAATTATGCGACGTGGTACAACCCGCGCGTGTCTCTGAGCATCTGTGCTGGAACACGGTGAATGGTGATGTCATCAATGACCTGCTGCCTTTCCCGCATACCCATGCTGCTTTGGCACATGTAGCCAGCCGCATCGATCATGTGCAAGCGGTGTTGGGACGACAGTTGCTGGTGGAGAACCTATCGAGTTATCTGAGTTTTACCTCCAGCGAGATGAGCGAAGGCGAGTTCCTCGCCGAGTTGGTGCGGCGCACCGGCTGCGGCATCTTGTTCGATGTGGAGAATTTGTATGTGAACGTACGCAACCTCGGCGTGGATGAGGATGAGTTCATCCGCGCCATCCCGGCACACGCGGTGGGTGAATATCACTTGGCGGGCTTCAGTGTGCGCGATGGCTGCCTGGTGGATACGCACGATCATCCGGTGTACGACGCGGTGTGGACGTTGTACGAAAAAGTCTTGCGCCACATCGGCCCGCGCCCAACTTTAATTGAATGGGATGGCAACATCCCCGCCTTACCCGTGCTGATGGCCGAGGCAGACAAAGCGCAACAGCGCATGGAGGCATGCTGTGTACTCTGATAGTTCATTAGAACCTAACCAGTCCCTTCCCCTGCAAGGGCGAGGAAATGTCGTGGTGCTAAATAGCAAATTTAAGATGAATGCACTACATGACGAGCTCGCCGAGTTTTCGCACGCCATCATCAAAGGCGTCCCCTCTTCGTTGGGGTTCGTTGCATCACCTCATTACTCAGCCGACATCGGCCTTGAGGTCTATAGCAACAACTATCGC
The DNA here is from genome assembly GCA_028707175.1 of Sideroxydans sp. Taxonomy (GTDB): domain Bacteria; phylum Pseudomonadota; class Gammaproteobacteria; order Burkholderiales; family Gallionellaceae; genus Sideroxyarcus. The sequence goes on from JAQTUV010000004.1 coordinate 193,420, forward strand.
GGCAATCTGCAAGATGCGTTAGCGGGCGCATATCCTGTTATCGAGCAATTAGTAGGCGCAGATTTTTTTCGTCAGCTAGCGCGAGGTTTCATCTCTCTGCATGGCTCATGCAGCGCCAGCCTTTTCGACTATGGTGCGGAGCTTGGTGATTTCTTAGAACACGATGAGCCTGCGCGCGCTCTGCCCTATCTGCCCGATGTGGCAAAGCTAGAATGGGCTTGCCATCGCGCCTATTTCGCCACGGATGTTGAGCCTCTAAATTTGGCGCGGCTATCTCAAGTCTCTGCTGATGAGTACGCGAATATTTTTCTGAAGGTACATCCCGCTTGTTACATCGTTCGCTCACCATTTCCCATCGTCGCACTTTGGCAAGCGCACCAGCCCCAAGGATCATTTGAAATCAACTTGGCGAGTGGCGGAGAAATTGCGCTGATTAGCCGCCAACGTGATGTCGTCAATGTGCGCGAGATAACCCCTGACGAAGCGTATTGGCTAAGGGCTGTCATACACGGCAAAAATTTAGGAATGGCCACCGTTTCCACACTAGAAACATTCCCCACATTTGATTTACAAAACACTTTATTGCTGTTTGCCTCACTCGGTATTTGGACTGACTTCACGTTAGGTGAAACATCATGAATAAGCTGAAACGCACTATTCGCTTTTACTACCATGCCGCACGCTGGCCTGAGTATCTTGCGCCCTTGCTCGACTTGGGTATTCGCCTCTTGTTGGCCGATGCATTTTTCAAGTCTGGCCTGACGAAAATTAAAAACTGGGACAGCACCTTGTTCTTGTTCAGCGATGTGTACCAAGTGCCGCTGCTGAATTCTGAATTGGCCGCCTATCTTGCGACAGGTGCCGAACTGGGTTTGTCAGTGCTGCTCGTGTTCGGCCTGTTCACACGCTTCGCCGCTGCGGGATTGTTCATCCTCAATGGTGTGGCGGTCATCTCCTATTACAGTGAATTGAGTGACGCAGGGCTTAACCAACATCTGACATGGGGCATATTGCTGGCGGTGATATTGCTCATCAGTCGTAGTCGTTGGGCGCTAGACTCACTACTTGAAAATCGTATAAAGGATTTGAAATGATCTACAGCAAGACTGACAACCCTTCACGCAGACAATTTTTACAAGCCCTTTCAGCAGGCTTGTTGTGGACATTGCTTCCTTCTTCCTCAAACGCACTAGAGGGAAACGTGACAACGAAATCTGTATTTCGTATGAAAGGACGTGCATGGGTGAATGGCAATCTCGTCAATACCAATACCATCATTCGTCCAAATGACATCGTCAAAACATCACACGGAAGTGAGTTGGTATTCGTCGTGGGTGACCATGCTATGTTGCTGCGCGGCAGTGGCCATTTAGAGATTGAGCCGCATCAAGATAACTCTGTTGGTGGATTTTTAATCGGCGGCCTGCGACTGTTCGCTGGAAAATTACTTTCTGTGTCACGCAACAAAGGAATGAAGATTCACACGCCTTCCGCCACTATCGGTATCAGAGGTACTGGCGTTTATCTTGAGGCGGGGCCTGAACGCACCTATTTCTGCACCTGTTATGGAGAGGTCGATGTACAGGCGCTCAATGACCCAGATAGCAAAGAAACTGTGGTGTCATCGCATCACGACAGGCCGCTATATATCTATGGCAAAGGACAACCCGGGAAACTGGTGCAACCCTTACCCAGATTAACCACGCCCAATCATTCGGATGAAGAACTCATCATGGCCGAAGCCTTGGTGGGACGTGTTCCGCCGTTCACCGAGAAACTGTAACCGCCCTTCCCCCAAGCAGGGGCTGCGCCAAGACCGACCGTAGGTCGAGCGTCTGGCGGCGTACTCCTTGCGGGTGGAAGGCTAGGAGGGGGGGGGACTTGGTGAAGCCTCAAGGTTTCTACCCCCACCCGAGCGTGTGTTGTTGGGGCTTTAGCCCCTTACTACCACGGCCTACCCCTTGCGGGTATACCCCTCCCCCTGCATGGGGGAGGGGATGTTTCCGCGATGCATCACCTACCTAGCCGACTGCCATAAGGATTTACCCCCGCTCGCCACCCTTTTTGTCGACATAATTAAAATTAATTGCCACATTTCTGATTTATGGTGCTACGATTCGTTAAGATTGTCGACAATCGGAGTGAACGCAATGCTGATTCAAGTTCCAGAACAAGGCACCCTTGCAGACGTTGCAGCGCATCGTCTGGCGCATAGCATCGTCACCGGCGAGCTAGCGCAAGGCCAAAAACTGAACGAGGCCGAGTTGGCAGAACGCTTTGGTATGGGGCGCGGCCCGTTGCGCGAAGCATTGCGTCATTTGGAAGGCATGCGATTGGTAACACGCATTCCCAATGCGGGAGTACGCGTGGTGGTGCTGGATAGAAAAACTCTCGAAGACATCTATGGCGTACGCGAAGCATTGGAAGGCATGGCATGCCGTCTCGCTGCCACACAAATGACCGATGTAGAAATTTCCCAATTAAGCACCCTGCTCGACCAACACGAACAGCAAATCAAAAAAGTCGGCGGCAAAGTCTATTCACAAAGCGAGGGCGACCTCGATTTCCATTTCCAAATCGCACGCGGCAGTCGCAACGAAATGTTGATGCACATGCTTGGCAGCGAGCAATACCAACTCCTGCGCATGTGCCGTTATCGCACCAGCCGCAAAGCCACCCGCACCAAACCCGCATTGGAACAACACCGCCAGATCGTCGCCGCATTGGAACAACGCGACGGCGAACTAGCCGAGCTACTCATGCGTCGCCACATCCACGGCGCATGGAAGAGCATCAGCGAAATGATCGATAAAGAGGAAGAGGTAGGTCAGGCTTCAGCCTGACGAACAGCGTCGGGTTAAAACCCGACCTACAAAACAATCAGCATAAAAAGGAGAAGTAACGATGAACACACCCGGCAACAAACTGCGCCAAGCAGTGAAAGACAATTCACCACTACAAGTGGTCGGTGCCGTCACCGCCTACTGCGCCATCCTTGCGCAGAAGAGTGGTCACAAGGCGCTGTACCTTTCGGGTGGCGGCGTTGCAGCTTCTTCATTGGGCATCCCCGACCTCGGCATCACCACTTTGCATGACGTATGCGAAGACACGCGCCGCATCACTGCAGCAAGTGATCTGCCGCTGCTGGTTGATGTGGATACAGGCTGGGGCGGCGCGTTCAACATCGCCCGTGCGACACGTGAAGTGGCGCAAGCCGGTGCGGCTGGTTTCCACATCGAAGACCAAGTGATGCAGAAGCGTTGCGGTCACCGTCCTAACAAAGCCATCGTGAGTCAGAGCGAGATGGTGGACCGCGTGAAGGCGGCAGTGGATGCGCGCGTGGACAGCAGCTTCGTCATCATGGCGCGCACTGATGCGTTGGCCGTCGAAGGCATGCAGTCCGCTATCGACCGTGCGCAAGCCTGTGTCGAAGCGGGTGCGGACATGATCTTCCCCGAGGCGATGACCAAGCTAGAGCAATACAAAGAATTCACCAAGGCGGTGAACGTGCCGGTGTTGGCGAACATCACCGAGTTCGGTGCGACACCATTGTTCACCACACAAGAGTTGTCCGGCGTGGGCGTTCAGTTGGTGCTGTATCCCCTCTCCGCCTATCGCGCCATGAGCAAAGCGGCGCTGAACGTGTATCAACACATCCTCGCCGACGGCACACAGTCGAACGTGGTGCCAACGATGCAGACACGCATGGAGCTTTACGACTATCTCGGCTATCACGAGTTCGAGCAACAGCTCGATCGCTTGTTCGCTGAAAAGGGTGCTGAGTAGCGGATGCTCCCTTCTCCCGCAGGCGGGAGAAGGGCTGGGGATGAGGGGTCGTGAGTACCCGATAGATTTATATCAACCTACCATCCCTCACCCCAACCCCTCTCCCGCTTGCGGGCGAGGGGCTTAAACAGAATGCAGTAGGAACGATTTAGACAACGCACTTTAGGGAGAGAACCATGGCAGAAGAAACGACATTACCGAAGCCCAAGAAATCTGTCGCACTATCCGGCACCGTTGCGGGTAACACGGCGGTGTGTACCGTCGGACGCACGGGCAACGACCTGCACTATCGCGGCTATGACATCCTCGACTTTGCCGAGAAGGCGGAGTTCGAAGAGATCGCTCACCTGTTGATCCACGGCACGCTACCGACTGCCGCTCAACTCAAAGCCTACAAGGCAAAACTGAAAACATTGCGCGACCTACCCGCTGCTGTGAAGCAAGCACTGGAAGCGCTGCCTGCCAACGCCCACCCGATGGATGTGATGCGTACGGGTTGCTCGGTACTCGGCACGGTTGAACAAGAATCGGAGAAGCACGACCCCACAAAGACCGTCGAGATCATCGATCGCATGATGGCGAGTTTCGGTTCGATGCTGGTGTACTGGCATCACTTCACCACCTCGGGCAAACGCATCAACGTGGTTACCGACGACGATTCCATCGGCGGACACTTCCTGCATCTGCTGCATGGCAAGCCCGCGAAAGAATCTTGGGTACGTGCGATGCACACATCGCTCATCTTGTATGCCGAGCATGAGTTCAACGCATCCACATTCACTGCACGCGTCATCGCAGGCACCAACTCCGACATCTACTCGTGCATCACCGGTGCCATCGGTGCGTTGCGCGGCCCCAAACATGGCGGCGCGAACGAAGAAGCGTTCCGCATCCAAAGCCGTTACAAGAGTGCCGATGAAGCAGAAGCGGACATCCGTGCACGTGTGGAACGCAAAGAGATCGTCATCGGTTTCGGCCATCCTGTGTACACCATCTCTGACCCGCGCAATGAAGTCATCAAACGAGTGGCACAAAGTCTTTCCAAAGAGAACGGCAACACACTGATGTTCGACATCGCTGCGCGTTTGGAAACGACGATGTGGGACTTGAAGAAGATGTTCCCGAATCTGGATTGGTTCTCTGCCGTGTCGTACAACCAGATGGGCGTACCGACCGAGATGTTCACGCCGCTGTTCGTCATCTCACGCGTCACCGGCTGGGGCGCACACGTGATGGAACAACGCGCCGACGGCAAGATCATCCGCCCAAGTGCGAACTACATCGGGCCGGAGAATCTGGCTTGGGTACCGATTGAGAAACGCTGAAACTCCCTTCCCCCGCAGGCGGGGGAAGGGCTGGGGATGAGGGATGGTGAGTACCGAATATTTTTTATCGACTCATCGCCCCTCACCCCAACCCCTCTCCCGCCTGCGGGAGAGGGGCTTAAACAGAGAGACATTATGAATACCCAATACCGCAAGCCCTTAGCCGGAACCAAGCTGGACTACTTCGACACCTGTGCGGCAGTCGAATCCATCCAGCCCGGCGCTTATGCCAAGCTGCCCTACACTTCGAAAGTGCTGGCCGAACAACTGGTGCGCCGCTGCGAACCGGGTGAGTTGACCGATGCACTGAAACAGTTGATCGAACGCAAACGTGATCTGGATTTCCCTTGGTATCCCGCCCGTGTGGTTTGCCACGACATCTTGGGCCAGACCGCCTTGGTGGACCTCGCCGGTCTGCGTGACGCGATCGCGGACCAAGGCGGTGACCCGGCACTGGTCAACCCTGTGGTGCCGACGCAGTTGATCGTTGACCACTCGCTGGCCGTGGAGGCTGCCGGTTTCGACAAGGATGCCTTCCGCAAGAATCGTGAGATCGAAGACCGTCGTAACGAAGACCGCTTCCACTTCATCGAGTGGACCAAGACCGCGTTCAAGAACGTGGACGTGATCCCCGCCGGGAACGGCATCATGCACCAGATCAATCTGGAGAAGATGTCACCGGTGATTCAAGCGCGCGAGGGCGTTGCCTTCCCCGACACCTGCGTGGGGACCGACTCGCACACCCCGCACGTCGATGCACTCGGCGTGATCGCCATCGGCGTCGGCGGATTGGAAGCCGAAACCGTCATGCTGGGCCTGCCTTCCATGATGCGCCTGCCGGACATCGTCGGCGTGAAGTTGATCGGCAAGCGTCAGCCCGGCATCACCGCTACCGACATCGTGCTGGCGTTGACCGAATTTTTGCGCAAAGAAAAGGTAGTCGGTGCTTGGGTCGAATTCTTCGGCGCTGGTGCGGACAGCCTCACCATCGGTGACCGCGCGACCATCTCCAATATGTGCCCAGAGTATGGTGGCACGGCAGCGATGTTCTACATCGACAAGCAAACTATCGACTACTTGAAACTGACGGGCCGCGAACCCGAGCAGGTCGCCCTGGTGGAGAACTACGCCAAGACCACCGGTCTGTGGGCGGAGCAGATGGTTGCTGCCGAATACGAGCGCGTGCTGAATTTCGATCTATCCAGCGTGGTACGCAACATGGCGGGCCCGTCCAATCCGCATCGTCGTCTGCCAACATCTGCGTTGCACGAACGCGGCATCGCGGACGAAGCAAAACTGGCAACAGGCAAGACCGAAGAAGCGAAAGGTCTGATGCCGGATGGTGCTGTCATCATCGCGGCCATCACTTCCTGCACCAACACCTCCAACCCGCGTAACGTGGTTGCTGCAGCGCTGCTGGCGAAGAAAGCCAATGCACTGGGTCTGCTGCGCAAGCCCTGGGTCAAGACTTCTTTTGCACCCGGTTCTAAAGTCGCCGAGCTGTACCTGAAAGAAGCTGGCTTGTTGTCCGAGTTGGAAAAACTCGGCTTCGGTATCGTCGGATTCGCCTGCACCACTTGTAACGGCATGTCCGGCGCACTCGATCCCAAGATCCAGCAGGAGATCATCGACCGCGATCTGTACGCCACCGCCGTACTGTCCGGCAACCGCAACTTCGACGGCCGTATCCACCCGTATGCGAAGCAAGCCTTCTTAGCTTCCCCACCGCTGGTCGTTGCTTATGCCATCGCGGGTACGGTGCGTCTCGACATCGAGCAGGATGCACTGGGCATCGACAAGTCCGGCAAGCCGGTCATGCTGAAAGACATCTGGCCTTCCGATGAAGAGATCGACGCCATCGTTGCCGCTTGCGTGAAGCCGGAACAGTTCAAGCAGATTTACATCCCGATGTTCGACTTAGGCGTGATCGAAGCGGCGAAGAGCCCCTTGTACGACTGGCGTCCGCAGTCCACCTACATCCGTCGTCCGCCGTATTGGGAAGGCGCACTGGCAGGTGTTCGCACGATGAAGGGGATGCGTCCGCTCGCAGTGTTGCCGGACAACATCACGACAGACCACCTGTCGCCTTCGAACGCGATCCTGCTCGACTCTGCGGCTGGTGAATATCTGGCGAAGATGGGCTTGCCAGAAGAGGACTTCAATTCTTACGCGACGCACCGTGGTGACCACCTCACCGCGCAACGCGCCACCTTTGCCAATCCGCAATTGGTCAACGAGATGGCCGTGGTCAACGGTGAGGTGAAGAAAGGCTCCCTCGCCCGCGTCGAACCAGATGGCAAGGTCATGCGCATGTGGGAAGCTATCGAGACCTACATGGGTCGCAAGCAGAACTTGATCATCATCGCAGGTGCAGACTATGGTCAGGGTTCATCGCGCGACTGGGCGGCGAAGGGCGTGCGTCTAGCTGGTGTGGAAGCCATCGTGGCAGAAGGTTTCGAGCGCATCCACCGCACCAACCTGGTCGGCATGGGCGTGTTGCCGCTGGAGTTCAAGGCGGGCGATACGCGCAAGACTTACGCCATCGACGGTAGCGAGACCTATGATGTGGAAGGCGACATCACACCGCGCGCAAACCTGACAGTGATCATGCACCGCAAGAATGGCGAGTCAGTGCGCATCCCTGTCACCTGCCGTCTGGATACCGCTGCTGAAGTACGTGTCTACAACGCGGGCGGTGTACTGCAACGCTTTGCGCAGGACTTCCTCGAAGGAGCGGCATGATGAGCAACGCACCGCAGATCAAGATCCCCGCCACGTATATGCGCGGTGGCACATCGAAAGGTGTGTTCTTCCGGCTGGAAGATCTGCCTAAGGCCGCGCAAGTACCGGGCAAGGTGCGCGACAAATTGTTCCAACGCGTGATTGGCAGCCCCGACCCCTATGCCGCACAGATCGACGGAATGGGCGGCGCGACCTCCAGCACCAGCAAGTGCGTGATCCTGTCTAAGAGCACTCGCCCGGGGCATGACGTGGATTACCTCTACGGCCAAGTCTCCATCGACAAAGACTTCGTGGACTGGAGCGGCAACTGCGGCAACCTGTCCACCGGTGCTGGTGCATTTGCTATCCATGCCGGATACATCGATGCCGCACGTCTTAAAGAGGGTGTGTGCACCGTGCGCATCTGGCAGGCCAACATCAGCAAGACCATCATCGCCCATGTGCCAGTCAGCAACGGGCAGGTACAGGAGACTGGCGATTTCGAGCTGGATGGCGTGACCTTCCCGGCAGCGGAGATCGTGCTGGAGTTCATGGATCCATCCGATGACAGTGAGGAAGGCGGCAGCCTGTTCCCGACCGGCAATCTGGTCGATCAGCTCGATGTCCCCGGTGTCGGCAGTTTCCCGGCCACCATGATCACCGCCGGTATCCCGACCGTGTTCGTGAATGCAAAAGATATCGGTTACACCGGTACCGAATTGCGCGAAGCCATCAACACCGATCCAGCAGCACTGGCACGTTTCGAGAAAATCCGCGTGGCGGGTGCATTGCGCATGGGGCTGATCAAAACTCCCGAAGAAGCCGCGACGCGCCAACATACGCCGAAGGTCGCCTTCGTCGCGCCACCGGTCGACCATGTTTCATCCAGCGGAAAGAAGATCAGCGCTTCCGAGATCGATCTACTGGTGCGCGCGCTATCGATGGGCAAACTGCACCACGCCATGATGGGCACGGCAGCGGTCGCCATCGGCACAGCCGCAGCGATCCCCGGCACGCTGGTGAATCTGGCGGCGGGCGGCGGTGAGCGCGATGTGGTGAAGTTCGGGCATCCCTCTGGCACCTTGCGAGTCGGTGCGGCCGCCAGCAAGAACGGCGGCGAATGGAAGGTCGAGAAGGTCACCATGAGCCGCAGTGCGCGCGTGCTGATGGAAGGCTGGGTGCGTGTTCCGGGCGATAGTTTTTGATGTTGATCTTATTGAAAACAGACGGTGTTGTTCATGCTGATGTTTGAAGTTTAAGCCCCTCGCCCGCAGGCGGGAGAGGGGTTGGGGTGAGGGATGCTCGGTTGACGCCACTTGGCGATAAACTCACCAGCCCTCATCCCCAGCCCTTCTCCCGCCTGCGGTAGAAGGGAGAAACCATAATCAGGGAGGAAGCAAAATGAGTTACCAAACCGAGTACGACCGTTCCATGAAAGACCCAGCCGGATTCTGGGGAGACCAAGCTAAGGCGTTGGAATGGTTCAAGACACCGCAAACGATCCTGACCACCGATGCGGATGGCATCGGCCACTGGTTCGGTGATGGCGAGATGAACACGGCTTACATGGCGCTAGATCATCATGTGAAGAACGGTCGCGGCGAGCAGACAGCGATCATCTACGACTCCCCTGTCACCGATACCAAACGCAAGTACACCTACGCAGAGCTGACCGATGAAGTGGCGCGCACGGCAGGAATGCTGGCGGACTTGGGCGTGGTCAAAGGCGACCGCGTCATCATCTACATGCCGATGATCCCCGAGGCGGTCATCTCGATGTTGGCAGTGGCACGCTTGGGCGCGATCCACTCGGTGGTGTTCGGTGGTTTCGCACCGCCTGAATTGGCACAGCGCATCGACGATTCGACACCTAAGGTCATCCTCACCGCTTCATGCGGTATCGAGATCAAACGCGTCATCGAGTACATGCCTTTGCTCAACAAGGCCATCGACTTGGCGAAACACAAACCACAAAGCTGCGTGGTGTTCCAACGTCCACAATGCAACGCGCCACTCGTAGCAGGACGCGACCATGACTGGGCGACGCTGCTGGCGAAATCAAAGGCAGTGGGTTGCACACCGGTGAAAGGCAGCGACCCGCTGTACATCCTCTACACCTCGGGCACGACAGGTAAACCTAAAGGCGTGGTGCGCGAGAACGGCGGCCATGCGGTGGCGCTGAAGTACAGCATGAAGGCCATCTACAACGTGGATGCAGGCGATGTGTTCTGGGCTGCGTCGGACGTGGGTTGGGTGGTCGGTCACTCTTACATCGTGTACGGCCCGCTGCTGCAAGGCTGCACCACCATAGTCTACGAAGGCAAACCCATCATGACACCGGATGCAGGCGCGTTGTGGCGCATCATCTCGGAATACAAAGTTAAATCTTTCTTCACCGCACCCACTGCGTTCCGCGCAGTGAAGAAGGAAGACCCCGAAGCCTTGCTGATGAAGCCTTACGACTTGAGCAAGTTGCAGGTCATCTTCTCGGCGGGCGAACGTCTCGATCCACCGACACAAGAATGGCTCACCGAGAAGAGTGGCAAGACGGTGGTGGATCACTGGTGGCAAACTGAAACGGGTTGGGGCATCACCGCCAATTTATGGGGCGTGGAACCTAAGCCAGTGAAGCTCGGCTCCTCTACCCTGCCCACTCCAGGCTTTGATGTGCGCATCCTCGATGAGAACGGCCATCAGATGGCCGCCAACGAACAAGGCTACATCGCCATCAAGTTACCGTTGCCGCCTTCATGTATGAATCGCGTATGGGGCGACGACAACAAGTTCCGCGAGAGCTATCTGCAATTCCTGCCCGGCTACTACACCACGGGCGACGGTGGTTACATCGACGATGAAGGCTATGTGTTCGTGATGGGCCGCGTGGACGATGTGATCAACGTGGCAGGTCACCGTCTCTCCACGGGTGAGATCGAAGAGGTCGTGGCAGGCCATCCCGCCGTTGCGGAATGTGCCGTCATCGCGCGCGACGACGATCTGAAGGGGCAAGTACCGATGGGATTGGTGGTGCTGAAGTCTGGTGCGACCATCGACGATGCCGTGCTGCAGAAAGAACTAGTGGCCCGCGTACGCGAAGCCATCGGTGCCATCACCTGCTACAAGGACACCGTCATCTTGAAGCGTCTGCCCAAGACCCGCTCCGGCAAGACCTTGCGCAAGACACTGAACAAGATCGTCAACGGCCAAGAGTACCAAGTGCCCTCCACCATCGACGATCCGGGTGTCATCCCTGAGATCATCGACATCCTGAAGCAACAGGGTTTTGTGAAGTAAGGCGTAGTTCGCCAAAGTAAAAAAGGCTCACAGTGATGTGAGCCTTTTTTACGTTGGTCAGGCAATTACCTTAGACATAATTAAGTAACACTCATTTTCATCATTTAAGAGTAAGATTCTGCTCGTTGTCGGCCGAGGGATTCACGCAACGCTCGACAGCTACAGAACTTGTTCAAACAATAAATAGGAGAATTAACATGGGCTTATTCGATTCAATCGTGGGTGCAATTCAATCTCAAGCAAATGGTGCGACAGGCGGCCAAGGCGATTTGCTCAATACCGTGATGGGTTTAGTTAATGCAGAAGGTGGTTTGTCTGGTTTGGTGCAAAAAATTTCAGCTTCTGGCTTGGGCGAACAAGTTTCATCTTGGGTCAGCACAGGTGCAAACCTGCCTGTCTCCGCTGAACAGATCCAAGCTGCATTGGGCTCTTCGGCCGTACAAGACATCGCTTCTAAATTGGGTATCGACACCAATGCAGCAGCGGCAAGCTTGGCTAACTTCTTGCCTCAAGTCATCGACAAATTGACACCGGATGGTCAAGTGGCTGAAGGCGGCGTCGACCTGTCACAAGCACTTTCCAGCTTGTCTGGTTTGTTCGGCAACAAATCTGCTTGAGCATCAGCTTACCGAGTTCGTGAAATAAAACGACGCTCGTTAAAATAGAAAAGGCGCACAGAAATGTGCGCCTTTTCTATTTGGAGAGGAAAAAGCTGATAGGTTTAGGCCACACGCTCCACTCGGGTGGTGAGCCTTACTTCCCTTCTTGAACGATCAGGTAGCGCGCTTTGAGCGAACTATAGAGTTCGTCTCTGACATCCATTGATTCTAGATCGACGATCTCAAGCACCTCGACTAAGTGTTCGTTGTCCTCGCGGCCATCCCACACCTTGATGTAAGTCCCCGCCTTATAGCCGTGATCTTGGCGGAACACATTGAGCACATTCTTGCCGACGTACTGCTTGAACAAGTCGTTCCATTCCATATCGCAGTCTTGTAACAACGATTCGAACAGCGCAAGGCTTGTCCGTTTGGCCGCTGCTAGGCCGACGAGTAGATCGAGCTTGTCCAACAAACCGAATTGGGTGAGTACGTAATATTGGTTATCGAACTGGACCGACTTCTGACGCAGGTTCAGCTCCGCCATCATCTCCATCTTCGCGAGGGCGATGTTGCCGAATTTGGCTTGAATGGATGCGGAAAGCATGAAGTGCCATATATCCACCAACTCCATGCGCAACTGAGCCATGTCGCAGTCCTGCTTCTTCCACCACTTCCAACCGTGATGCTCAATCGCTTCGACACCCTCGACTTGAATGGCGCGATGCCAATTGTTGTTTGCTGCCACCCACTCTGGGTTGACCTTGCTGTTCATGCCATCCTGCAATTCGAGCATGGTGATGAGTTGGGATTCTGAGATTGTCATTGCGAGTGCCTATTGAGACGGGCGCGCATTTTACAGCATGGGGATGGGGTTTCGATTTTGATTGGTAGGCTCGCTGGCTAGTTCTCAGGCTCACACCTTTTCGGACTTCAATCTCAGCACTTCTACTACCAATCTTTAGCTTCCTTCGCCAATCGGAGAATGATCTTGCCTAACACGGCGATTGCCGCTTCCATCTCTTCGTTCCACAGGTGCCCGTAGTTCAATCGCACATAATCAGCGAACCCTCTTTGGGCAGAGAAGATCGGCCCCGGTGCGATGCTGATACCGAGGTTGAGCGCCGCACGGTGCACTTCCAAAGAGTTCACTCCGTCTGGCAGCTTCACCCATAAAAAATAACCGCCACTCGGCGCAGTCAGGCGCGTGCCTTCGGGGAAATGGTGCTCCACGGCTTCGACAAATTTGATCTGTTGCATCTGCAAGGTATGACGCAGGCTACGTAGATGGCGGTCATACCCGCCCTTCTGCAAATAACTGGCCAGCGCGATCTGCGCGGGGACAGATGTTGCCAGCGTCGTGGTGAGCTTGAGTCGCTCGACGGTCTTGGCGTAACGACCTGGAGAAGCCCAGCCGACGCGATAACCCGGTGCAAGGCATTTTGAAAAGGACGAGCAATGCATCACCAATCCTTTTTTATCGAACGCTTTAGCGGGTTTGGGGCGCTTGGCACCGAAATACAATTCCCCATACACATCGTCTTCGATCAGCGGAACGTCATAGCGCGTGAGTAGCTCGACCAGCGCTTCCTTCTTCTCGTCCGGCATCAAGCTGCCCAGTGGATTCTGAAAGTTCGTCATCAACCAGCAAGCACTCGGTTTGTGCTGTTTGATGGCTCGTTCCATTGCTGCGAGGTCGATTCCTTCGCGCGGATGGCAGGGCACATCCACGGCTTTCAAACCGTTACGTTCGATCGACTGCAGCGCTGCGTAGAACGTAGGTGAGCCGATCAGCACTTTGTCGCCCGGTTTTGTCACCGCTTGCAGGCACAGATTCAATCCTTCCAGCGCACCATTGGTAATCACAATCTCATCAGCGGGTACTTTCAGGCCGTCGATCATGTAGCGCAATGCAATCTGGCGACGCAGTTCGGCATCACCCGGGCTGATGTCTTCTACGCTACGCCAAGGGTCCGTTGCCTGCACACTGGCAGCCATGATCTTTGCGAGTCGAGCCATGGGAAACAGCATGGGGCTGGGGAAGGCCGAACCTAGTGGCACGACCTTGCGTGCGCGTGTTGATTCCAATACTTCGAACACCAATTCGCTCACATCGACTTCCGTCGCCTTCGTTTTGTTCTCGATGACGGGCTCAGGCAATTGCGGCAAACCTTGCGCTCCACCCGTGACGAAATATCCAGAACGCTCACGCGCAGAAATCAGTCCACGCGCTTCCAGCAGGTAATAAGCCTGGAACACGGTTGATGGGCTGATCTTGCGCTTGGCGCTTGCCTCGCGCACTGAAGGCAAACGCGCGCCACGCGCCAACAGGCCCTCACGAATGGAGCGCGCAATATCGTCTGCAAGTTGTTCGTAGCGTTTCATTGATTGAATGCCCCCTCTGATTTCTGGATGACATTGTCTCATCTGATATGGTTTTTTTTCGAGATTCTGATTCTGTAACAACTTGACCGAAGTCTCTAGGATTCGCCCTGTCAAAATAAAACAGGGAAAGTTGTGATGAACGCATTCAATAAAAGAGAGTTGGGCGAAGCAAGGGGAGGCTCGGTCACGGAGATATATCGAGAACTGGAGTCCTATCCTGTCAATATCGGAGAGAAGACCATTCATGCCAAACGCATGCCGGGCTTCTTCCGTTCGATGAAGACTTGGAGTCAGGTCGGGATATGGCTGACGCTCTGTCTGTTGCCTTACCTAAGATGGAATGGCAAACAAGCGGTGATGTTTGACATCGATCACAGCCAGTTCCACTGCTTCAACCTGACCGTTAGACCCGATGAGATGTGGATGATGATGCTGGTCTTTATCGCGGCATCCATGTTGATGTTCGTGGTGACCAACGTCGTATCGCGCGCATGGTGCGGATACATGTGTTTTCAGACAGCATGGACTGACTTGTTCACTTGGATCGAAGACAAGGTCGAAGGTAATCCAACAGCACGCCGCAAGTTGGAGGCCTCCCCATGGAATGCGGACAAGATCATCAAAAAAGTCTCCAAACACTTCATCTGGTTGGCCGTTGGCCTGATCACCGCCATCAGCTTCACCATCTGGTTCGTCGATGCATTCGAGTTTTGGGACAAACTGATTCATTGGCAGTTACCCAAGGTGGCTTGGGTGACGATAGTCTTGATCATCACCGGAACCTATCTATATGCGGGGTTGATGCGCGAACAGCTGTGTTCCTGGATATGTCCTTATGCGCGCTTTCAATCGGTGATGGCTGATTCGAGCACGATCATGCCCAGTTACGATTTCAATCGAGGTGAGCCTCGCGGCAAGTTGCGCAAGGGCAACGAGATCGTGGCGCCAGAAGGTGATTGCATCGACTGTTATCAGTGCGTGCAAGTGTGCCCCACTGGAGTGGATATTCGTCGAGGCCATCAATTGAGTTGTATCACCTGCGGTTTGTGTATCGACGCTTGCGATTCCATCATGGACAAGATCGGTAAACCACGCGGTTTGATTCGTTATGCCTCAACAGATGCGATCCAAGGCAAACCGACCCAGAAGCGCTTCCAGAATCCTTGGCTTTGGATCTATTCCTCCATCTTGCTGGCTTCGATAGCAGGGATGATTTACGGCCTGACTCACATGACATCCGTGACGCTGACCGTCCGACCAGAACGCCAACCTTTGTTCGTGCGTATGAGTGACGGATCGATTCAAAATAAATACGAGCTGAAAATATTGAATAAGACCGATAGCGATATGCACTTCAACGTAACTGTGGCAGACGGCATCACCGGCCAAACTGTTATTGGCTCAAAGGATTCGATACTCATCCCACATCAGCATGGTGCTTCACTGACGCTATTCGTCAAAGCGCCCAGCTCGAACATTGCCAATGAGGTGACACCGATCACATTCTTAGCCACAGGCATCGAAGATCCATCAGTTGCTGCGGCATATGGCACCAAGTTCTATGCGCCTTGAATCAAAAGTGAATGAGACTCACCATGCAGCCATTTGAATATTTGCGCCCACATCCTGCCGATCCGATATTCGAATTGATGGCGAAGTTCCAAGCTGATCCGCGCCCGAACAGAGTCAATCTAGGCATCGGCATGTATCACAACGAGGCGGGCGAATTGCCCATCCTTGATTCAGTCAGGAGAGCTAACGATAGCTTGCGAGGATGCGAACAGGCATCCCGCTATTTGCCCATGGCGGGATATGCAGACTATTGCCATGCTGCGAAGGGCTTGTTGTTTGGAACCGATGACGTGATTCATCCGGGGCGGATCGCAACCATTCAAACACTGGGAGGAACTGGCGCGCTACGGATCGGTGCTGAGGTGCTGAAAAAATACTTCACTCAGGCCGAGGTCTGGATCAGCGATCCTGGTTGGGATAATCATCTGACTATTTTTTCCAGCGCCGGATTCAAGGTGCAACGCTATCCCTACCTAACAGACGGTGCTCGTGCTATCGATTTCGCAGTCATGCTTGCTTGTTTCGAACGCTTGCCGCCACACAGCATCGTGTTACTCCACGCCTGTTGCCACAACCCAACTGGTGCGGATCTATCTAGAGCGCAGTGGCTGCAATTGGCCGAGTTGGTCAGTGAAAGAAACCTGATCCCATTCTTTGATTTTGCATACCAAGGGTTTGGCGAAGGAATAGAAGAAGATGCCTATGCGATCCGCTTGATGGCGGAAATGGATATCTCCTTCGTCGTGGCAAACTCGTTTTCAAAGAACTTCGCACTGTACGGAGAACGTTGCGGAGCACTGAGCTTCTACTGCGCAAATGAGCACCAAGCCAATATGGCGCTGGCGCAAATGGAGCATGCCGTTCGCGGCAACTACTCAAACCCACCCTTGTATGGCGCGAGAATCATCGCCTGCATACTGCGCGATGCCGAATTGAACAAGCTGTGGCGCACAGAAGTAGATGAGATGCGCGAACGCCTTCAAGCGATGCGCAAACAACTGATCGATGCCTTATCTAGAAACACCAAGGTGGCGGATATGAATCACTTGCGTGATTGGCGCGGCATGTTTGTTGGCTCCGGGCTATCGCCAACAAAAGTTGATGAGCTTCGCATCCACTCCGGGATCTACTTGGCACCTAGTGGTCGTTTGTGTTTGGCAGGACTCAATATGAGCAATGTAGAGTACGTCGCAGAGGCAATTATCAAGAGCATGCTCAAGCGTCCCAATCCACCAACGAAACCGATGTAAGCACTACATCTAATTGATGTGATTATCTAGCGCGGTTATTTGACCATGATCATCGTGGTATACGGTGACCAACTGACTATCGAAGCATGTATTTAGTTGGCTCACTTCAAGCTTGAAATAACGCGCATAGTCTTCATTCGTATAGATGACATGCTCGCTCGGCCCTTTATGGCGTCTTAGCCATGACAAAAGGAACAACACAATCGGCGTGAAGACAAGCATCACAACGCCATGCTCGAATGTGACGCTATGGATGTTGTCGTAGATCCAGTCGGAGATTTCTTCTGCGGGAACTTCCGCAGTAATAATGCGATAGAAAATGTGGAACACTGGGAGCCACAAATAAAGAAATACAACCCACAGCAAGATCGTAATTCCATCCCACAACCATATTTTGCTACGCGGCATCTCGTGGCGTTTATTGATGATCAGCGTATGTTTATCCATGATCGCCATCCCCTTTTTTATTGAGTTCTTGATGCAGCCCCCGATCCGGACTTACCCAGCGTGCCCGCTTTCGAGTGCCAAATAACACTTTTGGCAATGCCATAACCGCCGTTAATAGATTGAGGAACCAATAAAAAAATGGATACCAGATCATCCAAAAATAGTTTTTCCCCAATCCATGATCGTAGTGACCGTCCAGCCATCGACTCACCGCAAATTGCAACAAACACGCGCCAATCAAAAACACACTGCTCTCATCCGGCAAGATTGGCGAACTATCGGGCGTGAGGTAACCAACCGGGAAAAACAGACTCACAATCCATACGCCTAAAACCAACGCCATGCTGTACGCCCAAAGGGTGCTGAGGATCATCTCGATCATCAACCCCCACAAATGGGTTTGCTTGGAAGCAAAGAGCACCTTGAAGTTTTTTAGCATGACTTGGACGCCACCCATCGCCCAGCGCAAGCGCTGATTCCAAAGTCCTTGAATCGTTTCTGGCATCAATATCCACACCAAGGCTTTAGGTTCGAACCTCACATCCCAACCGTTGCGTTGTAGTTTCCAAGTAATGTCGATATCCTCGGTCAGCATATCTGGACTCCAGTATCCAGCCTCATGTACCGCCGATTTTCTAAACCCAGTAATCACTCCAGAAACGGTAAATAGACGCCCAAACGAGCGCTGCGCGCGCTTAATCATCCCGACTATCGACGAAAACTCGCCCACTTGAATTTTGCCGAGCAGGCTCGTCCGGTTGCGGATGCGTGGGTTGCCCGTCACTGCAGCAACATGGGGATAGCGAATAAAGTGTTTGACCATCCAGTGAACACAATACGGATCAAGCAGTGCATCGCCATCAATGCAGACAAGATAGTCGTTTTTTGCCAGCAATGAACCCGCTTGAAGAGCAAGAGCCTTTCCCTGATTTTCGGCAAGATTAACCACTTTCAGCTTCGGATTGGCACGAGCCAATTCGAGTAATATCTTCAGGGTATTGTCCGAGCTTCCATCATTAATCGCGATCACTTCAAAGTTCGGATACGCGACATTCAAGGCATACGTAATCGTCTCAACCGCATTTTCACCTTCGTTAAAACAAGGGATCAAGATGCTGACTCCCTCCCATGTTTCCCCGTCTCTAAGCTCGGGAATCAAATGAGATTGAACCGCCTTTTCATTCTTAAAATAAAAGTAAATCGCGCCGACAATCCATAGACTCGACATGAAGAGCGGATAGTAGAAGATGTACCCGATGAAAAAGTGCCAAAGGGAATGCCAAAAAATATACGAACCCATCCTGACCTCAATCCTTACAAATGAAAGTAACCATCGAAGTCTTATTTCCCTGATGAAATACTATTGGGAGTAAATGAGTACATTCGGATCGGTTTTTTTGCAAAATCCTGTTTCATAAAATCGGCATCCGGGTTGTTATGAAATAAATCATCTGGGTAATACGCAATGTGATTTACCCCAAGATCGTACAGGTGTTGAATGGTCAGACTGAGCTCTTGAGGCGAAACGGGTTCGCTGTTATTTCGCCAATTGACCGTTTGTAGCTCAAAGACCGTCCGTTCCAAACCACAGGTTTCACTTTTGACATTGGCAACAATTCGGTCGTAAAACAACCCTGCGTCATCAGCTTTTTCCATGTAAGGCATCGCCATAATGGCGGTGTAATCATATTTTTTAATCGAATCAACCAAACTTTGGGCGTACCACTCTTGAGCATCCTTATTTAAGGCCACTTGCGCATAGAGATTGCGAGCCGTTGTAAGACCCGGACGATAAGCACGAATGGTTTGTGCCAACTCCAATGCAAAGTCGTCTAGGTATTCGGTTTTCAGCTTCGTCCAACGCAAAAACGAAGAACGATTCGATCGAATGTCATGGACACTTTCTTTCAAGCCCCATTTTTTATATTGCGCATGAGCCATCACGCTATCGTCTTCATAGTCTGACAGGGTCACATCATCATGAAAGAGTATCCCGTCTATGACAGCCGATTTCGCCAGGTCTTCGTAGATTTCTCGGATCACCTTGCGTGCCTTTGATGAAAAAGGCGAAAGTCGTGGATAACCCATATTCAGGTGCGCCTGATCAACTTGCAAGGTCACCACTTTGTCGTTCGCGGCGGGATTATCGGCAGGTAATTCCCAAGCGATCATCGGCATCCAAGCGTAAATCCGCTTAACCTGTGTTCTTGTGCCGATCTGCCATGCCACCCGATTAAACAAGTCACTACGCACAGGGATATTGCGATTGGGGAAATAGACATAGTCGGCAGCCCCGTTTGCATCGGGATCGGCAAACGCCTGCAGGTAGACGGTGTTGGCATTGACTCTCTTGATCCGCTCAAGCAATTCCCCGAGGTTCTTATTGACTTGATCGGGATCAGGGTCATAGATGTAATCGAGATCGATATGCATCGCTTTGGTGGTCAGCGCACCGTCTGTAAAATTGTTGTTGCGATCCCACATGTTGAGCGCCATGTCCGCATGAGACATTTTTTGGTCAACCAAAATTCGTCGCAGCCCCCATAAGGGAGTGATCTTGGTATTACTTCCATCGTCCAGCGTAAGCCCGATGGGCATGCCAAGACGCTCGGCGATTTTGCGCACCTCCGTGTTGTACTCACCGTAAGGCCAAACCATGACTCGTGGTTTTTGACCCGCGTATTGCTTGAGAAAATCGTTATTGGTTTTTAGATCTTGGTAAATTCGGTGTTGGTAGCTTTTATCACTCTCATACGCCCCCTTATCACTCAACCATTGGCGGGTAATCGCAGCGGGTTGCATATTCCCTTGTGGATTTCCCAAGATTCCCCGGTGCAGAAGGTAGCTATGACTGCCTATCTCAACCAAGCCACTGGCAACCATCTCCTTGATTTCTTTTTGACTCAGGAACTTGCTTCTATCAATCATGTGGCCATCAAAATCAACCTTGTCTGTTGCTTGCAGCCAGCTTCCAACTAAGGCTATCACCGTGGGTATTTTGTATTTTTTTATGATCGGGAGCGCGTTGGCGTACACCGACTGATAACCATCGTCAAAAGTAATCAAAACTGCTTTACTGGGTAACGGTTTATTTTGCTTCCTATAGTTAAGGATGTCGTCGACTCTGATGAAGTGATAGCCGTTATCAATAAGCCACTTCATCTGCGCCTCGAAACTGGCAGCCGATACCGCATAGGTCGAGTCTAGCGTCTCGCTTTTTTCAGCTATTTCGTGATAACTAAAAATGGTGAAGTCATTGGGATTACGATCACGACTACATGGGTTTTGCAAATTGTCAGCCATTAAATTGGCACAAAATAAATTTGCGATGACTAGCATTGTTATAGCTATCGAAGAACGCACCATTCTCTTTCCAAAAGTCTAAGTTAAATCTCGGGCCGGTATCGAGCAACCAGTCAAGGTTCCCGTCAAAATTCACGCGTTGAGTGATTTTCGCCCATGCTACCAGTCTTTCCAGACGCGAGGGCGATCCCGCTTTCCGCATACATAAAGACACAACCGCCCCGCCCCTATTACGCTCAACTTCCCCCTACTAACTTCGCTCGCTTAAATGCGCGCCTCCTGATTTAAGTAGAGACTCGGATTATCTGAGATGTGTGCGAAAGCAGTTTTTTAAGAGCCCAAACCGTTTTCAGCTTTGACCGATGAGCAGCCCAAAATGAGAAACGCCCCCAACTCGGGAGCGTTTCATCCACAAATACAGTTCAGTTCGATGCGAACTGACTTATATTCCAACGGCTCAACTAAAAAACGCCGCGCTCGCTTCCGCAGGTATCGCCACGTTGGTGATCTTGGCTTTCTGTAGCACTTCCCAGAAGTAACGATAGGTGGCGCGATCATGCAACTCGCCGTCGTATTGGATGGGCCCCCACTCTGCCGCTTGTGCAGCCAACAGGATGTTGCTGGCAATAGTGACTTCGTCATAGTTGGGTTTCATGGCATCGACGATGGCGGGGATCTGTGTGGGGTAGATGCTCCACATGCGTAAGAAACCGAATTCGTTGCGTGCGCGGCTGGCGTCGGAGAAAGTCGTCTCCGTGTTCTTGAGATCGAGGGTGACGTTGTGCGCGGGCACTACGCCGTGCGCCAATGCGGCAGCAACGACTTGCGCTTTGGCGCGTGCCAACAAGCGATGTTCGAACTGGCCGGGGCTGCGCATGGCGCTGGCGGGAATGGCACCGTGATGGCCGCTGACGAAATCCATCAAACCAAAATCGACGACCTGCAACCACGGCAATGCGGCGATCTCATACACCTCATGCAAAGCACCGTGCGTCTCGATCAGGATGTGGATGGGGATCTGGCGTGTGATGCCATTAGCCGCCGCCACTTTTTGGATGTAGGCGATCATCTCAGCTGCTTGTGAGGCTTTGGTGCATTTGGGGATGGTGATGTAGGCCAACAACTTGCCTGCCCCACCCACCAAAATGTCCACGTCTAATCGCCAAGCGGCGTGGGTGTAGTCATGGATGCGTGCACCTGCCATGCGGTGTTTGTTCGATTCTGAATTCAACACACGCACGATCATCTCGGCATGTTCGCGCTCTTGCCCAGCAGCAGCACCGTCTTCGCAATCACAGGTGATGTCGAAGATGGGACCGAGGCTGTCTTGCAGCGACAAGGCTTTCAGGATGAGTTTCTCGCTCCCCGCGAAATGTTCGCAGCTAGGGATGATGGGAAATGGCTTTTCGCCGCCGAACAAAGCTTGATTGGGATGGATGGCTGACATGGTTCTTCCTTATCGACGTGGAATGAAAACGGTGTAATCAAGATCGAGTACGACGTTAGGGTGATAGACCCGTTTGCCGTCTTTCTCGATGTGGGTGCTGGGTATTGTCTTGGCTGCTGCGTTCTTCACACCCACCATGCGCAGACGCAAGGCTCCGATGTCTGTGCGACCGGGTATCTCCCAACGTTCCAGCACTTCTGTCCAAGTGTAGAAGGTGTCACCACCGAAGCTTGGATTACAGTGTGTGCCGGCGTTGATGGCGAGTATGCCCAAGGCGTTCTCCAAGCCGTCATACGACAGCGCACGACAGATGGAGATGACGTGTCCGCCATACATCAGCCGGCGACCGAACTGGGTATCTTTCATCATCTGCGCATCGAAGTGCAGGCGCGCATTGTTCTGATACAGCTTGGTCGCCATGGTGTGATCGGAATCATCCACGGTCATGCCAGCGGGGTGGTCGATGCGCTCGCCTGCTTGATAGTCATCCCACAAGCGTTGCCCACCCGTTAGTGCGGTTTCGAACTTCGCACAATCCAATGAGGCTGGTACTTGCAGCTGCTCAACTGGCACGACGGCGGGTAGCTCGGGTACGTGCGTCGCTGGTGCAGGAATGGTCTGATCTTGCTTGTGCACCATGACCCAGCGCTTCCATTCGATGACGATTTGGTGATGTTGATTTCGCGACACCGAATGCACATAGACCACACCACTGCTTCCGTTGGAATTCTGTTTGAGTCCGATGACGGAGGAAGTGGTACTCAGTGTGTCACCCGCATACACGGGAGACACGAAGCGAATGTCGGCATAACCCAGATTGGCCACCGCATTGACTGAGATATCAGAAACGGTCTTACCGAAGGCAATATGGAATGCCAGTAGATCGTCGATTGGCCTATCGCGATACCCCAAAGCATGCGCGACGGTTTGCGCACTGGACAGTAGATGACGACTACCGGTAAGTGCGATGTATAAGGCGCTATCACCATCGCTTATCGTGCGCGGTGTGGCATGTTGAAACACTTGCCCGATGTGGAAGTCCTCGAAGAAGTTGCCACGACCAAGTGATGAAGGATTATTTGCTTTACTCATAGGACGCTTCCAATTTTTGGATCATCTCGCTCATGTTCAGTAGACGTTGTGCTGACTTGATATGGTGATGTTCGACCAGCCTATCGTTCACCACCACGGTGCCTCGCCCTGCAGCATTTGCCTCGGATAGCGCAGTGATAATTTCGCGTGCAGTGAGCACCTCAACTTGCTTGGGGGTGTAAGCATCATTGGCGTAAGCGAGTTGTAGCGGATGCACCAAAGATTTGCCATCAAAACCCAAGTCGCGCCCCAAACGGCAAGCGTATTCGAAGGCTTCCATGTTCTTCAGGTGACTATTGATACCGTCCACCACGCCACGCTTGTAGGCACGCGCTGCCAAGATCACCATGGACAGACTGGTCAGCAAAGGGAATCTATCTTTGGTGATGTGAGCATGCATCTGCGAAATGAGATCAGAGGTCGCCACGATCATGCAGGCGATACGGTCAGATGCGCTGGCGATCTCTTCCGCATGCAACACAGCCAACGGGCTTTCGATCATCACCATCACAGGTACATCTTCCCCACCGGCTTTATCCAAAGCATCGATTGCATCAAGCACGTTCTGCCGACTTTCAATATTGGTGAACAGCACGGCATCGATATCGAGTTTGGCTACTGCTTTGATGTCGTCATGCCCCCAAGGGGATGTCAGGTCATTGACGCGCACCACGAGTTCGCGCTCGCCGTACCCGCCTTGCTTGATAGCATCCACCACGTTCTGCCGCGAAACCTCTTTGGCCGCAATGAGGATAGGGTCTCCTAGATCCAAGATCAGAGAATCCGCCGGCAACGTACGCGCCTTTTCCAGAAAGCGTGTGTTACAGCCGGGCACATAAAGCATCGAGCGGCGCGGTCGAAAGTATTTATTCATAGGCTTCCCCTAATGAGTTTCACTGCATTTGAACCATTGCATCACCTTAATACATGAGCTGCCGCCTGCTCCTTCCCCCATGCAGGGAAAGGCGGGTATGTGGGAAGAATTGTGAAAACACCACGAGTCTACCCCCTCCCTAAGCCCTCCCCCTGCATGGGGGAGGGAACTTGTTCAGCCTCCTCCACAACTATGAGGTTGAAGCCGTATTCAGCACCTCACTCATTGCCTGATTCGCCGACCGATTCTAGCCACGCACAAAAACAGTGTCAATGAAATTCTTATATCTTCTATAAGACATAAGATGCTGGACTTGTGATTTTTTGCATGTTATAAATATCGCCATCCATCATCCATCCATGACTGACATGCCTGATACCAAATCATCCCCTGTGTTTCAGCCGCTCTATCGGCAGATCAAGGCGCTGATCACACAAAGCCTGATCGCGGGCAAGTGGAGCCCCGGCCACCCCATCCCCAGCGAGATGGAGCTAGCAGCGCAGTTCGGTGTGAGCCAAGGTACGGTGAGAAAAGCCATCGACGAACTCGCTGCCGAGAACATCCTCAATCGTCGTCAGGGTAAAGGTACGTTTGTAGCGACTCACGCTGAAGATGGCGTGAAGTTGCGCTTCTTGCGCTTGGTGGCAGCGGATGGGAGCAAGCAGTTATTGGACAATCGTCTGTTGAGTTGCGAGCGCAGTAAAGCCCCCGCTCAGGTGGCGCAACAACTCGGCATCAAGACGGGCAGCACCATCATCGAAATCAAGCGTCTGCTCCTGCTAGCAGACAAGCCGACCATCCTCGATCACATCATCCTGCCTGCTGCCAACTTTAAGGGCGTGAACTCCGCATTGATCGAATCGTTCAACGGCTCGATGTATCGCATGTATGAATCGCAGCTGGGCATCCGCATGGTGCGTGCGGAAGAACGTTTGAATGCAATCGGTGCCGATGCGGCGACGGCATCCATCCTCAACATCAAGACCCACACACCGCTGTTACGTATCGAACGTGTCTCCTATACCTATGGTGACAAACCCATGGAGTGGCGCTTGGGCATGTGCCTGACCAATGAGCATCATTATCTGAATCATCTTGAGTGAGTGGCACAGGAGGCGATATGACGACCGAAGAGAAAAAACACAAAAATATCGACACCAGCATGCTAGGGGGCTACTGGCCCGGCATCCAACTGTATTACCCACCCGTCAAATATTCGCCCGCCCAAGGTATCTACGAAGATCTGGAATCGGCTGCGTTGCGCATGAAAAAACATGCGCATGCCACCCATGCTCATACGCTCATCTTCGACTTGGAAGATGGTTGTCGCCAAAAAGAATTGAGTCGTCAGTTGCTGCGACAAGAGCTGCCTCACTTCCAACGCAGGCATGAGGTGGCCATCGCCATTCGCGTCAATCCATTCCGCACTGAAGAATACGAAAAGGATATGGCGCTGGTGAAGGACATGGCGGAACACATCGACGTGGTGATGTTAGCCAAGGCAGGTGAAGCCTATGGCGCACCGGAAGTGCGCGATCTGTCGAGTTTCCTCGCAGGACTCCCACACCCTATCACCATCCAACCCATCATCGAACACCCCAAGTCGCTCAAGATCGCGCCCGAGTTGATGCAGTACAGCACGGTGAAACACGTGGTATTCGGTATCCACGACTTCTCTAAAGCGATGGGCATCCAGATCACGCCCGAGCATTGGACGGAAGAGCTGAAGTACTTCCTCAACCAGATCATGTTCGAGGCACGTATCGCAGGTAAGGGTGTCATCGGCGGTGTGGAGACACTGATCGGCTCTAGCAGCATGCCGACCAATTTCTTAGAGCCGCACGATGTACGTCGCTGGTTGGACTTGCATGGCGAGAACGAATCACACATCGTCTATAAACATGCGTGCCAAGAAGCGGCCAACGGTTTGACGGGCAAGCAAGTCATCCATCCCGCGCACATCCATCTGTGCAAGGTCGCCTACACCCCCTCCCCCAGTGAAGTCGCCACCAAGATCAAAATATTGAAAGCGGCCATCGAAGCTGATGCCTTACTAGGTGGCGCCATCAAGTTCGAAGGCGAAATGCTAGACCCACCAATGTTCGGCAAGGCTTTGCAGACTTTGTTGCGCGCCTATTCCTTGCGTGCCCTCACCCCTGCCGACACCGAATTCGCGCTCACCGTTCTTAAACTCATGCCAGCTCAAGTGGTTCGTGAGAACTGGCCGTACGGCATCATCCTTTAGGAGGCAACATGTCCAATTTCAAACCATTCGCCCCTTGGGTGTGGCAAGTCCCTGAGTTCTTCAACATCGGCGTCGCCTGCACGGATGCGCATCTGGGCAAACCTGCCGCCGACAACATCGCCATGATCGTAGAGGACGACAAGCTCGGCACCTCGCAAATCACCTTCGCAGGTCTGGCTGAACGCACGAGTCGTTTCGGCCAAGTGTTGCGCGAGCTCGGCGTGGGCGTGGGTGAACGCGTGTTGGTACGTTTGCCGAATAGCTTGGACTACCCCACCGCTTTCCTCGGTGCGATGAAGCGCGGCGCAATCGCGGTGCCAACCTCGACTTTGCTCACCGCTGAAGAGGTGGTGTATCTGGCACAAGACTCCGGTGCCTCCGTACTGGTCACCGACAAAGCCGCATGGACGACCCTCAAAGACAAATTGCATGATGCGGCCAATCTGCGCCACGTTCTGCTCTCTGGCCCCGGTGCGGTAGAGACCGTCGCCGGATTGGATGTGCAAGACCTCGACACCGCATTGGCCGCCATCAAGCAGTGGGAAGCGCCACACCCCACCAAAGCGACCGACCCTGCCTATCTGGTGTACACCTCGGGCACGACGGGTTATCCCAAAGGCGTGTTGCATGCGCATCGCGCCATGATCGGCCGCACACCGGCTTCGACGTATTGGTTCGACTTCGCGCCAGAAGGCGACCGCATCATGCACTCGGGCAAATTCAACTGGACCTATGTGTTGGGTTCTGGATTGATGGACCCGCTGTATCTCGGCAAGACTGTCATCGTGCATGAAGGTAAGAACGACGCGAACACATGGCCGCGTCTCATCAAGAAACATAGCGCCACCATCTTCGTGGGGGTGCCGACCATCTATCGCCAGATCGTGCAGAAGAGCGACCTCACCCAAGCCGACGTGCCCAGCCTGCGCCACTGCATGAGTGCGGGCGAACATCTGTCGGATGAAGTGCTGACGCAATGGCGCGAACGATTTGGTGTGGACATCTACGAAGCGGTCGGCATGTCGGAGTTCTCTTACTACCTGTGCCAAACCAAGTCGCGCCCGATACGTCCCGGCTCGGCAGGTTTCCCGCAACCCGGCCACGCCATCCAACTGCTAGACCCAGAAACTTTGCAGCCAGTCGCCACAGGTGAGGAAGGCATGATCAGTGTGCCCGACAACGACCCCGGCTTGTTCTTGGAATATTGGAACCTGCCCGAAGAGACCGCCAAGTTGCGCCATGACGGCTGGTTCTTCACGGGCGACTACGCGCGCTACGATGCCGATGGCTACATCTGGTTCTTAGGGCGCAAGGACGACATCATCAAGAGCTTCGGTTATCGCGTCTCGCCATACGAGATCGAGCGTGTGTTGAAGTCACATCCTGCGGTCGCCGATTGCGCCTCGGTGGGTGAAGAGATCGAAAAGGATAAAGTGCTGGTCGTGGCCTACGCCATCCTGCATCCGGGCAGCACAACCACGGCAGATGAGTTGTTGGCCTTCGGACGTGAACACCTCGCCGCCTACAAAGCCCCGAAGACGCTGTACATCGCTAAAGACTTCCCTCGCACCAAAAATGGCAAGATATTGCGACGCGATGTGAGCCCCGCTATCGCCATCTCTAAATCGACAGCGAGATAAGCGCCATTACCGCGCCCCCTCCCCCCTGCAAGGGGGAGGGACTGTTGCCGCAACGCTCCAACGGCTTAACCGAATGCCCAGTGGCATGGACGCCCCAAAGCAGGATTCAGCAGTTAGAATCCTGCCCCATGCCCATCTCGCTCACACGGATGCATCCGCATCCAGCCCGACTTTTTGCCATCGCATGTTGCTTGGTGCTTTGTTGCGTCAGCTCTACTCAAGCGAGTGAAGAGGATGGCGATGGTGAAATGGCAACTGAAGCGAAGCCTGAGTTCGTGTATGAGGTAGACCCCTATTACACCGATATGGGCTACAACATTCCTCTGACACACCGCCCCATCCCAACCATCGAGACCAATAGTGAAGCGGTCATATTGCGCGAAATCATCAAAGGCTCGTTAGTGCCGCAATACATGTTGGTCGAGGCGAGCATGTATCCCATGCCACTGTTGGGTACCTATCTCAAAAAGCACACGCCGGACTTCTATAAACAGAGCGACATCGGTGGCAACTTCAACATCATCGAATCGCTAACCGCTGGCTTCCAAGAGCCATGGGCGGTCTCTCTCTTTTTTGGCAATGTGGCCAAACTGAAGCGCCCCAAAGAAAAACGTAAAGGCAACAACTACGGCTACACCGGCTACCTTTTCAGCGCAGGCAACAAGCACATCAAAAGCAACACCTTGGTAGATGATGAATGGTGTGAACTGGAGTGGAAGATCAAGGGCAAACTAGACTATGACGATGAGAAGCTCTCATGGAGTTTTCGCGTCGGCGGCAAGTTCAACCGCAATTCCGATGTGAACAATGTGACGTACCTCAACCTGCATCGCAACAACACCGATCTGCGCTCCCAATACCTCACTTGGCTAGAAAACACCAACCTCGATTTTCGCCTACACTTCCTGCAACACGGAGGCCAACTGGTGCGCTCGGAACTGATCGCGGGAAAGAAGATTCCACTCCTAGACAACAAATATATCCCAACCTTCAGCGCGGGTTTCATCTGGACCAGCCCCGACGAATATTCTGGAATATTGAAAGATACAAGCGCGAATAAGTTGACGTTCGTGATACGTCCATCGATAGAGTTTTAAAGATCACCGTCCATAGAGACGGAACATCACAACAGGGAGAAACACATGAGCGCAAAGACCGACATCATCTCGCAAGATGCCGTGCAAACTTTAGACAGCCTATTCCACGAACGCACGCGACGCACCCCCGATCACGTCGCCTATCGCTACTTTGATGACCACGCCTGCGAATGGCGTGAATTATCGTGGCGCGAAATGGAACAGCAGATTGCATGCTGGCAAGCATCGATGCGCCACGAAGGATTACAAGCTGGCGACCGCGTCGCCATCATGTTAAAGAATAGCCCGCAATGGGTGATGTTCGACCAAGCTGCGCTTGGCCTAGGCTTGGTGACCGTGCCCCTCTACACATCAGACCGCCCGGAAAATGTTGCACACGTCTTACAAGACTCGGGAGCCAAATTAGTGCTCATCGACAATGCAACACATTGGCACCCGCTTCATGAAGCTTGCGCAAATATCGATTCGCTACAACGCATCGTCACACTGCGCACTCCTCCCGAAGGTGATAATGATGAACGCTTGCGAGGCGTCGATGAATGGCTATCCGACACACCCAGCGAATTTCAACACTGCGTGACCGACCCAGACTCACTGGCTACGATTGTCTACACCTCCGGCACGACAGGTAAATCAAAGGGCGTGATGCTGACTCACCGCAATCTACTCAGCAATGCCTCTGCTGCGTTGCAACGTTTTGATATTTTCCCCAGCGATGTCTTTTTATCTTTCCTACCTTTGTCACACGCACTTGAACGTACGGGTGGCTATTACGTTCCCGTTATCGCTGGCGCAACCGTTGCCTATGCACGCTCGGTACAGCAACTCCAAGAAGACTTAGCACTGATACGTCCGAGCGTTCTCATCACTGTGCCGCGCATCTTTGAACGCATCCAAGCGGGCCTGCAAGCTAAGCTAGACAAAGACACGCCACTCGCACAACGCCTGTTTTCCTTGGCAGTCGACGTAGGGTATAGCCGATTTGAATATGCACAGAGTCGTAGCCATTGGCATCCCAGACACCTGCTCTGGCCACTCCTCAAACCACTGATCGCAGACAAATTATCTTCACGCCTCGGGGGCCGCTTACGCCTCGCCCTAGCGGGTGGGGCAGCACTCTCACCGCACAATGCGCGCACCTTCATCGGCTTAGGCGTGCCCATCATCCAAGGTTACGGCTTGAGCGAGACCAGCCCCGTCATCAGTGTGAACTCTCTCCAAGACAATCTGCCCAGCAGTGTCGGCAAAGCTTTGAGCAATTTTGAAATCCGCTTGGGCGAACACGACGCCTTGGAAGTACGCGGCCCAAGCGTGATGAAAGGTTACTGGAACAATCCGCGTGCAACCCAAGAGGTACTCTCCAAAGATGGCTGGCTCAACACTGGTGATGTGGTGCGCATTGACGAGCAAGGCCACATCACCATCACCGGGCGCATCAAAGAAATAATCGTCCTTTCCAATGGCGAAAAAATGCCACCGAGCGATATGGAAGCCGCCATATTGAAAGACCCGCTGTTCGAACAAGTGATGGTCGTGGGTGAAGGCAAGGCTTACCTCGGACTAATGGCCGTGGTGAACCGTGAACGCTGGACAGCCGCAATGCAAGAACGCGGGCTGCCTACCGATTGGCCGGATAGTCTGCATGCACCACAAGCAAAAGCCTACGCGCTGCAACGCGTCACCCAGTTGATACAAGGCTTCCCCGGTTACGCCCGCATCCGACGCATCGCCTTATTAAACGAAGCGTGGGGCATCGAGAA
Organism: Sideroxydans sp.; assembly: GCA_028707175.1. Lineage (GTDB taxonomy): Bacteria > Pseudomonadota > Gammaproteobacteria > Burkholderiales > Gallionellaceae > Sideroxyarcus. The sequence goes on from JAQTUV010000004.1 coordinate 224,254, forward strand.
TGGGCTGTTGACCCCCACTCTCAAAGTGAAACGCGCCAAAGTGCTGGAATATTTCAAGAAAGATTTCGACGGCCTATACGACGGGTACTGAAGCGAAGCTATCGAAGTTTTCGGATTTCTGTAGCTTTTCTTGCTGTACCTGTATTGTTGCCCTGATGTTTGATGGCCAATTCAGTCCCTTTTTCTACAAAAACCCACTCCCTCCAATTTCCATCCTCAAAAGCATCTACATTTAAATAGTAAGAATTTGAGTTTTTATCATTTGCAAATACATAATTCGGGAAACCATCTGATTTCGGCAAATACTTGACAGTGACCATAGTAAATCCCTTAGCTTCCATTTCCTCTCTTGAAGGTGAATTCCCATTCCCACCAACCGAGTTAATAGTCGACTTAAATTGAGCAGAGGCTTGTTTAACGTCGAATCTTGAAATGAGTTGCGCCAAGTTCACTTCACAAATTTGAAGAATTTCAGTTCTGTTCTGATTTAGAAATTCAGAGATCAATTTACTTGATTCTTCAGAAAATACATGGCGCTTACCCACGTAATAATCAAGCTCGTTTACCAATTTCTTGATTTCATTCTGAGCAGGTCTTGATGGGCCATCAATTTTCAAAACATCACTTAAGTTCTGAGCTGCGGAACAAATGAATTTTTCGATTCTCATCCAATCAAAAGTGCCTACTCTAAATTCCTTATCTGCCAAACGGCGGTATGCTGATGCCCGTGATACACCAAAAACAGATGGGGATTTTTTCGCTTCCTTCCAGTTCTGCGTATATGAAAATACCAAGTCCAATTCCTCTCGAAAATTGAGTATGGTCAGATATTGCCGCCAAACGCTATTGGCCTCTAAGCCTGCCTTCCCTGCCTCCCCCCAACCAGCATCAATTAATTCTTTGCAGTAGGCATAAGCTTCGTCAAGCCCCTGCATCCTTTGGAGCAGTATTGCGATGGCAAGCTTGGGTGCTGGATCAGTAGGGTCAATTGAGATTGCCTTACGAAAATGCTTCTCAGCACCTTGCAAATCATCCAATCCGACTAATACTTTCCCGTATAACCTATGAAGAAATGAAGAAGATGGATTGCCCTCCAACAAGCTTCTCATCTTTATTTCGAGTTGACTGAGTGTCCGCAAATCTCTCTTCTTTGTTGCAGCACTAATTTGCCCTGCGAGAGGAATAAGAGACGAATTCGTGCCCGTAGGAACATAAAGAATATCCAAAATTGATACATTTTTTTCAACCTGCCTCCTCAGCGCCTCAGCGGCTGAAGCTCGGGTTTTTTGGACCCATTCTAAAGTTGAACTTCTAACTTTTCTGTTGCGAGGACTCGATCTAAGCAACTCCCTAATGGATGTGCCCAGCATGTAAACCTCTCCTGCCTCATTATCTGAACGCAAGACTAAAGAAGTTCGCACAAGCTCTGCTATAGCCGATGAAACCCGATCCAAATCTGCCTCAAGGGCTTCACATAGCTCACTTCTAGTGGGGCGATCAATCACAAAAAGTGCTTCCAACACATTATTGGCATCATCAGAAAGCGCTTCCAACAAATTTGCAAAAGAAAAACTTGTAACCTCTTCTGTTGTGTCTTGAAGCGAGGATGAAATGTCTTTTCCCGCAATAAATGAATCAATTACTAATCTGATAGCTAAAGGGTTAAATTGACAGCCAGTAATTATGCGCTGAATCAATTCAGCATCAGAAATAGGATGCCCTTTTGATTCGAAATATTGCCTACAAAATGCGAAGGCGCCAGTTTCTTCAAGAGCCTCAATAGGAATGTTTTTTCCACCATCAACAGGGATTCTACTTGTAACAATCACCTTCCATTGAGCGGGGAGTGAATCATAAAACTCACTAAAAGAGAGAGGGGAATCCCTTAGTAGGGTTTCTAAGTTGTCCACAAATAACCATAGTTTTTTATTACTCGCATGACTGACGCATTCCTCAAAATCTCTTGCTTCAAAACCCAGCAATTGATTTACCTGAGTACAAAGTATGCTTTTAACTTCTGCTATGGTCGAAGGGGCATCGAGGACTTGAAGTCCCTCGTGTGAGAGACGTTCTTGTTTGAGAGAGACATAGACCACACCATCTGAGAAGGACGTAGAATCCGACGATAGGCAAAAATCAGAAAGTGCCTGCAAAACCAGACTCGTTTTTCCTATACCTCCTCTAGCAATCACTGCAATCAGGGATGATCTTGAATTCCTAAGTTCCTTATTAAGCCGAACAATATCCTTGGTTCGCCCAAAAAGCCCCGTTACTGAATGTTCGAACTCTTCTGGAAGACCGTTTGGCGTTATCCATTGCCGCTGATAAAGCCAGTCTTCTGGAGGTTCATCAATATTCCCTGCTAAGGCACTCTGAAAAGCCCTTGATACCTCAACAAAATTTAACGCGTCAACTGTGGGGTCTGCAGCTATAGCAGCACATCGATACCAGTAGCACTCAGGGAATGTTCGATTGGGATGGCTGACTGCATTTCGAATATCAAAAATCTCCAACGTCTCAACAAGCTTCCTTAATTGCGAAATGTGCCTTTCATCTGCCGTCCCACGAGAGGCATCGGTTGCGAGCCTTAAAGCTTCATCTAGGTACGAATTCTCAACAATTGAACCAACCAACTCAGAGTTGCTTGCGTTCAAAACATTACCTGATCGAAGGAGAATATCGCGCCCAGTAGGGCTAGTTGCAACATTATGGGGGCGCTCTCTAACATATCGACCGAGTTCGCGTTCAAGCTCGTAAATCACCATTGCAGACTTGATTCTCGTCTTCGAATTTTCGAAAGCCATACCGTCACCTTTCTAGAAATTGTTGTTTAGTTGGATTCAATCACCCAAGTTAGCGATGAGTGTATAGCACCAACACCCCACAGTAAAACCAGCAATTTCATCTGCCCGCTGAAAAACAAAAGGCCTCGCATTTCTGCGAGGCCTTTCTCATTGGTGGGTCGTGCGGGGATCGAACCTGCGACAAACGGATTAAGAGTCCGCTGCTCTACCAGCTGAGCTAACGACCCGGAAGAGGCGCGCATTTTAGGGGAGCGGCTAGAATTGTCAAGAAATTTATCCCCCTAGATGCCTGTGAAGCGCCCATTCCACATGCTCTCGAACGATGTGGGATGGGTATTGAGCGCGCATTTGTAGGGCTGTGATGATGTCTGCTGTTTTGGGAGCGTTTCCAAGTGCAACGGCGATATTCCTCAACCATTGCTCGTGGCCGATACGGTAGATGGGGCTACCCGCCAGTCTCGCTTGGAAAGTTGCTTCATCCCACGCAAAAAGTTCGATGAGGCTAACGTCATCCAAACCGTTGCGAATAGCAAAGTCGGGTTCGACAGTTTTTTGCGCGAAGCGATTCCACGGGCACGCCAGTTGGCAATCGTCGCAGCCGTAGATGCGATTACCCATGAGGGGGCGTAGCTCGACGGGGATACTGCCTTTGAGTTCGATAGTGAGGTAAGAGATGCAGCGTCGCGCATCAAGCTGATAAGGCGCCGTGATGGCTTGGGTAGGGCAGATGCTGATGCAGGCATTACATGTACCGCAGTGATTCTCCTGCGGTACATCGACGGGCAGCGGCAGGTCGATGAATATCTCCCCCAAGAAGAACCACGAACCTTGTTCACGCGACAACAATAATGTGTGTTTACCGCGCCAGCCAAGCTGCGCTTTCTGCGCCAACTCCACTTCCAGCACGGGTGCACTGTCGGTGAATACACGGCACTGGCATTCGACTTCATCACGGATCTGCTGCGCCAATTTTTCCAATCGACTACGCAACACCTTGTGATAGTCACGGCCTAACGCGTAACGTGATACGAAGGCACGACTAGCGTGTTGCAACACCGCATTCGTGTCTTTCGCATGCTCGGGGTAGTAGTTCATGCGCACAGAGATGACGCGCAACGTTCCGGGCACCAACTCGGCTGGGCGTGCACGTTTGGCGCCATGTTTTGCCATATAATCCATCGCGCCGTGATGCCCGTCTGCAAGCCATTGCAACAGGTGTTTTTCGGCTGAAGCTAAATGGGTATCGCTGATACCCACCGATTGAAAACCCAGAGTATGCCCCCACGCTTTGATGCGTTTTGAGAGTGCGTCGTAATCGATTTGAGGTGAGCCGTTTTGCATGTACCGAATCATAGCCGAAGTGATGTGATGAAACAGTCTGCCGCACGGCAAACACTCGCTATCCATTTGGCGGATGAGGCGGCGACCACGGCTTTAGCCGCGCGTTTTGCGCGCACCTTGCAAGCTGGCGTCGTAATCTATCTGGATGGCAATCTGGGGGCTGGTAAAACGACTTTTGTCCGTTCCGTGTTACAAACACTCGGTTACGAAGGCCGCGTAAAAAGCCCGACCTACACCTTGATCGAGCGCTATGAAGCCGGAGGGTTGCAACTGCGCCACTTCGACCTTTATCGTTTTCGAGATGAAGAAGAATGGGAGAGCGCCGGCTTTCGTGACGAGTTCGATGGTCACAATGTATGTATGGTGGAATGGCCCGAGCTAGCTGGTCAATTGCTGCCTGCGGCCGATATCGTGATCGCTTTTGACATACTGCTGCAAGGGCGCACGGTCACAATCAGCGCTTTTTCCAATCTAGGTGAACAATGTTTAAACACCTTGCACGCCTAATCGTTATTGCCGTCAGTACATGGTTGCCTTGCGCCCATGCAGAGATCGCTATCAGCGCTGCACGGATCTGGCCCGCGCAAGATTACACGCGCCTCACGCTCGAATCGAAGCAACCGATCTCGTACAAACTTTTTGCGATCAAAAATCCCGATCGTTTGGTCATCGATTTGGAGGATGTCCAAATCAATGCAGAACTGAACACGCTCATTGGCAAGATAGGCGCCGACGATCCGTATATCAAAAGCCTGCGTGTTGGCCGCTTCAAGCCCGGCGTCGTCCGTTTAGTCCTCGATCTCAAAGCTGAGGCGAAACCTCAGATGTTCAATCTCAAGCCAGTTGCCGAATATGGACATCGCCTACTAATCGATGTGTACCCTGCCGTCTCGCTCGATCCACTGATGGCGCTTGCACAACAAGGTGAAAATAAACTCGCCGTCAGTGAACCTGCGGCAGCTTCAGCCCCCCTCGCAGCACCATCAAGCCCCCTGCCGCCAGCCCGTCCAACACCGATGCCTGCGCCGAGTAAAACAATTCCATCACTCACTACGCGCATGCTCATCATCGCTTTGGATGCAGGGCATGGGGGTGAAGACCCTGGCGCACATGGACATCGCGGCACGCATGAAAAAAATGTCACGCTCGCCATCGCACGCAAACTCAAGTTACAGATCGACAAGGTCGCAGGCATGCGCGCCATTCTGATCAGAGATGGCGACTACTTCATCCCACTTGGTGGGCGGGTCGAAAAAGCGCGCAAAGCCCATGCAGATTTATTTGTCTCGATACATGCTGATGCCTTCGTCAAACCTCATGCACGCGGTTCGTCTGTGTTCGCCTTGTCTGAACGGGGTGCAACTAGCGCCTCAGCACGTTGGCTGGCGAAGAAAGAAAATGAAGCCGACCTCATCGGCGGTGTGAATCTCGCCATCAAAGATCCCTATCTGGCACGCACACTGCTCGACCTATCACAAACCGCCACCATCAATGACAGCCTGAAACTAGCCAAGCATGTACTCAAAGGATTGGGAGACATCAACGAATTACATAGCGGTCATGTAGAACAAGCAGGGTTTGCTGTACTGAAGTCGCCTGATACGCCCTCGATCTTGGTTGAGACCGCTTTCATCAGCAATCCCGATGAAGAAAGACGCCTGAATGATGAGGACTATCAAGATCAGATGGCGAGCGCCATATTAGGCGGGATAAAACGATACTTTGCTGCAAACCCCGCTCTAGCCAAACAAAAGATCGCACAGGGCGAATGACCCGCGCGATCTTTAATCACCACTCGTAAGCACGAATCGCTGCTTCCAACTCTGCCAGTGCGGCAACCAGATCGGCAATCGCTGCTTCACAACCATCCTGCCCCGCCATCGTTTCGACATTCACGGCGGCTTGCATCGTTCGTTCTGCACCAAAAATACCGACCATGCCTTTGATGGCATGCGCCCCATGGCGAATCGCTTGCAAATCATGTTGCGCCAATCCGTCAGCGATGCTCTTCATCTGCGCGGGGGTATCCTCAAAGAACAGACGCACGATCTCGTCGTACAACTCTTTGCTGTCATCCATCGTCACCCGCGCACTCGCAAAATCAGCAACCACGATATCCCCCGTCGCTTGTATCATCTCAACCGTTTTGTCACCCATCCCCTGTGCAACCTTATCCAATTCACGCCACAACAACTCGGTATCGATAGGCTTCGTCACATAACCATCCATACCGTGGCGTAGACATTCTTCACGCGCGCCCTGCATCGCGTGGGCAGTCATCGCAACAATGGGAACATGCTGTCCCGTACCTTGCTCTTCTTTACGGATACGTAAAGTCGCCTCATAACCATTCATCTCTGGCATATCAACATCCATCAAAATCGCATCAAAACTTTGTGCTTGCCACTGCTGTATCGCCTCGATGCCGTTGTTAGCGAGCGTCACCTTATGACCGATCTTTTCGAGAAGACGTATCGCCAAGGTCTGATTCACCAGATTGTCTTCCGCCACCAACAAATTGAGTTGGCGCTTAGATTCACGCAATGAATGACGCGTGATCAGCGGTGTCTCTGCTTCCGGAGGATTACCCAAAGCGGTCATCATCGCATCCAACAATTCGGACTGTGAGATAGGTTTCATCAAATAGCTCGCGATCCCCAATTCACGACAAACTGCGGCATGCCCACGTTGTCCTTCCGAGGTCAGCATCATCACCGTTGCACCGGCATATTCAGGATGATTGCGGATGCGCCCAGCCAATTCAAAACCATCCATGCCCGGCATCTGCACATCCAGCAGTGCCATAGCATAGGGCTGTCCCGCCTCTGCGGCATTCGCCAATTCACGCAATGCCTCTTCGCCATTCGCAACAGCAGTCGGATGCATCTTCCAACTCAGCAACATCTCTTGTAGCAGCTTACGATTGGTCGCGTTATCGTCAGCCAGCAACACACGCATGCCCGCCATACTGCCGGTACGCTGATACTTCGCTAACGGCATGTTCGACACCGTCTGCATATTCAAAGTGAAATGGAAAATACTGCCCTGTCCAACTTCACTCTCTAGGTCTAGATGCCCCCCCATCAATTCAACCAGATTCGACGAGATCGTCAGCCCCAGACCTGTGCCACCGTATTTTCGTGTCGTTGAAGTATCGACCTGGGAGAACGAAGCGAACACCGCATTGAATTTATCTTTGGGAATGCCAATACCCGTATCGCGTACTGAGAACTTCAACTTGGACCGCATACCCTGGACTTCGCCTTCGCATGCCACCGACACTTCGATCTCACCCAGCTCGGTAAACTTGATCGCATTGCCAACGAGGTTAACCAACACTTGGCGCAACCGCCCCGGATCACCCAGCAAACGATCAGGCACATCAGGCGAGACGTGTAACAATAATTCCAACTGTTTTTGATGCGCACGGATAGCGAGCGACTTCATGGTCTCGCGCAACATCTGCTCAAGCGAGAATTCGATCTCTTCGACATCCATTTTTCCGGATTCGATCTTAGAGAAATCCAAGATGTCATTCACGATATGCAGCAAGGAATCTGCCGAAGTCTTCACCAAGGACAAATATTCGTGCTGTTCACGGGTGAGCTCCGTATCCAACGCCAACTCAGTCATTCCGATGATGCCGTTCATTGGCGTACGAATCTCGTGACTCATATTGGCCAAGAAATCACTCTTCACTTTCGCCGCCTGCTCTGCTGCCAACCTTGACTGACGCATCACCTCTTCCGCTTCTTTACGCTCAGTGATGTCGGCATTGGTTCCCGTCATACGCAGTGCGCGTCCCTGTTCGTCGCGTTCCACCACCTTACCGTGGGTGTGCACCCATATCCACTTATCATCACCTAGGGCATAGCGATACTCAGCAGAATAGAATTCAAGTTCCCCTTTTAGCGCAGGTGCCAGTGCCATACGGGTGCGCAAACGATCATCCGGATGGATGTCATTGAACAATCGTTCAATTGTCACAAATGTCTCGTCTGCCGTGCGCCCCAACATCTCGGCCCACTTGCCCCCCAGATAGATCCGATCACTCTCGATATCCCAATCCCACAACGCAAGATTAGAGCCATCCAAGGCCAAGTTGAGCCGTTGCTGTGTCAGCTGAATGTACAACTCATTTTTCTTGCGATCTGAGATGTCGCGGAAAGCAACCACCACATTTTCGATCTCCCCATCCTTTAAGATAGCCTGCGAAGAAACCTCTACGGGGAAAGCTTTACCATCCTTACCGACAAAGACTTGATCGTCGATATGAGATGTCCCCTGTGCCAGCAGATCCAACATGATGCGGCAATCGCGCCCACGTAAATGACTGCCATCCGGATTCAGATGATGGATCGTTCTATGCACGGGCATGCCAATGAACTCTGTGCGCGTCCAACCCAGCAAGCGCTCCGCTTCCGAGTTCATATATACACAATTGCCGTCCGCCCCCTGCACATACAAGCCCTCACTCAATGTCTCGGTGATGTGCTCATAAAAGGCGCTTTGATCTTGCAGGCGTTGATCCATTTCTTTGCGTGCCGTGATGTCCGTACGTATCGAGATGTATTGAATCGGCTCGCCTTGCTTATCTAAGAACGGCACGATGGTCGATTCAACCCAATAGAACGTCCCGTCTTTGCGCTTATTGCGGATCTCGCCATGCCATATCTCACCTTTCGAGATCACGCGCCACATCTCGGCGAAATAGCCATGCGGGTGATAAGCCGAATTCAACATCGCATGGTCCTGCCCAAGCAATTCATCGGCACTGTATAGACTGATGTCGACGAATTTCTGATTCACATAAACGATCTTGCCTGCTGGATTGGCGATACTCACAATGGCATGTTGATCCAGCGCATGCTTCTGGAACTCCAGCTCACTCAAGGTCGCTTGGATGCGTGCATAAGCAAACCGAAGATCACTTTCCGCTTGCTGTCGTGAACTGACATCTTGGAACGAGACCAACACGCCTGTCAGGGTTCCCTCAGAAGTGATCGGACGAGATCGAAACTCGATGGGGATAAAACGCCCATCACACGCCACAAAGAAACCATTACCATCGATCGGCTTGCCACTTTCGATCACTTTGAGATGCGGACTGGTTTCCTCAATCATCACCCCGCTATCAGACTGGTGATGTTGCACCATCTTGTGCATCGCTTTGCCGATCAACTCTTGTTCTTGCCAACCCAGCACGGCTACCGCCGCCGCATTCATGAAGGTGAGATTACCCAATGCATCAGTGGCATACACCCCGTCGCTCAAGGTGTCGAGCAACGTGCGCGTCATCTCCGCATTTTGCAAACGCATACGTTCATTAACGGCGTTCAGCTCAGTCGTGTTCATCAACAACACGTTCTGCAACATACGTTGCTCTTTATCCACCTCGTGATAATAGCTATCGATGGTTTCAAACAAAGGACGTAGCGCCTCGTCGGGCGCGAAGTCCTTTCCAAGGTGACGCCGCAATTGGCGTTCGAGCAAGCGATGCATGGCTATATCCTATTCATAAAGCGTGGTGAGCGTCATCGTTTGGTTGTGCAACTCACAGCGCATCACGTCGCTAAATGGCGCCAATTCACCATAAGAATAGAAGCCCGTGATCGTGGTGGCAGCGCCAAGTTGCGCCTGAACAATATCCAACTCCTCTTCGGTAAGCTGCCCCATCACCAAGCGACGCCCCACGCAACTGACCACCAAGCACAATCCATTCGCGGCCTTATCCGCAGGCTGCGCCGCCTCAGCTGCCAAACCTGCGTTATCAATCAAACTATCCAAATTGGTGCGCATCAATTTGCATAAATAACCTTGCGGCACATCGCCTGCGAACGTCAGGCTTTGTGTCGCCTCGTCCACAGCAAGCAAAGTACGTATCAGCGGCGTTGCCGCTTTGTTGGCTTGGATACTCAAAGGAAAGTGCAATCCACTAGCAGGTAGTTCAGCGGCCATCTCACCCAAATATTTTTTGTACAACTTGAGCGCGGGTTCACCGTCGATCTCAAACACCACGTTTGCCGTTGATCTCGTCACCACACGTTCTGCCCCAAACTCTTCCCAGCCCGCAAAGCAACCGCTCTTTATCTTGATATCGCCGTAAAAACCCAGTGCGGCGATACGCGCTGTCTGCGCAGGGCCATCCGCCATCACCCACGTCTTTCCGAAGCGCGTGCCATCCCCCGCCAGCCCACCTGTCACCGCAATACCTGCCGCATTCAAGCCTTGCGCCAAGTCACTGCCATTCACATTCAATCCGTCTGATAAAACGAATACATGACGCAGATCATCTGCCTGCAATTCACTCATTAGTTGCTTACCTAACACTTGCGCACTTACGCCCGCCTCCACATCCGCCCAAGCCAGCCGCACCGAACTGCGTTCTAACTGGATAACAGTCGCAACCACATCACCATCGCTAATATTCACCCCCAATACACTTCCCGAGGATGAGCACCCCACGATATGAGCCTGCAAAAAACGCTGACGCAATTCGTTAAAGCAAGCGGCACTTTGAAAATACTCGACATCGGCAAACACCACCACCAAGTTAGCCGTTGCGGCAAAATCTGGTGCATTTTCCCATCCCGATGTTTCTGTCCAACGTATCTGAGCAGTTTTCATATTTCCTCCCGTTTAAACAGCAATTGGTGTTCCAATTAAATTTCGATGCATCGTTAATTCGCCTGCCAACCAATCCAATGCCTCAGCCAGCTCCGCATAGTGCGCACCATGCTCAACCCCTGGCTGTTGCTCGATCCGCTCAGCGATGAGCGCGATCTCGTCCACAGCAAAGGCCGACAGCATCCCTTTGATGGTATGCCCCAAATAACGGATCTGATCTGCATCACCCGTCTTGATCGCGGCTTGTAGCTTCTCTAGATAAAGGGGGTAATCTTTTAAATAAACCCGCACCATCTCACTGAACAGTTCAGCGTCATCCCCCATCATTGCCAACGTGCGTGTGATCTCAAACTGATGCCTCACTGCAGGAATGGCAGAAGACATAGGGTCGACGATCTCTCCTTGAGACACTCCGATGCTTTCCAACTCCAGCCACAACGCTTGTGTATTGATTGGCTTGGTCAAGTATGCGTCCATACCATGGCTCAAACATTTTTCGCGCGCGCCCTGCATCGCATGCGCTGTCAATCCAATGATGGGCACATGTCCACTGCTTTCCAGTTCGATTAGCCGTATCTGTTCGGTCGCGTCATAACCATTGAGCTCAGGCATATCGACATCCATCAAAATGAGGTCGTAACCACCTTGCTGCCATTTATCCACCGCGATCAAACCGTTGTCCGCCACCTCGACCTCGTGTCCGAATTTTTGCAACAAACGCACCGCCAATATTTGATTCACTTTGTTATCTTCGGCAAGCAAGATGTGTAGATTACGTTTGCTCTGCTGGATTGCACGTTGTGTAACCTGTTGTGCCTCCTGCGCATCCGCAAGGCCCAGTGCACTCTGCAATGCAACAAGCAACTCAAACTGAGTGAACGGCTTGAGCACACTGGCTGATACGGATGCTGTCTCGCAGCGCAGCGCATCCACGCCCTGTTTATCTGCGGTCAGCATCATGATCGACGGCACCGAGGGCAAAAGCTTGCGTATCTGTTCCAAGACTGCAAATCCATCTGCTTGTGGCATATTGGCATCAATCAACACCACGGCGAAATCGTCACTTGCCGCACCCGCACGTGCCACTTCCAAACTCGCTTGGTCAACTTCAGCAACCGCCACAGGGCGCATACCAAACGAATGCAATAACTTAGTTGTGATAACACGCGCCATCTCGTTGTCATCCACCACCAAAACCGGCCGCCCCATTAACTGCGAACTATCGAGCTGCGATTGCGCCTCCTCATCAGGGCAAGCCAATACCACTTGCGCATGGAATGTACTGCCTTTACCCACTTCGCTCTCGACACGGATTGAACCTTGCATCAACGCGACCAAACGCGTACAGATAGTGAGACCCAATCCTGTGCCGCCGTACTTACGAGTGGTTGAGGTATCCGCTTGCGAGAACGATTCAAAAATCGCTTGTTGCTTATCCGCAGGAATACCGATTCCCGTGTCACTCACGCTCAAACACAACATGACCTTATTCGTTTCATTGGGGAGTGGTCGCAATGATGCGCTCACAACAATTTCCCCCTGCTCAGTAAATTTGATGGCATTGCCGATGAGGTTCAACACGATCTGGCGCAAGCGTCCGGGATCGCCTAACAAGCGACGAGGAAGCGTCGGATCAATATCCATTAACAGCTCCAACCCCTTTTGATGTGCGCGCAATGCAGCTGCACGGACACTTTGCGAAAGCATACTGTGCGGACAAAACTCAACAGCTTCGAGGCCCATCTTGCCCGCCTCAATCTTAGAAAAATCGAGAATGTCATTCACAATATCCAGCAAGGCATCCGCTGAATTTTTCACCATCCCCAGATACTCTCTTTGCTCAGGTTTGAGGTCCGTGTCCAAGGTCAATTCAGTCATTCCGATGATGCCGTTCATCGGCGTACGAATCTCATGACTCATATTGGCGAGGAAATCACTCTTTGCTTGGCTTGCCTCTTCCGCAGCCAATTTTGCCGCCAGCATGTCTGCGTCAGCCTGTTTACGCGCAGTGATATCCGATCCGATGGACACGTAGCGGATTGGCTTACCTGATTCATCCATGAACGGCACAATGGCCGAATCAACCCAATAATCGCTACCGTCTTTGCGGCGATTCCTCACCTCGTTACGCCATATGTCACCGCGTCCAATCACCGTCCTCATCTCTTGGAAAAACGCCTTGGGGTGATACCCCGAATTCAACACGCGATGGTCTTGACCTATCAACTCCTCACGCGTGTATTGACTGATCTCAGCGAACTTATCGTTGGTATAAACAATCTTGCCCGCACTGTCTGCAACACTCACGATGGCATGTTGATCCAAAGCGAATTTCTGAAACTCTAATTCACGCACAGATTCCGCCAAGGTATTCCGCGCCTGACTCAGGCTGGACATAATCCACGCCACGTAACACAGCATGAATACCGACAACAAGGCCATCAATAACTTATAACGCGAGGCGCTATATTCGCGGTGCGTGAAGTCCTCGTTATATTGCTCCAGCAAACTATTGCCTTGCTCTGTCGTGACGGCTTGAGTAATTTCACGGGTGAACTCATCGACCTCATTCTTATGTTCAAGGATGAGCTCGGTATGGCGCGTCAATTCAAGCAGGATAGGACTACCCGCTGGCAACTTCTTCTCTAATTGATGCAGATCTTCGTGGATAGCGGCTTTCAAGCCATCGCTCGCGTTGTGATCGAACAGCATCACTTTTTCCAACAAATCATGTAACAAAGAGCGCAGCGCCAGATCGGTTTTCGCACTTTCCAAATGCACACCGACAGCCACCGGAAAGTAGCTCAATGAATTGCGCAATACCGCATTGTGTGACTTGAATCGTTCGATCAATTCGAATTTGGATTTGAACGATGCTTGGTAGAGTATGTATGAGCGTTGAATCGGCGACTCACCTTGGCTGAACAGTTCAGGCTTATCTCGACCAATCGTAGCAAGTAATTTCAGAATATGCTTTTCGGTATCCACGAGGGGATCGTAATTCTTGAGCTGACCATATCGTGATTGCAAAACGAACTGATTCAAGCGAGCATCCTGCTGATGCAGCTGCTCAAAATGTTGCACGATACGCACATGCAAGGGGATGCTGATCTGCATTGATTGCACATATAGCCAACCCAACAGTCCCAACGCTGCCAACCAGAACAACGCTTTCAGTGGAAGCTGCCTCATAGCGGTGCTCCACGATATTGCCCCGTCAACGTATTCAAGAATGCGACGATGCTCTTTACATCCTCAGCAGGCATCGGACGTCCCAATTGATATTTCGCCATGATCGCCACCGCTTGTTCCAGCGTATCTGCGTAACCGTCATGGAAATAGGGAGCGGTCAACGCCACATTGCGTAAACCCGGCACTCGGAACTCGTGCATGTTATGGGGCTCTTGAGTGAGATTGAAACGGCCATTATCGGCCTCGGTGAGATTGCCTCTGTCGGCAAAATAATCTCCCGTCAGGCCCATCTTCCCGTACATATTCCCCCCCAGATTCACCCCTTGATGGCAAGAGGCGCAGCCATAGAATTGAAACAATTGGTAACCCGCCTTCTCCGTCTCCGTCAAAGCAGCCTCATCACCACGTAAGTACTGATCAAAACGAGAGTTGGGGGTCAATAAAGAACGTTCAAAACTGGCAATCACATCTTTGATGTTCTCCGCAGTGATGCCATCGGAATAAAGCGCGTTGAACTGTTGCGGATAACGCTTATCCTGAGTGAGCTTGCTAACGACTTGTTTCCAGTTCGAGGCCATCTCTTGCGGATGATTTAGCGGCCCTTCGATTTGAGCCTCCAAAGTGGGTGCTCGACCATCCCAAAATTGCACCGGATTCAGAACACTATTAAACACGGTCGGCGTATTCACTGCGCCGATGCCGCCTGCCACACCGATCGAGCGATATCGATTATCAACGCCCCCGGTTTTTAAATTGTGACAACTCGCACAACTAATGCTGTCATCTTTTGAAAGACGAACTTCATTAAAGAGCGCTTCACCTAGCTCAACCTTCTTCGGATCATTCCTGATCTGATGCGGCAAAGGGCGCGTCACATTGAAATTGACCCTCATCGGTGCAATGGTGGCCTCTTCATCGATCTCATCCATCTTGGGCCAAAAATACACACCCGTCGCAAGCAATGCGACCATCATCACCCCGCCTAACCAAAAACGGTGCGAATCAATCCAGCGAACGATCTCTGAGTTCAATTTCTTCATCCATATATTTATTTTTGATGGCGAGAACTTGGTCGAACGTACCAAAAAATGCCTCAACACAAGTTGGATCAAAATGCTTGCCCGAACCTTCACGTATCAAATCGGCCGCTTCTTCCACACTCCATGCCTTCTTGTAAGGACGCTCGGAAGTGAGCGCATCGAACACATCGGCCACGGCCACGATACGACCAAACAAAGGGATGTCTGTACCTTTCAAACCGCGCGGATAACCTGTGCCATCGAACTTCTCATGATGCGTGTGGGCGATTTCAGCTGCCACTTTGAGCATCGGCGAACTACTCGCATTGAGCACTTCATAACCGATAACCGCATGTTGCTTCATGATGGAGAACTCATCGACAGTGAGCTTGCCGGGTTTGAGCAAAATCAGATCGGGCGTACCCACTTTGCCGATGTCATGCATCGGTGCTGCATCCAACAGTAATTCTTGCTGTTCCGACGAAAGCCCCAAATTCTCGGCAATCAAACGCGAGTAGTGCGCCATGCGTAAGATGTGCGCCCCCGTCTCTGGATCGCGATATTCGGCCGCTTTTGCCAAACAGAACACCGTCTCACGCTCCTGCGCAACGATCAATTCGGTCGCCTTGCGCACTTCATCAGCCAGATGTGCTGCACGGTCGGAGAGCAATGAATAACTCTTGCGTAGTGCCAACATGTTCTTAGCCCGAGCCAAGAACTCCACGTTGTCGAGCGGCTTGTTCAAAAAATCACTCACCCCCAAACGCAAAGCTTCGTGCCGCAATTCCTTCTCATGGTTCGCCGTCACCATCAATACCGGAATATCCGGATATTTCTCACGGAAACGCACAGTCAATTCGGTGCCATTGAGCTGCGGCATCATGTAATCAACCACGACCAGATCGGGCTCATTCTCCAAACACCAAGACAGTGCCGCGACGGGATCGGTAAAACACACCGATTCGCAATCCGGCAACTTGCGCAACAAATGTTGCAACAAGGTCACGTTGATCTGTGCATCGTCAATGATGACAACTTTCATAACCCCTCCAAACCTAATCAGCTCAATCTCATTCGTACTTATCGGCTGTCATTCCGTTTTCTTTAGTTGTAGGTCGGGGTTTAACCCTATCTACGGGGGGGGCAGTTTCGGGCTTCAGCAAAAACCTGTCCTCCCCCTGTCGGGTTGAAACCCGACCTACCAACCACCGCCCTGTAGGTCGGGCTTCAGCCCGACGACACACAATGAAGTCCGACCTAACTCCCCTCTTCCTTGGCATTGGCTGGATCCAGATCTTTAGGGACGGGCAGTTCGCTTGGCATGACCGGACTCGCACCGCCCAATTTCTCATAACGTTTCAGCTGATAGACATAGGCCAGCACTTCGGCCACGGCGTTATACAAGGCCTCGGGAATGCCCTGATCTAACTCACAATGTTTATGTAATGCACGTGCCAAAGGCGGTGCTTCCAAGATGGGCACACCGTTCTCTTTGGCGATCTCTTTGATCCGTGCCGCCATCAATCCCGAACCTTTCGCCACCACAGCGGGGGCGCGCATCTTGTTCTCGTTGTATTTCAAGGCCACGGAATAGTGGGTCGGGTTGGTCACCACCACGTCGGCAGTTGGGATGGCTGACATCATGCGGCGGCGTGCAATCTCACGCTGCATGCTACGAATACGGCCTTTGACTTGCGGATCTCCCTCGGTCTCTTTGGACTCTTGGCGCACCTCTTCTTTGGTCATCTTCATCTTCTTGTTGTGCTCCCACAGTTGGAAAGGCACATCGATGGCGACCACCACCAGCAAGCCAGACATAATGGCCGCGAAGCTCCACCACAGCATGGTGCCCAGATGCGGCACCGCAACGGTGACCGGCTCACTCACCAATAACAGTACGGATTCTTTGTTGTGCCAAATCACCCACGCCCCGATGCCGCCGATCAAGACCGACTTAGCAATCGCCTTGGTCAACTCCATTAAACTATTGGTAGAGAACATGCGCGCGATACCGGCAATCGGATCGAGCTTAGAAAATTTAGGGGCTAAGGCCTTGGTGGAGAACAACCAACCATTCATCAGCATCGGCGAAAAACCCGCAACCACAAGCAACAGCAAGAGCAGAGGGGAAAAGAGCACCAATACCTCCACGCTTATATCTCGCAGATAAGGCAGCAACTGTTCGGTATTAAAGGCTAGGTCGCGCGGCACCGTGAGCCCTTCGCGCAGCAATTGCACTAACTTCTGGAAAAATCCCGCACCCAATACCCATAGCCCTACCCCGCCCGCCATCGTGACCAAAAAAGTGGAAAGCTCACGCGAACGCGCGACCTGCCCTTCCTCTCGCGCCTTTTCTAGCTTTCGCTCTGAGGGCGATTCCGTCTTTTCTAAGTCACTGTCTTGATCGGCCATGTGGGTACGACTGCATCTCCGTAGATATCACCCAAGACCCGCGCCACCAAACTGCCTTACGAGTCCTGTTCGTTGTTGATTATCAATATCGGCCTGACAAGCCATCCGTCGAATTACGCATATTTTCAGCCGTTGTTGTTTGAATGGTCGAGATGAAGGCTGGTTAATATGTCATCCATCAGTGACTCTCCCCCCTCAAGAGATGGAGAAATCTGCCGATAGCACCTGTAGATAGCATTAATAGTTATCACAAAAAAATTAGACATGTCTGGAGCGAGAATATGAAAAGACAGATCACCCCGACCACGACCGAAAGAGTGATGCGTGACGGCGACTTCATCGTTTCGATGACCGACACAAAAGGTCGCATCACCTATGGCAATCGGATCTTCATCGAATTTTCCGGATACTCAGAAAAAGAGTTGATTGGCTCGCAACACAACATCGTGCGCCATCCCGATATGCCACGTGCCGTATTTCAGTTGTTATGGAACAAAATCCAAAACAAAGAAGAGTGCTTCGCCTACGTAAAGAATATGTCCAAGGATGGTGGTTTCTACTGGGTGTTCACGAATGTCACCCCCACCTTTACCCCGAGTGGCGAGATCAACGGCTATTTCTCCGTACGCCGCAAACCAAAATTGAGCGGCATCGAGGCCGTCACCCCACTCTACGCCGCCATGTTGGAAGCCGAAAAAAAAGCAGGCCCCGCGAATGCCATCCAGGCATCCACCCAGGTCTTATTAGCAGTGCTTAAAGAAAAGGGATTGAGCTATGAAGAACTGGTCCTTGCAATTTAGAATCTCCGCCCTGTTGTGGGCGTTCTCATTCGGCACCTTGCTCACTATCCTGACCAGCTTTTACCTGCATGGTTTCGACATGATCATGGTCGTATTCTTAGTGATCGCCATCGCTGTCAGCCTTTTTGGACAATGGGAAGCCAAACGTTGGTTAGCACCTTTACCCAAGCTAGAAGCGGTCATCCATGAAGTCGCGGCAGGAAAATTTAATAGCCGCGTGACAGGCATCTCAGAAGATCAAGACGAAATCAGTCTGCTGTGCTGGGACATCAACGACATGCTCGACCAGCTAGCCGCTTTCTTCCGCGAACAAGAAACCAGCTTCCGTTACAACTTGGAGGGACGCTTCTATCGACAGGCAATGAACGGCGGCATGCACGGTGGCTTCACCAAAGGCCTCGAAAATCAAAATGTCTTGCTAGCGGGGATGACCGAACAGAAACGTGCCGCGATGCGCAATCAAGTCCTCTCGCGCGCGCAAAGCCTAAACACTGAGAATCTCCTCAAGAACCTCGTCTCTAATCAAGGTGATCTCAAAGCCATCACCGACAATATGGGCGCACTGGCCACACTGGCACGCCGTACACGTGAAGATGCGGAAGAAAGTCAAACCACGGTGCATGAAGTGGTTCAGCGCCTATCCGGCATTGTCGAACGAGTGAATCATGCCAATGAAGCCATCACCCAACTCAACGCACGGAGTAGCGAGATCAACAAAGCCGTTGGACTCATCACCTCCATCGCCGATCAAACCAATTTACTCGCGTTGAATGCTGCGATTGAAGCCGCACGCGCAGGTGAGGCAGGACGTGGTTTTGCGGTGGTCGCCGATGAAGTTCGTAAGTTGGCCGAAAACACCAAAAATGCCTCGGAATCAATTGGCCGAATCATGCAGATGTTGCAAAGCGAAGCCGCCACCATGCTGGCAGACTCACAAGAGATGCACGAGATTGCTAACTCCTCACAAGGGGCCATCGGCAAGCTAGAGCAAAAGTTCGGACACTTCTTCGACTCTGCCGTGACCACCCTCACCAGCGCACGCTACGCACAAGACTTGAGCTTCGCCTCCTTGGTCAAAGTCGACCATGTGATCTACAAACAACGTGCTTATGTCCTCATCAATGACAATAGCCAAGAAGAGTTCAAACAATTAGTCAGCGTAAATCATCAAAACTGCCGACTCGGCAAATGGTATGAAGGCCCAGGCAAAGAAGTATTCGGCGATGCGCCATCTTTCCGCGCACTACTTGAACCACACCGCAATGTACACGCCAATGTTCATCTGATGCAGAGCATGATGGTGGATCGTTGGGATCAAGATGAAGTAGTACAGAACAAGGTACTAGAAGCCATGCAAAATGCCGAGAACGCCAGCCTAGATGTGATGCGCATCCTCGATAAGATCGTCGTTGAAAAACACCCCGAACAGAAATTAGCCTAAGTTGTCGGGCTGAAGCCCGACCTACGGGTGACAGCCCAACCCACGAGCGGTGCTTAGTAGGTCGGGTTTCCCCACAGGGGTTCTCGTACCCTCAGGGTATAACCCGACGACACATGATGAAACTCCCCTCACTTGTCGGGCTGAAGCCCAACCTACGGGTGACAGCACTACCTACGAGCCGCGCTTGGTAGGTCGGGTTTCCCCACAGGGGTTCTCGTACCCTCATGGTATAACTCGACAGCACATGATGAAACTCACCTCACTTGTCGGGCTGAAGCCCGACCTACGAGTGACAGCCCAACCTACGGGCGGTGCTTGGTAGGTCGGGTTTCCCCACAGGGGTTCTCGTACCCTCAGGGTATAACCCGACGACACATGATGAAACTCAACTCAATTGTCGGGCTGAAGCCCAACCTACGAGTGACAGCTCTACCTACGAGCGGCGGAAATTATTTCAGGCTCAGACCCGTGTTTTAAGAAAGTCTTCGAATTCGTTGACGGGTAAAGGCTTGCTATAGAAATAGCCCTGTCCCACTTCACATCCTTGAGCGCGTAACAACTGAGCTTGTTCGGCTGTCTCGACGCCTTCTGCAACCAAGGTCATGCGCAGGTTATGTGCCATACCAATAATGGTTTTTACCATCTCGGCATCATCTGCATCCCGGTCCGCATCGCTCACAAAGGAGCGGTCAATTTTCAAAACGCCGATTGGGAACCGACGCAAATAAGACAAGCTGGAATAGCCGGTACCAAAATCGTCCAAGGCCAAGTGGATGCCTAAGGCGCGAACTTGGCTCAGGATGCTATTCATGCTGTGTGAATCCAGCAGCAGACTTTCAGTCAGCTCCATCTCCATCATGTTGGCATCTACTCCCGTCTCACTCACCGCACTTTGCAAACAGGACAGGAGTTTCTCCGGCTGCAAAAATTGGCGCGCGGACACGTTAAAACTGACGCGGAAACGCCAGCCTTGATCCTGCCAACGTTTCGCCTGAGTACAGGTTTGCCAAATAACCCACTCGCCAATCGACATGATTAAATTACTTTGCTCGGCAACGGGAATGAATTGCGCCGGAGATACCATCCCCAACGCATCATGTTGCCAACGAATGAGTGCCTCACAGCCGACCACCGCACCAGATTTAAGATCGATTTGTGGTTGGTAGTGGAGTGTCAATTCTTGATTGGGGATCGCCTTGTGTAACAAGCGTTCGATGCGCATGCGCTCTACTGAACGATCATGCAAGGCTTGCGTATAGAAACGATACGTTGCTCTGCCTGACTGTTTGGCTTGATACAAAGCGACATCCGCATGTTTGAGCAGGCTTTCCGCATCATGCCCATCCTGCGGGAACATACTGATCCCGATACTCGGGCTGATGCGCAGCTCATCGTCCCCTAACTGCAACGGCAAACCGAGCTCAACCAATATCTTTTCAGCGGTGCGCGCCGCATCCTCTGCCGTATGCAATTCTCCCAGCATGACGACAAATTCATCGCCCCCCATACGCGCTAACGTATCTTCCGCGCGAATACATTTAAGCAGACGCTGACTAACCAATTGCAACAGCAAATCGCCTACATGATGGCCCAAGCTATCGTTCACATCTTTAAAGTGATCTAGGTCGAGATACAACAAACCCATTGTGTAATCACGGCGTACTGCGCTACTGATCGCCTGCTCTAGACGGTCTTCCAACAAACGGCGATTGGCCAAGCCAGTAAGTTGATCGTGATACGCCAAATGCTCGATCTGTGATTCAGCTTCTTTCCTTGCGGTGATATCTTGGAACAATGTCTGAAACACTTTTCGACCATCAGGCAACGTTACTAAGCGAATTGACACGTCGACATTAAGGATGTGTCCAGAACGAGTACGGTAATAAGATTCGAAATCATCACGCCCCGTTTTCAACAGATTGTTTTTTCGCTGCTCGATGGCCTCATCATCGTCAACCGTCTCAAGATCAAACACACTCAACTCGGAAAGTGTCGCTGCGTCGTATTCAAGCAGCCGGAGCGCTTCTTCATTAAAGGCAACCACCAGCAGATTCTCAGCAAACAGAATCACCCCTTGCGGTAGTTGCTCGAACAAAGCACGGTATTGATCGTGTGCAGCTAGTGCTGACCGCTCAGCCTGTTTACGCGCTTGAATGTCTTCGATAATGGTTATCCTATAGTCTGCAGATCCATCTTCTTTCCATACGACGGATACAGTGACTGCCACCCACACCACTTCACCATCTTTACGAATGTAACGTTTTTCAGTTTGATAACGCTCTGTACGATGCGCCATCAGATCACCTAGGGCATACATGTCCTTCGCCAAATCATCTGGGTGGGTGACGCCTTGGAATGAGGCCGCCAGCAACTCTTCTTCGGTGTAACCGGTGATCTCGCTCAATTTTTTATTAACGCGTAACCAACGACCTTGTGTGGACAGATGCGCCATCCCAACACCGGCCATATCGAAGGTCTTTCGAAAAAGCTCACGCTGTTGCTGTAGCGCATTCAATATAGCGTAACGTTGTGACACATCATGAAACACCATCACCACAGCGAACATCTCACTCCATTCGTCATATACCGCAGCGGCTGAGTCTTCGATCACAAGCGTGCTACCGTCACGATGTTTGAGCAACATGCCGTCTGACATGGGAATAGATTTACCTTCCAGCAACACCCGCTCGGCTGGGGATGCAACACGGTGCTCACCCGTGACGTCGTAAAGCTGGAACACTTCGGCAATAGGCCGGCCATGTGATTCTTTATATGACCATCCCGTCAACTTCTGCGCTGTTTCGTTGATGGATTCGATATTCCCCTTCAGGTCGATCACCACGACCGCATCCCCAATCGAGTTATAGATAGAGCGTACACGCGCATCGCTCAGTGCCACTTTCCGCAAAGATCGGAACACCAAGAAAAAGATAATCGACGCACCTAATGGCAGCAAGACCCCCCACAACGCAATTAGATAAAGCATGGACTGCCCAGCCTCGCCTGCTTCGACACTTCCCATCTTTGCTATTCTGTTCAGCAGTTCCGCATCAAACCCTTGGCGCAATTCATGCATATCGCTTAACAACTGCTGATCACGACCTTGCATCTGTTCATTCAACTGACGGAAAGCGAATTTATTTTTTCCATCCAAATGATCTAATGCATTGCGATATTCTTCGGTTAAAGCGCGATGACGAACGGTGAATACCGTGATATTCGTGCCGTCGATATCCACTTCTTTACCCAATTCAAGTGCGTGATCAAATGCATTTTCGACTGCCGCCGCATGCAGCAACATCGCCGCACGGTGTAGCTGCAACTGAATCGGATCATCGCTATGCAATAGACAGTCTTTCCACGCTTGCACCTGGCTCGCCAAATTGCTTTCCGCATCACTGATCACATCTTCGAATTGCAACAAGCCCACTGAATCCGATTTCGCCTGCACACCCACATCAGTCACCATCTTATTGACTAAATAGGCGCCCATCAAAATGGCGAACACCAAGGTGAACACTGCCAACCACATCATGCGGCGAATGAAAAAGGACTGCTTATTGACGTAATACATGGGCGCGACTCCCTGCCATATTTTGACTAACTATATTGGCTGGGATTGTAACGCTGAAACTGCGCTGGCATGAACGACATGCATCCACGCAGCGGAGAGATGAAAAAACTTGATTAACGTGCTGTTTAAATTATGCCGCCCACAGAGAATCGGAGGATGAGCGGCACTTTCAAAGTGGGTTAGCTAGATGCGTGACACAACACACTGTTATCTCCCTCACCTGCGATAGCGATACGTTCCAATGCCGCCAACACTGCCATGCTGTCAGACTCCATCTTGGCGACTAACTCCATCCCGCGCAGCGCTTCTCCTGCACGGAATGCCGTGACCGCATCTTTACCGTTCTGATGGAACTGTTGATGCGGATTGGCGATGGCCTGATACCCATCCAAGCGCGCATAACAGTCTTTACCTTCGCCCTCGAAATACCATTTTCCTAAACGACAGCTCGTATGAGACGAAAAACTGTCCGAAGTACGGTCTGAAATCTTCATAAAAACTTTGTAGATTTCGAACTTGTAGAGGATATGATCGATCTTGGCGACTTCAACAAAACTACGCAATGCCGCTGCAGAAATGGTGCCTTCCATGGTGTGTGACAGATTGAGGAGGTGCTTCATGTTCTCCATCACATTTGTTACGTCGTTGCTAAAGCTGTGCGACTTCTCGGCCCATGCTTCCATCTGAGTTTTGGCCGTACTTGTCTCCGATTGGATCGCGGTGACGATAATTGAAATCTCGCTGGTCGCCTTGGCGGTACGTTCGGCCAACTTACGAACTTCATCAGCCACCACGGCAAATCCACGCCCTTGCTCACCGGCGCGCGCCGCTTCGATCGCGGCATTCAAGGCCAATAGATTGGTCTGATCGGCAATCTCTTTGATCAACTGCACGATGCTACCGATCTGTGCTGCTCGCTCAGTCAAGCCCTGCACGTTTTGCGAAGTTTGCAAGGTATCACCCGACAGGGCTTCCAGACTACCGGCGATTTTCATCACCGCCTCACGATTTTTCACCGAGACATCAGCGGCTTCGATGGCATGTTGCTTTTCTTCACGCAATGCCGAGGCCGCCGAAACTTGTGATTGTTGCAAGGCGATAAAAGATTCTCCGAAACCTTGCATATTGACGTAGATACGGTCAGCCACCTGACACTTTTCGGTTGCGCTATCTGCTTCCACACGTAACGCATCACGCGTCTTTTCCAAGCGCGACAAATCAGCTCGCAATACCTCGATCTCGCGATCTGTCTCCACCAAGCGTGACAACGCAGCTTGATGCGCTTGTTTTAATTTCGTATTGAACATCGACCCTCCTAGTATTTGGGCTCTGATTGAATGCTAAAACATTCATCATCGGCTCTCTCTTTTGTAAACATTAAACCCTGAATTTGCTCACTGCGGTCTTCAAATCACGGGCTAATTGATCCAAATGTGCGATGCCTTCTTCTGATTGTGCAATCGCCGCATGATTTTCTTCGGCCATCTGGGCGATCTGCTCGACATGGCGTGCGATCTCATTACTCGCGATGGATTGCTCGGCAACCGATGCGGCGATATCGCCCACGCCCGCACTTGATTGCTCAACCGCAAGGCCAGCCTCTTTCAGTACGACAGAGACCTCATCCACGTGACGCTGTGTCGAACTCAAAGAGTGCAAACCGTCTTGCACTGATTTTTCTACCGTGTTGGATTGTTGCTCCAAAGATTGCGTAATACGATCAATCTCATTTGCCGATTGCGCTGATTTTTCAGCCAATTTTCGCACTTCATCGGCCACCACTGCGAAGCCTCGGCCTTGCTCACCCGCACGCGCAGCTTCAATCGCAGCATTCAGTGCGAGCAAGTTGGTTTGATCGGCAATGTCTTTAACTTGCTGTGTCATGCTAGCAATGGTGCGAGCGCTGGTGATGAACTGATTTACAGAATTTGCGATCTGATTGACGGTGTTTTCCACCTGCCCTACATCCTTGATCATTTCCCCTGTGCTTTGGTTGCCTAAGCGCGTCTTTTCCAAGCTTGATTCAGCTAGTCTACGCACGCCATTGGTACTGTCAGACACCGAAGCGATACTCACCGTCATCTCTTCTACCGCTGATGCCGTTGAGGCTGCAGCCTCACTCTGCGCATGTGACCCTTGGGTGATCTGCTTCGAACTTGCGGACAATTGAGCCGCCGTGCTTACCACACTGTCGGCACTGCTATTCACTTGCGAGATGGTTTGCCTGAAGCTACTCAACAAGGAGTTATAGGCAACAGCGGACTGCGCGATCTCATCTTGTCCATGTACCGAAACTTGACGTGACAAGTTGCCATCGGATGCAGTGCTCATCATCGCATCGCGCATATCCGTAGTTGAACGAGACACACCACTGATGATCGAAAACCCCAAGCCGCCGCCCACCATTGCAGCGAACAGCATGCCCAGCACCAACACCATCTCCGCTGTTTGCGCTGCAGACATCGCACTTTCTAATGCGTGTTTTGCCGCTTCGTCCTCGTGCTCAGCCACAACACGTCCTTTTGCAATGGCATCAGTCAACAAAGGGTTCATCTTTTTGATCAACAGTTCATCCGCCTCGGTATAGTTGCCTTCCTTCAGCGCGTTCATACTTGTCTGCACACCCTCAACAGCATAGAGTGTTCGCGCATCGTTCAACTCCTTGAGTAATTTATTCCCTTCTTCGCTATGCGTATTCTTTTGCATATCCGCGATGCGCTCATCAATTTTGGCATTGTTAGCAGCTAGCGCTTCAAAATGCTTCTCGACAGGGTGATCGTGCAATTTTGATATGGGATTGCTGGGGTCATGTTGGATCGCCAACATAACTTGTGAACGATTGTCAGACATCGCATACATCGTTTGATTCACTGAGCGAATCAAATGGATACGTCGATCTGCAATATCTTCCGTGGCACTTTGTAAGTTAGAAAACCCAAAATAGGCGGCCACTACCACAAACAAACCAATGACCATGACCACACTGACCAGCAGAATGAGGCGCGCTTTGATCGTCATGTTGTGTAGCATTTTTATATCCTCCGTAATTTATTATTTTGGTTCTTCCAACTTTTCGGGGATAAGAAACCTCTGCTTACCTCGCTTCAGGCACGCCTGAAAAAATCGGTTAAACCTTATTTTTTAATGCACATCTCGCAGACAACTTGACTAAGCGTTCTCCGCCTATATCGAACCGCGCACATCACTCAATAGTTCTTTGATATCCAAGATCAGCACGATGTCACCTTCACTCGACATGGTGACGCCGGCGACGCCTTTAGGACGGAAGGTGTCGAGTGATTTAATGACCACGTCTTCGTGACCTACAAAGCCGTCTGCGGTCAAAATGAAGCTGTTGTTACCAAATTGCATCAACACGCCAACCTCTGACGCACCGCCATTGTTCCAACCGATGAGTTGCGATAAGGGTAAGACAGGAAGCACTTCGCCGCGCACCACCATAGTGGCTTTACCCGATACCTGTTGTAAGCCCGATTGAGTGACTGGCAAAATTTCTCGCACCATCGACAAAGGAACGGCAAACGATTGATCGCCCAGACGCAACACCAGCACAGGCAAGATCGCCAAAGTGAGGGGCAATGAAATAGCGATTGTTGTTCCCTGGCCAGGGTCGGATTGGATCTGCAACGTGCCATTCAATTTCTGAATATTGGTCTTCACCACATCCATACCCACGCCACGTCCAGACACGCTGGAGATTTCATCTTTGGTTGAAAAGCCTGGCAAAAAGATAAGCTCTAGGCATTGATTCTCATCCAGCGTGTTCGCGATCTCGGAAGTGATCAATCCTTTTTCGATGGCCTTGTTACGAATGACTTCGGGACGCATTCCCTTGCCGTCATCGGAAATAGTGATCAGGATGTGGTCACCTTCTTGGCGGGCAGACAATTCAACTTGGCTCTTTTCAGGTTTGCCTGCAAGGCGGCGATCTTCAATCGTCTCGACACCGTGATCGACGGCATTGCGCACTAAGTGAACCAGCGGATCGTTCAGATCTTCGATCATGGTTTTGTCCATCTCGGTCTCTTCGCCAGATAACACCAATTCCACATCCTTACCCAATGAACGGGCAAGATCACGCGCCAAACGCGGATATTTTTTAAATAAACGACCGATTGGTTGCATACGCGTCTTCATCACCGCATTTTGCAGATTCACCACCAGCATATCGAGCTGCGTAACGGATTGATCGAGATCACGCATGGTGTCGGAATCAGTCCGACCTTGCAGGATGTCAGAACGTAGATGGGTCAGGCGATTCTTGGTCAGGCCGATCTCTCCCGATAGATTCAGCACTTGATCTAATCGGACGGTGTCCACGCGAATGGTGGTCTCTTTTGCTTCAGTAGCAGGCACATCACCGCCGCGTCGCCCCACTGTCTCACCGGGAACGTCCGATGCACGACGACCAAAGGCAGCACGTGTGGATTCTTCTTCCGCTAGGGCTTTTTTGATCTCTTCTGGATCGCGAGTCACGCCCACCTGTTCAGTAATATCTGAACCAACAAGGGATTTATACAAACCATCCCAGTCGACGTTATCCAAGGCACTTGTTTCAGGTGTAGCAGGCGCCGCCGAGGATGCAGGAGCACTTGCTGGAGCATGACGGACTGCGGCGACCGCCTTACCTTGCAAGGCATCTTCCAACGCTTTTAAGATATCCGCCGGTGCGGCAGTTGGTTGCTGGTTTTGTTGCAGCGCGGCAAACATGCGGCGGACTTCGGCGGTCGCAGCGAAGATGACATCCATCAACTCAGCGCTCAGCGTGAGCTCATTGTTGCGCAATTTATCGAACAAATTTTCTGTGAGGTGACAGAGTGAAACCAACTCGGTGGCATTCAAAAATCCAGCGCCACCTTTGATGGTATGAAATCCACGGAATATCTCATTCAGCAGACTGGCATCGTGTGGGTTCTTTTCTAATCCCATCAACTTGCTATCCACATCTGACAACATATCGCCGGCTTCCATCAAGAAGTCGCTCAACAGATCTTCCATACCCGTAAAGTCATTCATTTCTATCACTCCCCTGTAGGTCGGGCTTCAGCCCGACTTTTTGCGTCGGGCTGAAGCCCGACCTACAAAATCACATTCCACCCAAGCGCTTAAAAACCCAAGCTCTCCAACAAATCATCCACTTGATCTTGGCTCGTCACCACATCAGATCGTCCCGCGCCATTGATCACAGGACCATTAAGTAGTCCACTTTCCAATTCGGCACGAACACCCGGGGGTGCGCTATCCAACAACAACGACACCAATTGCTGTTCCATTTCCTGCGTCAGATGAATGATCTTTTTGATTACTTGCCCCGTCAGATCTTGGAAGTCTTGCGCCATCATGATCTCGGTTAGATAGGCATTGGTCGCTTTCGTCTGTTTAGGCGTCTCGTGCAAAAATGCGTGTGTCTGAATCACGAGGTCTTTGAACTGGTGAACATCGAGCTTCTTCTGGAATAACAAGTCCCAGTGAGTCGCAAGACGTTGCGAGTCCGCCCCCACCTTGTCCACCATAGGTTGAGCTGCTTCAGTTGCACTCAGCACTCTTTCTGCGGATTGTTGGGTCAGCGTGGCGACGTAATTCAAACGGTCGCGCGCATCAGGAATACTTGATGCGGCTTTTTCGATTTCGGTATGAAGTCCCAGCTCTCGCAGCGTGTCATGTAACCTACGCGCGATATGCCCAACTTGATTGATGACTTTTTCTTGCTCGCTCTCTGAATTCAGCGCGATAACTTTGGCAGAGCTGGGTTTTTCCTCTTCTGCATTCGCGCTGATGATGCTGTCGAACAGTGCTTCAAGATCATCTGAGTCGTTGCTTGCATGATGAATAGCCATGTCTGCCTCACTTATTCAATTGTGGGAACGCCACAAATATTTTCTTCAGCTTCTCATCCAGTGTCGCCGCCGTGAATGGCTTAACCACATAGCCAGATGCCCCTGCCTTAGCCGCCTCGATGATGTTTTCTTTTTTTGCTTCTGCCGTCACCATCAACACAGGCAGATGCTTCAGATTTGCATCCGCACGAATCGCACGTAATAAATCGATACCGGTCATGTTCGGCATATTCCAATCGGACACCACAAAATCGAACTGATCGCCACGCAATTTATTCAGCGCATCCATGCCATCTTCGGCCTCTTGTACGTTTGAGAAGCCTAGTTCTTTGAGTAGATTTCTCACGATGCGTCGCATCGTAGAAAAGTCATCAACCACTAAGAATTTTGTATTTTCAATGCCCATTTCGTTCTCCTATTCCCCTCGTCGGCCGGCGCTCGATCCGACGTTTACTGTCGGGTTGAAACCCGACCTACCAAACCTTCCGCTACCTTACCTATTCGTGGGTCGGACTTTAGTCCGACGTTCCTTGTCGGGTTGAAACCCGACCTACCAAACCTTCCGCTACCCTGCCTATTCGTAGGTCGGACTTCAGTCCGACGTTTTCTGTCGGGTTAAAACCCGACCTACCAAACTTCTGCTACCTTGCCTATTCGTGGGTCGGACTTTAGTCCGACGTTTTCTGTCGGGTTGAAACCCGACCTACCAAACTTCCGCTACCTTGCCTATTCGTAGGTCGGACTTTAGTCCGACGTTCCTTGTCGGGTTGAAACCCGACCTACACGATGCTGCTTATCGGGCTAAAGCCCGACCTTCACAATGACCTCTATGTCAGTAACGGCCTTAACACTGACGACAACACGGATGAATCAAATTTTGGAATGTAATAATCCACCCCTACTCGTTTCCCCATTGCCCGGTTTGCATCGGATGACAGTGACGAATGCATCACTACCGGAATACCTTCAAAACGGCGGTCGCTCTTAACATTTTGAGTCAGTACATAACCATCCATGGCAGGCATTTCCGCGTCGGTGAGAATGACTTGGATCTGGTCACGCAGGCTTTTATTGCCGTGTTGTGCTGTATCTGCCATGGCACGCAGGCGATCCCATGCTTCTTGCCCATTATTGGCTTGGATGTGTTTAACGTTCATCTTGTCTAACACTTCGGCGATCTTGCGGCGCGCCACCATCGAATCGTCCGCGAAGAAAACACAAAGCTCATGTCCTTCAGCAATCGGCTCGACATTGCCGACGATTGCCTCACCAAATGCATTCGACAATATCTGCTCCACATCTAGAATGGAGACCAATGAACCATCTTCCAAGTTCGTCAGCGCGGTGATGAGTGCGCCTTTGTCAGACAGCATGCCTTCGGTTGGGCGTACCTTGTCCCAATCGACACGAATGATGCGATCTACTTCTTTGACCAAGAAGCCCAAGATGTGATTGTTGTATTCCGCCACCATCATGGTGTGATGCGGCTCTTTCTCTTCCACGCCCATGAATTTAGCAAGGTTGAGTACAGGCATAACATGGCCACGCAGACTAATGATGCCATCCACGCCTTGTGGCATATTCGGTGTGCGGGTGACCTTGCCTGCCTGCGAAACTTCTTTAACTTTGAAGACGTTGATGCCGAACTTTTCTTCGCTGCCCAGATTGAACAGCAAAATTTCCATCTTGTTGGTGCCCGCCAAATTGGTGCGCGCATCGATGTTGTCTAACAAACTATCTTGTCCTGACGCCAGCATTTCTTCGGTATAGCTCATCGTGCTCTCCCTTATCCCAAGAGACGCGCCAGCGTCTGTGACAATTTTTGTGGTTCGAATTTCGGCACATACTCATCAACTCCGACTGCCTTGCCTAACTGCTGATTGGATGAGCTAGACAGTGAGGAGTGCATCAGTACAGGAATGCCGGAAAAACGTTTATCTGCCTTAATTTTCCGAGTCAGCATGTAACCATCCATTTCCGGCATTTCCACGTCGGTCAGAATGACTTGCAATATCTCTTTGAGCGGCTTGCCTGTTGATTCCGCTATATCAGCCATCTTGGCTAACTCGATCCACGCTTGACGGCCATTGATTGCTGAAATATGTGTCACGCCCATCGCATCTAAGGTCTTGGCGATTTGGTTGCGCGCAACGGATGAGTCATCGGCAAAGAATACGGTTCTATTTTCTTTGCCTAAATGTTTAACTGACTTGAAGATCAGCTCGTCTGAACCAAAGTGCCCCGTTTCAGCCAGCACCTTTTCCACATCCAACATCATCACTAAACGCGAATCTTTCAATTCAGTGATCGCCGTCACCAGCCCGCCCATCTCCGCCGCCAACATAGCGGGAGGGACGCGCATCGCAGCCCAATCCAAGCGCAAGATGTTGTCCACCGATTTCACTAAAAATCCTTGAGTATGGCCGTTGTATTCAGTGACGATCATGATGTCCGGCGCACTGTCGGCCGAGATACCGATGTATTTAGCCAAATCAATGACAGGGACCAGTGCACCACGTAGGCTCACCATCCCTTCAACCGATGAGGGCATCTCAGGTGCGCGCGTGATGGCAGGGATGCGCATCACCTCGCGCACTTTGAACACATTAATACCGAAGGTCTCTTCTCTTCCCGTGCGCATATCTTTGCCCAACGAGAACATTAAAATCTCCAGCTTGTTGGTGCCCGCCAACTTGGTGCGTGCGTCAATGTTTTTTAACAGATCTGACATTTGCCTCTCCTTGCGCGACGTGCGCCGTCCACCTATATGTAATCAGAATGCGCAAAATTGCATCCCTCGAATAACGCTACTTCTACACCCTAAATTTACTGACTGCGCCTTGCAGGTCTTTTGCCAAAGACTCTAACCGACTGATTTCATCGGTATTCGATCTGACCGCAGCATGATTTTCTTCCGCCATCTGCGCGATTTTTTCGACGTTGCGCGCGATCTCACCGCTGGCGATACTTTGCTCATTGATGGCGGTCGCAATGTCATTCACGCCTTGGCTGGATTTGGTCACAGCATTGCCTGCCTCGGTCAACACCGCAGAGACACGTGCCACTTGATCCTGCGTGGATTGCAATAAGCGCAAACCTTGTTGCACGGTAGCCTCCACATCGCCCGATTTCTTATTCAACGAGGTCGTGACTTGGTCGATCTCGCTGGCGGACTGAGCAGATTTTTCGGCCAACTTACGCACCTCGTCGGCTACCACGGCGAAGCCGCGTCCTTGCTCACCTGCACGGGCTGCTTCAATCGCTGCATTCAACGCCAACAAGTTGGTTTGATCCGCGATCTCTTTTACTTGCTGGGTCATACCGGCAATGGCGCGCGTACTATCCACGAACTCTTTAACGGAACCTGCGATCTGATTAACTGCCGCTTGCACACTCTGAATATCACCCACCATGGCTGTTACATTCGCATTGCCTTGCTGAGTCTGGCTTAAACTCACTTCAGACAACTTGCGCACATCCTCTGTGTTACTCGCCACTGAATTGATGCTGACGGTGATCTCTTCCACTGCGGCTGCGGTTGAAGCGGCAGCTTCACTTTGCGCTTGAGAACCCTGTGCAATCTGCAAGGATGCCGTCGATAGACTTGAAGCAGAGGACGAAACCGCATACGTGCTGTTGTTGACTTGGCGGATGATGTTGGTGAATCCCTCAATCAAGCCATTGAATGCCACAGCGGCTTCGCCAACCTCATCCTTGCCATGCACTTTGGCGCGAACGGTGAGATCGCCATTCCCACCCATCGTGGCCATCACACCGCGCAATTCAGTCACAGATACATTAATCCCGCGAATGATTGATAAACCTAAAGCAATGCCGAGCGCCGCGCCGATGAGGATCAATCCGATGGAGATATTTCTTAAGGTGTGAAAACCGGCGACGCTTTCTTCATACAACTTGGCGGCTTCTTTATCTTGCAACTCAATCAGTTTATTTAATGCGTCGCGCGCTGGTTCATACATCTGCTTGGCATGCGATTGCAATTCAAGCAGCTTTGCTGCTTCCCCTGCCGCCATATATCCCACGGCTGGTTCGAGATATTGCGCAACGAACACGCCTCTTTTTTGTGCGAAGTCTGTAGCTAATGCTTTTTCATCGTCATACATAAAACTAGCCATGTATTCATCCCAATTTTTATCGATGAATTCTTTATTGACTTTAATCTCATCGGCATAATCTTTCGCATGTTCTGGGTGAATAACCGCATTCGCCACCGCGATGCGGTTATCCAGCAAGCGCCGAGCAATAACATCCAGCTGAATCACGGGCTCTAAACGATCTTGATAGATGCTGTGTACGGCCTCGTTGCTATGACTCGCCGCATACATGCCCATCAATCCAACCAACACTGTGGCCAACAACAACACGGCCAAAAGTATGTACAGACGGGCACTGATCTTCATATCGTTGAGCATTTTTCTTCCCTATCTCTTTCGTCTAAGCGCCACCTAGCTAAGTTTTAGCGGCACATTTGGTGAGTGGATAACCCGCCTTACTTAGGTCATCGGCAGATTTCGCTAAAGATTGAGTGGCCTCGCGTGCTATTTGTACAGAGGCGGAGTTGCTATCAACCAAACCGGTGATGCGATTTAAATTTTGTGCAACGGCACGACCGGCTGCTGATTGCTCTTGGGATGCGTGTGCAATGTGCTCCACTCTGCCTGCAACTGTTTGGGAGGCCGCCTTCACTTCCTCTAGACCATCACCGTTGTGTTTGATTAAACGAATGCTGGTTTCCACCTCACCCACCACCCCATGCATAGACTGCACAGCGGCATTGGAGATGCTGGTTATTTCACCAATCGTTAAGGCAATGTCTTTGGTGCTGATCGCAGTACGCTCAGCCAATTTACGCACCTCATCGGCCACCACAGCAAAACCGCGCCCTTGTTCACCCGCACGCGCAGCTTCAATGGCGGCATTAAGCGCAAGCAAGTTAGTTTGATCAGCAATCTCTTTAATGGTGTTGGCGATCGCGCCAATTTTTTCGATCGACATGCCCAAATCAGAAATGGTTTGACTAGATGTATTCACGGTATCAGCCACCTTGCCTGCCGCTTCTGTACTGAGTGTCATGTTGTGATCGTTCTCGGCAACGATACTTTGCATGCGTTGTGTATCCCCTAAAGAGTCCGCAGCCATGTGCGAGACTTCATCCACGGACTGACTGAACTGCTCCATCGTCGCAGCAATATTTTGCACTTGGTCTTGCTCGACCAAGGTGTTCTCAGCCATATTTGAAACACGTTGCTCCAACACTTTTACCTCATGTCGAATTGCACGGCCTGATGCTGAGATATCGTCCACCATCATGCGTAAGTAGGTTTGCATATTGGTGATCTCTTTACACATTTCACCCACTTCATCACCGACGCTGATATCCATTTCGCTATCGAAATTACCTTGCAGGACAGCCCTAACTTCGTTCTTCGCTTGATTAAGTGGTTTCTGCACAAAATGCACCATGCAATATAGCCAATGAAGTAATACAGGAATGCATGTAACGCAATCTGGCCGCCAATCAACTCCATCTCCGTGGTTGGATCAGTATGCAAACGTTGTGAGATGAACCACTGCCCCAGTCCAAGCACCACCATCAAAGCACTTTGGATGACCAGTTGTAATTTGTAGCGCAGTGACCAGTTTTTGAATTGGAGATGTTCAGAGGGTGAAAAATACTCAGCACCCGTTTGCGTATGCGAGCGATAGCTTGCTTCTGCTTCTTGGATCTGCTGACGCGAAGGCGCTCTGCGCATCGAGACATAACCCGTGATCCGCCCATCTTCAAAGATAGGAGAGACGGTCGCTCTTACCCAGTAGTGATCACCATTCTTGCTGCGATTCTTGACGGTACCTCGCCATGGCTTGCCATCAAGCAGTCGATGCCACATCCACTTAAAAGCCTGCGGCGGCATATCAGGATGGCGCACAATGTTGTGATTGGCCCCCATCAACTCTTCATGTGAGTAGCCGGATATCTGCTCGAATTCTTCGTTGCAATAAGTGATGAATCCCTTAGGATCCGTCTTAGAAATCAGCACTGTTCCAGCGGGGAAAGGCACTTCTTTTTGTGATACGTATGCATTTCTATTTTGCATTTCTCGCTCCTTGTACGGTCTTTCTTTTTCGACACATCCGACTAGTCACTCACCGTTCTATTGCAGCGATGCGATCTCTCCGACTCTGACTGCTGATACCTTCGACACCTAAACTTATTTCATGGCGCAATTGGTGAGCGGATGCCCTGCTTTGCTCAACTCATCGGCCGATTTAGCCAATTCTTCCGTCGCTTGTTTGGTCAATTGCACTGAGTAGGTATTCTCATCGACGAGGCGATTGATCTGAGCGAGGCTATGCGCCACGTTTTCGCCCGCTGCAGATTGTTCTTTGGATGCGAGTGCGATGTGATCAATACGATCAGACATGGTCACGGTGGCACGCATGATCTCTTGCAAGCCGTCACCATTTTTGCGAATCAGTGAGATGCCCGCTTCGACCTCTGCCTCTGCCCCGCCCATGGCTTTCACCGCTTCGTTAGAAATGGCATTGATCTCGGCAATGGTGCTCGCGATGTCCTTGGTACTGATTGCGGTACGTTCAGCAAGTTTGCGCACCTCATCGGCCACCACAGCAAAACCACGCCCTTGTTCACCGGCGCGCGCTGCCTCAATCGCTGCGTTGAGTGCAAGTAAATTAGTTTGATCGGCGATTTCTTTAATTGAGTTGGCAATCGTGCCAATTTTTTGAATCGATTCGCCCAAGTCGGAAATCGTTTTGCTAGAGGTCTTCACGGTCTCAGCCACTTTGCTGGTAGCAGCAATGCTCAGCCCCATGTTGCTGTTGTTCTGCTCAACGATGGTCTGAGTACGACGCATCTCAATCAAAGAATCATTGGCCATATTGGCCACATCGGCGATAGATTGACTGAATGTCCCCATGGTGGCTGAAATGGTCTGAATCTGAGCTTGTTCAGTGAGCGCATTAGCAGCGACACCACTGACTTTGCCATCCACTTCTTGAACCTGTGCCTGCATCTTGGCGACAGGTGTGGTGATCTCATCGACCATGGTGCGCAAATAGGCCTGCATGGTTTGGATCTCACACAGCAATGTGCCCATCTCATCATGAATACTCAAATCAAGTTCGGTATCCAGATTACCTTCCATGATGTTGCGGAATTCTTTATCAACTTCTTTGAGTGGTCGGCGAATAAACACATCCACGCTGTAACCAATAAAGAAGAAGAGGAAAACTTGCAGTGCGATTTGACCGATGATGACATTGCGTTCGACCGCATGGATGCGATCCATCTCGGTCTTCAAATCAATGGTGATATCGGATGCGCCCGACACGGCTCCTTCACCGCCTGTATGACAACCCGTGCAGTCTGTACCGTGAAAGTCTTTGCTCAACAAATAGGGGGTGACAATACGTAATACGGGATGGCCTTCCGCGTCCTTAGCAAATTCGACACTGGTCTGTTTTGTCTCGATGACTTTGCGCTGAACATCATCGCTGATCTGCTGACCTGCTAACCCAGCGCCATATTGTTCGACCAACTGAGGTGCACGTACGATAGCGACTGATTTCACATGACCTGAAGCTGTCGCTTTGGCGATCAAGAGCTTGCGATTCTCCGCATCACTGATTTGCCCAGTGACCATCAACATGTTTTCGTTGTCGATAAATTGGGTGGCAACTTGCTCGCCTTTTTCTTGCGCTTGATACAGGGCTTCTCGCTCTGTCCCGTGTGTGATGTACATCTGTGCAGCCGTCAAAATGATCAGCAATGGGATCTGAATTGCCGCTTGCAATTTGGTCTTCATCGACCAATTTTTAACCTGATAAGCGTCGTATTTCGAAACGATGGATTTACCTGTCTGCTTCAAGTCACGATACATCGCTTCAGTCGCTGCGACGTCACTCCGTGTGGGCGCTTTACGTACGGAAACATATCCGGTGATCTTGCTATTTTCAATGACAGGGGCAATCGTGACGCGCGTCCAATAATGATCACCATTCTTACAGCGATTCTTTACCATCCCGCGCCAGGGCCGCTCTTCTTTCAAGGTATCCCATAGCCACTTGAAGGACTGTTGGGGCATATCGGGATGACGCACAATGTTGTGGCTTCTGCCAACCAATTCAGAACGTGTGAAACCTGTCACCTCACAGAAGGCGTCGTTTGCGTAGGTGATGACTCCCTTGGTATCCGTCTTGGTAATTAAGACAGTGGATGCAGGAATGAAAACTTCCTTTTGAGAAACGTATGTGTCCTTGTTCTGCATGATGCCCCCTTAGGCACAGAATCGGCTGACCGATTCGTGTAATTCGTCAGCCAATCGTTCTAAACGAGCGCACGCCTGTCCTGCCGGATTAATCGCACCCAGAACAATAAAAAAAGCGAATCTCTTCCGGATTGTTGTTTTCATTAACACGTCAACCTCCTAGCTTCGATGACTCATGCTTATGTGCATGTATTTTTGTTCACAGCTTTCGGCGGGCCGCAGCTCAGGTTTTAACCCTTGAGCGCTCTTTTTGCGCAAAGCCACGACACATCATTTAAAACTTACACTTTGAAACGACCTACAGTTCGGGTTAAGTTATCTGCCACATTGCTCATCCCACTCACCGCAACCACGGTACGGTGCACGATCTCGTTACTCTTCTGCGTCATGCTCGCAATGCGCTCAATGTTACGAGCAATCTCTTGTGCTGCATCGCGCTGAGAATTGATCGAACGTGCGATGTCATCCAATCCTTCATTAACACTGCCAACAGATTCATTTGATTCGACCAGTATCTTGGTAACTTCCGTCACATGGTCTTGACTGGTTTGTAGTGCGCTCATGCCACGCTGCACGGTCTTTTCCACTTTGCTCGACTGCGCGCCCAAAGATTGAGTGACCTCGTCAATTTGCGTTGCAGAATGTGCAGATTTTTCTGCCAACTTGCGAACCTCGTCTGCAACCACCGCGAATCCACGCCCTTGCTCACCCGCACGCGCAGCTTCGATGGCGGCATTAAGTGCGAGCAAGTTGGTTTGCTCTGCGATGTCGCGTACTTGCTGCGTCATGCTGGTAATACTTTGTGTGTTGTCCACGAATTCACTGACGGCGCTGGCGATCTCTTTGACGGCCGTCTCCACATGACGTAATTCCTGAACCATTTCTTGCAAGCTTTGTTGACCTCGATTCGCCCGCTCCAAACTCTCATGCGAAAGTGCGGCGACACGATCTGTGCTTTCTGCAACTTGCCCGATACCTGCACTCACTTGGCTTACCGCTGTTGCGGCAATGTTCGCGGCATCACTTTGTTTTTGGGCACTATCCGAGAGTTGTTGCGCGTCATCAGAGAGGGATTGAGCGGCAAGTGTCACTTGCTTGGATTGGCCATCCACTTGGGTAACGATGACTTGGAAGTTGTTGGTGAGGTCATTAAACGCACGTACGGTTTGGCCTACTTCATCTTCATTCTCCACCTTGGCGCGTTTCGCCAAGTCACCACTTTGTTGCATCTCAACCATCGCGCGTTGCAACGCTTGCGTGGGCTTGACGAACACGCTGATGATGGCGCCAATCATGAAATACAACATGATCTGCAATATCACTTGTCCAGTCCACATGGTGATCTTGGCATTTTGAATCACAGCAAAATCTTCTGACATATTGAGGGTGATGCTGGCCGCACCGTTGACCGTGCCTTCTGGAACGGTATGGCAAGTCAGGCAATTCGTACCTCTAAATTCTTTTTGGGCAATGAAAGGCACAACGACACGTAGTGATTGAATACCGTTGTGATTAGCTATTTGTGTCTGTTGTTTACCGGAAGACAAAGCCAATTTATCCATTTCATCGGCGGCTTGCTCAGACGGTAAACCAGGACCGAACTGATCTTGGACAGGTTTGTTACGAATGACGCGCAGATCGAGCATGCGCTCTGATTGCCCCATTTTCTGCACATACAACGCACGTTGATCGGCATCGCTGATGATGCCATTGAGCATCAACATATTAAGGCCGTTGAGTACACCATCGGCCGAGACTTCGGCTTTCTCTCGTGCCGATTCGATCACCTGCGACTCGAATTTATCGAGCGCGACGTGCTGAACACCCAGCGTGATGATGAGTAACAATCCCTGTATCGGGAATTGCAATTTATTTCTGAGAGAGAGTTTGCTCCACCAATTTGTCATGTTGATCCCCGATTCAATGTGTGTATCTAAAAATTACCTTGCTTGCTGTATTGCGGCATGGCGATGTACTTCTTTAATGCGGAGGTTGTGAGGGCGGACTGGGGGCGACTACCGCAGAGCCTCCCAACACTTCAGCCGCATCACCATTTTCGGCATCGATCTGCACTGAGCCACCATCTTGCTGTGCGGCTTCTTCTGCTTTTTTATTCATCACAATGATGCTGATACGCCGATTGATCGGGTTTTGTGGTTGGTCCTTATCAAACAGTACAGCGGATGAAAGTCCCACCACGCGCACGATTTTTTCATCTGCAAGTCCACCGGTAATAAGTTCACGACGTGAGGCGTTCGCTCGATCTGCCGATAACTCCCAGTTGCTGTAACGCCCTGCCGCTGCGCTATATGCTGTTGCATCGGTATGTCCAGAAAGGCTGACTTTGTTCGGCATGTCGTTCAACATCAGGCCGATCTCATGCAAGATGTCGCGTGTGTAACCTTCCAAATTTGCGCTGCCGCTTTGAAACATGGGGCGATTTTTTTCATCCACGATCTGAATACGCAAACCTTCGGTGGTCAGGTCTAGCAATATCTGGCTCTTGAACTCTTGCAACTTTTTGTTGCTGGAAATGGCCGATTCGATGCTCTCTTTCAGTTTCTTCAGTTGCTCGATTTCTTTTTTGGCTTCGTTACGCATGATCTCTTCGTTCGCCGCTTTCAAATTGATCTTCTTTTCAGGGGGCGACTCGCCTGATTTAACCTGCCCTGTTGTGCGCGTCAGATCTTGTCCACCACCTTTGATGACGCTGGAGCTGTCTCCGCTCCCACTCCCGCCCATGAGCGCAACTTTTAAAGGGGTTTTGAAATATTCAGAGATTCCTTGCAGGTCACCTTTAGCGGTTGAGCCAAGCAACCACATCAATAAGAAGAAAGCCATCATCGCCGTCACAAAGTCGGCATACGCAATTTTCCATGCACCGCCATGATGACCACCCGCCACCTTTTTGATGCGCTTGATGACAATGGGGCGTTTGTTTTTATCTTCAGCCATGATTTAGCCTTGGCGCGATTAACGTTTTTGTTTAACGTGTTCTTCCAACTCAGCAAAGCCAGGACGCTCTGTGGAGTTGAGCACCTTACGACCAAATTCGACCGCCATCGCAGGTGCATATCCATTTAGATTGGCGAGAAGAACCACTTTCGTCGCCTGATAGATCTTGCCTTCTTCCTCCGCTTTTTGTTCCAGCAAACCTGCAAGTGGGCCAACGAATCCGTATGCCAGCAAAATACCGAGGAAGGTTCCCACCAAGGCGTGTGCGATCAAAATACCCAACTCAGCCGGTGGCATACCTACTGATTCCATGGTGTGCACCACCCCCATCACCGCAGCCACGATACCGAAGGCAGGCATACCATCTCCCAACTTGGCGATGGTATGTGATGCCACCATGGCTTCGTGATGGTGTGTCTCGATTTCAACATCCATGAGATTTTCGATCTCCATCGCATTGAGATTACCGCTGACCATGATGCGTAGATAGTCGGTGATGAACTCGACCAAGTGGTGATCTCCCAATACTTTGGGATATTTGCTAAAGATGGGACTTTCTTCTGGCTTTTCGACATCGCTCTCAATGGACATCATGCCTTCCTTGCGCACTTTGCCGAGCATCTCGTACATGAAGGCCATCAATTCCATGTAGGTTTCTTTGTTATATTTCGAGCCTTTGAAAATGGCAGGGGCTGCTTTGAAAGTTGCTTTCACCGCTTTCATGGTGTTGCCAACAAAGAAAGCACCGAGCGCCCCTCCACCGATCATCAATAATTCAATTGGCTGCCATAAACCGCCTAGATGTCCGCCCGCTAAGGCATAGCCTCCGAACACACACCCCAAGACGACGATATATCCAACGATGACTAACATGGCTCACCTCACAAAATTGATTGGTTGCTCTTTTCGTTCCAATTTCTACTGCTTCAGAAACGATGAAGCTGACATAGTGATTCAGATTTCCAGTGCATCCTAGCAGCCGATTTTTTTATTCATCTGGCGAACAGATTGGAAATTCCATTACATTTCCTGCTTTGGACTGACTGACTGCATTGGGCTTTAGCGATCAGGAAATTTCCCGATTTTCACTTCAAAAAAAAACGCCGCTATCACTGAACACTTTCAGGAGTAGCGGCGTGAGGGGGGAATTCTTTAGAGCGCAGACTGCTCGGCTTGTGCGGCTTTTTTTGTTTTTCCGGCACGTGATGGAGGGCGACAAATGCCACAGGTGTAGTCTTTACAGAGCTCATTCGTATGGACAACAAATTGCCCCTGACACTCTTTGCACGTGGTCATCTGGAGCATTTCTGCATCGAAGAAGCGGATCAGGAACCAAGCACGCGTGATGCTCAGGCTGGGTTCTCCTCCACTCACCTCGATCTGCTCAAGATAGAGGCGATAGCTTTTTATCAGGGCCTCGACACCATCCACCTTCACATTTTTGGTGATGTATTGATAGATACCCATGAATAGCGATGAGTGGATATTAGGCAACCAACTCATGAACCAATCTGTGGAATATGGCAGCATGCCCTTGGAAGGCGACTCACCTTTGACTTCTTTGTATAACTTAAGCAAACGTTCGCGACTAAGGTTGGTTTCTTCTTGCAAGAGTTGCAAGCGCGCACCTAAATTGATGAGTTCAACAGCAACTTGAATCTCGTGCGCTTCAGTCACCACACTCTTATTTCGCATGATGGCCTCCCTTAGGCTGCGAGCAACTCGGGTGCTTGGGCTGCCATCAAGATGGTGGCGTGTGTATGAGACATCATGCGGTCTTTGTTGTAATCCGTGATCATGTTGAGCAACAAGCGCTCATCAAAACGGAAACGGCACAGCAACATGTTGGCATTGGCCATCTTCAAGAGTTGTGCTGGCGACAGACCTTCGATCAGGTCAGCCAATTCTTCACTCACGCCCAAACGGAAGATCGCGCTGGTTTTGTCATCACGAATCATCTGCTGAGCTAACATCATGTAGGAAAGGTTGGTTTCGCGGATCTCTTCATGTATTTGGATGGTATTCATTTCGTTCCCCTCTCAATCAATTATTGTCTTGATTCGACGGTTGCATTTTGAGGGAGACAAAGGGAGCAGAAAATCGGACGTTTTCTGATTATCGTGTAAGAAAAAGACCTACAAAAAACCGAGTCGCCCCCGCCCTAGCTCTGATAGAACGAGGACGACAATCGGAAGTGAAGCCCGCCGCGAGGGGACACAACAGACTTCACGTCTGTTATAACGGCTGGGTTTTCGGAAACTTTAGGGGGGAACGAATAAATTTTTCGTACGCCACAATTGATATGCGTAAATCTTACTTTTTTGTCAGTGCCGACGTAGGTGGATTCTGTTTCAACCGACCACACGCAGGCTCAACTCCATTATCACAAGCTAGCTTCCAGTCAGCCTTGGCTTCCTTGATTAAATTCAAAGCTAAATAATCATTACCGCGTATGAAGAACAACATCGCCCTGAAATCCTTTGTATCAGGAAAGGATTTCGCATAAATCAGTGCATTGGTGTCGCAGTCAACCGTGCGCTGCAAGTCGCCCATATTCCGATAGACGTTCCCCATATTCGCCCACGCATAGTGAACTTTTGGCTCCAAAGTGACTGCCGTCTGGAAGCTAGACAATGCCTCTTTCAACAAACCTCTATCTGCGTAGCCATTACCGAGATTGTTATAAATTCTGTAAGAGCCATAAGGCGTATCTTGCCTATCATTGAGCAACTTAGCGGCATCTTCCCAAAAGAATATAGGGTCAGAAAAGGTCATTAGCCGCTCATTTGAAATCATCAACATGGCCAACACCACAAGCACACTAATTGCGATTGATATTGCTCGGCTGAGGCGACTTATCACCAGCGGCAAACACAGCCCGAGTGCAACCATCCAAAAATAGCTGCGATACAACACAAACGGTTCTTGCAAGCGAATAGAGGAAAACTCAGTAGCGAACAGCATGGCAGGAATCAGCATCCCCAAGCCAAACATCCCAATTGTCCCACGCTTGAAAATCAATCGAATTGCCAGCGCAACCCACAGCATAAACACCAACAGCGCAAAGCCGTAGATTGAGAAAAAGCTATGGGCGATTGGTTCGCGCATGTCGCCTGACATCCATAATGGGTTAGGTAACAACCATAAGCCCAGATATTTAAAGAACGCCACACCTTGCGTCAGTATGCTCATCCAATAGGGATGATCAATATCCAAGGAGGTGACTAACAATGCTCCGTCAGGCTCATAAGCTGCGCCCACTAGACTGAACTTTTGATACACAACCCACACCGCTGCACAGAAATATCCTATATAAACCATCCACAAACGCCTAATAGTGGATATCCACTCAGTATCGAGTAGCACAGTCAGCACAACCATCACACTCGGTAACAGAATGACGTGCTCCTTACTCAACACCCCCAATAAATAGGCAAAGACACTGCTCCACAGCAATATTTTTTGATTCTGCTGAAAGCCTTTGACATATAAAAATAGTGCGATCACTGAAAACAAGGTCGCCATCACAATAGTGCGCTGCATCATGTACCCAGCGGCATACACCGCTACAGGATGAAGGGCGAACAAGAGTGCGCCGATCAAGGCGATCGACTTATACGACAAGCCAGCTGCCGGTAAAGCCGCGCCCTCTTGCTGTGCGATTTTTTGAAATACCAATTTCAGGAAAAAATACAGGCTTATAGCCACGGCTGCGTGCAATGCCATATTGCCCACACGCACCCAATACACATCAGAACCAAACGCCATCCATGTCCAGGTAATCGAGGCATACGGCAACCAACGCGACATCCAAGGCGTAATACTGCTTTGATAGTTGGCAAGCCATGCCACGGTATAATTGGTGTCATCAAACAAGATGGGATTATGAAGATACGGCACGTAAAGCAAGGCCGTCATTGCCAATATAAGCATCACCGCCCCGAGCGAAGCGTATCTTTTCAATTCAATCATCGGGTATCCCTATTCATTTCTCACGACACATAAAACTAAAGAGGCTCCCCACGGGGAGCCTCTTTAGGCACTACGTCAAACTAAATTACTTACAGATGTTTGCAGTCAAACAAGTGCTGGTTGATGTCTGCAATACCCATGACACGCCATTGGTTGTTGCAGTACCCAACAATTCATATTTCTGACCAGCCAAACCATTTGCATTAGCAGCAGCGGCTTGAATCAACGCTGTTGTGGTTGTCAGATTGGCAGTTGTTACGCCAC
Organism: Sideroxydans sp.; assembly: GCA_028707175.1. Classification (GTDB taxonomy): domain Bacteria; phylum Pseudomonadota; class Gammaproteobacteria; order Burkholderiales; family Gallionellaceae; genus Sideroxyarcus. The sequence continues at coordinate 268,819 of JAQTUV010000004.1, forward strand.
TGTAGCCAACATATTTGCCGAATGCTGGTGTTGTAGGAACGGTACCCACAGTGCCGATTGCTGGAGGAACGCCGTTGTTACCATGCGTACAATCTGTGAACGCACCCAAATCAGCCGCACAGGTTTCCAACGCTGTCTTCAACGCTTGAGTGGCTTGTACAACTTCGGTGAACTTTGCTTTTTTGGTGTAGTCGCTGTAAGCAGGGATCGCAACAGCAGCCAAAATACCAATAATCGCTACAACGATCATCAATTCGATCAATGTGAAACCTTTTTGTACGTTCTTCATATTAAAACTCCTTAAGGGTTGGAATGTTGCCTTTACGAGGCTGCACACAGGATGTGTATTTAGATTAGAGCACATAGCGTGCCACTCATAACATCCCCAGCACAAAGCTTTTGATACTGTACAAAACCACTCCAAAGACGATTTAGGTCATAAAGGTGACGTTTTTTGTCACTCATGCTTGATAACCTGGGATCTTTGATTCATCAACTTCGTCAATCTGTTCGGGGGCAAGGTAACGTTGGGCGTATTCCAAATACACCTTTTCTCGAATGAACACATCAAAGAGCTCTGGATCGATATGTCCGTTTTCTTTGAATTTCCCCAAAATACATAAAGACTCAGTCAGGGTTTTACCTTCTTTGTAAGGGCGATCTTTTGCGGTAAGGGCTTCAAAGATATCTGCGATACCCATTAGTCGCGCTTGCACAGACATCTGTTCGCGTTTCAATCCATTCGGATACCCGCGCCCATCCATACGTTCGTGATGCCCCCCCGCATATTCTGGCACTCGCTTAAGGTGTTTGGGCCAAGGCAGGGACTCCAGCATTTTGATGGTGACTACGATGTGATGATTGATGATTTGACGCTCATCCGCCGTTAGGGTACCAGAACGGATAGTGAGATTCTCAAGCTCATTCGTGCTTAGAAAATTGGCCTCGTTACCCGCAACATCGGTCCACGTATAATGTGCGATACGTTGTACATGTGCGATATCTTCATCGCTCATTTTTTCGCTACCTACATTGCTGCGTCGCAAAAAATCACGGTCGGCATCTAACTGCTCGATACGTGTTTGATACGCTTCTTGAGTAATTACGCCTTCCAGCCAAGAGATACGTGCGTCACGCTTAAGCACTTCGAACCGCGTATCGACCAAGTGAATTCTGTCGTAGATGGTTTGCAGCTTGGTGGCTTTGTCGACGACATGAACGGGGGTAGTGATCTTTCCGCAATCATGTAGCAAGCCAGCTATTTTGAGTTCATAGCGATCTTTGTCGGTCAGTTGAAAATCTTTTAAGGAGCCTTGTTGCGAACGACTCGCGGCTTCAGCCAACATCATCGTCAGTCCAGGAACGCGCGCGCAATGTCCGCCAGTGTAGGGTGATTTATCATCGATCGCGGTGTTGATCAGGCTGATGAATGATTCAAACAACTCTTCAAGTTGTTGCACCAATCTGCGATTGCTGATCGCGATGGCGGCTTGAGAAGCCAGCGACTCTACGAGTTGCTGATCATCTTGAGTGAACTGCATCACCGCTGAATTCACGCGATCTTTGGCATTGATGAGTTGCAATACGCCGATCACTTCCCGCTCGTGGTTGCGCATAGGAACAGCTAAGAATGAGCGCGAGTGATACCCCGTCTTTGCATCAAATTTTTTCGTGCCGGTAAAGTCAAATCCTTCGGCGATGTATGCATCGGGAATGTTGATTGTTTCACCATCTAATGCAGCGTGGCAGACCACCATGGCATGGTTGGCTTTACCATCGACCATCAAGGGTATGGGATAGAACGGTATAGGTGTACCTGATACCCCCCCCATACGAATATCTAGCGAATCATTGCGTAATATTTCAAAGGTGAGCACCTGTTTTTCTGCGTCAAGCAAATACAAAGTACCCGCATCTGCATTGGTGATCTTCTGTGCCGCATTCAAGATGTTTTCCAACAAACGACCAATATCTCGTTCGCTAGATAAAGCCGATCCGATCACATTCAAATCGCTTAGACGATTGAGCAACCCGGCAACAACTTCACCTTGCTCTTTTAATTGGCGCGTGCGGGCAGTGATGTCATTCATGTTTGTTTTTTTTGTTTACTTGATACATACCGCTCTTACTTGATGGATGTCGGTGATGCCACTCAACACCTTCTCGATGCCATCTTGCTTCAAAGTGCGCATGCCTTCTTCCAGTGCAATAGCGAACAGCTCGGCAACGCGTGCATGCTCTTGGATGGCTTTTTTGATTGGATCGCTACCAATCAATAATTCGTGCAATCCCACTCGACCACGATAGCCAGTACCCGAACATTTATCGCACCCTACTTTTTCATACAAAGTAATTTGACCTTTATCGTCACCAAACAGTTTGACCCAATCCGCAAAAACCGCTTTGTACGCCCCACTCGCATCCTTTTTCCAAGTCTCAGTGTCTTTCAATTCAGTGGCATACTCTGTGAGAAGGGCTTTGATCTCTTCCTGCGAAGCGACATGTGGCTTTTTACAATCTTTGCATAAGCGTTTCGCCAGACGCTGCGCCAAGATGCCCAACAGCGCATCTGAAAAATTGAATGGGTCCATACCCATATCCAGCAGTCGGTTGATCGACTCGGGGGCACTATTGGTGTGCAAGGTGGCAAAGACTAAGTGCCCGGTGAGTGAGGCTTCGATACCGATAGAGACAGTCTCTTTGTCGCGCATTTCACCGACCATAATTACATCTGGATCAGCACGCAGGAAAGCTCGCATGATGGTGGCAAAATCGAGTCCGGCCTTTTTATTGATCTGAACTTGGCGCAAGCCTTTCTGGGTAATTTCGACCGGATCCTCAGCGGTCCAAATCTTGGTATCTGGAGTATTAATATGCTTCAAGATAGAGTGCAGGGTCGTCGTTTTACCAGAACCGGTAGGGCCGCAAACGAAAAACAAACCGTAGGGCTTTGTGACTGTCTTTTTGACCAGTTCCAAGTTTCGAGCAGAGAAGCCCATGCTTTCGATTGGCAAGGGATCGCCAGATGCCAAAATACGCATCACGACATCTTCAACCCCGCCCTGTGAAGGAATCGTCGCCACACGCAACTCGATATCTAACGGGCCATACTTTTTAAACTTAATTTTCCCATCTTGCGGCTTACGTTTTTCTGAGATGTCTAGATCACACATGATCTTCAGACGGGTGACTAGCGCGTTTCGATAAGTAGCTGGAATTTCAATGTAACTTAGCAAGGAACCATCCTTGCGCAAACGGATGCCGGTCTTCCCTTTACCTGGCATGGGCTCAATGTGGATGTCTGAAGCACCCATTTTGTAAGCATCAACGATGATTTTATTGACGAGCTTGACGAGTTCATTGTCTGCTGCCGCATTAACGTCATCTTGGCTGGCAGAACCAACATCTTCTTCATCGCCCCCCAAAGAGGTCAAGAGATCATCCATCGACCCCATGTCCTCGAAACTACCTGTCATCTCTCCCGCAGATGAAGCGCCATTACCGCCATAGAAAAGATCAAGTGTCGCGATGAATTCACGCAACGTGCACACTTTGTAGATCAAGCGATTACGCGGAAAAATATTATTCACGACGCGAGAAGCTTGCATCCTCTCTGGGTCAGTCGTCAAAATGACGACACCTTCCGAGGTATCGTCAATGGGCAGCCAATGACTACTCTCTACATATTCTCGTTTGAGGTTTCGCAACAAATCGCCCGGTTTTATTCGGTCAGCCTTGTATGGCTCATAGGGCACACCGAAAAAACCAGACAATGCTTTACCGAGTGCTTCAGGTTTGACTTGAAATTCATCTAATAAAACATCTTCTATATCGACACCTTTGCGGCGTGCCGTACGCGTCGCCAATTCAAACTCGGCGGAAGACATGACAGCATCTGAAACAAGATAGTCGTATTTGGTCTTAACGACCCCTGATTGCTGTTGCCGTTGACGCAATGCGACCGCAAGCGTTTGAGTTAACTCACGCGCCCCCTCCTCAACCATCGCAGGGAAAGGCATGCCTGCCTTGTTGTTGATGACCTGCATGACACCGATCAATTCACCGCTCTCTTCTGAGATCGGCGCCACCAACATCTGCTTTGTTCGATAGCCAGTACGCTTATCTACATCCTGCAAAAACCGCAATGTGGTGCTATGAAGGGCAAGTTCCTGCTCGTCATAGACATCTTTTAGATTGAGTAATTTTTTATGGAAAGCAGCATAACCGGCCAAGCTCTGTTCTGCGATCGGGAGCTTTAAGTCTTTGAAGGAATTCAAGCCGGTTTTAACTTTAGAAACCAAAGAAGCCTTATCTTCACCCACCACATAGATGGTCAATCGGTCTGCATTGAAAAGTGCGCAAATATCCTTGCTGACATCCAACATGATTTCGTCAATGTTGCTTGTCGCATGGATCTTATTGGTGACTTGGTTTAAGTTTTTCGTAAACTCCAACCTCACGCTCATTTCATTACTATTCGTTTGTACCGTACTATTCATCATCACTCCCAACTCTTATTGTTGTGCTTTAGGCACAGACCACAAACCATTTTCCAACACGTAGATATCGTATCCGGCCTGAGCCAATATGAATGCGGCGGCGGCACTACGCCGGCCACTTTGGCAATACGCAATATAGACGGTGGATTTACTCAGCACACCGATGGCGTTACGAATGTCGTTCAGCGGCACATTGATAGCGCCCGACAATTTGTCATAACGATATTCTGGTGGATGCCGAACATCCAACCATACTGCACCTTGATCGACCTTTCGAACGGCCTCTTCGAAATTTATCCGATGCAATAATGGTTCTTTCATCAAGTCCAAAAAGTCTTGCTTTTTCAAGCGTAGCAACACCCCATTACTCCGCATGATCACGGTTGCATTCCGTTTCGTATCCGAGATCAACGCCTCTTCACCAAACACATCTCCCGGCTTGAGTTCTGCCAATACCAGATTGGCCCCGCCGACTAAACGCGTCACCCGAGCTCGCCCACTCTCAATTAAATAATAATAGTCGCCTTCTTCACCTTCACGAATGATCACGTCTTTGTCCCACACTGCGATCGCCTCTACTCGATTGAGTAACTTCCCAATATTCGCTGGAGGCAAATGAGCAAATGGCCCATTGTGCAAGCTTTCAGCACTAAACATACCCGAATTGAGCAACCTGCGAACAGCCGCTTCGGAACTTACTTTGTCAGTTTGTGGTTTAACATCGTCATGCCCTGCAAATTGATCCCAAGTAACCATCTGATCAAGTAAATCATCATCAACACGTAATAGCTGAATGTTGCTTAAAGCCTTAGCCGAAGAAATTTTGGGTTGGCGTTTGCCAATCGGATGACGCGCCCACTCTGAATCTGCTCGTATAATTACTTTGTTCCCATCTGCGTAAACCAATTCCAATGCGCCTCTTACTAAATAGACTGACTGTCCAGCTAGCGATTCGTTTTGAAAAAGATCCGCATCCATACCTATATTTTCAACATGACAGTAATCTAGCAACTCTCGCAAGCGTGAAGGGCTAAACGTCGAAATCGGCTCTAAAGCAGCGAGTACGCGAATATCAATCATGTCATTCATGGTGATCACTTCTCAAAATTCAAACTCCTGCCCATTTTGTAAAATATTGGGGCTAAAGTCATGCACGAGTTCACCTATTTGCCTCATTGTCAGCTCTACCTCGCCGGGCTTTAGATGAGTAATGTAAATTTCAGGGCGTGATTTCAATTTTTTCAATTCTTCGGCGAGCAAGCTGGGACACAAGTGTTTAGATAGAATCGCCAATGACTTCTCTGCATCTGAAAACGCCGTTTCGATGATCAGATAATTCAAATTGGATATCTGGTTAATCGCCTGCCAAAGCGCATCGCATGTCGTTGTATCTCCACTAAAAACAAGACTCGAAAAACCGCTATCAACCCAATAGCCAACAGCAGGGACAACATGATTAACCGGTAACGCTGTAATGCTTCGATCTCCAATCGTAGTAGGCTCGCCCACCACGATTTCGTGGTAACTCATCATCGCTGACTGAGGATTAGGTATTTCAGCAAAGTCAGGCCAAATTTCCCAATTGAATACATGCTTTTTTAAAATCGCTAACGTTTCAGCCGTCGCATGAATCTGCAAGGGGCGGACTCTCATAAACCCAACGCTATCGATTAATAGAGGCAGACACGCAATGTGATCCAAATGAGAGTGCGTGATAAATATATGATCGATGAGACTCATCTCAGCTAAGCTCAGGTCTCCTAGACCCGTACCTGCGTCAATCAAAATATCGTGACCGAGCAACAAAGAAGTGGTGCGAAAATTCCCACCAATGCCACCACTACATCCAAGCACTCTAAGCTTCATCGCTGGTTAACTCACTTAGTCGTTAGTGTGAACACACCATCCCAGCTCTCGCCTGGTGGGTTTTTGCGGAAATACGCCGCGCGCTCGGCATAGACCTGATAAAGCTTGCAGGTTCGATACATATTCCGCAGGCTGAGTAATTGCAATTCAGCTGTATCCCACTCCTGTTTTCGATACGAACGTAAGGCTTGGTGGAACAATTTCAATTCAGCTAATACATCCGCCTCGACCTCTCCGACCAATCCCAATGGTTCATAAATAGCGATCGGTTGATGCTTACCCTTTACTCGCACCAAATCAACTTCACGATAGACGAATTCTGGAACTGCTTGTTTAGTGTTCTCTCCTACCAAAACAAGTGCGCCATACTCCTTGGTGATACCTTCCAAACGAGAAGCCAAATTTACAGCATCACCCATCACCGTATAAGCAAGACGCACTTCGGATCCCATGTTGCCGACACTGACGCGTCCTGTATTAATACCAACACCAATATGGATCTCCGGCCATCCACGTGCCTTGAACTGAGGCAGCAGCTTTGCCAACTCTAACTGCATCTCCAACCCGGCAAGCACCGCATTGTGTGCATGCTCAGGCAAGGGATTAGGAGCCCCCCAAAATGCCATGATGCAATCACCCATATACTTATCCACCTTACCGTGATGCTTCGAGATCACTCTGGACAAAGGGGTCAAAAACTCATTCATCAATAAACTCAATTCCTTAGGATCTAAGCCCTCGGAGATAGTCGTAAAACCACGCACATCGGAAAAGAGTATCGTCATCTCGCGGCTCTCTCCCTCCATTGAAACGACTTGCTCTGGATGTTTGCTCATCTCATCCACTAATTCGGCGGGGACATACTTTCCAAATAGGTTTGTAATCTGTCGTTTTGAGCGAGATTCAACGAAATAACCAAAGCTCATATTGAGGGCAAACAACGCCATGATCATCAACATCCCTCCCGCTAAGGGCATGGCAACATCGGCATACCCCCATAAGGAAGCATTCAGCAATACATCACCAGAGAGCGCGGCAAGTGAAACCAACATCCCTTGAACGGGCGTCAATAAAGGCAGCAAGACGCTCAATAAAATACCTAAGAGCAAGAGCAGTAATACGTTCGCGCCAACGATATAAGGCGGGCTTTGCTTGATGTTCTGACTCAGAATGCCGCTGATCATATTGGCATGTACCTCGACTCCCGGATAGACCTCTCCGACTGGGGTTGCTCGCATATCCATTAAGCCCTGCGCAGAAGTGCCAATTAAGACAATCTTGTGCTGCAATTCGCTACGATCAATCTTGCGATGCAAAACATCGGTCAAAGAGATATAGCGAAAAGTTCCTCTAGCACCACGATAAGGAACTAGTGCGGAAACATGCTCATCCACAGGGATTGTTAATCGACCTTGAGACGTTTCCAATCCCAGCCACTCCATACCACCATATTGTTGATTGCCCCCACCCACGAAACCTAGCAGTAAGTTTGGCCTCCCAAGGACAGCACGCGCCATCGCAAGAGAAAGTGATTCGTAATATGCGCCTTGATACTCAACGATCATCGGAATTCGCCGCACGACCCCATCCAAGTCTGGAACCTGCGTGAAGTGGCCCGCCAATTTGACACTTTGTTGTAGCTCAGGAAGGTTACCGCCGTAACTATTTAAATGGATCAAATCGACAGATCTCCCCTTAAATGTTCCTGCAGGAAAAACAGCTTCTGGCAATAACCCCGTACTACTAGCCTCATCCCCTTGAGCGCTGTTGCTGAAAAAATAACCTAGGACCACATTTCTGTTCTTTAGCTTTTCCGCAAATAGGGCATCGTACTCAAGGACAGGTTGAATCTGGCTCAAGATAGTTTGAAATTGGGGGACATCCTTAAACTGCTTACGCCCTAACTCTTGTAATACAACGAGTCCAGAACTGTTGTCCTTTTCGGCAAAGACAACGTCAAATCCAGCAGCAGCGACACCATAATGGTCGAACAATCCGTCCATAAGGTTCGCCATCTTGTCGCGCCCCCACGGCCAACGGCCTTCCTGCTTTAAGCTTTTTTCATCAATATCGAGAATAACGATACGATCATCCGGCTGATTCGAAAGCGATAAACGCAAACGATAGTCGTATAACTTCGCATCAGAGAATTGGACAAATCCAAGCTGAAAAAACTGTGCTGCATCACCCAAGAACAACAAAACAATTAAGAGTCCTAGGCTAATAAGGGGCGCGTGTTTTTTCATTTACTTCTACAAGTCACAAAAAAATACGCCCCGATTTCCATTATCGATCTCGAATCAGGCTTTTAAGTAAAACTCCATCTTGACGCCAGCCAACTCGACGATGTCGTGATCCTTTAATTGGCGAGGTTGCTCACCTATCGAATCACCATTCACTAGAGGAAATTTTTCTCCCTCAACATGGGTAATGAAAAATCCATGCGGGCGGCGAGCCAATACAGCGACCTGCACACCAGGCTTACCCAACGTGGTCAAGTTTTTACTTAACTCCAGCTCTTTCCCCAGATTTGGCCCATTCAATATCTGAATCACGGCTATCTGAACTGCAGGCGCGCCCACTGGTGCAGCAATCGGCACATCCACACGGGTGGATGTCACATTAAACTGTGATGTCGATTCATGAGCGGTACGAGATGTATCAAGCTGTTCAGCGCGTCCTGTCTCTTCAAGCTTTGGCGCTGTTGCCGTACGAACCGGAGCACGCAATACCATTGTTTTTTCAAAATCTGCGGACGTAGTTTGAGTCGGCTGATCGTTGAGATATTTCAACTTATATTTGCCAATCTCAATGAGATCATTATTCTGCAAAAAATGCTTTTGAATCGGAGTGCCATTTACTGACGAACCATTCGTACTACCAAGGTCTTCAAAAAAAGAATCATTCAAAATAGTGATCACTGCAGCGTGTTCACTACTCACTGCCAAGTTATCGATGGCAATATCGTTATGTGGCTTTCGGCCAATAGTGGTACGTTCTTTTGTCAGCGGATATTCTTTGAGAACCACACCATCCATACTGAGTATCAATTTTGCCGGCATATCGATTTTCCTGTAAAAACTTTCGACTTAATCAATTCTTAAACCAAGATTTAAAGCGCACCCAAAATCCTTTGGGCACCGCATAACTACTTTTAACTTTCACAAGAATGACAGATACATTGTCGCGTCCACCATTATCATTAGCCTGCTCAATCAATTGCGTCGCGGCAAGCGCAAGGTTGCCTTGCAGCATATGCAACGTAGCACCGATGTCTTCATCCTCGACCATATCATTCAGGCCATCAGAGCAAAACAGATAAATATCACCAACTTCAACTGCATGGATATGAAGCTCAGGCACTACATCAGCTTCAATCCCAACCGCTCGTGTGACCAAGTTTTTATTCTTTGATAGCTTTGCAAGTTCCTTGCTAATGACTCCACTATCGATCTGTTCTTGCAACAATGAATGGTCTCGCGTAATTGGCTCAAATATTTCTCCGCGCAAACGATACATTCGAGAATCACCCACATGCGCTACAGCTACATGATCATCGTAAAACAAACCAGTGACGATTGTAGTCCCCATGCCAGCATACTGTGGCTGGCTCTGCGCAGCATTAAAAATCGACAAGTTGGCCTTCTTAACATTGTCACGCAAAACCCCTACACCCACATCTTCGCCCGTTGGCCCCAAATCAGCTGGCGAGGTATGCTCCAAAAGATGACGAACCTCACTCGCTAAAACAGAGACTGCAATTCCACTGGCTACCTCACCGGCGTTATAGCCCCCCATCCCATCTGCCAAAACGACCAAACCATGCTCAGCGTCAAATGCGACGCTATCCTCATTGTGCGAGCGAACCATTCCAGGATTGGTTTGACTGACAATTTCCAGAGCCTCTTTAACGTTCACGTACTATCTCCATCCACAGAATTTCATTTCAAACTTGCCACACATTGGCGGATTGCTTCTGCCATCGCAGCGCCATCTTCATAACGATCATCAGTTTTCTTAGCCAATGCCTTATTAATGATTTGCACCACACACGCCGGTACATCCGACTTCACAGTCAAGATGTCTATTGGAGGCTCATTTGCAATTCTGAACATCAATTGCGCCATCGAATCACCCTCGAAAGGAAGCTTACCACACACCAGTTGATAGAGACTGACACCCAGCGAGAACAGATCAGACTGCCCACCGATTTTTGCACCAGACAATTGCTCTGGCGACATAAAAGAAGGGGTGCCAAGTACCATGCCAGTTTTCGTCTTACTTGAATCTGTGATGCGTGCGATACCGAAGTCAGTCACTTTCACGGCATCGCTTTCCAAGTCATACATGATGTTCGCTGGTTTGATATCGCGGTGAACCACATTCAAACCATGTGCGTAACTCAGAGCATCCGCTACTCGTGCCACGATGCTCAACACTTTAGGCAAGGGCAGAAGATTGTCTGGTTTGGAATACACAACCAGATCCTTACCCTTGAGAAACTCCATCGCGATGTAAGCCAAGTCATGCTCTTCGCCAGCATCGTACATCGTCACAATATTCGGGTGGTTCAACCGGCCTGCGGTCTCAGCCTCACGGAAGAAACGCGCCTTCACATCTTCCAACTCATCCGCCTCGAACTCTTGCGCCAACGCCATCGTCTTGATAGCGACTACGCGACTTATCTTAGGGTCTTTACCCAGATAGACAACGCCCATAGCGCCTTTACCCAACTCTTTCTCAATCTGATAACGGCCTAGCATAGGCTTCGCAAGACCCGCTTGATCCAGCTTCATCGTGCTGTCGTTACCACGACCAGACGAGCCACCCAATATGATGGTTTCGGACATCGCCTTGGATTGTGCAGTACGCGCCTCAAGGTCGCGGAACTTAGGATTGTGCTCCGCCATGTACTTGAAGACCGATTCCGCTTTGTTGAATTGGCGCTTACGTTCGAAGTCCAAACCCAAGTTGTACAACACATCCATCAAGCTATCGTCCAACGGCACTTTGCGGAATTTATCAAAGGCCATATCCAACTGGCCTTGCCCTTGGAAAGCCAACCCTAACATGCGGTTACTTTCTGCGGACTCGGCATCCGATCGCTCTTTGCCTTTCTCTGTCATCAGGAAACGCTTAGTCGTCAATAACAAATGACCGACCAACAATAGCGCTGCGGGCAACATCAGTTGCAACCACATCGCCTGCGTCGTCATCAACACAAAATGGGTCGCAAGCAATCCGACGAATATCCCCCCCGTAATAATCGCCCCAAGTCCCGCGCTCAATCGAGGCAACAACAAGATCAGATAGAGAGCCACCAACAAAAATACACCAATCTCAGCCCATACACTCCAGCTTGGCACGACAAAGAAATCTTGCTTCAAGATGCTCGATACCGAATGCGCCAAGGTAAGCACAGGAGGGGTCGCAGCAGAGATTGGCGTAACCTGAGCTGTACCAACGCCCGCAGCTGTCGCACCAATCAATACGATCTTATCGCGATATTTTTCAGCGGGAATCTTGCCTGTGAGTACATCATAAAAAGAGTCCACTTGGAACGCCGGCTTACCCTCGTGGTCTGCATAAAAATAGGTATACATACGCAATGCGGGGTCAGTCCCAATCTTCAAATTGCCCAACTTGACACCTTCGCCTAAAGTAACTTGGATATCTTTAGGCTCAAGATTCAAACTTTTTGCGGCGATCATCAAAGACAATGAAGGATAGTACTGATCGTAGTAACCAACCACGAGAGGCTCCGTCCGGATTCCTCCGTCCACATCAGGCGTTGCGTTTAAATGCCCAATCGCCAACGCAGGCTGCCCCAGAAGAGGTATAGGCACTAAAGCTGAAAAAGCCGGGATTGGAAAAACGGCATCCGCCGCCCCCTGCACATTCACAAGATTATTTTTCAGCACATAATCAGGCAGAGGTGCATCAGGATTGCCCTGAGGTGCCCCCAGTTCGAAGTACAAGCCGAGCAAAACGTTGTTGACCTTACTCATACTCTCGGCCAGCTTCTGATCATTATCGAGATGCAACAAGGCATCCTGCATTAGGCTTTGTAATTCCTGCCACTCAACCGGATTGGTCTGCTGCAAAGAGGTCTTTTGTAGAATGGTGCCAATATTGAGGATGTAATCCAAGCCCGAGTCGACTTGAGGCTCGAAGAACAGCGCTGTGTGACCAACCACTTTTGCGTTGCCTGCCGCCAAGATATCAAGCAACTTAGCTTGTATCTCACGTGGCCAAGGCCAGCGTCCCAGATTGGCGATGCTTTCGTCATCAATCGCGATGACGGCGATCTTATCGCTCGCCACACGAGAAGACGCCAGCACTCCCCAGTCATAAGCCTTGCGCTCAAGACTTTGGATGACATCCGTCCCGGCGCTAAAAAGGAACAGCAAAGCCACCAACACACCGGTGAACCAATCCGCTTTCAAAAACGATATTTTTTTCATAGTTGCCCTGCCGGTTTGTGCATTTTCCCCTGAGCTTGCTGGGCGGATACTAAAACAATTTTCAATTCCAAACCATACCTGATTGATTTATCAGGAATTTGAAACGAAATCAGCGAGCGATAGTGACCGCAATTTTGGACATCTGTGCAACTTTGCTGGTGACGGAACCCAGCAGCAATTTGGCGAGACTTTCTTCTCCCTGCGCACCGATGATAATCTGGTCAGCCTTTTGTTCTTCCGCATACTGCACAATCGCCTCTGCAGGGCGACCAATACTGATGTGGTATTGATAAGCAAGATTAGCTTCATCCAAGATGGCGCGCGCCTTTTCCAATGCAGCAGCACCTTGCTCACGATAATAATCGTTGAGCGTTTCTTGGTTGATGAACAATTTGACGTTGCCCGCTGCCACGTTCCATTGCACGTTCAACAACAGCAACTCTGGCGATTGCTTCATTTGGGCCGCCAGCGCGACCGCATGCTTCACCGCATACAAGCCGTTCTCAGAACCATCTACTGGAATCAATATCTTCATCGCATTTTCCTTAGTTAATCGGCTTTCACGTGCTCATCCACTAGGTCGATGGCTTTTGCTTGCCCCATCTTGCGCAATGCCAACCATTTTCCGATGGCGAGCACGAGCACTGCACAAACTGCAGGGATGGTCCAATGCAACCAATGTTGCGCATCGACCAACGGTTTGAAGAGCGCCTCGCTCACCAACATCTCTCCTGCCACATACCCCAGCAATGCGCCACCTGCAAAGATAATGAACGGGAAACGATCTATCAATTTCAACACCAACTGGCTGCTCCATGCGATGAGCGGAATGCTGATCAGCAAGCCGAACACCAACAAAGCGACATTGCCCTTCGCAGCGGCAGCTACGCCCAACACGTTGTCCAAGCTCATCACAAAGTCGGCGATAATGATGGTCTTCACCGCGCCAAACAGTTGAGTGTCTGCCTTGATGCTGTCTTCGCCATGCCCTTCATCTTCTGGGAGTATCAACTTGATACCGATCCAGATCAGCAAGAACGCCCCCACTAATTTCAGATAAGGTAAGGCTAGCAAGCTGACCGCAAAGAAGGTGAGGACGATGCGTAAGCCAATCGCACCACCCACACCATAAAGGATGCCCTTTCGTCTTTGTGCTTCAGGCAGATTGCGGCACGCCAACGCAATCACCACGGCGTTGTCTCCCGACAACAGCAAGTCGATCATAATGATCTTGAATACATCCACCCAGAACTGCGGTGCTGAAAGCATTTCCAACATCAATTACCCCTTCAATATCTTTTGCATCATGCGCCCCATCTCCGCCGGATTGCGTGTGATGTGGATGCCACATTCCTCCATGACCGCGAGCTTCTCGTTCGCGCCACCTTGGCCTCCTGAGATGATGGCACCCGCATGCCCCATACGTTTCCCTGGAGGCGCTGTGACACCTGCGATGAAACCGACCACCGGCTTCTTCATGTTGGCCTTGATCCAGCGTGCGCACTCTTCTTCGTCACTGCCGCCGATCTCACCCACCATGATGACCGCATCCGTTTCAGGATCGTCATTGAACATGCGCATCACGTCGATGTGTTTCAACCCATTGATCGGATCACCACCGATACCGACGCAAGAGGATTGCCCCATGCCCAACGCTGAGAGCTGACCAACCGCCTCATACGTCAACGTACCGGAACGCGACACCACACCGATGCGGCCTTTCTTATGAATATGTCCAGGCATGATGCCAATCTTGATCTCGTCCGGCGTAATGAGACCAGGGCAATTTGGCCCGATAAGGATGGTCTTCTTGCCTTGCATCTTGTAGCGCGTCTTGACCATGTCGTGCACGGGAATGCCTTCGGTGATGCAGATGACCAAATCAAGGTCCGCCTCCACCGCTTCATCGATCGCAGCTGCCGCACCTGATGGTGGAACGTAGATGACTGACACCGTCGCACCTGTTGCCTTCTTCGCATCCAGCACGCTGGCATAGACGGGAATCCCCTCAAAATCTTCGCCTGCCTTTTTGGGGTTCACGCCCGCCACGAAACAGTTCGCACCATTCGCATAACTCTTGCAATGAAAGGTATGGAACTGACCGACCTTGCCCGTCATCCCCTGCGTGATGACTTTGGTATCTTTATTGATGAGGATGCTCATTTTTGACCTCCCGCCGCTGCGACCACTTTCTGCGCTGCATCTGCCATGTCGTTACCCGAGATGATGGGTAGCCCCGATTCCGCCAATATCTTCTTGCCCAACTCCACGTTCGTACCTTCGAGTCGTACCACCAGCGGCACTTTGAGACTCACCTCGCGCGCAGCTGCCACCACCCCTTCAGCGATCACATCACACTTCATGATGCCGCCGAAAATGTTGACCAAAATCGCTTTGAGATTTGGGTTCTTCAGCATCAGCTTGAAGGCCTCGGTGACCTTCTCTTTGTTCGCACCACCGCCCACGTCGAGGAAGTTGGCGGGGCTGCCGCCGTACAACTTGATGATATCCATGGTTGCCATCGCCAAGCCCGCACCATTCACCAGACAGCCGATGTTGCCATCGAGCTGAATATAGGCGAGGTCGAACTTAGATGCCTCGATCTCAGCTGGATCTTCTTCGTCCAAGTCACGCATCGCCACGATCTCTGGGCGACGATACAGCGCGTTGGAGTCAAAATTGAATTTTGCATCGAGTGCGATGGCGTGATTGTCTGCCGTGATCACCAAAGGATTGATCTCCGCCAACATCGCATCCTTTTCCACGAAGGCGCGATACAAGCCTTGCAGTATCTGTACTGCTTCGGCATTCGCCGCATCCGGCACACCGATTGCGCGCGCCACGCGCGATGCCTCTGCCGCCTCCAAACCCGTCACCGGATCGATGCGCACCGTGTGTATCTTCTCTGGATTGTGTTTGGCGACCTCTTCGATCTCCATGCCACCTTCGCTGGAAGCGAGCAGTGCGACACGTTGTGAGACACGATCCACCACCATACCCACATAAAGTTCTTTAGCGATCTGCGCGCCCTCTTCGATCAACAAGCGACGCACCACTTGTCCTTCGGGGCCTGTCTGATGTGTGATGAGATGCATGCCAAGTATCTGACCTGCAAACTGCCTCACTTCATCCAACGACTTCGCCACTTTCACACCGCCGCCCTTGCCACGACCACCCGCGTGAATCTGCGCCTTCACCACCCACACCTTGCCGCCAAGCTTCGTGGCAGCGGCAACCGCCTCATCAACGCTGAAACACGCCTCACCGCGCGGTGTCGGCACGCCGAATTCGCGCAGGATCTCTTTACCTTGGTACTCGTGGATCTTCATGATTTTCTCCTGAAATAGGAAGTCTGGAATTTACCAGAGTGGCACCTAAATTACTTGAGCCAAATGTAAAAAAGGCCATCGAATCGCTTCGATGGCCTCGTATCTGAACTCAAACTTACAACTTAGAAGTCCCAGCGAACGCCCGCAGAGGTAAAGTAGCGCATAGCCTTGGTACTACCCGAAGCTCCGGAGCTTTTTGTATTTTCAACGCCCACATCCAAATCAAACGTAATGTTTTCTTGAAAGCGGTACGAACCGCGAACAGTTGGCGAGAAACGGGTCACCACACCACCAAATTGATCTTTTTGGCTATACATCTGCATTGACGTATCCATCATCCAGCCACCATTAAACAATTGATGGTTATATAAAAACAGTGAATATCCATCAGCAGCTTTGCTGTAGTTGTACGACGTACTGGCTGACCAAATATCGCCCTCCCTCCACAAGGAGCTACCAATCAATTGTGTAGTCGCGCTCACCTCACCACCTCGAGTGGGTATGCCTGCAAATGTACCACTTGCCGCAACAGTCGTTGTTTTTGATACACGCACATCCGCACCAATTTGCCATTTTTTATTGAATGGCATCGTGGCGCCGAGTTGAACCAAAGTAGAGGTGGCCGTTCTTGCCAATGCCAAATCACGCAAACTACTTGCAGACATCGACTGCATAAGCGCATTTATCGAAGTCGTTTCAGCCCCCAACAAAGCATTACGGATACTCAGCGAGGGAGTCTTTCGACGGTCTGCCATGAAATTGAACGAGATATCCCCCACACCCATCGAGCCCATCACTTGAGCCGCATTCAGTTGATTGAAGTTGACGTCATAATCAAGCAATGCAAATGCTGTTTTCTTATCTTCAAAATAGCGCCACTCTGTTCCAACTGCACGACGATCTTGCGCACCTTCCATCGTTTGGTTAATGCCATAAATCGAGAAAGCCCCTCTATCCACGCTGGCACTCACGAAAACAGGCTGGGTAGTTTGAGAATAATCTGCGATAGCCCCCACAGCTCCGTTGATGCGCAACTCTTGCGCATCACCATACGAACCTGCCAGTCCATCAAAACGGCCCATCACCCCACCACCGTTGGAAGATTGACGACCAACGCGCACCAAGTAATCCTGCTTGCGCCCCTTAATCTCGCCATACATCGAACTAATGCGATTGATGCTCGGCTTGTTTGACAAAAAATTGGAGGTATTCATCGCACGAAATACTAAACGACCGTCTACATCTTCACTTGTATATCGCCCAGATACATCCTCGGTCGTAATCAACATGGACTGATCGGTAAACGACGTCGTTATTGTTTCAGGTACGCCATTAAATGTCTGAGTTGAATCTTGAGTGGTTTTACCAAAATAATATCGAGAAGAGAGGCTCCCAAAAGTCGTCCAGCGAGCTGCACGTTTTTTATCCGCCACGTCAACGATTCCTGCTTCTCCGCCCTTACCGGACAACTGTACCAAACGTTGCATCACCCTCGGCACACCCTCACTCTTTGGATATAGATTCAAATACAAGTCATATTCTGTCTTTGCCTTATCGAACTGCCCCGCACGTTGACGTGCCACACCAACCCACTCCTGAGCATCCTGCGTGTAATCATTTGGCGGCAACAGCAGCAGTTGATTTAACAAGCCCACAGCCGCTTCATTATTTTTCGCGGCCAGCGCATCCTTCGCTTGCACCATCAATGCGCGCCCCTGGGTGTTATTAGCCGCTGCGTTAGCCTCAGCACCGGCCAAAACAGTACCCGCAGGGACAATCACTTCCGGCTTGATTACCGGCAAGTTCGGCAATGCTACCGCACTCACATTTTGGCGATCTGGGCGAATCGTAATAACAAAACTACGTCCATCCTTACCTTGTGCAACGCTAAATTCCGCCTCCCGAACAAACTCCACAACCAGCTTGGGATTCGTTGCCTGATCTCGCGTGGTCACAGTGAATGCTGGAATAAGACTGGATGGTGGTGAATTGCGCACCTCGTTATCTACCCAAAGCTCCGTACTTGGCGCACCAGTCCCTTTCGTGTAAAAAATCTCCAACGTCTTTCCGCTATTGCCAGGCGAACTCCGTTTGTATTGCACAAATTGAATCGGCACCGACATTTGGATCGTCGCGACAACGCCCTCGCTTTGATATTCCAATGTCACATCATCTAACGGCAAAGCCATCGCAACGCCAGCGCTCATTCCCGTTAGCATCACAAACACGCGAAGTATTTTGTTCATTTTTGAAGGCATGCATCACTCCTGAATAAAATCATTTTATTGACCTAGATAATGGTTGCCCCACACAAATATTTGAGTGGGGCAATACACTTACTCATCCCAATTCAGGTAACTAGCAGCCCCTTTGGTGTGACATCCAGATTGAGCACAGTTATTACCACTACTGCCCTTGTGGCTCGACTTCGTACTCTGATTGTTACCTGTGTAGGCATTAGGCTTAATGTGACATGTTGCACAAGTGCTGGATGCAACACTGAACGAATGCAATACATTCACATTCACCTTAGCCAAGCCTGTGTGGCAATTGCTACACGTCACACCTGCATTAAATGGAATATGATTGCTTGGCATTGCCCCAAGTGCACCCAGCCATGTCGTGGTGCCAACGTGGCACTGATTGCACTCTAGTGTCGTCGCAACGTGCCCTGTTGATTTACCCACGGCGATACTTCCATTGTGGCAACTTGAACATACCGCTGCAGTGTTGTGTTTAAAAGCTGCGGGTAACCAAGCCGAATTAACATGACAATCATCACATGCATTCGTGCCTTTTAGCTTCGGTGCGACGTGCGTGCCTGTCTTCCCAACTGCAAGGCTACCATTATGACAAGAAGCACAAGTACCTACTGCTGTAGTGTGGTTGAAGCTCGCTGGCAACCAAGCACTTGTACGATGGCAAGAATCGCATGCCAAAGTGCCTTTTAGCCCCGTGTGCGTTCCTGTCTTACCTGTAGACAAACTACCGTTATGACATGTTGCACAAGAACCGGGAGTGACGTTGCGATGTGTATAAGCTGCTGGCAACCAACTTGTTTGCTTATGGCACTCATCACACGCCAAGGTAGCTTTAGCACCGGTATGAGATCCAGTTTTGCCGGTTGCAGTTGATCCGTTATGGCAAGTCGCACAGGTACCGGGCAGGACCCCCACATGATTCCAACTTGCGGGCAACCAAGCAGTAGAACGATGGCAACTATCACAAGAATTAGTCGCTTTACTACCCGCGTTATGCGATGCCGGCTTGGAAATAGACAATCTACCGTTATGGCAAGTTAAGCATTGGCCTGGCGTTGCATTACCGTGGTTGTAGCGTGCCCCTAACCACGTAGCCGTATTGAAGTGACATGTTTCACAGGCCGAGTTTGTAGCAATGTGATTATTCGATTTTGGCGTAGCAACAATCCGTTTCCCCGTTGCGTGACACGCATCACAAGCTCTTGGCGTGCCTTTGAATATGCCCCCCACGTGACACGTTTCGCAGGGTGCTGCGGCATGACCGCCCGAAAGTGCAAAACCCGTTGTAGAGTGATTAAAGTCCCGAGTTGTTGGCTGAGTAGCGGCATTGGCCTGTAACGAAATAAGCGCTAAAGCCACCAAAGACCAACTTACCAGCATCCGTTTTAATTGTTTCATCATTCACCTCCGAATTGAGTCCTACACATCCGACAATTCAACACAACACCCTATCTACTTTTTACGAATCACTTCCACACCCATCTTAATCTGCTTCCAATCATCACCGTCATGACAACGATCACATCGATCTCCATAAGCACCGTTATGCACATCGTCCCGATCATGACAGCTACCACATGCAGTTGATGTCACCACCTTCTTTGCCATTGGCTTCGAGTGGCACACATAACATTTATTTGCCGTCTTCTTGTGCGGACCAACCAGCTTGAAGTTGGTTCTATTGTGATCAAAGTCCCAAGATTCCCACGCACGCGTAGAGTGACAAACTTGGCATTCAGTTCCAAAGCGGCGCTTGTGAACATCGTCTTTTTCATGACATGACCAACAATCCGACTTCGCATCCTTAAAGGTCACCGCCGAGTGACACTTTTTACATGTCACAATGCCATGCCTGCCCAACAACGGGAAGGTAGACATCACATTGTGGTTGAATTTATCCACTTCCTTCCATGAGGTTTCAACGTGGCAACTTTCACATTTCTTACCTTCTTGACCTTTATGCTTGTCGTCTTTTTCATGGCACGAGAAGCAGTCCATTGCCAATTTATCCTTGTACAAATCTCCTTTATGGCAGGCGTTGCACTTTAATGGCGAAGGAGACTTGTGCTTGCCGAGTAAGGGGAATTTAGTCTTTTTGTCGTGATCGAAGACCGCCTTCTTCCAATCATTTTCGTCGTGGCATACGTCACACTTTGTACCAAATTTACCCTTATGGGTTTTATCGTCATCTTTCTTATGACAAGAGACACATGTCATTTCTAACTTGTCTTTATACAAATCACCTTTATGGCAGCTTACGCATTTGAGTGGTGCGCGATGCTTACCCATTAGTGGGAATTTAGTTTTGTCGTGATCGAATTTGATCTCTTTCCAGCTATCTGCCACGTGACAGCTTTCGCACTTGACGCCAAAGTTGCCTTTATGCGCCTTTTCGTCATCTTTCTTATGGCAAGAGATACACGTCATCTCCAGCTTATCTTTGTATAAATCTCCTTTGTGGCAGCTAACACATTTGAGTGGTGCGCGATGCTTACCCAGCAACGGGAATTTGGTCGACTTGCCGTGATCAAAGAAGCTCTCTTTCCAATCTTTTTCGTTATGGCAAGTTTCGCATTTAGGACCGAATTTTCCTTTATGCGCTTTGTCGTCGTCTTTTTTGTGGCATGCATTACAAAGCTTAGGAGTGTCTTTGTATTTTTTGTCGATATGGCATTTATCGCACTTAACATCCTCATGCTTACCTAGCAGCGGGAACTTTGTTTTGTCATGATCAAATTTAGAGGTCTTCCAATCTTTCTCACTATGGCAAGTCTCACATTTTTGACCAAGCTTCCCGTTATGCGCTTTGTCATCATCTTTCTTATGACAACCAACGCAAGTCTTTGGCACTCCCTTGTATTTGTTATCAATGTGGCATTTCACACACTTCACTTCGACGTGCTTGCCTAACAATTTGAAATCGGTCTTATCATGATCAAAACTGGTGGTCTTCCAATCTTTTTCGGTATGACATTTGGCACAGTCCTTACCCAAGCGCCCTTTATGCGCTTTTTCGTCATCTGCCTGATGGCAGGTGTGACACACGGATGGCGCATCGCGGAATTTAACCCCCGCTTTATGACAGCTTGCACACTTAACTTTCTCAGCTAAGTGACCGCCCTTGAGCTCGTAATCCGTAAGTTTGTGATCGAACTTCTTCTGATCAAAATCGGCGGGCTTAAATGCTCTCCCTTTGTGTTCGGCGTGACATTCTTTACATTCTTTAGTGGTGTCGATTCGACCGTGGTGACCTTTTTTAGCCGCAACGTCTTTGCCAACTTCTTTGTGGCAATCCATACACAGCTTTGACTGTGCTTTTTTGTCGAACTTCTTGTGGCAAAGTTCGCAATTCTCTTCTTCTTTGACGTGCCCTTGGATGACATCTCCCGGCATCAATAACTTGTTTGCTTGCCCCTGAAGTGGGAATGCAAGCAAACAAAAGGTTAGGGAGAGAATTCGTGCAAACATCAACATATCTAGTCCAATTAAATTGATTGATTAGAACGCATGCACTGCATACACGTGGTAAATCGCACTAAACACCATCATGTAAACGAGTGGAATGTGGAAGATATGCCACCACGAGAATAAACGCTCATAGGTGCGGAACTGCGCAGCATCCCTCACTGCGCCCACATAGCCTTTTATTTTTTCACGGTAATCTTGAAAGAGAACCTCCATACCAGCCATTTGCTGGGCATTGAAGTTGTGTTCCTTTGCCTGCTGATGCATAAGGACTTTAATCTCCTTGGTCAATCTGCGAACCAAAGAAGCCGCTTCAAATCCCACCTTCAAAAAATTCCCAAAGCCATAACCTACACCTTTGGAGTATTCATCTCCTCGAACACGAAACTCTTCAAGCGACTTTTCCACACTCGGAGCAAAATTAAACAACGACTTAACATCCCCAGTCTGCTCCATCTCGACTTGCAATTCTTTCACCGTTGCTTGCCTACCATACAATCCGTGGTGAATTTTTGTATAGAAAAAACGACCGAATGTTCCGCTCCCCGACACCAGCAACATGCAATACATTGCCACTGCTGCATTCATTGATCCCTGTGGATGGATGAAGGGGATATAGACATGATACGTAGAGTGGAAAATGATAAACAACGGCCCCATGATTCCCAACACCATGTGCCACTTAAACCATGTAGGCAGAAAACCCAAGTTGCTAATCACGCCCCAACGCTTACGCAAAGGATAGAGCAACAGCAGCAACATCATGATGCCGCCCGTCAATCCCAAGTTATATCCAAAATCGAACAACTCTTCACCCGGGGTGTACAGCGTTTGAGGATAAACAAAGAAGTAACCTGTGATGGTAACAATCCCCACCATGCCAATAAAAATCAACCAATTGCGATGTTCAGATTTGTTTTTTGCTTTCATGTTTTATTTTCCAGCGACCAGGCTTTTTAATTGCGCGAATTGTAATATATGAATCGTTGATTTGTGTTCTGTTTGCTTGCCACATAGAATGCCGCGCACTGCGACAAACCCAATTTTTATAAGTTCACAGAAACTATTTTTAATCACTATTTCAGCCGCATCAAACGCCCTTCTTCTTTGATTTAATAAGGTTTAATTTTTACCCATATTTTAAATAGGCCCGCCATCATGGACATCGCAATCTACCTAATACCGCTTGTCATCATTTTATTCATCTACCTGAACGGTAGAAGGAAGCACGAAAAAGATTCCGTCGGACAAATGCAAGAAGCCATTGCGCAAGGGCTCACCGAACCATCATCACTCCACCCAGTGATTGACCCAGTATTGTGTTTAGGCTCAGGCAGTTGCATCAAAGCCTGCCCCGAAGAAGCACTTGGCATGATCAAAGGTAAAGCCGTACTCATCAACCCCACCCTCTGCATTGGCCATGGCGCATGTGCAGCATCATGCCCTCAAGATGCTATTACTCTGGTCTTCGGGACAGAGAAGCGCGGCATGGACATACCACAGGTCGACCCGACCTTTGAAACTAACGTCAAGGGAATCTTCATCGCAGGCGAACTGGGCGGCATGGGCTTGATCCGCAAATCTGCAACTCAAGGCGCACAAGCTGCAGCATCTATCGCCAAGTTAAAAGGTAGTGATAATGCCTATGATGTCGTCATCGTTGGCACGGGCCCCGCTGGATTAGGCGCGACTTTGGGCGCGATGGAAAACAAATTGCGCTACGTCACACTCGAACAAGAAACATCTTTGGGCGGCGCAATCTTCCAATACCCACGCAACAAGGTGGCAATGACTGCCCCCGTCAAACTTCCGCTAATCGGCGAAATGCACTTCAGAGAAGTCAGCAAGGAGAAGTTGCTTGAGTTTTGGGCAGATATCATCAAAAAAACAGGCATGAAGCTCAATTTTGAAGAACGCATGGAGACCATCACCAAGACCGACAAAGGCTTTATTGTAAAAACCTCAAAAGCGTCTTACGAAACACGTACCGTGCTACTCGCCATCGGCCGTCGCGGCACCCCCCGCAAACTAGGCTGCCCAGGAGAAGAGCAACCCAAAGTGGTCTATCGCCTCATCGATCCTGAGCAGTATCGCAACATGCACGTAGTCGTTGTGGGCGGCGGCGATAGCGCACTGGAAGCTGCGATGTCCATTGCAGAAGAACCGGGAACGACCGTTGTTCTATCCGCTCGCGGCGAAGATTTCGGTAAAGCGTTCGGTGGTGCAAAACCAAAGAATCGCGACAAATTGAAGGCGATGGCAGATGCAGGAAAATTGCAGATTATGCTTAAGTCTGGGGTGAAACTGATTAACAAAGACACCATCGTGATGAAACACGGCGATGCAGAAGTCGAAATCCCTAATCAGGGCGTCATCGTCTGTGCGGGCGGTTTATTACCAACACCTTTCTTGAAAGAAATTGGGGTGCTGGTCGAGGCAAAATTCGGCACAACGTAATAGCGTTCGAAAAAGAAAAAGACCTGCAATCACTTGCAGGTCTTTTTTATTGGTGCCGCCAATCGGATTCGAACTGATGACCTACCGCTTACAAGGCGGTTGCTCTACCAACTGAGCTATGGCGGCGGTGATGCTTGAAACTGGTGGGTCGGGCGAGATTCGAACTCGCGACCAACGGATTAAAAGTCCGCTGCTCTACCGACTGAGCTACCGACCCCTCCTAAAAAGGAGCGCGCATTATACGGTTTTGACTTCGACTGTCAAACAAACCATTAAAAAAACTATCTGACAACGTAGCGTGTCGCGTCAGGAACGTCCGCAGCATTGAATCCATCGCGACGCAAACGACAAGAATCACAACGCCCACAAGCGCGTCCTTCCTCATCTGCTTGATAGCAAGATACTGTCATCGCGTAATCCACACCAAGTCGAACTCCTTCGCGAATAATCTCCGCCTTACTTAAGTACAACAAAGGCGCATGTAAAGTAAGTGGAGTGCCTTCCACTGCCGCTTTGGTAGCTAGATTAGACATTCGCTCGAACGCACTAACATATTCAGGGCGACAATCGGGATACCCCGAGTAATCAACGGCATTCACACCGAAGAAAATATCCTGCGCATGTAGCACCTCAGCCCAAGCAAGTGCAAGTGACAGCATAATGGTGTTACGCGCCGGAACGTAGGTGGAAGGAATACCCACTCCCTCTTTTTCAGGCACCGCTATTTGATTGTCTGTCAGCGAAGATCCGCCGAATGCAGTCAAATCAATGTTGATGACCCGATGCTCCTGCGCACCCAAAATATCTGCGACACGTTTTGATGCTGCCAACTCCGCATGATGTCGCTGCCCATAATCAACACTCAGCGCATAACACTTAAATCCTTGCTCTTTCGCCATTGCAAGCACAGTTGCAGAATCTAAACCACCTGAAAGCAATACCACCGCATTTTTCATTCTTAATGTCCCGCCTCGTTACCCCATATCAATTTATGTAACTGCACTTGCATCCTCACAGACAATCTATCGCGCAGTATGCGTTCTGCGATTTCTTTAGGCGAAAACATCCCCTGAGCTGGGGAGAATAAAACCGAACAACGCTTGGCCAGTTTCTGCTCTACTAGAGCTTTCTTAGCCCACTCATAATCAGATTCATCACAGATGACGAATTTTATTTCATCGTGAGCATTGAGAAATTCGATGTTACTCCACAGATTTTTCTGCATCTCACCAGAAGCTGGCGTTTTAATATCGAGCACTTTCATGACGCGCGGATCAACACCAGACACATCCATCATGCCGCCCGTTTCAAGCGAAACTTCATAGCCTGAGTCACACAAAGCTTTCATCAGTAAATGAACATTTTTTTGTGCCAGAGGCTCGCCCCCTGTAACAGTCACAAATCGAGCCCCATACAATGCCACTTCATCCAATATGGCTTGCAAAGTCATAGCCTGCCCGCCTGTAAACGCGTAGGCGGTATCACAGTAAGTGCATCGCAATGGACACCCCGTAAGGCGCACGAATACGGTCGGCAATCCCACGCGGCTTGTTTCGCCTTGTAGCGAAAAGAATATCTCGCTGATACGCAACGATTCGTCAGCTAATTGACTCATAAATTAAAGGGAGTTATTTGAGAGTGGCTAAACGTTGCCTTGCTTTTTCCGCCGCATCACTACCCGGGAATTGCAAGATGATTTGCTTCAACGTTTTTTTCGCTGCAATTTTATTTTTCAAACCCACGTAACACTCAACCATATTCAACATAGCCTCTGCCACACGAGGATGATCTGCATGCTTCGAGAGTAGCGTCTGATATGCCTCAACTGCATTGGCATACTCCAAAGACATTAGATAGGCGTTTCCCATCCAATAGTAAACATTCGCAGCATGAATAGTCTCTGGATATTGACGTAAAAAATCTCGGAATGCGACTGCTGCATTTTTATATTTCTCGGTTTTATACAAGCCATAAGCGAGGTCAAACGCACGCGTCTCCCCCCCTTCGTTCGACTTAACACCTTTGCTGATCTCAGCAGCATTAGCGGCGGGCTTAGCCACCTCAGCTTGACGCTCGATTTCTATTTGATGCAACCTAGCGTCAAGATCTACATAAAAATCTTTTTGGCGCTTCTCAGCATTCTGTAGACCATGCATCCATTCTTCATTTTGCCCCTGCAACTTGCGCAACTCTAATGATTGCGATTCAAACTGAGCCTGTAAATTCAAAAGGGAACGTACAGCCTGTTTGTTTTGATCATCTACTTCAAGCAAGCGCACTTCCAACTGCTCGACACGAGCTTCTAATTTTTTGACTTGATCGCGCGCATCATCATCAGCAAACAGCCCCGCAAAAGCGGGGCTGTTTGCTGTCAGCAGAGTGCAGAATACAATTAAGGTGGTGCGTTTCACGTTTTACTGACCAACGACGTAATTGATCTCAGCACGACGATTTTGCGCCCAAGCGGCTTCATCATGACCTGTCGCGACAGGTTTTTCCTCACCGTAGCTGCTAGTTGAAATTTGCGCATCCTTTGCCCCAGACAAAATCAAGGCTTGTTTAGTACTCTTTGCACGACGTTGTCCTAAAGCCAAATTGAACTCACTACTACCTCGTTCATCGGCATAACCATCGACACGCACTTTCGCCTGAGGCAACTTCCCCAAAGTCGTACCATGCGCCATTACGACATCTTTATCTGCATCTTGTAGCGTATCTACGTTAGTAGGGAAATACACCGTACGATTAGCTAATCGAGCCGCATCCGACTGAGTAGCAGCTGCATCCACACTGTGTTGGGCGTCTTTCTGTGCGTCAGCCGCAGCTTGCAACTTAGCCGCATCTTCAGCCGCCTTGATTTGTGCCGCAGTAGCAGATGCCCCCACATCCCCCCCAGCGCTCGTCGAGCTACTTGCAGCAGGGGCAGAAGGGGCTTTAGGAGCGGTACTAGAGCAAGCCGCCAGAAGTGTTGCGGAAATCATTCCTAAAATTAGTTTATTCATATCTTAATCCTTTCAAAAGTTGTGTCACTTAACAAATGGCCCCCAAACAGGCTCGCGGATTTCCCCGCCCTGAGCGACCATTTTTTGCTTCACTTTTCCATCGATGGAAACAGTTGCCAATATACCACGCCCCATTGTCTCTGTCGCAAAGAGGACTAAGCGTCCATTAGGGGAAAAGCTGGGCTTCCTATCACGTCCATTCGTTGTCAAAAACTGCACTTGCTTGCTCTCAAAATCTTGTACAAGGATAGAAAAAATACCGCCTGAATAGAGCGAATACACAAAGGCTTTTCCATCCGGACTAAATCGAGGAGAGAATGCTTGCCCAGACTCAAAGGTTTGACGTTGCGCCGCACCGCCATCAATAGCAACACGATAGATTTGTGGTGAGCCACCTCTATCAGAAGTGAACAATAGAGACTGCCCATCAGGCGCGAAGGTCGGCTCGGTATCAATAGCGTTACTAAATGTGATACGCCGCAAATTCGATCCATCAGCATTCACCAGATAAAGTTGCGAGAAATCGTCACGCGTAAGCACTAACGCAAGTTGTTTACCGTCAGGAGACCATGCGGGAGCACTATTACTTCCTGAAAACCCTGCGAGCAATACACGCTGTTTAGTGCTGAGGGTTTGGATGAAAACCATTGCTCGATGTTGCTCAAAGCTCACGTAGGCAATTTTCGAACCATCTGGAGACCATGCAGGAGACATGATTGGCTCTTTCGAAATCAGCAAATCTTGCTCCCCGTATCCATCGCTATCAGCAACCACTAAACGGTAGCTACCCTGATGCCGATTGACATAAGCAATGCGCGTACTGAAAACCCCAGGGGCGCCTGTCAATCTTTCATACACACGATCAGCGATTTGATGTGCGAGCGCCCGCATTTGTGTTTTATTGGTTGAGAGCGTCACATGCAACAACTCACTTCGCCGCACTGCATCAAGCAGCGTAAAGCTCACACTTAATTCATCCCCGTGATCTGTGTTGATCCTTCCCAACAACAACATCTCGACGCCTAACCACTCGGGATATCGCACCTCACTCGCATCATGCGGCACACGTCCTGAAGCATCGATCAACTTAAAAAGCCCAGTACGCTTTAAATCATTCGCCACCACCTCGGCTAGATTTTTTGAGACCAACTCATCCCCTGCAAAACGCACCACAGAAATCGGCGTTTGATTGTCGCCTGCCCCCGTGATCTCGATAGCTAACTCCGCCCGTGCCGTCAACGCAAACAGGATGCCAAAAATCAAAAAAACTACACGAACCATTCCTTACTCCCTTGGCTTAATACTCAGGCGCAATACTCTAAACATCTGCTGCAAATTCGCATCTTTCGGCAAAGGCAAAGGCTGCGCCTTATAAATCGCTCGTTCTGCAGCATCGTCATAAGCCGCATTCCCACTACTCGCCACCAACTTGGCATCCAACACCGACCCGTCTGGCAACAACGTCACCTTGAATTCAGCCTTAGCGCTATCAGGCAGATCAGCGGGTACACCAACAATGTTGCGGCGAATCTTGCTGCGGATCATGTCTTGAAACCGCCCGACCTCAGCAGCTGTCGCCGCACTCACCTCTGCGCGAACGGACTCTTGTATAGCTTGCTTGCGTTTTGCGTATTCTTCCAACAAGCGCAATTCTTCCGCTTGTTCGCGCTCTTTGATTTCTTTGGCAATGCGCTTGGCCGATTCAGCGGTATTAGGCTGGCTAGTGAGCGGCGCGCGTAATTGGATATCTGCAGGCATTAGCGCCGCCACCTTTCCCTGATTCACGACGGGTGACGTTAGCGCCTCATGAGGGGGCTCCACAGCAGGGATAGGCTCTTCATTAGGCAGATTGCGCCATAGATCCACTGAGAGCACCTCTGGAGGTGAGGACGTCCAATGCATACCGTACGTAAGCAAACCAAAAAGAATTGCATGCACCAATAACGCCAACACCCCAGCCGAAAGCTGATTAGGCGTGTTATCCAACGTTGCCAAGCTCATTTAACCTTGGTCAACAAACCGATTTTCTTGATGTCTTGCTGTTGCAGCATATCCATCACGTTGACCACCTCCTCATATCGCACCTTCTTATCGGCCGAGATAACGACTGATTGATCATGATTTTTTTCGAGCACTCGTTTCAACATCAAGACCAAATCTTCACGAGAAACCGCCACGGCACTTCCCCCCTTGCTGTGATCTCGAAAAGACAAGCTTGAATCTTTATTGATGATCACCTCGATCGGCGCAACCGGCGGAGCGGCCGACTTACCCACACTCGGCAAATCGATTTGGCCAGGATTCATCATCGGTGCAGTCACCATAAAGATCACCAACAAAACCAACATGACATCGATGTAAGGCACCACGTTGATCTCATTCATCAAGCGGTTGCGGGTGCGTCGATACGATCTCATCTCTGCAATGCCTTAGGGCTGACGCTGCAACACATTAGAAAACTCTTCAGTGAAACTTTCGAAGCGTGTTGCCAAACGATCAATGTCATGTGCGTAACGGTTATAAGCCACTACCGCAGGAATGGCAGCGAACAACCCCATTGCTGTTGCTACCAATGCCTCAGCAATACCCGGTGCCACCTGTGCAAGCGTAGCTTGCCCGACACTGGAAAGCCCTTGGAACGCGTTCATGATTCCCCACACGGTTCCAAGCAGCCCAACATAAGGACTGACCGACCCTACCGTTGCTAAAAAAGACAGGTGAGATTCGAGTTGATCCATCTCTCGCTGAAAGCGAGCACGCATAGCGCGACGCGTACCATCCATCACAGCGGCACTATCCACACTGTGCATCTTCTTCAATTTTACATACTCGGTAAATCCAGCTACAAAAATCTGCTCCAGCGCACCTTGGTCATGATGTAGCTTGCCATTCGCCTGCTGATACAAACCTACCAAATTCGAATCACTCCAAAACGCCTCTTCAAAATCACGCGTCTGCCTTTTCGCAGCACGCACTGAGAACAACTTCAAAAAGATGAACCACCACGACATCATCGAGACAAACAACAACATCCCCATCACTAACTGCACCAGCACACTGGCATTGGTGATGAGATGGATAAATGACACGTCTTGCATCACACTCATAGCTTCAACTCCATTGTTTGCGGATCACTTCCGGCACACTTACCGGCTTGAACGTCTGCACATTCACACAAACCAAATGTACTTCCCCCTCGGTCAGCAATTCATCCCCACGCAGCACAGTCTGGAATAAGGTCACACGACTGCGACCAATCTCCTTCACCTGCGCCGTCACCGTCAACAAGTCATCGAGCACGGCAGGTTTCAAATAATCCAGCTTCATTGAGCGCACTACAAACACCACGCCCAGCTCTTTCATCATCCCCGCATTGCTGTAACCAAAGGTGCGCAACCACTCAGTCCGTGCGCGCTCCATAAAGTTCACATAATTTGAGTGATAAACAACGCCACCCGCGTCGGTATCTTGAAAATACACACGCACTGGCCAAGAAAAAACCTTGTGCTTATTCATCCCACAGCCCCTTGTTGTTGCCTGCGCTACGCGGTTGGATCAAACCAAAATGTTGGTAGGCGTTCGCCGTGGCGATACGACCACGTGGTGTACGTTGCAAATAGCCTTGCTGGATGAGGTAGGGCTCCAGCACATCTTCGATGGTGTCGCGCTCTTCGCCTATCGCTGCCGCAAGGTTGTCTACGCCAACCGGCCCACCCATAAATTTCTCGATGACCGTCTGCAATAACTTCCTATCCATCACATCCAACCCTTGTGAATCCACATCGAGCATGGTCAGCGCGGCATCCGCAACTTCGCGGGTTGCATTGCCATCCGCTTTCACATCGGCAAAATCTCGCACACGACGCAACAGACGGTTAGCGATACGCGGTGTGCCGCGCGAGCGCTTGGCGATCTCTAGTGCGCCATCTTGCGAGATGGGCAACTCCAACAAGCCGGATGAGCGAGTGACGATGCGCTGCAATTCTTGCGCGGTGTAGAACTCCAAGCGCGCCACGATGCCGAAGCGATCGCGTAGAGGATTGGTCAGCATGCCAGCACGCGTGGTCGCACCGACCAGTGTGAACGGCGGCAGATCGAGCTTCACCGAACGCGCGCCTGGCCCTTCGCCGATCATGATGTCGATCTGGTAATCCTCCAGCGCGGGATACAGAATCTCTTCCACCACGGGCGACAAGCGATGAATCTCGTCGATGAACAACACATCGTTGGGTTCGAGATTGGTGAGCAAAGCTGCAAGATCGCCCGCCCGCTCTAGCACTGGGCCTGAGGTGTGACGGATATTGACGCCCATCTCGCGTGCGATGATCTGCGCCAAGGTGGTCTTACCCAGACCGGGCGGGCCGAACAGCAACACGTGATCGAGCGGCTCTTTGCGCTGCTTCGCGGCTTGGATGAATATCTCCAACTGTCCGCGTATCTTCTCTTGCCCCACGTACTCATCAAGCTGCTTGGGGCGCAGTGCACGCTCCAGCGCCTCCTCTTGTTGTGAAGCGGGCGCGGCAGAGATGATGCGCGGCTCAGCGGTCAGGTCGTCGTGTTTGATCATGCTTTGGATAATAACTTAAGCGCTTGGCGGATACCGCCCGAGACGTCGGCATCTTTCGGTAATTGCTTGGCTGCCCAATCCGCCTCTTTCTCGTTGTAGCCCAAGGCCAGCAAAGCATTCATGATATCGTTGCTGGCTGACGAAGCAGCTGCTACACCTTGTGCAGTACCTACACCGCTCACCGTGAATTTACCTTGCAGCTCCAGCAACAGTCGCTCTGCGGTCTTCTTACCGACACCAGGGATCTTGGTGAGTCTATTCGCATCTTTGTTAGACACTGCCGCCGCCAGGTCGGCGATACTCAATCCAGATAACACTGAAAGCGCTAGCTTTGGGCCTACGCCACTAATCTTGAGCAGTTGGCGAAAAGCGATACGCTCCTCGTGTGTCAAGAAACCGAATAGCAAATGCGCGTCCTCACGCACAATGAGTTGCGTGTGTAGCACGACCTTCTCGTTGAGCGCCGGCAGGTTGTAGAACGTGCTCATCGGCACGTCCACCTCATAACCCACGCCCTGTACATCCAGCACGATCTGCGGTGGGTTCTTTTCTAACAATGTGCCGCTCAATCTTCCGATCATGTGCTTCCCTTACTCAATATCAATGCCAGCGATAACAATGCACCATGCACCATCATCGCTGCGATAGTTTGTTTGATGGCCTCACCTAACAACTGAGGTTGTGCCGCGTGTTGCAACAACGAGCGCATCGCCTTCACGCTCAAGGGAAAAGCAAACAGTGCCAATAGGGCTAGCAACGGCAACCAAGCCAGCACCACACTCAGCAGCAACCATAGATAAGCTAACGCCACGATCAGCACATATCCCCAGCGCGCATGTTGCACATCCAATCGTGCGACCCAATGTAACTTACCTGCTGCGGTATCCGCCGTGCGGTCGGGGAACTGGTTGATGTACAGCAGGTTAGCCACCAGCAACGCATACGATGTACCTGCGATGAAAGGGGCTACGTTAAATGCTTTACGCTGCACAAAATCCGCACCAACGACAATCATTAGAAAACCGACCGCCACGCACAACTCCCCCCACCCTCTGCTATTCAACTTAAACGGAGGGGCTGAATACGCCCAACCGATGAACAGCCCCGCAATACCGACATAAATCAATTGCGGTGCAGAGCGCGACATCAACCACAGTCCAGCTAACGCCACTCCCACCAACAAGGCAAAACCGAAATTGCGCGTCTGCGCCAAGGTCAGTACACCGTTCTGAATGAAGCGACTGCCACCTGTGAAGGGGAAGATACGCTCCACGTTCTGCGCGTCCGTACCGTTCAGCGCATCGTAATAATCGTTGAGCACGTTCACACCCGCGTGTGCCAGCAACGCAAACAGCACAGTGACGACAGCCAGTGTCACATCAAAATCAAGCGTGGCATGCCTCGCTACTGCCAGCCCGATCAAAGCAGCCATCAGGCTTGCTGTGATGAACGCCGGACGAGTCGCCGCGAAATAGCGTGCCAAGGGATTTTGAAAGGTCGCTAGTGTCGGCTCCAAAGGTTGCATCAGATCAATCTCCCATTTTTAACTCGAAAACCCTTGGTCGCTAACGCGCCCAAACCCATCCCGCTATGCGCATAACAGATTGCCCCCGCCAATGCATCCGCCGCATCGGGACTGGGCGTACCGGACAATTTCAGCAACCTCACCACCATCGCCTGCACTTGTTCCTTACTCGCATGTCCGTTGCCGACCACCGCCTGCTTGACTTGCAATGCGGTGTATTCCGCCACGGGTAGATTCGCCTGCACCGCCGCACAGATGGCGGCCCCACGCGCCTGCCCAAGCAGCAAAGTAGATTGTGGATTCACGTTCACGAACACTTTTTCGATAGCCACTTGTTGCGGTTGATATTGTGCGATGACCTCGCCCAGCCCACTCAAAATGACCTTCAATCGTTCCGGCAATTCACCATCGGGCGTCTTGATACAACCGCTGGCAACGTAATGCAGTTGTTGACCTTCTTTATCGATGACACCAAAACCCGTCACCCTCAAGCCAGGATCAATACCCAATATTCGTATCGTCATCGCCCCACCCCGAAATCGAAGCTCAGGTGGCGGGTTTCAGTGAAGACTAACTTGCGTTCGCAAGTTATGTCGGAACTAAACCCCGCAACAAAAACCTCGGGATCGATGCCGAGGATACGCATCAGTCGTCGATTGAAGCGGTTGTATAGACTTCTTGCACGTCGTCACACTCTTCCAACGCATCCAACAGCTTCTGCATCTTCACCGCGTCATCGCCTGTGAAACTCACCTCGTTCTCAGGCCGCATCGTCACTTCACCCATCTCTGGCTTGAAACCAGCCGCTTCTAGGCGCTGCTTCACGTTCACGAACTCATACGGTGCGGTGATGACTTCGATACTGCCGTCGTCGTTATTGATGATGTCTTCTGCGCCCGCGTTGATGGCAACTTCCATCAATGCGCTCTCATCCACGCCGGGAGCAAAAACCATGTATCCGCAATGTTTGAACAGAAAGGCGACTGACCCATCCGTGCCAAGGTTGCCACCATATTTAGTGAAGGCATGGCGCACATCGGCCACGGTACGCGTCTTGTTGTCCGTCATACAATCGACCATCACTGCCGCACCGTTGATGCCGTAACCTTCGTAGCGCAACTCCATGTAGTCAACGCCCTCCATCTCCCCCGCGCCACGTTTGACGGCGCGCTCGACGTTGTCTTTTGGCATGTTCTGGTCGTAAGCTCTTTCCATCGCCAAACGCAGACGTGGATTGATATCGGGATCGCTCCCACCTAGTTTCGCCGCCACGGTGATCTCTTTGATGAGGCGCGTGAATATCTTGCCTCGCTTAGCATCCTGCGCCCCTTTACGGTGTTGGATGTTTGCCCATTTACTATGTCCCGCCATCTCTCTATTCCTTGCAAAAAAATCCGCGCGAATGGTAACACTGCGGACACGTCCGACCCAAATACTCGGTTACTCGTCAACGATGGCTAAACATGGCTCGTTGTAGGGCGTAGAATATTCTCAAAGATTTTGTTTAACGTCGAAAAGGAGTATCACCATGAAAGTGCAACACGTATTGATGCTGACAGCGGGTCTTTTGCTCTCCAATGTTGCTTTAGCCGATGATGGCGCAGCTTTGATGAAGAAATACAATTGCGGCACATGCCACCAAGCCGAGAAAAAGACAGTCGGCCCTGGCATCAAGATGATCGCTGAAAAATACAAGGGCGACGCCAGTGCTGCTGGTAAGTTGGCCGCCAAAGTACGTAAAGGTGGTTCTGGCAACTTCGGCTCAATGGCGATGCCAGCAACCCCAGCTAAAGTCAGCGATGACGACATCAAAGCAATGGTTGCTTATATCCTGAAGTAATTGCAGTCGATTCAAACAAATAAGGCCAGCTAATCGCTGGCCTTATTTTAT
Source organism: Sideroxydans sp. (assembly GCA_028707175.1). GTDB lineage: Bacteria > Pseudomonadota > Gammaproteobacteria > Burkholderiales > Gallionellaceae > Sideroxyarcus. The sequence goes on from JAQTUV010000004.1 coordinate 304,145, forward strand.
TCATACCGAGTAGTTTAAGGCTTTGGCATCCCGTTACCATGCTGCCCATGCATGTTTTGGTGCATCTGCTTCATGCTCTCAACCACCTCTTCTTTAGTCATTTTTCCATCTTTATTCGCATCGATCTCATCGTAACGCTTGAATAACATCGGCATACCGATCTCAGCCTCAGCCTTGCTTAGCCCTCCATCGTGGTTGATATCGACTTCATCAAACCGTCTATCAAATGGATCTTGGTCTACCTCTCTCATCGATTGGTGCTTTGGCTCCATCTCATCCTCGGACAACTTGCCGTCCTTATTCGCATCCATTTCTTTGAATCGTGCCGCATGGAAAGTCTCAAATTCTTTTTTGCTCACCATGCCGTCCTTATTCTTGTCCAACTCTTGAAGACACATACCATGCTCTTGCCCATGTTGGCCCACAGGACAAGCTTGCGCCAAGGGAGCAATACTGAGCAGACTGCCCGCAATGATCAATCCAGAAAACACCTTCATGTCTTAAACTCCTTTAGGGTTAATTTACCGCCTTGATAAATTGAGGCGTACTGCACTGACAGATTAGCACGAAGGAAGTTCGTCCATACAGAGGCGGGTTATAATCCGCGCCAATTTTTTCAGTACGCTCCAATGAACATATTTTACGAAGAAGACGGCGGTTTCAAGGTCGGCAACATCCTCGCGGATAACACCACGTCTCTACAAGTCGAGAACACCCACGGCAAACGCAGCAAGATCAAATCTGCCAATGTGATGCTGCGCTTCGCGCAGCCTAGCTTAGCCGAATTCCTAATTCAGGCTGAAAAGACCGCATCAGATATCGACGTAGATTTTCTGTGGGAAGCCTCGCCATCAGAAGAATTCGAATTCGCCACGTTGGCACAAGAGTATTTCGGACATGCGCCCAATCCCATTGAATCAGCGGGGGCATTAATACGTTTGCATGGCTCGCCCATGCATTTCTACAAAAAGGGCAAAGGCCGCTACAAGGCCGCTCCACCTGATGCGCTAAAGTCCGCGCTCGCCAGTGCCGAGAAGAAACGTCTGCAAGCCGAGCAACAAGAACACTACATCGCGCAGCTAATTGCCTTCCAGCTACCGGCCGAGTTAGCCGACAAGTTGTCGATGATTTTGTACAAACCAGATCGCAACACCATAGAAGTCAAAGCAGTTGAAGCCGCCTGTGCTGCGACGCATCTCTCTGCTGCGCATCTGCTGGAAAAATGTGGTGCACTTCCATCCACCCGTGATTTCCACTTGAACAAGTTCCTGTTCGAGAACTTCCCTCGCGGCGTCGGGTTCCCAGAGGTGAAGGTAGAAGAACACCCAGAACTACCGTTGGCGAATGTAAATGCCTTCAGCATCGACGATGCCAGCACCACCGAGATCGACGATGCCTTCTCCATCGAGAAGTTAGCTGATGGCAATTGGCGCGTCGGCATCCATATCGCTGCACCTGCGTTAGGCATCCCGCCGAATTCCGACATCGACAAAATCGCCGCGCAGCGCATGTCCACTGTGTATATGCCCGGCGATAAGATCACCATGCTGCCAGACAGCGTGGTGCAAGCCTTCACACTATGTGCCGACAAGGTCTGCCCAGCGCTGTCGCTGTATGTGGATGTAGATGCGACGACACTTGCAGTGACGAACAGCGAGAGCCGTATCGAGCGCCTGCACATCGCCGCCAACTTGCGACACGACACACTAGAGCCCTTGTTCAACGAAGAGACGCTGGCTGCAGGCAAGCTCGATTATGCCTATGCCCCAGAACTCAAACTGCTGTTCGACTTTGCCAACGCGCTGGAAGCCGTGCGCGGCAAATCATCTGACAACAGTAACCAGCAGATCGACTACACCTTCCACATCGAGAACGAGCACGTCACCATCGGCCATCGCCTGCGCGGCTCACCTATCGATAAGGTCGTATCCGAGTTGATGATCTTAGCCAACAGTATGTGGGGTAAGTTGTTGGACGATAACGAAGTGCCTGGCATCTACCGCACGCAGAACAACGGCAAGGTAAAGATGAGTACGGTTGCCGCTCCGCATCAAGGTTTGGGTGTAGCGCATTACGCATGGTCTAGCTCGCCGCTACGCCGTTATGTGGACTTGGTCAACCAACGCCAACTCATCAGCGTATTGCGCGACGAAACACCAGCCTATGCCAAAAACGACACAGCACTGTTCGCCATCCTGCGTGATTTCGACACTGCCTACACCACCTACAACGAATTCCAGCGCGGCATGGAACGTTACTGGTGCCTGCGTTGGTTGCAGCAGGAGATTGCCAAAGAAGCCCGCCCTCTCCCAGAGGGAGAGGGTTCGAACGAGTCGCTACGCGGATTTACGATTCCTGCACTTTTGTTGCGCGAGAACCTCGTCAAGATCGGCGACATCCCACTGGTAGGGCGCGTCCCCTCCATTCCCGAACTGCCTGCCAACACCAAAGTGTTGCTGGAAATGGGTGCTATCGACCTGCTTGATCTAAACTTCGAAGCGCGCTTTGTCGAACAAGTGGATGCACCTGTATGAAGAGCACTCTCATCAGAACGCTATTCCGTAAAAGACGCTTAGCGCTCTCGACGAGCTTTTCTTTCGCATTGCACGCCTTTATTTTATTTGGCATCACATTCACTTTGCCTGACGTACAAAAACTGGCAAAGCGCCTAGAGCCACTTGAAGTGACATTGGTAAACAGCAAAACAAAGACACGCCCCAACAGTGCGACTGCCTATGCCCAGAATAATCTAGATGGCGGTGGCAATGTCATGGATGACCGCCGTGCCAGCACGCCGTTCCCCGTAATCAGTGACGATACAAAGTTCACCCCCGAACAAACAACACAACGCACCAAGGAGTTAGAAGAAGAGGTCAAACGCTTATTGACTCAAAACAAAAGTAACTACCGTATCGATCAGCAGAAAGCCGTCACTCAACAAACAGTTAACAAGTTAGATGGGCAGGATATGGTGCAACTCGCATTGGAGATCGCGAGGCTAGAAGCAGAAATCAACAAGAGCATCAAAATGTACGAGCGCATGCCAAAACGAAAATTCATCGGCGCGCGTACGCAAGAATACCGCTATGCTCAATATGTCGAAGATTGGCGCAGCAAAGTGGAACGGGTCGGCAACATGAACTACCCGCAACAAGCCCGAGACCAAAATATTTACGGGAAATTGACCCTCACTATCTCCATCCGCTCTGACGGTAGCGTAGAGAATGTTGAAATCAACAAATCGTCTGGTCAACGCATTCTGGATGCAGCAGCCGTTCGTATCGTCCGTTTGGCCGCACCTTATGCGCCATTCCCAAATGAAATCAGTAAAGACACAGACATTCTGAGCATCACCCGCACCTGGTCATTCACCATCAATGACCAACTTGAGTCGGAATAAGCATTTGACCTCCGGGTTAATTTCGCTATCATCCGCGCCATGTTGCGCTCCACCTTCCAATTAGCCCTGCTCGTCTTCACCCTGCTGTTCGCTCAGCAAGGTGCGATGTCGCATGGCATCTCACACACGCTGGCGCAGCAATCGCAGGACCAATCAACGCCGCACGACACGCAATGCGAATTGTGCGCAGCCTACGCGCATATCGGCAGCGCTGTTGGTAGTAGCGGCATCCATTTCAATCTGGATATTGGCGCGAGCGTAGTCGCCCCCACCTACGCCCCCTCTTTCCGCTCCAATACCTTCGCCGCATTCGCGGCACGCGCTCCGCCCTACTCTGCTTAGTTCGAATACCAACTCTCGCACCGTTCATGTGCGAGATATTGCTATCCCTATCTTTGGAGTAAGAAATGTTTAAAGAGATCTCTACCAGTGCGGCGATTGCCGCCCTACTGTTTCAATCCGCATCCTCATTCGCCGCCAACACAGGCAGCATCGATAACGCTTTCAACCCTGCGTTCTCGCTCATCCTGTCAGGCACCTACGGCAGTGTGCAACGCGACCCCGCCATTCCCGCCACCGGCTTTGCCATGAACCCCAATCCTGGCCACGAACAAGGATTCAACTTGGGCGAATCCGAGATGGGTATCTCAGCCAATATCGACCCCGAATATCGCGGCGTCGCCACTTTGGCACTCGATCCCGCAGGCGGCATCAGCGTGGAGAATGCGTTCGTGCAAACCACTGCACTGGGCGACGGGCTCAATCTAAAGTTCGGGCGTTTCTTCTCTGGCTTGGGCTATCTCAACGAACAACATGCACACGCGTGGGATTTCGTCGATCAACCGCTGGTCTATGCCGTTCTGTGGGAGAACCAGTTAGCCGAAGATGGGCTACAACTGAAGTGGCTTGCACCGACGGACATGTTCGTTGAGCTAGGCGGCGAGATGGGACGTGGTCGCGGCTTCCCCGGTACAGATACGGTGCGTAACGGTAATAGCGCAGGGGTGTTATTCGCCCACATCGGTGACGATATCGGCATCGAACATAATTGGCGCGTGGGCGTTTCTGCGCATCAGACTCGACGCGTGGATGCGGAAAGCATCGACGTTCCTGATCTGGCGGGTAACGCCGTCACCAATCTTTTCACGGGCGACAGCCAAACCACTGGCTTGGACTTTGTGTGGAAATACGCAGCCAATGGCAATGTGAAAAACAGCTATGTGAAGTTGCAAGGGGAATACTTCCGTCGCAAAGAAACTGGCGATCTGACTTATGACACCGCACTTGCGAATGTGACCGATACATTCAGCAATACGCAAAGTGGCTTCTATCTGCAGAGCGTGTATCAATTCGTACCCCGCTGGAGAATAGGTGCTCGTTATGACCACCTCGATCCAGGTGTCGCGCAGATCGGCGCATCGAATGCAGGTAATGTCATCAGCGACTACGCCTTCAAACCGTCACGCACTTCTGTGATGCTGGACTACAGCCCAAGTGAGTTCTCGCGTTTACGTATGCAAGTTGCGAATGACCAATCGCGCCAAGGCCTCAAAGACAATCAGTTCTTTGTGCAGTACATCATGAGCTTGGGCGCACATGGCGCTCATTCCTACTAAGAGATGGAGATAAAGATGAAAAAACTCATTTATGTATTTTTGCTTTCACTGTTTTACAGCCCAGCCCACGCCACGCTCAATGTATTCGCCTGCGAACCTGAATGGGCAGCGCTCACGCAAGAGCTTGTGGGCGACAAAGTCAATATCTACAGCGCGACATCTGCGTTGCAAGACCCTCATCGTATCGAGGCTAGACCTAGTTTGATTGCCAAAGCGCGTCGCGCAAATTTAGTAGTGTGTACAGGGGCCGAATTGGAAGTCGCTTGGCTACCCGTCGTGTTGCGCGAATCAGGCAATACCTCGACCCAAGTTGGGAGCAACGGGTATTTCGAGGTGGCGGACTTCGTCAAGATGTTGGAAGTACCAACACGCTTGGATCGAGGTGATGGCGATGTACACGCGCAAGGCAATCCACACATTCAGACCGATCCGCGTAATTTTCTGCCCATTGCGTTGGCATTAAGCCAACGCCTCGCTCAGCTCGATTCCAGCAATGCAGCCTACTACCAGCAGCGTCTCACCACGTTCAATCTGCAATGGCGTGCTGCGATCACAAAATGGGAAACGCAGGCTGCGCCGCTCAAGGACGTTTCTATCGTGGTACAACATAAAGGCTTCCCCTACCTCAACGCTTGGTTAGGGCTAAAAGAAGTAGCCACGCTAGAACCTAAACCCGGCATGGAACCCAGTGCAGCACATCTGTCACAAGTGCTGAATACACTACAAAAGCAGCCAGCCAAGATGGTGTTACGCGCGGCATATCAAAACGCTCGCCCCTCGGAATGGATTGCCGAGCGCGCCCACATCAATGCTGTGGAGTTGGCTTACACCGTGGGTGGCAGTGACAAAACGAAAGATTTGTATGGACTGTTTGATGACACGATCGCGCGCTTGCTTGCAGGAGTTAAATAGTCGAAGTCATGGATAAACGCATCCCCGTCACCCTTCTCACCGGCTTTCTCGGCAGCGGAAAAACGACGCTGCTACAAAAGCTGTTACACCATGAAGGGATGAAAGACACCGCCGTCATCATTAACGAGATCGGGGTGGCGGGGCTGGATCACATCCTCGCGCGCAATGTTGAAGACAACTACGTAAAGGACAACACAGTCTTGCTGGGATCGGGCTGTTTGTGCTGTACCTTGCGTTCTGAGTTGGCAAGCACCATGCGTGATCTGTTCTTCAAACGCGAGCTGAATGCTGTGCCCCATTTCACACGCCTCGTGATTGAAACAACCGGCCTGGCTGATCCTGCGCACATCCTCGCCAACCTACTAAACGAGGACATCATCATCGATCACTACCGTTTGGATGCGGTGATCGTGACTGTCGATAGCCAATATGGGATGGAGCAAATCCAGCGACACGCAGAAGCCAGAAAACAGGCTGCAATTGCAGATGTCTTGCTCACATCTAAAGTAGATCTGGCAAGCAACGCACAATTGGAGGCCCTATCTTCCGAACTAAAAAATATCAATCCCGGTGCGACACAGCACCACATCACGCACGGCGAAATCGAGCCGAAAGCAATAATTGACGTTGGATTATTCAACTTCGCCAGCAAGCAAGCCCAGCCACTACGCTGGTTACGCGCCCCTACCTCATCTCCGACAAAATATGCCGCCTTAGCGCAACCAGTGCATGACGATGCAGTGCGCAATTTCACCGTCACCCTGCCTGCCCCGCTTTCATTCTCGCAACTCGAACCCGCACTGATCAGTCTATGCCAGACTTATCACGAGAGGTTGTTACGAATGAAAGGTATTTTGCATGTGAGCGACTATCCTGCCCCACTGGCGATCCACGCTGTGCAACACACCTTATATCCCTTCACACCACTCGTTGGATGGAGTGAAGAAAATCCTCAGTCGCGCCTCGTATTTATCGGCAAGGGCTTGGACGAAATGGCGATCAGAAAAAAATTGATGCAAATCTAAAATTGATTGGATAAGGCAAAATGAACTCTCCCGAACTAAGCATCCTCATCCCGGCTTTCATCGCTGGGCTATTGGTACTTACCACCCATATCCCTTTCGGCATGCGCGTTTTACAACGCGGTGTGATTTTTGCCGACCTTGCCATTGCCCAGATCGCGGGTCTAGGTGTCATCATCGCCGCCCTACTCGAACTTGATCACAAACCATTATTGGTACAACTCATCGCAGCCAGCAGTGCGCTATGTGGCGCGGGCTTGTTGACATGGATTGAACGCAGCGTCCCCGAAGTAAAAGAAGCTTACATCGGCCTCACTTTCGTACTTTCAGCCAGCTTAGGCATCCTGTTGATGAGTCACGACACCCATGCTGGGGAACACCTACAAGACTTATTAGTCGGGCAGATTCTGTGGGTAAACACCACACAACTCATTGCGACAGCATTATTGAGTGGCTTACTACTCATCGCATGGCGTAGCTTGCGCAACAACAAAAGCCATTTTGCGTTCTATGCTGTATTCGCACTCGCCGTCACCGCCTCGGTACAACTCGTCGGCATCTATCTCGTATTTACCAGCCTCATCGTTCCCGCCTTGTCTACGTACAAACTGCAACAACATAGACTACTTTATGCCTTCGGTATCGGCATCGCTGGCTATACCATTGGCTTGCTACTTTCGGTATGGTTCGATCTACCCTCTGGGGTCACGATCGTGTGTGCAATGGCAGTGATTGGTTTGCTGACAGCGTTACTGAAGCGGGCAGATTAAGCCGTTATAATCCGCGCACTTTTCAAAACGCCTACACTCACATGACTGACAAATACGCCGTCATCGGCAACCCCATCAACCATAGCAAGTCGCCGCTCATCCATTCGATGTTCGCGCAGCAAACCAACCAAGACATCAGCTACGAGGCCATCGAATCACCTCTCGATGGCTTCGCTGACACCATCGCGCGTTTACGCGCGGAGGGCTACAAAGGCTGCAACGTCACGGTGCCCTTCAAGTTCGAAGCCTTCAAATTGGCGACGCAACGTAGTGGTCGCGCCAACGATGCCAATGCAGTGAATACGCTCATCTTCGAAGGGAACGAGATTTTGGGCGACAACACCGATGGCGCCGGCTTGCTGAAGGATATCGAGAAGAACCTGAAATTCGAACTCTATTTCAAAGATGCCCTCATCCTCGGTGCTGGCGGTGCAGCAGCAGGCGTATTGTCACCCTTGTTCAACGCGGGCGTCGGCATCATCATCGCCAACCGCACACTGGAAAAAGCACAAGCGCTGGTCGCCCCGCTTGAGGAAGTCGGTACGGTATTCGCCAAACGTTACGAAGACTTGGCAGGTCGCAGCTTCGACATCGTCATCAACGCCACGTCTACTGGTCTATCAGATGAGTTGCCACCATTGCCGGACGGCCTATTCAAGCGTGATGCGCTCGCCTACGACATGGTGTATGGCAAAGAGACGCCCTTCTTGAAGTTCGCTCGTGCACAAGGCGCGACGGTCATTGCTGACGGCCTAGGCATGTTGGTGGAACAAGCCGCCACCTCGTTCGCCCTATGGCGCAAGGTGCGCCCAGACACCCAGCCCGTACTGGCGGCAATGCGTTCACTATGAAGATGCCGCGCAGCTTATTCTGGCGCATCGTACTCGCCTTCTTCGCCTTGATTGTGTTGTATCAATTGTGGCTGTTCGCTCATATCGTGTGGTGGATCAAATTCAATCCCGCCACGAGTGCTTTCATGGAAGATCGCTTGGAAGTGATGCAGGACAAAAATCCTGATGCCGAACTGAAGCACAAGTGGGTAGATTACGAAAAAATTTCCAAGAACTTGAAGCGTGCGCTGATCGCCTCAGAAGATGCGAAGTTCGTCGACCACGAAGGCTTTGATTGGGAAGGCATCCAAAAAGCCTACGAAAAGAATTTGAAGAAGGGCAAGATCGTGGCGGGCGGCTCCACCATCAGCCAACAATTAGCCAAGAATCTTTTCCTCTCCACTAAACGTACTCCCTGGCGTAAAGGCGAAGAAGTCATCATTACACTCATGCTGGAAGCCGTAATGGACAAGCAGCGCATCTTTGAGATTTACTTGAATGTGATCGAATGGGGCAATGGTGTATTCGGTGCCGAAGCCGCGGCGCGTCACTATTACGGCATCAGCGCCGCTCAGCTTTCAGCAGAACAAGCCGCTCGCCTCGCCGCGATGGTGCCCAACCCCCGCTACTACGACACCCATCGTGAAGCACGCGGCATGTTGCGCAAGACCTCCATCATCTTAAGTCGCATGCCGGGCACGGATATCCCTTGAGCGCCACCTTGAAGAGGGGGGTAATTAGGGACTACTGAGATCGCCCCATCCAATCTCAATTCAAAATATCCACCCCGCGCTCCTCTGCCATATGCCGAATTATTCGAACGGTTTTTGTACAAGTTAATTACAATGGCGCGCAATTAAATGAGGTGAACGATGACCGCCACACCCACAGATCCCCATTACACCGAAAACGTCCAAGATCACCTCATTCAAGTTCAGCGCTTGCTGGATAAACACGCCTTAGTAGAAACCGTCGCTCACAACCAGTCTTTACCTCGCGATGAGCGGCATGAGCTGCTAGACAAGATGCTGCACAAGCGACATCTGGCCGAATTACGTGAGCGCTTGGCCGACCTTCACCCTGCTGATATCGCTTACATCCTCGAAGCGCTACCCATCGAGCAACGCCTGTTAGTTTGGGAACTCGTCAAAGCTGATCGTGACGGTGAAATTCTGATTGAAGTATCAGATGCGGTACGCGAATCACTCATTGCCACAATGAGCCGCGAAGAACTGCGAGAAGCTGCCGAACAACTGGATACCGACGAGATCGCCGACCTCGCGCCCGACCTTCCACAGAATGTGATGCGAGATGTTTTCAAATCACTCTCCATCGAAGAGCGAGAGCAGTTACGTGCGGCCATGTCCTACTCAGAAGATTCTGTTGGCGCATTGATGGACTTCAGCATGGTGCATGTGCGTGAAGATGTCACACTCGAAGTGGTTTCACGCTATCTCCGTCGCTTTGATGAGTTACCCGATCACACCGACCAAGTTTTCGTCGTTGATCGCGACGACAAATTCAAAGGTGTTTTACCGATCAATCTCATCGTGGTTAACGAACCCGAAATGGTTGTCGGCGACCTCATGATCACCGACACCATTCAGCTACATCCTGATGAGAAAGCAGACCAAGCGGCACAGTCTTTCGAGCGCTACGATTTGGTCTCTGCCCCCGTTATCGACGAAGACAATAAATTGATTGGGCGCGTCACGGTCAACGTTGTACTCGACTTCATCCGTTCCGAATCTGAAACAGATTTATTGAATCAGGCAGGTCTACGCGAAGAAGAGGATATTTTTGCATCCGTGTGGAAATCAGCCCAGAACCGATGGGCGTGGTTGGCATTGAATCTCTGTACCGCATTCTTTGCATCTCGTGTCATCGGCGAATTTGAAAATACCATCGTACAGTTCGTTGCCCTTGCTACCCTGATGCCTATCGTGGCAGGGATTGCTGGCAACTCAGCCAATCAAACAACAACCATCATCATCCGTTCTCTTGCCTTGGGACAAATCACTCAAGGCAACGCAAGCCGTTTAATGGTCAAAGAACTCGCTATCAGCGGATTTAATGGATTGGTTTGGGGGGGGATCGCTGGATTATTCGCCTACTTCTTGTACCACAGCGTCCCGCTTGGCTTGGTCATGATGAGCGCAATGATGCTCAATTTGATATTGGGGGCTTTGGTTGGAATTGGCATTCCACTGGCGATGCAGAAACTCGGGCGCGATCCAGCTATCGGAGCCAGTGTGATGCTCACCGCCATCACTGACAGCGGGGGGTTCTTCATCTTCCTAGGATTGGCCACCATATTTCTTATCTCGTGATGCGCACATAATCCCGACCAAGGACAAAAAATAGACAACAAAAAACCCGCTTCTGCGGGTTTTTCTTTGCTCAACAGATCATCTGATTAAAGCAAAGTACGTAGAAAGGGCGAAACGCAGACTCGGCGCCCGCCCCAATCTACAAAGCTTAGGCGCCGAGGATACCCTTACCTGCAACTTTTTTCGCTGCTGGCTTTTTCGCTGCCGGTTTTTTGGCGGCTACTTTTTTAACTGCGGGCTTCTTCGCTGCTACAGCTTTTTTCGCTACTGGCTTCTTAGCTGCAACTGCTTTCTTAACTACTGGCTTTTTCGCTGCTACAGCTTTTTTCGCTACTGGTTTCTTAGCTGCAACTGCTTTCTTAACTGCTGGCTTTTTCGCTGCTACAGCTTTTTTCGCTACTGGCTTCTTAGCTGCAACTGCTTTCTTAACTGCTGGCTTTTTCGCTGCTACAGCTTTTTTCGCTACTGGCTTCTTAGCTGCAACTGCTTTCTTAACTGCTGGCTTTTTTCGCTACTGGCTTCTTAGCTGCAACTGCTTTCTTAACTGCTGGCTTTTTCGCTGCTACAGCTTTTTTCGCTACTGGCTTTTTTGCTGCTACAGCTTTCTTCGCCGCCGGCTTTTTGGTTGTGGTGCTTTTTGCTTTGGTATCTGCAGTTGCCATATTTATTCCTTCTTAAAGTTTGATGGACTAACTAGGTACTTCTTTTCACGTGCAATCACTGCACTTCCGATGCGCCTTTAACCAACCAAACACTCCCAAATCGCACGGTGGCTGCATTCTATGCGCGAATATTTTTTTTACGCAATAGATTTATGCAATTAAGTGCGAAAAAATCACGCAATGATTTTCTCTGCTGCAAACAACTGACTCACTAGCTCTCGCTCACGAATCACATGAATCGCTACGCCATCCACCATGATTTCTGCAGCACGAGGACGCGTGTTGTAGTTAGAACTCATGCTCATTCCGTAAGCACCTGCGGACATTACACCTAGCGTATCGCCTTGTGTCACGGCCAGCTCACGGCCACGACCAATAAAATCACCTGTCTCACAAATAGGGCCGACGATGTCGTAATGCTGAGCAGCTTCATCACGTTCTCTCAACGGCAAAATTGCGTGATAGGCATCGTAAAGTGCGGGGCGCATCAAATCATTCATCGCCGCATCCACAATGGCAAAGTTTTTTTCTTCGCCATGTTTGATGTATTCAATACGCGTCAACAAAACGCCCGCATTGCCAACCAACACTCGGCCAGGCTCAACAATCAATTTATGCGGACGTCCCTCCAAAGCATTCAACAGTGATTGAGCATAATCGGCAATCGCAGGAGGTGTCTCATCGTCATAACGAATTCCCAAACCGCCCCCGAGATCAAGGTGCTCCAAAACAATCCCTGCCGCTTCCAATTGATCCACTAATGCCAGCACCTTTTCTGCTGCCGCGATGAATGGGCTGGTTTCTGTAAGTTGCGAGCCGATATGACAATCCATGCCGGTGATACGAATGTGTGGCATAGCAGCGGCTTTTCGATAGATAGAAAGAGCCTCTGTGTAAGCCACGCCAAATTTATTTTGTTTGAGTCCGGTTGAGATGTACGGGTGCGTCTTCGCATCAACATCTGGATTCACGCGCAAACTAATGGGAGCGACTTTCCCCATGCTTGCCGCGACTGAATTCAAACGATCCAATTCGGGGGCAGATTCCACATTGAAACAAAGAATCCCCGCCTCAAGTGCCATCCTCATTTCTTCTTCTGTCTTGCCTACCCCAGAGAACACCACCTTGTTGGCTTGTCCTCCTGCCGCCAGCACGCGTTGCAATTCGCCCCCCGATACGATATCGAAGCCTGCGCCCAATCTGGCAAACACATTCAATATCGCCAAGTTTGAGTTCGCCTTAACCGCATAACAAATGAGGTGTTCACGACCTTTCAGTGCATCGGCAAACTGACGATAGCCATCAGTCAATGCGGCACGTGAATAGACATAACAAGGAGTGCCATAGCGTTGCGCAATCGACTCTAAGGGAACGCTTTCAACATAAAGTTGTGCTTGCTGATATTTAAAGTATTCGGTCATGGTTAAGTGTGTAGCGTAATTTGAAGTGAGGATTGAGATTTAGTGTCGGCATGCTTAGGCAAAAATAAAGGGCCTTTGCGTCCGCAACCTTGCAGGATGAGTGCCAACAACAACATAATGACTAGGGTACGCATGACAGCATGCTTTCTCCAAATAAAAACGCCTGCGATTATATGACGGAAAACACACACAACGAATTGGCCGGCAACTTGTTTGCACGCATTCAGCACATCGTAAACAAACGAGGTGTGGATATTCAGCAAAATTTAAAGGGACATGCACTCCACCTCGTTTTCGCGGATGGACAGCGTATTCTCATCAATGTCGATCCGAGTAATAACAATGTGTGGCTCGCCACACGCAACGGCGGAATAGAGTTTTTTCTGCAGGGCGGAGAATGGCGTACAACAGATAAGACCGAACTGTTGGCACACTTAGAAAACACCATCGAACTCACTATTCATAGCCACCCTCTCAACACACGTACGCCAGACCAAGTCATCAAACCAGTCGTAGCGCAGGCGCACATCGAGACTGCGCCCACGCCAACGTCACATTGGCTACGGAATTCATTGGTTGTTGTGTTGGCGGGACTGATTGGATTTTGGGGCGCGCTGAGGCTACTACAGCCTCAAGATAGACAATCCATTCAAACGCAATCGCAAGTACCCTCACAGACACTATCGCAATCCCAAACCAACACGCCCAGCCAGTGCGAAAGTGCCTTCCCTGAAAATGGCAAAATTAGCCTTTTCCCTGATTCATCATTGCATACCGACATAGCTGGTGATCCTGAAATTACCCTCAATAATAATCATGCACACCCGCTACTTTTGATTATCGCCACACCCAACACACTCAAGCCACTTGCCTCTGTGATGCTTCATGCCCGTCAGAGCTCACACTTACATCTACCCATTGGGCAATACGATATTTTGTTTTCCAGCGGAACAACATGGTGCAATGCATACGATGGATTTGCAGGTGGCAATATGCTCAAGTTCAACCAAGCGATCATCGTACAAGCTGGTAAGCCCATGCAATTGGCTATGCAATCTTCGGGAGCGAGTACGTATGACTTTCAACTGTTCGTCAAAACGATCGAACCGCAAGAGGCTACTCCACCACCGCCCACGTTCACTGGCGACGGTAGTATGGAAGTTCAACGTCATGCGAATGGACACTTCTACCTACCGGGTACGATTGCCAATGCACCCGTTACGTTCATGGTAGATACGGGTGCGTCGATCACTACCGTCTCTAGCGACATTGCCAGACAAGCTGGGGTTCACAATTGCAAAGAGGTGCAATTCCAAACGGCGAATGGAACTGCCATCGGATGTGTCGCTCTCGTGCCCAAAATGACCATCGGTAATTTCTCACTTGAAAACATCACCATCGCGGTATTGCCCAATTTAGAAACCAATCTGTTGGGAGCCAATGTATTACGCAACTTTCAAGTCAGTCAAAGCGATAGCATGATGTTGCTAGGACGCAAATAACCACGGACATACCATGATAGAAAATGAATTCAACAGCGCAGCAGACCAAGTCTTTCAACGCATCGAATCTGCCCTCGACAACGCGGAAGAAGATATTGATTACGACAACAATGGGGTCGTGATGGAGATCGAATTCGAGAATGGCAACAAGATCATCGTGAATCGCCATCAACCTAATCAAGAGATTTGGTTAGCTGCAAAATCAGGTGGATTCCATTACGCGATTCAGGCAGGTCGCTGGATCAGTCAACGCGACGCGAGCGAACTGTTCTCGAAGCTCAGCAACTTGTTCCTCGAACAAGGTGTCTCGATTCAATTCGACTAGGAGCAGACCATGTTCGATGCGCTATGGAATCTGATCCAAGCCCAATCCAATAACCAGCTTTTTGTCGGCGGATTCGTACTGGGATTGATGGGGCTACTCGCCGCTTGGTTACGTAAAGTGCCGGGCATGTTGTGGTCTTATTTCAATCGAGTCTTTATCGTGACCGCCGTCATCGATAGTCGTAACGATCTATTCAGTGCGCTCATCACTTGGCTCAACGACCTGCCGTTTGGTAGAACGAGTCGCTTCTTCACTGTCATCCAAGAAAACGCCGATCCAGATGACGAAAGCAGCGCTAACGGCTTGCCGCAATTACTCTACAGCCCTGCACCAGGCTTCCATATTTTTTGGTTTCAAGGCCACCTCATGTGGATCGAACGCGAGGTGAATATGAATCTGCAAGTCGTCGACACTTTGCGCATCCATGTATTGTTTGGTTCGCGTCGCTATCTTGAAACCTTGCTGGATGATGTACTCAAACGGACTTATTCACGCCTCGCCAATCACACCCTAATGTTCACTGTCGACAACTGGGCGGAAAGTTGGCGCAAGGCCGATGCACGCCCACGACGTGACATTACTTCCGTTGTGCTGGATGGTGAGATTCGCCAGCGCCTACTTGAGGATGTGCGCGGCTTTTTTTCCAAGCGTAGTTGGTATGCGCAGATGGGCATCCCCTGGCGTAGAGGGTATTTACTGTATGGCCCACCCGGAACAGGTAAGACCAGCATGGCGTTCGCGCTCGCAGGCGAGTTGCATCTAAACCTCTGCTGGCTATCGCTCACCAACCCCAAGTTGAATGATCAAACGATTGCGATGTTGTTACAAAAGACACCTGCACGTTCACTGATACTGATCGAAGATGTAGATGCGTTCTTTGCCGCACGCCAAAAACAAGATGAGCGGATCGCAGTGAGTTTTAGCGGTTTACTCAACGCATTGGATGGCGTGGCTGCACAAGAAGGGCGCATCATCTTCCTCACTACGAATCACCGCGAGATACTGGATCCAGCTCTCATCCGCCCAGGTCGCATCGATGTGGAATTCAAGCTAGACCTCGCTTCTCGTGAGCAAGTCGCCACCATGTTATTGCGCTTCCATCCTGGAAAAGAAAAAGAGATCGATATCTTGACTGCCGAACTGCCTGAGCGCTTCTTCAGTCCCGCACAGATTCAACAAGCCTTACTATCGCAACCTGAGTTTGAAGCCGTTTCTGCTTCACTTCGAGCGCAATCCAAATAAAGAGAAATAAATAATTTCGCAGTTCGAACGCAGCCTGAGGCAAGCCCTCAGGCGAGGGTGATGCAATACATCAGTTTTATCTTCCGGAGTAAAGGCAGATCAAAATTTCTATAGCTCAATTACTCCGCGATCCCATACCCATGTAACTCCTTACGGCAGGCCTTGTACGCTGGACAGGCACTTTCCACCACTCGCCAGAATGCCGCAGAATGATTCATCTCAACCAAGTGAGCCAGTTCGTGCACCACCACATAATCGATGAGATGGAGTGGCATCTTCACTAATTGCCAATTGAGCCTGACCACGCCACGTGCCGTACAACTGCCCCACTGCGTGCGCGCCGAGGAAAGCTTCACCTCACTCGGCGATACATTTAATAGCGGCGCAAAATAAGCGACGCACTCCTCGAACACGTGTAACGCCTCAACGCGATACCACTGCGTCACACACTTTTCGATACGTACCGCATCCGCTTCCCCCCCCACTGGCAGCAACAACATCTCGCCTTGTAGTTTGGGTTTTGCGGCGCGTGTGTATGGGGTGATTTGCAACGTAAACACCTCGCCCCGAAAAGGAATCTGCGCACCATCGCGCCACTCAATCGTCGGCACTTTTTTAGATTGCCATCGATTTAACTTCTCAATCACCCAATCCGCTTTTTCCAGCAGCACGCTGTTCAGCCACTTTTCTGAAGCACGTAAAGGTGCACTGACCGTCAATCCGCGATCATCAATGCGTAGGCCGATACTGCGACGTTTGCTGCGTTTTAAAGTGTAGCTGATATGCTGATTTTGCAATTGCAGCGAACGCTGCTCGATAAGCGAAGGGGACACTGCGGGAAGAAGCGCTTTGAACATGTATAAAAGGTGGGCTGAATAGCCCACCCATTGAGGCTACGCAAGCTTGACCATCTCACCTTCGATCCACTCTTCCGTGAGTCGAATGATCTCGTCCGCTTTTAAGCCCGTCGTTACGATAGGTTTGCCAATCACCATAATGATGGTGCCGGGATATTTACGCACAGAATTCCTTCCCCAATACTTTCCCGCATTATGTGCCACAGGTAAAACCATCGCGCCGCTTTGCTCAGCCAACATCGCACCGCCCAACTTATACTTACCGCGCTGACCAAAGGGAATGCGCGTCCCTTCAGGAAACATGACGACACAAAAACCATCCATCAGTTTTTGCTTCCCCTTCTCCAAAACTTGGCGCATCGATTCTTTGCCTTTACTTCGATCCAGCGCGATGGGATTGGACAAGGCCAACAACCAGCCAAAAAAAGGAATCCACAACAAAGAGCGTTTAGCCACCCATACATGCTGAGGCAACACCATCTGCAACGACACGGTCTCCCAAGCGGATTGGTGCTTACTCAACACCACGCATGGCTGCGTGGGGATGTTCTCTGCGCCACGCACCTCCATACGAATACCGCAAATAACTTTTAGCAACCACAGCGTGCCGGGTGCGTACCCAGACAACAAGCGAAACCGCATGTGCTGACCAAACAGAAAGATGATGGGAGAAAACAACGCATACACGAGCGTAAAAGCCCATTGCGCGATCAAGAAAATAATCGAACGGATAAGGGTCATAGCAAACTCGCAACAACAGCGGAAAGATCTGGCAAGATCACCGTGCCTTCGGGCAATCCCCCTTTGGCTTGGGTTTTAGTACCCTTACCTGTGAGCACTAGATAAGGCGTCGCACCTAGGCGTGCTGTAGCTTCTAGGTCGCGCAATGAATCCCCCACTGCGGGCACTCCCTGCAAGCTACAACCATAACGCGCCGCAATTTCTTCCATCATCCCGCTCTTGGGTTTACGACAAGTGCAATTGGATTCACTGGTGTGCGGACAAAAAAAGATCGCATCTACACGCCCCCCAACCAGTGCCAATGACTTGTGCATCTTGTCGTGAATCGCATTCAACGTGGGCATATCGAACAACCCGCGCCCAATGCCTGATTGATTGGTCGCCACCACCACGCGATAACCCGCTTGGTTCAAGCGTGCGATGGCTTCCAAGCTCCCCGCGATGGGTTTCCATTCATCAGGGCTTTTAATGAATTGGTCTGAGTCATGGTTAATCACGCCGTCGCGGTCAAGAATGATAAGTTTCATAGTTATCGCCTGTGCAAACTTACGCTGCTAGTTTCGAAATATCAGCTGACTGATTCATCAGTTTGCCAAGTTGCTGCAGCAACACCGCACGATTCAAGCGCAAGGCTTTGTCTTCCGACATCACCATCACCTTATCAAAGAAATCATCGATGAAAGGTTTAAGCGTGACCAGCGCCTTCAGATTGCTCGCATAGTCACCACGCTCGTAATAACTGCGCGCCATTGGGGTGATATCTTCGATCGCTTGGTGCAGGTCGCGTTCTGCCGCATCTTGCAACAACTCATTTTTGATCGGCATATGCGAGATATCGCCAAGCTCTTCACGATTTTTACGCATGATGTTCTGCACACGCTTGTTCGCTGCAGCCAGATCTTTCGCCACCTCAAGTGCCGCAAACGTGCGGATACCATTCAGGCGCGGCAAAGCCTCATGCAAGCGCCCCTTCAACACCGCCAATACAGCCTCGATCTGTGCCACTTCAAAGTTGCGGTCACGTAAATAGCCACGCAGACGATCCATCATAAAGCTCTCGACATCCACAGCCACTGTTGGACTCAACATGCCTGCGGGGAAATTATCAGCCGTCGCTCTCAACAATGCAGGCAACGATATCTCCAGTGGTGTCTCGATCAAGAGACGTAAGATACCCAATGCCTGACGACGCAGACCGAATGGATCTTTATCACCAGTGGGCACTTGTCCAACACCGTAGATGCCGATGATGGTTTCCAATTTATCTGCCAAAGCGACTGCGCAAGCCAATGGACTTTGAGGCAATTTATCGCCGGCGAATCGAGGGCGATAATGCGCTTCGATGGCATCTGCCACTTCGGCTTTTTCACCATCATGTAATGCGTAATAGCGCCCGATGATGCCTTGCAATTCGGGGAACTCACCCACCATGTCGGTAAGCAAATCGGCCTTGCTTAAACGTGCAGCTAATTCTGCATCTGTTTTCTCAGCACCGAGTAAACGCGCGATCATGCCAGCCAAAGTGGCGATGCGTTCAACGCGTTGCAACTGAGAACCCAGCTTGTTGTGGTACACCACATTGCCCAACTTCTCGACACGTGATTCCAACTTCTGTTTGCGGTCTTGGTTGAAGAAGAAGCGCGCATCCGCCAAACGTGGACGCACCACCCGTTGATTACCTTCGATCACGAGATGAGGATCGGCGGGCGAAATGTTCGACACGATCAAGAATTTATTAGTCAGCTTGTCGTTGGCATCTAGCAAGGGGAAATATTTTTGATTCGCCTTCATGGTCAAAATCAAACACTCCTGCGGCACTTCTAGATACTCCATCTCAAACTGCCCCAACAACACATTGGGACGTTCTACCAACGCAGTCACCTCATCCAACAAGGCTTCATCATCGATGGGCTTAAGTCCTTCTTTGGCAGCAGCAACACCCAGTTGCTTAGCGATCTCAGCGCGACGATCTGTGAAACTCGCAATCACTGCACCTTCTTCCGCCATCTGTTGCGCGTAATTGTCTGCGTGCTTGAGTACCACGCTAGCGTGCTTTGCCTCAAAGCGATGGCCTTGAGTCTCGCGCCCAGATTGCAAACCGAGCACGCTGATGTTGACCACCTCGGCATCATGCAGCGCTACCAAACCATGCGCTGGGCGCACAAAATTCACACTGCTCCAGCCATCTGCCAGTTGATAGGTCATCACCTTGGGGATAGGTAGTTTTGCGATAGCTTGATTCAACGCCACCAACAGTCCATCGCTCAGCACCGCACCAACCACCGTATTTTTTGCAAACAAGGTCTCAGCTTTACCATCAACACGGCGAATCAACGCTGAGCCATCCCCCACATCAACACCCATGGCCTGTGTTCTTTTCAGCAATGCTGGGGTCGGCTTACCTTCAGCATCCAATCCCACGCTGACCGGCATCAACTTAACCTCGACTTCTTGATCCGCCGCACGTGCGATAACGTTCTGCACATGCACCGCCAAACGACGCGGGGAGGCGAATGCGGTGAATGCAAACTCGCCATTAATCAATCCTTGCGACTTCAAACTTTCTGCCAACACCTCAGCAAAACTATCGCCCAATTTTTTCAGCGATTTCGGCGGTAGTTCTTCAACAAATAATTCGACTAATAAGTTACTCATGCTGCCACCTTCTTTTCAATCTGCGCCAACACTTCATCCGCCCATGCTTTAGGCGCCATCGGAAAACCCAAGCGTGCGCGACTATCCAAATAGGCGGCTGCCACACTACGCGCCAGATTACGGATGCGACCAATGTAGGCGGCACGTTCTGTCACCGAGATTGCGCCACGCGCATCCAGCAAGTTAAAGCTATGCGCTGCTTTCAACACTTGCTCGTAAGCAGGTAAAGCCAGTTGTTGCTCCATCAGATACTTCGCTTGTTTCTCGTGACTGCCGAACGCACCCAACAAGAAATCCACATCACTGTGCTCGAAGTTGTAAGTGGATTGCTCCACCTCGTTCTGATGATAGACATCGCCATAACTCACTCCGGGCGCCCATGTCAGGTCATACACACTCTCCACACCTTGCAGATACATGGCCAAGCGTTCCAAACCATAAGTGATTTCACCCGTGATCGGCTTGCAGTCGATACCGCCCACTTGTTGGAAATAGGTGAACTGAGTCACTTCCATCCCGTTCAACCACACCTCCCAACCCAAGCCCCACGCACCGAGTGTTGGATTCTCCCAATCATCCTCAACAAAACGAATGTCGTTCTGCTTCAAATCAAAACCCAATGCCTCCAATGAACCCAGATACAACTCAAGGATGTTGGCAGGTGCGGGTTTGAGCACCACTTGATATTGATAGTAGTGCTGCAAGCGATTGGGATTCTCGCCATAACGCCCATCCTTAGGGCGACGCGAAGGTTGCACATAAGCCGCCTTCCAAGGCTCTGGACCCAGCGCGCGCAAGAAAGTCGCCGTGTGCGAAGTGCCCGCACCAACTTCCATGTCATAGGGTTGCAGCAAAGCACAACCTTGCTTGTCCCAATAATTTTGCAAAGTCAGGATGATTTGTTGAAAGCTGAGCTTGCCCAGCTTCGGCGTAGACTCATTCCCGCTTTGAGGCGTGATGTCGGAGCCAAAAGTTGACGTAATTGAAGACTCATGCGCGGAGCGCGTGATGTCGGAATCCAAAGTGCTCATATGAAAACCTGCATGATTAGCGAAGGCGCGCATTTTACGGGTTTAAGAGGTCTGCGTCATCCCGCACAACAGTCGCTTTTGAGCACGAGAAAAGGACTTAATTTGTCGTTCGCGTTTCAACGCTGCCGATTTGTCTGCACACGCTTCCTGATACACCAACATCAAGGGTGCTCTGCCCCGTGTGTATTTCGCGCCTTCACCTGCGTTGTGAGCGGTGAGGCGCTTGTCTAGATTGTTGGTGATGCCGCAGTAGAGGGTGTTGTCGGCGCATTGTAGGAGGTAGCAGACCCAAGCTGTCACAAGTGCTCCCTCACCCTAATGCCTCGATGGATGCACGACGGCGTTGCCACCACGCGATGCCGAGCATCAATACTGCCAACAGCAACATTGCAGCATTACCCCAACGCACATAAGGTGTACTGCCTGTATAGCCTTGTACCTGTGCAGTAAGCACGCCTTCTTGGTGTTGCGCTAGTTGAGCTTGTATTTGCCCATCCACGCCGATGATGGAGGTGACGCCGGTGTTGGTGGCACGTAGCACAACACGGCCAGTTTCGAGGGCTCGCATTTGCGAAAGCTGGTTGTGTTGTTCGGCAGCATGCGATTGTCCATACCACGCATCATTGGTGACGTTCACCAAGAGTGTAGCTTGCGGTAACGCATGGATGACCTCTTCGCCAAAAGCATCTTCGTAGCAAATGTTCACCGCGACTTGCTGACCGGCAACGTTGAGTGGTGCTTGGTTTGCTCCGCCACTACTTAGATCGCCCATCGGGATTTGCAATAGGTCGTTGATGATCCATCCCAA
Organism: Sideroxydans sp.; assembly: GCA_028707175.1. Taxonomy (GTDB): domain Bacteria; phylum Pseudomonadota; class Gammaproteobacteria; order Burkholderiales; family Gallionellaceae; genus Sideroxyarcus. The sequence continues at coordinate 326,269 of JAQTUV010000004.1, forward strand.
TAAGCTGCGTAGCGGAATGAATTCTCCAAACGGTACTAAATGATCTTTGTGGTAACGCTGACTTTCCGAGGTGCCCAGCGAGTAAACGCTGTTGTAGTAATGCTCATTGTCACGCTCGAATGCACCGATGAGGATGTCGCCGCCATTCTGGCGCACGTGATCACTTAATCTACGTTCGTATTCTTGCGGGACGTTATCACGCAACAATGGAATGGCCGTTTCGGGCATGACGATCAAGCGCGCGTCACTGCTTTCAGCCAAGCGACGATAAATCTCCAAAGTTGAGATCAATGCATCTTCAGCGAACTTGGTGTCTTGTCCGATATTGCCTTGAAGTAGGCTGACGTTGACGGGAGCACCTTGTGGTTGCGTCCATTCAACGACGCGTAATGCAGCACCACTCGCCCACAACCCTAGCAATACGATGAGTGCGAACCGCCCCTGAGGCTTACCACGCGCATTCCAAAAACTCAGTAACAAACCTGCACTCACGGCGACGACGAGCGACACACCGAACACGCCCAACAGGGGGGCATAACCCGCTAACGGACTTGATGGCGCTTGAGTGTAGCCCATCGACAACCACGGAAAACCTGTAAATAAAAATCCACGAAACCATTCGGCCAATGTCCAGATTGCAGGCATAACATAAATGATGCGCAAACTCACAGCCCCCTTGAATCTGGCCTGGATATAGCCTGCCAAAGCGGGAATGCTGGCATTCACAGCAGCGAAAAGCGCGGTAGCGATGGCCGCAAGAATTGGATGCATATAGCCATATTCATGCAGTGCGACATAGATCCAGCTCACACCAACACAAAACAGTCCCATACCAAAAGCGAATCCAATCCACGCGGCTTGTGAGGGACGCTCTGTTTTGCTCCAAAGCCAGAACAAGGCCGCGAGCGACAATACCGAGACAGGGAACAAGCCGAAGGGTGCAAAGCCCAGTACGGCAATGGCTCCGGCAACAAAAGCCAGTAAGAGAGGGCTGGATAGGAGATATTTCACGTGCCAATAAGTTCGAGTTGATTCAGCTGATTATACGGTGTAACTTCCGCGCCACTTCAATCCCCCTTTCTCAAACTCATGCAAGAACGTTCATCATTACAGGAAGAGATCAGCACGATGCTGATTGATTGCGAACTGTTTGCTCAATTGAATGCTGCTGAACTTCGCGTTGCCGCACACTATTTTGGCTTAAACAACGTCGATAAGGGCCATGTGATTTTCAATGAAGGTGATCTCGGCAACTTCATGTGCATCGTTGAAACAGGTAGCGTTGTTGTGATCAAAGCCAATCACCATGAAGAGCTCATCGAAATGGTGAAGTTAGGACATGGCCGCGCCTTCGGAGAGATGGCCGTTCTCGATGGAGAACGCCGCTCTGCGACCTGTAAAGCGGTAGAGAAAAGTACCATTCTGACGCTTTCAAAAGAAGCGCTGGATAAAATGCTCGAAGAACATCCGCGTACTGGCGCGCGCCTGATTCGTGCCATCGCCGTCAGTTTGTCGCGCCGCCTACGCATGGCGGTTGGCAAACTTGTCGATCATATCGAGTGATCCACCCCGCCATGCTCGATTTCACCGAATACACCAAAATCTTCATCAGCCTATTCGCCATCATCGATCCGGTGGGCATCATTCCGATCATCATTGCGTTCACGGCTGGCATGACAGCGCAAAAACGCGAACGTGTGGGACGCATTGCTTCGTTCTCGGTGCTGGTGATTTTGCTCGCCACGTTGTTGCTCGGTGAAGCCATACTAGAATTTTTTGGCATCAGCATTCACTCCTTCCGCACAGCAGGCGGCATCTTGCTGCTGCTGATGGCGATCAACATGCTCATCGGCGATAAACCCAAGCTTGCGCCGGATGACAAAGCGGACGGAGATGCGACCTCATCTATCGCCATCGTGCCTCTTTCAACACCTTTATTGGCAGGTCCCGGTGCGATCAGCACCGTCATCCTAGATGCGCACAAAGGTAGTGGCACTGGGCACTACGGCGCAATGGTGCTGGTGCTTATTGTGCTGAGTATCACCGTATGGATAACCTTCCTGATTGCGCCTTGGGTCTCGCGACGACTAGGACGAATCGGTAGCAATATCGTGACTCGACTCATGGGCTTACTACTTGCCGCCATCGCCGTGGAATTCATGGCTGGCGGTCTGCGTGGATTATTTCCGGCACTGGGTTAGCGGTGCTGTGAGAAAATCCCGCCCCGCATACTCCCCGCACCGTCGAGAGTTGAAATCAAATACGGCTTCACGCTAGAAATACACAAATCATGGAAAAAATCAGACTCTCAAAACTCATGTCCGAACAAGGACTCTGCTCACGTCGCGAAGCAGACGACTACATCGCACGAGGCTGGGTAAAGGTAGATGGCGTGCTTGTGAGTGAGCTCGGTTTTAAGATTCTGCCGACTCAAAAGATCACCCTAGAAAAAGCAGCGCAAGCGCAGCAGCAAGGCCGCGTCACGATTTTGCTACACAAACCTGTCGGCTTCGTTTCGGGCCAAGCAGAAGGTGGCTATAAACCAGCCATCCTGCTTTTCGACCAATCCACCCGTTGGGAAGAAGACAAATCACCTCACCGCTTCCATCGCAGCCAGTGTCTGGGCCTTGCGCCCGCAGGACGTCTAGACATCGATTCCACTGGGCTACTCGTACTGACCCAAGATGGTCGCGTAGCGAAACAACTCATCGGCGAAGACTCGCAGATCGAAAAAGAATATCTGGTTCGTGTTCAAGGCAAGATCGATACAAATGGTTTAGCCATGCTCAATCATGGCTTATCGCTAGACGGCAAAAAACTCAAGCCCGCCAAAGTGAGCTGGATGAATGACGATCAGCTGCGCTTCATTCTTAAAGAAGGTAAGAAACGCCAGATCCGCCGTATGTGTGAGATGGTAGGGCTACGTGTTAGCGCACTGAAGCGCATACGTATCGGAAAAGTCAGGTTGGGGGAATTGCCGCAAGGACAATGGCGCTACTTGAATGAGGACGAGACGTTCTAAACTTCTGCGGCAAAAAACGGTGTCTATAGCAACACCGTTTCCCACCGCCCAGTTCGCAAACTGAGCATTACAAACTATTCATCAATCTCAACCTGTGGCAAACAACGCTCTGCCAGCAATGAGTACAACCGACGGCTATCGGCACGCAAGACTGTGAACTGCCAATCTCCCACTTGCACGATTTCGCCGCGCTTAGGAAGTTGTCCTGCGGCATTGAGTACCAACCCACCCACAGTGTCGTAATTCTCATCACTAAACTCTGTAGCCATTTCCCTATTGAAATCGGCAATCTCGGTTTCCGCCTTGATACGCCAATGTGCATCGTCCTGACGCAGGATGTTGTCTTCATCCTCGTCAAAGTCGTACTCATCATCAATGTCACCTACGATTTGCTCAAGCACGTCTTCAATGGTGACCATGCCAGAAACACCGCCATACTCATCAACCACGAGTGCAATGTGATTACGATTGCTACGAAAGTCTTTCAGCAAAACATTCAGGCGCTTGGATTCAGGTACAAAAACGGCGGGACGTAACATGTCTCGCACATCAAACTCTTCACCTGCGTAATAGCGCAATAAATCTTTGGCTAGCAATATGCCGATGATGTGGTCTTTATCACCATCCGTAACAGGGAATCGTGAGTGAGCCGTTTCAATAACATGAGGTATGAACTGCTGCGGCGGCAGATTGATGTCGATCACATCCATCTGCGCACGAGGAATCATAATTTCGCGAACTTGTCGCTCTGAGACTTGGATCACCCCCTCCATCATGGAGAGCGCCTCAGCATCTAGCAGATTGCGTTGATATGCATTATGTAGCAGGGCAATCAACTGCTCGCGATCTTCTGGCTCCCGCAATAACAAGGTGGAGAGCCTTTCCAACAAGGTGGGCTTGTGACTACTTTCTGAACCGTCCATTACTTAATTTCAACTAACAAGATAGGGTGCAGGATACCTTAATTTGAGCATCAACGCAGTTTCCAGCGCCTCCATTTTGACTGCATCACGCGCAGTTTCATGGTCATAGCCTTGCAGATGCAGCGCTGCGTGTATCGTTAAATGCGCGAAATGCGCCCGCAGCGATTTGCCCTGCTCTTTTGCTTCTCTTGCCACCACGGGCGCACAAATAACCACATCCCCATACAAAGGATCGCTATCGTCGTACACAAAGGTCAGCACATTCGTCGCATAGTCTTTACCGCGATAACTCTGATTCAGCGCACGCCCTTCAATTTCATCAACGATACGCAAGACCATCTGTACATCTTGTAATAGAGCAACGCTCACCCAACGACGAAACTGTGAACGTGTTGGGACTTCTTTCGCGTTACTCGCATACTGCACCGATAAAGATAACTTATGACTTGAATCCATTATTCGATCACCAATTCACCACGCAAAGTATGCAGCGTACCCGACAAAATTCGCACATCCACATAGCGCCCCAGCATGCCGGGCGATCCTGCAAAGTTCACGACACGATTATTGTCAGTGCGCCCCGCCATTTCTTGCGAATTTTTGCGCGAAACATTTTCAACCAAAACACGCTGCACCGTACCCGCCATTGAATCACTCACCCGTTGCCCCAACTCTGCAATACGAGCTTGTAGCCTATGCAACCTAGCCAACTTCACCTCAGCTGGCGTTTCATCCACCATTTCTGCTGCGGGCGTCCCGGGGCGAGGACTAAAAGTAAAACTAAAGCTTGCATCAAATTCAACCTCGTCAATCAATTTCATTGTCGCTTCAAAATCAGATTCTGTCTCACCGGGGAATCCCACGATAAAATCTGACGTAACAGAAATATCAGGGCGAGCAATACGTAAACGCCGCACGATTGATTTGTATTCCAACGCAGTGTAACCGCGCTTCATCGCAGCTAATATTCGATCAGAGCCTGACTGCACTGGCAAATGTAAATGCCCAGCCAGCTTAGGCAGTACGGCATATAGATCGATCAAACGTTGCGACATCTCACGCGGATGAGATGTACTAAAACGCAATCGTTGCACACTAGGCAGGGCCGCCACTGCTTGTAATAAAAAAGCAAAATCAACCGCCTCTCCATCCTCAGCGACACCTTGGTATGCATTCACATTCTGCCCCAACAGCGTAAATTCACTCACCCCCTGTGCAGCCAAACTCTCAACCTCTCGAATGATATCGTCCACCGGTCGCGACAGCTCCTCACCACGGGTATAAGGCACCACACAAAAGGTGCAGTACTTACTACACCCTTCGATGATAGAAACGAACGCACTGCCATGCGTTGTTGGTGTTGAGGGTAAATGATCGAATTTTTCAATCTCAGGAAAACTAATATCTACCTGCGACTTACCCGTAGCCAAACGAGCCGCCATCAGCGCAGGTAAACGATGCAATGTCTGTGGGCCGAATACGAAATCCACGTAAGGAGCACGCTTAAGAATAGCCTCGCCTTCTTGACTACCTACACACCCTCCCACACCGATCAGCAAATGGGGATTCAATTTCTTAATCTCGCGCGCACGCCCCAAATCAGAAAACACCTTCCCCTCAGATTTTTCACGGATTGAGCAGGTATTGAATAACATGACATCAGCGCTTTCCGGCGAATCAACCTGCTCCATACCCTCGCAAACCCGCATCACATCAGCCATCTTTTCAGAATCATATTCATTCATCTGACAGCCATAAGTTTTGATGTAAAGTTTTTTTTGCACGCCACTCACCTCTCTATCCACACCCATCACCCTTTTAAAATATAGGGCTTAGTTAAAATGTGGGAATTCCCTACAAATTTACTCATATAATTATCCCTACTTTAGTCAACTATTATCAATCCTTAGCTGACCATCGTAAAAATACAAAATTAATTACAACCAACCTTCAGGGAAACTTCGTATGTCATACATCGCAGACTTTACAGCAATCGGCGTCGCCATCTTCGCAGTCGGGTTCGCAATCTGGATCACGATGGAAACAGTCAAAGGTCGTTAATCTTCAAACTGCTAGAGGGCAATAGCCCTCTAGCCCCCCATCACCGAAACAAACCATTACCTAGACTTTTGCTCGGGTACTAGGTCGCCTAAACTCGCGCGTCAATCTGAATGTGCTACGATTCTCCCTGTTGTTTTTGTTGGTATGTTTAACCTCATCTCTGGGAGGAGAAAAAATGTCATTTATCGCTGATATTTCCGCAATTGGTACTGCAATTTTGGCTGTTGGTTTTTCGTTGTGGATGATCAAAGAACTGTTCTCCGATAAATAATTAATCGGCAGTACAAATAAAAAACTCCAGCTTAGGCTGGAGTTTTTTATTTGGTGGTGATAGGTGGACTTGAACCACCGACCCCAGCATTATGAGTGCTGTGCTCTAACCAACTGAGCTATATCACCGAACCTCGCGTCTCGCCACTAAAGGCGCGACAACCAAAAAGAGGGCGGCATTGTGCTGATTTCGCGCCCCTCTGTCAATTGCAGTCGACAACTTTCAACACATTATCTGGAAATTGTTTACTTACCTCCCGCACACCTGCACTCAATACAGCATCTAAATCTTTCAATTCGAACACAGTGGATTTGAGTTTGCTCTTGCGGGCGCCAACTTTCGCGCTGATTACACTTTTATCACGCATCACCATCAAATACTTTTGCGCGGCCTCTTCCGTCCTAAACACCCCCAAAGAAATAGCATTCAACCACTCACCTGACTCTTGCACCACAAAGTAATCCGTCACACCGCGTTGCTTCAACTGTTCAATCTTGCGTTGCACCTCAACTGAGGACTTAAGTGGAGCTATATAAACCCAGAACCCGCTTTCGTGCTCTAGCGTCCGCTGGGCCATACGGTTACCTAGATTTAACTTTGCAAGCTCAGCCTTCACTTTTTCCAGTCCGCCCCCAGAAAACTCACCCCATTCCATACATTGATTATTCGCTTTTTTGTTTGGCGCCAGCACGGATGACTGCGCCACGACAGATGAAGCAAGCAAAACGTCCGCACTCACCACTGACGAAGGGATCTCCGATAGCAGACGAATCTTGTCCGCATTGAGCGGCGCCTGCGCTTTCAATGCATCAACATCTACCGTCAACCCGCTCCCCCAATACATCACAGAAAAAAACAGCACATTGGCAATGAATAACAAACCCAGCAACCACCTTATCATTTCGGCTCATCCCCTATTACTTCCAATCCGCGCAAAACGAGATTGTCTTCAAATGTCGCATTCCACTCTAAATAAGGCAGCACTTGATCAGCCGCCCCGCCACTTACTAAGCAATGAACTTGCTTGGTCGTCACACTCAACAATGCAATTTGTTTTTCAACCGCGCCTAGCGTGGCACGTATCACGCCGCTCCAGATTGCATCCGCCGTATTACAAGGGAAATCTTGCAGCCTACCTGGCTCCAAATCTAATTGCGCAGTCCCTTTAGCTAAACTACGGCACATCATCGACACACCGGGCAATATCAGCCCGCCCATGAATACACCTTCCGCAGAAAGCGCGTCAATCGTCGTTGCTGTCCCGCAGTTCACCACGACACAGGCGCCTTGTTTTACATGCCAAGCAGCAATCAACGCCGCCCAGCGATCACTTCCCAGTTGAGACGGAACTAAATAGCTATTCACCACACCACACTGACGCTCTTTTGCCACCACAAAATCAATAGGACAACGCCACTGCACGCACGCTGCCAGCACTTTTTCAGCCATCTCCTGACCAGCCACATTTGAGACAAGCACGCGACTCGGTGAGGCCAATTTAGCAAATTCGTTTGCCAACGTATCGATATGGCAGTTGTCCAATGATTCGCTGTGCGTCCAAACACCCGCAGATACTTGCGTCCATTTAACTCTGCTGTTACCTATATCAACCAATAACACTCACGCACTCCTAAGACTAATATCGCCCGCATTGAATAGCTGCTCGCCGTGAGCCGTCCTCATGCGTAAAGCCCCTTCATTATTGATTCCTAACACCACACCTTCCACCACCTGCCCATTGGGCATGAACAAGCGTGCATCACAATGCTGTAGGCGATGGTAGCTTTCCCACTCAGCTCGCAATCCAGCAAATCCTTCCACCGAAAACTGCTTTAGCATCACAGCCAGATGCTTCAAAAGTAAGGCTAATACTTGGTTGCGATCTTTCAGCGCCACCCCTTGCGTGAGCAAGTCACTGATGGGCTGATCGACTTTAGTACGTAATGCCGTGGGCTGCGACAGATTCATGCCGATGCCAATCACCACGGCACTAGGCCCCAACATATCACCATGAGCCTCCAACAATATCCCCGCCAACTTTCCATCGGGCAAAAGCACATCGTTCGGCCACTTTAAACCGGCCTGCGTGACACCCAACTCGCGCAAAGCACGTACAACAGCCACGCCTACTGCCAAACTCAAACCTGAAAGTGCGGCCAAGCCGCGTTCAAATCGCCACAACAACGAAAACGTGAGCGCATCACCTAAACCTGAATGCCATTGACGCCCCATACGGCCACGGCCTGCGCTTTGCCATTCGACTGCCAATACGCTACCGCTTAATGCACCTGAAGCGACTCGCTGCAACAACATGGCATTACTCGACATTGACTGATCGACGATTTCCAGATGAAGTGCTCCTTGTGCTTCTCCCAATAAACGCTGAATCTCCGCAGCATCTAGCCAATACAAAGGTTTCGCCAATTGATAACCCCGTCCGCGCACTCGATGCAATACCAGCCCCAATTCACCCATAGATTGCAAAGCGCTATGAATCGTCGTCCGCGCAACATCAAATTGCCGCGCCATGGATTCACCCGAGTGAAATTCACCGTCAGCCAATACTCTAAGCAAGGCAAACGTCAGTGGTTTAATTAAGGGGACAGGCAAACTCATTGCGATAAATCGTTGCACATTGCCGTGCCACCTTGCTCTAAGAAATACAAAATTTCCTCTCTGCGCTTGAACGCATCTTGATAGCCCAGATCAATCAAAGCTCGACAATAGTGTTTATCAAATAACAAATAGCTTACCAAGTTCGCACCGCTACCACGCATAACTCCCACCAACCTTAGTAATAAGCGAATGGTCCACGGAAGGTGAGCGATATGACGTTCAGCGATCTTCTCTAGCGGCTGGCTTGGCGTAATCACGAGTGCTTCGATATGTTGCAAATTCACCGTAGCGCGTGCCTCTTCGGGAACCATTGAGATGGTTCGATTGATACGTTGCAAACGCTCCAGATCGACTTCCAATCCATCGATAAAAATACTATCCAAGGCATGACCGCCAATCTCTGCAAGAGAAGGGTAACTATCGATCTTGGCACGCCGACTTTGCCCATCTAAGATTTGGTGCCCCACTCCCACCACAAGCACTCGCTCAGCGCCCAGATGCAAGGCTGAGCTGATGGGTGCAATCTGCCGCATCGAACCGTCGCCAAAAAACTCCCGGTTCACATGTACCGCAGGGAAAATAAATGGGATCGCAGAAGAGGCCAGCATATGCTGAATAGAAAGTTGCGTGGGCACGCCTAAACGACGCGCCCGCTTCCAAGGTTTGATGTCCGAAGCGCCTTGATAGAACGTCACCGAATGACCTGAACCATAACCCGATGCGGTCACGCTCACTGCATGTACCAAACCATCATCAATGTTCTGTTGGATCAACTCACACGGCAGCGTGCGTTCTAGGAAAGTGCGGAGCGGGCGGTTATCCAGCAAGGAGATGCGATTATAGTGTTTGATGCCCACCATGCTGAGTAACAGACCTAAAATCCAGCGCCCACTATTGGTAGCCACCCCCAGCACATCCGTACGATAGATATCGCTGACGTGAGCATTGTTCCAAATATTGTGAAGATAACGCACCCCTTTGCGGAAGTGCCGTGCATTAACAGCCAGCGTGATAGTGTTCAATGAACCTGCCGATGTACCACACACAATATCAAACGGGATATGTGCTCGATACGGCATAAACTCGGCGATTGCCTTCAGCACGCCCACCTGATAAGCCGCTCGTGCGCCGCCCCCAGTGAGAATGAGCCCGATCTTTTGCCGCTTCATGCGACGACTCAGCCCACCGTTTGAGCTTGAACAGACTCTAGTGCGTCCTGCAACGTCTCTTCTGGCAAGCGATTGAGCAGCTCAGAAAGCAGCTCAGCCGCATCTACTGCATTCGGTTGCAACAGCGCCGCATCAGCATTCGCCACAAGCACCGCAGCCGCACCAACCACGCGCAGCAGAGTTGTACGTTCTGCCATCAACATCTCGACCTCTTGACTCAATAATTCAACTTCTTGTTTATTCATCTTGCTCTCCATTCACTACTTTGCATTCACTCCAGCCACAGCCAGAGCACTCATATTCACGATGCGGCGCACCGTCGCGGTCGAAGTCAAAATATGCGCCGACTTGTTCGCGCCCAACAGTATGCCACCGATGGTGACGCCTTCGCCTGCCGTCATCTTCAAAAGATTGTAGGCGATGTTCGCCGCATCCAAATTAGGCATGATGAGCAAGTTGGCACAGCCTTTCAAATGCGAGTTAGGGAAAGTCGCACTCCGCAATTCTTCCGACAACGCGGCATCACCGTGCATCTCGCCTTCCACCTCCAACTCGGGGGCGGTTTGCTCCAATATCTCGCGAGCACGACTCATCTTCAGTGCCGAGGCATTATCGTGACTGCCGAAGTTCGAGTGCGACAGCAACGCCACTTTCGGCACCAGACCAAAACGCCTTACTTCGGCTGCGGCCAACAAAGTCATCTCAGCGATCTGCTCTGCCGTCGGATCCAGATTCACATGCGTATCGCAAATAAACAAAGTATGGCTGGGCAATAACAACAGATTCATCGCTGCATACACATTGCTACCCGGACTATGTCCTAACACTTGATCGATATACAGCAGATGCATCAGTGGCTGGAAGAGTGTGCCGCACAGCAAGGCATCTGCCGCCCCCATACGCACCAACATCGCCGCGATCAAGGTGCTGCGCCTACGCATCTCACGTTTCGCGGTGTCCAGCGTCACACCTTTGCGCTCGACCAAGCGGTGATACTCCGCGCAATATTCACGGTAACGCGAATCATTTTCAGGGTTCACCAACTCGAAATCCACACCGGCACGGATACGCAAATTATGTTTGGCGATGCGCGCTTCCACCACAGATGGACGCCCCACCAAGATAGGGAATGCCAGTCCATCATCCACCACCGTCTGCACAGCATGTAACACGCGCCAATCTTCACCTTCGGCATACACCAAGCGTTTAGGTGACCTTTTCGCAGCATCGAACACCGGCTTCATAATCATGTTCGAGTGATACACAAAACCGTTCAATCGCTCGTGGTAGACCTGCATGTCCGCGATAGGACGCGTCGCCACTCCACTATCCATCGCGGCTTGCGCCACAGCGGGCGCGATACGCAAGATGAGGCGTGGGTCGAAGGGTTTGGGGATGAGGTTCTCTGGGCCGAACGGCGCACTCTCCTCACCATAGGCGGATGTTCCCATATCCGACTGCTCGGCCTGCGCCAGCTCGGCGATGGCATGCACCGCTGCCAATTTCATCGCCTCATTGATAGTGGAAGCACCGACATCCAAGGCACCACGAAAAATATAAGGGAAGCACAACGCGTTGTTCACTTGGTTGGGATAGTCGGAACGCCCCGTCGCGAGGATGGCATCGGGACGCGCTGCTTTCGCCACCTCCGGCATGATCTCGGGTGTCGGGTTCGCCAACGCAAAAATGAGCGGGCAATCTGCCATCTGCGTCACCATCTCAGACTTCAGCACATTGCCAGCAGACAGCCCTAGGAATACATCCGCATTGGCGATGACATCCCCCAAAGTGCGCGCCTGGGTATCTTTGGCGTAGCGCGCCTTGTTGGCATCCATCTCCTCCACGCGCCCGGTGTACACCACACCCTTAATGTCGGTGACGATGATGTTCTCCATCTTCACGCCGAGCGTCACCAACATATCGAGACAGGCCAACGCCGCCGCACCCGCACCACTTGCCACCAACTTGATGTCTTCGATCTTTTTGCCGACCACCTTCAGCCCGTTCAGCAACGCCGCGCCGACGATGATGGAGGTGCCGTGTTGGTCGTCGTGAAAGACGGGGATGTGCATGCGCTCACGCAGCTTGCGCTCGATATAGAAACACTCAGGTGCTTTGATGTCTTCCAGATTGATACCGCCGAAGGTAGGCTCCAGAGCGGCGATGATGTCCACGAGTTTGTCGGGGTCGTTCTCAGCGATTTCGATATCGAACACATCGATACCCGCGAATTTCTTGAACAACACCCCTTTACCTTCCATCACCGGCTTGGCTGCCAGCGGCCCGATGTTGCCCAGCCCCAACACGGCAGTGCCATTGGTGATAACCGCCACCAAATTGCCGCGCGCCGTCATGTTCCGCACTTCAGCGGGGTTTTCCACAATGAGCTCACACGCCGCCGCCACCCCCGGGGAATAGGCAAGCGATAAATCACGTGCGGTATGCATCGGCTTACTCGCATTCACCGATATTTTCCCAGCTGGGGATTGGCGGTGATATTGCAAAGCTGCTTCGCGTAATTGCTTATCCATGGCATCAATCCCTCGTGTACATTGAGTCATCAATTATATTCCTGCACGCCCACATCACTACGCAATTAAGCCCTTAAAGCCATTAGGGCAGTATGTTTATCTGCGAATTGAAAATTACACTTTAGGATTACAATCGAGACGACTTTATCTTCAATAGGCTCCGCATACTCACAACGGATCGGAATCCACAATGAAACTTATCCCTATGATGAAAAAGTTACAAGGATGGCGACTTATTTCCTTGATCAGCTTGTTAATTTTGATTCCAGTAGAACTCATCGTCTCAATGATGGACCTATTGCTTCATGGAGAAGTCTCGTCAGACTATTTACTCACGGGGCTGGTTGCCGCCAGCTTAGTCGCGCCTGCTACGCTCGCCTTTTTAAATCACGTTCTGCGCACAATTACAGCAGATACGCTAGAGGCACTCGAAGAGAGTAAAGAGCGCACCAAGTCTGATCTGAACATGGCCATTGAAGCCGCACAGATGGATCTATGGGAGTTCGATCTCGCCACACACAGCATCAAATACAATACAGCCAGAATCAAGATTCCTGGATTTTCTGCCGACAACCCACCTCGCAATTTACAAGATTGGCTGGTGTCGATTCATCCCGATGACGTTGCGTCATTTCAACAAAAGATGCAGCGTGCAATGCAACCCAATGCAGCCAACTTTGATTTTGAATATCGCGTTGCGTTGAATGAGGGGCAGTGGGCTTGGGTACATACACGTGGCGGCATCATCAAACGCGATTTATCCGGCAAACCACTCTTAGCTGCAGGTAGTACGATCAACATTACCGCACGCAAACAAGCCGAACTTGAAGAACAAGAAGCCAATCAGCGCTTCGCCCTTTTCTTTAATAACAATCCAGATTTGATGCTTATCAGCCGCCTAGAAGATGGGCGAATCACAGATGTGAATGATATGTTCGTGCGCGCATCTGGCTATAGCCGAGAAGAAGCAATTGGCAACACCACGATTGGGCTGGGACTGTGGTCGAATAGTTTGGACCGTGACCGTATGGTGGCCGAACTTAAGTCCAAAGGGATCAGCGATCACCTTGAAGCTGAGTTTCACACCAAATCTGGGGCGCCCCTTATCGGCTCCTTGGCTGCTGTTGTGACGCAGCTAAACGGCGTGCATCACATCTTGAGTACCGTACGTGACATTTCAATCGAAAAACAAGCTGAAGCACTCATACGACGGAGCGAGACATTACTTCGTGCCACGCTGGAATCGACTGATGAAGGTATTTTGATGGTCGCCCATGATGGGCACATACTTTCTGCCAACAAGCGCTTCGCCGAACTTTGGCAAATCCCGCAGACCCTCGTTGACTCTGGGGATCGCGAACAACTCTTAGCAAGCATGCTTGAGCAGCTCGTCGATCCTCAAGCCTTTCGCGACCAAGTTGAGAAAATGTATGTGAGTGATCTCGATGCGCGCGATACCTTACATTTCAAAGACGGGCGTGTATTCGCGCGCTTTACCAAATCCTTGCAGATTGGTGAAGAAAACGGGCGTATCTGGTGCTTGAAGGACATCACCGAGCAATATCGAACAGAAGAGAATCTCAAGGCCACCAAGGAACGCTACGACTTTGCCACACGCGTCGGCAAGGTGGGCACTTGGGACTGGAGTCCCGCAACAGGGATGCTGTTCTGGAGTGACGAGACATTTCGCCTAATGGGGTTCGAACCTGGCGCCATCACACCCACCTACGAATTATATCTTGGGCTCGTTCATCCCGATGACCGTGATTATTTAAACAAAGGCGTACAGGACGCTCTGCAAAGAAAGAAAAGTTATTCACTTGATTGTCGCATCGTGCTACACAACGGTACAGAAATCGTCTGTCATGTGACCGGCAAGGTGGAATTCGATGCACATGACCAGCCACTGCGCATGCTGGGAACGATACAAGACGTTACTCAGCGTAAACAAGCCGAGGTTGCACTTCGCATAAGTGAACAAAAACTACTGACTATCCTAGATAACGTAGATGCGTACATCTACCTAAAAGATCAAAAAGGACATTATCTTTTTGCAAACCAGCCTGTGCGGGAACTGTGGCAAGCCGAAATGGCGGATATCGTAGGTTTTGGTGATGAGAAGTTCTTTAATGATGAGACCACTCAAAATATCCGACACAACGACAGAGGCGTACTAGATCGAGGCGAAACACACAGTACAGAAGAGACGAATACCGTTACCGCAACAGGTAAAACCTTTACCTATCTTTCGACCAAACTCCCTTTACGAAATGAAGATGGCAGCATCTACGCATTGTGCGGAATATCGACAGACATCACACACCGTAAACAAACCGAACTCGCCTTGATCGCCAGCGAAGAACGCGCGCAGAACTTAGCCACCCTTTTGCGACTCATTACTGACAACGTGCCCGATATGATTTGGGCAAAGGATCTAGACCAGCGTTACCTATTTGCCAACCGTGCGATCTGCGAAAACCTACTCAGTGCAAAAGATACCGATGAACCTATCGGTAAAGACGATATGTTCTTTGCGCGACGCGAACGTGAGGCACATCCAGAAGACATGTCTTGGCATACATTTGGTGAACTCTGCCAAGATAGTGATGCCATCACTTTGCAAAATGGCAAACATTCTCGTTTCGACGAGTTCGGCAACATCAAAGGAAAGTTCTTATACCTTGACGTACACAAAGCCCCCTTTATCAACGATAAAGGGGAGCTACTTGGCGTAGTCGGCTCTGCGCGCAACGTGACTGACCAACGGGTAGTCGAAGAAAAGCTACAACTTGCGTCGATGGTACTGGAGAACAGTAGCGAAGCAATGTTCATCACGGATGAACATCACTTCATCCTTGAAGTGAACCCCGCGTTCACCAAGCTCACGGGGTACACGCCCGCAGAAGTGCTTGGCAAGACCCCAAAATTGATGCGTTCCGGCCGACACGATCCCGCTTTTTATAAAGCCATGCAGCAAGAACTCGCCCAAAATGGGCATTGGCAAGGTGAGATCTGGAACCAGCGCAAGAACGGGGAGATATTTGCCGAGTGGCAGACCATCAATACGGTCTATCGTGAAGATGGCTCGGTACACCGTCATGTCGCATTATTCTCTGACATCACCGAGCGTAAGAAATCGGAAGAGTTGATTTGGGCTCAAGCCAACTTCGACCAACTCACCGGCTTACCCAATCGGCGTATGTTCCGAGATCGCCTCACGCAAGACATCAAAAAAGCACATCGTGCCAATTTAAAGTTAGCGCTGCTATTCCTTGATCTTGATCGTTTTAAAGAAGTGAACGATTCACTGGGTCACGACCGAGGTGATGCGCTGCTGGTGGAAGCTTCAGTGCGAATCACCGCTTGCGTACGCGAATCGGACACCGTTGCTCGCTTGGGAGGGGATGAGTTCACCATCATATTGGCAGAACTCGATGATCGCGCCAGCGTAGAACGCATCGCTGAGTCCATCCTGCTTTCGATGGCGCAACCCTTTAACCTAGGCAATGAAGTCGCCTACATCTCGGCCAGTATCGGCATCACCTTGTATCCCGATGATGCAACTAGTTTAGAAGATATGCTGAAGAACGCCGATCAGGCTATGTACGTTGCAAAGAATGCAGGGCGCAACCGCTTCAGTTATTTCACCAACGCGATGCAGGAAAAAGCTTTGTACCGCTTGCATATGCTGACCGATCTACGTCGAGCACTGGCTGAAAACCAACTTCAACTGTACTACCAACCTATCGTAGAGATTAAGACTAGCAAGATCCAAAAGGCAGAATCCTTGTTACGCTGGTTCCATCCGAAACGGGGATTGATTAGTCCATCCGAGTTCATTCCGCTCGCAGAAGAGTCTGGACTCATCCACGAAATCGGCGATTGGGTGTTCGAACAGGCTGTAACTCAAACGCTTCACTGGAGAGATCACTTTGATGCCAACTTCCAAGTCAGCGTGAACCAATCCCCCCTGCAGATCCAATCAAAACCCAGCCACTGCAAATGGAAAGCATGTCTGTCCGACGCCGGACTATCTGGCAAAAATCTAGTGATCGAGATCACCGAAGGTGTACTGCTAGATACGTCCCCTACCGTCATCTCCGAACTATTAGCCTTCCGCGATGCAGGGATCCAAGTCGCCATTGATGATTTTGGCACCGGATACTCCGCCTTGTCGTATCTCAAAAAGCTCGATATCGATTACGTCAAAATCGACCAATCATTCATCCGCAATCTAGAAACCGATGCAAGTGACATGGCACTGGCAGAGGCAATCGTGGTGATGGCACACAAACTAGGCTTGAAGGTTATTGCAGAAGGTGTAGAGACACAGGAACAACTTGATTTGTTAGCCAGGATGGAATGTGACTACGCACAAGGATTCTTGTATTCCAGAGCCTTGGCACCGCAAGAGTTTGAAAAATTTCTGGCTAATTCATAAACAGAATTCAGGACTCACTAAAGGTTCCCCAACACTAGCCTCTCCCAATAGGAGAGGCTAGTCAAAAATCAAACCTACGACTTACCCGCCCGATGCTCCAAACCCAAAGTCCCTAACGTGCGGTTACGCACTTCGTGCAACAACGCCACATTCTCATCCAGAGATTGACCGTAGGAAGGAATCATCTCTTTCATCTTGCTCTGCCACTCAGCAGAATTCATACGTTGTTTGAAGCAGCGCTCAACCACCTCGATCATTGCCTGCACAGATGTAGATGCACCGGGGGATGCCCCTAACAATGTCGCCAACGTTCCATCTTGCGCGGTAACGATCTCGGTGCCGAACTCCAATTTCCCACCGTTGGTGTCGCACCCCTTAATGATCTGCACACGCTGCCCTGCAGCGGCCAATTCCCATTGATTCTCAGATGCCTCAGCATAGAACTCGCGCAAGCTATCTACACGTTCCTTGTGCGATTTGAACGCCTCGCTCACCAGATAACGCGTAAGGTCCATGTTGTCGCGTGCAACGGACAACATCGGTTTCAGATTGGCGGATTTCAATGACGAGAACAGATCAAGCACCGACCCTTCTTTCAGGAACTTGGTGGTGATGCTGGCGAACGGCCCGAACAACAACACCGACTCACCGCCGATGATGCGCGCATCCAGATGCGGCACCGACATCGGTGGTGCGCCCACTGCCGCACGACCATACACCTTGGTGGTGTGCTGACGCACGATCTTAGGGTCATGGCAGATAAGCCATTGACCACTGATAGGGAAGCCGCCGTAGCCCTTCGCTTCTGGGATGCCCGATTTCTGCAGCAGCGGCAATGCACCACCACCCGCGCCGAGGAACACGAAACCTGCGTCGATGGTCTTCGTCTTGTCGGTATGGTTATCGGTCACACGCACATGCCAGCGACCATCTTCATGCTGCTTCAAACTGTTGATGGTGTGGCTCAACTTCAACTCGAAGTTATCCAGTTTCAACAAAGCCTTCACCAGCTTGCGCGTGAGGAAACCGAAGTCGATGTCCGTGCCATGCTTCACCTGCGTCGCGGCTACTTTTTCTTTCGGGTCGCGGTGGCGCATCACCAGCGGCATCCACTCACGCAACACCGCATGGTCCTCGCTGTACTCCATCTCTTCGAACAGATGATGTGTGTGCAACGCTTGGTAACGTTTGCGCAAGAAAGCGACGTCCGCTTCGCCATGCACGAAACTCTGGTGATAGACGGGATTGATGAACTTCTCAGGCTGCGGCAACAAGCCTTGCTCGACGAGATACGACCAGAACTGCAAAGACACCTCGAACGCCGCATTGATCTCCAACGCACGATTGATCTTCACGCTGCCGTCAGGCTGTTCGGGCGTGTAATTCAACTCACAGTAACCTGCGTGGCCCGTGCCTGCATTGTTCAATCCGTGCGAGCTCTCGTTCGCCACCTTGGACTGGCGCTCCACCATCATTATCTTCAGCGACGGATCGAGTTGCGCCAACAGCTTACCCAGCGTCGCACTCATCACCCCCGCACCGACCAACAATACGTCTACTTTTTTGACTGACATTCTGATTTCCTTGACTTCATTTTTTGTAGTACTGCACTCCCCACAACCCTCTCTACCACATCCCCTCCCCCATGCAGGGGAGAAGGAACTGATTTAGTACTAGGTAATTGAGAATCATTCTACCTGTTCATCTCCGCCAACATCTTCTCCAATCGTTTGACCGAGACGATAACGGGCGTTTTCAATTCCTGTGCAAACAACGACACGCGCAACTCCTGCACCATCCAGCCAAAGTCCGTCAACCGCACATCGACTTCACCCTGCTGCGCCGAAAGCTTGCGCCCCCATTGCTGCAACAGCGGATTCATCTGCGCCAGATTCTGCGCATCACGCGCTGGATTCGCTTTCAACTTTTCCAGCCGCACATTGATCGCCTTCAGATAACGCGGCATGTGCTGCATGCGTTCGTAGGGCGTGCGCCCCACCCACTCCTTGCCCAGCAACCATTCGCACTGGCTGCGGATGTCCTGCAACACTTGGGCGTGTGCCTTGAACTGCGGCAAGGCTTTCTGCAAAGCATGGTGATCTGCCAACACCGCCGCGACCAAGCGTGCGATTTCCTGCGCCACCAGATTCAATCGCCCTTTCGCATCCTTGCACCGCTCGGCGAACGCCTTCTCGGTCTCGGGCAACGGCTCGTTGAGCGAACAACGATCAAAGGTCACCGCGATGATCTGCCGCTGCAAATCTTGCTGCGAACCGAAAGGCAAGAATTGCATGGTCATCGCTTGTAGTCCCGGCAGGTTCTTCTCCAGATACTTAACCTGCTCTTTCAGCGCTAGCATGAATAGACGACGCAAACCGGCACGATGCACCGCTTGCGCCTCTTCACGTGTGTCGAAACTTTGCAGGCTCACCGCATCGCCCTCATCTACCAAGGCATTGAACACGGTGATGGTCTGGCCTGCGCGTTGCTCGCTGCGGGTCGCAGGAAAATCGCCGAAGCGCCATTCCGTGTATCGCTCCCCGCTCGTTTTTGCCTGCGCCACGGCTTGTTTAGCCACGGGTGAGGAAGTAACGACTGCCTGCTTGGGGGCCCACTCCCCGCGCAACGCCGCAAAATTGCGCGACATGCCCAGCTGCCGGCCATGCTCATCCACCACACGGAAGTTCATCAGCAGATGCGGCGGCAATTGTTCCAAGCGGAATGCATCCAGCGGCACCTCGATCTGCCTTTGCTCGCGGATGAATCTTGCCAACGCTTGCAGCAACGGCGTGTCGGAAGGCTTCACAGATCCCGCAAAAAAAGCTGCGAACTCAGGCACGGGAACACAATTGCGGCGCAATTTCTGCGGCAGTGACTTCACCAACTGCGCGACTTTCTCCGCCAATACCCCTGGCACCAGATACTCGCAGCGCGCCGCCGACACCTGATTCAGCAAGGCTTGTGGTACGGTCAGCGTCACACCATCGTCGTTCTTGCCGGGCGCGAAGTTGTACGCCATCGCGTAGCTCACATTGTTCATCACCATCTGCGGCGGAAAGTGCTCGGTGGTGATGCCTGCCGCCTCGTGGCGCATCAAGTCGTCTTTTTTGAGGTAGAGCAACTTGGGCTGTTCGCGCTCGGCTTCCTTGCGCCATTTCTCAAATGCCGCACCGTTGTGCATGCCCGCGGGGATGCGCTGGTCGTAGAAGGCGAAGATAAGTTCGTCATCCACCAACACATCAGGACGACGCGACTTATGTTCCAGCGCCTCGATGTCTTCGATCATCTTTTGGTTGTGCGCGAAGAACGGCGCGAGTGTGTTGAACTCGCCATTCACCAGCGCTTGGCGGATAAATACCTCGCGCGATTCTTCTGGTTGCATCGGCCCGTAGTGCACGCGTTTCTTGGGGTTGATGAGCAGGCCAAACAAGGTGCTGCGTTCCCATGCCGCCACCTGCGCCGCCTTCTTCTCCCAGTGCGCGTCGAAGTAACTGCGCTTGATGAGATGCGCCCCCACCTCTTCCAACCACTCTGGTTCGATACGCGCCATGCAACGCGCGAATAGCTTGGTGGTCTCCACGATCTCTGCGGCGAACACCCACTTCGCCCCCTTCTTCGCCAGCACCGAATTCGACGCGATGAAGAACTTGATCTCGCGCGGGCCAAGATAGTGCGGCTCACTGGTGGAACGGCAACCGATGTTGCCGAGCAGACCAGTGAGCAAGGCTTTGTGGATCTGCTCGTAGGTAGCGGGCTGCTCGTTGAAGCGCATTCCCATCTCACTCACTTGTGCATGCAACTGTTGGTACAACTCATGCCATTCGCGCAAACGGATAGGCGACAAGAACTTCTCGCGGCATTCCTGCGCCCATAGCTTGTTGGTTTTCTTATGTTTCACCGCCTCTTGAAACCACGCCCACAACTTGATGTAGGCAAGGAAATCCGAACGCTCATCGTTGAAACGCTGATGTGCCGCATCCGCCGCTTCGCGTCGTTCTGCGGGGCGGTCACGCGGGTCTTGCAACGCCAAGGCACTGGCGATGATAAGGATCTCGTTCAGACAGTGATACTGCCGCCCCGCCAACAACAAGCGCGCCACCTTGGGGTCGAGCGGCAATTTGGCGAGTTCGTGGCCGAGGGGCGTGAGCTGACGTTTATCGTCGATGGCGTTCAACTCTTGCAACAGCTGGTAACCGTCTGCGATGGCGCGCGAACCGGGCGGCTCGATGAACGGGAATGCTTCGACCTCGCCCAGCCCCAGCGCACTCATACGCAAGATGACCGTCGCCAGCGACACCCTGAATATCTCTGCATCGGTAAATTCTGGGCGCAGTAAGAAATCCGCCTCTTCGTAGAGACGAATACAGATACCACTCATCACACGACCGCAACGACCGGCACGTTGATTAGCCGCCGCGCGCGCGATGTTCTCGATGCGCAACTGCTCCACCTTTTGCCGCACGCTGTAGCGGTTGATACGCGCCAAGCCACTGTCGATGACGTAGCCGATATTAGGCACGGTAAGTGAGGTCTCCGCCACGTTGGTGGCCAGCACCACACGGCGCATGCCCGAAGCGGGTTTGAACACACGGTCTTGCTCGGCGATAGAGAGGCGGGAATACAGCGGCAGGATCTCGATGCCTTTGTGCTGATGCTTGCGTAATGCCTCGGCGGTATCACGTATCTCACGCTCACCTGGTAGAAACACCAACACATCGCCGCGCAAGCCACCGATGCTCAACTCATCCAGCGCACTACAGATCGCCTGCGGTACGTCCTGCGTATCGCCCTCCTCATTCTGCTGCGGCGGACGGTAGCGCACCTCGACCGGATAGGTGCGACCGGAGACTTGCAATACGGGCGCGTTCAGGAAATGTTTGGAGAACCTTTCCGCATCAATCGTCGCGGAAGTGATGATGACCTTCAGGTCAGGGCGGCGTGGCAACAGTTGGCGCAGATATCCCAGCAGGAAGTCGATGTTGAGCGAGCGCTCGTGCGCTTCGTCGATGATGAGAGTGTCGTAATTTTTCAGCAGGGGATCGTGATGTATCTCGGCCAGCAAGATACCGTCAGTCATTAGCTTGATACAGGTGTCGGGCGATACTTTGTCGTTGAAGCGCACCTTGTAACCGACCAGCCCGCCCAACTCGGACTTCAACTCTTGTGCGATGCGTGCCGCCACCGAACGTGCCGCCACGCGACGAGGTTGTGTGTGTCCGATGACACCCAACACCCCGCGCCCCAAGCTCAAGCATATCTTGGGAAGCTGCGTAGTCTTACCCGACCCCGTTTCGCCACACACAATGACGACCTGATGTTTCTCGATGGCCTGCGCAATATCCTCACGCCGCGCCACCACGGGTAGGTCAGCGGGATATTCGATTGCGGAAAGTTGTTGGATGCGCGCCAGACGACGCTGGGCGATATTCGATAGTGCTGGATTCATGGCGCGGGATTTTACCTCCCACGGCTTTACTGCGCATAAAAAACAGGGGAGACGGAATAACCAGACACTTAGCACAGTCCTTATCACGCTTAGTGAATGGCTAGTAGTTTCACCAGCGACCCTTCTAATAAAAAAACAGCGGGGCCAAAGCCCCGCTGTTTTTGTTACTACTTAGCTTTTGTGTGATGACTTCGCTTGCGCTAGTTCATCCTACGTGAGCTTTAACTTACCAAGCCATTTCCAACATGCCCAAGAACTCGGACTTTGTGCCGCCGGTCTTAGTTGCATCAGAACCGCTGTAGCTTGTGTAGTCAGCGTGCAAAGCAACGTTTTGTACCAGGTCATACACTGCAGTTACAGTGAATGCTTGGTTAACGTTGTTTGTACGACCACCTGTACGTGCATCACGGTATGCAGCACCCAAAGTCAACACGTGAGGAATCACAGTAACTTCACCGCCCAAAGAGGCAGCCTTACGTGCGAGAGCGCCTGTATTGTGCGCACAGTCAGCTGCAGCAGCAGTTGTACATGCTGGGGCATTTGCATATTGTGCATACACGCCTGCTTCCATATCAGCCACTACGCCATGAGCTTGGAAGTCGAAAGTGGTTTGGTTAGCTTCAACACGAGCACCAGCAACGTTGCCGTAAGAAGAGCCAGACTCAACGCCGAAACCAGTCACGATATCGAAACCAGCGATGTTTGGAGTTGCTGCAACGCGAACATAGCTTTGACCAAAGTTGGTAGATGGAACGCCACCGCCGTTAGCGCCAGGAGCGAAAGACGAAGACCACTTAGTCAAGTTGATAAAGCCCATTTCGTTTTCAACAACGAAAGCGAAACCAGCGGCTTGACCAGCATCAGAACCACGGTCAGCGTTGTACTGAATCGCAGAGGTTGCACGACGGTTTTCAGCCCAACGGTTAGCACGCATCACGCCGCCAGAAGACAGTTCGAAGCCATAAGCTGCGCCCAATGCATCAGTTGTAAATGGAACAACGTGTACTTTAGCAGCGCCCAAATCAACGTTCACAGGAACGCGCAAGCCAGCCAACATACCATTAGCAGCATTACCACCTGCCATGTTGTTTTCATTCAAGAAACCGATTGTGAAATGTTCTGTTTCAGCGATACGACCGCCGAAGAACAGACTTGTTTCGTCGCCCATTTGCCATTGACCATCAGCAGCACCAGTTGCAGCTGTTACGCCAGCACCTGCAGTTGCAGGAGCATCAGTCTTTTGGTAGCGGAACTTGAACAAAGTAGATGCGTTCAACACGCCTGGAATAGACAGGTGTTCGCCTTCAACTTTTTCTTGTGCGCCCATCATGGTGTAGCCAGCTGCCTTAAATGCGCGACCGAAACCATTCAGAACTGGGAATTTTTGGAAGTGGCAAGAAGAACAAGCCATGCCTGTTTGACGTGCGAAAGACGGAATTGCGGATGCTTCTGGTGCGAAGGCTGCTGCAGCCAATACGCCTGCCAGAGAGAGAGCGATTTTCTTCATTATTTCTCCTCGAAATTATTTGCGGATTACCCTTTGAATGATTTTTTGATCTGCATTTTTGATGTAGGTCAATTAACCATCGGGGCGCACCTTAACGAAGTGAGGCAAGCGGTGTCAAAAGGTTTATCTGCTGTGTTGCAGTTTTGCAACACAGCATCACTCATCTAGTCGTTTGCTGCGACAAATTCAAATATCACAGAGCCCGCACGGTTGCTTTTCAGGCTGAGTCGATACCCCAATTGTTGCGCCCATCTAGCCGCTTGGTACATGCCCACCCCCAAGCCGTTTTCAGAGGGCACGACGGTGCGCAACAAGTTTCGGGCGATGTTGTCAGGCACTGCACTGCCCGTATCCACGACCTCAATATGCAGCGGCTCTGGCTTTAGACGTACTTCAATCCGGATGTTGGGTTCATTCAGACGCTTATTGCATGCATTCTCAAAAAGATTGTCGAGTACGCAATCAAACAGCGGGGCGGGGATGAGCTTGCAGTTACGTAGCATGGCGGCTTGCTCCTCCCCACTTCCCCCCTCCCATGTCCACTCAACGCCTCGATGTTGGTGGCGTTGGCGCACCCCCTCCCACCAGTTTTCTAAGGGCACAAGGCTTTCCTCATCCCCTTCTCCTGGGGCTTTAAGTTTTGTCAGCAACGATTCGATGCGTTGCGTCAAGATGGGCAGTTGGTTCTTTAAGATGGGCTGCGCTTTTGCAGCATCGTGCTGTGCAACCGAGGTCAGCGCGAACAATGATTGCAGCATGTTTTTTAGGTCGTGCGTCAATCTTGCGCCGGTCTCATAGATGGTTTGCTGACGGGTGATCTCACGCAAGTGTTGTTCTCGTCGCTTAGCTTGGTAAAAGTGCCCTAATACCTGCGCCAGCAATCGCATGTGCAACAGAACGGTCGGTGAGATCGCTTGGCGTGAAAATAAGGTAAGCACAAGATCTTCTTCCACCAGTTCGACTCGATGCAAACTCGACACCCCTAAGTTGCCATGACCTTCTTCGCACAGCCAAGCCATTCCTACGATTGACGGCATCTCGACGAGATAAGCGGTAGCACGTTCAATAAAGGCCACTGGGGTATGTTCTTGCTTGGCGGCAGCTGCAATCTTTTTTAGCCACTCCTCTAGGGGGGTACCAATAGATAAGACATAACGTGAAAAGCTGGCTTGTAAGCCCGCGAACCCCATTCGGGGGCTCCATAAAATACCCAATGCAAATAAGGCGACAGCCAATATAGTCAGAGTTCTTAACAAGGCGGGGAAATAGGCCATGCGCCCTAGCAGCATGGATGCGAGGCTTCCCAACACTAATAATGCTAGGAGCAAAAACAATAGCAGGACATAAAAAAAATCGACGGCTTGTGTCTCGTTTGATGATTCCGGTTCAACCGGCAACGCTGCCATGACGAGCAAGGGAATCAGCAACACTAAGCTAAATACGCCATGCGCAGCTTCTTCGAACATGGGTATGCCAAACATTTGCGGCGCAACGAATAACAATAGCACTGCCAAGAGATAAGCCATCATCAACAGGTAGTACATACGTTGCCAACGCGAACTGAAGGCGAACACCCTACCACCCACCAGCGAGAACAACCCCCCAAGCCAAAAAGCCAAAACCCACCAGTTCAACCAAATCAACGCAACTAAACTAACAGCCAATATCCCCGCCACATGTTTGCTGCTTAACTTAGTTTCCCCTCGCCACAATGGCTGCCACACTAGAAAAACACCTAGATGCGCCAATAAAATAGCGCGTACCCAAGGGTGCTGGATGTCTAATGACAAGGCGAGATGCAATAAAACCAGCATGACAAAGGACAGCCAGCGGCTTGAATGCCACCACCCAGCCCCCCCAATCGTCGAAATTCCGTCGTTATTTGCCATTATTTAGCCGAGCCCTCTCATACCCCACGCAATTTCCCTCACTTTTGCCTACCTCGCGAATGCTCTAAGTCGATGTGGATACCCCACTCTGCCAACGAACACCCGCTCCTTGAAGCTGTTGGCACGCAATTTGCTGGAATTGCCAGCGTAGTAGGTAACAAAAATCAAATACTTTTGACGTGGAGGAAACATGAAACGCAATCAATCTGGCTTTACTTTAATCGAAATCGCCATCGTTCTGGTGATTATTGGCCTGCTTCTCGGCGGTGTTTTGAAAGGGCAAGAACTCATCAATAGCGCCAAAGTGAAGAACCTAGCCACTGACTTTAAAAACATCCCTGTGTATGTGTACGGCTACCAAGATAAGTACCGTTCAATGCCAGGCGATGATGCAACGCCGGCAAGCCATGTTACGGGCGGAACAAAATGCACTCCCGACTCTACAAGCCATTGTGTTGCTGCAAACGGAATTATTGACGGGAATTGGAATGCATCTGGTGTAGCCGATGAAAGCTCATTGTTCTGGCAACATGTGCGCTTAGCTGGTTTCGCGGCTGGCACGACAGATACAGCCACAACACTTCAACCGACTAATGCAGTCGGTGGTTTGATTGGCGTAACCAATGCCCAGCTCTCTCCCGCAAGTGGCATCACCGGCTCTTTTGTGATTTGCTCGAATGGTATTTTGGGCAAATTCGCGAAGCAACTCGACATCACAATGGATGACGGCAATACTGCAACAGGCACACTTCGTGTGGCAGCAGCAAATACAGCAACAAATAATAATAGCGCTACGGACAATGAAATCACAAATACCGAAATCAATGACGACACACCTTACCTAGTCTGCCAAGGTAACTAAGTCGTACCGTAACACCTTAAAAATCCCGCTGTTCGCAGCGGGATTTTTTTCGTCCGAACAAAGCTGGAGATAAAATATCCAGCCGTTTTTTTAATTACGCATCAATCTGTCGGGCTGAAGCCCGACCTACAAAACTACCTCTCTCTGCAGATCAGGATTTAAACCGACCATCTTGCGGCTGAGCTAAAGCCCGAGATACAAAACCACCTCTCTCTGTAGGTCGGGTTTTAACCCGACTAGGTTGTTGTCAGGCTGAAGCCCAACATACAAAAAAGGGGGAATTAGGGGAGCAATGCTATAAGGGCTGATTCTGTCGCGCTCCCAATGAATTCGGGGTGCTGTACTTTTAAAATTTCAGCCTTCCAGCAAACTTTTCTCAGCCGCTTCTAGCATGATGGGCTGTCCAAGCAAGAGCAAGACATCGCCTTCTCGCAAGATCATTTCAGGAGCCGGTTCGTTACCCAGCATGTTGTGGCGACGTACGCCTTTGACTTGGATGTTCAGCGCACCCAAATTGATTTCACCCAATTGCTTGCCTACCGCAGCATGGCGCGCACTCAACATCACGTTGTGGAAACGGGGTTGCATACTTTCAGTACCGTCACCTACGTCGGAAGACGCATCATTTAGATAGCCGCTGAACATGCTGTAACGTTTTGCCCGCGCTTCTTGCACGCGACGCACGACTCGACTGAGCGGTATGCCCGCCATTAAGAGCGCTTGGGACGCCAACATGACGCTCCCCTCCAACACTTCGGCGACCACTTCTGTCGCACCCGCTTTTTTCAATAGCTCGACATTGGTATCGTCGGCGGTGCGCACAATAACAGGCAGATCTGGACGGGTGCGCTGCACGTTATGCAATATCTTTAAGGCAGAATGTTTGTCGTCGTAGGTGATGACCAATGCTTTGGCGCGCATCAATCCGGCAGCTTGCAACACTTCATTCTTGGCCGCATCACCATAGACTACTCGCTCTCCCGCTGCGCTGGCTTCTTGCACGTGACGGGAATCAAGGTCAAGCGCGATAAAACTAATGCCTTCCATTTGCATGAATTTTGCCAACGCCTGTCCACTACGCCCGTATCCGCAGATGATGATGTGCTGTTTCGCAGCCATGCTTTTTACGGCGATTTGATGCATCTGCATGGCGCGATTCTCCCATTCCTCAGGAGATATGCGACGTGCTATCGCTTCCGAATACTGGATTAGGAAGGGGGCGATCAACATCGATATGAGCATGGCTGCCAACACGTTCTGCATCACGTCGGCGGGCAAAATATGTACCCCCCCTGCCAACGTAAGCAACACAAAGCCAAATTCACCTGCTTGAGCCAAACCCAGCCCTGTGCGCAAGGCGGCACCCCAACCTCCGCCGAAACCACGAACGAGCGCAGCCACAACCAGCGCTTTGAACGGCACTAGAATCAGTAACAGCAACAATATCCAAGCCCATCCCGTGGCTATCGCGTGAACATCAAGCATCATGCCGATGGTGACGAAGAATAGCCCTAGTAATACGTCACGGAACGGCTTGATGTCTTCTTCAACTTGATAGCGGTATTCGGTTTCAGAGATGAGCATACCTGCAACGAATGCGCCCAAAGCCAAGGACAGACCGCTCAATTCGGTAAGCCATGCCATGCCAAGTGTGAACAACAACACGTTGAGCATGAACAACTCAGACGATTTTTGTTGTGCGACCAAGTGAAACCACGGACGCAGTAGCTTTTGCCCGAAAAAAAGCAGAGCAAATAAAACAAGTGCGGCCTTGAACATCGCCACTACGAGTGTGCCTCCCAAGCCGCCTTCGCTTTGTGCAAGGGCGGGAATAACAATAATGAGTGGCACGACAGCCAAGTCTTGGAACAGCAGCACGCCCATGATCTTCTGACCATGCGGCGCATTAAGTTCGGCACGTTCGACCAGCATCTTGCTAACGATGGCGGTAGAGGACATCGCCAAGATGCCGCCCAACGCCAACCCAGCCCGCCAATCCATACCAAAGACCAAACAAGCCAACATGACCATCACAAGGGTGGAGAGAACTTGAGCAGTACCTAAACCAAACACAAGGCGATGCATCGCTCGCAACTTGGCTAGGCTGAACTCCAGTCCGATGCTGAACATCAAGAAGACCACGCCGAATTCGGCAAGATGGCGCGTCTCAGGTGCGTCGGGTATCCAACCCAATGCATGAGGCCCAATCAATATGCCAACGATGAGATAGCCCAACATGGCGGGCAGATGCAATAAACGGAACAACACCACGACGCCAACTGCCGCCGCTAATAAAATCAACAGTAAATGTAATGAGCTATCCATAGCCCGATGATGCCTCACTTTTTAAACGATGCAAAATCATTCCAGCACAAAACGTCACTGCTATAATTTGGCTCATGAATAAACCCCTTACTGCCGCCCCCCACGCCCTCGACCTTGCTCGCCAAGTTTTGAATATCGAAGCCGCTGCGATTCAAGCATTGGTTGCACGCATCGACGATCAATTCTTACAAGCCCTCAACCTCATCCTTTCGTGCGAAGGACGAGTGATCGTAAGCGGCATGGGTAAATCTGGGCATATCGCCCGCAAGATCGCTGCGACCCTGTCTAGTACGGGCACCCCCGCATATTTCGTCCATCCAGGCGAGGCCAGCCACGGCGACTTAGGCATGGTGACAGCGCACGATGTTTTCATCGGCATCTCCTATTCCGGCGAAAGCCAAGAGTTGTTGACCATCGTTCCAGCACTTAAACGCCAAGGTGCGAAACTCATCACCATTACGGGCAAGCCACAATCCAGTTTGGCGCATGATGCTGATGTGCATCTGGATGGCTCCGTTGCACAAGAGGCATGCCCGATGGGGCTTGCGCCGACCGCAAGCACGACGGCCGCACTTGCTTTGGGGGATGCGCTAGCCGTAGCGCTGCTAGATGCAAAAGGATTCGGCGAGGCGGATTTTGCTCGCTCTCACCCCGGCGGCAGTTTGGGCCGTCGATTGCTCACCCATGTACGTGATGTGATGCACACCCATGCCAGCATCCCAAGTGTGCGCGAAGATGCCACACTGGCAGATGCCGTATTAGAGATGTCTCGAAAAGGCCTAGGCATGACGGCCATCGTTGACGCGAATCATCACCTACTCGGCATCTACACAGACGGCGACCTACGCCGCACCTTGGAGAAGAAGGTGGATTTCAGCACGACTTCTGTGAATAGCGTGATGTCGCGCACTCCCCGCCATATCGGACCTGACGCCTTGGCTGTGGACGCCGTGCAGTTGATGGAGCAATACAACATCAGTCAGTTACTGGTATTGGATGCACAAAACAAAGTGGTCGGCGCATTGAATATGCACGACCTATTAAAGGCAAAGGTCATCTAAATGAGTCTGCCTGAACGAATCAAAACGCTACGTCTGATCGCTTTCGATGTCGATGGTGTATTAACCGATGGCGGCTTATATCTGAGTGATTCAGGCGAAGAATTCAAACGTTTCAACTCGCTGGATGGTCATGGCTTGAAGATGCTAAAAAACTCGGGAGTTGAGCTCGCAATCATTACAGGGCGCTCCTCAAAATGCGTCGAATTGCGCGCCAAAAACTTAGGGATCACGCACCTATATCAAGGCGTAGAAAACAAACTTGCCGCCATGCAATCTCTTTTAACGAAGTTAGATATTGCGCCTGAGTTCGCAGCTTTCATGGGGGATGATGTAATTGATCTCCCCGCGATGCGCCATGTTGGAATAGCCATCTCTGTGCCTGCGGCCCCCCAAAACGTGCAAGATCATGCGGATTACGTGAGCCAACGCGAAGGCGGTCACGGTGCTGTTCGTGAGGTATGCGAACTCATCATGAACGTCCAATGCACTTTCGATGCGCAACTAGCGACTTACTTGAAATAATGGAACATCGCAGCATCTTCAACACCTTACGCTCGTGGCTTCCGTTGCTACCTTTTGTGCTTTTATTGGGCGCAAGCTACTGGCTAAGCCTGCAAGTGCAACCACTGCCCACCCTTGATAAGACCGTGCGTCACGAGCTTGATTACACCATCGACAAGCTGAGCTCAACGACGCTCAACGAAATGGGCACCCCCCACTTCACACTATCCGCTGAAAGGCTGTGGCACTATCCGGATGACGACAGCACACACCTCAGCTTGCCAAACCTGAATTACTTCACCATCGATCGCCCGCAGATCCATGCTTCTGCAAAGCTCGGTACGCTCAGCAATAAGGCTGAACACCTATTTTTGCAGGACAACGTACAACTCACCATGACATCCGATAAGCTCGAACGTAGCTTTACAACAGAATATCTACACATCATCCCAGAACGCGAATGGGCGGAAACCGACCGTGCCGTGACCTTACAAAATGGCCGTAGCACGATAAGCGCGATTGGTATGGAAATAGATAATCCAGCGCATACCCTCAAATTGCTTTCCCAAGTTAGAGCTGAACATGAACCGACCAGAAAATAGCCTCTTATTCATCACCTTGGCTTTTTTCATTTCAATGAATCTCGCCTACGCAGAAACGGCTGATCGCAACAAACCGTTGCATCTGGAAGCGAACCGAGTGTTGATTGACGATGCAAAAAAGATCAATCGATTTGAAGGTAACGTGCAAATGACCCAAGGTACTTTGCTCATTCAAGCTGACAGCATCGAAGTCACGGAAGATGCCGCAGGAATGCAACGACTGATCGCCACAGGCCACCCTGTCAAATTTCGTCAACGTTATGAAGGTTCCTCTGATTACGCCGAAGGTTATGGCAATCGTATCGAATACGACACCAATGCTGAGACCGTCGATTTTTACGACCATGCTCGAATCAAACGAGGCACGGATGAAGTTCAAGGTGCACACATAGCCTACAGCACCAAGACCGAGATATTCCAAGCTCGCGGCGCCATCCTCAATGACGAGGCCGATCCAAGAAACAGTCGCGTGCATGCTGTCATACAGCCCAAAAGGAAGGAAGCGCCTAGCGACACGCCACTTGTCATTCAACCCATTCCCGAATTGCCCGCTGGCGCATCTGACCATGAGTGAACTGCAAACTGTATCGCTAAAGAAAAGTTACCGTGCACGCACCGTAGTACAAGATGTATCACTGACGGTAAAAAGTGGCGAAGTCGTAGGGTTGCTGGGGCCGAACGGTGCAGGCAAGACAACGAGTTTCTACATGATCGTCGGCCTTGTTGCTGCAGATGGCGGCGAGATCACCATCGATGGCGAAAATGTCACACACCTGCCCATACACCGCAGAGCACGTTTAGGCTTAGCTTACCTCCCTCAAGAAGCCTCGATCTTCCGCCGCATGACCGTCACGCAGAACATCCAAGCAGTCTTAGAGTTGCACGGCTACACATTGGAAGAGCAAAACCAGCGTCTTGAAGCGCTGCTCACCGACCTACATATCACGCACATTCGCAATAACCCAGCGGTAGCCCTGTCCGGTGGAGAACGCCGCCGAGTCGAAATCGCGCGCGCACTGGCAACCGACCCTCGCTTCATCTTGCTTGATGAACCCTTCGCCGGCGTCGATCCAATTGCGGTTATCGACATCCAAAAAATCATTCGCTTCTTGAAGGAGCGAGGGATTGGCGTACTCATCACGGACCATAACGTACGTGAAACTTTAGGCATCTGTGATCGTGCATATATTATCAACGCAGGATCAGTGATGGCCGAAGGAAAGCCCGAAGAAATCATCTATAATGAGGGCGTGAGGAAAGTATATCTGGGTGAGCATTTCAAACTATAAAGACCGCCGCCACAGACCAGACCAATTGCAATGAAACCAGCTCTTCAACTTAGGCAATCCCAACAACTGCTGCTAACGCCGCAGTTGCAGCAAGCCATCAAATTATTACAGCTCTCTACGCTGGAAATCAATCAAGAGACTTCTCGTTTATTGGATGAAAATCCATTCCTTGAACGCGAGGACGATAACGGCAATCAAACCTACAGTGGCAGTAGTAGCACGACCGTCGCTACCAGCACAGAGTCTGCTCAAAGTGACCCGCAGCCCACTGAATCGACCTCGCGTGCCGATGATGGAGAGTGGCCTGAGCCCAGCTTCACCGCCTCCAACTCCGGCAACCCCGATGATGAGGATGAAGGGTATAGCGAAGTTGCTGCCGACCGCCCAAGCTTGCGCGAACATCTGTTGTGGCA
The DNA here is from genome assembly GCA_028707175.1 of Sideroxydans sp. Lineage (GTDB taxonomy): Bacteria > Pseudomonadota > Gammaproteobacteria > Burkholderiales > Gallionellaceae > Sideroxyarcus. The sequence continues at coordinate 359,198 of JAQTUV010000004.1, forward strand.
ACTCAATATGAGTCAACTGGACTCTCGCGATAAGAAAATCATCGCTTTGCTCATCGATGCATTAGACGAAAATGCCTATTTGTCACAACCGCTGGAAGAGATTTTCGAACTACTGCCCGCCGAACTCGACATCAGCCTAGATGACCTTGAAACTGCGCTCGTACAACTGCAACACCTTGATGAACCCGGTATCGGTGCGCGTACACTCAGCGAATGCTTGGCCTTGCAGTTGCAACAGATGTCAGAAGATGTACCAGGGCGCGACCTAGCACTCGAACTGGTCAATCATCATCTAGCCTTGCTTGCCTCAAGGGACTTTAGCAAACTAAAAAAGATCCTACATTGTGATGATGAAGCCTTACGTTGCGTGCAAGAACTCATCGTTCGCTTACAGCCCAAACCCGGCATGGCGTTCGAACAACGCGCCGCAGACTATGTCGTTCCAGATGTGCTAGTTGAACGTATCGGCGGCATTTGGCGTGCACGCCTGAATCCAGAGGCCATGCCACGGCTACGCGTAAATCAGATTTACGCCAACATCATGCAACAACGTAACGACAGCAACGCACAAGGCATGGTGACGCAACTCCAAGAAGCGCGCTGGTTCATTAAAAACTTACAGCAACGCTTTGAAACCATTTTGCGGGTGGCACAGGCCATCGTAGAGCGGCAACGCCAATTTTTCCAATTTGGTGACATTGCGATGCGCCCCTTGGTGTTACGTGAGATCGCAGAACAGCTTGAACTCCACGAATCCACCATCTCGCGCGTCACCACGCAGAAGTTCATGCATACGCCTCGTGGCATCTATGAATTTAAATATTTCTTCGGTAGCGGCCTCGCCACCGAAGCTGGCGGCGCGTGTTCATCCACCGCTATTCGTGCGCTCATCAAGCAGATGGTCAGCGAAGAGGATGCGAAACATCCCCTAACTGACAGCCGCATGTCCGAAATCCTGGCACAGCAGGGCATAATAGTAGCCCGCCGTACCGTGGCAAAATACCGGGAATCAATGAGTATCCTCCCGGTAAATCTTCGTAAATCACTCTAACTAATAGGAGCAGGCAATGAACCTCAACCTCACAGGACATCATCTAGAAATCACCCCTGCGATCCGCGAACACGTGATTGGCAAACTGGATAAAGTCAAACGTCATTTTGACAATGTGATCGACATCAACGTCATCTTGTCGGTAGACAAGTTGGTACAAAAAGCTGAAGCCACTGTACATCTTGCTGGCAAAAGTATTTTTGCAGAAACTTCAGACAGCAATCTGTACGTCGCGATTGATGCATTGGTCGACTCTTTGGATCGTCAAGTACTGAAGCACAAGGAAAAACGCACTGCGAGCCGTCATGACGAATCTGGGCAACATCCAGTAGCAGAGTAAAGTGATGCGGGGCGACCAAATGGTTGCCCCGTTTTTTTATTTGGTGAGGCACCATGACTTTGATCAGTAAAATTTTAACGCCCGAATGTATCCTTTTGGACAGCGAATCCACCAGCAAGAAGCGTGTCTTCGAACGTGTTGGCATCTTGTTCGAGAACTCTCAGAGCATCGCACGTAGCCAAGTATTCGACAGTCTATTCGCTCGCGAAAAGCTAGGATCGACAGGTTTAGGACAAGGCGTAGCGATTCCGCATGGACGCGTTAAAGGTTTGCGTGATGCTGTCGCCGCATTCGTCAAAATGGACAATGCCATCCCTTTTGATGCACCAGACGGCCTTCCCGTCAATTTCATATTCGTGTTGCTCGTTCCCGAACGTGCAACTGATTTGCATTTACAGATTCTGGGCGAACTCGCACAGATGTTCTGCGACACCAATTTCCGCGATCAGCTACTACAAGCGAACGACCCTGCCACCATCTATGCCCTCTTCACACAGTGGCAAGTCTAAGCACTCATGTCTAACGTCAATATCCGACAGCTTTTCCAAGATAAACAAGAACGCTTAAGCCTAGCTTGGGTAGCCGGTGCGGAAGGTGCTGATCGTATTCTTGATAGTGAGACTGTAAATGCCTCCAATCAAGGTCTGATTGGGCACATGAACCTGATCCACCCTAACTGGGTTCAGGTATTGAGTAACACCGAGCTGGATTACTTACATTCGCTCCCCCCTGCCGAACTCGCCACGTCACTACAACGATTAGCCGATGGTAAACCTTCTTGCTTAATCGTGGCTGGCGACACCGAAATTCCCAAAGGTCTGATCGACTTTGCCAACCAGACGCAGACGCCTCTATTCCATTCACCGCTCGGTAGCGTGCATCTCATGTGGATGGTGCGTCACTACATGGTCAAAGCACTGGCCGAAGCCACGACACGTCACGGCGTATTCATCGATGTACTCGGTGTCGGCGTCATGATCACAGGGGATAGCGGCGTCGGTAAAAGCGAACTTGCGCTCGAACTCATCACGCGCGGCAACGGCCTGGTCGCGGATGACATCGTCGAGTTGTACCGCATCTCCCCTGAAGCCCTTGAGGGACGTTGCCCAGAACTATTGCGTGACTTCTTGGAAGTACGCGGCCTAGGCATCCTGAATATTCGCACCATGTTTGGTGAGACCGCTGTGCGTCGTAAAAAAAGTATCAAACTTATCGTGCACCTCTATCGTCCATTGCTCGACGACCTATCAAAGCTTGATCGCCTGCCACAAGCTGGCCGCGAAGAGATCATGGGCGTCTCCATCAGCAAGGTCGAAATTCCCGTCATGGCAGGTCGTAACTTAGCGGTTTTGGTTGAAGCTGCTGCACGCAATTTCGTGCTTCAACAACGTGGCATCGACACCATGCAAGAGTTCATCACTCGGCAAGAACAGCATCTCATTGGGGATCGTTAAGATGCAGCTGTTCCTCATCAGTGGACTATCCGGATCTGGAAAAAGCGTCGCCCTAAAGACGTTAGAAGATTCTGGCTTCTACTGCGTGGACAACCTACCTGTCGAACTGCTGTCCGCCCTCATCGACAATCTGCAACAAGCAGACTACACCCGCATGGCGGTAAGCATTGATGTGCGCAGCGGCAGCAGCGTGCAGCTGCTACCGCAATATATCGAATCGATGAAACAGCATGGCCTCGACGTACATCTGCTATTCCTTGACGCTCACACCGACACCTTAGTAAAACGCTTTTCAGAGACACGCCGCTCACATCCGCTGAATGATGGCATTCGCACCTTACCCGAATGCGTATCGTACGAACGCGAACTGCTCACCGAAATCAGCGACTTGGCTCATCACATTGACACTACCGAACTAGGCGCAAATGCTTTACGTGCTTGGGTTAAAGCTTTCATCAATTTGGATCGAGCACGCCTCACGTTGTTATTCGAATCATTCGGATTCAAACACGGCATCCCTCTCGATGCCGATTTGGTGTTCGACGTGCGTTGCCTCCCCAACCCACACTACGACCCACTATTGCGCCCCCTTACCGGACGTGACGCACCCGTTGTGCAATTTCTTGAGCAAACACCACTCGCGCAAAAAATGTTCAATGATGTACGCACCTTCATCGAGAATTGGCTGCCCAGTTACATCGCTGACAACCGTAGTTACCTCACCGTTGCTATCGGTTGCACGGGTGGACAACATCGCTCGGTTTACCTTGCTGAACGATTAGCCGCACATTTCAATACTCAGCAACAAGTGCTGGTGCGCCATCGTGAATTCCTATGAGGCTATTCGCTCATCTATTAAAGCAGGCGATTGGCTAACAGTCCTGCTCGGCATTTTATGTGTCGTGCTCATCACACTAAAATTATGGAATGGCGAACAAGCCGATCGCGCCATCATCCGTAGCGCAGGAAAAATATTCAAAGAAGTACCACTTTCACGCGACACACAAATTGAAGTACCCGGCCCCCTCGGCATCAGCATCATCAACATCGAAAAAGGCAAGGCACGCATCACCAGCGACCCCAGCCCCAGACAATATTGCGTGCGTCAAGGTTGGCTACAACAAGCAGGCGAGATCGCCATCTGCCTGCCCAACCAAGTGAGTGTGGAATTAACCGGCAGCCAGAAAAAATATGACAGCCTCAACTATTAAGCTGACCGCCACCCCTGAAGATCACCACGTCGCTAAAATGGCAGCAGTGGCACTGGGGCTCACGGTATTAGAGAACGCTATCCCCTCCCCGCTGCCCGGCGTAAAGCCAGGACTCGCTAACATCGTCACCCTCATCGTGTTAGCGCGTTACGGTTGGCGCATGGCAGCATGGGTATCCTTACTGCGCGTCGTTGCAGGCAGTTTGTTGTTTGGGAATTTCCTCGCCCCAGGATTTTTCTTGAGCTTGAGCGGCGCTGTGTTCAGCCTTGCCGCACTCGCGATAAGCATGCACTTACCTCAACGCTGGTTCGGCGCGGTAACGCACAGCATCCTCGCCGCCTTCGCCCACATCGCAGGCCAGATGATGGTCGTCTATTTGTGGCTCATCCCACACAGCGGCATCGCCTATCTCATCCCCATCTTTGCTACCGCCGCCTTGGTATTCGGCACCGTGAACGGCATAATCGCCGCACGCTTCATCGAAGCCGCTGAGCAACCTCAAACGGAACCACACGCATGAAAACGATCACGTTAGCACTCACTGGCGCATCAGGCCTCCCCTACGGCATGCGGCTTTTAGAGACGCTCTTGAAGGGCGGCCATCGCGTACATCTGGTGTACACCCAAGCCGCCCAAATGGTGGCCAAACAAGAATTAGATTTTGTACTTCCCACACGCCCACACGATGCCGAGCAAATGTTCAAAGAACGCATCGGCGAATTCAGCGGCGAACTCAAAATATTCGGCATTCAAGACTGGTACGCTCCCATGGCGTCCGGCTCAAACCCCGGTGACGCGATGGTGGTCTGCCCGTGCACCATGGGCACACTTGGCAAGATAGCGGGTGGCATCAGCGATGACCTCATCGCCCGCGCCGCCGACGTCATGCTCAAAGAAAAACGCACGCTCATCATCGTCCCGCGCGAGATGCCATTCTCATCCATCCACCTTGAGAACATGCTCAAACTCTCCCACGCCGGCGCCGTCATCATGCCCCCCAATCCCGGCTTCTATCACCACCCGCAGAGCGTGCAAGACATCGTAGATTTTGTAGTGGCGCGCATACTCGACCATCTAGGCGTGGAGCAGACGTTGATGAAAAAGTGGGGAGAGTAAAACTCCCCGTGCGCAACCCGCTTGTTCGTAAATAATCGAGGGAACCGCGCAGCGACGGAAAACAGGGGGGTGCCGACTCGGGATGAATGGTTTTAGGTAATTACCTGAATCACCTAAGCCAGCTTCTCTAACATCGCCCTCACCGGCGTCGGAATCGCCGCCCGCAAGGCCTCATCCACATCCAACCACACGCTCCCCGCCTGCATCACCTTCACCGGTTTGTGTTCTAGTTCGATCTTCAAAGGTGCGATATGCAATTTGAAGTGCGTGAACGTGTGAGTGAATTGTTCCAAACGTTGCCCCGCGCTTGCGTCCATTCCGTTATTCACGAACCATGTCTTTGCAGTTTCTTCATCATCAAACTGTGGTGGACACCACATCCCGCCCCAGATACCGCTACTTGGCCGCTTCTCTAGCAAAATATCGTTGCCGTGAATGAGCAATAAAAAGATTGCGTGTCTTTCTGGCACGGTCTTCTTCGGGCGGGGTGTGGGCAGGGTGTTGATGCGATCTGTTTGCAAAGCAACACAATCGGCTTGCACGGGACATAACACGCATTTTGGTTTGCTACGTGTACAGACGGTAGCGCCCATATCCATGAGAGATTGGGTATAAACCGCTACATCTTCGCTCGGCAGTAGCGCTTCGGCTTCTTGCCAAAGTTGCGCTTCGACTTTTTTATCCCCCGCCCAACCTGCGATGCCGCGATGCCTTGCCAGCACGCGCTTCACGTTGCCATCCAAGATGGCACGATGCTGGTGGAAAGCCAGCGCGCACACAGCGGCGGCCGTAGAGCGACCGATGCCGGGTAGCGCGATGATGTCGTCAAAGTTACTCGGGAATTCGCCGTTGAAACGAGCAACAATGAGACGCGCCGCTTTGTGCAGATTGCGCCCCCGTGCGTAGTAGCCTAAACCACTCCAATGCGCGAGCACTTGCTCTTCACTTGCCGACGCGAGTACGGCGATGGTGGGAAAAGAGGTGATGAATTTCTGAAAATACGGGATGACCGTGGCGACCTGCGTCTGCTGCAACATGATTTCGGACAGCCACACGCGGTAGGCATCTTGTCCTTGCCACGGCAAACCATGACGGCCATGCACACGCTGCCATGCGATGAGGCGGGAAGCGAACGAAGTCATCGTTGCATGAATCCGTTGCTCCCCATCGCCATCACTTGAACAAACCGCCCAAGCCCTTCTTCAACTCAGCCTCTGCTTTGGCTTTTGCAGCGGCCTTTTGCGCCTCAATCTCTTGCTGAGCTTTCAGCTTAGCGGCATCTGTCGCAGCACTTACTTTTTGCTTCGCAGCATCCACTGCGGCAGCAGCTTGTTGCTTCGCCTCATCTGCAAGCATCGAGCCAAATTCGAGTTTGAATTTTAGGTCAGTGAAGAGGCCGCTCACACGCACGGGGACAGTCAATCCGCCCACATTGTCTTTGCCGCCTTGTCCTTCAGTCGTACTGGTGACGGTCGCCTTCACGAGGTAATCCAAACTATCGTTACCGACATTGATATCCCCCTTGCCGCCCACACGAATGAATGGAGATTTCATGGACAAATCTTCGTTATGCGCCACACCGTTGCTGATTTTGAACGACGCTTTCAACTCACTGAAATCTGTCTTTTCGGCCGCATCTGCACCTTGAGTCTTATCGCCCCCTTTACCCACTTCGCGCACGCTCTTGGCAAGATTAATACCCTTCACTGCACCATCCGTAAGATTTACTGACAAAGAACCATTCAACGCTTTCTTCAGCAGACTAACCATATTGCCTTGCGTGGTGACATTGATACCGACGCTGCCCTTACCGTTGACGAAATCCATATCCAACGCATCTTTCAGCAGCGGGCCGATTTCAATCGCGTTCAATTTTGCATTCACCGCAAACGCAGGTTGCGCCTTATTCGCATCCACGCCGATATCACTCAAGATGCTACCGCCATACAAGTTGGCTGATAAGGGCGCAACTTTAACCACGCCATCTTTCGCCTTCACATCAACGCGCAATTGATTCACTTTCACATTCGCCGCTTTGAGTGCGCCAACGCGCAAGCTACCCTCGATGTTGAGGGGCTTCAGCGCGGTCAGATCGAATGGCTGCTCTGGTTCAGTAGATTTTTCTTTTTTCGCGCCATCGCTCTTAGGCATGTACAGATCGGCATCGAACTGGTCGATCTCCAAGTCATAACGAATCGCAGGAGCGGCAAAATTCGTCATGCCCAACTTAGCTTTGATCTGACTTTGCAACAACCCACCCGCTAGATTCGCTTGGACACTCTGACGCCCCAAGTCCGCTTGCACACTGCCCTTCAATTCGCTGCTCACACTCTTGCCGGGCAACTGATCGCCTGTCGCATTCAATGCGATGACGAGATCAGACAGATTGAATTGTTGCGTTTTCAGATTGGCGGCCACGGGAGTGGAGAGTTTCAATTTAAAAGCTTGCTCCGGCTGCTTCACATCCACGTTCAGCGTGAGATTGCTCAACTTGAACGTCTCCATATCGCCCTTGACTGAAGGCAAGGTCATCGCTGCCACCACATTGCCAAACGCTGCGTCCAACTGCGCATTCAACGCGATGCCATCCACCGCGATATCGTTCTTCACCATGCTCAACGCGGGCGCATCCAACTTGGCATCAAACTTATCTTTACCCTTCAGACCACTTGCCGTGAACACGAACTTCTTCGCGGAATAATTCTGCTCACCCAGATTGGCATCCGCATCCAAACCCAATTTCACCACCAGGTCAGTGATATCGAGTACCGCGCCTTTTGCCTGCACATCCAAGCCTTGAACTTGATAGATGTTCTTATCCAAATCGAAGGTCAGCGTCGTCTTCAACTGCGTTTCAATATCCACTTTAGGTTGGTTCGCCAAAATGTGCGCGGCTAACTCGATCTTGCTCGGCACACCGTTAGCAATACGCCCCGTGTGCAGACTGAAATCTTTCACACTGTACTGCGCGCCCGTTGCCTCATCGCGATAAGCAAACTCGGTATCGTCGATACGCACAGAAGCTACGTCGAATTTGATTGGCGAGGAAGCCTCTTTAGCTTGTTCTGGCTCTGCGCTCTTGCTCAACAAGTCATCCAGATTGCTTGTGCCATCTTTATATTTGATGATTTGCGCCTTCACGCCTTTCACCATCACTTCATCCACCACCACCTGCTTCGCCAACAAGGGCATGAACGCCAGTGAGACGCGCGCCTCACCGATAGCCGCAAATTCTTGCTCACTCTTAAATTCAGACAGAGACACTTGGCCCAGGCTCGCGCCGATGTTAGGGAAGAAGAACAGCTTGATATCACCGTCCAATTTCAGCGTACGCTGCTTGCTGTCTTTTACTGCTTGGATGATTTGCGGCTTATACGAATTAGGATCAAACGTCAGCGCCACATAAGTAACCGACCCCGCCAACAAAACCACCACACCACCGAAGGACATCAAGCCATATTTAAGATATTTATTCATATGCACACCTATTTTCAGACAATTCGTCAATTATAAACGACACGCCCGCCAGCTCGGAACATACCGTGAACAGGGTGAACATTGTGTAGGTAAGTGTCGGAGTAAATCCCGACCTACGGGTGAAGATTTTGTAGGTCAGGCTTCAGCCTGATAGCCCCGCGTCGAACTCAAGCCAGACCTATAACAAAAAATTAAAACAAACTCTGCTGCCCACTCAGATTAGGCCTAGTAAATTTGCGTGTATCAAGCGGCACGCGCTCACCTTGGTTCAACCCCAAGCGCTCACACGCCAACTGAAAACGTTTCGCTAGTAATTCTGCAAATAAACCCTTACCCCTGAAGCGCGATCCAAATTCGGCATCATTTTCTTTACCCTCGCGCATGTCACGCAAGCGGCTCATCACATGCTCCGCCTTCAACGGGTAATGCACTGCGAGCCAATCTTTGAACAAGTCTTTCACCTCATAGGGCAGTCGTAGCAAAACATAATTCGCTGAACGCGCGCCATGCTCACACGCCGCCTGCAAAATATTTTCTAATTCTGCATCCGTCAGAAAAGGAATCACCGGCGCCACCATCACAGCGCAAGGCACACCCGCATCATTCAACGTCTGGATGGTGCGTAACCTGCGCTGCGGTGATGCCGCACGGGGTTCCAGTTTGCGTGCCACCTCTGTATCCAAGGTGGTCACCGTTATGATGACCTGCACTAAATTATCCCGCGCCATCTGCGTGAGTAAGTCAAGGTCGCGCTCAATCAGCGCAGACTTGGTCACGATGGAGAACGGATGCTTGCTCTCCGCCAGCACCTCTAATATCTGCCGCGTGATCTGCCAATCTCGCTCGATAGGTTGGTAATGATCGGTGTTCGCCCCCAAAGCGATGGGAGAGCAAACATAAGAAGGTTTCGCCAACTCCGCACGCAACAACTTCGCCGCATCCGGCTTGGCAAACAACTTAGATTCAAAATCTAATCCCGGCGAAAGATTCAGGTAGGCATGCGAAGGTCGGGCATAACAATAGATGCAACCATGCTCACAACCGCGATAGGCATTCAATGAATATTCGAATGGTAGGTCGGGCGAATCGTGGCGCACGATGATGCTCTTCGCCTTCTCCACCGTCACCGTGGTCTTGAACGGCGGCAGCGCTTCTTCGGGCGTATTCCAACCATCCTCCACACGCTCACGCGCCACCGCCTCGAAGCGCCCTTCGATCTGCAACGTCGCGCCACGGCCTTTTGTTATTTCGTGTTTCACAATACGAATCTAGCGTACACGCAACGGCCTAAATCTCATCACCGTTTTCGTCCAAATAAAATTCGTTCAGGGCGCGTTCCACCTCGGCCATATGCGTCAACACCGGCCCACCGCCCATCATGATGCCGATAGCACAAACCTCCATGATCTCTTCTAGCGTGACACCTGCCTGCTTACAGGAGCGGATATGTAACGCAATACAGTAATGACATTGCTGCGTCATCGCCATACCCAACGCAATACGCTCTTTTTCCTTTTTATCCAGCACACCCGGCAACATCGCTTCCGCCATAAAGGCTTGCACCTTACCCATCAACTTGGGCTTGTATTCCGTGATCAGTTGCAACCCTCGGTGTGCATGTTCAAGCACCTTGCGTTCACTATCCGAGCCTTTTGTTTTTTTAGCCGCCATAACATCTCCAGTTCTTCATTAAATTGAAAGCCAACACACCGTTTGATTTACTCGCTCCCCATTCTAGACCTCTGTAGCAGTAGATACTGTCAATGATGCACTATAAGTTTATGAGTGAATCACATTGGATGCTTTGAATGTATTGCAGGCATTTATGGGAGTCGTTACAGTGATTGCCGCGATTAGAACAGAAATATCTTATGAAAATCTTCATAGTGACTATTGGGCTATTTATCTCTTGGGCTGCACACGCACAAGACCTCAAATGCCAAATGTTGGAACAGATCATCCTGCGGCAACAAGGACTTTCGGAAACAGACGCATGCCATCAGATGTATGTGGATTGCCTCAATCGCCCCAAGCCCGAGAAAGACCCGATCCGCAAATCCAGATGTATGGAACTCGTTTACTGTGGCGCGAGATGGTGGACACCCTCACCTCATCAACGATCCAGCGCTTCCAACATCGAACTGTTCAAACAAGACTGCGAGTGATCGCATCACACAAAGGCCCAGAAACATGAGCGGATTGCTCGGACTACTTAGCGACAAGACCCGCGAGACACTCTCGCTGTGTTGGTTCGGTCTCACCAAGATACCCGTGCTGTTCTACTTCGGCGTATCGGTGACCGAGATATCGAAAGAGCGCATGGTCGTGCGCATCCCCTTACGACGCAGAACGAAGAATCATCTCGGCTCCATGTACTTCGGCGCACTCTGCGCAGGGGCCGACTGTGCGGCTGGCGCATTCGCCATGCACCTCATCAAACAACAGCCCAAGCACGTCTCACTCGTATTCAAAGACTTCAGTGCCGAGTTCCTCAAACGTGCGGAAGGCGATGTGGATTTTTGTTGTGCGCAAGGTAAAGAGATCGCCGAACTCGTCGCGCAAGCAGTGGCTTCGGATGAGCGTGTCGAACGCCAGCTGGATGTGATCGCCACCGTGCCATCGTTAAGTGATGAACCCGTCGCCAGATTCAAATTGACGCTGTCGTTGAAGCGGCGTGTTTGACTCTGTCCTCACGAATAAATACCAACTATTTTTTATAACTATTCCATCTCAAACCAAACAATTTTTTATTGCTTAAGGCACAATACCGCCGCACAAAAATTGCACGATCCCATTTCTTCAATAGTCCAAGATCGCTGGGAGGCGGAATGAATAAAGAAGAAGAGTTGTTAGCCATCCGAAAGCTGGTTTATGAGCTCACGATCGCAAGCAATCTCAATAGCGACCTAGATTCATTATTGGCGCACATGTTCTCCATGCTGGGTAGCGTACCCGACCTCCCCCTGCAGCAGCGCGGCGTCATCCTGTTGCTCAATCCGCGCGGTCAATATTTTCAAATCGCCCAGTTCGGAGTCTCTCCTGCTTGGGAAAAACCTGCCTCTTGGAATTCTGATTCACTCAAAAATCGCACAGTAGCCAAACACTGCCTGATCGAAGACATCTTACTGGGCGGTGATTCCACCTTGACCCGCATGGTGTTATTGCCTTTGCACATCAGCAACAACGGGGTCGGCTACGTTGCTCTATGCATCTCGCCCGACTATACGATGGGCTCGATACATGCCGACTTCTTTAACGACCTCGCACGAGCCTTATCCGGCTTGGTTCAGCGCGCATTGATCAACGAGACATTGTGCGTGCGCGAACTCGAACTGGAAGAAGCGCGTGCGGAAGCGATCCGCAGCTTGGGTATCGCCTCCGAATACCGCGACAATGAGACCGGCTGGCACATCATGCGCATGACCAACTTTGCGCTCGCCATCGCCAAAGCGATGCGCCTCCCCGAAGAACAGCGCGATCTCCTTGTCGTAGCGGCTCCCATGCACGATGTCGGCAAGATCGGTATCGCCGATTCAGTCTTACTCAAGCCCGGAAAGCTGACACCCGAAGAATTCGAGATCATGAAGGGACACGCGAGTATCGGTGCCAAGATATTAGATGGGAAAGATTCACTCATCGTCGCCGCCCGCGAAATCGCCAACTCACATCACGAACGCTGGGATGGCAAGGGATATCCCAATGGACTCGCAGGAGAAGCTATCCCCTTGCTGGCACGTATCTGCGCAGTCGCCGATGTATTTGATGCACTCACCTCGACGCGCCCCTACAAACAACCGTGGACAGTGGATGCCGCCTACGATTGGGTCATCTCCGAATCGGGAAAACATTTTGATCCAGCCATCGTCAGCGCCTTCAGCGAAGCGATGCCTGAAATATTGCGAATCCGCGAACTCTACCGCGACGACATCATCGATCCCAAACAAGTCCTGACCTTACCCCCCATCCGGCGGCGCGAGAACGTATGGATAACTTGGGATGACGAATTAGATATCGGCATCGACATCATCGACGAACATCACCGTTATCTGTTCGACTTGATCAACGACCTGCATGCCGTCATCGTGAACAAACGCGGCACTCGACAAGTGGCTCGCCTGATCAAATCACTAGATGCCTACGCCAAAGTACATTTCCGCGCTGAAGAACAGATGATGGAGCACTATGGATATGCGGGGATGGGGAGGCAACTAAAACAGCACCACGCCTTCGAAGCAAAGATCGCAGAGTTCTATGACGAATTGCACGTGAACCCTTTGGTCGCGCAGTTCGACGTTCTCTCGTATATGAAAGATTGGCTCATCCACCATATCAATGTGGAAGATATCCAGTTGATCAGCTTGGCTAAGAAGTAATGTGGGATTTTGTAGCTACAAGATAAATAGAGCGCCGTACCGGGCGAGCAACATTGGACTGAGTTGTTGTTTCATGTTGAGCTAGTCCAACTCCTTCGCAAAAAATCAAACTGGCAATACACGCTGCTGCATCTCCCTGTTGAATCCGAACCGAACTGCTGGCATTCAATTTGCATCTGCTAGAACTCTGCTGTTCAACCGCAAAGATCATGAGCGAAAAACTGAGCCAACTGATGTCGCTACAACTTCATCCCGATCTGGGCATATTGCGCATAGCCGCGCTGGCGGCGAGTCAAGGTAGGGAGTTGGATGAAGAGACTCAGGGCTTGATGTTGCTGCAAGTGAGTGCTGGGGTGCTGCGTGATTTATCGCCCACTGCGGCATGGCAAGAGTTGCTGTCGGGCCTGATGGCTGAGACACCATCCCGCATGTTGAGCGCTCTGCACAATTGCGGCGCGCTGGCTGAAGTATTACCCGAGGTTGCCGCTTTGTTCGGTGTGCAACAAATCGCCAGTGATCCGCAGCAAGTTGACATTGGTTGCCATCTGTTACGCGTACTGGACGAGACGGCGCGTTGTCATGCCCCGTTGCCAGTGCGCTTTGCGGCACTGGTGATAAACGTTGGCAAATCCGACTCTCCGCCCGAACACTTGCCGGTGCACTATCGCCATATCGAACGCGGACATCCGCGCATCGAGCAAATCTGCGCGCGCTTTGGTGTGCCGCAAGATTGCCGCGAGCTGGCGCTGTTGGCACTGGCTGAATGCGAACGCGTGCATCGCGTGACGGAAGTGCGCGCCGGTCCAGTGGCGGCCATGTTGCAACGATTGGGCGCTTTCGCCGATACGGCTCGCTTCGAGCAATTGCTGTTGCTGTGCGCCTGCGACTACCGCGCCTATCCCGGATTGGACGGGAAGGAATATCCCAAGGCCGAGTTGCTGCATGTCGCACTGCAAGCCTGCGCCGATATTGATGAAGCTGAATTCAGCGGCGACAGCTTGCAAGAGGCGCATGCGCTGGCAATCGCCGCAGCGTTTCGCTCGGAACGCTGGTCGGAGAGTCAGCCATGAAGCCCCGCGCAGCCGCAGACTATCCTGCCGCGCAATGGGCGCTTGAGGTCGGTTTCAATGTGGAGCAGGTGGACTGCACCACCACGGTGGTGCTAAAGATTCTGGACAATAAATGCAAGATGCTGCCGGGCGAGATGGCCGCCATATTGGCGATCTATGATGTTGTCTTCAACATGCCTACGCCCTTGTTCGGCAGTGAGGTGCATGAGGCAATCCACCTGATGCGCACTCAGCCCACGGACGAGACTCGGGATCGCATCCATCTGCTGCGCATTCAGGCCGAGGCCGCTATTCCCAAGCCGACGATGAAAAGTTACAAGGCATTTTTGCGCGATGGGTTGTTTGGTTGAAATCAAATAATTCCAACTCTATTTCAATACTTGAATTTACTCCCTTCCCCCGCAGGCGGGCGAGGGACTTCCGGTGGCATCCTACTTTTTTCATACTGGCTCAGTAGGCAGTTGGCTTTTCATAATCCAGCCCGCGAAATACCGAGCAACGTTTGAACGCATCTAGGTCAGGCGGTAATTGTTTCTGGTGACAGTATTTCGCTACCAGTTTGGTCAGCCCCTTGATGTCGCGACCGGATGCGGCGGGAAAAAGATCGGCCAAGCGAAACAACAAATCATCATCCACCGCTAACTGGAATTGTTCTGTCATCACGCGCCAGATACGGCGTCTAGCCTCCGCTTCTGGGTGGTGATATTTGATGAGCGCGATGCAGCGCGAAACGATGGCCTCGTCGATGTCGTCCACGCGGTTCGTGGTCAGGAACAGCAGGCCGTTGAAATACTCCAGCACGCGCAGAAACACGCCGACCACCGCATTGGTGGCGATGTTGTCGTCGCGGCGGCGGATATATACATCGGCCTCGTCGATCAGCATCACCGCGCCCCAGCGCTGGGCGCGGGTCAGCACTTCCTTCAGCGCCGTCTCCATCGCTGCCACGTTCAGTCCCAGTTGCCCAGAATGCACGCGGTACAAAGGTCGGCGGATGATCTCCGCATACACTTCCGCTGTGAGTGTCTTGCCCACGCCTGCCGGCCCGGCACACAGCACGGTGGTGCCGCCGGATTTGCCTTCGATGATGTCGTCCATCAACACATCCATCTCGGCAGTGAGAATGTCGATCAGGTCGGTCTGCTCTTCTGGCAGGATTAGCTTGTTCTTCAGTTCCGGTTGATACGCATAGGGTGCGATGTCGTTCACGTGCACCCACAGGTAGTGGTGCAGTTCGAGGTGAAACATCAGGATGTAAAAGTGAACCGGCAACTGCACGAACAAACCTTTGGGCATGTCCGCCTGTATCTTTTCCACTTCGTCGTCGGACTTGAAGCGCAGATTTTTTGAAGCGCGGCGCAAATAGCGGCCAAGGATATCGCCATTGCTATCCAGACCCAGCACACGGTCGTTGAGTATGCCTTCGTCGTTGACCAAACGTGCGCTACCGCCGCCAGAGGACAACACCACGATGTCTTTGCGCGCCCAGTCGGTATCGCGATGCGTGGCGGTAGGATTTTCGGCGTAGTAGCCGACGCCATGGCCGGAGAACTGTTCGCCGTAGCGACCGCGCCAGTCGAAATAGCGCTGCGCCGCTTCGTCGTAATTGCGGATCAGCTCTTCTGTTTCTTTCAGATAACCTTTGGCCGCGAAGATCTCGGCCACCGTGCGCTTACCCAGATCGCGTGGCAAGATCATCAGTGTCACGTTGGCAAGGCGACCTTTTGAATTGCTCTTCAACTCGATCAGGACGCGACCAGTCTCCTCGTTGGAGGCCGGTGTGTAGTCGAGCCGAGTCACCACCCAGGCCGTGGGTTTGCCGGTGATGGCTGCGCTGAACAACCAACCGCGAATCGCACCCGTGGTCAGGTAACGCGCAATCGCCGGTATCAGTGGCTCAAGATCATCACCATCGAAGCGCTCGCCATCATCGTTCATGGCCTGCTGCAAGGTGGCCAATTGGGCGGCACGCGCACGCTGATCCGCATTGCCGTCCGCATAGATATTGCGCAGGAATGCAATTTCCTGATTTCCCAATTGACTGATGGCCACTTCCGCGCTGTTGCCAAAACGCAGCTGTTCGTTCATTCCGACTAGGCGCGGAAACTCACTGACCAGCGCCTCCACATGTGCTCGCTCGATTCGCAGTTTCATTTGTCGCACCATTCCTCAAAAGCATTGATGCTTTAAGCAACAGCAAAATGCGAGCCAATTATTGATCCAGCCTGATTTATCCCTGATTGGTAGATCAGGCTTTAGCCCGACATGTCGGGTTAAAACCCGACCTACATTCAACATGAAAATGTTCCGAATCGATAGTTTGTTCCGTCCGCCCTCCTTGCGCTCAGCCATCTAGAGCATCAGAACAAGAAAGAGACGCGACAACTTGGCGTAGATGCGACAAATTTGCAGGTAGCGTGATCCACTAATCTCAGCCATCAGCCCAACCACTTGCATTGAGCTTCGCTGGTGCCATTTTTACGGTCACACGTTTCTATGTGAGGGCTATTGAAATTTCACAGCCTAGTCCGAACGGTTGTTACAGAACGCGGGGGCGTATCGATTAACAGCGGCCTCTCAGGTTTCTTTATTAAAGCTCACTCATTACGCCATCCGCAAACACCAACGCACACAAAACTTTTTTGCCTGCGTACACCGACTGCATCGCAGTTTGATATTCCCTCATCTGTGTTTGATAACGCGCCGCATCTTCGCTGCCGCCTAGCTTGTAATCCAGCACCCACACTTCATCGTCGAATTCCACCAGACGATCGATGCGTTTCAGTTCGCCCTTTGCGTTGATGTAAGGCATCTCGTTGTAGGCGTTGCGGTATTGCTGTACGTCGAAGAAGCGTGCGAGGTGAGGTGCAGTGAGGATGTGTTGGGCTTGTTGCCAGAGCGATTCCATTTCTTGCGAAGGGATGGAGAGGTGGTGTTGAAGTTCGGTGCGTTGAATATCAGCCCTCACCCCCGCCCCCTCTCCCGCCTGCGGGCGATAACCAGCCACTTGCCCGCTTGCGGGCTTAGTGGATTGGCTAGTAGTTCCATCAGGGGAGTTTTCGCTGATGTTTTGCAGGAGGGCGTGCAGCCAGATGCCGCGCTGTTGTTGGGCTGTGTTGCGGGTGGTGCGTTGGCCGGTAGGAAGAAGGGGCGGAAGGACAACCTCCTTCACGCTTTCTGAACTACCGTCCAATAATCTCAATTCCGCCAATTGGGAAAGGGGCGCTTGTAGGTCGGGATTTATCCCGACGATTTTCGAGTGCTGTCGGGATAAATCCCGACCTACAAAAACATCAGCAGATTTATCCCTCAAGAGTGCGTTGCCTTGTTCCCCCTCCACCGCTGCGATGCGTCCATACCAAGTAAGCTGTTTTGTCTCTTTCGCGCCTTGGTTGCCGCTGACGATGAGCGCTTGCTGTGCGCGGGTCATGGCGACGTAGAGTAGGTTCATCTCTTCGCGCGCTTGTTGTGCAGCATCTAGCTCGAACAGCGGTGCGCGTTTTTTGCCACGTGAAGCTTGGTCTGTGTAGAAAGAGAAATGCAAAGGGTTTGGCTCGTGCGTCGGCCAATCCAATATCACGTCGTTGCCGTCTCTGTTCTTCTTCTCTGCGTTCGCATCCAACAGCCATACGATGGGCGCTTCTAGTCCTTTCGATTCATGCACGGTGTAGATGCGCACGGCATCACCTGCCGTACCGAGCTTGCCTTCGTCTGGGGCATCGTCGTTGCTGTCGCGCAATTCGCTTAACTCTTGCAAGAAGCGCGGCAAGCTGGGGTAACGCCCCGCATCCACGCTCAGCGCGATCTCCATGAAGGCGTGCAGGTTGGCGGTGACTTTGGCACGCATCGCAATGGGCAACACAGCGCTGTAACGCGCGATGACATCGCCTTCGAAATAGATGCGGTCGAGCAGGTCATGTACGGGCAGTTTGTCGGCGAGTGCGAGCCAGCGTTGCAGGAGTTCGACGGCACGTTGTAGGTTGGGCGAAGGATTATCTAAATGCTGGAGACGTTGCCACCATGAGGATTCAGGATTCGGGATTCGGGATTCAGAAAAAACAGTGCTGCGCTCCGCCCCTGAATCCTGAATCCCGAATCCTGACAGCTGAAGCAAATCTGCATCGCTGCACGCAAAGATCGGCGTGCGTAACACTTGCGCCAGCGCGAGATCGGCGAAGGGGGTGATGAGGAACATCAGCAGCGCTTGCACGTCTTCCGCTTCCAAGGTGTCGAGCAAGCCACCGCGACGCGAGCTGATGAAGGGGATGTGTTGGGCGCGCAAGGCTTCTTCGTACACCGCAAGGTGGGTACGGCTGCGCACCAGCACCATGATGTCGCCGTAGGTGGCGCGGCGAACTTTGCCTTCATCGCTCACCGACCAATCGCTGACGATGGCCTTTAGCTGGTCGGCGAATTGAACGGCTTCGATGTGGCGCGCACCTTCCTCCGCTTCTTCGCGGGGGGTGGTCAGCGGGTTTCGTAGGTCGGGATTCATCCCGACAGCATCTTCTAAAAGTCGGGATGAATCCCGACCTACAACGGCAGAGTCATCAGCGACCGCCAACGGCAACACCAGCACACACCCCGGCAATTCTGTTTGATGCGTCTTGTGTTCGACGAACTCGAAGCCATCGGGCTGTTCACAGAACACGGCATTCACCGCATCCACGATGGGTTGCGAGTTACGACGCGTGAGGCTATTGCCTAAAGTCTCTGCGTTGAAATGTTCTTGCAGATATTCGCGCGCCACGCCGAATAAGCGTGCATCCGCACGGCGGAAACGATAGATGGATTGCTTGGGATCACCCACGACAAATACGGTGGGTTGTGATTCCACCGCCACCGCCGCATCGAACCACGCGCGCAATATCTGCCACTGCAGCGGGTTGGTGTCTTGGAACTCGTCCAGCAACACGTGACGATAACGGCTATCGAGTTTGTACTGCATGGTCTCGGCGTGTTCGCTCTGTTGCAACAGGCGGCACAGCTGCCATTCCAGATCAGAGAAATCCATCTGCTGCTTTTGCACCTTGAGCGCTTGGTAGCGAGCCAGCAATGCCACGCCACAATGCAACACGGCTTCGTTCAGGCGATAAGCTTGCTGCTCGGCTTGTGTGTCGATCACTTCTTGCAGTGTGTCGAACAGCGCATCGCGCGTGATGAGGAAAGCTTCGCTAGCTTGTTTCTTGGTCGGCTTGAAACTGCGCGGCTCGCCGGCTTGTGTGAACAACAAGGGTTGCACGGCATCGAAACGGGATTCTGCTTCGGCATCCGTCCATGCGCGTTCCAACTCACTCGCTTTGCCCTGCTGCACCTCGGTGCCGTTGCTGGCGAGTTGACGCACGAAGGCGAAGTAGGTCTCTTCATTGTTGCCGCACATACCCCAATCGGCGACCGCATCGAATCCCAAATCCACCGCCAGATCGTTACGCAGCGTATCGAGTGCGAACGCAAGGACATCCTGCTGCCCTTGGGTATAAGCCCACCACTCCGCTCGTTTGCCTAGGAAGTTGAACAGCAACTTGCGCGTAGTGAACAGGCCGCACTCATCGAACAACCACTGCATGTGCTGCGCATCCACGCCGTCTGGCTGCTTACGCATCTGCTCCAATAACTCTTCCCACGCTTCATCTTGTTCCGCCCCTGCCCGCTCCAGCAACGACGATCCATGCATCACATCCGCATTCAACGGCGCGCGCTGCATCACTTGCATGAACCAGCCGTGGAAGGTGCTGATGGTGATGGCGGGTTGCGCCAACAACACGGTGCTGTAAAGGCTACGTGCAAGCGCGACCTGCTCGTCGCTCAACGTTGCGACACCACGCTCGGCAAAGAAGGTGCGCACCCACTGCTCATCCTTCATCGCCAAGTCGCGCAACCATTCTTGCAAACGTGCTTGCATCTCTTGCGCGGCTTTGCGCGTGAAGGTGATGGCAAGAATCTGCGAAGGCTGCGCACCATCCAACAACAGCCGCACGATGCGCGACACCAGCAACCAAGTCTTGCCGCTGCCCGCACAGGCTTCGACGACGACGCTACGACGAGGATCGAGGGCGATGTGGTTAGTCAAAACACACCTCGCTTATCCCCTCCCCCATGCAGGGGGAGGGCTAGGGTGGGGGTAGAGTCTTTGTAGCTCACCGACTTTACCCCCATCCGAGCGTGTGTTGTCGGGGCTTCAGCCCCATACAACCACGGCCTACTCCTTGCGGGTGCAACCTTCCCCCTGCATGGGGGAAGGAGCTGCCCCAGCTCCGTTGATAATTTCATCGGAACAAATGAGATGCCTTCATTGCTCACACCCACTCCCCTTTTCTACACACACCACGAATCTCACAATAGCCACACACCGCATCGATACCATTCGCAGGCAACCCTGCTCCGTCACGTAATGCACCCATCACATGTTCTAGGCGCTCGACGTTGAGCTGCGCAAGTTGCGATGCATCTTCTTTCGGCGCGACCGATTTCACCTTGCCACTATCGATGCTGACGAAGGCGACATCTGCCGCCTCGTGTGCGTAGGCGTAGCAGGCGAGCTGCACGTCTTCGCCCGGCTCTTTGAGTTTGTTACGCAACACGATGTCGCTTTGCGTCTTGTAGTCGAGCACGCGTTTCTCATCGCCACGCACATCCAAACGGTCGATACGTCCGCGCAGGTTCACCCCTTCCAGCGGCCAGTCGAATTTCGTCTCCGCTTCGGCATAGCGCCAGCCCTCGGCTTCACCTTCTTGCTGCCATGCCAGATAAGCTGGTAATGATTTATTCCAGCGCGCCAACCATGCACGCGCGGCGAAATCGTGTGCCAGCAGATCAGCGAACACTTGCTCGCTGATGTCGCGCAAGGCAGCCTCCATCTTTGCCGTGTCTTGCCCGCTCACTTGCGGATAACGTTCATGGAAGCGCTGCAACACTTCATGCACGCGCTCACCGTAATCACTCTTCTCGATGCTTTCTTGTACCTCGTCGAGTTCGTTCAATCTCAAGATGTGGCGTGCATAGAATTGATAGGGGCAAGCGACCAACGAGTTGTAGCCGCTGATGGAGACGCTGACAGGCACGGCATCTGTCGCCACACTCGGCGCAGGTTGTGCTGACGGCGGCAGCGAGACGTGTCGAGCATCTTCGGCCGAGAGATAGGCAAGCAACTCCTCATCATCCCCTCCCCCTTGCAGGGGGAGGGTTAGGGTGGGGGTTGAATCGTTCAGCCTAACCGACTCCGACTCCACCCCTCCTTCGACAGGCTCAGGACAGGCCAAGCCGCCCTTCCCCCTACAAGGGGGAAGGAGTGAAATTTCATCGCGCAGCATCTGCAAGAAAGGACTCAACAGCCGCGCTTCGCCGCTCTTGTCTTTCTGCCAGGTGACCAGCACGGTGTCGTTCAGCGCCAGCAACGCCATCAGGTCGGCGCGTTGCCGCGCGGCATGGGTGGCTCGGGTGGGCAAGTTCAACACCGAGCGCACTGCATCGTTGAACCAGCGCCCGCTATCACCCGCACTCGGCAGATGATCCGCATCACAACCCAGCAACAACACCGCATCGAAGTTGCGCCAGCGCGTCGCCGCCAGATGAGTGAAGCGCACTTGGCTATCGATGCTACTGTCGCGATAGGTCTGCACATCTAGTTGTTGCGCTAACCAGCGTCGCCATTCGTGGAAGGCGTAACGTCCTTTGTCATTCGCCAGTTCCTGTTGCCACTGTTCCAAGGCACCCAACAGTTGCTGCCCCGCATCGTCTTGTTGCAATCCTTTGGTTATGCTCAACACCTCCAAGCTCTCGCGCAATTCGGCGAGCCATTCGGTAAGTGTGCGTTTCTTGCTTTGATCCAGTAACGCGGCAGCCTGCCGTAGACGCGCCAGTGGCACATGCAAAGCCACCTCATGCGGCACAAGATCGATAAACTTCTCCAAGTCAGATACCACACCTTGTTTGCGTAGCAGTTGCTCTAATTCATACACGGCAGACTTGCGTTCGCCCGCAGTCATGTCGGCGAAGATGAATGGTGACTTGAGTAGATCGAGCAGATCGTGATGGTAGAAATCGCTCTGCAAGGCGGTGAGCCAACGGTCTAACACCGTGCTGACGGACAGTGTGGCGAAGGTCCACCCCGTCTCATCTGCCACCAACACTTCGGCGCGTTCTAGCAAGGCACGCATACGGCGCGCGACGACACGATCTTGCGCCACGATGGCGATGTCGCGTTTGCCCGCTTGCAACCACAGGCGTACTTGCATGGCAGCGGCACGGGCTTCTTGCTCGAGGGAGGTGGCGGCGAAGAAGTTAAATTCCGATTGATTATCTAATTGTAGGTCGGGCTTCAGCCCGACATGTCGGGCTGAAGCCCGACCTACAATCATCTCTCGCAGATCGAAAATCTTCACCATCGCACGCTGCTCATATTCTTCAAGGAAGCGTTTCTCCACCGCCTCCCACTCCGACGCCATCAACACGTACAACGGTGACTGCGCTTGTGCTGCCAGTTTCGCCAAGCGTTGCTGATAGGCGCGCGCCGCATCCAATTCCTGCCCTGCTTGCATGGCGCGCCATAGTTCGAACACCAAGCGCGCTTCCAGTTGCAAGGTGATGTTCTGCCGCGCTTGGTAGGCGCGCTCTACGGCTGCGATGAATGCAGCTTCATCATCGGGCAAGGCATCCATCGCATGAGTGAGTTCGTCGAAGAGTTTGAGCAACTCCTGTGTCATGCTCCACAGGTCGGCGTTGTCAAACCATTGGCGCTGCTTCAATTCACCGTAAAGCAATGCGCTGCGCTGACTATCGGTGACGATGGGGGCATCAAGCGCGATGGTCTGCGCCCATTGATTGAGCGTGACCATCTGCGGCAACAAGATGGTCGGTGCGTCCGCCACACGTATCAACGCCTGCGCCAGTGGTTGCGCGGCGTGGAAATTGGGCAGCAGGATGGTAATGCCGCGCAGGTCGGGCGCGGGATGCGCGGCAAGGATGCGCCGCGCGACAGCATCAAAATATTGCGTGGAGGTACTCACCGTTCGAGCAGATGGGATTTGTCTTTGACTTCGCGCCACTCATCCGCATCGGCAGGTGCGGCTATCTTCTGAGTGATGATCTTCCACTGCTTCGCCAGCTCGGCATTGAGGGCGATGAATTGCTTCTCGGTCTCAGGCACATCGTCCGCCGCATAGATGGCATTGGCGGGACATTCGGGTACACAGAGGGAGCAGTCGATACATTCATCGGGATCGATGACAAGGAAATTCGGGCCTTCGCGAAAACAATCCACCGGACACACTTCGACACAGTCGGTGTATTTACATTTGATGCAGTTTTCGCTTACCACGTAGGTCATTTAATTCTCACAACAGCGTTTAGATTCGAGCCGAATTGTACACGCCGCACATACTGATTCCCCAATGAAAAAGCGCGCCTTGCGGCGCGCTCTTCTACCGCATCGTTACTGCCTTATGCGCTCAAGCAAGACTTCATAAAGTCCTTACGCTCTTGGCCTTTCAACGCCTTGGTCTTCGCGTCCTCATTACATGACTTCATCTTGCTTTTCTGCGCAGGCGCAGCAGCTGTATCAACCGCAGGTGCATTTTTCAACACATAGTCCTTCTTCAAACATGTCTTCATGAAAGCTTTGCGTTCCGCGCCTTTCAACGCTTGCGATTTGGCTTCAGCATTACAGCCCTTCATCTTGTTCTGTTGCGCACCCGCAAATGCCGGTGCCGATACTACAAGTGCAATTCCCAAACTGACCAGAGCAATCAATTTCTTCATGTGAATCTCCTTGATAACATAGTTAATTTACCGACATAGCCCTATGCCAGTAAGAAGATTCTACGCTCGGGATTTAGGGCCGCAATTAGACCAAGTACCTAGAAAGACTCGCGTGCGACACCACGCAACCAGTGACGATAAAGCTGTTCGGCAACGTGATGGAGTGGTGGCAACTTATCTGACATCTGCTGTTGCATGACTTGCGCAGACTGCACGGCAGGGCTACTGCTGGCAGCTCGAACCTCATCCGCACCGACCTCACACCAGTCGCGGATCATCGACTCCGTCATCTCAACATGGCATTGCAAGGCGAGATGTTTACCGATGGCGTAGGCTTGATTCACACAGTGTTTGCTCGACAGCAGATGTACTGCGCCTTGCGGTAACGAGAAGGTCTCGCCATGCCAATGGAAGGAATCGAATGTTTCGATGTCACCGAACCATTGACGTGCGATCTCGTTATGCGCGACCGCGACCTCGCCCCAGCCGATCTCTTTCACGGGATTCTTACTCACCACACCGCCGAGCGCTTTAGAGATAAGTTGGCCGCCGAGGCAGTGGCCCAGCAAGGGTATGTCTTGGGCGTGCGCATCTCGAATGAGTTGGAGTGCGGGTGAAATCCACGGCAGATCATCGTTAACACTCATCGGCCCACCCATGAACACCAGCCCACTGAAGGCACTGACATCAGTGGGTACGGCTTCTCCCTGATCGATGTGGATCATCTGCCAAGGGAGGCCGTGTTGAGTAAGGAACAGCGCGAAATAGCCTGCGCCTTCGACAGGGGAGTGACGGAAGATGGCGATAGGTTTCATGGTTGTTCAGCGAACAAGTGATGACGTATTTTGGAGGCTTTGAAGATTACCACCACGCATCACCGATGCAACCAATTGGTTAAATCGTTCGACGAAGATGAAATCAATGATGAGACACTGAAATTGACTGTCAAACCACCTTTCAGCTTTCATCGGGGGTGACGATGCGTATTGGGCGAGTCCCGATCTTGGCCCCAGTGACTTCATCCACGGCCACCGCTTTGATTTCTGTCCCTGTTTCTGCATCTAGGAAGCGCACCAATTTACCTCCGCCACGATATTGGCGTCCCCATGCTCCAATCATGAAGAGCACCGGCAGAAAGTCGCGCCCCGCAGCGGTCAGCACATATTCCTCCCGTGGAGGATGCTCAGAGTAGCGTCGTTTCTCCAGCAATCCCTCCTCCGTCAGCGTAGCTAGCCGCCGAGTCAGGATCGTCGGGGCGATGCCAATACTTTTCCGGAATTGATCAAAGCGCGTCAAGCCGCCATGGGCATCACGCAGTATCAACAAACTCCAAGCGTCGCCAGCAAAAGCCAAGCTGCGAGAGATGGGGCATGGGTCATTGCAAGTATTTTTATCGTTCATACTATTTTGATAGTGACATAGTTTCAAATTGATAGTAACATCGCTTTCAAATCGATAGTGACAGTTTGACAGGAAGCAATCCAACATACAAGGAGAACTGCAATGCAACAATTATTAAAGACCGCAGCAATCGGGCTCGCAATGGCTACCACCCTTCTTTCTTCGTCGGTTAGTGCAGCCGATGCGAACCCCATCGGGATGCCCCAAACCCAGCCAATGACTAGCCAAACATCTGCGGATACTTGGAAGAGTGTGGCAACGCAAACGATCACTGCAGGCGGCGTCACCTTCGCGTACCGTGAGTTGGGAAAGCAAAATGGCGGAACGCCCGTGGTGTTTCTTGCCCATCTGGCTGCCGTGCTGGACAACTGGGACCCCCGGATCATTGACGGCATTGCAGCGAAGCACCATGTGATCGCTTTCGATAACCGCGGCATCGGGGCATCCACTGGCTCACCGTCGAATTCGATGGAACAGATGGCAGACGATGCCATTACCTTCATCAAAGCCATGGGCTTCAATCAAGTAGATCTATTTGGATTTTCGATGGGCGGCATGATCGCGCAGGAGATCGTGCTGAAGGAGCCGCAGCTCGTCCGAAAAATGGTTATCGCGGGGACAGGCCCAGCAGGCGGGCCGGGCATCAGCAAAGTGGCTGGTGTGGCTAACTATGACGTGTTTCGTGCGACATTCACTGGCCAAGATCCGAAGCAGTATCTGTTCTTCACTCGCACACCCAACGGCATCGAAGCCGGCAAGGCATTCATAAATCGCTTGCAAGAGCGCAGCGAAAATCGCGATACGGAAATTGCCGTCTGGGCCTATGTAAAACAGCTGCAGGCGCTCAAAGCTTGGGGGGAGAAGCAGCCAGCCGATCTCTCGGTAATCAAACAGCCCGTTCTTGTAGTCAATGGCGACGACGATCGCATGGTTCCGACCAGCAATTCGCGTGACCTCGCCAAGCGCCTGACGAACAGCACCTTGATTATTTATCCCGATGCCGGTCATGGCAGCATCTTCCAGTTCCACGCCGAATTCGTGCCCAGCGCACTTGAGTTCCTTGGCCGCTAAACACGATAGGAGAACGACTTGAATACCTACACAACCGGCAACATCGGAAAGCGCGCGCTGGTGACCGGCGCATCCAGCGGCATCGGTGCGGCAATCGCGCGTGAGCTCGCAACACTCGGCATCGATCTCGTGTTGTCGGCGCGACGCCGCGACGCGCTTGAAGCGGTCGCCGCAACCTGCAAGGGTGTGAAGGTCGAGATCATCACCGCAGATCTCGGCAAGCCCGATGCCGCGCACGCACTGTGGGCCGCCGCCACTGCCAACGGCAGTATCGACATCCTGATCAACAACGCTGGGTTCGGCTACTTCCGCCGCTTCGACGAGGTCGATTGGGCGCGAGATGCGGAGCTCGTTCAACTCAACATGACCTCGCTCGTCGCGCTCGCACGGTGCTTCGTTGACGCGCACAAGGCTGGCACCGCTCCTGCACACATGCTGAACATCTCGTCGACCGGCGCATACCAGTCCGTGCCGAACATGGCGCTGTACGCCGCGTCGAAGGCGTTCGTGCGCAACTTCAGCGAGGCTCTGCATGACGAGCACCTCGGCACGCCGCTGTCGGTGACCTGCGTCTGCCCCGGTGGCACTGAGACTGCGTTCCATGCCGCGTCCGGCGGGGGCGACTATTCGAGGATCGCAAACGCGTCGATGAAAAGCGCGGAGTTTGTGGCGGATGCCGCGATCCGCGCGATGCTGAGCGGCAAACGCACGGTGGTGCCCGGCCTGCTCAACCAGTTGACGTGCTTCGGTGTGCGCTTCATGTCGCGGCGGTTCGCGTCGCGGGTTGCGACCCAAGTGCTCGGCAAGCCTCGGTTTGTGCTGCCGGCGCGAAGTGTGTCTTGAGAGGTGCGGGCAAGACCAATAGAAGCTCATTCAAATGAAGAAAGGAAGGACAGTATGAAGAACAAAATCGCACTCGTTACAGGCACCTCATCCGGCATCGGCAAGGCTACGGCGGAACGGCTCGCAAAGGCGGGTTACACAGTTTACGGCACCAGCAGACGGGGAGGTCAGGCCGGCAAGCAACCTTACGAAGTATTAGCCCTTGATGTGACCAACGACGAATCTGTCGAAGCGGCCGTCAGTGAAGTCATCCGACGGGAGGGGCGTATCGACCTTCTTGTAAACAACGCCGGTTTTGGTGTCGCTCCCGCTGCGGACGAAGAGACTTCGCTCGAACAGGCTAGGGCGATCTTCGATACCAACGTTTTTGGAATCATCCGCATGACGCGCGCCGTCGTGCCGCACATGCGAAAACAGCGCAGCGGCCGCATCATCAACATCGGCTCGGTGCTGGGCTTCCTGCCTATGCCTTACATGGCACTGTATGCCGCGACAAAACATGCGGTTGAAGGTTATTCGCAATCGCTCGACCATGAGTTACGCACGAGAGGTATCCGCGTCGCAGTCATTCAGCCCGCCTACACCAAGACACAGTTTGACACGAACACGATGCCGCCCGATGCGCCACTCGATGAGTATCGTCAAGAGCGCGCAGTGTTGAACGAAGTGATGAAGAAGGTGATGGAGACTGGCGACGAGCCGTCCGTCGTTGCGGATGTCGTGCTGAAAGTGGCCAGCAGCGGTAGCCCGAAGCTTCGCTACACGGCGGGTGGCCTAGCTGGACGGCTGCAATTCCTGCGCAGATTTGCGCCTGCGGCTTTGATGGACGCCGGAATTCGCAGAGACCTGCGTCTCTGAGCACTAATTTTCGCAACGGTTGTATACAAATCTTCAGGAGCTGGCCATGACATTCAAAGCACTT
Organism: Sideroxydans sp.; assembly: GCA_028707175.1. Lineage (GTDB taxonomy): Bacteria > Pseudomonadota > Gammaproteobacteria > Burkholderiales > Gallionellaceae > Sideroxyarcus. The sequence goes on from JAQTUV010000004.1 coordinate 387,283, forward strand.
TTAGTAACAAGAACAGGTGAAACAAATTCGACTGACCTAGTCGAGATGCACGAGCAGGATCTGATGCCGGGAAATGTGCTTGTCAAAGTCGACTATTCAACGGTGAACTACAAGGATGCTGCGGCCGTTACCGGGAGGGCTCCTGTCATTCGCCAGTTTCCCTTAATCCCGGGCATCGACTTCGCGGGCACGGTGGAAGCCTCCTCTTATCCCGGCATTGCCGTCGGTGATCGTGTCGTCGCCAACGGTTGGGGACTAAGCCAAACCCACCACGGTGGATTCGCGCAGAAGGCACGCGTGGACGGCGAGTGGTTGGTCAAGATTCCGGAGATATTCTCGACAAAAGATGCAATGGCAATCGGAACGGCCGGTTATACCGCGATGCTTTCGGTGTTGGCACTGGAACACGGCGGTTTGACACCGCAACACGGTGACATCCTCGTCACGGGGGCCAATGGTGGCGTCGGCTCCATTGCGATCGCCATATTGTCAAAGCTGGGCTATCGCGTTGTGGCTTCGACCGGACGTCCCGAAGAGGCGGACTATCTGCGCAGCTTGGGCGCGGCTGAGGTGATCGACCGCAAGACGCTCTCGGAACCGGGTGCGCCTATCGCCAGTGAGAGATGGGCTGGTGTGGTGGACTCGGTCGGTAGTCATACCTTGGCGAATGCCTTGGCGCAGACCCGCTATCGCGGCGTTGTCACTGCCTGCGGCCTAGCGCAGTCGATGGATCTCCCCGGCTCGGTGCTGCCCTTCATCCTGCGCAATGTGACGCTCGCCGGTATTGATTCTGTCAATGCGCCAAACGAAGTCCGCCATCAGGCATGGTCGCGACTTGCGCGCGATCTCGATCTGGAAAAGCTCGCACGAACCATTCACGTGGTCGGCATGGCTGAAGTCCCCGCAGTCGCAGAACAAATGTTTCAAGGAAAAGTTCAGGGCCGCACGGTCGTTGATGTGAACGCATAACCCAATCCCTAAATCACAAAAAGGAATCACGATGAAAGCAATAATTCTGGAACGATATAGTAAAAAAGACCGCATGCGCCTTGGCGAAATGCCCGAACCCAAACTGGGCGATAACGAAGTATTGGTGCAGGTGCATGCGGCGAGTGTGAATCCGCTGGATGGCAAGATCAAAACCGGCGAGTTCAAACTTCTCCTGCCCTATCGCTTTCCTCTCGTCCTTGGCCATGACGTGGCCGGAGTTGTGCTTCGCGTCGGGGGGCGGGTGAAGAAATTCAAGCCCGGCGACGAGGTCTATTCAAGGCCGGATGATTTTCGCATCGGTGCATTCGCCGAACTGATTGCGATCAAGGAAGACTCGCTCGCGCTCAAGCCTAAATCAATCTCCATGGAAGAGGCGGCCTCCATCCCCCTGGTCGCGCTGACCGCGTGGCAGGCTTTGGTCGAAGTGGCAAAGTTGAAGAAGGGGCAAAAGATTTTCATTCAGGCTGGCTCCGGCGGCGTCGGGATAATTGCGATCCAGTTGGCGAAACATATCGGTGCGTTCGTGGCGACGACGACGAGCACGGCCAATGTGGAGTGGGTAAAGAAACTCGGCGCCGATCTCGTCATCGACTACAAGAAGGATGATTTCGAGAAAAGCCTACATGGCTACGATGTAGTTCTAAATAGTCAGGACGGTAAGACACTTGAGAAGTCCCTGAGTGTGCTTAAGCCCGGCGGCGAACTCATCTCGATTTCCGGGCCTCCCACTCCCGTGTTCGCGGATGCAATCAAGGTGCCTTGGTTCGTGAAGCAAGTGATGCGGCTTTTGAGTGCGAGCATCAGAAGAAAAGCCAAGCGCCTTGACATCGATTATTCGTTTCTCTTTATGAAAGCCAACGGCAGCCAGTTACACCAGATCGCTGCGCTCATTGATTCCGGTGCGATACGTCCCGTCGTGGATCGGGTGTTTTCGTTCGAGGCGACCCAAGACGCGCTGGATTATGTCGAAACCGGGCGCACCAAAGGCAAGGTGGTGGTGAAGATTCTATGAGCACGGCCTTGTCGGGAGAGCATCCTGAAAATCCCGGCAAGGCGTTACTTCAATACCAAGATCATTGAGAAAATGTTGTAGAGCGGCAATGTCGACTGCGATCATATGTCCAGTAACAATATAAGCGCAGTGCAATTACTTTAACTAGAAGGTATTTTAAATATAACCCACTGGATTCCGACCTGCGCCGGAATGACGGAATTGAATTTTCAGAGATGTCTTTGAAACAAAAACGGGCTTCCGAAGAAGCCCGTTGGTTGCCTTACTCTCTGCTGCTTACTTACCCATTTCCAGCATGAGTTGATTGATACGTTTCACAAAGCCAGCGGGATCATCCAACTGCCCGCCTTCTGCCAACATCGCTTGATCGAATAACACTGCTGTCCAATCATCGAAGCGAGCGTTCTCCGCTTGCAGACGTGTCACCACAGGATGGCTCGGATTGATTTCAAGGATGGGTTGTGAGTTCGGTGCTTTCTGTCCAGCTGATTTCAACAGTCGAGCGAGGTTGGCGCTCATGTCGTGTTCGTCCGCTACCAAGCATGCTGGGGAATCGGTGAGGCGATGCGTGATGCGCACTTCCTTCACTTTGTCGCCCAAGCTCGCTTTGATCTTTTCGGTGAGTGGCTTGAATTCGTCGGCTTGTTGCTCTTGCGCTTGCTTCTCAGCTGCGTCTTCCAATGCACCCAGATCGAGGCCGCCCTTGGCGACAGAGGTCAACGATTTGCCTTCGAATTCGAACAGATTGCTCACCATCCATTCATCTACGCGGTTAGACAGCAGCAACACTTCGATGCCCTTCTTGCGGAACACTTCGAGGTGCGGGCTGTTCTTGGCGGCGTTGAAACTATCCGCTGTGACGTAATAGATCTTCTCTTGGCCATCCTTCATGCGTGCGATGTAGTCGCGTAGCGAAACGGTCTCCTCTGCATTGTCCGCATGCGTAGAGGCGAAACGAGCCAGTGCGGCGATCTTGTCTTTGTTGGCTGCGTCTTCTCCGACACCTTCTTTCAGCACCTGTCCGAACTGGCCCCAGAACGTGGCGTATTTCTCTTTGTCGTTCTCGGCCATGTCAGACAACATGCCCAACACTTTTCCGGTGCAGCCTTTGCGGATGGTTTCGATGTCTTTTGATTCTTGCAATATCTCGCGCGACACATTGAGTGGCAGATCGGCAGAATCCACGATGCCGCGCACGAAGCGCAGATAGCTTGGCATCAGTTGCTCGGCATCATCCATGATGAATACGCGGCGCACATACAGCTTGATGCCGTGTCGCGCTTGGCGGTCATACATATCGAACGGCGCACGGCTTGGCACATAGAGCAGTTGTGTGTATTCCTGACGGCCCTCGACGCGCGCATGTGTCCATGCCAGTGGGTCTTCAAAATCATGTCCAACGTGTTTGTAAAATTCTTTGTACTGCTCGTCGGTGATGTCGTTCTTGCTGCGCGTCCACAATGCCGAGGCTTGGTTGACGGTCTCGTCTTCAGCCAGCGTCTCGTATTTGCCGTCCTTCCATTCCTCTTTGTTCATGAGGATAGGTTGCACGATGTGGTTGGAGTATTTCTTGATGATCTCGCGCAGTTTGTACCCGGCCAACAAGTCGTCTTGGTCTGCACGCAGATGCAGGGTGATCTCGGTGCCGCGTGTCGCCTTCTCTACCATCTCGATAGAGAACTCGCCGCCGCCGTCAGATTCCCAACGCACGCCTTGGTCGGTCTTCTCACCCGCACGACGGGTCAATACGGAAACCTTCTCGGCCACGATAAACGCAGAGTAGAAACCCACACCGAACTGACCGATGAGGTGTGCGTCTTTTTGTTGGTCGCCTGATAGTTTGCTGAAGAAATCGCGCGTGCCAGATTTAGCGATGGTGCCGAGATTGGCGATCACTTCGTCGCGGCTCATGCCGATGCCGCTATCGGCGATGGTCAGCGTACGTGCTTCTTTGTCGAAACTGACGCGAATGTTGAGGTCGGATTGGTTCTCGTACAGCGCATCGTTATGCAGCGCTTCGAAGCGCAGCTTGTCGCATGCATCGGATGCGTTGGAAACCAGTTCTCTTAGGAAAATCTCGCGGTTGGAATACAGCGAGTGGATCATCAACTGCAAGAGTTGTTTAACTTCGGTCTGGAAACCTAGGGTTTCGCGGCTTGCGGTGGTGCTTGTTGTCATGAGAAATGCTCCTTGAAAAAAGTGTCTCGGTTAGCTGGGGGTGCATGCCGAATTTTCAAGAGCAAATCTTCTAGCTTGAAATTCTTGAAGGTCGGTTTCCCCCGCAGGGGTTCTCGTCCCCTTTGGGTGTAACCCGACAATTCGTTTTGAATCAGTTAGTGCTGTCGGGTTAAAACCCGACCTACAAGAATCCAATCCTAGTCTTTGGCCTTATCGCGCTCGATGAGCGCATAGGCTGAGTGATTGTGGATCGATTCGAAGTTCTCTGACTCGACCACAAAAGCTTCAATGCGATCATCACCATTCAGTGCAGCAGCTACGTCACGCACCATGTCTTCAACGAACTTAGGATTGTCGTAAGCGCGCTCGGTGACGAACTTCTCATCAGGGCGTTTCAGCAAACCATACAACTCGCTAGACGCATGTTCTTCTGCGTAACGCACCAACTCTTCGATCCACACCACACGCTTGGTGCGTACGGATAACGTGACGTGCGAACGCTGATTGTGCGCGCCGCGTTCCGATATCTCTTTGGAGCAAGGGCACAAGCTGGTCACAGGGATCAGCACTTTCATGGTGAAGCGATATTCACCTTCGACGATCTCACCGATGAAGGTGACGTCGTAATCGAGCAAGCTCTGCACACCCGATATGGGAGCAGTCTTGTTCACGAAATACGGGAACGACATCTCGATGTAGCCCGATTGCGCTTCCAATTTTTCGGTCATCTCACGCAAGATGCTCTCGAACGATTCGACAGATATCTCGCGTCCGTGCTGATTCAATATCTGCACAAAACGCGACATGTGCGTGCCTTTGAAGTTATGAGGCAGGTGCACGTACATGTTGAATGTCGCAATAGTGTGCTGCACACCGACACTCTTGTCTTTCACGACAACTGGGTGACGGATGCTTTTGATACCCACTTTATTGATAGCAAGATGGCGCGTGTCGGCGCTACTTTGTACGTCTGGGATGGCTGCGCTGGAATTCATTTCCTACTTCCTAAAAAGAGTGATGGGGAGAATTATAGTCAATTCCCCACCGATTTACTCGGGTAATTTTGTTGTGCGTGCTTGGATGGCACTCACCAAGCCCATTGCGTCCAAGCCACAATCAGCGAGTAATTTCTTATGTTCACCCTGCTCAATGAAATAATCAGGTAGGCCCATGTGCAACAGCGCAACACTCACGCCATGCTGCGCAAGACATTCCGCCACCGCCGCACCCGCCCCCCCTTGAATGGTGTTTTCTTCCACGGTCACCAGTAGTGCGTGTTCACCTGCCATACGCAATATCACGGCTTCATCCAAGGGTTTAACGAAACGCATGTTAACCACAGTCGCATCCAATTTCTCACCTGCCTCCAATGCGGGCGCAAGCATCGAACCAAATGCAAGGATGGCAATCTTCTTACCTGCCCTGCGTACTTCGGCTTTTCCAACTTCGATCGTTGACAGGCCTTTTTGCACTGCCACGCCCGGCCCCGTACCACGCGGATAGCGCACTGCCGTAGGAGAATTCATTTGGTATGCGGTACTCAACATCTGACGACATTCGTTCTCGTCAGCAGGGGCCATCACCGTCATATTGGGAATGCAACGCAAGAAAGATAAATCAAAGCTCCCTGCATGGGTCGATCCATCCGCACCAACTAAACCACCGCGATCAATCGCCAACATAACCGGCAGATTTTGTATAGCGATGTCGTGAATCAGTTGGTCATAAGCACGTTGCAAAAAGGTGGAGTAGATCGCCACCACGGGTTTGTAGCCTTCGCATGCCATACCCGCCGCAAAGGTCAGTGCGTGCTGCTCGGCGATCCCCACATCAAAATAACGTTGCGGAAATTTCTCGGCGAACTCGGGCATACCCGAACCTTCACACATCGCTGGCGTAATACCCACCAACTTCTCGTCAGCCGCCGCCATATCGCATAACCAATCACCAAATACTTGCGTGTAAGTTTGCTGTGTTGAGGGTTTAGCCACGATGCCGCTATTCCGGTCGAACTTGGAAACACCGTGATACAGCAGGCAATCTTCTTCAGCTTTGTCGTAGCCTTTGCCTTTTTGCGTAACGATGTGCAGGAACTGCGGGCCTTCCAATTTGCGGATATTGCTCAAAGTGTCTAACAACACATTGATGTCGTGACCATCGATAGGACCGATGTAGTTAAAGCCAAATTCCTCGAACATCGTGCCAGGAATAACCATGCCCTTGAGGTGCTCCTCGGTGCGCTTGGCAAATTCCAAAACAGGCGGAATACCCTTCAACATTTTTTCGCTACGACTCCGTACCGCCGCATAAAAACGCCCAGACATCAGCTTCGCAAGGTAGTTGTTCAGCGCACCGACTGGTCGCGAGATGGACATGTCGTTGTCGTTCAGAATCACCAACAGGTTCGCATCCATCGCACCTGCGTTGTTCAACGCTTCGAACGCCATGCCGCCCGTCATCGCACCATCGCCGATGATAGCAACTGCACGCTCTTCAGAACCACGTAACTTTGCCGCCGCTGCCATGCCGAGCGCCGCCGAGATAGAGGTACTGGAGTGACCTGTACCAAAAGTGTCGTAAGGACTTTCTTCACGCTTGGGAAAACCTGCGATGCCGCCTTGCATACGTAATGAGCTCATCGCCGCACGGCGCCCTGTCAATATCTTATGTACGTATGTTTGATGCCCCACATCCCACACCAGTTTGTCTTCAGGTGTGTTGTAGATGGTATGTAAAGCGATGGTCAGTTCGACCGTGCCTAGATTCGACGAAAGATGACCGCCTGTTTTACTTACCGACTCGACTAGAAATTCACGCAATTCGTCCGCAAGTTGCGGCAGCTGCGCTCGGTCTAATTTGCGTAAATCTTCAGGAGATTGAACAGTATCAAGTAGGGTGTACATCAGAACTTTCTTAACACGATGAAGTCGGCAAGTTCGCGCAAGCGCAATGCGTTGTCTCCGAATTCATTCAAAGATTCCAAGGCCTCACTGTGAAGGCGTTGCGCCATTTCTTTCGCCGCTGACAACCCCAACAAACTCACATAAGTGGGCTTGTCGTTGTCCGCATCTTTACCTGCGGTCTTACCCAAAGTGGCGGTATCAGCTTCGCAATCGAGCACGTCGTCTACCACTTGGAATGCCAATCCGATGAGCTTGCCGAAGTGATCTAATTTATCGAGCTCCGCGTCACTCAATGCATCACCACAATACGCTCCCAGCAAAATAGCGACACGAATCAACGCACCTGTTTTGTGGATGTGCATGTTTTCCAACTCGGGCAACGTTAATTGCTTGCCTACACTTGCAAGGTCGATGGCCTGACCGCCCGCCATGCCGCGTGAGCCAGAAGCAATCGCCAGCAACTTAATCATCTTCAACTGCTTGAATGGGTCATCGCTCAAACGCGGCTCAGACAAAAACTGGAAGGCTAAACTTTGAAGTGCATCGCCCACCAACAGCGCGGTGGCCTCGTCGTATTCCACATGACAAGTCGGCTTGCCGCGACGCAGCACGTCATCATCCATGCAAGGCATATCGTCATGAACAAGGGAGTAAGCATGGATCAATTCAACAGCAGCGGCAGCGTAGTTCACGCGCGCAATATCAGCGCCAGCCAACTCTCCCGCCGCGAATGCCAATAAAGGGCGCACACGCTTGCCTCCCTCCAATACGCTGTAGCGCATCGCAGCATGTAGGCGCTGTGGCATCACTTCCGCCGAGGGGAGCAATGTACGCAACACTTCTTCAAATTTGGTTTGGTGCTGGGCTACCCAGCCTGTGAAATCGTTAGGCATCGACGCTTACCGAAATATCTTTCAAAACACCGTCTTCCAACACGCGAACTTGCTGCTGTGCATCGTCTAATTTTCCTCGGCAGAAAGAAAGCAATGCTGCGCCTCGCTTATAGGCAGAGAGTGAATCCTCTAAGGACAATTTGCCCGCCTCCATATCCGCGACAAGCTGATCAAGCTCAATCATAGCCGCCTCGAAACTGACTGTTTTTTGTACTTTAGCAACCATGAATCAGACCCAGCGTTGTGAAGGAGAGCATTTTACCCAAGCCCCTATACTAGGGCCAATTTTTGTTGCTACGCTATTTAAGTTCAGGGACAATCCAAACCATACAAGACGGTGAAAACTCAACGATTACATCACAAATTTTGTTCACCGCCCCCCTACTACCTCAATCACAACTCTTCTCACAATGAACAAACTACTGATTAAAGCAGTTCAATTTTTAGCCGTCGTGCTGATTTCTTTTTCAATTTTAGCGGTGGTTCAAATCGCTGGATCACATCTCATTGCCAGTGGGATTTTGTCCAATTCACCAGACTGGGGCGTACTAGGAAGCGCCGCCGATTGGGGAGCCGGTATGGCAACGATCGTCGGCTTTTTCTTCCTGTGGAAACAGCTTGATCGTGAACGTGAGGTAATTGAGATTCAGACCAGTTCCCAAGTCTATGATTCAGGCATCACCGCACTCCACATCTTTATCGAAAATCGCGAGTTGCGTTCTTATTTCTACGATTGCGAACCGATTCCAGAACATTCGAAAAATGAACATACTTGGAACCTCATCATGGCTGCTTGCGAAATCATGTGCGACCAATGGGAAAATACATTTGCCTCTCAATCTGCACTGAATGATGGGGTAAGCGATATTTGGACTCGGTATATGAAAGGGATTTATCTCACCAGCCCTTCCTTGCGATACTTTTTGATCCAAGAAGGCTATCGCTATGACCAGAGGTTCGTCAGCCTGTTCAACAAACAACTACACATCCATTCGACAGAGACTCGTGAAAAAATTGAGGCATTCGCCATCACTCATGCAGCTAGTAGCTCACTCGCCACGGACTTCGTTAAATATCGTCACGAAGTAACACTCAATGCCATCGCACATTTGAACTCGACACACTCAACTGAATAGCACACTGCCATGATCACCATTGAAAACATATCCAAGCACCTCAACGTTCTTGACGTGATTCTTGAGTGGCATAGAAGTGAGTGGGGAAATGAGTGGGCCGAACAAGTCCGAGAATCGACCAATCCTGACAGTATTCCCACCTTATATGTCGCACTTCAGGACGGAAAACCTGTAGGCACAGCGATGTTGCTTAACTTTGACATGCACACCCATCCTGAACTTCGCCCTTGGTTAGGCGGAGTTTATGTGCCGCAGTCACACCGCGGCCAAGGCATCGCATCCAAACTCACACAACATGCGATGCAAGCCGCAGCTCAGATGGGCGTAAAGAAATTGTGGCTCTACACTGATAGCGCCCCTAAGCTCTATGAGAATCTCGGCTGGCAGCATGTCACGCAAGAGGATTATTTAGGGAAGCCTGCCGCCATCATGTCCTTCGATTTTTAAGCAAGCGAATCTAACTCATGGGTTCACTCTGGATGCTCGTCGCGGGTCTGCTCTTTGCCTGCATGGGTTCGCTGGTCAAACTTGGCGGCGCAGACTTCACCAGTAGCGAACTCGTCTTCTACCGCTCCTTCTTCGGACTCATCATCGTGTACGCGATGTTGCATCGTTCTAAACTCTCGTTCGCCACTCCGCATTGGCGCGGCCATATCTGGCGCGGTTTGTCTGGCACCATCGCCATGTTGCTGTTCTTCTACTGCATCACCGCTTTGCCGCTGGCGACCGCCATCACCCTTAATTACACATCGTCTTTGTTTCTATCCGTTTTCACCGTACTGGTGTTGAAAGACAAGTTCCATGCGCCACTGACGACTGCATTGGTAGTGGGTTTCGCAGGCATCATCCTGTTACTACATCCGACACTGGAGCATAACCAACTCTTCCCCGGTCTGCTCGGACTCATCTCTGGCGTGCTGGCAGGCGTAGCACTGCTCAATGTGCGACAACTAGGCGTATTGGGCGAGTCTGGTATACGAGTCGTTTTCTATTTCAATCTGAGCGCCACCCTCATCAGCGGCGTATGGATGTTCACCGACACCCTGCATACACTCTCATTCAGCAACTTGCCCTTGCTCATCGCCATCGGCGCATCCGCCACCTTCGCGCAACTCTTCATGACACGCGCCTACCGCACTGGACAGACCTTAGTCGTGGGTAGTCTGGCCTACAGCACGGTGGTGTTCTCTGCTCTATTCGGATTGATATTCTGGAACGAGTCATTGAGCGTCAGCGCATGGCTGGGTATCGCACTCGTCATCGCCAGCGGCATGTTAAGCTTGCGCCTAGCCCCAACCAACACAGAGGTAAGCAAATGATCACCATCGAAGACAAAACAAACCTCGTCAACATCGCCGTCATGGGTGACTTCACCCTCGCCGATTTCAAGCAGTTCGAAGAGCACGCACTGTACAAACTCAAGAGCGGCGACCAGACCAACCTGATTTTCGACCTGCGCGGCATGATCGACTACACGACGGATGTCGCGTGGGAAGAGATCAAATTCTTCAGCCGCGAACACAACCACGACTTCAACAAAATCGCCGTCGTCACCGACGACCAATGGCTAACATGGCAAGCGTGGCTGTCGCGCTTGTTCGTGGATGCGGATATTCGAGTATTTGGGGAATACACTGAAGCTGAAGTGTGGGCAATAACGTAAAACTCAAGCAACTCAGCCGAATATCCTCGATATTTGCACACCCTCAGCCTGCGTAAACCATCCCAAGTGGACACCACAGGCGAGTCCTCCTAAACTTTAGGACAGTCCATTTTTCTGAGAATTTGCCACTCCAACTAATGACCGAGCCATTGTACTTCTATACGAAGACGATGCCCTACTGGGGGCTGTCGAACTTCTCGCCGCCCGGAGTGGAAATTGCCGGCAAATTCTGGCCCACCGTCGAGCACTACTTTCAAGCACAAAAGTTTTTGGCACCCGAAATTCAAGAACGCATTCGCCAAGCATCTACGCCAAAGGAAGCTCGCGCCCTTGGCCAGAGCAGAACCTTCCCTTTGCGTGCCGATTGGGAACAGACGAAGGAATCAGTCATGCTTGAAGCACTTCGATGCAAATTCAAATCTGGGGCGGCCCGCGAACTTCTCTTATCAACAGGAAATAGGCAATTAATCGAAAGTTCGCCGTTCGACTACTTCTGGGCGGCTGGGCAAGATGGGACAGGCAAAAATCGACTTGGCTTTTTACTCATGCAAGTTCGTTCAGAGATTATGACTTTTTCATCTCAAACTGATTAGCTCGCGTAGAGTGCAATAAGCACAGCGCATGTTTTGCCCCCATACGGCTCAACGCCCGTTGGTTATTGCACCCTACAAGAAAACCCTAGCATAAAAAAAACCCGCATTGCTGCGGGTTTTCTTTTGCCTACCAGAACTTCACTGAATCACTTCAGCTTGGTTTCCTTGTATGCGACGTGCTTGCGAACCACTGGATCGAATTTCATGAATTCGAGCTTTTCTGGTGTGGTGCGTTTGTTCTTGTTCGTTGTGTAGAAATGCCCTGTACCAGCAGACGATTCCAATTTTATTTTTTCGCGAGCGCCTTTTGCCATGACTGTTCCCCTTAGATCTTCTCGCCGCGAGCACGCATTTCGAACAAGACAGCATCAATGCCGTTCTTGTCGATGGTGCGCAATGCAGCATTCGTTATACGCAAAGAAACCCAACGATTTTCAGATTCCACCCACAAACGGCGTTGTTGCAGATTCGGCAAGAAACGACGCTTGGTTTTGTTATTCGCGTGGGAGATATTGTTCCCAACCATCGGGGCTTTCCCCGTTACTTGACAGACACGTGCCATGACAAACTCCAGACCAATTGCAAAAATGAGGCGCGGATTCTACCCCAAACAATGAAAAATACACAACCTAAAGTTTCCTAGCTGTTCTTTCTATACAGCGCGGACTGCGCATGTGCCTGCAAACCCTCACCAAATGCGAGCGTAGATGCGATAGCACCGAGCTTTTGTGCGCCTTTAGCAGAAACTTGAATCAGGCTGCTACGCTTTTGAAAATCATAAACACCCAGCGGGGAGGAGAAACGCGCCGTGCCTGAGGTGGGTAGAACGTGATTGGGGCCTGCGCAGTAGTCGCCCAGCGACTCGGAGGTGTAGCGCCCCATGAAGATGGCACCAGCGTGCTTGAGCTTGGGCAACCAGGCTTGTGGCTCGGCCACAGACAGTTCCAAGTGTTCTGGCGCGATACGGTTGCTAATGCGGCAGGCTTCGTCCATGTCTTTCACATGGATCAGCGCACCACGATTCTCAAGAGCGGTCTTGATAATGTCCTTGCGTGGCATCTGCTCCAATAGCTTATTGGCACTCGCCGCCACCGCCTCGATGAACTTGGCATCTGGCGATAACAGAATCGCTTGCGCCAACTCGTCGTGTTCAGCTTGCGAGAACAAGTCCATGGCCACCCAATCAGGATCGGTACCGCCGTCGCAGATGACTAATATCTCGGACGGGCCTGCGATCATGTCGATGCCGCATATGCCGAACACGCGGCGCTTAGCAGAAGCTACATAGGCATTGCCAGGGCCAACGATCTTATCCACCTTGGGAATGGTCGCTGTGCCATAGGCTAAAGCCCCCACAGCCTGCGCGCCACCGATGGTGAACACGCGATCCACACCGGACAGGTACGCCGCCGCCAGCACCAATTGGTTCTTCACTCCATCAGGGGTTGGGACGACCATGATCAGTTCTGTCACACCCGCCACTTTTGCAGGCAGCGCATTCATTAGCACGGACGATGGGTAAGCAGCTTTGCCGCCAGGAACATACAAACCGACGCGATCTAATGCAGTCACTTGCTGCCCCAACATCGTGCCGTCTTCGTCCTCATACGTCCACGAGGCTTGCACTTGTTTCTGGTGATAAGACGTCACACGCTGCGCAGCTTGCTCTAAGGCCAACTTCTGTTCAGCGGGTAAACCTTCGAATGCGGCTTTTAATTCGGATTGCGGCAGCTCCATCGAAGATTCTTCTATCGAGGGCAAACGGTCAAATTTACGCGTGTATTCCAGCACAGCGGCATTGCCGCGCTTTTTAACATCCGCAAGAATCGAAGCAACTGTCGCTTCTAGCTTTTCATCCTCAGTTTCTTCAAAAGCCAGCAACTTAGCGAGTGTGGCCTCAAAATCAGCTTGTTGTGTAGATAGGCGTGTAATGTTCATTTTACGGCTCCTGCGAATGCATCCAGCATCGGTTGAATCGTACTGCGCTTAAGTTTCAATGAAGCCTGATTCACCACCAAACGTGATGAGATTTGAGCGATCTCTTCCACTGCAATGAGGTTATTCGCCTTCAAGGTCGCTCCACTGCTCACCAAGTCAACAATGGCATCGGACAAACCAACCAATGGCGCCAACTCCATTGATCCGTACAACTTAATGAGATCGACGTGCACGCCTTTGGAGGCGAAGTGTTCACGCGCGGTCTTCACATATTTAGTCGCCACGCGAATTCGCGCACCTTGCTTCACAGCGGATTCATAATCGAAATCGCTACGCACTGCGACCATCATGCGGCACTTGGCAATATTCAGATCGAGCGGTTGGTAAAGGCCGTCGCCGCCGTGTTCGTTTAGCACGTCCTTACCGGCCACACCGATGTCTGCGGCACCGTACTGCACGTAGGTAGGCACATCAGAAGCTCGAACGATGATGAGGCGAACATCCTTACGATTCGTTTCTAATATCAGCTTTCGAGAAGACTCAGGATCCTCTAGCGGCTTGATGCCCGCTGCTTCCAGCAACGGCAAGGTCTCTTCAAAGATGCGACCTTTAGATAAGGCGATGGTGATCATGTTGTATTCCTACTATTTGATTCGTCGAATATTGGCGCCAAGCTGCGACAACTTACTTTCGATGTGTTCGTAGCCGCGATCCAGATGATAGATACGGTCGATAACGGTCTCACCCTGCGCAACCAATCCAGCGATGACCAAACATGCAGAGGCACGCAGATCAGTTGCCATTACAGTTGCACCTTCCAAATGACCAACCCCCCGCACCACGGATGTATTGCCCTCAACATCGATTTGCGCACCTAGGCGACGCAATTCTTGCACGTGCATGAAGCGATTTTCGAAGATGGTTTCGATGACCATGGCGCTGCCTTCTGCAATGCAGTTGAGCGCCATGAATTGCGCTTGCATATCAGTAGGGAAAGCGGGGTGTGGTGCAGTGCGCACACTGACTGATTTAGGACGCCCACTCATTTCCAAATGAATTGAAGTGCCGTCCACTGTGATCTTCGCACCTGCCTCTGTCAGTTTTTCCAGCACGGTATCCAAGATATCAGCCCGTGTTTCACGCAAGGTGATGCTGCCGCCCGTCGCGGCGGCCGCTACGAGGAATGTTCCACTTTCGATGCGGTCAGGCATGATGTGGTGAGTCGCGCCATGCAACGTCTCAACACCGGTAATGGTGATATTGTCTGTGCCATCGCCGGAGATCTTTGCCCCCATTGCGCGCAAACAATTAGCTAAGTCGATGACTTCAGGCTCACGCGCAGCATTTTCTAATACGGTCACTCCATCAGCCAGCACGGCTGCCATCATTAGGTTTTCTGTACCCGTCACGCTGACGATATCGAAAAAGATTCGCGCACCTTTTAGCTTCTTAGCCTTGGCATGGATATAACCATGCTCGATGCTGATTTCCGCCCCCATTGCTTGCAGGCCCTTGATATGCAAATCAACAGGGCGTGAACCAATCGCACAACCGCCTGGCAAAGAAACCTTGGCATCACCAAAGCGCGCCACCAGTGGCCCCAATACCAGAATAGCGGCACGCATGGTTTTCACCATCTCGTAAGGCGCTTCCCAGTTATCGATTTTGTCACCTTTGAAAGTGATCTCATTGGTCGCCAGTTCAGCCGACACCCCCATCTGCACCAAGAGCTTGCGCATAGTGCCAACGTCGTGCAGATCAGGAAGATTGGTGAGACGCAGTGTATCTGCCGTCAACAGGCCTGCGCACATGATAGGTAAGGCAGCGTTCTTTGCACCAGAGATACGTACTTCACCGCGTAATGGATTGCCGCCTTGAATGGCCAGTTTTTGCATAGAGGGATACTCGTGACTAAATTTTATGAGTTAAGCGACAGCACTTCCGTCAACCCGTACAGCTCGACTAGGCTATGCAGGTTTTTAGGCGCGTGAGCAAATGAAACTGATTTTTTTTGAAGGTGTGCCTGACGTACCCACGACAGCATGAGGCTAACCGCTGACGAGTCAACCGCATCAACTTTTTCCAAATCAATGACGCAGTGCTCAGCGTTATGAATTGATGGAAATAATAACTGCTGATGCGCATTGACTGAATCAATGGTTAACGCGCCATTCACCACGAACGCGTTGTCCTGCCATGCAATCATTTGGCCGCTGCTTTCTTGCTGTTATTGCTTACAAGCGCATTCTTATTGGTATCGGATAGCTTCTTGATCAGACCATCCACCCCAGATTGCTGAATCTCATCCGCAAAAGAACCTCGATAACTAGAAACCAAACTCACACCTTCCAAGGTAACGTCAAAGGCCTTCCATCCCATCGGAGTTTTGGCCATTTCATACTCGACTTTTGCCGAACGACCATCGCTAAAACCAATGATGGTCTTTACTGCGATCTCATCCACTCCCGCTGGCACTTGCACCGATTTCACTTCCACCTTGGGATTGCGGTAGGTAGTAAACACTTTGGTATAAGTACGCACCAACATCGTCCTGAATTCAGTAGTTAGCGCTTGTTTCTGTTCTGGTGTAGCCGTACGCCAACCTTTGCCAACGGCAAGTTTTGTCATGCGGGAGAAATCGAAGTGCGGCAAAATTTTCGCATCAACCAATTCTAATAAACGTGCCTCGTTAGACAGCAGAGCGCTATCTTTTTTAACGAAATCAAGCACTTCGCTCATCGTCTCCTTGATCAACACATCTGGCGGCAAATCTGTGGCCGAAACCACAGATGTAGTGCTACTCAAGACAAGTAAAGCAATGACTGACAAAAATTTACGCACGGCACTTCCCCTCATTCAAACTAGTTAGAACTTTCAGACTTGTTAAACATGAACTTCCCAATTAACTCTTCCACCACAATCGCAGACTGCGTTTTTTTGAACTCGCCGCCATCTGCCAACATGTCTTCATCTCCGCCAGGCTGTAAACCGATGTACTGCTCTCCTAACAATCCAGAAGTAAGAATGTTCGCAAATGTATCCTTAGGGAATTGGTATCGTTTGTCGATACTCATCATCACCTTTGCCTCGTAACGCTCTGTATCCAAGGTAATACTTGTAACTCGCCCAACCAACACGCCCGCACTTCTAACCGACGCAGTCGGCTTCAACCCGCCCACGTTAGTGAAGTACCCCTGCAACTGGTAGGTCTCGGACACATTATAAGTACTCAGGTTCCCAACCTTAAGTGCCAACACCACCAAGGCCGCGATACCCGCCACCACAAATGCACCAACCCATAAATCTAATTTAATTCGTTCCATCTTTAAGCTCCTCGAAACATGAACGCAGTCAATATGAAATCCAACATCAGAATCGCCAGCGATGATTGCACCACGGTGCGTGTTGTCGCACCCGATACGCCTTCCGCAGTCGGCGGCGCATCAAAACCTTCGAACAAGGCAATGACTGTAACGGCCACGCCAAACACGAAACTTTTTAATACGCCATTCATCACGTCATGCTGAAAATCAACCGTTGCCTGCATTTGCGACCAAAACGATCCCTCATCCACGCCAATGAGCACAACACCCACGACATAACCGCCAAACACGCCCATCGCGGAAAAGATCGCCGCCAGCAAAGGCATTGAGATGACCCCCGCCCAGAAACGCGGCGCAACCACGCGTGCAATCGGACTGACCGCCATCATCTCCATCGCGGCGATTTGCTCGGTTGCTTTCATCAAGCCAATTTCGGCAGTCATGGCTGAACCAGCTCGACTAGCAAATAAGAGTGCGGCCAACACCGGCCCTAATTCACGCACCAAGCTCAACGCAACCAAGGAACCCAACGCAGACTCGGAGCCGTAACGCTTGAGCGTCTCAAAACCCTGCAAGCCCAGCACCATACCCACGAACATACCGGCTACGCCAATGATGATGAGCGACATCACGCCACTGGAGAACAATTCTTTCACCACCAAACCAAAACGGCGAAAACTCATCCCCGAGTGCGTGAGCGTCAGAAATAAGAAACGTGTGGCCAAACCCACGCGCCACACCGTATTGACTGCACGATGCCCAATGGCACGAACACTTTTAACGAGTGGCATAGGCACTCACTTTCAAATCTTGTTCGTAGCTATTAGCGCCGGGGTAATGGAATGGGATGGGGCCATCCATCTCGCCATGCACGAACTGGTGCACAAAAGGTTTATCCGAAGCACGAATCTCATCCGGCGTACCTTCCGCCACAATCACGCCATCCGCGATGAAATACACATAGTCCACAATCTTCAAGGATTCCTGCACATCATGTGTCACCACCACCGAAGTCGCACCCAACGCATCATTCAGTTTCCGAATAAGCTGCCCAACAACGGTAAGTGAAATCGGATCAAGCCCCGCAAACGGCTCGTCATACAGAATTAGCATGGGATCGAGTGCGACAGTACGCGCCAAAGCCACTCGGCGTGCCATACCGCCCGACAATTCCGCCGGCATCAGGTTATGAGTACCGCGCAAACCCACGGCATGTAACTTCAGCATCACCAAATCATGAATAAGCTCTTCGGAAAGATTGGTGTGTTCGCGCATCTGGAAAGCCACATTGTCGAACACCGACATATCCGTGAACAGCGCACCAAATTGGAACAGCACGCCCATCTTGCGGCGCATCTCATACAAGCCTTTGTCATCCAACTCGTGTATTACCTGCCCGTCAATTTTGATTTCGCCACGTGTAGGCTTGAGCGCACCGCCAATCAAACGAAAGAGCGTGGTCTTGCCACAGCCGCTCCCGCCCATCACGGCAATCACTTTTCCCTTACCAAAAGACATATTGATGCCCTTCAGAATGGCACGCTGATCGTACGAGAAGTTAACGTCCTGAATTTCTACCAGTGCTGACACGAATAACCTTTACCATTTTTCAAAGCGCACATTCTAACATCCATCACCACGAATGACTCCTCATCAGCTTCAACTTGAGCTTGGCGACATTAGTAGCTATCCTGCACCCGAAGTTAATTTCAGCAAGAACATAATCTTGAATACAAAACTGCGCCCCAGCTTACTCATCGTTGACGACGATCCGCTCATCCGCGACTCGCTGAATTTGGTCTTGTCGGACGAATTCGATATCGTGCTGGGGGAGGATCGCGAACATGCAATACGCTTAGTACGCGACTTAGCGACCCCACCGCAACTTGCACTAATAGATCTAGGGCTACCGCCCACCCCACATCGCCCGCAAGAGGGGTTTAAGCTCATCACAGAGTTACTCGCACATTCTCCCCGCATCAAAATCATCACACTTTCAGGCCAGAATGAGGAAAGTAACGCGCGCCACGCACGCACACTTGGCGCTTTTGAATTCGTCGCAAAACCTTGCAAACCGGAAGCCATCCGCGCGCAATTACGCGCGGCCCTCTCCGCACAACAAAGCGAACAGCCCTTAGCCTCCGAAATAGATTCGAATCTAGGCATCATTGGCGAAAGTGCCACTATTCAAGCGCTACGCAGTCAAATCAAGCTGTATGCCAACACTCCCTACCCCGTTTTAATTCAGGGCGAATCGGGAAGCGGCAAAGAGCTGGTGGCAGTCGCATTGCAGAAATTAAGCGCAAACCCTAAGGCACCATTTATCGCCATCAACTGCGCTGCAATCGCACAAAATCTCTTGGAGTCCACGCTTTTCGGTCACGCAAAAGGTGCATTCACTGGCGCAACCGTAGCGCAAGTTGGATTCTTTGAGAAAGCTGAAAATGGCACTCTATTTCTAGACGAGGTTGGTGAATTACCACAAGAGTTGCAATCGAAACTGTTGCGTGTACTTGAAAATGGCGAATATCAACGCGTCGGCGAAACTTTGACCCGCAAAAGCTCGGCTCGCATCATCGCCGCTACCAATATTGTATTGTCCCAAGCAGTACGCAAGGGGGATTTCCGCGCAGATCTATTCCACCGCATGAGCATCTTTACCATCAACGTACCTTCGTTAAACACGATGGGAAAAGACAAGCTGCTACTACTAGACCATTTTCGCGATTTTTATTCGCAGCAGATGCAGCGGCGCCCATTCACTTTAGATGCATCCGCACAGTCGGCTTGGCTGAACTATCCATTTCCTGGTAATACACGCGAACTGCGCAACATCGTCATTCGCCTTGTCACAAAATATCCCGATACAAAAGTCAATGCATCTCAGCTAGACGCAGAACTCGACCCGCAAATTTTCGACACCGATAAACCCGCATCCGAATCACCCGCAGAAATTAAACGCACGCTGCAACTTGGCGGGTTCAATTTAGATGACATGCTGATGGGCTATACTCAAATATATATTGATGCGGCCATGGAGATCGCACACGGCAATGTCAGTGAAGCCGCAAAATTGCTTGGTATTGCCCGCACGACGTTATACAGCCGAATGGAAGCCGCCCAAAAACACAAGGCTCAGCAAACTCAATAGAGGATTTTGATGTATCTGGAACACTTTGGCCTGAACGAGCCCCCCTTCAAAATCACCCCCGTCACCGATTTTTTCTTTTCTGGTGCAAATCGCGGTGAAATTTTAGATGCGATTGCCTATGCAATCACTGACGGCGAAGGAATCGTAAAAATCAGCGGCGAAGTGGGCAGCGGCAAAACCATGCTCTGTCAGATGCTGCTAGAGAAGCTTCCTAGCAATATCAAAGCAATCTACCTAACCAATCCAAGTTTATCTCGTGACGAATTGCTCTATGCAATCGCGGACAGCCTGCAACTCGATCTCGATGGGCAGCGAGTTAACGTCCTATTACAAAATCTACAAAATGACTTGGTCGCCAAATATGCACGTGGCGAACGTTGTGTAGTACTTGTGGATGAAGCGCACGCCATGCCAGCGGAGACATTAGAGGAGTTACGCCTGCTATACAACTTGCAGGTTGGCAAACACAAATTGATGCAAATCGTCTTATTCGGCCAGCCCGAATTGGATGTGAAGTTAGCACAAAGCAACATGCGCCAACTCAAAGATCGCATCGTTCACCACTTCACTATCTTGCCTCTCTCACCGCAGATAATTCACACATACCTAATGTTTAGGATGCGTAAAGCGGGCTACAAAGGGCCAGATATTTTCTCCACTGACGCAGAAAAACGAATTGGCCTTGCCTCACAAGGCCTGATGCGCCGTGTCAACATATTGGCAGATAAGTCACTACTGGCTGCATTTATCGAAAACACTCATTCGATCGAAACTCGTCATGTAAAAGCTGCCATTCGCGATAGCGAAATGACACCGATGAACCCTATTTTTAGCCCCTTAAATAAGCGATTAGCGGCAGGTATTGCCCTAACTGCATTGGCATTGCTAATAGCCGCTTGGCTTTTGAGCTCATATTTTTTCGCAGCATCAGCGCCTAAAGCGGCTTTCGCCGTTACCCCCCCCACGACCGTCACAGCGACAAGCCCAACGAGCTCCGTAGCCGCTCCAGCCGAAGTTGTTCCTCCCACATCGGGTGTAGCAAACACAGTGGCTGCTCCTGCTCCTGCTCCTGCTCCTGCTCCTGCTCCTGCTCCTGCTCCTGCTCCTGCTCCTGCTCCTGCTCCTGCTCCTGCTCCTGCTCCTGCTCCTGCTCCTGCTCCTGCTCCTGCTAAGGCGAAACCCCAGACAAGCAAACCCTCCCCGCTCGCCGCAGCCAAGTTATCCGCACAAGTCGCAAAAACAAACGAAAATTTAGTGCTTGAAAGACTGTTAGCAACGCAAACTGCGATTGCCAAGCACAAAAAGTGGAAGGCTAGCATTCAGCTCTACTACACCGAAAGCTTGCTGCCAGAACGCATGGAACCGTTTCTAATCGAAGCCAAACGATTCGGCATGTTCGATCACATTTATCTACTACCAGTCACCTCTACTCCGCAAAATGCATTTCGAGTGGTCTATGGTGTTTTTAAAGACATCAAATCTGCTCGTGCAGGAATTTTGGAATTACCCCAAGAATATCGTGACGCCCACCCCCCTACTTTATTCTTACTAGATAGCTCGCAAAACCCCTCTTAACCTGCTGAAACAAAAAATAATAAGCCATACAAGCGGTTGCCTCAGACGCATATTTGGTGTTACCTTTCGTCCAAATTATTGGGGGATGATGAATGAAGTTACGCTACGCAATCGTGTTGGCAGGGTGTGGTGTTCTTGCCGCCTGCAGCTCTGCGCCTATTCAACCGTCTAGCAAACATATTCAGCAACCCGCCGATACTGCATCCCAAACCACAGGCGTAATACCTCAAACCAGTAAAAACGCCATTGTTCTCCCCCCGCCTTCTCCCGCCGCAAAGGTAGAAACCTACAGCGTAGTGGTCACCAACCTGCCGGCACGGGACATCTTGTTTGCATTGGCCCGCGATGCAAAAATCAATATCGACATTCACCCCGGCATCGAAGGTGAAGTCACCATCAACGCCATTAACCAAACGTTGCCGCAAATCTTAGACCGCATCTCCAAACAAGTTGATATGCGCTATGAATTGAGCAACAACAATTTGGCCGTGATGCCCGACAGTCCTTATTTGAAAAACTACAAAATCGATTACGTCAACATGACGCGCGATGCTGATGGTGGCATTGCCAGTACCAATCAGATTGGCGGCACTGGGACAAACAGCTCTCAACTATCTATCAAAAACACTTCAAAGAATCATTTCTGGGAAACCTTAGTCAAAAACATCACGGACCTATTACGTGAAACCGACAAAATTTTGCCGGAAGGTTCTAGCGAAACCGTCGTCCAGCAAAATACCAGCAACACAAACTCTCCCGCAAACAAGCAAGGGAGTAAGAAAACCAAGACAGAAGCTGAGGCTGCCCAGGCGACTGCCACTGTGGAGGGCGAAGGCACGACTGTCACGCGCCGTAACACCTTCCGTGAAGCCGCATCTGTCATTTCCAACCCCGAAGCTGGCATCATCTCGGTGCGCGCCACCAGCAAGCAGCACGAAAAAATTCAAGAGTTCATCACTCAAGTCATGCGCACCACGCGCCGCCAAGTACTTATTGAAGCCACCATCGCTGAAGTTCGCTTGAACAGCAACTATCAACAAGGGATCAACTGGGGAAACTTGCGGCTCGGATCTAAAGGACTAACCGTCTCGCAACAAGGCTCCGCCGGTCTTTCCGCCAGCAACACTGGCAGCATGCTGGTTCTCAACTACGTCAATCCATCGACAGCCATTGGCAGTCTGAGCGCAAATGTTTCGTTGCTTGAATCATTTGGTGATGTGAAGGTGCTATCTAGCCCCAAGATCAGCGTCATGAACAATCAAACTGCAATACTGCGCGTAGTGGACAATTTGGTTTATTTCACAATGGACGTTCAGATTACCGCAGCCTCAAATAATGGTGCGGCCAGTACTACATACACATCCAATCTAAAGACTGCCCCTGTTGGCTTCACGATGAGCGTCACACCGCAGATCAATGATGCGGATACGGTGTTACTCAACCTACGTCCGTCCATCACAAGACTGCTCGGCTATATCAACGACCCCAATCCAGCGCTTGCAAGCGCTGGGGTAACAAGCCGCGTGCCGCAACTACAAACGCGCGAGATGGAGTCCATGCTCAAATTGGAAAACAACCAGATCGCCATTATGGGCGGCCTGATGCAAGACGACATCAACAACCAAACCGATAGCGTTCCTGGTTTAAGCGGCTTACCCTTTGCCGGCGAAATATTTAAAAATCGAAATAACACCAAGACCAAAACAGAGCTTGTCATTTTCCTGCGTCCAGTCGTCATCAAAGACGCCAGCATCAATGGCGACTACGCAAATTTCCGCGACACAGTGCCAAATGAAAATTATCTCAAGCCTGAAAGTGAGAAAGGCCAGCAATGAGCCTGTTATTGGATGCCATGAAAAAGGCGGGCGGGAAGGTACGTGGCCACTCGGAAAATTCCTCAACTCCTTCACAAGTCGCCAGTGTAACTACAGATAGCGCCTCCTCCCCTTCACGCGCTGCCAGTGAAAACTTATTTTCAGTAAAAAAGAAGAAGCCCACGCCTCGCATTAGATGGACATTAGGACTTGTTCCTTCCACGCTGTTGATTTGCAGCGTAATCGGTACTGGATATGGGTATTATGTTTGGCGCGAAATCACTCCGCCTGAACAGCCTGAAATCATCGCCCAACCCTCACCACCACCTACCCCCATCTCAACACCAGAGCCCGCACCACTTCCACAATTAGTTGCCGCGATACCCCCCGCCGAACACACACTGGCCGCGCAAGCTATCGCTCAGGAAGAGCCCCAAGAAGTGAGCAACAAAAATGTCGTGCCAAAAAACACACCGCGCGAAACCACTAAATCTCGTCAGCGCCACCTTGATAATGAAAAACCCAACAGCAACACCAATAGAGGTGTTCCTCCACGCCAGCCCGTATCATTCAGGCTTCAACAAGACGTGGATAGTTTGATGCCGGTTCTGCAGGATGCTTATCAAGCATATCAGCGCGGTGATTACGCTACTGCAGCACAAGGGTACCGCAATGCACTTAAAAGAGATGGCAGCAATCGTGACGCCTTGCTAGGCTTGGGTGCTATTGCACAACAGCAAAAACAAGATCAAACCGCACAGCACTATTTCCGCCAAGTGCTACAACTGAACCCTCGCGATGCGGTTGCATTAGGCGCGATGTCGGCTTACAACAATAGCAATGAGACGGATACTGAAAGCCAATTGAAGCAATCCTTAAGCGAGCAACCACGCTCAAGCGCATTAAACTATGCGCTTGGCAATGTGTATGCGGATCAATCTCGCTGGGCTGAGGCTCAACAGGCCTACTTCAACGCACATATGATTGAGCCCTCGAATGCACAGTTCACTTACAATCTCGCGGTTAGCCTAGACCATCTAGGCCAACGCAAAGTAGCTGCGCAGTTCTATCAACAAGCACTGCAACTGGACACATCAAATAATGCGGGCTTCAATCACGCACAAGTTCAGCAACGCCTCAATGAGCTAACACCTAATCCTTAAGGACAACGATGGCAGCGCCGCACCAACAGATACAACAACCCATCGGACAACTCCTTATCTCGAAGGGTGTGATCAGCGAAGACCAGCTGCGTATCGCCACGCAGGAACAAAGTAAAACGCCGCAACCGCTGGGGCGGTTACTGGTACGCCTCGGATTTTTATCTGAAGCCACCATTCGAGATGTCTTGTCGGAGAACCTGGGACAAGAGAGTGTCGACCTAGCGACTGTCATTGTCGATTCTGCTGCAGTGCAGATGATTCCCAAAGAGGTCGCACGCCGCTATCTCCTCGTCCCCCTATCCGTTGATTTAGCCAACAAAAACCTAACGCTCGCTATTGCCGATCCAGACAACATCATCGCGCTCGACCAGGTGCGCGCATTGTTGCGTGACGAATATCGCCTCATCACCCTATTGGCGAGCGAATCCGACATCCTGCGTGCCATCGACCAATACTACGGATTTGAGCTTTCAATCGACGGCATTCTGCATGAGATTGAGCCTGGCGAAATTGAGAATCAATCGCTCCAACAAGGCGTCAATGAATTTAGCCAACCCGTTGTTCGGCTGATTGACGCCCTGCTCACCGAAGCCGTCCAGCAAGGTGCGTCAGACATTCACTTTGAACCCGAAAACAGTTTCCTCCGGATTCGTTATCGTGTTGACGGTGTACTGCGCCAAGTACGCAGCTTGCACAAGAGTTTCTGGCCCGCAATGGTGGTTCGCATGAAAGTGATGAGCGGCATGAACATTGCCGAAACGCGCGCACCGCAAGACGGGCGTATCTCGTTGCGTCTGTCTGGCCGCCCGATCGACTTCCGTGTCGCATCGCACCCAACCACCTATGGCGAGAATCTGGTTCTCCGCATTCTGGATCGTCAAAAAGGCCTTGTGCCTGTCAACCAGATCGGTCTTGATGAAGCGGCGCTTTCAACGTTACTGTCCATCATCTCCAAGCCGGAAGGCATCGTACTCGTGACAGGGCCAACGGGTAGCGGTAAAACCACCACGCTGTATTCGGTGTTGAATCATGTGAACACCGAGTCGGTCAACATCATGACATTGGAAGATCCAGTCGAATACCCGATTCCACTGATTCGGCAAAGCTCAGTGAATGAAGCTGCGAAGCTCGACTTCGCCAGCGGTATCCGCTCTTTGATGCGCCAAGACCCAGACATCATCCTTGTCGGTGAAATTCGCGACCACGCAACGGCAGAAATGGCGTTCCGCGCAGCGATGACCGGACACCAAGTCTACTCAACATTGCACACCAACTCTGCAGTCGGCGCCATTCCACGTCTGTTGGACATCGGCATCTTGCCCGACATCTTAGCCGGCAACATCATCGGTATCGTCGCGCAACGTCTAATTCGCAAGTTGTGCAAGCATTGCAAATACCCCTATCAACCCGACCAAGCAGAACGCAAGCTATTAGGATTGATGCACAACGAAGAGGTGACACTTTATCGCGCTGCTGGCTGCGAAATTTGTCATCACCAAGGCTACACAGGACGCCAAGCGATCATGGAAATCTTAAAGATCGACTCCGACTTGGACGATTTGATCGCACGCCGCGCCAGCATCCGCGACATCAAACATGCCGCACTTGAGAATGGCTTCCGCCCATTAGCACAGGACGGTATTCGTCGTATCGTGCAAGGCATCACATCGATTGCCGAAGTCTCGCGCGTTGTCGACTTGTCAGACCGTCATTAAAGAAAAACAAAATGGCGCTCTATTCCTACAAAGCGATCGACAGCAACGGAAAGACCATCAAAGGCTTGCAGGATGCGGCCAATCTAGTTGACTTAGAAATGCGCCTCAAGCGCAATGGCATCGACCTCATCAACGGCAAAGAAGAGGAAGAAAAATCCTCTTTCGGCGCAACCAAGATCAAGCGCATCGACCTCATCACCTTCTTCTTTAACCTAGAACAACTCACCCGCGCAGGTGTCCCATTGTTGGAATGCCTAGCCGATTTGCGCGACACCATGGAAGAACCCACTTTCCGCGAAATCATCGCGAGCATGGTGGAAGCCATTGAGAACGGCAAGCAACTCTCTCAAGCAATGGCGATGCACCCTAACGCCTTCGACAAGATCACCACCAACCTCACCAAATCTGGCGAGGACAGCGGACGATTAGTCCAAGTATTCGGGCATCTGACAGAGTCGTTGAAATGGCAAGATGAGATGGCCTCACAAACCAAGAATATGATGATCTACCCGCTGTTCGTCGGCACGATCGTATTGGGTATCACCTTCTTCTTGATGATCTATCTCGTGCCGCAATTGGTAGGCTTTATCAAAGGGATGGGACAGGAAATCCCGATTCAAACACGCATGCTGCTTGCCACCAGCAACTTCTTCGTCAACTATTGGTACGTCATTTTATTGACACCCCCCGCCCTAATCGCATCATACAAAGTCGCACTACTCACTTCGCCCGGATTGCAATATCACGTGGACAACCTTAAATTGAACATCTGGCCCACAGGCCCCATCCTGCGCAAGATTATTCTGGCGCGCTTTGCGAACACCTTCGCCATGATGTACAGCTCAGGCATCACAATCATGGATTGCCTTGCCAACTCACGCGACCTCGTTGACAACCAAGTGATCGCACAAAGTCTGCAAAACGTCATGCGCGAAATCGAATCTGGCAAAAATCTGACACAAAGTTTCCAACAGACCGGCATCTTTCCGCCGCTTGTAGTGCGCATGCTCAAAGTGGGGGAAGCCACCGGACAACTCGACCAAGCTCTACTGAACGTCAGTTATTTCTATGACCGCGACGTAAAAGACTCGATCAAAAAAGTACAGGTGATGATTGAACCCACGATGACTATCATCTTGGGGGTATTACTTGGCTGGGTGATGCTCTCCGTGCTCTCGCCCATCTACGACATCATCGGCAAGGTGAAACTCTAATGAAAAGCAATCTGCTATTTCTAAGTGTTGATTCTTTCCAAGCGTATACGTGGAAAGGCAATAAGCTAGAAGTTGCACGGCACTTTTCAAATGATGCGGATGGCCGCGAACAATTCTTCGCCTATCTCGAACACCATCTACACCCGACCTATCTGCTGGTTGACATGATTGAAGAAGACTTCCACATGGAAACCATTCCTCATCTATTCGGCCCCAGTCGCAAAGCATTATTACAGCGCAAATTTGAACAGTATTACCGTAGCACACCATTCCGTCAGGCACGTTTCTTAAGACGCCATGAAGATGGTCGCCGTGACGATGAATATCTACTTTCTGCACTCACCAACCCACAACGCATCACCCCTTGGCTGGATGCTCTACTCGCACGACATACACCTATCGTAGGCATCTATTCCGTCCCTATCATCAGTGGCGCATTACTCAAAGGCATCTCTGATGGACACGCGATGTTGCTCACATGGGAAAAAGATGCAGGCTTAAGACAAACCTACTTCAACCACAAACGGCTGCAGTTCTCCCGCTTAATTCCCGCCAGTCAAAACGGCACATTCAGCGCCTCTGTCGTCGCAGAAACCCCACGCACACAGCAATACCTGAAGAGCTTGTCTCTCCCGCCACAAGGTGAAGAATTAGAAGTATTCGTCATTTGCCACGCCAATGAACGTGCTGAATTTCAAGCCGCATTAAGCGAAGAAAATGGCCTTAAATACAATTTTATTGATATCGAAGCGCTCGCAAAAAAACGGCGTTGCAACTTCAACTTTCAAGACTCAGATGCCACACCGCTTTTACTTCATCGCCTAGCGACCAAGCCGCCTTCGACTCACTATGCCACCCCAGAGCACACTCACTTCAAAATGTTGTGGAGCATGCGGCGCATCCTCAACCTACTATCGGTTGGTGCCGTTTTCTCTGGGCTCGTGTGGAGTTCGCTTTCCTTTATTCAGGCGCAAGATTTAATTAACGAGACAGACCCGCTCAGTTCACAATCAACGCGTATCACACGGCAAATTCAAGAGACCCAGCAAAGCTTCAGCAACACCACTGTTCCTGCTGCAGACATGAAAAGCGCCGTGTTACTTGCACGTAACCTCTCACAATACTCACCGCCCGTTCACGACATCTTGTACGAACTTAGCGCGGTGATGGATAGTCACCCACGTATCGCGCTCACCCAAGTCGCTTGGCAAACAAGCGCCGCAGATGCTGCACCATCCGCTTTCCCTGCACAAGTGATCGACTTTGATGGCGAGTTACTTGATTTTGGGAATGACGCTCGACAAGCGCTCGACTACCTCGACCGTTTCCAAAAAGCCCTCTCGCAGCGCGGCTACACTGTCAGTGTCGTCACCGTGCCGTTTGACGTCAGCTCAGGTGGAAGCATCAGCGACAACATCGCCACAACAGAAAACAAGCGCGCCCTATTCAAGCTAAAAATTATCTGGAGGCACATGACATGAAGTTTTCAGCCTCCGATCTGCCAGACATCAAATGGAATCTGCTCGCACTCATCTTGAGCGCGTTATTCGCCTTTGCACTCATCAACTACGCCATCGGCTATCAACAACAAGCAGCGCTAGATCTAAACAGCGCCCAGCAACAACTTACCGACGCACGAAAACAACTGATATCAGCCAAAAACGATGCTGAAAATATGGCCACCTATCAACTAGAGTACGAAGCACTTGAGACCCAAAAAGTCATCGGCAATGAGCAACGACTCGACTGGATCGAAAACCTAGAGAAAATTCGCAAAAAGAAACTCGTCCTTGATTTCAAGTACACCATCGGCCCACAACAAGCTTATGTTCCTAACCCTCCCTTAGACACGGGTGGATTCGCACTGAACATTAGCCCTATGTCGTTACAGATAGAGCTGTTACACGAAGAACAACTACAAAGGCTATTCACCGCCTTCCAAAATGAAATGCAAGGATGGTTCATCCTAGAACGCTGCACACTCAGCGGCGGTAACACCAGCCAAGATCCCACAGCCCCGCTTAAAGCAGAATGCAGTGGCGGCTGGATCACCCTCAAAAAGTAGAGGCACACCATGCACACTCTCTTCTTGATATTTGCACTCAGCAGTTATTCGGCACTCACCCAAGCCGATGAATTAGGTCGCCTGTTCTACAGCCCGAAACAACGTGCACAACTTGAAGCGCAACTCGCTAACGCCAATAACGCAAAAGCCGTAGGACAAGATTCCATCATGGTGAACGGCGTGATTCAAAAACACGGAGGCAACCGCATCATCTGGATCAATGGTCAGGCTCAGCCAGCAGTTAAAGGAAATGATAGTGCGCCGGGAGACATCTCTATTGCCGTACCGGGAAAATCGCAACCTGTACAGGTGAAGGTGGGACAGCGGTTGCTGATCGATCAGCCCCATCAACAAACAGAGCCAGGTGCACCAACACCTCCTACAAAATCAAATACTGCGCAAACAAATACAGATGAGGGGAACTGAATCATGTCCTTAAATCAAATATCACTTCCCCATAGCCGCAAACATCCACAGAAAGGTGCAGCCCTGATGTTGATGCTTGTCATCATGGTGATGGGCATCTCGGCAGTGCTGGTCAGTACACTCAATAGCAGTTCTGTTCAACTGAGCCGCGACAAAAAAACTGCTGACGTGTTAGCACAAGCAAAAGAGGCATTGATAGGACGGGCGGCATCCGATCCCAATCGACCTGGCAGCTTACCTTGTCCTGATGCGGTGACTGACAATGCGGGCACCAACATCCCCAATGATGGAATCGCAGACTTGCTGGTTGGCAATGAGTGTCCTAGTTATGTAGGCCGTTTACCTTGGAAAACATTGGGTATACCTGATTTACGTGATGGATCAGGTGAACGACTATGGTACGCACTATCGCGTAACTTTCGTGATGATAATTCCGTTGTTATTAATAGTGAGACCTTAGGATCACTCACCCTGAGTGGCAATCAAACAGAGAACAATATTGCCGCGATTATTTTTGCTCCCGGCGCCCCCCTCTGTAACCAATCACGCACAAACAATGCGACCGTTAATCATTATCTTGAAGCGATGAGCGCAACCTCCGCTACCGATGCATCAGTCGCAAGTACCAGCAATGATTGCGCCCACGCCCCCTACAACGACCAACACCTAGTCATCACGACGGCACATCTTATACAGCCCCTAGAAATGCGCATCGCGCGTGAAGTAAAAGCATGTTTAGATAGCTACGCAATAGATAAAAACAATAGGTACCCTTGGGCTGCACCTGCGCAAAATTGGTATTACTCAGGAAAGACAGATAGTCAATTTGGTCATATTCCCTACCAAGCCCCCATCACCAACTCTAAAGTTAATGACTTTCTTGATGCGCTGGCTAACTTACAAACCAAGGTCAACGCCTGTATTGTGAATGACAGCAACACCAATTCAGATGCGCTAGATCACGCTGGCGCCGATTTGGAACAAGCCGCCAACACTTTGAAAGAGGCACAGCCAACCACCCCTGCCATTCCTTCAGCAGTTACATATCCTGGGAAACAAGCGGGGGACATAGCTCAAAACAACGACATGTGCGACACCATTCACGGCAATCCAACTACCAATAGCGTACAGACCAATTTGAATGATGCGACTGCTGCCCTCACCGCAACCTTATCGAACTACACTGCAACCAGCAATTCAGACAACGCTGTTAAATGCGATGGTTTGTTTAAAAATAGTAGCTATTGGAAGGATTGGAAAGATTTGGTTTTCTATCAAGTGGATGATGCCTATAAGCCAGGTGCTATTGCTTCAGGGACTGGATCGATAACGATTAACGGCGAAGGAGGTTATCGCGCTACGGTGTTAGTGGCCCGCTCAACCATCTCCCCCCAAGTGCGCTCGCCATTAGCAACTCCACCAACAGGATATTTAGAAGGAGGGAATGCACATGCATCCAGCAATCCAAATGAAAGCTTCATCAGCAACCGCCCTGGCGAAGCCGCTTTTAGCACCGTAAATGATTTGATTCTATGTCTAGATGGGCGACAAAAGTGCAAATAAATAAGATGAATACGCTGCGTAAAACCATGGGATTTTCTTTGGTCGAAATGGCAATGGTCTTGGTGATTATCGCCCTCTTATTGGGAGGATTATTGCCAGTCATCTCAGGCCAAATCGAACTACAACGCAACACAGAAACGCGCAAAAAATTAGCTGAAATTCGGGAAGCGTTGTTAGGCTTTGCCGTAGCGAATAATCGCCTGCCCTGTCCCGCACAAGCCACACTCGCCACGGGCGCTGCTGATGCAGGACAAGAAGCCCGCATCAGCACCAACTGCGCATGTCAAACCAGCTCAGGTAGTGGCAAAAAAATAGCCGATGCAGGCGGCTCAAGAGTAGCTTGTGGCGATACCTCCGTGGCAGGCGTTATTCCATGGGCAACATTGGGCGTAAGTGAAACAGATGCATGGGGAAGACGCTTCAGTTACCAAGTAACCGAGGACTTTGCCGACGGAACGGCTGGCACAAGTGAAGCGGCAGCGGCTGCATGCCAAAAGTCAACCGGTGTTTCCTTCCAAATGTGCTCAGAAGCCAATCTGAGAGTATTGATTGCCGCAAGTAGCGCAACCATTTTAGTAGATTTTGTACCCGCCATCGTGGTATCACATGGTGTTAATGGCTCGGGTGGCTATACAAGCTCAGGCCTTAAATTAGCCAATAGCACTAATGCTGATGAAATTGAAAATGCAGACATTACCAACAGCTTGGTCAGCCATGATCCATCCCCCACTTTCGACGATTTGCTCACCTGGGTTCCTCCCAACCTACTACTAAGCCGCATGATCAGCGCCGGTAAGCTCCCCTAACCCCTCTAAAAATATATAATCATTTTCCTCACTTTTTGAGGAACTCACTGCCTGCAAGGCACTCGTAACAGCCGAGTTGTAACACTCGGCGAATCCGAACCTTGTTATGCAGCTTGCGCAGTATCGTTTGTCATTGCATTTAATCGTCTAAATTTTATTGAGGAGAGCGCTATGAATAAATACGCAGCAGAATTGGTGGGGACGTTTTGGTTGGTATTAGGGGGATGTGGCAGCGCGGTTTTGGCGGCTGCTTTTCCTGAATTGGGGATTGGTTTGATGGGTGTGTCGTTGGCTTTTGGTTTAACCGTACTGACGATGGCTTACACCATTGGCCATATTTCGGGCTGCCATTTAAATCCAGCCGTATCTATCGGCCTGTGGGCTGGTGGTCGTTTCGAGGCGAAAGAATTGCTGCCCTACATCGCTGCACAAGTGATTGGCGCAGTGGTTGCTGGCGGTGTGTTGTACCTGATCGCCAGCGGCAAGGCGGGCTTTGATGTGTCGTCAGGTTTTGCCTCCAACGGTTACGGCGAACATTCACCCGCGCAGTATTCGCTGTTGGCAGCCTTGGTGACTGAGGTGGTGATGACGATGATGTTCTTGTTCATCATCATGGGCGCAACGGATGAACGCGCGCCTAAGGGGTTTGCCCCGATTGCAATCGGGCTTGGCCTAACCTTAATCCACCTCATCAGCATTCCTGTGACGAACACTTCTGTGAACCCTGCGCGCAGCACTGGCGTCGCTTTGTATGTTGGCGATTGGGCAATGGGACAATTGTGGTTGTTCTGGCTTGCGCCAATTGCAGGGGCGGTGTTGGGTGCAACGCTTTACCGATTCATCAGTAAACAAGCAAACTAAGCCTCAAAGAAGAAGCCCGCAACAGCGGGCTTCTTCACTTCAGCGGGTCTCAAGTATTAAAGCTGTCTTGCCTGAAATGTATTGCACTGATTCATATCGCCGCTTTGCGCGCCCACGGTGAACCACCGCATGCGCTGCTCAGAGCTGCCATGTGTGAAAGATTCCGGCACAACGTAACCGCGCGATTGTTGTTGCAAGCGATCATCGCCCACGCCCGCAGCGGCACTCAATGCACTTTCAATATCGCCTTGTTCAAGGAATTGTCTAGATTCATTGGTACGGTTTGCCCACACACCGGCTAGGCAGTCGGCTTGTAGCTCCATCCGCACCGATAATGCATTGGCTTCAGCCTCGCCCGCACGTTGCTGTGCAGCATGTACCTTCCCTGCGATGCCCAACATGTTTTGTACGTGATGTCCTACCTCGTGGGCGATGACATAGGCTTGCGCAAAATCCCCCTTTGCACCCAGTCGATTGTGCAACTCATCGAAGAAGGAAAGATCGAGATAGAGCTTTTGATCGGCAGGGCAATAAAACGGCCCCATCGCCGACTCTGCCGCACCACAACCCGACTGCACCGCGCCCGTGAATAGCACCATCTTGGGCATCTGATATTGACGCTGGTTTTCAGCAAACACTTGCTGCCATGTGTCTTCGGTTTGCCCGAGAACAACAGATGAAAATTTAGCGAGGTGATTTTCTTCTGCACTGCGTGTTGCGGGATCGGCCGTCTGCACTTGTCCACCGCCCTGCATATTGCTGACTTGCTCGATGGCCATTTGCGGGTCAACGCCTAGATACATGGCGATAAGCCCCACCACCACCGTGCCAACCAAGCCCATCTTGCGTCCACCACCGAATCGCCCGCCCGAACTGCCGCGCACGTCCTCGACGTTACTACTCTCTCTATCATTCTCCCAACGCATCGCATCCCCCCGAAAGTTTGAATCTAACTACGGCGCCATGTTGTACCTTGTGACGAATCCTCCAACACGATTCCAGCTGCTAATAATTCTTTGCGAATGCGGTCTGCTTCGGCGAAATTCTTGGATTTCTTAGCCGTGATACGGGCTTCGATCTGTGCATTGATTGCCGCATCATCCAGCCCGCCTTCATTTGCCTCACCTTGCAAGAATGCTTGCGCATCGCGCTGCAACAAACCTAGCACTCCGGCCAACGTCTTCAGTTGTGACGCTGCTTCCGCAGATTGACTGCGGTTGACTTCGTTAGCTAGATCAAACAATACGGCCACAGCCTCCGGCGTGTTGAAATCATCGTCCATCGCTGCTTGGAAGCGTTGCGCATAGGGCGCGTTCCAATCAACTGCAACGTGAGTTTGTAGGTCGAGATTCATCTCGACAGCATCCAGTCGGGATGAATCCCGACCTACATCAACACCCTTCAATGCCGTATAGAGACGGGTCAACGCGCCCTTCGCATCATCCAGATGTTGGTCGGAGTAATTCAGCGGGCTGCGGTAATGCGCACGCAAGATGAAGAATCGCACGACTTCGGCATCGTATTTCTTCAGCACTTCGCGGATGGTGAAAAAGTTGCCGAGGCTCTTGGACATCTTCTCGTTGTCCACGCGCACGAAGCCGTTGTGCATCCAGTAGTTCACATACTGGCATTGGTGCGCACCTTCACTTTGTGCGATCTCGTTCTCATGGTGTGGGAACTGCAAGT
>JAQTUV010000010.1 GCA_028707175.1 Sideroxydans sp.
CAGGTTGCGTAAATATTCCTGCTGGCGCTCAGAGTTGATTTGAATATCACAGCTACTGACCAAATCCTGGTCATTCAGCGTAGCGCTGGTGGTAGTATCAAGCAGTATATACTCGGCAACACTAGTATCAATATCGCCAACCACACAGCAAGACACTGCATCCGAATTGACAGCAAGGTTCTTGAATCTAAATTGCTCATCCAAAACTTGATCCCCGCCAATGACTAAGATGTGTGAATATTCGTTCGAAGTATATAAGGCTTTGGCAAGCCTAAGCGCTGCTTGTAGGCCATTGCATTGTGACAGTGTTAATCCGAACGGGTAGGCTTTTTCTAGACCGCAAGCCTTTGCAACTCGTGCAAAATGATGATCGCAAGCTTCATCATGCAAGCCAAAAAAGCCATTGGATGTCCAGATCACCGCGTCAATATCTTCAGCGGCAACGCGTCCCTTGTGCAAGGTGGCGCGAATACATTTGACCATGATCTGTTCGGGTGACACATCAAATTTGCCAAATTTGGAAAATCCCATCATCTGAAGAAATATCAGATTACGTCTGTCAGCTGAGATATGTTCATGCTCGGAAATGGCGTGAGCGGGGCCAGTCAGGTATGTGATGCCACCGATTTTCATTGCTATACCTTTTCTGCGATGAAAGCTTTCAATGCTGCTTTATCTCGCTTCCCATTTTGGTTGATCGGTAAGTGTGCAATCGCATTAATACTGCGTGGCAGCATGTACGCTGGCAGTATGAGTGCTAATTGCTGCCGGATGTGATTGGTATCGCCCTCTGAAGCGACAACAAAGGCATGCAACTCCTTCGCCATCGCTCCATCGATGATAAGGGCACATGCCTCGCTAATGCCATTGATTGACAGCAGAGCTGATTCGATTTCGCCAAGTTCAATTCGATAGCCATTGAGCTTGATTTGATCATCCATGCGCCCGACCAACACGATGTGTCCAGCTTCATTGATATAACCGACATCGCCGGTCCGATAACAGAGTACCTTACCGTCTGCACCATCTTGCGCGAAAAATTTTTCATCCGTCATCTGTTTATTCAGATAGCCTTGGGCCAGTTGCGTGCCGGAAATGATTAACTCACCACATCCATCGGCTTGTACAGCATTGAGGAAAAGGCCACATTCTGCAAAAGGTTCACCGATTGGCACATGGGTGCTAGTCAAATTGGCATACGCATCGGCCCAGCAATAAGATACTTGGATTGAGGCTTCCACTGGACCATAAAGATTGACAATCCGTCCGGTAAAGCTCGGAAAGCTTTCCCTGATTTGGCGTACCAATGCGCACTCCAATTGTTCACCGGTCGAGATCAGAATTCGCAACGAGCCAAGAGTACCATCCTCGCGAGCGAATCTGACCAGTAATTTGAGCAGCGAAGGCACTGACTGCAGAATAGAAATCGTCTTTGTTTCTATCCAACGTGCGAGACCTTTGGGATCCCGCAACACCCCCAATTCAGCTACACACAGCGTAGCCCCAGAGGAAAACGCAAGCAAAATCTCGCCAATTGCGATATCAAAAGCCGGGCTTGCCGTAAACGCAATACGATCACAAGAGGAAACACTAATGATTTGGCTGACACATTCGTACCAATTGCGGTATCCCCGATGTGCGAGTTGAACACCTTTCGGCGCTCCTGTCGAACCGGATGTGAACAAAATAACAGCGGTTTGTTCGTCGGCATCCTTTGCAATATGCTGAGCCTCTACATCTACATCTACATCTACATCTATACCGAACTCGACTGTAGCTGTACGCATGGCTTCTTGCGCGTGCGCGGCAAACAACTCTGCGCCATCTATCTCGATCACATCAATACCATCAAGTTGTCCCAATTCAGACAGGCGGTGTAATCCTTCTTTGTCAGCCAAGACTATATTGACTTCCGCTGCCGTGAAACAACTCAAGATTCGTTTGGCTGGAGTTTTAATGTCTACCGGCAGATAAACATATCCGGCCATATGGATAGCCAGCATCGACAGCGGGTAAATGGCTCGTTCGCCAGCTAGCACGGCACACCGTAGTGAGCGGCTAGGCGAGCCAGTACTCCTTGCTAGTTTGTGAGTGAGATGCATAATCAGTTGCGGCAGCTTGCCATAAGTGAGCAACCCCAGGTCGCAATCCATCGCAATCTGGTTAGGATGCTTGCGTGCTGATTTCAGCACTCTTCGCAGGTAGGTGGGACAATTTCTCAATTACATTCTCCTCTCAGTCTTGAAAATCGTGATAAATTCGCGCAGGCTGGCACAGGCAAACAGCCGTTCATTCGCTTCGTCCCCAAACCTTACGTCGAGTAGTCTGCTCAGTTCGGCAACTGCAATCGTGCGACCTAGTGAATCAATGCCGAGATCGAACGCAATGTCGAGCTCCATCTCAAGTTCGTAGTTGTGAATTTTTCTGACAGCAACTTTTGACAGGATGCTGGCCATACAGTCAATAATGTTAGCATCTATCGGGATCTGCTCAGTTTGGTTAGGCGCTTCGGTATTAGTTGTGCCTGCAGCAAACTCGACTACAGTGGCGCTAGCGAATGCGCTTGATAATTTTTCAATATACGCTTGTTGAAAGTAGCGCTCGTCGAAATTGAAGGAAGCGATCAATTCGTCGCCAACATTGATTAACATTACATCTAGTGAACCTGGCAAGTTAGAGGTACCAAAATCGAATTCCTGCACTCGTATTCCCTGGCTCAGGCGATCTGCTGCGCTCGTACCGAAGAATGAAAAATATATGTTCGAAACAGCACTCAATCTGATGGCGGATGCGAACGACTCATTAGCAAGTTTGGCTCGCAGGCCTTGATTCCTAAAAAGGGCTTCTTGGTTTCCCTTAGATGAGATTTGATCAGTATGTCTCGTAATCAATGGCCTGATTCGCTGTTCATGCGCCAACGCCTGCTCGTTGATGGGCGTTTGACCGGCAAAATGCAAACGATAGGGCATGGCGCTGGCAAAGCAGCCAATAATTTCTCTTGGTAGTTTAGCCGAGGGCAACACGCGGCCATGTGTTGCGACTTGAATCACGAGTTCTTTGAGCCGTGGGTCTGCTATCTGCAGTGCATTTTCGAAGCAGGCTAGCAGATGTGAAAATTGACTGAATCCTCTAGTCATACCACGTGTTTTGGCGTGGATTGAGAGCTTCGAATTCGGAATCCGCACTATCAGTGAGCGATAGTCCGAGTCAGGTCCCTGCACGTGACTTGTACGCGGTTGATCGCCAAGATACAGTGTGCGTTCTCCCAGAAATTCTTGCAGATAAGGATCAAAGGCAGGTAGTTCTGCAAAAGCTGCGCAATATTGCTTAAGCAGGTTTTCTGATGCTAAAGCAAACTCATCCAGATTGTCTTCATCTGCTGCCGAATGCGGGGTATGTAACATGTTCACGAAATCAGCCAAGACTTGGTCGCAACTTAAGCCATCGACAAAGAGGTGTTCGACAGCGATCGCCACCGAATGCACTTCGCCGGCACAAAGTGCGACAAAAATTCTATGGCAGGCAGTTGCACCTTGTCCAAGCCGCAAGCTGAGTGACTGCTGCTTGAAGGTATTTAATGCAGTACACGCCTGATCCTCATTGACTTCTGCAATACGCAAAGCATCATCATCGGTCTGTACTTTGCATTGCGTGCTTGCTGGAATCGTCATTTGGTCAGATGCATATCCATCGTCTCCGGGCCAATAGCGCATGAGCAGCACAGGATGTTTGCGGCACAGTTTTTTGTATGCTGTATGAATCTGATCTCTGTCCGAATCCAATCCGGAAATTTTGGCGCTAACAAATAACGGAGTGCCACCGCACATATCCCGCCAAAAAGAAAACAGTGTTTGCGAAGGTGTAATTTTCATCGAATGTTTTTTTTCTACAATGATTTGCCAATCAGGTCAATTGCTGCTGCAGGTATTCCAATTCATCGTTTGCCAACAATGTATCCCAATGCATGCGCACGCCTTTTTTCCACATCTGGAGGCAGACTAATTCCAAAGGGGGGAGCTGCCTCAGGTCAATAATCGTGCCGTTGGCAAACAGCGTGTGCAACACAGATGCAGGTATTTGCCCACTGCACGGACATAGAAACTTATCCACGCATCCTTTGAGAAGCGACATGGTCTGTACTTGATGCAGCGTGCCGTCAAGAAATTTAATGTGTAACATATCCAGTGCGCTCGTCAGCGGTTGCCAATCTCCTCGGAAAATTCCGTCGAATAGGATTCGATGTGATACGACGCGTAGCTTCAATAGATTGGCTGCCAAAGCCCCTGACCTTTCGGAAGTCGACATACTAAGCTCCCATTTCTGGCACACCTCTCCTATTGCTAAATTAGCTGCGACAGATTTTAGCTCGTCTTCATTTAAGTCTGAGTCGATGTTTCGCGAGGCATCCTTCAAGCCCTGCAGATGAAGTTCGTAATGCCTCGCAAATGTTGGCTGATTTGTTACCAGTAACGACGTGCCTGCAGGTTGCAAACGCCAATTTGTTGTCTGTAGTTGGTGAACTATTGTTTCGGCATCCGGCGCACAATTTACCGTGAAATGCCCTGCTTGATCGAGCAAATAAGAGCCAGCTGGTAGCCAGTGTACAGCCTGCCTAATTTCGTCAATACTGAAATCATCTGGAAAAATCACTGAAAAAGGGCTGGCCAAGGCACGCTTGACCACTTTCAAACATGCAATTTGGGGCGCACTGAGCGCGAATACCGGTAACGCCTTCTCTGTCAGGCTGACCTCGACAATATTCTCGTCAGCACAATTTGAGGCAAAAGCAGATATCACTGCCCTGAAGCGGTTGTTCAGCGCCAGAGCTGTCTGGTAGCCGATAGTTGTACCATTGGGACTGTCTGCCATGTGCTGGTGCGTATCTAAGGAATGCTCCAGCTCGGATCGGGAATTCGAGGCGCACAGTGAAGTATGCAGATGTTGCTGCAAAAAGCTATGCAAACGCTGCTTGTATCTTACAGTTGTTTGAGGCTCTGCAAGCAATAGGTGAGTATTGACACCACCGAAACCAAAGCAACTCAGTCCAGCGATGATTCGTTCTGGTGAGGTCCATGAACTGTTCTCGACAGGAAACACCAGTCCTCGCTTTACCCTGTCTATTAGAGGATTGAATTCGTGAACCCAGCGATTGCCCGGTATAGATCGAGTGCGAAACACATGTACCAACTTTGCCAATCCTAGCAGGCCTGCCGCAGCCTCTGCATGACCAAAAATGCCTTTGTGGCTACCCACGATGCTTGCTGCCAAACCATAAACACGTGCCAATGCTTCGACCTCAATAGGATCGCCGAGTGAAGTACCGGTTGCATGTGCCTCAATCAATCCTACCTGCTGTGGGTTGATTCGGCTGTTCTCCAAAGCCGCCTGCAATAATTCTTCTTGCGCTACAACCGAGGGTGCGGTCAGACTCTGACTGCGCTTACCGTTATGGTTTTGAGCCCCTCCCAAGATTTCCGCCACAGGTGTTAGCCCCAATTCCGCAAGTGCACACTCGTTGACCAATAGCGCGACTGCTACTGCGTCACAAGGAACATACCCGTCGGCCCTGCTGTCAAATGGGCGACATGCGCCAGCTCTGGTCAGCATCCCCGCTGAATAAAATGATGCGTATTTGCGTGGGTGCAGGTTTATATTGGATGCAGCGACGACGACCATATCTGCTGCATCGTTTTGCAGCAACTGCCAGCCATCCAATAATGCAACTCCTGAGGACGAACAAGCAGCATTGATGGTGCGGCTAATTCCAGTAAAACCAAAGTGGTTGCTTAGCCGATTTGCGAGTAGCGCATCATATTGACCAAGCGTCATCAGCGGCGATGGCAAGTGTTGATCAACCTTATCAGCAGAGTGCCAAGCAAATTCGTCCGCCATTGCACCGACACTCACAGCTACCCGCAAGGCGCCCAAATTGTATGGTGACATACCAATTTCAGTAAAACAGCGCTCGACCTCTCGGATGATCCAGAATTGATGAGGATCGAGCTTTACCGACTCTGCTCTGGTGATGCCTATTAGCTCGCCGTTGACTGTTGTCAATTCTTCACGCGCTGCCAACCACTGCTTGAGTGACAAGGATGCACATTGCGAACCACCATATTTTGCATATAGTGTTGAGGACCACCGTTTTTCATTGACGGCAACAAACTGTGGACAACCTTGTTCCAATATTTGCGCATATTCAGACAGTGATGAGGCTGCC
The DNA here is from genome assembly GCA_028707175.1 of Sideroxydans sp. GTDB lineage: Bacteria > Pseudomonadota > Gammaproteobacteria > Burkholderiales > Gallionellaceae > Sideroxyarcus. Next base: position 6,221 of record JAQTUV010000010.1, read on the forward strand.
GCCGCACGCACCGATATATTCAATAGATAGACCACATTACATCCTCGTATTGTTGGCTATGCTTGGATGCTATCGAGCGTGTGGTAAGAGCGCTCGATGATCTCAGCAATTTGGCCTTCTTCCTTTTCAATCATTTGCAGCAGAGCCACTTGTCTCTTCAGTAAACGCTGGTCAAATGTAGACTCGAGCGCAGTCTGGAATCTACTGAACGTCTCCCAACCAGCGCCACTACGCACCAATGTTGTTGACAAAGGATGTACCACTTCCCTCATGTACGTCGACAGTCGAGAAGAAATTGAGTCGAGGTATCGGGCAAACGAGTAACGTTCACCGAAAAACTTCCATGCCGCTGGGACAGTAGGAATTGCACCACTGTGTGTAACTTGGATGTAGTCATCCACAAAAGCCTTCAATTGCGCGACCGTATCCTCCCCACCAGTCATTAGTGCATTGCGTAGACACAGGCGTAAGTCATCGATTGACCATGCCTCAAGCGGAGCATCTCGGGTCAGTATGTACCTGTGAGAATAGCCTTGCAAATCGGCGGTGGTATAGAGGCTGCGTACGAAGTCATCAATGCTAATAAACAGCTGGCCGACGTTCTGTTCAAGAATCGCAACCTGACCGTTCTCTCGGTCAAGCCCGTTGACGACAACAAAGATCAAACTGTGACGCAAATTCCACTCTTTACGTCCCTGTACATAATACGGATCCACAGCAACTAGTGAACCAACCTGAAGTAGCGAATTTGCGACCAGTTCAGCAGGCTCCGTCAATTCTTCGATTATGAGCGAAATACCGTAGTAACGCCGTAGCCTATCAAGTACATCACCACCGATGCCACTTCTGGAAAAAGTGTATGGCCAAGCGCTTGATATTTGCAATTCCTTCAACGGAGGGTTTTCCGCAGTCAACGATGTTGCGGCAAATGGCTGTCGTAGATATTGAAAACCATGGTGGGCGTGAATAAGGGACAGATCTTGACACCAGCCACGCCGCACGCAAATACTTTCAATAGAAGCCGTCAGACAATTGGGGTTACGAGGCGCAGGCAGAGCCGGGAATTGTTCAAAGTTCTCCATGCCAATTTTTCTCGTTCCGTTCCGATAACCATGCATCAAGCTGATATTGAAATTCGGAGATAACCGCCATCGCGATTCGCTCTAGCCCGAATCCCACGCAGGAGGAGTGCGCAAAATCTCCATCGACGCCAAAAATGTCAAATGAGGAGCCAAAGTAGTTGCCATGAACATTGAATGATGCAATAGCAGTTTTCTCCCTGCCCGAACAAATACTGACGACAGCTTCGTATTTCAGTTTTTGCTGCCTTTGAGTAGCTGCCATGAAACCGCCCTTGCGACCGAAGAATGGATCGTTTGCCTCCACGATCTCCACCGGGAGGCCGAGACACTCAAAAATCTTAGGAGCTAACTGGAGCCAGACTTCACGATGCTGATCAACGAGAGCAGCATCACCCACGCACAATAACTCACGCTGTCGGAATGACTGCAGACGTGATATTTCATCAGAAGGCTCATTCCTAAAAATTTGCCCCAGTAAATCAAATTTTCGCACTGGAGCTTGCAATTTTCCTTTCAAGGCGGGATAAACGGGGTAGCATGCTGCCGGCACCATCACCAGTTCCAACGAACCCAAGCCGCTAGCCCAGTCCTTGTTTTCCTCCTGAGCAGCCAGCATCTGCATGTGCTGCGCTTTGTCGCCTGCATATCCGCATAGTGCGCCCACTAGGTTAGGAAAGAGCTCGAGATGATTGGTCTTGTTATAGCTGTCAACAGACATGATCGGCGGAAACGCTAACTTTTCAAAGCCGGAAATGTTCTCGACACAGCTCGATATTATGTCTTGAATGATCTGAACGATTGCTTCAAATTTTTTGGTAAATCCATAAATTCCTTTGGCTGGCGACCTGATAAGAAAGCCATTCTCGGCCAGGTAAGAAATCATTTGAGGATCGGTTTGATACTTGTCAGTGGTGATTTGACACATGATGAAAACTTTTATCCGTGTTTAAAACTTTTATCCGTGGGCATATAACTTTAGCTAACAGCTATGTTACTTCTCAATCATTCTCTAACACCATTTATGATGTGTCAACATTTTTCTGGATACAAACTTATGCTGCTTTTAATTACAATCCAAAATCAACAGGCGACAGATAGCTGTAAAAGTCAGCTATAGTAAAGCCAAAAAAAAAATCGGACTCCTCCAAAATAGTGGTTCTGTTATCAATGGCACAACCGCTACTTTTTGAGTTGGTCAAAAAAAATTCACCAACCCAGTTAAGCAACTTTCTGTAATTGGCTCATCTCAGCTTCATACTGGCTGGGACTTTTGTACCCTAAGATACGAATGCAGCCGGTGAGGGCTATAAAATATCGCGATTTAATTTAAAATATCCTGTTGCACTAAATGATCAATTTAGGGAAAAGGTCATTTTTTCTTCTTGATATTTATATGCGCTTGCCCTGCACATTTTCTGATTGACATGCGGCTCCAAGCAAATATATTCTAGATTGAGGTATTTAGATGCCGCGATTTGGCGAGCAGCCTTGCGCGGTATGGTTACTTGGCACTTGGAGTCGAGCGTTGCGCCGATGATCATCGCGTCAGAAGCGATGATTGCATCGACGATTTCTTCCATATAATACTGGAGCTGCCGCATACGACTGTTGACATCTTCCACTGACATATATTTTGTTCCCGCATACGGATCGTGAGCAATAAGGCGGAAACAAAACATGCCATTGCGAATAGAACTCTAACCTGGATTATCGTGGCAGGATAAATTCTTTGTCGAAATCACTAGGCCTAGCTTGCTACTTGCATGTGATAATAAAGATGGCGCTGTCGCCGCAGAGAATTCGATTATGTCCGTCCTCCTCAAAAGGAGGTAGATAGTGCAAATAATCCGATATTTGTGCGAATATTGCATGCATAGTGCGACTCCCGGAACGGCTTCCAAGGCAACCAAATGCCGTGCCACATTTTAGAATTTAGAACTCTCCCAGTTTGACTGGAGAAGGAGTGTATCATGACCAAAGTCAGGATTTTTCCTGGTACTATTGGCGAATGGCATTGCCAGAGTTTGATCGCGAACCTCTCTCAACACTTTACACGCGCGCAATACTCTGGAGCAATGGAATGAAGCTATGTCAAAACAGGTTGCAGCCGAGGCACAGAAAACATGTACTGGATCGTAATATGCGTGGTTTTTTGCGCTTGACGCTGGAGTAGCAACTATGTTGAGCCGGTCCGACTATATTGAATGGATCACACAGCATTATCCGCGCGTTACCCATAATCTTGCAGCCAGCGGCATACCTTCTCTTACAGCATTGGAGCTGGCTGCGATCCCGGTAAAGCCATCATCTCATCCGTTTGAGGAGCTGGGGGCGGCGCTTGCAAAGCTGCATTCTGTGTCCCCGCAAGAAGTGCTCGCATGTAATGGGACTTCGCAGGCGATCTGGCTCGCCTATGCTGCGATACTTGCAACTGGAGAGGAAGTGCTGGTCGAGTCGCCTACCTATGCGCCGTTTGCCGATACTGCGGCTAAGCTTGGCGGTCAGCTACGTAATTTCACGCGCCACCCCGATACTGGCTACGGTCTCGACGTTGACGCTATTTGCCGGATGATTTCACCGCGGACTCGCGTCGTGGCATTGTCCAATTTGCACAATCCCTCGGGGTCTCCGGCTTATCCAGCCGCCATTGCCGCCATTGCCGCACAGCTTCGGCGGCAGAACGGATTCGTGATCATCGACGAAGTTTATTCTCCTTTCGACAGTTCTGTCGATGGTCTAGGGATAACCTGCCGAACCAGCCGACACATCTCTCCGAATATCGTCTGCGTATCCAGCTTGAGCAAGGCCTTCGGCTTGTGGCCACTACGCATCGGATGGGTAATCGGGCCGAAGGCAGTTGTGGAACGTGCTAGCGTCGCTCTGCGGGCTTCGACCGGGGAACTGTCTCATAGCTGGGCGACTGGTGCACTAGGAGCATTGAGCGAGCTGCCTGCGCTCGCGGCGCGGGCCGAGAATCTGTTAGGTAACAAACGAAAACGGGTGGAGCAATGGCTTGCGGAGCATTCCTCGCTGAGCTGGAGTGATCCACCTGGCGGCCTATTTGGACTAGTCACAGTCCCGGGCCCAGTAAACATATTGGCAATAGTAGAATCAGCAATTTCCGAATTCGGTGTAATAGTCGCACCAGGCTGCTTCTTTGGCGCCCCCGAATCATTTCGACTCGCTTGGTCTCTACCTGTCGAACGATTGGAGGACGCATTGAAACGTCTTGAAACAGCCTTGGTTAAGCACGGCGTGCTGTAGTGTTCGAGAGTCGCTATTTTTGCGAAAGCTTGTTTAGGGGACATCCCAGCCCCAACAAGCGGCAAAAATCACACGGCCGCTATGGTTTCGGCCGCCCTGATTCGTCCGCATCACCTCATTTCGACCCAGCAAGGGGCCGAAACTTAGCCTCCACATGACTTGACGTCGCTTCGCGATGTCGGGCAGATTTTCTCCGCTTCGTTCCGAAAACCTGCCCGGCGCTATGGCTGTCGGGGACTAAAAATCTTCACCTCGCTCGCTCCGTTTCCAAAATTTTTAAGCAATTGTTGCCTAGCAGGAAAAAGGAAATAACATGGTTCGCCTTATGAACTGGCGATTCACCACTAAAGAGACCCGGGTAGAATTAAAAAAATTTACCGACATTAAAAAAAATTACTGAGTACTAACCTCAATAAGTAAGTCATGAGGCACAACATACTAGCGGTTCTTTTTCACTAGCCATTCGGTAAGCGATCAAATCGTCCACTGTTAGTACCGGCATGTTATGACGAACAGCAAATTCAACTATTTCCGGCATTCGTGCCATAGAACCATCCGGGTTGGTTAGTTCACACAATACCCCGTAAGGTTGGAGGCCAGCCAAGCACATCAAATCGACAGTCGCCTCGGTGTGGCCCGCACGTTCCAGTACACCGCCTGGCCGAGCCTTGAGGGGGAATACATGACCAGGACGCCGTAAATCCTCGGGTTTGGCGTCTGCTGCAATAGCTACTTTAATGGTCTGGATACGATCTGCCGCCGATACTCCAGTGGTTACTCCATGCGCGGCTTCTATTGATACGGTAAAAGCAGTGTTAAAGCAACTTGAATTCTTTTCCACCATCATAGGCAAGTCCAGTGATTTGGCCTTTTCACTCGGTAAACAGAGGCAGACAATGCCGCTGCACTTTCGAATCATCATAGCCATCTGTACCACATCAATAGATTCGGCAGCGAAAATGAGGTCGCCCTCGTTTTCGCGATCCTCATTGTCAGTTACTAAAACACCCTTGCTTCGGCGCAATGCTTCAAGTGCGTTTTCCACGCGTTCGAAAGCATTTCCGAATTGGGTTAATAAAGTCTGATTCATGGTAAAAAAACTCCTTAGTATTAAGGTTATGGAAATACCAGAATCAGGGCATGAGAGAAAATATCGACAGGCAATCACAAACTCTCCATGCACGCGGGACCGTGCGGAGTACTTGACACCTAATCCTCTATCATCCGGACTATAACCGTCGGCCCTGGCGTCTCACCAGGTCTGCTGACCCGTTTACCTATAACAGAAAACGGCGCTCGCGGGCTTCCCGGATCAAGCCGAGATACCGCCGGTGGGGAATTCCGCCCCGCCCTGAGAACAAGCGCTCTTATTTAATCGCGAAGTTCCAGTTACAGTCAATATATAAGCATCAATTGGAGAAATGTTTTGATAATCTATTGCTCCGGCCTCTTGAAGTTTGAATATTTTTTCTGCAGTCTTGGCCGGAAACCGCGTACCGAGGAATACAGGGATATGGCGGCTTGGCTCAAAGGTCACGTCCTGGGCTACAGCCTAGCCTTGGGTATGGTCGTTTTTATTTGCTTTTTACTCAATATCCCTTCGGAATTACCATTGGGGTTCCCTTGTCGTTTTTCCACGGACCGAGCCACGCGGTCTGGCCTTCGCCCTGGTTCGTGCTGGCCTCGATGCAGAGCCGCCCCCCACAAGTGTTTGTGGCAAGTTTACCACCTCGTTTCTCCAGCATGGCCACTTTGGTTTGCATTTGGCTGATCTCGGTCCAGAGCGCTTGGCGCTGATCGACTAGGCTTTCGACTTGGCTGCGTTGCCACCCGATGGACAGCCATGCTACCAATAGCACGGACACAATGCCACCTGCCGCCGCGCCTCCGGCCAGTAGGGCCCATTTCCAGCCGAACGAAGCCGTGGCTTTGGATAATTGGTCCTCGGCTGCTTTCAGCTTCGCTATAGTGGCCGATAAGTGCGCTCCTACCGATTGGGCAATATAGCCGTTAGCCTCCTCTGCCACTCGCTTAACGGTATTGGCCAATGCCGCGTTGGCCGCTGCTCTAATTTCAATGGTTGCCGCCTCCGCCTCGGCATTGCGGCGGGACGCTAGATAGTCCCCCACGTTGTTCATCATGGCCTCAGTCCGGCTATCGAGTTGCTTAGCAGCGGCAATAGCCGCCCCGGTTTGCAGCTCGATTTCGCGCACGGCGACTTCCAGCTCTTCTTTGGCTTGCTGCACGTAGGCGTCCAGCTCAATGGGCAAGCTTTTGATCCGATCGTGCAACAACCCTACATCGCCGAGTAATTCGGCGGTGAGCGCCTCCAGGGCGGTACTTTTTGCCATGAGGATTCCCCTACTTGAAGAGCGTTTTGAACACGCTGTCCAGTTCTTCAGTGACACCGGCCGCGAGTCGTTTGATCGCAATCAATTGGGCGATCCGCAGCTTTTCGACCGGATCGGTTGCTTCTTTGAGCTGCGCCTTCAAATCAGCAGGGTCATGGAGAATAGCGGCAATACTTTGTTCGGAGCTCTTGAACTTGCCAAAAATGTCATTCACATGAATGACGGCCTCCGGTTTGAGGGTGAAATTCTTTTTGCTGGCGTGATAGTCAAAAAGACCGGCGAATGCCCGTTGCGGGGTTTCATCTAATTCCACCATATTGAAAACCAAGCGGATTTTTTGGGCCGGTATGCCGATCTCGGCCAGCGCTTCCAAGGTCGAGAGGGTATCGCGTTGCTGTTTGGTTTTGGGGGTTCTGCGCCCGAACCCTCGGAATTTTTTTAAAGCATGTATATCAATAACATGATTATAATAAATCCGAAATGATTTGATTCCGTTCAGGTGTTTTGACGAGAACAGCCCTCAACATAAGAGGGATTTTATTCTTATCAAAACTCATGCTCAGTCGTGAAATCCATAAAACAATTTCGAGAACAGGTTTTGAGAACTGGAAACGCCCATTGGGTAGCAATCATGACAATAAATATTGAGAATCTCACAAATGGTCGTTTACGAGAATCCTTTGCTTTAGCAGAATTCGAGCCTTAAACAAACAGATTTAAGTATATTAGCAATTCTGAACTATATTAACAGTATGATTTAGAACAATTAAAAAAATTCCGAGGGTTTGGGCGTACAACCCCGATAAGCTTAGCGTACGATTTTATCCGTTTCGTGAGCAGGCCCCAATACGGGCGCCAGCCGGATAGCTTACCGTCCCCGGCTCAGCTCATGTACCGGTTGCGGTACGGTTTCTTTCTGCACAGCCTGCGCCCTCGCCTGCTGTAGCCGCCGCCGTTCGTTCTCGATGCCGGTTTGCAGTTCTGGATTATTGATCTTAAAGCCGTGTTCAGCGGCCAACTCGACGCACAGGGCTTTGTATTCAGGATTACCGTTAATCCGGAAGCGGCCCCATTTCTGCGCTGACAACTGCAAAGCCGCCAGTACGCAGTCCCGGTTCCGCCAGTCGTGAATATCGATCTCCCGGCCTTTGTCGACAAAAGACGCCGCGCCGCCGCGCCGAGTTGTCTGGCCAACATCCTCTTTCCGAAAATAGTGAACCTGCCGGCCCTGAATTCTCGCCGTATAAGCGCGGATGTCTCGCGGCGTCGGCGGTTCGGTGGTATCCCCTTGGATGCGCTGTGGCTCGGTATGGCGATAACGCCAAACATCCGCTTGTTCCGGCTGTTGCTGTTGCCGTAGCCATTGCTCGTAATCCGGAAAGGGCCGGTATTGTTGGCGTAACTGTTTCCAGGCCTGTTGATCGCCTTCCTTGAGACCGGCTTTCTCGGCAGCCTGCTCTGCGGCAAGGACGCTGCGCATCGCATTCAGCAAATCGCCCTTGCCTTTCCAGCTGCCTTTTAAAATCGTTTCGCGTTTGGCTTTCTGTTGCGTGGCCAGTTGTTTGCGCTCTGCATCCTGGCGCTTTCGAAGTGCTAGCGTCGCGGCGTTACGGGCGGCATAGTGGGCTTGCCGGTCTGCAATAAAGCGTTCCCAGCCGGGTTGTACCGCCTGGATCGGTTCCGGTCCGCGCTCAACGATGTTTAACCGGTCAATGGGCGGCTGGTAAGGCCCCAGGCGTTTTTGTAAATGCGGCAAACTGGCTGCTCGATCCACGCTACTGGGTTTGATGGCCACCTCGCCGACAAACAGCATGGCCCCACTGCCCTTCTTTTCATAGCGGATGCCTTTTTCAGCCAGTTTCCGGTGCAAGGTTTGCCAATCGGTTGCCGATTGGATGATGGCGGCGCCGTCCTCAATCGCCAACCGTTGCGCCGATTTCTCGCCAGTACGTTGCTCATGGTCTCGCGTGACCTGATCGGGTTGCCGCTGCTTTCGCGCCGTATCCAACGCCGTGTCGATGTGCTCCCGGCCCAGCTCGCCGTTTTCCAATACTTGATAGCGTCCGTGTTGTTCACGATTCCAGCCTTGGGTGTGTTCGATGCGGGCTATCGCCTTATGGGCGGCTTCAATATCAAAGCCTTTATTCGGCTTGATGACTTTCAGGGTCTCCGGATGCACCCGGTTGATAACCAGATGTAAGTGCAGATTGTCGGTGTCGGCGTGAAGGCCGTAGACGGTCTGGTGATCGTTCAGTCCCAATTCATCCAGGAAGAGGTCCACCGCTTCGTCTATCTGTTGATGACTGGGTTGTTCGCCTTCTTGCCAGCTGATGACGTAGTGATTGACGGTGTCTTTGCTTCTGACCGCCTCCTGGGACAAGGCTAGCATTTCCGCTTTCTGGCTTTGGGGGCTGTCCGTCAAAAACCCTCGTGAACCGGCATAGACGCACTTCTCGTTTTCATTTTTGCTTTCGGGGTTGAGAATGTAATCCAATAGCCCGCCGATACGGCCGGCTTTGCTGGCGGACTTTTTCGGGTTCTTAATTTTTTTGACGACCACAGCTTAAACTCTCTATGTAGGCTTTCAGCGCCACCAGAACCTCGGCGGTTTCCTTGCTGTTGACGCCGTTGCTTTCGTTATGCACATGTTTAACTAAGCCGCCCAGGCGGCGCAGTTCTTTAATCATGATCGCATCCGCATTGGCGATAATCGGCCTGCCGAAGTAGCGGCGGCGCACCAGTTCCGACATGCTTAAGGCCGCTAGGTCGGCGTCTTCGCGCAGGCGTTCTTTTTCGCTGGCCGTGAGGCGCAGTCGTAGCATGGCGTCCAGCGGTTCAACGCCGAGTGTTTCGAATACCATGTGGCTATCTCCTTTTAAATTCCATAACTTTTGTTAAGGGGTATTGGTGTCATAGCATCCTCGCCGCTGACTCGTTTCAGCCATGATCTGACGTGGTTTTCGACCACATCAGTGCGGCGTTGACAGATGGTGGCTGTACACCATGCCGTGCCGTATCGAGCTATGTGTCTTGAATGCAAGAAGCGATAGCGCCGCGCATTAGGGGGTCCAGGGGCATCCCCTGGCAGGATTGAGCCGGACTGTGAGAAGCGTAGCGCCGAATGGTCTGGCGTCCCTTGGAAACGCATACGCTAGTATGTGTATTCCAAGGGCCATCCTGTATCAATGTTTAGGCTTACTTAAAGAGTACGATCTTAGACGGTTTAAAACCGCTTTTCAATCACGACAATTCGTTTTATGCTGTCTACCGATAAACAGTATTGAACACAGTAAGCAACGGAGTGATTCGATGGGATACACCAATGAAAAATTAGAGGCGATTGCGGCTAAGTTGAAAAACATGCCGGTCATCGAGAAAAAGAAGCAGGAACACAGTAAACAGGATGCGGTAAAGTTGCTATCAAAAGAGATCGCACTCTTACAAAAACGCGGTTATACCCTGGATCAAATCGCGGAAACTTTACGCGGCGAAGGCTTGGACATTACAACGCCTACTCTGAAGAGCTATTTACAGCGGATTAAAGCCGGGAAAAATAAAGAACAAAAAGAACCTAAGAGTGAACTTAAAAAAGACACTAAAAAAGAGCAACAAAACAGGATAACGCCAGAAGATAAAAAACAAGATGATACCCATCAATTGGATAAATCAGATCAATCATCCAAGGCATCCTTTACGCCGAAACCGGACAGTGACGATATTTAAAGATGGGTTAATCAGTCTCATTGAATCAGCAGCTTAATTTAAGGAAAAATCATCATGGCTAAAAAAATAGTTTTGATCGGCGGTAGCAAAGGTGGTGTCGGTAAAAGCATGGTGTCGATGGCTATCATCGATTATTTGCAAGAACAAGGCGAAAGCGTGTTGTTGATTGAATCGGATACCAGCAACCCGGATGTCTGGAAAGGTTATGGCGAGTGCGTGGAAACCCAATTGCTCAATCTGGATGAGGCGGATGGCTGGATACAATTGGTGAATTTGTGCGATAGCAAACCCGATAGCGTGGTGGTGATCAATACCGCCGCCAGGAATAACCAGGGCGTTAGTGCCTATGGCGCTACCTTGAATAGCACACTGGCGGAATTGAAACGCGATCTGGTGACGCTGTGGGTGATTAACCGGCAGCGGGATAGTCTGGAACTACTCAAGGAATACATGGACGCGATTCCGGACAGCAGGGTGCATGTGGTCAGAAACGGTTATTTCGGCGAGGAAAAGAAGTTTGAGCTGTACAACGGTTCTAAGATTCGTACCGCGGTCGAATCGCGCGGGGGTTTGTCACTCAACTTTCCGGACTTGGCGGATCGGGTTAGCGACGATATTTACAGTAAACGGCTGAGTATCGCCAAAGCCTTAAAAGAACTGCCGATAGGCAACCGGGCGGAACTGGCCAGATGGAAAACCGAAGTGAAGAAAGTTCTGGAGACGGTGATTCATGAGTGAGGGGGGCAACAGCCTGGACGAGAGCTTTGCCAAGCTGCTAGGACGACAACCCAGTGATACCGAACGCCAACAGCTCTACCGGGTCAGGGATGCACTACAGTTAAAAAACAATGACGCCCTGTGGTTAGTATTGATGGCTTTGCAGTATTACCAGGATCAGTACGAACGGTTTCCGAAGGCGATAGCGCTGGCCGCCAGTGAAACCCTGGCCGGTTTCAAGGACACGGCAGATAGCATGATGTTGGCTTCGGCGGAAGCCACTAAAGCGGATTTGGCCAAAGCCATCGCCAGAACCGCTCAGGAGGTAGCGAATCACACCGCCAGTAAACAGATGTGGCAGTGGGCGGCAGGTTGTCTGGCGCTGACTTTCTTGGCGTTTGGGGGATTCGGCTGGTATTTACACAGCACGGCCTACGATGCGGGATATAGCTTAGGTTATGGCGTTGGATATGCTGAGGCTAAGGACGAAAAAGCCGCAGCCGCTTGGGCGAATACCCCGGAAGGTAAAACCGCCTATCGATTGGCGCAAGCCGGTAGCCTCGGTGCCTTGATCCATTGCAATCAGCCGGGCTGGAAGATCGAAAAGGGCCTGTGCTATCCGCATCCGGTGCCCAACGGCGACGGCTCATCCAGTAGCTACGGTTGGCGTTTGCCATAAAAAGTGGGAAGCGGGACGATGACGCGATGAACTATCAAAAATAACGGAAAACGGCCCTATGAAAATCCTCACCTTCATTCGTCACGGCGAAAGCATCGCTAATGCCGGTGGTGTGACGATGGCCCACGATGCCATTCCCTTGTCCGAGTTGGGTAAAGCCCAGGCTCAGGCACTGGCCGCTGTTCTCGATCTGCAACCCAGCAGGATTGTGGTTTCTGAATTCCTGAGAACCCATCAAACTGCCCTACCCTTTTGTGACAAGGTATCGATGCAGCCGGTGATTCATTCGGCACTGAACGAGTTTTCATGTCTTGATCCGGCCTTGATTCAAGGTATGGTTGGCGCACAACGCCGACCGATTGCCGAAGCCTATTGGCAAGCCGCCGATCCGGAACAACGCATGGGTGAACAAGCCGACACCTTCCATGAATTTGAACAACGGGTCACGGCATTTATTCCGGAACTGGATAGCCTGCCGGATAAAACCGTGCTGTTCGGGCATGGTATCTGGTTTGCGTTGCTGACCTGGAAGCTATTGGGGTTTAGCGCTCGACACCATCAAGGCATGAAAGCCTTTCGCCGCTTCCGGTCGGGTTTCCCTATGCCCAATACGGCGGTTTACCGTCTGGAATCCTTTGCGCCTGGTCGGTGGCGAGTGCAAGCCGATGAAGCCACGATGAACAAGATTTCGGCGGCAATGCCGGCAACACTTTTTTAGCCCATCCCCACCCCACTTTAAGCAGTCTATTGCTTTTGCCTTTCCGGCTCAAAAACGCCGATTCAAGCCCGTGGCGGCGATTTATCCAGTTTAGCTATACAAATCCCTATCCCAAGCAATAAAAACCCCAAATACAGCCATTTTCGCGGGTTTTACAAATGGAGGTCATTTGTCACGATGCGGAAGCAATTAAATAACAAATTAGTTTGTTTATTTGTTTATTACTTTGTTCGTTTATTTGTTTCTAAATTAGTTTGTTTATTATTTTCTTTGTGCTATACTGAACCCATCACCTCAAAGGAGAAATCCTCATGCAAACCACCACGATACAAACGGGCCGCCCTGCCGAATTTGCGCCGGAAGCCATCATTCAGGCCGGTCAAGAGCTGCGTGATGCTGGCCGCAATATCACCGGCTTTGCTTTACGCCAGAAGGTTGGTGGCGGTAATCCCAGTCGGCTTAAACAGGTCTGGGATGAATATTTGTCCAGCCAGTCTGTGACCCGAGCGGAACCGGTAGCGGAATTGCCTATCGAGGTGGCTGAGGAAGTGGCCATGGTCACTAAAACACTCACAGAACGCCTTTCCATGCTGGCCGTTGAGTTAAACGACAAAGCCGTAAAAGCAGCAGAGCGCCGGGTTGCGGAAGTGGTCAGAGCCGCCGGCGATCAGCGGGAACAGGCCGAACGTGAATTAGCGGATGCCTCCAGCACGGTCGATGATTTGGAAGCTAAACTGAATGAAGTCAGAGCCGAATCGGAAGTATTTGAAAAGCGCCTGGCCGAAACTCAGGCCATTAGTCAACAACAAGCCGTAGAATTGGCGCAATTGCGAGAACGCCTGGCGTTAACTGAACAAACTGCTAAGACGGCTAATGAACAACACGCAATTGAATTTGAAAGAATCCGAACGGAACTTGCCGAGCAGAAAAAATCGGTTCAATCGTTAACCGCTGAACGTGACCAGGTACGCGCAGATCTGGCGACCGTAAAAGCCCAAGCCGTTGCCGCCGAAGAAACCCATCAAGAACAGCGCAAGCGCACCGCTGAAGAAACTCACCGTGTTACCGAACGTTTAACGAAAATCGAGGCCGATAGAGACAACGCACACAAACAAGCCGCCACGGCCCGCGAGGAAGCCGCTCAATTACGCGGACAACTGGAGGCCACGAAAGACCAAGCCGCCGAACTCATACAGGCCCTTAGCAGCCATCAGCCGGCAAAAACCACTGGTTCAAAGAAAACGACACCTAGCTAAAAATCTCTTAGCCCTTAAACCCCGCCTTGCCCTATTCCCTTCTGGCGTAAAACAAAAAGCCTTGTTGAATGGTGTGGCCTTGCCGGTGCTGTTGTGTGATCAGGAATTGATGGCTTACTAACCAATATTAAAAAGCCAAATCAACCGTTTGCTGGTATAATTGCCAAGGATGGCAATTACGGTAATTTGCTGATTTTTTAGTTTTCGTTAATTGGCTTGCCATACATCTTCCGGTTTATTCTAAATTCTATCCGGCTAACTTTGCACTGGCTAAACGATTTAGGCTAATGCCCTGCTCCGCAGCTTGCATGGCTAACGTGCGATGTACTTCTGGCGGTATGCGCACTCTAAATTCACCGTTGTAGTGTTTTTCTGACAGCGGTTCTGGAATGACTTCACCATTGCTTCGCATATCTTTGATGGCTTGGGCAACCAGTTGTCTGATATAGGTCAAAGCTTCTTCAGCCGTAGTGGTCAACTAGGACAAGGAAGGCAGTTGGACACAGAGACCGACATGTTCATTATCTTCTGGCGACCAGGTAACTCGATAGGTGTAATGTTCAATATTCATTTGAATTCGCCCTTTAATCTTGTTGATGGCTAAAAGTACCTGTTTGACCTGATAAGTTTTGGCTCTACCTTTGTTGTTCTGAATGTTCTCTCGTGGAAGCATGATTAAATAAAGATTAAATAAAGATTAAAAGAATAAGAGCAAAAAAACGGCATTATTTCTATTTATTTACAATGACTTAATGAAACTACCCGTCAGCTATAACTACCATTTGTTGATGAAATTAGGCTAAAAATTGGCTTCTATCTTCTTAGTCCAGACCTCAAAAACCTGACCTGTCAGCTATAACTACCGGTTTTTTTACAACCCGTCAGCTATAACTACCGGTTTTCGGCTGATCCGTCAGCTATAACTACCGGAATTGAGGCCAGGCTATAGGGATATTTGGTATGAAAAAGCCTCCTGTCACCTATAACTACCGCAACCCGTCACCTATAGCTACCGTAAAACGCCTTGACCCGTCACCTATAACTACCGCTTTTTGGCCGGGATATTTTTTTCTACAATGATTTCTTTGCTTTTCTCACTTAAAGACTGTCGTTTATTGGCTGCTTTGATTTCTGTAATGAAATCCCGAGAGGCAGTCAGTGTGTAAATTACATCTTCTAGCTTGGCACGTTCGCCGCGTATCTCGTTTTTTTGAGTAGAACTTAACACCCCACTAGCTTTGAGTTCGTCAAGGGCGTCATCGAGTGCCGCGACTGCTTGACGTTGCAGCTTGTAGCCTTCCAGCAAAGCACTATCACGTTTGATTGTACTGAAACGCATATCGAACGAAGTGATTAAGCTTGCAAATGTAAACTTGAGAGAAAGCTGTTTGTGTAGCCAGCGGGCGAGCTGGGTTCGATGTCTCATCATTTGTGCATAGTTGAATTGGCGATAGGTCACCGCATCAATTGCCTGTGTTACTAGTGGGTGAAATTGCACAATCCATTTTGCATCTGGATCGTCATCAAGCTTACTTCTGGATACCGCCGACAATCCGGAAAAATACGGATTGATTGAGAACCCCTCTCCATTTTTGTCGTCTGTCGTGGCAATTTCAATCGAGCTTCTGGCGAGGATTCGTAGACTTAAAACGATTTGTTGATAGGATCGGGTGTGGCCTCGTTTTTTTAATTCTTCTCGCAACATATGCAGCGAAAAGACCACCCCACTACGGTAATTTGGTTTATTAAAATACCCATAATTCTGTTCGGCAGCGATTTTGCGTAAAGCATCTTCGATTAGTTCTTCATTTGCACTAGGATAATAACCTGTGACAGTACTGTCCTTGTTCTGTATCCACGCGGGTTGAATGATGGCCTCTAATTCGCGACCACGATAGTTGAATGGGATGCTCAGCAACTGTGTGAACGTTCCCGCTTTGCGCATCTTGTCCATTGCCTGACGTGATACAGAATAACGCGGCACACTATCCCATAGATCGAAGGTATTGGACAGCCGGTCACGTTCGTTCTCGGTGTTGCAGAGAAACGATTGGAACAAGTCAAGTTGTTGCCCACTGAAATCTGATTTTGTGGGGGGTATAGCCACGTCATCCTTTTTAGGTTTTGCCTTTGCCATGTCGTAAACCTTTGCTTGATTCCCGTTACTTTTTAACTCGACTCAGATGAGTTGTTAAACATCTTTGCTTAGATAAGCATCCAGAGCCTCAACAAAAATTTCTTGGCTACTTTTATCTGCGATTAGTCCAGCTTGTTTTAGTTTGTGAAATCTTTCTTTGTCTAGTTTTACAGTCAGGGCCTTGTAATAGCCTGCTTCTGTCTTCTTGATTGGGGGAGCTGGTGATAAGTGTTCGGCATCTGTTTCTGTTACAGTTGGAACAGCTGCGCCCTTTCTGGCGACAAGGCCAGAACTTAAAGTTGCTGTTTTAGCCATTTTCATAAATCCTCAAATATATATTAAGCTAAATATCTACTTGCGTAGTTTCTTAAATACGTATTTCCATAACTCTTTAATTTCGCCTGCTGATCGACTTCCCGGATCAATTTCTTGCACAGTGCGGCCATCAATCATTGATGCTGCGAAATCAGTACGCTGATAAATAGTGACAGGTGCTACGGTACCGTGCTGGGAAAGGGCGATTGCAGCTTCACCTGTAATCCGAGCGCGCGCGGCTGCACCATTGATAACAAATATCATTGGCTTATTGGCTGACTCAACCATTTCAACAGTAGAACCAACGGCACGTAAATCGTGTGGGCTTGGCCTGGTTGGAATTAACACAAGGTCTGCAACTGCAATGACCATCTTGATGGTTGTAGTCACTGCCGGCGGAGTATCAATAATTGCCAGCTTAACACCGCATCTTTCAAGCTCGCGTAAATGCTCATTTAAATTAGCAATGCTAACGC
>JAQTUV010000005.1 GCA_028707175.1 Sideroxydans sp.
CCTAAGCAAAACTCACCCACCTCAGCACAGTCACCCACACTAATCGATTGTTTTATATATATTTTTAAGGAACTTTTTATTCTTCCTTCGTCTGCCTCAGCAGCGAAGAGGTGCGCATTATAGGGATTCAAAAGCCCACGTCAACACTTTCGTGAAATAAATTTGAAATACTCTTCAAAAGAGCCTGCGTATTCACATTCCTGACTACAATGCCCACCTCTCTGAAAGGCAACAAATGTCATTGATAACACTTGGAATTGAGTCTTCTTGCGATGAAACTGGGATTGCCTTATTTCATTCCGAGCGCGGCTTGCTAGCACACACGCTACATTCGCAAATTGCTTTGCATAATGAGTATGGTGGCGTCGTGCCCGAGCTGGCTTCACGCGATCACGTCAGGCATATCCTGCCACTCATACGCTCAGCTCTGCTAAATGCAGGCTGCACACTTGATGAAATCAATGCCATTGCCTACACACAAGGCCCAGGACTATCTGGTGCGCTATTAGTAGGCGCAAGCGTAGCTAACTCGCTCGCCTACACATTAGACATCCCCACCATTGGTATACACCACCTAGAGGGCCATCTGCTTTCCCCTCTGTTATCCAATCCCAAACCAACCTTCCCCTTTGTTGCACTACTTGTTTCAGGCGGACACACTCAACTAATGCGCGTTGATGGTATTGGTCGCTACACATTATTAGGAGAATCAATTGATGACGCAGCGGGGGAAGCATTCGACAAGAGCGCCAAACTACTCGGCTTGGAATATCCCGGCGGGGCATTACTCGCAAAGCTAGCCCTGAGCGGGAAAGCCGGGCGTTTCAAGCTGCCACGCCCAATGCTGCACAGTGGCGACCTTGACTTTAGTTTCAGTGGATTAAAAACGGCCGTTCTGACGCTAACCCAACAACATCAACTTGATGAGCAAACTCGCGCCGACATCGCTCACGCCGCGCAAGAGGCTATTGTGGATGTGTTGGCACAAAAAGCGATTACAGCCTTAGGGCAAACCGGACTAAATCAGTTGGTCATTGCAGGCGGGGTCGGGGCGAATAAGTTGTTGCGCGAACGCTTACATCACGACATCAATAAGCGTGGGGGCAGTGTGTTTTATCCGGATCTGGAATTTTGCACCGACAACGGCGCGATGATTGCCTTTGCAGGCGCGATGCGCTTACAGCATCAAGAAGCGCAGCACGGCTATCGCTTCAACGTGAAGCCGCGCTGGGACTTACAGGAATTAAATTATACAGATTGAGCTTCTTCTTTCTTTTTGCCGCCGATTTTGGATTCTTTCCCAGTCATCAGATTTTGAATATTGCTCTTATGGCGCCAAATCAGGAGCATCGACATAATTGCAGTAGCAAAAACCAGCTCGGGACGTAACTGAAACAACATTGCATATATAGGGGCAGCAACTGCGGCGATCAAGGCAGACAACGATGAGTAGCGAAACACCAGCGCTACTAACAACCAAGTACCTAAAACAGCCAAGCCCAGCCATCCGCTTAAAGCAAGCAACACACCCAGCGCGGTTGCTACACCTTTGCCCCCCTTAAATTGCAGGAAAATCGGGAACACATGCCCTAGAAATACCGCCAAACTCACCAATGCGACCATCAACAACCCGTCGCCATCATGAGGCGCGAATTGAATGGCAAGAAACACGGCAAGCCAGCCTTTAGCCGCATCGCCCAACAAGGTCAAAATCGCTGCCGCCTTCTTACCACTGCGTAAAACATTAGTTGCGCCGGGATTGCCCGAACCATAGGTACGCGGGTCAGCGAGGCCGAAAGCCTTACTCATCAACACCGCAAAAGAAACCGAACCCAACAAGTAGGCACATACAACAAAAACTAGGGTCATCATCTGGATTACCTTAAAATGCGAAAGCGCCGCATTCTACTTGAATGCCTTATTGCCACCAAACAGCCCCCTCATGCTTGATATGGACATCATTTTCATTCGCGAACTCAAAGTCGTCACCCTCATTGGAGTCTATGAAAGAGAGAAACGCGTGCCACAAACATTGCAACTCGACATCGACATCGCCTTGCCGAACAGCCGAGCCTTCCACAGCGATGACATCAGCGACGCGCTCGACTATTCTCAGGTCGCACAACACTTACAGACTATATTGAGTGAAGGTCACTTCTCTTTGTTAGAGGCGCTAACCGAGCACATCGCCCAAATTATCCTCAAAGATTTTGGCGCTCCTTGGGTGAAAGTCAGCGTTGCCAAATTGCACGCTATCCGTAACTGCAAGCAAGTAGGCATCTGCATCGAACGCGGACAGGTCGTATAACTCGCCAATCTATATAGGCTACTCACATTGGCAGTCTAATTACACCCAGTTACGGCACCGCCAAGAGAACTAAGATGAACAGGAGATTCAGAATGGTATTTATTAGGTTATGGCTTGTCTTTGTATTCTTTTCATTCACTTTGTCGGCCCACGCCGCCAACCGGACTACCAGCAAATATAGTTCTTATATATCTGTGAATGCCGGCCTTTCCAACTCTGTTGGAACCTGTGCATCCTCATATTCCACCAATGCAACATGCTCTGAAAAAGATAAAGTGTATCGCTTGGGTTACGGCTACCATTTTACGCCCAACTGGGGGCTAGAAATCAGTTACGGAGATTTCGGGCAGGCGAGAGAATGGGGAACACTTGCTGCCACCCCATCAGGAGTACCCGGAAGCGGCCCTATCCCTTACGTAAGGACATGGGGGGCTATTGGGTGGGAGATCGCTGGCTCTGGAACATTACACATTAGTGATGCACTCTCCTTAACTGGCAAACTCGGCGTCTTGAACTCCAATGCAGGAACGGAAATATCAGTTATCACAAGCACCAATGAAAAATGGCATGCCGTCGTTCATGAGTACAACAATAGTGTTAGTTCAGGCTTGGGCTTGCGGTACGATTTCAACCAAGACTTCGCACTACGCCTGCAACACGAAAGTTTTGGGAAGCTGGGAACCTCATCAAAAATCAAAGTGAGCACTACTTGGGCAGGGCTGCTGCTTAAATTTTAATCCGCCCCCTTGTGCCACTTAAAACAAAGAGTTTGCCCAAGCCTCTCTTTTTATGGATAATGCGCGCCCTTATAGGTATCCGTGCGCGTACAACCGCCGCGCCCAATTTTGAATTAGGAAGAACATCATGAAAGCCAATACACATCCCGCATACGACGACGTCGCTGTTACTTGCAGCTGCGGCAACAAATTCACCACTCGCTCCACTATCGGCAAACCAGCTCTGCACGTCGAAGTTTGCTCCGAGTGCCATCCGTTCTACACTGGTACACAGAAGATTGTTGATACGGCTGGCCGTATTGAGAAATTCAACAACAAGTACAAGACTGGCGCCAAAACTGCTGCTTAAGGATTTGCGCATAAGCATTGAGGTTAAAGGCAGCGTTGGCTGCCTTTTTCTTTTGCAGAATACGATTAATCGCCCATTCACATAAATGTACGCCTACTACACACAAATGAAGGAGCCGGAGATCACCACCCTTAAGGCGTGGCTGCTCTTCTTATTGTGTGGCGTTTGGGTGTTCACAGGGCTTATTGGGCATGATCCTTGGAAGCCTGATGAAGCGTACAGTTTTGGCCTCATTTATCACTATATTCAAAATGGCGACTGGCTTATTCCCACCCTCGCCGGAGATGCCTATTTAGATAAGCCCCCGCTGTATTATTGGACGGCAACACTGTTTGCCCAGCTATTCTCATCGCTACTGCCACTACATGATGGCGCACGCTTAGCATCTGGCTTTTACAGCGCGTTAACGCTACTGTTTATTGGACTCACAGGCCGCGAGCTATTCGGCAACAATCGCGGTTGGCCAGCCGCAGTCATTCTCATCGGCTGCCTCGGCATGCTGATTCGCTCACACGAGATACTCACAGACAACGCCCTTCTGACTGGCTGCGCCATGATGTTGTATGGATACGCGCTTAGCCTACGCCGCCCGCAACTTGCAGGGCTATTTCTAGGGCTAGGTCTGGGCATCGGTTTTATGAGCAAAGGCTTCATCGCGCCGATGCTGTTCTTCTTCATCAGCATCACACTCTTACTCTTCCGCCACTGGCGCACGCGTAACTATTTAGTCACGCTGGGCCTCGCTTTTTTATGCGCCCTGCCTTGGCTAACCGTGTGGCCCTATCTTTTATATCAACACTCGCCTGAATTGTTCTTGGATTGGGCGTGGACTCGCAACATTGGCCGCTGGTTCGAATACGCGCAAAGCGGCCAGTACCAACAAGTGTTCTATTACATAGAAGCCCTACCTTGGTTAGCTTGGCCCGCAGCTCCGCTTGCTGCTTGGACAATTTGGGAAGCACGCAAACGCGTGTGGAATGAGCCGGAATTCCAGCTTTTACTGGTGAGCTTCATCGTGATGTTCATCGTGTTAAGCGGTGTACGAGACATCAACGATCAAAACGCGATGCCCATGTTGCTCCCCATCGCACTACTTGCCACTGCCGCGCTCTCAACACTGCGACGCGGCGCAGCCAATGCGCTCGATTGGTTCGGCATGATGACTTTTGCTTTACTGGCGGTTGTGCTGTGGTCTGGCTGGACAGGTTTGCTTGTAAGTAACGGAGCTTGGCTAACCAAACGCTTGCAAGAACGCCAACCGAATTTCGTCCCCGTATTTGATCCTTTCACCTTCTGGATCGCCGTCGTCGTCAGCGTATTGTGGATATTTATCGTATGGCGGGTGGGGCGCTCAGTACGCCGCTCACTCATCAATTGGTCGGCAGGTATTAGCTTGATCTGGATTCTTGCCATGACGCTCTGGCTACCGTTGCTAGATGCGAGCAAGAGCTACCGCTATATGGTCGTTGATTTAAAAAACAACTTACCCAAACAGTACAAATGCATCGCCGACGTACGCATAGGCGACAACCAACGCGCCATGCTTGAATACTTTGGCAACATCAAGCTACGTCAAAAATCCGTCAGCACCTGTGACCTCCTACTCGTACAAGGAGATCGCATCTCCAAGCCCATTGAAAACGAAGTCGGTTGGGATAAATTATGGGAAGGCGGACGTCAGGGCAAACAGGACGAACGCTTCAGGCTGTATCAACGCGTGAAACGCTAAGACATCAACCTAAACTTCAACCAGCCCCTTCCCCCTGCAAGGGGGAAGGGATGTTGCAGTCACTGCAATGCAGGCGTAACCCGCACCAACCTGATGTCTTCCAACAGCTCTTCACCCTTTGCCAATTTAAGCAAACGCGGTAACGTCCCAGTCTTGTGCACCACCCAATCACCTTGAGCGATCTGCTCCACCTTACCCAAGTCCACACCTAGCTCGTCGAGTTGAGCCGCACGCACCAACAGATAGTAGCTCTCTCCCTTACTCGGCAAACTCGCCACATCACCCACTGCATAACAGGGTGACGTGTTGTACAGTGCCAACTCGCGCGACACGATCACATCCATCTGTAACACATAGATAGGCGCACTCGGCTTATCCACTAGCAACTTGTTAACGTTATATGGGATGCTCGCCGAGAGGTAAGTCACCGTCGCCATCTGCGTCAAAAACACATACAACATCGATACAGCGAACACGGGCAACACCAACAGCATATTGGTACGCAGACGCGCACGATAGACGAAGGCGTATATCGCGGTAGCAACCAACATCGCCACCACCACTGCGGTCAGCGACATCGCACCGACGTAGAGCGCAAGACCCGCCACCATCAGCACCAGCAACAGCGTGGTAGCGATCTGTGCGATCAACAACTTGCGATGCCCTTCCATCTCAACCAACACGTCAGCCAAATAATGGCCACAAAGAATGGCGGCGAACGGATAGATGATGACCGTGTAGTAATCGAACTGGAACTTCGTCGCACTGAACATGATGAAGGTGATGAAGAACGCCGCGCACAGATATACGAACTGCGAGCGCTCAGCGACACTTCGTACGGTGAAGTTGCGTATGCCCGAGACCATCGCCGCCACATACACCGCCACCCACGGCAAGAACGCCCACAAGAATGCAGCCACAAAATAATACGGCGCACCGCCCGCATCCTTGATCGGACCGGTGTTGAAGAAACGCCCGAACTGGCTATCCCACAAGAAGAACTTGATGCCCGACACCTCCGTGCGTCCGAACACCAACTTCTCTGGATGCGCATCGAATTGCAGATACAGCGCAAGCAACTCGGGCGCAGTGAACACGACACACAGACCAAGGGCTGCTAACCACTTCGCACTCCACAGCTTGTGCCACTGCTTCTGGTACATCCACATACACACTAGACCACTGGTGATAGTGATGAGCGTGAACACGCCTTTGGTCATCATCGCCACGCCGCTGAACAACGCACCCAACAACAGATACTTCAGTTTCGATGCGCCGTCGTAGCGCAACCAATAATAGGAAGCCGCCATGATGCTACCCGTAAGGAAGGTCTCCGCCTTCACCTCGGTCGAGGTGTACATCATGTGGAACGCCGACACATACACCAGCAGCGACAGCCATGCTGCCTCACGCCCATAGAACATACGAGCGATGCGATAAGTGTAATAGCCGCCGATCAGATGAAAGAGAAAGCCCGGCAAGATGTACGCGAATGCACTGATGCCGAACAACTTGAAGGACAGCGCCGTGATCCAGAAAGGGAAGTGCGGCTTATCCAACCACTCCTGACCATCCAACACCAGAAACGCCCAATCGTTATGCGTCGCAATGTATTGCGACAGCGCCGCATAGGTCACCGAATCGCCTGCATTGATGATGGGCGTGACCATACCCAGCGTGTTGATACACAACACGAACAAGGTCAGCCATTTAATTTGAGTCAGATTCATCGAGATGCCGCTTCTAATCAACGCGGCTTGATATGAAATTTGATACCACTCGCCACCACCTCTACCGAGGTGATATCAATGTCCGTACCCGCATAATGCATCTCATCTTCTTTGAATTGATACAAAGGATTCGAGCGCAGGTACTCACTCAACATCATGTTCAACACCGGACGCAACGTCTCCCCCAATGCGTCCGATCCTTGTGCCACCTGCAACGTCTCCAGATTAGGATCTTGCATATATAGCGCACGCTGTGCGGGGTCGTAACGCAATGCCCCCGTCAATCCAATGCGCCCCTGCAAACCGCCCACCAATACAGAAGAAGCCGAAAAATTCGTTGCCAACGACACCCGATTCTGCGCCGCCAAAAACCCCACCTCCGGCATCGCAATCGTCGTACTCATCAAACCATTACCCAACTGACGCTGCAAAGGAAATGACTTAGCCCACGCACGAGCGAGCTGGCTTTGCGAAACAACGTACTCCTTAGGGATCATCGTTGAGCAAGCGCTTAATAGGAATAGGGGCGCAAGTAGTAAGAAGGTGAAGGAACGAGTGAACATTTTTACTTCCTTTTAATAAATCAACTTCGTCGGGGGTAGCCCGACAGCTAGTCACTTTTTCTTGCTTCGCCAAGAAAAAGTAACCAAAAAGAAAGCGACCCTGCTGTAGCGCCCTTCGGGTTCCTTCGGTCAGTCAATAAAATTGGGCGGCTGCGCAACTCGCACGATCCGCTACGCGGCCACGTGCTCAAACAGTGCTCGCCTTCTCCCCAATTTTATCGCCCGCCCTCAGCGCTACAGAAGGGAATGAAAATCAAAAGCAAAACCCCAAACCCAGAACCCGCGAGGCGGGCAACGCCCGCCTCGCCCCAACAAAAAACTCGTGCGCGCAGCGGACACAAAACCGCTTCACCGCCTTTGAACTTCCTTCCCCTGAGCGCCGCCGAGTAGCACAGGCTGGTCAGGGGATTTCGGCGAGGACTGTCTGAGCGCGTAGCGCGAGTTCCGCAGCCGCCTGACCAGTCGAGCAACGCAGGGAACTACGAAGCAGCGGCGCACTGGGGTCGACTTTTCTTTGGTTCCTTTCTTTTGGCGAAGCAAAAGAAAGGAACTTGCTGTCGGGCTACCCCCGACTGTTTTCGATGGGTATCGCTTTGCTCAACCCATCCTACGCTTGCTAACTTTACGTAAAGCCTCATCAATAAAACTGCCCCAAACTTCATTTGGTGTCCAAATCTCCCGCATTGGAAATGTCGCAGTTTCATCGCTTTCAAAAAGGCACAATCTGCGATAAAGATAAATAAAAACAGAGACCCTCATGTTTTTTGCGCAATGCACCCAAACATTACGCCCCTCAAATGCTTTAACAACACCAAAGAATTGTTCCAACTGATAAAGCTCAGGCTGCTCCCATTCCACGGGAATATGTATGTAAGCTATTCCTTGCCTAGTCACCAGTTCAGCCTCACCTGTCAAAGCATTGGATGCCGTTGGAAGTGCCAGATTGATAACTACATCAACTTCAAATGTTGATAAGTCAGCAACATCTTTTTTTGATAATTGCCCAGAGGTCCAAAGCCAATCAAAGACCTGATGAATATTTTCTGCGTCCAAGTGTGGATTACCGAATTTTCACCGTCTCACAAACCACATCCCCATTCTGCGCCCTATGCCGTATCGCATGATCGATCAACACCAACGCCAACATCGCCTCCGCGATCGGCGTAGCGCGAATCCCCACACAAGGATCATGCCGCCCCTCGGTCGAGACCTTCACTGCCTCACCCGCTTTATTGATGGAGTTGCGTTCGATGCGAATGCTGGAAGTGGGTTTAATGGCGTACTGGGCGACGATGTCTTGGCCTGTGGTGATACCACCGAGGATGCCGCCTGCATTGTTGGAAGCAAAGCCGTTTGGCGTGAGCTCGTCACCGTGTTCACTGCCGCGCTGAGTGACGCAATCAAAACCCGCGCCGATCTCCACTCCCTTCACGGCGTTGATACCCATCAAGGCATGGGCGATGTCGGCATCGATGCGGTCGAACACAGGCTCGCCCCAACCAACGGGCACGTTATGCGCCACCACGGCAAGCCTTGCGCCGATGGAATCGCCCGATTTACGCAGGGCGTCCATGTAGTCTTCTAGTTGACCAACATAGCTGGCATCAGCCACGAAGAAGCTGTTGCCTTCGGCGGTCACGTCGCCCCAACTTTTGAATGGGATCTTGATCTCGCCGAGTTGTGCGAGGTAGCCGCGCACTTGCACGCCATAACGTTCTGCCAACCACTTCTTAGCAATCGCTCCTGCAGCGACACGCCCCGCTGTCTCACGTGCAGATGCACGACCGCCACCGCGATAGTCGCGGATGCCGTATTTCTGCCAGTAGGTGTAGTCGGCATGGCCGGGGCGGAAAGTGTCGGCGATGTTGCCGTAGTCTTTGCTGCGCTGGTCTTCGTTGCGAATGAGCAATGCGATGGGGGTGCCAGTGGTCTTGCCTTCGAACACGCCAGAAAGAATTTCTACAGTATCCGATTCGCGGCGCTGGGTGACGTGGCGCGATGTACCGGGCTTGCGGCGGTCGAGGTCGAGTTGGATGTCTGCTTCGCTCAATTCCATGCCAGGTGGGCAACCATCCACGATGCAACCGATGGCTGCGCCGTGTGATTCGCCGAATGAAGTGACGGTGAAGAGTGTGCCGAATGTGTTTCCAGACATGGTGTTGCCTCGCTAAATTGATTGGGCGAGTTTAACATAGCCAATCACCGCGATTCCCACACGACAACGCCTTACCATGCTTATCGACACCCACTGCCATCTAGATGCCGATGAATTCGGCGGGACACAAACCGACATCGTGCGCGAAGCTCAACTTGCAGGTGTAAGTCGCATCGTTGTGCCTTCAGTCACGCGTGCCAACTTCGACATCGTGCGCTCGTTGTGCGAACAGTTTCCGAACTGCGCTCCTGCATATGGCATCCATCCGATGTACGCCGATACGGCGACGCCTGATGACTTGCTCGTATTACGCGACTATCTACAGCAGCATAACCCCATCGCAGTGGGCGAGATCGGCATGGATTTCTTCATCAATCATTACGACCAAGCTCGGCAGGAATTTTTCTTCGTGGAACAACTGAAGTTAGCGCGCGAGTTCGATCTGCCCGTGTTGCTGCACATTCGTAAAGCGACGGACACCATCTTGAAAAATTTGCGCCTGCATAAGGTACGTGGAGGTATTGCCCACGCTTTCAATGGCAGTCGACAACAGGCAGATGAGTTCATCAAACTGGGATTCAAACTGGGATTCGGCGGTGCAATGACTTATTCGCGCGCCACAAAATTGCGTGATTTAGCGGCAACCTTGCCTTTGGTAAGTATTGTGTTGGAGACGGATGCGCCGGATATTCCGCCCGATTTTTTGGAACGGGGGCAACCGAACAAGCCGGAATATCTGACTAAAATTGCCCAAGAGTTAGCCACATTACGCGGCATGCACATCGAAGAAATTGCCGCCGTAACTTCTGAAAATGCTGAGTGCGTATTGCCACAACTCAGCACATACAGGAAATCTACCAGCCCAGATCAACCTTAACTTGATTGCGTCCATTCGCTTTGGCCGTGTACAGCGCCCTGTCCACCCGCTGAAAAAAAGTCGCCTCATCTTCTTTGCTGACGAACTCACCCACGCCGGCACTGATTGTTACTTTTGCGCCATCGGCAAAACTAAGCTGCTCAATGATGCCACGCAGACGATCCGTCAGTGCCGCCGCTGCAGCTAGCGGCGTATTGGACAGAAGCACGGCGAACTCCTCGCCTCCCCAACGTACGGCGGTATCGGTCTTCCTTACCAAATGATCAATCTCGGCAGCAATCGCTTTCAAAACCTCATCGCCCACCAAATGGCCAAACTGATCGTTCACACTTTTGAACAGATCAATATCAACGATAACCAATGAAAACGGGGCCGAGCCATAACGCCTCATGCGCTCAATTTCCTCCATCATGTGCTTGTGTAATAAGCGTCGGTTACCCAAGCCCGTCAGCGTATCCGTGACGGTGAGCATCTCTAGGTTGCGTGTTTTTTCTTGAAGCATGCCAACCAATTCGTGCAGCTCTGCTGTGTGGCTACGCAGGATATTGACCCACGAGCCATAAGCGAATCCCACTAACTCGCTCTGTGTCGCCACCCCCACCAACTTACCTTTCTCATCCACCACCACGATGCGTTTAATTGCATGCATTTTCAGTTGCAAAAGCGCATCGCTAATTGAGCTGTGATCGGGCATGGTGAACACAGGACTCGTCATGTAGTGCGCTAATGGCGAAAGCATCTCTCGTCCACTTGCCAGCACACCGAAGACATCAGTCGTAGTAACAATGCCGATGGGCTTTCCTTCCTCCACAACAACGATGGAGTCTTCCATCTTCTTGAGGTGATGCACCACATCTTCCAATATCCAATCAGCGGTAAAGGTGACGGGGGCACTTCTCGAAATCAAATCGCCGATACTTTTACGCTCCATCAGTACCACGGGATCTATCGAAGTCAAAATATCGCTATAACTAATGATACCAACCAAGGTGTTGTCCTCATTGGTCACCCCTAGATAGCGCAAACCCCGTTGCTCTAAATACTCCAACGCAGCCAACACTCTTTGCGACTCGTTCATGCAATA
The DNA here is from genome assembly GCA_028707175.1 of Sideroxydans sp. Lineage (GTDB taxonomy): Bacteria > Pseudomonadota > Gammaproteobacteria > Burkholderiales > Gallionellaceae > Sideroxyarcus. The sequence continues at coordinate 11,533 of JAQTUV010000005.1, forward strand.
CAAAGTCGGCACATACAATTCTCTCAAGGCCTGCCGCCCATTTCCTTCGGCATGCACAAAGCGCAACAAATCTTCCACTGAAAAGATGAAGCGATCTTGGCCTTGCTCAAACACAATGCTACTGAGGCCTTTTTCATTCATCAGTTTTGCGGCTTCATTTACGCTCATACTCAAATCAGCACGCAAGATGGTTTTCTTTGCAATCGCGCCAAGCGTGGGAAATGCGACGTGTTCCATAGTTTTTTCTCGATGTATTTTTGAACGTTAGCTTGAAGCAGTTAAATCCAACACCCCAGCACGCATTTTCTTGAATCGATCAAAAAGTCGAATTAAATCGGCAATTGAATCCAACTCCAATTTCTTCATCATATTGGCTCGATGCACTTTGACTGTCTTAATCGAGATACCCAGCTTCGTAGCCACTTCCTGATTAGTCATGCCCTGTGCGACCAATGCGCCTACGCCGTATTCGCGCTCGCTCAAGTGTTCAAAATATTGGGATAGACGGCAAACATTGCGCATCTGTGCCTCATGCGCCTCAAATGCAGCCATCAAATGAACATACATCTCCGCCAGCGAAAATGGTTTGGACACAAATTTACAAAATGGCTGTCCGATTACCCTCACCGCGTCATCAGGAAGTTCGGTTGTCCCTACATAAATTCTGGGAATATCACGGATAGGTGATGGTGCAGTTTGCTCCGCCATCAAGTTAATCAAACTTACATCCATCACTATGCAATAAGCATGTGGGCCGCTTGCACGCTTAAGCCGCTCACCACTCACCCAAGAAAGGAAATTGGCATAGGTATTAAGTTGCACGACTGAAAAGCCAGCGGAATCGGCCAACCTAGAAATTCCTTTGGATATGGAGGGATCGGCGTCCAGAACCACGACCGTCCTCACACTTGATTTCTGCATCTCTGTCATCACTCAACCTCAGCGTTTGCGCAGTTTCATCACATTGAGCATTAACTCTATCCCTGTCGATTGTGGCGCGCCATTAGACCTTAGGCGTAGTGCCGCACACATTAGATGTCACCTCTTATTACAAGCCTCTGATTCCCATGATGCCTTGCGTTCGCTATGCTTGCGACATTACATCGGCACATATGCCTAATACTTGAGAGCCCCCCTATGACAATCGCCCCACAATTCACCCGCACCCACATTCTGGTCGGGGATGAAGGAATTGAAAAACTCAAAAATAAACACATCTTTGTGGCTGGCATGGGGGGAGTGGGATCGTATTGCACCGAAGCACTGGCTAGAGCGGGCGTGGGTAAATTGACACTGCTCGACCACGATGTGGTCTCTGTCAGCAACATCAATCGTCAATTGCCCGCATTGTTGTCCACCATCGGACAATCCAAAGCAGACTTGATGCAAGCACGTATCGCCGACATCAACCCAGATTGCCAAGTCACTTTACTCAAAGATTTTTTGACCATCGACAACGTAAATGAGCTGGTTCCCGCCGATGTGGATTACGTGGTGGACTGCATTGATTCGCTGTCATGCAAGGTGGCGTTAGTGGTGGAAAGTCATCTGCGTGGACTGAAAGTGGCATCCAGCATGGGGGCGGGCAATCGCCGTGATCCGACTTGCATCAAAGTTGCCGATATCAGCAAAACGGACATGTGCCCACTGGCCAAGCAGATGCGCCTGAAGCTACGCAAGCACCATCAAATCTATAAAGGTATTTTGACGGTATTTTCGGATGAGCATCCCAGTGACCCACTACCGCCAGAACCCACAGGACGCGGCCGTCCACGCGCAGTGAACGGCACGATTAGTTACATGCCCCCCTTGTTTGGGATGATGTTGGCAGGCGCAGTGTTGAAGGCATTATTGGAAGAATAAAAATACGACGTCATTTCGGCGCAGTCCGGAATCACGCTTATTTCAACCAACCCTTGCGGTAAAAGAAGAAGAACGGTATGCCTACCGTCAGTAGCATCAAACCAACTGCAAACGGATAACCATATGTCCAGCTCAACTCCGGCATGTGCTCAAAATTCATACCGTAAATAGACGCGATGAGCGTAGGCGGCAATAGGGCAACCGATGCCACCGAGAACAAACGTACGATACGATTTTGGTTGATGCTGATGAAACCCACCGTACTGCCCATCAAGAAGTTAATCTTGTCGAACAAGAAAGTGGTGTGCCCGTCTAGCGATTCGATGTCTTGCATGATCTGCTGCGCTTCCTCTAGGTTAGAGGGCGTCAAACGCTTCCCCCGCACCAATGAAGAAATCGCGCGCCGCGTATCCATCACGTTGCGCCGAATACGGCCATTGACGTGTTCGGCATGAGCAATACTGGCCAACACGGTAGAAGCATCCGTGTCGCTCAAGGGCTTATCCAACACCAGCATGCTCACTTCTCTCAGGTCGGCATACACCTCCTCCAGCGCATCCGCCGAAAATTCCACATCCATGCCATACAGGTCGATGAGCACGTCCAAACCATTGCTAATCTCACCGCTCTGCGCATATTGGCGCATGCGCAATAAGCGGAAGATCGGCAAGTCTTCTTCGTGAATGCTGATCAGGAGCGGCCCCGCTACAACAAATGCTACCGCCACGCTATGCGAATGACTTTCCTTGCCCGACAAAAAGTCCGAGCGTAAATGCAATACGCCCTCTTCTTCGTAGAAACGTGCACTGGCTTCAATATCACGCAGATGTTCTGGGCTAGGCAGCACCACCTTGTATTGCCGTTCGACCCACGCTCTTTCTGCTTCCGTTGCAGCCACCATGTCCAGCCAGATCACCTGAAGATCAAGCGTCCCCTCCCCCACTTCAGCGGCGGCTCGATGTAGGCGTCCATTATGGATACTGAAGGCATGTAGCATGGTAAGTTCCTTGATTGATTCCCGCCATTATCGCCGCATCATGGCGCTAACGAAAAGTCTTGTGTCAGTGTCATTAATCCGCACCGCGCTCGGGGTCGAGAGAATGAGGGGCTTAAGGTAGAATGCACGCCTTGAAATAAAGGCAAATGGCATGACCACACGCGTACGAGAAATCCCCTACAACTACACCTCGTTTTCTGACCGCGAGATCGTCTTGCGTCTGCTCGGCACCGAAGCGTGGGACATCATCAACACCTTGCGCGAAGAGCGCCGCACAGGACGCTCAGCACAGATGTTGTATGAGGTGCTAGGCGACATCTGGGTACTGACGCGCAACCCGTATTTGGAAGATGACCTACTGTCCAATCGCAAACGCCGCCAAGCCTTGATCGGCGCGCTCTATCATCGCCTGAACGCAATTGAGGCACGTAGGCAAAATAATGCCAAAGTAGGCCGTTTGCTGGAATTAGCCAATCGTGCCGTCGAGCGCTTTGCGTTGGACCTCGAAACGACACTTGATCTACGCAAACGTACACTGCGCAGACTGAGTCGCCTGACACGCAAAGACAATATTCAATTCGACGGCTTGGCGCGTGTCTCGCACGTGACCGACGCCACCGATTGGCGCGTCGAATATCCGTTTGTGGTATTGCATCCCGACACCGAAGATGAGGTCGCGCCCTTGGTACGCGCTTGTATCGAACTCGGTCTCACGCTCATTCCTCGCGGCGGCGGCACGGGCTATACCGGCGGCGCAATCCCGCTGGATAAATATTCTGCTGTCATCAATACCGAAAAACTAGATGCTATCGGCGCGGTAGAGGAATTGACCTTACCGGGCGTTGGTCACCCCTACGCCACCATCCATTGCGGCGCAGGGGTAGTAACCCGCCGCGTGATAGAAGCGGCAGAGCACAACGGACTGGTATTCGCTGTTGATCCCACCTCGGCAGATGCATCGTGCATCGGCGGTAACGTAGCCATGAACGCGGGCGGTAAAAAAGCCGTGTTATGGGGAACAGCACTGGACAACTTGGCCTCTTGGAAGATGGTCACGCCAGATGGTCTGTGGATGGAAGTCGTGCGCTTGCGTCACAACCTCGGCAAGATCCACGATGCTGAAAGCGCAGAGTTCCGCATCACGCGTTTCCGCGAAAACGGCAAGACGCCGATTGGTGAACCCGAAATATTAACTATTCCCGGCGCGGCCTTCCGCAAGGCTGGATTAGGTAAAGACGTCACCGATAAATTCCTCTCTGGCTTGCCGGGCATCCAGAAGGAAGGATGCGACGGCATCATCACCTCAGCACGTTTTATCTTGCATCGTGCACACACACACACCCGCACGGTGTGTTTGGAATTCTTCGGCCAAGTACACGAAGCGGTGCCCGCCATCGTCGAGGTCACAGAACTATTTAAGCAACGCAAAGATGTGTTCCTCGCTGGGCTAGAGCATCTGGACGAGCGCTATTTGAAGGCCGTCGGCTACGCCACAAAATCCAAAAAAGGCACTCGCCCGAAGATGGTGCTGATCGCCGATGTGGTGAGCGATGATGATCGTGCTGTTGGAGAGACCGCATCAGAGATCGTACGTCTAGCCAATCTGCGCCATGGAGAAGGCTTCATCGCAGTGGCAGCAGAAGCACGTAAAAAGTTCTGGCTGGATAGAGCGCGCACCGCCGCCATCGCCAAACACACCAATGCGTTCAAGATCAATGAAGATGTGGTTATTCCCTTGCCGCGCATGGGCGACTATTGCGATGGCATCGAACGCATCAACATCGAATTGTCCTTAGGCAACAAGATCAAATTACTGGATGCGCTGGATACCTTATTCGCTGGCGAGCTGCCCTTGCGCTATCAAGACGACGCGCAACTGGGTGATGCAGAACTGTTAGGCAATCGCGCACAAACCGCACAACAGTTACTCGCGGATGTGCGCTCACGCTGGACGTGGCTGCTGGAAAATTTGGATGCCCCGCTATCCCAGTGCGCTTTCGCACCCGCCGACCAACAAGATGCCGTCACGGTACTAGATGCTGTACAGCGCCACTTTATTCGTGCTTCGTGGAAGCGTGAAGTGCGTGAACCCTTGCGCCAGATTTTTAGTGGCAGCACCTACCAACTGATTCTTGACCGTTGCACCGAGACCCATCAAGCCGTGCTGAAGAGCCGTGTGTTCGTCGCGCTACACATGCACGCAGGCGATGGCAATGTGCACACCAACATCCCCGTCAATTCGGACGATTACGTGATGTTGCAACAAGCTTATGCCGCAGTGGATCGCATCATGCAGTTGGCGAAAGATTTGGGCGGCGTCATCTCGGGTGAGCATGGCATCGGCATCACCAAGTTCGATTTTCTGGATGATAAAGAGATCGCGCCTTTCATCGCGTACAAGCAGAAGGTCGATCCAGATGGACACTTCAACAAAGGCAAGTTACTCCCCGGTAGCAACTTAGAACGCGCCTACACGCCTAGTTTCAATCTGATGGAATTGGAAAGCCTGATTCTGGAGAAGAGCGAATTGGGTGACATCTCTGACTCGATCAAAGACTGCCTACGCTGCGGAAAGTGCAAACCTGTTTGCTCAACCCATGTGCCGCGTGCGAATCTACTTTATTCACCACGCAACAAGATCTTAGCAACCTCGCTCCTCATTGAGGCTTTCTTGTATGAAGAGCAAACGCGACGCGGTGTGTCCATTAAACATTTTGATGAGTTTAACGATGTGGCCGACCATTGCACTGTATGCCATCGTTGCGTGAAACCCTGCCCAGTCGATATCGACTTTGGTGATGTATCGATCGCGATGCGCAATTTCTTGCGTAAGCAAGGCAAGAAGAATCACAACCCCATCACAGCGACGTCGATGTTGTTCCTGAACGCCACCGATCCGACCACCATCAAATTGATCCGCAAGGTGATGATCGAGTGGGCGTACAAAGGTCAGCGTTTGGCGCATCGCATCGCCAAGGGATTTGGATTACTGAATGGCGTACTCAAGCATCCACCCGCAACAGTTGGCAAGCCTTCGATCAAAGCGGAGGTGATCCACTTCATCAACAAACCCATGCCGGGTGGCTTAGCGAAAAAAACTGCGCGCGCCTTACTCGATATCGAAGACGACACCGTGGTACCCGTGATTCGTAACCCGCGTAAGTTGACTGAAGATTCCGAAGCGGTGTTCTACTTCCCCGGTTGCGGTTCTGAGCGCCTGTTTGGTCAGGTAGGTCTTGCTACGCAAGCGATGTTGTACGAGGTGGGAGCCGTCACCGTGTTACCACCTGGTTACTTATGCTGCGGCTACCCTCAAAATGCCTCTGGCCTCGCGGATAAAGCCAATCAGATCACGACAGACAATCGCGTGTTATTCCATCGCGTGGCGAATACGCTGAACTATCTGGACATCAAGACGGTGATCGTTTCCTGCGGCACGTGTATGGATCAGCTACAGAAATATCATTTCGAGAAGATATTCCCCGGCTGCCGCCTGCTTGATATCCATGAATATCTGCTGGAAAAAAATGTGCGGTTGGCGGGAGTGGAAGGAACACGCTATATGTACCACGAGCCGTGCCACACCCCGATGAAGACCTACAAATCGCAAGAGGTGGTGGATGCCTTAATGGGAACAAGCGTGCCCTTGAATGATCGTTGCTGCGGCGAGTCCGGCACCTTCGGCGTCGCCTTGCCTCACATCGCCACACAAGTACGCTTCCGCAAAGAAGAAGAGATACGTAAAGGTTCTGCGGCCTTGCGTGCCGATGGCTTCACTGGGAACGTGAAGATTCTCACTTCGTGTCCGGCATGCCAACAAGGATTGAATCGTTATAACGACGATGCAGGCACCACCACGGATTACATCGTTGTGGAAATGGCCAAACATCTGCTGGGCGAAAATTGGATGGCAGAGTATGTTGCCAACGCTAATGATGGTGGTATTGAGCGCGTCTTGCTATAAACTAAAACCATGTTGCCGCTAGAACCCACTGACGATCTCGCTCAGCCCGCATTCAAAGATGTGGCGTCCTGCACGCGCTGGCTGAGTCAACTTCAGTTGACCAACTTGAATTTGGCACAAGCCACATTACGCAAACAGTTGGATGAGTTCAATCGCTTTGCCATGCGAACATCTGATCGCTTACCCACGCTCGATGTATTGCGTGAGACCATCGAATCGGTGCAGTACGATTTCAGTAAAAAATTGATTGGGAAAAAACTCCCTCTCTCGTCAGATGAGATGGGGCTGCTCGTTGCTTTATCTGGTTTGTGGCAAAGCCTCATCAATGGTTATCTGCGCTGCATACAAGGCACGCCAACAAAAGATGCCGACATGCTCGCTGCACTGTATCAACGCTGTTTGCACTACAGCGGAGCGCAAATCGACAGTTTTTTACGCGCTGGCTATGAGCCTGTACCGCAATTGTGGCAACAAGCTCATGCTTTATATGCACACGCTGAAGAGCTATCCATACACGCCTTGCCAATCAGTGATGCGGGATTTCAAAGTGGTCGCCCCGTCGCACCTCGCACCTTCTACGCCACCAGCTTGCTGATGCACCGTGCGCGCTTGCTTGGACTTTCTCGCGCACAATGGGAAATCACAACACGTTGGCTATCTCGATGGGGCGACAGTTTCGTTTTCGAACCTCGTTGCATATCGAGCAAGAACGATGCGCCACCACTAGAAGTTAATTTGGCAGGCTCCTTCGGCTTGCGCACGCCTCGCCAGCCACGCGCCGGTGACAACCTGCGCTATCTGGCGATGGTGCCGCTCTCCAAACATATCCGCGTCAAGACCATTTTGCTGCAACAGGGGCAGACACCTGCGCAAGTAGATCTAGGCGATGAATTGTCGAGCAAAGAGTGCATCGCGCTATTGAATAAATTATATCTGTGTTGGTGTGAAGCACGCCCAGAACCCTTGGCAGAAAGTCCTCGCGAAACAGCTAAAGTTAATCTGTGTAGCGGCATGGAAAACATCTATGCGGTAATCGCGCACAAGACATTCAAGCCACTCAAAGAAGTTTCTCGCGTGAATCAAGATAAGCAACGTCAGATAGAAACTTTTGGCCGCGTGCTGGATACGACTGGCCAACACGCACTAGAAACATTGGGGTTTGTACCTGAAGAATGGATGATCGAGGAAGACAATCTGCTTCGCGGGCAGTTAGTGCGCAGCACCGTCGTGGGTAATCGACTAGGCATCAGTCAACTGGTTGTTGTGTTCGCACCAGACACCAAAAATTACAAACTCGGTGTAACTCACCTCGTACGCGTGACTCAACATGACACGCTCTTTTGCATCACACAATACATGCCTGGGGCACCAGAAGCCGTTGTTGTACGTGGCAAAGAAGTTGGAGGATTGATTCAGGCAGGCTCAGTCCCCGCCTTGCTACTTCCCGCACTCGAAAAGCTCAATATCCCCGCCAGCATCGTATTGCCGCGCGATTGGTTCCAAGCAGGGCGCGTCATCGACATCACCTGCGCCGATCAAAGCAACCTAAAAATCACGCTCGGATTCTGCGTAGAAAAAGGAATCGACTTCGAACGGGTTAGCTTTAAAGCGGGTTAGCCCAACAGCCGTCGTCGTTCGGCCTTTTCTCAGACACTTGCACCCTTTTGCTTAGCGGCCCACTCAACAAGCGATGCGGCAGGCATCGGCTCTGCAACACCAAATCCCTGAACCACCTCGCACCCCATCTCTAACAGCGCTTGATACTGCTCATCCGTCTCAACGCCCTCAGCGACGATGCCCATATCAAACGCTTTAGCCAAGGAGATAATGCCTTGCACGATGGCGTGATCCCCCTTATCGAACAACATATCACGCACAAAAGATTGATCGATCTTCAACACATCCACATCAAATTTGCTCAAATAACTGAGCGAGGAGTAGCCGGTGCCAAAATCATCTAGCGCAAAACTCATTCCAAATGCTTTGCATTCTCGAATGATGTTCCCCACGCCCTCAACATCTTCCAGTGCAGCGGTTTCCAATACTTCGACCTGTAAGGTACCGTAACAATTGCCGGGGCAACACATATCGCTCTGCGCTTTTAACCTATTAGCAAAATTAGGCGTTTGTAAATGGTAAGCAGAAACATTGATACTCACCTCGATAAATAGCCCTTGCTCACGCCAGACACGAAGCTGATCAATCGCAGACGCAATAACCCACTCACCCAACGCCACCTCTAGCTCTGTACCCGAGATTACGTCTAAAAATTGACTCGGCAACAATAATCCTCGTTGCGGATGGTGCCAGCGAATCAATGCTTCTACGCCGACCATGCGATGTGTCTGCATCTGTACTTTCGGCTGGTAGTACAACTCGAATTCGCCTTGCACCAAAGCATGTCCGATCTGCTGAACCAATTCATGATGGGTTCGAGCAAGCTGATCATTGGTCGCATCAAACAAGTGATAGCGGTTCTTACCTGATTGTTTGGCGACATACATGGCTTGGTCAGCATGCCGCAGCAAGGTGTCTGGATCATGATCGTCTTCAGGGTAGAGTGCGACACCAATGCTGGCGCTTACATTGATCAACCTGCCCATCACCTCGATAGGCTGATTGATGGCCTCCAATAGACGCGTCAAACTACCTGCGCACTCTTCTGGGGCTTGCATGCCGACCAACAGCACGACGAACTCATCGCCCCCCAATCTGGCCACCGTATCATCTTCTCGAATCACCTCTTTGATGCGTCTCGTGATCTCAACCAACACCTTATCGCCAACTTCATGACCGAAGTTATCATTGACGGGCTTAAAACCATCCAAATCGAGATAGCATACAGCCATCAAACCTTGATCTCGCTTGGCGCGTGCCAAAGCCTGCGACAAGCGATCTGCCAGCAACACACGGTTGGGAACGCCGGTAAGTGCATCGTAATGTGCAATATGTTGAAGTTGCTTTTCATGCTCTTTGCGTTCGGTGATATCTGTTGCGATACCGATCAGCCCTCGGATCGAGCCGTCCTTATTCAGCAAACGTACCTTAGTAATCTCCAGCAGATGTTCTCGGCCATCGACAAAAAAAAGCCACTCGGTGGACAGATGGGGCACCTCCTGAAGAAGGCAGGCTTGATCTGATTTTTTACAGCTGTCTGCAACAGATGCTGGCAACACATCAGAATAATGCTTTGCCTCCAGAAACTGGGCTTCTGATATGCCGGTGGCATTACAAAACACACTATTCACGAATCGCAATCGACATTCCGCATCCAAATTCCGAGTGGTGCATTATCCAAAATCGTTTGGAATAAACTGCGCTCCGCATCCAATAGTTGGCGTGAATGCAATATCTCTTCTCTAATTTGATTGCGCTCGGTAACATCGACATGCGTTCCGACCATACGCGCAGGCCTACCCTGCGAATCTAGCTGCACCACCTTGCCGCGACACAAGACCCATTTATAGGATCCATCTTTGCAACGTAGTCGCTGCTCCGAAACATATTGATGGCTATGCTCTCCATTCAAATACTCATCCAAATGGGCCATCACGCGCTGCCGCTCCTCCGGATGCAACAAGTCCATCGGCAAGGTAGCGGACATCGACAGTTCATCATCCGCATAGCCCAACATCGCCGTATAACTTTTTGATGCATTGAAATGCGCCATTGCGATATCCCAATCCCATATCGCATCACCTGCCCCCTCAAGCGCGATACGCCAACGTTCGTCGATCACACGCTGGACCTGATACTCACGCTCGCGCTCGAACTGCGCCAACTTCAGCGCCTCGTAATACCAAAGCGCAATGAACATGACGGCTAAACAGAAGCTGGTAAACAATAATTGAAAGTTTGTGTACCCCGTTTCCACACCGAACACGTTGGGCACGGCCAATAAGATGATGATTGAGGCGAGCACCCCAGATACGCCCACCCGAAAATCTTTCAAATAAAAGATTGCTGCGGCAATAGGAAAGAACATCACCACTCGCATGGTGTTAAATTTCAGAAACAAGAATGCGCCGACCGCGACGGCGGACCACAATAGAAGCGCCACCGTGCTAACGCCGCTCACCTTTTCAGGATGACGCTTCAAATACACAAACAGGCCAAGATTGAGAAGAGACACTACCAAATTGGCCACACTATTCACCCGAGCGGGAATCCAAAAATACGCGCTCAACATCAACGTGGTGACGATGATCAATACTAGGGAGGCTTCAAGAAAAGCCACATGATATTTTCGGCTTTGATCATGCGTTGCAAATTCACGCTTAGGGAAGGCCATCTCGAAGAGATTCTTATTGGGCATGGGAGGTAGGCATTGAATGTGAGCGACTGCTTGGCTATACCGCGCGTTTAGCGGTGAACACCAATGAGAAGGTGCTCCCTTTGCCTTCCTCACTGACTACATTTAAATGGGCATGGTGTCGCATCGCAATGTGCTTAACGATTGCCAACCCCAACCCTGTCCCCCCCGTCTCGCGAGAGCGGCTTCGATCGACGCGATAGAAACGTTCGGTCAAACGTGGAATATGATGTGGCGCAATGCCAATCCCGCTGTCATGAACCGAGAAAACCAAGCCTTCTTCTTGCGATGCCCACTTCATTTGAATCTCTCCACCCTCTGGGGTATAGCGAATCGCATTGGTCAGCAGATTTAAGAAGGCGCTACGCAACTCATCTGAACTAGCCCACAATTTTTCATGGCTATCTAACAGAAGCAGTAAACGATGCTTCCCCTGACTTAACGCCTCACCCTCTGCGAATATCTCTCGCATCAGGACTTCGACATCGACCTCTTCTTCACGCACAGGATTCTGATCATTTTCCAGCCTCGACAGAGTAAGTAAGTCGTTAACTAGACTTTCCATACGTATCGTCTGATCACCCATCAAATTGAGTGCACGACGCGCCATATCATTCTCAAGGTGCGGCATGTCATGCATGGTCTCGACAAAGCCATTCACAACGGTCAGTGGTGTACGTAATTCATGCGAAACATTAGCGACAAAATCTCTGCGCATCGTTTCGATACGCTCCCGCTGAGTGATGTCACTACTGATCAACAAGCGTTTACTTTTACCGTAAGAGATGAGCTTGATGGATAAGATCAGTTCATCTTGGCGTGCTCCCCATAAAACAAGCGGCTCTCCGAACTCTCGCTTCGCCAGATACTTTACGAATTCAGGCTGCCGAGCGAGATAGGTGATCTGCTGCCCGATATCTCGAACGCCATCCAAGCCAAAATGCTGTTCCGCCAATGTATTGCACCACTCGATACGATCCGATTCGTCCAAGATTACGACGCCTTCTGGCAGGGCTGAGGTGGCCTGCTCCATCTGAGATAAAGCGGCAGAATGTTGCTCGCGCTCTTTTTTATGTTTTCGCGTCATTTTGTTGAGACGCGAAAAGGCATCCTCCCACAAGCCAGAGCCATCCGGCACGCTACTATCTGGCGCCTCCAGCCAATGCTGAAAGTCAGACAAATTGCGCAGATGTGAAATGAGGATAAAAGTAATGCAGACCGCAAAAAACAAGGCGGCTACTAGGGGACTCACAATCGCCCATAGCAATAGGGAGGTCAATAAAACAATCGCTGGATAAACCAACGCACGCTGCCAGAAATCACTCACAACCGATACCTCAATAACGACGTGGCGCCATTATACGGGGGTTAGAGATCCACAGTACTCACTCCCTCTTCGCCAGTTGAGTCATGCTGACGAAATTAGCTTTTATTGCTTGGAGAAGCGGTAGCCGCTACCTCGCACTGTCTGAATCAAATGATCTAAACCCGACGCTTCTAAGGCTTGGCGCAAGCGGCGAATGTGCACGTCAACAGTACGCTCTTCAACAAACACATGGTCACCCCACACTTGATCGAGTAATTGTGTACGGCTGTAGACTCTTTCGACGTGTGTCATAAAAAAGTGCAATAAACGAAACTCTGTAGGCCCCAAATCTATATTCACCCCATTGGCGTTCACACGGTGCGTGGTGGGCGACAGTTCAATTCCTTCCACAGCCACAGTCTCGTCAGTCATCTGCGGGGCACGTCGCCGCAACACTGCTCGAATTCGCGCCATCAATTCACGTGGAGAAAAGGGTTTGGTGATGTAGTCATCCGCACCGGATTCTAGGCCCAACACTTTGTCATGCTCTTCTGTACGAGCGGTAAGCATGATGATTGGAATCTCACGGGTGCGAGAATCTGCACGCAAATGCCTAGCAAATTCAACACCTGATGTCCCTGGAAGCATCCAATCAAGCAAAATGAGGTCAGGAAGTGCACGATTGATCTCGTTCTGAGCGCCCTGCGTATCGAAGGCCTGAATAGCGCGGTAACCACACTGAGCGACGTTAAACGCCAGCAATTCTTGAATTGCTGGCTCGTCTTCTACGATCAAAATATTGGCAGTTGTCATCATTTTCTCCATCTAAGTTCGTTCTTATATTTTGATGGTATGAAAGAATTGTGACAGCAAGATGACGGTCTGCAATTTAATTTTCTTGCGTGACGATGTGATGATTTGGTTGCTTATGCGGTTCAACGTGTTGCCCCATCCAATTCGGCAACAACGAGCCAATCACCATCCCGAACAAACTAACCAGCAATCCGACCAATTGTGGCGGCCATATTTTTGAGGGTTCGAATATTTCACACAGGAGCCAAGAAACCAATCCCAATACCATCGCTGTGAGCGCTCCTTGTGAGTTAGCTTTGCGCCAATACAGCCCGAATGCAAGGGGAATGAAAGCCGCGACCAAGGTGATTTTGTAGGCGTTTTCAACCATATTAAATATGCTCAATTCGGAATTCAGCGCCACGCCCAATACCAGCGCACCAAAACACCACAATGTGATTCGCATGGCTCGCAAGAACTGCTTATCGGTCATTTCTTTAAGAACGAAGTGTTTGAGTATGTTCTCGGTGAATGCCACGGATGGCGCAAGCAAGGTGGCAGACGAGCAACTCATGATTGCAGAAAGCAACGCCCCAAAGAAAATGACTTGAGCAAAAACAGGCGTATGTTCAAGGATCAGAGTAGGTAATACCAGCTGAGAATCTTGCTCCAACAACGCGCCAAACACTTTGGGGTCAACCAAAGTGGCCGAATAGGCCAAGAACATCGGCACAAACGCAAACACAAAATACAGCGAACCTCCTAACACAGACCCACGCACAGCGGTCTTTTGGTTCTTCGCGGCGGTGATACGTTGGAACACGTCCTGCTGCGGAATAGAACCCAACATCAACGTGATCCCCGCACCTATAAATGGCACCCATTGCGTGTAGTCACCTTGTGGAAAAAAATTCAACTTACCGGCGGCTTCCGCATGTGCCACCACGGCCCCCACACCGCCGGTCATACCGCTAACGAACCAAGCGATGAATAACATGCCGCCCATGATCACTGTCATCTGCACAAAATCGAGCAAAGCCACTGACCACATCCCACCGAATGTGGTGTAAGTCAGCACGATAATCGCCCCGATCACCATGCCCATCTCTGTTGAAACTGCCCCCCCACTGACCACATTAAACACCAAGCCGAGTGCCATGATCTGCGCGGATACCCAACCTAAATATGAAACGACGATGGTCACCGCAGCGATCAATTCAACAGTGCGGTTGTAACGTAGTCGGTAAAAATCTCCAATGGTGAGCAGATTCATGCGATACAACTTATTTGCGAAGAACAGCCCCGCAAGGATCAAACAAAGTGCCGCCCCAAAAGGATCTGCCACCACACCGCCCATGCCTTCTTTCACAAAGGTAGCCGAAATGCCCAAAACAGTTTCAGCGCCGAACCATGTAGCGAAAACTGTCGCGGTCACGATAGGGAGCGGCAAATGACGACCTGCGATCGCAAAATCCTTCGCGTTATGAACGCGTGTTGCGGCATATAGCCCGATCCCAATCGACACTAAGAGATAAATAATGACAAACCAGATCAGCATGACCAACTAATCCAAAGAATGAGTAATGGACACGATTTTAGCAGTGTTGCCCAAAACAAAAAGGCTGCCGGAATTCGGCAGCCTTTCGTACAGCCAAGTAAATCTGATTACAGGTCTTTAGCGTGCGAAGCCAAGTATTTTGCAACGCCTTCAGTAGAAGCGCCCATACCTGCTTTGCCTTTGCTCCAACCTGCTGGGCAAACTTCGCCATGCTCTTCAGTAAATTGCAACGCGTCGATCATGCGCAACATTTCGTCGATGTTACGACCGAGTGGCAAGTCGTTTACCACTTGATGACGCACAACGCCGGCGCGGTCGATCAGGAATGAGCCGCGATACGCTACGCCACCTTCCGCTTCAACGTCATACGCTTTGCAGATCTCATGCTTGATGTCTGCGACCAGCGGGTATTTGACTTGGCCGATACCGCCATTGTTGATAGCCGTGTTTTTCCACGCCAAGTGTGAGAACTGTGAGTCAATCGAAACGCCGATAACTTCAACATTGCGTTTCTTAAATTCTTCCAAACGGTGATCGAAAGCGATCAACTCGGATGGGCACACAAAGGTGAAGTCCAATGGGTAGAAAAACACCACTGCGTATTTGCCGCTGATGTGTTTTTTCAAATTGAATGTTTCGTTGAAATCATTATTGCCCATCACAGCGACAGCGTTGAAATCAGGGGCTTGCTTACCTACGAGTACGGCCATATTGCTCTCCTTAAAAGTAACGGGGGTTAAACTTGACTTAAATGCTTGGCTTTGGATTTTGCCAGATGCGACGCGACTGTCAACCTATTGATGAAAATTCTCTTTCCCTCTCAAGAAATCTGACGGAAACCTTACATAAAAACTACAAATCAATCCCCTGCTGAGCTTGAATACCTGCACGGAAAGCGTGCTTCACATCGTGAATCTCACTCACCGTATCGGCGATTTGCAATAGACACTCAGGTGCAGCGCGGCCAGTAATCACCACGTGCTGCATGGCAGGACGAGCACACAAGTCAGCACACACTTGCTGCGCATCCAAATAACCGTAGTTCAATAAATAAGTGAGTTCATCCAACACAACCAGATGCAACGAAGGGTCACGCAGAAAGCTCTGCGCCACTTGCCAGCCGCGTTGAGCGCTAACGATGTCAGCTTCGCGATTTTGTGTGTCCCACGTAAAGCCGTCACCCAACACCTGCCATTGCACGTTGGACTGCGAACCTAGAAAGCTTTCTTCACCCGTGTCGCGGCGGCTCTTGAGAAATTGCGCCACGCCCACCTTAAAACCATAGCCCAAGCTACGCGCCACCATGCCGAAGGCTGAGCTGGATTTACCTTTGCCATTGCCCGTCAAAATCAGCAGCAGTCCTTTGTCTTGATTGGCTTGTGCGATGGCCGCATCCACTACCGCTTTTTTACGCGCCATGCGTTGCTGATGGTGTTCAGCGTTATCCGCCATGCTCACTATGCTTGGCTTCGACGCGCGTTTGCACGACGGCATAGATCAGTACCGCCACAGCCAGATACACAGCTGCCCCCGCCACATACGAGAAGTAGTACCTAGAAACTGCGCTGGCGTAATCCAACGCAGACATCTGCGCAAAATAGCCCGCCAACAGATAAAACGATACGTTAGAGATCAGGAAAGCTGCGCTCACCGCCACAAAAGAAATGGCAGTGAATTTACCCAAACTAGCGCCTGTAGACTGATGCGCCTGCGCATAAAAACGACCACCGAACCACAGTGCCGCATAAGTCGGGATCAACGCCCAATACGCGGGGGTGACGCAATAGTCGTTCACGCCAAACTGTGCGATGGCGACATAATCAATCGCCACCGCCAACACCATCAATGCGACGAAAAATACGCGACTAGCAAAGAACAAACCCGCCAGCAAAAATATCGCCATCGATGCATCAGGCAAAAACAAATTTGTACCAAAGTGACTAATCAAATTAGAACGGGTAACTAGCATTAGCCCTACCAAGACTACGCCAATCCAAATTGCTTTGTTGTATAAAAAATTCATCTCTATCTCCCTTAGTTCCTGCCAGTATTCGCTGGCAGGAACTTTAACAGAAACGGCGCTAGCACGCCGTTGTGTCGCTATTGTTGGTAGTTCATCCCGATATACAGCGTGCGCCCCAACGTGGCGTATCCATGTGCCAGCATATAGTCTTTGTCGAGTAAATTATCTACTCTTAGCTGTAATCCAAAACGCTTTTGTAGCTTGTAACTTGCAGTCAGATTCACTACGTCGTAAGCACCCAGCTGAGTACGAGCGAATGTATTGATATCAATATCCTCACGCACTCCACTATGCAGCCATTCCCCCCCCACGCTCAGCGCCCCCCATTGCTGACTGATGCCTGCGCTGGAGAAGTGCTTGGCTCGACGTAACAATACCTGCCCAGTTTTGCTGTTTCGCGGATTTTGCTGCGTAATGGCTAGCCTGACGCCTGTGCCTTCAAACTGTCCGTTGTAAGCTAGTTCCACACCATCGCTACGCGCCTCGTTAAGATTGATCATTGATCCTGCGGGCAAGTTGTCGCCGACGATAAGATCTCGGATACGATTATCGAAATACACTACATCTAGACGTTGCGCATCACTGGCGTAATGCACACCGACTTCACTGTCACGAGAATGTTCAGGTTTCAGGCTCGGGTTGCCCACATATGAATATCCGAATCCATAGTCCGTGAATGGATAAAACAGATCATTCAGCGTCGGCGCTTTGAAAGCGGTAGAGGTGGTCGCTGTGACGCGCCAAGCGTCTGACACATCAAAACCATAACCCAACAACCATGTGTTCACCGCGCCAAAATCCGAATACTTATCCCTACGCAGATTGAGCTGTACTTGCTGCATGCTGTAGTTTCCTGTGTACCCGACATAGAGAGCGTCATCGGTGCGTTTGGTTCGGGTAAAAAGCGTACTGCTGGCAACCTGCTGGTGCAGTTTTTCCAAACCGACGATCAGCGTATTGTTTGCACCGATGCTTAGCGTGTTTTGCCATGACAGCATATCGCTGGTGGTTTTGAACTGCGCGCCCAAGCCAATATCCGGCGTGCCATTCAGCAGATTTTGAATATCGTCCATACCTTGTGACAACTGCACTCTGCTCAGCCAGTCATCCTTGAAGCGACTCTCCAATGCCAAAGAAACTTTCATAAGATGTGATCTGCTGCTGTTCACATCCGCCGTTGCACCAAATGAGTTGTCGGTCTGATTGGTCGCATCACTATCCAACACTGAAGCCGTCAAACTATTCGCCCCACTAAAGGCATGCCGGACATTCGCAGATACACTGACATTGTCGTAACCATCCTTGTCTGGATTCACCGCAGGAACGATGCTCGTTCTGATCGCCGAGACACCATCTGTCTTATATTTCGAAACCTGTACGTTGAAAGATGTGCTTTCCACCTCCCCCCCAAGTCCTGCGGAGACTCGCTGCGTGCCTTGCGAACCCACGCCGATGCTGCCATTGATCGTTGGCGCACCTTTGCCCTGTTTGGTGAATATCTGAATCACGCCTCCGATAGCTTCAGAACCATACAAGCTACTGGCGTTGCCGCGCACGATCTCAATGTGATCGATCTGATCCAGCATCAATTGGTCGATCTGTGTCGTACCCGCTGTTGCCGAGTTGATCCGAACGCCATCAACCAACACCAAGGTATGGCTAGAGTTACTTCCCCGCACGAACAGACTGCTTTGCTTGCCCACCCCTCCACTCTGATAGACCTCAAATCCAGCAAGGCTCTTCAGCAAAGTTGGCACATCAACTGCTTGCGAACTTTCAATGTCATGTCGCGCAATGACCGTGACATGAGACAACGTTTGAGTTAGTGCTTGCTCAGCACGAGTAGCCGTCACCACCACCTCATCCAACGAACTGTTTTCAGCCTGTACAAAAGCAGTGGCCGCACATAACAATGTGCCTAAAAGATATTTGTATTTCATTTGTGTTTCCCAGATTACGTTCCAAGCGTCCCCGTTGGAACATTGAAAAAATCAGGAATAGGGAGAGAGAGTGATGTGACGACGGCTACTCAATGAAGAGCATCCATGTCGCCTCCCGCAACATTTCCTGAACCTTCTCCTAGGCCGGTATCCGGGCTCACAAGTCTTGATTCGTCACCTTCCCATGCGTGCGCACAGTGGCATATCGACGAACCCACACTTGCTTACCGTTGCGGGGGCAGCACAGGCATTGGAGTTAATACTTCCTCACCTGTTTCCCGTTTAACTTCATAGCTCTCGCTATGCAGCACCTTGAAGCGGGACGGATTGTAACAGACGGCACTTCTCCTTCCTAAATCACATGTACAACAATGCGTTATCAATTGACTAGATAGGGTTTTCAAAACTATAGTTCGCCCATGCACAGCGAACTCGACTCTCTTGATCACAAATTGAACCAACTGGTACAGCTTACTCAGCGCCTTCGCGCAGAAAACCTGCAGTTGCGCCAAGATGTAGCCGCCGCCTTGAATGGTCAACGAAAAAGCCAAGACAAGATTGATCAAGCCTCGCAACGCCTTGAAAAAATGCTCGCACAACTTCCAGACGACGCCTTATGAGTAACCCCAATACCAGCTCACTGGATGTGAAGATTCTTGACATCGAATTTCGTGTCGCATGCCCAGATGATGAGCGCACAGAGTTGCTTGATTCCGTCGCCTATCTCGATAAGAAAATGCGCGAGATTCGTGATGCAGGCAAGATCGTCAGCGTGGAACGCATCGCCATCATGGCTGCACTCAATATCGCCCACGAACTGCTCACCACAAAAGTCGGCGGCGGAATTGACCTCGGTGAAGTGAAGCGTAGAATGAGGGCCATGCAGGCAGCGGTGGATTCAGCACTGATTGACCAAAACGAATTGTTCTAAAGATTTAAAGTTTGTCCCCTGCGGTGTTCGTCAGATTCATAATTCTTTGAACCAATGAGCTATTGCTTAGGTTGCGCCCCATTTAAATCGCTGTTGTGAGTGTCCCTAGCGGATGCACCTGATGCGACCGGGAACCGACCCTCTTGAACCCAGGTTCAAGATATTGAGTCAACGGCACAGGCGGGGGACTTTATTCCAGTGCGATCTTTCGAGATCGCACTTTTCTTTTGTGGAGTTGAGACATGCGTTATTGGCTCATGAAATCCGAACCCTCTGATGTAAGCATCGACGATCTGGCTGGTTTCAAAGAACAGACCGTGGCTTGGTACGGCGTACGCAACTATCAGGCACGCAACTTCATGCGCGACCAGATGCAGGTGGGGGATGGCGTGCTGTTCTATCACTCTAACTGCAAAGAACCCGGCATCGCAGGCATCGCCCAAGTCAGCAGCACGGCTTACCCCGATGCCACTCAGTTCAATAAGAAAAGTAAATATTTCGACGAGAAGGCGACGCAAGAGACACCGCGTTGGTTCAATGTGGACGTGCAACTGGTAAAAAAGATCGCACTCATCTCTATCGAAGAACTCAAACGCCATCCTGAACTGGAGAACATGCGCACCTTGCAGCGAGGCAATCGCCTATCAATCACCCCACTCGATCCAGCGGAGTGGAAATACATCACGACAAAGTTGGTGAGTAAGTAGTGGAGTGGTATCTCGCCTACCTGATGTTGGGCGCAATCGCCGGATTCCTCGGTGGCATGTTCGGCATCGGCGGCGGCACCCTACTGGTTCCAGTGTTGCTGATGCTGTTCGAGGCTCAGCACTTCCCCTCTGAACACGCCATGCACCTCGCTCTGGGCAGTTCGATGGCCGTCATCCTATTCACCTCCATCGCCAGCATGCGCAAACATCACCAGCACGGCGCGGTGAACTGGCAAGTCGTGCGCCGCATCACCCCCGGCATCCTGCTCGGCACCGTCATCGGCTCACTCGTCGCCGCCAGCATCTCGCCGTATTTCCTCACCATCTTCTTCGCACTGTTCGTGCTGTTCGCGGCCTCGCAGATACTGCTCGATGTGCAACCACACGCCGCGCGCCAACTGCCCGGCATCGCCGGCATGACACTCACCGGCACACTCACCGGATGGCTGAGCACACTGGTCTCCGTCGGTGGCGGCACCATCACCGTGCCCTTCCTCATCTGGTGCAACGTACCGATACGCCACGCCATCGGCACCGCCTCCGCCATCGGCTTCCCCATCGCCGTCGGCGGCACCATCGGTTACATTTTCACCGGCCTGCACGCCACCGGCTTGCCGGATTCCAGCTTAGGATATGTCTATCTGCCAGCCATGTTGGGTTGCGCAATCGTCAGCGTCATCACCGCACCGATTGGCGCGAAGACAGCGCATCGCACGAATGTGGTTTTGTTGCGGAAATTGTTTGCGGTGCTACTGATTGGGTTGGCGGGGAAGTTGTTGTGGAAGGTGTTGGGTTGATGACCTTGAGAGTCGCCCCACATCCAGTTCGTCCTGAGTGCCGTGCGTAGCACGGTGTATCGAAGGATGGGCGAAGCCCGCTGGTTTGTAAATTAATAACAAATACCGTCGGGGGTAGCCCGACAGCTAGTCACTTTTTCTTGCTTCGCCAAAGAAAAAGTAACCAAAAAGAAGGCGCCCCCGGTGCCCCGCCCCTTCGGGGTTCCCTGCGTTGCTCGACTGGTCAGGCGGCTGCGGAACTCGCGCTACGCGCTCAGACAGTCCTCGCCGAAATCCCCTGACCAGCCTGCGCTACTCGGCGGCGTACAGGGGAAGGCAAAGCGAAAATCAAAACCCATGGTGGGCAACTAGTTGTCCACCATGCATCGCGACGTGACTTATCTCTTTGGCAACTCCCACCTCGAAGATTTGCTAATACTACTTCCACCAACAGCCCAGCATATCAAAGCCACACCCCAACCCGGCATTGCCAACCACAAGTACAGACCATTATCTGAGTTTCCACTGATTAACACTATCAACGAAACAATTACGATTGGTATAACCACAAGCGCGTTTCCAACTGCAATATAACCATGTCCCCGCCGCCAATCCTTTTCTCGCCCCTTAATTGGAAGCGGAGATAAATCCAATGCTTCCCAAAACCAATACAAACTTCCAACAATGAAGGTCAATGCTAAGAATATTGCGTAACTTTCCGAAAGTTCAAAGTCAAACATCGATAGGAGTATTTTTCGAATAATTGCTACAAGAGGAGCAAGTAATACCAAAAATGCCACTATCAAGGCAGTAATGAATATATTGAAATCATGTGATTGAAATTTCTGCTTCTTCTTTTGAGTATCCAATTGTTACCACTCTTTCTTTGAACCTATTGGTTAATTCAGAAGTTCCAATGTACCGAACTTGTATCACTTTGACTACGGTGGGCAACTTGTTGTCCACCGTACAATTTTGATTTTCGCTTTTTCATCCCCTGTGCGCCGCCGAGTAGCGCAGACTGGCCAGGGAATTCTGACGAATATGTTTGAGCACGTGACCGCGTAGCGGGTCGTGCGAGTTTATGAGGAGGCCTGACCAGTCGAGCAACGCAGGGAACCCTCGAAGTGGGCGGCAAACCGGGGTCGCCTTTTCTTTGGTTACTTTCTTTTTGGCGAAGCAAAAGAAAGTAACTTGCTGTCGGGCAACCCCCGACGGTTTTGTTTTGATCTAAAGACGTTCATGCTTCGACAAGCTCAGCACGAACGGGATAGTAAAAACCTAAGCGCCCAAATACGCCCGCTGCACTGCATCACTCCCCAGCAACTCACTCGCCGCACCCGACAAGGTGATCGCCCCGCTCTCCAATACATAACCGCGTTGCGCGGCTTCCAACGCTAGTTTGGCGTTCTGCTCGACCAACAAAATAGTCACGCCCTGCGCGGAGATGTCGCGGATGGTTTCGAAGATCTTTTCGACCATCAGCGGTGCGAGGCCCATGCTAGGTTCGTCGAGCATCAACAAGGTCGGATGGCTCATCAAGGCGCGACTCATAGCAACCATTTGCTGTTCACCGCCAGACAATGTGCCAGCTAACTGACTGCGGCGTTCGGCGAGGCGTGGGAATAAAACATATTGACGTTCAAGGTCGGTGGCAGTCTCGGCTTTGTCGCTGCGTACGTAGGCACCCATCAGCAGGTTCTCTTCCACGGTGAGGCGAGCGAAGATGCCACGACCTTCCGGCACCAGCGAGATGCCGCTGGCGACGCGCTGATGCGCGGGGATCTGCAGTAGCGACTGTTGCTGATAATTGACTTTGCCGGAGGCGGGATGCAACAGACCGGCCAACGCCTTGAGGGTGGTGGTCTTGCCTGCGCCGTTGCTGCCGATGAGGGTGACGAGTTCGCCCTGAGCGATGGTGAGGCTGATGCCTTTGAGCGATTGGATGCCGCCGTAAGTGACTTTGAGGTCTTTGACTTCGAGCAGGTTCATGTCGCCTCCCCGCCCAGATAGGCGGCGATCACCGCCGGGTCACGGCGCACTTCTTCTGGCACACCTTCGGCGATCTTCTTGCCGTAGTCCAACACAGCGACGCGATCACACAGGCCCATGATGAGTTTCACATCGTGTTCGATGAGTAACACGGTGATGCCGTCAGCTCGTACCTTTTGCAGCAAGGCTTTGAGGGCAACGGTCTCGGTGGCATTCATGCCGGCGGCGGGTTCATCGAGGGCGAGTAATTTAGGTTCGGTGGCGAGGGCGCGGGCGATTTCTAAACGCCGTTGTTCGCCGTACGAAAGATGCTTCGCCAAGGTTTGATGTGCGGTGGTGATGCCAACGTAATCCAGCAGTTCACGTGCGCGTTGCACGATGTGGCGCTCTTCTGCGCGTGCAGTTGCGTTGCGGGTCAACGCGCCCCAAATGCCTGTACTGGTGCGCAGATGCCGCCCCACCATGACATTTTCCAGCGCAGTCATATTGGAGAATAGGCGGATGTTCTGAAAGGTGCGGGCGATACCCGCTTGCGCCAACAGATGCGGCTTGCTCTGCGTGTAACGTTGCCCCGCAAAATCAAAAGCGCCGCTGTCCAATTGATACAGGCCGGTGACGACGTTGAACAACGTAGTCTTGCCCGCACCGTTGGGGCCGATGAGTCCGTAGATTTCGCCACGCTTGATGTGTAGCGAAACATCGGTGAGCGCAGTCAACCCACCGAAACGTTTGCCCACTTTGTCCAAAGTGAGCAGCGCATCACTCACGTTTGTCATGCGCCCTCCTCGGTGTTCAATTCACGACGACGTTGTGTCGACGGCCACAAGCCGGCGGGTCGCCACAGCATGACCAGTATCAACGCGAGACCGAACATCAGCATGCGCAGACTTTCCGGATCAACCACGACCTTGCCCAGCAACATCTGCTGCACCGGCCCCGCCGCATGGCGGAACAGTTCAGGCAACGCCACCAGCAACACACCGCCCAGCACCACGCCGCCGATGTTCCCCATGCCACCCAACACCACCATGCACAAGATCATGATGGATTCCATGAGGCTGAAACTCTCGGGGCTGACGAAGCCTTGAAAGCCCGCGAACAGGCCGCCGGAGATGCCGCCGAAAGTGGCCCCCATGGCGAAAGCGAGCAGTTTGATGTTGCGCGTGTTGATACCCATTGCTGAGGCGGCCACTTCATCTTCGCGTATCGCCACCCAAGCGCGGCCGATGCGCGAATCTTCTAGGCGGCGCGAGACGAAGATCACCAGTAGGGTGAAGGCTAGGAACAAGTAGTAATGCAGGTGCACGTCGTCCACGCGCACGCCGAGCCATTGGTGCGATTCGCCAAATGAGAAACCACCGACCTGCAAAGCGTCGATACCGCTGATGCCCTGCGGCCCGTTCGTGATGTTGACCGGCGCGTTGAGGTTGTTGAGGAAGATGCGGATGATCTCGCCGAAGCCGAGCGTAACGATGGCGAGGTAGTCGCCGCGCAATTTGAGCGTGGGCGCGCCGAGCAAAACGCCAAAGATACATGCAATGATCGCCCCCAAAGGCAGTGTCACCCACATGGGCCAGTGCAAACCAAACTGCGGCGAGCCAAGCAAGGCGTAGGTGTACGCGCCCACCGCAAAGAATGCGATGTAGCCTAGGTCGAGCAGCCCCGCGTAGCCGACCACGATGTTGAGGCCGAGCGCCAGCATGATGTAGAGCAAGGCGAAGTCAGCGATACGCACCCAGCCGTGGCCGAACAGCGCGTCGATGATGAAAGGCAATACCAATAAGATTGCGGCAAGTGCTAAGTGACGATTGGCGGGACGATGTAGCTTCATGCGCGCTCCGCCAATTTCTCGCCCAGCAATCCGGACGGACGGAACACCAGCACTGCGATCAGCACGAAGAATGCGAACACGTCTTGATAATGGCTACCTAGGAAACCGCCAGTCAGATCGCCGATGTAACCCGCACCCAAACTCTCGATCAAGCCCAGTAACACGCCACCCAACATCGCACCACGCAAATTGCCGATACCACCCAGCACGGCAGCAGTGAACGCTTTCAAGCCGAGCATGAAACCCATGTAGTAATGCACGATGCCGTAATTGACACTCACCATGAAACCCGCGATCGCAGCCAGTGCCGAGCCCAGCATGAATGTGTTGGAGATGACACGATTGATGTCCACACCCATCAAGGTGGCGGCAGCAGGATTCTCTGCCACGGCGCGCATCGCACGCCCCATACGACTGTGATGCACCAGCCACAATAATCCTGCCATGATGATGAGCGCCACAACGACGATGCCAATCTGAACATCATTCACGATCGCTCCACCAATTTGGTGCGAGACACTGTTGAATGGCAAAGTGAAGGCGTGGTATTCACGTCCCCAGATCATCATCGCCAGATTCTGCAACACGATAGAGACGCCAATCGCTGTGATGAGCGGCGCAAGACGAGGTGCGTTACGCAAGGGACGATACGCGATGCGCTCGATGCTATAGCCCAAAGCCATGCACACCGCCATCGCCATCATCAAACTGATCAACACCGCCAACACAGGCGAGAACGCAGCGGCCAGCAAAGCTTGCAAGACGGCCAACGCAATCATCGCACCGATCATCACCACTTCGCCGTGCGCGAAGTTGATGAGACCAAGGATGCCGTACACCATGGTGTAGCCCAGTGCGACCAAGGCATACACGCTGCCTTGCACGAGACCATTGATGATTTGTTGGAAGAAGATGTCCACGATTGATATTTGAAATTAGGGAAAACAGATTTTAGTAGGTCTGGTTTTAACCTGACAGTTTTGGATGAATTTTAGCGAGTTGTCGGGTTGAAAGCCGACCTACAAAAAAAGCGACACGCGGGTGTCGCTTCTGATGACTGCAAACTGCTTCACGGCTTGGCTGCCAGCGCACCGCCCATAGTTTGCACTGCCGCCCATTGACCTTTGCGCACCTGATAGATCGTGACTGCTCCGCCTTTGATGTCGCCCTTCTCGTCAAAAGCAATCTTGGCGGTGACGCCTTCCAACTCCACCTTGCCGATTTCAGCCAGATACTTGGCAGGTTCGGCAGAGTCGGCTTTCTGCATCGCGGCGATCATCACGTTGACTGCGTCATAACAATACGGCGCATACAGTTGGATAGGCTGATGGAAACGCGCTTCGTAGCGCGTAGAAAAATCACGCCCATTTGGCATGTTGTCCAAAGGCACACCCGGCAAAGAAGCATACGTCCCCTCAACCGCATCGCCCGCCAACTCAATCAGCTTCGGCGTATAGCCCCCATCGCCCATCATGAATTGTGTCTTCATACCAAGGGCGCGCAGCTGCTTCACCATCGGCACGCCCTGAGGATCCATACCGCCGAAGAACAACAAGTCGGGTTGTTTACCTTTGATAGAGGTCAACACAGCGGTGAAGTCCACAGCTCTGTCGGTAGTGTATTCGCGGGTGATGACTTGCCCACCATTTGCCTCCACCGCTTTAACGAACTCATCGGCAAGTCCTTGCCCATAAGCAGTGCGGTCATCAATCACCGCAACTTTTTTCCCAGCCAACACCTTGATGGCAAATTCGCCCAGCGCCTTCCCTTGTTGCGCATCATTTGTCATTACTCGGAATGCGGTTTTATATCCTTGCGCTGTAAATTTGATCGCGGTGGCGGAAGGGGAAATTTGTGGGATGCCGTTTTTAAAATAAATAGACGAGGCAGGAATGCTGGTGCCTGAGTTCATATGACCAATGACGCCATTTACTTGGGCATCCACCAGTTTTTGCGCAACGATAGTGGCCGTTTTAGGATCGGTCTGGTCGTCTTCGCTGATCAGTTCAAAGCGCGCCTTCTTGCCTCCGATCATAATGCCTTTTGCATTCGCATCATCAATCGCCATACGCGTACCGTTCTCGTTGTCTTTCCCGACATGCGCTTGGGGACCTGTGAGTGGAGCGGCCGCGCCAATCTTGATAATCAATTCGCCAGATGAACCTGCCGAAGATTGATTCGATTCGTTTTTGCCACATCCCGCGAGCGCTAATGAGAACAGTGCAAACAATAAAAGGGAGCGGTTAGACATGATAAGGAAGGTGGGTGATGAACGATGTCTGGATTATGCGGAGCGCTCCAAACCTTGTCAATTCAAGGATTCAGGTCAATAAAAAAGCCGGCATAAGCCGGCTTTTTTATTTGTTGCTTAGGCTAAATTACAGGCCTTTGATGAAAGCCATCAATTCAGCCATGTCTGCATCGCTAACTTTTGGGTTAGCTGGCATTGGCATAGAACCCCAAGCACCAGAGCCGCCCTTCTTAACTTTAGCAGCAACTTTTTCATAAGCTGCAGCGTCACCCTTGTACTTGTCAGCAACTGCTTTCCAAGCTGGACCAACCACCTTCTTGTCCACAGCGTGGCAAGCGGTGCAGTTGTTCTTTTTAGCTACTGCTGGCATGTCAGTTGCCATTGCGGAACCAGCAACCATCAGGCCTGCTGCTACGATCATGCTTGTAACGATAGATTTCATATTCTCTCCATTTCTAGGTTTGACTTCATTCACAACGAGCGGAGTGTTGACCCCGACCGCATTCTAAACAACCCCGCATGAATTGCAAACTGTAAGCGGTGTGCTAGAAACGCAAAAGGAATTCATTCGGTTGACGCGTTACTTCAAACCCAAAATGAATTTTGCCAATAGCGCTCGTTCACTCGCTGTGACCGCTGGCTGGGGAGGCATCGCCATTGATCCCCAAACGCCACTTCCGCCTTTGGCAATTTTGGCTTCCAAACGCGCTTGTGCGCCAGCATCGCCACGATATTTGGCCGCCACATCTTTCCATGCTGGCCCAACAATCTTCTTATCCACCATATGGCAGGCAAAACAATTACGTTTTTTTGCAACAGCCACCGCTTCGGCATCGTTAGAAACAGTCGGAGCTGCCACAGTTGCGGTGGGTGCAACAACAGGCTTTGACTGAGCGGCCACGGAAGTGGTCGCTACTACGGGCTTAGGGGCTACGGTCGTTGTAGCAGGCTTTGCCATAACTTTCGGCGCAGCTACTGGCACTGGGATGACAACTGATGGAGCAACAACAGGCTTGGGTTTATCCATTGCTACGTCCAGCACTGCTGGGGCTATCACAGCAGGCAACACAACAGCCACTGGTGCTGGTGCTGGTGCTGGTGCTGGTGCTGGTGCTGGTGCTGGTGCTGGTGCTGGTGCTGGTGCTGGTGCTGGTGCTGGCACAGATGTTGCCACAACCACTTCCGGCGCCGGGACTGCCACCAATGCCTCAGGCTTTTTACCTTGGCACGCAGACAACAGCAGTACAGCCAATAGCACAATCCACTTTTGATTCATCTTTAGTTCTCCTATTAAGTTAATCGACTTGGTTTTGCTCTAACCACGCCAATAGATATGCCCACTGCTCCACTTCACGCTGCGCTTGAGAAGGAGGTAGGTCGAATAATGATTTCCCTTCAAATCCAGCATTCACATACGCCTGTGTCTCACGCAAGTATGCGAGTATCGGCAAGTCAACACCTTGCAAAAACTGCTCCAAAGTCAGTGCGGCGCGTGTGCGTGGATCCATCCGCATACCCACCACACCAATTGACACTTTACCTTTGCGCACCATTTTTTCCTGATGCAACAATTGCAAAAATTCGTGACTCGCTTGAATATCAAACGCAGAAGGCGCGATTGGGACAATCACTCGATGTACAAGTTTCAAAGCATGTTCAAGATTCTTTCCATGCAAGCCCGCAGGCGAGTCAATCACCAGCCAATCCAAAGGCGAATCTCGCTCGATACCGGATTGCATCACTTCGATGCTCGGCAAATTGGGTGTTCGCATCGCCAGCCATTGTGTCGCTGACTTTTGCCGATCCAAATCCAAGATCGCGACACGCTTTCCGCGCGAAGCAAGATAACCCGCAATATTGGTAGAGAGCGTGCTCTTACCGCTGCCGCCTTTGGGATTCGCAACCAGTATTGCTTTCACGATACCGCCTCCTTCCCACCGATGAGTGCTACTTTCCCTCGACCAAAGTTACGTCACGTACTGCGCCTTTATCGGCTGAAGTAACCATGGCGGCGTAAGCGCGAAGTGCCGCCGACACCTTACGTGGACGCTCTGCGGCTGGCTTCCAGCCTTGTTTGCCTTTGGCATCCATCGTGGCGCGACGTTGCGCCATCTCAGCTTCGGAGATCATCAAGTTGATGGTGCGATTGGGGATATCGATCTCGATGCGATCTCCCTCGACCACCAATCCAATCGCGCCGCCACTCGCCGCTTCAGGGGAGACGTGGCCGATGCTTAAGCCCGACGTGCCACCAGAGAAACGTCCGTCTGTAAGCAATGCGCAAGCCTTGCCCAAGCCTTTGGATTTCAAATACGAAGTGGGATACAGCATCTCTTGCATGCCGGGGCCGCCCTTAGGACCTTCGTAGCGAATGACGACCACATCACCCGCCACGATTTGATCTGCCAAGATGCCAGCGGTCGCTGCGTCTTGGCTCTCGAACACGCGCGCACGTCCGCCGAACTTCAAGATGCTGTCATCCACACCAGCCGTCTTCACGATACAACCATCGAGTGCGATGTTGCCATGCAACACGGCCAGACCTCCATCTTTCGAGTACGCATGCGCGGCATCACGAATACAACCCGTCGCCCTATCGGCATCCAACTCTGGGTACAGCATGGACTGTGAAAAAGCGATGGTGGTGACGATGCCTCCGGGCGCGGCGCGGAAGAACTGCTTCGCTTCTTCATTTGGAGTTTGCGCGATGTCCCACTGTTTCAGTCCCTCGCGCATCGTCTTGCTGTGTACGGTACTCACATCACCATGCAACAGGCCAGCACGATCCAGCTCACCCAAAATGGCGGCGATACCACCCGCACGGTGTACATCTTCCAAGTGATATTCAGACGAGGGAGCAACTTTGCACAAGGTCGGCACATGGCGCGACAACCTATCCATATCTTTCATGGTGAAATCCACACCTGCCTCGCGCGCAATAGCGAGCAAATGCAAAACAGTATTGGTCGAGCCGCCCATGGCGATGTCTAGCGTCATTGCATTCTCGAATGCCTTGAAGGTAGCGATGCTGCGCGGCAAGATACTTTCGTCATCTTGCTCGTAATAACGTTTGCACAATTCGACGATGGTGCGGCCAGCACGCAGGAACAACTGCTTGCGCTCGGCATGTGTCGCCACTAAGGAACCGTTACCAGGCAAAGACAAGCCCAACGCCTCGGTCAGACAGTTCATCGAATTCGCTGTGAACATGCCAGAGCAAGAACCGCAAGTAGGGCACGCGGAACGCTCGATGGCATCCACGTCCGCATCGCTTACACGACTATCTGCAGCCGCCACCATCGCATCCACCAAATCAAGGCCTACGACCTTGCCTTGCAAAGTCGCTTTACCCGCTTCCATCGGCCCACCTGAGACAAACACCACGGGAATGTTCAAGCGCATCGCCGCCATCAACATGCCCGGCGTGATCTTGTCGCAATTGGAGATACACACCAGCGCATCTGCGCAATGTGCGTTGCACATATATTCGACGGAGTCGGCGATGAGGTCGCGCGATGGCAAGGAATACAACATGCCGTCATGCCCCATGGCAATGCCGTCATCTACCGCGATGGTGTTGAATTCCTTGGCGATGCCACCCGCCTTTTCGATCTCGCGCGCCACCATCTGCCCCAAGTCTTTCAGATGCACATGACCCGGCACGAACTGGGTGAAAGAGTTGGCGATGGCGATGATGGGCTTGCCGAAGTCGCCGTCTTTCATGCCAGTCGCACGCCACAAAGAGCGAGCGCCAGCCATGTTGCGACCATGAGTGGAAGTGTGTGAGCGGTATTGAGGCATGGGGCGGATTCCGATTTGTATTGATATAGGTATGCGATTCTAAACCAAGGCATCACCTTCACACAGCCCGCAAAAAGCAAACTACCCGCACAGGGCGGGCAGTTTTTAACTCAACACTTCACAAACTACCTCTTGACGGTTGTGGCAGTCATGCTGTTCGCTGTCGTCAAATCAAGCGAGAAAGTCTTAGCTGATGACTCCAACATCGCACCTGCACTAATAGGTGTCGCGGTTCCCGCAACGAAGTTCTCTGTCGATCCGACCACATTGGCATTGAGCGCACCTGACCAAAATCCAGCGAATGATCCTAGCGTTGTCACAGCATGTGTCGATGCATCGTATAGCTCGATATTGGTATCTTTGTAAGCCACTCCGCTGAGATAAGAAGTTGCCGCAAAGAAGCGCGTGCGATTCTCACTGTTATTAAGGTTCACCGTAGCAGCATCCTGCAACCCCATGGGAAAGCCTGAGTTAAGGGAGTACCAAACTGCTCCCGCTTCATCGACCATCTTGACTGCGAACACTGGCGCAACATTCAAATTGGTCGCCAGCAGCATCTGATGGATGCCTGCGGATGATGTCAGCACTGTGAATAAATCGCTCAACGTTCCACTTTGCACCGCCAACTTCGCGCCGGTAGCTTTATCTACACGTACCAAGGCATTCGTCGTCGTGGTTGCGCCCAACACGCTGGCGTACAACACACTTACACCCATGCTAGCCGAACCGATACAGCCCGAACCAGATGCCAATAGCGTAGCTGTAGGCGCGACAATATCAATCTTCAATATCTTCCAAGCGGAGGCCGTGGTACACACCGATAGTGGATTGCTGGAGTTTTGATACACGTAGAAACTGTTTGCGTCATAACCGATGGATTGCCAGTTCACACCCAACGTTGTCGCCAAATTCAACTTGGTTTCCGTCGCAAGCTGATTTCCCGTAATCTTCCACATCGTAAGTTGATTGTTGTACTCAGCCACGATAGCTTTGTAGTTTGCATCAACCACTCTTGTGATATTGGGATCAGAATTTACTCTCATAATCGCTAGCGGCCCACCTGACCATAATATTCCACTTCCCAATACCCACCCGGAAGGAGCCAACGTACCAAAATCTCCTAACACCCCCAATACTTTCTGCAAGGGGACGCCAGCAGCAACTCCCCCGTTTGCTGCAAGAGTAATCTCCATCTGACCATCGTCAGCGGTACCACAACTTGCATCAGCCCCTTTGAGAGAAACGATGAATTTTGATTGGTCTGGATTTGTGTAATCGTTAGCATCTATCGTGAACTTGCAGGCATTGATATTGCCAGTTTTTCTGACGCGCGATGCCGGAGCTATGCCGTTCGCCGTCAAAAGCAAGCGCCGCACCTCGCCATTCACGATGTACAACAAAGAGTCCGGCTTGATATTGCTAACCGTTTTAGTCGCAACGTCGACCGTGCCGGACTTAACCACTTTGACATCTGCAATCGCAGAGCTTGTTGGCTCAATGGCATATTGGACAGTCTTATCGCTAGGGTGAATCAAGGATATACCCATCTTTAGTGCTGCCGAGGTACCTCCAATCGGCGTCAGCCACGCGTAGCTTCCGCTACTTGGATAGGTGACTACCAAAGCATTCGAATCCGCCCCGCCGCCACCGCAACCCGCCAAAAGAATCAAAAGAAATAGACTCGACTTGAGCCTCATATTGGAATTCAAAATGTTGATCAATGACACGTGCCCCCCGCTACGGTTGTTTGCTTACCCAAATTCGCGTCGCACACTACCCTCCCCTTGCAACAGGGTCAACGATTTCGGCGGTCTATATATTTTTCTATTTGAGATAATAAATTTGTTGCGCCCCCCATCTCATCATTACGTTTTCCCTTGTGGTACATTCGCCCCCATGTTTATCCACCCACAATTCGACCCCGTCGCCATCCATCTTGGATCCTTTGGAATCCATTGGTATGGCTTAATGTATCTATTGGCTTTTGCTTGTTTTATTTGGCTTGGACGACAACGCCTACGCACTTTGAATCGAGATGGATGGGATGAGAAATTTCTCGACGACTTACTCTTTTACGGCGTCTTAGGTGTCGTACTGGGTGGACGTTTAGGCGAGGTGTTGTTCTATAACCCTAGCTATTACTTTTCGCACCCATTCAAAATTCTAGCGGTATGGGAAGGCGGCATGTCTTTCCATGGTGGATTTCTCGGTGTGCTAGTTGCGATGGCGCTGTTTGCACGTGGGCGCAACATCCAGTGGCTGGCACTGATGGATTTCATCGCGCCGCTTGTCCCCCCAGGATTGGGATTTGGCCGCATTGGCAATTTCATCAATGGTGAACTGTGGGGACGCCCCACGGATGGGCCTTGGGGAATGGTATTCCCCCATGTAGACAGTCTTCCGCGACATGCATCACAGCTATATGAATTCGCACTCGAGGGTATCGCGCTCTTTATTTTGTTATGGTTGTATTCGCGCAAACCACGCCCCGTTGGTGCGGTATCTGGCTTGTTCCTCATCGGTTACGGCAGCTTCCGTTTCATCGCCGAGTTCGCTCGCAATCCGGACGACGGCATCTTCGGCCTGATGACGTTTGGCGTGAGCATGGGGCAATGGCTAAGCGTACCCATGGTGTTGGTGGGCATCTGGATGATGCGGGCCAGCATGCGCCGCGCCGCTTGACACGTTCGTATCTGTCAAACAACATCTTCACCCTTGCTTACATGATTGATTCACTTTGGACGACCTGACACTCAACGCATTACTCGGCATCCTACTGTTGCTACTTGTTTTTGGGGCTTGGTTTTCGGCTGCTGAAACCAGCATGATGGCAATCAATCGCTATCGACTGAACCACTTGATCCGCAAAGGCAGCCGCAGCGCAAAACTGACTGGCCGTTTGCTCTCCAAGGTAGATAAGCTGCTAGGTTCGATCCTGTTCGGCAACACCTTACTCAATGTGGCTGCAGCTGCGGTAACCAACATCCTGATCCTACGAATATTCGGCGCAAGTGAGCTCGCGCTCTTACTCGGTACGTTACTCATCACATTTATCTTGTTGGTGTTCAGCGAAATCATGCCGAAGATCATTGCGGCCAGCCACCCTGAACGCGTAGCACTACCTTCAAGCTATTTACTCACACCGCTCATCACACTTTTCCATCCCGTAGTATTTCTGGCCACCGCCGTTGTAAAGAGTTTCTTGTGGCTGTTTCGCATCAAAGTCCAAACGGATCAAAGCAAGCAAAAAGTGACTCTAGAAGAGTTGCGAGGACTGGTACTGGAAGCTGAGCACTTCCTACCTCGAAAACATCAAAAAATGCTTTTGAACTTAGTCGATCTGGAGCGTATCACCGTAAACGATGTGATGGTTCCACGTAATCAGATCGAAGCATTGGATATCGGCGCCGAACCCGATTCGCTACGTCAGCAAATCATCACCTGTCATCACACGTTGATACCCGTTTACGCAGGGACACAAAGCAACATCATCGGCATTCTCCATATCAAACGTGTCTTGCCTCTGCTCCAAGAAGAATGGGCCGACACCTTGCAACTACGTGAAATTCTTCAAGAGCCGTATTTCATCCCCTCTGATACACCGCTACTCAAGCAATTACAACAATTCCAAGAACGGCAAGCTCGCATGAGTTTGGTTGTGGATGAATATGGGGAGTTGTTGGGCTTAGTCACACTAGAGAACATCCTTGAGGAAATTGTGGGCGACTTCACCACCCAATCTCCTTCCCAAACGGGGAAGTTCTTACGCCATGAAGACGGAAGCCTCCTACTAGAAGGAAGCAGTAGCTTACGTGATCTCAATCGAAAGCTTGGTTTACATCTCCCTTTAGGCGAGGCAAAAACACTTAATGGCTTGATACTTGAACACCTTGAAAGTATTCCCGAGCCTGGCACCAGCTTAAAAATTGGCAACTACGCCATCGAGATCATCCAAACTCAAGACCATGCCGTCAAAGTCGCGCGACTATTTACAACGCATTCGCACAGCCCACTTCAATCACAACAAAGTATCTAACCCTGTGAAGCATGCAAAAACCTTTTATAATCTTACGCATCAGCGTAAGTATTCACGCCTTACGCAAACTTCATCCTAGCTGCAACTGAGTCGAGGGGACACACGATGGCTATCGAAAAATCTGAAAAACCTAAAGAGTTTCAATACAACTGGGAAGGCGTCGACAGGGCGGGGAAAAGTATCAAGGGCATGATGCGCGGTGCTGGTGAGGCAAGCGTCTCAGCACATTTACGTCGCCAAGGTATCAAAATCACCAAAATCAAGAAAGCGGCTCAAGGTGGTGGCAGCGTGTCCGACAAGGACATCACGCTTTTTACACGGCAACTAGCGACGATGCTAAAAGCGGGGGTTCCATTGTTGCAGGCGTTCGATATCGTCGGAAAAGGACACGACAATCCAGCGGTTGCCTCACTTCTTCTAGCCATTAAAACAGACGTAGAAACAGGAAGTAGCTTAGAGCAAGCATTCCGCAAATTCCCGCTCTACTTTGACGAGCTCTATTGCAATCTTATCGGCGCGGGTGAAGCGGCAGGTATCTTGGATGGATTGCTTGATCGACTAGCGACTTACAAAGAGAAGATCCAAGCAATCAAGAGCAAAATCAAATCTGCGTTGTTTTATCCGGTCGCCATCATCGCCGTTGCGTTCATCATTACCGCAGTGATCATGATTTTTGTTATCCCCGCTTTCAAAGAATTATTCAGCAACTTTGGTGCAGACCTACCAGGACCAACACTGGTCGTGATGGCCATCTCCGACTTCTTCGTTGAATGGTGGTGGGCGATTTTTGGCGCTGTCGGTGGCGGCATATATTGGTTCATGCACATGTGGAAGCGCAACAAAGCTATGCAACGACGCATGGATCAGTTGATGCTGAAAATTCCCGTATTCGGCCCGCTGATGCGCAAAGCCACCATCGCTCGTTGGTCGCGCACACTGTCCACGATGTTTGCTGCGGGCGTCCCCTTGGTCGAGGCCTTTGATTCTGTGGCCGGCGCAGCAGGCAATGCCGTGTATTACGACGCAACTAAAACAATTCAGCGGGAAGTCACTGCGGGCAGTAGCTTAAACTCAGCCATGATTGGCACTAACGTTTTCCCTAGCATGGTGTTGCAGATGGTTGCCATTGGCGAAGAGTCCGGCTCAATTGATAGCATGCTCTCAAAGGTTGCGGACTTCTATGAAGCTGAAGTCGATGATGCGGTAGAAGCGCTATCTAGCTTAATGGAACCCATCATCATGGTTGTATTGGGCACACTGATCGGCGGCATGGTCATCGCGATGTATCTGCCAATTTTCAAGATGGGACAAGTCGTTTAAGACTTGCTTCACTTTATGGGCGCGGCCTTAAGCCGCGCTTTTTTTATAGGCTAAAAATATGTTGCTCCTTCTCGAATCTTCACCCCCATTATTTGCTTTATTTGCAGGGGTCATCGGCTTACTCGTAGGAAGCTTCCTGAATGTCGTCATCCACCGTTTACCCAAAATGATGGAGCAAGAATGGCACACTCAGTGCGCGGAATTGCGCGGCGAAACGCCAAAATCCACACCCGATTACAATCTTGTCGTGCCACGCTCGGCGTGCCCTCAATGTGGCCACGCTATCGGGGCCACTGAAAACATCCCACTCATCAGCTATGCAATATTAAGGGGGAAATGCAAGGGATGTGGTACTCACATCTCTCTGCGTTATCCATTGGTTGAGGCTTTCAGCGGTTTATTAAGTGCTTTTGCCGCATGGCACTTTGGCTTTGGCGTAGCCGGCTTTGCATCCATTTTGTTTATATGGGCACTGCTCGCGCTGACCTTCATCGACTTTGATACTCAACTATTACCAGATAGCATCACACTGCCCTTGCTATGGCTGGGCCTGCTATTTAACCTTAACAACGCTTTCACCTCCTTGCCGAACGCCGTCATGGGCGCAGTGGTGGGTTATTTAATGCTCTGGAGTGTCTACTGGCTATTCAAGTTGGTGACTGGAAAAGAAGGGATGGGCTATGGAGATTTCAAGCTACTGGCTGCCATCGGTGCTTGGTTTGGCTGGACAATGCTACCGCTTGTTATTCTGCTGTCCTCTGCCGTAGGCGCGCTCGTTGGCATTTCACTTATCATCTTTGCTAAGCATGGCAAAAATATCCCGATTCCGTTTGGGCCTTACCTCGCCGGCGGCGGCCTTATTGCACTATTCTGGGGCAATACATTGACGCAAAGTTATCTTCAGCTACTCTCAAGCTCATGACCCCCCTTTACGGACTAACAGGTGGAATTGGGAGCGGCAAAAGCACTGTCGCAGAGATATTTGCAAATTTAGGTGCGCGTATCATCGATACCGACAAGATCGCGCATCAGCTCACCCAACCCAATGGCGCCGCCATTTCCCATATTGCCTCACAATTCGGAGCTGACTTCATCGACCCCGTTGGCGCAATGGATCGCGTCAAAATGCGCAAGCTCATCTTTTCCAATCCAGATGCAAAAAAACGCTTAGAAGCCATATTGCACCCCCTCATCCTTGGCGTAAGCAAATCTGCAGCAGAGCTAGCCACCGAAGCGCCTTACACCTTATTAGTTGTACCATTGTTGTTCGAAAACGGTCACTATCAGCATTGGCTACGGGGTGTCATCGCAGTAGATTGCTCGGAGCAGCAACAGATTGAGCGTACCATGCGCCGAAGCCACCTATCCGAATCGGATGTGCAGGCCATCATGGATAAACAAATACGCCGTTCGGAACGTTTGACTCGATCGGATTACATTATCCACAATGATGGAGAGCCCAATCTTCTGTCTGAACAAATACAAACCCTGCACAGCCATTTGATTAAACAATGAAAACCCATTGACGGTAGGCGGCAGTGCCTATATCTTTCGCATCCAATCAATTCCACCATTTATTCATTAAGGCTAATGTGATTAGTTACGAGTTTCCTCTCAACGAACGAGTACGCACGATGTTGCGATTAGAGGATCTCTTTCTGCGCATCCAGCGTTTTGTCGCCAGCACTGAAAAAGCTGACCATCATGCAGCCCTTGGCGTGTTATTTGAAATACTTGAGGTCGCAAGTCGCGCAGATCTCAAGTCTGAGCTCCTGCAAGAGCTTGAGCGCCAAAAAAAGGTGCTCAATGCCCTTCACAACAACCCTCAAATATCCGAAGACGCCTTAGATGCTGTGTTAGCTGCTATCGAAAATTCAGCGACACGCCTTTTAGAAATGAATGGGAAAATTGGCCAGCATCTGCGTGACAATGAATGGCTGATGGGCATCAAACAACGTGCGTGTATTCCTGGTGGTGTATGCGAGTTTGATTTACCTTCCTATCATTACTGGCAACATCAGACGGCATTGCAACGCCGTGCTGA
This sequence comes from Sideroxydans sp., assembly GCA_028707175.1. GTDB lineage: Bacteria > Pseudomonadota > Gammaproteobacteria > Burkholderiales > Gallionellaceae > Sideroxyarcus. The sequence goes on from JAQTUV010000005.1 coordinate 49,977, forward strand.
TTTGGACTCGTGGATTACGCCGCTACTTCCTTTAAGTGATGGCATAGCCATCACTCTCAAATTGCTTCGTGAAAGTGGGAAACTACACCACTTTGTTGCGCACCAAGGTACGTTTCAACAGATGCAAGGCGGAAGAGTGGCTCAATTGCTGAGGCTGTCCGTTGACCAAGATCTGCCCTGCATTCCCGAAATTAGCGCCAACAAATACGCACTCAACATCAGATTCGTTGCCGCCAGCTTCACTGCAAAGACCGCACTGTACGAAAATGACGTTGAATTTAGCCTTACTTTCTGCTCACTGTAATGAATACATCACCTTCTGTTTTCTGCCCACACTGCGGCAAGCAACATCAATGGGACACCGCAAACAAGTTCCGCCCCTTCTGCAGCGAACGCTGCAAGATGATCGACTTGGGAAAGTGGGCGAACGAAGAATATCGCGTCGAGCAGCGCGAACAAGACCTACAAGAACCCGATCACCAAGCCTGACGCAATAAAGCAATGCCGTGTGCGCCGTATTCCCACGCCACCGACATATCTCCCTCAGACAATCCGCCTAGGGCATACACTGGGATAGATGATTCCACAGTCATCGCAGCAAAATTTTGCCAACCTAGATGAGGTGCTCCTGGATGTGATTGAGTTGGGAGCACGGGTGAGAGCAAAGCGAAATCACAGCCCAACTCCTCAGCTCGCCGCAACTCTTCTGCGTTGTGACACGAAGCACCGCACCACTCCACATCTGGCCTTTCAGATAATCCAGCGAGTTGTGAAGAGGTCAATTGCACCCCATCCGCTCCAACCTCGTTCGCCAGCGCCACATCCCCATTGAGCAGCACCTTTGCGCCACGCCCATGTGCCATAGACACCACGCGTCTCGCCAATGCCTTCAGCTCATCTGGTGCAATATCTTTCTCTCGCAACTGGATCAGGCGCAAGCCAGAATCCAATTTTATTTGTAAGCGAGCGAGGAAAGTTTCTTCGCCTAATTCAGCCACATTGCTGATGCCATACAAATTAGGCAATTCAAGCGCACGCAAAATCGGCGCATTCGCAGGCAAGATGGGAGCGACCAGAACTGAAGTCGGCTGTTGCCACGAGAACTGCTGCCCCTCATGCGGATGTAACTCCCCCCCCCATGCAGTCACCCGAAAGAAATGTAATCGTACCGTCGCGTGAGGGTAGGTGAACACCCGCATCAGCCATGGATAGGCCGTGTGCACTTCGACACCCAACTCTTCACGCAACTCACGCACCAAGGCATCACGCGCGGATTCACCTTGCTCCAACTTGCCGCCGGGAAACTCCCAGTAGCCCGCCCATATCTTGTCGGCAGGGCGTTGTGCCAAGAGGAAAGAACCGTCTGGTCGTTGCAAGACCGCAGCGGCAACCTCGACGATCTTATTTTGTGACATGCTGGCCACACCAATCTTTCGCGAACTGCCCAGCCACTCGACCACTACGCGAACCTCGCATCAGCGACCACTGCAACGCCGCCGTACGCACCTCATCAGTGAGCCCCTGCTTCCAACCATGGTGCATCAACCAATGTCTCGCCACTTGCAGATACTCGTCCTGAGTAAACGGATAGAACGATATCCACAAGCCAAAGCGTTCTGACAGCGAAACCTTCTCTTCTACGCTTTCAGCAGGGTGTATCTCATCGCCGACATATTTCGTCGCGAGATTGTCTTGCATATAGTCTGGCATCAGATGGCGACGATTGGAGGTGGCATAGATGAGCAGATTGTCCGAGAAAGCAACCAGATCGCCATCCAATGCAGCCTTGAGTGCCTGATAGCCCGGCTCTGCGTCGTTGAAGGAAAGGTCATCGCAATACAGGATGAATCGTTCCGCACGCCCTTGAACCAGACCAACGATAGACGACAGATCGATCAATCCTTGCTTGTCGATCTGAATGACGCGCAACCCCTGCGTCGCATACTCATTCAAAAGCGCTTTCACCAACGAAGATTTACCCGTACCGCGTGCGCCGGAGAGCAATACGTTGTTCGCGGTGCCACCGCGCACGAATTGCAACGTGTTCTGCTGGATGCGTTGTTTCTGATCATCGATACCCGAAAGATCGGATAAGGCGATGCGCTGAAAATTGGGAACAGGATGTAAGACACGTTGCTGGTGATCCCAGCGGAAAGCGGCGGCAGCTTGCCAATCAGGAGCTTGCAACTGCGCACTAGGCAAGATACTTTCTAGACGGGAAAGAAGGCCGTCAGCACGAGAGAGGAATGCGTCCAACTTATCCATAAATCACTTTCCTCTCCCGCGCAGGAGCGCTAAATCAGCTTCTGTAGCTAGCGTTGATCTTGACGTAGTCGTAAGAGAAATCGCATGTCCACAGCGTGGCATTGACCGTGCCGCGATTCAGCACGACGCGGATGGTGATATCGCTCTGCTGCATCACACGTGCGCCGTCTTCTTCCTGATAGCTCTTTGCACGTCCGCCATTCTCGGCGACCAATACATCATCCAGATAGACCTGCAACTTCTCAACATCCAGATCAGTCACGCCTGCATAACCGATCGCGGCAAGGATACGGCCCAAATTAGGATCAGAAGCAAAGAAGGCTGTTTTGATCAACGGTGAATGGGCAATGGCGTAACCAATCTTGCGGCACTCGGCTTCGTCTTTACCGCCTTCCATTTTGATGGTGATGAACTTGGTTGCGCCCTCGCCGTCACGCACAATGGCTTGCGCCAGAATCGTAGCGACTTCAGTGATGACAGCCTGCATCGCAGCTCGATTGTTAGCATCGATAACCACGCCGCTCTTACCTGTAGCGATCAACATCAACGCATCGTTGGTGGAAGTATCACCATCAACAGTGATGCAATTGAAAGAACGATTAGCAGCCTCAGTCACCATTTGCTGCAACAATGGTTGCGCGATGGCGGCATCAGTCGCGATGTAACCCAGCATGGTCGCCATGTTGGGATGGATCATGCCGGAGCCTTTGGACATACCCGTGATGGTGACCGTCTTGCCGTTGACTTGGATTTGACGCGAAACCGCTTTGGCGACGATGTCCGTCGTCATGATGGCTTGCGACGCATCGAACCAGTTATCCGCTTTCAGATTTGCAATTGCAGCGGGCATTCCTGCGACGATCTTATCGACAGGAAGTGGCTCCATGATGACTCCAGTGGAATAGGGCAACACTTGTTCCGGCGCACAACCTAGCAACTTGGCGAGGTCCACACAGGTCTGACGCGCTGCTGCCATACCTTGCTCACCTGTCCCTGCATTCGCGTTGCCCGTATTGACCAACAACGCACGAATACCTTTGCCTGATGCCAAATGATCTTTCGCCAAGGTCACAGGAGCAGCACAAAAACGATTGGTGGTGAACACACCTGCAACCGTCGTACCTTCGTCCAGATTGATGACTAACAGGTCTTTACGATTCGGGCGTTTAATACCCGCCTCAGCGATACCCAAAGAAACGCCCGCAACGGGCAGCAAAGAACCCGCAACGGGCGCAGAAAGATTCACAGGCATATTAGAAACGTCCACCAGTCTTATAGAGATAGTTGGTCATTTCGACCGACTGCGCATTCATACGGCGCACGATGCCGTGCGTATGACGCACGATACCGCGCATCACGTAATAGACAATGGCGGGTTGCGAGTTCAGCAAAGACTCAAACTTCGAGCGTTCCAACAACAGCACTTGGCAATCTGTCTTTGCTACGACTGTCGCACTGATCTGCGAAACGTTCCCCCCCACGAAAGTGATGATGCCAGCCAAGTCACCCGGTTGTAGCAGGTTCAATGTCGCTTGTTCGCCACCCACATGAGCTGTTGCCTCCACCTCTCCACTCGCAAGAACGATCAATGAGTTCTTCAGACGTTCTTCACCTGGACGTAGCAAGGACTGCCCGGCTTTGAATTCCATGACTTCGAACAACTGCCCCAGAGACTCGATCTCTGCATCGCGCAATTCTTCGGTCAAGGTAGAGCTATGTAATGTTTGCAGAATCAGATCATCAGTTGGCATGCTTTTCTCCCAGTGAAATCACTACGTTCAATTCAACTTACCATGGCATTGCTTGTATTTTTTGCCAGAACCGCAAGGGCAAGGATCGTTGCGGCCGACTTTTTCGCCAGCGCGCACAAATGGCTTAGGCTCTTCATCTTGCGTCTCAGGTTGAGCCAGCGCCTCTTCATAATCTGCGTGATGATACTGCACATTTTCTGGCACATGGGGCGCTTCGGCAGCCGCCACATCCTCCTCACTACGAATCTGCACATTCATCAAGGTCTGCGTCACATCGCGCTTGATCGAATCCAGCATATTCGAGAACAAATCGAATGCTTCGCGCTTATATTCCTGCTTGGGGTTTTTCTGCGCATAACCACGCAGATGGATGCCCTGGCGCAAATGATCCAACGCCGCCAAATGTTCGCGCCAATGCTGATCCAAAGTCTGCAACATGACGATGCGTTCATACCCGTGCATCACCTCACCACTGACCTGCTCCACCTTGACCTGATATTGCTTATGCGCAGATTCAACGATGCGTGCCAGCAAACCATCCTGATCGAGCTGTTTGTCTTCCTCCATCCACTGCGCCAACGGCAAATGCACTTGGAATTCAGCAGCGAGCGCCTTCTCCAGCCCCGGCACATCCCACTGTTCTTCCATGCTGCCATGCGGCAGATATTCAGCGAATAGTTCGCTCAACACACCTTCGCGCATCGCAGTGATGGTCTCGCTGATGTCAGTCGCTTCGAGCAATTCCGCACGCTGCTGGTAGATCACCTTACGCTGATCGTTGGCGACATCGTCGTACTCCAAGATCTGCTTACGCATATCGAAGTTGCGCGCTTCCACTTTACGCTGTGCATTCTCGATCGCACGCGTCACCCAAGAATGCTCGATGGCTTCACCTTCGGGCAACTTAAACTTATTCATAATCGCTGAGACACGATCTGACGCAAATATACGCAACAGAGGGTCTTCCAACGACAAATAGAAACGGCTGGAACCGGGATCGCCTTGGCGCCCTGAACGTCCACGCAACTGATTATCCACACGACGCGATTCGTGACGTTCGGTACCGATGATGTGCAGACCGCCACTCGCAACGACCTGCTCATGGATAGGTTGCCATTCAGCACGTAATTGCACGACGCGTTGCTCACGGGCTGCCGCATCCATACTCTCGTCCATGCGCACCAATTCTATTGGCTTCTCAACGTTACCGCCCAATACGATATCGGTACCGCGACCTGCCATGTTGGTGGCGATGGTTATCATCTTGGGGCTACCCGCTTGCGCGATGATCTCCGCCTCGCGTGCGTGTTGTTTCGCATTCAACACTTGGTGCGGCAGTTTGGCCTTTTCCAGCAAACTGGATAGCAACTCGGAAGTTTCGATAGAGGTCGTACCCACCAGCACAGGCTGACCGCGCTCATAACAATCGCGCACGTCGGCGATAACCGCCGTGTATTTTTCTTGTGCGCTCAGGAACACCTTGTCCATCAGATCCTTGCGCACCGTCGGACGATGCGGCGGAATGATGACAGTCTCTAAGTTGTAGATGGATTGGAACTCGAACGCTTCCGTATCTGCGGTACCTGTCATGCCTGACAGCCGGTTGTACATACGGAAATAATTCTGGAAAGTGATCGATGCCAGCGTCTGATTCTCTTTCTGGATCGCCACACCTTCTTTCGCCTCGACCGCTTGATGCAGACCATCCGACCAACGACGTCCCGCCATCAGACGTCCTGTAAACTCATCCACGATCACCACTTCATTGTTTTGGACGACGTAGTGTTGGTCCAAATGAAACAGATTATGTGCGCGCAACGCGGCGTACAGATGATGAATCAATGTGATGTTAGCGGGATCGTACACACTCCCACCAATTGGCAGAAGTCCTGCTTGCGCCAATAAACGTTCTGCATGCTCATGCCCACTCTCACTCAAAAGAATCTGATGATTCTTTTCGTCAACATGATAATCGCCTTCAGCCATCTCGTCGGCCTGGCGTACCAAGCTAGGCGCCAGTTTATTCATCTGGGTGTAGATATCTAAATTATCTTCCGCTTGCCCAGAGATGATGAGTGGCGTACGCGCCTCATCGATCAAGATGGAGTCCACCTCGTCCACCACCGCGAAATTCAAGCCACGCTGAAAGCGCTCGTTCGCCTGCGCTGCCATGTTGTCGCGCAGATAGTCGAAACCGAATTCATTGTTCGTGCCATAGGTGATGTCCGCCGCGTAAGCCGCTTGCTTATCTGCATGATCCATATTGGACAGAATGACGCCCACCGACAGCCCCAAGAAACGATACAGACGCCCCATCCAATCAGCATCGCGCGAAGCCAAGTAATCATTGACAGTAACCACATGCACACCCTTGCCAGACAGCGCATTCAGATAGGCCGGCAAAGTCGCCATCAGGGTCTTACCTTCACCGGTGCGCATCTCTGCGATCTTGCCGTAGTGCAGAACCATGCCGCCGATCATCTGCACATCGAAGTGACGCATCTGCAAGGCACGCTTACCACCTTCGCGCACCACAGCGAAGGCCTCCGGCAAAATCTCATCCAGTGTTGTGCCGCTCTGGACGCGTTGCTTGAACTCCTCCGTCTTCGCACGCAAAGCGTCATCTGACAATGCCGCCATCTCGGCCTCAAGCGCATTGATGCGAGTGACGGTTTGACGATACTGCTTGAGCAAGCGGTCGTTACGACTACCGAATACGGATTTCAACAATTTGGAGATCATGCTGTGATTTTCTTAAACGATTGTTACGAACAAATAAAAAAGGGTGAGGTTTTCACCTCACCCCGCTACGAAATCGTACGCATCAACTGGCTGCTTGTTGCAGGAAGCGTACCGGATTCTGCGCGGTGCCTTTGTATCTCACTTCAAAGTGCAGGTGGTTACCTGTAGATCGCCCCGTACTGCCTACTTTGGCGATCTCATGACCACGTCTGACCACATCCCCCACCTTCACTAACAACTTAGACGCATGCGCATAACGCGTGACAACTTCGTTGCCGTGATCAATCTCAACCATATTACCATATTGAGGATGCGTCTCCGCATACACCACGATGCCGCCAGCGGAAGCATAGATGGGCGTCCCCTCTGGCACCATATAGTCGACCCCTTCATGCATCGCACTTTTCCCCGTAAAGGGATCATTGCGCCAACCAAAGTTGGAAGAGAACCATGCAACCGTTACTGGCGCCACCGTAGGAAGCATTTTTTTATCCAAACGATCTTGTTGCAAGATCGTCTCAAGAGCGACCAACTTATCATTCCGATCACTCAACAGCAGACTAAGTCCCGTCAATTGCTGCTCCATCGCCATCAAGGACGCCCCCGATTGAAGCGTCACAGGAATATAGGGGCCACCTTGCGCCGGCGCTTGATCGAATGAAAATTCACTTGGATTCATTCCGGTCAATTTAGCTAAACGCGTCCCTAATCCATCTAATCTCTGCAACTGCGCCTGCATTTTTCCCAACCGCATCGCCATCGCATCCAAACTTTGATGCAAATAAGCTTGTTGCTTTTGTTGCTCATCCTCTTGCGCACTCGCCAACCAAGCTCGCATCTCATTACTCATCACACCCGGCTGAAAACGTACCAGCATGTATTGAGCACCTAAAATAGCCACGATTAACACAATCAATGCGACCACACCCGCAACCAACAGATGGGTTTGGGTCAACGTCACGCTACGTGCTTTTGCAAAACGATTTGAAACTAGAATAATATTCACACCGACACCTCTATGGATTGCAATTCCAACACACTGTGACTCTTCGACTTAATGCCTTTGTTACATCCGACCAAAATTTGCGTCAGCTGTCACTACGCGTCCAAGAATTGGCGGTGTTAGAGCTGCACTACCAAAAAATAGCGCCCGCATCACTATTGCGTTCAAGCCACATCATGCACATTCAGGGACAAACTCTCACCATTGCTGCCGACAACGGCGCCGTAGCTGCCAAGCTACGGCAAATCAGCGAAGAGCTAATTTCCTCATTCACAACAAGGGGATGCGAGGTTACTGGAATTCAAATCCGGGTGCAAGTGCAGGTACCCACCCTACAAGCTAAGCAAGTACATCGCATAGTGGGTGAAAAAGGTAAGCAAGAGTTGGAATCACTCACACAGAATATGGCTGACAGCCCACTTAAGGCGGCATTGCAACGGCTAGCGCGTCGCTAAATAAACACTCTCCATGCCACTAGGCCAAAATTTTCCAGCACATAGAGTGCGCCAAATACGAGCAGCGCAAAAAAGATAAAGCGGCCGATGTTCAGCGCAAGCTTTAGGTATCGCACATCTTGAGTGTATAAATACCCAGCATAGAAACCCACAATAAGCAAAGCTGCGATTAAAACAGCAAAGCGAATCAGCATAACTAGTCGCCTTAAACGGTTTGAACCTGAAGCCTCGTGAAATCAGGAGCCTCATCCAAATGGTCAAATGTAGCAAACTCCCAAGATGACGCATCCGCAATCAGAGCCCTACACAGCGCATTATTCAGTGCATGGCCCGATTTGTAACCAGAGAATGCACCAATTAGCGAATAACCTAAAAGATATAAATCACCAATCGCATCCAACACCTTATGCTTTACAAACTCATCTTCAAATCGCAAGCCATCTGGATTGATGACGCGATATTCGTCCATCACGATGGCATTATCTAAATTTCCCCCCAATGCCAGCCCTTGTGCACGCATGTTTTCCACGTCTTGCATAAATCCAAAGGTGCGTGCGCGACTCACCTCTTTGATGTAGGACTGCTCACCCAAATTCACTGTGACATTTTGCTTGGTATTAGCGAACACCGGATGTGCGAAGTTGATCGTGAAACTTAGTTTATAGCCATTAAATGGCTCAAACTTCACCCATCGATCTCCATCCTTCACTTCAACCGTCTTTTTGATACGAATGAATTTCTTGGGGGCAGCCTGCTCCTCGATACCCGCAGACTGCAACAAGAAGATGAATGTTCCAGCACTGCCATCCATGATGGGCAACTCGGGGCTGGTCAAATCGACGATGGCATTATCAATCCCCAAGCCAGCCAATGCCGACATAATGTGCTCGACTGTTGCAATACGCGCTCCGCCGCCTTCCAAGCAGGTAGACAAACGAGTGTCGTGCACAGCATGCGCTTCAGCCTTGATGGAGATAGGCGGCGATAAATCAACACGACGAAAAACGATGCCACTATCCACAGCTGCGGGATGCAAGGAGAGGTAGACCTTCTCCCCCGTATGCAGCCCCACGCCTGTGGCTTGTACTGTCGTCTTCAATGTGCGTTGCTTAACCATCACCAATTACCCAATCAACCTGATATAGGTTCCATCATAGCATTCACATTCAGCACCGAGGAGTCGTGCGATAAAGCCTAACCTAATCGAACTTTCTCCCCGCACTTTCACCTCAGTCCGCCTGCTTGCGCAAGAAGGAAGGAATGTCGAGTGTGTCCACACCTGATTGGCGCATTGCTTCTACTGCTTCACGATGACGACCTGTGCGAATCACAGCAGGCATATCCAACTCAGCATAATCAATGACAGGTGCATCATGTGTGCCGGTACGTAATTGCTGTTGTGGTACGAGCACGGGCTTGGGTTGTTGTTTACGAGAAATAGATCCCAATCCAGTTGCAACGATTGTGACGCGCATCTCATCACCCATCTCTTCATCAAACACCGAACCGACGATCACTGTGGCTTCAGATGCTGCGAACTGGAAGCAATTCATCACATCATGCAACTCTTCCAAAGTCAGGTTGCTGCTAGAAGTGATATTCACCAACACGCCACGCGCGCCAGATAAATCGACATCTTCCAACAAGGGGCTTGCGATAGCTTGTTCGGCAGCACGTTGTGCGCGGCCTTCGCCATGCGCAGAAGCAGAGCCCATCATGGCCATGCCATTTTCAGACATCAGCGTACATACGTCAGCGAAGTCCACGTTCACCATACCGGGAACATTGATAACCTCCGCAATACCTGCCACCGCACCTTGCAACACACCGTTCGCGGCCTTGAATGCTTCTGGCAGTGTGGTCTTGCCACCCAGCACTTCCATCAACTTCGCGTTCGGCACGATGATGAGAGAGTCAACATAGGCGCCCAATTCCTCAATACCTTCCTGTGCCAAGGCCATACGGCGACCTTCGTATGCAAATGGTTTAGTGACTACAGCGACAGTCAAGATACCCATTTCTTTAGCTACTTGCGCAACGATTGGCGCTGCACCGGTTCCCGTGCCGCCGCCCATCCCCGCTGTGATAAACACCATGTTCGCGCCACGAATAATCTCTGCGATGCGTTCACGATCCTCTTCTGCAGCCGCTTGCCCCACAGCTGGTTTAGCACCTGCCCCCAACCCCTTTGTCAGGGTAGAACCGATCTGCAACTGAAAACTCGCTTTGCTACGTTTCAGTGCTTGCGCATCGGTATTGATAGCAATGAACTCCACCCCTTGCACGCCTTGCTCGATCATGTGGTCGATCGCATTACCACCGCAACCACCCACACCGATTACCTTGATCACCGCGCCTTGCGGTTGTGCATCTAAAAGTTCGAAAGCCATCTTGATTCTCCTTATCGTTAATGACGCATACTTAAATTAAAAACAAACCCAATGAAAATACCCAAAACTAAAAATTGCTTTTGAACCAATTCTTCATATTTTCGAAAACATCTTTGAACGAACCCGAACTCACTCGAGACACTGCTTCACGCTGATTCCGCTCCAGCCCATACACCAACAAACCGACGCCAGTCGCATAGCGCGGCGTCTTCACCACTGAAGACAACCCGCCGATGTTGCGTGGCAATCCCAATCGAACGGGAAGATGGAATATCTCCTCGCCCAACTCCACCATGCCCTGCATGGCGCTGCTACCACCCGTGATGACAATGCCCGACGACAACACATCTTCCAAACCGCTGCGGCGCAGCTCGGTCTGCACTAATGAATAGAGCTCTTCGATACGCGGCTCGATCACTTCAGCAAGCGTCTGACGCGACAACATGCGCGAGCCGCGCTCACCGACACCCGGCACTTCGATAGGCGCATCGTTCGCTAGTTGACGTAATGCACAACCGTATTTGATCTTAATATCTTCAGCATCCTTGGTCGGCGTACGCAACGCCATCGCGATGTCGCTTGTGATCTGGTCGCCCGCAATCGGAATGACTGCGGTATGGCGAATCGCGCCACCAGTAAAGATGGCGATGTCCGTTGTGCCGCCACCGATATCGATCAAACACACGCCCAACTCTTTCTCGTCATCAGCCAACACTGCCTTGCTTGACGCAAGCGGCTGCAAGATCATCTCGTGCACTTCCAAACCACAGCGGTGTATGCACTTAAGGATGTTCTGCACCGCAGATACCGCACCCGTCACGATATGGATCTCCACCTCCAAACGCATTCCGCTCATTCCGAGCGGCTTCTTAATACCGCCTTGTCCATCGATACTGAATTCTTGCTCCAAGATATGCAGCATCTGCTGATCGCCCGGCAAGCTCACGGAGCTCGCCGTCTCGATGGCACGCGCAATATCTGCCTGAGCGACTTCCTTATCTTTGATCTTGATCATGCCGTGCGCATTCGAGCTACGGATATGACCACCCGCGATACCGGTGTACACCGTCTGTATCTTGCAATCTGCCATCAACTCGGCTTCCTGCAGCGCTTGTTGGATAGCACCGACTGTGGCATCGATATTCACAACCATGCCTTTTTTCATGCCGAAAGATTCAGTCATACCGGCACCGATCACCTCCAGCTTTCCTTCAGCGGTGACTTCGGCCACGATGCACGCAATTTTTGACGTACCAATATCCAAGCCTACGATCAAATTTTTATTTTCTTTACTCATCACATCTCCCAACTCTTAAACCGCGCCACCTGATTGATACGCTGAAAATCCATTGCGATAACGCAGATCAACTCTACGCACGCCCTGTGCACTCACAGCCAAACTGTAGGGATACACTTTCACAAATCGCGCCAACCTCTCCTGCATCTCTGCCCGCCCTAGCTCAAGCACCATTCCATCACTCAACTTCACTTGCCACGCGAAACGCGGGGACAAACTAATCTGCACAATTTTCTGATGCAGAGGCAGCAAGGTCTGATTCAACTCTGCATATAACTGCGTCACTTGTGGCGAGGTCTCTGGCTGCCCCAAAAATTCAGGTAGCACCTCATCCGACTGCGCTATAAAAACTTCGCCGTAGGTATTCACCAGCGCCGACTTATTCCAACGCGCCAACACCACATGCTCTTCAATATCCACTTGCACACCCCAAGGAAATTTGCGGCGTACACTCACGGAGCGCACCCATGGCAATGCCTCAAATCCTTTTCTGGCGAGATCCAGATCAACCGTGAAGAAATTTCCCCTCACTTGCTCATGTGCAACTTTTTCTAACAATGCTTCTGGCACGCGCTGAGGTGCCGCAACCAACTCAACCGAATTCAAGGGAAACACCGGCAAGCGCAACACATAGCGCACCACACTGACCAACACCAGCACCATACTGATGATGAACAACAGGTTCGCGATGCTGCGTAAGAGCCGATGGTTATCCCACATGCGCCTGATCCAACACTTGCACCACCAGTTGCTCGAACGCTATGCCTGCTTGACGTGCCGCCATCGGCACCAAGCTGTGGTCTGTCATACCGGGCGATGTATTCACCTCCAACAGATACGCTTTGCCATCCGTGCCGCGCAGGAAATCCACGCGCCCCCAACCTTGCCCACCAATCACGGCGAAGCCTTGTTGTGCCAGTGCTTGCATCTCGGTTTCTTGCTCGGCGCTCAAACCGCAAGGACACAGGTAGCGCGTGTCATCGCGCAGATACTTCGCTTCGTAGTCGTAGAACTCATTCGCGGGTTCGATCTTGATGACCGGCAATGCACGACCATTCAAGATCGCTGCCGTGTATTCACCGCCACCGATGAAACGTTCTGCGATCACCAACTTGTCGTGCTTCGCAGCTTCTTCGTAAGCGGCTTTCAATTCACTGACCTGTTTCACTTTGCTGATGCCGACACTGGAGCCTTCGTTCGCTGGCTTCACGAACAGCGGCAGCCCCAAACGCGCAACCACCGCATCCCAATCGCTGTTCTCGTTGATCAGCATGAAGTCGGGGATAGGCAAACCCGCCGCCTGCCAGATCATCTTGGTGCGCCACTTATCCATGGCGATGGAGGATGCCATCACGCCGCTGCCTGTGTAGGGAATGCCCATCAACTCCAACGCACCTTGCACCGTACCGTCTTCGCCGTAACGTCCATGTAGCGCGATGAACACGCGATCAAAACGCTCGTCCAGCAAGTTGTGCAAATCACGCTTCGCGGGATCGAATGCGTGCGCATCCACGCCACTACGTTGCAGTGCAGCCAGTACCGCCGCGCCACTCTTCAATGACACTTCGCGCTCCGCCGAACGTCCGCCGAACAACACCGCCACTTTTCCAAACTTATTCAAATCTGTTCTCCCACTATCTTTACCTCTGGCTGAAGTTCAATACCTGTCTGCTGCAACACAGTCGCTCTCACTTCTTGGATCAAGCTCTCGATATCCGTCGCCGTCGCCTCACCGATGTTCACGATGAAGTTGGCGTGCTTCTCCGACACTTGCGCACCACCAATGGTCTTACCCTTCAGCCCGCAACCTTCGATCAACTTCGCCGCGTGATTGCCTTCCGGATTGCGGAACACCGAACCGCAGTTAGGCAGTTGCAACGGCTGGCTGGCGCTGCGCTTTTCCATCAACAGCTTGATGTCTTGGCGCGCCTTTTCCACATCGCCTGCTCCCAACTTCAACCACGCACCCACGAAGAACTCTTCGCTCGCCTCATGTAATGCGACATGTCGATAGCTGATGTCGTATTCCTGCGGTGTGCGCTCCAGCAACTCACCACTACGCGTCAACACTTGCACGCGCACCACCTTCTGCCATGTCTCGCTGCCGTAGCAGCCTGCGTTCATCGCCAACATGCCGCCCATCGTTCCCGGGATGCCCACAAAAAACTCTGCACCGCACAGATTGTTGCTTGCCGCAAAACGCGCCAACTTGGCACCCGCCACACCGGCTTGGACGTAAATCAGATCGCCTTCCATGCGCAGCTCTGTGAGCGCGCCCAACATCAATAACAACGTGCCTTTGTAGCCACCATCACGCACCAGTAGATTGCTTCCCAATCCGACCGCCATCAGCGGTTCCACGACGGGTAATTGCTGCAGAAAGCATTGCAGGTCAGCCAAGTCAGCCGCTTGATACATTTGCTTAGCGACACCGCCCGCACGCCAACTGGTATGGCGGCGCATATCAACATCGCAGCTCAATTCGCCGCGAAGTGTTTGCGCTGTGAACTGTGTCGGTTCGCTCATATTCATTTTTGCGCCAGCTTCGTCACTAGACTCGGCACGCCGCCGATGCTGCCCGCACCCATGGTCAACACCACATCGCCATCACGAGCCATCTGCATGATTGTTTTAGGCATATCAGCGATGTTCTCTACGAACACGGCCTCACTCTGCCCCGCCACACGCAAGGCATGCATCAAGGCACGTCCGTCTGCGGCAACGAGCGGGGGCTCACCTGCCGCATAGATTTCCGCCAACGCCAGCACATCAACACCACTCAACACGTGCACAAAATCTTCGAACAAGTCGCGCGTACGGGTAAAGCGATGGGGTTGAAAAGCTAACAACAAACGACGCCCAGGAAATGCTCCCCGTGCGGCGGCCAAAGTAGCGCGCATCTCAACGGGGTGATGACCGTAGTCGTCAATCAAGGTAAAGCTGCCGCCCGTAGGCAATGCCACTTCACCGTAACGCTGCATACGCCGCCCCACTCCTTCAAATTCTGCCAAGCCAGCGACGATCGCCTCGGGCGCGACGCCCACTTCCAGCGCCACCGCAATTGCCGCGAGAGAGTTCAACACGTTATGCAACCCTGCCAGATTGAGTGTGACCTCCAAATCCAAGGGAACGTCGTCGTGACGACATAACGCGGTGAAACGCATCTTGCCGCCCTCATGCCGCACATTCACCGCGCGGATCTGCGCACCTTCGCTAAAGCCATAGGTCGTGATGGGTTTGCTGATGCGCGGCAAGATGTCGCGCACGTTCTCATCATCCACACACAACATGGCACGACCATAGAACGGCAAGCGTTCGATGAAATCGACGAAGGCTTGCTTCAGTTTGTTGAAGTCGTGGCCATAGGTCTCCATGTGGTCGGCATCGATGTTGGTGATGACCGCCAAGATGGGGGTGAGGTAAAGGAAGGACGCATCCGACTCATCCGCTTCCGCCACGATGAACTCACCTGTACCTAGACGTGCATTCGCTCCGCTACTGTTGAGACGACCGCCGATGACGAAGGTCGGATCGTAGCCGCCTTTCGCCAACACGCTGGTCACCAGCGAGGTCGTCGTCGTCTTTCCGTGCGTACCTGCCACGGCGATGCCCTGACGCAAGCGCATCAACTCCGCCAACATAACCGCACGCGGCACGATGGGGATGCGACGCTCACGTGCCGCAACCACTTCAGGGTTGTCTGCTTTCACCGCCGTCGAAGTCACCACTGCATCGGCATCTTGCAGGTTGTTGGTGTCGTGACCGTAATGGATGGTCGCGCCCAAAGTCTGCAAACGTTGCGTCACGCCGCTCTCGGCCAAGTCGGAACCGCTCACTTGGAAGCCCAAGTTGAGTAACACCTCGGCGATGCCGTTCATGCCGGAACCGCCGATACCAACAAAGTGGATGTTTTTAATTTTGTGTTTCATGATTCCGCCAATTCCTTGCAAACATTCACCACTGATTGCGTCGCTTCAGGTTTAGCCAAGCCACGCGCCGCTATCGCCATCGCCAACAACTTCTCTCTTGTCATCTCTCGTAACAGTTGCGCCAACTTCTCTGCGTTCAATTCCGTTTGTGACAACAACACCGCTGCGCTCTTCTCGCTCAGAAAGCGCGCGTTGTAGGTCTGATGGTCATCCACCGCAAAGGGGAAAGGAACGAGCACACTCGCCACACCCGCTGCCGCTAATTCGGCGATGGTGAGCGCACCGGCACGGCAGATCACCACATCGGCATTCGCGTACTGGTTCGCCATGTCGTCGAGGAACGCACGGATGTCTGCTTGCACACCGGATTGCTCATACAACTTCTGTACCGTCTCGAAATGTTTCTTGCCGGTCTGGTGCAATACGTTGGGACGCTCTGCTTCACTTATCAGCGCCAGCGCTTTCGGCAACGCTTCGTTCAAAGCCTGCGCACCCAAGCTACCTCCCACTACCAGCACGTTCAACTTGCCGCTACGATTCTCGAAACGCGCTTGAGGCTCAGCCACGGCAGCGATGTCGGCACGCACGGGATTGCCACACCACTGCGTGTCCTTCAATACATCGGGGAAACCACTCAACACACGAGTGGATAACTTCGCCAGCACCTTGTTGCTCATACCCGCGATAGAGTTTTGTTCATGGATGACCAGCGGACGACGCAAGATGGCGGCCATCAAACCACCGGGCATGGTGATGTAACCGCCCATGCCCAATACCACGTCGGGCCTATGACGGAAAATGGCATCCGCACTCTGACCTAATGCCCTTAGCAAAGTGAATGGCAGCGTGAGCAAACGCATCACGCCTTTGCCGCGCACACCAGAGAAGTTCACCCATGCGACGGGGTAACCATGCTTCGGCACCAGGTCGGCTTCCATGCTATTGGGCGCGCCCAACCAAACGATGTTCCAACCTTGCGCACGCAACGCATCCGCCACTGCCAACCCTGGGTAGATGTGTCCGCCGGTACCGCCTGCCATGATGAGGATGGTGCGACTCATACTGGCAACCCCTTCGCAACCCTTCTGTTTTCATAATCGATGCGCAACAGAACCGCGACCGCGATTAGATTCACCACCACCCCACTGCCGCCAAAACTCAGGAACGGCAAGGTCAACCCTTTGGTCGGCAACACGCCCATGTTCACGCCGATGTTGATCATGGCTTGCACGCCCAACCACACGGCGATGCCTTGTGCCACCAAGGCAGGAAACAATCGCTCCGACATCGCAGCTTGGCGACCGATGGCGAACGCACGCACGATAAGCCACGCAAACAAAATCAACACCGCTGACACGCCCATCAAGCCCAGTTCTTCAGCCGTAACAGCCAGCAAGAAGTCGGTATGCGCTTCAGGTAGATAAAACAGCTTCTCAACACTACCGCCCAATCCAACGCCGAACCACTCACCCCGTCCGAAAGCGATCAAGGCATGACTTAATTGGTAGCCTTTGCCATAAGGATCTGCCCATGGATTCATGAATCCCACCACGCGCTCCATACGATAGGGCGATGAAAAAATTAATGCGGCAAAGGCCAATGGCACGGCTACCGTGAGTGCTCCGAAAATTTTCAGGTTGAATCCACCCAGCCACAACGTGCACATTGCAATGGCCAGAATCACCACGAATGCACCCATGTCTGGCTCAGACAATAACAATGTACCCACCAGAAAAATGGCTAAGAACATGGGCAAGAACGGCTTAAGTATCTGGTCTTTGACTGCGCCTTTCCGCACCGCATAGTCGGCGGCGTACAACACGGCAAACAGCTTCATCAATTCAGAAGGCTGCAAATTAAATATCATCAATGACAACCAACGACGACTGCCGTTGACGACTTTCCCAATACCCGGGATAAGCACAAGCAATAACAACACAACACCCAGCAGGAATAAATACGGAGCGTATTTTTGCCAAACTTGAGTGGGGACATTGAACGCAACAACGGCTGCAATGAGACCAATCGCAATAAAAATACTGTGACGCACCAAATAATATGACGACTGATGTCCGGTGAATTTCCCTGCCTCTGCTGTCGCAATCGATGCGGAGTAAACCATCACCAAACCAATTGCCAATAATCCAGTGACAATCCATACCAGTACGGTGTCGTACTCGGCCACCACCGCACGGCGCGACGCATTTAGTGCGGTGCTGTGCATAGCGCCTCCGCATCCAATTTTTTCACCGCCGCGATAAAAGCTTCAGCGCGATGTAGATAATTTTTGTACATATCAAAACTGGCACATGCTGGCGACATCAACACCGCATCGCCGCGTTGCGCTGTCGCACAAGCGATTCGCACCGCTTCATCCATATCGCGCGCGTTTAAAATCACCTTGCCACAACCACGCAAAGCCTTCTCAATCAACGGCGCATCGCGCCCAATCAAAACCACAGCGCGCGCATAGTGTGCGACTGCGTTTTTAAGTGGTGAAAAATCCTGCCCCTTGCCATCGCCGCCTAGAATGACGACCGACTGTTTACCCATACCTTTCAGCGCAGCTTCGGTTGCGCCAACGTTGGTGCCTTTTGAATCATCGTAGTAAGTGACACCACTGACTTCAGCCACTTTTTCTACGCGATGTGGCAAGCCTTTGAAATTGCGCAATGCTTTCACTAAGGGCGCAAGAGGTAGGCCGAGCGAGCGGCATAAAGCCAATGCAGCCAGAGCGTTAGCCACGTTGTGCAAACCACTCACTTGCAACTCATCTGCACGCAATATCTTTTGCGTGCCTTGCATCAACCACACCACATCGGCTTCACACTTGATGCCCCAATCTGATTCACCCGTCGGGGCATTCAAACCAAAACTGATCTGTGGACGTCCGGCAATCTGCATTGCGACACTACGAACATCTTCGCGATTCAGCACCTGCACACCCGCGCCTTGGAAGATGCGTGCTTTGGCAGCGGCATACTTGTCCATGCTGCCGTCGTAACGATCCAAATGATCTTCAGTCACATTCAACACAACAGCTGTATCGGCAGCCAAGCTAGATGTCGTCTCCAATTGGAAGCTGGACAGCTCCAGCACCCACACCTGCGGTTGTTGCACACGCTTGCTCAGCGCATCCAACACGGCGGGCGAAATATTTCCCGCCACTTGCGTATCTAGCCCTGCCTCAGCACACATTGCCCCCACCATGCTGGTGACGGTGGTCTTACCATTCGCACCCGTGATAGCGATGACTTTGGTGTTGCGTCGATAGTCGTTACTTGCCAGTTGCTGCGCCAACAACTCAATGTCACCCACCACGGGAATGTCTCGCGCAATCGCACGCTGCACGAAGGGTTCAGCCAAGGGCACACCCGGACTAATCGCAATGCGCTCAATGCCAATCAAAGACTCATCGCGGAACGGTCCGCAGTGAACATCAACTTGCGGCATTTCTTTGTACAAGGTTTCGATGCCCGGTGGGTTGCTACGGCTATCTGCCACACAGACTTGGGCGCCTTGCGCAGTCAACCAACGTGCGAGTGACAGCCCGGTCTCACCGAGACCGATCACCAACACTGATTGATTGCGCAATTGATTCATTGTTTATCTCAATTTGAGCGTTGCAAGGCCAATCAAGACCAGCAACATCGTAATAATCCAGAAGCGCACGACGACTTGCGTTTCTTTCCAGCCTTTTTGTTCGAAGTGGTGATGCAACGGTGCCATCAACAAGATGCGCTGGCCTGTGCCATATCGACGTTTGGTGTATTTGAACCAAGACACCTGCAACATCACGGATACGGCTTCTACGACAAACACCCCCCCCATGATGAACAGCACTAATTCTTGACGAATGATGACGGCGACCGTGCCCAATGCCGCACCTAATGAAAGCGCCCCAACATCCCCCATGAACACTTCGGCTGGGTAAGCGTTGAACCACAAGAACGCCAACCCCGCTCCCGCTATAGCTGCACAGAAGATTGCTAATTCACCCGCCCCCGGAATTGAAGGCTCGCCCAGATATTTAGAGAACTCGGCATGGCCCGCAACGTAAGCAAAAATGGCTAAGGCGCTGGCCACCATCACTGTTGGCATGATGGCCAAGCCATCCAAACCATCGGTGAGATTCACTGCATTACTACTGCCGACGATGGTGAGGTACACCACCACGATGAAGCCCAATGCACCTAGCGGAAATACCCAGGTTTTGAAGAATGGCACGATGAGTTCGGTATGCGCAGGTGTTGTGGCATGCGACCACAAAAAGATACCCACCGCTAAAGCAATGAGCGATTGCCAGAACATCTTGGCGCGTGCAGACAAACCATCTGGATTGCGATACACCACTTTGCGGTAGTCATCCACCCAACCAATGGCACCCACCCCCAGCGTTGTGAGCAACACCACCCAGATGTAAGCGTTACGCAGGTCACCCCACAACAAGGTTGTGATGGCCACTGAGGCCAAGATCAATGCCCCCCCCATTGTTGGCGTACCCGCTTTGACCAGATGGGTCTGCGGACCATCGGTACGTACAGATTGTCCAATCTTCATCGCAGTCAGTTTACGAATCATCCACGGCCCTAATAAAAAGGAGATGAACAATGCAGTCATTGCCGCGAGTACGGCACGCAAGGTAATGTAATTAAATACGCTAAAGGTGCGCACATCCAGTGCCAACCATTGCGCTAGTGAGAGCAGCATGCTTCCTCCTGATGTAATGCGCAAAAGCGCACAACGCGTTCCATCTTCATAAAGCGCGACCCTTTGACCAACACGATGGTCTGCGCATCCATTTCTTTCTCTAATTCAACTTGCAGCGTCTCGATATCGGAGAAGTGTTGCGCACCCACGCCAAACTCTTGCACAGCTACGGCACTCATCGCGCCCAAAGCAAACATGCGCTCTATCCCGAGCTCACGCGCCGCCACACCAACTTCGTGATGAAACTGCAGCGCGTCATCACCCAGCTCCCCCATATCGCCCAACACAAAAATGCGCTTGCCCGATGCTTGCGCCAATACTTCAAGGGCTGCATACATAGAGGCAGGATTTGCGTTGTAGGTATCGTCAATCACGGTCGCTCCATGCAGCGCTGGCTTGCGTTGCAAGCGTCCTGCGACGCCACCGAAACCTTGCAGCCCTTTTACAATCGTGGACAACGGCACATGCAGTGCCAGCGTTGCCGATGCCGCTGCCAAAGCATTACGTGCGTTGTGTTCACCGGGGATTTGCAACTCGACTTGTAACTGGCCCGCTGGTGTCTGTGCATTCAACACACCACCGAAGCCATTTGCTGTCCATTCACCGTGGACTAGTGCATCGTGCGAAAGTCCAAAATCAATGATTTGATGCTGACTTGCGATACCACGCCACAGCGCGGCATAGGCATCATCGGCGTTGATCACCGCGACACCGGCATCCGATAAACCGGCGAATATCTCACCTTTAGCGCGAGCCACCCCTTCCACTGAACCGAGCCCTTGCAAGTGCGCACCGGTCGCATTGTTGACCAGCGCAACATCTGGCCGGGCGATACGAGTCAGGTAGTCGATTTCTTTGGGATGGTTCATTCCCATCTCAATCACGGCGTAGCGATGCGTGTCACGCAGTTTGAGCAAGGTCAACGGCATACCGATGTCGTTATTAAAATTCCCCGCCGTCGCCAGCACGCCTTCAT
The DNA here is from genome assembly GCA_028707175.1 of Sideroxydans sp. Classification (GTDB taxonomy): domain Bacteria; phylum Pseudomonadota; class Gammaproteobacteria; order Burkholderiales; family Gallionellaceae; genus Sideroxyarcus. Next base: position 71,495 of record JAQTUV010000005.1, read on the forward strand.
GATTCCCCACCGCTGTACGCAGGATAGCGGCGACCATTTCTTTCACGGTGGTCTTGCCATTGCTACCGGTGATTCCAATCAATGACACCTTGAACTGTGAACGCCAATACGCGGCCAATTCGCCCAACGCGATACGCGTATCAACCACAACCAAAATTGCCGAAGAAGGATCCAGAGTTGAACGAATCTGCGCATAGCCTTCAGCACTAACAACCGCCGCTACTGCTCCTGCTTTTAAAGCATTCGCAACAAACTTCGCACCATCGAAGTTCTCACCTTTAAGCGCGATAAATAAATCGCCCGCTTGAATAGAACGCGTGTCGGTCGATACGGCGGTGAACAAAACATCCTCACCCACGCGTTGTGCGTTGAGTGCTTGCGCGGCTTGCGAGAGCAACATCATGTGCGTATCTCCTTGGCTTGCCATGTACTCAAAGCCTGTTGCGCAACTACCACATCTGAGAAGGTATGGCGCACCCCTGCGATTTCTTGATAGCCCTCATGGCCTTTGCCGGCAATGAGCACGGTGTCGTTAGCACGCGCATGGCTGATGGCGTGAGCAATGGCTTGTGCACGATCTTCGATAGCTAAGAACTCACTCTGCTTGTCGCCGATGATCTCATCCATGATGGCGCGCGGTGATTCGCTACGTGGATTGTCACTGGTGACGATGCGAACATCTGCGAACTTGGCAGCCACACGCCCCATCATCGGACGCTTACCGCGATCACGATCACCACCGCAACCAAAGACACAGATAAGTTCGCCCGAACCATCCGTCAATTCACGAAGACTGAGCAATACTTTTTCTAAAGCATCGGGCGTGTGTGCGTAATCGACCACCACAGCAGGCACGCCTTTACCACCCACGCTTTGCATACGTCCTGCAACGGCGAGCTGCTCTCCCAATACGCGCGTTGCATCAGCAAGCGCCACATCACTAACCAACAACACGGCCAATGCGCCCAATAAATTCTCCGCATTGAAACGTCCAAGCAAAGCGCTATGAATCTCTGCGCCCCCCCAGCTGGTGTGCAGTTGCAACGTCAACCCTTGCGCATTCATCTGCGTGAGATTGCCATACACCATACGAATACCCAGACGTTCAGCTAACTTAAGCGCAGCATCGGTCAAACCATAGCCGATGACTTGAACTTGTCTATCACGAAGCGTTTCGACCAGTTCGGCACCAAATATGTCGTCCAGATTCAACACGGCATAACGCAAGCTATCCCAATCGAACAAGCGACGTTTTGCTTGCGCATAACTCTGCATGTCGCCGTGATAATCAAGGTGATCACGTGTCAGATTGGTGAGTAGTGCTACGTCGTAATGCACGCCATTGACTCGACCTTGAGTGAGCGCATGCGATGAGACCTCCATGACTGCGGCTTGTGCACCTTGCTGCACAAAGCTTCCCAACAAATTTTGTACGATTAGCGAGTCCGGCGTGGTATTGGCCGTTGCTTGTAATGCCCCGGCAAAGCCATTCCCTAGCGTGCCAATGAGAGCACTCTTACGCCCTAAACGGGTTAGTGAGTTTGCCAACCAATGACTGCATGAGGTCTTACCGTTAGTACCGGTAATGCCTACCATCCACAATTTGCTCGATGGTTGCGCATACACATGCGAAGCAATCTCGCCCGCATGTTCGCGCAGATCCCACACGGCAAGATTGGGCACCGCCCAGTCACTGCGCCAACTAAAGTTCTGCGCATCCCAAATCACCGCATTCGCGCCGTTCGCAATTGCCTGTGCAATGTACAAACGACCATCCGCATATTCCCCTTGGTAGGCAACGAATGTGTCGCCCGCCGACACTGCGCGACTATCAGACACCAGCCGTGTGATATCTACGCCCAGACTCTGCAACTGTCTTAAATCAAAATTGCGCATTGATGAATGCGCCTCTGTATATGACGGAAGGGGATGACTCATACATCCTCCTCCACAATGATATTGGGCGCGGTGATGACATTATCCAAAGGTGCATCATAGGGAACGTCAAGCGAACGCAAGGATGCGCTCATCACACTACTGAATGCGGGTGCAGCGACTTGTCCACCAAAATGCTCTTTGCCTTCTGGCTCATCCACCATCACCGCCACGATAAGGCGAGGATTAGAAGCGGGCGCCATCCCCACAAATGAAGCCACATATTTGTCAACATAGTGGCCGCTCTCCAACTTATGTGCCGTACCCGTTTTACCTGCGACACGATAACCGGCCACTTGCGCCAAAGGTGCCGTTCCACCTGGCGCGACGACCATTTCCATCATGGCGCGTACTGCTTTGGCGGTCTCATCTGAATAGACCTTTACGCCCACGGCTGGTGTGTCTTGACGTAACAGGCTGATGGATTTCAGCTCGCCATCATTGGCAAACGCAGTATAGGCTCGCGCCAATTGCAACAGGTTGACCGAGATGCCATTGCCATAAGACATCGTTGCCTGTTCGATTGGGCGCCATGTCTTAAAGTCACGCAAGCGTCCCGTCGCTTCGCCGGGGAATTCACTGCCAGTCGACGCGCCAAACCCACTCTCGCTCAAACTTTGCCAAAACACCTGCGGCGAAAGTGACAACGCCATCTTGGCCGCGCCCACGTTGCTGGATTTTTGAATCACCTGTGCGACGCTCAATGACGGCTCTGGGTGGGTGTCATGAATCGTGCGCCCACCGATAGTGAACTTGCCATTCTCGGTATTGATCATGGAGTTCGGTTTGAATTTCCCAGCTTCTAACACGGCCGCTGCGGTGAACGGCTTCATCGTGGACCCAGGCTCGAACAAATCAGTCACTGCGCGATTGCGCAACATCGCCAATGTTACTTTGGCGCGGTTGTTGGGGTTGAATGTAGGCCAATTCGCCAATGCCAACACTTCGCCCGTCTTCGCGTCCAGTACCACGATAGAACCCGCTTTGGCTTTATGCTTTTCAACAGCCTGCTGAATCTCGCGGAAGGCTAAGAACTGAATCTTGCTATCAATACTCAACGCCACGTCACCACCTTCTTTAGGCGCACGCAAACTGGCAACGTCTTCCACGATATGACCGCGACGATCTTTGATGACTTGCTGGCTACCCACCTTGCCACCTAGCTTTTCCTGCTGCACCAACTCAATCCCTTCGCGACCATTGTCATCGACATCCGTAAATCCGAGCAGGTGTGAAGTGACCTCCCCCCCTGGATAGTAACGACGATATTCACGACGCATAGATACCCCGGGGATGCTTAGCAGTGCAACCTGCTGAGCCTGATCTGGGGGCAGTTGGCGCTTTAGATAAACGAACTCGCGCGAGGTATCAAATAAGCGCTGACGCAACTCCGCGTCCGTGACACCCAAGATACGCGCCAATTGCTGAACCTTTTGTGTCGATGCAACCACATCAGGCGGGCTAGCCCAGATTGATTCAGCGGGCGTACTCACGGCCAAGGGCTCGCCATGACGATCTGTGATCATCCCGCGATGAGCAGGCACTTCGATCACACGACCATAACGCGCATCGCCCTTTTGCTGCAAAAAGTCGTTGTTGATACCTTGCAGATATATCGCTCGTACCAGCAATGCAAACATGCACGCCAACAACAATACAAAAAGTACGCGCGAACGCCATGCCGGCAAAGCAATCTGCGCGGACGTTTTGGGTACGTTGGCGTAATTCATTGCTGCACCACCACTGAGCTATTCAAACGGATGTAGCGAATCTGCTCAGCCGGAGGCAGTTGCATCTGCAATTGCTGACGCGCGAGTTTTTCCACGCGGGCGGGCATCGCCAACGTACTCTGCTCGATCTGCAACTTCCCCCACTCCACTTCCATTTGTTGAGCCCGTTCTTTCTCGCTTTTCAGCTCTATAAACAACTTGCGCGCTTTGTGTTGCGAAGTAACAACACCTAACGCGCAAGCGATAGTTACGAAGAGCAGGAAGATGTTGAATCTAGCCACCCATGCCTCCCAACCTCTCCGCCACGCGCAACACTGCACTACGTGCGCGCGGATTCACCGCCAATTCTTGTTCCGATGCATAGATGGGCTTGCCCACCAGCTTCACTTTTCCCTGCGGCACATCTGCTGCGCGAATGGGCACACTCTTCGGCAGCTTGTCACCCTGCGCCATGTCGCGCATAAACTGCTTCACCATGCGGTCTTCTAGCGAGTGAAAACTAATCACCGACATGCGTCCGCCCACCTTCAGCTCATCGACACACTGCGGCAAGACGTTCTCGAGCTCTTCGAGTTCGCGGTTGATATAAATCCGTATAGCTTGAAAGGTGCGCGTAGCCGGATTCTTGCCTGGTTCGCGGGTATGTACCGTCTTGCCGACGATATCGGCAAGTTGTTTCGTTGTATCGATTGCTCGCTCTTGGCGCGCAGCAATAATCGCCCTTGCAACCTGCCTAGCAAACCGTTCTTCGCCGTAATCACGCACTACCTCCGTCAGTTCACCTTCGTCTGCTACCGCCAACCATTCCGCTGCTGTTTGCCCGCGACTGGTATCCATCCGCATATCCAGTGGCGCGTCGAAACGAAAACTGAAACCGCGTTGCGCATCATCCAACTGGGGAGACGACACCCCTAAATCCAACAACACACCATCCACCTTGCCCACGTTTAACTCACGTAGTTTTTGACTCAAATGCTCAAAGCCGCTATGCACCATATGAAAGCGCACATCCTGCACCGCCTGCCCTGCTGCAATCGCCATTGGATCTTTGTCGAATGCGATCAAGCGACCCGACGCACCGAGCTTGCTCAATATCAAGCGACTGTGCCCCCCGCGCCCGAACGTACCATCCACATAGATGCCATCAGGCTTCACCTGCAAGGCATCGACGGCTTCGTTCAATAAGACAGTCGCGTGAACCAGGTTCTGGCTCACAACGTGAAGCCCTCCAGCTCTGGAGGTAGATCATCAGCAGAGAAGCCAGACATCTTTTCGTACTGCGCTTGCCAACGCGCCTCGTCCCACAATTCGAATTTATTGCCTTGCCCCACCAGCATCACGCGCTTGTCCAGCTTGGCGTAATCGCGCAGGGTGGCCGAGATGAGCACGCGCCCAGCAGCATCCATCACCACATCTTCAGCGTGGCCGACAAGGAAGCGTTGCAAGGCGCGAATCTTTGGATTGAAAGCGGAGAGCTGCATCAATTTTTCGCGGATGGGTTGCCACTCAGGTTGCGGATACATCAGCAGACAGCCGTCTGCATCGGCGGTCAGCACCAACTGACCCGCACAATGCGCCAGCAGCATGTCGCGATACCGAGTCGGAATCGTCAACCTGCCCTTGCCATCGATGTTGAACTGCGTCGCCCCCTGAAACATAGAACCCCTTTGAACCCCCATTTATTCCCACTTATCACCACTAGTTCCCACTATATTGAAAATATATGGGTGGGTCAAGCAAGAAATCAGGAATTTTCTTTACGGTACAAGGAGTTAGCGCAGGAAGTTAACGCAAAACAAATATGCTTAAAAAGCAATGGATTGCACAAACAAGCTAAAGTTGTTTGTGATGGAGTCGGTACTTGTTGGCGAAAGCTGCGCCCCTTAATCATCAAAGGCTCATGTTATTCGGCAATATGTAATGAATGCGCAAAAACTACAGGAATGGGGCTGCTCACTTGAAATTGAGCCCGATGAAACCATTTTGGAAAAAGTCATTGCTGTCCGCAGGGGGGGGGGCGGGTATATATTTTGCCCACAGTAACTAGGCAAAAATTCTGAAGCCCACAGCAATGGACATCTCAATGGAGGTCGCAATGACTTTTACATTGAGCAGGTAAAAAGCACTACCGGTTGTATAGGAGGATGTTTCAAACATGCCCTCCCCCAAAAAACACAATGAGGAAGTTTGTGTTGGGTAGCTTATTGAACTTCTCCCAAGAACCTGTGTTTCATATAAATATGCTTGGGTGCTCGCTGAATTTCTAGTTGTGATTCTTTCAGGTTATCGTGGTGATTTATGGAAGCGTCGAGTATTATGCGGCCCCAGTTTTCTGGGGGGGGACTTTATAAATGGCTGTAGATATGTTTATCAACTATTAGGTAAGGGATGAAAAATGAAATTAGTTTATGTAGGTAGCATTGTTTTTGCCGTTGCACTGTCAGGTTGCGCATCTATTCTGAACGACAAAACTCAAGCGATTAACGTGTCGAGTTCAACAGGTTCGGATATCCAAGGAACTGTTAATGGCATGCCATTCAAGGCTCCAGGTGTAGTTCAAGTAACGCGTGAAAACAAGGACAAACTATTCGTCACTGAAACAGAAGGTTGCGTTAAAGAAACTATCGCCGAAAAGTCGGTTGATCCAAAATTCTTCGTCAATATTTTGAGCGGCGGTGCGTTCGGCTCTTCTACTGATTACGCGTCTGAAAAAATGTGGAAGTACAACGAAAACGTTACGATTGCTTGCAAAAAATAATGCTGCCAGCAACACACTGGATAAAAAGCGGCTTCATTGCCGCTTTTTTATTTCTGTGCATTCACTCCGCTGCAGCCGCACCAACGGATGCCGAGGCACTTATCGCAAAGCTCAATCTGAAAGCGACGCAACAACATCTGGCACGCTCATCGGTGTGGCAAGCATTACTCCATGCCAATACTACACACCACAACATTTCCGACCAAAGTTTTCTGCTTAGCTTGCCAAATTTTTCATTGGCGGCAGAGTTGCAACACACTTTAGTTTTTTTATACTCAGGCGATACCAGCCACGTGTGCCGTTTCCCTGCGCGTTATGTGTGGCTACGTCAACAACTTGATGCGCCTGAACTATCGCTAGATGCTTGCCCTGATGTCATCGAGTTTCGTCGCAAAGCACCGGTAGATGAAATCGCACTGGCATTTGCCAGCGAACGGATTGCCGAACCCGCCAGCATGTTGGGACATGCGTTTTTGAAACTATCAGGCAAGAATTCTGAAGGGCTATCCGTCAGCCATGCAATTACTTTTTACACAGATGCAAACACTCTGAATTTACCTAAATTGCTCTTCGATAGCATAGTCACCGGCAAACCTGGCTATTTCAGTCTCACGCCCTATGCCGAGCAACAGCAACGCTATGTTGACGAAGAGCAGCGAAATTTATGGGAGTACACACTTGAACTAAGTGGCGAGCAAATAGAACTGATACGTCTGCATTTACTGGAGTTGAAGCAAACTAGCCTGACTTATTTTTTTCAAAAGTATAATTGCGCGACCGTGCTGAATTATATTTTGGCAGTGTCAGGTAAAACTATCGCGACAAATGACTGGACATTAACACCCAACGATCTAATTAAACATGCGCAACACGCGGGCCTGATTAGAGAAACTCGCGTCATCACACCGAGTCGCTGGCTATTTCTTAACCTGTCTCATCAAGTTGATGCATCACAACGCGACGCCTTAGTCGCGCACGTTAAACAAGGTACAGCGAGTGATTATGTCGCACAGCAAGTAGGCAATTCCGCTTATCTAAACTTGGAATTAGCGCGTGCCTACAACCAATACGCTTACCTGACACAACACCTTGAGCAAGCCCGTTGGCTTAATAATGAAGCCGACCTAACCAAGCTAAAGCAACAGCGTTTTGCCACCTTTTCACTGAGCAGCAATAATCGTTACGACCCCATCAATACGCCCGCCGATAGTCAAGTGACGGTGGGTTTGCTACACGACAAAAATGGCGCGTCAATCAATCTGACCCTGCTACCTGTCTCGCATACTTTGCATGATGACAATCGCGCTTATTCGACTGAATCTAGTTTGCAACTATTTTCGACAACGCTCAAAATCCTGACACGTAGTCGGCAAATAGAATTGGAGCAACTCACTATTTTTGAGATGCAATCTTTGCAGCCTTACACCCCGATCACAGGCGGAGCAGCAAGCCGTTTTCGGCTGGCAATAGAAATGCAAAAAGATAAGCAGTTGTTGATGCATCGGGTGTTTGCCATGAGTGGCGGCTACGGGTTAAACCAACGTGTCACGGACGATATAGATATGTATGCCTTGCTTGGCGGCGGCATCAGTTATACGGGCGTGGGGAGTTTTTTTTATACGACGCTGGAATCGGGTGCGATTATTCGAGAGGTGTGGGATATGAAAAGCGCACTGCTGTTGACGCGCACTGACCGCCAGTTTGCAGCGAATTCGCACTACTACACCGTCAGCTTAAATCAAGTCAAGTTTCTAACATCTGACACTAGCATCAACTTTCATTGGCAGCGCGACTTTAATCAATCTCAGCAACAACACCGCATTGCGTTTTCGTTAAAACGGCTGTTTTGAGACCGCTAGATTCCCAATCACCAAAAAGGTTTTCGTTTTCATGCCTGTAATTTCCGCGTACATGTTCTGTGGCAAGCAGCCTGGCAGATCATGCACTTTCACTCATTACGACTCCCCAAATTAGATTTATAAATCCTCCCGAGGCACTACTAATATTCGCGATAGTATCGACGCTTGTTATGGGTGCGACTATAGCAATAAACCTGCTCATAAAACAATTTGGGCAAGAACAAATCACCCTGCATTTAATTCTGAGCCTCAACTTGCTCGATACGCCGCCCACTTCTTAGAACTTTCCAAACTGGCGATCTTGTCTTCGGCGCGTATGCCGAAGCGGTTGGGGAATTGTCCTTCTAGCCACTTCACGATTGGCATGAGTTCTTGCCGCTCGGAAGCTGTAGCTGAATCATCCATCTCGAACACACCCAAACCTTGCTCGACTGCTTGCAGGTAGTTATCTGAATCGCTGATGCTGGTGAGGAAGGGCAGTTTGAGCGAGGTAAGGAAACGTTCCAGCGCGGCATAGTTGTTAGAAGAGCGCATGCGTACGCGGTTGGCAACGACGGCGATCTTGGCTTTGGAGGTGTGCGCGCCGCCCACTAGAAATAGGTCTTTGATGAAGTCAGCGGTGGCACGGATGTCGATGGCTGAAGGTGCAACGGGGATGATGATGTGGCTAGCCTTACGCACTAGCTCTTTGAGCAACAACCCAGAAGCGCCTGCTGGCGCATCGATGATCAATACTTCTGTTTCTAAAGGTACGAATCCTTGCCGACTGTGCAAGGCAACATTACCTTTGGCGGGTGCGGCATTAGCGCCATGAATGTTATTCATTGAGGCAGGTCGCGCTTTTAACCAATGTAGGCTGGAGCCTTGAGGGTCGTAATCGGCTATGGCTGTACGCACTTTTTTACTGGCATAAAAACTGGCAAGGTTGGTGGCAAGCGTAGTTTTGCCCGAGCCGCCTTTCGAATTGATCACCAATATCGTTTGCACACTATTCCTTTGCTCAGTGCCCCGTCCAACCCCAAACACACGCTAATGCATGTATCCCATTCTTTGAATATGCCCATAATCAACCCAAGCTCTTTACGCCAGACCACTGGCGTCGACTCACAGGAAGCTTTTCGTCGATGCCTTTCAATTTGACCAACCAACCACTCTCGCCCTCATCCCCACCCTTTTCAAAACCTGCAATGGCTAACTTTGCCACTAGGCAACTGCGATGAATACGCACAAAGCGCACTGCAAATTCTCTTTCTAGGGCGGTGAGTGATTCTTCGATGAGGTATTCACGTTCAGCAGTACGCACCGTGACGTATTTCATCTCTGCGCGCAGATACACAACCTCTTCCAAGGGAACGAGAATGATCTTGCCTCGTTCATGCACAGACAAATTAACGCGCGGCTCTGGCATCAACTCCTGCAAGACCTCTGTTCGAATAGGTACGGCATCCCGCGCACGCGTCAGCGCTTCGAACAATCGCCCCAAACGGATAGGCTTAAGCAGGTAATCAATCGCGCGCTGCTCAAACGCATTGATCGCATAATTGTCGTATGCAGTGGTAAAGATGATGACGGGAGGCTGTTCCAGTTTATTAAGGTGACGGGCTAGTTCGATGCCATCCATCTCTGGCATACGAATATCCATGAGCACGACTTCCGCATGAATCTCATTGAGCCTTTCAAGCGCTTCCCGCCCGTTCGCCGCCTCTCCAACTACTTGCAATGTCAGTTGCTCATTACAATCGGCAAGTAATTCTTTCAGACGATTACGCGCAGGTGTTTCGTCATCAACGATAAACACGGTGAGCGGCAGGATGACTGCGTCATTGCTCATAGCGACTCCTTTACGTAGGGAATAAGAATATGCACGCGATATCGATCCGCCCCTTGCTCTACTTCATACTGCGCCTCAACATCAAATAACAAGGAGAGCCGCTCCCTGATATTAGACAGCGCGATCTTGTTTCCTTTTGTATTTGGCGCGGCCGTCGCTGAGACTGGATTGCTTACCCATAAATGCAGCGCTTCACCTGAACGATATATCTTGACCTCGATGACGCCATTCTCAACCATTGGTTCGATGCCGTGGTAAACAGCATTCTCCAATAGTGGCTGCAATACGAGCGGAGGAATAAGTGCATCGGCAGGCATCGCGACCGTATCCCAATCGACTTGCAAACGATCACCCATTCGTAACTTCTCAAGTGCTAGATATTGGCGTGCTAACTCGACCTCCTTATCCAGCCGGACCAATTCGTGCGGCTCGCTCATCGCCATTCGAAATAAGTCGGCCATATCTTCCAAGGCAGATTCGGCGCGTTTAGGGTCGGCACGTACGATAGCTAGCACGGCATTAATACTATTGAAAAGGAAGTGAGGGCGGATACGCGCCTGTAAAGCTTGCAGCCTAGCGGCGTGTTTTGCAGGAGATAGTGCCAGTGCACGCCAGCGAAAATAACTCAACAAGATCAGCGTCACAATGATGCTCTCCAGCACATGACGAATCTTTCTGAACGCATCAAAATCATTTTGATAGGCAAAAAGTTCGCCCACAAAGTGGTCGATTCCAAAGGTGATGCCCCCCGCAATCGCCGCGACGCTCAATACCCCCTGCCAATAGGGCATGCGTGCTAACCAGGGATTCAAGCCATTGAGGAGTAACAACGACATCAGCAACATAGGTTGCAACAAGGCCGACCCATCGACCAGTTGTTGGAGCAGATCATAGAATCTGTGGGCTTGAGTAAGCGCTACAAAGAGCGCGATGCCATTAACTAATAGCACGATCCGCATCACCGTTCCCAAGTTGCGGAAGTTAGGTAACAGCGTAGGTGTATTGATTTGATTTATACTGTGCGACTCCGGCATAGCTTCCTCTCAAGTGCCGCTCATTCTGGACAAGACATGGCAACGATGCAAGACAATCAAACATGGTCGGGACGTTTCAACGAGCCCGTGGCTGAACTGGTGAAGCGTTATACCGCTTCGGTGGATTTCGACAAGCGCTTGGCGCTTTTCGACATCCAAGGTTCTTTGGCTCACGCGCAGATGCTTGCCCAGTGCGGCATCATCAGCGCACAAGACCTGAAAGACATCCAGCGCGGCTTAGCGCAGATCGAGAACGAGGTCATCAACGGTGAGTTCGCATGGCAACTCGATCTGGAAGACGTGCACCTGAACATCGAGAAGCGCCTCACCACCTTGGTTGGTGACGCAGGCAAGCGACTGCACACAGGTCGTTCACGCAACGACCAAGTGGCGACCGACATCCGCTTGTATCTGCGTAGCGCCATCGACGACATCGTGAGCTTGCTCAAAGCGCTGCAAACCTCGTTGCTCGACTTGGCACAACCGCACACGCATACCATCATGCCCGGCTTCACCCACCTGCAAGTGGCGCAACCGGTGAGCTTCGCGCATCACCTGATGGCTTACTTCGAAATGTGCCAGCGTGATGTGGAACGCTTCAGCGATGCACGCCGTCGTGTGAATCGCCTGCCTCTGGGTGCGGCTGCACTCGCAGGAACTAGCTATCCCATCAATCGTGAATTAGTGGCAGAGATTTTAGGCTTTGAGTCTGTATGTCAGAACTCATTGGATGCAGTGTCCGATCGCGATTTCGCCATCGAATTCACTGCCTGCTCTGCGCTAGTGATGACACACCTGTCACGCCTGTCTGAAGAGTTGATCTTGTGGATGAGCCCGCGCTTTGGTTTCATCGACATCGCCGATCGCTTCTGCACTGGCTCGTCCATCATGCCGCAGAAGAAGAATCCCGACGTGCCAGAACTAGTACGCGGCAAGACAGGTCGCGTGAACGGCAATCTGGTCGCCCTGCTCACCTTGATGAAAGGCCAGCCGCTGGCTTACAACAAAGACAACCAAGAAGACAAAGAGCCTTTGTTCGATACGGTAGATACGCTGACCATGACCTTGCGCATCTACGCCGACATGATGCGCGGCATCACCGTGAAGCCGGATGCGATGCGCAGTGCAGCACTGCAGGGTTACGCCACAGCAACTGATCTGGCGGACTACTTAGTGAAGAAGGGCCTGCCCTTCCGTGATGCGCACGAGGCCGTTGCTTTGGCGGTGCGTTTCGCGGAACAACGCAAAGTGGACTTGGCAGAACTCAAGCTGGAAGAGTTGCAGCAGTTCTCCCCGCTCATCACCGATGACATCTATGCTGTTTTGACACTGGAAGGTTCACTCGCCGCACGTAACCACACAGGCGGCACAGCTCCGCAACAAGTAGAAGCCGCCATCGCTCGCGCCCGCAAACACCTCTCTACCTAGAGCACAGGCAAAAAAATGGGCCATCTTGCGACGGCCCAGAATAGGAGGAGAGTATGAAAGATCGAGTTGTTAAACTCATCACTTGCAACTCCGGACTGATTGTAGGCGTCACTATGTAAGATTCATATATGCCAAACGGCCTATATATCGGTCTATATACTTTTTAAAGCTGGCGCCGAAAAACTTTTCAACCAATTGATATTTATTGATTAATTAATTTACCGCCACTCACCCTATCTATACCCGATAAATCTTTTTCAGAAAAGATTGAGGTAAAGCCAGACTGATCGAGCAATTCACACACTGCCTCAGCTTGGTTATAACCGTGTTCTAGCATCAACCAACCATTTTCATTCAGGTATCTCGGTGCTTGTTTAACGATGCGCCGAATATCATCCAAACCATCCACACCCGATGCCAAGGCGGTTATCGGTTCAAATCGCAGATCGCCTTGATTAAGGTGCTCATCAGCGTCTTCGATATAGGGCGGATTTGAAACGATCAAGTCGAATCGCTCCGTATCGAAGGCTGAGAACCAATCGCTTTGCAGAAACGTTACGTTGCGAACATCTAACCTGGATGCATTCTGCATCGCAACTGCTAATGCTTCAGGGGAAGCGTCCACTGCCACCATGGACACATTTCGCCGGCTATGTGCGATACACAAGGCAATGATGCCGCTACCAGTGCCCATGTCCAATACCTGATGAACTGAATTGGGCGGCAAACGTTGCAAAGCCAATTCAACAATCAACTCAGTATCCGGACGGGGGATTAATGTTGCGGGGGTAACTTTGAAGTTCAGACCAAAAAATTCTCGCTCACCCAACAGGTGTGCAATCGGCTCTCCACATAAACGGCGCTGAAGCAATGCCGCATGCACAACCGCTTGATCCGCACTCAAAACTTGCTCTGGATGCGCCAATAGATATGCCTTAGGGACGCCCAGAACATGCTGCAATAAACACTGAATTTCAATTCTAGCTGTCTCTTTATCCAATTCAAGCGCAGCGATGAGTTGACGTGCACCACCCTGTTGGATATCTGCGATAGTAGGCAAAGTATTAGCCTTCTTGCGCTAAGGCCGCGAGCAGCTCCGCTTGATGTTCTGCCATCAGCGCACCCGTGAGCTCAGCGATATCGCCATCCATGATGTGATCCATCTTATAGAGCGTAAGGTTGATGCGGTGATCCGTGACGCGGCCTTGAGGGAAGTTGTAGGTACGGATACGCTCGGATCTATCTCCGCTCCCCACCAATGATTTGCGCTCCGCAGCAATTTTGCTGTGAGCTGCTTGTTCTTCTTTATCTTTGATACGCGCAGCGAGAACGCGTAGCGCTTGCGCTTTATTTTGATGCTGAGAGCGCCCATCCTGACATTCGACAACAGTGCCCGTCGGAATATGCGTGATACGTACGGCGGAATCTGTTTTATTGATGTGCTGCCCTCCCGCGCCGCTGGCACGGAATGTATCGATACGCATATCTGCTGGATTAAGTTCGACTTCGCCCACTTCATCGGCTTCAGGCAAGATGGCAACCGTACAGGCCGAAGTGTGGATACGGCCTTGTGTTTCGGTGGCGGGGACGCGTTGCACTCGGTGCGCGCCAGACTCGAATTTCAACACCGAATAAGCGCCTTGGCCGATGATGCGCGCGATGACTTCTTTGTAGCCCCCCATCTCCCCCAAACTTTCGGAGATAATTTCAACTTGCCAGCGTCGACGCTCGGCAAAGCGTAGGTACATACGAAAAATGTCACCCGCAAAAATGGCCGCCTCATCTCCGCCCGTGCCTGCGCGCACTTCTAAGAACACATTACGGTCGTCGTTAGGGTCTTTGGGTAACAGCAATTTTTGCAATTCGATCGCCAGCACCTCTTGGCGCTCTCGGCCAGATTTAACCTCGGCATCAGCGAACTCACGCATATCTGGATCGCTCGCCATCTCCAGGGCGGTGGCAATATCGGCTTCGCAAGATTGGTACGCATGATAAAGCTCAACGACGGGCTCAATATCAGCTCGTTCGCGATTGAGTTTGCGAAATCCATCCATATCTCGCGTGGCTTCTTCGCTACTCAACAGGCGCGTGACTTCATCTAGGCGCTCTGCAAGCTGCGCCAATTTAGAGGCAATGCTGGGTTTCATTCGGTATCGTGAAGACGGTATATTCGCTGCACAGTTTCAAGTAGATGATCACGCTCTGCGGCGGTCGCTTGATTCAGTGCCTGCGTAGGCGAGTGTAAAAATTTATTGGTGAGGGCACTGCTCAAGTTCTCCAATACTTTTTCGGCATTTTCACCCTTAGCCAGCGCTCGTAACGCCTTTTCCATTTCACCACGACGCTGACGTTCTGCATGGTCGCGCAATGCTCGGATAGTTGGAACAACCCCTCTCGACTCCATCCAATGAACGAATTCGTTCACGCCAGAGTCAATGATGACTTCTGCTTCCTTCACTGCACCTTGGCGAGCGTCCAAACCATCACGCACGACCTCGGATAAATCATCGACGGTATACAAGAACACATCTGATAGTTCTGAGACCTCTTTCTCTACATCGCGAGGCACAGCCAAATCAACGATGAATAAGGGACGGTGCTTGCGAGCCTTGAGTGCCCGCTCCACCATTCCCTTGCCCAATATTGGTAATGTACTTGCCGTGCAAGTGACAATAATGTCGTGCTCAGCCAATTGCTCCGGCAGTTCAGTAAGCGTAACCGCATGACCGTTGATGCGGCGCGCTAAGGTTTCTGCTCGTTCCAGTGTACGGTTCGCCACAGTGATGTGCTTAGGATTGCGTGCAGCAAAATGCACCGCATTAAGCTCGATCATCTCTCCCGCGCCGATAAACAACACACGCTGTTCAGAAATGGAAGGGTAGATGCGTTCTGCCAATTTCACAGCTGCGGCTGCCATCGACACCAAGTTGGCCCCGATCTCGGTTTGAGTACGCACATCTTTCGCCACAGAGAAGGTGCGCTGAAAGAGCTTGTGCAATAGGAAGCCCATCGTGCCGGCTTGCTCTGCCTGACGCACCGCTTGTTTCATCTGCCCCAATATCTGGGGTTCGCCCAAGACCATGGAGTCCAATCCACTCGCCACTCGAAAAGCATGCTTAACCGCTTGCTCTTGTGGCAGCCGATAGATGTACGGCTCTACATCATTGGCTGGAAGGTGATGATAGGCAGCCAGCCAGTTAACCGCTTGCACTGGCTCATTGGTGCTGCAATAGATTTCGGTACGATTACAAGTGGACAAAATCGTGGCTTCCTTCGCCGCACCATTGCCCACAAGATCACGCAAGGCGACATCCATCGTCTCGACATTGAAGGCGAGTTGCTCGCGCACGGCTAACGGCGCGGTCTGATGGTTTAAGCCGAAGGTGAATAACTGCATGTGAAAATCCGCTGTCCGCTTGAATCGGGGGCGGGATTATAGAGGCTAGGGCAGCTTTCTACCAGCCACCCCACCCTATGTGAGAGTTAATTACTAGCCTGCAATTGTACCAAGGCAGCTTCCGCATCTGCCCTCAGGGGGCTTGCCGGATGTTGCCTAATGAACGCACTAAAAGCGGTTTGAGCTTCCGAGCTTTTCCCCGCATCAACCAACGAGATGGCTTTTTTGAAGGCATCAAGCTCATCAAAGTCGATAGTTTGTGGCTGCACTTCCCCCTTCCAATACACATCATCCGAATCAGCCAAAGATCCCCTCACTCCGCCCGATGCAGTTGTAGTACTTAGCTTTTTCTTCGGCGTCATTAATTCAATCTTCTTCCGCAATCGCTCCCAAAGCGAGGGCTCAGATTTCATTTCAACCGCATAGCTAGGTGCTGCAAACAACAGGCCAAACAGTACGAATATTGCAATTAATCTCTTCATGGTGCCGCCTCCTTAAATATCTTTCGAAACACCCTTGTTCCGACTCACAACGCATTCAAGAGTTCCAAACCTAACGCTCTGAATTGCTCCTTGATTTTTGGATCCAATCCTTGCGCCTTAACGAAAGCCGCTTTAGCCTTTGTGGTGTCACCTGTCCTTGCATACGACCTTGCTAGGTTAACCCAAACCAACGGGTCTTTGGGGCTGGCTAAAGAGGCGGCTTGATAAGCCTTCTGCGCATCCTGATATTTGTCATCAATCATAAACAAATTACCACGATTATTCAGTGCTGAAGCATTTTTGGCGTCAATACCGATGACCTTATCAAAGTACTTCATGGCTTCTTTGCGATCACCCAACTTCGCCAAGATAATTCCCATTTGGAGATGGGCATCCACATCTGATGGAGAGGCTTTGATGATATCCAAATAACGGCGAGTTTTGACTTGCGAGCTAATCTTTAGCACTGACATGTTATCGCTAGGGAATTTCTTTTCTATTGCCGCACGCGTCAAGCCACTTGGCTTCCATTCCAGATCAGGCAGGCTGGCCGGCTTAAAATTCTCCCATGCGTTATGCACGTCAAGTATGGTCAACCCTTTATCTTGATATTTGTAATAGGTGGCACTGCCGCTTTCCCAGGCCTTAATGAAAGAATTGCCAACAAGCGTTGTCTCTACAGGAATCCATAGTACATCTTCATAAATGACGTACAGATTATCCATCGTATAGGCATCAGACTCTGCGGGGATACCTGTGGAAAACATCATCAGCATATGTCCGGGCACTTCGAGCACACGCGTATTAATCCCCATACTCTCCAAGCCAGAAGAATAGAACGCGACGAGATCATCACAATCACCGGATTTTCGCTCTAATGTCTCCCGAGGGAATTGGATGTAGTCGACAGTATTTGCTTTGCCTGAGCTAACTTGGTAAGGATTGCTTGGATCTTGGATATAAGTAAGACCATGAACACCCATCGCATCAAAGAATGCTGCCGCCAGCCGGGCCTCATCTTTTGTCTCCTTATATTCCCCCACTACCTCGCGCGCCAAATTGATGATGGGGGCATCTTTTGGCGTAACGAATGATGCGAAGCGATCTCGCTCATCCCACGTTAATCGATGCTTGTCATAAACATTAACGGTAGCGCTACGACTATAGGAAATACGCTTCCCATTTTCAAAATAGCTCGCTTCGACTTCAGCCTGTACCGCGCTGTCCTCAGTTACAGTCAAAATGCTGTTGTTAAAAACCGCTTTCAATAACAACTCTTCGCTTTGACCTGGCAACAACTTCGCAATCTTTGTCTCTGTGGAATAGTCCATGAAATTCTTAAGCACGAAAGTCACTCGGATCTTATCCATTGGCTTATCTGTATTATTACTTAGCCTGATACGCCCTATCCCATCACGCTCATATTGCTTGTAAGAATTTGAGAATACGTCACTCAGTTTAAGAACCTCAATATCGAGTGGCGGACGATTGAATACCAAGGTGGTTGCCTCAACGGGCACCTTTTCAGACTCTGTACCATCCGTACTGAGCACGCTGACTGAAAATTGATACTTAGTCTCCGGTTGCAAAGCATCTTTTGAAAAAGCGGGCGTCGCCGTTTCAGCCACTTTGACCATCGCATCGCCCTCTTTCTGATAGATGCGATACGCCGCAAAATATTGAGAATCTACTGCGTCCCAAACTAGCTTAGCCTGCCAAGGTGTAGTCTCGACATTAACGACGCCGACCGGCTTGGGCTGAAACTTTGCAGAAATCCCACTCACCGCAGCACTTGTCGCCCCCTCGTAACCCGTGTCTGATACTGCAGCAACGCGATAATAATTTTGCATATCCGCATCCAGATTCGCATCAACATAATTATTGGATACGGTCGTTGCAACTTGCGCATAGCCGCTCAGCTCTGCGCTTGAGCGGTAAACCCGATATTCTTTAACATACGGCACAACGGGCTTTGCCCAAGTAAGCTCAATCGCATGCACCTTACTTTGGGTTGTAAGCTGCTGCAATTGATTCATCTTATAAAGGACGGAGAAAGATTGAATGCGCTTACCTTCACCGTCTGCGATGAATAACGAACTCCCTCCTGCCGTTGCTAATGCAACAGGAGTACCTGTTGCACCGGAACCTGTTTTTTCAGCTCCGAACACTCGCAACAAATCCCCTTTGTGGCTCAACGAAACAACCTGATGGCCATCTAGCAACCATATCTCGTCTGCAGTCACCGCCATGCCTACTGGCTCAGCAAAGACACTTCCTTCTTTTACCTTCCCCAATTCTTGAACAAAATCTCCGTTCGCCGTAAACACGGACACGGTATTTCTGTTGCCATCCAAAATATACAAATTATCTTTAGGGTCGAAAGCCATTGCCAAGGGATTAGTTATATTTGTAGCACCCGCAAGATTGTTCAAATACACGCCATCACCACGGAATATTGAAATCGTGCGATTTCCTTGATCTGCCACAAACACCAAACCCGAAGATGAAACCGTCAGCGCACTCAGATTGCTAAACTGCCCAGCTCCACTACCCGAGCTGCCAAATGCAGACGTTACCTTCCCTTCACCATCTAACTGGACACAGCGTTTTTTCTTATTGTCTGCGATCCATAGCGCGCCATCCTTGTCCAGCGCAATCGCCGCAATTTCCATATCGTCAAGCTTGATCTCGCTTACGACCTTGTCAGAATTGATTTTCAGCACCCGCCTGCGGTCTTTACTCACCGCATATAAATTCCCTTTTGCATCCCCTGCCATAGTCGTCACATCGACAGATATGCCCCCCTTCCATAACACTGAAGTCCTACCAACCATCTTTGGGACAGCTTCCACTCGACCACTAGCAACAGTCAAAAAAGCGCTCACCAACGCCTTACCTTCATCACCGACAAAAACACGCTGGCCCTTCTCAACAGCCATGCCAGACACCTTCTTGAATTGCCCTTTACCCTCCCCCTTTGAACCGAAGGTGTATGCCAACTTTCCGTCCAAACCAAACTTACTAATCACTTGTGTGACTTCATCGACCACATAAACGCCATCTTCCGCCACGCTGATCGCATATGGCTTGCCGGTTGTTGGTAAGGACTTCACATAGCTACCGCTAGGCTCATATACCTTAACCATTGAGTCATCCACATCCAAGATATAGAGTCGACCAAGATGGTCTATTCCAACGCTCACCGCCTCCTTCAGCTTGAACGGGCTCTCCTTGCCCTCTTCCAAAGTTTTTCCTGCATTCAATGACAAGGTTTGAATGAAAACGCCATTGACACCGAATAGTTGGATGCGCGCGTTCCCCGTATCTGCAACATACACAACACCGTCTTGCGCCGTAATACCTTGCGGTGACTTCAAAGAATTTCCATCTCCGCCGCCAAAAAAGCCGCCGGAACTCGCGCCAAACTTACCTAAGAACTTCGCGTTAGTGATGGAATACATGACCACTTGAGACGTCTCACTATCCACCACGTATAAAACATCCCCATCAACTGCGACGGCTTCCGGGCGTTTCAACAGTACAGTATCGCCATCTTTGTTCGAAAAAACATTGACGACTTTTCCATCTGCCGAGATGGCCTCCACTACGCCATCCTGCTTGCTAACGTATAGATAGCCAGCGCCAGCGCCCAATAATCGGCTTAACTTGGGCGCAGCTATCTCATTTCTAAAGTCCGCTTTAATAAAGCCATTCATCGCAACTAAAGCTTCAGTCGCAGATACGCTCAATGAAAAAAACACGCCTAATAATGTAATTCCAATTTTTCGCATTCTTCCACCTGTTCGATTCAATTTTCTGCCTTAGATAAGTCGGCAAATTAGCTTATTTTTCTTGACGGTTAAACACGCCATCCCAATCACTCGGAGGCGGATTTTCAACAAAATACATACAGCGCTCCACATACAACGCTGTCGGCCTGTCGTTAGGGATTTGCTGCTGCAATGTAGAGAAGGCAATTTGCGCCTCAGCCCAATGGCCAGCGCGATACAACAACAATGCCCGATGAAAATCACCAAGCTGGTCATTATTCAAGCATGCACCGCCCACCTGAGGCTCGTAAATTGTAACGGGTAACTGCTTGCCCACCACACGGATCTTATCTACCTCTCGATAGCGGCAAATGTCTCTCGTCAATTCACAAGTTGCTTCTCCTACCAAATAGGTGATCCCATAATATTTTGCCGTCCCTTCCAGTCTCGAAGCCAGATTGACGGTATCGCCGATCACCGTGTACTCCATCTTTTTCCCCGACAGCCCAACATTACCTGCCACCACCTCGCCGGAGTTCAACCCACCTCTTATAGCGAATGGCTCTAAGCCCGCCAATGTCCATCTAGCATGCAATTCGTCCATTTTATCAGCCATGGCCTTTAGACACTCCATTGCCAATCTGGCGTGATCAGGCTGACTCAATGGCGCCCCCCAATAGGCCATAATCGCATCACCGATGAATTTATCGATTGCGCCATCGTGCTGCTCTATCACCTGCACCATCTCGCCTAAATATTCATTTAATCGTGCTACCACGACTTGCGGCGGATGAGATTCACTAAAGGTCGTGAACCCCTTGATATCAGTGAAGAGAACCGTGACATTTTTATTATCGCCACCGATCCTTGCAGCCTCAGGATCTTTTTCAAGACGTGCAACCAGTTTGGGAGATAGATAACTGGAGAACATCGAACGCATTTCTCGCGCGCTTTTTTCGAGCACCAGATAACGAAAACTCCCGCCCACCAACAAGGCAAGAATGGCAGACAAAGTCGGATAGATGATATTTATCCAGTAACCGCTCTCAAACATGTAGTTCGCATACCCGATATATCCGGCAAGCAACAACGTGGTTGCGGGTATCGCGCCATATAGCTTCAGGCGCATCGTCAAGAAATATGCAATTGCGCCCATCAACACAATGAATGCCATATCCGCCAGCGCGGTCATCCCGCCTTGCTGAATGAATCGATTGCTAATGATATTGTCGGCAACGCTGGCATGTATCTCCACTCCCGGCGCATTTTTATGGAAGGGAGTCACACGCAAATCGTAGATTCCCTGCGCTGTCGCCCCTACAAAGAGTATTTTTCCTTTTAGTTGCTCATCCGGTATTCGTCCATTAACCACATCGATAAACGAGTACCGAGGATAACTACCTGGAGGCCCCATATAGTTGACCCATATCGACGATCGCTCGCCCAATGGAATATGTCGCTCACCTACCGTGATTCCAAAATCATCTTGGGCATATTCTTTTTCTCCCAGCGCGATCATTGCCGCCATCAAACCGAATGACGGATGCCGCTGCCCACCACTCTCTATAAGAACAGGTGCGCGCCTATTCACACCATCTTCTTCTGGAAACAAATTAATGTGTCCCACACCCGCAGCGGCACCCGCCAACTCAGGTATCGATTGGATAACACCAACCACTTGATCATTCTTGTCAAACTCATACGTATTGGCCAACACAACATTACCAAAACGTTTCATGGCTGCCGCAAAAGCTTGATCATTCACCATATCTTCACGTTCTGGAAAATATGCGTCGAACAATACCGCTTTAGCTTGAGCCGCCTTCAGCTTGTCTAACAAGCGTGCATATTGACCACGCGCCCAAGGATAACGCCCTAGCTCGGCGATGCTTTTTTCATCGATTGCGATAATTGCAATACTCGGGTCTACAGGAATCGAACCGCGTACATCACGAAAACGAAGGTCGTATGTTTTGGCTTCAAAGGCTTCCAGAAAGGCATTTTGAGAAAAATAAAGGAACAACACCGTGACAATCGACACTGTTGCCAATAGTACCGACAGAAAAATGCCATTCACGCGAGTCAACCGCTTCAACATTGACGACAGTAATTTCATAATCAGCGTTCCCAATTTTTTCTGGACGGGGGTTTGAATCGCCGAATAATGCCATAGTTTAAGATTAGCTCTCCAACCGCAGATCGAAAAAAAGCCCACCGTTGCGGGTGGGCTTTTTTGTATTTTGGTGGCCCGGGGCGGAATCGAACCACCGACACAAGGATTTTCAATCCTCTGCTCTACCGACTGAGCTACCAGGCCATTTTGTGACTATCTCTTGCGGGATAGGTAAAACGAAGGCGCGCATTGTAGCCATAAGCCGCTAAACGGGCAACACAAAAAAACTAACCCCGCACTGAGCGGGGTTAGTTTTGCTACTACTGGAACCAAAACACGGCAATCAGCCCGCGTAATAGGCTCAAATTACATCATGCCGCCCATACCACCCATGCCGCCCATATCGCCACCACCCATACCACCGGCTGGTTTGTCTTCTGGCAAGTCAGCGATCATGCATGCAGTGGTCAACATCAGACCTGCGATGGATGCAGCGTGTTGCAATGCTGTACGGGTGACCTTAGTTGGGTCAACAACACCCATCGCCAACATATCGCCGTACTCGCTGGATGCAGCGTTGTAACCGAAGCTACCTTTGCCTTCCAATACTTTGTTAACGACTACGGATGGTTCATCGCCAGCATTGGACACGATGGCACGCAGTGGCGCTTCCATCGCACGCAACACGATGGTGATACCTGCGTCTTGGTCGTGGTTGTCACCCTTGAGGGCAGCAACCGCAGCCTTAGCGCGCAACAGTGCAACGCCGCCGCCGGCAACGATACCTTCTTCAACCGCTGCACGAGTTGCGTGCAATGCATCGTCAACACGGTCTTTCTTCTCTTTCATCTCAACTTCAGTCGCCGCGCCGACCTTGATCACTGCAACGCCGCCAGCCAACTTCGCTTTGCGTTCTTGCAACTTCTCTTTGTCGTAATCGCTGGTGGATTCTTCCATCTGCTTGTTGATTTGCGTAACACGAGTCTTGATTGCGTCTTCTTTACCCGCGCCGTCGATGATGATGGTGTTTTCTTTGCTGACTTCGATACGCTTAGCTTGGCCCAATTCGCCCAAGGTAGTCTTTTCTAGAGTCAGACCAACTTCTTCAGCGATCACAGTACCGCCAGTCAAAATAGCGATGTCTTCCAGCATCGCCTTGCGACGATCACCGAAACCAGGTGCCTTAACAGCAACAGTCTTCAAGATGCCACGGATGTTGTTCACAACCAGTGTCGCCAATGCTTCGCCGTCAACATCTTCAGCGATGATCAACAGTGGACGACCCGCCTTAGCGACTTGCTCCAATACTGGTAGCAGGTCACGGATGTTGGAAACCTTCTTGTCGTGCAACAGGATGAACGGATTGTCCATTGCAGCGATTTGCTTGTCCGCGTTGTTGATGAAGTAAGGAGACAAGTAGCCACGGTCGAATTGCATACCTTCGACAACATCCAACTCGTTTTCCAGAGACTTGCCATCTTCAACGGTGATGACGCCTTCTTTGCCCACTTTTTCCATCGCGTCAGCGATGATCTTGCCAATGCTTGCATCAGAGTTAGCAGAGATAGAAGCGACTTGAGCGATCTCAGTAGTCGTTGCGCAAGGCTTGGAAATGTTCTTCAGTTCGCCAACCGCAGCGATCACTGCCTTGTCGATACCGCGCTTCAAGTCCATGGGGTTCATGCCAGCGGCTACGAACTTCATGCCTTCTTGCACGATGGATTGCGCCAGAACGGTCGCAGTCGTTGTGCCGTCACCTGCGACATCAGAAGTCTTGGAAGCGACTTCCTTGACCATCTGTGCGCCCATGTTCTCGAACTTGTCTTTCAGTTCGATCTCTTTAGCAACGGACACGCCGTCTTTAGTGATGTGGGGAGAACCGTAAGAACGATCCAACACAACGTTACGGCCTTTAGGGCCCAAGGTTACTTTGACCGCATCGGCCAGAATGTTGACACCCACGACCATCTTGGCACGTGCTGCATCATGGAATTTCACGTCTTTTGCTGCCATGTTATTTCTCCTGAATATTTATGTGTAGCGGGTAGGTCGGGCTTCAGCCCGACGTGTCGGGTTAAAACCCGACCTACATTCTTGAATCAAGCCTCGATGATGCCGATAAGGTCATCTTCACGCATCTGCAACAGCTCAACGCCGTCGATCTTGAAAGCTTGGCCGGAATATTTGCCGAACAACACTTTGTCGCCAACCTTCACGCTCATTGCGCGAACTTTGCCGTCGTCACCGATCTTGCCGTTACCAACAGCAACGATCTCGCCTTGATCTGGCTTCTCTGTCGCCGCGTCAGGAATCACGATACCGGATGCGGTCTTACGCTCTTCTTCCATGCGCTTAACGATCACGCGGTCATGCAAAGGACGAATCTTCATGCTTATTTCTCCTAAAATCAGTAGGTTGATCAAATGCGAAGGCAGGGCTGTACTCTAATTAGCACTCTCCACCAGCGACTGCTAATGATAGGGGCGGCACCACCCAATTTCAAGGGCGATGTAGGTTTTTATTGTTGGGTGCAGTTTTAGGGCTATTGCAGCAAGTCTTGCAATGCGCCGTCTAACCGAGGGTGTGCGAATTGAAAACCTGATGATTCAAGCCGCTTTGGAATCACGCGCTGCCCCTCTAGCAGTAGACAAGCCCGCTCACCCATCGCCAGCTTCATCACAAAGCTGGGTGCGACGAAGAGAGCGGGACGATGTAATGCTTGCGCCAATGTTTGGGTGAATTCCGCATTGGTGACGGGGGCTGGCGCAGTCATGTTGAATACGCCGTTGAGTGAAGGGTCATTCAGCAGACGCAACACCATTGCCACGTAATCGTCGATATGTACCCAACTCATCCATTGTCTGCCATCGCCCAGCCTTGCCCCCAGCGCCAACTTGAACGGCAGCAACATACGCCCCAGCAAACCGCCGCGCTTGCTCAATACCAAGCCGGTGCGTAACAAACAGACGCGCGCACCACTTTGTTCTGCCACACGTGCCGCGTTTTCCCATGAAGCACAAAGCTCGGATGGAAAATCATGGCCTGCCGCCATCGCCTCATCCAGCTCCGTATCGCCGCCATTACCGTAATAACCCACCGCAGAGCCACTCAACAACACAGCCGGCTTTTGTTGGGCTGATGCGATTCGTTGCACCAACTTCTCCGTTAGCGCCACTCGACTATCTAGCAACACTTGCTTACGTTTCGCCGACCAATAAGCATCGACGATAGGCTCTCCCGCCAGATTGATGACTGCGTCAAAGACACGATCCGTCGTCCACTCCTCCAAGCT
Organism: Sideroxydans sp.; assembly: GCA_028707175.1. GTDB lineage: Bacteria > Pseudomonadota > Gammaproteobacteria > Burkholderiales > Gallionellaceae > Sideroxyarcus. Next base: position 97,124 of record JAQTUV010000005.1, read on the forward strand.
TTGCATCGTTTGCACCCTAGGCCCGCACTTGGCAGCAACCGTTTCGGGGCGACGACTCAGCACTGTCAGCATATGTCCTTGTGCAAGCAGCACTGCACATAGATGGCGACCAATCAGACCTGTACCACCCGTGATTAGAATACGCATCGCGCTCTCCCGATAAAATCGATGATTGCATCTTACGTTATGATGCCGACCATGACATCGAATCACGACCTCCTTGCCCGTAGCCTCTCCTCCGTCTGGCATCCCTGCACGCAAATGAAACGCCACGAGACGCTGCCCCTCGTACCTATCGCACGCGGCGAAGGCGTGTGGCTGTACGATGCGGATGGCAAACGCTATCTGGATACGGTGAGTTCGTGGTGGGTGAATCTGTTCGGACATTGCAATCCACGCATCAACGCCGCTATCACCGACCAACTGGGTAAGCTGGAACATGTGATGTTGGCGGGATTCACGCATGAGCCGGTGGTGCAGCTCTCCGAAAGACTGCGCGGACTAGCCCCTGCCGGATTAGGCCATTGCTTCTACGGCTCGGATGGTGCATCCGCCACCGAAATCGCCTTAAAGATGAGCGCACACTACTGGCGCAACACAGGCAAGCCGCAAAAGTGCGAATTCCTCAGCTTGAAAAACAGTTATCACGGCGAGACGTTGGGGGCGCTATCTGTAACCGATGTGGCGTTGTTCCGCGATGCCTACGGCTCACTCATCAAACAGAATGCAACGGTGCCTTGCCCTGATTGGCGCGATGCCGCCGCGGGTGAGGATGCGGAAGCTTACGCGACACGTTGCGCTGAATCACTTGAAGCCCACCTCCGAGTTCATCACGAGAGCATCGCTGCCTTCATCGTCGAGCCACTAGTTCAAGGCGCGGCAGGTATGGCGATGTACCACCCGACCTATTTGCAACGCGCGCGCGAACTTTGCTCGCAGTATGACGTGCATCTCATCGCTGACGAGATCGCGGTCGGCATGGGTAGGACGGGGACGATGTTCGCATGTGAACAGACTTCCCTCTCCCCCAACCCCTCTCCCGCTTGCGGGAGAGGGGTGCGCGAAAGCGCGGGAGAGGGAAAGCGTACCGGCATCTCGCCCGATTTCTTGCTCATCTCCAAAGGCATCACAGGTGGATATCTGCCGCTCTCCATCGTGATGACCACCGATGACATCTACCAAGCGTTTTACGATGACAAAACATCGCGCGGATTTTTGCACTCACATTCCTACACGGGCAATCCATTGGCTTGCCGCGCCGCACTGGCCACGCTGGATATCTTTGAGCAGGACGGCGTGTTGAATACCAACCGCGACAAAGCGGCCATCTTCAATCGCATCGCAACACCGTTACGTGAACATGCCAAGGTAAAACACTTCCGTAACACGGGGATGATTTGGGCGTTTGAAGTGGAAACGCCGCATGCTGATTTTGCACAACGCTGCTTTTCGCTCGGTTTAAAACACGAGTTGCTATTACGCCCTATGGGGAATACGGTTTACTTCATGCCCCCCTATATCATTGATGAAACACAGTTCCATCTGCTTATCACACGCACACTCACGATCATTGACGAATTGATATGAAATTTCTCTACACCGCACTCTTACTCCTTTGCGCCACCCAACTCCAAGCAGCCCACCTGCCTCATAGCGCGCTAACCGAACTTAAAAAGATAGGGATTCCGCAAGATGCCATTGGCGTGGAAGTGCGGGAAGTCGGCAAGTCACGTGCGCTCATCGAAATAAATAGTCAACGCGCAATGAATCCTGCCTCGACGATGAAACTCGTCACCACCTATGCCGCACTGGATTTGCTCGGCCCCGCTTACACATGGAAGACCGAGGCCTATCTGGACGGCACACTCAAAGACGGCGTGCTAAATGGCAATTTAATTATCAAAGGGTATGGCGACCCGAAATTCACCGTCGAACAATTTTGGTTATGGCTGAATGAACTCCGTTCGCGGGGGCTACGTGAGATCCGAGGTGATCTGATCTTTGACCGCAGTTATTACGATCTACCCTCTCTCAATCCCGCTGAATTTGATAACGATCCTGCACGCGCTTACAACGTGGGGCCCGATGCGCTCTTGATTAACTTCAACACCCTGCGCTTCCGCTACATGCCCGATGCCAACAGCGTGCGCATCGTGAGCGAACCGCCTATCGACGGCATCAAAATCGACAATCAACTCAAACTCACCTCGCGCAAAATGAACTGCGACGATTGGGACGAGCAATTTCAAATCATCCCAAGCAGCAGCACCATCCTGTTGCAAGGTGAGTATCCAAGCGACTGCGGCGAGAAAGAACAGAATCTGAGCGTGATGCCGCACGCACGCTATGACGAGGCGGTGTTCCGCGCCCTGTGGCGTGAGCTAGGTGGCACACTCAAGGGAAAGCAGCGCGACGGCACGGTCGGTAGCACCGCTGTGCTCTTTTCCACTCATCGCTCGGAACCGCTGAGCGGTCTTATTCGTGACATCAATAAATTCAGCAACAACGTGATGGCGCGCCAACTCTTTCTCACTTTGGGCGCGACCGAACAAGCCAGCATTACACGTAGCACACAGGTCGTGCGAAGTTGGCTACAGCAGCAAAAACTGGATATGCCGGAATTGGTATTGGAAAATGGGGCGGGTTTGTCACGCAAAGAACGCATCACCCCTAGCAACATGGCCCGCTTGCTGCAAAGTGCGTATGAACATCCATTAAGCGCAGAACTACAAGCCTCCTTGCCTATTCTTGGTGTGGATGGCTCAGTCAAAAAACGCCTGAAAAAAAGTCCCGCTGCTAGCCACGCCCATTTAAAAACAGGTACCTTAAGCGGCGTAAAAACCATCGCCGGCTACGTACGCTCCCAGAGTGGCAAAGAGTGGATCGTGGTGTTCTTCATCAACCACGCCAATGCACAACAGGGACAGGACGCCCAGGACGCATTGATCGAATGGGTACAACAGCAATAGCTAATGTATAATCCTCAACCTTTATGTGGTTAATTTCCGCCTATTAATATTTTCATCAAACATCATGCATACAAAATTCACGCGCCACCTCATATTCATTGCCACGCTATCCATCTTGGCTTGTACAACGGCATCCGCTGAAACCACACCCGTTGCTCCCCCAACAAATCTGGACAGCGCAGCCCCCCAAGAACCCAGCACAGCTAATCAGCCCCCGCTCATCATCGATGATAAGAACTGGTATTTTTCATGGGGCTACAGCAGGCAGTATTACGCGCCTTCCGACATTCACATTAGCCAGCCCGGCCTTGGAAATGATTTCACGGTGCATCAGGCTAAAGCCACCGACTTCCACACCAATATTCCAGAAACGATTGACTCCACGTTGAATTTCAATTTCTTCGCCCCTCAGGAAAACATTCGAATCGGCAGATTCATGGATGCTGAGAAGACCTTCGCCATTGAGTTCTCGCTGGATCATACGAAGTACAACACCAACCTCGACCAAGTCGCACGCGTAAGCGGCACCTACCACAATGCGCCTATCGATCAAGACAAGGTTCTCGACAAACAATTCTTTGATTACAAATTGCACAATGGCTTGAACCACATCATGTTGAATGCGGTCTGGCTGAACCATTTGTATGGCCCAAAACAAAAACCCGGAGATTTAGAAGCAATCAGTCGCGTAGGTGGGGGAATTTTATTGCCACACGCAGACAATACGATTGATGGTCACCCGAACCAGCTTGGCCCCAAGTGGGTGAATAGCTGCTGCTTCTCCAGCAACGATTGGTGGCAACTGCGTGGTTGGACAGTCGGTGTCGAGGTTGGCGTTCGTTACAGAATGACCGAATCACTGTATTTGGAGCTGACTGGCAAAGAAGCTTATGGCGTTCTTCGCAAAGTAGCTGTTTTTGAAGGCACTGCAGACCAAGAACTTTGGCTCACCGAGGGCGTGTTCTCCTTGGGTTATCTGTTCTAAGTTACCTCCCCCACGAAATCCAAAAAGCCGAGGATGACCTCGGCTTTTGCATTTCTAGCACCTATCAAAAGCTCACAACCCCAACTCGCCCCACATCGCATCCACCTTCGCCTTCACCTCATCACTCATCACGATAGGTGTGCCCCATTCGCGCTGCGTCTCGCCCGGCCATTTATTCGTCGCATCTAGCCCCATCTTGCCGCCGAGTCCACTCACGGGAGAAGCAAAGTCGAGATAGTCGATGGGCGTGTTAGGCACCAGCAAGGTGTCGCGCACGGGGTCCATGCGCGTCGTGATCGCCCACATGACTTCTTTCCAATCACGCGTGTCGATGTCGTCATCTACCACGATGATGAATTTGGTGTACATGAACTGGCGTAAGAAACTCCACACACCGAACATCACGCGTTTGGCATGACCAGCGTATTGCTTCTTGATGCTCACCACCGCCATTCGATATGAGCAGCCTTCGGGGGGAAGGTAGAAATCAACGATCTCGGGGAATTGTTTTTGTAGTAGTGGCACGAACACTTCGTTTAGTGCTACGCCCAACATGGCAGGCTCGTCGGGCGGCTTGCCCGTATAAGTGGAGTGATAGATCGGATCACGACGCATGGTGATACGTTCGATGGTGAAGACAGGAAACTTGTCCTGCTCGTTGTAGTAGCCGGTGTGATCGCCGTAGGGGCCTTCGAGCGCCATCTCATCGGGATGAATGACACCTTCCAGCACGATCTCGGCGGAAGCAGGCACTTGCAAATCATTGCCGAGACACTTCACCAATTCAGTCTTGCTACCGCGTAGCAATCCAGCAAATTGATATTCAGACAAAGAATCAGGAACGGGCGTGACCGCGCCAAGGATGGTCGCAGGATCAGCGCCAATGACGACCGAGATAGGGAATGGTTGCCCCGGATTTTTCTGGCAGTGATCACGAAAATCCAACGCCCCGCCGCGATGCGCCAACCAGCGCATGATAACTTTATTTTTGCCGAGCACTTGCTGGCGATAGATGCCAAGGTTCTGTCTAGCCTTGTTCGGCCCACGCGTGACTACCAAGCCCCAGGTGATGAGTGGTGCCACATCGCCCGGCCAGCAATGTTGAATGGGGAGCTTACTCAGATCGACATCATCACCTTCCCACACGATGTCTTGGCAAGGCGCGGAAGACAGCACCTTGGGCGACATGGTGAGTACCTGCTTCAGGATCGGCCATTTGTCCCATGCATCCTTCAAGCCTTTGGGTGGCTCGGGCTCTTTCAGATACGCGAGCAACTTTCCAACCTCGCGCAACGCGCCGACATTCTCCTCCCCCATGCCCAACGCTACACGACGCGGCGTACCGAACAGGTTGGCGAGCACTGGCATCTTGTGCCCCGCCACATTCTCGAACAACAGTGCCGGACCTTGAGCGCGTAACACGCGATCGCAAATCTCCGTCATTTCAAGATGCGTAGAGACAGGCGCGCTCACGCGCTTAAGTTCGCCGATTTTTTCCAGTTGGGAGATGAAGTCGCGCAGGTCGTGGTATTTCATTTGTAATAACTTTCTTCGCCCTCGGGGCGCGTCTTGAACCGCTTATGCAACCAGAAATATTGCTCCGGCATCTCCAAGATACGTTGTTCGATGAACTCGTTCATACGCCGCGCATCGGCCACATCATCCCCGCTGGGAAAGTTCTCCCACGCTGGATAGAAGGTCAGCACATAACCCGCACCACCCGGCAACACCCGCGTGATGCTAGGCACGACCTTGGCGCCCGTCATCTTGGCAATGCGCGACACCGACATCATCGTCGCCGCTGGCACACCAAAGAAGGGGATGAATGCACCGTCCTTCACGCCTTGGTCCTGATCGGGCGGATAGATGAAAGGCCTATTCTCTTTCATCCCCTTCAGAATAGGACGCAAACCTTGCTGGCGTGAATACAGCAATTGAGTGCGAAAGCGCGCACGTTTTTCCAGCAATAACTGGGTGAGATAGACACTGCGCTGATTCGCATACATGCACACTGTGTCGGTGTTTTGCGCCACCCATTGCCCGCCTGCATCCATACCGACAAAGTGCGGGGTGAGCAGAATGGCAGGCTGTCCTTTTATCGCCTCGAAGTGTTCGACACCTTCTACGCGAATCAAACTGCTGATACGTTCCGCGCTTGACCACCACAGGATGCAGCGCTCTACTAAACCGCGCACAAACATCTTGAAATGTTCGCGCAACAAAGTGTTACGCATCTCTTCCGGCATGTACGGAAAGCACAAACGCAGATTCGTCTCACCTATCCGGCGGCGTTGCGACGCCAATAGATAAAGCATTGCACCCGTGGCATTGCCGATTGCGACAAGCAAACGGAATGGCAGAAAATGCAGTAACCACAAAGAAAAAACACCTAGACGAACCCACATCACAAATCCTTACTGACATTCGGTGGCAACGCACCACGCGGTACTTTATAACGGTTATAGCTCCACAAATATTGCGCTGGGTGCTTGCGAATCACCCCCTCCAATGCGGCGTTCATCTGTTGAGGGATCGAACTTTCAGCATCAAACGAGAGCGCAGAGAAATGCAGCGCAAAACCTTCTCCGTTCGCCAAGCGTTCGCTATGACACATCACAACAGGCGCGCCACTGGACTCAATCAATCGCCCGATCAAGGTCATGGTGTAAGCAGGTCGCCCAAAAAACGGCACCCACTCACCCTCACCATTTCCCGGCACTTGGTCTGGCAAGATACCGATAGCCTCTCCGCGTTTAAGCGCCTTCAATAAGTGCCGAACCCCACCCAAATCAGCAGCCACCAATTTTGTTTGCCCTCTCTCACGCCCTTGATGCATGAGTTTATCCAATGACTGATAGCGTGGAGGGCTATACATACAGGTGAAAGGCTGATGTGCCGCAACATAAAGTGCAATCACCTCAAAACAACCAATATGAGGGGTCAGCATAATGACGCCCTTGCCCTGCGCCTGTGCAGCCGCGATACATTCCCATCCATGGCACTGCTTCACACTCGCAACTACTTCAGGCAAGGGGCGCTTCCACACCCACGGCAGTTCCATCACGCCTTTCCCTGCTTCGGCTATATTCGTATTTAACAACTGCGTTCCGCCTTCAGGGTGGGCGTGCCGAAGATTTTCGCGCAGGCGCGAAGCATATCGACCAGATGCTAGGTAAATGATCCATCCTAATAACACGCCCAGTCGATGCAATACTGATAGCGGAAGGAATGCCAACATTTCAAAAAAAATAACCATGTAGGAAGCCTAAAATAAAAGCGTATGGGGATTTGGTACAATGCGCGCCCTTTTACCATTGAAGCAACACTCGGAGAGCCATGAGCGAATATTTATTCACATCCGAATCCGTGTCCGAGGGCCATCCGGACAAGGTCGCCGACCAGATTTCTGACGCAATCGTCGACGCGATTCTAGCGCAGGACAAGCATTCTCGCATTGCGGCAGAAACGCTAGTGAGTACGGGTTTGGTTGTACTGGCCGGTGAGATCACCACCAACGCACAGGTTAATTTTGCAAAAGTAGCTCGCGAAACCATACGTCGCATCGGCTATGACGATCCAAGCTTATGCTTCGATGCCGATGGTTGCTCCGTCCAAGTCTGTTATGGAACACAAAGTCCCGATATCGCTCAAGGCGTAGATAAAGCCTACGACGACACACTCGACCAAGGCGCGGGCGACCAAGGTTTGATGTTTGGCTACGCTTGTAGCGAGACCGACACCCTGATGCCGCTCCCTATCTACCTGTCGCATCGCATCGTCGAGCGCCAAGCGCAATTGCGCCGTGATGGCCGTTTAAACTGGCTACGTCCCGATGCAAAATCGCAAGTCACCATCAAGTACGTAGATGACAAACCTTTCAGTATCGACACCGTGGTGCTTTCCACCCAGCACACGCCCGAGATGGCACTAGAAGCGATTCGCGAAGCCGTCATTGAAGAAATCATCAAGCCGATATTGCCGCAAGAACTCATCAAAGGCGACATCAAATATTTGGTGAACCCAACGGGTCGTTTCGTCATCGGCGGCCCGCACGGCGATGCCGGTTTGACTGGCCGCAAGATCATCGTTGACACCTATGGCGGCGCAGCCCCACACGGTGGCGGTGCATTCTCCGGCAAAGACCCCTCGAAGGTCGACCGCTCTGCTGCTTACGCCGGACGTTACGTGGCGAAGAACATCGTCGCTGCGGGTTTGGCTGAGAAATGTTTGGTGCAGATCTCCTACGCCATCGGCGTCGCGCACCCCACCAGCATCATGGTCACCACCTACGGCACGGGAAAAATCTCCGACGAAAAGATCACCGAACTGGTGAAGCGTCACTTCGATCTGCGTCCAAAAGGCATCGTGCAAATGCTCGACCTGCTGCGCCCGATCTATCAAAAGACGGCTGCCTATGGTCACTTCGGTCGTGAAGAGCCTGAGTTCAAGTGGGAAGCAACTGATAAAGCTGCCGCCCTTCGCGCAGACGCTGGACTGTAATTCGTAACACCCACCCTCCGAGGGGTGCTGCAGCGGGGCAGGACACAGTCCCCCGTCAGGCTCGGAGCAAGTGGTTCAAACGTATCAACTGCACCCATTCATTAACTTTTTAGATGAATGGAGTGCACTATGACTACAAAGAAATTCACCGACTATATCGTCGCCGACATGTCCCTCGCAGCTTGGGGACGCAAAGAGATCGCCATCGCAGAGACCGAAATGCCAGGCCTGATGGCCATCCGTGAAGAGTTCGCCGTGACGCAACCCTTGCGTGGCGCACGCATCACCGGCTCCTTGCACATGACTATCCAGACCGCTGTGCTCATTGAAACGCTAAAAGCGCTGGGGGCGGAAGTGCGTTGGGCTTCGTGCAATATCTTCTCCACGCAAGATCACGCTGCGGCGGCAATCGCTGCGGGCGGTACACCCGTGTTTGCCGTCAAAGGCGAAACCCTGACCGAATACTGGGATTACACCCACCGCATCTTCGAATGGACAGACGGCGGTTTGTCCAACATGATTTTGGACGACGGCGGCGATGCCACTTTGCTGCTACACCTCGGTGCGCGCGCAGAAAACGACGCTTCGCTCATCAGCAAGCCCACCTCCGAAGAAGAGACTTGTTTGTTCGCTTCCATCAAGGCCAAGTTGGCGCAAGACAAGACTTGGTACTCCACTCGCCTTGCTGCCATCAAAGGCGTGACCGAAGAAACAACCACCGGCGTACATCGTTTGTACCAGATGCACCAACGCGGCGAGCTCAAGTTCCCCGGCATCAACGTGAACGATTCCGTCACCAAATCCAAATTCGACAATTTGTACGGCTGCCGCGAATCTCTGGTGGACGGCATCAAGCGTGCGACCGACGTGATGATCGCGGGCAAGATCGCCGTGATCTGCGGTTACGGCGACGTGGGTAAAGGTTCGGCTCAAGCCATGCGCGCATTGTCTGCACAGGTATGGGTCACCGAAATCGATCCAATCTGCGCGCTGCAAGCCGCGATGGAAGGCTACCGCGTCGTTACGATGGAATACGCCGCCGACAAGGCCGATATTTTCGTCACCACCACCGGCAACTTCCACGTCATCACTCATGACCACATGAAAGCGATGAAGAACAACGCCATCGTGTGCAACATCGGTCACTTCGACAATGAGATCGATGTCGCCTCGTTGGACAAATATCAGTGGGAAGAGATCAAACCTCAAGTCGATCACGTTATCTTCCCCGACGGAAAACGCATCATCCTATTGGCCAAAGGTCGTCTGGTGAATCTAGGTTGCGGTACAGGACATCCGTCCTACGTGATGTCCTCTTCCTTCGCCAACCAAACCATCGCACAGATTGAACTGTGGACAGAGTCGCAAAATGGCGGCAACAAATACCCAGTCGGGGTGTATACCTTGCCCAAGCACTTGGATGAGAAGGTTGCTCGTCTGCAACTGAAGACATTGAATGCACAACTGACCACACTGACCGACCAACAAGCCGCTTACATCAGCGTGCCCAAGGAAGGTCCGTACAAGGCCAACCACTACCGTTATTGATTCGCCCTTCATTTCCGCCTGACCGCAGCTCAGTTTATCCTGAGCCTGTCGAAGGGCGGGAATGACGATGCCGTATTAGGTACACTCGAAAACATGTTGCTACGATTACTACTTATCTGGACGCTGAATTCCTTGGCACTGTTCGCTGTTGCGAGCTTGGTGCCAGGCATCCATGTGACGGGCTTCTTGGCAGCCTTCATTGCCGCCTTTGTGCTCGGCTTCGTCAACACGCTAATTCGACCCATTTTCTTAATCCTTACCTTGCCCGTCACCATCATCACGCTGGGGCTATTCATCTTTGTCATCAACGGACTGATGTTCTGGTTCGCCGGTTCGATTTTGAGTGGTTTTACGGTTGATGGTTTTTGGCATGGCGTGATGGGCGCAGTGTTGTACAGCATCTTCACTTGGGCGCTGAATTCAGCTGCCGCACAACTCTTGGGGAAAAAATAATGCAGCTACCACCAATCAGTTTTGAATTTTTCCCGCCACAAACGCCGGAAGGTGCAGAGAAACTCACCGCCGTGCGCCAACGCTTGGCTACATTGAAACCTGAATTTTTTTCTTGCACCTTTGGCGCAGGAGGATCGACACAGGATCGCACGTTAGAAACCATTCGCCTCATGCATGCCGAAGGGCATCAAGCTGCCCCGCATCTGTCTTGCGTTGGCAGCACACGCGACAACATTCGCTCCTTACTATTCACCTACAAGGATATGGGCATCAAGCGTATCGTCGCATTGCGGGGGGATTTGCCTTCCGGCATGGCGAGCATTGGTGAATTCCAATACGCCAACGAACTCGTATCTTTTATCCGTGCGCAGACAGGCGAACACTTCCATATCGAAGTCGCCGCGTACCCTGAGTTTCATCCGCAAGCCAACTCAGCCCGCGAGGACATGCTCAACTTCAAGCGCAAGATTCACGCAGGTGCAAATTCGGCCATCACGCAATATTTTTATAACGCCGACGCCTACTTCCGTTACGTGGATGAAACTCACAAGCTTGGCGTCACCGCACCTATCGTGCCCGGCATCATGCCTATCATGCGTTACTCGCAGTTGGCGCGATTCTCCGATATGTGTGGTGCGGAGATTCCTCGCTGGATGCGCAAAACCATGGAAGGCTATGGTGACGATGTCGAATCTGTACAGGCCTTCGGTTTGGATATCGTCACCAAATTGTGCGAAAAACTAATCGCAGGCGGCGCGCCTTCACTGCATTTCTACACACTGAATCAATCCAAAGCTTCTTTGGAAATTTTGAATCGTCTTGGTTATCGCTAAGGCAAGCTACACATCCCGCGCCTCTTGGAGCGGGATTATTTTTAAATTGAGAATCAAATGAAAACACCAGAACTCTTACTCCCCGCCGGCACTCTCGACAAGATGCGCACTGCCTTCGCCTTTGGGGCGGATGCGGTGTATGCCGGACAGCCACGCTACTCACTACGCGCGCGCAACAACGAGTTCAAAATGGAAGAGCTGCGTATCGGCATAGAAGAAGCACATGCGCTAGGCAAAAAACTGTTCGTCGCCAGCAACCTGATGCCACACAACGCCAAGGTGAAGACCTACATGGCGGACATGGAACCCGTCATCGCCATGAAGCCAGATGCGCTCATCATGGCCGACCCCGGCCTTATCGCCATGGTGCGTGAACGTTGGCCCGAGCAGGAGATCCATCTTTCTGTGCAAGCCAATACCGTCAATTACGCGGCAGTAAAATTTTGGAAATCACTCGGTCTGTCTCGCGTCATCTTGTCACGCGAGTTGTCGCTGGATGAGATCGCCGAGATCCGCCAAGAATGTCCTGACATGGAGTTGGAAGTGTTCGTGCATGGCGCGTTGTGCATCGCTTACTCGGGCCGCTGCCTGCTGTCTGGTTACTTCAACCATCGCGATGCGAACCAAGGCACGTGTACCAACTCCTGTCGCTGGGATTACAAAGTGGATAGCGCCATCGAAGACGGCACGGGCCATATCGAAAAGATCGACTTCGATTTCGACAAGGCATTAAGCAACAGCGCTCTGTCCGATTGCGGCTCACAACCTCGCCACCCAGAGGCGGACAAGGTATACGTCATCTCGCGCCAAGACCATCCAGGCGAACTCATGCCCGTGTTGGAAGACGAGCACGGCACCTACATCATGAACTCGAAAGATCTGCGCGCCGTCGAGCATGTGGAGAAACTCGCCAAGATCGGTATCGACTCGCTCAAAGTGGAAGGCCGCACCAAATCCATCTACTACGTGGCACGCACCGCACAGGTGTACCGCCAAGCCATCGACGATGCCGTCGCTGGTCGCCCCTTCAATCTGGAACTGCTAGGCGCACTGGATGCGTTGGCCAACCGTGGATACACCGACGGCTTCTACGAACGCCACCACACCCACGAACAACAGAACTACATGCGCGGCCACTCCGAGAGTTTCCGCCAACAATACGTCGGCGACATCGTGGCCTGCGCCAATGGCATGGCTGAGATCAATGTAAAGAATAAATTCTCCGTCGGTGACAAGCTAGAGATCATCCACCCTGCGGGCAACAGCATCGTCGAACTGAAAGAGATGCGCAGCATGGAAGGCAGTCCCATCATCGTGGCATCGGGGAGTGGGCACAAAGTACGGATACCGTTGCAGGGTGATCTTTCAAAAGGCATGGTGGCTAGGTTCGTGTAAAACGAGCTTTGCATCGCAAACTCATGACTGCTAGGGATCAGATGGCCTCATGGTTTCAAACCCTCAATAAACGCTTCCGCTTCACGCTCGGCGGCGCCACGTTCATCCTCGCCTTCTCTGCGATCAATGCAGTGCTGTATCAGCTTCCGCTCTATCACTTCGCTTTCAGCGAACTAGATGTCTTCACGCTACCGGGCGTGCTCGCCGTATCGACGCTGTTCGTGATGGTGATGCTGTTGTCCCTGTTGGCGCTGTTCCTAGTCGCGCTCATCTCGCAACGCCTGCTCAAACCCATCGCGATGTTCTTCGCCTTCGGCAACGCCATCGCCATCTATTTCATCCAGACCTATCAGGTGGTGTTGGACAAAGCCATGATGGGCAATGTGTTCAACACCAACACGGCAGAGGCAGGCAGTTATCTGCATTCGGCATTCTTCCTACACATCGTGTTGTTCGGTGTGTTGCCGATGTGGCTGCTTTCTCGCATCACGCTGAAACATACGTCACGCTTGCGCCTCGCCGCCGCACTGATCCTCTCGCTGACGCTGTGCATCGGCTGGATCTATGCCAACGCCCAATCATGGCTGTGGATAGACAAACATGCGCGCAAGCTGGGCGGCATGATCATGCCGTGGTCATACGTCATCAATGCCGCGCGCTACCAGACCGAGAAGGTGATGCAGACGCGCGAGATGAAGCTGTTGCCCGATGCACATTCCACCACCCAGTCCAAGACCGTGGTCGTGTTGGTGATCGGTGAATCGGCTCGCGCCGCCAACTTCTCGCTGTACGGTTATGCGCGCCCGACCAATCCACTACTAGCCGAGGCGGGTGTAATCGCATTGCGTGGCGCGCATTCCTGCTCGACCTACACCACCGCTTCCATCCAGTGCATGCTGGCGCACATCGACACCAGCTCCACGTTGATCCACAGCTACGAAGCATTACCCAGCTATCTGCAACGGAGCGGCATCGACACCATCTGGGTCAGCAACAACTGGGGCGAGCCACCGCTCAAAGTGGGCACGTATCTGCGCGCCTCGGAGGTAAGCCAAGATTGCCAAGGCTCGGGATGCACACTCGATGAAGGTATGCTGACAGGATTGGCACAACGCATCGCCGCCGCCAAGAGCGACAAAGTGTTTGTGGTGTTACATCAATCAGGCAGTCACGGCCCGGATTACTTCAACCACTATCCAGCAGACATGGAAAAATTCGCGCCCGTGTGCCGCTCGGTGCAGACACAAGATTGCAGCAGCGAAGAATTGAACAACGCCTATGACAATACCATCTTGTTCACCGACCGCATGTTGTCCAAGACCATCGCGATGCTACGCACCTTGCCCGACACGGCTACGCTGATGATGTACGCCTCCGACCACGGCGAATCGCTGGGCGAGCATGGCTTGTACCTGCACGGCACGCCCTACTCGCTCGCACCCGATGTGCAGAAAGACATTCCCTACATCGTGTGGATGTCACCCGCGTTCAAACAGCGCAAGACGCTGGCAGCCGAGGCGGCACTCAGCCAAGCACAACACGCGCACGAGACGATCTTCCACAGCGTGATGGGCGCATTCGATATGCGTAGCGACATCTACAAACCGCAGTTGGATATCTTCCGTGATGCGGCCAGCAACAATATGGTCACAAAAAATAAATAAAATACGCCGCAGTCATTAATACGTTAGGAGACAAGCATGAATTGGAAAAATACCACGAGCCGTTATGGCTCACTCTCTATCGGTCTGCATTGGCTGATGTTGCTGTTGTTCATTGGCGTGTATGCCAGCATCGAGCTGCGTGTGTTGTACGAAAAAGGCAGCGACCCGCGCGAAGCTTTGAAGAGCTTGCATTTCGCACTGGGCATGTTGGTTTTCGCCTTGGTGTGGTTACGCATCGCGGCACGTCTCTCCGGCCCCACACCCGCTATTCAGCCCGCCCCAGCGCAATCACAGCAGCTTGCTGCGAAGCTGTTGCATCTGGCTTTGTATGTATTGATGATCGGTATGCCGATCAGTGGCTGGTTGCTGCTGAGCGCAGCGGGCAAAGCTATTCCCTTCGACCTGCCCGCTCTGATCGAAGCGAACAAGGAACTCGCCTCACAGATCAAAGAGGTACATGAAGTCATCGGCACCACGGGTTATTTTCTCATTGGCGGACATGTGATCGCCGCGCTGTATCATCACCTCGTCGTACGCGACGACACGCTGACACGCATCCTTCCACTCAGAAAGTAAGCCCCATGATCCTCTCCTCCCTCTCCCAATCTGAACGCTACACCGCGCTGCACCCCCTGTTCCAACGTGCGTTCGATCACATCCGCACAACTGACTTCTTCGCACTCTCCCCGGGGAGATACCACATCCTCGGTGAAGACTTGATCGCCATCGTGGAACAGGTACCCGCGAAGACGAAGGAGATAGCGAAGTTGGAGGCACACCGCAGATACATCGACATCCAGTTGGTGCTGGAGGGTGACGAGACGATGGGCTGGAAACCGTTGGCAGATTGTTTGAACCCAGTGAGCGAACACAGTGACGAGCGCGATATCCGCTTCTTCCACGATGCGCCAGCCTCGTATGTGCCTGTGCCGCCCGATCACTTCTGCATCTTTTATCCTGAGGATGCGCATGCGCCGTTGATTGGCACGGGAACGGTGCGCAAGGTGATTTTTAAGGTAGCGGTGAATCCGGCCTAATCATTGATATCGCCTCCCTCATAGCGGGCAAGCGACTCTTCGAGTTAGCCCAACATGCCGCGTCTAACTGAAGTCCGACCTACAAATACTTCGACTTTGTAGCGGAATGTCTAGCGTTAGTGCTCGTCGAACGCCACATCGCCCTCGTCCACCTTCGCACCCAGTTGTATGTTCTTGAAGTCGAACAATCCGCCATCCAGCAGATGTGAGGGTTTTACGTTCTGCATGGCAGAGAAGATGGTCTGCGAACGTCCTGGATATTGGCGCTCCCAATCAATCAGCATCTGCTTGATGTTCTGGCGTTGTAGGTTCTCTTGCGAGCCGCACAGGTTGCACGGGATGATAGGAAATTCCATGGCACGCGCATACCGCGCAATATCTTTCTCAGCGCAATAGGCCAGCGGGCGGATGACGATGTGATCGCCTTTGTCGGTCACCAATTTTGGCGGCATCGCTTTCAATTTACCGGCGAAGAACATGTTCAAAAACAGCGTCTCCACCATGTCGTCGCGGTGATGACCCAGCGCAATCTTGTTCGCACCTAGTTCACCCGCCACTTTGTAGATGATGCCGCGACGCAACCGCGAGCACAGTGAACAGGTCGTTTTCCCTTCAGGAATTTTCTCTTTGACGATGGAATAGGTGTCTTGCGTCTCGATGTGGAAATCCACGCCAATCTTTTTCAGATAATTCGGCAACACATCCGCAGGGAAACCCGGTTGCTTCTGATCCAGATTCATCGCCACGATCTTGAAGTCGATAGGCGCGCGTTTGCGCAGCGTGAGCAGGATGTCTAACAAGGTGTAGGAATCCTTGCCGCCACTCAGACACACCATCACGGTGTCGCCCTCTTCGATCATGTTGAAATCGCCAATAGCTTTGCCGACCTGACTTTCCAACCGGCCTTTGAGGCGATTGAAATTGGTAGATTGCGATTCGAAGTGGATAGGTTGGATGGTGTCGTTCATGTGTTTTGCTCTACTTCCGTTCGCCCTAAGCTTGTCAAAGGGCTGGTTTTATTTCCCGTTCATGGTTCGACAAGCTCACCACGAACGGTAACAGAGATACGTTTCGTTAAATATTGATACTGCGTCCGCCATCCACTGCGATGACTTGGCCTGTGATGTAAGGCGCATCGGCGATTAAGAATTGCACCGCTTTGGCGATGTCGTCGGGCTCGCCTTCGCGCTTGAGCAGCGTGTGCGCAACAATCTTGTTGCGTTGCTCCATATCCTGCCACGTATCACCCTCGGGCCAGATGATGACTCCGGGCGCGACCGCATTGACGCGGACTTGCGGCGCCATCTCTTGCGCCAATGACTTGGTCAGCGCGACCAAGCCGGATTTCGCCACGCTGTACAACAGGTGCCCCTGCATGGGGCGCTCCGCGTGGATATCAGCGATGTTAACAATGCAGCCATTGCATCGTTTTAACTCTACGGCCGCCGCTTGCGCCAGATACAGCGGCGCTTTCAGATTGGTGCCCACCAAATCAAGCCAATGAGACTCATCCACTTCCGCCAACGGTGTCGCAAAGAAACTGGAGGCATTGTTGATGAGCGCATCCAACCTTCCAAAATAGCTGATGGCCTCGTCGATCATCGGCTTAAGCTCTGCCACATCAACCAAATCAGCCTGCACGCACTGCACAGAGTCTTTGCGTATCTCGTTCAACTCGGCACGCAACGCAAGTGCGTCATAGATCGAACTGCGATAGTGAATAACGATGTTCGCACCCGCCGCGTGCAAACGACGCACGATAGCCGCGCCTACACGCTTTGCCCCGCCAGTCACCAATACCGTTTTGCCTTGCATGCCTGTCTCCACTACACTTCGCTCACTTTCGAATTATACCTGACCATGCGCGCCAACCTTCCCACACCCAGCCCTGAAGCCATCGCCCATAGCGAACGTCTAAGTGAATTCATCCGCCACGATATCGCCGCCCAAGGGGGGTGGATACCGTTCTCACGCTTTATGGAGTTGGCCCTATACGCACCGGGCTTGGGTTACTACACGGCAGGGGCGCGGAAATTCGGCGAAGCGGGCGACTTCATCACCGCACCTGAAATGTCCGCTTTGTTTGGCCGCACCCTCGCCAAACAACTCATCGCAGTGATGCAAGCAAGCACACCGCATATCCTCGAACTCGGCGCAGGCAGCGGAAAGTTAGCCTTAGACATCCTCACTGAGTTAGAGAAACGTGACTCACTACCCGAAAGTTATTCGATACTCGAAGTCAGCGCTGACCTGCGCGAACGCCAACAAGCCTTGATTCAAGAACGCTTACCGCATCTCGCTGGCCGTGTGCAGTGGCTAGATGTACTGCCAGAAAAGATATCCGGCGCTGTCATCGGCAACGAAGTATTGGACGCACTGCCTGTGCATCTCGTGTATTGGCGCACAAGCAATGTAGGTCAGGATACTTCCCGACAAGGCAACGTCGGGATGAATCCCGACCTACAAAATCGCGACATCTTTGAGCGCGGCGTCATCAGCAACGGTGACACCTTTGCATGGCAAGACCGCATCCCCGAAAACACCGCCCTGCTCGACATCGCCAATAATCTCACCGTCCCTGACGACTACCTGAGTGAGGTTTCACTGGCGGCGCGTGGCCTCATCGCCAGCTTGAGCGAACGCATAGATCAAGGGGCGATGATCTTCATCGACTACGGTTTCGGCAGTGCCGAGTATTACCACCCGCAACGCTCTCGCGGCACGCTGATGTGCCACTACCGCCACCACTCGCACGACGATCCGTTCTATCTATTGGGCTTGCAGGACATCACGGCACACGTCGATTTCACCGCCATCGCCGAATCCGCCATTGACCACGGCGCACATTTCTTAGGCTACACCTCGCAAGCGCATTTCCTCATCAACAACGGCGTGACCGATCTATTGAGCGAAGTCTCGCCAGAAGATGTGCGCGCCTACGCCCCGCTCTCCAGCCAGTTACAAAAACTCACCAGCCCCGCCGAGATGGGCGAACTGTTCAAAGTGATCGCATTGGGTAAAGGAATGGAAGAGCCATTGGCGGGATTCTTACGCGGAGATATGTCGCGGCGCTTGTGAAAGCATGCAGCGGACTCACCGAGATTCGATGAACACCCCAGATACTCAGCCAGAAGATTGCGTCATGTGCCATTGCAGCGGCACCAAACGCAACAACATTCAAAACCTATTCAACCAAGGAATGGATATGGCGGCCATTTCAAGATGGACAGGCGCGCTCTCCGGCTGTGGTGGTTGCGAGTGGGACATTGCAGCGTTTCTGAAAGAGTTGGACGAGCAAAGAAACGAGGCTCAATAACGCCGTTGAAGTGAACAGCAAGCAAACCGTTAACTGCCCCTAAAGCCCGAAGATATGTCGCGACGACCTTGTTAAGGCGCAATCTGTAGTTGAGCAGGATCAATTAGCAGATAGCGCGCGCAACGTTTTTCCTCTCGACTACCATCATCGCTCACGATGAGAATGTATGACTTGCCATCGATCACAGCGGGCGTGATTCCTTCTGCATGCTCAAAGCCTGCTAGACCTGGCACGCTGACACGTCTAGCCGGTGCATCCACTTGTCCGTTCCAAAACCAAAGCTGAAAGTGAATCTGCTCACGCGCGACTGGACCGCTAATCACTAGATAGCCGTCGAGGTCAGGGATGTAAGACATGCCACGTATGCCGTTACCCTCTAGATCTAATGTGTGCAGCGTAGTTACGCTGAGTTTCGCACCTGCCTCAAAGGCAGCAGCAAAATCATCAACACGAGCAATGATGGCGCGCTGATTCAACAATGGACTACGTAAGCCAATCAACAGCTGCTGCTGGTCGTGACTCACCTCCAGCGCTTCGATGTTCAGCCCGCCATCATTTTTTACATCGCGGATTGCGACGGCCTGTGCCAAAACAGGATGCGCCGCCGTCAGCGCAGGTTTGAGCGATGTGACTACGCTCGCCTCTAACACGCGTTCACCCTCGATACGAAAACGCACAAACTTGTCGCGTGACTTTTTCTCGTCGCCATCACCTGTGCGTGAATGCGAAGTCAGCGCGTAAATAAAACCCGCTTGATCGACAGCGAGCCCTTCCAGATCATCCAGTTTCCAAAAGTCCTCATCACGCTGGAACACGCGCTGAAGCAAGCTCTGCTCCAACGCTGCGCTACGCACACAGCCATCAGCGGCCAGCATCAGCATACTGAATGGATGTTCTTTTTCATCTTCAACCACCAAGAAGCGACCGTCTGCCAGCTGCTGAACGGCGGAAGGTTCATAAATACCCGCGAGGGGGGCGAACTTGCCGATGTTATTGAACGTCATGTGACCTCACTTGATTCAATGCCGCTATCGCGTTGCGCTTGGCAAAACATCGTAGCGACGACGATGCTCACATCTGTGCAAAAAATACCCACCCCGCCAACAGACACACAACAACAGTCAAACCAATGACACGCCGTCGATTCGTTTCTACGCGCTCGATGAGTCGCGTATTTTGTTCAGCCAGTGTCTTAATCAATTCGGATGAGGCGAGCATCTGCTGATGCAGATCCACAATCTCGCCTTCCAATTTTCCCAACCGTGTTTGCAGAGATTCAATAGAGTGAGGTGACACCGATGGTGAAGAAACTTCCGCAACAACTGTTTTTCCGCGCACCGTGCCCCAAAGTTTTTTCGCACCTTCAGACACTTTTGGCGCGTTCTTCATCACCTCGCCCCACGGAATATTTTGCAGTACCACCAGCCACGGAAAAGCCATTTTGATTGTCCTTTATAGATTCGACCCAACAAGTAAAACTTGCCTACATCACGCTCCCCACCGCCAAGATGCGCGCCTCTCTCACCTTGTCGGCAATGAGCATCTTGTCCGCACACGCACGGGCGATGTCACCTGCATTCACAGCTTGTGCAGCTGCTGCGCATTTCATGAAATAAGCTGTCTGGGGGTAGGCATCATTCTCATGGCCGGCACGTCCGCGCGCATCCGATTCGCAGGCTTGCAGAATTAAGGCGAAGCGCTCCGGCTTGCGCCACAGATCGCAGCTATCGAACAACTTGACGATGGTGTCGGCACGCAGCTCTTTGGCTCTGTGGATGTTGCCGTGATAACGCGCGACAAGCGCAGCAAGATCTCTGCATTCAGCTGGCACGCGCAAACGCTCGCATACACCTTTGAGCAGATCGACACTACGCATCTCGTGGCCAATGTGACGCGGCAGGATGTCGGCGGGCGTATTGCCTTTGCCGAGGTCATGGCCCAGCGCGGCGAATCTGACTTCCAGCGGATAGCCATGTTTGGCGGTGTCATCCAACACCATCATGGCGTGGATGCCGCAGTCGATCTCGGGATGGTAGGTCGGATTCTGCGGCACGCCGAACATGACATCCAACTCTGGCAATATCTTTTTGAGCGCACCACATTCGCGTAGCGTGGTGAAGAAGCGCGAGGGATGTTGTTCCATCAATCCGCGTGAGAGTTCTTGCCACACACGCTCAGCCACCAGCGCATCCACTTCGCCGTTGCTGACCATCGCGCGCATCAATTCCAATGTCTCGGGGGCGAAGGTGAAGCCAAAACGTGCGGCGAAACGTGCGCCACGCAAGATGCGCACAGGATCTTCGGCAAAGGCTGCGCTCACATGACGCAACACGCCCGCCTTGAGGTCGGCTTGTCCATTATGCGGGTCGATGAGGTTGCCATCGACATCTTGTGCGATGGCATTGATGGTGAAGTCGCGACGCAACAAATCTTGTTCGAGCGTGACCTCAGGTGAGGCATAGACGCTGAAGCCTTTATAACCTTGTGCAACTTTGCGCTCGGTACGCGCCAACGCATATTCTTCATGCGTCTTGGGATGCAGAAACACGGGAAAGTCACTGCCGACCGCTTTAAATCCGCGCGCTTCCATCAGTTCAGGCGTACTCCCTACGACGACCCAATCGTGATCTTTGATAGGCAGTCCCAGCAAACGGTCGCGCACCGCGCCGCCTACACAATAGATTTGTGGCTCGTCAGATTTCATCAGGAACAGCCTGCTGATTTTGGGAATTCTTAGCTGCGATGATGCCCATGCGCTTTTTCAATGAGGCAGACGAGCCACCAAATATCTTTGAGTAATAAAGGGTGTTGCTCATCACCTTTTTGACGTAGTCGCGCGTCTCATCAAACGGAATGGTCTCGGCATAGATTGCGCCTTCCAAGGGAATATTGCCGCGCCACTTGCGTGCCCGACCTGGCCCTGCGTTATAAGCGGCAGAAGCCAACACCGGACTATCATCGAGCTGGCTGAACACGTTTTTCATGTAGTACGTCCCCAAGCGCAGATTCACGTCCAACTCGTGAATCAAGCCAGCACGATAGCCTTTTATCCCAAGTCGCCGCGCCGCCCACTTCGCTGTAGCAGGCATGATCTGCATCAATCCTGCTGCGCCGACAGTCGATTTGGCTTGTTGCGCGAAACGACTTTCTTGGCGCATCAGACCATATACCCAAGCCTCTTCCAACTCTTGTTCACGTAGCGGAGATTGCAAAGCTTCGCGGTACGGTGCTGGAAAGCGCAGATTAAAGTCGTGCATCTCGACTGTGCGAATGGCCGCATTGATCGAACGATCGTAGATCTCTTTGCGGCGAGCTACTTCGGCTGCGACTAAGAGTTGGCGATCGCTCAATCCACGCAATGCCCAATCCCATTCTTTGGCAGCCTCAACACGTAAACCCATGCGATACAACATCAAGGTACGCTGTATTCCGGGTCGCGATTCCATCGCGTCAAGCTCTGCATTGCTGGGCTGGAAATTGCCAGTCGTGATTCCCGCGTCCGGCGCAATCCCTAATTCATCAGCCGCCATCTGTCCGTAAAAATTATATTCACGGCTCAGGGGCACGAACAAGGCATTCGCATCTGCCGGGCGCCCCAACTCTTTCAAAGCGCGCGCCTTCCAATAACGCCATGTACCCTCATTTTGTTGAGCAGGCGTCATCGACACAATGCTTAGCCACACCTCATGCCAATTCAATGCCCGCAGCGCAGCACGCGCACGCCATGCCAACTGTGTCGTGGTGAGTGCGTCATCCCCAGCTGCCAGATACCACTCCATCGCGCGCGCATCATGACCACGTGCAGCCTCAAAGGCTAACCAAGCGAAAAAGTATTTTTTATCCTCATCGGAAAAATCGGAAGCGATTCGTTTCCATTGTGTCAGTGCGATATCAGGTGATTGTTTAGCCAGTCGGTGGAATGAGAACAACGCGACGCGACGACGCCATTCTGTAGCCTGCGAAAACTCGGTCTTCTCTAAATACAGTTTAGGATTCCTTACCGCGTTATCTAATTCAACCGACCACGCAGGTGTCGCATCTTTCAGATTAGGCAAAAGCCTCTTCGCCAAGCCCGTATTGCCTGCCTCCAAGGCAAGCTGAACGCGCATCATCACATCTGCACGGGTGATGATGTCTTGCTCAATGGCAGCTTGAAAGAGCGGAGCGCAACTCTCTGGTTGCGCCGTACCGACCAACCATAGTTTGCGTGCCTCACGCATTGCGCCCGTTGCGTCGCGGTTACTTTGCCATTGCAAGGCAGAGCACAATAAATCGTTATCGACATTGAGCACACGCGGGTATTCAGCCGCGAACTCATCCCAACGTTGCTCCTTCGCCAAGAACTTCAACCACTCCACACGCAACTGATCGACGATAGGCGAATCCGCCTCACGCGCCAAAAATGCCTTGATGGGGGCACTACTCTTGTTTTCCCAATTCAAGCGCAGTTGGTAATAACTCAGGTAGGGCTCCAACGCAGACTTACGTAATGTCGGGGCCAGATTGTCGAGACGTGCGGCATTCCCTGCTCGAAAAGCATCACGCGCCGCCAAGAAATCAGCGTCGACATCAGCCCAAGAAAATACAGGGAATACACACAATAGGAGCAAAAGATATTTCATCGAGCGCACAACAGTTCTGAACGCCTAAAAGGATAACACAGCGAGCATACAGCCACACTGGCAGAGGCATAACCACCGCCCAGCGAATACCTGATGCGCAAACAAAAACGCCTCCCATACTGGAGGCGTTTAAGGGGGGGGGAATATTAATTAGCGTTGCGATACGTACATCATCTTCAAGAAGGCATCGACGTCCACATCACGCAATGATTCGGGCATAAAGCGATTCTTAGCTTCTCGCGTATTCGCACAGATGCTCATTAAAGAGAGTTGTGGATTCCATCCGGACGCCATCACTTCATCGCTATAGTCGTCAACAGACTCCTCGGGACGTTCTACCTCGTACCCACTCATATTCATTACGGTTGCCATGTCACACCTCCTTACGTTCCGGCACTTGAATGTGTGCCTGTGTAAGTAATGTATCGGCAGGTGTAGCAAAAAGTTTAGTGAAAATCGTTAATACGCTGACAAAATAGGTAAGGCAGACAAACCACCTCAAATGCTCAGCATCGCACTGATTTCCTGATGCTTCGCCTTGATCGCCAGGTCAAGTGGCGTGGTGCCATCTTGATATTCCGCGAAGCG
The DNA here is from genome assembly GCA_028707175.1 of Sideroxydans sp. Classification (GTDB taxonomy): domain Bacteria; phylum Pseudomonadota; class Gammaproteobacteria; order Burkholderiales; family Gallionellaceae; genus Sideroxyarcus. The sequence continues at coordinate 121,034 of JAQTUV010000005.1, forward strand.
ATCAGCCCCTTTGGAGAGTAACAATTTCACAATATCGGTGTGGCCATTGTTGGATGCTTTATGGAGTGCAGTCCATCCATCAACACTCTTCAAATTCACATCGGCATGATTCGCAATCAAATAAGCGCAGGGTAACAAATGGCCGCGCGTTGCAGCCTGCATCAAGGCAGTCCAGCCGTACAGACTTTGCGTGTTTGCGTTCGCGCCTTTATCCAGCAGAAGCTTGACCACCTCGGTAAATCCGCTGAACGCGGCCCAATGCAAAGGGGTGTAACCGTTCTTATCCTGAACCGAGATTTTTGCACCACATTTCAACAGCAAGAGGGCAAACTCCTCATTGCCATTGAATGATGAGACCATCAGCGGCGTCCATTCACGTTCATCACGCGCCTCAAGGTCGACACCACAGGACAAGAATATCTGCGTAGCATTCTCATCCCCCTCTTCCACCGCCTTAAAGAAACTCTCCGGCGTAAACTCATAGCCAAATTGTTGCAACTCAAGTCGTTTGTACTCAGGGATCTGCCCCCAAGCATCTGGCTCAATCAATGTATCTTGCGCTTGAAAAAAATTGAGCAGCTGAAATATCTCCTTAGCCACTTCAGTGGGAAATCCATCTCGCGCACCACCACGCTTGTCCATCAACAGATCTTGCAGAAAGTCTTCGACATGTTGCGTCTCCAACGACAAGAGCAGATTGCCGAACACGCGCGGGAATCGCTCCTCCAATAAAAATGGATAGCGCGTGTCGTCGCCACGCAAGGCTTTCAGTAATTTTTGATTCAGTGGCTTCATCTTTTCGAAGATTGAATTAAGTTCTAAACATTCAAGCTTGCATCCCTATCTAATTGAATTATTCAGTGTCCTTGACGCACGATCATTCAAGCATGATCGCTGTGCACTTACTGCACTAATACTCAGAGCTTACTAAAAACATCGTGATCTGTCTGGGATCGAAAAATTCTCTGCCCCCACAAAACGGGACTGAATTGATTCTAGTATGAGAAATGAGCGCTCATTTCCTGAACAGCCATTAATAAATTCCCCTTCTGGTTGGTATGGATATTGCTGAACGTAGGGCTCCACCATTCATTCACTACGGAGCACAACATGTTATTCGATGCCTACGAGCAAAAAGGTCTGCTGTTCAATATGAATTTCAAGGAAGCCGAAGGCAACTTCGCCTCCTATCGCGGTGATTTGGTATTGGAGTTGGGTGAGGTCGGTGACGCTCACGGCCACCTCAAACCACCTGTGTACACCATCAAAAACACCATCGTGTTGGCCGAGAACGACAAGATCAAGCTCTATGTCGGCAGCTTGGATGAACTCTCACTGTTGCCTAAGGTGCTGGACTATTACAAAGCTGATTTCGCGGCAGATGTGCGTCTCATCCTATTCGTGGTGAACATCAACAAACCATTGGTGATCGAGCTTGACGGACTCAGCATCGCCGCCATCGGCATGCAAGAAGGACTGATCTGGAACGAGTTGATCGACATCGCAGCGCTGGATAAGGGCGATTTCAAAGGCCAGTCACCCACCCAAAAGATCGTCACCGTGCATAAAGCGCTGTCCGACTTCAAACCCAAAGGCGACAAGGTCTCGTTCACTGAAGCCTTGACCCGCACGGTCGAGTTGAAACGTGCAGGACGTGGTCCTGTGTGATTTGTCGTTGCCGATTGTTAGCTTCACGACAATCGGCGACACAACCGAGGAACAATCATGGCAAAGATAGGTTTGTTTTTCTCAAGCAGCACCGGCAACACTCGTCGCATCGCCAAGATGATCAAGAAGCGTTACGACGATGACACCATGGCCGAGGCGCTGAACGTGAACAAAGCCACGCCAGAATTGGTGGCAGGATATTCGCATCTCATCTTGGGTACTTCCACCTTGGGCGGAGGCCAGTTGCCGGGACTTTCCACCGACTGCATGGGCGGAGGCTGGGAAGAATTCTTGCCGCAGCTCAAGGACGTGGACCTCAGTGGCAAAACCGTTGCCTTGTATGGTTTAGGCGATCAAGACAAATACCCGGAAGAGTTCGTCGATGCGATGGGCATCATCTATGAATTCGTCGTTGCCAGAGGAGCCAAAGTCGTTGGCGCATGGCCTGCCGATGACTACGACTTCATCAGCTCCAAGGCATTGGTGAACGATGAGTTCGTTGGCCTCGTTCTCGATCAAGAGAACCAAAAGGGTCTTACTGATGCACGCTTGGATACTTGGTTGAAACAGATCGCGCCGGCATTGGGATTGCCGAGCTAATTTCAGAATCCAAACCAACTCCTTCCCCCTTGCAGGGGGAAGGTTGCACCCGCTAAGGGCAGGCCGTATTTGTAAGGCGTTGAAGCGCCAACAACACACGCTCGGATGGGGGTAGCGTTGCGGGAGTCCCACATGTCTACCCCCACCCTAGCCCTCCCCCTGCAAGGGGGAGGGAATGTGGCTCTGCACTTACGACTAATCGATCGCAGCGGCCAGTGAGTTGGCCAACGCTGTCACGCCCTGCCAATCTAAATCGAGCGATCCCGTTGCCAAGGCGATACTGATCCCCGCATCCCCCACCGTTCCCACGAACGCCACATCACTGGCGATCGGGCTCATGTAGATCTCGCGTTCTGGGCTGACCCCGTCACGCACGGCGACCAATGCGAAAGAGATGCTCGATGCTTCCGCAGGGGTGAATCTCAACTCAAAGTCTTGCGCGAGTTGCAAACGTATTTGCTGACCGAGGATGCGATGCTGGGTACGACTGACCTCAAACGAAAATGACTCAGACATTCACCAGCCCCCTCGTTTCTTTGAGCAGGCGCATGCAGTGGATGTTGGCCGCCAGCTCCAATGCAGTGAAATCATCCAGTGTCATCAACGCCGCGTTCGCCCCCGCATCCAACAACAGGTGCACCAGCGGTGTCTTGCCAGTCGATGCGCAATAGATCAGCGCGGTCGCACCATTCACATTTTGCGTATCCAGCGGTGCACCGGCCTTGATGAGTGCCGTGACACAAGCTTCATTGTTCGAGTAACACGCAAACCAAAGCGCACCGTTCTTATCGTCATTCATGGCACGCGTATCGGCACCACGCGCCAACAGCGCCGCAAGCGCTTCGAGGTCGCCCAACTGAGCTGCATACATCAACGGAGTCGTGCCATTGACCGTGGCGACTTCGATATTCAGCTCGTCTGCATTGAACCCGGATTGGAGCAACCAACATTTCAATTCACTGTCGTTCATGTTCGGGCCTTTCAATTATTCATAAGCAGGTAGCGTCGAGATGCGCGGATCATCCAGCGCCATACCGACTGCATAGTGGTAGATCACCTGAAAGCTATCGTCTTTGATACCCAGCACCTCATGCACCGCGTCATCAAAAAAACAACCGATGCCAGTGCCGCGCCACCCGGCAACTTCCGCTTCCAGTGTGATGACATGCCCCAACATGCCCGCCTCCCAATGCAGATGTCTATACGCCACCGGATCTGCGGCTATCGGCCCAGCGAACTCTGCGATCATCATGAAAGTGACCGCACATTGTGTGGCGATGTCCTGATGGCAGGAGAGCGTGCGCGCCGTCTTACCGGCGCGGGCGGCGATCAGTTGATACAAAGGTAATTCCGAATCAGCTGCTTCCCAGGTGAACGTCTCGCGGAATGCGGCGCGCAACGATGCCTGTTTCGCTCCGTTTCGCGGCATCACATACACGCCGGGGGCGACACCTTCGACACGATGAACCAACAGCACCGGATGCACGCGCGCCGCAGTCGTCCACACATCCCAAACAGGCGAACCACCCGGTAGCAAGCTAGATAGGATGCGCCTGAACACAGCCCTCGGCAGCACCGATACACCGTCAAAAGCCTGTGCGCTACGTCGCTTCAAGATAACTTGTGCTGCGTTGATGTCGTTCTCATTCGCGCTCATTGCGCGAATCTGTTCCTTCCCCCAAGCAGGGGGAAGGCTAGGATGGGGGTTGAGTTGGTGATGGCTCACCGTTTCCACCCCCTCCCTAACCCTCCCCCTACTTGGGGGAGGGGATGTCTCATCCGCTGCGGGGAGTTTGCCGCGAGTCGCCACGGCGACTTCTTCGATCACCGGCCATTGATACAAAGGGCGTACATCAAGCAGGTTTGGTTTACCCGCCCATTCTTTCCAACTATGCGGTATCCCAGTCGCATCCGCCTCTAGCATGAGGATGACTTCGGCTTCTTCAGCCTCGACGCCCTCAAAGTCAGCTGCGCGATCCACGCCAAGACATCGTGCAGTCATCGCTGAATCGCTATTCAAAATTCGCGGCTTCCAACCATGCAACGCTGCCGCATAACTCACGGCCGCCAGCACATGCCCCATATCAAGTTGGCAATATCGAAAAGCGCGTTCACCGTATTTCCATGCTTCACGCCAATGGATGGAACTGAAACCCAGCCACACACCGCTAGCCTGCACATCACCACCCCAAGCTCGGCGTTCCAAACAATGATGCAGGTTCTGATAGTGATACAGCCCGTCGGCCAAACCCTCCACCTTGGCCGCGATCAACCAAGTCTCGGTAGGATGTAGATTCCCGGAGGAAGGATGCGCACGCAATGACCAGCGCGAGCCTGCATATTCTTTCCACGCGGTCAGGCCGACGCACAAGCGCAACAGAGAGCCGAGGTTTTGATCGGTTATAGGTAAAGGCGGGCGTGGCGCAGACAGCGCACCCCAAGGGATATCCGATAGAGTGATCGCACGCGGCAGCGTGATCTGCGCAGTACCTTGCCAATCACGGAATGCTTTCGGTTGTGCGTCCCAATCCAGCGTGCCGGGACCTGCTGCATAACGATCCAACGCATGTTTGCTTCGCGTGTGATAACTCAGCACGGTAGCGACACGGGGATCGCTCATCGTTAATTCAATCCAGTCAGCTCATCAGTCAAACAGCCGATGGGCTCGGACAGCGTACCTTCCGCATCCATCTCGAAGCGCACCAGATAGATCTCTTCATTCGGCATCTCTTGCGCGTGGCCGACATTCACCACCACACCGCGTGTGCCTGCCGCTGCAAGCAAAGCATCCGGTGCCACACCGGGGATGCTGCTCTCGCCCGTCTCTTCCAACGATTCGTTGTAGAGGTCTTGCGCTGCGAACACCATGTCGCCCAATTGGAATCTGCTCATTGTCTTAGCCCTCGATACTTGGAATCAATTTAGCCTCTGAGCGCAGATCACCTGCACGCCCCCACGCCGTGACCATCTCGACGAACCAGCGCGCATCGCGCGGGTGTGGACAGAAAAGATCGTACTCCGCGTAAAAACTATTGTCGCTAGTGAAAGTCAGCATGCCGCATCTGTCATTACGCGAGTTACGCCAGACACCTTCGTATCCGGGCAATTGGTTGCCCGGATCGATCACGCGGGTGAACTGCAAATCGTTCAGCTCAATCTTCGGCGATGCGCCGCTCACGCTGTGATCGTCTGCCTCTTTTTGCAACGCTGCCACGATACTCACGGCCAGCGCCTCAAGCTCTGCAGGCAACTGGCGCGAAGCGAGCACTACCATATGTCAGCGGGCGCCTTCAGTCTTTCCACCACGTTGCCCCCAAGCAGATGTTCGTCGAATATCTCAGTGACATCGGCCTTGGTGACGTTGTTGTACATCACACCTTCGGGGTAGACCAAAACATTCGGCCCCATGCTGCAAGGACCGATGCAGCCGCTCGGAGTGACCATCACTTGGGCGAACGCTTGGCGCTGCTGCCATTGTTTCATCAACTCGTCCACCACTTCGGCGCAGCCCTTCTGTGCGCATGAACCGCGCGGATGTCCGGCAGGACGATTCTGTGAGCAGACGAATACGTGTCGTATCGGTTTCGGCATGGTTACGCTCCCACCGGCATCGGCTGATGTGTATGACACTGCTTCGGACACACGCGTGCGCATGAACCGCAGCCGATGCAATCCAACGCGTTGGAGATAGACATCACCATAGCGTTGTCTTCGTCCTCGTCGTAGTTCTCGTCATCCTCGTCACGCTCCAACAATTCGAACACTTGACGCGGACACACTTTGAAACAGCGGCCACAGCCGATGCAATTCGCTTGATTCAATTCCGTGACGAACGTCGGTTCGTAAGGCGTGCCGCCTCGGGTGCTTCCGGTGATGTTAGCCATTTCTCTCTCCTTAATATCTTACTGCCTTGAAAGCCCCTCTCCCGCAGGCGGGAGAGGGGTTGGGGTGAGGGTCTGCGAGCACAAGCTAGAGGGGCTTTCCCCTTCCGCCCCTCATCCCCAGCCCTTCCCCCGCCTGCGGGGGAAGGGAGCACAACTAACTCTGCATCTCTTTTTGTGCAGCAGCCAATTTCGCACTTGCGATAGCCCAAGCCTCGCAAGCGTCATACGTCGATTGCGCGATGCCGGGGATCTGCTCGTAACCGGCGGGCAGTTTGTCCTCTACCAGATCGTGCAACTGAGAAGCCCATTCGCTAGAGATGCGTTTGAGCTTCTTCACTTCCTTGTCCAATGCTTTCAATTCGTCTTCGGTCATCGCCCACTCCTTACAAGCCGGCCACTTCTGGATATTTGCCGATGAGGCTGAGTGCCACCGACAACAGCTTGTCGCCTTCGTCCTTCATCTTGGACAAGCTCTCGTAACCGTAGCGATGCACATCGCGCAGCGTCTTGTCCATCACAACCAATTTGCCAACGGTGATGATGGCGCGACCAAAACCTTCGTGCGTGATGTTGATGCTGGGCACCGCCATCAAGCCGCACTCTTTTTCAATGAGCGATGACACTGCGTTGTAGAACGCCTTGATGCGCGACAACATGATCTCGTCTGGATCACCGATCACTGGGATCGCGCGGCGTTGTTCCTTAGTGACGACATAAGGTGCCAAGATGCGATCTGAAGGCCAGCCGTCATAAGTGCCATAACTGTCGATAGCACGCATCTGCTTGACCATCTCCTTGATGAAGTCGGTGGACAACAGATCCTGATCTACTGCTTGATTCATGGTGTTTCTCCTTGTGATGAATGTGTTTGAACGACGAGTCGCGGCGTCCAATTCGACTCGCGCGCCAGAATGAATCCCAATGCAAAACCACTTCCCGCTCCGATCGCCGCGCCCACATCGCCCAGTCCGAGCGATGACGCGACACCTGCACAGATCAACGCCAACAGGCTGGGGAACAGGTAAGCCAACATTCCCGCTTTGAGCAGATCCCCCTCGCGCATGTTCAGATGCAGTTCATCACCCACAGACACGGTCGCATCACATTTCACCGTGATGGCTTTGCGATGACTGGAAAAATATTTCCCCAGACCAGATACCCCGCAGCTACTACGCGAAGCACAACCACCACACCCCGATTGCGCTGTCGGTTCGACTTGCACGCTACCGTTGCCAGTGGAGATCACACGAACAGGTGCTGAGATCATTCTTGCCACTCCTCGTCTTCGGCGAATTTGCCGCTACCAGATTGCTTCTTGATATGTTTCGCCAACCACACTGGGGTGTCGCTCAGCAGGCTCTTTTGCAGGCCAATCAACAGCTCGTCGATGAGCGTGCCCTCATCCACACGCATCGGCTGGATACTCTTCGCCAACAATTGTTGGATGGCAGAGGCGCCTACCGCGTTGCAATACACCGCCGCACAGTCACCCAACAGCTCGACCTTCGCAGCCAACTTTCCTTCGTGCCCGTCCATCGCGGTCTCGATGAATTCCGCCACCGCGACCAAGCGCGATTCACTCTCGCCCAGTTCGTAGACCGCGAACGCCTCGGCTGCGCCGAAGTGTTGATTGACCGTACGACGGTCACTACTGGCAAAAGCGATCTTGACCTTCATCTCTTCTTCCTCAATGGGTTGTACTAGGCGCAGGTGTCGCATGTTTTTCTCCCGTGCGATGCTGTTGTAGGTCGGGATTCATCCCGACATCCGCAACCTGTCGGGATGAATCCCGACCTACTTCTTCACGTTGGCTATAGATCGAAACATAGGGCTCGGGCTCGTGGTGTCCGTGCTCCACCAGCATGTTCGCCAGATCGAAGAACGCTTGGCGTGTACCGCGATAGCCCACCCACAGACGCTGGTAGCCGCCGATGAGATCGAATTGCGGGAACCCTGCGCGCAGTAACGGCACACCCAAACGGCGCGCCGTCTCCACCGCATGCGAGTTGCTGATGACGAGCTGCGCGCCATTTTTTCTGGCCGCTATTTCGAGGTCTTCCAGATCGCCGATGCCGACCTGCGCCGCTGCCACTTCGTTAAGGATGTTGGCGCGTGCGGGGGCAACAGCAGCCACCACTTCGCAACCCATCTCGGTGACCAGACGTGCGTAACCGTAGAGCAGATCGGGATCAGCTGCGATAGCGACGCGCGCGAAACCGAGCATGAAATGTGAATCCACCATCGCGTCCTGCAACTGCGCGCGTTGGCGTTCGATCTTCTCCGGTACGGGCTTGCCGCTGATCTCGACCAGTGCAGCGACGAAGGCATCCACCGCATCCAATCCCATCAGACTGTCGAAACGGAAGTCCGGCACCGATGTCTGCTCTTTGAGCAGATCTGCGGCCTCATGCAAGGAGTTACCCAACACCAGCGTGGCGATGGATTCGCCCATGCTGGCGATATCGGTCACGGGTGTGCCGCCCACGGTGAGCGGTGAACTCTCCATCTCAGTGAGATGACCGTCGAGTGAATCGCCGATGTCCGGCAACACCAGCGGACGCAGACCGAACGCTTCGATGAGTTCTTTGATGTGTTCGACATCGCCGGGCGTGAGGAATGATCCAGCCAGCACGTTCACTTGTTTTTTGCGCTTGCCCACATCGTTGCTCTTGTGCGGCAGCATCACTTCCAGTGTCGCCTTCACCGCCAGCGCGTAACCGCTTTCGAGGCAGCCTGTGAAGTCCGGTGTGTTCACCGGCACTACTGGGATATGTGCGAACTCGGGATGTGCGGCGTAAAAATCTCTCACCAAACGTTTGATGTCGGTGCCCTGTGTCTCAGACAGCCCCGTGGTCGGCAAGCCGATCAACGCGGGCTTGCTCTTCTCGCACACCGCACGCAGCCCCTCGATCACGTTCTCGTCCGCATTCATCACAGTGGACACCTGATCCATCGCCGTGGTCTGCAATGGAATAGGTTCGCGGAAATGGCGCACGAAATACACCTTACCGAACGCGGTGCAGCCCTGCGAACCATGCATCATGGGGATGGCTTTGTTGATGCCAAGGAAGGCGAGCGATGCGCCGACCGGTTGGCTGGCCTTGAGCGGATTCACCGCGAGCGCTTTGTTGCGTTTCAGGATCTCGGCCATGTCACGCTCCCACTGTGTAAGCCCCTCGCCCGCAAGCGGGAGAGGGGTTGGGGTGAGGGATGGCAAACTGGCACATACTTACTTTGTACTCACAGTCCCTCATCCCCTGCCCTTCTCCCGCCTGCGGGAGAAGGGAGAAACTGTTCAGAGCGAAATGTTTATTCATCATCACGCCCCCAATTCGATGCCAGGCACCGATGTCTTCGCCCACGGCGCAGGTTTGCGCACGCTAGCCCACACTGGGCTTTGTATCGTCAGCGCCAATTGGCGCGCGAGTTCGATCATGCCGCTGTAACCCTCGTAACCGAATTCACGTTCTTGGTTGATGTCGAGGAAAGGGATGCGCGCCTTGAGCGCGGTGTACATGTTGCGACCGCCCGCGATGAGGATGTCGGCCTGATATTCCTTCACCACGCCGAGCAGCGCCTTGGGGCTGCCGTCCGTGATCATCTTGGTCTTGTCGCCCATGATCTCGCGGATGCGCGCCTTGTCTTCCTCAGTGGATTTGCTGGTGCCGGTGGCGACCACATCCATGCCTAAGTCTTGCAATGCAGAGACGATAGACCACGACTTCACACCGCCGGTGTAGAGCAACACGCGTTTGCCGCGCAGCTTCTCGCGCCACGGATCGAGTGCCGCATTGATCTTGGCTTCTTCACGCGCGATGAGCGCTTCGGTGCGTTCGGTGAGTGAGGGGTCGTTGAGCAACTTGGCGAACTCGCGGAAAGCCATCGAGGTATCGGTCACACCGTAGAAGCTACCCTCGAAGAACGGAGTCTTGTAATCGGTTTGTAATTTGCGCGCGACGTTGAGTAAGGCTTTCGCACACACCACCATATTGGCTTCGGCGCGGTGCATGGTCTGCACATCATGAAAGCGTGCGTCACCCGACAGAGTGCACAGGATGCGCAGACCGAGTTCGTCGAACAGCGGCGCAACGTTCCAGAATTCGCCCGCGATGTTGTATTCGCCGATGAGGTTCACATCGTGCACGGTGATGCCGGGACGCTGCGCACTCTCGGGTACAGGCAGCGGTTCCGACGTACCCACCACATACTTGAACATCGCCTCGCCCGCGATGCGGTTGCCCAGATTCTTGGTGCCGTAGAAACCAGCGCAGTCCACCGGGATCACCGGTACGCCCGTCTTCTCGGCGGCACTCTTGCACACGGCACTGATGTCGTCGCCGGTGAGCGCGGGTACGCAAGTGTTGTAGATGAACACGGCTTTGGGTGAATAACTATCCACCGCTTGTTTGATGGCATGGAACAGGCGCTTCTCGCCGCGCCCCATGATGACGTCTTGTTCGGTGAGATCGGTGGTCATGCCGATGCGATACAGCGTCGGACCGGAAGAACGTGTGCCACGGTTGTCCCAAGAACTGCCCGCACACGCGATAGGCCCGTGCACGATGTGCGCCACATCGGCGATAGGCAACAAAGCGATCTGCGCACCATCGAAGGAACAGCCGCCCGCCGTCGCGCCCGGCTTAGGGCGCGCGCAACCGGATTTCTCCTTCTTGTTATGTGTGCAGGCCGGTTCGTTAAGTAACTCGGCTATGTCTTTGGCTTGCATGGCAATGGCTCATGGGTGGTGACGCCCATGTATTCGCAAATGCCGTGCCAGAAGACACAGGTTTGATTTATTGGGGATTTATTGGGAGGAGCTTTGTAGCAAAGCAGACAAAACGGACAGGGACGACAAATCTATAGTGCAGGGTGGCGAGTTGGAGGCTTGGTACAAGCTATTGCGAACCCGATCCCGTTTTGGGGTTGATGATCCTTACTGAATCATGTCTCGAATTTTGGTCAACCAGACGCGAACCTCGCCTTGTGGATCACGCTCATGAATCCTTGCTGCGGTCATCAATGGGAATGCACGTTCAGCAAGGCGAAGCTTTGCTTTAGTATCTCCCATGATTGCGTCGAACCCTTGAATGGCTGAGTAAGCCTCTGCGAATCGCTTCGGTGTCGCCTTTCCATCCACAGGATGATCTGTAACCTCTATCTTGATGTTGAAAGCTTCGTGAATCGCATCGGAATGTAGGTAACTCTCAATTTCGTGTTTTGTTGTTTGCACGGCCCAAGAGCCGTCTTGCCGTGCATTCACCTTGGTTGCAGCCTCGGCATAACTGGCAACATCACGATCATAGATATGCACTTCTTTTTTGTTGAGTGCGCGCAAGTAGTTTTCATCGACCCAATGCTTCAAGTTGCCCCCACCCAGCACAATAAAAGCAACTCGTTCGTCGTTTTCTAGGTTCGGCAACGAATTATCTTCAGCATGAAGTGCCTTGCTGAGTGCCTTAAATGCGGCAACATCGGTGGGGCCTTCTACGCACAGCAAAACCTTTACACGGCTATCAGGTGTTACTCCGAGGGTTTCCGCGACCGCGCCGAAAACATTTGCACCGGCCTGAATAAATGGCTTACCAGTTGTGGCATCCCGGAAGATAAAGCGGATGCTGTCGTTGGGTAGATCGGAGGCAAATCCAGGGCTGTGTGTTGTAAGAATGACCTGGCACCCAGTTTCCGAGGAGAGAGATTTGAACGATTCAATCAGTATTCGCTGATTGTTCGGGTGTTGGGCGGTTTCAGGCTCCTCGATTGCATAGATGATGCTGCGACGATTGCTGGACTTGAGCAGACGTTTTGCCTCTGCTTTGAAAAAGCTAACAAGAACCAGTCTCCGAACACCGCTGCCACGTTTATTGAGCGGAATGCCCGCATCAGTGTTAAGCGCAACAGAGAACAATCCTTGCCACTTGGCAGCAGTAGGTGGAGTGAATTCGGGATTCAATTCGCTGGCTAACATGGGGTCTATGGTTTTCAGCTCTTCATGCGTGTTCTTGGCGATTTCTTCTGCCTTTTCCTGGACACGCTGCTGAATCTTGGCGATATCTGCTTGGACTTCGGCTAGGGCAGCGGCAACAGCTGCCTTCATTGGGCTTTGTACTTCATCATCGGAATCCTTGCTGCTTCTGTCGCTTTGGAAGAGAGCGAACATTGGAAGGTAGCTCTCGATCTGATCCCAAATTCTCTTCGCATCCTCCTTAGCCTTGCTAACCGGAATTGCAGTTTCCACTAGTTGTAAATCGCCTGCGGCTGCCCAGATTGCCTTGCGCATTCCGGGGTTGCCCTTCAGCGGTACATCCAGCTGCAGCTCCTTTACCTTCGCTTGTAGGTCTTTTTCTTTGAGTTCGATAAGGTTCTGAAATCCGGGAGCAGAGGGATGATTGGCAAGCACGAAGATTTCAACCGATGGCTTCTTGTTACCACAGTCATAAATCTTTCGGAGTTTCAATGTTCCCGTGTTTGTCAGCAGAAACTCCTCTGCAAGCGTTGTTTCAGCTCCGGCATCAAGGTTGAGCGAATGAGGGAAATCAGTAAACTCGCAAGTAATTTCGACCTTCTCGTCGCCGCTGAATACATTTTTATCGCCTTGTTCAATTGAAACGATGCTGTTGTTGAAAAAGATCTCCAATGCTTCCAAAACCGATGATTTACCAATGTCGTTCCGCCCCACAAAGGTGGTGAGATCACCAAAACCAACATTTATTTCTTCCGCGTAGCAGCGAAAGTTTTTCAGCGTAACGGATAACAAGCGCATTTATCTCTCCCTAGTCTTTTGCAATTATTGGGTCGGGTTCGGAATACTTTTTCAGCTCAGCCACATTCCATCGATTCCGTCTAAGAAAAGTATTCCGCATCAATATCCCTTGCATGGTGCAACACGCGAACGACTAGCAATCCATCGTCATCGGGCAAGTAGAAAATCAGGTATGGCGTGCGGGTTGGCAGACTGCGCAATCCTTCGGCTAGTTCGGGACGCGCTCCGCCCATTTCTGGCTGTGTACCTAAAATCATTGCTGTTGCTTGGATAACATCCAGTATTTCGTCTGCTGCTGTAGGATTTTCTTCCGCGATTGTCACCCACAATTCCAGCAGGTCTGTTTCTGCTGAGAGGGTAAATCGGATGCGGGACATCAGGCGGCCTTGCGGTCTTTGAGTATTTGGCGGCCTTGCTGTTTCAGGCTGGCGAAATCGATTTCTTTGGTGCGACCATTTTGGGCATCGCTCAACCCCTTGGCTATATCTTGGCGCAGGTTGTCGAGTTTTGCTGTTCTGACATCTTCATAGGCTTCGAACAAGTTGAGCGCTTCACGGATCATTTCGCTTGCCGAACCATACTTGCCCGATTCAACGCGCTGACGGACTCGATCTTCCAGTTCAGGTGGCAAAGTTACGTTCATGGACATGGCTGTTCTCCTGTTGATTGCTGTCCAAAGTATGGCAGTTTATGGCTTGAATTTCCACCAGAGCCAATGGGGCAGCATGAGCCGACCAAGATTTATTGAATGAAGCCGCTTGCCCTATATATTCCGATCATGCCCACCATGATCCAAAACGCGTTGAGCGTGATGTAGGCTCTATCTCGTTTGAGCAACGCACACCAAGTTAGCATCACCGCGTCGATCGTATTGAATACCCAAACGAACATGAATGGACTGGCGGGCCCTAGCCAACTGACCAGCGAAAAGCTGAAGATTCGCATCAACACACCCACCATTTCGATGGACGATATATGTCGTTGCACAAATGTGTTCATCACTGCTATTCCCATAGATCACCTGTCGTCTGAACAGCCTCTGGATAGAGGCTGCAAAACTGCGATGCTCGCTCCATCCACCATGACTGTGCAAGTAAAACTACAACACGACCTTGGTGCCAAGTTCGACCACTTGGTTGGGCGGCAGGTTGAAGAAGCTGGCCGCGCCTTCCGATTGGCGCGTCATCCACGAGAACAGCGCAGAACGCCACGATGGCAGACCGCCTGGGCCATCGACCACGTTGGAGCGGGCGATGAAGTAAGTGGCGCTCATCGCTTCGTAGCTCACGCCGCGTTTTGATAAACCTTCCAACTCGAACGGAATGTCGATCTCTTGGCGGAAGCCGAAATGCAGGGCGACGTCATACATTCCCGGTGCAAGTTTTCTGACTTCAAGACGATCTTGCTTCGAGATGTGAGGCACATCTTCCGTCACCACATGTACGAACAAGGTCTGCTCGTGCAGCACTTTGAAGTGCTTAAGGTTGTGGAACAGCGCGCTCGGGACGAACTTAGGGTCTGCGGTCAGATAGATGGCCGTACCGCTGACGCGTGGCACGTCGGGATGTGTGCTGGAAACGAACACCTCCATCGGGATGTCCAATTTTTGTCGCTGCTTGGCGATCATGGAGCTGCCTTTCTTCCAAGTAGCAAGCAACACGAACAATACCAATCCAAGTGCCAGCGGCATCCAACCACCACTGAACACCTTGGTAAGGTTAGAGCCGAAGAACAGTATCTCCAACAGGGCGAACAGTGCCAATGCGATGAGCAAAGGCAAACGTGCGCGCCCCGGCATCATCAGCGTGACGAACACGGTGAGCATGGTCGTGATGATCATGGTGCCGGAGACGGCGATGCCGTAAGCCGCCGCCAACGCACCCGACGAACCGAACTCAAGCACCAGAATGATCACACCGACCAGCATCATCCAGTTCACAGCGGGGATGTAGATCTGGCCGCGTTGCGAATCGGAAGTGTGCTGGATGAACAGACGTGGCAGGTAACCCATGCGCATCGCCTGCAAGGTGATGGAGTAAGCGCCAGAGATGGTGGCCTGCGAAGCGATCACCGTAGCGGCAGTGGCCAGCGCGACCAGTGGCAACATGAACCAATCCGGCGACATCATATAGAACGGATTCTGTGCCGCTTCCGCCGAGCGCATCACCAGCGCGCCTTGGCCGAAATAATTGATGAGCAGCGCCGGACATACCAACCCGTACCACGCCAAGCGCACTGGCTTGGCACCGAAGTGCCCCATGTCGGCATACAGCGCTTCACCGCCGGTGAGTGCGAGGAACACCGCCGACAACAACAGGAACATACCCGCCGGATGTTCGATGGCAAAAGTGATGGCGTACATCGGACTCAATGCGCGCAACACAGACGGTGTCTCAGCGATGCTGATCATGCCCAGCACAGCCAGCGCTGCGAACCACACCAGTGTGACGGGGCCGAACAACTTACCCATGCTACCCGTGCCGCGACGTTGGATGAGGAACAGACCGGTGATGACGCCGAGCGTGATCGGGATGATGAGACTTTCCAGCGCGGGTGCGGCGACGCTCAAGCCCTCCACCGCAGAGAGGACAGAGATAGCAGGCGTGATGAGTGCATCGCCATAGAACAACGAGGCCGCGAAGATGCCGCCTGTGGCGATGAGTAATTTCCATCGTGAGGTGCTTCCTGCCGAGCGGTTCGCCAATGCGGTCAAGGCCAGCACTCCGCCTTCGCCGTTGTTGTCGAACTTGAGCATCACCCACACGTATTTGATCGAGATGATGAGCATCATCGCCCAGAACAAAGCAGACAACGTCGCCAACACGTTCGGCTCAGTGGGGGCGAGATGGCCTCCGGCAAATGCTTCTTTGAATGCGTACAGCGGGCTGGTGCCGATGTCGCCGTACACCACGCCGAGGGCGGCGAGGGCTAAGGCACTCGTAGTGGCCTTCTCTTTTGAATGCTGCTGGTTCACCTTATATTCTCCTTGCAGGTTCTGGATCGGCTGAGCGACAGAGGATTTAGAAAAATCGGGCGCGGATTATTCCAGTTCGCGTGTAAAAAAGTTGTAAAGACGGCGACCAATCAGGCCTTGGCCTACCCATAAACAGCGCCTCTCGAAGCAAAATCTTTATAGCTTTTATACGTCCCTGCCAAACATCTTTATACCGTTTTGATTCTCCATTTCCTACCATGCTCCCCGTAGTTTTTACACTAAGGAGTGGAATATGGACTGGTTATATCTGTTGTTGATCGTCGCCTTTTTCGGCTTGAGCGTGCTGCTGGTGCGCGGCCTTGAAAAATTGGGAGACCGCTCATGACTTTCTACATCATCGGTGCCGTCGTGGCCTTGTGCCTGATGGTCTATCTCGTCGTCGCTTTGCTTAAACCGGAGCTGTTCTCATGATCAACGGAATAATTCAAATCGCCCTGTATCTGGGCGTGCTGCTGGCTATGGCCAAGCCTATGGGCGTTTATATGCAGCGTATCTATGAAGGCCAGTTGCCCGCATTCGTGCGCTGGTTGCAGCCCGCCGAAAACTTCTTCTACCGCCTGTGCGGTGTGGACAGCAAGCAGGAGATGCGCTGGACGCGTTACGCGATGGCCGCCTTATGGTTTTCGCTGCTCGGTGTGCTGGTGGTTTATGCCTTGCAGCGCTTGCAAGGCATGCTGCCGCTGAACCCTCAAGGTTTCGGCGCGGTCACGCCCGACTCGTCGTTCAATACGGCGCTGAGTTTCGTCACCAACACCAACTGGCAGGGCTACGTAGGCGAGACCACGATGAGCTACCTGACGCAGATGAGCGGCTTGGCGGTGCAGAACTTCTTCTCTGCCGCCACCGGCATGGCTGTCGTCATCGCGCTGATCCGTGGCTTCGCACGCCACACGACCGAGACCATCGGCAACTTCTGGGTGGACATGACACGTAGTACGCTGTACATCCTGCTGCCGATCGCCACCGTGTTGGCTTTGGTGCTGGTCAGCCAGGGCGTGGTGCAGAATTTCTCCGCCTATGAAAAAGCGACGTTGACAGAAAGCGTGAGCTACGAACAGCCTAAGCTGGATGCTGACGGCAATGCGGTCAAAGATGCGGCTGGAAATGTCGTCACCGAAAAAGTCGTGGTGAACGAGCAGACTATCGCCATGGGCCCGGTCGCCTCGCAAGAAGCGATCAAACAACTCGGCACCAACGGTGGCGGTTTCTTCAACGCCAACTCGGCACATCCGTATGAGAACCCCACGCCATTCGCCAACTTCCTGTCGATGCTAGCGATCTTCATCATCCCCGCAGGCTTGTGCTACACCTTCGGCGCGATGGTGGGCGATACGCGCCAAGGCTGGGCAATCCTCGCCTCCATGACCATCCTGTTTGTCGGATTCCTCGCTGTCGCTTTCTATGCCGAGCAGCAGGGCAACCCCGCGTTCACCACATTGGGCGTAGATCAGACCGCGTCCGCCGCGCAATCCGGCGGCAACATGGAAGGCAAAGAGACGCGCTTCGGCATCGCCAACTCCGCGTTGTTCGCCACCATCACCACAGCCGCTTCTTGCGGTGCGGTGAACTCCATGCACGATTCCTTCACCCCGCTGGGCGGAATGGTGCCGCTTGCACAGATACAACTGGGCGAAGTCGTGTTCGGCGGTGTCGGCTCCGGCCTTTACGGCATGTTGGTATATGCCGTGATCGCAGTGTTCCTCGCTGGGTTGATGATAGGCCGCACCCCCGAATATCTGGGCAAGAAGATCGAGGCGTTCGACATCAAGATGGCTTCGCTGGTGATCCTGATCCCGCCTTTGGTCATCCTCGGTGGCACTGCGCTGGCGGTGATGCTGGGCGTGGGCAAGAGCAGCATCTACAACCCCGGCGCGCACGGCTTCAGCGAAGTGCTGTACGCCTTCTCGTCGGCGACTGGTAACAACGGTAGCGCCTTCGCAGGCATCTCAGCCAACACGCCGTTCTACAACACCGCGCTGGGCTTCGCCGTGTGGGCAGGACGCTTCTGGTTGATGATCCCAGTGCTGGCGCTAGCCGGTTCGTTGGCAGCCAAGAAACGTATCCCTGCCAGCGTGGGCAGCATGGCGACACATACGCCGCTGTTCGTGTGGTTGTTGGTCGGCACCGTGCTACTGGTGGGTGCGCTGACTTTCGTGCCCGCATTGGCGCTCGGTCCGGTGATCGAACATTTGAATATGGTTAACGCACATTGATTCTGACAGTAGGTCGGGTTTCAACCCGACGCGTCGGGCTGAAGCCCGACCTACACCAGAAATAGGAGATTTTTATGGCAAGCAAAACAATTTCGTTTTCCTTGTTTGAACGTGACATCGTCAAACAAGCAGTGCTGGACTCGTTCAAGAAACTGAGCCCGCGCCAGCAGATGAAGAACCCAGTGATGTTCGTGGTGTGGATCGGTAGCGTGCTGACCACGGCGCTGTTCTTCCAAGCCTTGGGAGGCAACGGCGAAGCACCGACTGGCTTCATCCTCGCGGTGACGCTGTGGCTGTGGTTCACCGTGTTGTTCGCCAATTTCGCCGAAGCGTTAGCGGAAGGTCGTAGTCGTGCGCAGGCTGCTGCCATGCGCAGCGCCAAACGCGACGTCTTGGCCAAAAAACTCACTCGTCCGCAATACGGTGAGAAACATGTGCAGGTGCCGGGCTCTTCATTGCGCTGCGACGATGTGGTGTTGGTGGAAGCAGGGGATTTCATTCCCGGCGACGGTGAGGTAATCGAAGGTGTGGCCTCGGTGGATGAGAGCGCCATCACTGGCGAATCCGCACCTGTCATTCGCCAGTCCGGCGGCGATTTCAGTTCAGTGACCGGCGGCACGCGCGTGTTGTCCGACTGGTTGGTGGTACGCATCACCGCCAACCCCGGCGAGACATTCCTCGACCGCATGATCGCGATGGTGGAAGGTGCCAAGCGCCAGAAGACACCCAACGAGATCGCGCTCACCATCCTGCTGGTGGCGATGACGCTGATCTTTTTGCTGGCTACCGTCACCTTGTTGCCCTTCTCGATCTATAGCGTGGAGACGGCGGGCGCTGGGCAGCCAGTGAGCATCACCGTATTGGTGGCACTGTTGGTGTGTTTGATCCCCACCACCATCGGCGGCCTGCTGTCAGCCATCGGTGTGGCCGGCATGGGCCGCATGCTGCAGAAGAACGTGATCGCGACGAGTGGTCGTGCGGTCGAAGCCTCAGGCGACGTGGATGTATTGCTGCTGGACAAGACTGGCACGATCACGCTGGGCAACCGTCAAGCCAGCAACTTCCTGCATGCTTCAGGTGTGACTGAAGCCGAGTTGGCCGATGTGGCGCAGTTGGCTTCGTTAGCCGATGAGACGCCGGAAGGACGCAGTATTGTTGTTTTGGCAAAACAGAAGTTCGCTCTACGCGAGCGCAACATCCTCGAGCTGGGCGCGACCTTCGTACCGTTCAGTGCGCAGACGCGCATGAGCGGCGTCAACATCGGTGAACGCCAGATCCGCAAAGGCGCGACCGACGCGATCCGCAATTACGTGATGAGCTTGGGCGGCCACTTCCCCGAGGGAGTGAACGCCATCGTAGACAGCGTGTCGCGTCGCGGTAGTACGCCGCTGGTGGTAGCGGACGGCGCGAAAGTGCTGGGCGTGATCGAGCTGAAAGACATCGTCAAGGGCGGCATCAAGGAACGTTTCGCCGAACTGCGACGCATGGGTATCAAGACCATCATGATCACCGGCGACAACCGCCTCACCGCCGCTGCCATCGCGGCCGAAGCGGGCGTGGACGACTTCCTCGCCGAAGCGACACCGGAAGCCAAGTTGAAACTGATCCGCGAGCATCAGTCGCAAGGCCGCCTAGTGGCGATGACTGGCGACGGCACCAACGATGCACCGGCGCTGGCGCAGGCTGATGTGGCGGTGGTGATGAACACCGGCACGCAGGCCGCCAAGGAAGCGGGCAACATGGTCGATCTGGATTCCAATCCGACCAAGCTGATCGAAATCGTCGAGACCGGCAAGCAGATGTTGATGACGCGCGGCGCGCTGACCACCTTCAGCATCGCCAACGATGTGGCCAAGTATTTCGCCATCATCCCAGCTGCGTTCGCTTCGACCTATCCAGCATTGGGCGGACTAAACGTGATGGGCTTGTCCACGCCGTCTAGCGCGATCTTGTCCGCCGTGATCTTCAACGCGCTCATCATCATCGCGCTAGTGCCGCTAGCGTTGAAAGGCATCAAGTATCGCGCCATCGGCGCCAACATCGTGCTGCGCAACAACCTGCTGGTGTATGGACTGGGCGGCATCATCGTCCCGTTCATCGGCATCAAGCTGATCGACATGTTGTTGGTCGCGCTGAATCTGGTTTGAGAAAGGAAACATCATGTTTAAAGAACTACGCCCCGCAGTCATCAGTTTTGTTGTGCTGAGCTTGCTCACCGGCATCGCCTATCCCCTGTTGGTGACGGGCATCTCGCAGGCGACCCTATCCGACAAGGCCCACGGCAGTCTGATCATTAATGATGGCAAGACGGTTGGCTCCAGCCTGATCGGCCAGTCGTTCTCCGACCCAAAATATTTCTGGGGTCGTCCTTCTGCGACTGGGCCGGTGCCCAACAACGCTGCGGCTTCGAGCGGCTCCAACCTCGGTCCGACCAATCCGGCGCTGATCGATGCAGTGAAGTCGCGCGTGCAGGCGCTACGTGAAGCCGACCCCGGCAACACCACGCCAGTACCGGTCGATCTGGTCACCGCTTCCGCCAGCGGCCTCGATCCGCACATCAGCCCGGCGGCAGCGGAATACCAGCTCGCCCGTGTGGCGCGAGTGCGCAACCTCGATGCGACATACGTGCGCATGCTGGTGGCAGAACACACCGAGGCACGCCAGTTCGGCATTCTGGGCGAGCCTCGGGTGAATGTGCTGGAACTCAATCTGGCACTGGATGCAACACATTAATTCGGTAGGTTGGGCACATAAGACGTGCCCAACCTACCGAATTAAGCATTTGGGCGCCGATCGGCGCCCTTTTTATTTCTTCGGCGCAAACTCACCGAAAAAATCTTGATAAATTCTTTATATCGGATGCACGACAATTTATCCCGTCTTTATGTTGCCTTGCCTAACATGCGCAACATTACAAAGCGGAGGGATGGATATGATCGTAGGTAGGCGGGTGAAATCGGAGAAACTCAGTCAATGCCAGATAGCACTGGCTGACGAGATGAAGCGGGATACGGTCACGCCCATCCCCTATTGGATGTGCAGGGTCGATATGATTGACCTACACAGCGAGATGAGGATCAAGGATCTAGCATTTGCTAACCAAACAGTCACTACGGGGCGTTCTGGTGTCGCCAGTTCCTTTACGCTTAAACTCTCGCAGAGAGGTAAGCGCATCTTTGGCGTGTTTCAAAAATCCGCCCAAAGGAGCATTTAGCCATGGGACCGTTTTTTATGGACTCCGTCATAGATCCCTTGCTTGCCATTTTCGGGATTCTCGTTCCGCTGGGTGTGGCTTACTTGATCTTGCTTATAAATGTGAGCAATCCAAAGAGCGATGACTGTAGGATGCCACTCGAAGTGGAAGATGATCACGCTCAAGTAACGCAAAAAATCCAAAATAAATTACGTTAGGCTCTTTGTATGAAGACAAGCTCTACCATCGAACACAACGTCCGCCACTTCCGCGAAGTATTGTTCTGGCCTGTGCAATTGATGCCGACTTCGAAGGCGAGCAATACCCCTTGGGAACTACTCGAACAATGCGCAGATGACAATCAGTGGGAACGATTGGATGATCGTTTCCAAGTGGGCTCTACTGATTTCGAAGAGCGACATTACAAAGAGTTCGTTGCATTCCTTCCCTACGTGCAACGCTTCATTTATGGCGAATGCCACAGTAGCTTTTCGCATGAGTCAGGTGACAAGCCTGGCGGCTCGGCCATCAAGATATACCGCAGACGCGACATCACTGCTTTGAGGTTGTCATTACGCGAGGGCGAAGCGCCCGTACTACTCGCGCTCGAACATGTCGAGTTGTGGTTCTTCGACGACATCAATGTCGCCTTTCTCAAACTAGAACTATCGGGAAACGACCTGCCCTACCACACGGTGTGCGACCTGCTGTACCGCTTTGGCCGCATCTACCCGACCGGATGGGATCGGGACGGACACGGCAAACACAATGTCTTGCACGCCGAGTGGCTGGGAGCGAACGGTACGGTACTCACCTCTTCCGATTCTGATGATCAGGGGAAATTCCTTTCCTATACCCAAAAACATCGTTCGCCCGGCATCTCTTCCCACTGGGATTTTTTGCTACGTCCGCTGGTGTTGGATCCGTCAGACGAAAAAGGCTATCTACGCTACCGCCAGATCGAATATCACCGCATGCCGCTGATGGCGTTCATCGCCGTGGATGATCCGCGCACGCTGAGTCGTGACGAATGGCTACGATTGGGCTTGGTGGCCACCCTACATCCAGATGAAGCAGTCCCCGCCAGTGATCCTGATGTGAGTGAGTTCGAATCACGTTACTGCTACGACCGCTTTTGGACGGATACTGAGGCAGGCCCCAACACGCGCTTCATCTGTACCGGACGCGCCTTCATCGTGGTGGGTGACTCACGCGCGGAGTATTTCAGCGACCCCAAGCGCGGTATCTTGGCGCAATTCCGCCACCAATATGTGCTGCTGTTCATGATCGCGCATTTTCACCGCGCCGCGTTGCTGGTGTTCTCGGACCGTATGGTGGATGCGGTACATGATCTCGACATTCGTTTGGCGCATTCCATCAGCCGCTTCCGGCGCAGGGTGTACGGCGGGTTCGAAGCCTTCTTGCGCTTCACCCACCGCTACTGGTTCCACGAGATCTCCGAACGTCCTCATGTGCAGGCGTTGTATCGCCTGTCCAGCAAACATCTGGGCAACGATGCCTTGTATCAGGAAGTGAAGGATGAACTCCAAGACATGAGTCAGTATCTGGACAGCAATTCCCAACGCCAACAGTCCACCACCATCGTGCGCCTGACCGTGGTGACCACGTTCAGCATGGTGGGTGCGGTCACCACAGGGCTGCTGGGTATGAACTTAATTGCCGAGGCAGAATCCCCCATCGCCGAACGCTTGGTATTTTTTGTGGTCGCGGCGGCACTCACCCTGAGTTTCATGTTGTTCGCCATCCTTAAATCCAAACAACTATCCGACGTGATGGATGTCCTATCAGATGACCAAAAGAGTCTGCGCAAGCGCCTTTCCTCTGTGAGCAATGCGTGGAAGCGTAGTCCCAATCCATGATCGATCATCGTCCCGATCCCGACGCCTTGCTGGAGAAGGTGCAACGCGCCGAGGCGCAGCGCCGTCGCGGCCGCCTGAAGATATTCTTCGGCGCTTCCGCTGGCGTCGGCAAGACCTTCGGTATGTTGCTGGCCGCGCGCGAAAGGCGTGCGGAAGGCTTGGATGTGGTAGCCGGTTATGTGGAGACACACAAACGTGTCGAGACGCATCAATTGCTGGAAGGGCTGGAGATATTGCCGCCACGGCTGGTCGAGTATCGCAATACGCAGTTGCAAGAATTCGATCTGGATGCCGCGCTCAAGCGCCACCCTGCGCTGATCTTGGTAGACGAACTAGCGCATACCAACGCGCCGGGTTCGCGTCACCCCAAACGCTGGCAGGACGTGGAAGAGTTGCTGGATGCGGGCATCGATGTCTATACCGCGATCAACGTGCAACATATCGAGAGCCTCAACGATGTAGTGTCACAGATCACCGGCATCCCCGTGTGGGAGACCGTACCGGATGCGGTATTGGAGAAGGCTGACGAGATCGAGTTGATCGACTTGCCGCCAGATGAACTGCTACAACGCTTGAAGGAAGGCAAGGTTTATCTGCCGCAGCAGGCAGAACGCGCGGCGCAGAACTTCTTTCGCAAAGGCAACTTGATCGCGCTGCGCGAACTGGCCTTGCGGCGCACCGCAGATCGTGTCGATGCGCAGATGCGCGACTATCGTGAAGACAATGCGATCAAAGATGTATGGCAAGTGAAGGAGCGGATATTGGCCTGTATCGGGCCGGGCGGATCGTCCGAGAACCTAGTGCGTGCCACCTATCGTCTAGCGCAACTGCTACGAGCGGAATGGATCGTGGTGTATGTCGAGACCACGAAGTTGCAGCACCTTTCCCGTGAACAGCGCGATGCCATATTACGCACGCTGAAACTGGCCGAGGAATTGGGTGCTGAGACGGTCACGCTGGGCGGACACCAACTGGCCGACGAAGTGATCGCGTATGCCCGCACCCGCAACGCCAGCCGCATCGTGCTGGGTAAGCCGACCTACGTTGGCTGGCGACGCTGGCTGCATGGCTCATTGGTTGACACCATCGTGCGTCAGGCGGATGACATTGACATTCATGTGGTGGGCAAGGAATCCAACTTCCTAGCGCAGGCCAAGGCTACCCCCTATTTCTCGCGTAGTCGTCTGTATCTAGGCTTGGGAAGTGATGAGCAGCGTCCACTGCTCAAATGGCAGCCAGATTACCTCTGGGCGATCACAGCTTCGGCGATCAGCACTGCGATCGCTTGGCTCATGTTCGAGCACGTCGATCTGGCCAACCTGATCATGGTCTATTTGTTGGGCGTGGTGGTGGTCGCAGCGCGTTATGGACGTGGCCCATCCGTGCTGGCTTCGGTGTTGAGCGTATTGCTGTTCGATGTTTTCTTCGTGCCGCCACGTTTCAGTATCGCCGTCTCGGATACGCAATATCTGATCACCTTTGCCATCATGTTGCTAGTCGCATTGGTGATCAGCGGAATGACGGCAAACACCCGCCACCAAGCGAAGATCGCCGGGCTGCGTGAGCGTCGCATCACCTCCTTGTATGCGCTGAGCCGTGAACTAGCCGCGACACGTGGCGAAGTTAACGTCCTGAACATTGCAGTAAAACATGTGGCAGATGTATTCGAGGCACAGGCAGTCATCTTGTTGACCGATGCGAACGGGCACATCGTCTATCCTCGCGATGAGGGAGCGCCGCAGTCTGCCCACGGCAGCGATTTGAGCGTGGCGCAATGGGTGTTCGATCATGGACAGATGGCGGGACAGGGAACGGATACGTTGCCCGGGGGCGACATGGTTTATCTGCCATTGACGGCACCGTCCGGCGTGAAGGGTGTGCTGGCCTTGTTGTCGCTCAATCCGAACCGACTTGCCCTGCCTGAGCAACAACGCCTGCTGGAGACCTTCACCAGTCAGATCGCACTTGCCTTAGAGCGAGTCAGGCTTGCAGCAGAAGCACATAACACGCAGTTGAAGATGGAGACCGAGCAACTACGCAATGCCTTGTTGTCGGCCATCTCGCACGACCTACGCACGCCGCTGGCCGCCATCGTCGGCGCATCCAGCAGCCTAGTACGCGACGGCGAACGCTTGCCAGTCCAAGCGCGCTATGAACTTAGCCAAGCCATCTATGATGAGGCCACGCGTATGTCCGGGTTAGCCAACAACCTGCTGGACATGGCGCGCTTGCAGTCGGGCGGCGTAGTGCTGAACCGCCAATGGCAGCCGCTTGAAGAAGTCGTCGGTGGCGCACTGGCTGGAATGAGTGCGCGTTTGCTAGGCCATCCGGTCAGCGTCCGCTTGCCGCATGACCTACCGCTGGTCGAGATCGACAGCATGTTGATCGAACGGGTGTTCGCCAACCTGCTAGAGAATGCGGTGAAATACACGCCCTCAGGCACGGCCATCAATATTTCAGCCGAGAGTAGCCTTGGCGAGGTGATCGTCACTGTTGCCGATCATGGACAGGGGATCCCGCTGGGCGAAGAAAAGCGCATCTTCGAGAAATTCCACCGTGTCGCCAATGAAGGCAATCAGGGTGGTGCCGGACTGGGCTTGACTATCTGCCGTTCCATCGTGGAAGCACACTGCGGCAAGATATGGGCAGACAATACAAGTGAGGGCGGCGCAGCATTCCATTTCGCATTACCCTTGGGTGAAGCCCCGCCCGAGATCGAACAGGAAGAGATCGCTGGATCATGAATCATTCCGCCACCATCATCGTTGTCGAAGATGAAGCACAGATACGTCGCTTCTTGCGCTCGGCATTGGATACCGAGGGCTACCAAGTGGTCGAAGCTGAGACCGGCAAGCAGGGGTTAGCCGATGCTGCGACGCGCAAACCGGACTTGGTCATACTCGATCTAGGCTTACCCGACATGGATGGTATCGAGGTGGTGAAAGCGCTACGCACTTGGACATCTGTTCCTATCGTCATCCTCTCCGCACGTTCTCAGGAAAATGACAAGATCGCTGCACTAGATGCCGGTGCCGACGATTACCTTGTCAAACCATTCGGTGTCGGCGAATTGCTGGCCCGCATTCGTGTGGCGCTACGCCATGTGTCTTCGGTCGCGGGGGATGGGAATGAAGGACTCTTCGCCGTGGATGAGCTGAAGGTGGATATGATCCATCGCAAGGTCATGGTCGGCGATGCGGAAGTACACCTTACCCCGATCGAATACCGCTTACTCACTGTGTTGATCAAACATGCGGGAAAGGTGCTGACGCACCAAGCATTACTCAAGGAAGTGTGGGGGCCGAGTTATGTGGAGCGCGCCCACTACCTGCGCATCTACATGGGCAACCTGCGCCACAAGTTAGAAAAAGATCCCGCAAGGCCACGCTTCCTACTCACTGAGGTGGGTGTGGGTTATCGCTTGGCTGTCATCTGACCGCACAAGCCAAGCGGGAGATAACCATTTGTCCCTTTCGATCTCCCCTCGTTAAATCAGACCGAATAAGATACTGCCGCACGATCGAATGCTTGTAACTGTGCGCTCATCTCGACACCTGACAATTCAACGTTCCAATGGAAGGGTTTGAGCGCTCAGGTACTCGACCAGCCACGGCAGATTTTTACGCGTCAACGGTTCTCCACCCGTCAGGCTGATCTTGCTGACGCCCATCTCTACAAATGTTCTGCCGACTTGCAGACATTTTCCCAGAGACAATATTTCACCGCGCGGCAGGAATCATATCTTCTCCACCATGCAGTAAGTGCAGCGAAAATCGCAGCGGTCGATCAACCCACACTCTGCACCAGCGCCAGCGCATCGCGCACGATGGGCGACAACTCCGCATCGCCGCATTGGACGATGTGCTGGTGCAACTCGTTACGCATGCGCGGCTCCCAATTCCTCTGGATATGCGCGGCGATATCCTTTACCGCCTGCTCACGGTTGGGCATGGCCTCAAAAAAGGTGCCTATCTGGTTAGCCATCCTGATCAAGTTGGCGGGATTCATGTCGTGATTCCTTGCAGTCGTTGCGTATGGGTGTAGATCGTGCAGTTTGAGCCGCGCAAAAAACCCACCAAAGTTAAATTATGCTTTTCCGCCAAGCGTATCGCTGCCGCTGTTGGTGCCGAGACTGCAGCGAGGATACCGTAACCTAGCGCTGCTGATTTCTGCACCATCTCAAAACTGGCGCGGCTAGTGATGAGCAGCGCACCTTCGGGTTTTGCATCCACCGCTGCCAGCGCGCCCAGCGTCTTGTCTAGCGCGTTATGGCGGCCTACATCTTCGCGCACGTGGCTGATACTTCCATCACTCGCCACATGGCAGGCGGCATGCACTGCACCCGTGGACATTTGCAGCACCTGCTGCGCAGGCAAGCGATGCATGCCTTCACTTATCGCCGCCAATGGAAAGACATTTCCGTCAGCCACAGGCGCTAGCTCACGCATCACTTGCGTCAGACTTTCCGCACCGCACAAGCCGCAACCGGTGCGCCCAGCCAGACTGCGCCGCCGTTCCTTGAGTCTAGCAAAAGCGCCACCCGCGATCTTCAGGTGAAGGGTGATGCCCGCCTCAGCTTCTTCGATCTCGATATCGAACACCTCGCTGCGCCGCGTGACGATGCCCTCGGTCAGACTGAATCCCAGCGCAAAATCCTCAAGATCAGAGGGGGTGGCCAGCATCACCGTGTGCGAGATGCCGTTGTACTCGAAAGCGACCGGCACTTCTTCGGCGATTGTGTCGGATTGCGGCGCACATCCCGGGCGATGCACTTCCATCTGCACCTTTGATTGGATCTGTTCCACCGTGATCATTTGGCAGCCGCGACCGCCAACAGGCGACGCTGTTCCCTGTCTTCACGCACATTGCGCTTCTGCCATTCCGACGGCTGGTCGACCTGCACCAGTTGCACCGCTGTCACCTTGTATTCGGGGCAATTGGTCGCCCAATCCGAGTTGTCGGTGGTGATGACGTTGGCGCCGGACTCGGGGAAGTGGAAGGTGGTGTAGACCACGCCGGGTTGCACACGCTCGGTGACGGTGGCACGCAGCACGGTGTCGCCCGCCCGCGACTGGATACCGACCCAGTCGCCATCCTTGATGCCGCGTTCATTGGCGTCGTGTGGGTGGATCTCCAGCACATCCTCGCTGTAGAACTGCACGTTCTCGGTGCGCCGTGTCTGCGCGCCGACGTTGTACTGCGACAGGATGCGGCCGGTGGTGAGCAGCAGCGGGAAGCGCGGCGTGACCTTCTCGTCGGTCGGCACGTATTGTGTATTCATGAAGCGGCCCTTGCCGCGCACAAAACCGTTCACATGCATCAGCGGCGTACCGTCGGGCGACTTGTCGTTGCACGGCCATTGCACGCTGCCCATGCGTTCCAGCTTGTCGTAGTTGACCCCGGCAAAGGTCGGCGTCAGACGCGCGATCTCGTCCATGATCTGCGACGGGTGTTCGTAATGCATCGGGTAACCGAGCGCATTCGCCAACGCCATTGTCGTTTCCCAATCCGCCTTGCCAGACAGCGGCGGCATGGCCTTGCGTACCCGCGAGATGCGGCGCTCGGCGTTGGTGAAGGTGCCGTCTTTTTCTAGGAAGGAAGCGCCGGGCAAGAACACATGCGCGTACTTGGCCGTTTCGTTGAGAAATAGATCTTGCACCACCACGCATTCCATCGCGGCCAGCGCGGCCTGCACATGCTGCGTGTTGGGATCGGACTGTGCGGGGTCTTCGCCCTGGCAGTAGAGCCCCTTGAACCCGCCGTCGAGTGCGGCTTCCAGCATGTTGGGGATGCGCAATCCCGGTTCGGCTTGCAGGCTCACGCCCCACGCTTTTTCAAATAGCTCGCGCGTGGCGGCATCGGACACGTGGCGGTAGCCGGGGAAAATATCCGGGAAGCCGCCCATGTCGCAGGAGCCCTGCACGTTGTTCTGCCCGCGCAACGGATTCACGCCCACACCTTCGCGCCCGACGTTGCCGGTCGCCATGGCGAGGTTGGCGATGGCGATCACCGCCGTCGAGCCTTGCGAATGTTCGGTCACGCCAAGACCGTAGAAGATGGCCGCGTTGCCGCCGGTCGCATACAAACGCGCCGCTGCACGTATTTCGGCGGCGGGGACACCGGTGACGGCTTCCATCGCTTCGGGCGAATTGGCGGGACGCGCGGCGAACTCGCGCCAATCGGCAAAGGCCTGCGTCTCACAACGCTCGGCGATGAATTGTTCGTTGATCAGTCCTTCCGTCACGATCACATGCGCCAATGCCGAGAGCATGGCGACGTTGGTGCCGGGGCGCAATTTCAGATGGTGCGTGGCGCGCGCATGAGGGGCGTTCACCATGTCGATCTCGCGCGGGTCGATCACGATGAGTTTCGCGCCCTCGCGCACGCGCTTCTTGAGACGCGCACCGACCACCGGATGCCCTTCGGTAGGATTGATGCCGATCAGCAACAGCACATCGGCTTTTTCCAGAGACTTGAACGTCTGCGTACCCGCCGACGTACCCAGCGTCTGGCCGAGGCCGTAGCCGGTGGGCGCATGGCACACACGCGCGCAGGTGTCGACGTTGTTGTTGCCGAAGGCGGCGCGCACCAGCTTCTGCACCAGATAATCTTCCTCGTTGGTACAGCGACTGGACACCAGCGCGCCGATGGAATTCTTGCCGTATTTATCTTGGATGCGGCGGAACTCTTTCGCGGCGTGGGCGAAGGCCTCCTCCCACGACACTTCGCGCCACGGGTCGCTGGTCTTGGCACGTATCATCGGCTTGGTGATACGGTCCTTGTGCGTCGCATAGCCCCACGCGAAACGGCCTTTGACACAGGAATGCCCCTCGTTCGCTTTGCCGTCTTTCCACGGCACCATGCGCACTACCTCGCTGCCTTTCATCTCGGCCTTGAAACCACAGCCGACGCCGCAGTAAGCGCAGGTGGTGGTCACATCATGCTCGGCCTGACCTTTGGCGATCACCGATTTTTCCATCAGCGTCGCCGTCGGGCAGGCATTCACGCACGCACCGCAGGAGACACAATCCGACTCCATGAAGCTGTCACTCTGCCCAGCCGTCACGCGCGACTCGAAACCGCGACCGGAGATGGTCAGCGCGAATGTTCCCTGCTGTTCCTCGCAAGCACGCACGCAACGATTGCACACGATGCACTTGGCCGGATCGTAAGTGAAGTAAGGGTTCGATTCATCTTTCTTCACGTCGGTGAAATGGTTGGCACCCGCCATGCCATAGCGCACTTCGCGCAGACCGACTGCACCCGCCATCGTTTGCAGTTCGCAGTTGCCGTTGGCGGCGCAGGTGAGGCAGTCGAGCGGATGGTCGGAGATATACAGCTCCATCACATTGCGGCGCAGGTCGGCCAGCTTGGGCGTTTGCGTCTTCACCTTCATGCCCGCCTCTACCGGCGTAGTGCATGAAGACGGATAGCCGCGACGACCTTCGACTTCCACCAGACACAAGCGGCAGGAGCCGAACGGCGCGAGCGAATCGGTGGCACACAGTTTTGGGATCATCACGCCCGCTTTGACGGCGGCACGCATGACCGAAGTGCCCGCAGGGACAGTGACGGCGACGCCGTCGATGTTGAGGGTGACTTCGCGGTCGGAGGTGACGGCGGGGGTGCCGTAGTCGAGTTCGTTCATATCAAACCTTTAATTGCAAATAAGCCGATCTGCTCCCTTCCCCCGCAAGCGGGGGAAGGGCTGGGGATGAGGGTCTGTGGGCTCAATCTAAATTGGATTCGCATCACCGCCCCTCACCCCAACCCCTCTCCCGCTTGCGGGAGAGGGGCTTTAACGGCAGAGAAATCCTCCGCAAAATGATTCAGCGCCGATAACACCGGGTACGGCGTCATGCCACCCATCGCGCACATCGAGCCGTAGGTCATGGTGTCGCACAGATCGCGCAACAACGGGATTTGTTCGGTGGCACCGGCGCGGATGCGGTCAATCACTTCGACGCCGCGCGTGGAGCCGATACGGCACGGCGTACATTTGCCGCAGGATTCGAGCGCACAGAATTGCATGGCATAACGTGCCTGTTTGGCCATATCGACGGTGTCGTCGAACGCCACGATGCCGCCGTGACCAAGCACCGCACCGACTGCTGCGAAAGCTTCGTAGTCGAGTACGGTGTCGAATTGAGATTCGGGTAGATAGGCACCAAGCGGTCCGCCCACTTGCACCGCGCGCAACGGACGGCCGGAACGTGAGCCGCCGCCGTAGTCGTACAGCAATTCGCGCAGAGTCGCGCCGAACGGGATTTCGACCAGTCCGCCAAACTTGATGTTGCCCGCCAACTGGAACGGCAACGTGCCGCGCGAACGGCCCACGCCGAGGTCGCGGTAAAACGCCGCGCCCTGCGCGAGGATGTCCGGCACGCTGGCAAAGGTGATGACGTTGTTGATGACGGTGGGCTGGCCGAACAAACCAGAGATGGCGGGCAGCGGCGGTTTGCTGCGCACGATGCCGCGACGGCCTTCGATGCTTTCCAGCAACGCGGTCTCTTCGCCGCATACATAAGCCCCTGCCCCCATGCGTACTTCGATGCTGAAATCGCCCAGCCAGTCGCCCGCATCTTTCAATGCCGCATTCAACGCGGCGATGGCATGCGGATATTCGGAGCGCACATAGATGTAGCCTTTATTCGCACCGACCGCGAGACCAGCAATCGCCATACCTTCGAGCAGGCAGTACGGATCGCCTTCCATCAGCATGCGGTCGGAGAAGGTGCCGGAGTCACCCTCGTCGGCGTTGCACACGATGTATTTTTGTGTGGCGGTTGTATCGAGTACGGTCTTCCACTTGATGCCGGTGGGGAAAGCTGCACCGCCACGTCCGCGCAGGCCGGAGTCGGTGACTTGTTGCACGATGGCAGCCGGTGCCAGCTTGCGCGCGCGCGCCAAGCCTTTACCCCCGCCTTGTGCCAGATAGTCGGACAACGAGCGCGGATCGACGATGCCGACACGGCGCAGGCTGACGCGCTGCTGTTTGGCAAGATAGGGCAACGTTTCGATGTCACCCAGACGCAGGGCATGTTTGTCGCCCTGCAAGAATTTTGCAGCGAATAGTTCCGGCACATCGGCCTTTGTCACCGGGCCATAGGCCACGCGTCCTTGTGCGGTGACAACCTCGACCAACGGCTCCAGCCAGAACAGTCCTCGCGAACCGTTACGCACGATATCGATCTTGATGTTGCGTTGCATCGCTTCGGCTGTGATCGCATCTGCGACCGCATCCGCCCCCATGGCCAGCGCGGCGGCATCGCCGGGAATATAAATGGTGATACTCATTTCTTGACTCCCAACCCGTTCATCAGCGCGTCGAACTTCTGCGGCGTGACATGCGCATGCAGTTCATCTTCGCCGATCAGCACAGCGGGGCCGATGGAACATAGCCCTAGGCAGTACACCGGCTCCAGTGTGACATCGGCACCCTGCAGACGTTTGGCAGCATGTGCGGCCAGCGCTTCGCTGCCGTTAGCTTGGCAGGCTTCCGCGCAGCATAGTTGCACGACATGCTTGCCCGGCGGTGTCTGGCGGAAGTGGTGGTAATAGGTGATAACGCCATGCACTTCGGCTCGCGACAGGTTGAGTTGTTTCGCGATCAGGGGCACCGCTTCTTCCGGCACATAGCCTAAGGCATGCTGAATATCGTGCAAGATGGGCAGCAGTGCGCCATCCTTGCCTTTGTGTGTGTCGAAGATGGGTTGCAGCTTTGTATTCATGGCGATGATTCCTGTTTTCTAATTCAAACCCCGTAGGTCGGCTTACTCTGTCGCGAACCCGACCTACGGTGCTGGCATACACCCTTCCCCCGCAAGCGGAAGAGGGGCTTGTGTAGCGCTTCCTGAACTTATTTGAACAAGACGATGGTCTTCTGCACTGTCATCCAGATGCCCCAGCCCAGCGGGATCCACACTGCCCCCCAGGCCAGCATGACTTTCCAAGAGTGGCTGACTTCAACCGCGAGCGCAGACACGTCAGCACCGAAATGCTGGTGCGTATCGTCGGCGATCTTTTTCTCTTCCGCATGTTGCTCGGGTGACATGTGGTGCACTTCATCCACTTCTTTCACCAGCCAGTTGCAGATGAAACCGAAGATCAACAATCCGGACAGGATATACATGGTGATGGTGTAGGCCTCCGCGCGCGCCACGCCGTGGTCGAGCTGGTATTCACGAATATAGTTCACCAGCACTGGGCCGAAGATACCGGCCGCCGCCCAAGCAGTCAGCAGACGACCGTGAATCGCGCCCACGAACTTGGTGCCGAACATGTCTGCCAGATACGCCGGAATGGTGGCGAAACCGCCGCCATACATGGACAGGATGATGCAGAAGAACGCCACGAACAGCGCCAGACTGCCGCCCTGTGCAGTGGACGGAATGGCGGCATACAGCGCAAAGCCCAGCAGGAAGAAGATGTAGTAGGTCATCTTGCGGCCGATCTTGTCCGACAGCGAAGCCCATACGAAACGGCCACCGATGTTGAACAACGAGAGCAAGCCGGTGAAGCCTGCGGCCACGGCGGCGATGGCGGTCTTCTGCTCCATGGTCAGATCATTGAAGGCGACATCGATGCCGATCAATTTACCTCCGAACACTTCTTGCAACATAGGAGAAGCCATGCCGATGATACCGATACCGGCGGTCACATTCAGACACAACACGCCCCACAGCAGCCAAAATTGCTTGGTCTTCCAAGCCACATCCAGATGCACATGATTCTCAGTGATGAGCGAGTTCTTGGCCTTGGGTGGAGGCACCCAACCTGCCGGTTTCCAATTTTCAGCAGGCACGCGATAGCCCAAAGCACCGGCCATCATGAATACGAAATAGATCGCGGCCAGCGCCAAGAAAGTTTCCATCACACCCACCGAAGTTGGTGTGGCGAAATGTTTCATCAGGTTGTTGGCTAGCGGTGCACCGATCATCGCGCCGCCGCCGAAACCCATAATGGCCATGCCGGTCGCCATGCCGCGACGATCTGGAAACCATTTGATCAGGGTCGATACAGGAGAGATATAACCCAAGCCGAGACCGATACCGCCGATCACACCGGAGCCCAGCCACAGCATCCATATCTGGTGGAATTTCACGCCCAGCGCGGAGATCACCAGACCGCCACACCAGCAGAACGCCGCCACCACACCCGCCTTACGCGGACCGGCTTTTTCCAGCCATCCGCCCCAGAGTGCAGCGGAAGAACCGAGTAGCACGAAGAACAGGGTGTACATCCAGCCCAGCGTGGAGATCTTCCAGTCGCAATCGGTCGCAAACATCTGCGCAAAGAAGCCCATATCTTTAGCGCAATCAACAGAAGTGGTGATGCCGATGGCATGCGAAAGCGGTAACCAGAACACGGAGAAACCATAGGCCATACCGATACAAAGGTGGATAGCTAAAGCAGCTGGCGGAACCAACCAGCGGTTGAAGCCGGGTTTGGCGATGGTGCGTTCTCGGTCTAAAAAGCCGGGCTGCGCGGGTGCAGCTGAGGCAATTGCGGTCTCCATGTATCTTTCTCCCTGTTAGTTTTTCAGTTCATCCGAACAGACGGACTCGCCGAGGATAAACCATGCAACGTAATACTGACTACATTGACTTGTTATTCGAGTTGGGGAGTGAACGCTACGACAAGGTAGGAGACGAGATGAAAGCGAGAAATAACGAATGACTATTCGTCTTCGGTGAACGAATCGTTAAGACCCAGTGCTTCTGCCAGCAGGTCTTTTTCATGGGGGGCCTAGGTTCGCGCAAGGGCACCACCAATCCCGTGGCCCAATCCATCGTTGGCTCGACCATCGCCACACCCAGCTCCGCTTCGAGATCACTGATCGCTGCCGACA
Source organism: Sideroxydans sp. (assembly GCA_028707175.1). Taxonomy (GTDB): domain Bacteria; phylum Pseudomonadota; class Gammaproteobacteria; order Burkholderiales; family Gallionellaceae; genus Sideroxyarcus. The sequence goes on from JAQTUV010000005.1 coordinate 156,078, forward strand.
GGATGGAAGGCGAGATATGGCACGCGACTGCCGCACGCCCGAAATGCTTTTCCCGAGCGAGGGCAATCAGATCGAATAAGGTACCGCCGCCCAACTCTTTATCAGCGCCGCTTCTGTCTCTGGCAGATAACTGAAGCCTGCCTCCAAGTCACGCATCACGGCGTAGGCGATCTTGGGTGGGGTGATGGTGCCGGCGACGAGATGGAAATACCAAGCCGACGGATAACCCGCCGCGCGATCGAATGCTTGCAACTGCGCACTCATCTCGACACCAGACAATTCATCATTCCAATGGAAGGGCTTGAGTGCGCGTGCATGACGTGAGGTGAGGGAGGCGCTGAGCATAGGGTTGCGATATCGATCTAGGTGCTCGCGTACCGCAACGATCCAATGATCGCTGAAGTGACCGCGTGTCGCGGCACTGCTATGCGACCACTCGGCCAGCATGCGCGTCAAGGCGCTCATGCGTCCATCCACGCTGGATAGACGGGCGACAATCTGGCGCATGTCGATCAAACGACGGAATTGATATTGCGGCGCTTTGACAGTTTGGGCATCCAACATGATGGGCGAGATCGGCTCGATGAATTCCATCAACTCTTCAGCGGGGTTATCCGGATCGATCAACTTGCGATCCAACACTTCTTGCAACTCTTCCACTTCAAGCTGCATGAAGTCGACTGGCGCAGGCCCATACGCCGCGACGAAATAATGTGTCTGGCCAGAATGTCTCGTCACCAGATAATCTTTGGCAGCGTAACGCTCCATCAACTCGCCCATGTCATCCGAACAATCTTTCAGTTCAGCTCGTGCCCATGGCTCCAGACTGTCTGCGATGCGGCTGCCGTCTGCGGCAATGACACCACCGGAGCGATACCAGCCACCTCGGCTCAAGGCATATTTGAAAGTGCATCCGGGACGGATGTCGTTAGCGATCGTGAGCAAACCACTGTGGTGCGGACGCGGCGCGACGGCAGCGATAGCGGTAGATAGTTTGTTCAATAACGTCTCATCATTCGTGTAGATACTCATTGTTCATCCTCGTGAAGGAATTCATTCAAGCGCCTTCTGACAGCGGCCCGCACATCCGGTTCGGCATCATCCACTAAATCGGCGACAGATTCGAGTGGGGCGCGTTGCACGGCTTCTAAACGCACAACCCAATCGTCATCGTTAAACATCTTCGCAAGCTCATTGACCATTAGACGCGACGCCACGATTCGTCTGACCTCCGCATCGTCGTCTTTCATCAATCTGCCCAGCGCGAAAGGCGGTAAGCGGCGAGCCACCTCTTTGCGCACCTCTCTATCCTCATCACCCACCATACGCCCCAACTGCCCATGCGGCATACGCTTGGCGACTTGCAAACGCACCAGATAATCCTCATCGCTTATCAAGGCGCTCAAGCGTTCTGGTGCGATACGCTCCGCCACCGTCATGCGCACCTCGCGGTCTGAGTCATGCAGGTAGTCGTCCAGTTCATCGACCGGCAAGCGACTCGCCACCACTCTACGCACCACCTCGTCCGCATCACGCGGAAGTTGTTTGACCACGTCCAAGGGCGCGTAACGCGCAGCGATGGCACGGCGCTCCCAAAAACCATCAGCCAGATAGTCTTGTGCGAACTGCGGATTGCGCCGCAAGAAACGATCTATCTGCCGACCACTCTGCGCGACGATGCAAACGTCCCCCTGCACGCACTTAGCTTCCAACAGCAGCGCGCGATGCGGGCAGACCGAGCAATCGACGCAGATGACTTCCGTCAACGGCGATGCCACGGGGTGAGATCCCGTCATGTTTTAACCTTTCAGAACCTGCTCAAATTGAAATCCATAGTGAACACAGCAACCACCGTGCCATCTTTTGATCATACCCAGAAACCCATCAGGCAAGGGGAGGTGAGGGAAAGAGCCCGTGAGGTCTGGTGAAGGTTTTGTAGTGATTCCTACAAACGGGAAATTCAACCTATTTGAACAGGCCCGATCTATCAGTGATTGGTAGGTCGGGCTTTAGCCCGAAATGTCGGGTTGAAACCCGACCTACATTCAATATTAAATCGTGCCGGATCAATAGATAACCACAACATCTCTTCCCCCTGCATGGGGGAAGGAACTGGTTCAGTTCTTATGATCTATCTAAATTCAAGCCAAGGGCTTGCGTAGCACCACCATGTTGGAAAGCTCGAACTCGAGGTTGTCGTAGAACGCCAGTGCGGAACGGTTATCACCATCTGCCAGCAGGGTGACACGTGTCATCCCCTGCCCTTTCGCCCAGGCCACCACATGATCGAACAAACGCCGTCCCAATCCCATGCCGCGATACGTGCCGCTGATGATGATGTCTTCCAGCAACACCACTGGGCCACCTTCCGCCGTGCTGATGGTGATGAGCGCATTCGCCATCCCGGTCACTTTGCCATCGACACGTAATACGAATAGTCGGCCTATCGCGGGATCATTAAGGATGAGTCGCAGTCCGCGCATTTGCTTTTCGCGGTCAGGTTGAAAATCGCTTTCCAATGCGAAGAGTTCTGCCAGCAGATCGGCAAGCTGCGGCAAGTCTTCTTCAGTGGCGAATTCGATGTCTGGTTTAGCTTCGTTAGGTTTGTTGGGCTGCATAAAAAGTCACCTGCACATCCTTGGGGGGTGCAGTATACGGCGCTGAGGTCACCAATAAATCTGCTCCTGCTCGTACGTACTCCGCCGCATTCTCAACTTTGATCCCGCCAGCGACGGCGAGTGACGTTTGCAACTCCAATCGTTTTAATGCCGCACGACACACTGTGATGTCATCGGGGGTGAATTTTTCCAGTTGCAGCACATCTGCACCCGCCTTTGCCCAGAGCATGGCTTCCGCCACATCAGCCACTTCGACCACCAGTTTCTTCTCGGGCTCGGCCCGTTTGAAGCGAGCCACAGTGTGTGCGGGCGGCTCATCCAGAAAAAGCCGATGCTCGGCAAACAGCAACAATGTTTCCGACAATCCAAGTCGATGCATGGTCGCACCGCCTGCCCGCACCGCTTTGATAGACAGCGCCTTGGTGCCCGGCACATTTTTGCGCGTACAGGCCAGCGCGATGGGCGACGCCGCTTTCACGATGGCGGCAGTCGCCGTGCTGATGCCACTCGCCCACTCCACCAATACCTGTGCGCTCTTCCATACTCGGTGTAGGGTGCGGGCATCACCCTGCGCTTCCAGCAGTAGTTCGTCTTTGCTTACTGCTTGCCCTGAATGGACAAACACTGCGATCTTTGCTCCGCTCAATTCGAACAATCTCGCGGCTTCCTCGATGGCGCACACCACCATGTCTTGCCGCGCACAAAATTGGAGGCGCGCAGCTTGTTGGCCGATGCCGGCAGTTTCCGTAGTCAGATCGCCACAGGGCACATCGTCAGCCAGTAGGTGTAACAACTCTGCATCTGTCAGCGCGAGGTGAGACATCATTCCTTGGCAGCCGCGATTTTCGCGTCCGCAGCCTGCGTGTGCTGAAATACTTTGATGGCGGAGACCAGCAAGATGATGCCCAGTCCGAACAAGAGCCATGATGAAGGAATCACGCCCAGCATCAGCCCGCCGATGGCCGCGCCGAGGATAGAACCTGCCGCCATCCAGACCAACAAGCCGCGTTCGCGTTTCAGCGCGGCAAAAGCATTCGATTCGCGGTAGCGGGCGAAGCCCACGAGCATGGTGGGCAGGCTGACCATCAACGACAAGCTGCCCGCCAGTTTGATATCCAGCCCATAGAGCAGCACCAACGTGGGGATCAACAATTCACCGCCCGCCACACCCAGCAGCGCAGCCACCATGCCGATGAACAATCCTGCCACCAGACCTGCCACCCAACGCAATGCACCGTCGGCGATCAGCGGCGCGCCGCCGTCGTGCGCGCCCAGTCCGGCTTCGGCTAGGATCACGAGGGCGAGCATCACCAGCAGGATGAGGATCACGCGGTCGAGCATCTGGCGCGACAGGCGCATGGCATGACCCGCCGCCCACCATGCACCGACCAAACTACCGGCCAGCAAGTTGATGGCGATGTCGACATGCTTCAACAAATCAGCAAAGGGAATCGTGCCGCCGCGAAACAGCAGCGCGAACGCCACCACCACCAGACTCATCGCCTTGTTGAGGATCACCGCTTCCAGCGTGGGCAATCGGAAGCGCGCCACCAGCACCGGCAGGCGAAATTCCGCCCCGCCCAGACCGATGAGCCCGCCAAGGCTACCGATCAGCGCGCCCCAGCCAAAACTGGCGGCATTCTTATTTTGCGATGGTGCGCTCACGCCATCAGTGCCACGCTCTTCACCTGAGCGAACACTTCTCTACCGACGAACAAACCCAGTTGATCGTGTGAGCGGCGGGTGATGCGCGACAGCAACACCTGCGACTCACCGATCTTGATGCGCAGCATCAGTTTGTCCGGTCCTTCATCGCGGATCTCGGTGATCATTCCGCTGAGGATGTTGGAGATACTGGTTGCCTGCGGCATCTGCGTGGCGACACTCACATCGCGCGCCAGGATGCGGGCACGCACGGTTGTGCCGAGCGGCTGTTCCACTTTCCCTACCCACAGCGCCCCCTCAGAGAAATCCAGACGCGTCAGGTGATAGGGTTCGTCGTGCCCTGCCACCGCCGCTTCGATCACTGCGCCCGCATCATCGAAGTGCGCGGTGGGCAAGTCGAGTCGTGCGAGCGTTTCGTGCAGTGATCCACTGGCGATGACGCGCCCTTTTTCCAGCAACACCAGATGATCGGCCAAACGCGCCACTTCCTCCATGGCGTGGCTGACATACAACACGGGGATATTCAGCTCGCGGTGCAGGCGTTCCAGATACGGCAGGATCTCTTGCTTGCTGTTGGTGTCGAGCGCGGAGAGCGGCTCATCCATCAGCAGGATGCGAGGACTGGTGAGCAGCGCGCGACCGATGGCGACACGCTGGCGTTCACCACCGGAAAGTTGCATTGGATCGCCGCGCTCGATGAGATGACTCAAGCCCAGCCATTCCACGACTTGCTCCAGTTGCACCTTACGTTCACCAGGTGCGATACGTTTGTAGCCGTATTCCAGATTCGCTCGCACCGACAGATGCGGGAACAGACTGGCTTCTTGAAACACATAACCCAGCGGACGCTTGTGTACTGGCACGAAGGTCTTGTCGTCTTGCCACGTTTCGCCGTTCACGTGCAATGAACCTTGGACACGTTCCAATCCTGCGATGCAACGCAGCAAGGTGGTCTTGCCCGAACCGGAGGGGCCGAACAAGGCGGTGACACCCGTCGCAGGTGCATCAAACGTTGCATCTAGGGAAAAGCTATCCAACTGCATCTTGAACTGTGCGCGGATGGAATTCATTTCGTCACCTTGGATAATTTGCCGCCCGCCAAGTACAGCGACAGCAACACCACGAACGAGAACAGGACCATGCCACCCGCCAGCAGATGCGCCGAGTTATATTCCATCGCCTCGACGTGGTTGTAGATAGCCACAGAGAGCACGCGTGTCTCGCCGTCGATATTGCCCCCCAGCATCAGCACCACGCCGAACTCGCCCACGGTGTGCGCGAAAGCCAGAATGATCGCGGTGAGGAAACCGGGACGCGCGAGCGGCAAGGCCACACTGAAGAATCGGTCTAGCCTACTTGCACGCAACGTCGCCGCTACTTCCAACGGACGTTGGCCTATCGCCTCGAAGGCGTTTTGAATAGGCTGTACGGCGAAGGGCATGGAGAAGACCACCGAGCCGATCACTAGACCGTAAAAGGTGAAAGGCAAGCGCCCCAACCCCAGTGCCGTGGTCAGCTCACCCACCATGCCGTGCGGCCCCATCAACAACAGCAGATAGAAGCCCAGCACCGTGGGCGGCAACACCAGCGGCAAAGCAACCACCGCCGCCACCGGCCCCTTGTACCACTTGCGGCTATGCGCCAACCACCACGCCAGTGGCGTGGCGATGAGCAGCAGCAAACAGGTGGTGACACTCGCCAGCTTGAGCGTGAGCCAAACGGCTTGAAGGTCGGCGGGGTCTAACGTGGTCATCATATTTTCAAATCATCGAAATACTTTTTTGGTTATTCCCCTCTCCCGCAGGCGGGAGAGGGTTAGGGTGAGGGTCTATGCGAATCTCAAAATTTTATTACAACTCAACACCCCTCATCCCCAGCCCTTCTACCCGCAAGGAGTACGCCGGTGGGTACCCCGTCGCTACGCGGCGACCCTTCCGCAGTCCCGCCTGCGGGAGAAGGGAGTAAACACATCACGGAAGTTCGTAACCAAAATTGCGGATGATCGCTACGGCTTTTTCACTCTTCAAGTAAGTGAGGAAAGCTTTCGTTGCTTCTTTGTCTTTTGCGGCCGTCAATTGCACCGCCGCCTGCTTGATGGGATTGTACATATGCGCAGGAACGACCCACCATGAACCTTCAGTCACCTTGCCATCTTTGGTGATCTGCGACAACGCGATGAAGGCCAACTCGGCATTGCCTGTCGCAGCGAACTGGTAAGTCTGGGTGATGCTCTCACCGGTCACCAGCTTGCCTTGCACGACTGTCCACAAGCCTTGATCTTCCAACGTCTCTTTCGCAGCCAGCCCATAGGGAGCAAGTTTCGGATCAGCATAAGCGATCTTGTTGTAATTCCCCTTACGCAAAACATAACCCTTGCCATCAACCAATCCCGGTTGTGCGCTCCACAACACCAGCTTGCCCAATGCATAAACGAAACGCGAACCTTCGACTGCCAATCCTTCCTTCTCTAGCAATTTCGGATTCTTCTCATCCGCCGCAAGGAACACATCGAACGGTGCGCCCTCTTTTATCTGCGAAGTAAACTTACCGCTCGAACCGAAAGACAATTTCACCGTGTGCCCAGTCTCTTTCTGGAACAACTCGGCGATCTGCTTCACCGGCTCAGTGAAGTTGGCCGCTACTGCCGCATTCACTTCGCCCGCATTCGCCACTTGCACCATCGTTGCCAACAGCGCGCCCAACAATCCGAATTTGATCGACTTCATTTTTTTCGCTCCTTACGCGTTGACTGCCAAAATAACGTGCGATGCCTTGATCAGCGCACACGCCTTCACACCATCCTTAAGTCCCAATGTCTTGATGCTGTCATTGGTCACGATGGCCGCCACACTCTTGCCACCCGCCAATTCGATGATGACCTCACCATTGACCGAGCCTTCTTGGCAACGCACCACCGTGCCATGCAATTCGTTGCGGGCGCTGGTCTTGAAGCCGTCCGAAGTGGTCACGATCACCCACGGCGCTTTCACCATCGCATAAGCCTCGCTGCCCACCCTCAAACCAAGATGGCTCACGCTGTCGTTGGTGATCACTGCAGCCAGCGTGTCGCCACCACCAATGTCCAGCACCACCTCTGCATTGATCGCCCCCAGCTTCAGACTTTTCACCGTACCCAAAAACTGATTTCGTGCGCTTGTTTTCATGTCGAATCTCCTTATCAAATGGTAATACTCATCAAAATCATCCATCACCTGCGCCAGCTTTTTGAGCACCTCTTCCCGCTCCTGCTCCAAACGCCGATACGCTCCCACTACCCGGCGACCATGTTGGGTAAGCGTTGTTCCGCCCCCTTTTGATCCGCCAGTCTTGCGCTCTACTAAAGGTTGCTCAGACAGGTTGTTGATCGCCTCCACCGCTTCCCACGCGGCCTTGTAGCTCATACCCATCGCACTGGCTGCAGCAGTGATGGAGCCTGATGCATCGATACGCTCCAACAATTCCAGATGATCCCAGCGCCGCCCCTTGGCGAGCTTCAACTTGGAAACCACGCCAGACTCAGATTTCTTCCCAGTCTTCTTCTCTACAACTGATAGCACCATGATGACCTCACACGTTATGTCTCTGTACAACCTAACGCACAGCAAGAGCAATGCCATCGCTTCAACCAGAGCAATAAAACCCTCTAGCCATTGGATTACACGCCATCCCTGCGCCCAATTCAAGCTCTTCAAACCCAAGCGTTATGTAGCCTTTTAAACAAATTGGCACATTCGTTACAACCTATAAGCTACAACGGAATACCCCTTTAACCACGAACTCCCCAGCCACATAGGCCTTCGCCGTATTGGCACATCCCTTGCTGAGTCGAGATAGCGTTATGTACTAGTTTACATAACCAAATCCATTTTACATAGGAGCGACGAATGAAACCGCACAACAAAACAAATACCTTATGGCTGGCTTGTCTGTTGGCCTGTAGTGCAACTGCGACAGCCGAAACCTTCAGCTTGGGTGAGCTCACGGTGACTGCGACCAAACCGCAGGTTGGAGAAATCGGCACAGACCAAACATCGTCGGTCGTTACCCAAAAAGACATAAAGCAATTCAACCGCGACAACGTAGGCGATGCGCTGAATCTGCTTTCCGGCGTTACGCTCACCAACAGTGGCATGCGCAACGAAAAGATGATCTATGTGCGCGGCTTTGATGCCCGTCAAGTACCGTTATTCATCGACGGCATTCCTGTTTATGTTCCTTATGACGGTTATGTCGATTTGAATCGCTTCACCACTGCCGATCTGGCCGCTATTCAAGTTTCCAAGGGCTTCAGCTCTGTCTCCTATGGCCCTAACACGCTCGGCGGCGCAATCAACCTGATCTCGCGCAAACCTAAAACCAAATTCGAGGGTGATGTTTCAGTCGGCATCGCCTCCGGCAACGAGAAACAAGCACAAGCGAATGTCGGAACCAACCAAGGTATGTGGTATGCACAGGCGGGCATCTCTTACTTGAAAAGTGACGGCTACCCACTATCGGCAAGCTTCACCCCCACCGCCACCGAAGACGGTGGCACACGCAACAATTCCTACCGCAAGGATGACAAGATCTCCATCAAGTTTGGCCTGACACCTAATGCCAGCGATGAATATGCGATCAGTTACTACAAACAGAATGGTGAAAAGGGGCAGCCTCCCTCCACGGGCGCTGGGGCTCGCTACTGGAAGTGGCCATTCTGGGACAAGGAAAGTCTCTATTTCCTGTCGAACACACAGCTAGGAGACAACGAAAAGCTCAAGGTCCGGCTCTATGAAGACAAGTACGGCAATGGCTTGGACATCTACGCTAACGCGAGTTATCCGACCATCACCAATCCCGTCGCCAACCAAAGTACCTATGATGACAAGACTCGTGGAGGCTCTGTTGAACTGAGTACGACTCGCCTAGCCCGACAAGAAATCAAGTTGGTCACCAACTACAAGGTTGATAAACACATCGCACGGGATGGTGTTGCAACCATCACAGAATCTTTTCAGGACACGTTGTCGTCTTACGCTATTGAAGACAACGTAGCGATCAACGATTCGACACTGCTCTCTCTCGGCATCACTCGACATACCCTGCGTCCGCAGGAAGTCTATAAGCCAGGAAGTCCATTCACGTTGCCCGATGCAAAGTCGGCGACCAACGGTCAGGCTGGGCTGTATTACGATCTCACCGCAGACACCCGTCTCTACGCGACACTCGCTCAGAAATCTCGATTACCTACACTGAAAGACCGTTACTCCGCACGGTTTGCGACCTATATCGAGAACGCGGCACTGCGTCCCGAAACGTCGATCAACTATGAGATCGGCTACCAAGGCACTCCTTGGGATGCAGTCAAAGCTGAAGCAGCGATCTTCTACAGTGATATCACCGACAAGATCCAGACGGCCTATCAGACTGGCACGACTACCTGTAGCGCCGGCGCCAAGTGCCAGATGCAGAACATCGGCAAGGTCAGTTCCACAGGTATCGAACTGGGCATGCGCGGTGCAGCGAACACCGCGCTGGAACTGGGCGGCAACTACACACTGACCGTACTCAAGAACGTCAGCGACCCCGCGACCAAACTCACCGGCATCCCTCGTCACAAACTGACCGCACATGCCTTGTACAAAGTGGGCGATGCAATCGATCTGATCTCGTTCGCCGAATACAACAGCAGCCGCTGGGCTTCGAACACGGTCGAATTGTCCGGCTTCGCAACGCTGAACCTGAAAGCAGTTTATCGCGTCACCCAAACCATCTCGACAGAAGTAGGGATCAACAATCTAACGGACCGCAACTACTCGCTGGCTGACGGCTACCCGAACCCTGGTCGCACTTGGTTCGCCAACGCATCAATGAAGTTCTAGGAGATCAGCCATGACAAAGTGGATCGTTTCCCTTTGCTTCTTGCTGCTATCGCAACTGGCTACCGCCACCGAAAAGGTGGTGGTGGTTTCCAGTTACCCGCAAGAGGTCATCTCTCAATTCGAGGCAGCCTTCGAAAAGAAGTATCCGCAATACCGACTGGAAATCCTGTGGCGACAATCGCGCGATGCGATGAGCTACCTGCATCAACCACACAGCCCGGTGGATGTGTACTGGACACCCGCACAGCGCAACTTCGTGATGCTGGCGAAAGAAGGTGCATTCCACAAACTGGATATCGAGCTGCAAGGATTGCCAAAGAAGATCGGCGGCTTCCAGATTTCCGACACCGAGGGTTACTACGTCGCGCACGAGACTGCCGGTTACGGCATGGCCTATCACCCCGCCGAATTGGAACGTCTGCACCTGCCCGTGCCGACGGATTGGAAGACGCTGACTGACCCCGCCTTTGACGGGCGTGTGATGTTGCCCATCCCTTCCAAGGTCGGCTATGCACCCATCCTCATCGACACATTGCTGCAAAGCTACGGCTGGGAACAGGGCTGGCAAGTGCTATCGCAGATCGCCGCCAACGCTGTGCTGGCGGATGCAGGGGCGACTTTCATCTCGGACGATGTGGGTAGCGGGCGCGTAGCGGTGGGCATGACCATCGACTTCTTCGCCGTCTCCGCCATCGCCAACGGCAAGCCGTTGCGCTTCACCTATCCCGAACGGGTCGGCTATTCCCCCGCGCATGTCGGCATCTTCAAGGAAGCGAGCAACCTAAAAGGCGCACGCGCCTTCGCCAGTTTTGTGCTTTCCGATGAAGGCCAGCAACTGTTGTTCCATCCCGACATCCGCAAGTTACCCGTGCGCCCATCTGTCTATGCGAAAAAACCGCAAGGATATTTCGATCCGTTTGCCGCCGCACAACGCGCCACCTACGACTACGACGTAGCCTCCGGCCTGCAACGTCAAGACGTAGTCAGCGCATTGTTCGATGCGCTCATCACGCGTCACCATACCGAGTTGAAGGCGATGCACCAAGCCCTGCGCCGTGCTGAACAGAAATCGTCCGCTGATGTACGCCTTGCAGAGGCTCGCATACATGCTTATTGGCTGCCGCTGAGCCTCGCTCAGATCAACGATGCGACGCTACAACAAAGTTTCATCAAACGTGACGGCAAGACTGAAAGCATCGAGAAGCAATGGGATGCGGAGATCTCCGCACACTACGCGCAAGCCACCCGTATCGCACTAACCATCGCGGAGGGAAAACCATGAACCGCCACGTGCTGTCGATATTGATCGCCCTTGCCGCAGTGCAGCCCGCACTCGCCAACGATGCCGCCATTGCCGTCAACGATGCGACTCGCGAGGCTTACACGCAGCCGGTTCCGGCAATGGAGGAAACCGACCGTGCCAAGTTTCTCAAGGGGCGCGGTCTGGTGCGGCAGATATGGGTGATCCCACCTAGCGAGAATCGCGAGATCGCCGGGCTTGGCCCCTTGTATAACCGTCTCTCATGCATCGCCTGCCATCCGGCGAACGGCCGCGGCTTTGCGCCGGAGAACAAGGACGAGCCGATGCGAGCCATGCTGGTGCGCTTGAGCGTGCCGGGCAGCGACCCGCACGGTGGCCCGTTGCCTCACTCGGCCTACGGCGGACAGTTGAACGAGAACGGTGTGCCCGGCGTAGCGGGTGAAGGCCGCGCAGAAATTCGCTACACCACACACACCGTCACGCTGCACGGCGGAGAAAAAATAACACTGCGCAAACCGTCTTTTCGCTTCACCGATCTGGCCTACGGCGCCATGCCGAAAAACCTGATGACCTCGCCGCGCATCGCACCTTCGATATTCGGCCTAGGCTTGCTGGAAGCCGTACCGGACAGCACGTTGGTCGCATTGGCTTCTGTGAGCAAACCGACGGGCATCAAAGGCAAGATCAATCTCGTATGGGATGAGGAGCAGAAAAAATCTGTGCCGGGGCGCTTCGGCTGGAAGGCCAACATGCCCAATTTGCGCCAGCAAATCGCAGGGGCATTCGTCGGCGACATGGGCGTCACCTCGCCGCTGTTCCAGCAGGAGAACTGCATGCTCGCCCAGAGCGAGTGCGCAAAATCTCCCTCCGCAGGTAAGCCCGAGTTGAATAAGGAGCAGCTCGATGCCACCGAGTTCTATCACTTCGCGCTCGCCGTACCGCAACGACGCGACACGGATGATCGACGAGTGCAACGCGGCGCAAAACTTTTTGATCAAGCTCAATGCGGTGCATGCCATGTAAGCGAACTGAAGACCGGCGAGTTCTCCAAATATCCGACGCTGGCCAACCGCACCATCCATCCCTACACCGACCTGCTGCTGCACGACATGGGCGAGGCGCTGGCTGACCACAGGCCCGACTACCTTGCCAGCGGACGCGAATGGCGCACCCCGCCGCTGTGGGGCATCGGCCTCGCACAAAAAGTCGAACCGCGCGCCAATTTTTTGCACGACGGACGCGCACGAACTTTGTTGGAAGCTGTGTTGTGGCATGACGGAGAGGCTGCCCCTGCTGCACGTAGCGTGAAGCAGATGACCCTCCAAGACCGACATGCCCTCATTCGTTTTTTGGAGTCGCTATGAATGGAAGGAGAACTATTCGATTCGATGAATGACCACCGCCCAATCACAAATCTCATCTTTATTTTTACAGGAGCCACAAATGTCTAAACGCAATCTGAACCACTTGCTCGCAACTTCTCTGTTCGCCTCCATGCCCGTATTCGCGGATACCGCCAATGTGTCCGTGTATGGCGTGGCGAACATCTCTATCGACCGCATCGACACCGGAACCGCCACCAACGGCACAAAGGGAACCAGCATCCTCAAAGCTTCAAGCAATGCCTCGCGTATCGGCTTCAAGGGAGTGGAAGAATTGGGAGGCGGCATATCGGCTATCTGGCAGATCGAGTCCTTGATCGCGCAGGACAATGCGGGTGGCACTTTCGCCACACGCAACAGCTATGCAGGTCTGAGCAGCAAAGACTACGGCACGGTATTGGTAGGTCGTAATGACACACCCTACAAAGTCATCACCCGCAAGCTGGATAACTTCGGCGACACACTCGGTGACAACCGCAGCTTGTTCGGTACCGTGAAGAGCAAATCATCCAGCACCGTCGCCTCGTTCGTCACCAAACAACCCGATGTGATCGCATATAACTCACCTAGCTTCAGCGGGTTCACCGCCTCAGTCGCCTATGTAAACTTGACCGAGACTGCCACCAAAGCCACCGACAAAAAGGACGATGCAACTTCCTTAGCCGCTTCTTACGACAATGGTTCCTTGTATGGCGCGTTGGGATACGAGACGCATAAGCTCAACACACTCGGCGGTACAGAAAAAGCATGGAATGCCGCAGCCAGCTACAAGTTGGAGGCCTACTCGCTCGCATTGGCCTATGAGAAGACCAGCGACACGTTGGGGACAGCCGGTGCCAACAAATACGGGCATGCGGCACTGTATGTCACCGGCAAATTCGAGTTCGATGCGAGTGCGCTCAAGGCCGCCTATACAAAGGCGAACGATCTGGCCGGTACCGCCAACTCGGGAGCGACACATCTCTCGCTCGGTTACGACTACCGGATGAGCAAGCGCACTACGCTGTATGCGCTGTACACCCAGCTGGCCAATAAAAGTGCGGCCAATTACGACTTGGGCGGTGCAGCCTGGAGCAGCGGGTTGACTACTTCCATCGGTGCCGGCTCAAAGCTGTCTGCATTTTCGCTGGGGGTGAAACAGGTGTTCTAAGGAATGTTTGGTATCAATGTAGAACGGGCCGCATGACCCGTTCTACTTGATGTATCCGACTGCACTCAGCCACGCTCAGCGCATCTGTTTTTCGAGCGAAATTCGGATTGTTTCAGCACATTCTCCATCTGCCCCGATAACAAGCGGCGTGCTTCAGTGTGGGCAGCAGAGCTCTCTCCCAGAAAGAGCGCTTCTAAATATGAGATGCAGATCGCTTCGTACAACTCATTATCAGCGCGATCGAACACATTGGCGATCAAAGACAGGTGGGTACTCACCGTGGCGAAGTCACGCCTCATAATCGCTTCGCGAGTGGCCAGCTTCAGCGCGCCCACCTCTAGATGCACGATGCCAAAATCGCTCTCTTCGATACGATCCGCAACATCGGGCATATACAGTGTGAGTTGTTTGACGAAATCGGCTCGTCCGATAAGTGGCTTTTTTTGCTGATGCCCCACCATGCGTCGCAACGACATGAAGGTCTTGAAGTCGAGAAAAGATTCAGCCGGGTATTTTGCACTGAGGGCAACAGCCTGCTCGTTGCGTGACAACGTGTGTGTGATGAGGTTGATCATGTTCATTTCTCCCTAGGGTGGAATGAGCTCACAATAAACCTGACTTGTTACAAGGTCATTAAAGAAAAGTTGCATGTGGATATACCACGCAACTTACACCCTCCTACAGGGCTGACTTTTTTGCTTAGCGTAACGCGCCGACATAACGCTCGACATTCTTTTTTTCTGCTGGCTTAGCGGTACTGCTGACTATATCGAGCATGCCGTACAAGTTCATCAATTGGAGGACGACCATAACCAAATCTGGATCGTCTGCATTGCTGAGTTCTTTCAGAGTGTGCGTGGCATATTGCTTGTCTTCACTCAATTTCATGATGTCGATATTGCCTTCCATTTTTCGAGTCAATATCTTTAGCTTGGCCAGCAAGGCCAATGTGGCGTTATCGAGCATGTTCCTATCCCCGTGGTGTCGCTTATGTTCTTATTGTTAAGCAGCGAAATAAATAAAACGGACACCCTCCTCGTTACTTCTCTTTTCTTATTTTTTTGTATTTCTGTTATTGCTATTTATTCAGTCACCATCCACTTCAGCTAACACCACGCCAATGGCATGCAACGGATCATCCGTCAGGCTGAGGCAGTGTTCGCTGCCATTCACCAGATACAGATTAAATCTTTCGCGCTTCAGCGCAGCCGGCAGGCGTGCGGGCATGTCATCGTCGTTGCAGAATGTGAAACGCAGATCTGGCCATTTCTGTTTCAACTCAACCAGCGAAGCCTCGTTCAATACAGCAAGTGAATCCGCCATGTTGGCAATGCGCTCTAACGTTTCAGGAACAATCATTTTCCCCTCCTACTCTTCCGTTTCAGCAAAGCGGCTCAGTGATTTTGCTTCCACACCAATAATCTTGGCCAGCCAAGGTGGTGGAGCATCAAGCACTGCTTGTAGGCGTTGCAAAGCGATGCTGGCTCTGCCCCCCTCGGGAGCTTTTATTGGGTGGATGTTCGCACGCACAGCCTTGGCGGCAGCGGGGCCAC
Source organism: Sideroxydans sp. (assembly GCA_028707175.1). GTDB lineage: Bacteria > Pseudomonadota > Gammaproteobacteria > Burkholderiales > Gallionellaceae > Sideroxyarcus. The sequence goes on from JAQTUV010000005.1 coordinate 171,565, forward strand.
CGATGGATTGCACGTAAACAATCTGACAATCTTTGATGAGATTGGCGCGTGCCACGTTCTTGTCTTCAGCCTCATCAGTGGCAGCGGTAAAGCGCACATCAACAAGACGTATCTCGTCACGCCCAACTTGGTAAATCAAAAAGCGAGGGCATGAACCAAAATGCCCATCGAGATTTTCTTCAGTATTAGAAGCAATGGCGACACGTAAACTGCCAGGCATATCACCCTCGTTATATTCCGCTACGGGAGGCAGACTTTCCACATCATCCGCAGCACCCCACAAATGACGCACAGCCAATTTAATGGAAGCGCTGTCAACATCTGGATCAACCGTTTCTTCGCCAGACAGAATGAGCTTGATATCCGACACGGTCACCTTGGCGAGTTTTTCTTCGGTGATGGGCAACCCAATCTGATCACCCAACTTGGCCGCAAAGGCACCCGCATTCACGTTGTCCAATGCACGCGCAGCCTGCGCGATGCGCAACGCGGCGATTTTGGTGATGACGCTGCTGGTAGTCATGTTGAACCTCTCTGAAATGGTTGGAAGGTCGTGGGAAGAAAACATGGAGTACACCTGCGGCGCTAAGGACGAAATTAAGCCAACGTCCTCTCTCCGTATACTCTTCCCCCTTCCCGCTTGTTATGCTTGAACGATACAACCCTTGATCGGGCAGACCTTCACGCATTGAGGCTTAGAAAAGTCACCTTCGCATTCGGTACATTCGCTTGCGTTGATGATGTACAGCCCCTTCTTGACGCTGATGGAAGCTGTAGGACACTCGGGTTCGCAATCACCACAAGATGTGCACAGGTCCGTAAGTATCTTCATTGCCATGATGATTCTCCTATTCGTTTATTCCGCCGCATCCAAGCGCTTGGCGCGCAAAGATATTGGCAATCTGGCTGGAGCAGCTTGAGGCTCGATGTAATAGCAACCGCCGTTGTTCAGTTTGATCTCGCCGCCCCATTTTTCCGGGGTGTTGAACTCCATCGAAATGATGTCGTCCTCAAGGTCACGCTTGGGCAGGTAGAACACATACTCGGTCTTGCTGCCACGCTGGATCATGATGTTTGCCATATGCAATTCCTTTGGAATTGCAGGATTCAGGATCCGGGATTCTGGATTCAGGAGAGCGGCGTAACCGCTTTTCCTGAATCCCGAATCCTGATTCCCGACCCCTGCCTTACCTGACCAAGTCGTGGTTGTAGTCCGTCGTTCCCATACCGCGTGTATCTTCGTCCAGCTTTTCCAGCACTGCGTTAGTCAGTGTGGTGAGCATCTGCATCGCACCTTCATAGCCCAAGGTGGTGGCGCGATGTAGGTGGTGACGATCGAAGATCGGGAAGCCGATACGGATCAGCGGCACTTCGAACTCTTTACCTTTGTGCAAGGTATCGCGTTGGATGAACTTGCCGTAGCTGTTGCCGATCATGAAGTCTGGCTTCTCAGTCAGCACCAGTGAACGGAAGTGCCACAAGTCTGCACCTGCGAACAACTGGGTGTTCTTGCCGTACGGAGTCTCGGCCAACATCTTCTCCATGGCTTTCGTCCACTTCTTGCTGCCGTTGTTGCACAACACATGAAGAGGTTCGATGCCGAGTTCGGTGAGGAACTTGGTCATGCCGAGGGTGAAGTCAGGATCACCGTACAGGCTGATCTTCTTGCCGTGCAGCCAAGTGTGGCTGTCGGTCATCATGTCGACGAAGCGACCGCGCTCTTTTACCAGCGATGCAGGGATCTCTTTGCCCGTGACTTTGGAGACTTCCATCAACCATTCGTCTGTCCACTCCAAGCCCATCGGAATGTTCAACTTCGCTGGTTCATGTTTCCAGATCTGCTCGACGTACTTCTTGGTCTTCTCCAGTTGCATCGGTTGCATCAAGAAAGTGTTCGTCGCATTTGCTGCGTCCTTCACTTCATCCTGAGTCGTGCCGCCTGCATACATACGGAACTGGCCGTCAGCAGGTGTATCCAGCACTTCGGTCGGATCGCTCAACATGGTGTGTGCTACGCCCATCTCGTCCAACATACGATGGATGACGCGGTAGTTACCCAAGTAAGTCTCGAAGCCAGGAACGATGTTGATCTTGCCGTTCGAGCCTGCGACTTTGCCTTCCATGGTGTTGCGTGTGAAGTAGCTGATGATGCCTTCGAACATGTTGTCCCAACCTGTCACGTGCGAACCCACGAACGATGGAGTGTGCGCGAATGGAACAGGATAGTCGTCAGGGATGTTGCCCGCTTTCTTCGTGTTACGGATGAAGGCGTTCAAGTCGTCACCGATGACTTCGGCCATACAAGTCGTGGACACAGCGATGACGTCTGGCTTGTAGATCGCTTTGCAGTTCTCCAGACCGTCGATCATGTTCTTCTGACCGCCGAACACGGCTGCGTCTTCAGTCATGGAATCGGACACGCAGGAGACTGGCTCACGGAAATGACGATTGAAGTAGGTACGGAAGTAAGCCACACAACCTTGCGAACCGTGCACATACGGCATGGTCTTCTCGAAGCCGAGTGCGCACAACACCGCGCCCAACGGTTGGCAAGCCTTAGCCGGATTCACGGTCAACGCTTCGCGCTTGAAGTTCAACTCACGATATTCCATCGTGGTCGTCCAAGTGAAAGTGTCTTGCACTTTGCCAGCTTCGTGACGCTCTTCGAACTGGTCTTGTTTATTGCCTATCGATTCCTTGTACTCGTCCTGACGGAACAATGGATAACAAGGTTTGATGTCATCAGCTTGTTGCATTTTTATCTCCTTAGCCGCACTGCCAATTTGCAGATGCCGGCACAGATTGATTAATAGAGCGCGCTGTTTTGCGCATCTCCTGACTTGTTCCCTCTGCTCCTTCCCCCTGCAAGGGGGAGGGAACAGCGTGATGCCTACGCTGCTTTTTGTTCCGCTTCCGCTTCAGGCTTCTTCAACCATGGTGCTTGCATCTTGCCCCAGCACGGATTGTTCAAAGTCATGTCCATGTCGCGGGCGAAGATGGCGAAGCCGTCATAGCCGTGATACGGACCGGAATAGTCCCAAGAGTGCATCTGACGGAAAGGCACACCCATCTTTTGGAAGATGAACTTTTCCTTGATGCCGGAACCGACCAAGTCAGGCTTAACCTTCTTCACGAACTCTTCAAATTCGAAGCCGGTGACATCGTCATACAGCAGAGTGGCGTTGCCCATATCTTTGATGGTGCGATCGTAGTCGTCGTTGTGACCGAACTCGTAACCGGTACCGACCACTTCCATACCCAAGTCTTCGTAAGCACCGATGACGTGACGTGGACGCAGACCACCCACGTACAACATGACGCGCTTGCCTTGCAAACGTGGCTTGTACTTGTCGATCACGGCTTGCATCAAAGGTTGATACTTGGCGATGACGCGCTCAGCACCTTCTTTGATCTTATCGTCGAACAGTGCAGCGATAGCACGCAACGATTCAGCGACTTTGGTTGGGCCGAAGAAGTTGTATTCCATCCAAGGGATGTTGTACTTCTCTTCCATGTGGCGCGCGATGTAGTTCATCGAACGGTAGCAGTGGATCAGGTTGACCTTCACGTAAGGTGTCTTTTCCATCTCAGCGATGGTGCCGTCGCCGGACCATTGCGCGACAACGCGCAGACCCATCTCTTCCAACAAGATACGAGAGGACCAAGCGTCGCCGCCGATGTTGTAGTCGCCGATGACAGCTACGTCATACGGTGTGCCTTCGAATGGTTTGCCTTCGCGACGTGGCAAGACCCAATCACGGATCGCGTCGTTGGCGATGTGGTGACCAAGAGATTGCGACACACCACGGAAACCTTCGCAGCGCACAGGAACGACTGGTTTGTCGATCTCTTTGGCCGCTTTCTTGGAAACCGCTTCGATGTCGTCACCGATCAGACCGATAGGGCACTCGGATTGAACAGAGATACCTTTGTTCAGTGGGAACAGTTGTTCGATCTCGGTGATCAGTTTGGCGAGCTTCTTGTCGCCGCCGAACACGATATCCTTTTCCTGGAAATCGGAAGTGAAGTTCATCGTGCCGAATGTGTTCACGCCGGTGGTACCGACGTAGTAGTTACGGCGACCGGCGCGGGAATACTGACCGCAGCCAACCGGGCCGTGGGAAATGTGGATCATGTCCTTGATCGGGCCCCACACCACGCCTTTGGAACCAGCGTATGCGCAACCGCGAATGGTCATCACACCCGGCAAAGATTTGCGGTTAGAGGTGATGCACTTCTTGGACTGTTCGATAGATTGATCGTTGACAGCGAGGTGTTTCTCGCGGTCTTTCTTAGCTTTCTCTGGATAGACCTCAAGCACCTCTTGAATGAGGGCTTCGGTCTCTTCGCGTGTTAATGCAGACATTTCATTCTCCTTTTATGACCCACCAATATGTGGAGTCTGTCAGGGGTTATGTAGGTCGGGTTTTATCCCGACCCGCACCGGCCAAGTCGGGATAAATCCCGACCTACAACATCAAGCAGCCAGTTCAGCCGCTTTCTTACCGATGATGGATTCGTCTTCTGCTTCCATGATGCCGAATTCCATCAACAACGCTTCCAGCTGGTCCATGGTGATTGGAGTCGGGATAACGAACTTCTTGTTGTCCACGATCTTGCGAGCCAAGGCGCGATACTCATCAGCTTGTTTGTGTGTTGGATCGTATTCGATCACGGTCATACGACGGATCTCAGCGTGTTGCACAGCGTTAGCACGTGGGATGAAGTGGATCATCTGTGTGCCCAGTTGTGCAGCCAGCGCCATGATGAGTTCATCTTCACGGTCGGTGTTACGGCTGTTACAGATCAGACCAGCCAGACGCACGCTGCCGGAGTTCGCATACTTCACGATACCCTTAGCGATGTTGTTAGCTGCGTACATCGCCATCATTTCGCCGGAGCAAACGATGTAGATCTCTTGCGCTTTGTTTTCACGAATCGGCATCGCGAAACCACCGCACACCACGTCACCCAAAACGTCGTAGAACACGAAGTCGAGTTCGTCGTCATACGCGCCTTCTTCTTCCAAGAAGTTGATCGCGGTGATAACGCCACGGCCAGCACAACCAACACCAGGCTCTGGACCACCAGACTCAACGCACTTGATGCCGCCGTAACCAACCGACAACACGTCTTCCAATTCCAAATCCTCAACAGAGCCAGCTTCAGCAGCCAGTTCCATCACAGAGTTCTGTGCCTTGGAGTGCAAGATCAAACGAGTAGAGTCAGCTTTAGGGTCGCAGCCGACGATCATTACTTTCTTACCGGCTTCAGCCAGAGCTGCTACCAAGTTCTGGGTCGTAGTGGACTTACCGATACCACCCTTCCCGTAAATTGCGCATTGACGCAGTGCCATGTTAGTCTCCTTGAGAGGTTGCAAAATTTAAGTCGCGATTGAAAACTGTCGCTCGCACCCTTAACATCGCAAGCACCGTGCCACACCACCCTCTCCAAGCTAAGCACATGAAATATCTAATAAAAAAATTTCGGCGCAAAACGCATTGGAGCAAGTGCAACACAACAAACCCGAAGGCTTTGTAGCAGTGACTACAACACCAACCATCAAAAAAATTCTCGCGCAGCGAGGGCATACCGTACCCCTCGCCCTCGGGGAGAGGGGGAACGGGGGTGAGGGAGACGGACGGGGTTGCATCATGTCCGTCGTCTTACCCCGCACTGCTCGTTTACCGATCAATCACTGCAACCTGCCTGCCGACATCTTGGGCGGACTCACATTCCAACGCGCACCCGTCGCGCTCGAACTCGATGGCGTCGCACAATTCCATCGCGGCTTGTTCGCTCTCCTCGCCAAGATCGACGATGCAAAAGAAAGAGCCGCAGCATTCAGCATGCACATGAATGCCTCGTTCTATCTGAACGAACCAGAACAAGCGGGATACTCCGCACTCACCACCAACAAACGACAAAAAGCCGATTACCTGCGCATGGTGCGCGGCTGGAGTTTTGATGCGGATGGAAGAGAAGGCGCTGCGTTGAAAGGCTGGGTCGAATCACGTTTCGGATTGTTACCCAGACACCACGGCGGACCGATACGCGACTTCTCGGGTGAAGCCTATCGGCACTATCTGGAGATGCGCGCCAGCGCGCTGTATGGAACGAATGCGTTGGAATCGCAATTCGACCTGCTCTACACCTACTGCCAATTCGAATTGGCGCGAGCACATCCGCACCAGACCCACCTCACCCTCTATCGTGGTGTGAACCGCGTGGACGATCACGAGACAGTCGCCACACTGGAAAACAAACAGCGCGTCGTATTGCTCAACAACTTGAACTCCTTCACCGCCAACCGCGAACGTGCCGACGAATTCGGTGACTACCTACTCACCACACAAGTGCCCTTGTCAAAAGTGTTCTGCTACACGAGCTTGCTGCCGGGGATGCTGCAGGGGGAAGATGAATACACCGTGGTGGGTGGGTTGTATGAGGTGAGTATTGCGGCGTATTGAAAGTCTGCTAGATATTATTTTTCCTTTTTCAGCCGCTTCCTTACCACCGCCTCGGGAAGTTGCTTATAGTTTTCGCTACTGGCAATACGCTTCCCCGATTTCTTCTCCAGGTCGCGCCGCGCACGCCCGGCCACTGATCCGCCTTCCACGGCTGCATCACGGTTTTCCACATAACCCTGCGAGTCTTTATTGCGCGCAATCTCCGTAGTGGAAGCTTCACCCAACATAGTGAAGATCAATTCCAGATCATTCATGTGGTCGCGCAGGTTGTCCGCCGGTTTATCGAGGCTTTTAAATTCCTTGTACTCGGCAGGAGTCATGCCGAATGTAGCACGGCTGATTTCGGCGGTGAGGATGGAATATTCGCGCTGCTCCTTCACGCCGCGTTTCTTCCACTCGTTGGTCAACTCGTCGCGGATAGCGATACCGCGCACGCGCTTTTCTATCCATTCGTCGCTGTAGCCTTTGGCCTTGTACAACTCGCGCATCCGCGCGGCGGCCAACTCCGGGTTTTCGATTTCTTCCAGCCGCTCGTAGCCAACCTGCGCTAACCAACGTTTGAATGGTTCGGCTTTGGGCGAGGGGATGGACTGGATGATGCGGAGCAAGCCTTCGGTGTGAGAGCAGTCCGTTTCGCGTAATTTGCCGTCCGATGATTCAAGTTTGAACTGTCGACAGATTGTCGACAGTTCCATACCGCTGATTTTTTCGCGCTGCTTGATGCGATACCAATAGTCCCGAGGGTTCAAGCTATCAGTCAATGCCGCAACCACATCAATGATAGAAAAGTACCATTTCTGATCTTCTTCGCTCCAGACAGAACGAATCTGCTTCGATTCAAACAGTTTAATGTTGCTCATAAGATTTCCTTTCCACCATGCTTCACATTTAGAAAACCCAATGTGATGCCGACTGCGTTAGTACAAATGACAATCACATCCTAGAGAACGAACGTTCTGATGTCAACTTGCCCCTTATTCTTTAACCGCCAACGCGCATACGAATTCGGTGACTACCTGCTCACCACACAAGAGCCCTTGTCAAAAGTGTTCTGCTATACGAGCTTGCTGCCGGGGATGTTGCAGGGAGAGGATGAATACAGCGTAGTGGGCGGGTTGTATGAGGTGAGTATTGCGGCGTATTGAAATTTCCGTTCGCCTTTGATCTGTTGATGGGTGGACGGTAAACCAGCAAGCCGAACCAAGTTGAAGGTGTTGCGTTTCAGTGCGGATACTGCAATCCTTCGCCCCAAACTTATCGCGCCCTTGGTGTAGCTATTTGTGAGATTAGGTCATGTCGTATTTATCTGAAAAATTAGGGTGTGCGATCAATTCACATTCAATCAATACAAGACACCACATGAATCAATCCAGAATAGACACCTCGAAGGTGCCTTTCACGGCATTTTTTGGGGTGTCTACTTTACGTTAGGGTTTGAACATAGCGATGTTTGAGGAACTAAAATCTCTGTTGCCCACTCCAGGAGCGCGACTGTCCGCACTCCTGACTAGTGTGCTACTAACACCTGCATTCTTTGCTCCGCCGTTTTTGAAACCGCTCTTGTGGCCCACTGCAACTGAAAGAGAGTTAGTGCTACTCCAAATATCAGCTAGCACTCTTGTGCTGCTAATAGGTTCATTGATTGCTATCATCATTGTTGTTCGGCATCGCCGAGTTATAAAAACACAACTTGAAAAACCAACAATTGCATTTGGTGTATCCATCGAACCGCCAAGGCGCAAAACGCTGATGGGCAGAAATGCACCCTAACCCTACGCTCAAGTTCGCTCCCTCCGGTCGCTGGGACGCGCCTTCGGCGCGCCCCTGAGCTTTACGTTATGCAGCTTTCACTTATGGTGCCATCTGATCATATGAATAACCAGAAACTCTCTTGCAAAGCCACCATTGACGGGGAACCTCTGGAGTCAGAGGCCGCGTGTTACGTCGACCCAATGCACGGCCACCTCAGTATTCATTTTGCAAGGTCAGTTGCGTTAGTTGGATCACGACGACAACAATTTTCACAATCAAGCTTCTCTCTGTATCCATTCACTCCATCACTACTTACTCGGTGGAATGATCAAGTACTGTCGGAAGGCACCACGCTTGAAATGTCTGGCACAGACATTGGCTATTGGCGTGTAGAACACGATCCAAAGGAACGTCGAGCCGACTCTTATCGCTTGAAATCGGTGATCGTCCGAACGACGTTTTTTCGGGATGGAATTGGTTTGAAAATAGAGGCTCGTACAGATGTTGGGGTTAGTGAATATGAAGGTCACACACTAGAACGCGATCTTCCCCGGGTTGCTATCTCAATATCGATATTTGTCCCAACATCGGAACTCGGAAGATTCCTTATGCCGCAAGAATCGCCCCTCTTTTCCATGGAGGAGAGACTGTCAAAGCTTCCCCCAAGTCCGACTTGACTATGGCTTCCCAGATGGTTGGTTCGCGAGATCGAAAGCACAAGCTGGCCAAAAAGGCCGACTGCATAACACTACAATGCATTGGACCTGCGCATAAGGCCGCGCAGTCCGGTGATTTTAGACGTTAGCCCTCTCATTCACACTTCTTCACCATGACTGAAATCACCGGAATCGACCATATCTACATCACAGTGTCTGACCCTCAGCACTCTGAATCTTTCTACGATAGCGTTTTGCTTGAGGCGCTTGGTTTCCGAAAGAACAAATTCGTCTTGGGTGGCGATCCGCACATCCAATACTTCAACCGTCATTTCGGTTATGTTCTCCGTCCGTCACGCAATTCCAATGGGCACGACTCCTATGCGCCTGGGCTCCATCATTTTTGCCTTCGCGTCGAGTCAATCGCCGATGTTGTCGCCGTTGCCAATCAACTTCGTGCGGCTGGTGTCGAAGCATCGGAAGCAAAGCTCTATCCTGAGTACGCGCCCGATTACTGGGCCACGTACTTCACTGACCCCGATGGCGTTCGCCTCGAAGTAACCAACTATCGCCAGGAACGTCGAGACCGTCATGACAATTGGTAGACAGAGGGCTAACCCAGCGCTCAACCTCGCTCCCTTCGGTCGCTGCGCGATAAAGCCGCGCAGCGCCGGTTAGCTCTACGTTAACCCCATTCATTCCCTTTAGCTTATGACCCATATTTCTACAAGACTCGCCGAGCAACAAGATATCGAATCTATTGCCTTACTATTTGATGCATATCGCCAGTTCTACGATCAAAAAGCTGATCTTCCGTTAGCCCAAGCGTTTGTTCGCGAGCGAATTGAAAAGAACGAGTCGTTTGTCTTCGTTGCAGAAAACGAAGCCCATGAAATGCTTGGCTTCTGTCAGCTCTACCCAACTTTCTGTTCCGTCGTCGCGGCGCCTATTTGCGCCTTATACGATCTGTACGTAAAACCCGAAGCACGCAAATCTGGCGTTGGTGCGATTCTGCTTCTTGCTGCCGAACAATATGCCAAGCAACATGGTTTCGTGCGCATGGACCTCACAACCGCTAAAACCAATTTCCCCGCTCAATCGCTCTATGAATCACTCGGTTGGGAACGAGATGAAATTTTTTATGCCTACAGCAAAATCCCATAGAGCTAACCCGGCGCTCAACCTAGGTTAGCTCTACGTTAGGCGTCGGCGATGACCTTTACCTTTCAGTGCGTCACCTGCGGAAAAACCCACGAAGGCATGCCGAGCTTTGGTGCTTCGGCACCACTGAGCTACTACGAAGTACCGGTGGAGGGGAAAGCCGTTGGGGTCAGCCTCACAATTGTTTACCCCTCACCTCAAAGTCCATTCGATCAAGCAAAGTAGGCACCAAATGAGTGCTCACCCTACAGACTCAACAATGGCCTACTTCTTCCCAAGCTTCCCCGTCCATCAGGGCGTGATGATGCCTATCTCACAGATGTCGCAAGGCGGATGAGTATGCCGTGGTGGGTGGGTTGTATGAGGTGAGCATTGCGGCGTGATGATGTCAGCTATAAAGAAGGCATGACTTTTATGTTTACCGCTGCATATCTTTACAGTTCACTTTAGCCCGGTACATCGCTGAATCGGCCTTACATAGAAGCGTCTCCATATCAGCGCCATCTTCAGGATAGATCGCCACGCCCAAGCTTCCTGATATATCGATCTTGTTGCCTTCGATCACGAATGTTTGCATCAGTGAAGAGTGTATTTTGTCTGCCAAGTTTGAAACATCCTGCTCACTCTTCACCTCTGTCACCAAGATGGCGAACTCATCCCCGCCAAATCTGGAAACAGTATCGATCTCTCTAACAAGAACACTCAAGCGCTCTGCAACAGCGATCAGAAGTAAATCCCCCACTCTATGACCCAATGAGTCATTGACCGACTTGAAGCCGTTCAAATCCATAAAGATCACGGCAAACTTACTCTTGTGTCGCTTTGCGATGGCTAACTGTTGATTAAACCTATCTTGAAATAAAAGGCGATTGGGCAAGTTAGTTAAAAAATCATGCTGAGCTTGGTGCGCTACATTTTCTTGTTCTGCTTTACTTAATGTGATGTCTGTAAATATTCCTATTCGATTGATAACTCGGCCTTGAGAATCGAGTAGTGAATGAATAGACAGTTTCTCAAGGAAGGCTGATCCATCTTTGCGACGATTCCATACCTCACCTTCCCAGCGCCCGCATTCAGTCAATGTCTTCCACATATCAGCATAAAACTCTCGACTCTGACTGCCTGATGACATCAACGAGGGATTACTGCCGACAGCTTCTTCACTTGTATATCCAGTGAGCTTTGTGAAGGCCGGATTCACAGCAACAATTTTATTGTCAGCATCCACGATGACAATACCATCTTGGCTAACAGCAAAGACTTTGGCACTCAGCTCATTCTGCTTGGTGGACTTTCGATGTGCGGAAGAAAGGATCGCTAATGTCATCCCCGTGATAGCCATCAACATGGCGAACATCCAGAAATTGGCTAATCCATTGCGCGAAAACTCCTCTGCAAAGAGCCCCGTTTGTAAATGCGCGCTCAACAATGCTTGAGTCAACAACATGAGTTGGATCAGCGCAGAATTTCTTCTTCCACTTCGCAATCCAGCCCATATCAAGAATGGGAATACCCATGCAATTCCGGCTCTTTGTTCGAAAGATATACCCAGCACTTGCCAATCAAAGAATATGTATTGCCCAACTAGAAATGAAGATATCCATAAAGCCAATATCTCTCCCGTTCGGGCTAATTGGAAGTGTCTAGCTTTGTTTTTTGAAAATACCAGTATCAGAGGCGTGAAGAAGGCGATACCCAATACATCAGCTCTCCACCAACGCCACATGATGGCAGGCAACATCTCAGAAGAAATCAGGCCGGATTGCATAAGGGCAAGAGGCCCCAATATCGCGCTAACAATTGAGGGGACAGCGCCACCTGCCAAGATGACAAGCCACAGATCCCTAATGCGAGATAACTTAAGGTCTACACTCCCTATTCGATTGATCAGGAGATAACCCACTAATGGCTCGAGTGTGTTTCCAGCCGCCGATCCTAAAGCAAAGATAATTGGGGCATCCACCATGATTGCCACGATATAGGCCGCAACAAATATCGATGGTAGAAATTGGATGCCACCCAGCAATAGTGCCGCTAAGGCAATTCCACTGGGGGGCCAAAAGATAGTCGCGCTATTGCTTACAGTGCCAAACGACAATCCTATTTTGGCAGCCAAAACATACAGAACAACCAACACCACTGACTTGAAGATGAATAACAAAATAGCCTCTGTTCATAGGGAACGTTAAGCCTTCCACCTCTCCTCGATTCCCACTTCTTTTTTTTGATTTATAGGCTTGGCGCATTAACTAGTCAATATATTTCAATTGGCCTACACAAAGCGCCGCCGAACACCACTCTCCGCACATCGCCACTGCTTCTCCCTTGCCCCATCTTATGCGAAAAGTTCTTACCCAATGTGGCCGACTTCTTGCTCATCATTCCTCGCAACATCAACAGCCACTTGCCTTAGCCAACACATTCACGTTAGTCCGCTGCATGTGTGACATGAATGTAGGTAAAGCAACATTAACTGGCGATGTTTGTTGCGCAATTTTCCCTGTAAATATTTGGAGCAACAATGAAGTTCTACATGACACCCGGCTCGTGCTCGACCGGCATCCATATCTTGCTCGAAGAACTGGAGCTTACGTTCGAGGTATATCTGGTGAACCTGATGGCGGGCGACCATCTCAAGCCAGAGAATCTGGCGGTGAATCCCAAAGCCACTATCCCGACGCTGGTCCGCGATGACGGTTCGTCCATCACCGAATTCCAAGCCATCGCATGGTGGCTGGCGCGCACTTATCCCAAGGCAAAGTTACTACCAAATGACATCGAAGGCGAAGTGCGTGTGATCGAAACGCTGGACTACGTGATCGGCACGATTCACGGGCAAGGCTACACGCGCATCTTCACCACCGATAATTATTCATCCGATACCTCACAGCACGAGGCGATCCGAGCACGCGGGCGCGAGATCGTGAGCAAAGGTTTCGCGGTGATGAATGAAGCACTGGCTGGCAAGGAATACGTGGTCGGCAAATTCAGCATCGCCGATGCAGCGCTGTTCTATGTGGAATTCTGGGCGGACAAGATCAAGCTCGAACTACCACCGAACTGCCTCGCGCATTACCGGCGCATGCTGCAACGACCTGTAGTGCGACGGGTGTTGATGGAAGAGGGCTACCGAGTATGAGCGAGAAGCCTGTGCAGATACAGACGAAGCTCGACTGGTCCGGCTACGAGAGCTACGGCAGTTTTGGCAGCTTTGATTTTGGCGGTTTCGGCGAAAGCGAGGCGGCAGCGCCTGCTGCAGGCGGCGGTTATGCCAAGGCAGCCGCGGTGTGTATGGGCAAGCGTCATTGCCAGCAAAAATACCAAGGGGTGATGTGCCCCAGCTTCCGCGTCACCGACGACGAGAAACATTCCACCCATCATCGCGCCGTCACGCTCAAGGCTGCGCTCGATGGCGAATTGGGTGCGCATCCATTTCTGAGTGCGGAGTTGTCAGAGGCGATGGAATTGTGTGTGAGTTGCAAGGGCTGCAAAAGTGAATGTCCGCACGGGGTGGATATGGCGTTGCTGCGCGTGGAAGCGCTGGCACAACGTTGGGAGCAACTCGGCCACGTGCCGTTGCGCGAGCGCTTGTTCGCCTTCACGCCGCGCTATGCCAAACACCTGAAGCACTTCAACTGGTTGGGCGCGTTGCGCACACACATGCCGCTGCTCGCTAAGGCGATGGAGCGCTGGTTGGGTATCGCCGCCCAGCGTTCAATACCGAAGGCGGCAGCACGCGATTTCATCTCGACGCAAGCACAGTCGGTCGCGGTCGCCGAAGGTGCGCGCGAGGTCGTGCTGCTGGTGGACACCTTCTCCAACCATCTCGATCCACAGATCGCGCAGGCTGCACTGCATGTGTTGCAAGCAGCCGGTTACACGGTGCATGTCGCGCAAGCTGCGGCGGGCGAACGCGCGCTGTGCTGCGGTCGCACTTTTCTTTCCAGCGGCTTGATAGACGAAGCGCGCGCCGAAGCCACGCGTTTGCTGGATGCACTGACACCCTATGCCGAGCGCGGACTACCGGTGATCGGGCTAGAGCCGTCTTGCCTGCTGATGTTGCGCGACGAGTATCACACGCTGGGGCTGGGCGAACGTGTCGCGACGCTCGCGAGATCTGCCGTGTTACTGGAAGAGTTCCTCGCGCGCGAACACGATGCCAAACGCCTGACCTTGCCGCTCAAACCGCTGACTGAAAAAGTGTTGGTGCACGGCCACTGCCACCAGAAGGCATTCGGTGTGATGCCGGCAATGGCAAAGGTATTGGGGCTGGTGCCGGAGTTGCAGGTGGAATTCATCGAATCGAGCTGTTGCGGCATGGCAGGTTCGTTCGGCATGGAAGCGGAGCATTACGACATGTCTATGCAGATGGGTGAACTCTCATTGCTGCCCAAGGTCCGCGCCGCCGAGGCAAACACGCTGCTGATCGCCAACGGCACCAGCTGCCGTCACCAGATACGCGACGGTGCAGCGCGCGAATCGCAACATCTGGCGCAAGTGCTGCGGCGTGCGATCCTTCCTCGATAAGCTTCCCGCGATACACTACAGCCGTCGCTACAGAGCGGCGGTTCTCGCGCCATGCGTGTAGATGCGCAACCTCAGTCAGGCACTTCCCCGCTCTGCTCTGTATCTTGTCATCCAAGGAGATATGACAGTGAACACATCCAGAGCAGACCTGTACGCGGCACGATTCAACAAGGTGTTCGATTTCATCGATCATCACCTAGACGAACCGTTGTCCGTGGAGCAATTGAGTCAGGTCGCGCATTTCTCGAAGTTCCATTTTCATCGCCAGTTCTCCGATTACTGCGGCATCAGTGTGATGCGGTACATCCAGTTGATGCGTTTGAAGCGGGCCTCTTACCGGCTGGTCTTCAACACGCTAGAACGGATCACCGACATCGCGCTGGATGCCGGTTTCGAAAATCCGGAATCGTTCTCGCGCGCGTTCAAGAACACCTTCGGGCAAACCCCGACTGAATTCAGGCAACAGCCAAAATGGCAACCCTGGAACGAGCGCTACCGATTCCCCAACATAGATAGGAGTAAACAAATGGAAGTGAATATCTGGGAATTCGAGGAAACACCCATCGCAGTATTTGAGCATCGCGGCCCACCCGATCTGGTCAATGATTCGGTGAAGATATTCATCGACTGGCGCAAGACGAGCGGCCTGTCACCGACCCAGACCAGCGACAGCTTCGGCATCGCCTACGACAATCCTGACACGACGGCCCCGGCGGATTTCCGCTTCGACATCTGTGGCTCGGTGACAGAAGCCGTGCCCGCCAACCCGCAAGGTGTGATCAACAAGCGCATCCCGGCAGGTCGCTGCGCAGTGGTGCGTCATCAAGGCTCGCATCAACGTATCGGCGAAGCAGCCTATTACTTGTATCGGGACTGGTTGCCGAACAGCGGCGAAGAGTTGCGCGATTTCCCGCTGTTCTTCCACTATCTGAACCTGATGCTGGACACGCCAGAGCATGCCTTGCTAACAGATGTCTATCTGCCGTTGAAATAGCCTTCCAGCGTGCGATCGACTAGGCGAATCCGCTCTACCCCCATACCCATTCCCGACAACGGTTTAGCCTTTGTCGGGTTTGCCACCAATCCTCCTGCACCACAAACCCCGCCGTTACAGGCTTCGTATGACTGGCGCGTTTATTGCGAGTGATTCCCGCATTACCAACACGCGGAGTCATCTCACATGAGCACAACATTCGACAACATCTTCACTGGCCTATTCGACGGCAGTGTCGTTCCCTACCTTGGCGCAGGCGCACTCAATGGCGTGATCGATCCAGCCACCGGCAAGGCTATCCCCGCCGACAGCGACAGTCTCATCCTGGCGATGAACAACGGGCAGCCGATGGCACCCAAGTTGATGTTCGAATTCCCGCGTGCGGCGA
Organism: Sideroxydans sp.; assembly: GCA_028707175.1. GTDB lineage: Bacteria > Pseudomonadota > Gammaproteobacteria > Burkholderiales > Gallionellaceae > Sideroxyarcus. The sequence continues at coordinate 187,513 of JAQTUV010000005.1, forward strand.
TGAACGTGGAGTTGAAACGCGGCCGTTCCGCCGTGAACAAGTTCCTTGATGCGACCTATCGCGACACACAGTGGAGCACCTCTGCACTGCACACTTGGTTGGCGCAACAAAAGCTGCCTTACATCATCGACTGCAACCGCGACACGCAATTGCAAAAACAATACGCCAGTACACCGCACACCCTCATCGTCGGTATCGCACGCATGTCCGGCAAAGAGTATCGCTTCCGCCTCTTCAACTACGATGGCACTAGCTACTCCGCCATCGAGCAAGAAGCAGTGGATAGCAGCCTGCCTATCTTATTCAAACCGCTGGGCACACCCCTGCCGGAATCGAACTACATCGCATCGGATGCCGACTTCGTGGACTACATCACCGAGTTGATGGGAGGCTTCGCCATCCCGTCCTTCGTCAAGCGCATGCGCCAAAACAAACGTTATCTGCTGCTCGGTATGCGTTTGAACCGCGACACCGACCGCATGGTGTTCTCTGATGTCATCTTTGGTGCAGACAAGCCTGCTGGTTGGGCCTTGATCCCGCATCCGACCGACAAAGAAAAACGTTATCTGGATAAGCTCAACATCGAGATCGTGAATGCCGACGTGGCGGACATCCTCACTGCTGCACAAAGTTGGAACGGCAGCCTCGCTGCGGCATGAGCAAACACGAAGCCAGATGGGATGAGGCGCGCCACACGCTAGGTCTAGATGAGATCGACATCGCGCATCGTGAGTTCATCACCCAGGTGGCCGCGCTCATCGCGGCCACGGATGCGGAGTTCCCTGCGTTGTTCCAAACACTCATCGCGCACACCCGCGAACACTTCATGGCGGAAGGACGCTTGATGCGTGCAGCGAAGTATCAGGGCTTGGGTGTGCATGAAGGTGAACACCACCGCATCTTGGGTGAGTTGCAACAACTCAACCGCACGCTCAAACGTGGCCATTTGCCGCTGGTGCGCGCCTATGTGCGTGAGGGATTAGCGGAGTGGTTCGATACGCATCTAGCGATGATGGATGGTGCGTTGGTGGCATTTTTGAAGAAGCAGACTGCTAACGGTTGAAACGACAGCTACGCGCAGTTCAAATCAAGCAGCCTTCCAAACTTCCCACCATTTCTTTGAGTCGGACATGCGTGCAAATTCTCTTGTCGCCTCACGCTCCCAACTTGCGACAGAAAATCCTGACAGTTGCAAAGCCGCGCTGTATTTCGTATCCACACCCTTGATGTGTTCCTTCAGCCAGTTTTTAAGGAAACTGAGCATTTCGAAATAGATAGGTTTCTCTTCCAATAAATGCTTTTTGCACAACTGGTCGAGCTGCGCGAGTAGTTTTTCGTGCTCTGCTTTGTGGGCATCAAAATCCTTATACTTTGCCTGCTTCAACAGCCGCTCTTCCAAAGCAAAGTGCGTCTGCGTATAACCCAACAACGCATCCAATATTCCCGCAATCACTTTGTCACCTTCATGCTTGGAAATCGCAATAAACAAACGATTGAGAATATTCACTAACTCCTGATGCTGATTGTCGATGGTCTGAATATTGACGCTGTATTCGGGAGACCATTTGAAAAATACTTCTGTGTTTGGCATGTGCGCTCCTAAGTTAATTTCGTCTTATAGCTGTACTCCAATACTAGCCAACAGGCTGCCTAGAATTTATTAAACTTATATTAAATAGGGCTAGCGTCGCACAATTAGGCCTTGCCTTCATACTCTGCAGTCAACTTCGCGGAAACGAATTCGGCTCTGGAGGTGGAGTTGTTGTCCTGACCATGTAGCTCACACCACGCAAAGAGTTCTTGCGGCACGATATGACATTCGATCGCGCGCACACCTGAACGTTGGAACTCTCTGCGCGCCTTCACCGCCACCGCTTTCCACTTCTCGAAGGTCTGCTCGAAACATTGCGGATCGGTGGCTGTCGCCTTGACCTCAGCCCACGTGGCTTCGTTGTACCAAGTGACGCCGATGACCATCGCTTGGTTACGGTTCTTTGCTCTTAGGCGTTGGTGGAGTGTGCTGATTCTCATAGGGGGGCAGTCATCTCATTCATCATCGCCCGCGATCACGCGGCGCGGCACGGTGGCAGGGTCTGCCGTGATCGCACGGTATATCTCGATGCGGTCACCCGGTTTGAGTGCCCCATCCAGCTCGGCCACTTTGCCAAAGATGCCAACGGTGCACGTGCTGATATCTATCTCGGGGAATTTCTTGAGGATGCCTGATTGCTCGATCGCGCTGAGCACGGTGCTTTCTTCCGGCACTTCGAAGCGAAGCCAGAGTTGTTGTGCGGGTTCAGAATAGGCGACGCCGACTTGCATGATGTTCTCCTGATTTGTCCGTTCACTCCTTCGATACACCGCGCTTCGCGCGCCACTCAGGACGAACGGGCTTTGTTAACTTGTCTCTGCTCCAGCTGCCGCCGTATCTGCACGTTCCGCCTGACGCTGATCGATCACTCGCTTGGCCGCGAGCAACAAGCCCACCACCATGAATCCGCCGGGCGGCAAGATCATCAGCAGGAAGCCTTTGTAATCGGGCACGATGGTCGTTTCTAAAAATGCGAACGCGGGGCCCAACAAAAGATGCGCATTGGCGAACAAGGTGCCACTGCCGAAGATCTCGCGCACACCGCCGATGAGCACCAGCGAAGCAGTGAACCCCAAACCCATCATCAAACCGTCCAATGCGGAATCAGCCACACCATTCTTTGACGCGAAAGATTCTGCACGTCCGAGGATGGCGCAGTTGACCACGATCAGCGCGATAAACAAACCGAGCACTTTGTAGAGTTCATGCACCCAAGCATTCAGCGCCATGTCGAGCAGTGTCACTAGGGTGGCGATGAGCACGATGTAGACCGGGATGCGCACCTCAGCGCTGACGAACTCGCGCACGCTAGAGATGAGCATATTGGAGACCACCAATACCGCCGTGGTCGCCAACCCCATACCCAGTCCGTTAGTGGCGCTGCTGGTCACAGCAAGTGTGGGGCACAGTGCGAGCATCTGCGCGAACACCACGTTGTTGTTCCACAGCCCATCGCGGGTGATGCGGGCGTATTTCTCGTTCATGATTTACCTCCAGTCTCATCCAGCAATTGGGCACGCTCTTTCTCGAAGAAGACCAGCCCGCCCTTCACTGCTTTGACCACACCGCGTGGCGTGATGGTCGCACCAGCGAATTGGTCGAACACACCGCCGTCTTTCTTCACCGCCCATTTTTCAGCTACGGGTTCGCCTAACCATTTACCTTCGAAAGAATGAATCCAGTTCCCTTTGGCGGGCTCGATCTTGTCGCCCAAGCCTGGCGTCTCGGTATGTTTGATGACGCGCACACCCAACACTTTTCCTTCTCGCGACACACCCATCACACACACGATGGCGCCGGCATAACCCGACCCCACCACGCGATACACCACGGCCTCCACCTTGCCCGCACGGCGCGCGCGGTACACCAACATCTCGCCTTGCTCGCTCGTTAGCGTGACCGTGTCGTTGAGTAAGTCGTTATCGTATTCACCCGGCAACACTTGCGACAGGGATTGTTTGAGGTCTGCCGCTTCTGCGGCCTTGATGTCCGCTTCAGTGGCGCGCGAAGCGAACGCCAACGCCGCACTGGTGATCAAGGCCACGCCCCCTAGCAACAACCCTTGATAGAACAACTTGCCGCGTAACTGTTCGAGGCTCATCTCAATTCCCCTTGTTCGCGGGCAGTGGCGCGCCCTTGCGGTCACGGCCATAGATACGCGGCTTGATGTACTGGTCGATCAACGGTGTGGCTGCATTCATCAACAACACAGCGAACGCCACCCCTTCCGGATAACCACCCCACGTGCGGATGATCCAAGTGAGCAAGCCACAACCGAGACCGAATATGAATTGACCCAATACCGTATTGGGTGAAGTGACGGGATCGGTTACGATGAAGAACGCACCGAGCATGAGGCCACCGCTCAACAGATGCACCATCGGACCTGCATAGTGATTGCCGTCGATGAGATTAAAGATCAGTGCGGGTACCGCCACACCCAGCAACATGGCAACGGGTGCATGCCAAGTGATGATGCGGCGCGCGATGAGGAACAATCCACCTAGTAACAGCAGCACCGCAGCTGTCTCGCCCATGCTACCCACGCGACTGCCCCATAACGCATCGAGGGGAACGTAGTAGCCAGACAAAGATTGTTCGAGGCCGATACCTAGCGTGTAGTCAGTCTTCACATGGCCGAGCAGCGAAGCGCTAGCCATGCCGTCTATAGGTTGGCTCAGGAAGGTGATGCCCAGACTTTGCATCAGTCCGGGTGCTTGCGCCGAACCCATCGGCGTGGCCGCGACCCATGTGGTCATCTCCAGCGGGAACGAGATGAGCAACATCACACGTGCCGCCATCGCTGGATTGAACACGTTCTGCCCCAAGCCACCGAAGAGTTGTTTGCTGATGATGACGGCGAACAAACTGCCCAGCACCGCGATCCACCAAGGTGCGAAGGGAGGCAACGAGATCGCCAGCAACCACGCAGTGAGAATGCCGGAACCATCCATCAATGCAGGACGTACCGCACGGTCTTGCAGGCGGATGACAAAAGCTTCGCCCACGATAGCGGCGATCAACGACACTGCCCACAGATTGACCGCAGGCCAACCATACAGCCAGAAGCCGAACAGCGTGGCGGGTATCAGCGCGAGAAGGACCGTGCCCATCACTTTGCCGATGGAGATGGGGGCGTGTGCGTGAGGTGAGTGTGCGATATTGTTCATGATTGATTTCTCACCAAAATATCTAAGCTACTTTTATCTAAGCCCCTCGCCCGCAAGCGGGAGAGGGGTTGGGGTGAGGGATGGTTAACTGAAGCAACACTTGGCGTGTACCCGTCGCCCCTCATCCCCAGCCCTTCTCCCGCTTGCGGGAGAAGGGAGCAGAAATATCCAAAGTGACTCATACCGCCTCCACCTTCGCTGCCGCTTCCTTGGCGGCACGCTCTCTAGCTTCTTTTGCGGCTTTGCGTTTTGCCATCGCTTCGGCGCGTTCACGTTCGATGCGCGCCATGCGCTCGTTGCGTGCGTTCGCCAGTTTCTTGGTGGCTTCCTGTTTCAATTTGCTACGTTCCTGCGCGGCGAGGTCGCCCTTGGCGTAGTTGAAGAAATGCACCAGTGGGATGTGCGCTGGGCAGACATACGAACATGAACCGCAGGCGATGCAATCCTTCAATCCCAGATCGACCGCACCCGTCAGATCAGAGACGCGGATATGCGCTGCCATCTCCAGCGGCAACAAGCCGACTGGACAGGCACGCACACACGTGGAGCAACGGATACAGGGCGAAGCTTCTGCTTGCCCGATCTCATCCGAGGTCAGTGCCAACACACCGCTCGTCCCTTTCACCACAGGCACATTGGTCTGGGTGAATTGCTGCCCCATCATCGGGCCGCCCAACACCATACGTGCAGCGGGTCGCGCAAAACCATCGGCGAATTCGATCAACTCACTGACAGGCGTGCCGATCAACGCTTCCACGTTGCACGGCGTCTTGATCGCCCCGCCACTCACGGTGACGATGCGCGAGAGCAAAGGCTTGCCGTAACGGAGAGCCTGCTGCACTGCAAAAGCAGTGGCGACGTTATGAACTAGAACACCGATGTCGGACGGACGTCCGCCTGCGGGGATCTCTTTGCCGGTGAGCACTTGGATGATCTGTTTCTCCGAACCCATCGGATACATGCTCGGCATGGTCACGACTTTGACGGCGCTGCCTTGCGCGGCGACCTGCATCGCGGCGATGGCTTCGGGTTTGTTGTCCTCGATACCGACCAGCACTTCTTTGGCATCCACTGCGGTAGCGATGAGACGGATACCTTCGATGATCTCTGCTGCACGTTCGCGCATGATGCGGTCGTCACAAGTCAGATACGGTTCGCATTCGCCCCCATTCATGATGAGCGTCTGCACACCACTGTTGCGGCTGAGATTGAGTTTGAGTGCGGACGGGAACGTCGCCCCGCCCAAGCCAACGATCCCCGCAGCAGCGACACGCGCTGCGATGTCTTCTGCACTGTAGGCGAACGGCGTATCGGTCGCTTCTGTCGTGACCCACCTATCCTCGCCGTCACTCTCCAGCGTGATGGTCGGCACAGGCAGCCCCGATGGATGGGGCGCTGCGTGATCGCCGATGGCGATGATCACACCCGATGTCGGCGCATGGATAGAGGATGAGACCCCGCCTTGTGCCTTGGCGATGAGCTGACCTTTCAGCACATGTTCACCAAGGTTCACGCAAGGTGTCGCGGGTGCGCCGATGTGTTGCTGCATCGGAACGAATAGCTTCTTGGGTAAAGGCATCACGCGGATGTGACGCTCGCCAGAGAGATTCTTTTTACCTTCAGGATGCACACCGCCGCGCAGATCGAAGAGCTTCATGATGCGCTCCCTGCAAGATGTAATAAGCCAATAGTGCTATCCGCAATCACATCCCCTCCCCCTTGCAGGGGGAGGGTTAGGGTGGGGGTAGAAGCGCTGAGGCTTCTCGACTCTACCCCCATCCTAGCCTTCCCCCTGCAAGGGGGAAGGAACCAGCTCGGCTCTAATGGAAAGTTTAGGCTCATACCGCCTCCACTTTCGGCTTATGCCAGTACCAAGATTGCAGCGTCACAGGGATGGGTTGCAGTTTGATGGATTCGGTCGGGCACACTTCCTCACACTTGCCGCAAGCCGTGCAGGCTTCACGGAACACGGAATGGATCTGTTGTGCTGCCCCCATGATGGCATCGGTCGGACACACCTTGAAGCAACGTGTGCAGCCGATGCAGAGTTCTTCCTTCACTTCTGCCATCTTCGGCACATCGTCTTCCACGCCAGACAGATCGGCTTCGACCCCTAGCTTGGCAGCCAACGCTTGCACCACTGCGCGACCGCCCGGCGGGCACAGCGTCACAGGGGCTGCGCCCTCAGCCAAGGCTTGTGCCGCGCCCGTGCAACCCGGGAAGCCGCATTGCCCGCACTGCGATCCGGGCAGTAGTTGTTCGATCTCGGCGACCAAGGGATTGCCTTCGACTTTCAGATAACGCGCGGCGACACCGAGCAACAATCCGAAGATGGCGCCTAATACGGTGAGACTGATGATGGCAGCAAGCAGCATGTCTATTCCTTAATGTCCGGCCAATCCAGCGAAACCCATGAAAGCCAGCGCTAGCAGACTGGCCGTGATGAATCCAATAGGTGCACCAACGAAAGCGCTTGGCACTTGCGCGAATGACAATCGAATGCGCAAGCCCGTGAATAACAGCATCACCAAGGTGAAGCCCACAGCCGATCCAAAGCCATATAAAAGGCTGTGCATGAAACCGTTCTTCTCTTGCACGTTGAGCAAAGCGATACCCAGCACCGCACAGTTGGTGGTAATGAGTGGCAGATAAATACCCAGCACTTGATAAAGCCCGGGACTGACCTTGCGGATGACCATCTCGGTGAATTGCACTACCGCCGCGATGGTGAGAATGAAAGCGAGGATGCGTAGAAACTGGATACCCAAAGGCATCAACAGCCAATGCTCCAGCATCCACGTCATCGCAGTCGTCAGCGTCAATACGAAAGTCGTGGCCATCCCCATGCCCAAGGCGCCATCCATTTTTTTGGACACGCCCATGAAGGGGCACAGTCCCAAAAACTTCACCAACACCACGTTGTTCACGAGTGCAGTGGCAAGCAACAGCAATAGGTATTCCTTCATTTCGTCGTTCTCCTGCGCTCCATCTCGCAAGCCTCGTGCCAGAAAGAAATGAAAACGATAGAAACGTTCAGAATCAAGCATCCGATAGAGAAGCGCACCAGACGTGTGCGCAATATTTGTTGTCATTGTCAGACCACAAACAACGCCGATGTCGCAAACCCTACAAGCAGCAGGGTGTGTAGGGTTGTATGGGATAAGACATTTTTATGGGCATGGATATTGCTGATTTATTTTTGTCATCACGAAATGGAGCTGTCATGGCCAAGCAACCTGCCACACCCGATACGCCTGAAGAACAGCACAACGACTTACCTGCCCATCTGTTCCGTCAAGGGGTAGCGCAAGCTTCGCAAGCAATCTCGATCACCGATGCGCGCGCCAACATCCTGTATGCCAATGCAGCGTTCCAACGCATCACCGGCTACGAACAAAGCGAACTCATCGGGCTGAATCAGTCCACCTTGTCTTACCGTGTCACACCCAAGTTGGTATATGAAACTTTGTGGGCGCAGATCAAACGTCAGCGCCCTTGGAACGGACTGTTGGTGAACAAACGCAAAGATGGCAGTCGCTATCTAGCGGACGTGACCATCACCCCCGTGGTGGATGAAGAAGGCATAACGACACATTTCCTCGGCATGCAGCGCGATGTAACGGAAGTGCATCGGCTAGAACGTCAAGTACAAAACCAGAAGACCCTGATCGAATCCGTTGTGGATTCTGCGCAAGTTGCCATCGTGCTTTTGGACGATCAGGAACACGTCGTGCTGGACAATCAGGAATACAAAAAATTAGTGAGCGACCTTGGTAGGGAGCCTGCCCTTCAGATACTGGGTGAGCTGCGTTCGCAACTGGGTAACACATTCGCTGACGCTCAGGAAAAACACCGCAACATCGCCGCACGCGAGGTCTGCATCGAACTATCTAACCATCACGCACGCTGGTTCTCTTGCGCAGTGTCTTGGTTCGAGGAGCATGACGTGGGTGCCGATGCTTTCTATGAGCCACAACGCCGCCACTACCTGCTGCTCACCATCCAAGACATCAGCCAACTCAAGCAACAACAAGAGGCATTGCGCATCAACGGTCTGCGTGCGCTGCTGTCTGAGCAAGAGCGCATCCAAGGATTGCGCGAGACGTTGGCCGGTGCGGTATATCAGTTAGAAGGCCCGCTCAACATGCTGAATGCCGTCGCGCACATGCTAGAGAGACGGCTCTCCAGAGCGTCATCTTCGCTTGAAGGCATCAATGGCATCATTTCAGCCAGTGCACTCGACGAGGCGATACAACAGAGCCGTGCAGCACTGGAAAGATTACGCGCTTGTATCCCCGAGCAACTCAATGAAGAGATGCACCCTGTCGATCTAAACGAAGTCATCTCGGATCTCTTGAAGATCACCACGGGTGATCTGTTGGGAGCCAACATCGTGGTCGAATGGTTACCCTCTAACAAACCTGCGGTGATGACAGGCAATTCCACACAACTCAGCAATTTGTTCAAACAGCTCCTCGCTAACGCCATCGATGCGGTGAACCTTAAACGTGGTGGTCGGCGCGAGATCAAGATCGCCTGCGTGTTACATGCTGATCACTTCGAGGTGATGGTCGAGGACAGCGGCCCCGGCATCGCAGAGGATATTCGCAACAAAGCCTTCCAACCTTTCTTCACGACCAAGGGGGCGGCACAACAACATCTCGGACTTGGCCTCGCCATGGCGCAAGAAGTAGTGAGCCAACATGGCGGCACTGTCGACTTCGATCCGACCTTCAACAATGGATGTCGCGTACGCGTCCAACTACCGAGTGCGAAAGGAGTCGTTCATGTCTAATGCCCGCACGGAAGGTTGGTCTGAACACGAGCTTGACCTGCTGCGCTCCGAGCTGGAGACGCTGTATCAGGTGAGTAAGGTGTTATCGCATTCGCTCAATTTCAAACAGACATTGGATGGCGTGCTGAACGCATTACATGAAGGCATGGCGCTGGAGCGCGGCATGGTCAGCCTGATGGATGTCGCAAGTGGAGAGATGCAAGTGTCGCTGGTGTATGGCGTGTCCGACACGGTCACCGAAGAGGTGAGTTATCTGCCGGGTGAAGGCGTGGTGGGTAACATCTTGAAGAGCGGCAACAGCATCGTGGTGAATTGCATCATGGATGAGCCGCGCTTCTTGAGTCGCATGGGCATTTACAACCCGCAAGGTTCCTTTGTTGGCGTACCCATTCGTGTCGGCAAAAAAGTGGTCGGCGTGTTGGCTGCACAACCCGCCCCCGGCATGAAGAAACTACTCAACGAGTACCAACGTTTTCTTGAGATGGTCGCCAACCTCATCGGGCAGAGCGTACGCCTGTCGCACGAGGTCGCACAAGAAAAGATGGAGATCGTGGAAGAGCGCGATGTGCTACGCAGAAACGTGCGCAGCCAGTTTGGCTTTGACAACATCATCGGCCACACCCAGTCGATGAAGAAAATATTCGAGCAAGTGCGCTTGGTCGCCAAGTGGAACACCACCGTGTTGATCCGTGGCGAGACAGGTACCGGTAAGGAACTCATCGCTAACGCCATCCATTACAACTCGCCACGTGCACGCGGCAGCTTCGTCAAACTGAACTGCGCCGCTTTGCCTGAGACGTTGTTGGAATCCGAATTGTTCGGTCACGAGAAAGGTTCGTTCACCGGCGCGGTGGCACAACGCAAAGGACGCTTCGAACAAGCCGAAGGCGGCACGGTGTTCCTCGACGAAATCGGCGAGATCTCCGCCTCGTTCCAAGCGAAGTTATTGCGCGTGTTACAGGAAGGTGAATTAGAACGGGTCGGCGGCACCAAGACCATCAAAGTGGATGTGCGCGTCGTTGCCGCCACGCACCGCGACCTTGAGGCTGAGGTCGAGAAAGGTCGCTTCCGTGAGGACTTGTATTACCGCCTCAACGTGATGCCACTCTACTTGCCGCCTGTGCGTGAACGCATGGAAGACGTACCCGAGATCGCGCGTTTCCTCGTGGACAAGATCGGCACCAAACAAGGTCGTACGCTTAGTTTGGCCGACACCGCATTACGTGTGCTGATGCATCACGACTGGCCGGGCAACGTGCGTGAACTGGAGAATTGTCTGGAACGCGCCTCTGTGATGACCGAGGGAAATCAGATCGACCGCGATGCCATCCTACTCACCGGCATCGACGAAAAGATCTCGACCAGCCACGGCGCGATACAAAGCCTCAACCTAGATGATCCGAATCTGGACGAACGCGAACGTGTTATCGCCGCACTTGAACAAGCGGGTTGGGTACAAGCCAAAGCGGCGCGTCTGCTCGATATGTCGCCACGTCAGATCGCCTACCGCATCCAGACGCTGAACATCAAAGTGCGGCAGATCTAATCCAAAAAAACACAACCTTGTAGGTCGGATTTCAATCCGACAATTACCCGATGCCGGAATGGTTCGCGTCGGGATAAATCCCGACCTACAGGCGACAGTAGGTAGGTCGGGTTTCAACCCGACAATTCGCCGATGCCGAAACGGTTCGTGTCGGGATAAATCCCGACCTACAGGCGACGGTGGGTAGGTCGGGTTTCAACCCGACAATTCGCCGATGCCGAAACGGTTCGTGTCGGGATAAATCCCGACCTACAGGCGACAGTGGGCAGGTCGGATTTCAATCCGACAAATCGCCGATTCCGAAACGGTTCGCGTCGGGATAAATCCCGACCTACAGGCGACGGTGGGTAGGTCGGGTTTCAACCCGACAATGCTTACAAACAAGGTAGAACTGGCTAAGCAGTATTCACTACTTACAAACCGATTCAGTTCATCAGGCATGTAATTTGCTGCTCTATCTTCAAGGTCAAAAGTACGACAAACGACCTACCGCATCAGACAAACATTTTTGTCCGATGTGTTTTTCAATCATTGAAAGATAGAAGAGACCCCCATGGCGATCAAAGATATCAAAGCGTTTTCCGAAAAAGCTAAAGCCGATCCAGAGCTGAAAGAAAAACTGGCTGCCTGCCAAAAAGTGCGCGAGTTACTCACGCTGGCAAAAGAAGGTGGCTTCCAATTCATCGAGGATGAACTGTATCCGCCCAATGAACCTCAGTTCACGGCTGACCAACTTTCCGAAAGAATGGCCAAAGCATTGTTGCGCGCATGACCGTGATGAGCATGACGAACAACGAGGACCGGGCGACAGTCCGGTTCTTTGTCACCTACACCGGCGTCAAATTACCGTTCAAGTTGGTGAATGAATTGCAGCCTAGCGAAGTTGAGAATCGCAACACCTTCTTTCGCGGTTACTTCGATGCGCAAGACAGACTCACCGGCTTCGACAAACTCGCCTATGGTGAGACCGAGCTATCACATCGCTACACCTATCATGCCAACGGCAAACTTGAGCTGGCCCAGATCACTGACATCGATGGTGAGATCACTGAAATGACATTCGATGCCGAGAACATCGCCGGGTGACCCCAGACTCATCAAAGGTTAGTTCGATAGGCGCTGTTCTCACCAATCAGGATGACCGCCTGTGGCTGGAATTCTGGCTAGCCCAACGCACCGATTTCCACCAATCACTCGTCAATCCTTTGCTGTGTCGATTCTGGCCCAGCTTGGAATCGACTCGAAGTAGTCGCGTGTTCGTACCGCTGTGTGGCAAGAGTCTGGACATGCTGTGGCTGTCTCAACAAGGACATGAAGTGATCGGTGTCGAGTTGAGCCCCGTGGCGGTGGAAGGATTCTTCCGCGAGAACGGTTTGCATCCTGTGCAACGACAGGTAGGACAGTTCACCTTATGGAACGACGGCAATCTGAGCATCTTGTGCGGCGACTACTTCGCCCTGACCGCAGAAGACATCGGCCACTTCGACACCGTGTATGACCGCGCTTCACTCACCGCATTGCCCGAGAACATTCGCGGTCGATACGTCGAACAGTTAAGCCGACTCGTGCCGAATACCGCCAAGATATTGTTGCTGACCATCGAGGATGCCGCTGAAGATGCGACCGTGGCACAAGCCAATGGCATCGATGCAGAGATCACCTCACTCTTCACATCAAAGTTCGATATCGACCTCGCCTATGTCGAAAGCGTATTCGAGCTTGATCCTGAATCACCACAACTACCGGCCAAACGTGCCGAGTACAAGGTCTATCGGATTTGCGTTAGGTAGCGATCAAGGATTGGGTAGATACGGAATTTGCTTAGGCTTGCATCCACGATGCGAGAACCGGCAGTTTATATCCATCCTCCAACGTCGCCTGCATCAGGCTGCCCGCTTCGGCTTGAATGCAGATGAAATACAAATCTTCATCGCCCGCCGTCAGGGCGCGCGCGCCATCCGGGGCAACTCGTATCAAACTGCCTTCCGCAAGCGGAAACTCCCCACCGTCCACATAGAACGTACCGCTGCCGCGCAGTACGATATACAGCTCTTCGTTTTTCTTGTGCGCATGGACGAATGGCATGCCTTTACCTGCGGGCAGTTTGTTGATCGACACCTCGCAGCCTGTGAGGCCAAGGTCGTTGCCGACAAAATGCTTGCCCGGTATGCCCCTGAAATTCCGCTGATCGAGATTATCCAATGCCCCGATCTGATCGAGGGTGTAGTGATTGCCTTGTGTGCGCATCATTGCTCCTGTGCTGTTAAGTTGAAATGTCACTTTTAAAAAGCAAGTGACATGCTATCCCACGTAACTTGCAAATTGCAAGCATCAAGACTAAAGTGCCCGCCGATGAAAAAAACAGCCCGCACGCCCTCCTTTCCCGACAACTACCGCTCGACCTGCCCAGTCGCGGGTGTGTTAGACATCGTGGGTGACAAATGGACGCTGATCGTGGTGCGCGACCTGTTTCTGGGCAAGCACCGCTACGGCGAATTTCAGGCTTCGGCAGAAGCGATACCCACCAACATTCTGGCCGAACGCCTGAAGCGCCTTGAAGCGGCGGGACTCGTCAAAAAAGAGTTCTATCAGGACAATCCGCCGCGCGCGGAATATTTCCTTACCAGCCGTGGCGCAGCCCTCGGACCGATACTGCGCGCCATGCGAGAATGGGGAAAACAACACATTCCCGGTGCCGTATTTCTGGAGAAGGTCGCACCGCTGGAAATCAGGGATTGAGCCGCAAGCAATAGCCAGATCTAATTTACGCCGCCCCCTCGGACGGCGCGACGGCAACATCGAGACCTCAGGGTCAGACTCGATTGATCTCGTTTCGTCAGGCAGCCATGAATCCTGACAACTTGGATGCTTTCACATCGAACGTGGCTGTTGCTCTACATCCTAACCGACGATTTTTCGCACCAATTAGACAATCGGCGAAATCAGCACCACTATCTTTCCAAATAAAAAGCGCCTCCTCGATCGTTGGCTCATCTTCAAAATGAATTTCAGCAGAATCGAGTAGGCCCGAGATCGCTTCAATGATCTGGACTTTGGGAATGACATATCTGCTTCGCAGTACCCATTCGGTCTCCATGAGCACTAATTGGTTCACGAAAACTTTGCGCCCTGCAACGACTTCGCGTTTTATAAGTCTGCGCGCTTTCTCGAACTGAGCCTCGTCATCTTGAACCAGATAACGAACCAGAACGTTTGTGTCGATCCCAAGCATCAGCGTGATAGTTGCTCGACAGGAATAGCTTTGCGACCCTTTTTGTACAATGCGCCGGCTAGGTCAGTGATGCTTTTGCTTTTTACACGCATGACGACTGTTGCATCGGGCATCAAGGTGAAGGTCATACGGTCGCCCGCCTTCATGTTAAGACTGTCGCGAATTTCCTTGGGAATAGTTGTCTGCCCTTTGCTGGTCAGTGTGGCATCGGCTGTCATATCGATCTCCTTTTGTCCTTACGTATTTGATTATAGTAAGGCTGAAATGAATAGGCAACCTAGGAAATATCAGCTCACGGCACGACAGAGAATAACTTTGGCTGCACTCTTCTGTACTCGTTCAGTTGCTGTACGGTCATCGGGGTGAGTTCTTTGATGGTGACCCATATCTGAAATGGATGTTGTGTCGGGTGCGCGAGTTTGTCTGGCAATGCGGCCCATGCAGCCCAGTCGATCTGCGGCATACGCGCTTGCACTTCCATCGGCACTGCGGCGGCGGTCTTGGACATGCTGGTGAGCAGTTGCAGGGTCTGCATGCGCGTGAGGCGGCTGGCGAAGAACTCGGCTTCGTCGATCTCTTCGGTCAGGGTGACGATATCCAAGCCGAGTTGGCGCATGAGGCCGAGTAGCGCACCGATCAACATGGCGATGGTTCCTTGAGTGCATCACGCATCAGCAATGCCACATGGTGTGACTGCCGCGCCGCGCCTTCGCGTATCTGGTGACGACACGAGAAACCGTTGGCGAGGATGGTCGCATCGGGTTCGGCACGTAACGCGGGTAACAGATCAAGCTCGGCCATGCGCATCGAGATGTCGGCGTGTTCTGCTTCCACGCCGAAGCTGCCCGCCATGCCGCAGCAACTGGCTTCGATGAATTCGAATTCGAACTCGGGGATGAGGCGCAACACTTTGCGCAATGACTTCATCGCCCCCACGGCTTTCTGGTGGCAGTGTCCGTGTACCAATGTCTTGCCTTGCGGCAGGGGTTTGAATTCGAGGGTGAAGCGTTTGCGATCATGTTCACGCGCGATGAATTCTTCAAACAGATAGACCTGTTTCGATAGCGCGATGGCCGCTTCGCCCAAGCCCAGTTTCAAATGATCGTCGCGCAGAGAGAGGATGCACGATGGCTCCAAACCGACGATGGGAGTGCCCGCTTCCAACGCTGGACGTAATGCACGATGCATGCGTTGCGCCTCATGCCGTGCCGCATCAACTTGCCCTAGCGAGAGATAGGTACGACCACAACATAAAGCACGCTCGGGTTCATCATCATCGGCCAGTGCTTGCAAGATGCTGACGTTGTAGCCTGCGGCAGTCAGCACTTGATGTGCGGCGTGGGCGATCTCTGGATCGAAATGCATGGCGAAGGTATCGACGAAGAGGATGACATCGCGGTCGCTTCCTTGATTCGAAGTTACTACTCCGCTCATGCTTCGATACGCTGCGCTACTCAGCACGAACGGAGTAGTTGCAGGCTCAGGTAGTTTGCGCTTAGCCGAAATCCCTAAGAACCTTTCGCCCAACTGCGCCAGCCACGGTGCACGGTTGCGCCAGCGGATGAGGCTGCGCACGAAACGGCGATGCTGCAATTGATCTGGCAGTGTCGCCACTAATAGATCGCGCAAGGGCACGCCTATCTGCGCATTACGTTGTGCTTGATATTCGATCTTGATGGCGGCCATATCGACTTGGTTGGCGCATTCGCGTTTGCAGCCTTTACAGCCGACACAAAGTTCCATCGCGCTCGCTAAGCGCGGGTCGGCAAAGGCATCGTCACCCAGCTCGCCGTTGAGTGCGGCCTTGAGCACTTTCACTCGCTCGCCGGGAGAATGTGCAACGTCGTCGGTAGCGCGGAAGCTGGGACACATCACACCTTTGGGTTTGCGTTGGCATTGTTTGTCACCGATACACACGGCCACTGCTTTGGCGAAGTCGCCGCCTGTCGCGGGGATGCCTGCATAGGCGTCACCCTGCCCTGCTGTTTCGTAAGCTGACCAATCGAGATGATGTTTCATGCGCGTGCAGCTAACAGTGCGTTGAGTGACGCGTACAAATTGGGAACATGCTCGGCATCCTGTGTGCTGATGCAACTCAACGCATGCGCCAGCAGTTCATCCCCCGCATCGCTGTCATCCATTTCCAAGATGAATTTGCCTATGCTGCTGGAAACTAAATTGGTGATGCGTCGGTTCTCGCCCAACACCTTGGCGGTGCCGATAGCATTGGTGATCAGCTCACTCGTGGTTAGATAGGGATTGTGCTTGGGCTTCGCCATGCATCACTCCTGCACTTCCGTTGCAGCGTAATTTTTTAGACGCTGCTCGGCGGCGACGCCCAATATTTTTAGCATCCAGGGCGGCGGCGATTTCAGCATCGCTTGTTGGAACTCGGCGATCACGTCTTCTGCCGTACCGCCTTCGGGGCGTTTGATCGGATAGATGTTGGCGCGGATGATCTTGGCAGCAGCCGGCCCGCCAACTGAAACGATATACACCACATGACAGTCGCCAATGATCTGCGCGCGGAACGCATTTTTATCTTCGGCGAAATCCGCCTCCAATGCGGAGCGAATATCGATCAAGCGGCTGTCGGTGGCTGACACCTGATACACCAGAAAGCGTAAACACGATCCAAAATGTCCACTCAGTGTCATGCCGATGTCGGAGGCGATAGCCACGCGCACGGAATCAGGAATGTCACCCTCGGTATATGGCTGCACTTCTGGCAGTTTTTCATCCGCCTCTGCGTCGCCCCACAAGATACGCACCGCCAGCTTCATCGCCTCCAGACCGATGCCGATGTCTTCGCCATCTTCTTCGCCATCTAAGCTACCAAAACCCGTCTTTAAATCGGTGACTGTGAATGTGCGCAAAATATCGGCATCCAACTTGTCGCCCAAACGCGTTTGCAATACTTCGATCAGTTGCGGCAAGGTGGTGTTGGGTAATGAGCGTGCTGCCAATGCCACGCGCAGTGCTGCTTCTCGTGTGATCAGTTCTGGTTGTTGCATCTTTATTCCCCTTGTATCGCCGTTGTGTTGCCGATACAGAATGCAATTACAGTGCCACCGCCTACTCACGCTAATCCCATGCAGCACTCAAGCCGCTGATCACAAACGAATCTTGACTTTCATACTTGGGTATTACCTCCCCATCATTGGCCGCAAACTTGCTCAACTCCCCTAGGTAGCCGCACCCGCTTTAACTTTTTGTCGTACTCGTGACAAGCCACACACACTGTCATGTGTCATTTACAACAGCATTCGTTTTTCAATCTGCCATGTGATTACAAAACAATGAGTTGGGATGCTACAAACGATAGGCACGCTGTTTGCTGATAGCTAGGCAGACCATAGCGGAGGACACATCGTGCAACTACCCGTACTGAACAACACACCCAGCGAAGCCGCCTCAGGCGGCGGCTGCTCTGCCGGATCGTGCGGCTCTACCGACGATCAGATGAACCACTTGCCGGAGCATATCCGCGAGAAGGTGTTCAACCATCCTTGTTATTCGGAAGAGGCACACCACTACTTTGCGCGTATGCATGTGGCGGTCGCCCCGGCTTGCAACATCCAATGTAATTACTGCAATCGCAAATATGACTGCGCCAACGAGTCACGCCCCGGCGTGGTTTCCGAGTTGCATCATCCGGTACAGGCAGTGAAAAAAGTGCTGGCTGTCGCAGCCAACATCCCGCAGATGACGGTGCTGGGCATCGCCGGCCCTGGTGATCCTTTGGCGAACCCAGAGCGTACCTTCGAGACGTTCCGCATGCTGTCCGAGCAAGCACCGGACATCAAGCTGTGCGTGTCGACCAACGGGCTGTCGCTGCCCGAGCAGGTGGAAGAGTTATCTAAGTACAACATCGACCACGTGACCATCACCATCAACTGCGTCGATCCTGACGTGGGTGCGCAGATCTATCCGTGGATCTTCTGGAAGAACAAGCGCATCAAGGGACGTGAAGGTGCTGTGATCCTCATCGAGCAACAACAGAAGGGTTTGGAGATGCTGGTCGCCAAGGGCATCTTGGTCAAAGTGAACTCAGTGATGATCCCCGGCGTGAACGATCAACATCTGGCTGAAGTATCCAAGATCGTGAAGGCCAAGGGTGCGTTCCTGCACAACGTGATGCCACTCATCTCGGAAGCGGAACACGGCACTTATTACGGCCTCACTGGCCAACGTGGACCGACACCGGAAGAGTTGCAATCCTTGCAGGATGCCTGCGAGGGCGACATGAACATGATGCGCCATTGCCGCCAGTGCCGTGCCGATGCAGTCGGCCTGCTGGGCGAGGATAGAGGTGCCGAGTTCACCATGGACAAGGTCGAGCAGATGGAGATCAACTACCCCGAGGCGATGAAGATGCGTGCCGAGGTGCATGCGGCGATCAATGAAGAGTTGGAAGGCAAACGTCTCGCCAAGGAAGCCAAGATGCAGTTGGTCAGCATCCAAGGTTCTAAACCGAAGGATGATTCACGTGCGGTCTTGATGGCGGTCGCCACCAAAGGCAATGGTGTGATCAACGAACACTTCGGCCATGCCAGCGAGTTCTTGATCTACGAAGCCTCCAACGCAGGTGTGCGCTTCATCGGCCACCGCAAGACCACGCCTTACTGTGAAGGTGGCGACACCTGCGGTGATGGTGAGAGCGCCTTGGATGTGACGCTGCGAGTATTGGCCGGATGTGAGGTCGTGTTGTGCAGCAAGGTCGGTTACGAACCATGGGGACCGTTGGAAGCCGCTGGCATACAACCGAATGGCGAACACGCGATGGAAGCGATCGAAGACGCGGTGCTCAAGGTCTATGAAGAGATGCGCGTGGCGGGCAAGTTGGCGCCAAAATTAGACGAGCAACAGAAGGTGGCATAACTCCCTTCCCCTCTCCCGCCTGCGGCGGGAGGGACTAAATAGGCAAAGGAAATCATCATGGCTCTAGAGATCATCGAACTATGCACCAACTGCTGGGCCTGCCAACCGCTGTGCCCGAGTCAGGCTATCTACGAGGCGAAACCACACTTCCTGATCGACCCGGACAAGTGCAACGAATGCGCCGGTGATTTTGCAGATTCGCAATGTTCTAGCATCTGCCCGATCGAAGGTGCCATCCTCAACGCGGATGGTTTGCCCATGAATCCTCTGGGTTCACTCACGGGCATCCCCACGCAAAAATTGGCGGCGTGAGGGATCACAAGATCATGTCCACCGTCGTCTTCTACGAGAAACCCGGCTGCGGCAACAACACCAAACAAAAGGTGTGGTTGGCCGCATCGGGACATACCGTATTGGCGAAGAATCTACTCACCGAGAAATGGACGGCAGAACGACTGAGTGCATTCTTCGGCGAGCTGCCTGTGGCTAAGTGGTTCAACCCTGCTGCGCCGAAAGTGAAATCTGGCGAGATCGACCCAGAGACATTCGATACGCAGAGTGCACTCGCATTGATGCTCGTCGAACCCATACTCATCCGTCGTCCATTGATGGATGTCGAAGGTGTGTTGCGTGTCGGTTTCGATGCCAAGGCAGTGGATGCGTGGATAGGTCTCAACGACAGTCAGCCGAAAGAAGAACCCTGCCCCATCTGCAATCGGTCTGAGCCCTGCCCCGCGCCGAGTGCTGCGCCATGATCCAGACACCAGACGCTGTCGAGATCGCACCCGGCACGCACTGGATAGGCGCGCTCGATCCTGGCTTGCGCGAATTCGACATCATCCTCAAGACCGCTAACGGTACGACCTACAATTCATATTGTGTGCGTGGCACGGAGGGCGTCGCCATCATCGACACCGTCAAAGCATCACACGCCGAAGAATTCTTCAGACGCTTGGAACAAGTCGCCTCTTACGATGAGATCACCACCATCGTGCTGAATCATCTGGAGCCAGACCACAGTGGTGCATTGCCCGAACTGATGCGCCGCGCACCGCAGGCCAAGCTGTATATCTCGACCAAAGGGCAGTTGATGCTCAAGGCATTGGTGAAGGATGCCGCACTCAAATACAACGTCGTTGAGACAGGTGACCATGTCGAGCTGGGTGGCCGCACATTACGTTTCTTCACCACGCCTTTTCTACATTGGCCAGATACACAATGCACGCTGATCGAAGAGCAAGGCATCTTGTTCAGTGGTGATGTGTTTGGTTGCCATTTCTGTGATGCGCGTTTGTTCAACGACCAAGTCGGCGATTTCCGCTTCTCTTTCGAATACTACTACCAGCACATCATGCGGCCTTTCCGCGAGTATGTGCTGAATGCACTCGAACTGCTGGAGCCGCTGCCGCTCAAACTCATCGCTCCCGCCCACGGCCCTATCTTGCGCGAAGCCCCGCTGAGTTACATGCAGCGCTACCGCCAACTCGCTTCGCCCTTGTTGCACAACGAAGTGGGCGCAAACAATAAATCATTGCTGGTGTTCTACATCTCGTCCTACGGCAACACCGCACGCATGGCACAAGCCGTGGTGGATGGTGCGGAGACGGTGCCGGGTGTGCGTGTCTCGATGTATGACTTGCAAGCAGGTGGCAACTTACCTTTCGTGGATCTGATCGAAGAGGCGGATGGACTCGCCATCGGCTCACCCACCATCAACGGCGACGCGGTGAAACCGGTGTGGGACTTACTTTCTTCGCTGGCCGTCATCAAGGTGCGCGACAAACTCGGCGCGGCATTCGGCTCGTATGGCTGGAGCGGTGAGGCGATCAACATGATCGAGGACCGTCTGCGCGGCCTGAAGATGCGTGTGCCGATCAAAGGCGTACGCGCACGCCTCATCCCCACCGAAGAAGAGCTCGCACTTTGCCGCGACCTCGGTGTGCAACTCGCACAACATCTCTCCGGCACGGTTCAAAACCGTGTCATCTCAATGTCAGAACTATTCGCACAGGAGCAATCACATGCCTAAGGCAAACGTCACTTTTGAAAAATTGGGCATCACCGTTTCTGTGCCAGCAGGCACACGTCTGATCGAAATATCGGAAAAGGTCGGCGCCAGCATCACCTATGGTTGCCGCGAAGGTGAATGCGGCACCTGCATCATGAAGATCAAGAGCGGCATGGAGCACATGAGCGAACGCTCGGTGCTGGAAGACAAGGTGTTGCAAGAGAACATGGCCGGTCGGAGTGACCGTCTCGCCTGTCAGGCACAAGTGCTGGGCGGCGACATCGTCGTGAAGGCTTAACGATTTTTTATAACCCAAGTAGGAGTAAGCGCAATGCCAAACATCACATTTTCTAGCCCCCTGCACAAAGACAAGACCATCTACATGCCCGCAGGCAGCCTCGTCAAGACCGTACTGGTCATGGCTAAGGAGAATCACATCCCCATCGATTTCGGTTGCGAGAACGGGGAATGTTCGACCTGCCTCGTGAAGGTCACCAACCTGTCCAACAAGGGACCGATGGCTGGCCCGCTCACCGACCGCGAGATCACCGTGTTGAAGCAGGAAGGCAAGATCACTCAGGCGCAAGTCGATGCGATGAAAGTGAATGACCTCGTCACCACCGAATGGCGTTTGGCGTGCCAGATGGTATTGCGTGATGAAGATCTGCTCATCGAGTACCCCAGCAAGTAAGGAACCATCATGCGAGCCGACAGCACGCGCAGGTATCAAGCCCCCCTTTCTAACTCTCTGGTGGAACAACTAGCCAATCGACTAAGCCCGCAAGCGGACAAGTCGCTGGTTACCCCGCAAGCGGGAGAGAGAACGAACGCGAGAAGCGATCTTGAATCTTCCGGCCTGTATGCGGAACTGATGTCGCATGCTGTCGGCTTACCTAACGATGTCGTGTTCGCACAGATGATCACCAGCCAGATCGCGGGCGAAGGTGCATTGCCGCCTGGCTTGGGATTGGATGCGGATGACTTTGCCTCTTTGTTGACATTGCACTACCCCGGCGTCGAACTCGTCGTTCGTCATTCGCTATACGCCGTTGATCCGCGCGCGCTGGAACGAGACGATGTACTCGCATTGCTACTCGAACATCGCGCGCTCCAAAATCGTTCTGAAGAATGGATGGCGGAAGTGGTGACCAATGCATGTATGGCGAACGACCACCTGTGGCAAGACTTGGGTTTGTGGTCACGCGACAATCTGAGCCAGCTGATGAAACAGAACTTCCCCTCGCTGGCCGCCAAGAACGTTCACGACATGAAGTGGAAGAAATTCCTCTACAAGCAACTCTGTGAAAAGGAAGGTATCAACGCCTGTCGTTCGCCCAGTTGTGAGCACTGCGTAGATTATTTGAAGTGTTTCGGGCCAGAAGATTGATTCAATCTAGCGGCATCCAACATCGGAGATATTGTGTGTTGAGAAACACTACCCCCATCCGTGCGTGTGTTGTTGGCGCTTTAGTGCCGTACAACCACGGCCTACCTCTTGCGGGTGCAACCTCCCCCCTGCAAGGGGGAAGGAATGTATCCCCTCCCCCTTGCAGGGGGAGGGCTAGGGTGGGGGTAGAAACCAGCAAGTCCCACGTACCCCAATGACCACCGACCGCGCCACTGCTGCCTACCTCGGACTCGCCATCGGCGACGCACTCGGTGCGACGGTGGAATTTATGACGCCGCGCGAGATCCAGTTGCAATACGTGGTGCATGACAAACTCAGAGGCGGTGGATGGTTACATCTCAAACCAGGACAAGTCACTGATGACACGACGATGGCGCTGGCATTGGGCGAGTCCATCATCACTGCAGGGATGGTCGATGCATTGTCGGTAGCGCAAGCGTTCGATGAATGGATGCGCGGCAAGCCGGTAGACATCGGCAACACGGTGCGACGCAACTTGCTTCAATTCCGCAAGACGGGGAATCCAGAAGCGCCCTATTCCGACCATGACGCAGGCAACGGTGCCGCGATGCGGCTACTGCCTGTTGCACTATCCACCTTAGGCCAGCCGACCGAATGTGTGCGCGCCGCAAGCCGCGCGCAAGCACATGTCACACACAACTGCCTGCTCTCCGATGCGGCTTGCGAGACCTTGATCCTGATGGTGCAAGATGCGTTACTCGGCGCGGATAAGAAACATCTGCTGCATCAACATGCGCGTCCCTTGATCGCTCAATTCCCACAATTCAAATTCCGCGCGATACGCCAGATCCAGAATCCCAGTGGATACATCGTCGATACGATACAAGCCGTGTTCCAAAGCTTCTTTGATACGGATGATCTCCGCTCATGCCTGATCGATGTGGTGAATCGCGGAGGAGATGCAGATACGACTGGCGCGATTGCGGGGATGTTGGCTGGGGCAACTTATGGACTGGATGATATTCCCAACGAATGGCTCAAGGTGTTGGATACGAAGACGCGCCAATCCTGTGAGCGTCAGGCAAAGTCACTTATCCAAATTGCACGGCATTAAGAATCTTGCTTTGTGATTCACACAGCACGGGTATCCATAAATTTCTGCCTAGAGTAACTAGGTCATCCCAAAATTATTCCGAACCCGCGCCCGAACCTGAATTTAGTTAGACTGACGGCAGCAATTTCAGGAGACCACCATGATGAACAGATTCGAAGTTCCCATTGCCCAACTTACATTCACCCAAAAATTAGACCTCATGGAAACACTTTGGGCAGACATGATCGGCAACGAAAAAAATCTGGAATCTCCTGACTGGCATGCAAACATTCTCAATGAACGCGAAGCTGCCTTGAATGCAGGCCAACTGACTGTATCTGACTGGTCAGAAGCCAAAGAAAGAATCAAGAAAAACGTCGCATGAAGATCAAAATCCTCAGTAGCGCAGAGGACGATCTCGAACAAGGCCACCGATTCTACAAATCACAAGCAGATGGCCTCGGCACCTACTTTCTAGTCTAGATACGCTCTACTCCGACATCGACTCACTGGCCTACTTTGCGGGAATACATCGCGTCGTACTGGGCTACCACCGGCTACTCTCCAAACGTTTCCCATTCGCTGTGTACTACCGCGTTGCCGACGACGTGGTCACCGTATTCGCCGTTCTTGATTGCCGTCGAAACCCGAGCTGGATTAGGAAAAAACTATCTAAGTGATGAGGCCGAACAAACGTTTTTAGTGGGTGAAAATTTAACTTGAACCTGAACCTTAATGTGAATATGGAGGGCGGGTCCTCGGCCATAAGAGTCGATGGGGATTTGCTGAGAAGGCTGCTTGAAAATTCTAAAGTGAGGTCCGCTTCACTCCTGACAGCGGACGTTCAAAACTAAGAGTTTGATGATGCTTGGCCGTCGCTTGCTAACCCATAAGAGCCATATCAGATATGCCCTACTGATTCCGAGCCTAGCCCCTTTAACCCTCTGATAGATTGTATCGTTGATATCCAATTTAGTTTGATGCATGATTGCAAAATGTATTCTTGACTGAAGCATCCATGTAATTGCTTCGAGTAGTCTATTCATTTAAAGGTATTTTCAGATGAGCAACACGAACAATTATCCCAATGGGCTCATTGCAGCATTGAGCGGTACGCGATCTGCACCACCGCCCCCTCCCCAAGGATTATTGGGTTTACTTCGTCGACCTGAGGTTCAGGGGCTTTACTACAATAGACAAAAAATCGTGCTGGATGGTTATAGATTTATCGGGTGCCGGTTTGACAACTGCACCCTAGAAGTATCTTCGTTGAATTTTGATTTGATTAGATGCGTAATTGATCCAACTACGGTGATTTCTTATGGGCCGTCGGTTGCAAAGATTATTCAACTCTTTAATGGCCGCTACGATTGGGCATCAAAAAACTTTACAGTGCCTTTTGTTCCTGTCAAAAATGATGATGGAACCATAACGATAACTGATAGCGCTGTATGACAAATACAGGAGCTGCTGCAGAACTTAAGGCTAATATCGAAATGCATCCAATGCATAGTCAGGTATTGCTGGTTGCTTTGTCTGTTATTGCGGCAATTTGCATTATCTGTAGTGCAATCCTCATTGCAACAGGATTGGCGAGCGGTTGGATATTTTTGCTCTTTGCCGCTTTAACTCTTGTCGGTGTTTATCTGCTATGGGTTAAGTCGCAGTCCGATATTGATCTTCAGGGCGCACATCCGACTCAGATAGCTTTGGCGAACGGCACTACTTTTTCGACCGACAGTCGAATACTGCGATCTCCAGAAGGGGTACGAGGTGTAGCAAAACTCTGTGATGAGATATTAAGCCGCCACCCACTTCCAAACCCAGATGGGCTCGTGGATACTTATGCGCAGCCAATACCTGACAGTAAGAACGAGGCTATAGCCTATGCAAATAACATCAATAGGACTACGCAAATTGCAACCAATGAAGTGATAGATGTATTGGGTCTTGGTAACGCATCACCTAAGAATTTAAATATACAAACTGCTGGTACGACTGAAAACGAGCCCGACGAAGTTCTGCTCCAAAGTCTGAACACTTCAATTGTTGATTCGTCAGACTAGACCCGCGTTATTAAAACCACCTTCACCCGCACCAACTCCTCGAATTATTGGAATCAGCTTCGTAATTAATTTGAGCAGACATTAACGACTGCTTAGGGTTAGCAAGCGACGGTCGATCACCTACAAACGTTTAGTTTTGAACGTCCGCTGTCAGGAGTGAAGCGGACGACCCTTCAGAACATTCAATCTGCCTTTTCAGCAATTCCCCAGCGTCTCTTATGGCCGAGTCTCCGACATCCGACACTTCGTTACTTAGCCCCCAGCAATTCCTTCATCCAAGCTTGCTGATAAGCACGCTTGCGCTTTTGCTCTAGCAGCTTGCGAATATGCACCTTGGCTTGTTCGTAACCCAAGATGCTGGCTTCGCTGATGGTGTCGCAACGCATTACATGGAAGCCAAGTTCAGATTCGATCGCACCGCTCACTTCGCCTGCCTTCAACTGGAACAATGCGGCTTCCAGTTCGGGGAAGAGTTTTCCCCGCGGTAGGTCGCCTAACTTGCCCCCCTCAAGCGCCGTCGGACATTCGGAATGTTTGAGTGCCTGCTCTTCGAAACGCAGGGGCTCTTTCGCCAATCTCACCGCGATCTCTGAGATGCGCTTTTGCGCAACTTCACGCGTGTTCTCGGCGATGGTCTCATTGATGGTGATGAGGATGTGGCGCGCCAAACGTGTCTCAGGTCTACGGAACTGTTCTGGATGGTATTGGTAATACAGTTCGACATCCATGTCGCTCACATCTTCTGCGCGGGCACCTACCTTTTCGAGGATGGCTTCCACTTTCATCTCGCGCTCTAGAGCACTGGCAAAACCAGCCTCATCCAGACCGTTGCGCGCCATGTCTTCGATGTATTCCTCTTCGCTTTGATAACGTCCGCGTATCTCCTGCATGGCGAGATCCAAGGTGGAGGCCGGCACCATCGCACCACGCGCCTCGGGTGAAGCGAGGACGCGTGTCTCCAGTCGGTGCTGTTTCTGCGCCATGGTCTGCACACGTTCGGACTCTTCCGGCTGTAATGCGGCGGGCGCTTTGCCGTAGATCTTTTGAGCCGCTTTGAGGGCGAGGTAAGCCACGCTACTCTCAATCATTTCGTGCATATTCTTTCCTTTGTAAGAAGGACTCCGCTCGCCCTGAGCTTGTCGAAGGGTGGCTTCGCAAATATCCGTTCATGGTTCGACAGGCTCACCACGAACGGAGGGGGACTCATCGTCGTAGACCTTTGTCGCTTCAAGTGCGGATTCGGGCACTTGCAAAACATGGTCGTGAAATATCACGTGATACTGCACACCGTTCTGTTCGTCGCGAAACACTTTCAATATCTCGCCGTCCATGCCGGGCGTGACGCGCACTTCTCCACGCACCGTTAACGTGATCCTGCTGCGTACTTTTTCGCGGCTCTCGAATTTGCTGGGCACCCATACTTCGTCGATGCTGATCAGCTCTTCTTCACGAAAGCCGACGATCTTGTTCTGCTCAAGAATGTTGACGGTGTAGATGAGCTGGTCTTGCAAAAAGGTGCCGACGTTCATAACGAAGCCGGTGGAGCCACGTCGTATCAGCAGGGTACCGATTGGCACGCCCGGATAGGTGCCGTCATTGCGCACATTGCGAATGATGCGGACTTCGTCGCCGAATTCGAATTTAGGCAGCATTTGATTTTTCAGTGTTACGCATAATCATTTGTGAAACTCCTGATTCCAGTCCCCTCTCCCGCAGGCGGGAGAGGGTTAGGGTGAGGGATGTCGAGTCAAAATCACTCTATCCGGTACGCACAGCCCCTCATCCCCGACCCTTCTCCCGCCTACGGGAGAAGGGAGTTAAACGCCATCACGCCCCCGCCTTGTTCACCGTGATCGAACTAAGCGGGACGAACTTGGTTTGTGGTTCGTGCATGTGGAACACTTTGAATACTTTTTCCGTGAGTGCGTCTGACTTCACGAAGTCTTGATAGGCCTGTTGGAGTTTGGCGATGTACAAAGTGCGGCGCGCATCTTCGTCTTTAGGCAAGGTCTCTTTGCCTAGGTAGTTATGGAAACGTTGCAAGATATGCAGTCGATTCACTTGGACTACCGAGGCATCGTATGCGATGCCGAAATAATCTAGGAAGTCTTCGGCAGAGACCAATTCTTCCATCGCTTCGTCTAAGGTCAGTGTGTCCATTTCGAATTCCTTTCCGCGTTCTTTTCATTGATCATCGATTGTTGCAGTACATCCAATAGCGCTTTCCCACCAATGCGATCATGACTGTCCAACTCAACCAGTTTTTCCAACATCGCTTTGCCCGCGTTGTAATTGCCCAAGCGTAGATTGACGTAGCCCGTCGCTTTCAACACCATGAGATAGAAGCGCACCAACCCCATTGATCGCATCACACCGGCACCGATGTTCGCTTCGCACAAATAGCGCCATGTATCGGGGAACTCTAGGCGTCGCCCGACCACGGCCAAGGTGCTCTCGGCGACCAGCAACGCATCCTCAAGACGGTGTTGGTAGTAGTAATAGCGATACAACGCGACCAAGACCATGAGGTGTTGCGGTGCCATCAAATTGGCTCGCAGCAACAAGCTCTCCGCTTCTTCGCCGCCGTATTTGTCCGCCGCATCCACCAGCAGTCGCGCGACATCTCCCGCTAGTGGCTCATCGAAATACAACTCAGCTTGTTCAAAATCGAGCAGATCCATATCAAACTTTCCTCAAGCTACGCGCCACTTCGGTACCGCACAGATCATCTGCTTCACAGGTCTGGCATTGACCATCGACGGGCTCGCCCTGTTTACGCAACTGGCCTTCGAGCACTTCGATACGTTCCATCAGACAGGCGATGGCTCGCCCCACGGGATCTGGGATGAGGTGATGATCGAGGTTGATGCCGTAGATGTTGTCTGTGCCGGCTTCTTCTGTGCGCAGCACGATCTTGGCTGGGATGCCCACCACGGTACGGTCGGCAGGCACGTCTTTCACCACCACCGAGTTAGCCCCCACACGCACGTTGCAGCCTAAGGTGATCGCACCCAATATCTTTGCGCCGGCGCCAATCACTACGCCATCACCCAAAGTCGGGTGGCGTTTACCTTTGTTCCATGTCGTACCACCCAGGGTCACCCCGTGATACAGCGTGACATCGTCGCCGATCACGGCTGTCTCGCCGATCACCACACCCGCGCCATGATCGATGAAGAAACGGCGGCCGATGGTCGCACCCGGATGGATGTCGATGTTGGTGATGAAGCGTGCGAACCACGACAGCAAGCGTGCCAAGTAACGCAAACCCATCGTCCATAAACGATGCGCGATACGTTGCATGAGGATGGCGTGTACACCGGGGTAAGTGGTGAGCACTTCAAAACGGGAGCGCGCAGCGGGGTCGCGCTGGAATACACAACTCACGTCTTCACTCAGCAGGGTGAATAGATTCAACGATTTTTTACGCTGAACACAGCCCTCACCCACCCCTTCGGGGCACCCTCTCCCGCCTGCGGGATAACCAGCGACTTGCCCGCTTGCGGGCTTAGTCGAATAGCTAGTAGTTCCAACAGAGGGGTTGGGGAGAGGGTGAGATTTGATCATCACGTCTTCCATGATGGCCTCTCAGTGCGCCGCACCGGGCTGTGTGCGCCCGATGTAGCGTTGATATAAGAACAACAATTCTTGATCGGCAGGCGAACGTTTCGCACGTTCCGAGAAGGTACGGATGTCGGGCAGCAAGGCGCGCGCTTCCGCCTGACTCAGATTGAGTCCCATCGTGGCATAGGCAGCGATGATGCCGTGTGCACCGGAATGTTTGCCGACCACCAACTTGAGATGACGCCCGACTTCTTCGGGCTCGAAACCTTGATAGGTGGAGGGATCTTTGAGCAGTCCATCCACATGGATGCCCGCCTCGTGGGTGAACACACCCTCGCCCACCACACTCTTCTGCCACGGCACAGGACGACCCGATGCAGCGGCGACCAATTTTGAAAGCTCGGTGAAATGCGTGAGGTCGATGCCGGTGTGCATGCTGTAAAGCTTCTTCAAGCCAAGCGCCACTTCTTCCAGTGGTGCGTTACCCGCACGTTCGCCCAAACCATTCACTGTCGTGTTGATGTGCGTCGCACCTGCCACGGCCGCAGCAAGACTGTTGGCAGTGGCGAGGCCGAGGTCGTCGTGTGCATGCATCTCGATCTCGATGTCGCAAGCAGCACGCAATGCAGAGATGGCTTTATGCACACCGAAAGGCTCCATCACACCGAGGGTATCGGCATAACGGATACGCTGCGCACCAGATGCCTGTATTGCTTCTACGACTTGCAACATGAACTCTGGATCGGCGCGCGAAGCATCTTCACAACCGACGATGATCTCCATACCCGTGTGATACGCACGCGGCACCACTTCGTAGATGGTGTCGAGCACCCACTGGCGGTCGCGTTTGAGTTTCTTACTAAGATGGATGTCCGACACAGGGATGGAAAGGTCGAGCATCTGTACATCGACCTGCTCGCATGCCTTCACGTCTTCCATGCACATCCGATTCCACGCGATCAGTTTCGCTTTTAATCCGAGTGACGCGATGGCATTGATCCCATCACGTTCCTCTTCGCCCATCGCGGGGATACCAACTTCCAATTCCGGCACGCCGAGTGCATCGAGCTTGCGCGCGATGGCTAGCTTCTCATCCAAAGTGAACGCCACCCCGGCGGTCTGTTCGCCGTCGCGCAGGGTAGTGTCATCGATGATGATGGTGCGAGTCATGATGGTCAGTTCATTCGAAAAGAATAAAGACGGCGCACAGCGCCCATATCGAAGCGAAAACCACGGCGACTTGTTCCATCTCCGAAGACGCAGCTATCTTTTTGGCGACGGTTTTCATGCGTAGGTCGGCGCGAAGGCCTTCTCCGGTTCAGCCGCAGGACCGTCACCTTCCCAATAGGGCGAGAGCTTGCGCAGTTGCGCGATGATCTCCGGCACGACTGCGATGACGCGATCCACTTCGGCCTCGGTGCTGTAACGCGACAAGGAGAAACGCACCGTGCCATGCGCGGCGGTGTAAGGGATGCCCATGGCGCGCATCACGTGCGAAGGTTCTAGTGAGCCAGAGGTACAGGCAGAGCCCGAACTAGCAGCGATGCCAAACTTGTTGAGCAGCAGCAGGATGGCTTCACCCTCGATGAACTCGAACGCGATGTTGCTGGTGTTGGGCAGACGATTGCTAGGATCACCGGTGACGAATGAGCGCGGTACTTTGGCGAGGATGCCCGCCTCCAGTTTGTCGCGCAGACGTGCCACTTCGGTATTCTCGTGATGCATCGCTTCCATCGCCATCTCGGCGGCTTTGCCTAGACCGACGATGGAAGTGGTGTTCTCAGTGCCCGCACGACGACCGCGTTCCTGATGGCCGCCACGTAGCAGTGGACGGAAACGTGTGCCACGTTTCAGATACAACACACCGATGCCTTTAGGCGCGTGTAATTTGTGACCGGACACGGACAACATGTCGATCTTAGTGTCTTTCAGATTCAACGGCACTTTGCCTACGGCTTGCACCGCGTCGGTGTGGAACATCGCACCCGCAGCATTCGCCAACTCGGCCATTTCCACGACAGGGAAAAACGTGCCCGTCTCGTTGTTCGCCCACATCACCGACACCACAGCCACTTGGTCGGTGAGCAGCTTTTTGTATTCAGCCATATCGAGACGGCCTTTGCCGTCCACCTTGAGCAGGTGAACTTTGTAGCCGTCTTTTTCCAGCCAAGTACACAACGTCAGGATGGCCGGGTGCTCGACCGTTGTGGTGATGATCTCTTTGCGTTCCGGTTGCGCCTTCAGTGCAGAGATGAGCGCAGTGGAATCGGACTCGGTACCACAGGAGGTGAAGATGATCTCGGAGTCATGCTCTGCGCCGAGCAACTCTTGCACTTGCATGCGCGCCTTCTTGATGGCGAGACCGACCTTGTTGCCGAAGCTGTGCATCGACGACGGGTTGCCGAACTGCTCGGTGAAATACGGCAGCATGGCTTCCACCACAGCGGGGTCTACCCGTGTCGTCGCGTTGTTATCGAAATAGATGCCTTCCATTTTCTGCTCCTTTTATTAGCCCCTCGCCCGCAGGCGGGAGAGGGGTTGGGGTGAGGGTCGTTTGGTATAGCCAGTTTCGCTTTTACTCATCACCCCTCATCCCTAACCCTTCTCCCGCTTGCGGGAGAAGGGAACAAATTGTTACGGCTGGCAACTCGCCCGGCTCAATGCACCCGCCTTGGTTGGTACGATCTTGATGAACTCTTTCAGCTCTTCCATCAATTTCTGCTGGATGCCTTGCAGCGTGAGCGCTTCCATCTGGCAACCGGCACATGCGCCAGTCATGCTGACGTAGATGGTCTTGCCATCCACATCGAGAAGTTCGATGTCGCCGCCGTCACGTTTCAGTTGTGGGCGAACCGATTCCAACACTGCTTCGATCTTCTTGATACGTTGCAGATTGGTCATGCCGCCCTTGGGAGCTTCTTCCTTGGGTTGTGCGCCCGGATTGAAACTTTCACCACGCTCGGACATCACTTTCACAAGGATCTCTTCGATGCCTTCATGGCAAGAAGAGCAACCGCCGCCCGCCTTGGTGTAGTTGGTCACGTCTTGCACGGAAGACAGGTTGTTGGCGCGGATGGTGTCCTCGATCATTACCGCGTCGATGGCGAAACACTTGCACACCAGTGCGCCTTCTTCATGATCGTCGCTCCATTCTTCACCGCGATAGTTGGCCACTGCTGCTTGCAAGGCTTCACGTCCCATCACCGAGCAGTGCATCTTTTCTGGTGGCAGACCATCGAGGTAGTCAGCGATATCTTGATTGCTCACCTTGAGCGCTTCGTCCAGCGTCTTGCCCTTGATCATCTCGGTGAGGGCGGAAGAAGAAGCGATAGCCGAGCCGCAACCAAAGGTCTGGAAATGCGCATCAAGGATGATGTCGGTCTCAGGTTCAACCTTGAGCATCAAGCGCAGTGCATCACCGCAAGAGATCGAGCCCACATCGCCCACGCCGTTCGCGCCTTCCAATACGCCCGCGTTACGCGGCTCGAAGAAGTGTTCTTTGACTTTGTCTGAGTAGTCCCACATGACGTTGCTCCTAGGTCGTTAAGCTGAGAATGAAGAACCACATGCGCAGCTGGAGCTGGCATTCGGGTTCTCGAATTTGAAACCGCTACCCGAGAGACTGTCGACGAAATCGACGGTCACGCCTTCGAGCAGGGGGGCAGATAAAGGATCGACCAACAAGGTGACTGCGCCGTATTCCAATACGGTGTCGTCTTCCTGCTTGGCTTCTTCCAAGGTCATGCCGTATTGGAAGCCAGAACAACCGCCGCCGGAGATGGCGATACGTAATCCTGCAACAGGGGTGGCCGCGCCTTTGATGAATCTATCTACGGCAGAGATCGCATTGGGTGTGAGGGTGATCATGGTTCGCTCCTATCAGGTGGTTTGTACCTGATTGTTTGCAAGCCACGTGCCAACCCCTAGCTGAATAGCCAACAGGCTGTTTAATTTGGAGTTTATTTATTTCAGCTGCTCTACTCGCCTGTGCGGAACAAGACGGTAGGAGTGTGTTGTAGGGTTTGTGACAACCGGTCGGATGATGCCTCCAGCACATGCAGTGCCTTCTCGATCATCCTTGATTTGGTGCGCTCGGCGGGAGTCGAACCCACGACCCTTGGCTTCGGAAACCAATACTCTATCCAGCTGAGCTACGAGCGCGTTTTGATGCGGCGCGCAGGATAGCGGCTTTTGCTTGCGTAGTCCAACCCGCAATCAGTTAGCAAAGCACGCAAGTTGCTGGGCGTGACACACAGAGGCCTTGGCGTAGATCAGCGCGATCCATAACCAAAATAAAATGAAGAAGGTGACGAGGGGTAAGTAGTTGTCCGCAATGAGGTGCGGCGTGATGCGACGTACACCCTTGATGACGGGGCGGGTGATAGTTTGAAATAGCTTGTAAAACAAATTTTGCTGGCGGTCTGGGCCTGCGAATATGCCCACCATACCTTGCGCCAAAAGTGAGAGTGCGGCGATCTCAACGAGTGCCTTGAGGGTGCTGATAATGAATAGTTCGGGGGAGCTCATTGGCGATTAGTTTTTCTCAACAAAGCTATCCAGACGCATGTTGGGATAGCGCACATGATCGACCATTGCTTGTATCTCTTTGCTGGGTGCGGCGGTGATGAGGCTACCAACAATCACACCAATGAAGCCAACAGGCATGCCGAAGATACCTGCCGAGATGGGGTTTATATCCCACCACAATGGCGCGTTCACGCCAAAGAACGGATAGGTAATGAACATGTACGCCATGCACGTTCCCAAGCCACTGACCATACCAATGACAGCACCGGCTTTGTTAGCACGCTTCCAGAAAATGCCTAAGGCCAAGGCAGGAAAGAAGGCAGATGCTGCTAACGAAAATGCCGCGCCCACCAAGAAGAGGATGTCGCCCGGCTTAAGTGAGGTGATGTACGCGGCGAATACGGCAACTACTAACAGCAATGATTTAGAGATGATGAGGCGGCGTGTTGTCGGTGCACGTGGGTCGATCATTTTGTAATACACATCGTGCGATAGCGTATTGGCGATGGTGAGCATCAGCCCATCCGCAGTGGACAACGCGGCAGCCAATCCCCCCGCCGCCACCAATGCCGTGACGACATAGGGCAAGCCTGCGATCTCAGGCGTGGCGAGCATGATGAGGTCTCCACCGATGGTGATCTCGGCCAACTGCACGATGCCGTCCTTGTTGATGTCGGTGACACTCATCAATGTCTTGTCCACTGCCGCCCATGCGGATACCCAGCTTGGTAATTCCGAAAAGCTTGAACCGACCAGCAAGGTGTACACATCGTATTTTGCCAACACCGCCAATGCAGGGGCGGTGATGTAGAGCAAGGAGATAAACAACAGTGACCAAAACACGGACATGCGTGCCTCTTTCACTGAGGGCGTGGTGTAGAAGCGCATGAGGATGTGTGGCAACGCGGCTGTTCCCACCATGAGGCACAACACCAGTGCGAGGAAGTTCTTTCGTTTGTTATCGCGCGTTTCTTCATCAGGCCCTGCAAAGGGTTCGGCATGCGCAATGATGGGCGATGATTTGGCCTTGTCTGTTTCTACCGCGGCCCGCCACGCGTTGCGCGCAGCCGTTACGTCTTTAGGGAATTCAGCCAACTCTCTTTCTGCTTCTATGATGGCTTTAGGATCAGCGTGAGGTTGAGCCTTCAATCCCTCAAGCACGTGAATGAGTTTTGCTCGCTCGGCAACGAGATAATTCGCGCCGCCAATCTCCAAGGCCTTCAACTTAGCTTCATCACTTGCGAGCCGTTCTTTAAAAATGGCACGCACTTCGGCTTCGCGTGCACCCTCCGGGGTGGCCGCATCATTCAATACATTTTCACGCGCAGTGACTTGTTGCAACACGTAGCCATAAGCCGCCTGAGGCACGGGGTTGCCGGTGTGTTTCACCGATAGCCAAATGACGGGGATAAGGTAAGCGACGATGAGAATGACGTACTGCGCAACTTGCGTCCATGTAACGGCACGCATCCCACCCAAGAAGGAGCACACCAAGATGCTGCCTAGTCCAACGAATACGCCCACACCAAAATCCAATCCGGTGAAGCGACTCACGATGAGTCCCACACCATATATCTGCGCGATGACATAAGTGAACGAACAAAGGATGGCGGCGAACACGCCAATAGAGCGCGGCAAACTACCGCCGTAACGGGCACCCAAAAAATCAGGGATGGTGTAGTGACCAAATTTGCGCAGATACGGTGCGAGCAACAAGGCAACCAAACAATAGCCCCCCGTCCACCCCATCACAAATGCTAAGCCATCGTAGCCTGACAGATAGAGCGTACCCGCCAGCCCGATGAAGCTGGCCGCCGACATCCAATCAGCGCCTGTGGCCATGCCGTTGAACATGGCTGGCACACGACGCCCTGCAACATAATATTCAGCAACGTCAGAAGTACGCGAGAGGATGCCGATGCCCGCATACAAAGAGACGGTGACACCCAAGAAGATATAACCCAATACCTTATTGGGCACCCCCATTTGCTCCAAGATGGAGAGCATCACGATAAAACCGATGACTCCCCCCGTGTAGATGGCGTAGTAGCGTTTTAGCTGAGAGAAAAACTGTGATTGAACAGGCGCGCCCATCAAAGATCCGTTTCTTGCATGCCGTACTCTCGGTCTAGCTGATCCATGCGATACGCGTAGTATCCAACCAGAATCAGATAGATCAACAACGCGCCCTGCGCTGCCATGAAGAAGGAAAAGGGGAATCCAAGCACGGTGAAAGATTGCAGCTCACGCGCAAACCATCCAACGACAAAAGTAGCAACGAACCAGACCGCCAAAAGCGCACCTGTCAAACGCAGATTTTGCCGCCAGTATTGTTGCTGCTTCTCCATAATTCCCTTAATTGAAGTGCTCACTCGTGATAGGCCACACCTACCGTTTGGATAATTGCCTGCTTCGACTTAAAATGTCCCTATTCTAAGCGCAACTTACCCCCTCATCCTTACAGCTTACTGACACTGCCATGCGCATCCTGATTGCTGAAGACGACGAAGTGCTTGCCGATGGACTATGCCAAGCCATGACCCACGCCGGTTATGCGGTGGACTGCGTGAAAGACGGACATTCTGCCAAGCTCATCTTGAGCGGTGAGCAGCCCTTCGATTTGGTGATACTCGACGTTGGCCTGCCCAAGCTAGATGGCTTCAGCGTGTTACGCAGCCTACGCGAAAGTAATCGCCAAGTGCCCGTCATCATCCTCACCGCTCGCGATGCGGAAGGCGACCGTATCAAAGGTCTAGACCTCGGCGCGGACGATTACATGAGCAAGCCATTTAGCCTACCCGAATTGGAAGCGCGCGTTCGCGCACTCATTCGACGCGGTCAGTGCGGCGTGAATCCGGTCTATACCTGTGGCATGTTGACGTTTGATAGCGTCGGGCGACGTGCCTCGATCAGCGGCGCCACCCTAGAGTTGACCACGCGCGAGATGAGCGTTTTGGAAGCGCTGATGTTGCGCACAGGTTGGGTGGTGAGCAAAGAGCAATTGTTAGAGCGCCTCTACAGCTATGCTGAAGAAGCCAGCAACAATGCTATCGAAGTTTATATCCATCGCTTACGCAAAAAGATCGAACCTGCTGGGGTGACTATCCGCACCATTCGCGGACTCGGTTACGTTATCGACAGCATGCCGGCTATTCCCGCTTAAACTCGCACCGCACTTTCACCGCGAAGCGACCAACCCTTATGGCATCCACGATCCGTTCACTGCGCGCCTACTTGATGCAGCGCTTGTTGGTGTCGCTTTATCTGTTGTGGATCATCAGCACCGTCGTGGGTTATTTCGCCACCATCAACTATGCCAATCAACCCTACGATCTTGTGCTGCTGCAACGCGCCAATGAAATAGCCTCCACGCTGAAACTGGGGAGTGGGCATGAACATTTCGATGTAATACCAACGCTCCCTGACGGCTCTGATCCCGGCATGCCCGACAAGGTGATGTACACCGTCACGGATAGCGAAGGTCGAAAGCTGGCGGGTAATGGCAATACTTTGCGCCCACTCTCCTACCGACGTGGCAGACCCGGCCCGCTATTTAGCAATGGGGAGCGCGAAGGTTTAAAGACACGCATGGTCAGCCTAACCTTCACGTCGAATGGCGAATTACTCCAACTGCATGTCTCGGAAACCACCCAGCAACGCCAAGCGTTGATTCGCGGTATTTTGGCCAACATCGTTATTCCACAATTGTTGCTTACGCTCATCGCGCTTGCCGTGGTGTGGTATGGCTTGAAACAAGGCTTACGCCCGCTGGAACGTTTGCGTCACGAGGTGTTGAACCGCAAGCGCGACGACTTAAGTCAACTCGATGGCAGTCAAGCGCCAACTGAAGTGCGCCCACTCATTGATGCGGTCAACGATCTGCTGGAGCGATTGAAACAAGTAATGGCCGCACAGCAACGTTTCGTTGCCGATGCCGCGCATCAATTACGCACCCCCTTCGCAGGACTCAAGACACAATCCGAATTAGCTCTACGCTCAAACGACACACAACAAAAACAGCGCGCACTCGAACACATCCTAAACAACACGCAACATGGCATTCGCTTGGTGAATCAGTTGTTGGCTTTGGCGCGCAACGAACCGGGCGGACAAAGCACACAAAACTTTGTCTTGCTGAACCTGAATCAATTAGCTCAAGAATGCACCGTCACTTGGGTGCAGATGGCGCTAGAAAAGAATATCGATATTGGATTTGAGGGAAGCGAAAATCGCATTGAAATCAGAGGTGATGCAACGAGTCTGGTAGAGATGCTCAACAATCTTATCGATAATGCCATTCGCTACACCCCCGCAAATGGCCACATCACGGTAGGCGTACGCACCACCGAGCAACATAACGAATTGAGCGTAGAAGACAACGGCCCCGGCATCGACCCGCAACACAGAGAACGCGTATTCGAACGCTTCTACCGCGTGTTAGGGAGCGGACAAAGTGGGAGCGGAATCGGCTTGGCCATCGTGGCCGAAGTAGCGAAGCGGCATGGCGCAGAGATCAAACTAGAATCGGCCAGCGGCGGAGTCGGCACTCGCATTAGCATCCTCTTCGCACCGGCATAGGCGCTTAACGCTTTCAGAAAAGTCGTTTAAGCGCCCATTTATTACTCTTCTTCTAATA
Organism: Sideroxydans sp.; assembly: GCA_028707175.1. GTDB lineage: Bacteria > Pseudomonadota > Gammaproteobacteria > Burkholderiales > Gallionellaceae > Sideroxyarcus. The sequence continues at coordinate 225,991 of JAQTUV010000005.1, forward strand.
GATCGAGCTTCTTCGCCAACCATTTCGTCGTCGTCGCTTGGATGATGATGGTCATCAAGATAGCGATGAAGGTCACCGATGCGATGATCTGCGCTCCTGGTGCGTTCATACCTACCAACATGCCTGCCAACGCGCCTGGAATCACGCCCGTCTCACGCGTCCAACACATGAACAACATCTCTTTGAAACTCCACTTTGCGCGACGATCAGGTAAGGCACACAGGAACACAGTGACAGGTCGTGCCACCAACATGAACACCACCACGACAGCGATGCCTGCCCACAGGTATTGATTCATCAGGGCAAAGTCTACCTGCGCACCCAACAAGATGAAGATGAACATGCGCATGATGAGCGAGGTGGTCAGCACGAAGTCTTCCAGCGTGTGGCTCTCTTCGCTACTGCGTTTGAATCCAAGCGATTCAACGTTACCCAACATGATGCCGAACACGAACACCGCCATGAAGCCGCTGGCGTGGAATCCGTCTGCCGCCATGTACGCGCCGATGACGGCCATCAAGGTCACGACAGGCGCGAACTCGGCCAAGAAATTGTATTTTTCATGCGCGATGAATACGGCGGCCAGATAGCCCAAGATGCCGCCGATCAAGATACCGATGACGGATTGTTTGAGCAGGTCGACCAGTGCATCGCTAGCAGAGAATTCACCCGCCCCCATCGCCACTCCTAGTACGGTGAAGGTGAGGATGGCTCCCATCGCATCGTTGAATGCGGATTCGCTCATCACGGTCTGTGCCACACGCTCTTTGATCTTCACTTGTTTGAACACTGGCACCAAGGTGGCAGGGTCGGTCGAAGCCAAAGTCGCCCCCAACAACAAGGCGACCATGACAGGCACGCCCAAGAAATAATAAGCCGCCATGCCGGTGATCGCGCCCGTGATGAGCACACCGATGGTGGCGATGACCACAATGGTGATCCACACTTCTTTCAACACTTTGAGGCGAATCGAAGCACCTCCATCGAACAAGATGTAACTAGAACCGAAGATGAGGATGAGTTGGTTGATGGTGGAATCAGCCTTGATGTTCACCCAACCCAAGATGCCGGGGCCGATCAACATGCCCACCAACAAGAACACCACGACATCTGGCACTTTGGCCAGCCGTGCGACCAATCCAGAGAATGCTCCTAGCGCAAGGATGATGCCGAAGATGAGTAGCGTATGTTTCGCAAGTTCAAGAGAGGCAGAGGTTTCCATATTTTTTCCTATTTCGTTGGCTGGTTCCTACACATTCTACACAAGCAAGTTTCATTCTTAAGCGACGTAAACGCTTATTTACGGGGCCTTCACAATAAAAAACCCCGCCGTTGAAGGCGGGGTTTTGTTTGAAACACGACAACTTAGTGTGCGGAAGCGGCTTCTGCATTGATGCCGGTGTTCTGGCGTACATACAGTTCGTCCCACATCTCTTCTGCACGTTTATCACGTGTGAACAAAGAGCCCAAGATCACCAACAAGAAGCCCAGAGGGATGGAGATCAAACCTGGATTCTTCAACAAGAAGAACGGTTTTTCCAAGCCCATGAGGCTAGTCGTTTGACCTTCAACCTTCTTCAGATCAGCTTCAGCTTTTGCTTTTGCTTTTTCAACACCAGCGATGTCTTTCTTCACTTTAGCAATATCAGCTTCAGCGGCTGTCTTAGCAGCTGCGTCTGTAATCGTTGGCAATGCAGCTTCCATCGGTTGCAGTTTCGCATTCAAACCAGCCAACTTCTCAGCAGCGCCCAGTTTAGCTGGCTTCTCTGGAGAAGCAGCTTGTGCAGGTTTAGCCAATACGCAACCATCCAAGGCAAACAGTTCGCACATGAAGCTAGAGCGCTCAACAGCTGGAGCAGCCTCTTTAGCAGGAACAGCTGGCTCACCATTCAAGACTTTGTTCGCGTTGGCAATCACTGCCTTTGGATAAGTCATGTTTGGAGAGATCATCACCAAGCCGATCGCAGTCAACGAACCTACGATCATGCCCAAGATGATGCCGGTGGTATTGCACTTCTTCCAATACAGCGTGAGGAACACCGCTGGCAAGTTAGATGATGCAGCTACCGCGAACGCCAACGCCACCAAGTGCGCAACGTTCTGACCTTTGGCCAAGATACCCACGGTGATCGCGATGATACCCACGATCACAGAAGCAACACGTGCAGCAATCACTTGCTCTTTTGGTGTGGCGTGGTCGCCACGGATAACACCAACGTAGATGTCATGCGCCATTGCAGAAGCAGCAGCCAACACCAAGCCTGCGACCACAGCAACAATGGTTGCAAACGCCACGGCAGCCACGAAGGCCAACATGAAGTTACCCATATAAGATTGCTCGCCACCGCCCAAGTATTGCGCCAACAATGGACCCGCCATGTTACCGCCCGCATCAACTGCAGCGATCTTATCTGGGCCCACCAACATCGCAGCGCCCGTACCCAAGAATAGCGTCAGCACATAGAAGCCACCGATAATGCCCATCGCCCAGATAACGGAAGTACGCGCAGCTTGTGCTGTCGGTACAGTGAAGAAGCGCATCAGGATGTGTGGCATACCCGCTGTACCCAACACCAAGGCCAAACCTAGCGAGATTTGGTCAATTGGGTTCTTCAGGAACAGACCTGGCTCAAGGAAGCGTTGACCCAATTCTTCTGGTGTCATCGTTGACGCCTTGTCGCCCAACAGCTTAGCAACTTGCTTTTGTACATCAGGATCAGCAACCACACTACCCAAATAACCTGGGAGGCTGAAGCCATATGGAGCCCACACCATCATCACAAGAATGATAGAAGCGGTGACCAGCAACACTGCCTTGGTGATCTGCACCCAAGTGGTCGCCTTCATACCGCCGAACACCACATAAGCCAACATCAAGATGCCCACGCCAATGACGGAGATCTCATAGTCGATACCAATCAGCGTCTTGATCAGCACACCACCGCCAACCATTTGTGCAGTCAGGTAGAAAGTGGACACCGTGATGGTAGACAAAGCAGCAACGGTCTTGGTCTTCTTAGGATCGTTACGGAAAGCCAAGATGTCACCCATGGTGTACTTACCGATGTTGCGGCAAGGCTCAGCAATCACCAGCAACACGGTAATGTAAGCGACCAACCAACCCACGGAATACATGAAGCCATCGTAACCGTACAAAGAGATCAAACCGGCGATACCGAGGAAGGATGCCGCAGACAGATAGTCACCTGCGATCGCCCAACCGTTTTGGATACCGCTGACAGAACGACCCGCCGCATAAAACTCAGAAGTCGTGTGCGTGGTACGCGCCGCCCAGAAAGTGATGGCCATGGTGATGGCGATAATCACGCCGAACACGGTGAAGGTCATCCATTTGAACTCGTCGGCAACGGCGCCGTTGCCAGCGAAGGTCACACCGCTGACGCTCAATGCGGCAGCAGAAAGCATTAGTTTATTTAGCAATCCACTCATTTCATGCTCCCGTTGTTGACGTCGTTGATGATTTCTTGCGCCATCGCGTCGAACTCTTTATTCGCTTTGCGCGAATAAATCCAAGCAATGGTCCATGCCACGATAAACTCAGACAGGGCAAATAAAATACCCACGTTGACTACGCCCCACACCTTTACCTTGAATAGGTCTTGGTAGTAAGCCGCACCAATGGGAAGCAAGAAGTAATAGACAGTCGAAATCACCATCAAACCCCACAAGAAAATCGTCTTCTTGCGATGCAGTGCTTGGAACTTGGGGTTGGTGTCAATCGCCGCCCAATTTATATTTGGATTAGACATATTCTCTCCCTCTAATAAATCAAAAATCAGGATGTGTATCCCGATTCACTTTTACTACGAGTGGCGAGGTTACGTGATATTCCTTACAGTCAACTTACGCCACTGACCCAGCGCTGAGCCTTCTCCAAATCAAGCAATCCCGCATAGCTATCAATGTCTCTGCGTGATGCCTGTGCGCTTGCAACTTGCAATAACTGGGCTGTTGCAAGGGCGTCTGCAAGGGCGTTATGACGTACATCAATGCGAATATTGAAATGGCTTATCCAGTCATCCAAGGCATGGTGGCGTTTTGCCAGCGCAGGATTAAGACCGGGCATAACATAAGCCAGATCAAGCCAAGCATGCTTCAGATTCATCCCCAGGTAAGCACGCAAAGCACGGCGAATCATGGTCTGATCAAAAGTGACATGGAAAGCCACCAAGGGGGACTTCCCCAAGTACTCAAGAAAGCTCAGTAATGCTTCCGCAGGTTGTTCACCATCAAGCTGCGCCGAAGCGCCGATCCCATGCAGCAGGATGTTACCTTTTTCGCTCACTGTTTCTTGTTGCAAAACTTTGTAAAAACTATCACCCAAGGCAATCTTGCCATTGACTACAGCGACAGCACCAATCGAAATGAGCCGGTCATTGGCGAGACTCAAGCCAGTCGTTTCTACATCAACCACCACACAACGCGATTGTTTAAATGGAGAATCAGGCGCCGAATTTTCGAGCCGAGACCATGCTTCCAAGCGTTGCCGCTGATCGCCCGTCAGAACCGGCGCTTCACCGAACCAGCGTTTAAGCCAACTCATCACAAGTGATACTCCGATGCCAATCGTGCTTGCAACTTACGCGCTTGGCGAAACGCTTCTTTTAAGATACGTCTGTCCAGCTCGTTCAATTTTTCCGGATCAATGAGGTTGTCCAAAGCTTGATCATCGACGCCTTGGGCGCTCACCTCATCATGCCTGCGCATACGCAGCACTTGAATAAACAGTAGCGCATCTATCCAAGCATCGATTTCAGCGCTATCTATCCTCATCTTCTCAGCGCTCAAGCGCAAACGCTGAATCGTGTTGGTATCAACCACCCCGGAGGCCAAACTAAAGATGCGCGCCGCATCGACAAAAGGCGTAATGCCGTTCAATTTAAGATCGATCTTGTTCTCTTTACCGACTACAAAATCACGCACCACGCCGAGTGGCGGACGATTGCGTAATGCGTTCTCAGCCATCATGTGCAGAAAGCGGCTATTGTCACTGGCAACGCGCCCCAGCCAACCGCGAAGATCTTGCGCCAAATCAAACTGACCATAGAGCGGACGAAAATCGAAAAAGATAGAGGCATGCAACAACGATTCCGGCGAGCCACCACTAATCCAGGACGCGAAGGCGCGCTTCCACTCTTCCAACGATAGGCACCATTTCGGATTACTCGCCATGATCTCACCCTTGCACAGTGGGAAGCCACATTGATCAAGCGTCTCGTTGATACGGCGCGCGACGGGCAGTAACTTCTCGCGCACTTGGTCTGCTGTCATCCCATCAGGCACTTTGAAGATGATGGCGTTGTCTTGATCGGTGTTCAACGTCTGCTCGAAGCGCCCTTCCGACCCCAGTGCCAACCAACATAGTCCATCGTGCAGGGGTGTACCGGTAATACCGCTGGCCTTGCATTCCAGCTCCACGATGCGCTCGGCGATCAAGTCGTTAAAGGTGGAGATAAATTGCGTGAGCTGTTCTGGTGCGACCCCTTGCGCCATCATGTTGCGCGCCATGTGGCGGATATCGGCTGCGCCTTGGCGCAAAGTATCAACATTCTCTGCATGGCGTATCGAAGAACCAATCTGGCGTAATCCGACACGCTGCAAAGCAAATAAGTCCTTCTCGGACACCAGCCCCACCAAGCGCTCTTTCTCGACGATCAGGACATGGCGGAAACCGTGTTTCGCCATCATCAGCGCTGCTTCATGCGCCAAAGCTTGTGGCGGCAGACTGGATAACTGCGTACTCATGACATTGATAACAGGCTGATCCAGGTCGATCTGCGGGAGGGCGATGCGATCCAACACGTCATGCAAGGTAACAATACCCAGCGGCCTCCCTTCACTATCTGCTGCCACCATAGACCCGATGCGCTGCTCTTTCATGATGGTCAACACTTGCCTAACCGTAGCATCAGGCGAGCACGTGATTGGCGCGCGCCGAATGATTGCCGACAAAGGGCTGGCTAGCGATTGTTGCTCTACGCTTGAATGACTGTATTGAGCTTGGATAACTTGCTTGGAATGCTCTAATAGATTCGCAATGCGACGTGTACAAAAATCGCGAAAGGCAGCGCTCATCCCGATGAGTTCACTAAATGCAGCGGCTGGGAGCTCATAGCAAAAGATATCGCTCCCGGCTCGATAGACGCTGGCCACCGCTCGATGTGCCAACAACGCACCGAGCGGGAAACACTCGCCCGCCCCCAATTCCAACCACATGTCCGCATCTGATGCTTTAGCGACACTTTGTTCCCCATGCACCACGCCCTGTTTGATAACGAGGAAACGATCAACCACGCCATGTTCTGGCGAGACGATCACCTCACCTTCTGCGTAGTACCCCAACTGCATACGTTCTAACATCCACATCACATGCCCCAACTCCATGTGATCGAACGGTGCGTGTTTGGTGATGAAAGCTAATTCAGAAGGATGGATCGCGCTCACGGCAGGCCTCTTTAAGTCCAGTAGCAATGGTTTATTATAGGCACATCACCTTTACAGCAAACTGACATGCCATTCGCCAATCCTACTCCCGAGCAAATCTGCACGCTATTGCACCAAGTGCGTAGTGTGGCCGTGGTTGGCCTATCGCCACAACCGGCGCGCCCCAGCTTTAATGTCGCAAAAGCGTTGCAGGGGTTTGGTTATCGCATCATCCCCGTACGGCCTCTCATTGATGAAGTGCTTGGCGAAAAAGCCTACCCTGATTTAGATAGCCTGCCCGAAGTGCCGGACATCGTAGAGGTGTTCCGCGCCGCAGAACATGTACCCGAAATTGTTGATAACTGCATCAAACTTGGCATCAAGAATCTATGGTTGCAAGATGGGGTGATTCACGAAGCTGCTGCACTACGTGCGCAACAAGCTGGCATCACTGTAATTATGGATAGATGTATGTATCGAGACTATGTGCAACTATGCGGCAATCGCAGCTAAGCACGTATAATCGCAACAGTTAACTGAACGGCAAAATCATGTCCCTCAAATTCACCAAGATGCATGGCGCTGGCAACGATTTCGTTGTGATTGATGGCGTGCGCCAAGTGGTTTCCTTATCCCCTGAAAATATCCGTTTCATAGCAGACCGTAATTTCGGCATTGGCTGCGACCAGCTTTTGTTAGTCGAGAAGTCACAACGACCTGATACCGACTTTCGCTATCGCATCTTCAATGCAGATGGTGGCGAGGTAGAACAGTGCGGCAATGGTGCGCGCTGTTTCGTACGTTTTGTGCATGACCATAAGCTCACCAGCAAGCGCGAGATCATTGTTGAAACTAAGAGCGGCATTATTTCTCCCCGTCTTGAAGAGGATGGACGTGTGACGGTGAATATGGGCGCACCCGTGCTAGATCCCATGCAGATTCCCTTTGTGAGTGACTCTGACGCGGCGATTCAGGCACTGGATGTTGCGGATGAAACCATTCTGATCAGCGCCGTATCGATGGGCAATCCACACGCCGTACAAGTGGTCGAAAATATTGAAACAGCTGCTGTCGCCACCCAAGGGCCACTCATCGAAAATCACCCGCGCTTTCCTAATCGCGTGAATGCAGGCTTCATGCAGATTATCGATAGATCGCACATCAAGTTGCGCGTATTTGAACGGGGTGCGGGCGAAACGTTGTCCTGCGGTACTGGTGCCTGTGCGGCAGTGGTGGCGGGGATTCGGCGCGGCTTGTTGGATGCGACGGTCAGCGTAGCTACGCACGGTGGCACACTCTCCATCACATGGAATGGTTTGGGTACACCTGTACTGATGACAGGCCCCGCTATTGCGGTTTTCGATGGTGAAATAAATTTATAACGAGGTCCTACCAAGATGAAATCAGAAGACGTCGCACAATACCTAAAAGACAATCCACAGTTCTTTGAAGAACACGCTCAATTGCTCTCCGAGATTACTCTGCCCCACCCACATGGCGGTCGTACCGTCTCACTGTCTGAACGACAACTGCTCACATTGCGCGAACGTGTCAAAGCGCTTGAATTAAAACTACACGAGCTCATTGCCTACGCTAAAGAGAACGACGCCTTGCAGGCCAAGGTACATCAATTCAATTGCTCGCTTTTCGGCGCACATGATCGCACCACACTCAACAATCTAGTCGTACAAAACCTGCGCGACATCTTTGCGATACCGCATGCCTCTTTGCATATTTGGAAAGATGATGCTCCCAATGCCGAAGCGCTAGCGTTCGCCGATGCACATCAAGAACCCGTCTGCACCCACCACGCTGCCGAAGGCACACTGGCTTGGTTCGGTGAGGCAGGGGAACATCTTCGCTCGTTCGCCTATCTACCGCTGCGCGAAAACGGTCAGACTATCGGCATGCTCATTCTCGCGAGTGAAGATAAAGAACGTTTCTATCCTGAGATGGGGACGATTTTCTTATTACGCATCGCAGATGCATTAAGCAGTGCATTCCGCTTACAAGCCTGATGTCTGATGTCGTTGTTGCGCCCGCACCTCTCACACTGACGGGCTACCTCGCTTATCTGAACAATGAGAAGCAGTACTCCCCACACACATCGGAGAATTACGCGCGTGACATCCGCCGCCTGTTCACACTAGCAGACGCGACGCCGCTACCTGACCTCAAGAGCCACCACATCCGGCGCTACATCGCGCAGTTGCACGGTGGCGGACTGAGCGGCCGTTCGCTCGCACGCGTGTTGTCTTCATGGCGCGGCTTCTACAACTACCTGATGCGCGACCACGGTTGCGTAAGCAACCCCTGCGTCGGCTTGCGTCCACCCAAAGCGCCTAAGACATTGCCTCATGCGCTATCTCCCGACGAAGCATCGAAGCTGATGGATATGCCCGTTGAGACGTCCATTGATGCGCGTGACAAAGCAATGTTCGAATTGCTCTACTCTTCGGGATTGCGCCTAGCTGAACTGGTGGGGCTGGACCCAATCGATATGGATTTCGCCGATGCATCGGTACGTGTAACAGGTAAAGGCAACAAGACTCGCATCGTCCCGCTAGGTAGTCACGCCATCACTGCGCTACAAGCGTGGCTCACCGTACGCGAGCAAGTGGCGAAGCCTGATGAAACCGCTTTGTTCGTAGGCAATAGAGGCGCGCGCATCTCTCCACGCACGGTAGAACTTCAGTTGCAAAAATGGGCGGCCAAGCAAGGACTCAACACTGGAGTGTACCCTCACATGTTGCGCCACTCGTTCGCCACACATGTGTTGCAATCTTCGGGCGACCTGCGCGCCGTACAAGAGATGCTCGGTCATGCCAGCATCTCGACCACACAGGTCTATACCCATCTCGATTTCCAATATCTTGCCAAAATCTATGACGGCGCACATCCTCGCGCCAAGAAAAAATCATGAGCCAAACTAAACCTAAATCACACTCCACACCGCATCGCCAATCACAAGGCGGCAAAGATTTTCGCAGGCGCGTACAGCGCGATAAATCGGCGACTGCCACTCATACACCTCAGACCGCGAGCACACCTCGAGTCGGCGACACTACAGCCAAGCCCTGCATCTTCCTCAAAGAGGGCAGAGAAAAATCTCTGCAACGCCGTCATCCGTGGATATTCTCTGGTGCTATCGACTCTATCGACGGCGCACCCAAGAGTGGCGATACCTTGCCTGTACGGGACGACGCAGGGAATTTCCTCGCCTGGGCGGCTTACAACGCCGACTCCCAGATCACTGCTCGCGTATGGTCATGGCAAGAGAAGGACGTCATCGACGCCAACTTCTTCCGCGCAAAAATTGCCGGTGCGCTTGAGGCTCGCCGCACCTTGGGCATCAGCAAACAAGGCGATGGCATGCGCATCATCCATGGCGAATCGGATGGATTGCCGGGACTCATCGTGGACAAATATGGTGACGTGCTGGTGATGCAGCTCGGTAGCGCTGGGCCGGAACACTGGCGCGATACGCTCGCCGATATCCTGCAAGAACTGCTTGCTCCTGTTTGCATCTACGAACGCTCCGATTCAGATGGTCGTGAGCTGGAAGGTTTGCCGAAACGTAACGGCATCGTACGCGGCACCTTGCCGCAAGACATCGAGGTCAGCGAGAACGGCTTACGTTTTGCTGTCGATGCGGCAGAAGGTCAGAAGACCGGCTACTACCTCGACCAACGTGACAACCGTGCCTTCACAGGAGAATTGGCGCAAGACAAGGATGTGCTTAACTGCTTCTGCTACACCGGCGGCTTCTCGCTGTACGCGCTGCGCGGCGGCGCAAAATCAGTGCTCTCCATCGACTCATCACAAGAGGCATTGGAGCTGGCACAACAGAACGTGACGTTGAATGCACTCGATAGTTCGAAAGCGGAATGGCAATGCGCCGACGTGTTCGAAGCATTGCGCAAACTGCGCGACCAGAACCGCAAGTTCGATCTCATCGTACTCGACCCACCCAAGTTCGCCCCCACTGCCGCCTTCGCCGAAAAGGCATCGCGTGCGTACAAAGACATCAACCTGCTGGGATTCAAACTGCTGCGTCCGGGTGGTTTGCTGTTCACCTACTCCTGCTCTGGCGGCATCAATGACGATCTGTTCCAAAAGATCATCGCCGGTGCGGCACTCGATGCGGGAGTAGATGCACAGATCGTGAAGAAACTTCACGCAGCACCGGATCATCCGGTGCTGCTGAGTTTTCCTGAGGGAGCGTATCTGAAGGGTTTGGTACTACGTATTGCTTAGTCTTTGCTTGGTTCTTTTTAATTTGTGCTTAGCCTAATTAAAAAGAACCGTAGCTTACTGCTTGATAGTTTCTAGCCCAGCCTTCACCCACGCACTGGTTCCACCTTGCACGTTGACCACTTGGGTGAAGCCAGCATCCTTCAATATTCCAACTGCTTGTGCTGAACGTCTACCCGAACGGCAGATCACAGCAACAGGTTTGTCTTTGTAAGCTTCGACCTCTTTCAGTCGCGCCCCCACCTCACCGAGCGGAATAAGTTTGGCATTCACAGCATGGACAGCGGCATACTCATCGGGCTCACGCACATCCAGCAGTAAAGCGCCTTGTTGACTCATCAGTTGCGCTTGTTTGACGTCTACACCTTCAGCGCCTTGAGATTTCAGAAAGAAGAAAGCTAGCGCAACCGCTGCGATCAATACGCCAATAACTATTTTTGAGTTCATCGGTCGCCCCTCTTATGCCAAGGGATGTGCAGGAAAGCCACTTTGCACCCACCCCATCATGCCGCCGCGCAAGTTATGTACATTGGTGAAACCTTGCTGTTGCAGGAACATACATGCTTGAGAAGAACGCGCACCACTGCGACAGACAATGACATATTTCTCATGCCGAGACAGGTCTTGCACACGCGCAGGCAGCGTGGCGAGTGGCAATGCTTCAGCTTTGGGAACGGTGCCTCCTGCGATCTCTTCCATCTGTCGCACATCAATGACGCGGAATACATGCGCTTCATCGGCTAACCATTGTGCGAATTCGGGGGCGTTAATTTCTTTGATGATGTGGGCGGACATGCTGCAACTCCTGAAATAAATGAGGCAGCTATATTAGCATAAGCTAATTTAGCTGCCTCATTTTTTACATTTGGAGTTAACGTGTGCTTACAAAAGGTTTAAATCCGAGAGCAGTTTGCAATTTGACGGCAGCGCTCCTTGCTTCCACGGCACTCACGTAAGGCCCCAGATGGACGCGCGTAAGCCCTGCTTTTTGATGAAGGGAGAGTTGCTTACCGCTTTCACTAGTTACGTCACTCATCTTGGCTAAAAAACTCTCGGCACCTTCTTGAGACTTGAATGCCCCTAGTTGCAAAAAGATCTTGCCCGCGACTGCCGGTGCAGTAACAACTGCAGCTGAAATTGGGGGAGTGACCACTTGCACGACAGGAGACGGTTCGACTGCGGCAACGGTAACCGGTGCGATGGCATTTGCATCTACCGCGATACTTTCAACTTCTACCTCGGCACTCCCTTGATTGATGTAACCCAATTTATAGGCAGCAACGTAGGACAAATCCATGATGCGACTATGCAAGAAGGGGCCGCGATCATTCACTCGGACGACCACAGATTTTCCATTCGCTGGGTTCGTGATGCGCGCATAGCTAGGTATGGGGAGCGTTGGGTGAGCCGCTGTCATGGCGAACATGTCGTACACCTCACCAATCGAGGTCTTTTGTCCGTGGAATTTTTTCCCATACCAAGAGGCAACGCCGCGCTCTTTATATTCGCCGGCGACTTGAAGCGGAGTGTAATTCTTACCCAATGCGGAATAAGGACGATTAGCATAACGATGCAAAGGTTCAGCCTTAGGCACCGCATCAGGAATCGCATCTAAGTTGGCAGGTGTATCAGCACTTGGGCCGTCCCCAGCAAGGTATCCGCCTCCAACCGCAGGCTGCTTCGCACTCGTCACATTTCCACCCGCACGCAGATCCACAATAGGAGCGGCTTCACCCGAACGCGTTACCACTTTTTGTGGTGCGCTAGTGCAAGCACTTAGCAACACGACACTACCCATCATCCAAATGATGCGTTTGCTCATGCTCACTCCCTTAGGTTTTAACCAATCGCTTATGCGTATGGATACTCATTAGCACACCAAAACCGAACATCAGTGTGACCATTGCGGTACCGCCGTAGCTCAATAAAGGCAAAGGCACGCCGACCACGGGCAAGATGCCACTCACCATCCCCATGTTGACGAAAGTATAGGTAAAGAACGTGAGGGTGATACTGCCTGCCATCAAACGGGTAAAGTAAGTTGAAGCATTCGCAGTGATAATAAAACCGCGCCCAATGATAAAAATGTAAATTCCCAACAGAATCAGATTCCCCAAGAATCCGAACTCTTCTGAGTACACCGCAAAAATAAAGTCGGTACTGCGCTCAGGCAGAAAGTCCAGATGGGTCTGCGTACCTTCCATATATCCCTTGCCCAAGAAGCCACCCGATCCGACCGCGATCATGCCTTGGATAGTGTGATACCCCTTGCCGAGTGCGTCTTGCGATGGATCCAACAACATCATTACGCGGTGCCGTTGGTAGTCGTGCAACATGCCCCATGCAAAAGGTGCGCTGGCTAATGCCGCAACAAACAACCCGCCCATCACACGCCAACTCAGCCCGGCCAAGAACAATACATAAAAACCACTCGCCGCAATTAGGATCGAGGTGCCTAGGTCAGGCTGTCGCACGATTAACCCAACAGGCATTGCCAACAAGATGGCTGCAAAAAAATGGTTGCGCCAAGTCAACGTTGCTTCGTTTTTCTCGAAGTACCACGCCATCATCAAAGGCACAGCAATCTTCATCATTTCAGACGGCTGGATGGTGGCCACACCGATATTGAGCCAACGCCGTGCACCGTGACTGATATCACCGAATAACGCCACACCAATAAGCAAAGCCATACCCAATAGATACATGGGAACCGCGATGCGCATCAACCAATGCAGCGGCATATTGGCCACGATCCACATCACGGTAAATGCCACTAAAATATTGATCAGCTGACCACCGATACGCGCCCAACTTGCGTCGGTTGCACTGAACAACGTAATGAGACTGACCAGCAACAATGCCCCGAGTCCATATAAAAGCACAGGGTCAAGATGCAACATAAAACGTTGCTTGAGTTTCTGAATCGGGATCGGTTCCAACATCATCAGTCGTGCTCCGCACTTACTTTTGCATCGGGAGTCTTGGTTGGTGTGGGCACCTTACCAAGCAGGTAATAGTCCATCACTTTGCGCGCGATGGGAGCCGCAGTCGATCCACCATGACCACCATTTTCGGCCAGCACAGCCAGTGCAATGCGCGGCTTATCCGCAGGCGCAAAAGCGATGAACCAAGCATGGTCACGGTTATATTCTGACAACTTGCTGGCGTCATATTTCTCACCCTGCTTCATTCCCACCACCTGCGCAGTACCTGTCTTTGCCCCAATAGAATACGGAGCACCCAGACTCGCACCGACAGCTGTACCACCCGGTTGCGTAACTGCCACCATCGCACGTTTCACCAGATCCAAATGTTCCGCAGGAATCTTCACGTCATACAAAGGTTGAGGAACCGCTTGCGGCTCATTCGCCGCATGCTGAATATCTTTCACTAGATGCGGCTTATATGCCACTCCATTATTCGCCAACGTCGCGGTCGCGAAGGCTAACTGCATAGGCGTCACAAGATGGTAGCCCTGCCCAATGCCTGCCGACACGGTATCGCCGGCATACCACTGCTGCTTATGACGTTTCATTTTCCATGCAGTAGAAGGCAGCAAACCAGACACCTCACCCTCAAGGTCGATCCCTGTCTTTTTGCCAAAACCAAATTTCTCTAGATAGTCGTGCATGCGGTCGATGCCCAACTCCGTCGCCAATCCATAGTAGTAAGTGTCGCAAGACACCACGATGGATTTGAAAAGATCGACGCGACCATGACCATCGGCTTTCCAATCGCGGTAACGGTGACTACTTCCTTGCAAAGTGTAATAGCCCGGATCACTGATCTCACGAGTTGCAGGACGCGCGTTGTAATACTGCCCTGCCAATGCCATAAATGGCTTGATGGTGGAACCCATCGGATATTGCCCACGCAATGCTCGATTATTCAGCGGGACATCCAGTGAGTTATTCAAGGCATCCCAATTTTCCGTATCGATACCATCGATGAACAGGTTAGGGTCATAGCCGGGCTGACTGACAAAGGCCAGCACCTCACCGTTATTCGGATCAATCGCGATCAACGCACCACGATGATCACCAAACGCTTGCACCGCGATCTCTTGAAGTTTGGCATCAATGGTCAGCGTGAGATTCTTGCCTGACTGCGGTGAACTGCGCGCCAACATACGAACCGCACGCCCTCCCGCATCCACCTCGACCTGCTCAAAACCAGTCACACCATGCATCTCAGCTTCATAACGCTGTTCGATACCCGTCTTGCCAATGTAATCGGAGCCTAGATAGTTGGTCGCCAATTCTTCTTCTTCAAGCTTATCGATCTCTTGCTGATTGATACGACCGATATAACCCAACAAATGCGCCGTTGTTTCGACATAGGGATACTCACGGAACAAACGCGCTTTGATCTCAACGCCCGGAAAACGATAGAGCTGCGCAGAAAAACGGGCAACCTCATCATCCGTCAGCCGTGTGCGGATAGGTAAAGTTTGCAGCGAGCGTCTTTCCGACATCAGCTTCTTAAAGCGTCGCAAATCCTTGGGCTTGATCTCGACTAACTGACCGATCTGCGCGATGGTCGCATCGATATCAGCGATCTTGTCAGGCGTAATCTCAAGCGTGTAACCAGAATAATTACGTGCCAACACGACACCGTTGCGATCCGTGATGACGCCTCGATTGGGCACGATGGGCACGACATAGATACGATTGCTCTCTGCCATCGTCTCAAAATAATCATGTCGAATGATCTGTAGATAGAAGAAACGCAACAGCAAGATGATGAACATCACCGTCACGAATCCCAGACTAAGGAAGAGGCGTAATCGGAAAAAGTAGATTTCGCGCTGATGATTCTTCAGCTCGATCTTATGCATCATAGTTCGTTCGGATCACGACGCGGACGACGCAGCGCCTGCAATAAGAAAGTGAGTGGTATCCACAACAATGCGGAAGTCAGCGCACCAAAGAAAAATTCCCATGCGATATAGCCGCGCACTTGCCAATGCACGACTGCATACACAACATAACTTGCGAGCAACAAACCGAACACGTGAATCGCCTGTTCACGCAGACTGAACATCTGCACCCGACGATGCAAAACGATACCGCCAAAAGCCAGCACGGTATAAGCCAACGCATGCTGCCCAAACAAGCTTGCATCCGCCACGTCAACGAAGATACCCAACATCCAAGCGATGCCGATACCAACACGATGCGGCTTATGCGTACACCAATACAACAGCACGAGCGCAACGAAGTCTGGACGTAAAGCCAGCAACCAGCCATGCCATGGCAACCATTCAAGTAGCACCGCCACACATAAAGAGAGTGCAATGAACACACCACTCGCCGGCAACATAAACTCGCGATCACGCGCTAATTCGTAACTCATGGCTTACTCCGCTTCATATTTTTATTGAAACGAGCCATCTCTCCCGATTCCTCTTTGACAACGGGCCGTTCTGGTAGCGGAATGACGCTAGATACAATCAACAAGGTACGGTGCCTATCCACACCCGCGAGCGGTTCACACACCACGTGCGCGAAAGGATAAGCTGGGTCGCGCTCAACCTTCACCACCTTAGCAACTGGCAAAGCATTAGGATATGTACCATCCATGCCCGACGTCACCAATTCATCGCCTACTTCAATATCTGTGTTAACTGGCTGATAACGCAATTCCAATTCGCTCGTATTTCCCGAACCAAAAACAACTGCACGCAAACCGGTTCGCAACACTTGGACTGGCACTGCATTATTCTTATCTGTCACCAACGTGACTTCGGACAGCAAAGGATAGACACGCGTCACTTGCCCAACCACACCCGTGTTATCAATTACCGCTTGGCCTGACTGGATGTTGTTCTGCGCGCCCTTATCAAGGATCAATTTACGTTTGAAGATGTCGCGCTCGACATAAATGATCTGCGCCATCTGCACGGTGTACTCAGCGCGTTGTTTAACATCCAGCAATGCACGCAACTGCGCATTCTCCACCTGCATCACTTGCAACTGCTGCAACTGCGATGCATCCACATCGTGCTGCGTATGTAGCGCCGCGTTATCGGCAATCAAATGTCGCTGCAAAGTGAAATAAGAGCCCAAGCCTGACAGCGCCTCTCCGGGCAATGCAGTCAAACGCTGGAATGGATAGATGATGACCGCCACGACCTGACGGGCTGATTCAAGATAATTGAAGCGCGAATCAACGAACAGGAGGATCAGCGATAAAAGGCTGAAGAAGACCAACCGCGCGACCGAGCTCGGTCCGCGATTGAAGAAGCGTAGCGTTCTAGTGTCTTCCAAGGTAAAACGGATCAGTCAGAAGTGAAAATATTGCTGTACTTATCCATGCTATCGAGCGCCTTGCCAGAACCGCGCACGACGCAAGTCAAAGGATCATCAGCGATGACAACAGGCAACCCAGTCTCTTCCATAAGCAGGCGATCTAGGTCGCGCAATAGCGCGCCACCACCGGTCAACACCATGCCCTTGCTGGCGATATCCGCGCCCAATTCCGGCGGAGTCTGCTCCAGTGCAGTCTTCACTGCGCTGACGATGCTGTTCAGCGGATCGGTCAATGCTTCAAGAATCTCGTTGCTTGAGATAGTGAAACTACGTGGCACGCCCTCTGCCAAGTTACGACCGTTCACTTCCATCTCGCGCACTTCGCTACCGGGGAAGGCGGAGCCGATTTGTTTCTTAATCATTTCAGCTGTTGTCTCACCGATCAACATTCCGTAGTTGCGACGGATGTAGTTGATGATGGCGTCGTCGAACTTGTCACCGCCGACGCGCACAGAACCGGAATACACCGCACCACCCAAGGAGATAACGCCCACTTCCGTGGTACCGCCACCGATGTCCACCACCATTGAACCTGTCGCATCTTCCACTGGCAGATCCGCACCAATCGCAGCAGCCATCGGCTCTTCGATCAATTCCACGCGACGCGCACCCGCGCCATAAGCAGATTCACGAATCGCACGGCGCTCAACTTGAGTCGATCCACAAGGTACGCAGATGACGATACGTGGGCTAGGAGTGAAGATGCTAGATTTGTGTACGCGACGAATGAACTGTTTCAACATCTGCTCAGTCACGGTGAAGTCAGCGATGACGCCATCCTTCATCGGACGGATAGCGGTGATGTTGCCGGGCGTACGGCCCAACATCTGCTTCGCTGCCAGACCAACTTGCTGAATAACTTTCTTGCCGTTAGGGCCGCCTTCTTGGCGAATCGCCACAACGGACGGCTCGTTCAAAACGATACCTTGGCCGCGCAACCAGATGAGCGTGTTCGCTGTACCGAGGTCGATAGCCAGATCGTTAGAGAAATATCCGTTGAAATAATTGAGCATGTTGAATCCTGTAGTCTGAATAGGGGTGCCGCGAATAGGGCGCGTATGATAACCTATCAGCCTTATTTGAATAAAGAATTTGCTATGAGTTTAAGCACACAAGACGTCGAAAAAGTGGCGCGTCTAGCGCGTCTGGCGATGACACCCGCCGAGATCGAAACCGCCCGTTCGCAACTCTCCGGCATCTTCGGCTTGATCGAAGAGATGCAGGCCGTGGACACTAAAGGGATCGCGCCGATGTCCCACGCACAAGACGTTGCCCAGCGTCTGCGCGAGGACAAAGTCACCGAAACCAATCAACGCGAGGCTTTCCAAGCCATCGCCCCGCAAGTGGAAGGTGGCCTCTACCTCGTTCCGCAAGTCATCGAGTAATTGAAATGATCGAATCCAGCCTCTCACAGATGGGCGCGGCATTACGCGCCAAAAAGATATCCAGCGTCGAACTGACCCAGCTCTACCTCGACCGCATCGCCCAGCTCAACCCTGAGCTGAACGCCTACATCACGACTCGGCCTGAAGCCTCGCTGGCACAAGCCCGTGCCGCCGATGCGCGCATCGCAGCAGGTACCGCCGAAGCGCTGACCGGCATCCCCTTCGGACAGAAAGACATCTTCTGCGCCAAGGACTGGCTCACCACCTGCGGCTCCAAGATGTTGCATAACTTCGTGTCGCCTTACGATGCACACGTCATCTCGCAATTCAACAACGCGGGCGCGGTGAATCTGGGCAAGACCAACATGGATGAGTTCGCCATGGGTTCAAGCAACGAGACCTCGCACTACGGCATCGTGAAGAACCCGTGGGACAAAGCGCGCGTACCCGGTGGCTCTTCCGGCGGCACGGCTTCTGCCATCGCGGCGCGCCTGTGTGCGGCAGCAACTGGAACCGACACCGGCGGCTCTATTCGCCAACCCGCCGCGCTGTGTGGCATCTCTGGCCTGAAGCCGACCTATGGCGTGGTGTCACGTTACGGCATGATCGCCTTCGCTTCCAGCCTCGACCAAGCAGGCCCGATGGGACGTAACGCGGAAGATCTTGCGTTGATGCTGAACACCATGGCCGGTTTCGATGAGCGCGATTCCACTTCGCTACAACGCGAAAAAGAAGACTACGCACGCGATTTGAACAAGCCGCTGAACGGCCTGCGCATCGGCATCCCCAAAGAGTTCTTCGCCGAAGGCTTGGGCAGCGATGTGGCGAAAGCAGTAGAAGCCGCCATCGCGGAATACAAGAAACTGGGCGCAGTCATCGTCGATATCAGCCTGCCCAATACGCGACTCTCCATCCCCGTCTATTACGTGCTGGCACCGGCTGAAGCGTCAAGCAACCTGTCGCGCTTCGACGGCGTGCGCTACGGATATCGTGCGCCCGCATACACCGACCTTGCCGACATGTACGAGAAGAGCCGCGCGCAAGGTTTCGGTGCGGAAGTACAACGCCGCATCATGATCGGCACTTACGTGCTGAGCCACGGTTACTACGACGCGTATTACCTGCAAGCGCAAAAGATACGCCGCCTCATCGCGCAAGATTTCGTGGAAGCCTACAAACACTGCGACGTCATCATGGGGCCGACCTCGCCATCCACCGCTTTCAAGCTAGGTGAAAAAGGCGACGATCCCGTGCAGATGTATCTATCCGACATCTACACCATCGCGGTGAACTTGGCGGGCTTGCCCGGCATGTCTATCCCCTGCGGATTCGGTGACAACAATATGCCCGTGGGCTTGCAGATCATCGGCAACTATTTCGACGAAGCGCGCATGCTGAACGTGGCGCACCAATATCAACTGGCGACCGACTGGCACAGTCGCGCGCCTCAAGGGCTGTAAGGAAATCACATGACTTGGGAAATCGTCATCGGACTGGAAGTACACACCCAGCTCTCGACCAATACAAAGATATTTTCGGGCGCATCGACTGCGTTCGGCGCAGAACCCAACACACAAGCCGATGCCGTGAGTCTGGCTTTGCCTGGCGTGTTGCCTGTGCTAAACAAAGGTGCGGTAGAACGCGCCATCAAGTTCGGCTTGGCGACGGGCGCGCACATCGCGCCGCGCTCGGTGTTCGCACGCAAGAATTATTTCTACCCTGACCTTCCGAAGGGCTACCAGATAAGCCAGTTCGATCTGCCCGTCGTGGGACAAGGTTCGCTCACCATCCAAGTCGAGCCCTTATCTGGCAACGCAAAACCTTACGAGAAGACCGTGCGCATCACACGTGCACACTTGGAAGAAGACGCGGGTAAATCTGTTCACGGTGAATCACAAGGCGTGACGGGTGTGGACTTGAACCGCGCAGGTACACCGCTGCTGGAGATCGTCTCCGAGCCAGACATGTGTTCCGCCGCTGAAGCAGTCGCCTACGCCAAAGCCCTGCACACACTGGTACGCTGGATCGGCATCTGCGACGGCAACATGCAAGAAGGTTCGTTCCGTTGCGACGTGAACGTGTCGGTGCGCAAGCCAGGCCAACCGCTGGGCACGCGCCGCGAGATCAAGAACCTGAACTCGTTCAAGTTCATGCAACAAGCTATCGACTACGAAGTGCAATGGCAAATCGACACGATTGAAAATGGCGGCAAGGTGCAGCAAGCCACCATCCTGTTCAACCCCGATACGGGCGAGACGCGTGCGATGCGTAGCAAAGAAGATGCGCATGACTATCGCTACTTCCCCGATCCCGATCTGTTGCCGTTGGAGATCAGTGAAGAATGGAAAGAACGAGTACGCGCCACACTGCCAGAATTGCCGCAGACAAAGCAGGCTCGTTATGTGAACCAACTCGGTTTGTCCGCCTACGATGCGAGCATCCTTACCTCATCGCGCGAGATGGCGGATTTCTTTGAGATTACAGTTCACTCATTCATGTCACAAGTTCTTAGTGACATGAATACTAGTGCCGCCCGACCTGCTGATCCAATCGTAGCAAAGAGTTGCGCGAACTGGATCATCGGCGAAGTCGGCGCGCAATTGAACCGCGACGGTCTCGATATGTCGCAATGCCCAATCACTGCACTACAACTCGGCGGCATGCTGATGCGCATCGCCGACGGCACGATCTCCAACTCAGGTGCGAAAGAAGTGTTCCGCACCATGTGGGCAGAGGGTGGCGATGCGGATGCCATCATCGAGGCGAAAGGCCTCAAGCAAGTCTCCGACAGTGGTGCGATCGAAGCGATTGTGGATGGCGTGATGGCAGCCAATGCAGACAAAGTGGCTGAATACCGCAGCGGCAAAGACAAACTGTTCGGCTTCTTCGTTGGCGCGGCAATGAAAGCAAGCCAAGGCAAAGCCAATCCAGCACAGTTGAATGAGGTGTTGAAGAAGAAGTTAGCAGCTTAATTTTCGGCGTGCACAGCGCCGCTTAAAATTCGAGGGGAAATCATGTTGCGTTCTATTCTGGTAGTCGTAGTCACTTCTTTGTTCTTAAGCGCCTGTGGCACGAATCCTGTCACTGGTAAGCGAGAACTTCAGTTCGTCTCCGAATCGCAAGAGATCGCGATGGGCCAACAAAATTACGGCCCCGCCCGCCAACAACAAGGCGGTGATTACGTGATCGACCCTGAGTTAACCGCCTACGTGCAAAGCGTGGGCAACAAACTCGCTGCGGTTGCTGACCGCAAACTCCCTTATGAATTCGTAGTGCTGAATGACTCCGTGCCTAACGCATGGGCCATGCCGGGCGGCAAAATCGCGTTCAATCGCGGCCTGCTTTATGAGTTGAATAGTGAAGCAGAATTAGCCGCCGTATTGGGGCACGAAATTGTCCACGCCGCCGCGCGTCACGGCGCAAAAAGTATGGAGTCGGGCATGTTGCTACAAGGTGCGGTGCTGGCTACTGGCATCGCAACACAAGATAAGAGCTACGGCAATTTAGCTGTTGGTGCAGCGCAGTTAAGCTCGCAACTTATCTCTACCAAATATGGCCGCGACAACGAGTCCGAGTCAGATAAATACGGCATGCTGTATATGAAACGCGCTGGCTACGATCCGCGTGCTGCCGTCACTTTACAAGAAACATTTGTACGCCTGAGCAAAGGCCAGCAGAGCGATTTCATTTCAGGATTATTCGCCAGCCATCCTCCTTCAGAAGAACGCGTCGCAGCCAACAAAGTAACACTCGCTGAATTGGGTGAAGGCGGCGAAATGGGACGAGAAATCTACGCGCAAAAAGTAGGCAAATTGAAAGCGACCCATCCTGCATACAGCGCCTACGATCAAGGTGTTCAAGCATTGAGTAAAGGCGACACGGCTACCGCCACGACACTCGCCAAAAAAGCGGTGGCAGGCGAACCGCGCGAAGCACGCTTCCAAGAACTATTAGGTGACATTTCGCTCACGCAAAAGAACAGCGCCGCTGCACTTCCGTTCTACCAACGTGCCATCCAAATGCAACCGGATTATTTCCGTCCGCATCTACAAAGCGGCATCGCGCTAAAAAACCTAGGCCGCAACCCAGAAGCAGAAGTCGCACTCAGCAAGAGCAATTCACTCCTGCCCACCGCCCCCGCACACGCCCTACTCGGCCAACTGGCTGAAACGCGTGGCGACACCGACGCGGCAATGCAAAATTACAGCGCCGCCGCAGGCTCTGATTCCAGCGCGGGACAATTCGCTGCCGCCAACTTAACGCGCCTCGATTTACCCAGAAATCCCGGGAAATATTTGAAGAGCGGCGTGCAAGCCGATGCTAAGGGCAACCTCTACGCCGTAGTACAAAACCCCACCGCCGTCACCATCAGCAACGTGCAAGTACGCGTCGTGCAATTCGATGCAACCACACGCCAACCTGTCGCCCAAAGCCAACCGCTTTACATCCCCTCAAGCATCGCCTCAAATCAACAAGGCAATGTGCCAGTCGGCATACGCGTAGCATCACAACAAGAGTTGGCTTTGTTCCAAGTGCAGATTGTGAGTGCAGTGGTGAATAAGTAGTTGTAACCGCAAAGTAGATAGCCTCACGGCTGAAATCGGCCACTTTGAGTGGCTCAATATTTTTGATGTAACTTCCATTCAGAAATTATATAAGCCGATTTCAGATTGACGCGATACGAGGGGAAGTTTTTATGAGAGAACGTTTTGCCTTATTGAGCTTCTTTTCACAATGAGTAGCTTGCAAATTCTGCAGGAGTTTAATTGTGCCATCGGATACGTATATGAACTACTACGAACTGCTTGAAGTTAGTGCTAATGCAAGTCCCGAGGTGATAAAAGCCGCGTATAAAAGTTTGATGCAGCGCAACCACCCCGACAAAAATCCTAACAACATTGAAGCTGAAGAACGCTCAATACTATTGACTAAAGCATTTGAAATACTCTCTGATAAAACTAAGCGTAGCGCATACGACTTAGAACTACAGCAATTATTGCAACCTGCATTCCAAACTCAAGCCTCTAATTCTACTGTTGCATCTACACCGCAATATGGAAAAAGAAAATCATTTGGCTTCACTGCGTACGTTGTTATTTTTTTAGGCTTGGCTGCATGGTTTGTTTGGGTATCTAGAGAGAACAAACAACCTAATGCCCCGAATCTCCCCAATCCACAACTGAATAATTCGCTGATATCCGATTTGAAGTCAGATAGTGGGCAAATTACATTAGCTGTACATGAATCAATTCCCCTTGAAAGGTCAATACCCACTTATCTTAGTGATCTAAAGATTAATTTGGGGATAATGTATAGCAGTGCTGAGAATGGAAATGTGGATGCACAGACTGTTTTATCCATTCGTACAGTAGGTGTTGTTGTCGGGGCATTTGAGGCAGAAAAATTTATTTCATTTCTGGCGGATAACAAGCCGCAAATTTTGATGAAATTGTCAGAAAAGTTGGAAACCGCAAACATCGATTCGTTGCAAAGCAATATGGGTGAGCAGTATTTGAAAGAGCTAATTCTGAAATCGCTTGGCGAAATCACGCAAACTGACAGATTTGCAGAATACCCAGTTGCTGGTTCAAATATATCGGCACATTACGGAGTTGTTGAAATTATTTTGCCTGATTATTTTTCAGTTATATCCGTGCCAGAAGCAAAACTTTAATCGGTGTAACTGGGTAAGCCATACTTGTGAAGACAACTAGGATTGTCGACTTTTTGAGGGGATTTTAAATGACGGACAAGGTTTTATATCAAATAATTGCCGATGAAATAAAATCAAAAAATATTGATACTGCTTTGTGGGCTCAGGCTAAGGAAGCAGCACAGGGAGATTTGGACAGAACTGAGGCGAACTACATTCGCTTAAGAATAATCGAACTCATAAAAGCCAGTTCACAACAACAAAACAGCACCTCTCTCACCCTTGTAAGCAATGGTGTAGTTAAAGTAGATGAGGTACTGCGTGTCCGCACAGAATTGACAAAGAAATTGCTGGGAGAAAAAAAGTATAGCCTGTACTCAATCCTTCGCGTTAGACCGGATGCTAGCGATGCCATGATAAGTGCTGCAATTCAAGAATTACAAGCTGGCAATCTAGATGGCCCTAAGGTTAGTCCCGCTGAGTTTAAATACGTGAAAGACACATTGGGCCAATCGGATACGCGGCAACAATATGATCGCCAGCTACTTGCAAGCCTTTCAAGTAATTCTATGCAAATTTTCCAGGATGATGAAGGAGCTGGTATCGGCGATGACAATTCCTGGTGGAATTCCGGAAAGATGACTGTTGTGATAACTACACTTTCAATCGCAATCTTTGGATATTTGGGAATTCAATATTTAAAAGTGAAAAATACTGGAGAGGTGCAAAAAATTTCAGTGGAATCACAGATGGAAGTTATGCAAACAATTTCAGATTCGGAAAAAGCACGCGTTCAAGCCGATATAGATAGAAAAAATGAAGAGGCAAGACGAATTGCTGAAAAGCAAATTCAAGAGATGGAGATGCGCAACAGAACAGCTGATCGATTGCGCGACGAACAATTGCAACAAGCTGAAGAACGCAAGCTCCAATACGAACAGCAGAAAAACATTCAAGCAGAACAAGAAGCTGCGCGTAAGGAAGAGATGCGGATTGCCAATGAGAAAC
Source organism: Sideroxydans sp. (assembly GCA_028707175.1). Taxonomy (GTDB): domain Bacteria; phylum Pseudomonadota; class Gammaproteobacteria; order Burkholderiales; family Gallionellaceae; genus Sideroxyarcus. The sequence continues at coordinate 251,046 of JAQTUV010000005.1, forward strand.
GCTACTATACCTGCATGAACGTACAACTATCGCGAGGTATCACCACTTATAATGCCAATGCCGCCTGCGGCTCCTACCGATGAATTCGGTTTTATGGAAATATCTGCCAACCAAGTAAATAACGGCACTTCGCATTCCTCACACAATTTTCGCCTCACCTGACAACAAAAATAATCGCTGAAAAAGCCAAGCAGCGTAAGCTGGCTGCTCTGCTCACACAGAAAACTTAACACTTTGGGGGGCAACGTAATACTCGGCCTATATTCTGAAGTTCACCATCGCACATTGGCATTCCCAAAGCAGTCTCTCGCCAAGGGCCGCAGCAGGTTAAGAGCACCCATTAAAATCTAGTTTTACGCCCCTACTTCAAATCGCATCACTCGATAAAAATTAGCAAAGCAGTGTTCGATTTTCGGTTCACCTGCCAGCGTCTTTCCTTGACGCAGCAATGCAGCATTCAATTTCTCCGTCACATCTTCCTGCCAGAAGCTAGGTAGAAAAGGCTCTAGATGGCCAATGATGAAACGCGTTGGCCAGAAGCGATACAGCAAGTGTCCACGTGGGGTGTCGCCGTATTCGGTGATGAGCACCGAGCCGCCACGTTTCACCACGCGCGCGATCTCGTCGTACACGTGTTGTCGTGCTTCGGGTGGGAGTTCGTGAAAGAGGAAGAACAGGATAACTTGGTCGAATGAATCGTTGGCATACCCCAACGATTCGGCGTTCATGCGCGTGAGCAGGCAGCGGTCTGCAACGTCCGTCGTTTTGCCGCGCGCTAATTCCAACTGCCCTATCGCAACATCACATAGATGCACTTCGTTGTCGGTATGTCGTACCAACGAGGGGGTGAGCTTGCCGTATACGCAGGTGAGTTGCAGTAGCTTGGCACCCGGCTTGCGCTCTACATGCGCGAGCGTCTTTTGCATCAGCTTTTCGTATTGTCCGAACAGGATGGCGTTGATGATAGGCTGGTGATCGAAGAACCAGATGCTTCTAGGCCATAGGTAGGCCCACCAATAATGGTGGGCTAGATATTCGGGAACGCCGCCGTTTTGAAATCGTTTGTAGATCGCCATCGTTATCTCTTCAGTAGTCCGCGTGGTTTGTGTGGCGCATTGGCGAACAGTCGGTCATACAGCCAGTTTGGTAATCGTTTCATCACCCATCCCACAACACCCATCTGCCACGGCACGACGGCGAACGAACAACCTCGTTCGATGACGCGCGCCATACGCCGCGCCGCTTCTTCTGGTGCCAAGATGAATGGCATGGGATAAGGATTGATGTCGGTCATGGGCGTTTTGATGTAACCCGGCGCAATGGTGACGACCTTCACGCCACTGCCGTGCATCTCGACACGTAATGATTCCAAATAAGAGATGGCGGCGGCTTTAGACGCTGAGTAGGCACTAGCACCGGGCAGTCCACGGAAGCCGGCGACGCTGGCGATGCCGACGAGCGTTGGAGGAAAGAGTGCTCCCTCCCCCCCAGCCCCTCTCCCAACGGGGGAGGGGCGTTGTGTTCGCATCGCTTCTACGAAGGGCTGGAAGGTATTCACCATGCCGAGCACGTTGATGTCCATCACTTGCTTGAATGCGTCGAGGTCTTCGGCGTATTCGGTGAGTGTGCCGACACTCACACCCGCATTGGCGATGACGATATCGGGCACGCCGACTTTCTGAATAAAATCTTGTGCCGCTTGTTGAATAGCAGATTCGTCACGCACATCGAGCGTGTAGCAATGGACTTGATTGGGGAATTCACTTGCGAGGGCTTGTAACAACTCGCCACGACGGGCAAAGGCGGCGACAGTTGCGCCGCACTCAAGATAATGGCGCGTGAGGGCTAGACCGATGCCACTCGACGCGCCACTGATTACAACTCTCATCAGCGTTTATTCGCTTGACGTTCCTTACGTGCGATCTTGATGACTTCATCCAATACGCGAATGGTGTCTGCTGGCTCAAGACCTGTGATGATGTATTTACCATCAACTGCGATAGTCGGTGTGCCACGAATGCCAAAGCTCTGCACTAGTTGGGTACTACGCGCGACCTTGCTTTGCAGAGAGAAAGAGTTGTATGCCGCACCAAACTTCGCCTTATCCACGCCACGCTTAGCCACGAATGCAGTGATCTTTGCTTCGTCACTCAGATCTGTGTTGTACACATTCCATGCTTCGAATAGATCGTTGTGCAATTTCTCACGTTGACCGATGGATTCCAATGCGTAGAAAGTACGCGCCATAGGCTCCCATGTGTCTCGGAAGATGACCGGCACAAATTGCAGCCCCACATCCTTAGGCATTGTCTTTTCCCATTTGCTCAATGGGCCGTGCAGGTGATAACAATGCGAACAACCATAGAAGAAAAACTCCAATATTTCCACCTTGCTGCCGCTAGCGGTTGGTTGTGCAGGATTCAATAGTTTGTAATCTCGCCCCGCTACTACTTCAGCATGAGCTTGTGTAGCGACCATCAACACCAGCACCGCGAACAATTTACGCAACAGCACCATATTTATCTCCTAACGATTATTGAACACGCACCGCCGTAGCGTTGCTAATACCATTTTGCTGCAAGGTAACGATTGCCGCATTGGCATCTGACAAGCCCACATAAGGCCCCAGACGTACACGGTGATAGACACCTTTACCTGCAACGTCAGCCGACTGCACACTGGCCTCCATGCCTAGGAGCGCCAATTTTGCTTTTAGTTTCTCAGCATCTGCAACATTTTGAAACGAAGCCGCCTGCACAAAGTAGTTAGCCGTATCACTAGCCGCTTTCACCGCCGCTTTAGCGGCAGGTGATTTTGCATCCAGCTCTTGATGAGGCGCATCGACCTTGTCTGGCAAAGCTTTGTAGAACTCATAATTTGGATTTGCATTCACCGCTGAAGTGGCTACAACTGGGGGCTTCACCACTGGTGCGACGGCAGGTGCCTCCACCTTTGGCGTCTCGCGCACTTCTTTCTTAGAAAATGCGTTGTCACTATGCTCCACCACATACCACGCGATAAAACCCGCGATAGCCAAACCCAAAACCATCCCAACGATCAACGCCGCAAATACTTTTGCATTGGGCGATCCACCACCGCTGCTGTTACTACTGCCTTTAGCCATGTTTGTTCCTTTGTGAGATTACATCTTCTCGGGCGCAGACACACCCAACAAAGCCAGGCCATTCTTTAACACCTGCGCCACAGCCGCGATCAATGCCAGACGTGCCAACTTGATTTTTTCATCGTCAACCAAAAAGCGCGAGGCATTGTAGTAGCTGTGGAAATCAGCTGCCAACTCTTTGAGGTAAAACGCGACCTGATGCGGCGCAAGGTCTTCTGCTGCTGTCTCGATCACTTGCGGGTAATCGATCATGCGTTGCAACACAGCAGATTCATATTCACTATCCAACACACTCACATCGGCATGCAATAACGCAGCACGTTCACCGCCCCACTGCGCCAACACGGTGCTAATACGCGCATGGGCATATTGAATGTAATAAACGGGATTGTCGTTGCTCTGCGATTTCGCCAAATCGATGTCGAACACCAGTTGCGAATCAGGGTGACGCGCGGCGAGGAAATAACGCGTCGCATCGCATCCCACTTCGTCGATGAGGTCACGCAAGGTGACGTAGCTGCCCGCACGTTTGGAGATCTTCACCTCTTCGCCGTTCTTCAACACGGTCACCATCTGGTGCAACACGTAATCTGGCCAGCCTTTAGGGATGCCTTCGTCCAACGCTTGCAGACCTGCGCGCACACGTGTGATGGTGCTGTGGTGGTCGGAACCTTGTTCGTTGATGACGCGCACAAAACCACGCTTCCATTTTTCCAAATGGTAGGCAACGTCAGGCACGAAATAGGTGTAGCCACCATCGGTCTTGCGCATCACGCGGTCTTTGTCGTCACCAAAATCAGTGGTGCGCAACCAAAGCGCGCCTTCCTGCTCGTAAGTGTGTCCACTAGCGATGAGCTTCTGCACCGTCGCTTCCACTTTGCCTTCGGTGTAGAGCGCAGACTCCAAGGAGAACACATCGAACTCGACGCCGAACGCGCGCAAGTCTAAATCTTGTTCGCGGCGCAGATAGGCGACAGCGAAATGGCGGATAGATTCGACGTCATCCACATCACCACTACCGGTCGTGCTTTGATCGCTAGAAACAACTGTTTCTTTCGCGAGATAAGCGCGCGCCACGTCGGCGATGTAGTCACCGCGATAGCCACTTTCCGGCCATGAAGCATCGTCGGGCGTGACACCCTTACAGCGCAGTTGCACCGACAAAGTGAGATTGTCGATCTGCACGCCTGCATCGTTGTAATAGAACTCGCGCGTCACATCCCAGCCTGCGGCATCCAACACGCTGCACAAACAATCACCCACTGCCGCACCGCGACCATGACCGACGTGCAACGGGCCTGTTGGGTTCGCAGAAACAAACTCAACGCCCACCTTCTTGCCCGCGCCCGCATTGACACGGCCGTAATTTGCAGCCGCTTGCAACACACCCCGCACCACCTCTTGCTTGGCGGCTTTGGTGATGAACACGTTGATGAAACCCGCACCCGCGATCTCCACCTTCTCCACCACATCGGATTTGGGCAAAGCCGCGATCAGCGCATTGGCGATGTCGCGTGGCGATTTACGCAATGGCTTCGCCAACTGCATCGCCAGATTGCAGGCGTAATCGCCATGCGAGGCTTGTTTAGGACGCTCGATAAGGATCGTCGCACCGACGAAATCGGGCGCGACCTCGCGCAAAGCATGCGCGAAAGATTCAGCTAAATGAGATTTGAAATTGAGGACAGCGGACATGAAACAGCACCTTAAAAGAGGCGCGGATTATAGCATTGGGGAGCGCGCTAGTTGTTTAAGAGCTTGTCGCCTCGTGAGTATCAAAGGTCGTTCGTCCTGAGTAGGCGTAGCCGTATCGAAGGATGGGTGAAGCACGCTGGTTTTAATTGATGGGTATCGCTACGTTGGCTGTTTTAGCCAACAATCGTCTGGACGTAGCGCATTACCTTTGCTGAGAGTTGAAAGATATCTTTAGCACTGATTTCGTATTTCTCAGCTATCTCGAAAACATCTACGGCATTGTTCACACGCTTCGAACCTGGGTCAGGGTAACGGCCTGCCCAAACAATAAAATGTGATATCCCCCTTAGTATGGCTTTATCCTTGTCGCTGAGGTCTGGGATGAAGTTTGCGAGTTCTTCCAGCTGGTGGTGAAAATGATTTTTCTCTTGCTTGGTAAATTCATCTACTCCCAGCCTGATTAAGATCATAGCCTTCAAACATACCTCTAGACTGTAGCCCACAAGCATCAGAGCTACCGCGTGGTATTGACTGTGACAGATAGACCGCAAATCGGGCGGAAAGCCATCAAAGCTTGGTGAGTTTTTTACCAGACAGACTGCCGCCTCGGACAGTGCATTGGCGTGACTTAACCAGAGGACTGGATTTTTTAGGTCTGCGATAGTTGGTGGCTTAGTAATATCTACTGGAAATCCGTTTGCTGTCGCCAACATTCCCCACTTGTGCCACGCGAGCGCACTGTAGCCAAGGGGATCCATGGCGAATCCGTTAGGGTTAGGTTGCAGAGATGAGTCCATAAATGCCTATCAGTATTAGACGGTCGTAAGCTGAGTGGATATCCACCCTACTCACTCCCCTGCCGCCAGCCGAATCGTGTACTGCCCCGACTTCTCATCCTTCACCAACACGACCAGCTTGTGCTTCTGCGCATCTTCCACCAGCTCACGGAAGGAGCGATAGCCGTAATACGACTCGTTGAAACCGGGGCGGCGCCGTTGCATGGTGGGTTTGACCATGGAGCCCCAGAGCTTTTCGTCTGAGCCGCGCTCGGAGATAAGGCCTTCGACGGTTTCGACTAAGAAGTCCATAGCCTCCTGCTTCTTGTCGTCCTCACTCTTCGCCGCAGCGGGTTTGGCGGTTTCCGCTTTCACTTTGGCAGGGGCTTTCTTGGCAGCCTGTTTCTTCTTCGCTTCTTGCACGCGCACGAGGTCGTCGTAGAAGATGAATTCGTCGCAGTTGGCACTGAGCAGATCGGAGGTGGAATCTTTCACGCCGATGCCGATGACGTATTTGTTGTTTTCGCGCAGTTTGGAGACCAGCGGTGAAAAATCGGAGTCGCCGCTGATGATGACGAAGGTGTCGATGTGGGCTTTGGTGTAGCAGAGGTCAAGTGCATCGACGACCATGCGGATGTCGGCTGAGTTTTTGCCGCTTTGTCTTACGTGCGGGATCTCGATCAATTCAAAAGCGGCCTCATGCATGGTGGCTTTGAATTCTTTGTAACGTTCCCAATCGCAATAGGCTTTTTTGACGACGATGCCGCCTTTCAGCAGCAGGCGTTCCAACACTTTTTTGATGTCGAACTGCGCGTACTTTGCATCACGCACGCCCAGCGCCACGTTCTCGAAATCGCAGAACAGGGCCATGTTGGTGATCTCGGGTTGGTTTGCCATATGCGACTCCTTGAAAAAGATTGCCTAGAAAACCCCTGTGCTCCCGCTATTACGGTGTGTGAACGTGTACCGAATTGCCGCCAGCTTTCTTGGCTTTGTACATGGATGCGTCGGCAAGTCGGAATATCTCATTCATTTCCATCTCCTGACCAGAAAACAAAGCCACTCCGATACTTGCCGCACTTCGATATTGGAGGTTTGTTGCCTTTGTATCGTCTTGCGCCATCTCCAACTGATAGGGTGCTGACAATGCGATACTGATCTTTTCTGCGATGGCCTGCGCATGAGCAGCGGCATCTGTACGATCTGAGGCAAGATCGTTTAGCAACACGACGAATTCGTCTCCGCCAAAGCGGGCCACGGTGTCGATCTCGCGCAGGCAATCTTTTATTCGCTTGGCCACCACTCTCAACAGCGCATCTCCTGCCTCATGTCCCCAAGAATCATTTAGCGATTTGAAGTTGTCCATATCCAAGAACATCACTGCACCAAACTCTCCACCGCGCTTGCTGTTTGCCATCGACTGTTGCAACCGGTCTGAAAGCAAACGCCGATTAGGCAGATTCGTCAGGGAATCGATATACGCCATATTCCTGACCACTGCTTCAGCTTCTTTGATGACAGTGATGTCGGAGACCAACACGAAAAATCCTCGCACTTCACCATCAACGATCTCGGGGATATATTCGGCGAGTGACTGTCGCACCTTGTCACTATTCGGCACGGGAATAGCACGTTCGAATTGTTGCGCCTCGCCGCGCAGGGCGCCTTCTATATAGGGCAGGTTGAGGCGATAGCGTTCTTCACCGATGACTTCGCGAATGTGCTTCCCTTCCATTTGCGCGTGATCGATGCCGAACCAAGATAGGTACGCCTTATTGCCAAATCGGTTGAGTAAATCTTTATCCCAGTAGCCGATCATTGATGGCATGTGGTCTAGGACGGTTTGAAACTTATGCAGGCGAGCAGATTGCCTTGCCTCAAGCTCAGACAGATGCTCTACCTGTTTACGCAAACGGAAATTTTCTTCTTCAAGCTCGCGATTGCGCGATTCAAATTCATAGGGTCTGTTCATGATTCAGTGATCTTTATCGAGTCTAGTGACGTTACCGCGACAGGTCAGATGACCTTGCCCGGATTCATTAGTCCATGCGGATCGAGTGTGCGCTTGATGTCGCGCATCAATTGCAACTCGATAGCGCTCTTGTAGTGGGTGATCTCTTCGCGCTTCAACTGCCCCAAGCCATGCTCAGCACTGATGCTGCCATCAAGCTTTGCGACGACTTCGTACACGATGTGATTCACACCATGCTCTTGCTGTTCGATGAAGTCGGCGTTCTTTGCTGCATCTAACATTGAGATGTTGTAGTGGATGTTGCCGTCGCCGATGTGGCCAAAAGCGACGATGCGAACACCGGGATAGGCAGCGCGCAAAGCAGTGCTGGCTTGTGCGATGAATTGCGGCACGCTGCTGATCGGGATGGAGACATCGTGTTTGATGCTGATGCCTTCGGCCTTTTGTGCTTCGGCGATGTTCTTGCGCAGACGCCACCACCGCTCTGATTTTGTCTCTTCACTGGTGATGTCGAATTCGATGATGCCGTCGCCAAAAGATTTCAGTGATTCCCCTAATGGCACGTCCAACGGTGTGGCGAGCACGTCCGCCAATTTGGTGATGACGATCCACTCATGTTTGCTGTCGAATGGTTCGTGTGTGTCGCTGATATGTTTGAACACGAGATCGAGACAGCTTCGCGAGATGATCTCGAAGCCGCTGATCTTGTCGCCGCAGGTGGCGCGCAGGTGAGACAACAGTGCGACTGCCACTGCGGGATCACGCACAGCGATGCAAGCCGTGGCGACGGACCTTGGGCGCGGATACAGCTTGAGGACGGCGGCCGTGATGATGCCGAGCGTTCCTTCTGCCCCCATGAATAGATGTTTGAGGTCGTAACCCGTATTGTCCTTACGTAGGCTGCGCAGGCCGTTCCATATCTGTCCATCGGGCAGCACTACTTCCAAACCCAGCACAAGGTCACGTGCACTGCCGTAACGCAACACGCCGATGCCACCTGCGTTAGTCGAAAGATTGCCACCGATCTCGCAGTGCGGGGCAATAGCGGTGAGGCCCAGTGGAAACAATCTATCCGATTGTTCTGCCGCTTCGTACAACGAGGCCAATTTGCATCCAGCCTCTACCGTCATGGTGTAGTTGACGGCATCCACTTTGCGAATGTGATTCATGCGCGACAAATTGATGACCAACTGTTTGCTGCCATCAGCCAAGGGGACGGAAGCACCACACAAGCTGGTGTTACCACCTTGAGGAACGATGGCGACACCGTGGGCCACACAGATTTTCACCACTGCGCTGACTTGTTGCACATCGCTTGGAAAAGCGACAGCAAGTGCGTTGCCAGAAAATCGTCCGCGCCAATCTTTGAAGTGCGATGCAGCAGATTCGCCCGTCAAAATGCCATCGCCGCCCGTAACGGCGGCGATGGCTTCAATCAATTTATTCGCTAAAGTCACTGCACAATTACTGCATAGGCGGATCAACTGGATGCGCCTTACGACGCGGCAATATCCACATCTGATACAGCGCAGTGAAAATCATGATGGCGGCAGACAAGCTGTATCCAAAACCACCGATGATGACCAACCAAGCAAAGTTTGGATTCCATTTCGTCAACCACCACGACAACACGTCTACGATCAAAAACAAGAATGGAACAGAGCTGATGATCGCTTTCTTCATCTGTGAGATGCCTGTTGCGTAGGTGAATATCCAACCCACGAAGAAGAAGATAAAGGAGATGCCGAACAGGTGGATGTGCGACACACGTGTCAATGTAGACGGTGACTGACCTTCATCCAACTTGATCATTTCGTCCATCACAGGTTTATCCGTAATGTTTGGAATGCCTGGCATATTTGCATGGCAAGGTGCGCAGTATTGATCCACGTCCATGGAGATCTTCTCATCCCACTCTTCTTGCGATGCGCCACTTTCGGCCCATTTGATCATCGCGAGTCGCACTTCAGGAGGCGCATTGTCTTTCATGCTGCCGTTGAGCTTGGATACTAGCTTTGAACCGCCTTCACGATTGCCGTGGTAGCTGTAAATGATGTCATCTACTGAAAGTCCGACTTTGCCGTCTGCCATGCCGTGCGTCATCATGATTTGCGCACCCGCGAACAACAATCCTAAGCCAATCACCATCAAGTACCCTGAAAACAGAGTCTTCATTGGCAAGGTCAAATCAGCCAATGTGAAGCGTTGAATCTCTTTCATCATCATCTCCCTATCGTCGTTAAATATTGCCGAACATTATAGACCTCTCGGCTCACGATGGCGCGTAACCCCTAAGAGTAATGGCTTAAAACTCCAGCGGGTCAATGTCCAAAGACCAACGAATTTGCTTGGTTGGCATGGCATCTAATTGTGGCTTCCATTCACGCAAGAATATTTGTAGTGCTTTGCGGTTATCGCTTTGTATCAACAATTGCGCTCGATAGTGATTAGCCCGTTTGGGCATGGCCGCAGGAATCACACCATACACCTCTACGGGATTCCCCAATTCGATTGCCACACCACGTGCCTTCTTTAAAAACGAGAGTGCTTCACCTTCTTGCTTGCTCTCTGCACTCAACAACGCTTGAAACATAAACGGCGGAAATCCGGCCGACTGCCGCTCTTCGAGTAACACCTGCACCCACGCTTCAAAATCATGCTCGCGCAAAGCGTTGAACAAGGGATGTGTCGGGAACGCTGTCTGCACGATCACCTCTCCCACCTTGTCTGCACGGCCGGCACGACCTCCGACTTGGGTGAGTTGCGCGAACAGTTTTTCTGATGCGCGAAAATCGGCACTGTACAAACCTCCATCAGGATTCAACACGCCGACCAAAGTGAGATTAGGGAAATCATGTCCCTTCGCTAGCATCTGCGTGCCGACCAAAATATCGGCTTCGCCATCGTGAATCTTTTTGCGCATCGCATCCCATGCGCCTTTGTTACGTGTACTGTCACGATCCACCCGTAAGATACGTGCGTCAGGAAAGCGCGCCTGCAATGTCTCTTCAATGCGCTGCGTGCCCATGCCTACAGGTTTGAGATCGGCATCACCACAGGTAGGGCAAACGTGCGGCACACGTTGTTGCGCACCACAATGATGGCAACGCAACGTGCGATCTTTAAGGTGCAATACCAACTTGCCTGCACAATGTTTGCACTCAGATAACCACCCACAAGCCGTGCACATCAACACGGGTGCATAGCCTCGGCGATTAATGAAGATGAGACTTTGCTCTTTACGCCGCAAGCGCGCCTCGATTGCATTCAGAAGGGGCTCACTTAACCCGTTCTGTAATGGCATTTGCCCCGCATGAAGACAATACACAACGGGCAACGTAGCTGGCTGCACAGCACGCTGTGTCAATTTAAGCAGTGTGTATCGGCCACTCTGCGCGTTGTGCCAACTTTCTAATGAAGGTGTAGCCGAACCCAGCACAATGGGCACAGCGTGCTGGTTCGCACGAAAGATCGCAACATCGCGCGCAGAGTAGCGCAGGCCATCCTGTTGTTTAAACGAAGCATCATGTTCTTCATCCACCAAGATGAGGCTTAATTTAGGCAGGGGCGTGAACACTGCAAGCCGCGTCCCCAGCACGATGCGTGCTGCGCCCGACTGCGCCTTGATCCAATTCTGTGCGCGCTCACCATCCGCCAACCCACTATGCAAACTCACCAACTCCACATCTGGGAAACGACTGTGGAAATAGTTCTCCAATTGCGGCGTGAGATTAATCTCGGGCACGAGCAACAACACCTGACCACCGCGCCGCAACATCGCATCCATCAGATGCACATACACCTCGGTCTTGCCGCTGCCTGTGATGCCGTGCAACAAGAAACATGCGAAGCCTTTCGTTTGCGTAACGGCATCCACGGCGTGTTGTTGTTCTGCGGTGAGAGCGTGCGCATCGTTGAAGACGTGTGTGCCTGATGCTATCGGCGTGCATGTTTCTATCCATCCCGCTTCAACAAGCAGCTTGAGTGCCGCAGGTGCGGTGGCAGACAGTTCACGCAGTTGTGTGCCACTCATCGGTGTTTGCAGCAATGCGCGCAAGATACGTTGCTGCACCACACGGCGCTTGGGTAGTGCATCGATATCTAGCGCCCTACCCGCCTCGCTCAAACGGTAGACCAACGACTGCTTGAGCACGATGGGCTCAACATCGCGCAAGCGTGTGGGCAGCGCAGACAGCGCTGTCATTCCGATTGGATAGTGGTAGTAGTCGCTACAGAAACGCAGCAGCTTCAATGTGTCCGATGGCAAGGGTGGCACATCATCCAATACACGTGTGACGACCTTGATACGCGCCACGTCGAGCTCAGACTGTTCAGCCCATTCCATCGCGATACCGACCACCTCTTTGCGCCCGAACGGAACGACCACGCGCTGCCCAATCTCGAGCGAGATTTCGTCATTCACTTTGTAATCGAAAAGTGTTGACAAGGGCACGTCTAACGCGACGCGGATGATGGGCATGTTATGCAGATTCTTTCTGGTGATTTCTTCAAAGTTTAGCCAATCGCATTGAGTCGTATAGGTATTTTCTCTTATACACATTTCCTGTGGATAACAATGTGGAAAACCACCCTGCAACTACGCTAAGTCTATTTGATATATACGCTTTTTTTCCGTAGCTCAATTTCCGCACAATCAGCAGAACCCTTTATAAACAACAAGTTGCTGCAAAAATGAAAAAGGTCATGGAATTTTACTTCCATGACCTTCGCGTCCATTAGCGCCTGTTTATAACCAAAAAGCTTAGGCGCTGATTCTAGTGATATTTTTTGCTCAGCTCGTGTACCGCTTGCACCAGTGCTGCTGCATTCTCAGGATCAGTATGCTGCGATATGCCATGCCCAAGATTGAAAACATGACCACTACCGAATCCATAACTGCTCAACACTTTCTCAACTTCGTTGCGGATGACATCTGGTGTCGCGAACAACACCGTTGGATCTAGGTTGCCTTGTAGCGCAACCTTGTTGCCCACCTTTTGACGCGCAACACCGATGTCCATAGTCCAGTCCAGACCAACCGCATCACAACCGCTGTTGGCGATGCTCTCGATCCACAGGCCACCGCCTTTGGTGAACACGATGGACGGGATACGTACGCCGTCTTTTTCCTTGATCAAACCTTCAACGATACGTTGGGTGTAGGCCAAAGAGAACTCGTGGAATGCGGAGTGAGACAAAGCGCCGCCCCATGAATCGAAGATCATCACGGCTTGTGCGCCCGCTTCGATCTGCGCATTCAGATACGCCGTCACGGTCTGCGCGGTCACTTCGAGGATGCTGTGCATCATCTTAGGGTTCTTGTACATCATGGTCTTCACTTTGGCGTAGTCATCGCTACCACCACCTTCGACCATGTAACACGCCAAGGTCCAAGGGCTTCCTGAGAAGCCGATCAATGGTACGCGACCATCCAATGCCTTACGAATCTGTGAGACAGCGTCAGTCACATATTTCAGATCCGTCCCGATGTCGGGAACGTGTAATGCCTTCACATCCGCTTCGGTGACGATAGGGCGTTCGAACTTCGGACCTTCACCTTCGGCGAAATACAGACCAAGACCCATCGCATCGGGAACCGTCAGGATGTCGGAGAACAGGATGGCTGCGTCCAAAGGAAAGCGATCCAGGGGCTGGATTGTCACTTCGGTCGCGAAGTCTGGGTTCTTGCACAGACCTAAGAAACTACCAGCAGTACGGCGCGTGGCGCGGTACTCGGGCAGATAACGACCCGCTTGGCGCATCATCCACATTGGGGTGTATTCGGTCGGCTGGCGCAACAAGGCGCGCAGGAAGGTGTCGTTCTTAACTTTAAAGTTCATTTTTCTCTTTTCTTATCGAGGCAAAACAGAAGAGCCCATGAGGAACTCATCTACTGCACGTGCTGCTTGACGACCTTCGCGAATGGCCCACACCACCAAGGATTGACCGCGACGTATATCACCCGCCGCGAAAACCTTCTTCACATTGGTCTGATAACAACCCGCACCTTCGGTCGATGCCTTCGCATTACCGCGCGCATCTTTCTCCACGCCGAACGCATCCAGTACTTGCGCCAATGGATTGGTGAAACCCATCGCCAAGAAGACGAAATCCGCTTGCAGTGTGAATTCACTGCCTGCGACTTCAACCATCTTGCCGTCCTTGAATTCCACACGCACACATTTCAGTGACTTGAGCACACCATTCTCTCCCACGAATTCCTTGGTCGAGATAGCCCAGTCACGCGTACAACCTTCGTCATGCGAACTGGAGGTGCGCAACTTCATTGGCCAGTACGGCCATGTCATCGCTTTGTTCTCTTGGTCTGGTGCACGTGGCATCACTTCGATCTGGGTGACCGAGGCTGCGCCATGACGGTTTGAAGTGCCTACGCAGTCAGAACCCGTGTCGCCGCCGCCGATAACGACGACATGTTTACCTGCGACGTTGATTGGGTTCTTGCCATCGCCCGCGACTTCCTTGTTTTGTGGGATCAAGAATTCCAGCGCGTAAAACACGCCATTCAACTCACGTCCCGCTACAGGCAAGTCACGCGGTTGTTCTGAACCACCAGCGAGGACGACCGCATCAAAATCCTTCTTCAATGCAGCAGGACTGATGGTCTTCTTCGCGTCATTGGTAACGCCCTTACCCAATGCATCCTTACCGATAAAGGTGTTCACTTCGAACTTCACACCTTCAGCAGTCAGTTGGGCCATGCGCCAATCGATGAGGCGCTTGTCCAACTTGAAATCGGGGATGCCGTAACGCATCAGGCCGCCGATACGGCTGTTCTTTTCGAACACCGTGACTGCATGACCCGCACGTGCCAACTGTTGTGCTGTCGCCAATCCTGCAGGACCTGAACCGACTACTGCGACTTTCTTGCCAGTCTTCTTCTTTGCGGGTTGTGGAACGACCCAACCGTTCTCACCGGCCTTGTCGATGATGGCGTGTTCGATGGATTTGATACCGACCGCATCGTTGTTGATGTTGAGCGTACACGCCGCTTCGCACGGTGCTGGGCAGATACGGCCTGTCACTTCAGGGAAGTTGTTGGTGGAGTGCAACACTTCGATCGCTTGCTTCCAATTGCCGCGATACACCAAGTCGTTCCAGTCAGGGATGATGTTGTTAACTGGGCAGCCGTTGTTGCAGAACGGAATGCCGCAATCCATACAACGCGCACCTTGCTGTTTCGCTTCGGCATCGCTCAGATGAGCGACGAACTCTTGGTAGTGTTTCAAACGTTGTTCGACGGGTGCGTAACCTTCGTTGACGCGATCGAACTCCATGAATCCAGTTGGCTTGCCCATTATGCGGCCTCCTTCTGTTGCGCCGCGATTTCAAGCAATGCACGACGATATTCGGTTGGCATGACTTTGACGAACTTGGGCAGGTAGGTGCTCCAGTTATCCAAAATCTGTTTGGCGCGCGCACTACCCGTGTAACGCAAGTGCTTCTCGATCTTGCCACGAATGACGGCTTCGTCAGCTTTGTTGAGATGGTTGAAATGTACACGACCATGCGTATCAACTTCTCCCATCTCACTCGCGGCGACTTCTTCCGGAATCGCCTCCAGCTGCACCATGGACATGTTGCAACGTTGCGGGAACGTGCCATCCTCATCCAGCACGTAAGCCACACCGCCGGACATACCCGCCGCGAAGTTACGGCCTGTCTGACCCAACACCACCACCATACCGCCCGTCATGTATTCGCAACCGTGATCGCCCAGACCTTCGACAACAGCGATGGCGCCCGAGTTACGCACCGCAAAACGTTCGCCTGCGACACCGTTAAAGAAGCACTCACCTGCCGTCGCTCCGTACAGAACCGTGTTACCAACGATGATGTTGTCGGCTGCGGTCAATTTGCTGTCCGCGGATGGCTTGACGATGATGCGACCACCGCACAGACCTTTACCCACGTAGTCGTTGCCTTCACCTTCCAATTGGAAGCTGATGCCATGCGCGAGGAACGCGCCGAAGCTTTGACCTGCAGTGCCGGTCAGCTTCACGCGGATGGTGTCGTCGGGTAGACCTGCATTGCCGTGGCGCTTCGCCACTTCATGCGACAACATGGCACCGACGCTACGATTGACGTTACGCACCTTGGTTTCGATGCTGACATTACGTTTCGCATCCAACGCTTCTTTGGATTGCGCGATGAGGTCGTTGTCCAATGCTTCGCCCAAACCGTGATCCTGCTCTTCCAGATGGCGGCGTGCAACGCTGGCTGGAACGTTAGGCTGATGGAACACCTTGCTGAAATCCAAGCCCTTGGCTTTCCAATGAGTGATGCCTTTGCGCATATCCAACAGATCGCTACGGCCAACAAGGTCGTCGAACTTGCGGATACCCATTTGCGCCATCAACTCACGCACTTCCTCAGCGACGAAGAAGAAGTAGTTAACGACGTGCTCGGGCTGTCCTGTGAATTTCTTGCGCAATGCAGGGTCTTGTGTCGCCACACCGACTGGGCAAGTGTTGAGGTGACACTTACGCATCATGATGCAACCCTCGACCACCAGCGGCGCAGTAGCAAAACCGAATTCGTCCGCACCTAGCAGCGCACCGATCAACACGTCGCGACCAGTCTTCAACTGACCATCGACTTGCAGGCCGACGCGACCGCGCAACTTATTCAACACCAAAGTCTGCTGAGCTTCAGACAAGCCCAATTCCCACGGCGTACCTGCGTGTTTGATAGAAGACTGTGGCGATGCCCCGGTGCCGCCGTCATAACCGGAGATGACGATGTGATCGGCTTTGGCTTTAGACACACCTGCAGCAACCGTACCCACGCCCACTTCCGACACCAACTTCACAGAGATAGAAGCGGATGGATTGGAATTCTTCAGGTCATGGATAAGCTGTGCCAAGTCCTCAATGGAGTAGATGTCGTGGTGCGGAGGTGGCGAAATCAAACCAACGCCCGGCACCGAGTGACGCAACTTGCCGATGTACTCGGACACCTTACCGCCTGGCAACTGACCGCCTTCACCGGGCTTCGCGCCTTGCGCCATCTTGATCTGGATCTGGTCCGCGCTGCTCAGATATTCCGCAGTCACACCAAAACGACCCGAGGCGACTTGCTTGATGCGCGAACGCAAAGAGTCGCCCGGCTTCATTGTTTGATCCGCTTCGATACGGTTCTTGCCGATGATCTCGGACAACTTCTCGCCGCCTTGCAGCAACTTGAAGCGGTTGGCATCTTCGCCACCTTCACCCGTGTTCGACTTGCCGCCGATACGGTTCATCGCGATCGCCAAAGTGGCGTGCGCTTCGGTAGAGATAGAACCCAAAGACATCGCACCCGTCACGAAACGTTTGACGATCTCCTTCGCGGATTCAACTTCATCCAAGGGCACAGCCTTGCCAACAGGCTTGATCTCGAACAGTCCGCGCAAAGTCATCTGACGCTGGGTCTGGTCATTGATGAGCTTGGCGTATTCTTTGTAGGTATTGAAATTGTTAGAGCGTGTCGCGTGTTGCAGCTTTGCGATGGAGTCCGGCGTCCATGTGTGTTCTTCACCACGAATGCGGAAAGCGTAATCACCACCTGCCTCCAACATGTTCGCCAACACTGGATCTGTGCCGAACGCCGCGCTGTGCATACGCATCGCTTCTTCGGCGACATCTTGCAGGCCGATACCTTCGATCTGCGTCGCCGTGCCGGTGAAATACTTCTTCACGAAGTCGGAATTCAAACCGATGGCTTCGAATATCTGCGATCCGCAATAGGATTGATAGGTCGAGATACCCATCTTGGACATCACCTTGAGCAAGCCCTTGTTGATGCCCTTGATGAAACGTTTCTGTCCATCCTTAGCACTCACGCCTGCAGGCAATTCGAATTGCTCGATGCTATCGAATGCCAACCATGGGCACACCGCTTCCGCGCCGTAACCCGCTAACAAAGCGAAGTGATGCACTTCACGCGCAGAACCTGTTTCCACCACCAAACCAGCGCTGGTGCGCAACCCTGCTTTGACCAAGTGGTGATGCACTGCAGCGGTTGCTAGCAAGGCAGGGATCGCTACACGTTTGTCAGAGACTGCGCGGTCAGACAGGATCAATACGTTGAAACCGCTGGTGACGGCTTTGTTTGCCGCTTTGCACAGATCAGCAATCGCCTTTTCACATCCCGCTGCGCCATTCTTGGCAGCATAGGTCAGGTCCAACACTTGTGACTTGTATTGGCCCTTGGTGAGCTTGTCGATGCCATACAACTTCGCCATATCTTCCAACGACAGGATGGGTTGGTGCACTTCCAAACGCAAAGCGGGCTTCGTCTCGTCGATGCCTAGCAGATTCGGCTTAGGGCCGACAAAGGAGGTCAACGACATCACGATCTCTTCGCGGATCGGATCGATCGGCGGATTGGTCACTTGCGCGAACAACTGTTTGAAGTAGTTGTAGAGGACTTTGTTCTTGCTCGACAACACGGGCAATGCCGCGTCGTTACCCATAGAGCCGGTCGCCTCTTCACCCGCGCTTGCCAGAGGCAGCATGATGAATTTGAGGTCTTCTTGCGTATAACCGAACGCTTGTTGCGCATCCAACAGGCTGATCTGCGCTGCGCTCTTGTCCGCCACTTTTGGCATGTCATCGAGGAAGTAACGCGACTGCTCGATCCACTTGCGATAAGGCTTGGCTGTGGCGATTTGTTGCTTGAGTTCTGCGTCGTCAACGATGCGACCCTGCTCCATATCGATGAGGAACATCTTGCCTGGTTGCAAACGCCACTTCTTCACGATCTTGCTTTGCGGGATAGGCAACACACCCATCTCGGAAGCCATCAACACAACGTCATCGTCAGTGATGAGATAACGCGCTGGACGCAGGCCGTTTCGATCCAGTGTCGCACCAATCATGCGACCATCGGTAAATGCGACCGCTGCTGGGCCGTCCCACGGCTCCATCAGCGCAGCGTGGTACTCGTAGAAGGCGCGACGCTCTTCATCCATCAATGGATTACCTGCCCATGCCTCTGGGATCAGCAACATCATGGCGTGTGGCAAGGAGTATCCACCCGCCACCAGCAATTCAAGCGCGTTGTCGAAACAAGCAGAGTCTGATTGACCTTCAACGATGAGCGGCCACAGCTTTTCCAGATCTTCGCCCAACAACTTTGACGACATCGCCGCATGGCGTGCCGCCATCCAGTTCACGTTGCCGCGCAATGTGTTGATCTCGCCGTTATGCGCGATCATGCGGAACGGGTGCGCCAGATTCCAAGTTGGGAAAGTGTTGGTAGAGAAGCGTTGGTGAACCAATGAGAAGGCGCTGACTACGCGCGCATCTTGTAGGTCAACGAAATACTTTCCGACTTGATCAGCCAACAACATGCCTTTGTACACGACCGTGCGTGACGACATGGAAGGCACATAGAAGCCCTTACCTTGATTCTTGGCCAGCTTGCTGATGGCATGCTCAGTCGTCTTGCGAATAACGAACAACTTGCGTTCGAATGCATCTTGGTCGGCGGTCTTCTTGCCACGCCCGATGAACACTTGACGCACCACTGGCTCAAGCGCTTTGACACTTTCACCGAGTGTACTGTTATCGACAGGAACATCGCGCCAGCCAATGATCGTTTGGCCTTCTGCGACGACCTTATCTGCGATGATTTTTTCGCACGCGGCTCGCGCTGTAGCATCTGGCGGCAAGAACAACATGCCGACACCGTAATCTCCTGCTGGTGGCAATTGGATGCCACCCCAGTTCATCTCATCACGTAGGAATTGGTCTGGAATCTGGATCAAGATACCCGCGCCATCACCCGCCAACGGGTCTGCGCCCACCGCACCTCGGTGCGTCAGATTCTCAAGAATCTGCAGACCTTGACTGACTCGGTCGTGACTGGCTTTACCTTTGATATGTGCGACGAAACCGACACCACATGCATCATGTTCATTGCGCGGGTCATAAAGACCTTGCTGCGCAGGCAACGAAGAATTATTCACTTGTTTCTCACCTCATTCAAACTAACTCAAGTAGGGCCTCAACCAGCCCTCAATATGAAACCAAAAGGGCGGGAATGCTACCTTAAACATGGGGGATAGGGCAACCCACCCATCCTCACAAGCATTATAAGCACCCAAACTTTAGCTTGCCTGTACGAAATTCAGGTTGCCTAATTAAATCTAGGGGTTATAGAATCCGCCTAATTCCTTTTCGCAACGTCGCGATGTAAAGGCCTAATGTTATCGGAGGTTCCTGTGCAACTCACCCACGTTAAACGTATGCAACTTTTCTTTGCAAGTGCCCTGCTTTTAACGCTAGTAGGCTGTGGTGGGCGTGAAATTCCAGCAACGACTGCAACACCTGTTGTTGCAACCTCAACAGCGTCATCAATTTCTCTCAGGGCAACAGGCACTCAGGTTAAAAGCGATGGCTCTGATTCGGTAGTGATTACTGCCACAGCTCTGGACAGCAAAAATGCCCTCGTCACAGGGCAGGTCCTCAATATTGCCAGCTCCGGAGGACAATTAAGTGCCTCAACTGTAACGACTGATACTACAGGTAAAGCCACCTTCACCTTCTCTGGCGGCACGTCCGGCATGAACAACACCATAACCGTTACGGTCACGGCATCAGGATCCAGCGTCTCCCAATCGCTACCTATCAATATTGCAGGATCTTCTATTACGCTAACTTCTGCAGGTTCAGCCAATTCGTCCGCCGCAGGCACTCCGATATCTATCGGCATCAGCGCTAAAAATGCTGGCGGATTAGGTGTCGCATCCCAATCGTTGCGATACTCCATCGCTCCCTCTAGCACTGGTAGCGGCACACTCAACACAACTTTAGGCACCACTAACACCGCAGGCGCCGCATCAGTCAGCTTAACTGGAACAGCAGCAGGTAATGTTGATGTGACAGTTGAATGGCTTAACGCTGCTGGCACGGTAACTGCGACCTCAGTAAAAACCATCACGATCACTTCTACTGCGGGTGTTTTCCAAGTAACGACACCCGCGGCCTCCCCAGCCTCTGCCAGTATTGGCACAAATCAAGCTGTAACTGTTCAGGTTCCCGCAACTATTGGAACAACAACTGTTGCAGCACTACGTTATGCCACATCTTTAGGATCATGGCTCGCCAATGGCAGGAAAGTTTTTACTACAACCGGCCCCTTGGCTACAACTAATACGCAGACTTTTGTTCCAGGGAATAGTGCTGGGAATGCAACAGTACAAATAGATGCATTAGATGCATCTGGCAATGTCTTGACCACCGCTTCACTAGCTCTCGCCATTAGCGCACCCACACCAAGCGCAGCTGCGGTCACTTTACAATCCGGCGTTTCAGTTTTACGCCCTAGTGTTGGCACTACTTTAAGCACTACCACATTCACCGCTGTAGTTAGAGATGCGGCAATTAATGCCAATGGACAACCAGCACCTAATCCTGTTGGCGGTGCGAATGTGCTTTTTGAGTTAATCGGTTCGACAGGCTCTGGCGAAACGCTTAGCCCGATAGTTGCGACAACCAATGCGAACGGCCAAGCAGTAACCACTTATACAGCTGGGGCGCTACCCACCACACAAGGTGCTGGAGTTAAAGCATCTTTGATTGATAATCCTTCGATTTTTTCAATTGCTCCAATTACAGTAGGGGGGCAAGCGACTTCTGTCTCACTCGGCACAAGCACCGCCTTAGCAGTTAATCCTGAAAACACCTCCTACACATTGCCTATTACCGTTCTTGTTTCAGATTCTTCAGGTGCCGCAGTTTCCGGGGCTGTCGTTTCGCTATCTTTATGGCCAGTTGGATACTACGAGGGGATCCGAGATGCTGCTTGCAAAGCACAACTATCTGCATACCACCCCAATGAAGACTTAAATTCCAATCTCATTTTAGATGCTGGTGAGGATATTGATGGCCCATTTCGCGCTCCCGATAATATGCTTTGGCCTGCCCCATCTGCGGCAGGTAGCATCCCTCAATCAGTGATTACCGGGGTGGATGGTACAGCGACCTTTACATGGACCTATTTGAAACAATACGCGGACTGGGTCGATGCACGAATTAAGGCCACCTTACAAGTGCAAGGCTCACAAACGTCTGCCGAAATTCCACTCCATCTGCTTCCCGTTGCAACCGACATAAAAACGCCTTGTCCACTTCCCAACTCATTGTATAACTAGCTCTACATAAACAATAAAGGGGCAACCGTAGAGTTACCCCTTTATTGTTTGTCTTCCGCCAATTTCTGCTAAACATCACCTACAAAGAACAAGCGCCGATGTTCCCCTATCGCATAGCGATCTGTCATTCCAGCTATATAATCTGAAACAGAACGTGCGCGCTCTGATTCGATATCCGGATTAAATTGAGGTGGCAACATTCTGGGGTCTGCCATAAATGCTTGAAATAACTCATTGATGATGCGATGTGCTTTGGCGCTCATTCGCATAACCTTATAGTGGCGATACATCTGCGTTCTTAGAAATTGTTTTAACTCGCGGTTCAATTCGTGCATCTCCGCACTAAAAGATACCAAGCTAGGAGCTTGCCGAATGTCTTCAATGTCACGCGGGGAGTATCGTTGAATATTAGACTTTGTCTGTGCTACTAAATCGGTAACAAGGGCATTGATCATGCGTCGCACTGTTTCGTGAACGACGCGCCGATCAGCTAATTGCGGGTAAGTTGCGCGCACCGCATCTAAATGTTGCGCAAACAAGCGAACCGACGACATATGCTCCAAAGTTATCAAACCAGAGCGTAGGCCATCGTCTACATCATGATTGTTATATGCAATCTCATCAGCCAAATTCGCGACTTGCGCCTCCAACGATGGACTGCGCCCCAATATAAATCGCTCTCCGACCGCCCCTAGCTTTTTCGCATTCTCAAGGGAGCAGTGTTTTAAGATCCCCTCCCGCGTTTCAAAGCAAAGGTTCAAACCCTCAAACGCCGCATAGCGCTCCTCAAGCAGATCAACAACACGCAGTGATTGCAGGTTATGTTCAAATCCTCCATGCTCTTGCATGCAAGTATTCAACGCATCTTGCCCTGCATGCCCAAATGGGGTGTGACCTAAATCGTGAGCCAGTGAAATTGCCTCAACTAGGTCTTCATTGAGTCTTAATCGGCGCGCAATTGAACGGCCAATTTGCGCGACTTCAATGCTATGAGTTAAGCGAGTTCGAAATAGATCTCCCTCATGATTGACGAAAACTTGAGTTTTATACTCCAATCGACGAAATGCGCCTGAGTGAATGATGCGATCCCTGTCCCGCTGAAAATCACTACGGCCCTGAGGCTTTTCTTCTTCAAAATTGCGCCCAAGCAAACTCTCTTTTGCTGCGTAAGTCGCGAGTAATTGCTCAGACACAACATTCCTCGATACTTTGCACTAACAATGACTCTGGCACATCACTTGTCAATACTGCTTGGCCTAATGATTTCAACAAGACAAACCTCACCTTGCCGTCTTCTACTTTTTTATCTAATCCCATGAGGTTTAAATATTTATCCGCGCCCATTTTCGGCCCCACTGTTGGAAGACCTGCGCGCTGAAACAGCGAACGCACTCTTGCAACATCTTGCTCAGTCAACCACCCCATGCGCTGCGACAACATCACAGCCATGACAGTCCCCGCCGCGACAGCTTCACCATGCAACCAAACACCATAGCCCATGCCATTCTCAATCGCATGACCGAAGGTATGCCCCAAATTCAGCAAAGCTCGCTCTCCACTTTCTCGCTCATCAAGTCCAACCACCTCTGCCTTATTTTCGCAGCTTCGAGCGATTGCATATTGGAGAAAATCCGTCTCACGCTTTACCAAATTTTCCATGTTTGCTTCTAGCCATTCCAAGAATGGCAAATCTCGGATCAATCCGTATTTGATCACTTCTGCAAGACCCGCTTTTAATTCATTATCTGGCAATGTATTCAGCGTACTTACGTCAGCGATAACCACTTGTGGCTGATAAAAAGCACCTATCATATTTTTGCCTAGTGGATGATTGATGCCCGTTTTACCTCCGACAGACGAATCTACTTGTGACAATAAAGTTGTTGGTATTTGTATGAAGGGAACTCCCCTCAAATATGTAGCCGCTGCGTATCCCGTCATATCACCAATAACACCACCACCTAATGCGATCAACGGGGTTGTTCGCTCACTTCTGCACGAAAGCAGCGCGTCATATATTTTCCCGAGCGACTCGCTATTTTTATATCGTTCTCCATCTTCCAAAACGATGCTTTCTACTTTCACACCTATCGATATTAGGCTGTTAACCAGCCGCTCCAAATAGATTGGGGCTACCGTTGTGTTACTGACCACTATGGCACGCTTTCTATGAAGGTACGGTTTTAATAACTCTACAACATTCAATAGCTCATTCCCGATGTAGATTGGATAGCTACGCTCTTCCAATCCCACGGTAAGCGTCTGCATTTTTTCGATACTGTGCGTTGGTTTGTTCAACTCTTCAAGCCTCTGTTTTAATCTTTGCAATAGTAAGTAAACGCTTTGTCGGCCCGTATGCATAACAACGTCAGCCATTTCCATATATAACGGGTCGCGTATTTCAAATATCTCTTGTAGCTTTTTTCTGGGATCAGCAGTCTGAAGAAGTGGCCTGCTTTGATCATGACGCGTTCGTTGCCAAAGATCATAGACGCTACTTTTAAGATAGACAACCACACCATTTTGGTTCAAAAGTATGCGATTAGATTGACACAAAATTGCTCCGCCACCTGTTGCCAATACTATGTCAGTTCGCTGCACCAAGTCCTCTATGACTGCACTTTCTCTCTGTCGAAAACCCTCTTCACCCTCAACATCAAAAATGTGGGGGATGGTAACCCCTGTGCGTCGCTGAATTTCCTCATCACTATCAACAAAGGTTTTACCCAACTGTTTAGCGAGTAATCTCCCTGCCGTTGTTTTACCTGACCCCATCATTCCAACAAGAACAATGTTTCCAGAGGCGAACTTTCTTTTTGTCATTTCATCCATAATATGATTTTAGCGAAATGTAAACGCACTCCAAACAAAAGCCCGGCTTCAGCCGGGCTTTTGTTTTCAACCACACCACACTCAATTCGAACCGAGTGTCTCTTTCAGTATTTTCGGCGTAATAAATACCAGCAATTCCTTTTTGCTCTTTACCTGAACATTTTGCTTGAACAACCACCCTAAAACAGGAACCTCACTTAATCCTGGCACAGCGGAATTTGAATCTGTTGCATCTTGCGTGTAAACACCGCCAATGACTACTGTGCCTCCATTTTCAACCAGAACTTGTGTATCCACTTTTTTTGTATTTATGCTAGGAACACCTGCATAAATATTTCCAACCGTATCTTGGCTCACACTTATTTTCATCGTTACGCTATCTTCAGGTGTAATCTGAGGCGTCACAGTTAACCCCAATACCGCCTTTTTAAATGCCACATTAGTAGCGCCACTACTGCTCGCCTGCAAATACGGAACCTCAACTCCCGACTCAATTGTCGCAGCAGTTTTGTCCCCAGTCACAACTCTTGGACTAGCGATGTTTTTAGTTGTACCGTCAATCGCCGAAGCATTTAGCTCCATTGTTAAAAGTTCTGTTTTTGTAGCATTAAATAAGTTTAAAGTTAGCCCACCCAAGCCAGAAGCTGCGCCTGGCAAATTTACGTTGCCATTAACATTTCCTCTAACAGCATTACCATTAGCAATGCCTATATCTGGCCCCTGATAACCAAGCCTTCCACCTAATGTGTGGTTAAACGATTCACCTGCCTCGACAAACCTAGCTTCAATCAACACCTGACGAACCGGCACGTCAACCAACTTTATCAATCTAGCTACTTCCTCCAAACTGCTTGGAACATCTTTAACAAAAAGTAAATTTGTGCGGACATCAAAATTTGCACTACCGCGCTTCGAAAGTATTTTTTGTCTATCGTCCGAAATAAGCCTAACTATGTCGGCGGCCTTTGCATACGAAAGCTGAAAATTCTCTGTGCGTAAAGGCTCCAGTTCGGTAATTTCTTGACGCGAAGAGAAATCGATTTTCTCTTTTGCGGCTATTTCCTCACGAGGGGCGACTTGAATGACATTTCCATTCTTGCGCATGTCCAATCCCTTGCTCTGCAAGATGATGTCAAATGCCTGATCCCAAGGAACATCCTTCAAGCGCAACGTCAAGCTACCCGACACCGTATCACTAATAACCATGTTGAGGCCTGTGAAATCAGCAATCACGCTCAACGCTTCACGAGTGCTGATATTTTGGAAATTAAGGGTCAATTTTTCCCCTGAATATCCAGGCACATTACCTTTAACTAACTTATTAGGATCTTCTACAACTGCCTTTACTTCAATAATGAATTTATTGTCAGTTTGATAAGCAGAATACTCCCACAGCCCTTTAGGCTCGATTGACAATCGTGCATTACCGGACTGCACAAAAGCATCTACAAATTGAACCGGCGTTGCAAAATCAGAAACATCCAACTTTCTCTGTAGATTTTTTGGCAAAGCAGTGCGCTGAAAATCGACTACCAGCGCCTTCCCTTGTTGTTTGATATCAATGCCCACATCGGCATCTGAAAGATCGATTTGCACACGACCTTCACCGTTTTTGCCACGACGAAAATCCACATCACGCAGACTATGTTTTTGCTGACTTGCAGTAGTATCTGAGAAATGTGTTGCCGCTACAGGCTCTGCTCCTCCACCAAGCCCCTTCGGTTGCAAAGTTATGTAAACGTCATTACCCTCCACTCGCGACTCATAGCTGAGCATTTGTGTCAAATTTACGACCAAGCGAGTACGCCCCCCCGCCTGAACAATGTTTGCACTCCGCACATCTCCCATGCCCAAATCTTGAGTGGACTTCCCCATCCCGTTTGTGGTTGAAGGGAAATCAAAGGCAATCCGCGGAGGGGTATTTATTGTGAAGGCTGCTGGTTGAGTAGTCATAGCAGCCTTTAAGCTGACTTTCACAACAACCTTCCCACCTGCCTCTGCGCTCGAACTAATTGACTGTATCGCGTTTAACTCACCCTCAACACTATGGGCTGAAATTGAGAGCAATCCCAGAGTTAGACCTACAACAGACATTCGAATGAATCGGTTCATTTTGGTTATGATATGTTCCATTTATATACTCCTGTTCATTCTACAAGTTGCAGACTACTTTCACGCTCAGACCAATCGCCAGCGCTGTCTTGTACCATTTCCTTAATTTTCACCTCAGTCTCTGTAACCGAGGTTATCTGACCAAAATTAAGCCCCATAAAGTTTCCGGCCTTCACCTGATAAACTTTACCTTCACCTGAACGAATCACAGCATGTCCAACGTTCTTTTGTGACAAATATCCAATCATTTTTAGACTCTCTAAAGGGTAGTCTTCTAGCTCTTCTTTAGGCCTATCCAAATCGGGCTGATTCATCCCAGAACGATTCCCGTTTCTTAAATCAGGTCTCCTAGGCTTAAATGGATCTGGCAGCGAGGTTGAATTATCGTAAGCGTACGGCTCATAAGGCTTAATGTCTGGCGGCGGCTCGACCTTCCCGCGCATATCTGCTCCAGCATTGCTCACAAAATCACGCAGATCCTGAAATTCTTCACCACCACATCCCTGCAATAGGAGCGCAAGAGTAAAAACAACAAACTTAACTCTCATTTATTTAGCCCCTTTCTTCTGAGCCCGCTTTTGTGCCGCAAGCTCGCCCTCATCCAAATAGCGATAAGTTTTTGCAGTCGCATCCATTGACAAGCCGCCGCCGGAAGGGGAAATACTGACATCATTCAGCGTAACAATTCGAGGCAACAAAGATATATCACTCGCAAAATTACCTAAATCATCATAGCTGCCCGTCACTCGGATAGAAATTGGCTGTTCAGTAAAAACTCCCGTAGCCACCTCGCCACCCGGACGGAATAAATCAAACTGCAAACCTCGCCCTAGCCCTGCCTGATTAATATCAGTCAGGAGAGCGTCCATCTCTGACTTACTCGGCAATTGCTTCAGTAGCGCACCAAATGATTGCTGGGTATCGATCAATTGTTTTTTAATAATGTCTAAGTTGATTGCTTCTTTTTTCTTTTCCAAAAAAGCCACTCGCAACGTCTCCTCTTCCTGTTTGACTTGCGACAACATTTCAAGCTGTCCTTGCCAAACAAAAAGTGCCCCGCCCACAACAACAACCAGCAATATCCCAGCAAAACTGGCCAGCTTAATCAACCAAGGCCACGTACCAGGCTTTTGGGGATCAACATTTTTTAATTCTTCAATAAAATTCATGACAGCCCCTTAGTTTTTTCCGCTCGGAACTGCGGGAGCTACATTTTTCGTCAAATTAAAATTGAGCGAAAATTCACTCACCCGAGCGCCATTTGCACTTGTCGCATGAATTTCAATCAAGGTTGGCGAATCTAGCCAAGGAGAATCTTCAATAGAACGCATCAAGGTTGATATGCGGGCGTTAGACTGCGCATGGCCGACTAAGCTTATTTGATAACCCGCTTGACGAACTGTTTTCAAATAAACGCCATCCGGCAAAATGCGTAGCATTTGATCCATCAAGTGCACCACATCGGATCTTGTAGATTGCAGATTCTCAACCACATTTTTTCTTGCCAATAACGCCAGCGTTTGTTCTCGCAGTTTTTTAATTTCGGCGATTTGACTATCCAGCACTTGAATCTCTTGGGTCAAATAAGCATTTCGACGTTCTTGGTAAGATATTTGTGAATTAATCGCCATATACACTGCGCCGACAATAATCACCCCAGACAACGCAGATAAGGCTGACAACACGATAAATTGTAGTTGGCGCGCCTTACGCTTTTCCGCACGATGCGGAAGTAAATTGACTCTAATCATGACGGGTCGAACCTCCGCATTGCCAGCCCACATGCCACCATAAGCGCAGGAGCATCAGCCTGTAATTGGCGAGGCTTTATTCGGCTTGATAGCGCCATCAGCTCAAAGGGATTAGCCACTAAAGTGCTGACTTGCGTCCTAGTTGCAACCGCCTCATCCAGCCCCGGCAGGGCAGCGCATCCGCCAGCCAAAACAACGTAACTCACTTCATTATATTGAGTCGAGGTAAAGAAAAACTGCAATGCTCGAGCAACTTCCATTGCAACACTTTCTCGAAATGGTGAAAGAACATCACTCTCATAATTGGCCGGTAAACCGCCATTTTTTTTGCCCGACTCGGCTTCTTCCGCAGACAAACCGAAGGTGCTTTGAATTTGCTGAGTCAACTGAGCACCACCCACTTGCTGATCTCGCATGTAGACTGACTGTCCATTACGCAACACATTCACATTCATCACGTTCGCGCCAATGTCTGCAACAGCGACGCATTGATCCGCAGCCCCACCCGGCAATTGAGTCCGAATCTGCTCGAACGCTGCTTCTGCCGCATAGGGCTCGACATCCACAACAAGCGCCTTCAAACCAGCCGATTGAGCCGCCGCAACTCTGTCTTCAACATTAGCCTTCCTTGACGCGGCTAGGAGAACCTCAATCTCGTCAGGATTATTAGGAGAAACCCCAATAACCTGAAAATCCAGATTCACTTCATCTAAGGCAAAGGGAATATATTGGTTGGCTTCAGATTCAACTTGATATTCCAAGTCATCTTCGCGCAATCCCGCAGGCAACATGATTCTCTTACTGATGACTGCAGAAGCCGGGAGCGCAACGCTCACGTTCCTAATGCGAGAACCCATGCGCTTCCAAGCCCTGCGCAGCGCCTCAGAAACCGCATCTAGGTTATTGATATTGCCATCGCTTACTGCATCAGCAGGCAACTCTTCTATTGCATATCTTTCTACAACGAGCCCGCCTTTTTTAGGGGCTCGACTTAACTCAAGCATCTTAACGGAGGTGGAACTGATATCCACGCCAATCATTGGCGGCGTAGACGTTTTTAAAAAGTCTAACGAAATATCAAAATTTCCTTTAATCATAGGATGGTTAGCGCTTTTTCGTACAAAGTGGTTTAAATCCTAGCAATAACTCCCATGGGTGTAAAGTTTTTTCTACGCCATGCATTTAGCGAAGGTTGGGCGATATAATAAAAATCGTCGCAATCATTTCTCATATCGCTATGACATCTCGTTGGTGGTTTTATCCAGCTCTTGGCGCTTTGGCCCTTCCGCTTCTGCCTTTGCTCATCGTGATTTTTGCAGCCATCGTCACTTATCCGACCCTGCCCTCACTTGAAACACTGACCGACTATCGCCCAAAAATGCCATTACGCGTCTTCAGTGCGGAAGGTTTGCTAATTGGTGAGTTTGGAGAAGAACGCCGCGAACTCGTTAAAATAGACGAAGTGCCCGATCTAATGAAAAAAGCAATATTGGCCGCCGAAGATGATCGTTTCTACGAACACGGCGGCGTCGACTATATCGGCGTATTGCGCGCAGCACTTTCCAACTTTAGCTCTGGTGGCGTCAAACAAGGTGCAAGCACCATCACAATGCAAGTCGCACGCAATTTTTTCCTCTCCAAGGAAAAAACATTATCAAGAAAATTCAATGAGATGCTCCTTTCTTTTAAGATAGAGCACAATTTAACAAAAGACGAAATCCTTCAGCTTTACATCAATCATATTTACCTTGGGCAACGTGCCTATGGCTTCGGCGCAGCGGCCCAAGCCTATTATTCAAAGCCACTAAAAGAGCTCAACATATCAGAAATGGCAATGCTTGCTGGATTGCCAAAAGCGCCTGGCGCCTACAATCCCGTTGTCAATCCCAAACGAGCACGCATCAGACAAGAATATATTCTGCATCGCATGCGCGATTTGAACTACATCAGCCAAGATGAGTTTGATAAAGCAATCAATACTCCCGTGCAAACCACACAGACAGCCTACCATCAAGCATTTTCAGTCAACGCCAGCTTTGTTGCGGAACTAGTTAGGCAGGAAATGTATGAACGCTACCAAGAAGATATTTACACCCAAGGGTATAGCGTCTACACCACCATTCGCGTGGCAGACCAAGGTGCCGCATATTCAGCGTTACGCAGAGGCGTCATGAGTTATGACCAACGGCATGGCTATCGCGGCCCGGAGGGTTACATCGATCTGAAAAAGCATGATTCGGAAGATTTAAAAGAAGACGCACTTCAAGATATTCCCGCAAATGACGATCTAATTCCGGCCATCGTTCTTGCAGCAAGCCCCAAGGAAGTAATCACCTACGTGAAAGGTGGTGATGTCATACAAATTCAAGGAGACGGATTACGCTTCGCCCAGCAGCGTCTGGGCGATAAAGTTGCCCTCAATCAGCGCATACGCGCTGGCTCTGTAATCCGAGTACGCAAAAATTCCAATGAATTATGGGAAATCACTCAAGCACCACAAGCGGAAGCTGCATTTGTATCTGCCAATCCACGCAACGGCGCTATCTATGCAATGGTCGGCGGATTCGATTTCAACAAGACCCAATTCAATCACGTCACCCAAGCATGGAGACAACCGGGCTCCAGCTTCAAACCCTTCATCTACTCCGCATCATTAGAAAAGGGATTCACCCCGGCATCCATCATTAATGATGCACCGCTAGTCGTTGACCCTTTCCAAACCGGCGGAGAGGAATGGAACCCAAAAAATTACGACGGCGAATTCGATGGCCCTATCCGCATGCGCCAAGGCCTAATCAAGTCAAAAAACCTTGTGTCGATTCGGATCCTGCAGTCCATCGGACCAAGTTATGCGCAAGATTACGTCACCAAGTTTGGTTTCGATAAAGAAAAAGTCAGCCCCTTCCTTACGATGGCGCTAGGTGCGGTATCCGTCACCCCCATGCAAATGTTAGGTGGATATTCAGTCTTTGCGAATGGCGGCTATCGCATCACTCCCTACCTGATTGATCGGGTCGAAGATGGACAAGGAAAAATACTCAGTCAAGCCACACCTGTCGAAGCTGGCAAAGGCGCTGAGCAAGTGCTTGATGTGCGCAATGCCTTCACCATGGTCAGCATGATGCAAGACGTCGTCAAACACGGCACCGCCATGCGCGCCATGTCGCTTGGCAGACAAGATTTAGCCGGCAAGACAGGCACCACGAATGATGCAATGGACGCTTGGTTCTGCGGATTCCATCCAAGCGTTGTTGGGATCGCTTGGGTCGGGTATGACACACCCCGCACTTTAGGCGAAAAAGAAACGGGGGGCGGCGCCTCACTACCAATTTGGATCGACTACATGAAAGTAGCGCTCAAAGACGTGCCAGCATTTGAATACGCCGTACCGCCGCGCATCGTTGCAGCCCGCATCAACGACAACGGGCTTCGCGACAACAATAGCTCACGAACGGAATATTTCTACGAAGAGAACCTTCCTGGAGAACAAGGAAACGCTCCAGCAAGCGGTGTCAAACCTGCGACGGCTGATGGCGACCAATTATTCTAAATGAGCAAAAATACCTCATCTCGTCGAGATTTGATGCGTGAGCAGCTCGCCCACCAAGCTGCTCGCCTGATTGCCGAGGACGGCATCACCGACTTTGCCTTTGCCAAGCGCAAGGCAGCCAAACAGCTAGGTGCTGCAGAAACGCATCACCTACCCAGCAATGAAGAAGTGGTAAACGCGCTACACAGCTACCGCGCCCTTTACCAAAAAGATAGTCACCCAGACATGCTCCTTCAACTACGTGAAGAAGCACTTGCCGCGATGAAATTGTTGGAAGAATTCAAGCCTTATCTCACTGGCTCCGTATTGAATGGCACCGCTAACGAACAGTCTGATATCAACCTCATGCTGTTCAGCGACGATGCAAAAGCTGTGCTGCTATTCTTGCTCAAGCACAACCTTGACTTTGACGATGGCGAATGGAAAACACGCGTCGGCGGGCATGAAGAAACCGTTCCAAGCTACACACTTACCAGCGATTCTGACGCACAGATACACATCATCGTCATGCCAGAGAACACCCGACACAGTGGCAGCCGCCATCCAGAGACCCACGCCGACATTAGTGCATTAGAAACTTTGTTAGCAGGGCAATCAGCCCAGCTGGTCAACGACCCTTCCTAGCCTTCTTCCATACGCCCGTGATGGGCTGCTGATCCTTGCTCTCACCCAAGAGGGGCAGACCGTACATCTCAGAAAGTGTACGTAGTAGTGTGTAGTGGCTGATGCGCTGCGCTGATTTTCCCTGCTTCACCTGCTCGCCCACAAAGATCGTCGCGATACGATTGCCTTCGCGGCCATCATCTTCATCGAACGTCACGATGAGCAAACTGTTGTGTGTCATCGCCCACTGCGCATAGGCCTCGATGTTCTGCTTCAACCACGCATCACCCTCTTCGATGCTGCCATCGTGCATGTCGTTACGCTGGTCTGGCACCACCAAAGATACGGTAGGCAATTGTGAGAAATCTTGCGGGAACGCCGTGAAGGGTTGGTTGGATGTAGCCAACTCTTTCCAGTTCGCTGACGGATTGTGTTTGCGCATGTACGCACCGTAGCGACACCCTTCGTAGCCAGCCTCAGGTAAAGATTCTGAATAGCTGACGAAGCTCAGCCCCTTTTCGATGAGTGCGCCTCCCAGATTCTCACCCTTCAATTCCAGCGGGCAGGCATTGCTGCTGATGCCGCGCGTCGTGCCAGAGAACAAGGCTAGATAGTTGGGCTGACTGGGATGGGTGACCCCATACGAATGGGTGAACAACACGCCGCGTTGCGCGAGAGCATTGATGTAGGGTGCATCAACATTACCGATAATCTTGGAATAAGCTCGGTTCTCTTCCACCACGATGACGATGTGATCGGGGCGCGGCAAAGCAACTTCTGTTGCGATGGCGGATTGAACGACAGAGAAGAACGCAAGCGCGAACAGTGCTTTCATGAAATCACTCATCTTGGCTGGAAGTCGGTGCAGGCGCAGAGGCTTCATCGAGCGCCTTCTTCTTCGGGCGGTTCTTACTCGGGTCAGCGAAGTTGAAACGCCCTGCCAGCACACACCCTTTCATACCGATGTCGCAAGGCTTGTTCAGCACCTTCTGGCACTGATCATTGACCTCATGCGGACAACCCCAACCGCCCATGTTTGCGCCTCTTAAGCCTTCTTCACGAACTCGGTCTTCAATTGCATCGCACCGATACCATCGATCTTGCAGTCGATGTCATGGTCGCCATCCACCAAGCGGATGTTCTTCACCTTGGTACCCACTTTCACAACAGAAGACGAACCTTTGATCTTCAGATCTTTGATGACGGTAATCGTGTCTCCGTCATTCAATACCGTACCGAAGGCATCCTTGAACACCTTCACTTCTTCTACTGCCTCAGCAGCGACTTTAGGCCATTCGTGCGCACACTCTGGACAGACATAGTTATCACCATCTTCGTAGGTGAATTCGGAACTGCATTTAGGGCATTTTGGGAAGTTAGTCATAGTCAGTACAGTGTAAAAATTAGGAAATAGGGAAAGTGGTAGCTACTACATTTTATAACCCCGATGCACCGCCACCACACCACCCGTCATGTTGAAGTACTCGACGCGCTCCAGCCCGGCATCCACCATCATCTGTTTCAACTCTTCCTGGCCCGGATGCATGCGGATGGATTCGGCAAGGTAGCGGTAGCTGTCGGCATCGTTGGCGATGAGTTCGCCCATCTTGGGGAGTAGCTTGAAGGAGTATAGGTCGTACATCTTCTCCAGCGGTTTGGCGACCTTGGAGAATTCCAACACGATGACACGGCCACCGGGTTTGAGTACGCGCTTCATCTCGCGCAGGGCGGCATCTTTATGTGTGACGTTGCGTAGGCCGAAGGCGATGCTGACGCAGTCGAAATAATTATCAGGGAAAGGCAGGTGTTCGGCGTCGCATTGCGCAGTGGGCGTTGGGGTGCCGTTGTCGATCATGCGGTCGCGACCGACGCGGAGCATGGCATTGTTGATGTCAGTGAGGATGACCTGACCACGACTGCCGACCTTCTTCAGGAAAAGCTTGGACAGATCGCCTGAGCCACCCGCCACATCCAACACGCGCTGGCCTTCGTGGACGTTCGCCAGACCCACCGCGAACGGTTTCCACACGCGATGCAGACCGACCGACATGAGGTCGTTCATGATGTCGTATTTGCTGGCGACGGAAGTAAATACGCCTGCGACCTTCTTGGCCTTTTCGCTCTCGTCTACGGTCTGAAATCCAAAGTGGGTCTTGCTCATGGTGAGGCTCCTTAAATTCGTTTCCCTATTTGGGATCGCGGCTCGCGCCGGCTGCTTCCAACTTGCCCAAGTAGTCATGCCACATGCCTTCTTGGTATTGCCCCATCTCATGCAGGTAGTCCCACGAGTACAGCCCAGTGTCATGCCCATCGTCGAACGTAATCTTGAGTGCATATTGACCGGCAGGTTCAATGTTGGTGATGCCGACATCGCGCTTGCCGACCTGCAAAGTCTCTTGCCCTTTGCCATGGCCGCGCACTTCCGCAGAAGGTGAGAATACACGCAGAAACTCGGCTGGAAATTTGTAGCGCGTGTCATTATCGAACGCGACTTCGAGCGTCTTGGATTTTTGATGCAGAATGATTTCGGTGGGTGTCATAACGAGCGTATCTTCTTCAATAGTGCGGTGGTGGAACGCTCGTGCAGGAAAGGGATGCTGTGCACCGAACCGCCCCAGCCTTGCACTTCTTTGCTTCCTACGATGTTCTCTGGCTTCCAATCGCCACCCTTCACTAGCTTGTCGGGATGGCAGGCGAGGACGAGGTTGAGCGGAGTGTCTTCATCGAACTGCACCACCAAGCTCACCGATTCCAGCGAAGCCAATACCGCCATGCGGTCGTCTTGCTGATTGATGGGGCGGTCATCACCTTTGCCTTGGCGCTTCACCGAAGCATCGCTATTCACACCAACGATGAGCGACGCGCCCAACGCCCGCGCTTGCGCCAAGTAAGTGACATGGCCGCGATGCAACACATCGAAGCAGCCGTTAGTAAACACCAGCGGACGCGGTAAGGCAGCGACTTTGGCTGCGAGGTCCGCATCTGTGGCAATTTTATTTTCAAAACTGGGAGTGGGATAGTTCACGTTAATCCATGTACTCAAAGACGCGCATAACTTTTTGCACGTTTGCTACTTTACTAGCAAGTTCAGAAGCGGCATCTGCCTCGGCATGACTGACGATGCCCATCAGGTACACCACACCGCTCTCGGTAAACACATGAATAAGTTCGCCATTGAACGCCTTGCTGCCACGGAAAGATTTTTTCACATCACCCGTGATGCCAGAATCGCTGCTGCGCGCCCCAATATTTTTGGATGTTGAGACCTGCAACTCGTTAGCAATGCCTTTGACAGGCGGGATGCTGCCGACGATGCGTTCGATACCCATCTTGGTATCCTCATCCGCCACTTGCCCCGTGATCAGCGCATACCGGTTAAAGCACGTGACATTTACTTGCACATTGGATGTGTACTTCTCAGCCACGCGCTGTGCCGCTTTACTTTCGATGTTCTGGTCATCCAACACCGTGCCTTGCGTGCGACGCTCGGCTGATGGGCTCATTACACCGCCGCTCTGCACACATCCCGTCAGCGTTGCCACCAGCAGCGCCCCCATCAGGACATGGCGCATCATTCGCCTCCCAACAACACGTGGTCGATCACATCACACAAACAATGCAAAGTCACCAAATGCACCTCTTGAATACGAGCGGTGCGCTCTGCCGGCACGCACAGATGAAAGTCTGTCGGCTTTAGCATCGCCCCCATCTTTCCGCCATCACGCCCCGTTAGTGCAACCACTACCATGTTCCGCTCATGCGCAGCCGTGATGGCCTCCACCACATTGGGCGAATTTCCACTGGTAGAGATAGCAAGCAACACATCACCTTCCATGCCGAGTGCGCGCACTTGCTTGGAGAAAATCTGCTTGTAGTCGTAATCGTTGGCGATAGAAGTCAATACAGAGCTATCGGTAGCCAATGAGATGGCAGGCAGACCCGGACGCTCGACCTCAAAGCGGTTGATGAGCTCTGCGGCGAAATGCTGCGCATCCCCAGCCGAACCACCATTGCCGCACGCCAATATCTTGCCATCATGCAACAAGCAGGCAACCATCGCTTGCGCGGCATCGGCGATAGGCTTGGCCATCACCTTTTTGCTGTTCAATTTAATCTCGGCGCTATCGTCGAAGTGTTGGCTGACGCGTTTTGTGAGTGTCATGTCTCTAAGTTGTCGCATAAGAAAATTAGGAGGAGATTTTACCTTAAACCTCGAAGGCATTCTTGATCCACTCAATGCCTTCTTTGCCTTCCGGCGAAAGCAACAACACCGCATCGAAGCGGCAAGGCGGTGTATTCGATAAAGTCACAAGATAGTGTTGTGCCGCACAGATCAGCTTGGATTGCTTCTTACGGTCGATACTGGCGGCGGCACCACCAAAGTCGTTACGGCTACGCATCCGCACTTCGGCAAACACCAATGTCGCGCCATCCTGCATGATTAAATCAATCTCACCCAGCCGACAACGATAATTAGCTTGCACCAAGCGCAACCCTTGCCGCACCAGATACTGCGCGGCAGTCTGCTCCGCCTGCGCACCCGGTTTCATTATTCCGCTTTTGTCTCGACCAGCAACATTGCCTGCCCTGCACGCAACACAGCCGGCGTACCTTGGCGCTCCAAGGTATGACCATATAGATTGATCTTGCCCGTCACCCCATCCAAGGGAATCGAATTGATCGTGTCATGCTGATAGAACACTTGCAATAAACGATATGCATCGATACCCAAGGCATACAGACGCTCACGATCTAGCGACAAAGGCGGCGTCACATGCGGATAAACCATCACAGCGGGGTGATCCGGCTGTAACACCCAAGGCATATCCATAAAACGAACTTCAGACAGATCGAAGTTCACCATGTTGTTTTCATTCCCTGCGAACACTTGCGAGGTGGCATAGATCGGCAAAAGGTTGCTGATGAATGGACGCAACGCACGTGCCTTATCAAGCTCTGCCGCTAAGAACACCATATTGCCCTGCTCTGTCGGGATCTTACTCAACACCTTTGAATCACCTGCGTAGATGATCTCCGCATTCACCACACCGCCGGATCTCTTCCAGCTTTCAGTGAACGCCACCGCTAAACGCTTCGACAAGACCGAATCTGTCCGCACGATCGTTGCGCTCAACAACCCCGCTGCCGTGGCCAGATCCGCACTTTGCCGCGCCTCCACCTCGCCCGGCAAACCAAAGAAATAAAGCTGATCCGCGCGCGTCGTATCAATCACATTCAGCGCCAAGGTCGGCACAGGCAGATCAGGATTGGCAGCCAATGCCGCCACGCCATTTCGTGTCAGCGGCCCCGCCACCGCAACCGCCCCTAATTTAATGGCTTTTTGATAAGCAGCAACCGCCTCAGACTTTTCGTCATCACAGGGATACACACGCACTGGCAATCCATTCGCTTGCGCCTCTGCCCCAACCATAAACCCCTGCTGAATGA
Source organism: Sideroxydans sp. (assembly GCA_028707175.1). Taxonomy (GTDB): domain Bacteria; phylum Pseudomonadota; class Gammaproteobacteria; order Burkholderiales; family Gallionellaceae; genus Sideroxyarcus. The sequence goes on from JAQTUV010000005.1 coordinate 289,067, forward strand.
TCTCTGCCGCCTTGCCGTATGCCGCCGACTTCAAGGGCAAAATCAAAGCAATGTGATGCTCGACAACATCATCGGGTACCGTTGCTCCCACACCAGAAGCGCTCACCGGCATTGACGCTACCGCGCCAGCACCGACCACCGCTGAGGCCGGAAGGCTAACTGCCGACGTAGGTGTCACCAACTTTGTTGTATCTACTTGTGCAGTAGCGCAGCCATATACGCTCACGTATAGTGCCGCGACTAAAATCCCACGCAACCATTTCGATTCAGAGGCAACCTTTTGCATATCAAGACCGATCAAAAATTGGAGTGCGCATTATATGTAGTCGCCACGCCGATAGGAAATTTAAGCGATATCACCCATCGAGCACTGAATGTGCTGGGCGCGGCAGACGTCGTCGCAGCTGAAGACACGCGCAACACCAAGCATTTATTACAGCATCACGGCATCAGCGATGCGCGCATGCTGGCGCTACATCAACACAACGAACGTGGCGCAGCCGACAAAGTCATCGCCCTTTTACAACAAGGCCATAACGTCGCCTTAGTCACCGATGCGGGTACACCCGCCGTCAGCGATCCCGGCGCAGTGTTGGTGGACGCCGTGCGCAACGCAGGCTTCCGCATCATCCCCATTCCTGGCGCCAGTGCCGTGGTGACAGCCCTTTCTGCTTCTGGTTTGGCCTCGCCACATTTCTTGTTTTACGGATTCTTGCCGAACAAATCTTCGGCACGTTGCAGCGCGCTACAAGCACTCATCGAGCATCCGTATAACTTGGCATTCTACGAAGCGCCGCACCGCATCCTCGAATGCACCGCTGATTTGCAAACCGTGTTCGGCGACGAACGCGAAATCGTATTCGCACGCGAAATCACCAAACTATTTGAAAGCATCCACCGCTGCAAACTGGGCGCCGCCTTAGATTGGCTGAACAGCGACCCCAACAACCTGCGCGGCGAATTTGTGGTGTTGGTATCAGGGGCAACGCCACGCGAAGGACTGGATGCCGAAACCGAACGCACCTTGTCTTTATTGCTGGAAGAATTGCCACTGAAACAAGCCGTACAACTTGCAGTAAAGATTACGGGCGTGAATAAAAATGAGCTGTACCAACGCGCGCTGGCGCTCAAACAACAATGAGTGAACGGACTTCCTCTAACTTTGGTTTGCTAAACTGCGTCACCAACGTCAAACGTCTAAAAGGTTCCAAGACACCATGCTGAACAAACTCATCGCACTTTCTTTGCTAGCGCTATTGAGCGCTTGCGGCGCGGGCGACAAGCCTGCAGCAACGGCGGCCGCCCCTGCTGCTGCGTCTGCCCCACCCCCACCAGAAGTCGAGGTCCTCACCATCGTTGCGGGCGACGCCACTTTCACGCAAGACCTGCCGGGGCGAGTACAGGCTTTCCGCACCGCACAGGTGCGCGCCCGCGTGGATGGTGTCGTGGAAGCACGCTTGTTCAAAGAAGGCAGTCAGGTGAAAGCCAACTCAAGACTGTTCCGCATCGACTCACGCAGTTACCAAGCCACGGCGGACGCCGCCAGAGCGGATGCCGCGCTGGCCAAAGAGACGGTTGAGCGCCTGAAACGCCTGCGCGAGATCAATGGCGTCAGCCAACAAGACCTCGATATTGCCCAAAACAAAGCCAAACAAACTGCCGCCACACTCATCAAAGCTGAAGAAGATTTGGCGAACGCTCATGTTCCCGCCCCCCTTTCTGGCTTCATTGGCCGCTCACAAGTCACCGAGGGTGCGCTGGTCAACAAGAGTACCGCGACCCTGCTTGCCACCATCGAACAGCTCGATCCGGTCTATGTGAATTTCACCCAATCTAGCGCCGAGCTATCGAGCTTGCGCCACGCGGTTTCCACTGGCGTGTTGAAAAATGCCAACGGCGCCAAGGTCGAGTTATTGCTGGAAGACGGCAGCATCTATCCACAAGCAGGCAAGCTCTCTTTCAGCGATCTCGCCGTCGATCCTTCCACGGGGTCGGTGTCGCTCCGCGCCGAGTTCCCCAATGCGAAACGCGACCTATTGCCCGGCATGTTCGTGCGCATCCGCTTCCCGCAAGCTATTGCCGAAAATGCCATCCGCGTGCCACAACGCGCGGTGCAGTCCAACACTTCGGGGCAGTTCGTTATGGTCGTCGGGGCAGATGGCAAAGCCAACCCGCAACCGATCAAGACCGGCGGCATGGCTTCGACCGACTTCGTCATCCTCAGTGGGCTTAAAGGCGGCGAACAAGTCATCGTGAATGGTTTGCAAAAAGCGCGGCCCGGCATCGTGGTGAAGGCGGTACCCCTCGTCGAGACGATGAAGCTGGACAAGCAGCTCACCGCTCCCGCTCCTTCCAAGTAAGCCGCCATGTTCGCTAAATTCTTCATTGATCGCCCCATCTTCGCGTGGGTCATTGCCATCATTATCTTGATGGCGGGTGTGCTCGCTTTGCGCGGCTTGCCCGTGACGCAATATCCACCTGTCGCGCCGCCTGCCTTGTCCGTCTCCATCACCTATCCCGGTGCATCGGCACAAGTCATCGAAGAGACGGCCATCGCGCTCATCGAACAGGAGCTGAACGGTGTGGAGAACCTGCTCTACATGGAGTCGGCCTCCGAGCTAGGTAGCGGCAGCATCACGCTGACTTACGAGACAGGCACCAACCTCGACCTCGCCTCGGTGGAAGCACAGAACCGCGTGAAACGTGCTGAAGCGCGCCTGCCGGAAGAGGTGCGTCGTCTTGGTATCACCACCAACAAATCAGCGCGTAACTATGTGATGTTCGTGGTGCTCATCTCCCCCGACAAAACTTTCGACAGCGTGGGCTTGGGCAGCATCGTCAGCTCCGGCGTGCTGGACAACATCAAGCGCGTGCCGGGTGTGGGCGAGGCATTGTTGTTCGGCACCGAATATTCGATGCGCCTATGGTTGAAGCCAGATCGCTTGCAAGCGTATGGCTTGTCTCCCGCTGATGTGTCGAAAGCCGTGCGTGGACAGAACACGCAGTTGGCGATGGGCGAGTTAGGACAACTGCCTGCCGCACCCGGACAAGAACTCAATGCGGTGATCGTCACCCGTAGTCGCTTGGCGACGACCGAAGAGTTCGGCAACGTCATCATCCGCACCAACCCCGATGGTTCTAACTTGCGCGTGAAGGATGTCGCCCGCGTCGAACTGGGCGCGCAAGATTACGGTCGCCAATCGCGCCTCGATGGCCAACCTTCCGCCAACATCGCCATCCGTTTAGCGCCAGGTGCGAACGCACTGGAGACCGTCGCCGCCGTGAAGGCGCGCATGGGCGAATTGGAGAAGACGCTGCCCAAGGGTGTGCAGTGGCTCGTACCGTATGACACCTCCCAATTCATCGACATCTCCATCAAGGAAGTGTTGAAGAGCTTGGCTGAAGCGTTGCTGTTGGTCGTGTTGGTGATGTATGTGTTCCTCGGCAACATCCGCGCCACCATCATTCCTACCATCGTCATTCCCGTTGCACTGGTGGGTGCGTTGGTAGGGCTGTATGTACTGGGCTATTCCATCAACGTGTTGACGCTGTTCGCGATGGTGCTCGCCATCGGTATCGTGGTGGACGATGCCATCGTGGTGGTGGAAAACGTGGAACGCATCATGGCGACGGAAGGACTCTCGCCGCGCGATGCCACACGCAAGGCGATGGATCAGATCATTGGCGCCATCATCGCCATCACCTTGGTGCTGTCTGCGGTGTTCATCCCGATGTCGCTGTTCGGCGGCTCAACAGGTGCGATCTATCGTCAGTTCGCGGTGACACTGTTGCTGACCATGGGCTTTTCCGCCTTGATGGCAGTCACGCTCACCCCTGCTCTTTGCGCCTCCATCTTGAAGAAGGACGATGCGAAACCGCACGGCCCTTTCGGCTTGTTCTTTGAGCGCATGACGCAACGCTATACGAGAAGCGTCAACTCAGTGGTGCGCAAGACGGCACGTTATCTGGTGATCTACGCGGTGATCGTCGTGGCGATGGGTTGGCTGTTCACCAAATTGCCGGGCAGCTTTTTGCCGGAAGAAGACCAAGGTTATTTCATCAACGTTGTCCAACTGCCTGCGGGCGCGACACAGGAGCGCACGTTGGAAGTGTTGAGTCAGGTGGAGCAGCATTACCTCAAGATGCCTGAGGTGGAACACGTAGTCGCCGTCGCCGGATTCTCCTTCTTCGGTCGAGGACAGAATGCGGGTATCGCTTTTGTGCGCCTGAAAGGATGGGAAGAACGCCTCGCCCCTGAAAGCAGCGCGCCTTCGCTGGTACGCAAAGCGAACAAGGAATTGTCACGCATCAAGCAGGCGATGATCTTCGCGATCAACCCGCCTTCTATCCCCGAGCTTTCCGCCACCGGCGGTTTCGATTTCCGCCTGCAAGACCGTAGCGGTCAAGGGCGCGAGAAGTTGCTGGAAGCACGCAACATAATGCTGGGCATGGCCGCGCAGAACCCGATGTTGGCAGGCGTGCGCCCCGAAGGACAAGAAGCTGGCCCGCAACTGTTGCTCGATATCGACCGACTCAAAGCGGAAGCGTTGGGCGTTTCCTCTGCCGACCTGAACGAGACTTTGCAATCGCTGTTGGGCGTGGCCTACATCAACGACTTCGTGCGGCAGGGACGTATCTTGCGCGTGCAGATGCAAGCCGAGGCGGATGCTCGCCGCACACCGGAAGACATCCTCAAGGTCACCGTGCGCAACAACAAAGGCGGCATGGTGCCGCTATCTGAGTTAGCGACACCGCGCTGGACCGTGGGCTCGCCCAAGCTAGACCGCTACAACGGCATCCCTTCGATGAAGATCTCGGGAGCGGCTGCACCGGGCCGCAGCACGGGTGAGGCGATGGCCGCGATGGCCGACATCGCACAGAAACTGCCGCCCGGTTTCGGCTACGAGTGGTCGGCCACTTCACGCGAAGAGATGATGTCCGGCGCGCAAGCTCCGTTGCTGTTCGCTATCTCGTTGTTCGTGGTGTTCCTGTGTCTGGCAGCGTTGTACGAGAGCTGGTCTATCCCGTTCGCGGTGATGCTGGTGGTGCCGCTCGGCATCTTCGGCGCGATCTTGGCGGTGAACCTGCGCGGCCTGCCTAACGACATCTACTTCAAGGTCGGCCTCATCGCCATCATCGGCTTGTCGGCAAAGAACGCTATCCTGATCATCGAGTTCGCGCGCAAATTGCAAGACGAGGGCATGGAACTCATCGCCGCCACCGTCGAAGCCTGTCGCCTGCGTTTCCGTCCTATTTTGATGACCTCCATCGCCTTCATCGCGGGTGTATCACCGCTGGCGTTCTCCACCGGTGCAGGTGCGCAAAGCCGCCACGCCATTGGCACGGGTGTGATGGGCGGTATGTTGGCCGCCACCGTGTTGGCGGTGTTTCTCGTGCCTGTGTTCTTCGTGGTGGTGCGCAAGTTCTTCCCGGGGCATGCGCGCAAAGAGGGTGAGTACGAAGACGACTAGCTCGGTCTGAAGCAGGCTTAATAGCGTTACAATTCCGGCTCATCCATTGAGCCGGAATCATTTCATGCAACAACTCACCCTCACCCGCCCCGACGATTGGCACTTGCATCTGCGCGATGGCGATCTGATGCGTTCAGTATTGCCCGACACCGCACGCCAATTCGCGCGCGCCATCGTCATGCCAAACCTGCGCCCACCCGTCACCACCACCGCGCAAGCCATCGAATATCACGACCGCATCGTGGCGGCATTGCCTGCGGGTGCGAAGTTCGAACCGTTGATGACGCTGTACCTCACCGACAACACCAGCGCGGAAGAGATTCGCAAAGCCAAAGAGAGTGGTGTGGTGCATGCGGTGAAGCTATATCCCGCTGGAGCGACCACCAACTCTGACGCGGGCGTGACCGATCTGCGCAAGACCTACGCCGCACTGGAAGAGATGCAGCGCTGCGGTATGCCGTTCTTGGTGCATGGCGAAGTGACCAACGCCGACATCGACATCTTCGACCGCGAAGCCGTTTTCATCGAACGCGTCATGCAACCATTATTGAAAGACCTGCCCAATCTGCGCGTGGTGTTCGAACACATCACCACCAAGGACGCCGCGGATTTTGTGACCAGCGCACCAGACACCATCGCCGCCACACTAACCCCGCAACACTTGCTGTACAACCGCAACGCCATGCTGGTCGGCGGCATCCGCCCACACTTCTATTGCCTGCCGATATTGAAACGCGAGACACACCGCGAAGCCTTGGTGAAGGCCGCCACCAGCGGCAGCAAAAAATTCTTCCTCGGCACCGACAGCGCACCGCACGCGCAACACACCAAAGAGAACGCCTGTGGCTGCGCCGGTTGCTACAGCGCGCACAACGCCATCGAGTTGTATGCCGAAGCGTTCGAGGCAGCAGGTGCACTGGACAAACTCGAAGCCTTCGCCAGCTTCTACGGCGCGGACTATTACGGACTACCGCGCAACACCGATAAGGTCACGCTGCGCAAGGAAGAATGGCAAGTGCCTGCATCGGTGGGGTTTGGCGAGCATCACCTCGTGCCGTTGAGGGCGGGAGAGACGATGCAGTGGAAGTTGGTCGGGTGATGGTGTCTTTGTCGGAAAAATTGGGGGGCTCTAAAATTTTGAGCCCAATTAAATCAAGACATTCCATGAGCGTTTCCGATTTAGGCACCTTGAAGGTGTACTTGTCGGTGATTTTTGGGGTGTCTACTTTACGTTGGGCGTCAGGAGGATGCTAGTGGCGAACAAAATTCCTAACTCAGTAATCGGTGCCGTGTCATCGGTTATCGCTGCGTACTACTACAGCCATTCGAAACTGAACACTCTCTTTATGGAATGCGGTGCGCCGGGTGATGCACCAGAGGGAAACTGCGAAGCTAAATGCAGCGCATGGCTGAAACGTTGCAACGATGCTCCCGGTGTTGATGCACTTGCTGTTCTTGGTCGGGTAATCCAGCATTTCATGGATCAAGAGCCGTCCGATTTCCGCCCTGAAATTGAAATAGGACAACGGCGTATCAGAGATAGCCTTTCAAGAAATCAACTCAGCTATCAGGGCAATGGGCATGTGACACTAGCCGGGGCAAGCCCCGCAGCCAAAACACTTATCGATTTTCTACGGGCGGGAGATTTCCCATCTATTGAAGTCGAGTTTAATCGAGCGGTGTCGCAGTTAGACAGCGACCCACACTCCGCAATCACGGCTTCAAGCTCGATCATCGAGGCGCTGTGCAAAACCTACATTGAGACTTTTGGCATTGAAATGCCAAGCAAGCAAACAGTTGTTCCGCTTTGGCGAGCCGTGCAAACACACTTGGGCCTCAATATCGACCCAACGCTCGAAGATGACCAAAAAAGAATCCTTCAAGGGTTAACATCTATCGTAGATGGCATCGGTGCATATAGAACGCATATCGGCTCGGCACATGGGCGCGGTGTTCTGCCACCAGCAATTCAGGTTTCTGAAGCGCGGCTGGCCGTTAATGCATCGCACACACTGGTGATCTTCATCATGGAGCGTTGGCACGCAACCAAGCCTCCCATCAACACTGAACTGGTTAGGCCTTAAAAATGAAGAAAATCGTATTTCTTGTCTTGTTGCTTGGGTTCACGCAATCAGCTTTTTCTTGGTCTCGCTTCGACCCTTATCCAACACCTGCTGATCAAGAAACACAATTAAAGCTAGAGGAAATGCAACGACAATTACAGCAGGCTGAACAAGCTGCCGAAGAGCTACGAAATGAAATGCTTCGATCCTCAATCAGAACCAAAAACAACATATATTTGGGCGTGGTATTGTTGGCAATAAGTGGGTTCGTTATCTACCTCATATCAAGAAGAAATAAGGAAAAACCAATGGACGAAAATCAAAAATATGGTGTTGTCACGATGCTTGTTTCGTTTTTGCTAATGCTGTTGGCTTTGATGATTTCAGAAGGTTGGAACCCTCAGCTAGACTATCTTGAAAACTTCATGAACCTGCTGAGAATTCAACTGATTGAAATCAAAACAGAGCGGCCCTATGTTGCAAACGATTTTCTTTCTGGGGGCTTTGACTATAGTTATTTGATCAATCTCCCAACAAAATATGTCGCTCTAGCTTTTATGAGTACTGCGGCTTATGGTTTGACATCCTACCTCGGCATAACCCCTGCTTTCAGGCCGTGGAAGAAAGCCTCCGTAAAGTAATGGCAACCGCCCAACCCGACATTCAACCCGGACTCCGCAAAAGCACGGAGCCGGTTAATTTTACGTTAGCAGAACTAAAGGGGTCAGACTCGAATTAAATTCGGGCAAGACCAACATCGTTAAACAAACGTAGTTGGAGACATTCGATGCCAATCATCTCAATGTTTTACGGGATCATCATCCGCCTGTATCTGATCGACAATCAACATCACAATCTGCCGCACCTGCACGCGAAGTACGCTGAATTTGAAGCGTCTATCAATCTTGATGATGGAGAAATCCTCTCGGGCAAATTGCCGCGCAAGCAGTTGCGTTTGGTTCAAGCATGGATCGAGTTGCATCGCGATGAGTTGATGGCTGACTGGGAACTGGCGGTCAGCGGCGAGAACCCCTATAAGATTGCTCCTTTGTGAGGTCGCTATGTATTGGGATGTGAAGATCGTAAAGCCTTTAGCCAACCACCTGATTTACGTCGAGGTAGAGGATGGGCGCAAGGGTGTCTTTGACATGAAGCCTTATCTGGATTTTGGCGTTTTTCGTGAACTGAAGAATGAGCATTATTTCAATCAGGTCGGCATTCAGTTTGGCGCTGTCAGTTGGCCGAATGAACAGGACATTGCGCCTGAGACTTTGCTGGCAGGATTGCAATCGTCAGAGCCTAGTGCTGTTGAACTAAAAGCAGCCGAAGCAATATCCGACTATAAACTTGAGGACTCTGGCCCCCATAGTGGATGAAAGGGAGAATCTTGAGATGAAAGCCGTTATTCCAAATGAAGCACTCTGATTTTTACATTGGCCTTGAATTTTTCGGGTCTGCTGGATTCGTTTGGCGCTGCACCGATGTTGGATCGCGCACCATTACGGCCATTCAGCTAGAAGATGGCCGTGATGCAAGTTGGTACAACGGGCCGCCTTATGCGGTCGCCGAGATCGTTTTTGATGAATATGATTTTGCTAGTTGTTCTCGTAGTTTTGAGGAAGGTATTGAACATGCTATCTATGAGTCAGATCACTCTGGTCATCCAGGATTCCCACATGAAGTTGTAAAGAAAATGTTGGATGAGGGCTTTCCTAATGATGCTACCGAGCGGTATCCCAATAAGCCGCTTTTGCGACTTGATAGGTTGCGTCAAGATGGTGAACTGTTACATCCTTATGCAGCTCGCAAATCAAATGGTGGCTGGCTTGTTCGCCTATATATGCCTTTCACAGAGGAATTCGCAGAAATGCCTGAGATAGATTTTCTTCAACTAGATATTGCGACAGATGATGATGTGAAGAGTAGATCGCTTAAGGGCAAGAAATGAAACGGATTGCGTCAGCAATTTAAATATTCTATATACGATTCACTCTCAAATCTGAATACACCCACCGAAGTCATCATGCCCATCTCCTCCTACCTCAACACATCCCCCACCCTAGGCGACCGCGTCTATCTGCACCCCTCCTGCCAAGTCATCGGCGATGTAAAGATAGGTGATGACAGTTCCATCTGGTGCAACACGGTGTTGCGCGGCGATGTGAATCGCATCGAGGTCGGGCGCGGCTCTAACGTGCAAGACCTGACGATGTGCCATGTGTCGCACAAGACGATGGACAAGCCTGATGGCTCGCCGCTCATCATCGGCGATTATGTGACGGTGGGGCATTCGGTCATTTTGCATGGCTGCCGTATCGGCAACGACTGCCTCATCGGCATGGGCTCCATCATCATGGACGATGTGGTGATCCCTGATTTCGTGATGATAGGCGCGGGCAGTCTTATATCGCCGGGCAAAATATTGGAGAGTGGCATGCTCTACATGGGTCGCCCTGCCAAGTTGGTGCGCGCGCTGACGGAAGATGAGATCAAATACCTGCGCTACTCCGCCGAACATTACGTGCGCAACAAGGACAATTACCTGAAAGGTTCGCAAGCATGACGATGTTTGGGAGTGACATCATGTTGCATGATGGGAACGAGTTGGAGTTACAGATCGAGCGTACTTGTATCGCGCTGGGACTCGATTTCCGTGACGAGTATCAAGTGAAGGTGTTCGCTCGGGATGTGCTGCAAAACATCGACAGGCTGCGCAAAGCGGCGCGTGAAGGTGACATGCAAGCGCGCATCAAGGTTGAGCTATATGGCTTGGCGATGCTGATGCATAAGACTAATTCAGCCACTTTTGGCTCGGGCTATCTCAATCAATTCTCAAAAGTGACTGAACACCAATCTGCTTGGGCGGCTATCGCACAGGCTTTGTGGAAGGAGCTTGAGGCGCGCAATCCAGAGAATGGCTAGCTATTCACCTTCGATGCCTAGGTGAGGCGAATGTGCTCTCACAGCGATTTACGTAATTTGTTGCACCTAAAATGAAAACGGGGAAATCAAGTCTGGCTTGATTCCCCCGTTCTTTTATTGCGTTACTGCTTATTTCTTTTTCTTCTCGATCATGTCGTGCATGATTGGCGACAGGATGATTTCCATCGCGTGGCTCATTTTTCCGCCTGGCACCACCATGGTGTTGGCGCGAGACATGAATGCGTTAGGGATCATGCTGAGGAAGTAAGGGAAATCAACACCCTTTGGATTGCGGAAGCGGATGATGACGAAGCTCTCATCAGGCGTTGGAATGTCGCGCGCAACGAAAGGATTCGATGTGTCCACAGTCGCCACACGTTGGAAGTTGATGTCCGTGTGCGTGAATTGTGGGGTGATGTATTTGATGTAGTCAGGCATGCGACGCATGATGGTGTCTACAGTCGCTTCTGCTGAATAACCACGCTCTGCCTTGTCGCGATGGATCTTTTGGATCCATTCCAAGTTGACGACTGGCACAACGCCGATACCCAGATCGACATAGCGACGTGCGTCGATGCCTTTGGATTCATCTTGTGCCAAACCATGCAGACCTTCGTAGAACAACAGGTCAGAGCCGGCTTCGATATCTTCCCAAGGAGTGAATACGCCTGGAGTCAGGTTGGTCAAACCGAAATGCTTGTTGTGCTCTACGGCCTCAACATCGCTGTGAACGTAGTAGCGACGTTGGCACATACCGCTCTCGCCGTATTGCTTGAACATGCCTTCGATCTTGTCGAAGTGGTTGGCTTCTGGGCCAAAGTGGCTGAATGTGTTGTTACCAGCCTTGGCTGCTTCTGCAGCAGCAGCGCGGAACGCCATACGGTCCAAGCTGTGCAAGCTGTCGCCTTCAACAACAGCGGCTTTGATGCTTTCGCGGCGGAAGATGTTTTCAAACGCGCGTTTAACGGTGGTGGTACCAGCGCCGGATGAACCGGTTACAGCAATAACGGGGTGCTTTGTAGACATAACGACTCTCCTGAACGATGACTAATAATGATTATAAAAAATTTTTGGTGGGCGATTCTAACCCAGTTTACTTGGCTAACGCGAGGCGCGCGGGTTTTCTGCACCTAAATTGCCTTTCAGTTGCACCGCAAGTCGCTGTGCCTCAACACGGCTGGCGAGTTGTACGATGCGTAATGTATATGCCCATCCTCCGTCTTTTTCGACAGGTAATAAGCGTACGTCATAGCCCGCGCTGCGCCATTGGTCATAGGCTGCTAGCGCACTGGCTTGATCCGGTGCGGTGAGTAAGTCCACTTTCCACTCGCCGCCTACTGTGGCTGCGGGCTGACCAATATCCGTCTCAACCGCCCATTTCTGCAGCTGCTCTTTATCCACGGGACCGACTGGAAGGGGCGGGACCCCTTTAGGCATTTTGTAGAACGACAAAGGTTGATCCATCACGAATGGCGAATTATCTGCACCCACGACTTCGATCTTGCCCTCAATCAAACACACCACGCCCATTTCCGCGCCATCTTTCCCCCAAACATCCGTACCGCGAATGCCCAAGGTGGCGCCCGCCACGCTAACCCTCACATCCCGTGCACGCAACTTGGCGACACTGGCCGTGGTAAAGCGAAATGCACCTTTCGCCACATTTAGCACCGCACTGAACATCGACTGCTCATCGCGACGTTGCGACAAACCATCCAGCGTCATGGAGGCGTTCTCACCCAGCTTCACCGTGCTGCCATCTGCTGTGCGCACATAGATGCGAGCTTGCTCACCTGTGATGATCTTGTCGCCATCCTGTAAGGCTAGGCCAACGCTCAATGGCTGGGTGATGTCGCCGCGTTTCAGCCAAGCCGGCATCTGTACTGCTTGCACCATAGCATCGGGCTGTGCCCATGCTGGTAATGCAAACAGCAGCAATAGTGAACCGAATAACTTATTCATTTCCCTCACTCCTCAAAATACGCGAGGGCACATGTTGCCGCTATAATGCCGAACCCGCAAATTTCGCATCAGATCGAGTAGACATGCAGCCCAATTATTCTCCAAAAGACATCGAAGCCGCCGCCCAACAGCGGTGGGAATCCACGCAGGCGTTCGTCGCCAAAGAAAACAGCGACAAGCCAAAATACTACTGCCTGTCGATGTTCCCCTACCCTTCTGGCAAGTTGCACATGGGCCATGTGCGTAACTACACCATCGGCGACGTGCTGAGCCGTTACCACCACATGAAGGGTTTCAACGTGATGCAGCCGATGGGCTGGGATGCGTTCGGCCTGCCTGCCGAGAACGCCGCTATGGCGAACAACGTACCGCCCGCCGCATGGACATATTCCAACATCGAGTACATGAAGCAACAGTTGAAGGCACTGGGCTTGGGTGTGGATTGGACGCGCGAGGTGAAGACCTGCACGCCCGAGTATTACCGCTGGGAACAATGGCTGTTCACCAAGTTGTTCAAAAAGGGCGTGATCTACAAGAAGACCTCGACCGTAAACTGGGACCCAGTGGACAACACCGTTCTGGCGAACGAGCAGGTCATCGACGGACGTGGTTGGCGCTCTGGCGCGCTGGTGGAGAAGCGCGAGATACCGATGTATTTCTTCCGCATCACCCAATACGCTGAGGAGTTGCTGCAAGACCTCGATACTTTGACGGGCTGGCCTGAGCAGGTGAAGACCATGCAAGCCAACTGGATCGGCAAGAGCTATGGCGTGCGCTTCGCGTTTGAAATCACCGACGAAGTCGGTGCCACTCTTCCCTCGCCCGCAGGCGGGAGAGGGACCGAGGGTGAGGGCATTTCCACGAAGAGCAATCTGTTATGGGTGTACACCACCCGTGCCGACACCATCATGGGTGTGACTTTTGTTGCCGTGGCTGCCGAGCACCCGCTGGCGACACGTGCCGCACAAGGTAATGCCAAGCTGGCCGAGTTCATCGAAGAATGCAAACGCGGCGGCGTGGCTGAGGCCGACATCGCCACCATGGAAAAGAAGGGCATGGACACCGGCATCAAAGTCACCCACCCACTCACTGGCGAACAAGTACCCGTGTGGGTCGGCAACTACGTGCTGATGGGCTACGGCGAAGGTGCGGTGATGGCAGTGCCTGCGCACGACGAACGCGATTTCGGTTTTGCCAAGAAGTACGACTTGCCCATCAAACAATCCATCTCGGTCAAAGACCAGCCATTCAGCGATGCCGCTTGGCAAGAATGGTACGGCGACAAAGAGAATGGTGTATGCGTGAACTCCGGCAAATACGATGGCTTGGATCACAACCAAGCCGTGGATGCCATCGCTACCGACCTCAATGCCAAAGGCTTGGGTGAGAAAAAGACGCAGTTCCGCTTGCGCGATTGGGGCATCTCACGCCAACGTTACTGGGGCTGCCCTATCCCCATCATCCACTGCCCAAGTTGCGGCGATGTGCCTGTGCCTGATGAGCAACTACCCGTGGTGTTGCCGGAGAACGTAGTGCCGGACGGCGCAGGTTCGCCACTGGCGAAGATGCCCGAGTTCTACGAATGCACCTGCCCTACCTGCGGCGGCAAAGCGCGACGCGAGACCGACACCATGGACACCTTCGTGGAATCGTCTTGGTACTACGCACGCTACGCCAGCCCGCAATGCGACACCGGCATGGTGGACAAAGCTGCCGCACAGAAATGGCTACCCGTCGATCAATACATCGGTGGTATCGAACACGCCATCTTGCATCTGTTGTACGCGCGCTTCTTCCACAAGCTGATGCGCGACGAAGGTCTGGTGCAAGGCAATGAGCCGTTCGTGAACTTGCTCACCCAAGGCATGGTGGTCGCGCCCACGTTCTACCGCGATCTGGAAGGTGGCAAAAAGTTGTGGATCAATCCTGCCGACGTGGATGTGGAAGTCGATGCCAAAGCGCGTCCATTAGGTGCGAAGCTGAAGAGCGACGGCTTGCCTGTCGTCATTGGCGGCACCGAGAAGATGTCGAAGTCGAAGAACAACGGCGTCGACCCACAAGCCATCATCGACGAGTTCGGTGCGGATACGGCACGTTTGTTCATGATGTTCGCCGCCCCCCCTGACCAACAACTGGAATGGTCCGATGCGGGTGTTGAAGGTGCGTTCCGCTTCTTGAAGCGCGTATGGAAAGCAGTGTTCGAGCATGTAGAAGGTGGCGTAGTCGCGGCATATAACAGCGGTGAGTTGAGTGCGAACGCCAAGGCGTTGCGCCTGCAACTGCATCAGACCATCCAAAAGATCGACGATGACTACGGTCGCCGCAAGACCTTCAACACTGCCATCGCAGCCTCGATGGAATTGCTCAATGCACTCGGCAAGTTCGATGAGGACACCCCTGTCGCGCGCAGTGTGGCACAAGAGGTTCTAGAGAACACCGTGCTGTTGCTCACCCCCATCGTGCCGCACATCGGCGAGGCGCTGTGGTCAGCATTGCGCTCCGGTAGTCAGTTGCGCGACCAAGCTTTCCCCAAAGCTGATGCGAGCGCCTTGGTACAAGACGAGATTGAACTGATGATCCAAGTGAACGGCAAGTTACGCGGCAGTTTGCTGGTTTCCAAGGATGCCGATAAAGCGAGCATCGAACAGATGGCGTTGGCGCACGATGCTGTGCAAAAGCAGCTGGCAGGCGCGACAGCGAAGAAGGTCATCGTCGTGCCGGGGCGTTTGGTCAACGTGGTGGTCTGATGAAGAACGTGATGCGGGCATTCATATTACTAGCGGCACTGTCGCTGACTGCGTGCGGATTCCATCTGCGCGGCAGCCAAGCACAGGATATGGCGTTCGCATTCAAATCACTCTACCTCAAAGCACCCGCTGAAACGCAATTCGTCACCGATCTGCGCACCGCGTTGAAGACTAACAAGGTAGCGCTAACTCCGGCTGCTGATACTGCCGAACTGGTACTCGAAGTCGTTTCAGAACAGACTAACAAGAACATTCTGTCTCTCTCGGGTAGCGGTCGCGTGCAAGAGTATCATCTCGTCTACCGTGTTTCGTTGCGCGCCTTTGATAACAAGCAGATTGATTGGCTAACGCCGGAAGAGATTTTGCTCACTCGTAATTTAGCGTATGACGACGCGCAGATCTTGGCGAAAGAACAAGAAGAGGCGCAATTGTTCCGAGATATGCGCAGCGATGCAGTAGGACAAGCTATACGCCGCCTGAACCGAGCTAAACCTCAACTGTGATCTCATGAGAATCTCGACCGAAGACCTGCCGCAACATCTGAAACGGGGACTCGGGGCGTTGTACGTCATTCACGGCGAAGCCCTGCTGCTCG
This sequence comes from Sideroxydans sp., assembly GCA_028707175.1. GTDB lineage: Bacteria > Pseudomonadota > Gammaproteobacteria > Burkholderiales > Gallionellaceae > Sideroxyarcus. Next base: position 304,827 of record JAQTUV010000005.1, read on the forward strand.
CCATCGAAGCTGCCGATGCCATCCGCAATGCCGCACGCGAAGCGGGATACACCGAGCGCGAGACCATCATCGCGGAGCAATATTTCAAATGGGGTGAACTACGCAACAGCGCACAAAGCATGTCGCTGTTCTCCTCGCGCAAAGTAATCGACCTGCGCATCCCGTCGGGCAAGCCCGGTGTGGAAGGTGCACAGGCGTTACAAGACCACTGCGAGAATCTCGACCCAGACACTCTCACTCTCATCTCGCTGCCCAAACTTGAAGGCACGGCCCTCAAGAGCAAGTGGTTCGCCGCACTGGAACAACACGGCACCATCATCAGCGCGGATGAAGTCTCCCTCGCGGCCTTGCCCACTTGGATCGCAGGCAGACTACGCCGCCAAGGACAATCTGCTGATGCGGACACCTTGAAGTTCCTCGCCGACAAGGTGGAAGGCAATCTGTTGGCGGCTTATCAAGAGATACAAAAGCTCGCGCTACTCTTCCCCGAGGGCACATTGACCTTCGACCAAGTCAAAGACTCGGTGATGGACGTAGCGCGTTATGACGTATTCAAACTCTCCGAAGCGATGCTCCTTGGTGATGCTGAACGTTATGCACGCATCCTTGATGGTCTGCGTGCCGAGGGCACAGCCACCGTGCTCATCCTGTGGGCGATCGCGGAAGACATTCGCGCGTTGGCAAAAGTCTCGCGTGCTATGCAGCAGAGCGGCAACCTTGCGGGGGCATTACGCGATGCGCGGGTGTGGGGGGCGAAACAGAAATTGATCGAACGCTCCGTACGCCGTTTCACCCCCACCTTTGCGGAACGTGCCTTACGCCAAGCTGCGCTGATCGACCGCCTTATTAAAGGTCTGCGCCAAGGTGATGTATGGGATGAGCTGCTACAGCTGGGTGTCCGCTGTGCCCGTGCAGGTGCGAGATGAGCGAAGTGTTGCTGGTCATCAGCAATACACCTGACCGCGCCACGGCGGAGCGTATCGCAGGCGAACTGGTCGCAAGCCATGCCGCAGCGTGCGTGAACATATTGGCCAAATGTAGCTCTATCTATCGCTGGGAAGGCAAGGTCGAGAGCGCCACCGAAGTCCCTTTGCTCATCAAGACTACTGCCGAGGCCTACCCACGATTAGAGGCAGAATTGCGTAAACTGCACCCCTACACCGTACCCGAGATCATCGCGATCCCCATCAGCGCGGGCCTACCTGCCTATTTGGGCTGGGTGAATACAGAGACTAGGAAGACCATATGATTCGTCGTTTGTTGCTGACCGTTTTGTTATTCATCGTGCCGCTGGCGCAGGCGGACATGCTTTCCTTTGGTAGCAAGAAACCCAGCTTCCTGCCCGCCGATCAAGCCTTCGACTTAAGTGTGAGTACCGTCGATCAAAAGACCCTCATCGGCAGTTTCAAAATCACTCCCGGCTACTACCTGTATCGCGACAAAATCCATTTCACCTTGGCGGATGGTAAGCCGACACAGCTGACCTTACCCAAGGGCGAGGAAAAAGACGACCCCAATTTCGGCCTCATCGAGGTGTATCACCAATCCTTTCAAGCTGAGATCAAGTTACCCGAAGTCGATGTGAAAAAAACACTGGTGGTGAACGCCAGTTATCAAGGTTGTAGCGACAACGGCCTGTGCTACCCGCCCATCGACAAGACTTTCAATATCGAGTTGATGCCCTCCATCACGGCGGCGACTCCTGCCACTGCGACCACCTCCGCAGCTGTCAAATCCGCCCCTGAGAACGAGAACACACAGATCGCCAAGGTGTTCCAAAGCGGCAGCTTCTGGCTCATCGTCTCCTTCTTCTTCGGCGCGGGCTTGCTGCTCTCGCTGACGCCGTGCGTGTTCCCCATGATCCCCATTCTGTCGGGCATCATCGTCGGGCGTGGCCACAAGATCACCCACATGCACGCCTTCATCCTGTCGCTGGCTTATGTATTGGGCATGGCTGTCACCTACGCCATCGCCGGTGTGGCAGCGGGCTATTCCGGCGACCTCATTTCGAATTCGCTGCAAACCCCTTGGGTACTGGGCAGTTTTGCTGCACTGTTCATTGTGCTGTCGCTATCCATGTTCGGCTTCTATGAGTTGCAATTACCTTCCGCGCTACAAAGCAAACTCACTGACACCAGCAATAAACTGCACGGTGGTCACTTGTCCGGCGTGTTCAGCATGGGCGCACTGTCCGCCATCATCATGGGGCCTTGCGTGGCCGCCCCGCTCGCAGGCGCGCTCCTATATATAAGTCAGACGCACGATGCGGTGCTGGGCGGAACGGCACTGTTCGTGATGGCGCTAGGTATGGGCGTACCACTTCTCATCATCGGCACCTCGGCGGGCACCTTGTTGCCCAAAGCGGGCGCTTGGATGGAATCGGTGAAGCGCTTCTTCGGCGTAATGATGTTGGCCTTAGCCATCTGGATCGTCTCTCCGGTCATCCCGCTCGCCGTGCAGATGGGACTGTGGGCAGCGCTGCTGATCTTCTCGGCAATCTATCTGCATGCACTCGATCCGCTTCCCCATACCGCACGCGGCTTAGACAAACTCGGCAAAGGCCTAGGTATCTTGGCCTTATTGCTTGGAGTGGCTTACCTCATCGGCGCATTGTCTGGCGCACGCGACATCCTGCGCCCGCTCGGCAACCTCGGACGCGCTACTGCTGAAGCAAATCACAGCCTAGCCTTTGAAAGAATAAAGTCGAACGCGGAGCTTGATGCAAAGATCGCCCAAGCCGCTGGCAAGACCGTGATGCTGGATTTCTACGCCGATTGGTGTGTCTCCTGCAAAGAGATGGAGCGTTTCACTTTTTCCGATGCGAGTGTGCAAGCCAAACTGAAAGACACCCTTCTGCTTCAAGCCGACGTCACCGCCAACGATGCAGACGACAAAGCTTTGCTGCAACGTTTCCAGCTGTTTGGCCCTCCCGCTACACTATTCTTCGACAGACAAGGCAAGGAAATGGCCGACTCTAGAGTCGTCGGCTACCAAGATCCCCGTCAATTCACCGACTCCCTGAGTAGCGCCGGTCTATAGCCCTGATTTTTCTCAATTTCTTTTAATGGGTGGACAAACCGGCCCATTTTGCGGCAAACTGCATCCATGAAGAACATCCTAGTCCTCCACGGCCCCAACTTAAATCTGCTCGGCACACGCGAGCCAGATGTGTATGGCCGCGTCACGTTGGACGAAATTAACGCCAAGTTAACCGCACAAGCCATAGCAAGTGAAGCAAAGCTGGCTCACTTCCAAAGTAATACGGAAGGTGCACTAGTTGATCGTGTGCAACAGGCACGTACCGATGGGATTGAGTTCATCATCATCAACCCTGCCGCGTTCACACATACCAGCGTAGCGATTCGCGACGCCTTGTCGGCGGTGAATATCCCATTCGTCGAGGTGCACCTTTCGAACGTGTTCGCCCGCGAGGCGTTCCGCAAAGAGTCTTATTTCTCCGACATCGCTGTCGGGGTCATCAGTGGTTTGGGCGCAAAAGGCTACGACCTTGCCCTGCAATTCGCACTACAACATTCTGTGAGGAGATAAAAATGGATCTACGCAAACTCAAAACTTTGATCGAACTCGTTGAGAACTCGGGTATCGCCGAGTTAGAACTGACCGAGGGCGAAGAGCATGTGCGCATCTCACGCATGAGTTCAGTATCTGCTCCTGCAGTACAACATCACTATGCAGCTGCACCAATGGCGGCTCCTGTAGCTGCAGCCCCCGCTGCTGCCGCAGCACCTGCTGCACCCGCAGAGCCAGAAGGCCACGTCGTAAAATCACCTATGGTAGGCAGCTTCTACCGCGCAGCATCCCCTGGTGCAAAGGCATTTGTTGATGTCGGCGCTACTGTGAACGCGGGTGACACCATCTGCATCATTGAGGCAATGAAGCTGTTGAACGAAATCGAAGCCGACAAAGCTGGCGTGATCAAAGCCATCTTGGTTGAAAATGGCCAAGCAGTTGAATTCGGCCAACCTTTGTTCATTATCGGTTAAGACATCATGGCCGTATTCGAACGCAAACCCAAGACTCCAGCTCCACCGGAGACACCCATCATGTTTGACAAGATCCTTATCGCCAATCGCGGCGAGATCGCGCTACGTATCCAGCGCGCATGCCGCGAGATGGGCATTAAGACCGTCGCCGTTCACTCTGAAGCAGATGCCGATGCAAAATACGTGAAGTTGGCCGACGAGTCCGTCTGTATCGGACCCGCAAGTTCCAGCCTAAGTTACCTCAACGTTCCCGCCATCATCAGTGCCGCCGAAGTGACCGACGCGCAAGCGATCCATCCAGGCTATGGCTTCCTGTCCGAGAACGCTGACTTTTCCGAGCGCGTTGAGAAATCTGGTTTCGTCTTCATCGGCCCGCGTGCTGAGACCATCCGCCTAATGGGCGATAAAGTCTCTGCCAAGAGCGCAATGAAGAAGGCCGGTGTACCTTGCGTACCCGGCGTTGAAGGAGCACTGCCGGACGATCCAGCAGAGATCATCAAGACTGCTCGCTTCATCGGCTATCCCGTCATCATCAAGGCATCAGGTGGCGGTGGCGGACGTGGTATGCGCGTAGTACATACCGAAGCGGCATTGCTGAATGCGGTGACGATGACCAAGACGGAAGCGCAAGCGGCCTTCAACAATCCCATGGTGTACATGGAGAAGTTCTTGGAGAACCCGCGCCACATCGAGATCCAAGTATTGGCCGACCAACACGGCAACGCAGTGTACTTAGGCGAACGTGACTGCTCGATGCAGCGTCGTCACCAGAAGATTATCGAAGAGGCGCCTGCCTACCACTTGAATCCAAAATTGCGCGACAAGATCGGCGAACGCTGTGCTGAAGCCTGCCGCAAGATCGGTTATCGCGGTGCGGGCACGTTCGAGTTCTTGTACGAGAACGGCGAGTTCTACTTCATCGAGATGAACACCCGTGTTCAAGTCGAGCACCCCGTGTCTGAAATGATTACCGGTATCGACATCGTGCAACAACAGATCCGCATTGCTGCAGGCGAGAAGCTACCTTTCCGCCAAAAGGACATCCAGTTCCGTGGCCATGCTATCGAGTGCCGTATCAATGCCGAGCATCCCTACACGTTCGTGCCGTCGCCTGGCCGTATCACCAACTGGCACGTGCCCGGCGGCCCTGGTATCCGTGTCGATTCGCATGTTTATAACAACTACTTTATCCCGCCTCACTACGATTCCATGATCGGCAAAGTGATCGCTTACGGTGACACTCGCGACCAAGCAATCGCTCGTATGCGCACTGCTTTGTCCGAGATGGTGGTTGAGGGCATCAACACCAACATTCCATTGCATCAGGAGTTGATGAGCGATGCTGCATTCGTGAACGGCGGCACCAGCATCCATTATTTGGAACACAAGCTGGCTGAACGCACCAAGGGTAAGTAATGGCGTGGCTCAATTTGTCGATACGCGCCGAGGCGAGCTATGCCGAGGCGTTGAGTGAGGCGCTCCTAGAACAAGGAGCGCTCTCAGTCGACATGTTGGATGCCGATGCGGACACCCCTGACGAACAAGCCATTTTTGGCGAGCCAGGGGAACCCACTTCGGCAGTCTGGCAACACAATCTCGTCAATGCATTATTTGAAAGCGATGCCGATGTGGCTGGCGCATTCAAAACCTGCTGTGGCGCCCTCAACATTTCACCACTCCCTGAACACCGCATCGAGTCCTTAGAAGAAAGTGATTGGGTGCGTCTCACCCAAGCGCAATTCGATCCGATCCGTATCTCACAGCGCTTGTGGATCGTGCCAACTTGGCACACTCCATCCGACCCGAGTGCAATCAATATCGCCCTTGATCCTGGTCTTGCTTTTGGCACCGGAAGTCATCCAACCACTCGTTTGTGTCTGCGTTGGTTAGATAACAACTTGGCAGGTGGAGAGAGCGTGCTGGATTATGGCTGTGGCTCAGGCATCTTAGCGATTGCCGCCTTAAAGTTGGGTGCGGCCAGCGCGATTGGTGTAGATGTGGACACACAAGCGGTGCAAGCCAGCCACGACAATGCGCTCGCCAACCAAGTGCAAGGAAATTTCTATCTCCCAGATGGTGTTTCGTTGACTCAGTATGATGTCGTGGTTGCCAATATCCTCACCAATCCGTTGCGCGCGCTCGCACCGTTGCTAGCCAGTGCAACGAAAACGGGCGGCCGCATCGTGCTATCAGGCATTCTTGCCGAGCAGGCAGATGAGGTCATGCGCATCTATGGCCAGTGGTTCAACCTTGTGCCAGCGACCATCGAGGACGGCTGGTGTTGCCTATCAGGCAGCAAAAAATGACTACGGTCACAAAATGCCCTGAATGCAGAACACGCTTCAAGGTATCGGATGAACAACTTGCTGCACATGATGGCCTAGTTCGTTGTGGGCGCTGCCGTCATATCTTCAATGCAAGCGAGAATCTGTATGACAACGAGCCAAGCCCCCAACTAAATCTGCCAATTGAGATCACTGCAGACGAATTGCCGGACGCTGAACGCTCGGAACCAGAGCTCATTGTTGCCGATGAAACAACGGTTGCGGATATCGACCTTCCACCTCTTAATACCGACCTCGACCAGGCACTTTCCCAAACCGAACTTGATATCACCACGACCCAAGTTGACGCCCCGCCCGACGAGGTCACACAAGACCCGCCACTCGCCGTCGAAGCTACGCCCATATTGCTGGAACATGACCTCACGCCTATCGCCGATGTGCGGGGGCTTGAAGACCAAGACGCCCCTGTCATCGAATTTGCCGAAGCAGATTCGGCCGCCGTTGCCCAAGATGAACCACGTAAACGCCCTTGGGGAAGCATTGCGGGGGTATTTCTGCTCATCATATTGCTGCTATTGCAGGCGACCTATTTTTACCGCATACAAATCGCCTCTCACTTACCTGGCCTCAAGCCCTTACTATTGCAAGCCTGTGCACCACTGGAATGCACAGTGGATCTTCCTAAAGAGATTGACTTGCTCACCATCGAATCCTCGGAGCTGGAATCTGATCCGACAATAGTCAGCCAAATTACTTTGCACGCACTGTTACACAACCGTGCCACCTACACACAAGCCTTCCCCAATTTGGAACTTGCGCTCACTGACGTACAAGATCAAGTCATTGCACGTCGCATCTTCACCCCCAACGACTATTTGAGTGCCCCCCATCAAGCATCCTCTGGATTCTTCTCTAACCGCGATCTTGATATCGCGTTGCACATGGATACTGCAGACCTGAAACCCGCAGGTTATCGGCTGTTCCTGTTTTACCCGCAGTAATCCCCTTCCGCTATAATTCGTCCGCCGTTAAAACCGACTGGGAGAGCGTGCTGGTGACAGCACCGCCGAAGGCGCAACACCCGTAACCGCTCAGGCTCAAGAACCAATCGGAACAGGCGAATCTGGAGAGCGCTGCAAATGCAGCCACCGAAGGGGCAGGCAACGCAAGTTGTAATCTCTCAGGTACAAAGGACAGATGGGGCGCAGCGCGAGATCGCGCTGCGCCTTTTTTTATTCTTAATGAAAGCGCATATGACGACTCTCAAGGCAACGCCACTCAATGCCGCACACCGCGCGATGGGCGCAAAGATGGTGGATTTCGGCGGCTGGGATATGCCGGTCAACTACGGCTCACAGATCGACGAACACCATCAAGTCCGTAACGACGTCGGCATGTTCGACGTATGCCACATGCGCGTCGTCGATGCCAAAGGCGACGGCGTGCGCGCTTTCCTGCGCTACCTGCTAGCAAACAACGCCGACAAGATCACCGTGCCCGGCAAGGCGCTCTATTCCGCCATGCTGCGCCCAAACGGCGGTGTCATCGACGATCTAATCATCTACTTCATGACCGAACAATGGTTCCGCATCGTGGTGAATGCGGGCACTGCCGACAAAGACATCGCGTGGATGAAAGAACAAGCCGCAGTGCATGCGCCCGCGCTGACCATCACCTCGCGCGATGACTTGGCGATGGTCGCCATCCAAGGTCCTAACGCGCGCACCAAAGTGTGGGAAGTGTTGCCCCAGACTAAAGCCGCGACAGAAAACCTCGTGAATTTCCAAGCAGCCGATTGCGGCGAATACTTCGTAGCGCGTACCGGCTACACCGGCGAAGATGGTTTCGAAGTGATGCTGCAGAAAGAGAAAGTAGACGCGTTCTGGTACGCACTGAACAAAGTCGGCGTCAAACCCATCGGCCTCGGCGCACGCGACACGCTGCGTCTGGAAGCGGGGATGAACCTATACGGACAAGACATGAACGAGAGCGTCGGCCCGCTGGAATCCGGTCTCGCTTGGACGGTCGATCTAAAGAGCGAACGCGACTTCATCGGCAAAGCCGCGCTGTTGGCTAACCCGCCCAGCAGCAAACTCGTTGGCTTGGTGTTGTTGGATCGCGGCGTGTTGCGTGGACACCAGAAGGTAAAGACGCCGCATGGCGAAGGCGAGATCACCAGTGGCAGCTTCTCACCCACGCTAGAAAAATCTATCGCACTGGCTCGCGTGCCGAACGGGGTTGCGATAGGCGATACCGTGCAAGTCGAGATACGCGACAAGTTGTTGAATGCATCTGTAGTGAAATATCCGTTCGCACGTAACGGCAAAGGTTTGTTGTAGGTTGGGCTTCCCCGCAGGGGTTCTCGTACCCTTTGGGTGTAGCCCGACAGCACTCATATTTTGATAACACTTTGTCGGGTTAAAACCCGACCTACATTAGGAGAAACACATGAGCAATCCATCCAATCTGAAATACACAGCCTCCCACGAGTGGATCAAGACCGAAGCCGACGGCAGCATCACCGTAGGCATCACACAACACGCACAAGAATTACTGGGCGATATGGTGTTCGTTGAAGCGCCGACTGCTGGTCGCAAGCTGAAAGCCAAGGAAGAATGTGCCGTCGTTGAGTCCGTAAAAGCGGCAGCCGATGTGTACGCACCCGTTTCTGGCGAAGTCATCGCAGCGAATGGCGATCTAGACAGCTCTCCAGAGAACATCAACAGCGACCCTTACGGCGCTTGGATCTTCAAGATGAAGCCAGACAATGCTGCTGATGTTGCCGCCCTGCTGGACGCTGCCGCTTACCAAGCAGTAGTCGATAGCGAAGCACATTAAAAGCAGGATTCGGGATTCAGGAGCAAGGATTCAGGGAAAACCCTTTCCTCGCTCCGGCTCCGGCTCCCGCTTCCTTCCCTGAATCCTGAATCCTGAATCCCGTATCCTGAATCCTATGACCGACCAATTCGTCACTCGCCACAACGGCCCTAGCACAACTGATGTGCAAGCCATGTTGAACAAGATCAATGCGCTCTCACTGGATGCACTGATCGATCAGACCGTTCCCGCTGCGATTCGTTTAAAGCAGCCACTGAACCTGCCTGATGGCATGAGCGAATACGCGTTCTTGCAACATCTGCGCGACATCGCGGCGAAGAACAAATTGTTCAAGAGTTACATCGGGCTGGGTTACTACGACACCATCGTGCCGCCGGTCATCCAGCGCAACGTGTTGGAGAATCCGGGCTGGTACACGGCTTACACCCCGTATCAGGCCGAGATCGCACAGGGCCGTTTGGAAGCGCTGTTGAATTTCCAAACCATGGTGTGCGACCTCACAGGCATGGAGATCGCCAACGCATCCTTGTTGGATGAGGCGACTGCCGCCGCTGAAGCGATGACGATGTTGCACGGCCTGCGTTCGCGCGATGATGTCGCCGCAGGCAAGAACAGCTTCTTCGTGTCGCACGAATGTTTCCCGCAGACCATCGAGTTGCTGAAGACACGCGCCAAGCCGCTGGGCATCGAATTAGTCATCGGCGATTTCAAGACCGTCACCCTGAACGACAAGTTGTATGGCGCGCTGTTGCAATATCCTGCCGCCAACGGCGTGGTGCATGACTACGCCGATTTCGTTCAACGTGCTAAAGCCAACGGTATGACCGTCGCCGTCGCTGCCGACATCCTGAGTCTGGTGTTGCTCACACCGCCGGGTGAATGGGGTGCGGATGTGGTGCTGGGTTCGACGCAACGCTTCGGTGTGCCGATGGGTTACGGCGGCCCGCACGCCGCGTTCTTCGCCTGCCGCGATGCACACAAGCGCTCGATGCCAGGTCGCATCATCGGTGTTTCGGTCGATGCCGACGGCAACCCGGCCTTGCGCATGGCGTTGCAGACACGCGAGCAGCATATCCGCCGCGAGAAGGCCACTTCCAACATCTGCACCGCACAAGCACTACTCGCCATCATGGCCTCGATGTACGCGGTGTATCACGGCGCGGACGGCCTGCGTGGTATCGCGACGCAGGTGCACCGCTCCGCCGCCTTGCTGGCAAGCGAGTTGAAGAAGCTCGGCTACAAGGTCGCTTACGACACCTTCTTCGACACAGTGAAGCTGACGCAGACCGACAATGTGAAGATCCATGCGCTGGCCGAAGCCGCGCGCATCAACTTCCGCTACAGCACCGAAGGCATCGGCATCGCGCTGGACCAGACCACTTCGGTGGACGACCTCAATGCCATCCTCGCGGTGTTCGCACAGGCTGCTGGCAAAACAGCGCCCACTGTCTCCTCTGCTCAAGTCGCCGCACAAGCGCTGCTGTTTAAGCAGCGCCAGTCAGCCATCCTGAGTCATCCAGTATTCAACACCTATCACTCCGAGACGGAGATGATGCGTTACATCAAGCGACTGGAAAACAAAGATCTGTCGCTCACCCACTCCATGATCTCGCTCGGCTCTTGCACCATGAAGCTGAACGCAGCATCCGAGATGTTGGGACTCACTTGGCCTGAATTCGCCAACCTGCATCCTTTCGTGCCGATGGAACAGGCTGAGGGTTACCAAGCACTCATCGCTGGTCTGGATGCAGCATTGTCTGAGATCACTGGCTTCGCGCAGATGAGCTTCCAACCTAACAGCGGTGCGTCCGGCGAATATGCGGGCCTGCTGGTCATTCAGGCGTATCACCGTTCGCGCGGCGAGTCGCAACGCAACGTGGTGCTCATCCCCTCCTCCGCACACGGCACCAATCCTGCCAGCGCGGCGATGTGCGGCATGCATATCGTGGTGGTGAAGTGCGACGCCAAGGGCAACATCGATGTCAACGATCTGCGCGCGAAAGCGGAAGAACACAAGGCCGACTTATCGTGCCTGATGGTGACCTACCCCAGCACGCACGGCGTATACGAAGAGAGCATCAAGGACATCACGGCGATCATCCACGCCAATGGTGGTCAGGTGTACATGGACGGCGCCAACATGAACGCGCAGGTCGGCCTCACCAGCCCAGGCAACATCGGCGCGGACGTGTGCCACCTCAACCTGCACAAGACCTTCGCCATCCCGCACGGCGGCGGCGGACCCGGTGCCGGCCCCATCGGCGTGGCGGCACATCTCACGCCGTTCTTGCCTTCTCACCCCGTCGTCAAAGTCGGCGGCGCACAAGGTATCCATGCGGTAGCTGCAGCGCCTTACGGTAGCGCACTCATCCTGCTCATCTCTTACGGCTACATCAAGATGATGGGCGGCAAAGGACTCACCGAAGCGACCAAGATGGCGATCTTGAATGCCAACTACATCAAAGAATCGTTGAAGGACAGTTACGCCACCTTGTACAGCGGCAGCAATGGCCGTTGCGCGCACGAGATGATCTTGGATTGCCGCGAATGGAAGAAGGAGGGCGTGGAAGTATCCGACATCGCCAAACGTCTGATGGACTTCGGCTTTCACGCACCGACCACCTCGTTCCCCGTAGTGGACACGCTGATGGTGGAGCCGACCGAGAGCGAATCGAAAGCTGAACTCGACCGCTTCTGCGATGCGATGATCGCCATCCGTAAGGAGATCGAAGAAGTCATCACGGGCAAAGTCGATAAGAAGGACAACATCCTCAAACACGCACCACACACCGCGAAATCTGTCTGCGCCAACGAGTGGAAGAAACCCTACTCACGCGAGCAGGCTGCCTACCCGCTGCCTTATGTACGCGAGAATAAGTTCTGGCCTGCCGTGGCGAGAGTGGATAATGTGTACGGCGACAAGAATTTGATTTGTTCTTGCCCACCCGTATCGAGCTACATTTAACTTTCCGCACCATTCATGTAGGTCGGGTTTCAACCCGACAAGGCGCGTCGGGCTAAAGCCCGACCTACATGAATCCTCTAATTTTAGGAGCATCACCATGGCCAAAGACATCGCAAACAAAACCGGCACCACCCTAGGCGGCGCACCCGTCACTTTGTTCGGCAAATTTCCCGAGGTCGGACAAACTGCCCCCGCTTTCACGCTGGTGGATAAAGATCTGAAAGACGTCGCGCTGCAATCCTTCGCTGGCAAACGCAAAGTGCTGAACATCGTGCCTAGCTTAGATACTGCCGTGTGCGCCACCTCGACACGTAAATTCAACGAAGCGGCGAGCAAGCTGGACAACACGGTTGTGCTGGTGATCTCTGCTGACTTGCCCTTTGCGATGAGCCGCTTCTGTGTCGCAGAAGGATTGGAGAACGTCATCACTCTGTCGCTGATGCGTGGGCGTGACTTCATGCGAAACTACGGCGTGAAGATCGCCGACACTGCTTTGTCTGGCGTAACGGCGCGTGCCGTGCTGGTGCTGGACGAGAAAGACCAAATCGTCCACGCCGAATTAGTGGACGACATCACGCATGAGCCTAACTACGATGCAGCATTGGCTTCTTTGAGTTAAGGCCGCATGAATAAGATACACAGACAGGTCATCGGCATCAGCTGGCTCGTGATGGGCGCGCTGATCTTTTCACCGCTGGTGCTCAAGCTGGGCCCAGCTGCCGATGCAGCCATCATCGGCGGTGTACTGGCAAGTCTATTGTTCATCGTGGGCGGTTTCGTGTTGCTGGCGAATCTGCGCAAATTCTCTTGGGTGTGCCATCCCTGCGCACTGCTCTCTTTGTTCACTTTTCCTCTTGGCACGGCGATCAGTCTGTATTACCTCTGGTTCTTCATTCGCTCCATACAGATGGCGCGCACGAATAGCGAGAAAAAATAAATGGAAAGCCCGAACAAGTTCGAGCCGGGACCTTTGCATGTTTTCCATGCATTAAAAGCCGCACTGAACGGCTTCCGCGAAGCTTGGAAATACGAAGACGCGTTCCGTCAAGAATTGTTCGTGGCAGCCATCGCTATTCCTTTTGCCTTGTGGTGCGATGTCGGCACAGTGGGCAAGATACTCATGGTCGCTAGCACCTTGCTGGTACTCATCCTTGAGTTGGTCAATTCGGCCATCGAAGCTGCAGTAGATCACACCTCGCTTGATCAGCACCCTTTCGCCAAGCGCGCCAAAGACATCGCCGGTGCGGCCGTCCTATTGAGCATGGTCAATATGTTGTTCGTGTGGGGCATGGTGTTGTTCGCGTAAGTGACATGAGTACGCCCACCAATAACAAGAAGGCTAGGCCAGACAATCTATTGTTCCACTCACACATCGAGATCTGCCGCATCTTGCAGATGTTGGCGCATGAGCGTAGCCACATCGAGGCTGCGGTAGGCGAGCATCTTTCATTCAAAGCATTCATGCTCGCACTCGACCTGCCGCATGCACGTTTCACCACGACTTTCTCTCCCAACAAAGAAGCGAACAGCGCCCTACTCAACAGCCCTGATGCGGTTGAATTCACCGCCACCGATTCGCAAGGCTTGCTGTATTCGTTCGCGGCATCATCCCCCGAAGAGACACAGATCGACGGGCAACCTGCCATCCATTTCAGCCTGCCCAAGGCACTGCTGCTCCACAATCGGCGTGAACATGCACGATTCACCACCTCTGACGACCTCTCTCTACGTTGCGTCGCCGACGCGACTGGCTTCATGCCTTTCGAGTCTCGTATCACCGATGTGAGTCACGATGGTTTAGGCGTACTTATCTATGACCTCGACATCCATCTAGAACTAGGTTCGGTATTAAAGGGCAGTCGCATCATCACGCCCAATGGCGATGCGGTAATCGCAGACTTGGAGTTGCGACATATCACTAGCGCCCAACTTCCTGATGGCACGACAGCAAATCGCGCAGGCTTCCGTTTCATCCAGCCACCCAGTGAGATCGCGCAACTCATCGGCCTCTTCATCCAGAATATGGATAAGAAATAGACGTGCCCCCTTTATAATCCGCGCATCCAACCACTCACCAAATCCAGAAATGAAAACTCTCATCTGCGGCTCTATGGCATTCGACACCATCATGGTGTTCAAAGACAAATTCAAGAACCACATCCTTCCCGAACAGATCCACATCCTCAACGTCGCCTTCCTCGTGCCCGAGATGCGCCGCGAATATGGCGGCTGCGCAGGTAACATCGCCTACAACTTGCAGATGTTAGGTGGCCACCCACTCATCATGGCAACGGTCGGCGACGATTTCGCACCTTACGCCACACGTCTTGAAAATATCGGACTGCCGCAGACCCACATCCGCCACGTACCCAACAGTTTCACCGGCCAAGCCTTCATCACCACCGACCTCGACGACAATCAGATCACCGCCTTCCACCCGGGCGCGATGGGTAGCTCACACCTGAATAGCGTGTCGATGGCACAAGAAGTCACACTCGGCATCGTGTCGCCCGATGGTCGCGAAGGCATGATGCAACACGCGCTCGAATTCGTTGCGCAAGACATCCCTTTCGTGTTCGATCCCGGCCAAGGCATGCCCATGTTTTCAGGTGCCGAGTTGTTGCGCTTCATCGAACAAGCGACCTACGTCACCGTGAATGACTACGAAGCCAAGATGTTGCAGGACAAGACAGGCAAGACATTGGAGGAGATCGCCAAGCGCGTGAAGGCGCTCATCGTCACCCTCGGCCCAGATGGTTCGCTTATTTATACCGACGGTAAACAGATTGCAATTCCCACACCCAAACCTCAAGCCGTCGTTGACCCTACCGGTTGCGGTGATGCCTATCGTGCAGGCTTGCTACACGGCATTCAAAAGGGATGGGATTGGGAGACCACGGGTCGTTTGGCATCACTGCTGGGCTCACTCAAAATAGCCAGCCGTGGAGGGCAGAATCACAAATACACTCGCGCAGAGTTAGTGGCTCTCTACAAACAACATTTTGGCGGACACATCACGCTGTAAACAGACAAGACGAACAATCAACCGCTTGCAAGACCTTAGCCGTTTGCGCCAAACATCATACGTTTGGCGACGAACCTTCTGGCTATCGGGAATGTATCGAGTAGCGTCAACGCCGCTGAACGGAGCTGCCCGAGGACGGGCAGGTCGTTTGAGAAAACACGCACAAGGCCATCTGTGAAACGAATGCCCGCATTGCGATCGATGCGACGCGACTTTCGGTAGGCGGCGCACATCGCAGCCGAGCCGATATTTTCTGGCGTGCTATCGAGAATGACTTGCGCCAATTCCCACGCATCTCTCACCCCCAAGTTAAAGCCCTGCCCCGCCACGGGATGGAGTGTCTGCGCGGCATTGCCGATGAGAACGGTGTGCGGAAAGGTAATGTCCGGCGCGCGTTTCAAACGCAGCGGATAACAACTCCGTTTGCCGATGGAGAGGAATTCTCCGACGCGATCACCAAAGTGGTTTTGTAGGTAAGCCAAAAACGTCGCGTCATCCCATGTCAGCAGATCTTGCGCTGCTTCGTGAGCGGCGGTCAGCACCAGTTCATACCCATCTAAATAGGGCAGCAGCGCCATCGGACCTTGCGTAGTGAAATGTTCGAACGCCTTGCCCGAATTTGCCTGTGAGGTGGTGAGATGAGCGATGACACCACTCTGACCGTAATCGGTGATTTGCGGGGGGTGCGAAGCTTCTAGCAATTTCCCGCCATCGGCTGCCACAGCAAGACGAGCGGTGAGTGTATGTGTTTGACCTTGGTGCTGATATTCGATCACGGCGGCATCTGCAGTCTGACGTAGCTCGCTCACCAGCGCACCATAGATACAACTGACATCCGAATTAGCTAAACCTTTTTGCAATGCCGCATGCAACATCGTGTAGGGCAAGACATAGCCGAGGTCGGGCACTTTCATCTCTTCTGCGCGCAAGGTGGTATGCCCAGATGTCTGCTTCTGCGTGACCTCGATGACCTTGATGCCACTTACATCCCGCAATACATCCCAAGCGCCAAGGCGTTGCAGCAACAATCGTGTGCCGTACGACAGCGCCAATGCACGCGGGTCGGTGGTGTTCACTTCGGATTCACGCGCCTCCAGCAGCACCACTTGCAATCCATTACCTTGCAAAGCCAGTGCTAATGCGGCGCCCACAGGCCCGCCGCCGATGATGGCGACATCACATTGAGATTCATTCATGGCGCATGACCTCCTCAATTTCTTTCACAGTCTTAGGTGCAGCTTGCGTCAACACCTCGCTGCCGTTGGAAGTGATGAGCACATCGTCTTCGATGCGGATACCGATGTTCCATAGGTCACGCGGCACGCTGTCCGATGGACGGATGTAGCAGCCCGGCTCCACGGTCAGCACCATTCCGGATTGCAAAGGCCGCCAATTACCACCGACCTTGTATTCACCCACATCATGCACATCCATACCCAACCAGTGCCCAGTGCGATGCATGTAGAACTGCTTGTAACTCTCGCTTTCCAACACAGCCTCGACCGAACCTTTGCATAGTTTCAAGTCGATGAAGCCCTGCGCCAAGACACGCAATGCCGCCTCGTGCGGCGCATTCCAAGTGTTGACCGGTCTTGCCGCCGCAATGGCCGCCGCTTGTGCGGCGAGAACGATCTCATACACGTCTTTTTGTGCTGCACTAAAACGACCATTCACAGGAAAGGTGCGCGTGATGTCTGAGGCATATCCGCCCAATTCACATCCTGCATCGATGAGTAAAAGGTCGCCCTCGTTGAGGCACGCATTGTTGCCGACATAGTGCAAAGTGCAGGCATTCGCGCCACCCGCGACAATGCTAGTGTAAGCAGGATGGCGTGCGCCGTGACGGCAGAATTCGTGCAACAACTCAGCTTCCACTTCGTATTCATATTGGCCCGGGCGAGTGAAGCGCATCGCGCGGCGATGCGCTTCACAAGATATTTGTGCCGCTGCGCGCATGATGCTCACTTCATGCTCGTCTTTGAACAAGCGCATCTCGTTCAACAGCTCACGCACATCCCGTATCGCATTCGGCGCTTGGATACCCGTACGTGCTTTTGCTTTGAGCGCTTCCCGTACCTTGATAAGCCGCACATCCCAATCCCCCCCGATGGGGTAGAACAATGTAGGCTGGTTACCCATCAGCTCGACGAGTTTTTCATCTAGCAGTTCGATGGGATAAGCCGCATCAAAACCGAAGCGCTCGGCTGCGACATCTGGGCCGTAACGAAAGCCATCCCACACCTCGCGCTCTGCGTTCTTTTCGCGGCAAAACAAGATGCTCTGCGGTTCATCACCAGCAATCAATATCAACACCGATTCCGGCTCAGCAAATCCACTGAGGTAATAGAAGTGGCTATCGTGGCGGTAGTCGTAATGTGTGTCGGCATTGCGCGCCACTTCGGGTGCAGTCGGAATGACTGCGATACCGTACGGCATCTTTTGCTGAAGATGCTTGCGGCGTTGAACGTAGAGAGCGGTATCAGTCATGGGCTGCATTCTGCGATGCACGCAGTAGCTTGTCGAGTTCATCTAATCGTTGTGGTGTACCGACATCGACCCACATTCCGCGATGATGCTCACCACTGATTTTTCCTGCAGCGATCTGTTCGCGTAACAGTGGGGCAAGCGGCGCCTTTGTGCCACGCTCGATATGGGCAAACAACTGCGGTTTGTAGAGGCCGATACCGCTAAAGGTGTGCTTGGGCGGCAGATCAGTGATGCGCGCACCTTGCAGACCGAAATCACCCTTGAGATTGTGTTCTGGGTTATCCACCAACACTAGATGCGCCATGTCATCGCTATTAGCTAGGGCTGCAGCATGACTGGGCAAGTGTGTGAAATCGAAATCACAATACACATCACCATTAACCACAGCGAACACCTCATCACCCAGCAAATGGGCAGCGAAGGCGATACCTCCTGCCGTCTCAAGCGCAGAACCTTCGTCCGAATAGCGGATAGTCGCGCCAAATTGGCTTCCGTCTCCCAATGCTTGTTCGATTTGTATTCCGAGGTGCGCATGATTGATGACGAAGTCAGTGATGCCTGCGCGCACCAGACGTTCGATATGCCACACGATGAGCGGCTTACCACCCACCTGCAACAAGGGCTTGGGCGTATGGTCGGTGAGGGGGCGCATACGTTCGCCGCGCCCTGCAGCGAGAATCATCGCACGCATCTAAAAATGCCTTTCGCTATTACCCCCTCTCCCGCAGGCGGGAGAGGGTTGGGGTGAGGGATGAGGTGAAAAGATGTGCAGCATTAACTTTTATTTCTTCTCCGCTTGCATATTCAACTCGAGCAAGATGTTAAGCAATGGCTTGAGATCGATGTAGCGCTCACATGCCTTATGCAGATATTCCATCACCAGCGGCATATCCTTCAGGTAACCCTCTTTGCCGTCACGATGATACAGCCGAGCAAAGATGCCCAAAACTTTGATATGACGCTGCGCACCCATTAGTTCGTAATCGCGGTAAAACTCGCCAAAATCTTCATGCACAGGCAAGCCTGCCTTGCGTGCTTTCTGCCAATAGCGGATTAGCCAGTCAATGATCTGCGGCTCTTCCCATTTTACGTACGCATCTTTGAACAAAGAGGCGAGATCGTAAGTGATCGGCCCATACACTGCGTCTTGAAAATCAATCACACCAGGGCTGTTGTCAGCGGTCACCATCAAGTTACGTGAGTGGTAATCGCGGTGTACATACACGCAAGGTTGCGCCAGATTGTTAGCGATGAGGCGCGCAAATACCTCTTCTAACTTGGCTTGTTGCTTGGCGGTGAGCATGACGCCAAGATGCTTGCTGATATACCACTCGGGAAATAAGTTGAGTTCGCGACGCAACAGGGCTTCGTCATAAGGCGGCAAGTCATTTGGCCGAGAAGCGAGCTGAATTTTGATTAAGGCATCGGTTGCCCCGCCGTACAGCGTCTGCGGATCGCCTTCATTCAACGCTTGCAAATAAGTGGTGTTGCCTAGATCGGATAACAGCAAAAATCCCTGTTCGAGATCTTGTGCATATACATGTGGGACATGCGCACCCGCCTCCTCAAACAGCTTGCCCACGTGCAAGAAAGGTTTGCAATCCTCATGTTGAGGCGGGGCATCCATCACGATTTTGGTACTACCGTCAGCGAATATGGCGCGGAAGTAGCGGCGGAAGCTGGCATCAGCCGAAGCAGGAGCGATGGTGAAGGTCTGGTCGGGATATAGGCCGGAAAGCCACTCGGTAAGCTGTTTCTGACGTTGCATTTGATTGCCTTAATATGGGATTTGTGAGATTTTAGCACCTTAAATTATTTGCCCTGCCCATGCTTTTTCGCTCACTCCTGATCACTATCGCGCTATACATTCTGCCGCATCATTGTGCACAGGCCGCCGAAGATACGCTTCCATTAAAGATAGATCGGACATTCCAAGCGCTCACTGCTTCAAATGAGCCCACAGCCGCGTTCATTAGTGCGGAGAGCATCGTCTCGGCCAGCAACGGCCAATTAGAAGCCAGTGGAGATGTGCAACTACGTCGCGAAGGGCAAACGATCAGTGCCGAGCACCTGATCTACCAGCAAAATAGCAAAGATGTACTAGCCAATGGCAATGTGACACTCATTCAAGGTGGCACTCAAATCCAAGGCCCTTTGTTGAACATGAATATGGAAAGTAACATCGGCGACTTATCCAACCCAGCTTTCCTTTTTGAGGGAAGTAATGCACATGGGAACGCAGCATCGCTGCATTTTGGAGGGAATCAGAACTACTCCTTCGACTCTGCGAGCTATACCACCTGCCCTATCGGGAATGACGATTGGCTACTTAAAATGGGGCGATTAGAATTGGATCGCAACAAACAAGTTGGTGTTGCTCACAATGCATGGATCGAATTCAAAGGCGTCCCCCTGTTGTACACCCCCTGGATGGACTTCGCTCTCAATGACAGCAACCGATCTGGCTTTCTTGGGCCCGTTTTTGGCAGCACCAATTCCGGCGGAACAGAGGTCACCGTCCCGTACTATTGGAATATCGCTCCCAATTTTGATGCGACCTTCTCCCCTCGTTTTATCTCAAAACGGGGCACTCAATTCAACAATGAGTTTAGGTATCTAGCCCAGAATTTTCAGGGGAAACTTGACCTCGACCTGCTACCTAACGACAAGGTCAGTCAACTTGATCGCCGCCGGGTGGCACTGACGCATAAGCAGTCTCTAGGGGAGGGCTTTGCTGCGGCCGCGAATTTTAACTATGCCTCGGACAATGCTTATTTCCGCGATCTCTCAGATAACATCCTCGGCACATCTCAAACCAACTTGGTTCGAGAAGGCGTTATCACCTACCGCGCCGGCAACTGGAACGCGGCAGCCCGTATGCAAAGTTTTCAGACCTTACAAGATCCAAGTGCACCAGTTGTTGCGCCTTATTGGCGACAACCCCAAATTAATGTGAACGGCAGCACCACGTTTGCAGAAAGTAATCTGACCTTCAATAGTGAATTTATTGATTTCCGCCACGCCAGTTTGATCAGCGGGCGTCGCATCGTAATCAATCCCACAATTAGCTATCCGTTGCTGAACGACCCCGGTTATTTTGTGACTCCCAAATTAGGTATCCACCACACCAACTATCTGCTTGATACCAATAACAATGGCTACCCAATCCACAGCGTGCGTACGCTTCCAACTTTCAGCTTAGATAGCGGACTGATTATGGAACGTAGCGACTCTTTTTTAGGGACTGGCTATATGCAAACTCTTGAGCCACGCGCTTATTACGTACACATTCCTTATGTTGATCAAAGTCTATTGCCCAACTTTGATACAGCCCAAGCACCATTCAGTTTTAGCCAAATGTTCACCGAAAATCGCTTCTTGGGGAGCGATCGTATCGGCGATGCAGACATGTTGACCATGGCTCTGACGTCTCGCGCCATCGACGATGACGAAGGAACAGAACGATTGCGCATCGGCATCGCTGAACGCTTTAGTTTCAAGACACCCAAAGTGAATCTCACGCAGGTTGCTGATCCATACGGGCGTTCTGACATCCTCATGACATTAGGCGGCAAGATGACTCGCGCATGGAGATTAGACAGCCTCCTACAATACAATCCAAACCAAAGTCGATTGGAGTCTTACAGTGCGGCAGCTCGCTATAATCCTGAAGCGGGGAAATTACTCAATCTAGGCTATCGCTATACTCGCGACACATTGCGACAAGTAGATGTATCCACACAATGGCCGATCTCAGGTCGTTGGCATGGGGTGGGTCGGTTCAACTTCTCGCTACAAGATAAGTTGATTTTGGAAGCACTTGCGGGCCTTGAGTATAATCAGGACTGTTGGACGGTGCGCTTGGTCTCCCAAAGCTTTGCAACCGCAACCCAAAAACGTGCCACAGGAACCTTCATCCAGCTGGAATTGAACGATATGGTACGCATCGGCTCAGATCCTTTAGCCGCCTTACGCGCTAGCGTTTCTGGTTACACAAAATTAAATGATTCACCTAGCGTCAAACCATCCAAAGGCTTGCGTTGACCTTATGAACAGAAAGAAGCAGATGCAAAAATTCAGATTCACACTTCTATTGCTTTGCTTAATCGGCAGCTCAGCACTTGCAGCAGACACTCTCCCACCCAGCGAGACACTTGACCACATTCGTGTCGTCGTCAATGACAATGTCATTACTCAACTGGAACTCGACTCACGCGTTGCAGTTGCGATTAAACAGTTGCAAAAACAAGGCACGCCTCTCCCAGATCGCACTGTGCTTGCAAAACAAGTTTTAGAGCGCATGATCACTGAAATGCTGCAAATACAATTTGCAAAAGAAAATGGCGTCAAGATAGACGACGTACAACTAGAAAGATCGCTTGCGCGCATCGCACAACAAAATAAATTCGAATCCACTGCGGCGTTTAGGGCAAAACTTGAGCAAGAGGGGATCGATTTCAATCAGTTCCGCGA
Organism: Sideroxydans sp.; assembly: GCA_028707175.1. Classification (GTDB taxonomy): domain Bacteria; phylum Pseudomonadota; class Gammaproteobacteria; order Burkholderiales; family Gallionellaceae; genus Sideroxyarcus. The sequence goes on from JAQTUV010000005.1 coordinate 326,904, forward strand.
AGATATCCGTGGTGAAATCTTGTCGGTACGCCTACGCGAGCGCGAAGTGGATAGCAAATTAGTCATCAGCGAGAGCGACATCGAAGACTATCTTGCGACCCAAGCAAATCAAGGCAACAAAGGCGAAGAACTTCAACTTGCACACATCATGATCGTCGTGCCCGAACAAGCAAGCGCAGAAAGCATCCAAAACTTTAAGCGCCGTGCAGAAGAGGCGCAGTCCAAACTTAAAGCGGGCGCGCCTTTTGCACAAATCGCAGCAGGTTACTCTGATGCAAAAGATGCACTGCAAGGAGGCCAACTTGGGTGGCGGCCTGCTGATCGCCTACCCAGCTTGTTCGCAGATCCTTTATCGAAAATGAAACCTGGCGAGGTTAGCCCTCTCTTGCGTAGCCCGAACGGATTTCACCTTATCAAACTGATAGATCGCAAAACATCTGACACCCCGATCTTCATCACACAAACTCACGCACGCCATATTCTTATCAAGACCAGCGAACTAGTGCCCGAAAATGAAGCTAAAGCGCGCTTGCAAGAGATCAAAGTTCGCATCGACAAAGGTGCCGACTTCGCTGAGCAAGCGAAATTACACTCTGAAGATGGCAGCGCCCCTCAGGGTGGAGATTTAAATTGGCTCTCACCCGGCGAGACCGTACCCGAATTTGAAAAACCAATGGACGCACTGAAGGTCGGACAAATCAGCGGACTCGTTCAATCCGGCTTTGGCTGGCATTTAATTCAAGTGTTAGCGCGTCGCAACACGGATGTGAGCGTAGAACAGAAAAAACAAAAAGCACGAGATGCCATCCGCTCATACAAATCGGATGACGCATACCAAGATTGGCTGCGCCAAATACGCGACCGCGCCACCATCGAATACCGAGATTAACTAAGTGAGCCTTCCACTAGTTGTCACATCAGGCGAACCTGCGGGGATCGGCCCTGACTTATGTTTGCAACTAACCAGCCACGAACACCCGCTCGTTGTCATCGCTGACAAGCATGCGTTGCAGCAACGCGCCGCACAACTTGGCATCGATATATCGCTTCACGACTACAGCACAACAACGCCCCATGCCGCAGGTAAATTGAGCGTGCTACATGTTCCTGCGGCACAGCCTGTCAGCGCAGGGAAGCTGGACGCTCGAAATGCCTCTTACGTATTAAAGACGCTAGATCGTGCGCTGCAAGGGTGTGTGTCTGGCGAATTCGCGGGCATGGTCACCGCCCCTGTACACAAAGGCATCATCAACGATGCCGGCATCCCCTTCACGGGCCATACCGAATATCTGGCCGAGCAGACCAATACACCATTGGTGGTGATGATGTTGGCAGGTGGTGGCATGCGTGTAGCGCTTGCCACCACCCATCTGCCTTTGCGTGAGGTGGCTGATGCGATCACACAACTGCTGCTGGAAGAAATCCTGCGCATCCTGAATCGCGATCTGCAACGCCGTTTCGGCATCGCCCATCCGCGCATCTTGGTCGCCGGACTCAATCCTCATGCAGGCGAGAGCGGACACCTTGGGCGCGAAGAGATTGATGTGATGATTCCCGTGCTAAACCGATTGCGCGCGGAAGGCATGAACGTGAGCGAGCCTCTACCTGCAGACACCCTATTCGCCGCACACCGCTTGCGCGAATGCGATGCCGTGCTAGCGATGTATCACGATCAAGGATTGCCCGTACTCAAACACGCCAGCTTCGGCGAAGGCGTGAACATCACCCTCGGTCTCCCCATCATCCGCACTTCGGTTGATCACGGCACAGCATTGGAATTAGCAGGTACAGGTAAAGCCAATGTCGGCAGCTTGTTGGAGGCGATCAAAGTCGCAATAGAAATGGCAAAAAATGAGCGGGCATAAAGCTAAAAAAATGTTTGGCCAGAATTTTCTGGTCGATCAGAACATCATCGCTGACATCGTGCGTTGCATCCGCCCCGAAGCGAATGACAACATGGTGGAGATCGGCCCCGGCCTCGGTGCGCTGACGCGTCCGCTGTTGAAACAACTGAACAAGCTACACGTGGTGGAGATCGACCGCGACATCATCGCGCGTTTGAAGACGGACTATCCGCAGGACAAGATCGTCATCCATGAAGGTGATGCCTTGCAGTTCGACTTCGCTATGCTGGGTACGCCGCTGCGCATCGTGGGCAACCTGCCCTACAACATCTCATCCCCGCTGTTGTTCCACTTCGCCGAACACGCCGCGCGTATCACCGACATGCATTTCATGTTGCAGAACGAAGTGGTGGAACGCATGGTGGCCGACCCCTCAACACCTGCCTACGGCCGACTGTCCGTGATGTTGCAATACCGTTTCTACATGGAGAAGTTGCTGGACGTGCCGCCGGAGTCCTTCCGCCCCGCACCCAAGGTCGATTCAGCCATCGTGCGCATGATCCCCATGCCCGCTGACAAGATCATCGTGAAGAACGAATTGTTGTTCGCACAGATCGTCGGTACCGCTTTCGGCCAACGTCGCAAGACACTGCGCAACACGCTTAAAGCATTTCTAACGGAAGCAGAATTCGCTCAGCTGGATATCGATTCGCAGCTACGTGCTGAAAATTTGGGGGTGACTGAGTTCGCCCGCATCACCAATCACTGCGAAAACAAGTAGCGCTCCTCCCCCTATTGGCAACTGAGTTCCCAACACTAGCAAGCACTTGAAGCGACACGTCTAACAAGGCTTTCGGGTAGAATCACTCCCTATTGTTGCTGACCTGATTCAAGGAGAGACACATGGGCAAACAGGAGATTATCAACTTGGCATTGCAACTTAAAGCTGCCGAGCGCTACGAAATCGCCGAACAGATCATGCAGAGCCTTGACAAGTCCGATCCTGAAATTGATCGCGAATGGGCTGAAGAGGCTTTGCACAGAGCGAAAGCTTGTGATGCAGGACGCATGAAGACCGTTGCATTTGAAGATGTCTTCAACAACAAATAATGCGCATTCGATTTGCCGAGGCAGCACACGATGAATTGAATGAAGCGTGTGAATGGTTCGATCAGCAACAGGCAGGACTAGGTGCGCGTTTCAAGCGTGAGGTACGCGAGGCTGCCCTATTGATTGCCAAAGCACCTTTGTTATTTCCAGTTGAGCTGGAAGATGTGCGACGCTATGTAATGAACCGATTTTCATACACTTTGCGCTATGTGGTGCGAGGTGAAGAAATTTGGATATTGGCCGTTTCCCACCAACACCGTCGCCCTGATTACTGGGTTGACCGAACTCAAGAGCAATAAAACATGTCCGACGTTCCTCCTATCGTTCTCACCTTCGCCGCCACCGATCCCAGCTGCGGTGCGGGTATGCAAGCCGACATCCTGACCATCGCCAGCATGGGTTGTCATCCATTGGCAGTCGTAACGGGCATCACCGTACAAGACACCAGTGGCGTGGACGACATCCAAGCGATGGACCCCGAATGGGTAGTAGACCAAGCACGCACCGTGTTGGAAGATATGCCTGTCGCCGCATTCAAGATCGGCCTGTTGGGTAGCATTGAGAACATCGCCGCCATCGCTGAAGTCATCTCTGACTATCCCGATATCCCGCTGGTGTTCGACCCCGTGTTGGCTTCTGGTCGTGGTGATGAGTTAGCAAACGAAGAGATGCTGGATGCCATGCGCGAATTGTTGTTGCCGCAGACCACCATCCTCACCCCGAACAGTATGGAAGCACGCCGCTTGATCATTGACGAAGACAATGAATCCGATGATCCCAATCTTGAGCAATGTGCAAAACGCATCTTGGAGCTAGGTTGCGAGTACGTACTCATCACTGGCACCCACGAGAACACACCTAAAGTCATCAACACCTTGTACGGTGAACGCGGTATCGTGCGTGCCGACACATGGCCCCGCCTGCCCGGCATCTATCATGGTTCTGGCTGTACCTTGGCTTCCGCTATCGCCGCCTTACTGGCGAACGGCCTGTCGATGGAAGACGCAGTACACGAAGCCCAAGAATACACATGGGAAGCACTGAAATACGGCTTCCGTCCTGGTATGGGACAACACATCCCGGATCGTTTGTTCTGGGCGCGTGACGAAGAAGGCGAAGAAAAAGACGGTGAAGAGACTCGCCACTAAGCCTGCTGTCGCAGGTCTTTACGCCATCACGCCAGACCTTGCTGACACCAACGAGTTGCTGCGGAAAGTTCGCCTTGCACTACAAGGCGGCGCACGCGTACTGCAATATCGCAACAAGATCGCCGATGCGGCACTTCAACTGCAGCAAGCGCAAGCGCTGCGCCAACTCACTCTAGAATTCGACACCACCTTCATCGTGAACGATGATGCGGCGCTTGCACGACAGGTCAATGCCGATGGCGTACATCTTGGCGGTGAGGACGGTAGCGTGGCTGCGGCACGCGCGCTACTCGGTGAATCCAAGCTCATCGGGGTATCTTGCTATAATCGCGCGCCCTTGGCGTTGGCGGCCGTGCAACAAGGGGCGGATTACGTGGCGTTCGGTGCGTTCTTCCCATCAAGCGTGAAGCCGGAAGCCGTGAGGGCGGATATAACTTTGTTACAAGAGGTGCGGCGGGCATTGAATGCAAATAGCACATTGGCACATAACCCGCTCCTTCCCCCATGCAGGGGGAAGGTTGGGATGGGGATAGAGTCGGGAAATATCCTAGCTTCTACCCCCACCCTAACCCTCCCCCTGCATGGGGGAGGGACTGAAGTGTCAAGGAAGTACGTACCCATCGTGGCGATTGGCGGCATCACGCAACAGAATGGCGCGATGTTGATTGAGGCTGGCGCAGACTCACTCGCTGTCATCTCGGCACTGTGGGATGCACCCGATAGCGAACAAGCAGCAAAAAAATTTTCAACCTTATTCAGTAGGACAAAGCAATGACATCTCACAATCAAGAACTCTTCGACCAATCCCAGAAGCTCATCCCTGGCGGTGTGAATTCGCCCGTGCGCGCATTCAAATCCGTGGGCGGCACACCGCTGTTCTTCAAGCGCGGCAAGGGTGCTTATGTGTGGGATGCAGACGACAAGCAATACATCGATTACGTGAATTCATGGGGGCCGATGATCGTTGGGCACTGCCATCCCGAAGTAGTGAAAGCAGTACAAGCTGCAGCTGCAGAAGGCTTGGGCTTCGGCGCACCGACGGCTGCCGAGTTGGAGATCGCTGAAACTTTGTGCAAGATTTTGCCGTCGCTGGAGATGGTGCGTCTGGTCAGCTCAGGCACAGAGGCGACGATGACGGCGATTCGTTTGGCGCGTGGTTTCACGGGCCGTTCACGCATCATCAAATTCGAAGGTTGCTACCACGGCCACTCGGATGGCCTGTTGGTGAAAGCGGGCTCCGGCGCGCTGACGTTCGGCCAACCTAGCTCTTCCGGCGTGCCCGCCGAGATCGCCGCGTTGACCACAGTGTTGGATTACAACGATGCCGCCGGTCTGGAAAAAGCCTTTGCCGAATATGGCAACGAGATTGCCGCTGTCATCGTAGAGCCTGTCGCGGGCAACATGAATCTGATCCTACCGAAGCGCGAGTTCCTCGATGCGATGCGCAAGCTTTGCACCCAGCACGGTGCGGTGCTGATCCTTGATGAAGTCATGTCCGGCTTCCGCGTCGGCCTGCAAGGCGCGCACGGCCATTACGGAATCAAGCCGGACCTCATTACGCTGGGCAAAGTGATGGGCGGTGGTCTGCCTGCCGCAGCATTCGGCGGACGTCGCGACATCATGCAATGCCTCGCCCCGCTTGGCGCGGTGTATCAGGCAGGCACCTTGTCGGGCAATCCCGTCGCCGTCGCCGCAGGCTTGACCACCTTGAAGCTGGTGCAAGCGCCCGGCTTCTACGAGCGCCTGACGCAACTCGCCAAACAGATGACCGAAGGCCTAACTGCCGTCGCCAAGAAACACGGCATCCCCTTCAGCGCGCAATCCATTGGCAGCATGTTCGGCCTGTACTTCAGCGCGAACGTCCCAACTTCGTATGCCGAGGTGATGGCCAGCGACAAGGCCGCGTTCAATCGCTTCTTTCATGCCATGCTGGCCGAAGGTGTGTACCTGGCACCCTCCGCATTTGAGGCTGGCTTTGTGTCGGCGGCACATAGCGATGCCGACATCGCGGCGACCATCGCTGCGGCTGACAAAGTATTCGCGGCCTGGAAATAATGGGACTCTTCTCCAAAGCGACCTTCTACACCACGGTCAACCACATCAAGGACCTTCCTTTCCACGGCGGAAAGGAAGTCGCTTTTGTTGGCCGCTCCAACGCGGGCAAGTCGAGCGCCATCAACACGCTGGCAAACCATGTGCGTTTGGCCTTTACCAGTAAGACGCCGGGACGTACGCAACACTTGAACTACTTCGATCTAGGTGACCAGCGTTTCATCGTTGACTTGCCGGGATACGGCTACGCCAAAGTGCCGCCCGATGTACAGGCGCATTGGGAAGAGCTGCTAGGTGAGTACCTGCAAACTCGCGAGGAACTGGCGGGTTTGATCATCATCATGGATGCGCGCCACCCACTCACCGATCGCGATAAATGGATGATGGGCTGGTTCGCCATCACACAAAAACCCGTGCACATCCTGCTGACGAAATCGGACAAGCTGAGCCGCCAGCAATCCACCCAGACCTTGCGTGACGTGAATGCCTTCTTGCAGCAGAACTTCCCACAGTGCTCAGCGCAACTATTCTCTAGCTTGAAGAAGGTGGGAGTAGCAGAAGCAGAAGGTGTGATCGGGAAATGGTTCGCTGACGAACCTGCAGAGATTTAACTTTAGAGTGCCCGACAGCGGACATAGCATTTGGCAGAATGCTAACCTATAAAAGACATAGCTGTTTCTCAATAACGGACGCTTAACGTGGAAGTGAGCGGCCTGCACGGCTTTTTGCGCAGGCCCCGCTCGACTGTCGAGTTAGCCATGCGGGTGCACCTTCATTAGCGCGGCCTGCGATGCAGGAATGAGCACCGGCACAGCCATTCCTGCAATTGAGACAAAGATGTCTGCGACATTCCGAATTACGTGGGTTCCAAGCCGGTAGCCTCTTCCGGGCCACGCCACGATACCCGGACGGCTGATAACTGCGATTGGTTGGCAGCCGTTCTTGCAAGAGTAAACGGTGTCATCGCTATCGAGCGTTATTGGTGCCTCGGAGAGGTGTTGCCTAGTCTTGCAGGTGGGGCACTCAGTCTGAAAATTCGCATCTGAGAAGGTCGCTTCATTGGGGCCGCATATTCCAGCATTTTTGAACACCTCCTCAGCACGCAAGATGGCATACGCAATGCCGTTCTGAACGTTGAAATTCCGCACTTTCGCCACTACAAGCTCGACAACTTCCTCGACAGTCTTCTTCCGGAAGTCAATGTACCCAGTTGTATCGAGTATGCCGTCGATCTGCGCGTCATCCAGACGAAGAGGAAGGATGTATTCCCTGTTCTCGGAGAAAGCTCTTGATTGCGCCGCTCGACGTTCGTGATTGGTCCATTGTTTGGCCGCATAACTGTCGGAAACGAGCATCAAGCAGAACTTGGAATCGTCGCGATAGACCTTCGTGAGGTGGACGTAGAGATCCTTCCCCCATAAATCTGCTTCGACATATTCGTCGTAGAACACATTCAAGCCCTTCAGTACCAACCCTGATGCAATATCGGCTGCCGCAGGGCGATCTTCGCCAGCAAACGAAATGGCTACGTCGTAGATAGCTGAAATTTTCACCACGGTTTCTTGCATGGCTAACAGTTATTTGACAGACCCGACGGTCTGTACTATTGGTAATAGTGTGGAATCCATATTTTCGATAAGCAATTGGTTCATTGAAGTGCACCCAAAAAATTGTTCCTCATATGCATAATATTACGGACAGATGATGACAGGCCGTTCATGGCCGATTGGCGAAATCTAACCACGATTTCTCATCTCCACAAAGCGGACACTCAAATCTCAATGCCACCCGCGAAAGACACTATCCTAACAACACCATCCCCCACACCGCGCAGATCGTCACAAGGCTGATGAACACAGCGGCACTGCCGATGTCTTTGGCACGCTTGGCGAAGGGGTGGTGATCCAACGAGGTATGGTCCACTGCGGCTTCGATAGCCGAATTCAATAGCTCGACGATGAGTAGCAACAACACACTCGCCACCATCAGCGCCTTACCGAGGCCGCTCGCCGATGTGAGGAATGCAGCGGGGATCAGCACCACTGCCAGCAGCACATCCATGCGGAATGCATCTTCATGTTTGAATGCGGCACGCAATCCATCCATGGAATAGAACATCGCGTTCCATAGTCGTTTGAGACCGGTCTTGCCTTTGTATTGATTGCTCATCTTTGGGGTAAGCACAGTCGTGTGCTCATCGTATTGAATGAATGGATTATATTAGCTCGCGGCGATTCAAGCCCAATCTTACCTAGAAGATTGATCACCAATCCTGCACCACTGGGTTCTGGGATGCGACTTGAAATAGTTGCCTATCTTCAAGGCGCATCGCTGTCAGCGTTCCACCCCACAAACACCCCGTATCTAGGGCGATGATATTCGGCGTGACCTTCAAACCTAGCGCAGACCAGTGACCGAAGATCACTGTGGCATCTTGGCTGGCGCGTTTCGGCACGTCGAACCAAGGCACAAAACCCGCTGGTATCTTCTCTACTTCACCTTTGAATTTATATTCCATCTCGCCTTCTGAGGTGCAGACACGCAGCCTTGTGAAAGCGTTGGTGATGACGCGCAAGCGCTTGTAACCGGTCAATTCGTCATCCCAACTGTTGGGGGTGTTGCCATACATATGCTCAAGGAATTTGACGTAGTCATCACCCCGCAACGCGGCTTCCACTTCACGCGCCAATTTTGCTGCTTGCCTGACACTCCATTGCGGGAGCAAGCCCGCGTGCACCATGACGTTGTCGCCTTCGACATACATCAGGCGTTGCTGGCGTAGCCATGTGAGCAATTCGTCACGGTCGGGGGCGGACAATATCTCGTCCAAGGTGTCACTTCGATGTAATTGCGCGACTCCAGCGCCCACGGCCAACAGATGAAGATCGTGATTGCCCAAGACGGTGATGGCACTATCGCCAAGCGCCTTCACCAGCCGCAGCACTTCTAACGATCCCGAACCACGATTAACCAGATCGCCCACAATCCACAGCTTGTCTTTTGTGGGGTCAAACTCGGTCTTCTTCAGTAGCAACTGAAGTTCGGTAAAACAACCCTGAATATCCCCGACTACGAAATTTGCCATTGCTCACTCACCTTACATGACACGTTTATGTTGTTGGGAGCTCATCCGTCGAACGGCTGATAGCTCTTCAATCACGATTTTGCTAAACTGAATTGCGACAATGGTAAATAATGTCGGATCTATCAAACAAGCGACTCGTTGCTGATTAATTCACAGCAAACTGACTTCGCAAATTCTTATTGGCAGTATCCCACACACTTGACGAGGTAGGCATGAACAACAGAAGTACGCAGGCTTGGCTGGTACTTTCTCACGGCTTCAATATGGATGGCAGAGCAGCAAGCCAGACCATTACTGACAAGATTCCTCATCTGCTGAATCTAGGTGTAGAGCCAATTGTATTAAGTGCGGTCACGGGCAAAAAAGATAAAGTGATCGAACACCACCAGATACTTCCTGCGGGCCCCGTTGGCTTGCGTTTTGATTTGCGCCACTACTTGAAGCTGAGAATATCCTCACGTTTTCTGTATCGAATCGCAATGACTGTCATTTCTTTATTGCTGTTGCCATTCATTTTGATTGAGAAGCTGCTCATTCCTGTTGAGACCCACTGGTCTTGGGCTATCACAGCCTATTTTGCAGGTTCCAAAATTATCAGGACGCGCAAACCAGCGGTTATTTTTTCGACAGGTGGGGCTTATTCAGCGCATCTAGCGGGCTATTGGCTAGCTAAAAAGCACGGCCTGAGATGGATTGCAGAAGTGCATGACCCTATGATTTTCGAGGGCCAAACAAATAAAAAGATACGTATACGTTTCTCTGCTTGGCTGGAAGGAATTATTTGTAAGCACGCTGATGTGGCTTGGTGGTTTACCGCAGAAGCACTGGCCCGAGCAAAGGCACGTCATCCTGAACTAGGGGATCGCGGACATTTCATTATCCCCGGCGCTAATGCCCCCAGCTTTTCGAGGTCACCCTATGAATATGGCGAACATCTGGTTATAGGCCACTTCGGGTCATTAGCTGATACGCGTAATTTGGAAATATTTTTACGCGGCATGCAAAAGTATCTGGAAAAACATCCTCAGCATGTGCAGCAGTTCCGCCTACACTTGTATGGGGGCGCGATTGATTCAGTGTCTGCGAAAGCAATACAGCGCTTTCCGTTCCCCGAGGTAGTCGAACAGTTCCCGCGACTTGAGGCAGATCCGCAAACGGGAGAAAGTGGCCGAGATAGAGTTCTAAAGCGGATGAATGCTGCTGACTGCCTGCTACTCTTACATGGAACCGTGCCCTTTTGCGAAGAATACATCCCTTCAAAATTGTTCGAGTACCTTTGGACACAACGTCCTGTTCTTGCGTTGGTTTGGCATAACGAACAAATGGAAAAGATGCTTCTCGATCTAGGTCATTGGTCAGTAAAGGCAGATGATGTTGATCAGATTGTTACCACGCTTGAAAAATTGCACGAGCGTTGGGTACAAAAAGATTTGGCAGACTCAGGCCTTCCCTCACCTTACACAACGGAAGCATCAACTCGCCAGATTTTCGACATAGTCAAAAACAGCTTTGCGCGTGCTCCGATGAATAGCTAAAGCAAACACATGAAAGACATCGTTCTCTACTGTAAATCATATAACCGCGACGTGATACGTGCAGCGCGGCTTGCTGAAAGTATTCGGAAACATAATCCGAGTAATTTGCCGTTTTATCTTTCGTGCCCCGCAGCAGACATGTCGTTATTCAAAGACACCATTGGTACGGATAGCGTAATTTTCTTGAGCGACGAAGAAATTATTTCGGCTAACACATCCATTGATCAAGCGGCTTTCAATGCCTTGCCTGGCGGGGTAACGCAGCAGATTGTGAAGTCTGAATTTTGGCGTCTGAATATCGCTGAGAATTATTTTTGCCTAGACTCGGATTCTTATTTTCTACGAGACTGCAAGCAATCTGATTTGCTAACCCCTTCTGGAATACCCTACACGGTGATGAATGAAAGTTTGGAACTGCGCACATTCGGCGCCGTACATCGGCATGAAAAAATCGCCCGCAACATCAATGCCGATTGCCAGACCATCATGGGCATTTTCGGCCGCACCGGCCGACGTTACGATTTTGGCCCACTACCCGTCGTGTGGAGCAGACGTGTTTGGTCTGACCTGGCCACCCAGTTTCTAGAACCAAAAAACATGAGTTTCCTTGATGCAATGGTTCTGTTCCCATCTGAAATGCGCTGGTATGGCGAGGCGTTACTTGCGTACCGTTCGATTGAGCTGTGGCCCGTAGAAACATTGTTCCGCTGTTACCACTATGAACAACAGTACATCACGGCCAAACAGTCCGGTGAAACTGACGAGGCACTGAGTCAAGCGTACCTTGGTGTGTGCGTTCAGTCGAACTGGGATAAAGGATTTGATTACGGACAGAAGAAAAAAAATATATTGTCGAGATTCGTTCGTAGCTTTAAACGCCGCGTACTTCATCGATTAACTTGAAGTTTGCAGGAGCCCTACCGCACGATCTATTGTCTGCAATCTCAACTGCAAACTGGTCATGCCCTTACCTGTAAAACACATACAAAGCACTGGCCCCAATCGGCCAGGTGTAAGGCAAACAGCCCTTTTTCTGCTACAGTGCGCGCCATGAATCTCACCAACCGTCAGCTCTATTTCCGCCTTCTGCGATACGTGAAACCTTATTGGAAGGTGTTTGCAATATCTATCCTGGGTATGGCAGTCACAGCTGCTACGGAACCATTGCTTCCCGCTTTATTGAAACCTATGGTGGATGGGACGTTTATCCACAAAGATGACTCCATCATCAAGCTCGTGCCATTAGTCATTCTGCTACTTTTCTTCGTGCGTGGCGTTGCTTCATTTGTTGGAACTTATGCAATTGGCTGGGTTGGAAATAAAGTTGTGATGGATTTGCGCAACGAAATGTTCCTTAAGTTACTTACGTTGCCTACGAGTTACTACGACGATCACGCTACAGGCAACCTCATTTCGAAGCTGACCTTTGACGTAACTCAAGTCACCAACGCAGCCACCACGGTGGTAACAGTAACGATTCGTGATTCCATCATCATTATCGGACTGCTTGGTTGGTTGTTCTACCTTAACTGGAAACTCACATTGCTAAGTTTAGTGATGGTGCCTGTCATTGCCGTCATTCTCAGAGTGATCAACGCGCGCCTGCGCAATGCCAGCCGCGATGCACAACAGGCGATGGGTGATATCACTCAGGTTATTGAAGAAAGTGTCGCCGCTCATAAAGTCGTGAAATTGTTTGGCGGTCAAGAATATGAAAGTGATCGATTTAACGATCAAGCGAACTGGGTTCGTCGTTATGCGATGAAACAAGCGATGGCAGCTGCAGCAAATGTGCCAATCGTTCAGATGATCGCTGCTGTTGCGTTATCAGTGATCGTTTATATTGCAACCGTGCAATCTAAAACGGATGAAACCTCTATTGGCGGCTTCCTTTCCTATATCACGGCGATGCTCATGCTGACTGCCCCTATCAAGCGCATCACGGGTGTGAGTGAATTCTTGCAACGAGGGTTGGCTGCATCAGAAAGCATATTTGCATTACTCGACACCCCCAGCGAAACGAATGCTGGGACAGTCACGATAGATCGCGCCCAAGGCAGCATATCGTTCAAGAATATTAATTTAGCCTATAACGCGGATGATCGTTTAGCGCTCCGCAACATCAATATAGACATCCCTGCTGGGCAAGCTGTTGCATTGGTTGGCGCCTCAGGCAGCGGCAAGAGCACGTTGGCCAATTTGGTCCCTCGTTTTTACTTGCCCACCTCTGGTCAAATCACACTGGATGGTCATGACCTTGCCGATTTAACGCTAGCGAGCTTACGTTCCAACATTGCCCTTGTGAGTCAAGAAGTTGTCTTATTCAACGATACTGTCGCCGCCAACATCGCCTATGGTCAGATGCGAGAAGTGCCAGACGCGGAAATCATTGCAGCAGCTGAAGCCGCTCATGCGATGGAATTCATACGCGAAATGCCCCAAGGGTTGAATACATTAGTTGGAGAACGCGGCGTTAAGTTATCCGGCGGCCAACGCCAGCGCATCGCTATTGCGCGCGCTATTTTGAAGAATGCGCCAATCCTTATTCTTGATGAAGCCACTTCAGCCCTAGACAGCGAATCCGAAAGACATGTGCAGGCCGCATTGGAAGCGCTGATGCAAGGGCGCACCTCTCTCGTTATTGCACATCGATTATCTACTATCGAGAAAGCAGACCGAATTGTCGTGCTGCAAAAAGGCGAGATAGTTGAAACCGGCACACACCATGAACTAATGGAATTAGGTGGCGCATATTCCAGACTGCACGGAATTCAGTTTGCGATGGCAAACCAAACTCGTACAGAGTGAATCCACCTTACACAGCAAAACGATGATGCAAACAGATTCGCCCACGTTGACAGTTTTTTTACTGTGTCACAATCGCCCCGAATATGCCGAAGCTGCCATCAGCTCAATTCTGAATCAAACCAATCAATCTTTTCGCTTCATCATCTCTGATAACTCAACGAATGATCAGCTCAATCGTTTAGTCATTAATAAATTCCCTTCGCTTGAAATTCGTCAAAGAATCCCTTCAGTCCCTTCATTAGAGCATTTTAATAAATGCATCTCCGAGGTTGATACTGACTATTTTTGCTTATTCCATGACGACGATTTGATGGAGCCGCAGTATGTCAATTCAATGCTTGAAACCATCAAGCTTCATCCTAGCGCTATTGCTTATTCAAGCAATGCCGAAGTAGTAGATGAAAACAATGTTTCCAAACATGCTCACTTTGATTCAAATATCACCGAAGTCACAATCGAGAATCCTCGCGCCCTAGCTGGCAGATATTTCTCTCGATTTCCAAATGGATTTGCACCGTTCCCCGCGTATATTTATCGCTCTTCGGTGGTAACCCAGATTCCTATTGATCCAGAGACCGGCGGTAAATATTCTGACCTTGCGTGGCTGTTAGAAATTTCAAAGCAAGGCCCTTTCATCTGGAATGCGGAAAAGTTAATTCGCTATCGAATTCATTCAAATAATGACGGCGGATTTGAATCCATACGGGATAGATTGAGACTTTTGCGATACTTTAAAAAAAATATCGCTTTCGTCGGAAAATCGATCGTTAATGACTATCGCTTCTTTCTCTACAAAAAACTTTGTAATGGAAAGAGCATCAATAGAAAGCTATCCGAGAACTTTGTTCGAACCGGAAAGCACTTCTTAAAGCTGTATAGATTTAAGAGATTCTTGAACCTGCAGACTTATAGGTATTTCTACTACAAAATACAAAAATCACTGAGCGCAGGACACTAACTATTCATCACTCGACCCAGTGCATGAATAACTTTAGTAGCAGGTAATTCTTGCAAACACTTGCTCAAGCTTGAGATACGCCGATCACATCCCTCTTCGAAGCAAGGCACACATTCGCCCTCACCCTGAAGCAAAACTACGTTACACACTTGCTGTGTGCCTTTCAGTACGTACGGATTCACATTCCCTGTAAAGCTCTTTGGCCAAGGCCCCCATCTAACTGGGTTGGAGGGCCCGAACAGTGCGACAGATGGCGTCCCAAGTGCGGCAGCCATATGGGTAACAACCGTGTCGGGCCCCACATAGCCACGTGCCTTGCTTAACAAATAGGCAACACCAGACAGTGGTAGTTTTCCAGTAAGGTCCACAACATTGTTCGATAGCAGTCTGAGCAATTCTCGTCCCTCTGCAATCTCTACTTCACTATTCCCCCCTGTCAGGACTACTCGCATCCCCTGCACATTCAGCCATTCCGCCAATTCAACCCATGCTTCACGCTTCCAAGCTTTGTAGACGTACATAGGGTGAGCATGTAACACCACGTATGCTTGGCTATCCATATCAAATGGAAGTAATTCTTTTACTGCCACTTCATGTTTGTCTTGCCATGTTGCAACAACTTCGTAGCAACGAGATACACCCAATAAATCAGCCAGCTTTAAATGCATCAGCACCATATGTGTATTGATGTCATCAGTCTCCACTGATTTTGAAAGTACCCATCTTTTCCATTGATGCTTTTTACCTGCGTCAACTTCGCCCAAACAATATTTCGCTGCAACACGCGCATACAGCGTAGGCCGATCACTCGACAATGTTGACAGTGCGATATCGTATTTCCGCCATAACCGCATTAATAGGCGAAGATGTTCTAGTTTCTTAGGTCGTTGCGCGACAGTGATGATCTGGTTGATATCTGGATTTCCGGCAAGTACGCCGTCCGTCCCAGAAAATACAAGTACGTCAATCTTTGCCGCTGGCCAAGCATTGCGTAAAGATCGAATCAAGGGAGTTGTCAGCAAGACATCTCCAATTCGTCGAGTCACTACAACCAATATTGTTTTCTGAGATTCCATGAGTATCGTGTCTAAAACTTGAGTGCGAAATAATGAACCTGATCTAGTCACACTGAATGAGCTCTAATATTGCTACCGATGAGTGTAACAATCCCACCCGCCCCATCAGTCCTCTGATGAGGATGAGACGGTATAATAGTTCGAGTGTTCATACTGATTGTTTGGCGTAATGTGCCTGCGCGGAAAGCATAACCGCATCAGGATAGATACCCAACATAATTATTTGTTGCCACCCATTCCAGTAGAAATGTGACTTCACCGCTGTTATGTCATCACACACACAAAGTATTTTGCCAAATACCTCACCCGCGCTTTCCCCAAAAGGGGATTATCGTCCAGACATAGATGGCTTGCGAGCAATCGCTGTCGTCGCTGTGATTGGATACCACGCGTTCCCCTCGCTATTCCCAGGAGGGTTTGTTGGTGTCGATATCTTTTTCGTTATTTCTGGCTATTTAATTTCCAAGCATATTTGGGAAGAGCTCTCCGTCGAAAAATTTAGTATCAAGACATTCTATGCACGCAGGGTACGACGCATTTTCCCTGCTTTGATTGTCGTGCTACTTTTTTGCCTATCCTTTGGATGGGTAGTCTTAACGCCCGGAGAATATGAACAGCTCGGGAAGCATGTGACGGGCGGCACGGGCTTCGTTTCTAATTTGATCTATTGGAAAGAGGCAGGATACTTTGATAATGCTGCCGACACGAAACCGCTATTGCACCTATGGTCCCTCGGGATTGAAGAGCAGTTTTATATCCTATGGCCACTGATTTTGGCTTTTCTATGGAGACAGCCACACCATGCAAAATGGGCCTTACCTAGCTTATTAATTACGTCATTCATCTACAGTCAGCTGGTCGTTACGCAAAATGCGGTGGCTGACTTTTACTCCCCCCTCACACGATTTTGGGAGTTGGCGCTTGGCGCTGTAGTTGCACATGAGTCGGTGCGCAACTACAAGCTCGATACCAAGCAACTCTCACTTCTTTCTTGGGCGGGTTTCGGGCTAATACTTATCAGTATTGCGATTGTGAATCATCTAGATCCATTCCCCGGTGCTTGGGCATTGCTTCCTGCACTAGGTGCAGCGTTGTTAATCAAGGCCGGTGAAAAAGCTTGGTTAAATCAACAGTTGCTAGCGCGCAAATGGATTGTCTGGATAGGCCTGATTAGTTACCCGCTTTATCTATGGCATTGGCCATTACTTTCATTTGCACGCATTATGGAATCCGCTACGCCCTCGTCCTCCTTGAGAGCGTCCTTAGTTGTTGTCAGCGTAATTTTGGCGTGGATGACTTATAAACTAGTTGAAGTACCTATCAGATCGCGACCCAAGAACGTCGTTCTAGGATTGTGTATCGCAATGCTTCTAGTCGCTGCTTCCGGCGAGGTCGTGAGGAAGTTAGACGGAATAAAAACACGCAAACTATCGATGTTGAATGGAGATCCCACCACCTTGATACTTGGTGCAGATCGCGACAAGCTACAACATGAATGTGGCTTAACAGATAACCAAAAACCGTTGTTCCAATACTGTTTGCGCAATCTTCCCAATCCGAGCCACGCTTTACTAGGCGACAGTAAAGCAGAGGCTTTATTCTATGGATTGGTAAGGGAATCGCCTGCAGAAATACACTGGACAATGATTGGGTCAGTTGTCCCTCCTGGGGTGGGCAGTGATCAAAGTGAGCATCAAAAAGAAAAAAATCAGCTGGCACTCAATACAATTCTTAACAATCCCGAGATCAAAGTTGTTGCTTGGGTCGCAACGATAAATAGCCTCTTTAAGATTGATGGCGAAACGGGCTTCATTATGAATGAGCACATTCCAAGTGGCGTAGTTCTGGCTTATGGCCAAGCTATCCAACAATTGGAATCTGCGGGGAAACGGGTGGTATTTGTGATCGACAACCCAACGCTCACGGATCCAAGAAATTGCATCAGTGGTGGTTTAACTCCTAGTCCACTTTTAAATACTATTTTTCAGCGCAAAGAAAATCCGCGATGCTCGATAACCTACGCCGAACATTTGGCAGGCGTTCGCCTTTATCACCAATTTACGGCTGAATTGAAAAGAGATCATCCTAACTTGACTATCTATGATCCGACACCACTCCTTTGTGATATCGCGAACGACACCTGCTCTGTGACCCAAGGAGAGATGTTCCTATACAGTTATAGCAATCACATCTCAGACTACGCTAACTCGATAATAGCGCGCGATATGTTGCCAACCATCCTCAAACTAACGAACCAAAAGATGCATTAATTTCCAACTCTCAAGCCAAATTTGCAAAATAGTTTGGCTAAGTCTCAGATCAATACAGCATTCAAGATTTTAAAGATTCGTATTTTGAGAGTTTCCGATATTTCAGATACGTGGTGCGCGCATTCATACTTGCGATGCGCCATCCAGCTAGGCCATCTAATATCCCCATCCTCAACAGATAGGTTCGAACGAACGCCCAGCCCCCACTCAATAGTGCCCCACCAAGACTCGCACGTTTACCGGATTCAAACATTTGCTGTGCAGCTGCGTTCGAGTACTGTTCTACCTTACGCTCCACATCACTCATCGTGAGGTAGCTGTAATGAAGTAATGAATTTTTCAACTTTTCAGAATGGCCTTGTAAGACAACACTCTCATGTACCAAATTATCTGAGAAACGTCCGCTACCACGCTTGAACAACCGCAATACATAGTCCGGATACCAACCAGAATGATGAATAAACGTGCCACAAAATTGCGATAAACGAGGGCAAAAATAACCGTCGGCATTAC
This sequence comes from Sideroxydans sp., assembly GCA_028707175.1. Taxonomy (GTDB): domain Bacteria; phylum Pseudomonadota; class Gammaproteobacteria; order Burkholderiales; family Gallionellaceae; genus Sideroxyarcus. The sequence continues at coordinate 345,303 of JAQTUV010000005.1, forward strand.
CTGATTGCATGACTTGTTCTAGCTCTGCGCGTAACGCTGGTGTCACACGTTCATCGGCATCAATCGAGAATATCCACTCTTTACTGGCATAAGCAAGTGCTCGATTCTTCTGTGGCCCAAAGCCCGGCCAATCTTGTACGTAAACAAGTGCCCCCATCTCTTTGGCGATTTCTGGTGTGCCATCCGTACTGCCCGAATCAACGACGATGATCTCATCAGCCCACGCCACTGATTGCAAACAATCTCGAATGTTGGCGGCTTCGTTTTTAGTGATGAGAATGACTGAGACTGAGTGCATGGTCAATTAGGTGATGGCGTGTATTCTGGAACCCAATGTTGCAAGCGTTCACGTACGGTATCGTCTGAGGTTGCAATGTCATTTTGAATCCAACTCAACAACGCTTGAAATTCACCCGACTCGACCGTACGCGCTTGAGCAATTCTCAACTTTGGGTGGGGCGTAGGAAGAGTGCTCTCGTCATCGGCCAACAACTCTTCGTACAACTTTTCTCCCGGGCGAAGCCCCGTAAATTCAATTTTGATGTCGTCTTCGTTAAATCCAGAAAGCCGGATCAGATCCATCGCCAAGTCAACGATTCTAACTGGCTCCCCCATATCCAGCACGAATATCTCCCCCCCCTTACCCATATAACCTGCTTGCATAACTAACTGTGCAGCTTCGGGAATGGACATAAAGAAACGGGTAATCTCAGGATGGGTGACCGTTATCGGGCCTCCCTTGGATAGCTGTTCACGAAATTTTGGAATCACGCTGCCATTGCTTCCCAACACATTCCCAAAACGAACAATCACAAAACGGGTACCGCTTGCTTGTTGCAACCCCTGACATACGATTTCGGCCATCCGTTTAGTGCTACCCATCACGTTGGTTGGGTTCACCGCTTTATCAGTAGAGATCAAAACGAATTTCTCTACGTCAAACTTTTGCGCACACCTTGCAACTTGCCAAGTACCATAAACGTTATTTCGTACCGCTTGCCAAGCATTCCCACGCTCCATCAATGGTACATGTTTATACGCTGCTGCATGAAACACCACATTGGGTCGGTGCTCACTGAATACCTGATTTAAACGAATCTCATCGCGTACATCACCCGCAAGATAAATAATTTGGAGTTGCGGATAAGCCTTATTCAATTCCTGTTCAATGTTGTAAAGAGCGAATTCACCTACTTCATACACCACCAAAGTCTTCGGGAAAAAACGGGCTATTTGACGGCACAACTCCGCACCGATTGAACCACCCGCACCTGTTACCAACACAACTTGATTAGTCAGTTGCGCATGCAGCCCCACATCATCTAATAGGACAGCATCTCGCCCAAGCAGATCATCCAACTCAACTGCACGTAACTGGGAAATCGCAACTCGACCACTCAACAAATCGTCGAAATCGGGAACTGTAAGCGCCTTCACTCCGCTCCGTGTAGCCAAATCAATTGCTCTCTTCCGTTCTTTATGCGAAACAGAAGGCATCGCAATGATGACCTGATGCACATCAAACTTTTCTACCCAGCGCGACAACTCCTCCAACTGCCCATGCACCTTAAAACCATTCAACGTACGGCCTTTTTTACTTTGATCGTCATCAAGAAATCCAACCAAGTGCCAATCTTTACTTCGCGCCAATTCCTTTGAAAGTGCCACAGCAGCATCGCCTGCCCCTAATATCAACACTGGCTCTCCATGTAATTGAAAACTCCCGTATAGCAAGTTTTCTTTCCACAAACGATAGAGCAAGCGACTGCCCCCCATCATCATTAATAATAATATTGGATCAATAATCAACACCGAGCGCGGCACAACAGCTTGCACTCGAAATAAAGCCAACACGAATAGAATTAGTGCTGAGGCAACCAAAACTGCAAATAGAATACGGCGCAGATCGGCAACACTCGCAAATCGCCAAACTCCCTGATATAAATTAAAACCAAAAAACACAGCTGTTTGCAAAGGAACCACCCACACTAAGGTGTGCAATAGTTCAATCTTAAAGTCAGTTGGTAGCTCAAAATTAAACCGCAGTAAATATGAAAACCACCAAGCAAGTACGGCGGCAATCACATCATGGAAAATTGCAATTCCTGTATTAACCCTTGAATTCATCATGAGGACTTCTGATCCCATCTTTTCCAACGTATATCAATTAAGAACATACACACGGCATATATCAACACCCATGAAAACCACAAGCCAACCGCGAACAATTGCTCACGAAAACACACTGCCGTAATAGCTGCACCAAACATAAATGAATATTCCGTCAACGCAACAATTCGATGCCCCACCCCCATCTGTATTGCTCGCTGATAGTAATGTTCTCGATGAGCTTCTGTAATTCGCACCCCTCGTAATGAACGCTTCACCAAAGTGACCGTCGCATCAACAATAAAAGGGGAGAACACCAACACGGGAAACCATACCGCCCAATCACCACGCTGATAACCCCAAATTCCCATTGTCACGACAAGATAGCCTAAAGGAATAGAGCCTGCATCCCCCATAAAAATCTTAGCTGGGTGAAAGTTAAATAATAGAAATCCCAATGCCGCCCCCAAGATGGTGACATTTGCTATGGCAAATGTTTGGTCGTGCATTAACCAAGCTGCAACACCATAACCACCAAAACCAAATACGGCCATACCACCTGCTAATCCATCCGAACCATCCATGAAATTGTAAAGATTCGTTACCCACACGATAGTAAAAAACAGCACCAACGCTAGAACCCAGCCGTATTGTTCAATCACACCAGCTCCAACAATAAATAGAACCGCCGCAAAAAAATGAACTGGCAAGCGTTGCTTAACTGGCAAGCTGAAGATGTCGTCAAAAACAGAAACGGCAAATACCACGACAAGAGGAAAAATTATCCACCAAGGAAATACACTCATCATCGACCACCCTGACAAAATCCCAATCAGTAGCGCAATCCCACCTGTTCGCGGCACTACATGACTATGCAGTGAACGAGGATTGGGAATATCTTGTACCAATTTTCTAAAATCACTTTTAAGGATTAGAAAAATCAATACCGTAGTGACGGCAAAAGCAATGATAGGTGAGAGGAAAATCATCGTTGAGCGATTCGATACCACTCCGCAGTGGCTTTTAACCCCTCCTGCAAAGTATAAGGGGGCTTCCAATTAAGTTCGCGGCGGATTTTACTGCTGTCAACTTGTAGTGAACTTAATAGCCTTTGGACTTGATCAGATTTGCCAGCGAGCTTCCCAAGTATCGTCAACCCCCTTGCTGGACAAGAAAATAGGCGCGCAGGTCTCCCCATAGCTACTCCAAGTTTCCGTAATAATTCTGGTGTGGAAATAGAATCTCCATCACTCACGAGATAAGTCTGGCCCGCAGCTGATGGATGGTTAGCACATACAATCAATGCATCTACCAGATTTTCTACATACACCAAGCTACGTAAGTTTTGCACTGAAGCAAATGGAAGTGGCATTCTTTTAGTGAGTATGCCTAACAACGCTTTAAAGTTACCGGGGGCATCTGCGCCATAAACAAGTGGCGGCCTAACGATAACAACCTCCAGTCCAGTTTCTTGAGAAATTCGCCACAAACTTTGTTCAGCCTCCCACTTTGATTGAGCATAGGCATTATGCGGATTGGGGGGATCTTTTTCTGAAAAAGCCTCCCCCCTTAAAGACAGTAGGCCGTTCACACCGATAGAACTAACATAAACGAAACGTTTCACCCCAGCCGCGGCGGCTTGATAAGCTAAATTTTCAGTACCCAATAAGTTCGTTTTACGAAATTCACCTAGTTTATCTTTCGCAATATCGTTCATCACATGCGCACGAGCTGCAAGGTGTATAACAACATCAACACCATCCAAATAGCTTTCCCAATTTGAGGAATGATCTATATTAGAAAGAAATTTGTACGTTATATAGCCGCTAACATTTTCATGATGTTTCGCACGCGAAACTGCAACCGTAGGAGTTCTCCTTGCGCTCAGTTCTGCGCAAAGTCGTTGTCCAACAAAACCAGCGGCACCTGTTATCAAGATCGTCATTGAAGAATGAAAACTACCAAAGTCCCAAAAATATCAATAAGCTTAATACCAATCTGTCACTACTTTTTCTACGTCCTCTAGCTGAATATCTGATTAATCGAAACCTATTGTAGAAACTATCATTTATAAGTAGTGTAATTAGAGCCTCCAAACCACGTCGAACTGAATCCGTATTTGCATTTGAGCGAATGCTCATGCAAATCTTTATTGCTTCTTTTCGATGCCAACCATTAAATATTTTGGCTAAGCGACTCATTAGAGGCTTAATGCCGACATTCGCTCCAAACTCATTTAGTTCGTGTTGCCGATACGCGACAGTGACCGCTGTATCAATATACCAACGCCCCCCCATTGATCTTGCCAATCCATACATTAGCCAATCATGTAAAGCGCATTCACTTGCAACGTTATTAACATCTAACAATAGAGATTTCGCATTACTTAATAGTCGCGGACTCATTAAATAAGTGCATCCAGGCCCCGCTGATTCGAAAACGAAATCCCAATTAGTTTGCCTCTGAGATTTAATTATCATTTTTTGCCGATTATTTGCCCAAAACGCTTCGACATTGGATGAAATCCCAATTAAGTTTTTCTCCCGCATAAGCACTGAGTGCCTCTTCAATTTATCGGAGTTCCAGATATCATCTTGATCTGCAAATGCTACGTAATCTGCATCCTGCCAATTGGCCTCTCGAATTAATCTGTAAAAATTTTTAGCTGCACTTCCATAGCGTTGTCCGTTAGGCAGAAGACGAATTCGAGTTTCCGTCTTTGCTTGTTCTTTTAACCACTCTAATGTTCCGTCAGTCGAATTGTCATCGGAAATCCACACGCGCACACTAACGTCAACTTGCCCCAAAATACTTTCCAACTGCGCTGGCAGCCAACGCTGTCCATTGTGGGTAGCAAGTAATACATCAATGCGAGAGATAGGTTTTTCACTTTTTACTTTCATGCTATCCAGCTTCCGCACAGAAAATATGAAGCACTTAAAACCTTACAAAATACTATTTTATACATCGTATTTGCACCGCAAATATACGATATATCGGCGCACTGACTTTAATGCTGCGTAGGCGATTAACACGCCTAGTTGAAACCAATTAATACACCTCTTCTGATAGAGTCGCCAATAATTGGCTACATCGTTACTTGTCATCTCCCACATTTGAGAACTCAGGCCACTAACTCCAAAAGGATGCTTATAAATCGCTGCCAATGGTATTGGTAACTTCACGGCTAGGCCACCCCCACAAATTATTTCAGACCACAACAGATGATCCTCCATAAAGTGTTGCTGTTCATTAAAGCGATGGTATAACTCTTGTCGAATCATTACGGATGGTGTCACAAAGCGATTCTTTAACAACATACCCCATGCTGTGATTTTTTTAGAGTCCGCACATCCGCCCAAGTCCCAATTAAATCCCGACTCCTCTGGTTGGAAAAGTCGATGAGTATGTCCGCATAATTGAACTTCTGGATGCATTTTCATAAATTCATATTGAATTTCAATTTTCCGCTTATGCCAAGCATCGTCCGCATCAAGAAATGCTATATATGGCTGAGTAGCGATCTCCCATCCGGCATTTCGTGCACTTGCAGCTCCCTGATTCTCCTTTAACGAAATTACCTTTAATCCAGATCCGAATTCCATTACTAGATTGTTCAATATCTCAAGGGTGCCATCTTGGCTTGCATCATCCACTAAAATAATTTCAACGGGCTTCATGGACTGAAAAACAGCCGATTCCACAGCACGTCGAATAGTTTCAGTGCATCTGTAACAAGGAATAACGACACTAACTGGAGCCGTCAATATCGCCCCCTCATGGTATTCAGCGTGATTAGATGATGAACTCATACTCTCAGAGGTGCCCGTGATAGTTTTGTAAAACTTGGGGGGCATAAACAATCAGTTTCATTAATGGAAAAAGTATCCCCGCCACACGTCATAGTACATGGACAAAAATTAAATAGATTTCAATCAGCACAGACAATTTTTTCCAGCGAATCAAAGTAATTTAAAAACACAGGGCTTTGCAAAAACAATCTGCCTGCTTCTCGAATTTTATTTTTTTCGGTAACAGTCAAGTTTTTTAAGTAGTTCCACATAGATTCCCATGATGAGAATCCCCTGACATCGATGTAGGAATCTGGCGGAATTAATGTGTTGATATCTGGCGCACCCCAATAAAGCGGAATTGCCCCCGCATAAAAACAATCAAATATTTTTTCTGTTACATATCCACTCATCGTCATATTTTCAAAACAGAGACAAAAGTCATACTTGCTTAACACCTCGTATTTCGAATCACATTCACCTTGAAAAATATTCATTAGTGCCGCCCTATTCATCCAATAAGGCAACCAAAAAGCACTTCGTGACCACCAGCGGCGCCATCCTCGCCCATATAAATCAATCACGCCCAAACGAGATAGTGAGGCCATTGCATCAATGCGCTTGCTATATAACTCGCCCTTGTGATTCTTTGGTCTATGACTCCCATTTATCACCACTATGCGATTCTGACGATTCGTATTACACCAATACTGGTTCAACACCCCCAAATTCGGCTGGGGCCAATACAACTTCTTTAACTTAGATTGATCTACATTTTTTAATGAATATCCGTCGCCAATCACGTTATGAAGGTACACATAGTCAAATTTTTTCACCAAATCTGGTAACGCCGCATATAACTCTGGATCAACAACTGGAGGCTCCATGATAATAAAACCGCTGAGCTCGACATCATTTCGCAATTCAAGCTGAGCAATGTTGGTCAATATGCCCAGCGATATATATTTATATTTATCTGCTGGTAGGTTCCCTTGCAACAAGAGATCTACCGTGTTGATGCTCCCCTGTTCTTTTTCTAAACAAGTTTTGACGCGATAAAACGGCAACAACGTGCCATCCCTATTCAGTCTGGGGTTCTTTAAATCAAAAAGTCCATTTCGATAGTAGTGTTCAGAAGATGGATCAATCAAAACATTATGAGAATTGATATTTTTCAATCTCACCTCCATGAGATTTTTTTTATGGCTTTTGCCAATTTGGAAACATCTACAAATCGATTTAAATTTAGTGCCACTCGCAGCACCAGTCCCGCTACAAAAGTGACAAGCCCGCGACGGGTTGAAATTGCAGCATGCAGTGCATCCAAAACAAAAACATCTTTCAATAGTCGTTTTGCTTCTACATTGCGGGCGAGTACACAAAGATTGATTGCGCGTGCAGTACGCTCATGACGTTCTAGCCATCTATAGTGACGAATATCATCATCACCAATAAACGCACGAACCTCAGGCTTTGATAAATAGTCATCCATGACTAAAAAAAAATCCGTTCGCTCAATTCGATTTCTTATCCTGTTTGAAAACTGTGCGGTACTTATTCGGTATTTCATAAGGGGCTCATCCAGAACTGCAATAGGCGCGATCTGCGACAACCTGAACCACACGTCCACATCCGAACTGGATTTGTATAGCGTGTTACCCCATTCTTTGATTCCTTCTTTGTATATGTGCGTACGCACCATCACACTAGGACAAATAAGGAAATTGTGGTGCTCTAATGTAGTTCGCAACAGCTCTTGGAAATTTAACTGAGATATGGCATCCGAGCTGCCTGGTACTCGTCCGATAATGCCCATAGGCATAGCATGTCCCAGCTCATCAATAGTTAATGCCTGAGTAAAGACTGCTCCTATTTTTGGTTGGCTTTCTAAATAAGCCACCTGTTTGGACACCATCTCCGGTTCGTAGAGGTCATCGGCATGGAATATCGCCGTGTACTTTCCCTCGGCCAGTCGGATACAGTTGTTAAAGTTCTCTTCCGCTCCAACGTTGATTGCCTGCCGATAGATACGCACTCTAGAATCAGCCATGCTTTCTACAACCTTTACGGTGTCGTCGGTCGATGCGTTATCCGAGATACGCACGACAAGATTCTGATAGGTTTGCGACAGAATCGAAAGTAGCGTCTCGCGCACTGTGCTGACTGCGTTATAGGTAGGGATGCAAATGCACACCAAAGGTTGCTCAGTCATTCTCCAGCCCCATTCGTTTGAACACGATTTGGAATCGCTGCGCATAGGTATATTCGCGCTGCGTGCATGTAAATGGCGCTATCGAACAGCTCGACCTCATGTCCCATTTATTTTATAGCTTTAGTAAAAGTTAAAGTATTCATAGCAGCACCTGCGTTGGAGTGCGCCATAGGCATGTTGCAGGCAAGGTAGCAAATTTTCACACTTCGCTCTTTTCCGCCAAGTGTTGTCGCAAAAATAAGAATTGCAGAAGCAAATAGGCAATGCCTACCAGCATCAGGACTCCGATGACCTCTCCCCATAGCGATACCGTATCCAGCAAGTAGCGCAGCCCTAATGTCATCCACCATAGCGCTATGGCCGCCCACGCCGACATCACCACGGGGCCGATCGAAATACCTCCTCCCACCCATCGTGCCAACAATACGTGCATCGTTGCCACTACGGCAAATCCTGATACCGCCAATCCCATTCCCGCACCTGCTGCCCCAAGGTGTGGAATCAGAAGCGCACTCAACGTGATTGCAAGTACCGCTCCGATCACATTAGGTACGATCAGCCAGCGCGTTCGCATATGCACGTGAGCAATCATGGAGTATATCCCCATCAGCACTCGTGCCGCCTCGGCGAGCGCGCCCCAAATTACATAATCTGATGCCGACTGGAATCGTTCGCCGAGAAATATCCTGGTCAGCTCTGGCGCCAACATCACGACCAATGCTCCGGTTAACAGCAGAGATGGGATCACCGCAGCAGCATAGCGTTGCCATGCCCGCGCTTGCTGAACTGGATGTTCACTGCTTGCATCACGGTACAGACGAGGTTGAAAATAGGTTGTCAGCACAGATTCAAAGCCTCCGATCATTCCTGCGCTAATTCCGTATCCCGCAACAAATAGACCTAACTGTGCTAATCCGAGCTGGCCTTCCACAATGTAGCGATAACCTTGCCCCTGCACCCAAGCCAATCCTGCCGCAATTGCGACAGGCCAAGCAAAGCTAAAGAGTGTTTTTATATGTCGCCTAGAGATAGGCCCTGAACCAGAGTTTGCAGTCTGACCTTGCAAATGTGCGAACAAAACCCTGACTCCAATAATCGCAAACAACACCTGTCCCAAGAGCAGTCCGAACAACCACCATTCTGCAGAAGGGCGTTCAATCTTTACCAGAAATACTGCGCAAACAAGACTGGCCGCGATTGTAGAAACAGACAACAACACAAATTGTCCTCTATGCCCCAAAAAGTTAAGCGACGAAAGTGTCGTCTGGCTGATTGTGTTGAAATATAACGAACCGCATACCAAAAACACTAACCAAGCAATTGAGACCCTGAAGTTCATGATTCCGCTAATGCTCAAAAGGGGCAGAAATATCCCAGCCATAATTACCACCAACAATAGATAGCCCCCATAACGAATCAAATAATTCCGAGCTACTCCATTTAGCTGCCAAATCTGCAATCGTCGATTTATAAACATCCCAACGGGATTCACAAAAAACATTGCAAAGAATCCAACCGAAGCTGACACCATCGCCACCACTCCCATCTCCTCGGGAGATAAGAGTGTTGTTGCAACACGCATCATCACTAGCGCAAGTAGGTATTGAATTGCCCGGCCTAAAATTAGAAGAATCAATTTAAATATACCGGTGAAAATGTCTTATACATAAATCCTCTAACCACCGATTCAGCACAGTAAAAAGAGATTCTTCGAAGAATTGATGGTGCCGATATTTGCAAGAAATGCCGTTAGCGCAGGGCGCTCCTAAACCTTCTTACAACGCTAATTAATCCATCAGTAATAAAATTCGGCACAAACAGCAAAGGCAAGTGAAGCATCCAAAAATTGGGTTTTGCATTAAAGAAGTGAATCATCAATTTCGCGATCTTCATCTTGCTCTTTATACCTGATGGCTTGAGAAACAAGATACTCTTGAGGTTGTCGGAGTACCTGCTCTCGCGAAAAAACTGGAATGTTCGGCTGTCATAGCCAAGCTTTATGATGCTCTCGAACACAGCAAGATGTTTCAATCCAATCTCTAATTGATTTCCGTGCCCAGACCATCTTGGATTCTGCACCCTGACAACAACCATTTCATCCGCAAAAATGAAAGCTCTTACGGGATGCCTCATGATTTCCAGCATACCGCCTATGTGTATCCACTGACTTCCTATGTATTTATCTAACGATTCTGCATTCCAATCTATTCTTCGTATACACAAGGAAGAAACTGCGGAAGTGCTCCATAACGATCGCTGTAAAAATTCATTACCGTCATTGCACAGAATGTCTGTCACAAACTGACGATTCCATGTTTTCTTCTCATTTTCAACATTTAAGAAGGATGGGGGAAGGCAAAATACGGCAATGTCGCCATACCTTGCAATCTCCGAGAATATTTTTTGAAGTGCTCCGGGCATCAACATATCGTCGTCCCCCAACAGCCATAGATATTCACCATTCGCAACTCTAAATAAATTATCTACATTCCTGTCGTAGCCGATGTTTTGAGAATTGCATGTATACCTAACGATGTGAGGAAACTTTTCAACATATCTTTTGGCGATGGCACCCGTCCCATCAGTCGAAGCATTATCTGAAATGAGAATCTCAATCTGTTGGACTGGATCTTCTGACAATTGCGTCAAGACGCTTTCAATCGATTGAGCCAAATACTTCTCACCGTTATATGTCGGAATCCCGATGCTGATCTTGACGTTAGCGGACATCAACAGTCACTCCATAAGACTGCAGTATCTGCGCTAGCTCTTCTCGTATTCCAATCTTTGGCACCCACCCGAGTTCTAACAAGGGGCTGATATCTGCCTTGGAATCCATGATCTCGTCACTACGATAGAGGACGTCTCCGAAGCCAAGGCTTGACGGGCTACAAGACAGATCGCTGATCATTTGCGCAAAGTCGCGCACTTGCACACTTTCGCCCGTCCCCACTTCAAAGTTCTTGAATGTGAATTCATGAGTCCGGCCATACTCGATCAGCTTTATGAATGCGTCGGCGACTTCGTCGACATAAACAAAATTATGCTCCAGTGTCACATTGACAATTCGTATCTGATTTAAGAGTCGCTTGAGCCATATCCAAAGGCTCTTCTTTGATAGTGAGTAGTTCAGCAAATTAAAATAAGGGCTGCCGCCCTTATTAAAGTACGAGTCGGTATTGATGAAACACGCTGTGTCGTGCTCTATGCCAAGTTCAATCAACCGAATTGGAAGTATCAGGTTGGGTTCTAGGATCTTGGAAATCGCATCGTCCCCTCTTCCATACTCCGTGGCTGTATGCACGATCACATCTATCTTGTTTTCTTCGAAGATAATGCGAGGATTGATTTCCTCCAAGTTGTAGAGCTTGATATTCTCGTTGCTCTTCCATTTCTCAATCCAGGCGAGACTTGAGTTCGTTTTTACGATGGCCGCCACCTCATAGCCATAGGACAGCAGTTTGCTCAGCAAATTACTACCTAAGGATCCAGTTGCGCCCGTTAAAACGATCAAAATAAGCTCCTCTTGTAATTCCTATTTACCTTATTCGTCCGATACCCATAAGCCGATGTGACCCTACCACCAACGCGCGATGACACAGCTCACACAGCTGTCAGAATCTTTCCCATCTCTAGCTTGATACCCTCTAAGGAAGTCAAACTGGGCCGATACCCAAAATCTGCGGCACGCATGTTCAATGAATAGTAATGTGGCTTGCTTCCCGTTGCATTAACGCTGGTTATTGCTTCCGTTATCTCATAGCGCAACCCAAAGTTCTCTTGCATGGCAACCAACAGATTCGACTTGTCGATGGGTGCACGAC
>JAQTUV010000011.1:0-7194 GCA_028707175.1 Sideroxydans sp.
GTCATGGCAGAAGGCGGATTATCTGGCGGACTATCTCCGCGATACCGGCGCGGTGCTGTTTCTGGATGACTGCCACAAGCTGACCGGGCGCAAGTTACAGATTGCGCGCAATTGCGCCCTGGCGGCGAAGGTGTGGGTCGCCAGCGCCAGCGACGAGGCGAGAATTGCGCCCAACCTGCGCGCCGTGCTGTTGCGAAGAGATCCGCAGATCATCCGGCTGGGTTCGGACGTGGCCTATGACGCCACCGGCGTGTTGACCTGGATGCTGGCCTTGGTGCTGTTGGTCGGGGGAATGGGCGAGGCGGCCATGGTGGTGGCGGGGCTGCGTATGTTGAGCAGCGGCAGACTGGCGGCACGAGATGACTGACAACGCCCACCCTGCCCCTGTCTGCCTGCTCTGTCTGTCGGCAGGCACAGGCAGGCCTGCAAGTGGACACCCCCTCCCCAGCCCCTCCCCCTTGCAGGGGGAGGGAAGGGTGGGGGTAAACGTTCAGGCAGGGCATGCCCTGGACAGTCAAAAACCGGCGGCGCACAGGGGGAGAATCAGGGCTGGCCGTGCCGTCATTGAAATTTTGATGTTGTTCGCCCTGTGTTCATTCCCGGCACTGGCCGCCGATGCGCTGTGGCCGTGGGCGAGTCAGTCGCCCAAAAAAGCGGCGCCGGTAGTGCCGCCTTATCAGGTGCCGACTTTCAGCGGGAAACGCGATTTCCGCAGTCCGCTGGCCGCCTGGGTGGTCGCGCCGCGCATCGACGGGGACGCGGTGTTCCGGGCGATCGTCAGCTGTTTCCCCAGCAAATCGACCTGGAACATGGACGTTAATTTGCAGACCGCCTTGCGCACCTCGAACGCGGTGGATATATCCGGCACGGCCATCGGCAAGTATCACGTCGGCATCGTCGCCAACATGCCGCTGTATTCGTCGGTGGAGATCGACCGCGAACGGCAGCGGGAGTATCAGCGCAGGATCGAGGTTGCCAAGGCGGTAGCCGAATTTATCGGGCAGATCGCCAACCGCAATACGGCGGTGCGCGCGCTGTCGATGGCGGCGGCGCTGGAGGCGCGCGCCCAGGTGAGGGTGAACGAGGGGATCGTCGATGCGGACGAACAAATCAAGTTTCTCGACCGGGTGATTAAATCCGAAAACGATCTGGTGACGGCAGAGGCCAAGGCCATGGATGCCCGGCTGTCTCTGGTCGCCAGCTGCCGGGAGGAAGAAGCCGAGCGGATCAACGAATATCTGACCGGCCTGGCACAACTGCCGGAAACGGCGAAACCATGAAGAATCCAACCGGAGAAGGGAGAAGGGAGAAGGGAGAATAAATTCGTCCCGACAAAACGCCCTCACCTCAATCCTCTCCCGAAGGGCGAGGAGGCAAACGAGAAAGGCATTGAGCTTTTATGCGCTGGTTTAATCACATTCTGATTTCAGGCGCCCCGGCGGCGCTGATCGCCCCGTCTCTGGTGCCGGTGGTGGTACTGGGCGCGACGGCGCCGGACTGGCTGGAGTGGGTATCCGGCGCGCTGCACAAACAGTTGCCGCACCGGGGGGCGACGCACTGGGTCGCGGCGTGGATCGTGGCGTTAGCCGGTGGCGCGCTGTTGCCGGGCGTCGCCGGGTCCGTGGTGAGCGCCTTCGCCTGGGGCGGCCTGAGCCATTGCCTGGCCGACTCGCTGACCGTCACCGGCGTGCCGTTCTCGCCGCTGAGCGACCGGCGCTTCCACCTGTTGGGCGGCAGGCTGCGCACCGGTGGCGCGGGCGAATACGGCGTGTCCTGGAGCGTGGTGCTGGTCTGCTGGATGCTGGCCGGCCAGTTCACCGGCAGCGACGGCCGCTACATCCCGTTCTTCTTCAACTGGTCGCAACGCTACCAGGACGGCATTGCCACCGCCAAGGAATGGAGAGATAACAGGATGAAGTTTTTCTGAGGACAGGGGGGGGATGCAATGTGGAAAAATGAGGCGTGGGTGTGTGCCATGAGAGGAACTTTTGGATGCTAAATGTTCATTGGTAATTTTTCTTGACACATCTATTTTCTTAATTCATGATCTAAACCAGTTCGCGTCGTGATGATGCTGACAAAGTTGGTATATCCAATGTCCTCAATCAAAAATTAAAATGGAATAGCAAACATGACTTACATCAATTCAGCAACCCCATCCCTCCCGAAAAGTGTAATAAATCAAGCCAACGAAATTAGGGCATTCCATCATTTTGTTAATCAACTTAATTTAAGTTGTAGGTGGTTACAAGAATCATATGCATATAAACCCGGTCTTGCTTCTGGTTTTTATAACGCACAAGAAATAAGCGAAATTGAATTCTTGAGACACTACAAGATCTTGGATAATAGTTTTGGTCTTGCAATGAATACTGATATAAGAGAGATAATTGACCTCACTTTAAAAGTTAATCCCAGTCGTGATCATGTTGTGGATGTTCTTGCTAACCATCTGGTTAAATATAACGATAACTTAAGTGTTTATGGTGTAACTATCTAATCCTACGTATTATTTAATTTTCCCAAGCCAGTGTAGCCCAGAAGGAGCGTACCGGCCTGTCGCGTTGCGGCCTGTCGGAAGACAGGCAGGCGCAGGCAAGGCGAATTCCGGGATTGGATCCCGGATTCCACGTTGTTTTATCCAGGCTACAGAATTATTCGTCGAACAGTTCGCTATGTGTACCGGTACGGACGAAGACGATCAGGCCGCCCGGCTTCTGGTCATCGAGGCGATATATGAGCAGAAAATCACCGCCTGCATGACACTCCCGGTGCCCTTCCCATCCGCCCTTGAGCGCATGATCCTGCCATTCTGCCCCCAACGGTTCATCGTTGGCGATCAACAGCAGCATTACCTCTTTGAGACGCTTCATATCGTAGCGTCCGGAACGACTCAGCCGCTCCCAATCCCTGGAAAAGCTCCTGGCGAAATCGGTTGCTCGTGGAAGCGACGCCCGCTTACTGCTGGCGGGTTTCTTTTTCGAGTGCATCGAACAGTTCCTGAGCGTTGGCAAAACGGGCGCGCCGGGTGCGGACAATCTCGTCGGCTTCGGCCATTGCGGCGCGCGTCTCGATATTGGGCACCCTGACCTCGAACGGCAGCGCCTTTTCGACCGCCACGCGCTTCAGAAAAACCCTCACCGCATCCGAGACGGTCAACCCCATAGCAGCCAGCGTTTCTGTCGCCTGCGTTTTTACCTCTTCGTCCACGCGAACATGGATCATCGCCGTTGCGGCCATAGCTGATCTCCTCACTTTATCGTAATACAATGTATCTCAGTTGGGCGAGGATGGCAATGCTTGAATAAAATCATCCAGGCAGGCGGAGCACCGGGGGCGCGGGGGAATACGGCGTGTCCTGGAGCGTGGTGCTGGTCTGCTGGATGCTGGCCGGCCAGTTCACCGGCGCCGATGGCCGCTACATCCCGTTCTTCTTCAACTGGCCTGCCTGTGCTTGCTTGCAGCAAACAGGGCAGACAGGCCTGCCTGTGCGTCGAAACAGGGCAGACAGGCCTGCCTGTGCGTCGCACGCAGACAGGTCACAACGCTACCAGGACGGCACCGCCACCGCCAAGGAATGGCGGCCTGCCTGCCAGGCACAGCACAGGCAGGGATAACCGGATGAAGTTTTTCTGACCGAAAAGAGGTATGTCTGTAAGATGCTAAAGACCTGACTATATGCAGGTGTATTCCACTTACAAAACCAATCAGGCACCCGTGATTTAGTTGTTGATTGGGGGCTACAGTACGTTCGGCGGAAAAAAGAAAGCTATAGCGCATCACTATCATCACTATAACGGCGGAGACAAGCGTAATGAATTGTTCAAAAATATTAAATGGACTAGCCTATTGCGCACAGATAGTTTTTGTAATCGGACTCTCCGGATGTGCGGCGTCCCCTACGATTTTGACTAAGTATGAAAGCTATTTGGGTATTCATGATGGCGTAAGCCGAGAGTTCCATTCGTCCCTTTACTATCCAAAAGGACTCGCCCTTGGATATCCGGGCTATGTGATTGGAATACAGAAAGCAGATCAGGAGAAAGTAAGAGGACCGCGACTGAGCGGCTTCCCTTCCTTCTTGTCCATGGATTCGCCCTATCTAAAAGAGGGCGAAAAAACCGATAGATGGGGATTGGGTTCGATGAGCCTCCTGAAAAAATTGAGGGGTGATCCGAAGTCGATGTTTGTTAGCCACGTAACCCGATTCAGTTTTAAGCAGGATATTGCACCCAACCCTGGAGATGTGAATCACCACCCATATCCTTACATTGATTCATGTTTTCTTTACAATGCATTCCAATCCCCATTTTTTCAGCCACCCGATATGGGTAACAACTCCAAGTGGAACGATCTCCACGGCGCGATAGCATGGAAAGTCTGTGACGGGGCTCCTCCCTGGACTGGTAAATCTACAGAACCAAGCATGGACAAATTCAGCCCTGAGGAATTCTATTCCAACGGTCTACCCGCAATAGATTCGTTGGCAAAGCATGTGGCACAGGACTTAAAGGAAAACGCGTACACGCATGTTCTTATTTTGGTTATGGGCTGGAACACCGCACAAGATGAGGCTATCAGGAACTTCAATGACATAACGGGCAATCTTCTTGATGCTTCAAGAGAAACAGCAACGGCTAATGGAGATTCTCGAAGGCAACTGCCATTTCGGCCTATAGTGATCGGTGTGAACTGGCCGTCCTATTGGTCGAGCGGCATCACGAACGTTTTCAGCTACGCTAATAAGGCGAAAGACGCCGATGAGCTCGGGATTACATGGTTGAATCTCTTAGTCAATCGCGATCTCCCGGAGGCTATGCAAGCAGCAGGCGTAAAAAAAGTGCCAATAGTATTAATAGGACACAGTTTTGGCGCTCGCGTCGTCACCAGAGTCGCTGCGGCATACCCTGCCTTGAAGCTGGAAAATCGACCAAGCAAGGGAATTTATTCAGGAGCGAATCTAGTTATCGGACTTGAGGGAGCCGTGAGCATCAATCGCTTTTTCCCAGACACGGAAGATCCCTCTCCAAGCGACGAGGGCGCCCCTCTTCGGGATTTCGCCAAGTTAGAATCCACCAGATTTGCATTCACGGCATCACTGCATGATCGCGCTACTGGTCCACCCGTGTTTTGGTTTCCCCCTTCTGGTTCCATCAAGTCATACCGGCTAGCTTGCGATGCCGCTGAAAAAGACTGGCGAAGACGTGTCTTTCACTGCTTAAGCGCCCATGATGTTGGCGGAAGTACACCGTTGGTTCAGCCTGCCGTCTGTGCGAATAATTCCGACCGGAAGAGCGGAGCAGGATTCCGGGTCTGCGAAAAAGACAATCAATCGGATTGCCTATGTGTCGGCGACAGCATCTCGATGACCGATACAAAGGTTCTTTACTTGGACACATCAGACGGCATAACAGAGTTCAATACGCTTGGGACAGGTGGAAATGCCCATAGTGATATTTTCCGTCTGCCAATGGGCCGACTTCTATGGTTGCTGATCTCCTCGTTGCCACCGATGGAACCTTGAATATTGCCAAGCGTTAGTTCTAGCGGACGCGCTAAATTGCGTGCTCAACATCACGTTGGCTATTATAAAACCACTACCGGAGTTTTTATATGTCACTGCCTTCAAAATCAAAGATCGACAAGTCAGGCTTAGCGCTTGCAAAGTCGAAATACAAGGACGAAGTCGAATGTATTGAGCTAGAGGAGGTTTTTGATGAATATAGAAAGACGCACCTACAACCACTCTCAGAGACAACGCTCGAGTTGCAGCAACTACTTACAAATTACGGAGCTCCGTACTACATCGCACAACGACTCAAGCGCAAACCTCAAATTATTAGAAAACTGAACCGGCTAAGCGTTCGTCTTACACAACTACAAGATATTGGTGGTTGCAGAATAATTGTTCAAAGTAACTCGGATGTAGACAAGCTGCACAAATACCTGATTGATTCAATTAGTGCACAACAAGTATTCACAATTGACCGTTCGACTGACTATCGAGACAAAGGCCGAGATGACACAGGGTATAGAGCCTTACATGTTATTTTAGAACGTAGCAATGTACATCTTGAGCTGCAAATTCGAAGCAGAATGCAGCACTATTGGTCTGAAAGCATCGAACGTACTTCAGTAATTTATGGGTACCACTTGAAAGAAAATGAAGGAAGTCCACAAGTAATCCAATACTTCAAGACGTTATCAGACGTTTTTTTCGAAATTGAAGCTGGTCGCGAACCATCCATTGCACTCCGGTTAAAGGTTGATTCACTGCGCTCCGTGTGCGAAGGAATTATCAGAGAGTCTGATAGGCACAAGGTGTTTGATAGTTTTATTAACGAAGATATCATTCTCACACTTACTGAGAAGGAACTCAGAAATCCAGCAGGGTTGAATAATTGGATATTAGTGTTTGATTGGAACGCTGGAGCCTTTGTTAGTTGGGATATTGTAAGTCGAAATCCTAATGATGCCGTAGAGACATACATTGACTACGAACGGATGTTTCCAGTTGAATCTGGTTATGAAGTTGTGTTGATTGGTTCATCGGAAGTTGCGACTGTTCGTAAAACACAT
Organism: Sideroxydans sp.; assembly: GCA_028707175.1. Classification (GTDB taxonomy): domain Bacteria; phylum Pseudomonadota; class Gammaproteobacteria; order Burkholderiales; family Gallionellaceae; genus Sideroxyarcus. Next base: position 6,580 of record JAQTUV010000011.1, read on the forward strand.
AGTCACTATTTCGGCATCGAAACTTATGACAATATTCTTGAAAATTTAGATACTTCAATTGTTGGATTCACGAGAAATATTGATATTGATATTGGTGCAAGACAGATACTTGCTTGTATGCAACGCCGTCGATTTTGGGGAAAAAAAACTATTTCAAAAGATACTCTGGGAAATCATTTATGCAAGCACGTATTGACGTTTGAATCATCTCTTCGAGCCCTCGCAGAGAAAAATCTAATTCAGACCTCGACTCTCAACGGAGGGTTTTCATTAAATATACGGAAAAAATCTGACATTGAGCAGTATCTGTAGGCAGGTGACGGCCAATCCATCATGCAAGCCGAATGCAAATATCTCCTCAATCCAGCTTCGCATCGAGGGGCTGAAATGCCCCGGATATTTTAAAAAGCCACTTCAAGTAAGACGCCCCCGTCAATTCCAGTGCCTCGTTCTGTAGTATCATTCAATATGACGTCATGACCCCATGGGGTCAAACCACCACAACGCCATGACACTATGAAAAAAATTGCCTTTCTCAGTCAAAAAGGCGGCAGCGGGAAGACCACGCTGGCCGTGCATATCGCCGTCGCGGCACATGAACACAACGAACGGGTC
>JAQTUV010000011.1:7204-18093 GCA_028707175.1 Sideroxydans sp.
CTGGGGAGAGGCGCGCAGTCAGAATACGCCGGTCATCGCGACGAGCAGCACAGCCGATCTTAGGCAGGTACTGGATCTGGCGAAGCTCGAAGAAATGACACTGGCGATTGTTGATACGGCACCGCATGCTGCGCCGGATGCGGTTCGTGTTGCGATGGCTGTCGATCTGGTGATTATTCCGTGTCGCCCGACGGCCTTCGATATTGCCGCGATTGGCAGCGCCGTCGATATTGTGAGAGCGGCCGGAATTCCGGCGGTATTCGTCTTGTCGGCCTGCCCCTTCCGCTCTCCTGAAATCATGGAGACCCGCGCCGTACTGGCCGGATACGGCTACCCGATCGCGACTGTGGATATCATCGACCGGCGGGCTTTTTCGCGCGCGGTGGCCAGCGGCAAGGCGGTGACTGAATTTGAACAGGATGGCAAAGCCGCCGGTGAAATAAGAGATTTATGGATTTGGATAAAGGAGCAATTATGAGCAAGGAAAGCGGACTGGCAGCATTTTCCCGTAAAGCGGCAACCAACAAAGCGGAAATCGCCCCCCCGCCGGTGCGCGAACGCGGCAAAGGCAATATCGTAGCCTTGACGATACGCCTGTCTCGGGCAGACTGGGAGCGCGTACATCAGCTGGCGGTGTCCGAAGGAAGGAGCATACAGGTGCTGGCGGTCGAAGGACTGTCGAAGATGTTTGTCGAGAAAGGCTTGCCCGGGCTGACAAAATGATGGCGTGGCGTTGTGGTTGTTTGACGCCATGACGTTGCGGCGAGTGATTGCATGGCGCCGTGATTGCTTGACGCAATGACGCCATTTTCTGCGCAATCTATGCCGAATTGTCTAGGTAATATAGCCTATGTGATTGAACATAAAGGATTTAATTTTGTGCAGATTCCGGTAATGCCCCTGTCGTCAGTGATTGCAAGAAACCCGGTATATGGTTACTATCGCTGAAAAGCGAAAACCCGCTGAGCAGCGAACTCAAGCGGGTCTCTCAATAATAACTTTTGGGCATCATTATTGTGCAAGTATTATCCAGTCTGGCCGAATTCCGGTCAAGTACAAGTGCTGAGCACGCGCAACAATTGTCATTTATTTTTGACGAAAAAGCCCGTTTCCCTCATCACCCGTATTGCACCGACGACCTGAGCGCCGGCATCAGGCCGCGCAATCTGCTCTCCGCCATCAAGAAATCCTATATCCAGGTGAACCCGCCGTGGCTGCGTGTCTGGTCGATACACGACTGCGATTACGAGGGGGCGGCCTATGCCTGGGAAGACGCCAATCTACCACCGCCGACCTGGTCCTGCATCAATGGCGAAAACGCGCATGCTCATCTGGTCTGGGGGCTGCGCGCGCCGGTGCTGGTGGAAGGCATGGAAGCGCGTGACGCGCCGATGCGCTATCTGTGCGCGGTGGAAAGCATGATGCGCGAGAAGCTGCATGCCGATCCAGGATTCAGCGGACTGATTACCAAAAATCCCACTCACCCGCTGTGGAAGACGCTGTACAACGGTACCATCTACGACCTGGGCGAGCTGGCCGAATATCTGCCGGATATCGAAAAGCACATCAACCGCAAGCGCAAGCCTGCGGAAGTCGGGCTGGGGCGCAACGTCACACTGTTCGATTCGCTGCGCCACTGGGCATACCGCAACGTTCGCCAGCACAAGGGCGGCGGCCTGTCTGCCGACGGGCAGGCTCAGGCAGGCCTGCAAGGCTGGAATGCCTGGCTGAGCCTCTGCAACTGCAAGGCACTGGAACGCAACGGCGACTTCAATCACCCGCTGGACGGGCGCGAGGTGTGGCATATCGCCAAGTCGGTCTCGAAATGGACGTACAAGAATTTCGACGTTGAAGCGTCGGATGCCCGGTTTGCCAAGCTTCAGGCCCTGCGCGGCAAGGCTTCCGGCAAGGCCAGACTGTCAGCGAATGAAGACAAGCGCGCCAGCGCACGGCTGATGCGGGCGAGAGGCATGTCACTGCGCGATATTGCCGCTGAACTGAATGTATCCAAATCCGTAATTGGCAATTGGTGCCAGGGAGTGTCCAGCGAACCATAATCAGATAACAGCCCGGGGGCTTAGCAGTTCTACCCCCACCCTAGCCCCTGCCTGTGCGTTGCACGCAGACAGGCTCCCCCTTACAGGGGGCTGGTATTGTTTTCAGTCTTGCCTGCCTGAGCAAGTTCACTCGCAGCCAAGCCAAGGCCGCAGGATGGCCGCCAGTGCATCGCGGCGCTCGCTCCCTTGTCGTCCTATTCAGGCCATATCCGCAACGCATCCAGCGCTATTTTCTGAATCCCTCACCTTGTAAGTGGATGGCAGGGGGGATCAAGAAAATATTTATTAAATTGCCAGGAGCTGACCACGCTCGAAAAATCGCTCTTCAAACGTGCGCAGCAGGTTTGAACCCCTGCCCGGGCAGGGGCAAGCCCGCCAGGGCGTAGGGTGATTTTTGAGCAGTCCAAGCGGGAGGCGCAGCCGGTTAGCGCGGCAGGTGCGGAAAACGGAAGGAGGGGGCTGCGCGGGTCGCGGTTTTCTTTTATGTATATTTTAATCTTGTTTTACTGTTTTAGGAGGCGATTTCGTCTTGTTTATCAATAGCTTAAAAGCTCATTAAGCTACAAATTATTTGTTATAAAGCTACAAATTCTTTGCATTAAACTACAAATCCGGTGCTTATAAAGCTACAAATTCTTTGTATTAAGCTACTTTACATTACAATGAAGCTTAATTATACTATCCCTCTTGATAATTATAATTTCTGTTATGAATGACAAGAATTTAACCATATATAAAGCAAATAAAATTATCGAAGCGGGTTACAGGCTTAATTTGCATGAACTTCGCGTGCTTTCTGCGTGCATAGGACAAATAAATCCAACCAAAGAACTTTTAGTAACGCAAGAATTCGAGTTATCAGCCAAAGATTTTTCCAAGCTATTTTCTGTATCGGATGAAAATTCTTATCAAGCTCTGGTCGATGTCGCGAAATCCCTGTTCAAACGTTATGTGATTATTGATAATCCGTATCCGGATAAGCCCAAAGTAAAAGTTCTTGAAATGCGCTGGATCAGCTCCATAAAACATTTGCCGGATGACGGCAAAATCATCCTAATGTTTGCTCAAGACATGTTGCCTTATTTGAGCCTGTTTAAAGGGGAATTTACCAAATACAAGCTGGAACATGTCGGCAAGATGACCTGTATTTATGCGATCCGTCTGTATGAATTGCTGGTGCAATGGAAGAGTACGGGGACTCGTGAAGTCGAGATTGACTGGTTAAAGAAGCAGTTTCAACTGGATGACAGCTACGACCGCATGAATAATTTCAAGGCGCGGGTACTTGACCCCGCTATTCAGGATATCAACGCCCATTCCAACCTGAACGTCAGCTGGACGCAGCGCAAGACCGGGCGACGGGTGACGCATTTGACCTTCAGTTTCGGGGAAAAGCCCGCAGCCGAGCCGGAGCAGGCGGAACCCACAGAACCCGCAGGGAAAGCCAAACGCGGCAGGGCGGCGAAAAAAACGGTATAACTCAGGTCAGCGATACACTTCGCGGCGGTTGCCCCTGGATTCGCTTCACCCCCACTCTAACCCTCCCCCCTCAGAGGGGGAGGGGACTACCTGCAAGGGAGAGCCCTGCCTGACCTCTGCCGACAGGCAGGCGCAGGACTTGTTCCACCGCCAGTACGTCGAGGCGCAGCCGGTTCCGTCAAGAAATATGATGATTCAGTTATGTTTCAGTTGCTACTTGTGCATCGTTGTTCGTCGCAATGGATTTTCCGCCCGATACAATCCACTCCTCATAATCCGCCATCATTAGCTCAGGGCGCTTCAACAAAGGCAACAGAAGTGCTTTACGGTCGGGGTGTGTGAGGATTTTCAAGTTAGTAATCAAGGAATCCAGCAAACTCTTGAATTTAGTAAAGCGCTCGTCCCATGGATAATCTGCCCCCTCATTTACCATCTCCAGAACCATCTTGCGGTGAATATCGTTATTACGCTTCGCACCCTCGCTGTCAATAACCTGGAATAACACTATCAGGAACCCTTTAAGTTTTTCAATGAGCAGCAGCTTTTGTTGCTCGGTGAGCTGCAAGGCGGCAAGCAATTCGATTGCATCCAGCGAGGCCATTAACCCGCCCACGGATAGCGGAAAGCCGGGTTCCCCCTTGTGTTTTTTCTTTTTTTCTTCGGCTTCAGGAAACTCATCCAAGCCCCAGCCTATCGCATCCTCCACCAAATCAATGTCGAATACCGCACCAACCCTGTCATCTTCATCACGCATTTTGCAGCCCAGATGTTTAACCACCTGTTCCGCGAATGCCGCCCGTTTTTTGTCTGCGTGCTTTTTCAGTTCCGGTTTCGTGAAGTCAAGAATTCCTGCCAAGCGCTCCCGGCTTGAAAGCCAGGCGGAACCGGCCTTCTTGATTGTTCTGGCGCGTTCAACCTCATTCTTGATCAACCCATCCAGAAAATCCGAAAGACCTGTTGCGCCTTCATGATCCTTGCCACCGGAAGAGGTGGCCTTCCACGCGCGCCAATGCGCATTGATGTTTTTGTCGTCAAAGAATGCCTTGAACGCAGCATCCATTTTGTCCTTCAACGCCATCGCATCCAGGCTCGACACGGTGAGACCGCCATATTTGGCAAACACCTTGGGCAAATTTTCAGAAACAACGCCAGCGTGAGAGAAATCAACCAGCAAGCAATCGTTTTTCCACTTGCGCCAGCGGTTCACGCGGCAAGCGGCCTGAAACAGCAACACATCATCCATGCCACGATCAATGAACAGCGTGTGCAGCGTTGGTTCGTCAAACCCCGTCAGCAGCTTGTCCACCACCACGATCAGCGCATTATAGACCTTCGCCCCCTGTTTTGCGCCCTCTCCCTTGCGGCGAAACGCGTCAATGATGGCTTCCTGATTTCTGTTGCCGTTGAGCGAAGCGCAACTCGCTTCGCCCTGCTTGTCGGTATAAAGCAGCAACACGGGGGTGGCCTTGATCGCCTGCGCGTGTTCCGCAAAGCGGGGATCATCGGCCAACTTATCCAGTTCTGCGCGTAGCAACGGTTGATAGGCAATCGCCGCTTTGATCGAAGAAGCCGCGAACATTGCCTTGCCTTCACCCAGCGTGCGCCCCGGCGGGCGTATCGCCATCATGGTCTTGGCGACAAACACCAAGGCGGCCTGACTGGCTACCAGCGTTTGCCGTGCCGCATTTTGGTATATCTCATCGGTATTGGGTTGGCGAAGTTCATTGCTGCCTTGCAGTAATTGCAGAGTATCGACCACGCGATATTGCATGTGATCCTCGAAGCGCAGCACATTCTGAATCGGGTTGAGAATCACTTTCTCGCGGATCGCTTGCGTCATGGTGTAGGCAAAATACGGCGCCCAGCGAATATCATCGCCTACCGCCTTGGGCGCACGCCATTCGCCAAAACGGGCGAGCACCTCATCGCGCGGCGTGGCGGTCAGACCGATGATCAGATTGCGCTTGGCACCCGCTGGCCGGAGGCTGCCCCATTCATCGAAAATCTCCAGTGTCGCATCGTGCAGGACGCCTCCTTGCGAGCGATGCACTTCATCAATGATGAATGCCACCCGCTTGCCGGAAAACAGTTTGGACAGTACGGCATCTTCCTGTGCCAGTCGCTTGATCGAGGGGAATTTCTGGATATTCACCACCACGACCCGCGCCCCGTTTTGCAGGCCATCTCGCAAATCCAGAAAGGTTTCCGCCTCGGCAACGATGTTCTTGGTTGCCCCCAACCGCGCCGCCTCTTCCGCCACATTCTGGCGCAACTCGGTGCGGTCGGTGAGCAGGATACACAGATCGAACAACGGTGCAGCCGCCTTGCTGCGCGGGTCGGGCATATCCGACAGCGCCTGCGCCAGCCAGACGATCACATTGGTTTTGCCCAGCCCGGCAGCGCCTTGCAACAAGATGGAGTGCGACTCCTGCCCGTTGCGGTGCAGCAGCGTATTGGAAACAATTTCATCCACTTTTTTAGGATCGAGGTCGGGCAGCGAGGCGGCGAGTGCAGCCCGTATGTCCGGTTCGGCAATCTTGGACTTGCTCTCGTCGGCGTAAAGCTCGCGCACCCGCTTCACGGCCTGATGCAGCATCGCCCGTTGTGCCGGGCGTGGACGCAGAATCTCGGTGCCAGTGGTAGTGCGGCTGGGGCGAATCTGGTTGAAGAAGTAAATCTCCCGATCCACACCGTCCGCAGCGGAAAAGAACGAGGCCAGATGGTCGGCCAGCGCTTCGGATGCAGGCTTGTCGCGCATCTCGGCGGCGCGCATGAAGGCATCCACCACCTTGCCCGGCAGCGTCTCGACCAGCGCCTGGGTATCATTGGCCTCGATGGCGTCATCGATCTCCGGCAGCAGCCATTCGATGTCCGGCAAAATCATCATCGCGCCCATGTCCACACAACTGATGTGAGTGGCTTTCTCGTACAGACAAATGGACTGGCGGATTTCCTGACGCTCCTTTTCGCGCAGGTCGCGGTGGCGGAAGCCCGGCCACTTGCCGCCCTGTGCGGCGTAGCGTTCGCGCGCCTCCTGCAAGGCGGCAATCCCTGCCTCGATACAGTCGTGGGCGATCTTCTTGCGGCCATGCCCGGCAGCCGTCTGCCCGGTCTGCGCAGTTTTCAGTTCGGCATAAGCGAGGTAAAGCCCGTTGACGAAGAACACCACGTCGGGCCGACGGTGGATGCGTTTTTTGCTGTGCGGGAAAGTGCGCTCAAACGGCGCTTCGGGGATCACGCGCAGACAGTTTTTCTTGAACAAGTCAGCCGCGCTGGAATCCGCACCGGTGCGCGGCGCTTCGTTCCACAGCACAAAGGATTGCCCGGAAAAAGTGATGCTCTCGCGCAGCACGAACGCGGCATTCGCCTTGGCCTCGATCTTGGGCAACAACGCCTCGGCCAGAAAGGCTTGCAGGAAATCCATGTCGGAGCCGTAACCCTTGCTTGCCTTGGCAAAGGCGGCGGCATTCAGCGGGCAGCCGTCGCGCAGGAAGTGCAGCAAGTCCCCCGTCACGATCCAGCGGGCGGCGTCAATGTCGGTCGGCTTGCCCTGAATCCAGTCCAGCCCGCCCGGCTGCGGCGCGGTCAGGTACGGAATGAAAATGCCGTTCTGAAAATCGCTTTCCTTGAAACCGTGTGCCATGGGAAGTCCTCTGTGAGTCAGGCTGCCAGCTCCTCTGGGGTTTGCGGTGTGTAATTTGAGAGGTCGATTTTGCCGGTAACGGCCTCATGGATAATGGCTTTGCGCAGCTCCTTCAGCACCCGCGCCTGTTCGTCCAGCGTGGCAAGCTGCGCATCGAATTGTTGGGTTTGCTGGTCGAGGTGGTCGGCGATGGCGAGCTGTTCGGAGAGCGGGGGTAACTGGAATACAAAATCAGCGGCGAAGCGTTCAGGCACTCGTTTCAATCCGCCCGCGCCTTTCATTTCGTTAGCGCCACCAGATGCAAAGTCCAAGCCCTTAATGCGGTAATGCAGAAAATGGCGGCTGATTTTTTTATTTGGTCGCAAGACGGTTATTTCAGTTGTCGCCAATGCCACCTTGGTATCTAAGCCTTCAACTATCGCGGACTTGCCGTTCTCAAAACATGGCGTCACTTTTGCAAAACAAACATCACCATTTTTCATTTGAGAATACCCGCCCGCTTGTGTAACTTCCTTGCGCTGTCCAAGCGTCAAGCCCCCATCAACACCAATCGCTTCCATGGGGAAAAAATCGACTTCATCCAGCTTGGGTAGTAAGGTTGGTGGGTTAAGCTTTGCGACATCTTTAATGCGCACTGTCGTCCAATGATCCATTGAGGTGGCTTTCAAGCCTTTGGTCACCACTTCGTGGATAGTGGCTTTGCGCAGTTCGGCCAGCACGGTTTTCTTTTCGGCGAGGGTGGCTAGGCGCTGGTCAATCTGCGCGGTTTGCCGGTCAAGGTAATCGGCGATAGCGAGTTGTTCGGGGAGCGGTGGCGCTCCAAATTGAATTGCGAAAAGGCTATCAGGATAGAGCCGAAGGCGCGCATCGTTGATGCCTCTTGATTCGGCGCGAATTTTTATCAACGTAGCGTCCGAACGGAGTAGATATTCAACAAATCTCGCTTCAAAGCCTTTGCGTAATTGATAAACCGCATAGGCCGGACTGACGATCCCCGTATAATTGCTTAACCCAATGCTGCCATTCCAAGCCAACATGGTGTTAATGACAATATCGCCCGGAAAGCATTTTTTGTAATCGACCAAACTGTCCGCGCGACTCAATGCGTCTTCTGAGTCAAGCATCTCCCGACGCGGCTTTACTCCTGTATATGTTGATACAGAAAGCAATTCTTCGGCCCCATGCGTAGAGCGTTTGTTACGCTCAACAAGCATGTCTTTACCGCGCAAAACAGCCCACTTCTGCGGAATCTCACCTATCCACGCCACGCCGGAATCTTTCATCGCCCTAGCCATATCAGATTTCTGCGAGGCTGGCAGTGAAGGCAGCTTCCTGTTCCGCACCCTTGGCATTGAGCCTGTGCAACGCTTCCAGCAAGTCCTTGACCGGACGTACTTCGCTTTTCTTGGGAAACTGCTTGTTGAAATTGATTTCACAACCCACTTTATCGTTTTCAGTCACGCGCTCGAACGGCTCTTTCACCCAGGTGGCGAGGAAGTCGCTGATATTTATTTCATTGATTGCAGCATCAAATGAATAGGCGATGATCTCGGTATCCTTCTCTTTCAGCGGACCCAGGGTGATTTCGACCTTGAGCACTTCCGCGCCCTTGGTCTTGGCGACCTTGGCTTTGACGGCCAGCACACCCAGGCCGAGTTCATTCCTTCCCCCTTGCAGAGGGGGAGAGCGAAGCGAGGGGGCAATTAGGATGGGGGGGGAAATGTTTGAAGTCAGCGCCTCTACCCCCTCCCTGGCCCTCCCCCTGCAAAGGGGAGGGGATGTTGTGATCGCGCCGGTTTCGTTGTCGCGGGTGTAGGTGAGGTTGCCAGATTGCACAGTGAGGGTTTCTGCCGCTTTGATAGCTTCGTTGAAAGCGGCAGCGGCTTCCTTGGCGGTCATCTCATCCGGCTTGAGCAGCGGGCCATTTTTGATGACGTGGCTTTCCCCGCCAACAGTGACGGTGATGACATTGCCCTCAAGGGATTTTTCTTCCTGTATGGCGCGCCCGGCTTCGTCGTGGCGATGCAGGATAAGCTCGACCTTGTTGTAGAGCAGTTGATCGACCGTCAGCACTTTGGAGAGGGGGCCGTTATCATAAGCGCGGAAGGTATCCACAATCTCGGCACAGTTGGCCTCGTCGATCTTGCAGTTTTTCTTGTTGAGGTTCTTTTTGAGTTTGACGAAGTTGTTCTCGGCGTTGATCAGCAGCACGCGGCCTTTACGCGCTACTGGCTTGGCACGGTTGAGTATCCACAGGTAGGTGGATATGCCGGTGTTGAAAAATTCGTTTTTCGGCAACTGGATGATGGCTTCGACGATGTCCTGCTCCTGAATCAGCCAGCGTCTGGTTTCGGATTCTCCGCCCCCGGCATCGCCGGAAAACAGTGTTGAGCCGGAATGGACTATCGCAGCGACGCCGACATCGGAGAGGTGAAACGCAGCGTGCTGCAAAAACAGCAGTTGACCATCCGAGGTGGGCGGCATTCTGTCCTGAGCAAAGCGGCCAGAAGCATCCATGCCCAGTGACTGCTTGAAATCCTTCCAGTCCACGCCATACGGCGGATTGGCGACGATGGCATCGAATTTATCGAGCAGAAAAAGATCGTTGGTGAGGGTGTTACCCCATTCGATTTTGGCATCCTCGCGAAAACGAGCTTCGATGGATGCCAGCGCGAACAGCGCATCATTAAGTTCCTGGCCGCGCGTGCGAACAGAAAGATTGGGAAAAGCATCGCGCAAGGCGTTTTCGGCGCCAAACAAAAAGTTACCGCCGCCGCAGGCCATGTCATACACGTTGGCAATGCCAGCGCCGCCTTTGCCTTCGCGGCGCAGCTCCACAAGGATGGAGGTGGCCAGATCGATCACATCGGACGGGGTGTATTGCTCACCGGCGGTTTCTGCCGAGATGTCCGCCCACTTACGTTTGATGTGTTCTTCGATAGTGGTGATTTCCGAGTTATCGAAAAGCGTGAGATCAATCGACGCCCATTTCTGCGCGAAGGGGTAAAGAGGATTATTGTCGCGGGCATTGAGATCGGATGCCTTGCCCTGCATGTCGAGGAATTTGGCCGAACCTTGTGCGTAATCGATCCCCAGCAGCTTCTTGGTATCAGGGTCATATTGGTTCAGATGCGAGAGCAGACGATTGAGGAAGTTTCCGCCGGGCACTAAACAGGTTTCGCGCAGTCCTTTGTCAAATAGCAGCAAGTCCTTATGGTATCCGTTATTACGGGCTTTGGCGGAGTCGTCCAGCCATTGGGCATGTGTCGCATCCTCAGAATTGAATGTAACGCCCGTTTCTCTTTCATACTCTGTAATGCGTTCATTCTTGAAACGGCGCAGACGGGATTCGAGCATCATCAGCGCGAAGAACGGCATCATGTAAGTAGGCCATTCGCTTTCCTTGATCCCCGCGCCGCGCAGCGTATCGGCGGTATCCCAGATTTTCCCTGCATATTCGAGCAGTCCCGCGCCTATTTTTTGCGTCATTGTGTCCTTGTCTTGGCTGTCCGATTTTTCAGGCAGTGAGTAAAATTCAATTGTGCGGTAATGTACTGTAATGCCCGGCATAAACCAAACGAAGCAGGGGGTCAGGCGGCTCTAACCTCGTTGAGCAGATCCGGGTGACGATCGAGCAGCTTGAATAATTTGACCAAAGCCAGCGGAGGTTTGGTCTTTCCGTTTTCATAACGCGAGAAGGCATTGATGCC
>JAQTUV010000012.1 GCA_028707175.1 Sideroxydans sp.
TCCTGAATTGGCGCGGTCGGACGGATTGCGCCGCAAGGGCAAAGTTACGGTGATATAGCTCAGTTGGTTAGAGCACAGCACTCATAATGCTGGGGTCGGTGGTTCAAGTCCACCTATCACCACCAAACAACGGTTTCAAGCTGCATCAGAAACCTACAAAAACCCACAAGGATCAATACCTTGGCGGGTTTTTTTGTTTCATGGGGGTTCATGTGATTTTACTGAATCCCAGGCATTTGCTGGTACTTCTGCTGGTACCTGTAAAGAACTGAAACCCAGATACCAGCAATTTCAAAAAGAAGGCTGTTACTGGCCTTTAGGCAGTTGGAGTCTCAGTAACAAGCAGTACAACCTGAACAGCATTAGCAGAACTCCTTTGGGCATTGAAGGAATCTGCTTTTGTCGCTGTAAACAAGTGGCGGACGCTTGTAAGCCGACTGGCTTGCAATGCCCTTGGTCAAACAATTCGTTTTTCAAGTCACGTCGAAAAACGATACATCAAACTGTAAATCCACAATTCGGCAAATCGAGCTTTCTGCAAGCAACGGCAGTGGCTCGCCATTTATTTCGACTGAAAAAGAGGTGAACGATGAACAAGCTTACGGAATTGGCAGTTAAGAAAGCGAAGCCAGAAGCCAAACCTTACAAGATGACGGATGGAGCAGGCCTTTATTTGTTGGTGGAACCTAAGGGCAGCAAGTATTGGCGCATGTTCTACCGTTTTGCAGGTAAGCAGAAAACATTGGCGATTGGCGTATATCCAGATGTGGGCTTGGCTGACGCACGTGGTCGTCGAGATGAAGCGCGCAAGCTGCTGGCGAACAATGTTGATCCAGGCATGGCAAAGCGAGCCCGAAAAGCGGCAATCATTGTTCAAGCTGAAAGCAGCTTTGAAGCCGTCGCTTGCGAATGGTTTAAGCGCCACTCCCCCAACTGGAAAGAAAATCATTCGAGCAAGATTATCGCCCGGCTGGAAAAGGACATATTCCCGTGGATTGGGGCGCGTCCCATCGCCGAAATTACCGGGCCTACTCTGCTGGTCGCGATACGCAGAATAGAAAGTCGCGGAGCGCTGGAAACCGCTCATCGCGCTCTAGCAAACTGCGGCCAGGTATTCCGCTACGCGGTGGCAACTGGACGGGCTGAACGTGACCCCACGGGGGATTTACGTGGGGCGTTACCACCAGTGAGGAAAGACAGGCACTTCGCGGCGATTACAGACCCGAAAAAGGTCGGCGAGTTGATGCGTGACATCGATGGCTATCAGGGGTCATACATCGTAAAGAGCGCCTTCAAGCTTTCGCCGCTTCTTTTTGTGCGTCCCGGCGAATTGCGCAGGATGGAGTGGGGAGAGCTCGATTTTGATAAAGCGGTATGGATTATCCCCGCAGAGAAAATGAAAATGGGAATCACGCATATTGTCCCGTTGGCAAAGCAAGCGGTGGAAGTGTTGCGCGAAATACAACCTCTGACTGGCAATGGCAAGTATGTATTCCACGGCGAGCGCGACCACGATAGGCCGATGAGCGACAACGCGATTAGGTCGGCATTGCGCCGTATGGGGTGGGCTAACGATGAAATGACGCCGCACGGGTTTAGGGCGATGGCATCCACCATCCTCGACAACATGGGCTATAAGCAGGAGTGGCTGGAGCGGCAATTGGCGCATGAAGAACCGAACAAAATCAAAGCAGCGTATAAGCGCGACGCATGGCGCATGTATTTACCTGAGCGGACAGCCATGATGCAGGCTTGGGCGGATTATCTGGACAAGCTGAAGCTTGGTGCGGATGTATTGCCTCTGCAAAAAGCAGCGTAGATACCATGTCGAGCAGGTATCAATTGTTATTGAGTCGTAATCTCTAAACATAATGGATTGAAAATGAGTAAATCGAAAATCGCCGTCGATGGAAAAAATGGAAGTAGGAAACAAAAGAAATTTCATGATGGAAAAAATGAGAAGGACTATAAAAAGTGCAAATCATGGTCGTATAGAAGGTGGGCGTGGGAATTCCTTTGTCGCAATCCAGAGTTTCAAAAAGCTTCGGATAGGGCGGTGAATGGAACGGACGAAGAAAAGGCTGCGGTAGCGAAGCAGTTCGGTCTCACTAAGTTTAAATACTATGCGGATGTGCAAACCAAGAAAGACGGATACCCAACATTTAAAGAGGGCGCAATTAAAAGTTGGATAAACCTTGGGCCTGAAGTGATGCGAGAGAATATTGGAATCTATCCTGGGCAGGTAGTCATCCGCTTCAAGCTTACATCGGCGTTAAACGCCAAGCAGGCAGTCGATGCGCAGATTAACAAGGCAAGAACAGTATTACAGAAGAATCTTGCTGAATTTCAAAAACTGTTGAACAAGAAAATTGGCAGGAAAAATCCCAAAGCGAATCTGTTTCCAAGATACCTGAGGATTCTCGACATGCAAGCGCAAGGAATGGAGCCCAAAGAAATCACTGCATGCTTGAATAAATTGCCTCCCGGTGCAGATGAAGAAAATCTGGATTCTCTTGTGCGGGAGACATATAAACACAAGGCAACAGCGGAGGAGTGCATGAAATTGCTCTACCGTTATATAGCATTAAGGCCTAACAAGAAAAAACGTTAGCGGCGCCATAGCAGTGTTTATGAAGTGAATAAATGACCGATGTTTCAAACAAACATCGGTCATTTTATTTGTGTACACAGTTGCCTATATTTCCCTTCCCGTTGCGTAACGGGAAAACACCTAAGGAGACTATATGGTTCAAAAAATGCAGACGACTCACCCGAGCGGATCATCGCAAAAGTCTGATGCCAATCACTCAATACCACAAACGAAATACAGTAACAAAACGGGTCGCAGTATTCCGTTGGAAATCGAAAATTTCGATTCATTACCTCGAAGCGCTTTTGTCAGAGAGCCTGTGGTACTGGCCCTATTGAGTTGCTCAAAATCCAGCTTATGGCGGTGGGTGAAGAGTTCGCGGGTGCCCTCTCCGGTAAAGCTAGGAATGCGCACAACGGCATGGCAGGTGGGAGAGTTGCGTACATATTTGGAAAATCTTGGCACTTCTGCTGCCGGCAACTTAACCGGGGAGCAAGGTAAATGAGGCTTCGTGAGCATTTGGTAACTCCTGGAGTTACGGAATCGCAGGCAAAAACTATTAGGCTTTACAAAGCGAGTTTTGAGCGGGAAATCGTGGGATTTTGTACTGAATCGAGGGCAGGGCAAGGAGAAAACGACGCTAAATTCTTCTCTTTAATAACTGTCACTAATTTGATGGCCTGTGGGGAACTAATTATTGATTCCAACTGTTTCCCGAGACTAGTGACATTCAAGGGTAATCAATGTGAAGGAGGGCAATATGTGTGACTCAGTAAGTATTGTCTTCCTAATAAGGGAAATGCCTTTGGAAGAGCGGGAGCGTTTGAATTTCCCATACAAGACACTTATCCCACTTGATAACAATGGGGAGTTGGGAACCCCATTTGGACGCTGGGAAACAGGACGCTCACCTCTAACCAGTGAGGGCTATAGGGTTCGTGCCGTGTTCAGATGGGGAGGTGGCCAGCATCCTGTGCTGGTCGGATACGAGATGGAACTTAACCCGCCAGCGTGCATTATTGGAAACAACTTGCTGTTGAAAAACGGCGTATTCAGGGGAGGGTGGGCTGCGTTGTATCTACTTCAATATTGGCTTGCTGAACAGGGATGCTCAAAGGAGGTGGTAAATTCGTTTTCAACCACGACCGCTGTTATTCGGTCGGTGACGTTGACCTATCTAGCGAACTGTTCGAATAAGACGGGGGCGCACACAGCGAGGCGAGGCATGTATTCGCAAGGGGCTGCACTTCACAATAAGAAGACAAGAAAAAAGCGTTTGCGAAAGGACAAGGTTTACGAAGTAGGTACAAAGGAGCGGGCTACGGTCTATATGAAACACCACGACTACCAAGTCTCCTGCTACGTTAAAGATGGAGTGGTCGGTGGCGCTTCGTCACGTTTTGCATCGCCGGAAGTCGAGGCTGCATTGCGCGCGGAAGCTGGCAAGTACTTGCGGGTAGAAATCACTCTAAACCACTCATGGCTGGAGGACAAACATCGACAGTCCATTCAGTCTTGGAAGTACGTCAAGGGGGACAGCCCATACGACATTGGGATTGAAACCATCAGGAGCTATCTCCGACTCGACGAAAATTTGCGGACGAGAATGCCAAAGTTGGAGCACCTTGATAAATTGTCCGCAGAGGAGAAGCAAATACTTGTCTGGCATTTGGAAGGTAGGAATGTCAGAAAGCACATCTCCCTGAGGGGCAGCAATAGCCGTAGGTTCTATCCAATCAGGCAACGGCTTCTGCGCAAAGTTAGAGTTGACCTTAGCATCCCTTGGGAAGTGCAACGGAACGAACTGCACCCAAAGCTGGGCGACTTGCTTGCAATCAATGGGCAGTACAAGCCCCCCAAGGAATTGGCTGACCATGTTTACTGCCGTCGGTCGATTGATGCTGCTCTGGATAAGTTGAAAACGTTGATAAAGAAAAGATTGGAGGCATCCGGCAGGGGGAATTGATGATGCCTTGACCTGACCGCATGAGACTGTTCATGCGGTCAAGGATCTCCTTCTGGCAGCCTGTATTTCGATAGGCAGCTTGGGAGCGATTCTAGGCGGGGGGGCACTACTTCCGCTTCTTCTTCGTATCGTGGGAGAGGAAGTTCAGCATTTCGCTTGGCGTAACACCCAATGTGTCAGCCAAGATGCAGATATTGATTAGCGCGAGGTTGCGCTGACCGCGTTCTATACCCCCGATGTATGACCTGGCTAGTCCACTTTCCAGGGCTAGCCGTTCTTGAGACCAGCCATGGACTTTTCTCAACTCGACCAAATGAAGCCCAAACAATTCTAGCGGTGAGTAATCCATCGAAGATTTCTATGAAATAGAGTCTTGCGAGGATAGAGAATTGACCTATATGCGGCGACGCTCTATAGTTTCCCGCACTATAAGTGACAGTTCTGTCGAAAATTACATCGTTCACTAGGAGGAACGCGGCGACTAGGCTTGCCCGAAGTCGCGTTGATGTGTTGTCTAAAAAGGGGATTAAATGTTTTGCTCTAAATGCGGCATTGAAAATGTCGATGATGCAAAGTTCTGTAAGTCGTGCGGCACAAATCTCGGGTTCTCCAATTCTTCAACTGAAGCCATTCCTGAAGGAGTCAAAGGCTGGTCATGGGGGGCCTTCCTACTCAATTGGATTTGGGCGATTGGCAACAAAACATGGATTGGACTCTTAGCCCTAATTCCCATCGTTGGAATTGTCATGGCGATTATCCTCGGAATTAATGGGCGGGAATGGGCATGGAATAACAGGACATGGGACTCTGTAGACCATTTCAACCGCGTGCAAAAGAAATGGTCTTTCTGGGGGGTAATTGTTGCTCTGCTTATGCCATTTGTCATCGGCCTTTTTGCGGCGATTGCGGTTCCGGCTTACCGCGATTACCAGCATAAAGCTCAGGAAGTTGAAAGGGAGCGTGCTGCGCAAGAGTCTGTTGCAGAAGAAGCAAGGCTACAGACTCAAAATCAAGTTCGTGAAAACGAGTCTCAATCAGTCGTTAGCTGGTCATCTATGTTTAAGCAAAACACATACAACGAATGTGCCGACAGGGCTATGGAAAAGGGAGACACCAACGGCGTGGTATTTTGCGGCTGCCTCATCGACAAAGCGTCCACGACAATTTCCGAGCAGAGGATGAGGGCATTGGAGACGGATCAAGAAGTGAGAGCCGAAATTCAAAACATTGCAGCTTCCTGCAAACAGTAGGGGGGCAGGATAAAAATGAAAAATATTTCCTCAATTGGCTTGATTCTCATGATGCTGCTTTCTACCAGCGGTTTCGCCGAAAGTAGAAGTCAAGCAACGGTAGAAAA
Organism: Sideroxydans sp.; assembly: GCA_028707175.1. Lineage (GTDB taxonomy): Bacteria > Pseudomonadota > Gammaproteobacteria > Burkholderiales > Gallionellaceae > Sideroxyarcus. Next base: position 5,914 of record JAQTUV010000012.1, read on the forward strand.
GGAACTGGCGAAGGCGGTTCAGGTATCCGTTGGCGCCTACAGTAGCGGTGGAATGGTCGCTCTAGTGCAGAAGGTGGAGGGCTGCTATCAGAAACCAAAGGGCAGCCAGTTCTATTGTCTTTACCTTGACCTCGCTTCAAGGCATATCGACCAGATGTTTGCTGCGGCAATGAACTTTCCCCCAACCGCATATTTTGCCGATGACGTATTCATGCCTCGAATCATTCCAGTGCTTGTTGGGGCAAAAATGGATTACGCCCAAGCTAATGGATACCTAGCTATGGTCTCGCCCATTATCAACAAGTTAGTTGACCAACAATTGGCAAAGCAATGAGGCCAGAAATTACCAGCGGGGAGATGCAAATCTTAATGGCTCGTTAAGGTGCCCATGAGCGTGCGAATGAAGTGCAAAAGCACCAACGGGCATTCGGTAGCTCATCCACGTAAACAACAAAATTCTAAACAGGAGAAAACATGATTCGATTCTCGCGTCCGATACTGGTTTGCCTAGGCATTGGCCTTGCCTCGCTTTCAGCGACAGTAAATGCAGCATCCGAAGATGAACTGATTGAAGCAGCATGGACATGTAATCCAATACTAAGAGAAAGTGGGATAGCTCATTCTATTGACTCGGCGATACGGAGTTACAAAAACGCAGGATATGGGGATGATATTACCAGGCTCGATTTTGCCGCAGTCGTGAGGGGGAGCCGGGATCTGCAAAGCCGCCCGGCAAACTCAGGGCGAGCCAATGCATTTGTCGCGCTTGAACTTAGCTGTGCAGAACCGGACATGGAGAAAATTCACTCAAGAGGCCTTACTGAGGCATTTATTAATAAGTATGTCACTGTTGAATGGACAGAACAGGGCGTGTTTAAGGACTCAATTTTCAAAGGGACTGTGAACGAATTTCGACCCCGTCTCAAAGCAAACTACACCAGCATCACATACAAAATATCATTTACCCCTGAATATTATTCTCGGATAAAGGCGATAGAAGAACTTCAATTACAGCAAAAGGACTTGGCCGAAAAGGCAGCGTTAGCCAAACAGACTGAGGCGGAAGCTGCAAGACAATCTCTCGCTCCTCGCAATCTAGATAAGCTGTGTACGTTAATCAAGACAAACGATGTTTATGTCAGGTATGCAAAATTGGCCGGTGATGCAGTGAGGGGCGGATATTACGAATTTTCTTCACCATCATTTGAGCTGGAACCTGAGAATCTCCTTAGCAAGTGGTATGCAAAAAATCCATTTTTCAGGGTGGGCGGCTCATCTCGTTTTCGTAATATGAATATTCTTGGGGCCACTGAAATTGGGAATCGCGTTTACTCAACTGGTGATAATAACGCCGTCCACATGGCGCTACAGCATACTGTCGAAGTGGCCGAGGACATGAAAACAAGAATAAAAAATCGCGACGACATTATGAGTGCGATTAATTCATGTGTGGATGAAACAATTAACACTGACTTGGCATATATCTTTTTTAGTCCAATTTATGTCGCTCAATTACGCGAACTATTGAATAGCGCCAAGGGAGCGCCAACGGTAACCGTCCGCGACATAACAGAAAAAGGACAGGTTGTTGAGCGGGCCGAAAAGAATCCGCTGCTTCGCAAATACGAGGAAGAAAGGGATGTGGGCTCTTGGCACCCCCATTGGCTAACATTAATTTATGGCGGGGAGGAGGTATTGAAGTTGTCTGGAGAAGACTTCATTCCAAAAGCGCGGGAATTTTTTGATTATCACCTCAAGGAACTTGCCTTAAATAGTCAAAAATCTCGCAATAAAAATAAGGCTGGAAGATCAAAAGAAGAGAGAAATGATGGCGGAGCCGGAAGCGTAGTTAGGTTGTAATGAATGTTGGCGAGAGAACTTGCGTTATCATTTGACGAAAAACGTCAGTTCGATAATTTTGTTTTTCGTTAGACCCAGTTAGCGTTCATCCAAGTATCATCACAATGTTGATGTCGGTGTTGGCTCAACTATTGTGTAGTAGCTGAGTCTGCCCGAAAGATACGTGCTAATGCTGCAGATGGCGTACCCGGTAGCGAAGTAGAAACTGCCGTCAAATCCGAGACAAATCGAAGTGCGGATACCCTTGGGTCTGATGGCGTTTCGGGGCGCGGGATGTCATTCATCGCATATACAACTAGACATCTCTCTGCAAAAGCTTGGTCAAAACACTTGTCGAGTTTGTCAGAATAGTCTGCGCCCAAAGCTTTTGCCACGTTCTCCCAAAGTTTCTGTTTTAAACGAGGAGAGGTGACAGCGGCCTCAATTTCTCGCGCAAGGTCCAGTATGCCGCTTCCACCTGAAAGAGGCTGCAGTAATAGTGATATCACAAAGCCTTCCCCTCTGGCGGGGGGGGAAAGTTGCTCCAACGCAAATTCATGGGCTCGAAGTCCTCTCACTGTAGATTTGACTTCGATATGTTTGGCGCTATTCGCAAAGTCAAATCTGTCGAATTGGTCCTCATGCCAAAGACTCATTGCCTGTTCAGGATTCCCACACTTCAGGATGACGAATAGTTCAGCCCAAAGTCCAGATACCTCCCGGTTGCTTGGTAGTGCCAATGCTCGAAACAAGTCCCGTAGCTGTGTGATGCAGGATTCAATTTCCTTTGTGCTACTGCTGTCGGGCAGTTCTTCAACAGCGGCTGCAACACATCGTATAAATAACTCATGCAACTCGGGCGCAGTTGCGTCACAAGACACAAGGCAGAACTGATCTTCCAAGTTGTCAGAATTGGTTTGAACACGGCATGTTGCATGAAACACTGCCGATAGATGTCGAAAATTAATGCTAGGGTTATATTTTGCGACGCTTGAATCGTGAAGCAAGAATACTGGCGCTCCATCAGCATTTTTTGCGAGAAAATCTTTCCGCTTGGTGCTTAAATGAATCGCATTGAATTCGTTGGGTGTAGCGGCATTTGGTAAGCCTAGGAACGAAGAGTACAGATTGTTCACGCTCAACCCCGGTCTTCGATGTGAAGGTCTTTACTTAATGAATTCGGAACATTTAATGCAAACCAGGTAACGTCCAAAATATCAGCACTACTTGTATCCCTTGGCTTCGTACCGAGATTAAATCTACGTAGTTGAAGACTCACTCGGTTATGGGAAAAGAAGCTTTTATCGTTGATAGAGTCAGCGCTCTGACTGAAGTATTGATTGATGGGAGCATTCGGGTGCCCAGCTGGGAAGCCACGCCCGGCGTCGCGAGTGCGGTATTGAGGCTCAAGATTGTTCATCAGGAACACATCGGTTTTTAAGTCTGGGTGTTTACGGAGTAACTCGGCCATGCCGATGAGAATGGCGCTGTGTTCTTCCGCGTCAGTCGCATCTCTGGCCTCCACGTTCAGCAGGAAGTCTTCGAGCACTGTCCTTAATGGTACAGATTCGATGACGAAGTTGGGCGAGACGCTTTTGGATCCCTTGAATTGTGGAAACTCTGCGGCATTCTTGGCGGGTCCGAAGGATTTCTTCCATTTTGTTACTACTTCAATCAGCAATTTCCTGTTGGTCTCTGCTGCCCCCGCTTCTCTTTGAAGTGCTCCTGGTACCATCCATCCGTCTACGGTAATGCGACGTGTGCTGAGACCAATCACATTTGGCCTTGTTGGTTTTAGGAGGGCATCAAGAATGAAATCACGTCGCCAGCTTTTCAGCGGTTTGCCGCGATTGCCAACGAGGGCGGAACGTACAAACTCTTCATGGTCGACATAGTTAGCAAACGCTTCTCGGACGTTGTCCTGCACGAACACTCGGCATAATCCCAAGTAGTCCTTTTTGTAGCCGAAAAATCGAGCTCTTTGCTGGAGCGTATCAGCTGCAGGCGAGCTTCCGAGGGGTCTAGGCATGTAGGTGGTCACCAACCCCTCCACCGTATAGCCCCTATCAAGTTTTGCCCCGCCCACAAGGATCCAGTATGGAGTTGATTTCCATTTAACCTTCTTCTCTGCATCGGGGGTGCCGTTTACTTCTACGCAGTTCATTTCGCCAAAAACATCGTTAACCATTGATTCGATGAGTTCGGCAAGAGGCCTTAAGTCTGGATAGGTCTGTTTTAGCGAGGCGTATTCCGCTTGGAATCGCGTTTCAACATCAGCGGGAGCCTTCGCGTGCTGCCGTTCAACATAGGATGTTAGTGTCTTAAGCGATTTATCTACCCACGCTTTATAGACCTTGTGCGAAGTAGTTTGCATTGCAGGATGAACCATCATGGATCGGTTACGATCCTTTCCTCTTACTTTGGTTAAAGCATGCTGCGCGGAGACCAAAAGAAAATAGCGCAAAGCGCTGAGCAAGCTCTTGGGGGCGGCAGAAATTACATTGTTTGGACTAGGGACTTCGCGAACTGGGATGTCGATAACCAAGCCCGGAATTTCTTTAAAGAACGCTTTTCCGCCGGTATATGCCGATCCGGGCGTCACGATCTCTGCAAATGATGGATTAAGGAGGTCAGTTTGGGCCAGAAGAAGATTTGCTTGGGGTGTCGCGGTGTATTGTAAAAAGGAATGATGCGGCACTGCGTCACGAACAATTCCTATGCGGTCATAGGTCGTGCTTCTGGCATTAGCGGCCACTTTGGCTGCACGAATCTGGGCAGCTTTCGTATTCAAGCTGGCCTGGTCACTTTCATCGTCAATTATTAGTACCGGCACTCGGTCCAAAGGCAGTTTTTTCAGCACGCTTGCTAAATTATCAAGGTGGTCAACTTGCTTTAATACTGTAACAAGGACGGCTTTCTTTGCCGGTCGTTTTTTCCAGGCCTCGATTTTGTCCTCGATTTGATTGATGACAGCCTTTGTAGGGTTCGAGAAGTGGTACCAATTATCTCCTTCGTCGATGCCGAGATCCTTTGTTAGACGATCCTCGGACTGTTCGCGAAGGTTTTTCTTAGTACCGGCGAATACGATTACCATGCCATATCCATTATCTCGTGCGAGCGAAATGACAGTTTCAAAGGACATCGTCTTGCCACTTTGAACGTATCCGACTACAAGGCCAGTTTCTCGACCGCTCGACTCCGTTGGAGGTAGGCAGCGCCCAAGAATTCGTTGTGCTTCCTGCAATACTGAATCTTCGCCAGTTACGAGGTCATCGTAACTTGGCCCATTGGGATCTTTCGACTTACTTTGGAGAAATTCCTCAGTGAAGTCGCGGCGCTCAGGCACCCAGCGGAGTGGAGGCTTGATGGTCTTGAGAATTTTGATGGATGTTGTCATGGTGGAATACCGTATGAGCGAGTGCGCCCCGCAGAAGGTAGTTGAAGTGATAAAGAACGCTTTGAGGGGGCTCTCCAGTCAAATCCTCGGACAACACCAAGGAAATACAGACTGCAGACGCTATTCGAAGGAAGAGTTCCACGTTCTCGTTATGAGCTCCAATAAACTCAGTTGAAAACGGGTGTGCAAGAGATAAGTCGATGGTCAATCGGCGGACTCGATCTGAATCCTCTTCCTCTTGCTCCATTTTTGACAGAGAAACCCAAGCATCCCGTGCTGGGTCAACAGATGTGCGCAGGGTTATGATCCAGCGGTAGTCACTATCATCTACGGTTACCGTACGCTCGGACGCCTGTAATAGACTGCTGCTGATTTCGTGAGGCAACTCGGTTGGCTCTGCCGGATGCTGCCTTGCCTCAACCAGAAGTGGTCCGACATCTTTTTCTAAGTGCTCGGCTACTAACTCAGTTGCTGCCGTTGCTTGCGCTTCAATAGATTTTTTGGATGGTAGTGCGCGATAGTTCTCAGCTTGTGCGAGCAAATCAAGCGGAGCCTTTTCGATGGCTTTTTTGAGGTATTCAAGGAAGATATCTTCATACGCTTCCCAACGAAAGCCATCCTTTGTGTGGCTCACTTCAAAACCTTCTACGTGCAACTCACCGAAAAGTCTTTGGTATGGGTAACTGTTGGTATGCTTGAAAATATAGGGGGGGCGGTAAGTCTCATCGTGGCTACCGACAATTAGTCGATCTCTCCTAAAGAGCGCAAACCCAGCTAGCGGCGTAGAGCCAACTTCACGTAGCGCGGCAAAACCAGTGACACGCTGCCCATCACCAAAATCAAGATCAATCTTCTTGCGCCACTCGACTGGAACGACATCATCTCCTTGTGCTGCAACACCTGGCGCAACATAGTGGACGGTTTTCAATATCTTCGGGGACTGGTAGCTCAGTGGTTCGCCATTGAAGCTAAGGACTAATCGACCGTCTCGAATAAACACGCGATAAATACTAGCGAGGTGGTCTTTAATTTTGCCGATGGTGCGGCCTTGAGGGAGATGGTGGAGGCCGCGCAGAGAAACGACGGTGTAGTGCGCATTAGGATCAGCTTTAAGCGTCTCTGTGTTCAAACTTTCAATCTTGTTCTCTACGATATGCTTGACGTCGAAGTGGATGGTTCGTTCGACGGATTCGCCGAGAGCCTTAGTGCGGACACTCCATGTTTCCGCGAACCAGCAAGCTGCGCTTTTCATTCCCATGCCGAACTCGGAGAGCCCGCTTCTATCCGTGGGTATTTGTGCTGCCCGAAAAGCACGTGGGAAATCGACTATAGGAATTCCGCCGGCGTTATCGGTGATGACAATCAGTCCAGGTTCGGTTGTGTCAAGGTGCACATCCACAGCCAGTTGGAAGTTGTCACCATGAAGCGCCTTGAGTCGATCCCCATCTGCAATAGAGCTTTGGAGGGCGTTGTCGATGAACTCTGCGATGGCAAACCACGCCTTGTAGTTCAAATGCCGCAGTACTGAAAGTACAGTAACTTCTGGTCGAATTTCGATAGGCGGTAGGTGAGAATCCTCGATGGCATTCATGCTGCCATCTCCAAGTCGGCAGATTCATTCGCTCTCTTCATCCCGGCTGGCAACGTTAATGGCGCGGCATTTGTGCCCAAGAGCAGTGCTTTGGCTACACGTTCCACTACAGTAGTATTAACCGCATTGCCTAAAGCATGAAACGCCTGCGTAGGACTGTCTGGCAACTTCTTCAGGTCGTCTAAACTCTGCAATCGAGCGCACTCGCGGGGGGTCATATAGCGCTTTTCCCAGCCGATTATTGGCACTTGCGTATCAGTCATCGCGATAAGGCTTGGCGCAGTCGTGCGACGCTTAATACGCACCCCAGACGCGCGGAACTGGAGAACGTATTTCCATATATCGTGTTCCCCCCCTTGGACGTTCCATTCAAGCTTCTGCAAGCTGGACGGGAACTTCAGGATGCTAGGCATCCACGGATCAATCCATGCTTTATTGTCTTCGTAGAATTGACGATTACTTCGAATAAAATCCTTCTTCCACTTTGGGAATTCTAACTGTTCGGTACGCCCATGGCTTGGCAATGCCATCCAGCGTTCTTCGATGTCGCGAATATATCCGAGCTTGCGACCATGGTTGCCTTTATATCCTTTGAGCGCTTCATCACCGTACATTACTCTATGAGCATAGGGGGAATCATCTTCAAAGGGATAGGTCGCCCCCCACTCCATTGACCACAGTGGAAATGACGGAAGGGTTACATCCTTTGGACATGCTTTTAGAAACGCGTTCCAAACATCTAGGCATTCGAGCACTTGTGGAGATAACTGTTTTGCATCGGCCGGGTGATCGTCAAGAATGTTGTCAATTGAGGTTTCAACATCTGTAGTCTCTGGCCAAATAAAGCTGGATAGCGGCTTCAGAGAGCCGACAATGTATATTCGTTCTCGAATCTGCGGGATTCCAAAATTGTGCGGTGAGAGTTTTGCAGCATCTATATGGTATCCAAGTCCATCAGGCCCAAGTAGCTTCTGAATCTTCTCCCAAGTCTTTCCCTGGTCGTGTTTGAGTAGATTTGGTACATTTTCAAGGATGAAGAAACTCGGTTTTTTTTGCCGAAGAATCTCTTCAACATTAAAAAACAGACCTCCTTGTTTTGTACATTCAAACCCGAGTTGCTCGCCGGCTTTCGAAAATGGTTGGCATGGAAAACCTGCTGTTAAAACGTCATGCTCAGGTATTGATTCCGGGGAGACTTGCGTAATATCGCCTGAAGGACGAAGTCCGAAGTTTGACTCGTATAAATCCCGCAGATTCTCTTTCCATTCGGCGGCAAAAACACATGTCCCGCCCAAGCGTTCGAGTGCGAGGTGAAATCCTCCCAGTCCAGCAAACAAATCAATAAATCGGAAGGGTTCTATTTTCACTTTTTGACGGGATCTCGTTAGGTCACTAAATATGCTAAGCAAACACGCTTTTCAAGCATATCATAATCAAACGATAACTCATGTGTAAATGACCATGAGGAAACCTTCCTAAGTGCATAGGATGACTCAGAATTTAGACATGGACGCCTCGCGGACGATGGTCGGATAAGCGACGAATGACCGCTTCGGCCGATTTATGGCGCGGAGGAGTCAAACCGTTGTGCTATCCCTCTGAATTAGGAATAAATCTCGAACGCCATGGATTTGCAACACGTTGTTTTTATGCATAAAAACATTGTTTTTGCCGAAAAAGTGGCGTAGAATGTATCATGTGCAGTAATTTTGTGCTGGCTTTGAGCGCTTTCCCCATTGGCTGAAAGCCAGCATTTGATGCACGCATTCTCAATTTCCAGCTTTACCTCCGTCACGAAAAACTAACCGACCGAATTAAATCCGTAGCGTTTGCTTCGGCAGGCATTCGTTCGTCCATTAAAAGGTGAAATACATGAACGAAGAAACTCAACACGAGCCAACAAAGCTTAGTTCAAAAACTATTTGTTTTCCGTTGGGGCAGATTGTTGCCACGCCCGGTGCGTTGGAATTGTTCGACCGTGGGGCAGTTAATGCCGCTGACTTGATTCGGCGGCATCAAAGTGGCGACTGGGGAAACGTTCCTCCTGAAGACGCTGAGGAAAATGAACGGTCAATCGTAAATGGCTTCCGAATTCTTTCGAGCTACCTAATTGGTGAGGAGCGGATTTGGGTAATCACCGAGGCTGATAGGAGTAGCACCACATTGCTACTGCCAGAGGAATACTGAAAGCAACGAATTCGTTTTACCTGGTTTCATTACACGTTCCGTCCCATTGTTTCAGTTGCCGCGGTTCAATCGGTAGTTATCCAAAGTTTACGAAATTAGAAAGGAGGCCAGTCCACCGGCAGGCATTCACTTGCACGGAATAAACAACAAGCTCTTTTGGTGGCGTTATGGGAGCGAAATAAATGAAAACGCCACAACACTCAGGCCCGCAAAGTTGAAAAACCCCGCGGGCTCATTTTTTTGTCATGCAGGAAGATATTCGTCGAGGAAATGCACAATGAACATCAACCGTAGTCGGTCGCCCGAAAAATCTGTGGCGTTGGTAGGTCGAGAAGTGAATGCGGCATTGACCAATACAAAGGGAGTCAGAAGGATTCGTCAGCGTTACAAAAGTGATTGTGGGGTTGCCTGCGTTGCGATGGTTGCCAATGTGACCTATCGGCGGGCATTTGAGGTGTTTGGCTTTGACGATGTTAAATCGTTCTACACCAGCCACAACAATTTGGAAGCTGCTTTAATTGAGCTTGGCTGCCAAGTTCAACGAAAGAAGTTTGTGACATGGGATGAAGTCGCAGGCAGCGCCATCATTCCCGTTAATCACCGGCGCAAACGGCAGAATTTTCATTGGGTGGTTTTTGACCGGCAGGCCGTGCTAGATCCCAATCCTCATCGCCCCCCGAGGCAGAGATCATTCGAGCGCTACCGAGCCTCTGGTTGGTACTTGCTTGTGCTTAAACATAGGGAATCCGCGAGATGAAAAACGCCACACTGGAAAAGCTAGCGGAGGGCGGATTGCAGTCTATCGCCTCATTTGCAGCAGGACTCTCTCAGGACATCGAACAGATTTACCAGCTCCCCATAGGTTGTTCGAAGAACCTAACCATTGGCTCCAGCTCTAGCGCAGTGATTAGCCCAATGGACACCTTGAGTGGCGGTGAACTATTGGTAGTTGCTGCCCGTGACAAGGGGTTGAAGGGGGTGTTTTGCGATGAGGTCGTTAAGGATGTCGGAATAAGGCAAAACCTCTCGATGACGTATTACAACATGTCAGAATCCTATTTGAGATTCAGCCGACGGTTGATTGGCGACCTTGCCGATATTCCTCCTGAAGCGGGGATATATGACGGACTGCTAAGTGAGTCAGAAATAGAGCGTTTGTCTTCAACCTTGGATGAGTTGAGTAGGTCGCACATTTATTATATCAACCCGATTAGGGCGGTTTCGATTGACCAAATGTGCCGGAATGCGGAGAGCCAATCAGAAGTTGCTGGCGGAAACAGGTTAATACTATTGAACTGCCTGCAACACGTGGTGGATAGCCAGTTTCGACTAGAAGAACCTAGAAATGTCCTAATCAGGTTGAAACGGCTAGCTAGGGAGCTAGTAGTTCCGGTTGTGGCAATGTATCAACTCGACCCAACAGAAGGGAATTACCAATCGACACTCACACGGCAAGAATTGAAAAAGGTTCGCGAACTGGTGGGATTAGCTGATGGGATAGTGCTACTGCATGGCACGCCCCAAAACCTCGTCCTATCCGCCCCTAAGTTGCCAGTTCACGAATAATAGGCAATGGCATGAACTAGCAGGGGGTGGATGACATATAATACTCAGCAATCAAGCATATGTGGGTGCTGGTATTTTTGTTGGTATCTGGGGAAAGCGAATTGCGCAAACCTATGACTGGCGCGGTTTGCAAGGGATGATTCAATGGCACCTATCACCACCAAATAAAAAACTCCAGCTTGAAGCTGGAGTTTTTTTATTTGGTGCGGTACAACCGGACGATCAGTTGTTGTCGGTAAACAGTTGTTTCAGCATCCACAGCGAAAAGACAACCA